>LN554846.1:0-2400000 GCA_000953695.1 Aliivibrio wodanis | reverse complement strand
GTTTCAGCGCCCAAATCCATTTCCTAAATCAATTTATGAGAATGTTGTTTACGGTTTACGTTTACAAGGGATTAAAGAAGCGCGAATATTAGATGAAGCGGTAGAAGACGCATTAAAAGCCGCAGCGTTATGGGATGAGGTAAAACATCGATTGCATGAAAATGCCTTTGGGTTATCAGGGGGTCAGCAGCAGCGTTTAGTCATTGCTAGAGCAATAGCTATTGAGCCAGAAGTATTATTATTAGATGAGCCAACGTCTGCATTGGATCCTATTTCTACCCTGACGATTGAAGAGCTTATCTATGAGCTAAAAAGTAAATATACCGTCGTTATCGTGACGCATAATATGCAGCAAGCTGCACGAGTGAGTGATCACACCGCTTTTATTAATCAAGGTAAATTGGTTGAATATGGTAATGCAAATACCATTTTTACTTCTCCAGTGCACAAACAAACAGAAGATTACATTACAGGCCGTTATGGGTAATTAACTCATCATAGTCAAACTAAAAATAAGGACATACCATGCAACTTGGTCGACATATATCAGGCCAATTCAACTCCGAACTAGAAGCTATTAGAACTCATGTATTAACCATGGGAGGTATGGTTGAGCAGCAGCTTACCTATGCATTGGAAGCACTGCATAATCACGATGCTGAATTAGCAAAACGTGTGATGCACGAAGATCATAAAGTCAACGCAATGGAAGTCGCTATTGATGAAGCCTGCACCAGGATTATTGCAAAACGTCAGCCAACAGCGAGTGATCTACGTTTAGTAATGGCTATTATTAAAACCATTACGGATTTAGAACGCATTGGTGATGTTGCTTCTCAAATCGCAAAAGTATCTTTAGAAAACTTCACAAATCAACAACACTCTTTACTTGTGTCATTAGAAGCCTTGGGTCGACAATCTGTAAAAATGATGCATTCGGTACTCGATGCGTATGCACGTATGGACGTAAAAGCCGCAACAGAAGCCTATAAATTTGACGATAAAATAGATGCGGAATATGAAGCGGTGGTTCGCCAATTAATGACGTACATGATGGAAGATCCAAGCTCTATTCCGAGTGTAATGAAAGTAATGTGGGCTGCTCGTGCTATTGAGCGAGTGGGAGACCGCTGTCAGAATATTTGTGAATATATTATTTACTTTGTGAAAGGTAAAGATGTTCGTCATATTGGTGATCAAAATATTGATGATGTAATTAAATAAAAATCTTTTACTCTTTGATTGTAGCTCTGAAAATAATGGGGTGGTTTCATTACCATGAAATCGCACCATTATATAATATCAACCCAAATAAGAACTTGTTCAATAAGTGATTCTAACTGGTATCATTAAATTGCTACTTAAAAAGCGAATGTTATACCAATATTGAAGTTAGTAGATAAATCATAAGTATAGTGAAAATGCCAGAGTGGGTAACTCTGGCATTATGTCATTACAGTACAGCGCATTAACTAATTTGTTGTCTTACTGCATCAATTTTTTTAGAGTCAGTTACAGGAACAATAAAGTCATCCAAGTCACCAGCCCCCATTTTAACGCCATCTAACACTAATCTCATTTTACTTGGGCGAGTAGATTTACCTGATAAATGAATTTCAGTCACGTCTGTTTTTTCTATAATCTCTTTTGCATTATCTGCGGTGACACCAGCACCTGCTAATATGTCAAAGCGCCCATTTGCCAGTTTTACCATTTCAGTAAGAATATCAATACCATCATAAGCATTTGCGGCCAGACCTGAAGTAAGTATGCGCTCGCAACCTAATTCAGCAATGTTCTCAATTGCTTTTTTATAGTTTGAGCATTGGTCTACTGCACGATGGAAAGTGACACCCAAGTCATTATCGTTAGCGACTTTCATAAGGCGAGTCGCGAGCGGCATATCAATATCGCCATTGGCTTTTAATACACCAAACACGACCCCTTGTAAGCCCGCTAATTTTGCAGCATGAATATCCTCAATCATGGCTGATATATCGTCGTTGTCATACAGAAAATCTCCCTGACGAGGACGGATCATCGCATAAACAGGAATAGAAGAGATAGCCGCTGCTTTTTTCATGAAACCAAAGCTTGGTGTTAATCCACCTAAAGCAAGAGAAGAGCAAAGCTCAATTCTATCTGCGCCACCATTAATGGCATTGTGCAGAGATTCTAGGTTATCGATACAGACTTCAATTTTAATAGACATGATATGTAGATAGAAATAATGGAGAATGAGTGAGTATAAAGAATATTTAGTTTTAGATGTGTGAAGAGGGCGTCAGAATTTCGCTCTAGAATAAAGAAAAAGCCCTGAAGATAACTTCAGGGCTTTTAGTATTAGGCAAACTTTCTGATTTTAGGCTACTGCGTTTATACGCTTTTAATATTCTAGCCACATGCACCGTTGAGCGTAGGTGCATTCGAGTACTTTGATGTAAAGTACTCTATGTTAGCAATTACTTGCTTAGGTCGTCAGCGTGTTCAGATAGGAATGCTGCAACACCTTTTGGAGATGCGTCCATACCTGCTTTGCCTTCTTCCCATTGTGCTGGACAAACTTCACCATTCTTCTCGTGGAAGTTTAGTGCGTCAACCATACGTAGCATTTCGTCGATGTTACGACCTAGTGGAAGATCGTTAACCACTTGGTGACGAACAAGACCGTCAGAATCGATTAGGAAAGAACCACGGAAAGCAACACCAGCTTCTGGATGCTCAACGTCGTATGCTTTACAGATCTCGTGCTTAACATCAGCAACTAGAGGGTATTTAACTGGACCAATACCGCCATCTTCGATAGCAGTGTTACGCCATGCGTTGTGAGAGAATTGTGAATCGATAGAGATACCGATTACTTCTGCGCCTTTAGCTTGGAAGTCAGCTAGACGGTTGTCAAAAGCGATTAGCTCTGAAGGACAAACGAAAGTGAAGTCTAGTGGGTAGAAAAATACTACCGCAGTCTTACCTTTAGTGAATTCTTTGAAGTTGAAGCTATCAACGATTTCACCGTTACCTAGAACAGCTGCAGCAGTAAAATCTGGTGCTTGACGACCTACTAATACCATTTTTGAATCTCCTAAAAATTAGATTTTCTAAACTTCGTGTTTGGCTTTGCGTTTCAACAGGACAAACTATAGTACAAAAGGTATGATGGAAAAAAGCGAATTAAATAGATGAATGTAATCGAGAAAAGCGATGAACAAGTGGCCATCATTAAAACAGTTACACTACTTTATTACTCTGCATGAGACTCGCCATTTTGGTGAAGCGGCCGAGAAGTGTTTTGTCAGTCAATCAACGTTAAGTAAAGGGATACAAAACCTTGAAGAATTAATTGGTTGTCCATTGTATGAACGAGATAAAAAGACATTAGTTTTTACCCCTATCGGTGAAAGAGTCGTTGAGCAAGGGCGAGAATTACTGGCTAAAGGACAAGATTTAATAGAGCTAGGTTCATTGTGTCAAGGGGATGCAATGCAAGGGCAGTTACGTGTCGGTTGTATTCCTACTATTGCACCATTTTTATTGTGCGATTTAGTACAGGAGGTGAATAAAACCTATCCGAATCTAACCTTGTTATTAAGAGAAGATACCACGACTAATTTATTAGCCGCATTACGTCAGGGTCAATTAGATGTATTAATTCTTGCTCTGCCTGTTGATATAGCGGGTATGGATAGCCTAATTGTAGGAAATGATCCATTCAAGATGGTGATCAGTAAAGATCAGGCTCGCTCTATTTCTACTCCTATTCGTTATGATGATTTACCTGATGAATATGTTTTCTTATTAGAGAAAGAACATTGTTTAACGGATCATGCGGTATCAGCGTGTAAATTAACTAAAAAAGAAAAAATAAATCCATTCACTGCAACCAGCTTACATACCTTAGTACAAATGGTGGCTAATGGGTTAGGAACGACATTTATTCCTCAAATGGCTATCAAGCATGGTTTGCTAGATAACCAAAATCTTGTTGTCGTTGAACCACCAGGTCAAGAGGCATCACGAGAAATTGGGCTGGTTTGGCGTCCAAGTTCATCTCGCTTACAAGCTTTTCACCAACTAGCAGACGTTGTTAAACAGATTTTATAATTTTATTTTCATATTTAAGGCGCTTATTTATTTTTTAAATAAGCGCCTTTCTACTTTTGAATAACAGAGCAATTAGTGACCGCATTCTCACTTCTTTATATTTGCTTTGATACAGATCTGACCAGTTAATTTCTTTCCTTCTTGTTGTATACCGTCACTTTCTTTTTATTCCTCTCTAAACAAGCTTACTTATCACCCCTTTTTTATTCTATCCCGCTGTTTTCTTTGTGAAATTAAAACTGTGAATTTTACATGTTCAATTTTACAAGTTTAATTTATGTAATTATATAACGTGATTTTTAGATCATCATGACATTTTTGTGTTAAGTAAATGTAAAAATTAATCTTTGACAATTATCTTTATAGAGCATTTACTCATAACTCAACTTTCTGTTTTATGTCGACATATCATTGAAAATTCAAGGTGATATTAGCCTTTGGTAGGGGTTGTAATTCATTAGCTCTTTCGAGAATGTAATAGACGTAAACAGCAAGAACAATGAATAGGATGAAACATGAATACTAAATCGTAGTGTTTTAGTTACAAATGTAATTTTGCCGGAGGCGCAAACCATGACAGATACCATGATGATCACAGAAAAAGAAATATCTATTGTTGGACCCAATCTGCCACAAGTTGAAGAAGTGTTAAGTGCTGGGGCTGTCCGGTTTTTAAGTCACGTCGTCGAAAAATTTGCACATCGTATTCCTGAGCTTTTAGAAACACGTCAAGTTCGCCAAAGAAAGATTGATGCTGGCCAATTACCTGATTTCCTTGCGGAGACTCGCTCTATTCGAGAATCAGAGTGGAGTATTCAAGGCATCCCTACGGATCTTCAAGACAGAAGGGTTGAGATTACGGGCCCAACTGATAGAAAAATGGTGATTAATGCATTAAATGCCAATGTAAAAGTATTTATGGCAGATTTTGAAGATTCACTAGCGCCTTCGTGGGAGGCAGTGTTGGATGGACAAATCAATCTTAGAGATGCAATGAACGGTACGATTCAATACACCAATCCGCAAACTCAAAAGGTATATCAACTAAAACAAGATCCTGCGGTATTGATTTGTCGAGTTCGAGGGCTGCACCTTCCAGAAAAACACGTGTTGTTTAACGGTGTTGCTATTCCCGGAGCTTTGTTTGATTTCGCACTCTATTTTTATCACAACTATCAAACGTCATTAAAGAAAGGCAGTGGTCCGTACTTCTACTTGCCTAAACTACAAGCCTACCAAGAAGCGGCATGGTGGAGTGACGTATTTACTTTTGCTGAACGTGAGTTTGGCTTAAAACAAGGCACGATTAAAGCGACCGTTCTTATTGAAACCTTGCCTGCTGTATTTGAAATGGATGAAATTCTATACAGCTTAAAAGAACATATTGTTGGATTGAATTGTGGCCGATGGGATTACATTTTTAGCTACATTAAAACCTTAAAAAATCATCCAGATCGCGTGCTACCTGATCGCCAAGTAGTAACAATGGAAAAACCGTTTTTAAATGCCTATTCACGATTACTGATCAGAACGTGTCACCGAAGAGGAGCGTTTGCGATGGGAGGAATGGCCGCCTTTATCCCATCGAAAGATCCGGTAAAAAATGATTGGGTACTAAATAAAATTCAAACCGATAAATCACTGGAAGCGAATAATGGACACGATGGTACTTGGGTTGCTCATCCTGGATTAGCAGGAACTGCAAGAGCAGAGTTTGACAAGGTACTAGGTGAACGAATCAATCAGATAGATGTAAGCCGAGATACTGATGAACCAATTACCGCAGAAGAATTATTAGCACCTTGTGAAGGAGAAAGAACAGAAGAGGGCATGCGTCATAACATTCGGGTGGCGGTTCAATATATTGAAGCGTGGATCACCGGCAATGGGTGTGTGCCGATTTATGGATTAATGGAAGATGCCGCAACGGCTGAAATATCACGAACGTCTATTTGGCAATGGATACAACATGGGAAATCACTAGATAACGGCGAAACCGTAACGGCGGATCTATTTAGAACTATGTTATTAGAAGAAATAAAAGTAATAGAAGATGAATTGGGAACTGAGCGTTTTGACTCCGGCCAATTTACTCAAGCTGCAAAATTAATGGAGCAATTAACCACCAGTGATCAACTAACGGACTTTTTAACACTACCTGGCTATGAATATTTATAAGAGAGGGAACTATTATGACTACATTTAAACCGCAAACTCGCCAACAACAAATTGATGCACTTAAAAAAGATTGGGCTGATAACCCTCGTTGGAACGGGGTAAATCGTCCATATACTGCTGAAGAAGTTATTAACCTTCGTGGCTCTTTTGCACCAGAGAATACCATTGCCCAGAAAGGGGCAGACAGATTATGGTCGTTGGTGAATGGCTCGTCTAAAAAAGGATATGTGAATTGTCTTGGTGCATTAACTGGTGGACAAGCAGTTCAGCAAGCAAAAGCGGGAATTGAAGCTATTTACCTTTCAGGTTGGCAGGTCGCTGCGGATAATAATACCGCGTCAACCATGTACCCAGACCAATCATTGTACCCGGTAGACTCTGTGCCTTCGGTAGTTAAGCGTATTAATAATTCTTTCCGTCGTGCGGATCAAATTCAGTGGTCAACAGGAACAGCTCCTGAAGATGGTATTGATTATTTTCTTCCGATTGTTGCCGATGCAGAAGCTGGTTTTGGTGGTGTACTTAATGGTTATGAATTAATGCGTAACATGATTGAATCTGGTGCCGCAGGGGTTCACTTTGAAGATCAGCTAGCATCTGTGAAAAAATGTGGTCATATGGGTGGTAAAGTATTAGTACCAACTCAAGAAGCGGTTCAAAAACTGGTAGCAGCACGACTCGCTGCCGATGTAGCTGGCACGACGACATTAGTTATTGCAAGAACCGATGCTAATGCCGCAGATCTGCTGACCTCTGATTGTGACCCATACGATCAAGAGTTCATTGAAGGCGAACGTACAGCGGAAGGTTTCTACAAAGTAACCGCGGGTATTGACCAAGCAATTTCTCGTGGTCTTGCGTATTCACCATACGCTGATTTAGTGTGGTGTGAAACGGCAACCCCATGTTTGGAAGAGGCTCGTAAGTTTGCTGAAGCTATTCATGCAGAATACCCAGATCAATTACTGGCGTATAACTGTTCGCCATCGTTTAACTGGGAGAAAAATCTCGATTCAGAAACGATTGCTAAGTTCCAACAAGAATTGGCTGATATGGGCTACAAATACCAATTTATTACGCTAGCTGGCATTCATAGTATGTGGTTTAACATGTTTGAACTCGCACATTCTTATGCGCAAGGTGAAGGTATGCGTCACTATGTTGAAATGGTTCAACGTAAAGAGTTTGAATCAGCATCTAAAGGGTATACGTTCGTGGCACACCAACAAGAAGTGGGTACGGGTTACTTTGATATTATGACCAATACCATTCAAGGTGGAAAATCGTCAGTGACCGCATTAACAGGATCAACTGAAGAAGAGCAATTTAAAACCAATGCTTAATTAATACCATAAATTATATTGGTATCACTAATCCTATATCCACATAATAAAAAAGAGTCGTCTTATCACGTTTAGGGAGAATGGAGTCTCCCTTTCTTTTTGCCTGCTAATTACTATTATTCATCAATCTCTATCGGATCAACTTCCTCTTGCAGCTCTAATAGATTAATTGCAATGGTAACAAAATCTGAATCCGTGATTATGCCTACCAACTTCCCATGCTCAACAACGGGTAAACAACCCACTTTGTGTTTCTGCATGAACACTGCCGCTGATTTTAATCCTCCGTGTGGAGAAATACTCATGATATTTTCATGCATAATAGCATTGAGTGGAATATCTAGCGTTGAGATATCTTCGAAGGTTGGTTTTTCTAAACACGACATTTGAGCTGCCAATAAATCTCGTTGAGTGACTAATCCAATCAGTGTGTGCTCAGTATCTACAATAGGTATATGCCTAATACCGTGCTCGTCCATTAATGCTTTGGCATCTTCTAAAGAATTAGAACGAAGCAGAGTATGAGGATGAGTTGTCATTAAGTCGCTAATGGTAAACATAATTGCTCCTGCTGATTTATGTATCTTTAGTAAATATAGAGGCAGATGAAAGAAAAAAGTGCGAGCTAGCTAGAGGTTTGGAGAGATAAAAAGATTGATGCTACTTTCTCTGCTTAAGGTCAATTTCGTTAATTAAAATGGAAAAACATTGAAAATTTGAGAGGTATATTGCTTCATCCCTTGCTATTGCTCTGGGCGTGAATATACTACTCTGTCTGCCATTTTTGATGAAGAAGTAAACCATGCAAGTATCCGATTTCCACTTTGAATTACCCGATGAACTTATTGCCCGTTACCCTCAACCTGAGCGTACGGCAAGTCGCCTATTACAATTAAACGGTAATAGCGGTGAATTAGTCGATGGTCAGTTTACTAATGTGCTGGATTTAGTGCAGAGTGGCGATCTTGTCGTCTTTAACAATACCCGTGTTATTCCTGCGCGTATGTTTGGTGTAAAAGCATCAGGCGGAAAATTGGAAGTTTTGGTTGAACGTGTTCTTGATGAGCATTCAGTTTTAGCACATGTACGTTGCTCTAAATCACCAAAGCCTGGCAATCAACTGTGGTTAGGTGAGAATCAAGAGTACGAAGCAGAAATGGTTGCCCGCCATGATACTTTATTTGAAATTCGTTTTATTTCTGAAAAGAAAGTATTAGATATTTTAGATGAAATCGGTCATATGCCATTACCGCCTTATATCGATCGTCCAGATGAAGATGCAGATAAAGAACGCTATCAAACGGTTTATAATGAAAAACCGGGAGCCGTTGCTGCGCCAACCGCTGGTTTACACTTTGATACAGAGATTCTAGAAAAAATGAAAGCAAAAGGCGTAGAATTTGCCTACGTTACGCTTCATGTTGGTGCGGGTACATTCCAACCTGTCCGTGTCGATAATATTTTAGAACATCATATGCATTCAGAGTATGCGGAAGTATCTCAAGAAGTGGTTGATGCAGTTAAAGCAACTAAAGCACGTGGTGGCCGAGTAATTTCTATAGGAACAACCTCCGTTCGCTCGCTTGAAAGTGCTGCGCAACATGCGTTAAAACAAGGCACCGAGTTAGCGCCATTTTTTGATGACACTGAAATATTTATCTACCCAGGTTACGAATTCCAAGTAGTAGATGCATTGGTAACAAACTTCCATTTACCTGAATCAACTCTGATTATGCTTGTCAGTGCTTTTGCGGGTTATGAAAATACCATGAAGGCGTATGATCAAGCGGTAAATAATCAATACCGTTTCTTTAGTTACGGCGATGCGATGTTCATTACCAAGAAAACAGCGTAATTAAGACACGTTAAACGCAAAGATAAATTTAGATTTCGCTCACGGAGCCAGTGAAATAGAAAACAGGACGTTTTCGACTGTGTTATCACCATTATTTATAATCGAAAGGTGCTAATACAGAGGTGCTACATTACCCTTTTAATGTGAGCAAATTAAACAAATTGTCAGATTGTTTCTCTGGCTTATTGGAGGTTTCGTGAAATACGAACTACTTAAAAAACAAGGTCGCGCACGTCGCGGTCAATTACAATTTGACCGTGGTACGGTTGAGACTCCAGCATTTATGCCAGTAGGTACTTACGGTACTGTTAAAGGCATGACTCCTGAAGAAGTAAAAGACACTGGTGCAGAGATCTTACTGGGTAACACATTCCATTTATGGTTACGTCCTGGTCAAGAGATCATGAAATTGCACGGTGATTTACATGACTTTATGAACTGGAAAGGCCCGATTTTAACCGATTCAGGCGGTTTCCAAGTATTCAGCCTTGGTAAAACACGTAAGATCACTGAAGAAGGCGTACATTTCCGTAGCCCTGTAAATGGTGATAAGATCTTTATGGATGCTGAGAAATCAATGCAAATCCAGTACGATCTTGGCTCTGATGTGGTTATGATTTTTGATGAATGTACGCCATATCCAGCAACACATGACGAAGCGCGCATTTCAATGGAACGTTCAATTCGTTGGGCTGATCGTAGCCGTAATGAATTTGATCGCCAAGAAAACCCGAATGCACTATTTGGTATTGTTCAAGGTGGTGTATACGAAGATTTACGTGATGTTTCAGTTGAAGCACTAACTAAGATCGGTTTTGATGGCTATGCTGTTGGTGGTCTGGCTGTTGGTGAGCCAAAAGAAGATATGCACCGCATTTTAGAACATACATGCCCACAATTACCTGAAGATAAGCCACGATACTTAATGGGTGTTGGTAAGCCAGAAGATTTAGTTGAAGGTGTTCGTCGCGGTATTGATATGTTTGACTGTGTTATGCCAACGCGTAATGCACGTAATGGTCACCTATTTGTGACTGGCGGTGTGATCAAGATCCGTAATGCGAAACATAAAACAGATACAACACCACTAGATCCTGAGTGTGATTGTTATACTTGTCAGAATTACAGCAAATCTTACTTACATCATTTAGATCGTTGTAATGAAATTTTAGGTGCGCGTTTAAATACGATTCATAACTTACGTTATTACCAACGTATTATGGCGAGCATCCGTAAGGCTCTGGAAGAAGAACGTTTTGAGCAGTTCGTAGAAGAGTTCTATGCACGCCGTGATCGTGAAGTTCCACCATTAAAAGACCTTTAAAAGCAGAGTAATCACCCATATATCTTAAAGGATATGTGTATGGTCACATTTTGGAAACTAGAAACTAGATTAACGAGGACGTTATTAAATGAATTTTTTCTCTCAAGCTCATGCAGCTGGTGAAGCAGGAGCACAAGGCGGTGGCATGCAAATGTTTATCATGCTGGGTATGTTTGCTGTTATCTTCTACTTTATGATTTATCGCCCACAAGCGAAACGTCAAAAAGAACACAAAAACCTAATGTCTTCTATGGGTAAGGGCGATGAAGTTCTTACTGCAGGCGGTTTAGTAGGTAAAATCACTAAAGCATCTGAAGAAAATGATTACGTTGTTATTGAGCTTAATGCGAATAATGAAGTGACAATTAAAAAGGATTTTGTTTCAGCAGTTTTGCCAAAGGGCACGCTGAAATCACTATAAAAACAGTACCCTCTGACTTAGGTTAGAGGGTATTTTTCATTAAGGACATCGCTGTGCTAAACCGTTTCCCTTTATGGAAGTATTTGATGGTAGTTTCAGTACTACTTATCTCCGCTCTCTATGCACTTCCAAACCTCTATGGTGAAGATCCAGCCGTTCAAATCACGGGTAGCCGTGGTGCTGAGGTTCAGACCTCTACGCTGGATGTTGTCGCTGAAAATTTAAAGAACAATGGTATTGATTATAAGTCAATCGCATTTGAAAATGGCACTGTTCTTGTTCGTTTTAATGATACTGATTCTCAGATCAGTGCTCGAGATATCATTAACGAGTCATTAGGCAAAGATTATATTGTTGCACTTAACCTTGCTGCATTAACTCCTGATTGGCTAACGTCAATTGGTGCGGCTCCAATGAAGCTTGGTCTTGATTTACGTGGTGGTGTTCACTTCTTAATGGAAGTGGATATGGACGCGGCAATGAGTAAGTTAATTGGCCAACAAGAAGAATCATTTCGTACTGATTTACGTGAAGCAAAAGTCCGTTACCGTGCAATACGTGAATCAGGTAAAGATGCTGTTGAAGTTATCCTTCGTAATGAAGAACAGTTAGCTAAAGCTAAAAAAGTATTATCTGATGTTCATCGTGATATGACATTTGTTGATTCTGAGACAAATGGCCAATTCAAGTTGACGGCTACCTTCACCGAACAACGTATACAAGAAATCCGTAATTATGCGGTTGAGCAAAACATTACCATTATCCGTAACCGTGTTAATGAACTTGGTGTTGCAGAGCCTCTAGTTCAACGTCAAGGCGCTAGTCGTATTGTGGTTGAATTACCGGGTGTTCAAGATACTGCTCGTGCAAAAGAAATCTTAGGCGCAACGGCAACACTTGAGTTCCGTGAAGTTGATGATAAAGCGGATTTAGTTGCTGCAGCTAGTGGCCGTGCTCCTGCTGGTAGTGAAATAAAAGAAGATCGTAACGGTCGTCCTGTTGTTCTGAAAAAACGTATTATCCTTGGTGGAGCAAGCATTACTGATGCTAGCTCAAGCGCTGATGAATACGGTCGTCCACAAGTTAACATCTCACTGGATAGTGAAGGTGGTAGCAAGATGACGGCATTCTCTCGTAAAAATATCGGCAAGCTAATGGCTACGGTATTCACTGAGTACAAAGACAGTGGTCGCCGTACTCCTGAAGGTCGCGTTATTCTTGCTAAAACAGAAGAAGTCATTAACCAAGCAACTATTCAATCAGCATTGGGTCGTAGTTTCCGTATTACGGGCATCGACTCTCAAGCTGAAGCGCATAACCTTGCTTTACTACTTCGTGCTGGTGCGCTAATTGCTCCAATCTCGATAGTTGAAGAACGTACGATTGGTCCATCTATGGGTCAGCAAAATATCGATATGGGTATTCAAGCATGTATCTGGGGTATGGTTGCAGTAATGCTATTTACTCTAGTTTATTACCGTGGTTTTGGTTTGGTTGCTAACTTGGCGCTTGCTGCTAACTTGGTGTTAATTATTGGCGTTATGTCGATGATCCCAGGGGCAACAATGACCTTACCTGGTATTGCAGGTATTGTATTAACTGTTGGTATGGCTGTAGATGCAAACGTTCTTATTTTTGAGCGTATTCGTGAAGAATTGAGAGATGGACGTAATCCACAGCAAGCAATTCACCAAGGTTATGCGAATGCATTTAGTACTATTGCCGATGCAAACATTACAACATTAATTACAGCAATTATTCTTTTTGCTGTAGGTACTGGTGCAATCAAAGGTTTCGCAGTAACGCTGTCTATTGGTATTTTGACTTCAATGTTTACCGCTATTGTAGGTACTCGTTGTGTTATTAACTTAGTTTACGGCGGAAAGCGCGTAGACAAATTGTCGATCTAAGGACTCATTATTATGTTTCAATTAATGAAAACAGAGAAAACGATCGACTTTATGCGTTGGTCTAAACCTGCTTTCTTCTTTTCTGTATTGATGATCGTTGCTTCTATTGCAACACTATCAACAAAGTGGCTGAACTGGGGTTTAGATTTTACGGGCGGTACGCTAATTGAAGTAGGTTTTGAGCAACCAGCTCATTTAACTGATATTCGTAGTGCATTAGAAGCAAAAGGTTTTGGTGATGCAACAGTACAAAACTTTGGTACAGCTCGTGATGTTATTGTTCGTCTTCAGCCTCGTGAAGGTGTTAAAGGTGAGCAGTTAGGTAACCAGATCATCGGTGCTATTAAAGAAGGTACGGGTGAGCAAGTTGAAATGCGTCGTATTGAGTTCGTTGGTCCAAATGTGGGTGATGAACTGACTGAAGCGGGTGGTTTAGCTATCCTTGTTTCTTTACTATGTATTTTGGCTTACGTATCGATTCGTTTTCAATGGCGTTTAGCTGCTGGTGCGGTACTAGCATTGGCACACGATATCATCATAACATTAGGTATCTTTTCATTCTTACAAATTGAAGTAGATTTGACGATTATTGCGGCATTGCTAACAGTGGTGGGCTATTCTTTGAATGATACCATTGTTGTATTTGACCGTATTCGTGAAAACTTCCTGAAGATGCGTAAGGGTGAGTCAGGAGATATAATGAATGATGCTGTTACTCAAACATTAAGTCGTACCTTGATTACATCAGGTACTACCTTATTTGTTGTTATCGCATTGTTTACCCAAGGTGGAGCTATGATCCACGGTTTTGCTTTAGCATTACTATTGGGTATTACTGTTGGTACGTACTCTTCTATCTACGTAGCATCGGCATTGGCTCTGAAATTAGGCATCACTCGTGAGCACCTAATGCCAACACCAATTGATAAAGAAGGTGAGGAAGAGTTTGAAGAAATGCCTTAATCGGTGATCTTTAAAATTTACTCATAAAAAAATGGACCTTAACAGGTCCATTTTTATTTCTATTGATTTTCTATTTGAAAATTAGGTGCGTTATAGCTTATCTAAATCTCGCTCAATCTCTTCAATTTTATTTGCCACTACTTTTTCTAAATGACGAAGATCCTTGAGGATTTTCTTTTTCACATCGGCAGAGGTTTCTTTTTCTGGGCGAGTGATCTTATTTAATTCATCAATAATAAGCGTAAGGTTACGGTTAATTTCTGTTGTTTCTTTGTATCGGTGACTGCCACCATCAACCAGTACATTTTTCACTTGGCGTGGGTATTTAAACTTTACACTTTTAGCAAATAACTCCCCTTTCTGCTTACCAAAATAAATCTTTAAGATATCTTTTTGAGCTTCTTGGCGTAGGGAGTAGCGTTCAATTTTTTCAGGTTCAGATATACCAAGGCTAATTAAGTGAGGGTACATAGTTTACTCCATTATCGTTATTATTTAGTTTATTAGGTCATCAACATTTTCGATTAAAGCTATCTGTAATTCTGCTTGTTTCTCTTCATCAAGTCGTCCACCTGTTTCTGAAGTTAAAATAAACAGATCTTCAGCTCGTTCACCAATGGTTGTGATTTTCGCAGCATGCAGATTAACACCTACTTGCGCAAAGGTAGCTCCGACAGTAGCGAGTAATCCTGGAGTATCTAATGCTACAAATTCCATTAGGGTGCGCTTTCCTGTTTTAGTCGGTAAAAATTCCATTCGAGTTTTAACATGAAAATGCTGAAGTTGACGTGGTGGACGACGTGTTTTTATATGACTTTCTTGGTTTTCTAATTCTACAGCGTATAGCTGATTAATGAGTCTTCGTTGTCTTTCTTCATCAATAGGTTCGTCGTTTTGGTCTAAAACCATAAATGTGTCAAGAGCATAACCATCTTTACTCGACATGACTTGAGCGTCATAAATAGTAATGCTACGTCTATCTAGTTCAGCGGCAACTGTTGCAAAGAGATGAGCTTGATCTTTGCTATAAACAAATATCTCAGTTCCCCCTCGGCTCGCATTTTTACTGATCAGTATTAATGAACGCTCTTTATCGGAGTGATGAAGAAGGTTGCTAGTATGCCAAGCAATTTGTTGATGTGTATGACGCAAAAAATAGTCGGCTTTAAAGCGACGCCATAAATCTTCAATTTCCCACTGAGTAAAACCTTCACTGCGGAGTTGTGCTGAGGCCATATATTGATTATGACGAATACGAGCACGCAAATCGGGTGGGTTTTCTAGCCCACGGCGTAGTGCACGTTGAGTTGCATTATATAAATCTGCAATAAGAGATCGTTTCCAACTGTTCCAAAGATCAGGGTTTGTTGCACAGATGTCGGCAACAGTAAGGCAGACTAAATAATCTAAGCGTTCTTCATCTCGAACTTGTTTCGCAAATTCAGTAATAACATCAGGATCATAAATATCACGCCGCTGTGCTGTGACGGACATAAGTAAATGGCTTTTAACTAACCATGCGACGAGATTTGCTTCTGGTTTCGATAAACCATGTATGACACAGAAATCATAGGCATCTACTGCACCTAACTCCGAGTGATCTCCGCCACGCCCTTTCGCTATATCGTGAAAGATAGCTGCAATGATGAGAAGCTCTTTTTTGATGATTTTAGGATAAACTTCGCAGCAAATAGGGTGTTTTTTTCTATTTTCAGAGTTTGAGAATTTATTAATGTGCTTGAGTAATCTAATACTGTGTTCATCAACAGTGTACGCATGAAATAAATCAAATTGCATCTGACCTACAATATGACTCCACTGAGGAAGGTAGGCGGATAGGACGCCTAATTTGTGCATAGAGCTAAATGCTTTATGAAGCGCATTAGGGTGCTGTGTTAATTGAATGAATTTCTCACGAGCCTCAGGAATATCGCATAAAAATCGATTTAGTCGGCGGCGAGCAGTACGAAGTTGTCGCATTGTTGATGGGGAGACGCCTTCAATATTTGAGTCGCTTGCCATAAGCAGAAACATATCCAAGATAGTATCTGGACGAGCTTGAAATAATGCGGGTTTTCTTGCTTCAATGAAGCGACCTCGACGTTGAAAATCACTATTTATAATATGAGGGTGTTCTTGTTCACCAGGGCTAATAATTGCTTGGTCAAAGATCTTTAAAAGCATGCTATTAAGTTCCGCTACACGGCGAAGCGTGCGGTAGAACTCTTTCATCATGCGCTCGACTCCTCGATTTCCTTCACCAATAAAGCCTAAATGGTCAGCGACTTGAGCTTGGTGGCCAAAAGTGAGTCGATTATCATAGCGCTTTAATTCAATATGCAAAGCAAAGCGAACTCGCCACAAGAACTCTTGGCACTCTACTAGTTCACGATATTCTGCGTCAGTTAAAAAACCAGCTTGGCTCATTTCTAATAGAGAGGTAGCACCAAAATGACGACGAGCAATCCAACTTAGAGTATGAATATCACGTAATCCCCCTGGACTTGATTTTATATCAGGTTCTAAGTTGTAGGTGGTATCATGATAACGGCTATGGCGTCTTTTTTGTTCATCAATCTTAGCTTGATAAAAAGATTCACTTGGCCAAAAACTGTCAGAGTGAATACTGAGCTTTAGCTGGTGAGCAAGGTCTTCATTGCCACAAATATAGCGTGCTTCTTGTAAGTTAGTCGCAACAGTTAAATCCCCCTTACCAATTTCTACACACTCAGATAGTGAACGAACACTATGGCCGACTTCTAACTTTAAATCCCATAATAAGGTAACGAACTTACTGACTTTTTGACAAAAATCATCTGAAGTATTGTCATTAGTTAAAAGGAGAATATCAATGTCTGATAGAGGATGTAGCTCACTTCTTCCATATCCACCCACTGCGATTAATGAGGTTTCTGATAGAGTATCAAATTTGAAAAAAAGCCATAAACGAGAGAGTAATTGGTCAAAATAATCAGAGCGCTGTAATACTAAATTAGACACTGGATAGCTTTGATTAAAATCGTCAATTTGGCGTTGAGAGAAAAGGACCAATTGTTCTTTTAGCTCAGAAATAGTGAGCTGTTGATCGGATAAAGAAAGAGGTGATGTATACGTCATAGCAATCCCTGCCAATAAAAAAACAGAAGACCGAAGCCTTCTGTTTTTAATATTATTTGTTATTCATATGGCGCGGAATACTTTCTTCGGCACGTAGTGTTAACACTTCACAGCCAGTTTCCGTTACCAAAATGGTATGTTCCCATTGTGCGGTATTCTTACCGTCACCGGTATAAACCGTCCAACCGTCATTATCATCCTGTAGACAGCCAAATTTACCTAAGTTGATCATAGGCTCAATAGTAAATGTCATGCCGGCTTTTAATACAGTACGATCATTGTTTTTATAATGAACTACTTGTGGGTCTTCGTGAAATTTAGCGCCAATACCGTGTCCACAGTAATCACGAACAATAGAGCACTTAGGCGTCGTACCTTTAATGTATTTTTGGATTGCAGTACCGATCTCACCCAACTTCACGCCAGGTTTCACTTTACGCATACCTGCATATAAACTTTCTTGGGCGATTAAGCACAGGCGTTTATCTGTTGAGCTAACTTCACCAATTAAAAACATTTTAGACGTATCACCATGATAACCATCTTTGATTACTGTGATGTCAATATTAATAATATCGCCGTCTTTTAGGACTGCTGGTTTAGTAAAACCATTGTATTGCTCATCTTGTGTTGCAGGAATACCGTGACAAACAATATGGTTAATTGAAGTACAAATAGATTTAGGGAAACCATGGTAGTTCAATGGGGCAGGGATTGCGCCCTGAACTTCAGTAATATGCTTATGACAAATTTGGTCAAGTTCCTCTGTTGTTACTCCTGCTTTCACATAAGGTTCAATCATTTCGAGTACTTCTGCGGCTAGTTGACCGGCTACGCGCATTTTTTCAATTTCATCGGCGTTTTTAATATTTACTGACATGGGCTTTTCTCTATTCTAAAAATAAATCGTTCTGGTTAAACGATAATTGTTCTTAGTTTACCTAGGCTGTGTTTATCTTTCAATATGAAAAATAATTCAGAATTTGGAACTTTTAGAAATGATTTTTTTGAAAATAGTAGATTTTAACGGCATTTTTATGGTATAAAGCGCGCCGGATTGATGAATAATTTTGTTATTCTCAATACCAACTATACTTTAATCTTAAATCACACACATACCGTCACGCTGTCCGGGGTGCTCAACTTTTTGATTTTTATCACTCAGTTAGGGTCGGATTACAAGCGGGGTATGTGGAGGCTTAACCCCATTTAATAGAGGAATTCTCAAATGGCAACTGTATCAATGCGCGATATGCTTAAAGCTGGTGTTCACTTCGGTCACCAAACTCGTTACTGGAACCCAAAAATGAAGCCATTCATCTTTGGTGCTCGTAACAAAGTTCATATCATCAACTTAGAAAAAACTGTACCAATGTTCAACGAAGCTTTAGCTGAACTTGCTAAAATCGGCAACAAAAAAGGTAAAGTTCTTTTCGTTGGTACTAAGCGCGCTGCATCTGAAGCTGTTAAAGAAGCTGCAATCAACAGTGACCAGTACTACGTGAACAACCGTTGGTTAGGCGGCATGCTTACTAACTTTAAAACTGTTCGCCAGTCTATCAAACGTTTAAAAGAATTCGAAGTTCAGTCTCAAGATGGTACTTTTGAGCAAATTACTAAGAAAGAAGCGCTAATGCGTACGCGTAGCATGGAAAAACTAGAGAAATCTCTAGGCGGTATCAAAAACATGAACGGTCTTCCTGACGCGTTATTTGTTATCGATGCTGATCACGAGCACATTGCAGTTAAAGAAGCAAACAACCTAGGTATCCCAGTATTTGCTGTTGTTGATACTAACTCAAACCCAGATGGCGTTGACTACATTATCCCAGGTAACGATGACGCAATCCGCGCTATCCAACTTTACCTGAACGCTGCTGCTGATTCTGTAAAGTCTGGTCGTAACCAAGACGTTGCAGCTGCTGTAGCTGAAAAAGACGGTTTCGTAGAAGCTGAGTAATTTTCGACTCGTCGAATTATTATTTGCTCCTAGTGAGTCTTTTAGTTTCGTAGTAAACTAAATATAGTTAGCAGGGGCCCAATTTGGCCCCTGATTTTTAACTTTTATACCTATTTATATTGAGGAATTGAGAATGGCAACTGTAACTGCTGCTCTAGTTAAAGAACTTCGTGATCGTACTGCTGCTGGTATGATGGAATGTAAGAAAGCACTTGTTGAAGCTGAAGGCGACATCGAGCTAGCAATCGAAAATATGCGTAAATCTGGCGCAGCAAAAGCGGCTAAAAAAGCAGGTAACATCGCTGCTGAAGGCACAATCATCATTAAAGAAGAAGCTGGCGTTGCCGTTCTTCTTGAAGTTAACTGTCAAACTGACTTCGTAGCTAAAGATGCTGGTTTCCTAGCATTTGCTAACGAAGTTGCAGAAGCTGCTTTAACAGAGCGTCTAGAAGACATCGTGGCTCTTCAAGCTAAGTTTGAAGATACTCGTATCGCTCTAGTTACTAAAATTGGCGAAAACATCAGCATCCGTCGCGTTCAACTTGTTGAAGGTGTTGCACTAGCTTCTTACCGTCACGGCGAGAAAATCGGTGTTGTTGTTGCTGGTGAAGGCGAAGCTGAAACACTTAAGCACATCGCTATGCACGTTGCTGCTTCTAAGCCTGAGTACGTTAACCCATCTGACGTACCTGCTGAAGTAGTAGAAAAAGAAAAAGCTGTTCAAGTTGAAATCGCTATGAACGAAGGCAAGCCTCAAGAAATCGCTGAGAAAATGGTTATCGGCCGTATGAAGAAATTCACGGGCGAAGTTTCTCTAACAGGTCAAGCTTTCATCATGGAACCTAAGAAAACTGTTGCTGACATTCTTAAAGAAAAAGGCGCATCAGTATCTACCTTCGTTCGTTTAGAAGTTGGTGAAGGTATCGAGAAAGTAGCTGAAATGAGCTTTGCAGACGAAGTAGCAGCGGTACAAAAAGGTTAATCCTTTTGTATTGTTGATAAAAAAGACCGTGGCCTTGCTGCGGTCTTTTTGTGAATGCGGAGAAAACTTTTGAATTAGAGCTAGTGCCTACATAAGCACTAATCAAAATAAGTATAAGATTATTATTTGCGATAGTTGTGTCCATTTTCTGTTATAGAAAGTATTTAATTTAAAATGGCGACAGTTATTTCGACAACTCTTAGTGAAAAGGTAAGAACCATGACGACGAACCCGAAACCAGTATATCAACGTATTCTATTGAAACTTAGTGGTGAAGCACTTCAAGGCGAAGAGGGTTTTGGTATCGACCCTGCAACGCTTGAGCGTATGGCTCAAGAAATAAAAGAACTTATTGAACTAGGTGTTCAAGTTGGTGTTGTTATCGGCGGTGGTAACCTTTTCCGTGGTGCAGGTCTTGCAGAAGCAGGCATGAACCGTGTAGTTGGTGACCATATGGGTATGCTAGCAACAGTAATGAATGGCCTTGCAATGCGTGATGCGCTTCACCGTGCTTACGTTAATGCACGTGTAATGTCAGCAATTCCTCTTAAAGGTGTATGTGACGATTACAATTGGGCTGATGCTATCGCTCAACTTCGTCAAGGCCGAGTAGTAATTTTCTCTGCTGGTACTGGTAACCCATTCTTTACGACAGATTCTGCTGCGTGTTTACGTGGTATCGAAATTGAAGCTGATGTTGTTTTAAAAGCAACAAAAGTAGAGGGTGTGTTTACAGCTGACCCAGTATCTAACCCAGATGCAGAATTGTATGATAAACTGGATTACAACACAGTTCTTGAAAAAGAATTAAAAGTTATGGACTTAGCAGCATTCACTCTTGCTCGTGATCATAAAATGCCAATTCGTGTGTTCAATATGAACAAACCTGGTGCATTACGTCGCGTAGTTATGGGTGAGGCTGAAGGTACTTTAATCAGCAGCGCTGAGTAAATAGTCCGGAATAAAATAACAATTAAGGTGAAGTTGTGATTAACGAAATCAAAAAAGACGCTCAAGAGCGCATGGAAAAAAGCGTAGAAGCACTGAGAAACAGCCTGCTAAAAATTCGTACAGGTCGTGCTCACCCAAGTCTTCTAGCCGGTCTTTCTGTTGAGTACTACGGTGCAAGAACACCAATTAATCAAGTAGCAAACATCATTGCTGAAGATTCTCGTACTCTTGCTATTACTGTTTTTGACAAAGAGCTTGCTGGCCTTGTTGAGAAAGCAATCATGATGTCAGATCTTGGTTTAAATCCGATGTCAGCTGGTACAGTTATACGTGTACCACTTCCACCGTTAACAGAAGAGCGTCGTAAAGACCTTGTTAAAATCGTACGTGGTGAAGCTGAAAACGGTCGTGTTGCTGTACGTAACATTCGTCGTGATGCAAATGGTGATGTTAAAGCACTTCTAAAAGAGAAAGAAATCTCTGAAGATGACGATCGCAGAGCACAGGATGAAATCCAAAAATTAACTGACGCTGCAGTGAAAAGTATTGATGAAGTACTTGCAGTGAAAGAAAAAGAGTTAATGGAAGTATAATTATACTTTTTTTGCTCACTGTTCGGACTGATTTTTTCATATAAATAATGATATGATATCGGTGATGAACGCAATAAGAAGCGCTGTGTGCAGACATTAGCGCTTTTATTTTTAAGGGAGTTATATGACCAATCAAACTAATAGCGAGTTATTATCACTTAAAGTGTTACCCAAGCATATTGCGGTAATTATGGATGGTAATGGACGTTGGGCTAAGGCTCAAGGTAAGCCTCGTGTATTTGGTCATAAAGCTGGTGTTGATGCGGTGAGAAAAACCATATCAGCAGCGAGTAAATTGGGCATCAATGCTATCACTCTTTTTGCGTTTAGCAGTGAAAATTGGCGTCGGCCTGAAGAAGAAGTTAGTGTACTTATGGAACTGTTTATTACGGTTCTTTCTCGTGAAGTAAAACGTCTTCATAAAAATAATATTCAGTTACGTGTAGTCGGTGATACTTCTCAATTTAGTACTCGTCTTCAAAAGAAGATAATGGATGCAGAAGCATTAACCTGTGGAAACTCAGGACTTGTGTTAAATGTTGCAGCCAATTACGGCGGCAAGTGGGATATTACTCAAGCGGTGCAACGTCTTGCCTATCAAGTAGAGCAAGGTAATTTACAGGCAAATAATATAGATGAAGCAATGATAGCTTCTAAGCTGACAATGTCAGATTTGCCTGATGTGGATTTGATGATACGAACCAGTGGTGAGTGCCGAATTAGCAATTTTATGCTATGGCAAATGGCCTATGCTGAGTTCTATTTCACTGACCAATATTGGCCTGACTTTAATGAACAAAGCTTAGCTGATGCTATCGCTTGGTTCGTTAGTCGAGAAAGACGATTTGGTTGTACAGGTGAGCAAATCCAAGCTCTAATGAACGAAAAGGAACAATAAAGTTTGAAACAGCGTATTATAACCGCTCTTATTTTAGCACCTCTAGTTATTGCTGGTATTTTCATGTTACCAATGCAAGGTTTCTTAATTGCTATTGCTGCTATTACTCTTATCGGCTTTTGGGAATGGACTCAATTTACAGAGTCAAAATCTCGATATATTGCTTTAATTCCTTCAGTTGCGGCCCTTGCTGCTTCTCTATTTTTATTACCAACAGCTACGTTAGAGTTGACTACCCCAAGTGACGGTCATCAAATGATATTGTTGGTTGGCTCTATATGGTGGTTAATAGCATCAGGCTTAGTACTGACTTTTCCAACCAGTAAACACCTGTGGCAAAACAACCTACCTTTAAAACACCTTTTTGGTTGGCTAACCATGATCCCATTTTTATGGAGTATTTTATTACTGCGTGCTGACAGTTACGTCTTAGACAGTTTTTATGGCGCTAAGTTAGTGTTATTGGTTTGTCTATTAGTATGGGCAGCAGACAGCGGCGCTTATTTTGCGGGTAAATCTTTTGGTAAGCGTAAAATGTCACCTGCAGTGAGCCCAAATAAAACCATTGAAGGACTTATTGGTGGGATAATTACTGCGATTATTGTTGGATGGGTAGCAGCTGATGCCTTTGATATTCGATTTGAAAGTACAGCAGCTATGCTCGGTATTTTTATAGCAACTATTATTATTTCAGTACTCGGTGATCTTGTTGAAAGTATGTTTAAACGAGCATCTGGTATTAAAGATAGCGGAACTATAATTCCTGGTCATGGTGGTATCTTAGATCGTATTGATAGTTTAACTGCCGCATTCCCAGTATTTGCCTTCTTGTACTTTCTATAGTTATTTTTCTCTTCTATTTTTAAGGGTTAAATAAATTAAATTTATACGGTAGATATTATAATCTACCGTTTTTCTATTCAATTTTCACTGTGGTCATTCATTATGCGCAAGTTAACCATTTTAGGTGCTACTGGCTCTATTGGTAGTAGTACACTTTCAGTCGCAAAACAAAACGCCGATAAATTTGATGTTGTTGCATTGGGTGCAGGAAGTAACGTTGAAAAGATGCTGGAGCTTTGTTGTGAATGGCAGCCTAAATATGTTGCTATGGCAAGTGCTGACGCTGCAAATACGTTAGTGATTAAATTAAAAGAGCATAGCCTTAATATCGAGGTTTTTTCTGGTGAAGAAGGATTGTGTCATATAGCTCAGCTTGATAATGTTGATACCGTCATGGCAGCTATTGTTGGCGCAGCAGGTCTACTGCCAACTATGTCTGCTGTAAAAGCAGGGAAACGTATTTTACTTGCCAATAAAGAAGCACTAGTAATGTCTGGTCAATTATTTATTGATGCCGTCGAAAAGTATGGTGCAGAGTTACTTCCTGTAGATAGCGAGCATAATGCTATTTTTCAATGCCTTCCAGAGCATATTCAAACGAATTTAGGCCGATGTGATTTAGATAAAAATGGCATAAGTGCTATTTTATTGACTGGTTCTGGTGGTCCTTTTCGCTATACCGATGTGTCAGAGCTTGATGCTGTAACACCTGAAATGGCCATTGCACACCCCAACTGGTCAATGGGTCCTAAAATTTCTGTTGATTCAGCGACGATGATGAATAAAGGATTGGAATATATTGAAGCTCGTTGGTTGTTTAATGCAAACAAAGATCAATTAAAAGTAGTGATTCATCCGCAATCTGTCATTCATTCTATGGTGCAATATAAAGATGGTTCAGTGCTCGCTCAGATGGGACTGCCTGATATGAGAACACCAATCGCCTGCACGATGTCATATCCTCAGCGAATTAATGCAGGGGTAGAACCTTTAGACTTTACTAAAGTAGGTGAATTTAGCTTTATATCGCCTGACTTTTCTCGTTACCCATGTTTAAAATTGGCCATTGATGCTTGTTATTTAGGCCAACATGCAACAACAGGTTTAAATGCAGCAAATGAACAGTCTGTAGCTGCTTTTTTGAACGGTGAAATTAAATTTACCGATATCGCTCGAATTAATGAGCTGGTTTTGAACAAAGTATGTGCAAACTTCCAAAACCTTGAGCTAGATAGCTTGGAAAGCCTGATTGACCTAGATAGAATGGCGCGTCATTATGCCGATGAGGCAATTAAAAAGGTTTAACTATGTCAGAACTTCTATGGAATTTATCATCATTTATTATTGCACTAGGCATTTTAGTTGCTGTGCATGAATACGGCCACTTTTGGGTTGCGCGCCGTTGTGGTGTAATTGTTGAGAAGTTTTCAATCGGTTTCGGTAAATCGCTTTGGAGTAAAACAGGCAAAGATGGCACTGAATACAGTATTTCAATGATTCCTCTTGGCGGTTATGTGAAGATGCTGGATGAACGTGTTGATGATGTGCCTGAAGAGTTAAAAAAGCACGCATTCAATAACCGTCCTTTATGGCAGAGAAGTGCCATTGTTGCCGCTGGTCCAATTGCTAATTTTCTATTTGCTGTTGTGGCTTGTTGGTTAGCATTCATGATTGGTGTCACTGCTCTTAAGCCTGTCGTTGGTCATGTAGAAAGTAATTCAATTTTTTCTCAAGCAGGAATTGAATCAGGAGTGGAACTAAAATTTATTTCTGGAATCAAAACTTCCGATTGGGAAGCTGTAAATATGGCGATTGTTTCTCATATCGGTGATGAAACAATGAGTGTAACTTATAGCGATAACGAAAATATTGGTGTCGATGTAACAAAGCGTCTTGATTTAAAAGATTGGGCCTTTGATCCTGAAAAAGATTCTCCAATGTTATCACTTGGCTTTGTTCCTTATCGCCCTGCGCTTACGTTGGATGTAGCGAATGTTGGTGCCAGCAGTGCAGCCGACAATGCAGGTATTATGGTTAATGATCGGTTGTATTCGATTAATGGTAAAGTGTTAACAGAGTGGCAAGAAGTTGTAGATGCTATTCAAGCAAATCCAAATCAGGCAGTAGCGTTAGTTGTACTTCGTGATGGAATGAAGGTAAGCGTATCCTTGACTCCTGATAGTAAAGAGATTGCTAATGGAAAAATTATTGGTTTTGCTGGTGTGTCACCGATTTATGAAGCGTGGCCAGAAGGCTATCGTTATGAAAAACAATATGGACCAGTGGTTGCACTTGGCAAAGCAATCGAAAAAACAGGCAATATTATTGACTTAACGCTTACCATGACAAAAAAATTGTTCACAGGTGATGTCGCTTTAAATAATTTAAGTGGCCCCATTTCGATTGCGAAGGGAGCTGGGGCGACAGCAGAATATGGCCTTGTGTCATTTTTAGGATTTTTAGCGTTAATTAGTGTTAATTTAGGCATTATTAACTTATTACCTCTTCCGGTTCTGGACGGCGGGCATTTACTCTTTTTTGCAATAGAAGGGATTACGCGTAAGCCAGTATCGGAAAAGATTCAAGAAATTGGTTATAAAGTAGGAACAGCAATGATCATGTCATTAATGGCTGTCGCTTTATTTAACGACTTTATGCGCCTTTAAGTAGTAGCAAGGGAATTATTAGACATATTATGGCGATGAAAAAATTGTTGATTGCTTCACTGCTTTTTGGCAGCGTAGCAGCACAGAGCGCAGAAACATTCGTTATTGATGATATACGCTTTGAAGGATTACAGCGTGTTGCCTTAGGTGCAGCGTTATTAAAAACACCGATTCGAATTGGCGATAGTATGAGCCAACAAGACGTCTCGAAAGTTATTCAAGCATTATTTGCTTCTGGTAATTTTGAAGACGTAAAGGTTTTTCGTGATGGTAATGCATTACTTATTCGAGTGACGGAGCGTCCAACGATTGCAAATATCTCTTTTTCTGGTAACAAAGCCATTAAAGAAGAGCAGATGCAGCAAAATTTAGAAGCTTCTTCTATTCGTATTGGTGAAGCTTTAGATAGAACGACATTAAGTAATATTGAGAAAGGACTGGAAGATTTCTATTACAGTGTCGGTAAATATAACGCCACTGTACACGCCGTTGTTACTCCACTTCCTCGTAACCGTGCGGATTTAAAGTTTGTCTTTACTGAAGGTGTTTCAGCTAAAATTCAACAAATTAACTTTATTGGTAATAACGTATTTACTGATGACCAGCTGCGTGATCGCTTTAATTTAAATGTAGATGTAGCGTGGTGGAACTTTTTAGCAGATGAAAAGTACCAGAAACAAGTATTAGCTGGTGATATTGAAGCACTACGTTCATATTATTTAGATCGTGGTTACCTAAAATTTCAAGTTGATTCAACTCAAGTATCTATCTCTCCAGATAAGAAAGGGGTTTACATTGCCTTAACTGTAAAAGAGGGTAATCCTTATACGGTAAATGGTGTTAAATTCCAAGGTGAGTTGATTGGCAAAAAAGAAGAGTTTGAAAAACAAGTTACTTTTGAAGAGGGCGATGTATATAACGGCTCCGCAGTAACTCGTTTAGAAGAAAATGTAAAACGTATTTTAGGTGAGGCAGGTTATGCATACCCTCAAGTGCGTACCATGCCAGAGTTTGATGATGAAAACCAAACGGTATCATTAGTCATTAACGTTGAAGCGGGAAACCGTATGTACGTGCGTGATATTAAATTTGTTGGTAATACATCAACTAAAGATGAAGTATTGCGCCGTGAAATGCGTCAAATGGAAAGTGCATGGTTGAACTCTAAATCTATTGAAACGGGTAAGAATCGTCTAAACCGTTTGGGTTTCTTTGAAACAGTAGATGTACAAACCGTTCGAGTTCCAGGAACTGATGATCAGGTTGATTTGGTTTATTCTGTAAAAGAAGCCAACTCAGGCAGTGTTAACTTTGGTGTCGGCTATGGTACAGAATCAGGCATAAGCTTCCAGGTTGGTCTTCAGCAAGATAACTTCATTGGTTCAGGTAACCGTGTAGGTATCAACGCAATGATGAACGATTACCAAAAGAACATTAGTTTAGATTATCGCGACCCTTACTGGAACCTTGATGGTGTCAGTTTAGGTGGTAAGATTTTCTATAATGAATTTGAAGCGTCTGATGCAGGTATTGTTGATTATACCAACCAAAGTTACGGTGCAAACTTAACTTGGGGTTTCCCATTTGATGAGCTTAATTTCTTTGAAGCTGGTATTGGTTATACGCATAATAAAATTTCAAATTTAGAAGGTTATCTTCAAATTGAGCAATACTTGAATTCAGTTGGTGATGCTTATGATGATAAAGGGACTCTTATTGTAAGTGATTTTGATCTTACTCTTTCATGGACTCGTAATAACCTGAATAAAGGGTATTTCCCAACAGCGGGTAACTACCAACGAGCGTCGTATAAGATTACCACTCCAAACTCTGACTCACAGTTTTTTAAAGCACAATATGAAGTACGTCAATATTATCCATTAACTAAAAAGCATGAGTTTGCTTTATTAATGCGTGGTAAAGCTGGCTATGGTAATGGATACGGTCAAACGGATGGCAATGATAACCTATACCCATTTTATGAAAACTTTTATGCGGGTGGTTTCTCAACCTTACGTGGTTTTGGCTCTAACTCTGCAGGCCCTAAAGCTGTGTATGCTCAAGGATCAAATGGCGGTATAGGTAATAATACTTCTTATGCTGCAACAGATGACTCTGTGGGTGGTAACGCCACAGCTCTAGCAAGTATTGAGCTAATTGTACCAACCCCATTTGCTGGTGAAGAAGCTCAAAACCAGATCCGAACCAGTGTGTTCTTTGACATGGCGAGTGTCTGGGATACCGAATTTGCTTATAAAGAGCCAAAATCGGATATGGACGGTAAGCAATATTACTATGATTACTCTGATCCATCGAACTTCCGTTCTTCGTACGGTGCAGCATTACAATGGATGTCTCCTATGGGGCCGCTAGTATTCTCAATTGCGAAGCCTGTGAAAATTTACGAAGGTGATGATGAAGAATTCTTTAGTTTCACCATCGGGCGAACTTTCTAAGCATTGATAGCTCTAATAGAAAAGTGTTAATGTAAATTGTATTGATATTGATACCCTAATAATTAAGTAAGGATATGATTTTGAAAAAATTAGTTAAAGTAGCCGCTTTAGGCGCAGTATTGTTGAGTGGTTCTTTCTTTGCTAATGCAGCAGAAGCAGCAACTAAGGTTGGTTATGTAAACATGGCTCAAATCGTTCAGCAAATGCCGCAACGTGAAGCTATTTCAGAGAAGCTTCGTGCTGAATTTAAAGATCGTATTGATGAGCTACGCAGCTTAGAGTCAAAAATTAAAGGCAAAGTTGAAACGATTAAACGTGACGGTGAGCTTTTAGGTGCTTCTGGTCAGACAAAACTTGAGCGTGAAATCGCATCTCTTCAGTCTGATTATAAGCTGAAAGCACAAGCATTAGATGAAGATAACCGCCGCCGTCAAGGTGAAGAACGTCAGAAATTGATTATGCAAGTGCAGCAAACTGTTGAAAAAGTAGCAAATAAAGAAGGTTACGATATGGTTGTTGATGCAGCGACACTGCTTTGGGCAAAACCAGAAGACAACCTATCAGAAAAAGTTATCAAAGCAATTAAATAAGGCTCACCATGACACGTATTACGCTTGCTGAATTGGCAGAAAAACTAGGTGCAACAGTCCACGGAAATGGTGACGTTGTTGTTCATTCTATCGCCTCGATGAGTAAAGCAGGAGAAGGAGACATTACGTTTCTTTCTGATGCTAAATATCGTAAGCAAATGGGTGATTGCCAAGCCACTGCTGTGATAGTTAAAGAAGCAGATGTGGAATTTTGCCAATCAAACGCATTGATAATGAAAGACCCATATTTGGGTTTCGCATTAGCAGCGCAAGCGTTAGATACAACACCTGCACCAGCAAAAGACATTGCCGCGTCAGCATTCATTGCTGACGATGCTGTGATTGGTGAAGGTGTTGCTATTGGTCACAATGCGGTGATTGAATCAAAAGCCGTTATCGCAGATGGTGCGATTATTGGCGCTGGCTGTTTTATCGGGCAAGAAGCTAAAATTGGTAAGAATACCAAGTTATGGGCTAACGTATCTGTTTATCATCGAGTTGAAATTGGTAATGAGTGTTTAGTTCAATCAGGTACAGTTATTGGTTCTGATGGTTTTGGTTATGCAAATGATCGTGGTACTTGGGTTAAAATTCCTCAGTTAGGCTCTGTGATTATTGGTGATAATGTTGAGATAGGTGCTAATACGACAATTGATCGTGGTGCCATTGATAATACTATTATTGAAAGTAATGTAATTATTGATAATCAAATTCAAATTGCGCATAACGTACAAATCGGATCTGGTACAGCGATAGCTGGTGGTACAATTATCGCAGGTAGTACCAAAATGGGTAAACACTGTATTGTTGGTGGTGGTGCAGTAATTAATGGCCATATCAATATTACTGATGGTGTAACCATTACAGGAATGGGAATGGTGATGAGAAGTATCGCTGAGAAAGGCATATATTCATCAGGAGTTCCAGTACAAACTAATAAAGAGTGGCGTAGAACTACCGCTCGCTTTTATAAAATCAATGACATGGATAAGCGATTAAAAGCGATTGAAAGAAAAATCGTAGATTAGGACTCGTTCACCAACATTCAAACTTAATAATTATTGGTCTGCATTTTGCAGACCTTTGTCTATCTATTATTATTCTATTTGGGCTACACTGTTGTTCAGATACGATATTGTTTTATAGGAATACTATTTTGACTCGTGAAAATAAAACACTTAACATTACCGAAATCCAAGAGTTATTGCCTCACCGTTACCCTTTCTTATTGATTGATCGAGTAACCGATTTCGAGGAAGAGCAATACCTACATGCAATTAAAAACGTGTCAATTAATGAGCCTCAATTTACAGGTCATTTCCCTCAAATGCCGATTTTTCCTGGTGTGTTAATTCTTGAAGCGATGGCTCAAGCGACTGGTTTACTAGCATTTAAATCATTTGGTGCACCTGCCGAGAATGAATTGTATTACTTTGCAAGTATCGATAAAGCAAAATTCCGTAAGCCAGTAGTTCCAGGTGACCAATTGATTATTGAAGTTGAATTCATTAAAGACCGTCGTGGCATTGCACTATTTAATGGTGTAGCTAAAGTTGATGGCGCAGTAGTGTGTTCTGCTGAACTTAAGTGTGCTAGACGAGAGTTTTAATTATGATTCATGAAACTGCTAAAATTCATCCATCAGCTGTGATTGAAGGAAATGTAACCATTGGAGCTAATGCTTCTGTTGGTCCGTTTACTTATATTTCAGGTAATGTGACGATCGGTGAAGATACGGAAGTGATGTCGCACGTAGTTATCAAAGGTGACACGACGATAGGCAAAGGTAATCGTATTTTTGCATTCGCTATTCTTGGTGAAGAAAGCCAAGATAAAAAATACAGTGGTGAAGCTACGACCGTCGTTATTGGCGATCGTAACGTTATCCGTGAAAGTGTTCAAATTCACCGTGGTACGATTCAAGACCGTGGTGTAACAACCGTTGGCAGTGATAACTTACTTTGTGTAAATGTTCATATTGCACATGATTGTATTGTTGGTGATAACATCATTATGGGTAACAATGCGACATTGGCTGGCCATGTAACAATTGAAGATTATGCAATTGTTTCTGCATTATCTCCTGTTCACCAGTTCTGTACTGTTGGTGCTCACAGCTTTATTGGTGGTGCTTCTGTTGTTGTTCAAGATGTGCCTCCTTTTGTGATGGCGCAAGGAAACCACTGTAAGCCGTTTGGTATTAATATCGAAGGCCTAAAGCGTCGTGGTTTTGAAAAACCTGAAATTCATGCTATTCGCCGCGCTTATAAAGCCCTTTACCGAAATGGTAATACGCTTGAAGAAGCAAAAGTGGAAATAAATAAAGAAATTGAAGCATTTCCAGTGCTTCAAGGCTTCTTAGATTTGTTTGAGAAATCAACGCGCGGTATTATTCGTTAATAACGGCGTTTAGAAAATATATAAGCATATTATAAAGGCCTCTTGATGTAGGCCTTTTTTATTTTGGAGCAAAAATGACCAAACCATTACGAATCGGCATTGTAGCTGGCGAACTATCAGGTGACACGTTAGGTGAAGGCTTTATTAAGTCAGTCAAAGCGCAATATCCTGATGCTGAGTTTGTTGGGATCGGTGGACCAAAAATGATAGCTCAAGGTTGTGAGTCATTATTTGATATGGAAGAACTGGCGGTAATGGGGTTGGTTGAAGTAGTCGGTCGTTTGCCGCGTTTATTAAAAGTTAAAGCGGAACTTGTGCGTTACTTTACGCAAAATCCACCGGATGTTTTTATTGGTATTGATGCTCCAGATTTTAACTTACGCTTAGAAAAAACATTAAAAGAAAAAGGCATTAAAACGGTTCATTATGTGAGCCCTTCAGTATGGGCTTGGCGTCCAAAACGTATCTTTAAAATTGATGCTGCCACTGATTTAGTGTTAGCGTTTTTGCCTTTTGAAAAAGCATTTTATGATAAATACAATGTAGCGTGTGAATTCATTGGTCACACATTGGCTGATGCTATTCCAATGCAGAGTGATAAAGTCACGGCTCGTGAGTTGTTAGGTTTAGAGCAAGATCGTCAATGGTTAGCGGTTTTACCGGGCAGTCGTGGTGGTGAAGTGGCATTAATCGCTAAACCCTTCATTGAAACCTGCCAGCGCATTCATAAACAACATCCAGAGATGGGTTTTGTGGTTGCTGCAGTTAATGAAAAACGCCGTGAACAATTTGAAGCAATCTGGAAAGAAACTGCTCCAGAATTAGAATTTACTATTATTCAAGATACCGCTCGTAATGTAATGACAGCGGCTGATGCCGTGTTACTTGCTTCTGGCACCGTTGCTCTAGAATGTATGTTAATTAAACGACCAATGGTTGTTGGTTATCAAGTAAACAAACTAACGGGTTGGATTGCTCAAAAGCTATCTATTACTGAGTTCGTTTCTTTGCCTAATGTATTGGCAGGAAAAGAATTAGTTCAAGAGTTTATTCAGGAAGAGTGCCATCCAGATTTTCTTTATCCCGCAATGGAAAAAGTATTAAGTAGCGATAACCATGAATTAATTGAGAAGTTCACTGAAATGCATCAGTGGATTAAAAAAGACGCGGATAAGCAAGCAGCTCAGGCCGTATTACGTCTAATCAATAAAGAAACAGCAGAATAATCACATGACAAAAAAAACAGATGCTAAAGAATTACCACCATTTGAATACCCTGAAGGTTATCAATTGTTTGCAGGGGTCGATGAAGTAGGCCGTGGTCCACTTGTCGGTGCTGTTGTAACTGCTGCCGTTATTTTAGATCCGAATAACCCAATTGAAGGGTTAACGGATTCTAAAAAATTAACAGATAAAAAACGTGATTTGCTGTTTCCTGAAATCCAAGAAAAAGCATTAGCATGGTCACTAGGCCGTTGTGAAGCGCATGAAATTGATGAACTTAATATTTTACAAGCCACTATGGTTGCGATGCAAAGAGCCATTGCTGGATTGAATATTACGCCAGATTTCGTCTTAATTGATGGCAATAAAGTCCCTGATTTACCAATGGCTGGCTTAGCGGTTGTTAAAGGTGATTTACGAGTGCAAGAGATCAGTGCCGCATCCATTATTGCTAAAGTTACCCGTGATAGAGAAATGGAAGTTCTAGACAAAGAATTTCCTCAATATGGCTTTGCTAAGCATAAAGGTTACCCAACCAAGGTACATTTTGCTGCAATTGAAGAGCATGGTGTGATTTCAGAGCACCGTCGTAGCTTTAAACCCGTAAAACGTGTGTTAGGAATAGAGTAATGTCTGACCCTAAATTCGTACACCTAAGAGTACACAGTGACTTTTCTTTAGTGGATGGACTTTCTAAAGTTCCACCCTTAGTAAAGAAAGTGGCTGAAATGAACATGCCGGCGATGGCATTGACTGATTTCACTAACTTATGTGGATTGGTAAAATATTATTTTGCCGCACATGGGGCTGGTGTTAAACCCATTATTGGTGCTGACTTTACCGTTCAATCAAAAGAACTTGGTAAGGAGTTATTTAATTTAACCGTATTGGCGAAAAATAATGAAGGGTATAAAAATCTTACCTTATTAATATCTAAAGCTTATTTACGAGGTCATGTTCAACATACACCCGTGATGGATAAAGAGTGGTTGATAGAACATAAAGAAGGCTTAATTCTTCTTTCTGGTGGTAAAACCGGTGATGTTGGTAAAGCTTTACTTAAAGGTAATAAAGAGCTTGCAAGTGAGTGTGTTGAGTTCTACCAAACTTATTTCCCGGAGCATTATTATCTTGAATTAACTCGAACGGGTCGTGCCGATGAAGAAAGCTATCTTCATTTAGCGGTAGAGTTAGCGGAAGAAGAAGGATTGCCCGTTGTTGCAACCAATGATGTTCGTTTTATTAAAGCGGAAGATTTTGATGCTCATGAGATCCGAGTTGCGATTCATGATGGCTTTACTTTAGTCGATCCTAGAAGACCAAAACTTTATAGTGAGCAACAGTATTTACGCTCAGAAGATGAAATGTGCGAACTGTTTTCTGATATACCAGAAGCGCTAGAAAACAGTGTTGAAATTGCAAAGCGTTGTAATGTGACGGTACGTCTTGGTGAATATTTTCTTCCCAATTTTCCAACAGAAGGCATGACAATTGAAGACTTCTTAGTTAAGAAGTCTCAAGAAGGTTTAGAAAGACGTTTAGCCTTTTTGTTTCCTGATGAAAAAATACGCTTAGAGCGCCGTCCTGAATATGATGAGCGTTTACAGATTGAATTAGACGTAATTAACCAAATGGGCTTCCCAGGTTACTTTTTGATCGTAATGGAGTTCATTCAGTGGTCTAAAGATAACCTGATCCCTGTAGGACCAGGACGAGGGTCAGGTGCAGGGTCATTAGTAGCTTATGCTTTAGATATTACCGATCTTGACCCTCTTGAATATGACCTCCTGTTTGAGCGATTCTTGAATCCAGAACGTGTATCCATGCCCGATTTCGATATCGATTTCTGTATGGATAAGCGTGATCAGGTTATTGAGCATGTTGCTGAAATGTATGGTCGTGATGCGGTATCTCAAATCATCACCTTTGGTACCATGGCGGCAAAAGCGGTAATTCGTGATGTAGGTCGTGTGCTTGGTCATCCTTATGGGTTTGTTGACCGTCTCTCTAAGTTGATCCCACCCGATCCAGGAATGACGCTTGCTAAAGCATTTGAAGCTGAACCTCAACTTCCAGAGCTATATAACGGAGATGAAGAAGTTAAGGCCTTGATCGACATGTGTCGTATCTTAGAAGGCTGTACCCGAAATGCTGGTAAACATGCGGGTGGTGTTGTTATTTCACCAACCACGATTACTGATTTTGCTCCGTTGTATTGTGATGCGGATGGTAATTTCCCCGTAACACAATTTGATAAAAATGATGTTGAAACTGCTGGCTTGGTTAAGTTTGACTTCTTGGGTCTGCGAACCTTAACCATCATTGATTGGGCGTTAGGGTTAGTGAATCCTCGACGAGCGAAAGAGGGAAAATCTCCTGTTCGCATAGAATCGATACCTTTGGATGATCAAGCCTCATTTAAAGTGTTACAAAATTCAGAAACGACTGCGGTATTCCAGTTAGAATCTCGTGGTATGAAAGATCTTATCAAGCGATTACAGCCAGACAGCTTTGAAGATATCATCGCATTGGTAGCTCTATTCCGCCCAGGTCCTTTGCAATCAGGCATGGTAGATAACTTTATTGACCGAAAGCACGGTCGTGAAGAGGTGTCTTATCCTGATGTTAATTGGCAGCATGAGTCATTAAAAGAGACTCTAGAACCAACTTACGGCATTATTTTGTATCAAGAACAAGTAATGCAAATTGCACAGATCTTAGCGGGTTATACGCTAGGTGGAGCGGATATGCTTCGTCGTGCAATGGGTAAGAAAAAACCCGAAGAGATGGCAAAGCAGCGTGGTACGTTTAAAGAAGGTGCTATTGCTAATGGGGTAGATGGCGAGTTGTCGATGAAAATCTTCGACTTGGTAGAAAAATTTGCGGGGTACGGTTTTAACAAATCTCACTCAGCGGCTTATGCTCTGGTTTCTTATCAAACATTATGGTTAAAAACGCATTATCCTGCTGAGTTTATGGCAGCGGTAATGACGGCAGACATGGATAACACTGATAAGATCATTGGTCTTGTTGATGAATGTTTCCGTATGAAACTAAAAGTGTTACCACCAGATGTAAATGCGGGTCTTTATCGTTTTAATGTTGATGAGAGTGGCGCGATTGTTTATGGCATCGGTGCAATCAAAGGGGTGGGAGAAGGCCCTATTGAAAATATTATTGAGGCGCGAAATAAAGGCGGTCATTTCCGTGACTTATTTGATTTTTGTTCTCGAATTGATACAAAAAAAGCCAATAAACGTGTCGTTGAAAAATTGATCCGCTCAGGTGCGTTAGATCGCCTTGGTCCACACCGTGCGGCATTAATGGCGTCATTAGATGATGCAATGAAAGCAGCAGGTCAACATCATCAAGCTGAATCGTTTGGTCAATCAGATATGTTTGGCGTATTAACCCAAGCGCCTGAAGAAGTTGAGCAAGCGTATATTCATGTTCCTAGATGGCCTGAAAAAGTCTGGCTTGAAGGGGAAAGGGAGACATTAGGCCTCTATTTAACGGGTCATCCAGTTAATGCGTATATTAAAGAATTATCTCGATATACGACGTGGCGTTTGAATGACGCTCACGTTACTAGGCGTGATCAAACCGTAACAGTTGCAGGTTTAGTTATTGCTGCTAGAGTAATGACCACAAAACGAGGCAGCCGTATCGGTTTAATGACATTGGATGATAGATCGGGCCGAATGGAGGTCATGTTATTCTCAGATGCGCTTGATCGATACGCAGATTTGCTAGAAACTGACAAAATAGTGCTTGTTTCTGGACAGGTCAGCTTTGATGATTTCAACGGGGGGCTTAAAATGTCTGCCCGTGAAGTGATGTCATTAGGAGATGCACGAGAAAAATACGCTCGTGGATTATCCGTTTCTGTTACAGATGCGCAAATTAACAACAATTTTTTTGAGCGCTTTAGTCAAATACTAGAGCCAAATCGGGCAGGGACTGTACCGGTAAATGTATATTATCAGCGAGCAGATGCTCGTGTTAAGTTGGTCTTAGGGACAGAGTGGCGAGTTACGCCAACAGATCAACTAATGGATGATTTGAAATCGTTGCTTGGCGAACAGCAAGTCGAGCTTGAATTTAACTAGAATAACTAAGGCTGCTAATTTGAGCGGCCTTGAATTAACAAGGATTCTTTGATGAGCCTAAATTTTCTTGAATTTGAAAAACCAATTGCAGAACTAGAAGCTAAAATTGAAGCACTGCGTGATATTTCTCGTCGTGGTGGAGATAATACGCTTGATCTAGAAAAAGAAATTAAGCAATTAGAAGATAAATGTTTAGAGCTTAAAAAGAAAACATTTAGCGATTTAAAAGCATGGGAAGTTGCTCAACTTGCCCGTCATCCTGAGCGTCCTTATGTTCTTGATTATATCGAACACGTGTTTACTGAGTTTGATGAATTAGCGGGTGATCGTGCTTTTGCTGATGATAAAGCCTTAGTTGGTGGTATGGCACGTTTAGATGGTCGTCCTGTTATGATTATTGGGCATCAAAAAGGCCGTGGTACAAAAGAAAAAGTACTGCGTAATTTTGGTATGCCAAAACCTGAAGGCTACCGTAAAGCAAAACGTTTAATGCAAATGGCAGAGCGTTTTAAAATGCCGATCATTACTTTTATCGATACCGCTGGTGCTTACCCAGGTGTTGGTGCAGAAGAGCGTGGACAATCTGAAGCGATCGCTACGAACCTAAAGATCATGTCAGAACTAAGTGTTCCAGTGATCTGTAACGTGGTTGGTGAAGGTGGTTCTGGTGGTGCATTGGCTATCGGCGTAGGTGATTACGTCAATATGCTTCAGTACTCTACTTACTCAGTAATCTCTCCTGAAGGTTGTGCTTCAATCTTATGGCGTGATTCAGATAAAGCACCACAAGCGGCAGAAGCGATGGGCCTTGTAGCTCCTCGTCTAAAAGAGCTAGAGCTTATTGATACGATTGTTGATGAACCATTAGGTGGTGCTCATCGTAATCATAAAGAAACAGCTGCAAATATTAAGGCTCGTTTGATTGAGCAATTAAATGAACTTGAAAGCTTTGATGAAGAAGCATTGCTTGATCGTCGTTACCAACGCTTAATGAGCTACGGTTACTGCTGATAATTTTGGTCAGATAGAGTAAAGTAAAAGCGAGCCTAGGTGCTCGCTTTTTTATTATCTGGACATCTTGTTTATGCTTTATTCTTGCTTCTCATCTCAATTAGACTCTTACCCTGTATCGAAACCAGATCTGCTTGTTGCTTTAAGTGGCGGTATTGATTCCATAGTGTTACTTCGTCTTGCTTCAATTTATGCCAACGAAAGGCACTTGAAATGCATTGCTGTTCATGTAAATCATGGGTTAAGTCAGCATGCATTTGATTGGGAGGGAGTATGCCAAGCTCATTGTGATTTCTTATCTATTGATCTTTATATTGAACGAGTGCAACTTACCGTTACCGCTCAAGATAGCTTGGAAGAAGTGGCAAGAAAAGCCCGCTATCAAGTATTAGATAAGCACATGCAAGCCAATAGTTTATTGCTCACTGGTCAGCATCAGGATGATCAAGTTGAAACATTTTTTCTGGCATTAAAAAGAGGCAGTGGGCCTGCCGGCTTATCTTCTATGCCTTCAATTACGCCTTTATCTAATGGTTATAAGTGCCGACCATTACTCACGGTTTCTCGATCTGACATTGAGCAATACGCACAAGATAATGAACTTAAATGGGTTGAAGACGAAAGTAATAAGGATACTCGATTTGATCGCAATTTTTTGCGTCATGAGATTGTTCCTAATTTGGTACAACGTTGGCCAAGTTTCGCTTCTTCAGTATCACGCAGTGCTCAGTTATGTGCAGAGCAAGAAAGCCTGTTAAGTGAGTTACTTCAACCTAAATTAATGGCATTTCAAAATACGTATCAAGGGATTTCTATTTCACAATTAAATAGTGAATCAGAATTAGCTCGTAATATGTTATTAAGGCTTTGGTTAAAGCAGTTTGCTATCCCTTTACCAAGCCAAGTGCAATTATGGGTATTGTGGAATGAAGTAGCAAAAGCCAAAGAAGATGCTAATCCACAATTGGAGTTAGGCGCTATTCAGCTAAGGCGTTTTCAAGATAACCTATATTGTTTACCCCAATACCAAGATCTTTCGGCTTGGAAGAAAGAGCTGAGTAATACCTTAGATTTACCGGATGCACTTGGTAGATTAATTTTTTCTACGGGAGTGGAAGAGAGGGATTTAAACAATAAAAATGATGAACAAAGTTTATTGTTAAGAGCACCAAACCAAGATGAAAAAATAGCAGTTCGATTCAATGTATTAGGCCTTACCGCTCACCCTGAGGCACGAGAACGCAGCCGTAAAATGAAAAAATTGTATCAAGAGTATGGGATTCCGAGTTGGCAAAGAACCAGACTACCAATGATTTTTTATAATGAAGAGCTTGCTGCTATTGCTGGATTGTTTGTCTGTCGAACCTTTTCAGGAAAAGAGTGTGAGCTGATCTGGAAGAAAACAGACTTGAAATAGACTTTTTAAAGCAACTTGTCAAAATAACTGAAAATATAAATGGAGCAATATAATGAAAAAAACAATTGGATTAGCAGTTATCGCATTAGTGGCCTCAGCACCAACATTTGCAGCGGGAGATGCGGCAGCAGGTCAAGCAAAGTCGGCGATTTGTGCATCTTGTCATGGTGCTAATGGTATTGCTGTTATCCCTGGTTATCCAAATCTGAAAGGGCAAAATGCTCAATATATTGAATCGTCATTAAAAGCTTATAAAAACAAAGAACGTAATGGTGGTAATGCAGCAGTCATGCAACCGATGGCTGCAATGTTAAATGATGCGGATATGGCTAATTTAGCGGCTTATTATTCAACTATGAAATAGTTTTTAACCTTTCTTGATTAAATATTATTTGAGAGAGACAGCTAATTGCTGTAAAAATCATAATTTTAGACCAAAGCACTGCATTATGCGGTGCTTTTTTGTGACTGAACTATAATTTCTATATTCAAAATAGTATATCGTCGTTATTTGCTGATATTAATATTACTAAATATAGAGATAAGTTGGAGCGCGTCATGATTTTTTTTGATTTAGATAATACGTTATTAGCCCATGATGATGCAGAAGGGAAAGCGATTACGGCTTTTTATCAAAAGTACCAATCTAGTTTAATTGTCACTGATAATATTGTACATACTTGGAAAAAAATTACAGATATACATCGCTCTGATTGGCGAGCAGGAAAACTTACTTACGCTCAACAGCGTTGCGCACGAATGAGCGAACTATTTATTGAGCCATTAAGTGAGAGGCAAGCTGGAGAGTATTTTGCTGAGTTTTACCAGTTTTATCAACAGAATTGGTCATTGTACCCAGATACATTAGAAGCAATTAAACGTCTTAGTGTGTTTCCTTTAGGTGTTATTTCTAATGGTTATACCATGAATCAAATGGCTAAATTAGAGCAAACAGGGTTAAGCTCATATTTTAAATTACTTATTACCTCTGAATCTGCTGGTGTCGCAAAGCCCTCTCCTGACATATTTCGATTTGCGGCAAATTTAGCCGGAGGTGATATTGCATCACATTGGTATATTGGTAATAACGCAGATATGGATGCTCAAGCGGCTCATAATGCAGGAATGAAAGCGGTATGGTTAAACCGAATTAATAAAGATGCAAAGACATCGACTCGTGTTGTAAGAAGCTTAACCGGGTTTAGTGATTTATTACTAGAAAGCTACCAATTATCAGCATAAAAAGAAATCGAAGACATAGATTGAATGTTATAGGCCCCTCGACGATAATAGCCGTAGAGTTAATATTGATGTTAAGGGACTAATATGAAAAAAATAGAAGCCATTATTAAACCATTTAAACTGGATGATGTGCGTGAAAGCCTCGCTGATGTTGGCATCACAGGCATGACGGTATCTGAAGTTAAAGGGTTTGGTCGCCAAAAAGGGCACACTGAATTGTACCGCGGTGCAGAATATATGGTTGATTTTTTACCAAAAGTGAAACTAGAAATCGTAGTAAGTGACGATGTGGTTGATCAATGTGTTGATGCGATCATTGAAACAGCCCAAACGGGTAAGATTGGTGATGGTAAAATATTTATCTCTGATGTGAGTCGAGTGATCCGTATTCGCACAGGTGAAGAAGACGAAGACGCTATTTAAACCTTGTACCAACACACATAAGTATCTGCTAATCTAGTTAGCATTATTGCTATTTTAAGGAAGGAGTGATGATTCACTCCTTTTTTGTTTATGAAAAAGAAAACTCTATTATTATTTGGCTCTGCTTTATTGGTGGGGTTAGTTCTCGCTGTCAAATCTATTGTATTTACCGTTCCTCTCGGACCTGAATTTATTGAGCTTTCCAAAGTTACTCCTGATGCATCGTTAACATATCAACCTGATTGTGTTCAATTTAATTCCTCAGTACCAATCGATCGTAATGGCCAATTGAATGTTCTCGTTTGGAATGTTTACAAGCAACAGAAAAATGATTGGCAGGCTGCATTAAATACACTGACCACCTCTTCTGATTTGGTTTTATTGCAAGAAGCCAGCTTAACACCTGAATTAAAACAGTTTGTGATGGATAAATCGTATTCTGCTGAATTAGTGCGAGCTTTTGATGTGTTTGATACCAGTGCTGGAGTTTTAACGTTAGCAAAAGAATCGTCAGAAAAAGTGTGTGCCTATATCGCGATAGAGCCTTGGTTACGTTTACCTAAATCAGCACTTCTTTCTGAATATGCTTTATCAAATGGACAAACGTTAATAGTCATTAATATTCATGCAATTAATTTTACGTTAGGAACCGAAGATTATAAAAATCAAATTGAAGCGTTATCACAAGAGGTTCAGGCGCATGGTGGCCCTTTAATTATTGCGGGTGATTTTAATTCTTGGAGTGAAGATAGGTTGGCAACGTTACAACAGCAAGTGAAACCATTAAGATTAAAAGAAGTAATATTTACACCAGATGAAAGAATGCGCTTTATTACCGGGTTACCGTTAGACCATATTTTTTATCGCGGTTTAGAAGTAAAAGAAGCGCACTCAACTAAGAGTAACGCTTCTGATCATAATCCATTACAGGTTAGCTTTACCCTGAAAAAGCAGTAACAAAACCCCAAAGCGTAAAGCAAGTAACCCAAGGAAGGATTGCTATGATAAGCGCTTTTGAACGATCTAAATCTGTCCATGCACCTAATGCTGCATAACTTAAAGCGATATACCAAGGCATAAGCAGTGGGAAAGAGCTCGCATACGCTGACCAGTGGTCAGTCATTGGCAGCTTAATCAACCCATTTAAGCTGTTTAAATCGGCAGCGTAAGGCATGATGTTAGCGTGATTAAGTAGCAGGCTAGCATAACTTGCAATATCGCCAATTAACGCAGGGAACATCACGACAGTACTACCAGCTACCCATTTGAAATAACCGTGTTGGTATTGACTCTGTTTTGTTGCAAGCTTAAACCATAGTGCTAATAATAAAATAGTTGCCGTTCGGCCCATCACATCATTAATTACTTCACCGGCTAATAAAATTTCTTTGGTTAGCCATTCGCCTTGAACTTGCCCGCCAATACTTTCTATTTGAGCGGTTAAGTTAGTAGTAACCCATTCAAAATTGACTAGATCAAAATAGGTTCCCCAAAACATAAATGGAGCGAAGATCAATAAAATATAAGGAAGCCAGGCCCATTTACCACGTTCATATAGTGCAGCAAAGCAGTCAGCTGGTGATCGAAAAATATCGACCAATAAAATTAACGGATTTGAAGAGGGTGTCATACGTTTACCTTAGTAACATCAACGTAAAGTTTTAATTTTTGTCCCGGCTTAATATAAGAGCCGCGTTTGATGTTATTCCATTTCATTATATCTGTCACAGAGACACTAAATTTTTGTGCGATAGCGCTTAGGTTATCACCTTCTCTGATTTTATAATGTACAGTTCGAATAATAGCACCGTCTGAATTACTCTTCCAAATGACTAGATTTTGCCCAACGCGAAGGGGATCTTTTGGTGCCATACCGTTCCATTTTGCTAAATCACGGTATGAAATTGAATTGTCACTAGCAATACTCCAAAGGCTTTCACCTTCTTGTACGTTATGGCTAAGCTTATATTTCCCTTTTGCTTTTGATTGTGTTTTTTTCAAACGCTGAGGAGCACTTAGCGCGTAGGTAGTATTACCTTGAGAAGCTGTAGGTATTAGTAAATACTTACCAACACGAATACTTGAACCATTAAGATCATTGGTTTGCTCAATAATCTTGGTCGTGGTGTTATGTTTTACTGCTAGTTGACTGATCGTATCACCAGGTTGTACTTTATAACGCACAACTTTCATGGTTTTATTATCATTTTTCTTTAAATTAGCATTAAATTTCGCCACGTTTTCAATAGGTAATAACAGGTGGTAAGGTCCGTCAGGAGAGGTGGCCCATTGATTATAAGCGGGGTTATATCCTTGTAATTCAGTGATAGTGATACCTGCAAATTTAGCTGCGATAGCAAGATCTAATTGTTGTTTTGGGTCAACCTTTTCAAGTACAGGTTTGTTTGCAATAGAAGGAAGGTCGACACCATATTTTTCATGGTTTTTAATAATGTCGGCTAATGCTAATAATTTAGGAACATAGCCACTGGTTTCTTTAGGAAGATCTAATGAGAAAAAATCAGTAGGTTTACCAAGCTTCTTGTTCTTTTTAATTGCTCTTGAGACTCGACCAGCACCACTATTATATGAAGCGATAGAATGTTGCCAATTACCATCAAAGCGGCTATCAAAATATTCCATGTAATCTAATGCTGCGGTGGTTGCAGCAGGTACATCTCTACGCCCGTCATACCACCAATTACGTTCTAATTTAAAACGATCAGCCGTTCCTGGAACAAATTGCCATAACCCTGCTGCACTGCCATGTGAGTAAGCAAATGGGTCAAAAGAACTTTCTACAACAGGAAGAAGTACTAATTCCATGGGTAGATTACGTTTTTCAACCTCGACGGTGATCATATACAAAAAGGGCTGTGCACGCTTAGCGACAGTACGTAAATGATTTGGATGCTTGATATACCAGTTACGATAATAGTCGATGGATTTATGCTTAGGGATTGGCATTTCTAATTGCATTGCAATACGTTGCCAAACATCTTCCTGCTCTTGAGGGGTTAATTTTGCTTGTTCAACGGGAGTTACTTGGGATGGTGCAGTGTCTGTTTTTGAAGGTGTAGTTACCGTAGACGTTATTCCTGATTGATTGGTATCAGGCTGAATTTTTTCGGGTGGTGCGGTTTGGCAGCCTGCTAAGAGCGCTAATCCAATCCAATGGAATTTCAGTTTCATTGTGCGTTGCCTTCAGTATTTTTATGCTAACCTCGTTCTCATTTAGAGATTAGCATTATATTTTTTTATTTGGATACGAATAATACTGTGCAACTACTCTTCAAACAAGTTTCCTAACTAAAACTCATCCTTCCATCGTCTTAATGCTGCAAAAGTCTCGACTTCTGTATTATCGAGTACTTTGCTTGCAACAGCATGTTTCACTGTGGGCTCATTAGTTCTTAAAAATGGGTTGATTAATTTCTCGCGTTGCATGGTAGATGGAATGGTTGATTTCCCATTAGCTCGAAGTCGTAATACTTTTTCACGATATTGCTGTAAGTAGTCATTATTTGGTTCAACCGCCAACGCAAAGGCCAAGTTTGATGCCGTATATTCATGCGCACAGTAGATTTTTGTTTCATCTGGTAGTGCTGAAAGTTTTTGCAATGAATGGAACATTTGTTCTGCTGTTCCTTCAAATAAACGACCACAACCAGCAGAGAACAGGGCATCACCACAGAAAAGTTTCTCATCACCAACATAGGCAATATGGCCCTTAGTATGCCCTTCAACACCTAAGACCATGAACCTTTCATCAAATAATTCAACAAAGTCGCCATCGCTAACTGGGTGAGTTAATGTTGGAATTGGTTCATCTTCAGGGCCAACGACATTAATAGAGGGAAACTGGCGAACTAATTCAGGGACTCCACCAATATGATCATGATGATGGTGAGTAATTAAGATTGCATCTAAAATAAAGTTATGTGCTTTAATACATGCTAAGACAGGGGCTGCATCACCTGGATCAACAACAACACAATGATTGTCATTGTTGTGAATTAACCAAATGTAATTATCATTAAATGCAGGTATGCTTTTTATTGATAGCATTAACCTTTCTCCAAATTGTTTGTCATAAATTGTTATAGGTATCGATATTGATTAAGCCAGCACTGCTTGATAAAAAAATAGAAAAACCGCATTCATGGTCAGGGATCCCTCACGGTGAGTGGATAGGTGAGCTGATTCAATCACGTCTAGATGAGTGGTGTCCTAAACTGTTTGGTTACCATATGCTAAAAATTGGTGGATTGAGTGCTGAGCTTGATAGCCGCTTTTGTAACATTAAACACCAAGTTAACCTAGATAACAAAAATTCGTTGAGAAATATTACTTCTGAATTACCTCAATTGCCTTTTTTAGAAAAAAGTATTGATGCATGTGTGCTTGCACATCAACTTGATTACTCATCAGACCCTCATCAATTATTGAGAGAAGTTGATCGTGTTTTAATCAATGATGGTTATATGATTTTGACAGGGTTTAATCCAATGAGTGCAATAGGGCTTGCTAGCTTGTTCCCATGGCGAAAGAACAATTTACCATGGAGTGGGCGAATGTTTACTCCACATCGTATCAAAGATTGGCTCAGTGTCTTAAATTTTGAAGTGGTTTATAGTGACTGCTTTGCTTTAGCGCCTTTAACTCGTTATCGCACAATATGGACATGGTTTGAGAATTTAGGAGGAGATTCAGTTAAACCTATTAGTGGTATTTATTTTATCGTAGCGAGAAAACGTACTTATCCACTACGACCAATAAAGTCAGCATGGAAAAAGAAGCCAAAATTGGCTCCTATTTCAGTGGCTCAAACGCGTCAGGGTAAAATTAAATCAGATCAACCAGGATAACCCGTATCATCTTGAGTCGGGTTCTCGGCTGCGGTTCTTGCTAATTCATCACACATTTCATTTTCACGATGCCCAGCGTGGCCTTTAACCCAGCGCCAATCAATCTTGTGGCGTTCTGCTTCAGTATCTAATTTTTTCCAAAGATCGGCATTAACCACCGGCTTCTTATCCGCTTTTATCCAACCACGCTTTTTCCACCCATGGATCCATTGGGTGATCCCTTGACGAACGTATTGGCTGTCTGTCGTTAATATTACAGAGCATGGCTCTTTTAAATTACGTAGAGCAATTACGGCCGCTAACATTTCCATGCGATTATTGGTGGTTTGATTAAACCCTTCGGCAAAGGTTTTTTCTGTGCCTTTATAGCGCATCACAATACCGTAACCACCAGGACCTGGATTACCTAAACAAGAACCATCTGTGAAAATTTCAACCTGCTTCATTATCTCTGTTATCATTAGAAGAATTTAGAAATAGTCTGACACAAATGAGCCTATGAATACTAGCGACAATTCCCCGAATCGAATTATTGTACTCGATACAGAAACCACCGGTATGAACTTTTCTGGAGGCCCTGTTTATGAAGGTCATCGTATTGTTGAAATCGGTGCCGTTGAGATCATAAATCGAAAATTAACCGGCAATCACTTTCATGTTTATATCAAGCCTGATCGACTTATTGATCTTGAAGCGATTGATGTTCATGGTATTACTGATGAGTTTTTGTATGATAAACCTGAATATAAAGACATTCATGATGAATTTTTAGAATTCATTAAAGGTGCAGAGTTGGTCGCTCATAATGCCCCCTTTGATGTCGGCTTTATGGATTATGAGTTCAGTAAGTTAAACAAACTTATCGGTACGACAGAGCAGTATTGTAAAATTACCGATACTTTGGCAATGGCGAAAAAGATATTCCCAGGTAAGCGTAATAACCTGGATATTTTGTGTGAACGTTATGGTATCGATAACTCACATCGTACGCTTCATGGCGCTTTACTCGATGCTGAGATCTTAGCTGACGTATATCTATTAATGACAGGTGGGCAAACTAGTTTAAGTTTTTCTGCTGGAAATCAGTCCGATTTGTCAGAAGAAAGCATTAAAAGATTGAATTTAGAAAGAAAAGGATTAAAGGTTTTACGTGCAACGGCCGATGAATTAGAAGCGCATGAAAAGCGTTTGGATATAGTTGGCGATGCCTGTTTATGGCGTAATTAGGAGTTTTTAATATGTGGCGGTTATTGATAATTGCACTGTTTGTCCCGATGATTTCTTGGGCGAAAAGTTCAGAAATGTCGTGGTTGGATAACCGTTTTCGAGTCGATCCTACGATAAAACAAGTTTCTTTTTTAGTGTACCGAGAATCACCTTCTCAGGCTGTTACTTTGGTTCGTCCTGATGGTACAAAATATTATGCATGGGATCACCCAGATCATGTGGCATGGTATGAAGAGAGTGGTATGGATATTATTTCGATTGAGAATCCCATGCCAGGACCTTGGCAAGCAATAGGGAAGATCACACCTGAAAATAAAGTGAAAATTTTATCGAATCTGACGCTAAATGTAGACTCATTGCCAAAAAAACTCTATCAGTCTGAAAGTTTAAAGTTTACGGCTCGCTTATTAAAAGAGGGAAAGCCTCTGGTATTGCGTGATTTTTTAAATCGAATCAAACTTAATGTTACTTTTACACCGTATCTTGCGAATGAAAAAGACTTGGTAAAAGAAGCTCGACCATTAGCCGAGGTTCTAGGGACTTTTGAAGATGATGGCCAGGATCTTGATGAAGTTGCAGCTGATGGAATATTTACTGTTAATCTGCCAATTAATATTAAACCGGGAAAGTATTGGGTCCGAATACAATCTCGTAATGGCGTATTTTTAAGAACGGTTGAACAAGATGTTTTAGTTTACCCCACCCCGATACGAGCAAGTTTTACTCAGGCGCGTAACGAGAGTCGATCTCACTCAATGAGTATTGATACTGAAGGTGGTGTTATTCGAGCAGGGTCACTTGCGGCTCATATCGAGCAAATTGATCCTAATAATGTGACTACTGTAACTCAGGCGCAATCAGAGAAAGATGAAAGTAAACTGTACTTTGATTTGCCGAATGATTATATCTCTGGGAAAAATACGTGGTCTGGCTTGGTTTATGCGACTGATTTAGCAACAGATCGCCCGTTACAGTTTAATCTTGGGCAACATAGTTATGGTGTTACAGAGCCAATTGATTTAAAAGCAGCCTATGAAGCACGATTAAAAGAAGAAGCTAAACAACGTAAAATTGAAGAGCTGAAAAAATTAGAAGAAGAACGTGCAGAAGCAAGAAAGTGGTTCTGGATTTATATTGGAGTCGGTAACTTACTTATTATTATTTTGATTTTTGCAGGTATATTTGGTTGGAAAAAGATAAAATCAATAAAAGAGAGAAGGGCTGCAGCGCCTAAGTCTGAAAAATTATCTATGCCTCCACCGCCTAAAGTATAATTATAATTTTGATATAAGTGTTCATAATCACTAACAAAGTTTAATAGCTCTTAAGTGGTAACATAAAAATGTTTGCTTTATTTTTTGTGATTGACATCACGCTTTATGATTTTATAATATTGCCTCTTTTCTGGTTAGGGTGATGGTTAAATGAATAAGTATAAAACCAAATTAAATAAAGCATTCGATTTCATCATGGAAATAGATAAGTGCTTAACGAAAAGGGATTTGGCTAATTATGTTGATGCAGGCAATGAAAGTAATCAATATCTCTCAATAGATGAGCAAATATATTTAAACTTGATGTTTAACGTAAAGAAGTAAAAAAAGCCCATAATCAATCTGATTATGGGCTTTTTAGTTTTTAGATTATTACGCTATTTTACTGTGTTCAAAATGACTAACTTGTGGTTTTACAATTAGTTCACTTGGATCAAAATCTTCAACGCTAATGGTTGCTAAACGACTCTTCTCAGCTTTACGAAGTAATAGAGCTTCTTTATCAGAAATGATGTTTAACTCTAATCCGATTTTAGCAACACGATCTAATTGCATGAAAGGTAAGCGTTGTTTTGACTCTTTACATACTCGGTCATAAATTGGCTCAGCAGTTAAGATATCAATCAAGGCTTCTTCCATTTTTCCTACTGGATTAAATCGACTTGCTTCTAAGAATAATCCACGACCAATTCGACTACGTGCACCTGATGGCTCTTGAAGAATACGAGCCAGTTTATGGTCTAGCTTATCACTTGGGCGTTGGCGACGAAGACCTGTTGGTAATAGGATAAAGCGCATAGCACCTGCAACAAATCGATTTGGGAAGTTTGCTAGTAACCCATCAATCGCTTGCTCTGCTTGATGTAGTGAATCTTGAACACTCCAATGCACTAAGGCTAAATCATCTTTCTGGCGACCTTCATCATCAAAACGTTTTAGAACCGATGTAGTTAAGTAAAGTTGACTTAAAATATCACCAAGACGAGCTGACATACGTTCGCGGCGTTTTAAGCTACCACCTAGAACTGCCATTGAAATATCAGATAACAATGCAAGGTTGGTACTGTAGCGGTTTACTTGTTGGTAATAACGTTTTGTTTCATCACTGAATGGCGTTTTAGAACCACGGCCATCGGTTAAACCAAACCATAGTGAGCGTACAAAGTTACTGATACCAAAGCCAATGTGACCAAAGACGGCGGCATCAAATTTCTCAAGAGACGCTTGTTTATCTTCTAAATAAGCCGCATCCATCTCTTCAAGAACATAAGGATGACAACGGATAGCCCCTTGACCATAAATGATCATTGAACGAGTCAGTATGTTTGCCCCTTCCACGGTAATCGCAATCGGTGATCCTTGGTAACTACGTGCTAAGAAGTTTGAGCTACCTAAGCAGATGCCTTTACCACCAGCGATATCCATGCCATCAATAGCAATGCGTTGTGCTCGGTGAGTACAGTGGTATTTCACGATAGCAGAGATAACTGATGGTTTTTCACCTTGAACGATACCTGCAACAGTAAGTGCACTTGCTGCATCCATCATGTAAGCATTACCTGCCATACGTGCTAATGGCTCTTCAATCCCTTCCATTTTACCAATTGGAAGTTTGAACTGACGACGAATTCGAGCATAAGCACCTGTTGCAAGCGCGGCCATTTTAGCACCACCAGTTGCATTTGATGGTAGAGTGATACCACGACCAACAGACAGACATTCAACCAACATACGCCAGCCGTGTCCCGCCATTTCTTGCCCACCAATGATGTAATCTAACGGTACAAAAAGATCGTCACCTTGTGTTGGACCATTTTGGAATGGCACATTTAATGGGAAATGACGACGGCCAATTTTAACGCCTTCTAAATCGGTAGGGATAAGAGCACAAGTAATGCCTAGGTTTTTCTTATCACCTAATAAACCATCAGGATCTTGTAATTTAAACGCTAAGCCTAAAACGGTAGCAACAGGCGCTAAGGTAATGTAACGCTTATTCCATGTAAGGCGCATACCAATCACTTCTTCGCCTTGCCACATCCCTTTAGTTACGATACCAAAGTCAGGAATTGATCCTGCATCTGAACCGGCTTCTGGGCTTGTTAATGCAAAACATGGGATCTCTTTACCTTCAGCTAGACGAGGTAAGTAGTGATTTTTTTGTTCTTCAGTACCGTAGTGTTGAAGAAGTTCGCCTGGGCCCAATGAGTTAGGAACCCCAACGGTAATAGAAAGAACACCTGATACACTAGTTAGTTTTTGTAGAACAGAAGATTGTGCATACGCTGAAAACTCTAAACCGCCGTATTTTTTCTTAATGATCATGGCGAAGAATTTATGGTCTTTTAAATATTGCCATACTTCTGGTGGTAAATCGGCAAGTTCATGTGTCACTTCATAGTCATTTACCATGCGACACACTTCAGCGACTGGACCATCCATAAAGGCTTGTTCTTCCGCTGATAACGTATTTTTTGGAATGTTATGTAGAAATTTCCAATCTGGATTTCCTTTAAATAACTCCGCTTCCCACCATACAGTGCCGGCTTCAATCGCGTCTTTTTCAGTTTGCGACATTTCAGGCATCACGCCTTTAAACATAGCGAGTGCTTTATTACTGAAAATAGATTGTCGAATTGAAGGGATATTCAATGGCACAGCAATGACTAAGAAGACACCCCAAGTAATTAGGCCTGCATAACCTAGCCCTGAACTAACCGCTAAAATACCTGCGGTGACCAGTGTTGCGGTTCGCAGGGATTGTCTATGATAACTTAATGCAGCAAGTGCAATGAATGTCGCTAAAAATGTCAGGGCCATGTGATTCTCCTTTTCCGGCGCTGCTCTGTTTGTAGGAACAGAGGTGATTACGATACTCGGTCGTAATGTTATTTTTTGAGTTTAAGCTGATAAGAGGTCTAACCAGTTATGTTAAGTGTAGATCTAATGTTAATAAAAAGTAAATAAGCTTAATGCTTAAAAAGTGATCTAGCTTGAGTAATTAATAAACAATATTTGTTTTTAAGTGCGCGATATCTAATTTAATCAGGAGTGAATTAAATAATTTATGCTCTAGAAAGAAGAAATTTAAGGTGAATCTCTTTTAAAGATTTAGCGGGATAGGTACACTGAGATTAACCCCAGTTAGGGAAAATAATAAAAGAGAGTATCCTATGTCTTATCAAGATCTGATCCGTTCTGAATTAACAGAAGCCGCTCAAGTACTGAATGACTTTTTAGCTGACGATAAAAACCTTGCTCAAATTGAATTAGCTGCCAAAACTATTGCAGATTCTTTTAAACAAGGCGGTAAAGTATTGTCTTGTGGCAACGGTGGATCACACTGTGATGCGATGCATTTTGCTGAAGAGCTAACAGGCCGTTACCGTGAAAACCGTCCAGGTTACCCAGGTATTGCGATTTCTGATCCTAGCCATTTGTCTTGTGTGAGTAATGATTTTGGTTATGACCACGTGTTCTCTCGTTATACTCAAGCCGTAGGATCAAAAGGCGATGTATTGTTTGGCTTATCTACTTCAGGTAACTCTGGCAATATCTTAAAAGCGATTGAAGCGGCAAAAGAAAAAGGTATGAAAACCATCGCACTTACGGGTAAAGATGGCGGAAAAATGGCAGGCCTTGCCGATGTTGAGATCCGTGTACCTCATTTTGGATATGCTGACCGTATTCAAGAGATCCACATTAAAATCATCCATATTGTTATTCAATTAATTGAAAAAGAAATGGAAAAATAATTCATCTGAAACGGTTCGTAATGATTTTTAGTTGTTATGAACCGTTTGATTGCGAATAAAGGAGTAGCGCAAGTATGTGTGAATTGCTCGGAATGAGTGCAAATGTCCCAACCGATATTTGTTTTAGTTTTAAAGGCTTAGTTCAGCGTGGTGGCAATACGGGCCCTCATCGTGATGGCTGGGGAATTACTTTTTATGAAGGGAAAGGATTTCGCACATTTAAAGACCCAAAGCCAAGTTGTCACTCAAAAATAGCTGAGTTAGTTCAAGATTACCCAATAAAAAGCAAAGCGGTGATAAGCCATATCCGCCAAGCAAACCGTGGTGATGTTAATCTCGAGAATACCCATCCATTTACACGAGAGTTATGGGGGAGGTATTGGACGTTTGCTCACAACGGCCAATTAACGGGTTTTAATGAATTATCGACAGGGCGTTTTCGACCTGTTGGAGAAACAGACAGTGAACGTGCTTTTTGTTGGTTGCTGAATCAGCTAGAAGATAAATATCCTGAGCCACCTCAAGATATGATGCTGATGTTTAAATTTGTCTCTGAGTGTAGTGATCACCTGCGAAGTTTAGGCGTATTTAATATGCTCTTGAGTGACGGTGAGTATCTGATGACTTACTGTTCGAATAATTTACATTGGATCACAAGGCGTGCGCCATTTGGTCAAGCTTCATTGATTGATGAAGATGTGACGATCGATTTCCATAAAGAAACGACACCGAATGATGTGGTTTCAGTCGTGGTAACTCGACCATTAACGGATAATGAAGAGTGGCATAAAATGAAAGTCGGCGAATATGCGCTGTTTCATTTTGGTGAATTAACCGCAGGTAATCATGATACGGTGCCAGAGATGGCTCCTCCGCCATCAGAATGCCCAATTAATGCGTAAGCACTATTCATAAAAAAATGCCCATCAATATTATCTTGATGGGCATTTTTATTATTCAGTTTCTAGTCCTGATTGACCTAAGGTATTACCATCAAGTACGGCTTTACCATCCTGCATGATTAATCGCTCTTCAACTAACCAATTGACAACCATCGGGTAGATAACGTGCTCTTGAGCTTGCACGCGTGATGCGACTTCTTCTGCGCTATCATTATCAAAAATAGGCACCTTTGCTTGAAGGATCACCGGACCACCATCTAATTCAGGAGTGACAAAGTGAACGCTTGTGCCGTGCTCTTTATCTCCAGCATCAATAGCACGTTGGTGTGTATGTAACCCAGTGTATTTTGGTAAAAGAGAAGGGTGGATATTCAGCATTTTACCTTGATAACGTAAAACAAAGCTTTCACTTAAAATACGCATGAATCCAGCGAGAATAATCACATCTGGCTGATGGATATCAATGAGTGTCGCTAAGGCTTCGTCATACTGTTCACGACTTTCATAACCAACAGCACTTAGACAGTGAACATTAATTCCTGCATTTAGTGCTCGCTGTAGTCCATAAGCGTCACTTTTATTTGAAATGACCGCAGCAATACGGGCATTTGGAATGTTATTACCACAGGCATCAATAAACGCTTGTAGATTACTGCCACTTCCAGAGACTAATACAACAATATTCTTCATTATAATGATCTTATTTTGTTTAATATTAAGTAATGATAACCATTCGAGCACAAATGGCAGATATAAAAAAGGTGATCGAATAATTGATCACCTTTCTATTTATGCTTTATGAACTAGTTCAAAGTTTGTGGAAACCGATTAACGGATCTCTACTTGCTCTTCACCTTGTTCTGCCGCAGCTACTTCACCAATAACCCAAGCGTTTTCGCCTTCGGCATTTAGTAGAGCAACAGCTTGTTCAGCTTGTTCTTTTGGAAGAGCGATAACAAGGCCTACACCACAGTTAAAGGTACGGTACATTTCGTAAGTATCTACGTTACCTTTTTCTTGTAGCCAGTTAAAGATAGCAGGCCATTCCCAGCTCTTACCATCAACAACTGCTTTTGTGCCTTCAGGAAGTACACGTGGGATATTTTCCCAGAAACCACCACCAGTAATATGAGAGATAGCATGAATATCATGCTCTGCAATCATTTTAAGTGCTGATTTAATGTAGATCTTTGTTGGTTCAATAAGATGGTCAGCAACGGTTTTTCCGTTTAGTTCTTCGCTAAGATCCGCGTTTGAAACTTCAAGGATTTTACGGATTAATGAATAACCATTTGAGTGTGGGCCACTTGAACCAACTGCAATTAGTGCATCACCAGCAGCGACTTTTGTGCCATCGATGATATCTTCTTTTTCAACAACACCAACACAGAAGCCAGCAACGTCGTAGTCTTCGCCTTCGTACATGCCAGGCATCTCAGCAGTTTCACCACCGATTAATGCACAACCTGCTTGAATACAACCTTCACCGATACCGGTTACTACTTCAGCAGCCACATCGATATCAAGTTTGCCCGTTGCATAATAGTCAAGGAAGAACAGAGGTTCGCCACCTTGTACAATTAGGTCATTAACACACATTGCCACTAAGTCGATACCGATAGTATCGTGCTTATTTAGGTCAAGCGCTAAACGTAACTTAGTACCAACGCCGTCAGTACCAGAAACTAAAACAGGTTGTTTATATTTAGTTGGAAGCTCACATAACGCACCAAAACCACCAATGCCACCCATTACTTCAGGGCGACGAGTACGTTTTACTACGCCTTTAATTCGATCAACAAGTGCATTACCAGCATCAATGTCTACACCAGCATCTTTGTAGCTAAGAGAAGTTTTGTTGTCGCTCACGGAGGTGTCCTCGCCATAGGTTGGATTTCAAAAATCCGCGCCATTCTAACAGCACAATGTAAAAAGGGAAACGTTTGCGTAAGGAAATTTGAAGAAATTTTGTAATTAAAAATAAGCAAGTAAGTTATTTTAGTCAGATGACCACATTTTTTGTTATTAGAAATTATTTTTAATGCAAAAAGCATGTATAATTGAAAGGTTTGATTAATATATCTGGAGTCAGAAATGAAAGTTGTTGAAGTAAAACATCCGCTAATAAAACATAAAATCGGTTTAATGCGTGAAGGTGAGATCAGTACTAAGCGTTTTCGCGAATTAGCAACTGAAGTAGGTAGCCTACTGACTTATGAAGCAACATCAGATTTTGAAACAGAAAAAGTGACTATCAACGGCTGGAACGGCCCTGTTGAAGTTGACCAAATTAAAGGCAAAAAAGTAACAGTAGTGCCAATTCTTCGTGCAGGTCTTGGCATGATGGATGGTGTTCTTGAGCATATCCCAAGTGCACGTATTAGTGTTGTTGGTGTTTATCGTGATGAAGAAACACTAGAGCCTGTACCATACTTTAACAAGTTAGCGTCTAACATCGATGAGCGTATTGCTCTTGTTGTTGATCCAATGCTTGCGACGGGTGGTTCTATGATCGCAACACTAGACCTTCTAAAAGAGAATGGTTGTAAGCACTTTAAAGTACTTGTACTTGTTGCTGCACCAGAAGGTATTGAAGCGCTAGAAAAAGCACATCCTGATGTTGAGCTTTATACTGCCGCTATCGATGAGAAGCTAAATGACAAGGGTTATATTGTTCCGGGTCTTGGCGATGCTGGTGATAAGATCTTCGGTACTAAATAATTTTTAATTTTCTAGTTTAGAAAGTTAAAAATTAAGAATTTAAAAAGGCTTGATGAATTATACTCATCAAGCCTTTTTTCTTACCTAGAACTATTTATCTTCTTCCATCTGTGCATTGTCGACAACATGGCTTTCACCTAGGTCATCAGGAAGAATTAAATTAAGTGCAATAGCTACGATACCGCAAAGACTTACGCCTTGTAGGTTAAAGTCACCAATACCTACCGCCATACCACCAATACCAAAGACTAAAGTTACACCTACAATCGTTAGGTTACGTGCTTTATGTAAATCAACTTGGTTTTTAATCAGTGTATTTAGACCAACCGTTGCGATAGAACCAAACAACAAGATCATAATGCCACCCATAACAGGAACTGGGATCGTTTGTAGTATCGCACCAAGCTTACCAACCAGAGCAAGAACAATGGCACACACAGCAGCCCATGTCATGATAACTGGGTTAAATGCTTTGGTTAGCATTACGGCACCGGTCACTTCACTGTAAGTCGTATTTGGTGGCGCGCCGATAAGAGAGGCTGCCATTGTCGCAATACCATCACCTGTGATCGTGCGGTGTAAACCAGGTTTCTTAAGGTAGTCTTTACCAGTTACGTTTGAGATCGCTAACATATCACCCACGTGCTCAACTGCTGGCGCAATAGCAACAGGGATCATAAATAAGATCGCATTGATATTAAATTCAGGGTAAGTAAAGTTAGGTAAAGCAAACCAAGCGGCTTGATGAACTGGGGTGAAATCGACGATACCGCAAAGTAAGCTCAATGAATAGCCAACAATGATACCTGAAAGGATTGGCAGTAATTTAAAGAATCCTTTAGAGAAAACACTGACGCCAATCGTGGTAAATAGTGAGGCAGCAGCAATCCAAAATGCAATTTGCCCATCAACAAGCTGGAATCCACCATCGCCAGTTTTACCTAATGCCATATTTACAGCGGTAGGGGCTAAGCCTAAACCGATCACCATAATTACGGGGCCAACCACCACAGGAGGCAGTAGTTTATGAATAAATGCGACACCTCGAACTTTAATTACTGCACCTAATAAGACATAAACTAAACCCGCGACCATTAATCCACTCATAGTGGCAGGTATTCCCCAGGTTTGGGTTCCATAAATAATAGGAGCGATAAAAGCAAAGGAAGAAGCAAGAAAGATAGGGACAGAGCGACGAGTAACTAATTGAAAGAGAAGGGTACCAACACCAGCACCAAAAAGAGCGACGTTAGGATCTAAACCTGTAAGCAGTGGAACAAGAACAAGAGCACCAAATGCAACGAACAGCATTTGAAAACCCTGGAATAAATTGTATAGCATTTCCATTTCCAGTAATGAATTTGAGGGATTCTATCACTAATCAATTAATAAATATCTTGATTTAGCTCGTGAAAAAATCAAACTTTTTAGAAAAGTACCACTCTAATCTTTTGAAATTTAGATCTGGGTTGATCCGCCCCCTTGCTGAATAAAGGGATAGCCCTTATTATCAGCGGTAAATTATAAAAGTATTTATAGGTTGTTTGATGTTACGTATTTTGTGTTTAGTCATTTGTATGATGAGCGGTTCTGTTTTTGCACAACAGCCAAGTGATCTTTATCATACCGAAGTGCAATTAACTGAGTCGGATAAAGCGGAAGGTTTGGCTAAAAAAGAAGGCTTAATCAATGTGTTGATTAAGGTATCAGGTCAGAAAGAAATTGCTCAAAACGAGGTGATTAAAAAAGCATTAGTACGAAGTGACCGTTATGTTACACAAGTTAGCTTTGTGGAATATGATAATGCTTCTCGTGCGATTAAATTAGGCTATAACTCTAAAATGGTGTTAAGCCTATTAACTCAAGCAGAACAAAGCATTTGGGAAACGCCACGAAAACCAGTATTAGTATGGGTTGTGAATGAACATAATTATCAAAAAAGTATTATTTGGGAGCAATCAAATAATAGCTTAATTGGGCGTATTAAAGGTGCTGCTAATGAACGCGGCTTACCAGTGATGTTCCCTGTTGGTGATTTTGATGACGTTACCTCTATTGAAATAACAGATTTATGGGGTAATTTTAAAAAGCCAATTGCAGATGCAAGTGAGCGATATAACCCTCAAGCAGTTTTAGTTGTTAAAGTTCGTGGTAATAGCTCAACATGGACATTGTTTGATACGATGCCGCAGTACCTTGTTAATGCTGCAAAAAAACCAGTTGAAGGACGTGCATCTGGTGCATTTCAATTAACAACAATGGTTAATGATGTAAGTGATTATTTTGCCGCAAACTACACTAAACATTTAGGTGCGGTAGCGAGTCAGTCTGAAGTTGTTTCGATTAATGGTATCCATACCACTCGTGATTTTTTTAAAATAGAGAAGCAATTAAAACAGATGAATTCAGTAGCCAATGTTCAGGTGAATACGATTCAAGGAGATAAAGTGATCTATACATTGAGTTTATTAGGAAGCTATCAACAATTTAATGATGAATTGCTAAGTAAAAATTCACGTATAACACTTACTCTACAAGCTATGGAAACGGAAGAATTGTTGCAGCCAGAGTCAACCGAAAGTAATGTTTTATTACAGAGTAAAACTACTGAGACATCGACAGTGGAAGATACAACTATAATGACAGATCTTGATAAGGTGACAGAAGAGTCATTACCTTTGGTGCATGAGTATCAGTTTAATACGAATAATTAGTTAGTTCGTAACAAGATCAGCCAACAACGAATAATAAAAAGGTGACTATCGAGTCACCTTTTTATTATTCAGCATTCTAGTTATACCAATCACAGTAAGTAAGTGATCTGAAATAGCGAAGGAAAAATGCTTGAGAACAAGGCGGCACTTTTCAACAAATAGTTTCGATAAGTAGTTATTCTACAATCAAACATTTCAACGCAGTTATCGAGTATTTTAACCAGTTAGGATGATCAGTTATTTACTACGATTGGTATTATATCACTTCAAGTAATTGAACTTACTTATTTTCAGTGTATTTTGCTTTTTCTATTTTTTCCACTTCAGATAAACGCTTTAGTTTTAGTCCTAATTCTTTACCTCGAAGACGAGCGTAATAAATATTACCCACAAAAGCACCGCTAGTTAGAATAACTTCAACTAATGCTAAATAACGTTCACCTTCATCTAACCAAAGAATGCTTAAACCGTGTAGAAAATAGAACATTAAAATAAAGTTTGCCCATGCATGAGTATAAGGCTTACCCTGAATGATCCCCTTTAGTGGAAAAAGCATTGGAATAACCCATACCACCATAACCCCATACGGATTAATCAGTGGGTGAGGAGAAAGGGTACTATGCCAAAGCGCAACAAAGGCAAGTAATGCTAAGTTGCAAAATAGGGCAAGAAAACGATAGCGCTTTGTTTCTGCGCTCATTTCAACTGAATCCATGTTAGTTTCCTGCTTAAAACTATAAAATATCTAAAACTTGTTCAGGTGGACGTCCTATTTTAGCTTGGTTGTTATGAACAACAATAGGGCGCTCAATCAGTTTTGCTGTTTGTGCCATCGCTTCAAATAATTGTTCGTCAGTAACAGAGCTATCATCTAGGCCTTGTTCTTTATATTCAGTCTCTTTAGTTCGCATCATGTTACGAACAGAGTTAAAACCCAGTTGAGAAAATAAAGTTTTTAATTCAGTAACACTAGGTGTTTCATCAAGATATTTTACAACGATAGGAGTAATCCCTTTTTCTTCTAATAGTGCCATAGTTTCACGGCTTTTTGAGCAACGAGGGTTGTGGTAAATTACAACAGACATACTTTTTCCTTTTTTAATTATAACGCGCTAAAACGTTCACGAGAGAGACGTAATTGATCAATTCTAGCGTCGTACCTTGCTTGATCTAAACTTCCATACTCAACCAATTGACTTGCTTGAGTGTAATTACTGAGGGCTTTATTCCACATGCCTTTGAGCGCATAGATTTCAGCCCTTGCTGCCAATTCTCCATCAGCGCTACCATTATCATGGTAAGCCTTAGATAATAACTGCCATCCCGTTGGGTCTTCAGGGTTATCATGCGTATAACGTTGTAAAATGCGAACGGCTTCGGCGGGTTTATTTGATTCAGACAAAGCATGAGCATAATTAATGGCGAGTACAGGGTTATTGGGTAATTGTACCAAGCCATTTTCTAATCGCGTCAGCGCTTGTTGATTCTTTTTGGTGTAAAGATCTAAATCGGTGGCTGCATCAATATAAAACGTATTAAGGGGATCATTCTTTAATAAGGTATCCATGAGAGGTTGCGCTTTATCGTACTGTTTTGAATCGATATAAACTAACGCTTTACCATAATTTAGAGCGTTTTTAATGTCACTATTATGCGTTTTTGACTTACGAGAAAACCAATCTAATGCGGCATTGCTATCAATTCCGGCAAATCGAGCGACAATACGTGAGCGAGCAAGGTGGTAACGTAGAGAGGTATTGACTCGACGCATTGGATATTGTTGAGCTCTTTCGCGACTATCCGTAATACGAGACGTTGGTAATGGATGGGTTAACAACATTGCAGGAGGAGTGCTTGCATAACGATATTGGTCTGCTAAGCGAGAGAAAAATCGAGGCATGGCAGCAACCTCAAATCCTGATTTTTCCAAAGTATCAATACCGAACCTATCTGCTTCTTTTTCATTACTTCGAGTGTAGTTTATTGAGCTTTGCATCGCTCCCGCTGTTGTAGCATGAATAGCTGCTATTCCGGCTTCTGGTGCAGCTATAGCCAATAACAATGATCCTACAAGAGCGGCGATAGTAGCGGGAGAACGTCTTGCTTGGTCTTCCATACTACGAGCTAAGTGACGTTGAGTTATATGAGCAATTTCATGAGCAACAACCGAGGCTAATTCACTTTCTGATTGTGCGTGTAAAAATAATCCAGAATGGAGAGCAACATAACCACCAAAAAAAGCAAAGGCGTTAATTTCTCGATTATTAATTAAGAAAAAATGGAAAGGTGTTTTCACATCACTAGCATTAGCAACTAAGCGATGACCAAGATCCTGAACATATTCTGCTAAAACTGGATCATTAATGACAGGTTGGCTTGCTCGAAGCATGCGCATATACGCATCACCATAAATTAATTCTTGGTCAATCGTTAACGTTGATGCGGCTGTTGTGCCGATATCAGGTAAATTTAAATCGTTATTTGCATAAGCTGGGAGGTTGCTTGTCAATAATGAGGTGATCAGTAAACAACTGGCCAGTCTTTTTAATTTGAACATGTCGTATTTACAAATCCTTTTTAATAACACTCTGTTTATCAAGAGCTCTGTTATAAAGAGATAATAACTCAATCTTGAATGATAAGAGTACCAAAATGAAAATAGGTTTCTTTTTTGTATGAATTATGTGATTTATACTCTTCCAATTGAAATCTATCATATCTACAGAGTTGCAGAATGGAAACCCGAACTTTAGATTTATCACACTACCGTTGCCCTATGTCGCTGCTTTTAGCGAAACGTACCACTCAATCTTTAGTGCAAAACGAGAAATTAGACATCAAAGTCGTCGACAAAACATCGTTAACCGATATCATAAAGTACTTTGAGCACAATGCATTTGATATTCATGTAGAGCATGGGGAGTCATGTTCATTATTAACCGTTAATAAAAAGTAGAACTTAATATGTTAGATATGGTTACACAGTGGTATAAACGCCGCTTTTCAGATCCACACGCCGTTAGCCTAGTTGCCATTCTTATTGTTGGGTTTATTACGATTTACTTCTTTGGTCACTTAATTGCTCCATTACTAGTGGCTATTGTTTTAGCGTATTTACTAGAATGGCCAGTGGCTAAGCTCAGTAAGTTTGGGATACCAAGAACGCTTTCAGTTATGTTAGTTATTATTTTGTTTATTAGCGTAATGCTCATGGCTGTGTTTGGTCTAGTACCGACGATTTGGAATCAGGTCGGTAATTTGATTAATGATATGCCATCAATGTTTAATGGTTTACATCATTTCCTATCCAGTCTTCCTGAGCGTTACCCTGAATTAATTCAACCTCAATCAATTGATACATTATTAGATACATTACGTGGCAAAGTACTTGGTATGGGTGAAACCATGGTTAAAGGATCATTAGCGTCACTGATCAGTATTGCTGCATTGGGGGTATATTTGATCCTTGTTCCTCTGCTTGTTTTCTTTTTATTAAAAGATAAAGAAGAGATGGTGGCAACTATGAGTAACATCCTTCCTCAGAACCGTCGTTTGGCGACTAAGGTCTGGATTGAAATGAACGAACAGATCAGTAACTACATCCGCGGAAAAGTCGTTGAGATATTGATTGTTGGTGGGGTGAGCTACATTACTTTCTTCATTATGGATTTACGCTATTCATTGCTATTAGCCGTAATGGTCGGATTCTCAGTACTTATTCCGTATATTGGAGCCGCCGCCGTCACTGTACCTATTGCGATTGTCGCCTTGTTTCAATGGGGGTTAACGCCTGACTTTTATTGGCTAGTTTTAGCTTATGCAATCATTCAGGCTTTAGATGGTAATGTGTTAGTACCAGTACTCTTCTCTGAGGCGGTTAACCTTCATCCTGTGGCTATCATTGTGGCTGTCTTGGTTTTTGGTGGGCTATGGGGTTTCTGGGGAGTGTTCTTTGCCATTCCATTAGCGACGTTAGTTAAAGCAGTATGGAAAGCATTACCAGCCACTGAGATCTCTCTAAAAGAAAACGCTTAGTGGTCTCGGTATAATAAAGATAAACAATAAAAGGTGGGCTTTAGAATAAGCCCCGCCTTTATTTAAATACTGAACATTATTTCTCGTTTAAATAATCTAAAACGACTTCATGATGAGTTTTGGTTTTAAACTTATTGAATACGTGCTCGATAATACCTTCTTCATTTATCAGAAAACTAATACGATGTAGGCCATCGTATACTTTTCCCATGAATTTTTTTCGCCCCAAACACCAAAAGCCTCTGCAGCAGCATGATCTTCATCAGATAACAGAGTGAAGTTCAATTCATCACGTTCAATGAATTTACCTAAACGTTTAACTGCGTCAATGCTTACACCTAAAGTAACGACATTGTGAGCATCTAATTCAGCTTTAATGTCACGAAGACCTTGAGCTTGAACAGTACAACCTGGGGTCATGGCTTTTGGGTAAAAATAAAATAGAACTCTTTTACCTTTTAAATCAGATAGAGATACTGTGTCTCCATTTTGATCAAGAAGTGATACGTCTGGTGCAGGTGAGCCTGCTGCTAATGGCGTGATCATGATATTTCCTTTTGATTGTGCTATTTTAATTCGTTTTATAAAAATTGATCTTACCGCTAACGCCTAATGTTGAGCATAAGGCTTCAAATTGCTCTTGGATCTCGATGATGTGGCATTCTTGAAAAATTTCGGCGGTAATTTGGATTTGGAAAGTATTTTGATTCTCTCCCTTTTTAAGGGTCTGAGCGCTGAGTGTTTTTAAATCAATATCTCGATTGGCTAAAAAATCAGTGAACTTCTCGGTTAAGCCTGGACGATCTTCTGATTCGATAAATGCATCAATAGTGTAAAAAATATCACGTTCTTGATGAGGAGAGGTGCGTTTCATCATGGTATTCAGATCGTGTTGTTGCCCAAGTAGAGGCAAGGTATTTTCAATTCGAGAAATCGCATTCGCTGTGCCAGACAACAACATGATTAATGTGAATTCACTACCAAATGAGGCGATACGACTATCGATGATATTACAGCTTGATTCGGTAACAAGGCGAGTCACCTTATTAGAGATTCCGGGTCTATCTGTACCGATAGCGGTAATTACAAGGTATTGAGACATAAAAAACTCGTTGTTGAAAAAGATAACCTAATACTAACACGCAAGTGATTGTGTGATAAGCAAGCAATAGTGAACATTCGTCAAAAAAAAGACTCTACAAAACGGTCTCTTATGTAATATCCTTGAGGAATATTGATTGAATGACTCTGCTTATTGCATAGAAGACGAAAACCATAGGCTTTATATATGGTCAAGGAAGATGACTCTTTGCAATGATATTAATGAATAACAGAGATCATTCGTACGTTCGGGCTAAGATAAAAGGGAGAAGGATATGTTCTCAGGTAGCATTGTCGCATTAGTAACACCACTCGATACCGATGGTGAAGTAGATTACACCAGCTTAAAAAACCTTGTTGATTACCATATTGATGCAGGCACAGATGGCATTGTTGCTGTTGGTACAACAGGCGAGTCAGCGACATTAAGTGTGGAAGAACATGTCAAGCTTGTAATGAAGACTCTAGAGTTTGCTGATGGCCGTATTCCTGTAATTGCAGGTACTGGGGCAAATGCAACTCATGAAGCCGTGACATTTAGTAAACTATTTAGAGATTCTGGTGTAGCAGGCTGTTTAAGCGTAACGCCATATTATAATAAGCCAACACAAGAAGGCTTATTTCAACACTATAAAGCCATTTCAGAATCAACTGATGTGCCTCAGATCCTTTATAATGTACCTGGTCGTACAGCGGTAGATTTATTACCAGAGACCGTTGCTCGATTATCTGAGTTTAAGAATATTGTCGCTTTAAAAGACGCAACGGCAGATTTAGATCGAATTGCCATTACTCGTGAACTTTGTGGTGAAAACTTAATCCAATTAAGTGGTGATGATGCCACAGCACTTGAGTTTGTAAAATTAGGTGGAAAAGGTGTCATCTCTGTAACATCCAATATAGCAGCAAAAGAGATGGCAACAATGTTTGCACTAGCTGCTCAAGGTAAATTTGAAGAAGCTGAAGTTATTAATCAGCGTTTAATGCCATTACATAACGATTTATTTGTAGAAGCAAACCCAATTCCTGTGAAATGGGCTACACATCGTTTAGGAATGATTACTCACCCAGATATTCGTTTACCATTAACCGAATTAAGCCACTCAGCACAACCTGTTGTTGAACAGGCTATGATTCGTGCCGGTGTGTTGAAGTAATAGGATTTATAATGAAAGTGAACACTCGCTTTGTTGTTGGATCATTGATGATTGCGGTTTTGTCAGCATGTTCAAGCAGTCCAACAGAGCGTCGCCAAGCTAAACAAGATTTTAAATATTTAGAAACTCAGCCATTAAAAGAATGGCAACAGCCTACTGAGGCAAAGCCTGAGTTTTATACTCAATATGATATTCCTAAAGGGGATTTCAGTGGTGGAGTAGGTAAAGAAGTGGATATTCGTCCTCCTCAACAAGTTTTAGAGTTAATCCCCGGCGCCCGTATTGAAGAGGTTAAGGGAGAAGTAACAGTATGGCTTGTTAAAGAAGGTGATGTCGATAAGCTTTGGCAAACCATGTTAACTTTAATTGAACAACGTAATCTTAGTTTATTAACGCAAACAGATTCTGAGTTAGAAACTGACTGGCTTAAATGGATTTCAGAAGATGAAGACAATGAGTTTGGTGCGCGTTATAAGATCTCAAGGCTGAGCCTGAATAACCGTTTTGGTTTCCAAATATCATTAATTGATTGGCAGGTTGATGGGAAGCAAACTGAAGTTACTCAAGCTAATAAGGCGCGTTACAACATTTTGATGACCAATTTAGTTACATCTGCTTATGATGCTCAATTACGTGAAGAAGCACGTATTCGTGCGGAAGAGTTAGTGAAACTAATCCCTATTTCTATGGGGCAAGATAGAAGTGGTCTTCCAGTTATTATTGCTCGTGCTCCGTATAATATATTTTGGGAACGTCTAGGTGAATTATTGCCAATGATGGGACTTGAAATTGAGGACAGAAACCGCTCTCAAGGTACGATCAAGGTGAAATATAAAGAACCTGATGATGAGTTTTGGCAAGAAATTGGAACAAACCCTCTTTCTTTTGAAGGCAGTACTTATAATCTATTATTGGGTGATTTAGGTAACCGTACATCTATTAATGTGACGGATGCAGGTGGTAAACCTGTAAATGAAGAGATCCTTGATTCTGTCGTTCCAGTATTGGCTGCGATTATTGATAAATCAAATAATATGCCTAAAGTAAAAACGACAGAAGAGTAAGCGTTATTCAGAATATTGGATAAATAAGCAAAGGCGTTCATATTATTGAGCGTCTTTTTTTTCATCTTTTTTATCTAATATCTCATCGTTTATTTTTTTTATTGTGCTATCGTTTTTATCTTGGTCAGGATCTTCTTGTGGAGCTATTGGTTTTTTAGGTTGACCAAATTTCATATTCGCAGTTGCTTTCAATGCAGCCAGGTTACCTATTACTACACTTAAAACGATAACGATAATAACCCAAGGGTTCATTAACCATTCCATATCTTAGCCCTTATTGATATTAGTTCTTATTAATATTAGTTACGTAACGTACAAATAGTGTATCAATATGTTTAATGATAGTGTCTTTTCCTGCCAAGTCGACGTCTTTCCATATATCTAAAAGTATATCAGGTGTTAAGGTTGTCATCAGTGCCGTACTTTTTTCTTTATGGCTGATATGCCAAGGTTCAATAGCTACGCCTTTTTGGTCGGTATTAAAAGGGAAGAAGAAACCGTGCTTTGGTGCGTTTTCTTTTAACCACAAACTGAATGCAGCTTGATGGCCAGTCTCGTATTCCCAAGGTTCAAGTTGAAGATTAATACCTTGAGGGATTGTATTTGAGGCATAAACATCAAGATCTGTCCCCCAATGATGACGGCTAGACCCTGGAAGTGCTGACCAACGCATAATGGCGTGAATTTTTTCAATATCACTCATTTTACTGCTATCAATGGGTTGACCATCTTCACCTGAAATTGGACGAATACCATTGAACTTATTATTCCAAATCATCAACTGGCGTTCAAAATCACGGAAACTACTGGCGATAGTGAGGATAAAACCAGCCTCTAATGCTGCTTTTTCTAAAGATTGGAAAGATAAAATACAATCGTGGTGAAGTTGACGGTGTTCATTTACAAAAGAAAGGTGCAGGTTTGATAAACCGGTAAGTTCTTGATTATTCATAGAGTACCAAATAATGATAAGAGGAGTTACCCTCTTATCATATACCTAAATTGATTAGGCAAGTAAATTATTAAGTACTTCTTGATACATATCTGTCAGCTTTTCTAAATCATCTACTTTAACGCATTCATTTACTTTATGAATAGTTGCATTGACAGGTCCAAGCTCAATAACTTGAGATCCCATTTGTGCAATGAAGCGTCCATCAGATGTACCACCGGTGGTTAATAGTTGAGGTTTTTGCTGATTAACCGTATCAACAGCATCGACAACGGCAGTGAGTAGATCGCCAGTATCAGTTAAAAATGGCAGGCCATTAATGATCCAATCTAAGTCATACTCTAAATCGTGTTTATTTAATGTATCGATAACGCGCTGTTGTAAGCCTTCTACTGTTGACTCTGTACTAAAGCGAAAGTTAAACATTACTTCGAGATCGCCAGGGATCACATTTGACGCACCAGTACCGCCATTGATATTTGGAATTTGGAAGCTAGTTGGAGGGAAGTAATCATTGCCTTTATCCCATTCAGTCGTAGCTAATTCAGTTAATACTGGCATTGCTTGATGAATAGGATTTCGAGCGATATGTGGATAGGCAACGTGACCTTGAATTCCTTTAACGGTTAGATTACCAGTAAGAGAGCCGCGACGACCATTTTTCACGACATCACCAACATGATCAGTGCTTGATGGCTCACCTACAATACACATATCAATAATTTCATTACGCTCTTTTAGTGTATCAACAACACGAGTTGTCCCATTAATGAATGGACCTTCTTCATCGGATGTGATTAAAAAAGAAATCGAACCTTTATGATCTGGGTGTTCAGAAACAAAGCGCTCAACAGCAATAACCATACAAGCCAAAGAACCCTTCATATCAGCAGCACCACGAGCGTATAGCATGCCATCAATAATCGTTGGTTCAAACGGATCAGTATTCCAATGATCTAATGATCCAGTAGGAACGACATCAGTGTGACCTGCAAAAGTAAACAAGGGTACTTCTGTACCACGGCGGGCCCAAAAGTTAGTTGTATCTTCAAAAACCATGATTTCAATAGTAAAGCCAAGTGCTTCTAAGCGTTTAATCATAAGCTCTTGGCAACCAGCATCTTCAGGGGTAACGGATTGACGGCTTAATAGATCTTTAGCAAGCGCTAATGTTGGGGTGTCTGACATTATGTATTCCTTTACTTCTATTTAATGGTGTATCTAAATTAATGGATTCGGTTTAAACGTTAAAAAGCGCGTCATATTGAGCGGGTTTAAAACCTAAATGATATTGATCATTTAAGATAAGAACGGGGCGTTTAATCATGGCAGGCATTTCTAGGAGTAATTCAATAGCACTCTCTTCATTTAAAGAGGATTTTTGTTCGTCACTCAGCTGACGATAAGTGGTACCACGTTTATTGACAACGTTCTCCCAGCCAAGGTGCTGAACAAAAGTGGTTACCATTTCTTTATCGATACCATCTGTACGGTAATCATGGTAAGTAAAAGTGATATCGTTTGCTTCAAACCATTTTTTACATTTCTTAATAGTATCGCAGTTTTTAATTCCGTAAATTACAGTCATGACTTTATTCATTCTTCATTATGTTATTAGTTATGGTCTATTTATAACGATTATTGAACAAATACGCCAGAGCTGTAGGCTATTTAGTATTCTATTGATTATTATTTGAAGTGACTCGTCTTTTTCTTCGCCAATATTTTTATCATTGCTGAGAAAATATACACTTTCAAAATAAGATAATTAATAGGAAAAATGATGGGAAATGCAGTAAAAGTTGGAGATATAGGGAGTGATCATGACGGTTTTCATCCTACACCTGTTCTTGCAGGATCTGGAACCGTGAACGTTGATGGGTTGCCAGCTGCAAGAGAAGGTGATCCTTTAGCACCGCATTCAAAACCAAACCATCCTCCTCATCCAAGAGCTATCTCTGCGGGTTCAGGATCCGTGTTTATTGATGGGAAAGCTGCGGCAAGAAGTGGAGATGCGATTGATTGTGGTGGTACGGTTAAAGGTGGTGGGACAGTTAACATTGGGTGATTCAATACAAACCAGTAATGATAGTTATGAAAATTAATTACAAAAAATGCAAATATATGTGCTTATTGGCGAATTTGTAGGATTATTTTCGTAATTAGTTGATCAATCTCAACATCAAAAATACTGAATGATTAATAATTGTTGTCATTAAATCAGGAGGTATCAATGGAGTTGAATCCAGTGTTTGCCAGACGCTTATATTTGGCGTTATTGGTACATAATTTAGAAAGGCCAAATGTGCCTAAGCTTGTTGAACTAACAGGCTGGCCTCGTCGTACGATTCAAGATGTATTGAAAGCCTTACCTGGCATTGGTATTGAATTGATGTTCATTCAAGATGGACGTCGCCATAATGATGGGTATTATCGTCTATCAGATTGGGGACCTTATGATCCAGAGTGGGTGTGTTCACGAGAAAATGAAATTGCATCAACTTTGTATCATTAAAATAATGATCTTAACAAGGATGATATTTGAATAAAAACGCCAACAAATCTGTTGGCGTTCTTGTTTCTATTCTTTTTTGCCTTAGTAAAATAGGCAAGGGTGGTTATGGGCAATGATAGGCTGAACCTAATAAGGTGACAGAAGTATTAAAAGGCATGGGCGTTTGAACTACAACGGTATTCGCCTCTAACGCATAAGCTTCATTTTTGATGTCATTTACAGCCGATATCATTAACTCTTTGTTTGATATGAAAAAGAAAGTATACCAATGTCCTTCGCTGCCCGTTATAGTCCCTAATTGAGAGCAACCTTTTACGCTATCATCATTATAGTGGAGAGCGATAGTTGTTGAGTCTTTATCTAAGGGCTGCGTTGTTAATGCACAGCCACTTAATAAAAAGAGACTTAGAAAAGCGGTGAACAGGAGTTTTATCATTAAGAGTCCAAATAAATTAAAGTAGCTGCCACTCGTGATTTTACATTCAGTTTTTTTAATAAACTTTTCATGTGAACTTTAACGGTAGCTTCAGAGATAAAAAGTTTGTCTGCAACTTGTTTGTTACGCATCCCTTTTGCTACATTTTGTAAGATCTCTAATTCACGAGCGGTTAGGTTAGCTAATTTATCATCACCGTTATTTTCTTGTTCCAAACATGCTTTTACTTGTTCAGAGTAAGCTTTTCCGCCTTTCATCGCTTCTTTTAATAATGAAATCAGCTCATCAGGCTCACTGTCTTTCAATAGGTAGCCATCAGCACCAGCTTTAACTAAGGTTTTGATGTCTTGTTTATTGTCTGAAACCGTTAAGATAACGATTGGACAAGTAACGCCTTCATTTCTTAAGGCATGAAGAGTATCTAAACCTGACATTCCCTTCATATTTAAATCAAGTAAAACTAAGTCAGGTTCATCTTGAGAAATTAGAGCTACGGCATCGGTACCATTACTTGCTTCACCTATTAAGGTAAATTCTTCTTCAAAAGAGAGTAGTTGACCAATACCACGACGCATTAACGGGTGATCATCAACGATTACAACATTCCACATAATTTGTACCTTCTATTGCTTTATTGGTTAAGTGGAAACGTAACGTTCACTGTACAACCGTGTTCTAATTCAGAGGATATGGATAAGGTGCCACGAACACAGGTAGCGCGCTCTTGCATTATTCTTAATCCATAATGATTTATTTTCTCTTGGCTAGGGTCAAATCCTACCCCATCGTCTTCAATGTTAATGTAGCCTTGCTCACCTTCTTGAAAACACGTAATGATAATATTATCAGCTTTTGAGTGTTTGATGGCATTTAATGTAGCTTCACGAATTAATTGTAATAAATGAACATGCTGTTGAGCATTTATGGGTAAAGATGGTAGCTCATTATTTACTCTAATATTGATGTCGGTTTGTGCTGATAATGTGGTGGTTATTTCTTGTAAAGCCTCACCAAAATGGGCTTTATTAATCGTTAGCCTAAAGGTATTAAGCAATTCTCTTAATTGAGTATAGGCACTTTTAAGCCCTTCATCTAATTCTATTAATGTATTGCCTGTATTTTTACAATCGCATGCTGATAATCGTCGTTTCAACAAGGTGGTTTGAATCTTTAAATAAGATAAAGATTGTGCTAATGAATCATGCAGTTCACGAGCAATGGCTGAGCGCTCTTCTAAAAGAATTAATTGGTGAGTTTGTTTTTGAACTTGGTTATAAAAAACGCCACGAGCAAGAATATTTGCGATATTAATGATCAATTTTTGATCTGGACAAGGAAGAGAAAATTGCCACAGTAAATAACCAAGTTGTTCTCCATCAATAGATAGCTCTTGCAAGCTCCAAGGTGAAGTATTTGATTCGCCACTCGTAATTTCCCAATCTCCACCAGACTCTTCTTCAACAATTAATCTAGCACTGGTAATCCCTTCGATATTAACAAAGGTATCTAAAATATTTTTAAAGACCTGTTCGTCAAGTTGAGAAGCGGATAGCTGTTGGGAGCACTGATAGAGTGTTGTTAATGAACGGTTGGCTTGGCTCAGTTTTTTTGTTTTATCTTCAACTCTGCTTTCTAGCTCTTTATAGCTAAGGTCAACTTGCTTTGCCATGTGATTAAATGAATCACTTAATTGACCTAATTCATTGTCACTTTTTAAATTGACTTGGACAGAGTAATTTCCATTTGTCATCGCTTTACTTGCGGCAACTAAGTGATGAAGAGGACTTACAATTTTTCGTTGAGTAAAGAAAATAATAAAAATACTTAAAAAAACAATGAGAGATAAACCAAGCGCACCAATAAATGATAAAAGCTGTAATTTTCGTTCTGAGAATTCTTGCAGACGAAATACAAAGCGATCAATTTCATCAACAAAGTTAGAGACTTTATTAAGGTAGATCTGTTTATTATCACTAAGTAGTGAGGGATGCAACGAGTGCCACTGTAATCGAATATCTTCGTAATAGCCTTCAATGTCATCAGGTACAAACCATTGATCTAGTGTTTTAAAAGAAGGGGATTCTATCGATTCAGAAAATTTCTCTAAATGCGCTATAAGTTCTGGTGAGTTGGTTTCAATATCAAAAGCCAATCGGTAGCTTTGCATACGTAAAGACCCCGCAATATTAACGGCCTCAGCATCTTTTATACTGGAGGATAGCGTCATCAAAGCTAGGCTAGTCGTCACAATTGATATTATTACAATCCATAACATCACTTGAGCAATGGTCTTTGTTAAAATTGAGGTCTTCTTGTGTTTCATATTTGTTATGTGTGACCTATGATTAATAAAAGGCAAATTAGGCCTATTCTGTTGTTTTTAATTGTTTTAAAAATTGATCCAGAACAAGTATACCCACTGTTTAACCATTATGAGGTATATCAATAAATATGACAAAATTTAATATGCCACATATAAAAATATGAATAGACGAGAGGAGATGTGAATAGATGAGTCAAAAAAATACAATTGACCATTCTAAACGTGGTCTTTTCAGTCGTTTCTCTAATAAGAAAAAGATACATCCTTTAATACAGCAGCGGCTACCTTGGGTAGGCAATGAAGCAAGTTTTGTTTCTCAATGTACTCAATGTGAAAAATGTATTGCTGCCTGTGAAGAAAACATAATTGTTAAAGGTGATGGTGGTTTTCCCATTGTCGACTTTACCAAGGGTGAATGTACCTTCTGTGAAGGATGTGCTCAAAGTTGCCCTGAAAACTTATTTGATTTAACTGTTGCTACAGCTTTCTCTCATAAAGTATCTATAAATGAAAGTTGTTTAGCGAAACAATCGGTTGAATGTCGTAGTTGTAGCGATATGTGTGAAACACAAGCTATACGTTTTCAATTGGTGCTGGGAAATGTCGCTCAGCCTCAAATTAACTTAGATGTGTGTAATGGTTGTGGGGGGTGCATTGCTGCTTGCCCTACTTCTGCTATTAGCATGACACTGGAAGAGCAAACATAATGTTAGAAAATTTGCCTGAAAATGAAGTTCATATTTCAAGTTTAGTGGTTCATGTTAAACCTGAATTTTTAGAACAAACAAAAGAAAAAATACTGGCACTACCGAATACAGAGATCCATGGAGAAAGTGAAGAGGGCAAATTGATTGTTGTTCTTGAAACAGAAAACCAAGGATACATTACAGATTCAATAGATAAAATAAATGACTTCGAAGGAATTCTAAATGTCGCTTTAGTTTTCCACCAAATCGAGCACTTTGATTCGCAATGTGAGGATGAATCATGAAAATGACAAGACGTGCGTTTGTTAAAGCAAACGCAGCAGCATCAGCTGCAGCTGTAGCAGGTATTACTTTACCAGCATCAGCAACTAATTTAATCGTTAGTTCTGACCAAACAAAAATTAAATGGGATAAAGCGCCTTGTCGTTTTTGTGGCACTGGTTGTTCTGTTCTTGTGGGTACTCAAAACGGTCGCGTTGTTGCGACTCAAGGTGATCCAGAAGCGCCAGTAAACAAAGGTCTTAACTGTATCAAAGGTTACTTCCTATCTAAAATCATGTACGGAAAAGATCGCCTTCAAACGCCAATGCTGCGTATGACTGATGGTCAATACGACAAAGAAGGTGACTTTGCTCCTGTTTCTTGGGACGTTGCTTTTGACACAATGGCTGAGAAGTGGAAAGCCGCTCTGAAAAAACATGGTCCAACAGGTGTTGGTATGTTTGGTTCAGGTCAGTGGACGGTAATGGAAGGCTACGCAGCCGTTAAATTGATGAAAGCAGGCTTCCGTTCAAATAACATCGATCCAAATGCTCGTCATTGTATGGCTTCAGCGGTAGGTGCGTTTATGCGTACATTCGGTATTGATGAACCAATGGGTTGTTACGATGACTTTGAACACGCAGATTCTTTTGTTCTGTGGGGCTCAAACATGGCAGAAATGCACCCAGTACTATGGACTCGTATTTCAGATCGTCGTTTAAGTAATCCACACGTTAAAGTGAACGTATTATCTACTTACTACCACCGTTCATTTGAGTTAGCAGATAAAGGGTATATTTTTGAACCTCAATCTGACCTTGCCATTGCTAACTTCATTGCTAACTACATCATTCAAAACGATGCAGTAAACTGGGACTTCGTAAATAAACACACGAACTTCAAGCAAGCAACAACAGATATTGGCTATGGTCTTCGTGATACTGATCCGCTACAAATGAAAGCGGAAAACCCTAACTCTGGAGCGATGAGCTCAATCAGTTTTGAAGAATATAAAGCATCAGTTGCACCATACACAGCGAAAAAAGCATCTGAAATGTCCGGAGTGTCAGAAGAAGATCTGATCACTCTGGCTAAGCAATACGCCGATCCAAAAACAAAAGTAATGTCTTTATGGACAATGGGTATGAACCAACACACTCGTGGTGTTTGGATGAACAGCCTTGTTTATAACATTCACTTGTTAACAGGTAAGATTTCAACGCCGGGTAACAGCCCATTCTCATTGACTGGTCAACCTTCAGCATGTGGTACGGCTCGTGAGGTAGGTACATTCTCACATCGTCTACCTGCAGACATGGTTGTTGCTAATCCTAAGCACCGTGCAATTTCAGAAAAAATCTGGAAGCTACCGGAAGGCACATTGAACGGCAAGCCTGGCGCACACGCTGTTGTTCAAGATCGCATGCTTAAAGACGGCAAGATTAACGCTTATTGGGTAATGTGTAATAACAACATGCAAGCGGGCCCAAACATTAACACTGAACGTTTACCAGGTTACCGTAACCCAGAAAACTTCATTGTATGTTCTGACCCATACCCAACCGCAACAGCTCAAGCATCGGATCTTATTCTTCCAACAGCAATGTGGGTAGAAAAAGAAGGTGCTTATGGTAATGCTGAACGTCGTACTCAAGCTTGGTACCAACAAGTACAAGCAAAAGGCGAAGCAAAATCTGATTTATGGCAAATCATGGAATTCTCAAAACGCTTCACAGTAGAAGAAGTGTGGGGCGAAGAGCTATTAGCTAAAGCACCTGAATTCCGTGGTAAAACTATGTATGACGTACTTTACAAAAACGGTAATGTTGATGCCTTCCCATTGTCAGAAGCTCAAGAGCTGAATGACGATGCTAAAGATCAAGGTTTCTACGTTCAAAAAGGCTTGTTTGAAGAGTACGCTACTTTTGGTCGTGGTCATGGTCACGATTTAGCACCATACGATACCTACCACCAAGTACGTGGTTTGCGTTGGCCTGTTGTTGATGGCAAAGAAACATTATGGCGCTTTAAAGAAGGGTCAGATCCATACGCTAAAAAAGGGTCTGATTGGGACTTCTATGGAAAGCCAGATGGTAAAGCGTTGATTATCTCTGCACCATATGAAGCGCCACCAGAAGTTCCTGGTGATGAGTTTGATATGTGGTTATGTACTGGTCGTGTTCTTGAGCATTGGCATACAGGTACAATGACTCGTCGTGTTCCTGAACTGTATAAAGCTGTTCCAGATGCGCTTTGTTATATTCACCCAGCGGATGCAAAAAAACGCAACCTACGCCGTGGTGATGAAGTGTTAATTTCTAACAAACGTGGCGAAGTACGTGTTCGTGTTGAAACTCGTGGTCGTAACCGTCCGCCTGAAGGATTAGTATTTGTTCCATTCTTTGATGCTCGCATCTTAATTAACAAATTGATTTTGGATGCAACCGATCCTCTGTCTAAACAGACAGATTATAAGAAGTGTCCAGTTAAGATCACTAAAATTGCTTAATTAATAATAGATAGGTTACTGGCTAAGCGAGTAACCTATTTCAAAGAGTTTGCCTTAAGGCGGAGAAATTAGAATGAAAAAATTCATTATAGCGCTAATGTCAGCAGGGTTACTGTTTGCTGGCGCAGTACAAGCGGAAACAGAACAAACTACGGAGTTAAACAATCCGGGTGGTATTGGTGGTGTTGAATCATTACGCGGTGCATCAGAATTAGAAGCAACACGTGCAGCGGATGATTTTAAACGTTTTCCTCGTGATCACGCATTAGATAGTGATTATGTTTATCAGCCACCATTAGTTCCTCATACAATTCGTAACTATGAAGTGTCATTAAACGCAAACAAGTGTTTATCTTGTCATAGTTGGAAAAATGCAAAAGAAATGGGTGCGACTAAGATCAGTGTAACTCACTATGTAAACCGTGAAGATGCTGTGCTTTCAGATGTATCACCTCGTCGCTACTTCTGTCTACAATGTCACGTCCCTCAAGCTGATGCTAAGCCGTTAGTTGAGAATGAATTTGAACGTGTGGACTCATTGCGCTAGTTGATAGCCAATACCGTTAAGAGAGGCTATACATGAAATTTTTAAAAGCATTTTGGAAGCGTTTTTCATCTCCAAGTAAAGCGGCAGTAGGTATCGTCCTATTTATGGGCTTTATGGGTGGTTTACTTTTCTGGGGCGCATTTAACACCGGTATGGAAGCAACCAATACGGAAGAATTCTGTTCTGGCTGTCACGCACCTATCGTTAAAGAGATCCAAGAGACAATTCACTACTCAAACCGTTCTGGTGTTCGTGCAATCTGTTCTGATTGTCATGTACCTCATAACTGGACAGATAAAATTGTTCGTAAGGTTCAAGCATCTAAAGAGCTATATGCACACTTTATTGCTAAAACTATCGATACAGAAGAGAAGTTTAAAGAGCGTCGTGCGCACTTAGCTGAGCGTGAATGGCATCGAATGAAGAGTAATAATTCTCAAGAGTGTCGTAACTGCCATGAATTTAATTTTATGGATTTCTCAGAGCAAGGCCCACGTAGTGCTAAGCAACACTCAACGGCATTAGCGTCAGGTGAGAAAACCTGTGTTGATTGTCATAAAGGTATTGCACATAAACTGCCTGACATGTCTGGCATTGAAGGTTGGTAAGGAGATAACATGAGTACATTAGAATCTGTTATTTGGCATACATTGGGTTATATCGCAATGCCTAGTATTATCCTTGGTGGATTTGCGGTAGTTGCTGCATTATCTATTTGGATGCTGTCGCTAAAAACAGATAAAGAATAGATAACTTAGCTTAACCTGAGTTAGGCCATAAAAAGAGATGAACTGTAACTGTTCATCTCTTTTTTATATCTATTGTTTGTTAATGTAGAAGTGAAGAAGTTTAGAACCCTAAAACAGTGTAATAAATAAAGGCAGCCCAGCTTATTGCTAGTAAAATCCATGGTAAGTTTTTACTTGATTCTTTTTCTATATGCTCTTGTTGTGCTTGCTTATCAGTAATGTCAGAAGAGTGCGTTTCATGCTGTTTTTGGCGTTGTGTTTTTTTCTTTTGTTTATCTGCTTGCCTTGCCTTTTCTTTTTGCTGTTTTTTATAAAGGGTAATACCTTTTTCGATCCCTTGTGCTATTAACTTAGTTTGTTCTTTTGTTTGTGCTGGTTTTTGTGTAGCTTTAGCTATCTTCATTGCTTCTTGTTGAGACTCTATTGAAGGAGTACTTTTTACTTTGTTTTGATTTCTCATAGTCTATTCTTAAGTTTTCATATTTGAGTTTATCTTTATATATCATTGAAAGTTAAACGATACAAAGTGTGACGGTAATATAGATTTTGATCTCTGAAGTGTATCTAGCTCAAAGTTTTTATTTTATTCAATCGTTATTTTTAATCATTTCAGTAATCTGGACAAGTCTACTGGAATCATTATTAACTAATTTTAGAGCGATTCATTTAAATTTGTTTCGTTAATTAAAGGTAGGTAATGCTGTATTCATTTGATGCGTATGATCAACATGGCTGGTTAAAACCGCCAATGTGGTTGTGGTTTGGTTGGGCAATATTGATTCGTTCTGTGGTTGTTTTTGTTATGGCTGGTGCAAGTCGTGAACAAGGCACTGATTTACTCGCTCTGTTTTATCCAAGTCATACGCATTTTTATACGAGTTTATTTTTAAGTTTACCCATTGTATTTTATATGTGGTTAAGCAGTTTTAAAAAGCCCACAAGACCTTTTATGCTGACACTTTGGAAGCAAGGTCGGTGGCTAACCATTATGATGGTATTAATTGACCTCACAATGTTAATTCAGTCGGTTATTATTAATCGTGGAGAGTTTCAGCCAGGAAGTGCAATCATCATTCTTCTTCTGAGCTGGTTTTTAATATTTTTATTACGCAGTAAAAGAATAAAAATATGCTTTAGTCTGACTTAAAAGGGGGCAGGCAATGGATTTATCAACAAGTGCATTACTATTTAGTGCATTATTAAGCCCGCTAGCAATGGCGGATTGGCAGCTAGATTTAGGGTTAGAGATTAGCCGCCCTAATTTACAACATGTAACTAATTCATCAGCATCATTAGTCTTGGGTGAAGAAACATTGGTTTTTAACTCAGTGGATAGACAGTCCCAAGTGCAAGCGTGGGCAGAGTTAAAAAATATTGATGCCGAAAATGTAGAAATAGCTTTTCGTGTTACCGAAGATGAAGGAGAGGGAAATATTAGAACACTATGTGCACCAACGATTATTACTAAACTAAATAATCTAGAGTCATACATGGTCTCTGACTCATCAGTAAATGAAACAGTAAAGCTTTCTGTTGAGGTTATTTCTTCGTAAACCGTTATTTATTATCAAACAATCTTATGTTTTATTGCATATAATGAACTCAGTTAATCCAATCTAGGAAAGGAACTGAGTTCATGTCTTACACTCCTCAAACCGCATTACTGCCAGAACCTGATCGCTTTGCATTATACGTAACGATAAATATCAACAGTAATCCTCAGCTTGTTCTTGAGCAGTTACAATTGCTACCATCTTTAATCTCTGAATTAAACCAAGAGCAATCAGACGCAAATTTAAGCAGCGCGATCTCTTTTGGCGCAGATTTTTGGTCTACATTATCTGCTCCTATGCCTTCTGAATTGGCTAAATTTAAGCCATTGGGTAAAGATGACATTATTGCTCCAGCGACTCATGGTGATGTATTAATCCATATTCACTCGAATCGCCATGATTTACACTTTTATATTTTACGTAAATTGATGAATGTGATTTCTGAGCATGTTGAAATCAAAGAAGAAGTGTCTGGTTATCGTTTCTTAGATTCTCGTGATATGACCGATTTTATTGATGGCACTGAAAATCCAAAAAATGAAGCGCGTGCAGAAGTGGCATTAATTGCTGATGGTGAATTTGCGGGTGGCAGTTACATGATGTGCCAACGATTCATTCACAAGATCCCGGCATGGAATCGTTTATCTGTATCTGCACAAGAAAAAGTTATTGGTCGTACTAAGCCTGATTCAATAGAGCTAGAGGACGTTCCAGCAGCCTCTCACGTAGGTCGAGTAGATATTAAAGAAAATGGTAAGGGCGTTAAGATTTTACGTCATAGCTTGCCATACGGCTCAGTTTCTGGCGACCATGGTTTACTGTTCATTGCATACTGCCATTCTGTTCATAACTTTCAGGTTATGTTGGATAGCATGTACGGTGAAATCGATGGTAAAACAGATCAACTATTGCGTTTTACAGATGCTGTTACTGGTGGCTATTTCTTCGCGCCATCACAAGAAATGTTCGCTGAGCTAAAAGTTAAATAATGAATACAAAAAGGCCGCTATGATCTCTAAGAGAACATAGCGGCCTTTTTTATGTCTGCGTAAACTAAATTAATTTATTAAGAAAAAATTATTTAGTTACTTTAAGAACTGGAGATTCACCAACAGTAACAGCACCAGAAAGCTTAGTAAGCTCTTTGATTTCGTCCATGTTAGAGATAACAACTGGAGTAAGCGTTGATTTAGCGTGCTCTTCTAGGTACGCAAGATCAAATTCGATTACAGTGTCGCCAGCTTTAACTTCTTGGCCTTCTTCAGCTATACGAGTAAAGCCTTGACCTTTAAGTTCAACAGTATCGATACCGAAGTGAACGAAAAGCTCGATGCCGTCGTTAGATTCGATAGAGAAAGCGTGGTTAGTTTCGAAGATTTTACCGATTGTACCGTTTACTGGAGCAACCATTTTGTTGCCAGCAGGTTTGATAGCAATACCGTCACCAACGATTTTTTCAGCGAATACTACGTCTGGCACATCTTCGATGTTTACAATTTCACCAGAAAGAGGTGCGATGATGTCGATAGCACCAGCGTCAGCGCTTTCAGAAGAAAATGCGCTTTTAATTTTGTCAAACAGACCCATTGTGTAGCTCCCTAAAGTTTATATTAAATAGCCACTAAAACTTAGTGGCTATATTTAATTCTTTGCAACTATACTATTACTTAGTATTTTCTGCGATAAATTTTTCAACGTGTGCTTCAATTTCTGCTGCTGTAGGCATTTGAAGTGCTTCATCTGCCATTGCTTTTACTGCTGCAAAGTTTGTGTTACGAACGATTTTCTTAACAAGAGGGATAGAAATACCACTCATGCTGAATTCGTCTAAACCCATACCTAGAAGAAGTAAGCTTGCACGTTCATCACCCGCTAGCTCGCCACACATACCTGTCCACTTGCCTTCTTTGTGAGAAGCGTCGATTACTTGCTTAATTACAAGCAGAACCGCTGGAGATAGTGGGTTGTATAGGTGAGAAATCATTTCGTTACCACGGTCAACAGCAAGAGTATATTGTGTTAAATCGTTAGTACCGATAGAGAAGAAGCTAACTTCTTTCGCTAAGTGGTGTGCAATTGCAGCAGCTGCTGGCGTTTCAACCATTACACCGATTTCGATGCTTTCGTCAAATGCTAGGCCTTCAGCTCGAAGTTCTACTTTGTATTCTTCGATTGCTTTTTTCAGCTCACGGATTTCTTCAACAGAAATGATCATTGGGAACATGATACGCAGTTTACCGTGTGCAGATGCACGTAAAATACCACGTAATTGGTCACGTAGAATCTCACGACGGTCTAAACTGATACGGATTGCACGCCATCCTAAGAATGGGTTCATCTCTTCAGGAAGATCCATGTATGGTAGATCTTTATCACCACCGATATCCATAGTACGGATGATCACTGGCTCACCATGCATCGCTTCTGCTACTTCTTTATAAGCAACATATTGCTCTTCTTCAGTAGGAAGTGCATCACGATCCATGAATAGGAATTCTGTACGATACAGACCAACACCTTCGCCGCCGTTACGGATAATACCTTCACAGTCTTTAACTGTACCGATGTTACCGCAAACTTCAACTTGGTGGCCATCAAGAGTGATAGCTGGTAGGTCTTTTAGTTTTGCTAGCTCTTCTTTTTCAGCAATTTGTGCGTCACGAATTTGCTTAGCTTCTGCTAGTTCTGCTTCTGATGGGTTGATAACAATTTTGTTGTTAACCGCATCAAGAATCAGCATGTCGCCATTTTTCACTTTCTTAGTGATATCGTTAGTACCAACGATAGCAGGAAGTTCAAGAGAACGCGCCATGATAGAAGTATGAGAAGTACGACCGCCGATGTCACAAGCAAAACCAAGAACGTAGTCTAGGTTGATTTGTGCTGTTTCAGAAGGCGTTAAATCGTTAGCAACTAGGATAACTTCTTCGTTGATATTGCTTAACGAAACAATGTTGATACCTAGTGCATTTTTAACAAAGCGGCTACCGATATCACGGATATCTGTAGCACGCTCTTTTAGATAATCATCATCTAAAGATTCAAGAGCACACGCTTGTTCTTCAATTACAGAGTAAATTGCAAAATCAGCAGCAAGCTTGTCGTCTTTGATAAGGGCTAAGATTTCTTCTTCTAGCTCTTCATCTTCAAGAAGCATTATATGCCCCTCAAAAATTGCTTCTTTTTCTTCGCCGAATGTTGCTAGCGCTTTCGCTTTAACCGCTTCTAATTGCTCAGAAGACTTAGCTCTAGCGTCAAAGAAACATTTAACTTCTGCTTCTACTTGAGATTCAGAGATTGGAGTTTTGTTTAGGACAATTTCATCTTCCTGAAGTAATAATGCTTTACCAAAAGCAATACCTGGAGATGCTAGAATGCCTGAAATCATAGCTTTACCTTAACATTGATCAAATTAGAGAATGAGAATAATAAAGAAAAAGCTGATTAGTGCAGCTCATCCATTAGTTTAACTAGGTGGTCTACTGCAGCTTTCTCTTGAGCGCCTTCAGCAGAGATAGTTACGTTAGTACCTTTAGTTAGACCTAAAGTTTGAAGTTTGAAAAGGCTAGTAGCACTTGCACTTTTGCCGTTAGAAGTAACAGTGATTTTTGCATCAAAACCTTTCGCTTCTTTAACGAACTGAGCCGCTGGACGAGTGTGAAGGCCGTTTTCTGCAGTGATTACTACGTCTTGTGAATACATTGTGTATACCCCGATTTATATTTTATGTTGAATTAATGTCGTTAACCAATTCGGTTTGTCGATGTACTTTCGCATATCGTAGACTCAGAAACAATCTATCTTAAACTAAATTAGTTAACGACAGTAATTTATACAATTGTTCTTATTTTGTAATATTACATTTGTTTAACTGTCTTACTTTATCAAGGATTGTAATTATTTTACACCTAAAAATAAAGTGACTTGATTATTACTAAGGAGACAAATGAAATCAACAAAAAAACCCCATATGGGGCTTTTTTGGAAGAAATATTGATTTGAACACATAGAATTTGAGGGATTATTGTTCGTTTTCTTGTTCTGTAAACAAACCAGCAAATAACGCAGTACTTAAATAACGCTCACCAGAACTAGGTAAAATCACAACAATTTGCTTACCTTCGAACTCAGGAAGTTCTGCAATACGATTTGCAGCAACTACTGCAGCACCTGAAGAAATGCCCGCTAAAATGCCTTCTTCTTCCATTAAACGTCGTGCCATTTCAATAGCATCCTCAGAAGTAACAGCCTCAACACGGTCGATTAATGTAAGGTCTAAATTTCCAGGAATAAAACCAGCACCAATGCCTTGGATCTTATGTGGGGCAGGTTTGATTTCTTCACCGGCAAGAGCTTGAGCAATAACTGGAGATTCAGCAGGTTCTACCGCGACTGAAAGTACAGCTTTATTTTGTGTATGTTTTAGGTAACGGCTTGTTCCTGTTAATGTGCCACCAGTGCCAACACCTGCTACGAATACATCAATGTTACCTTCTGTTGCTTCCCAAATTTCAGGTCCCGTAGTTTTTTCGTGAATCTCAGGGTTTGCAGGATTATTAAACTGTTGAAGAAGTAAGTATTTGCTTGGATCGCTTGCAACAATCTCTTCCGCTTTTGCTATCGCGCCACCCATGCCTTTAGGTGCTTCTGTTAATACTAGGTTTGCGCCTAGTGCTTTAAGAAGTTTACGACGCTCAAGGCTCATTGATGCAGGCATTGTTAGCGTTAGTTTATAACCACGAGCGGCAGCAACAAAAGCAAGAGCAATACCTGTGTTACCAGAAGTTGGCTCAACAAGTTCGATACCTTCTTTTAGAGTACCTGCTTTTTCTGCTTCCCAAACCATGTTAGCGCCAATACGACACTTAACACTAAAACTTGGGTTACGAGCTTCAACTTTTGCTAATACGTTACCTTTACTTACACGATTAAGGCGAACTAGCGGTGTATTGCCAATCGTTTGAGAATTATCTTCGTAAATTTTTGTCATGATCTGTTCCTTCATTTCACGGTAAGCGTGATTATATGGGTTATTATTTTTGTACTCTTTTGAGTAACTCTACCTATTTAGAATACGAAGAGTTACTCAAATGAGAAAGGATCAAAAGGTTATAAGTTATGGATTAACGGTTTGTATGCTCATTACGGTACACATCGATCCACATAGCAGTCGCACCACAAACCGCAATCGGCATCACAAACAGATTTAAAATTGGCGTCATGGTAAATAAGGTAATTAAAGCACCAAAAGATAAGCATTTTCCACGCTTACTTTTTAAATCGTCTCGCATGGTTTCAAAAGGGACTTTATGATTATCAAACGGATAGTCGCAATATTGAATGGCCATCATCCAAGCGGTAAATAAGAACCATAAAACCGGAGCAATACTTTGTCCAATAGCAGGAATAAAGAACAGAATAAATAACCCTAGAGCCTTGGGTAAGTAGTACTTTAGTTTTTGCCATTCACGTTTAAAAATACGAGGTAAATCTTTAAGAGCATCGAATACGCCACCGCTTGGTGCTGGTTGGTTTGTTAGCTTTGCTTCAAGATGCTCAGCAAGTAACCCGTTAAAAGGTGCTGCAATCCAGTTGGCAATAGTACTAAAAAAATAAGAGAATACCGCAAGAATGCTAATAACGATTAATGGCCATAATAGATAAGAAAGCCAATCTAACCAGCTTGGGATCTGCTCTAAGATTTGCTCAATCCAACCACCAATTTGATTAAACAGATAAAAAAATGATCCTCCTAGTAAAAGAAAATTGATTAATAGAGGTATAAAGACAAAGCGGCGGATACCGGGTGTCATAGCTAACGAAATACCTTGTAAAAAGTATTGCACGCCAGACTGAGTTTGTTTAAATGAATTCATAATTTAATAGTACAGTTTATATATTATGCATTTACTATACTCAAAAATGACTACAAATAAATGATATTACAGAAAATAAAATGGCTCTAAATCGTTCAAATGTAAGATTTATGTCACCACTTTCATTTTGTTATTCAACAATGGGGTCATTATTTGGTACATTAGCAATAAGTAGTGGTAGATTAACAGTTATAGTTAAACTACCTTAATAGTAGTTGGTATAGATATCTCTTTTATCATATGGATTTAAAGAGAATTAAATAAAGCAGAAGAGCAGAGAGTTAGCGATGCAGGAATTGCGATTAGTGTTGATACTTGTTGGAGCATTAGCCATTGCGGCGTTATTGTTTCATGGCTTATGGACAAGTCGAAAAGAAACGAATTCAAAATTTGGGAAAAAAGTAGACATAGATTTTGATTCTGATGAGGACCAACCAACTCCTATGCGTGGTTTTGATCAGCCTAATGAAAATATAGAAATTACAAAAGAGAGAAAAGAACCGGGATTTGCTCGAGAAGAAGCCGTTTTTTCAAATGATCCTCTATTTGATTCAGAAGCATCAACTATGTCATCGCAAGCTCAAGAGCCTTTGTCTCAACATCAAAATCATGTTACTCATCAAGATGAACCACAAGAATTGATAAACGAGCCAACTATTTCTTTTTCTGCTTTAGACAACGAAGAAACAGTAACAATAGATACGCAAGAAACAGTGCCAGAGCCTCAAGAGGCATTTGTTTTAGATGAACCAATAGTAGAAGAAGAACCAGAACCTCAGGAAGATGTCATTGTTATCAATGTTCATGGTATGGGAAGTGAACGCTTTTCTGGTAATCGCCTTTTTAATAGCCTAGAACAGAATGGTTTAGTGTTTGGTGATATGGGTATTTATCATCGTCATTCAGACTTATCAGGCTCAGGAAAAATATTATTTAGTGTTGCAAATATGGTCGCACCTGGGCATTTTCAATTTCCTGACGGTGAAGATTTTTCGACTCCGGGTATTTCTTTCTTTTTACCTTTGCCTTGCCACGGCCAAGCAGAGCATAATTTTAAATTAATGCTACAAACTGCTCAATTAGTAAGCTCTGAGCTTGGTGGTAATATTTTAGATGAGAAACGCGCTATGCTGACACCAAATAAAATTGATGAATATAAGCAGCGAGCAAAAGTTTTTTGCCGTAAATAGATTATCTACTATAGAATTAGTATTAATGAGAAAGGCTCTTTTGGAGCCTTTTTTTTATTTTTAGAAAATAGAACAAGAAGTTGATGAATCATGAGTATTGAACAGACCTTAGGTGAGCTAAGACAACAACTAAACTATCACGCTTATCGTTATTATGTAGAAGATAGCCCTGAGTTACCTGATGCAGAATATGACCGCATGATGCAGCAATTGCTATCTATAGAGTCTGAACATCCAGAGTTAGTGAGCGTTGACTCACCTAGTCAACGTGTTGGTGGTGAGGCGTTGGATGGCTTTACTCAAGTTCAGCATGAGATCCCAATGCTTTCTCTTGATAATGCGTTTAGTGACGAAGAGTTAGAATCCTTTGAAAAAAGAATGAACGATCGTCTTATTGCTAAACCAGTATCTCTTTTCTGTTGTGAGCCTAAGTTGGATGGTCTTGCCGTTAGTCTACTCTATGTAAATGGCAAATTAGTTCAAGCTGGTACTCGTGGTGATGGTTCAACAGGGGAGAATATTACTGAAAACGTAAGAACGATTCGTTGCATTCCATTAACACTGCAAGGTGAAGGCTGGCCAACACGATTAGAAGTGCGTGGTGAAGTCTTTATGCCAAAAGCGGGTTTTGATGCTTTAAATGAGCGAGCGTTAAAGCGTGGTGAAAAGCCATTCGCTAATCCACGAAATGCCGCCGCAGGCAGTTTACGTCAACTAGATTCTAAAATTACAGCAACACGCCCACTGAGTTTTTATGCTTATAGCGTTGGTGTGATTGATGGTGGTGAATTAGAAAAAAGTCACTATCAGCGTTTTGTTCAGCTTAAAGGCTGGGGCTTACCTATGTGTGAAGAGACTAAGCAATGTAGCTCTTTAACAGAAGTAAAAGCCTACTATAAAGACATTCTTGAGCGTCGAGATGCATTGAAATATGAAATCGACGGAGTTGTGATTAAAGTTGATGATATTGAACTTCAAGAACAATTAGGCTTTGTAGCTAGAGCGCCACGCTGGGCGATTGCTTATAAATTTCCAGCACAAGAAGAGCTGACAGTTCTTAATGATGTCGAGTTTCAAGTAGGACGTACCGGAGCAATTACTCCTGTTGCTAAACTTGAACCTGTATTCGTGGGTGGTGTAACCGTAAGTAATGCTACTTTACATAATGCCGATGAGATTGCACGTTTAGGCGTCCATATTGGCGATACTGTGATTATTCGTCGTGCGGGGGATGTGATCCCACAAATTGTTTCGGTTGTCGAAGCTCGTCGTCCAGAAGACAGTAAAGCTATTATTTATCCTACAACTTGCCCTGCTTGTGATTCTAAGCTTGAAAGAGTAGAAGGTGAGGTGGTAACACGTTGTGGCGCAGGTTTAGTATGTCCCGCTCAACGAAAAGAAGCACTAAAGCATTTTGTTTCTCGTAAAGCACTTGATGTCGATGGTTTAGGTGACAAGGTAGTTGAGCAGTTAGTCGACAAAGAAATGGTCGAAACCCCCGCTGATTTATTTAAGTTATCAGCAGGTGTATTAACGGTATTAGAGCGAATGGGACCTAAATCAGCTCAGAATGTGGTTGATGCACTAAACAAAGCCAAAGCAACGACCTTACCTCGATTTTTATATTCTCTAGGTATCAGAGAAGTAGGCGAAGCTACTGCAGCCAACTTAGCTTTGCACTTTTCTACATTAGAAGCGGTTCAGGCGGCGACTCTTGAGCAGTTAATAGAAGTCAGTGATGTCGGTGATATCGTTGCCAAACATGTTTTAAACTTCTTTGCTGAACCGCATAACCAAGCCGTAATTACCGATTTACAAGTTATGGGTATTCACTGGCCAGAAATTCAAGCTCTTGATGAATCAGTACCGCAACCATTAGCAGGCAAAGTGGTGGTTCTTACTGGAACACTTCATAAACTTAAACGTAATGAAGCCAAAGCAGCCTTACAAGAGTTAGGAGCAAAGGTAACCGGAAGTGTATCTAAAAAGACTGATATTCTTTTTGCTGGTGAGGCGGCAGGATCTAAGTTAGCAAAAGCAGAAGAGCTCGGAATAGAAGTGATGAATGAAGAGCAATTGATAATGCTGATTAACTAATTAGTTAATGTATTTTTTAATAAAATAGTAAAGGAGCTGAGAGCTCCTTTTTTTACATCTGTAATTAATAGTGTCTTTTTTATCAGTATTATTAATAAAATCATTTTTTATATCTAAAAAATAACAGTGTTAATATTTTCTAATTTCATCTGTAGTTGTGAGACCTCAGTCGCATTTTCTTTTTTTTTACATTTATAACTACATGTTTTATATAGCTAATAGGTTTTTTTATAATATTTGATCTTTGTAATTTGATCTTAATCACTAATGCGAAAAAAGTTTGCAGTGAGTCATATTTTTTTTATTGGAAATTAAGTTTTTGTTTTATGTTTTTTTTGAACGGTTTAGTATTTACTCCATGGATGCACAAGGTGTATGCAGGAAAAATATAAGGTAATAACAATTTTTAAATTTTCCTTTTCTTATTTAAAAATTGTGTGAATTGGAGATTTATTTACAGTTTTCGGCGGCCAACTTAAAGCTTGTAAATAATGAACACAGCTATATCCATTTTTAGGAGTTTTATTCCATGGAAAACAAATTTTTTAAAGTATCAGCAGTTGCTGCTGCACTAACAGGCGCGTTAATGGCTCCACAGGTTATGGCTCAAGAGGCTGTATCACAAGAATATGTAAACGATACATCTGAATTTTTCTCAGAGTCAACAATTAGCGGTAATGTAAACTTTTTCATGCGTGCTCGTGATCGCGGAAATGTTGATGCTAACGGCAATGATACTAAAAAAACAACTAATCTAGATCACGGTTCAATTTTTGTAAACCTAGGCTTTAATTCAGGTTATGTAGGTGATGTTGCAGGTGCTGACGTTGTTGTTTATTCTACATTTGATATGTGGCAAAACGGCGGTGCTGACCACGAAATGAACTTCTGGGGTGTGAATAACCCATATGATAAAGTGGCTGAAGACAGCAACTGTAGCAATGTCTGGTCTGACTGTACTGATAATGGTGTTTCTTTTGCTACAGCAAACGCTAAATTTAAATTTGGTGAAAACGTAACGGCAAAACTAGGTTACTTCCAACCTTCTGTTCCTAGTTCACTAGGTGTTAACTGGTCATTTGCACCAGGTACTTACCGTGGTGGTGAAATTGGCGGTACATTTGGTGATTTAGCGTTAGGTTTTGTTGTTGCAGACCAATATAAGGCTCCTTGGTTTAAAGAAACATACGAATTCCAAGATGGACAAGGAAATGATGCTGGTGAAGTTGTTTCTTTAGGTGCTCGATATGCTTTACCTAATGGTATTTCTTTAGATGCAGGTTTTGGTACGCTAACAGACGGCGACCGTTCAAATATGCATTTTAAAGTTAAAGGGACAACTGACGGTGGTTTCTATTGGTCTCCTCAACTTTATGTTGTAAGTGATAAAAATCAATATGATGATGATATTGCTGCACAGTTAGCTTTCCTATCTTCATTTAGTTCAGGCCAATATTCGTTCCGTGCTGAAGCAACCTACACTATGGCTGAGTCAACAGATACTCGTGGTAATGTTGGTAACATGGCTTATCGTTTGACTGAACAATATGGTGGTTCTAACGGTGCGTATGACGTATGGTGGAATAACCGTTCTGACTTTAACCATGATGGTGAAATCGCAGGCTTTTTATCTGCAACGCGTGATTTCGCAGATATTGGTGGAACAGGGTTTAGTGCTGGTCTAAGTGTTGCAGCAGGTGGCGGTGCTTCATCTCCTGGTTATGATGATTTACTAGAATATGCATATAGCGCATTTGCTAATTACGCGATTCAAGCTGGTGCTCTAAAAGATGCAAACGTTAGCTTCTACTATACTGAATACTTCAATGATTCAGATGCAGGTAACTGGGCTCCATATAGTAATGCTTTCCAAGATGAAACTGACTTTAAACTTATGTTAACTATCCCATTTTCGGTTAAGTAAATAAGATTTAAGTGATTGTTGTTAATTAAGCTGAGCCTAGTGCTCAGCTTTTTTTTTAAAATAAAATAGAGGGTGACAAATGAAGAAAATATTTTTGCTATTACCTTTATTATTGAGTGCTTGTTCGTCATCACCTAAAACAGCAGAAGAATATTGGTTTGGGCAAGGTGAGCGCTTTGGTAGTCGAGGTTACAATATAGAAACTGATAGTCTTGAAAAAATGAAAGAAAAAATACCATTTAATCAAGCTGCTTACTCTGAAGGTTATAAAAAAGGAATTAACGACTATTGTGATCCTTTTCAAGCATTTAATAAGGGCATTAGTGGTGTTCGTTATGTTGGTCAGTGTGATTCACAAAAAGAAATAGTAATGATCAAAGCTGAATGGGAAAGAGGTTGGCAAGCTTTTCTTGCTTGGGATATTACGATAAAGTAAAAAAAGTGCGACTTAGTTCGCACTTTTTTTTATTTTAAAATAAAAGGCTCTAATTAATTCTAATTTTAGGGTGATCTTTGTTCTATAACTATGGTCAATACTTAGGTTTTTTGTAGGTTGGATCTCAAAAAGCTTAATTTTTATTTTTTCATATATATTTTAAGCTGTTGAATATTAAGGTTTTATTTCTTTTGTCTTTTTCTGTTTTTGAACAAGATCACTCAATAAATATGACTATATTTTTATTAGAAAAAAAGTTTGTCATAGTCCGCTCCAGACAACAAATCTAATGCACAGTTCATTTCGGCGACCACTTAAATGATTGTGTATGACTTAATAAGTTAAATGAAGGAATTATGACTATGTTTAAGAAAACACTTTTAGGTGCGGCTGTTTCTGCACTTCTACTTGGTGCAACTCCTGTAATCGCTGCAGATGCTGATGGCGCGAATGCGGATAATTTGAAAGAAAGCGCAAGTTATGAAGTGTACGGTATTATCGCAATGCAAGCAGCTTATCGTGCCTATGATTCAGGTGTTAATGCTACCGATGATAAATTAGGTGGAATGCAATTTAATAATGAGTCTCGTATTGGTTTCCGTGGTAAAAAGCAATTTGCTAATTTTGGTCCAACATTCATTTGGCAGATTGAAGGTGGATATGTTGACCCAAGTTTTGGTGGTGAAGGCGCAGGTTTAGGTGAGCGTGATACGTTTGTCGGTTTTGAAAGTGACTCACTAGGCCAAATTCGAGTTGGTCGTGTATTAACTCCTATGTATGAATTGGTTGATTGGCCTGCATCTAACCCTGGTTTAGGCGATGTTTATGACTGGGGTGGTGCCATTGGTGGTGCGAAATATCAAGATCGCCAATCAAATACAATCCGTTGGGATACACCAACATATTCAGAGGCACTTTCTTTTGATGTAGCAGCTGGTGCTGGTGATAAAGCAGGCCTTGGTGAAGGCGATGATTACTGGGCAGGCGTTGCAGGTCATTATAAATTAGGGCCAATCCAGTTTGATGCAGCTTATGAAGGTAACCGTAATATTCAAGCTGAAACAACCACGTGGGACAATGACACTTATTTAATTGGTCTACAAGGTTGGTTTGAAAATGGTATTTCTTTCTTTGCTCAATATAAGATGATGGAAGCAACCTCAGCAACTGGGGTTGATGAGTCTCAAAATGCTGTATCGACAGGTGTTATGTATACCAAAGGTGATTGGCAATATAAGTTAGGTTATGCTGCTAACTTTGAGTTAGAGCGTGATGGAAAAACGATAAATGATACTGATGACAGTGTAATTTCAGCTCAAATTATGTACTTTGTAGACCCATCAGCAGTACTTTATGCTCGTGCTCGTACTCTTGATTTTGGAGATGGTGCTGCAGCAATTGATAACTCTGGTGCTCGTTGGAAATCTGCAGATTATGATGAATTTTCTGTTGGTGTAGAATACTATTTCTAGTAGTTGAGTAAAGATTGATTTAACTTAAGGGCGTGTGTAGACATGCCCTTTTTCCGTTTTAAAATTGATATATTTACCCCGTAAAAATGATCATATTTAAAATATAAGGTGAGATTATGTTTTTGAAAAAAGGCTTGTTTGTTGCATTTGCAATGTTTTCTTCTTATGGGTTTGCGAGCCCTACACTTACACTTCAACCAGAAATAGTACCCCAAGTACTTAATGGTAAAAGAGTATTGAGCTCTGACTATCATGCTAAAAATAGTTTGAACTTGATAGAAGGAAGAAATCAATTAGCGATTACTGTTGGACAAATTGTATTTGAAAATGGAAAACGTCGAAAATTTGATTCTCAACCTGTACTAATGTCATTTACAGTTGAAAATGATGCTGTTTTATCTATCCAGTATAATAAATTTCGAACGATGGATGAGGCTAAAAAGTTTGAAGATAATCCTCAATTTACTTTTAAAAATAAAGATAATAGAGATCAACAATATCAATGGGTGCAACTGAATAAAGGGGGGCTGCAAGGATTCCGCGACTACGAAAGAGAAGTTGCTGATTATAATGTTCAACAAGGTAATATTTCTCATACCAATAAAGGTAAAGAGATTTCTCAATCTAATACCACAGAGCTTCAAAATACATTTTTGCAGTTAACAGCAGAGCAGCAACAAGCTTTCATGCAGTGGGCAATGCGAAACTTAAAGTAACTCAATCATTGTAGATTTACCTTATGGTGCTAAAATAGCGCACAAATTATGTGGTGCTGACAGATTCAGCGCAACCTCTTCAAAAAGGTAATAACAATGACGGTTAAAACTCGTTTTGCTCCAAGCCCAACAGGCTACCTTCACGTTGGTGGTGCACGTACTGCACTTTACTCATGGCTTTTTGCTAAAAACCAAGGCGGCGAATTTGTTCTTCGTATCGAAGATACTGACCTTGAGCGTAACTCTCAGGAAGCGGTTGATGCGATCCTAGAAGGTATGCAATGGATGGGTATGGAATGGGATGAAGGTCCTTATTACCAATCTAAGCGTTTTGACCGTTACAACGAAGTTGTAGAGCAACTGCTTGCAGAAGATAAAGCATACAAATGTTATGCATCAAAAGATCTGCTTGATGAAATTCGTGCAGAACAAGAAGAAAATAAAGAGATGGCTCGCTACGATGCAAATCATCCTAAAATTGTAGCTGCTAACGCTGCTGCAAAAGAGGGCGATGCGTCTGTGATTCGTTTCCGTAACCCTAAAGAAGGTTCGGTAGTATTTGATGACCAAATCCGTGGTCGTATCGAGATCTCAAACAGCCAATTAGATGACTTGATCATCCGTCGTACTGATGGCGCGCCAACATACAACTTCGTAGTTGTGGTTGATGACTGGGATATGGGTATTACTCAAGTTATCCGTGGTGAAGACCATATCAATAACACACCTCGTCAAATTAACATCTATGAAGCATTAGGTGCTCCAGTACCAATGTTTGCACACTGTGCAATGATCTTAGGTGATGATGGTGCAAAACTGTCTAAGCGTCATGGCGCAGTATCAGTTATGCAATACCGTGATGAAGGTTACCTACCAAATGCACTAAATAATTATTTAGTACGTCTAGGTTGGTCTAATGGTGATCAGGAGATCTTCTCTCAAGAAGAGATGATTAACTTATTCAGCTTAAATGCAGTAAGTAAATCAGCATCTGCTTTCAACACTGATAAGCTTCTATGGCTAAACAACCACTACATTAAAACATCTGAGCCTGAGTATGTTGCAAAATACCTACAATGGCATTTAGATCAAAAAGAGATCTCTCTTGAAAATGGTCCAGCAATTGCAGAAGTGATTGCATTGGTTGGTGAGCGTTGTAATACGCTGATTGAATTAGCTGAGCAATCTCGCTACTTCTACCAAGATTTTGAAGAATTCGAAGCCGGTGCTGCGAAGAAACACCTACGTGGTGTTGCTAAAGGGCCATTAGAGCTTGCTCTTGCTAAAGTTGAAGCTCTTGAAGAGTGGACAACTGAAAATCTGCACAACGTGATTGCTGAAGTATGTGCAGATCTTGAAATTGGCATGGGTAAAATCGGTATGCCATTACGTGTAGCTGTAACCGGTGGTGGCCAATCTCCATCTGTTGACGCGGTAATGCAATTAATTGGTAAAGAGCGCGTTGCTGCTCGTATCAAGATGGCATTAGCATTTATTGCTGAACGTGAAGCTAACGCTCAATAATATTGAGAAGTAAATTGCATAAAACCGTTGAATACTTAAGTATTCAGCGGTTTTTTTTGCTTATCTTTTACTGCAATTAAGTTATCTCATCCTCTAACGCATTTACGATACAGTTTTTGCCATTTTGTTTAGCTTGGTAAAGTCCTTCATCTAAAATGAAGTATATTTGCTCGATATCTTTCATTTCTTCCTCAAGGTAGGCCCATGAAAAACTTGCGGTAATTGATAACTCTTTTCCATCTAGAGTACTAAAGGTGGTTTTTTCTAAACTAGAACGAGCAGATTCAATCATCTCTAAACATGCTTCTTTTGTTTCATTGTTGAGTAGAATCAAAAATTCTTCACCACCAATCCTTCCTATTTCATGGGGGAATGGCATCGAATTTTGGAGAGTTTGATAAATGTGCTTTAACCCTAAATCACCATTTGGATGGCCGTATTGATCATTCAACTGCTTAAAGTTATCGACATCTAACATAACTAGTGCATTTTTACCGCTAAAATAGGTGAACCTCTTGTTTATAATTTCAAAAATAGAATGCCGATTGTTCGCTGAGGTTAACACATCTTTATGGGCTAAAGTTCGGAGTCGACTTCTTGAACGTAAAATAAAATAGATAGTAATAATTAATAATGTAATAACAACTTGAAAGAATAGGCGATATTTCTTTTCTATACTCACTTCAAGATGCTGTCTCTGCCTTGTCTGTAGATCATTAAGTTCGCTTCTTTCTTCTTCAATCAGTGTTTTCCGTAACTCTAAAGCAATATATGCTTTTTTATTGTCGACAGATTGTATTTTATTAACAATCTCTTCATAAGATTTTCGAGAAACTAATGCAGTTTCATAGTTACCAGTATATTCCTGTATTTCAGATTCGATTAAATAAGATATAGAGAGTGCTTTTTGATTTTGTGACTGGATGGATTTATTTTTTGCGATTGTAATATAGCTTAATGCTTTATTTATATTTCCATATTCTAGATAAACTTCGCTGAGAGCTTGGTATATTTTAATTATAGAACCTGAGTTTGATTTTAAGTCATACTGTTTAAGAGCAAGTAGTAGGTACTCTATGCCTTCATCATAATAGCCTTGCGCATTTAGTACCGAACCTAATACAAGATAGGCGAGACTTAATGTATTTGAATTTGAGCTTTCTTTTAATGCGTCAATAGCGAGACTTGCCGAGAATTTAGCTTGTTCATAATTTGATTGTGCTAAATTAATTTCAGCAAGCGTAAGATGTGATTGTGCTATTTTTTGAGTGATCCCTCTTTCTATACGTATTTCTAGTGCTTTTGTAGCATACTCTTTTGCAGAAAGTATTTTCCCCATTTTTAGTAGTAATATACTGATATTATTATAAATGGTATCTTTAATTTCATAGGGTTTAGTTAATGCAAGAGCCTTCTCATTTGCAATTAAAGCTGCGTTATAGTCGGTCACACCTTGATAGCTTAAAGCCAATAAGCGATAGGCCCATTTTATATCAATATAATGGCCAGGATTTTTCTCTAATTGTTTTAGTGCTGATTGACAGTAAAATTCAGCCATATAGTAGTCACCTAAGGCTAATTTAGCTCTGCACTGTTTAATAGAAACTAAACTGTTTAAATCTACATCATTAAGTAGTTTGACTTGTTGTTGAGCAATTTTAATATAATGCAGGGATTTTTTGTAGTCCCCTTTATCTTCTAAATCCATTGATAGAAGAATAAAGTATTCAATACTACTATAAATATTAGAACTAGAAGCGGTTGTTCTATGATGGTAGTCATCACCACGACGAGTCACAAAGCCATGAATTCGAGTTGCGGTATAGATGCGTTCGGTGGAAGGTTCTAGCGAAGAATAGACGTCATAAAGCATCGATAAAGCTTTATCTGGGTTTTCTATACGATATTGGTGATATTGTTTTTGCCATGATTCCAGTGCCATAATTGAATTGGCAGATGAAGAAAAGCTTATTAATAGTAAAATACTACTAATAACGAAACGAAATTGTCCTAGCATGACGGCTCAATTGGGATGATGTTCTAATTATGTTTAGAGAAGAGTATCTTAAGAGTGATATTAAAACGAGGAGATGCTTCATAAAATGAAGAGAAACTATTAAAAATAATAATTTCTCTTCATAATTAATGATCTGTATCTAAATTTATTGAATGATAGTTTTATGCATTACATCACCAATCTGAATACTATTAATAAGCTGTGGTTGATTAATAAGTAATTCAGAATTCTGTTCATAAACACGATCAACGGTTAATGTTATTTTTGTTTTAGCTACTTTATTTCGTGGCAATCCATTTTGATCGATAAATGAACCAGTATGCCATAACTCTAACTTATCGCCTTTTTGAACTCCGTGAATACGGCCAAGATCCATGGTTATATTGTTCTTGCTGATACTAACAACTTGCGGAAGCGTCATTTTACATGCAAATTGATTTTCAAGATCAAGCATCATGTTTCTATTAATTCTAAGTACCATTTCACCATAAGCAGAAGTCCAAAAACGTGCACTTTGAGTATCAACCTCACTGGTTTTAGGGAAATCCCATTGTGCGACTTCTCGATAATTATTGTTATAAATAGTCTGGCCTGTTTTACCATCTAGCACACTAACTTCAATGGCAAATTGACGGTTTATGGTGTCTTTTTTCAGAAGATTTTTTTCAATTGTAGCGCTTAAATCAGTGATGTTGCCCGAGAAAATATATTGAGCTCCATGATCTTCTGCGATCATTTTAGCTACTTCAGGTTGTCGTTGATCAAGGCGAACATTTGTATTCCCTACGGAGATAAAGCTTTGTGATTCTTTATCCAATTGACGTGAAAAAACGGTACTTAGGTCTTCGCCTAGTTTGTAAACTTTTCCCATTACTGCTTGTTGAGGAGCATCTATACTGATTTCACTGGTCATAAAGGTTTTCTTATATTGACCTATATGGCAACTGTTTGCCGAAGGATAGATGTCAATGCGAGCGGTAATATATAGTTTGCCGTTTCTTTTCTTTTCTTTAACTACCTCAATACTACGAATTTCACTACCACTGAATTGATAGCGTTTTTCATCATTCTCTAAAAAGACTTTGAGATCTTTAAGGCGGCTAATATCCGCCCCTGAAAAGAGCATAGCTTGATAGGCGGCGTCCTCAAGTGCATGAGTTCTTGCCGCATTCTTACTGGTTAGTACGCTTGCTGAACCGGTCACTTCAAACCATTCAGCATTTGCTACTTGCGTATAAGTAATTGTTAATATTGAAGTAATTAAAAATAATATTTTTTTCATCGCTGCTATCTGCCAAGTGGGTATGAAATTTGCTTACTAATATGTATTGATTGATAAAAGTACTTACAAATTGCGTTTATTGGAGCTGTTGCAATTTTTGTTCCTAGTTTAAATTTGACGCCTTACAGAAGTAAGTATATTGAACATTATCTGGAGATAATAAAATGAGAGTATTGGTTGTAATTTTACTGTCGGTAATGGTGAGTGCGTGTGCATATTCACCAATTTATAATGGTAAAGAACCTTATAATGGTAGCCCATTCATGTTGTCAGATACGCCACGACATACAATGGATTACTTTATTGAAAGCTTAACAGAACAATTGGTAACCTCGAATACAACGTTGTCAGCTCGTTCACCAATAGCTATTACTTCTTTTGTTGATTTACAACAAATGGATCAAACTAACTGGTTAGGTAACTCAGTAACGGAAGGCTTTATATTCCAGCTGCAACGTCGTGGATTTAAAGTTATTGATTATAAAACAACAGGAAATATCCGAGTGACTCAACAAGGCGATTTCGCTTTTAGTCGTGATTGGAAAGAGCTTGTTCAAGAGCAGCAAGTTGATTACGTATTAACAGGGACAATGCTTCGTCAAGACGGTGGTGTGTTAGTTAACGCCCGAGTTATTGGTATGCAAACACGAGTTGTTGTAGCATCGGCACAAGGTTTCCTACCAGCAGATAGAATTGGTCGTGATTTAGATACGTTAAATACTATGCGTATGGAAGATGGTGTTCTTATTCGCTCTGATGTGAAAAAAGCAGAACGTAATACAATTATCTTACGTCCATAGGAGAAATTAATAATGAAGCACTGGTTTTTATTGGCATTACTTGTTTTAGTGGGCTGCCAGCCTCTTGGTACCATGCGTGAAAGTGATCAACTAACCGCTGTAGGATATGCAAGTATCAGTGAACAAGCGGGTAAGAATATTGATGAAAAGCGCATTCGAGCAATGCGAGCTTCGAAAGTTGATGCTTATAGAGAGCTTGCTGAGCAAGTATATGGTATGCGTATCAGTGGTAAAGTTGAAATGAACGATCAACAACTTGGCGAAGAAAGCACAAGTGCAGGGGTTGATGGTATTATCCGCGGTGCTGAGGTTGTGCGAACTTATCCTGTTGGTGATAGCTATGTTACTGAATTAAAACTAGATTTGAAAAAGATGGAACGTATGAAAAACCAAGGTCAGGTTTATGATGTTCCATCAACGCAAAGAAAAACAACGCTGTTTTAATTCGCTTGTAAATAGAATACTCTCAGTCAATATTTATAGCTCTTAGTTTACTAAGGGCTTTTTTTATGGGTATCTATCAATAGATAGAATAACCTTTTTATAGTGAGTATTTTAAATTAAAGTAGGGTGTCTATCTGGAATGTTTGAACATAGACTTTTTAGAAAGGTATTATAAAGAGAAAAGATAAAGAGGAAATTTAGGCTTTTACATTTGTACCTAATGTAGTGATATTTCGAGTTTGGCCTTCTGCGGTATACGTCATCCCATTTTTACCACGGCTTTGTTGCATTAGGTTATTTAGTTTATTGAAGCTGAGTTGAGCACGTTGAAGCGCCTCCCCATTCACCACATTTTCTTCTTTACAATCATGAATGATGGACTTTATTTCAGTCACTTTTTCAGTTAGTGCATTATCTTCAGAAAGAAGCTGTCTTTCTGCATGACTACCTAATAATTGATCATACTGGCGCAGTTGGTTTAGTAAGCTCAGCTTATCATGAGCAATACTTTCCATCTCTGTTGGTTTTCTACTGGCGATAGCCGCTTTCTCTCGATTAAGAACAGTCGAAAGCGAAAGTGCAACGCTACGTTGTAGATCCAATAATTCAGTCAGTGTCTGAGCCATATTGCCTCGATTGTTGAATAAGAAAGTAACCAGCTAGCCTAGGTTATTATAGGCCAGCTAATTCATCTTCAAATTTAATCATATTATCTGCTAGACGCTCTGGGTCAACAGAATAAGAGCCATTTGCAATAGCGGCTTTAATTGCAGCTACTTTATCTTCATTAAAAGAAGGCTCAGTTGCGAGTTGTTGGTGCATTTGGCCAATTTCTTTACCTTGGTTACTTAAAGAAACAGCATCCGTTTTTGCAGACATCACTGGTGTTGAATTTGCCGGTGATGTCTCACTAGCGTCAACACGAGGTTGATTGCGTAATGTCGCCATGGTTTGGCTAGCACGTAATTGGTCAATACTTGTCATATTTCAAGCCTTTTAGCCGGTTAATATATTTTCTTAATTTATCTATCGGCTGTCAAAAAAATAACTTAAGCAAATAATGAAGTTTTTTGACGCTTTTTTTCCATTATTTCTAACTGTAGAAAACTTAAGCATAAATGATGCCATGTTAACGGTATCGGCATCCTTAAATGAAAGTTTAGATCTAATTTTACTTTATTAATAAGAATGTTGTCATTAGAAATGAACTTGCACTTCACCAACAGAGATCACTCGTCCATTAACGATACGTTTTGATTTGTCATTTTTTACGTTAACTTTGTCACCAAGGGCACCATCACCTAACGCCGTTCCTTTAGTTACAATACTTAAGTTTCCTTTTATTGCTTTTATGATCACACTATCATTGCGACATACCATGCATATATCATTTTTTTCTATCACTTCTCCAGCTCTTACGCTACGTTTAATACGAGAACCAATAAGTTCGTCTATACTAAGATAACCACCGCGACGATAAGTTCGACTATTTATTAATGTGAGAGTTAGATCATGTCGCGAGATAGTATGTCCTCGTGATAATGATGAGATAGCGGTGACTAAAGGCATCAATAAATCGGTTTTTACGGGAACGTAGACTTTCCAATTATCAGGTTTGCACTCAATTAAAACTGAGGTATTCCCACTTGAATTTAATCGACCAGTAAGAGAGGCTATAAGTGGTGATGGACAGTCTGTTGCATGAATACGACTATCAATTCGGGTTGCCTCTATATGTAAGGTACCATTGTTAGGTACCTCTATTTGAGTTTGAATAAAAGATTCAGCAGTTTGTTTAATTATCTTTAATTGTCCATCTGTGGCAGCATAGAGATTCGAACTAAAGAAACCTATAAATATGCCGATAATACTGATAACTTGATAAAGAGTAATCTTATAATCACATAATCTTATAATCATATTTTTAATATAAAATGCCATATGGTATATCGTGTTCTTCGTTAGTTTATGTTAATCTCACGGTTTATTTATAATGGCACAAGATGGAGTCACATATGACAGGCATACTGGATTCGGTGAATCAGCGCACACAACTTGTAGGACAAAACCGTTTAGAGCTGCTTACTTTTCGCCTTATGGGGCGTCAGCGTTATGGAATTAACGTATTTAAAGTGAAAGAAGTATTACAGTGTCCGAAGTTGACTTCAATGCCTAATTTGAATCCTTTAGTAAAAGGTATTGCTCACATTCGTGGTCAAACGATTTCTGTTATTGATCTAAGTCTTGCTACAGGTGGACGTGCGACAACAGATATTGATCAATGCTTTATTATTATTTCTGAATTTAACCGTACCATTCAGGGCTTTTTGGTTAAATCAGTAGAACGTATTGTTAATATGCATTGGGAAGCTATTTTGCCACCACCGCAAGGAACGGGACGTTCTAATTACCTTACCGCAGTAACGAATATTGATGAAGAATTGGTTGAGATTTTAGATGTAGAAAAAATCTTGGCGGAAATCGCGCCAATCGATGAAACCATGAATGAAACATTGGTTGAAGAGATGGCTGAGATTAGTCCTGAGGTTGTTCGTAAAGTCTTAATCGCTGATGATTCAAGTGTTGCTCGTAAGCAAGTTCAAAGAGCGGTTCAATCTATTGGCTTTGAAACTATCATGGTAAAAGATGGTAAAGAAGCGTTAGATAAGCTAGTTGAAATGGCGAATCAAGGTAGTATTTATGACCAAATCGGTTTGGTCATATCTGATGTAGAGATGCCAGAAATGGATGGCTATACATTAACAGCAGAAGTTCGACGTGAACCTGCACTTAAAGATCTGCATATTATTTTACACACCTCGTTAAGTGGTGTGTTTAACCAAGCAATGGTTGAACGTGTTGGTGCAAACCAATTTATTGCGAAGTTCAATCCTGACGAGTTGGGTGCTGCAGTGAAAAAAGCTGTTGAGAAATAGTTTTTTCAGGCTGCTAATCATATTGCTCTCTTAATGAGGGGGCAATTCAATTTTTATTTGGAAGATAAACCATTAATGACAACTATTACTATCAACGACCAAGAGTATCGTGATTTTAGCCGCTTTCTTGAATCTCAGTGTGGTATTGTCCTTGGCGACAGTAAGCAATACCTAGTGAGAAGCCGATTAAGTCCTTTAGTTGCTAAGTTTTCATTAGTTTCATTATCTGATCTACTAAAGCAAGTAATTTCTGGACGTAATCGAGATCTTCGAGTTGCCGCTGTTGATGCGATGACAACAAACGAAACCTTATGGTTTAGAGATGGTTACCCATTTACAGTTCTTTCTGACAAGCTGTTACCAGAATTAGCGGCAAACCGTCGCCCATTAAAAATTTGGTCAGCGGCAAGCTCATCAGGACAAGAACCATATTCTATGGGCATGATAATCTCTGAGATTCAAGCTCGTAAACCTGGCTTTCTTCCTAATATCAGTATTACAGCAACCGATATCTCTCCATCGATGTTAGAAACCTGTAAAACGGGTATTTATGATAACCTTGCTTTGAGCCGCGGTTTATCTCCTGAACGTCGTCGCGCATTTTTCGAAGATGCTGGTGATGGAAAAATGAAGATTAACGATAAAATCAAGCGTATGGTGAACTTCCGTCCACAAAACTTAATGGATAGTTACAGTTTGCTTGGTAAATTTGATATTATTTTCTGCCGAAATGTACTGATTTATTTTTCTCCAGAAATGAAATCTCAAGTACTAAATCAAATGGCGGCAAGTCTTAACCCTGGCGGATACTTATTGCTTGGTGCATCAGAATCGCTAACAGGTTTAACTGACAAGTTTGAAATGGTTCGCTGTAATCCAGGAATTATTTATAAGCTTAAGTGATTTATTTGAGTGATTTACAAACAAAAAGCGGCTTAGGTCGCTTTTTTTGTGTCTGAAACCTAGAGTAGGCATAGATATTGCTAAATTTCTATCGGTAGTTTAGTTAATCTGTACTGTAAATTGAAAAGTTGGCATACAGGTTGCTATATAGAAATATATATACTGCTAGTCAGTTCTTGTGGAGGGTTTGAAATGGCAATTTCTTTTGATAACGCATTAGGTATTCACCAGCATACAGTTGGCGTTCGTTCTGAACGTGCTGAAATGCTTGCGACTAATATCGCTCAGGCGAATACACCGGGCTATAAAGCAAAAGGAATGGATTTTCAAAAAGCATTACAGTCGGCAGCATCTAAGGCAAGCATGGGTCTTAGCCGAACTGATGGTCGGCATATAAATGCCTCAACACGAGTGGCAGGGGAAATTCAATACCGTACTCCTACTCAGCCTGATACAGGTGATGGGAATACGGTTGATGTAGATTTGGAGCGTAATTTATTTATGCAAAACCAACTTCGTCATCAAGCATCATTGGAATTTTTAGGTAGCAAATTCAAAAACCTAACCAAAGCAATTAAAGGGGAATAGAGATGAGCTTATTTAATGTTTTTAACGTTACAGGTTCTGCGATGAGTGCAGAGTCAGTTCGTCTTAACACCACTTCAAGTAACATGGCAAATGCTGACAGTGTAAGTAGCTCTGCTGCTGAAACTTATAAAGCTCGTCAAGCTGTCTTTGGTGCGGAATTGAGTAAAGCTAAATACAAACAAGAACATACAGTACCTGTAAAAGTTCTTGGTATTGTTGAAAGCCAAAAACCATTGCGTGCAGAATACAATCCTGATCATCCTATGGCAAACGACGATGGTTATATCTTTAAACCAAATGTTAATGTAATGGAAGAAATGGCAAACATGATTTCTGCTTCTCGTTCATACCAAACGAATGTTCAAGTGGCAGATGCAAGTAAACAAATGTTGCAGAGTACTCTGCGAATGGGTCAATAAGGATAGGAGGTAGCTATGACTGGAATCAATAACGTTGGTCAAAACGGCTTGTCCTACATCGACCAGCTTAAAAGTCTTCAAGAGGCAAATAAGCCTGAAAAGGCAACGGGCGGCAAAAATGAGCTGAAGCAAGAAGACTTCCTTTCATTACTAACCAAACAGTTGTCTCAACAAGACCCGTTTAAGCCGGTTGAAAACGATCAAATGATTGCACAAATGGCATCATTTGCAACCGTTGATGGTATTGGCAAGATGAATACACAGTTTGATAGCTTGAATTCATCAATGACATCTAACCAAGCATTACAAGCATCTTCGCTTGTTGGTCGTGATGTTCTAGTACCGGGCGCAAAAGGTTTAAAAGAAGCAGATAAGAGTATGGCGGCAATGGTTAAATTGCCACAAGCGATTAATAACCTAATGGTTCGTGTTGAAAACGAACAAGGCCAATTAATTCGTACTTTAAATGTTGGCGCTAAACCTGCTGGTGACACTCGCGTTGAGTGGGACGGCAAAGATGACAAAGGCAATGCGATGCCTGCAGGTCGCTATAATATTAAAGCGGCAGGTGTGCTTGATGGAGAAAACAAAGAATTTGGCGTTTCAACATACGCTAATGTGAATAGTGTTCTTCTAGGCAAAGGTGATGGCAATGTACTGCTCAATCTTGCTGGTTTTACTTCACCTATGAAATTAGCAGAAGTGCTGGAAGTAGGTAAAGCGTAACAAGGCGAATATTCAGTGCAGCGTATTTGCTGCCTGAATACTCCCATTTATTATTCATTTATATAAGGCTATGCCAATTCCATTAACATTCTTCATTAGCTTTGATCGTTAATGGAATTGGAAAACATACGCGTAGCTAGATAGGAGATATCAAATGTCATACGTAGCATTAAGTGGTCTAGCCGCTGCTCAAAAAGATTTAAACACAACATCAAATAACTTAGCCAATGCCAATACTTTTGGTTTTAAAGAATCTCGTGCTGAGTTTGGTGATGTGTATTCGTCATCGTTATTCTCAAATGCAAAAACGACTACTGGTGGCGGGGCTCAAACAACAAAAGTTGCACAGCAATTCCATGAAGGTTCAAGTATTTATACCAATAACCCAATGGATCTACGAATTTCAGGCCAAGGCTTTTTTGCCGTAGCAAAAGATCGTCTACAGCCAGCAACAAATGAAATGACTCGTAATGGTGCATATCACTTGAATAATGAGAACTACGTAACAACGGCAAATGATGAGTTCTTATTAGGTTATGAAGTGGATCCTGAATCTGGTAACGTCTCTTCTTATGAGCCAAAAGCACTTAAGATCCCAGATCAGTTCGGTAAACCAAAGCCAACTGAAAATATTGAAATTGGCATGAACTTACCAGCATCTGAAGTACCAAAAAACCCAGCTCTTTTTGATATGAATGATCCGGATACCTATAACAAATCGACATCGGTAACCACGTATGATTCTCTTGGTCAACCATATAAAATGACCTCTTATTACGTAAAAGATGCAACACAGCCAAACCGTTGGAATGTATTCTACTCTTCGACAGATATCGATGGCGAAAAACCAATTAATATTAATGCTGGTGATGCACCTAGTGCTACAGGTCATGTTGGTCACTCAATAGTGTTTAATAATGATGGAACAACTCAAAATATCAATGCTGGTCAGCCAGTAACAACAACACCTTTAGGTGCGAATGGTTTAAATATGAATGGTGCAGATCCTGCTCAGACATTAACCATGAAATTTGATAATCCGACACAGTTCTCAGCACCGTTTGAAATGCGTCGCTTCAGTGAAGATGGGGCAACCACAGGCTATTTATCAAAAGTAGATATTGATAAGAGCGGTAATATTGTAGGTTCTTACTCAAACGGTAAAGATGTAACTCTTGGTCGTGTAGCAATGGTTCGTGTAACCAATCAACAAGGTCTAGCTCAAAATGGTGGTACGCAGTGGTCAACGACTCAAGCGTCAGGTGCTGCTATTTGGGGTGAAGCAAATCAAGGGTCATTTGGTGATATTCAAAGTGGTACGTTAGAGCAATCAAACATCGATATGACTCAAGAGTTGGTTGATTTGATTTCTGCACAACGTAACTTCCAAGCGAACTCACGTTCACTAGATGTTCACAACCAATTACAACAGAACATTCTACAGATTCGTTAATCTTAACAATGTCTTCTTTATAAAATTGCCGTCGGCATTGACGGCAATTTTTTACCCAGATTTATTGCCCCTTCTTTTTTATCCCCTTCTATTTTTATTGCTAACTAGTGTTACGTTTTGCCTAACTTATTGATAATAAACTAAAATAAAAGTTGGCATGGTCATTGCTTTTATAACTTCAGATAGATTATTGGAGTTCATTATGGATCGCGCATTATTTTTAGCCATGAGTGGCGCAAAGCAAAACATGCAAGCTATGCAGCTGCGTTCAAACAACCTTGCTAACGTAAGCACAACAGGTTTTCGTGCCGATTTAGAGCAAGCGCGTTCAATGCAAGCGTATGGTGAAGGTTTGCCGACTCGTGTGTTTAATATGACAGAGCGTCCAGGAAGTAGCTTTTCTCAAGGTTCGGTAATTACGACTGGTCGTGATTTAGATTTAACTATCGAAGGTGATGGTTGGATTTCAGTTATGGATAATACAGGTCGTGAAGGCTTGACTCGTGCCGGTAATCTAAAAATTGATGAGACAGGTTTATTGATGAATGGCAGTGGTCACCTAGTATTAGGCGAAAATGACGCGCCAATCACTTTACCACTTCCAATTTCAAAAATTCAAATTGCAAAGGACGGTACTATCTCTGTTCTTGAGCAAGGTGCTCCAGCCGAAGCAATGGCAGAAGTTGACCGCATTAAATTAGTTCGTACCGATAATCGCGATTTATTTAAAGACACGAATGGTTTGTTCCGTTCGAAAAATCCTAATAATGCATTCCAAGCAGATGCGGGTGTAACCGTACTAAAAGGCGCATTAGAAGGCAGTAACGTTAATGCCGTAGGTGAAATGACCAATTTAATTGATTTGCAACGTCAGTTTGAAATGCAAGTCAAGATGATGAGTACCGCTGAAGAGATGGATAAGGCTTCAGACTCATTATTACGTATGGGTTAATTGAACAATTAACTTGATTAACTTAATACATTAAAGAATTTAGAGGAATACACAATGAATCCAGCATTATGGGTAAGTAAAACAGGCTTAGACGCACAGCAAACTAACATTGCGACTATCTCAAACAACTTGGCGAATGCCTCAACAGTTGGCTTTAAAAAAAGCCGTGCCGTATTTGAAGATCTGTTTTACCAAAACGTAAACCAAGCCGGTGCTCAATCAACACAAAATACTGAGCTACCAACAGGTTTAATGCTTGGTTCTGGTTCAAAGGTTGTTGCGACACAAAAAGTATTCACTAACGGTAACGCACAAACCACGTCGAACGGCATGGATATGATGATCGAAGGTAAAGGCTTTTTCCAAGTGACAATGCCTGATGGCAACATTGGTTACTCTCGTAACGGTCAATTTACGCTGAATGATGAAGGCGCAATTGTAACGACTGGTGCTGGTTACCGTTTAGAGCCAGAAATTATTGTTCCTGAAGATGCAATCAATGTAACGGTAGGTACGGATGGTGAAGTATCTGTTCGTCTACGTGGTCAACAAGATAACCAAGTGATTGGTCAAATTACAACAGTTGATTTCATTAATCCAGGCGGTTTAGAGCCTGTTGGTCAAAACCTTTATTTACCAACAGGAGCAAGTGGTGATCCTCAAGAGGGAACTCCTGGTCTTGAAGGGTTAGGTTCAATTCGTCAATCAATGCTTGAAGCATCAAACGTAAACGTAACCGAAGAGCTAGTAAACATGATCGAAGCACAGCGTGTTTATGAAATGAACTCAAAAGTTATCTCTGCTGTTGATAAGATGGCAAGCTTTGTTAACCAACAACTGTAATTGGTGATTAGGATGAAACGTCTTCTTTGTTTGATGCTTTTAACAACATTAACTGGTTGTGAATCATTATTAATTCAAAACCCAAATCTACAAGATAGTGAAGTAACTTCAGCAACAACTAATGTAGATGCTGTAGAAGGTGATAAAGCAAAAGAAGAAGACTCTGGTATTGTTGATACATTACGAGGACGTAATGATCCAATAGCAGGAGACCCCGCTTGGGCACCTATTCATCCTAAAGAAAAACCAGAGCATTATGCAGCGGCAACGGGTTCACTGTTTAATGTTGATCATGCGCAAGATATGTACGATGACACCAAGCCTCGTGGTTTAGGAGACATTGTTACCGTGATGTTAGCTGAAAATACTAAAGCGGCAAAAAGTGCCGATGCGGAGCTTTCAAAATCAAATGACTCAAGCATGGATCCATTACAAGTTGGTGGTCAAGAGCTGCAAGTTGGTGGTGATTACAATTTCTCTTACGAGTTAAGTAATGATAATAATTTCACGGGTAATACATCTGCAAATCAAAGTAATAGCTTAAGCGGCTCAATTACAGTTGAAGTAGTTGAAGTATTAGCAAATGGTAACTTACTGATCCGTGGTGAGAAATGGCTAACATTGAATACAGGTGATGAATATATCCGTTTAAGTGGCACTATTCGACCTGATGATATTGGGTTTGATAATACTATTTCATCGACACGAATTTCTAATGCACGTATCCAATACTCAGGTACTGGAGATCAACAAGATATGCAAGAGCCTGGATTCTTGGCACGATTCTTTAATGTAGCACTGTAATAATGATGAATCGTTGGAGTTTTAACGTGAATAAAAACCTAGTTACCTTAATTTTTACTTGGTTATGCTTAAGCATTTCAACAGTACAAGCTGCACGTATTAAAGACGTGTCAGAAGTTGCTGGTGTACGTAGTAACCAATTAATTGGCTATGGTTTAGTTTCTGGTCTGCCAGGAACAGGGGAATCAACGCCATTTACCGATCAAAGTTTCAATGCTATGTTGCAAAACTTTGGTATTCAATTGCCACCAGGCACAAAGCCGAAAACAAAAAATGTGGCGGCAGTAATGGTCACAGCAACTTTGCCAGCCTTTTCAAAACAAGGCCAAGTGGTTGATGTTACGGTTTCGTCTGTTGGTTCGGCAAAAAGCTTACGTGGTGGTACCTTACTCCAGACTTTTCTAAAAGGTTTAGATGGTAAAACTTATGCTATTGCTCAGGGTAACTTAATTGTCAGTGGTTTTAGTGCTGAAGGTGCTGATGGTTCAAAGCTAGTAGGTAATAACCCAACAGTGGGTCGTATCTCTGGTGGTGCAATGGTTGAACGTGAAGTTCCATCACCATTTGGACGTGGTGACTTTATTACTTTTAACTTATTAGAGTCAGATTTCACTACCGCGCAGCGTATGGCGGATGCAGTAAATAATTTCTTAGGCCCAAATATGGCTTCAGCGATTGACGCTACTTCTGTAAGAGTTCGTGCTCCGCGTGATATCAGCCAACGAGTTGCCTTTTTATCTGCTGTTGAAAATGTAGATTTTAATCCCGCTGATGGCTCTGCGAAAATCATTGTTAACTCACGTACAGGTACGATTGTTGTAGGAAAGCACGTTAAGCTAAAATCGGCGGCGGTTACACACGGCGGCATGACGGTAGCAATTAAAGAAAACCTGCAAGTGAGCCAGCCAGGTCCATTTGGTAATGGTCAAACTGTCGTGACACCAGATACTGATATTGAAGTAACGGAAGAGCAAGGGAAAATGTTTAAATTTGAACCTGGCTTAACGTTAGATGATTTAGTAAGAGCTGTAAATGAGGTTGGTGCAGCACCGTCTGACTTGATGGCAATACTTCAAGCCTTGAAGCAAGCGGGTGCAATTGAAGGCCAGTTGATTATTATTTAATTTTCTATTATCAATGTTCAAATACTTATTTAGGCGCACTTCTTTGGAGGTGCGTTTTTTTTGGCATTAAACTTGCTGTAGATAGAATAGAGATTGTAGATTTAAAGAGAAAGTGTGAAGATGAATAATTCAGTAAATATGATAGATGTAGGCTTCATTCATGATGTAGGCGGCCTAGATAATTTACGTAAAAGTGCGGTTAATGGCGATCAAGATAGCCAAGATAAAGCACTGCGCGCTGCGGCTGAGCAATTTGAATCAATCTTCACACAAATGCTTTTTAAATCAATGCGTAATGCAAATGATTCATTTAAGTCAGACATGACGAGCAGTGATAATCAACAGTTCTTTGAGCAAATGCGAGATGATCAAATGTCGACTGAATTGTCGAAAAAAGGATCGCTTGGTTTAGCTGATATGATAGTTGCTCAACTTGGTGCTTCAATGAATCAAGAAGCTCCGGTACAAAGCGGCAATAATTTAGAACAAGATGCTCGCATGGCAATGCGTAAAGCGGCAACAGATGAAACGTTACGTTTACCTGCTGATTACCAATATCCATCAGCTTCAGCTGCGAAGCAAGCATCACAAACAGAATCATCAGCAATTGCCCAGTTAGATAAAGCGCTAGCAGCGAAATCAATATCTCAATCAGATAAATTTGAATCGCCTCAGCAGTTTGTTGATACGATGAAACCATATGCAGAGAAAGCCGCGAAAGCATTAGGTGTTGATTCTAATGTTCTGATTGCTCAAGCTGCACTTGAAACTGGTTGGGGACAAAAAGTTATTAAGAATTCTGTTGACTCAAGTCATAACCTTTTCAATATTAAAGCTGATAGAAGTTGGAAAGGGGATAATATTGCTAAAAATACACTGGAATATCATGATAATGTGGCAGTAACAGAGAATGCTTCATTCCGTTCATATAATAATTACGAAGAAAGTTTCAGTGATTTTGTACGTTTTTTAAACCAGAACCCACGTTATGAACGAGCATTACAACATACCAATAACTCAGAAAACTTTATTAAAGAAATTCACAATGCAGGTTATGCAACTGATCCAAATTATTCCAATAAAGTTATTAGTGTAATGAAGAAAGTTGAAGGTCTACTTAAGTAGTCTTTACACATTTTTATAAAGGTTATCTCAATCCTGTCTCTTAGTTATAAGAGGCAGGATTTTTTGTTTTTATTGCCGCTTTAATTAAAAGAGGCAAAGAAAGGCATGAATACGAGGCAATGGAATAATAAATTTAGTTTCTTTAATGTAAAATGAAGAAAAAACAATAACTTAAAAGTTGGCATGGCGATTGCTTTGTTTGATTTGTTAGGAAATTTTTACTGCATTATTTATAGAGTTTTTTTGGAGGCAATATGGGACTTGATCTGCTAAATCTAGGTACACAAGGTGTGCTTACGGCGCAGCGTCAACTGAACACGACCAGTCATAATATTAATAACGTTAATACTAAAGGCTTTAGTCGTCAATCAGTTGTTCAAGACACAAATATGCCTCATTGGGTGTCAGGTGCAAACCTCGGCGCAGGCGTGCATGTTGCCGCTGTGCGACGTTCGTTTGATCAGTTTGCTACTAATGAACTGAACTTATCTACGACTAACTTAAATTACTCTATGGATACTGAAGCAAATCTTGATGTACTAACGAATATGATGTCGTCTATTGGCGCAAAACGTATTCCGGAAAACATTAATGATTGGTTTGATGCCGTAAAAACTCTTGCCGACAGCCCTAACGAAATCGGTGCACGTAAAGTAGTCCTAGAAAAATCTCGTCTTGTTTCACAAAGCTTAAATGACTTTTATGAGAACGTACGTCAGCAAAACTCAGACGTAAATAAAAAGATGGATCTAACCGTAGAGCGTATGAATGGTATTGCTCTAGAGTTAAAAGATATTAATAAAATGATGGTTAAGACCCCAGGTCCGCACAATGACCTAATGGATCGTCATGATAAGTTAATTCAAGAACTGTCTCAGTATACTAAAGTTACCATTACTAAGCGTGATAACGAAGATGCATTTAATGTCTTAATTGGTGGTGGGCACATGCTTGTGTCTGGTACTCAGTCAAGTGAATTAAAGATGATTCAAGGTTCTCCTGACCCATTACAGCGTCGACTTGCTATGGTTGAAGGCAAGGGAATGAAAGCAATTCAGCATGATAGTATTGGCGGTAAAATGTCAGCATTATTTGAATTGCGTGATAACACTATTCCAGTAATTATGGATGAGCTTGGACGTGTAGCGGTAGGATTCAGTAGTGAAGTTAACCGTTTACAAGGCCAAGCAATTGATCTACGTGGTCAAATTGGTGCAAATATTTTCTCTGATGTAAATTCAGAACAAGCTGTTCGTAGCCGAGCTATTATTCAAGGAGATTCTTCTGCAGAAGTAGGTGTATTTATCGATGATATTAGCCTATTAAAAGCGGGTGATTATGCTCTTAAGTATGATGGTAGCCAATATACGGTGACCCGACCTACAGGTGAAGTACAACGTTTAGACCCAACCGGTAACCCATCGACCTTTTTCTTGGACGGTATGCGAGTTGAAATTCGTGAACCACTAAGTGCCGGTGAGCGTGTATTACTTCGTCCTACCCGTATTGCAGCTGGCGACATGAAGTTAGAAATGAATGAAGCAGAGAAAATTGCAGCACAAAGTTATGCAAGTTCAGCAACTTTTGCAACAGGCAGTGCTAAATTTAAAGTGTTAGAATCTGGTGCATTAAAAGAATTTCAAGTTGTTGTTTCTCCAGCAGCAAATCAATTTGCTGTTTTAGATATGAAAGGAAAAATGTTATTAGAACCACAAACTTACCCGCCGCAAGGTCCGGTAACTGTTAGTGGTACAACATTTACATTAACAGGTGGTGCTGCGGCAAATGATAAGTTTGCAGCAAATCTAGTCCCTTCTGAAGGTGATAACGGTAACCTACTGTTAATGCAGGGCTTACAAACCCGTAAAGTGATGGATGAAGGCCGTTCAACCGTGATTGATTTATATGAAAATGTAAATACAGAAATCGGTTTGAAAAAAGCAACAGCAACACGTTTATCTGACGTTTCTCGTGTAGAAAATGAAGCAGCACAAAGCCGTGTAGCTTCAGTTGCGGGTGTGAACTTAGATGAAGAAGCGGCAAACATGATGAAGTTTCAGCAAGCATACATGGCTTCTTCTCGAATCATGAAAGCAGCAGATGAGACATTTAATTCAATCTTGCAATTATCGTAATTAGGAGGCCATAAAGTATGTTAAATCGTATTTCAAGCTTTCATAATTACCAATCAGTGCAGAATGATATTGCTCGTCAAGAAGCTAAAGTACACCAGAACAGTGCGCAACTCGCTTCAGGTAAGAAGTTATTAACGGCAGGAGACGACCCCGTAGCTGCCTTATATGCTCAAAACCTAGGACAAAAGAAGGAAGAGTTACGCCAGTATAGTGATACGATTGTTCTAGCGCGTAATCGTTTAGAGCGTCATGAAGTTGCTATAGCCAATGCTGAGCAGTTTGCGGATGATGCCAAACGTAGTGTTATGGAGATGATTAATGGTTCTCTCGCACCTGAAGATCGCTATGCACATGCTCAAGACATTAAAGGTATCTCAGATAATTTTTTAAATTTAACTAATATGTTAGATGAATCTGGTAACTATTTATTTTCAGGTACAAAGCCAAAAACGCAACCATTTTTTCGAGGGAATGATGGAACAGTTGCGTATGCAGGTGATGACTACCAACGAAATTTAAAAGTATCTGGTTCAATAGAAGTTGCAGTAAATGATGCTGGAAATGAATTATTTACCGAGATAAAAAATCCATTTGGTGATTACGACCCACAGTATTCACTACAGGAAGGGTCGGAGTTATTACTTTCAAAGGCAACAAATACAAATTATACCGATCCAGCAACGTATGAAATTAGCTTTCAGGCTGGTAATAACGGTAAATACAATTATCAGTTATCTCAAGATGGTGGTGTTGTAAAAAATGCGGAGTTTGATCCTAGTGAAGGGATTAAATGGGAAGGTATTGATATTCAGATCCGAGGTCAATTGAAAGAGGGAGATATTATTACCCTTGAACCTAAAAAGACCGTAAGCATCTTTGATTCATTTAAAAAAGCTCAAGAATTAGCGCTTAATCATGTGTCAGATGCATCTAGTACTGCAGAGTTGCATCAGGTGACGGATGAGTTTCACGCGGCGTTTATTCATTTAAGCCAAGCACGAGCGGAAGTTGGTACACGACAAAATACACTGGATCAGCAAGAAATGCAGCATCAAGACTTTGATTTAACGATTTCTAAATCATTAAGTTCAATTGAAGATTTAGATTACGCGCAAGCTGTCATTGAATTTAATGAAAATACACGAGCATTACAGGCATCTCAACAAGCCTTTGGTAAAGTGAAGGATATTACTTTATTTAATTACGTGTAATATTAATTCCGGTAAATATCGATTCATTATTACTGGCTAAATCACATAATTGTATTGATATATTCTTACACTCAGTATTAAGATTTCATAAAAAGCCCAATAGTCATCTATTGGGCTTTTTTCATTTAATTATGTAATAAATTGTGCATCACTTTAAGTCTAAGCTTATGAATTATATCTAATCTTATGTAGGAATAGCTTTGCCGCTTTTGTCACCATTCTTGCCGCTTTTCTTGAGTTTTTTGAAATGTCTACTATTTTAAACTATGGGGCTACTTTTCTAGATGGAAGGTATGGCTAAAGAGGATGTGAAAGTGAATATATTCATGACATGTGCTTTTAATTTAGCTAAGCGTTTCTATTAATATAGTAGGTGATAACAGGTTTTTATTATATGTAAAAGAAGAGATATTAAAATAAAAACAAATAGAGTTGATTTTAAGTTATTGTTTTTTAATTAGTATTTATTTTTTTATTATTTGGTTTAAAAGTTGGCATAGGATGTGCTAAATATAATTATGGCTAAGCGATTCACAATTTACCAATGGTAAATAGTGGCATAGCAGTTGCAAGGTAGAGTTAAAGGCTTTGCTTTTGTATGTCAGTTATGAAGTGCTTTTTTCTCATCTTGGCATGAGAATTGATAGGTAATTACATAGCACTGATAACATTGGTCAATTGTGACTAATTATTAGATATAAACTTTAATTTTTCTGAATAGAGCAGAAATTAGATTTCGTGAAAACGAAGCCAAAGGAGAGCAACGATGGCTGTAAATGTAAATACTAACGTATCTGCGATGACTGCGCAGCGTTACCTAAACAACGCAACAAATGATCTTAATACATCAATGGAGCGTTTGTCTTCAGGTAGCAAAATTAACAGTGCAAAAGATGACGCTGCTGGTTTACAAATTTCTAATCGCTTAACAGCTCAGACTCGTGGTCTTGATGTTGCTATGCGTAATGCGAATGATGGTATTTCTATCGCTCAAACAGCAGAAGGTGCGATGAATGAATCGACAAATATCCTTCAGCGTATGCGTGATTTATCACTTCAATCAGCAAATGGTTCTAATACAGACCAAGATCGTGCTTCGATTCAAGAAGAAGTTCACGCTCTTCAAGATGAATTAAATCGTATTGCTGAAACAACTTCATTTGGTGGTCGTCGTCTGCTTAATGGTACTTTTGGTGAGTCAGCATTCCAAATCGGTGCTAATGCAGGTGAAGCAATCCTAATTGAACTAACGTCGGTACGTGCTGATGACAGTCGTATGGGTGGTCAACGCTTCATGAGTGAAAACGGCAAAAATGCTGATTGGGGCGTTGAAGCTGGCAAGAACGACATGAAATTAGAGTTCACAACACAAGCTGGTGAAGAAATTTCTATTAATTTATTTGCACATGCTGGTGATGATATTGAAGAAGTAGCCACTTACATCAATGGTCAATCTGATAAAATCTCAGCGTCTGTTGGTGATGAAGGTAAATTGCAATTATTTGTTGCAGAACCTGCTTTAGAAGGTGAACTAACTGTTTCTGGCAACTTAGCGACTGAGCTTGGTTTCTCTGGTGGTGCTGGTGAAAAAGCAACAGTAAGTGAACTAGATGTAACATCAGTTGGTGGTGCACAAGCTTCTGTTGGTGTTATTGATTCAGCACTTGCTTATATTGACCGTGAACGTGCTGACTTAGGGGCAAAACAGAACCGTCTTGGTCACAGTATTAATAACTTGTCTAACATTCAAGAGAATGTATCTGCTTCTAACAGCCGAATCAAAGATACTGATTTTGCTAAAGAAACAACTGAAATGACAAAAGCACAAATCCTTCAGCAGTCTAGTACTTCTATTCTTGCTCAAGCGAAACAGTTACCAAATGCTGCACTAACTCTACTGCAGTAATTGAGTAACTAAACAACAGTCATCAAGATGAACAAGAGGTGCTCTCATCTCTCATCAACCTCTTGTTCAACTGATTGTTGTGCAAGCTTCAGGTAACTGGTTTTTTGTGTTCTTCTCACAGATCTCCTCATAAAAAGCCAGCCTAGCTTCATGCCCCGAGAGGGGCTTCCCTTCTTTGTAATACACTTTTCCGTCACCTTTAATATTTCAAATGTCCTTAAGTTTATTTTTTCACTGCCGATAGTTAATAATCAGAGTCTGTTTATGTCTCTGTATTGATTATTATGCCTCTATCAAGAACAGCAATTCAAACTAAATAGTAATATTAGTTTTGGGTGATTTTCAATACAGAGATATAAGCAGATCTTAGTCTTAGTCACAAGAGGTCGAGATGACAATTACGGTAAATACAAATGTTGCCGCTATGATTGCGCAGCGAAATTTAACGACAGCAACGGATCATCTAAATCAGTCAATGGAGCGTCTCTCGTCTGGTAAGCGTATTAATAGTGCTAAAGATGATGCTGCGGGCCTTCAAATATCGAATAGACTGCAAGCTCAAATGAGTGGATTAGATGTTGCTGTTCGTAATGCAAATGATGGTATATCTATCGCTCAAACTGCGGAAGGTGCTATGAATGAAAGCACTAATATTCTTCAGCGTATGCGTGATCTTGCTCTGCAATCATCTAATGGCTCAAATACAAGACAAGATAGAGAGGCTATTCAAGAAGAAGCGGATGCTCTTAATGATGAATTGAATCGTATTGCAGAAACCACTTCTTTTGGTGGACGTCGTTTATTGAATGGCCAATTTGGTACCTCTTCATTTCAAATTGGTGCAAACTCAGGCGAAGCCGTTCAATTAACATTAGGTAGTATGCGTTCTGATACGCTAGAGATGGGGGGATTTACTTATACCTCTCAAAATCAATTGAATAAAGGTTGGGTAGTACCAGAAGGTGAGCAAACGCTTACGATGTCATTTGTTGATGAAAATGGCAAAGATCAAGAGATTACGATAGAAGCCAAAGTAGGTGACGACATTGAAGAGCTAGCCACCTATATCAATGGTCAAAACGAAACAATTCAAGCCTCTGTTGATGAACAAGGTCAATTGCAACTATTTACGGCAGGAGATTTGGTTTCAAGCGCTGTTACTTTTGGTGGCTCATTATCAGCAGAGTTGGCTATTGGTGGAGCTGTGTTTGATACTGTAAATGATTTAGACTTAACGAGTGTTGGTGGCTCGCAGCGAGCAATAGCAACACTAGATGCGGCAATGGGTTTTGTTGATAAAGAACGAGCAACGTTAGGTGCATTTCAAAATCGATTTGATCATGCCATTAATAATTTAAACAATATTAATGAAAATGTAACAGCATCAAATAGTCGAATAGAAGATACGGACTTTGCTAAGGAAACGGTAGAGATGATGAAAGCTCAAATCTTGCAACAAGTGAGCTCTACTATTTTAGCACAAGCTAAACAAGCCCCTGATATTGCACTTAAGCTTTTGGGGTAATACCAAGTAAATTGGTAGTGAAGATAAATAGAGAACCAGCTGCGGCTGGTTTTTTTATGCCTTATTCTTATCCTACATAATTATCTGACCATTTATACCAATACAATTGATTAAATAATCTAGAAATCGATATTACTATTTTATCGATAGAGATTATTTAAATTAATGGTGTAGGTCTTAGCATGATTTGGTATAAATCAATTAGTTGGTTGTTATTTGACCGTTCTGATAGGGGCTTTAGTATTTTTTTGTCAATTTTATCAAAAATGGAACCTGGCGCATAGTTCATAAAGTAACCAGTGAATTTATAAAGAAAGTGGTAAAGATTAATTTTTGACCGTCGCTAAGCTTAGTATCAGGCGCTAATAATAAGTAATTTAGTACTGACACATGAAGCTCAGTTTTCCGAACCGCGGAAAACATTCGGAAAACAAAACGGAGATATTATTATGTCAATTACAGTAAATACTAACGTATCAGCAATGACGGCCCAACGTTATTTAAATAATGCAACTGATGGCGTAAACAAATCAATGGAACGTTTATCATCAGGGTTTAAAATTAATAGCGCCAAAGATGATGCCGCGGGTCTACAAATTTCAAATCGTTTAACTGCACAAACTAGAGGGTTAAATGTTGCAGTTCGTAATGCTAATGATGGTATATCTATTGCTCAAACCGCTGAAGGAGCAATGAAAGAGTCAACTAACATATTACAGCGTATGCGTGATCTCTCATTGCAGTCAGCAAATGGTTCAAATACTTCATCAGATCGTGACGCGATTCAGCAAGAGGTCAGTGCATTGAATGATGAACTAAATAGAATTGCAGAAACAACATCCTTTGGTGGTGCCCGTTTATTAAATGGGCAATTTGGTACAAAATCTTTCCAAATAGGAGCCAACTCAGGTGAAGCCGTAATGCTAAATCTTAATAATATGCGCTCTGATTCGTCATCTATGGGAGGGGTTAGTTATAAAGCTGAATCTAGAGTAGATGCCAGTTGGGTTATTAGTAGTGAGAATTCAGAATTAACTATCTCCTTCATTAACCAGAAAGGAGAGGAAGAAGAATTAATTATCAATGCTAAAGTTGGTGATGATATTGAGCAGGTAGCTACTTATATTAACGGTCAAACAGATTCGATTAATGCATCTGTATCTGAAAATGGTGAACTTCAAATTGTTACTTCTAATAATAAAGTACAAAATGAACTCTCTTTCAGTGGATCTTTAGCTAATGAACTAAATATGAGTGGCCCACAAAGTGAAACTGTAAAAAGTATTGATGTTACTACTGTTGGTGGTTCTCAAAAAGCAGTAGCTATTCTTGATTCAGCGATGCAGTTTGTTGATGCAAATCGTTCAGATCTCGGTGCATTCCAAAACCGTTTTAGTCATGCAATTTCTAATTTGGATAATATTAATGAAAATGTATCGGCATCAAACAGCCGAATTAAAGATGTTGATTTTGCCAAAGAGACAACAGAAATGACAAAAGCTCAAATACTTCAACAAGCAAGTTCATCAATTTTAGCTCAAGCTAAACAATCTCCAACAACGGCTCTTGCTTTATTGTAAGACGTTTATTGTAATCCTCTAAGATTATTGCACTCTCACACTATGTCAAAGCTGGGGTTTTCCTCAGCTTTTTTTATGGATAGTGTTTTTTATTTACGGGTTAACAATCTGTATATCGGATTAGTTAATCTTCTTTGTTTGAAATCTAACCAATTAAAGCGGTGCTTTCTGATATTTAGAGACATATATCACGCTTTTTATCCATTTTTAAACTAATTTCGTTTTTTTTGCATTTTCTCCTAAAGAGTTTCCACCAACGAGCGATAACCTAATTACAAGACATAACGACTTGATAATTTGAAAGTGCTTTAAAAAGAAAAACTTAAAAAATTAAAAGTTTTTCTAAAGTAATTAGAAATGCGGTCGTTAAGTTAAGTATCAAACGATGATTAATACGGTTTCCGGTCCAGGAGCGGAGTGATTCGGAACCAAAGTGGAGAAACAAATTATGTCTATCAATGTAAACACAAACGTATCAGCAATGACAGCACAACGTTACCTAAATAACGCGACTAGCGATTTAAACACTTCAATGGAGCGTTTATCTTCAGGTCTTAAAATTAACAGTGCAAAAGATGATGCGGCAGGTCTACAAATTTCAAATCGTCTAACATCTCAAACTCGTGGTTTGGATGTTGCAGTTCGAAATGCTAATGATGGTATCTCAATGGCGCAAACAGCAGAAGGTGCGATGAAGGAAACGACAAACATCTTACAACGTATGCGTGATTTATCACTTCAATCTTCAAACGGTTCAAATACAGCAGCTGACCGTGGCGCGATTCAAGAAGAAGTGGTTGCTTTGAATGACGAATTAAACCGTATTGCAGAAACAACATCATTTGGTGGCTCTCGCCTACTAAATGGCCAGTTTGGCACTAAGTCTTTCCAAATCGGTGCAGACTCAGGTGAGGCAGTAATGCTAACACTAAACAACATGCGCTCTGATACGACAGAGATGGGTGGTCACACTTACTCTGCAACAGAAGGTAAAGGCGCAGGCTGGACAGTAGGTGCAGATAAGACTGAATTATCAATGAATTTTGTTGATAAAGATGGCAAAGAACAGAATATTACCATCAATGCAAAAGCAGGCGATGACATTGAAGAAGTAGCAACTTACATCAATGGTCAAAGTGATGCAGTAAACGCCTCTGTTACAGAAGAAGGTAAGCTACAAGTATTCGCTGCAGCAGAAGCAACGAATGTTGAATTTAGTGGCTCTTTAAGTAATGAGCTAGGTATGGGTAATAAAGTTACCGATACAGTGAAGAGTATTGATGTAACGTCGGTAGGTGGTTCACAGAAAGCGGTCGCAATTCTTGATGCAGCTATGCAGTACGTAGATGAAAATCGTGCAGATTTAGGTGCTTTCCAAAACCGTTTTAACCATGCTATCAGTAACTTAGATAATATTAATGAGAATGTGAGCGCGTCTAATAGCCAAATCAAAGATGTTGATTTTGCTAAAGAAACGACAGCAATGACGAAATCTCAAATCCTGCAACAAGCGAGCTCGTCTATTCTTGCTCAAGCTAAGCAGGCACCAAATGCAGCGTTAGGCCTGTTGGGCTAATCAGCATGTAACCACTTGTGAGAATGGAAGTTAATGTCATCTACATAGCTTCATCCCAACAGGTACTAAAGTAATCAAATTTACTTTTAAAATTAAACTATAGGCTATCTCAACGATGTATTTTGTAGAGGTGAGAGTCTACAAAATATATAAAGAGATAAGCTTTTAAATATACGTGAGAAACAGTGGTTGGTTCGGAGGATGAGACCAGACCGCCATTGAATTATCCTTAGGAGATCTATTTATGTCTATTACAGTAAACACTAACGTATCAGCAATGACAGCTCAGCGTTACCTAAACAACGCAACATCTGATGTAAACCAATCAATGGAGCGTTTGTCTTCTGGTAACCGCATCAACAATGCTAAAGATGATGCTGCTGGCCTACAGATCTCTAACCGTCTAAACACGCAAACACGTGGTCTAGATGTAGCGGTTCGTAACGCAAACGACGGCATCTCTATGATGCAAACAGCTGAAGGCGCAATGAAAGAGACTTCAAACATCCTTTCTCGTGTACGTGACCTTGCTCTACAATCATCAAATGGTTCAAACACTGATGCTGACCGTGGCGCAATCCAACAAGAAGTAACGGCTCTTTCTGATGAAATGAACCGTATCGCAGAAACAACTTCTTTTGGTGGTACTCGTCTACTTAACGGTAGCTTTGGTACTAAATCTTTCCAAGTTGGTGCTGATTCAGGTGAAGCAGTAATGCTAACTCTGAACAACCTACGTGCTGATGAAGCAAACATGGGTGGCCAATCTTTCACTGCGAAAGAAGGCGTAGCTGCTGGTTGGACTGCGGCTAAAGGCGCAGACATGACTATCGAATTTACTGATAAGTCAGGTGAAGAGCAATCAATTACTATCAACGCTAAAGCTGGCGACGATATCGAAGAAGTTGCAACGTACATCAACGGCCAAACTGACAAAGTTAGCGCTTCTGTTGGTGAAGATGGCAAGCTACAAGTATTTGCTGGTAAAGGTACAATTGAAGGCGAAATCGCATTCTCTGGTGCTCTAGCTGACGAAACTGGTATGTCTGATGCAGTTCAAGCTGACAAAACTGTAGGTAACATCGATGTTACAACAGTAGCTGGTTCTCAAGATGCAGTAGCAGTTGTTGATGCAGCAATGAAATTTGTTGATAGCCACCGTTCAGAGCTAGGTGCTTCTCAGAACCGTATGGACCACACTATTAACAACTTAGATAACATTAACGAAAATGTTTCTGCTGCTAAGAGTCAAATCAAAGACGTTGATTTCGCGAAAGAAACAACTGAAATGACTAAAGCTCAAATCCTGCAGCAAGCAAGTTCTTCTATTCTTGCACAAGCTAAGCAAGCGCCAAACGCTGCTCTAGGTCTATTACGTTAATCCATGATTAAACGATAATACTAAAATAGGTAGGTGGGCGGCTTCATCGTCAACCCACTTACTGAATATGACAGCAGAGCCGCTCCTCTTGCTGTCTTTTTTCGTATTAGGAGGAAAATACTATGAATCTATCATCTGTATCTTCATCAATCCTGTCCTCTCTACCCTCAAGTAACGGCACGAAAATTGCTAGTTCACCTATGCAACCAACATCTTCTGTAAATACTAGTAATCAAGTAGCAAAGAGTGAATCGTCAGAACCATTGACGCAGAGCCAAGCCATTGTGGTAGATGCAGAACAAAAGCTTGAAACGAAAAAGAAAGAAGAACTTCATGAAGCGATTAAAGAGCTGAATGAATACGTTAAAAGCGTTGATCGAGGATTATCATTTCATTTAGATGAAGAATCAGGGCGGCAGGTTATTACCGTTAGAGAAATTAGCTCTGGTGATATTATCCGCCAAATTCCCGATGATAAAATGTTAGAAGTTGCTAGAGACTTAGCTGCCAGTTCATCTGGATTAATAGCTGAGAGGATTTAATCGTTAATTGAGGAAAACACTTCATGAGTATGAGCCCTATGGGGATGGGTGGTGGCCTAGATATTAATTCTATGGTGGGCAAGATAGTTGAAAGCGAGCGCTTACCCAAGCAGCAGCGCATTGACCGAGAACGCTCAGATATAGATATGAATATCAGTGGTTATGGCCGTCTGCAAGAATCGTTAGATACCATGAAGAACCTAATGTCGACGTTTCGCCAAGAGGATACGTTTGCATCTCGTACTATTTCAAGCAGTGATGATGAAGTAGTAAGTGCAACCGCAACTCCTGAAGCGTTAGCTGGTCGATATACTATTGACGTATTACAATTAGCTCAAGCTCAAAAGTTGGCATCTTCACCAATACGTGATGATGCCAAATTCGGGCCGGGTAAGTTGGATGTGTCATTAGGTGATAAAACCTTCTCAATTGATATTATTGGTAAAAATAATAAAATTACTGATCTGTTAAAACAGATAAATAGTGCTCCTTCTAATCCCGGTGTACAAGCTTCTATTGTTAAAGATGATGGTGGCTCTCGCTTGATCTTAGCCTCTGACAAACCTGGTGAGAGTCATAAAGTTAAAATTGAAGTTGATGCCGAATATAATAATCAACTGCATCGCTTTGCTTTTAACCCTAACTTTGACCCTGCTATCTCAACTAAGTTTGATGTACCAACATTACTTGAATATCAAAATGTACCTGAAATTGCCGCTCAACAGCTAGGTGAACCTATTACTCAAGAGCAGGTACCAGAGCTTAGTGATGAAGAAAAGTACGCCTATTTTAAGCCGTTGATTGATGTTGCTAATCGCGAACTCGCAAGAGAAGAAAAAGCCGCAAAAGAGATACTTTTACAACAAGAAGCTACAGCAGCTCTTACTACCCTTGAAGATCCTAGTGATCCAACTTCAGGGATGTCCGGTTGGAGTGAACGCACGGCAGGTACACTTCAAGCAGCTTTACCAAGTGAAAATGAAAAAATTGAACTAGCGAAAGCAGCAAAGCAAGGGGATCAAGACGCAGCAGAAGCATTAGCAGAAATAGGTCAAACACCAGATACAGTTTTTCAAGCTGCGGGTGTGACATATGAGCCACCGCAACCAGCACCCAAAAAAGATTTAGTTGATATAGCTAAAGAGAAAGTTGAGCTATTACCACCAACAATAAAAGAAATTGCAAAAGAAAAACTAGAGCCGATTGAAAAAATAGTTCAAGCGATCAAACCAGAAGAGGCAAGAAAGCCTTTATATTCAGGACTACAAGAAGTTCAAACTGCTAGTAGTGCAAAAGTTGTTCTTGATGGTATTGCAAGAATTAGTAGTGATACTAATGTCATTCAAGATGCTGTCCATGGTGTTGATATTACCTTAAAAGGTACAACTGCTGAAGCCGGTAAACGTATTGAATTAGATGTTCAATTCGATAGAGAGAATGTAAAAGCGGCAATTGAACAATTTGTATCAACGTACAATCAATTTTATAAAACGACACAAGCTCTTGGCGGTTTTGATCCTGCGACGGGGCAAAGCGGCCCATTAGCAGGAGATAGTGTTGTTCGTTCTGCGGAATCTCGTTTAAAGTCGGTATTTGTTTCTCCTGTTGAATCAGCACCAAAAGATATTAAAACACTGATTGAGCTTGGGATCTCAACAACTCGTCAGGGTACTTTAGAGATCAACCATAATATGCTTGATCGACAGTTGAATGAGAACTTTAGTCAACTTCATACTTTCTTTGATGGACCTAAAGGGTTCGCTAAAAAAGTAGAAGATGCGATTCAAACCATGACTGGAGTTGCTGGTCCTATTAGGACTCGAATGAACACGATGCGAGATCAGAATTATCGCTTGAATGATCAACAAGTAGATTTAGATCGTCGAATGGAAAGTTTACAAGAGCGTACTCGTAATAAATTTGCCAATATGCAAGATGTGACAGGAAAAATGAAAGCACAACTGTCAGGTATGATGAACGCTCTAGGTTAACGAATATAACCAAGTGTAAAAATATAACCAAGTGTAAATTAGGTGTTCTCGATGGAACTATTACAGCAATTAGAAAGATTAGATCAGCAATTACAAATGTTATATCAGAAAGGTGATATTAATTTTGAACAATTGACGGTTTTTTTATCAAATCGGGAACAACTTTTGCATGAGTGTATGCAGGTGCCAGAAATAGTGAACTCTACGGAATGGCAAAGAGCAATTACAAGAACTGAGTCTATCATTAATGAAATGACACTCTTAGGTCAGCAATTTGCTTTAGATTATCAAAAGTTGAATCATGCAAATAAGTCAGTTCAACTTTATAGAAAATTTCAATAAGACTGAGGAAATACGATGAGAGGTTCATTACAAGCATATAAGAAGGTATCAATAGATAGCCAATTAAGTGCTGCATCACCTCATAAGGTAATTCAAATGCTAATGGCTGGTGCTATTGAGCGTTTGATTCAAGGTAAAGCAGCTATGCAGCAAGGTAACACGGCTGTGAAAGGTGAGCGTCTTGGTAAAGCATTAGATATCGTGATTAGTCTACGTTCATGCCTTTCGATGGATGACGGTGGCGATATTGCAAGTAATCTTGACTCATTATATGACTTTATGATCCGTCAAATCTCACATGCTAACCAAAAAAATGATACTCAAGCGATTGATGATGTCGTTGAGATGCTACGTGAAATTAAATCAGCATGGGATCAAATCCCGGCAGAGTTCCACAATTTAACAGCAGATCAAGTTGGTATATAGTATATATTTTATAAATCAAGGGTATTTTTCTTAATTTTATATTAACCTCACATTTACAGTATGACTGTCTAGATATTGACAGTCATGGTTGCCTTATTTTTCTTATGCGATAAAATGGTCGGATTATTTCGTTTCTGTTCAATGAATAGGCCACATAAATCAAAGAATTAAGGCATCGAACACTTCTATGCAAGGTTTAGGTAAAACATTAATTATTGAAGATGATGAGCAAAATCGACATAACCTTAAGGTAATTCTTGAGTTTATCGGTGAGAATTGCCATGCAATTTCAACGTCTGAGTTGTCCAATTTTGATTGGAACATTTCTTTAAGTGCTTGCTTTTTAGGACAGGTATCTAATAAAAAACAACAAGAATTAATAAAAGAATCATTAATTATTCATCATCATATCCCCATCATTACACTGGTTGGAGCGAGCCATGATATTGAGGGGCTAACAAATTATGTTGGTGAATTAAACCAACCTATAAATTATCCTCAATTGACGGATGCGTTACGCCATTGCCAAGAGTTTATGGGGCGTAGTGGCTTAGGTGTGCCTCACCTTGGCCGTAAGAATACGTTATTCCGTAGCATGGTAGGGCAAAGCCCGAGTATTAGTACTGTTCGTCATCTAATTGAGCAAGTTTCAGGTACTGAAGCTAGCGTTTTAGTGTTAGGTGAATCTGGAACAGGTAAAGAAGTCGTTGCTCGAAACCTTCATTATCATTCTCCACGTCGAAAAGGCCCTTTTGTTCCTGTTAATTGTGGAGCTATTCCGGCAGATTTATTAGAAAGTGAACTTTTTGGTCATGAAAAAGGGGCATTTACTGGAGCAATTACGGCTCGTAAAGGTCGTTTTGAATTGGCTCAGGGTGGAACTCTTTTCTTAGATGAGATCGGTGATATGCCGATGCCGATGCAAGTTAAATTATTGAGAGTTCTTCAAGAGCGCTGTTTTGAACGTGTTGGTGGAAACCAAAGCATCAAAGCGGATGTTCGTATTGTTGCAGCAACACATCGCAACCTTGATGAAATGATAGAAAGAGGGATTTTCAGAGAAGACTTGTATTATCGATTGAATGTATTTCCAATTGAAATGCCTGCATTACGTGAGCGAAAGCAAGATATACCTTTGTTGTTACAAGAATTATTAGCTCGTATGGAGGCAGAAGGTAGTTCACGAGTCCGTTTGACTCCACGAGCCGTAAATTCGCTGATGGAACACCATTGGCCAGGTAATGTACGTGAGTTAGCAAACTTAATTGAGCGGTTAATGATTTTATTCCCTAGTGAGTCTGTGGATGTAAATCATCTTCCAATGAAATATCGTTATAGTGATATTCCTGAATTTCAGCCAGAAAACCACTGTAAACAAACTGTTGAAGAACAAGAGCAGTCAGCATTAGCTGATATGTTTGCAAACTTTAATGAAAGTGGTTCAGCTTCTCATCCACAAACATCTCAAAGCTTTGGTGCTGTTTCAAATGATTTACCAGAAGATGGGTTAAATCTTAAAGAAATGTTAGCTGATGTTGAAGTTAATATGATTTGCCAAGCGCTTGAAGCTCAAAATAGTGTAGTGGCTCGAGCAGCAGATATGCTAGGTATGCGACGTACAACTCTTGTGGAAAAAATGCGTAAATACAATTTAAGTAAAGATGATCTCCGATAGTTAATATGATTGCCATAATCTGTAAATATGACAGTGACAATAAATTGACAGGTGTCATTGGTTTTATTTAAGCTTTGATGAGTAACAATAAAAGAGCTGGCATTGTATGTGTGTTAGCTCTTTTTTGTTTTTAGAGAGAAGAATATTATGCAGGGACATCCTGAGAATGAAGTAAATTCACCTCTTGGTACAGTGGAAGAGCAAAATACACGATATAAGCAAGTGTTAAATGTAATGCCTGCAGGTGTAATCCTTCTCGATACACAAGGCGTGGTATGTGAAGTTAATCCTGAAGCGATTAAATTATTAGGTCCACCATTATTAGGTGAGCGTTGGTTTGAAGTTATTCAGCGCTCATTTGATCCTCGAGAAGATGATGGACATGAAATTTCATTACGTAATGGCCGTAAGGTTCGATTGGCAATTTCAGCTTCAGAAACGGGACAACTAATCTTGATTACTGATTTAACTGAAACTCGGTTACTTCAATCTAGAGTCAGTGATTTGCAACGTTTATCGTCATTAGGGAAAATGGTAGCTTCTCTTGCGCATCAAGTAAGAACCCCTTTATCTAGTGCAATGTTATATGCGTCTAATTTAGGCTCACCGAATTTGCCAGCAGCAACACATAAACGCTTTCAAACGAAATTAGTTGATCGACTGCATGATTTAGAAAAACAAGTTAATGACATGCTTCTTTTTGCTAAAGGTGGTGATAATAAAGTAGTTAAGTCTTTTACTATTGGTGAACTTGTTACCGAATACCGCCCAATGATTGAAACTGCGCTACAATCAAACCAAGTAGACTATCATTTGGAAGTTGAAAATGACGATACTGTACTAATGGGAAATGCCAATGCCATTGCTAGTGCCATTAGTAATCTGATCATGAATGCGATTCAAGCAATAGGAAAAGGCTGTCAAATCGATGTCTTTTTCAGACCAGTTAACGGATTTTTGAAAATCTCGGTACAAGATAATGGACCAGGTATTCCGTTAGAGCTTCAAGATAAAATTATGGAACCATTTTTTACAACGCGCTCACAAGGAACCGGTCTTGGTCTTGCTGTTGTTCAAATGGTTTGTCGAGCACACAAAGGGCAGCTTGAGCTGTATTCAGAGCCGGATGATGGCGCGTGTTTCACTATGTCTATCCCGCTTACAACAACTCAAATTGAACTTGGAGAATAAGAATGGCACAAAGCAAAGTATTAATCGTAGAAGATGATGAAGGTCTACGCGAGGCATTGATCGATACACTAGAATTAGCGGGTTATGAATGGGTTGAGGCCGATAGTGCTGAGACAGCATTACTAATTCTAAAAAAAGAAGCGGTTGATATTGTTGTATCTGATGTTCAGATGGCAGGAATGGGTGGCTTAGCGTTATTACGTAGTATTAAATTGAACTGGCCAAATCTTCCCGTTTTATTAATGACCGCGTATGCGAATATTGAAGATGCGGTTTCTGCGATGAAAGAAGGCGCGATAGATTACATGGCAAAGCCGTTTGCGCCAGAAGTGCTATTGAATATGGTGAGTCGCTATGCGCCTGTCAAAAATGAACAAACAGGTGATGCAATTGTAGCTGATGAAAAAAGCCTTAAATTACTTAAGCTTGCAGATAAAGTTGCCAGAACAGATGCTAACGTTATGGTGCTTGGCCCAAGTGGCTCAGGTAAAGAAGTGATGTCTCGTTATATTCATAATAATTCTTTACGTAGTGAAGGGCCATTTGTGGCGATTAACTGTGCAGCAATTCCTGATAATATGCTCGAAGCTACTTTATTTGGTTATGAGAAAGGTGCATTTACCGGAGCTGTTCAAGCGTGTCCTGGTAAATTTGAGCAAGCGCAAGGTGGTACTATTTTACTAGACGAAATCAGTGAAATGGATCTTAGCTTACAAGCGAAACTACTTCGAGTATTGCAAGAACGAGAAGTAGAGCGATTAGGTGGCCGTAAAAGTATTAAGTTAGATGTGCGTATTTTGGCAACAAGTAACCGAGATTTAAAAAAATATGTTGAAGAAGGAAATTTTCGAGAAGATCTGTATTATCGATTGAATGTATTTCCAATTACTTGGCCAGCATTAAAAGAACGTATAGGTGATATATCACCTATTGCACAACATCTTGTTGAGAGGCACTGTCAAAAACAAGGTTTACCTGTTCCTGCTTTTACTCCTGAGGCAACTCTGAAACTAGAAAGTTATCCTTGGCCAGGTAATGTTCGTGAATTGGATAATGTTGTACAGCGAGCACTTATTTTAGCTGAAAATATTGAAATTACAGCAGATGACATTTTATTAGAAGGCGTTGATTGGTCTGACGCAAGTAGCCTACAGCAAGTAGTTAGTGGTGAAGCTCCAACGATTAAACCAGAGCAACAAGCACCGTCAATAAATGATAATGAAGAGTCAGTAATGGCGTCTGAAAGTGAAATATCGATGCCACAAAGTGGCTTAGGTGGTGAATTACGTGAGCAAGAGTTCATTATTATTTTAGAAACAATTAAAGCGTGCGACGGAAAACGTAAAGATGTCGCCGAAAAACTAGGTATAAGTCCACGAACTCTACGATATAAATTAGCGAAGATGCGTGATGCTGGAATAGATATCCCAAGTTAAAACAAAGGGTTATCATAGTTGATGTTTTGGTATGTAAATTGCTTTATATATCCCGGGTCGTAAAATAAAGTCAATTACTTGACTGGGTCGGAGGTAATAACATGAAAATTGATGGTTTACAGAGCGAAATGCAATCCATGATGCTTGACGCGTCAAATACAACGCGTCCAGCAACAGGAAAAGAAGTCGGTGCGGACTTTAGTGCATTATTTGCAAAAGCCGTGAATAATGTAAATGATTTACAAAAAACATCAGGTGATTTAGCCGTGCGTTTTGACCGAGGTGATGAAGGGGTCTCATTATCTGACGTTATGATCGCACGAAATAAATCAAGTGTTGCGTTTGATGCAACAATTCAGGTGCGTAATAAACTTGTAGATGCTTATAAAGCACTAATGAATATGCCTGTATAATTTCTAGGAATTAAAGCGTGTCAGAAGAGAACAAAAATACAGATTTAGCGGTATCTGATGATATACCAGCGGGTGGTTCGGCAGCATTAGATAGTTCAATGGATGTGCAAAACCCAGATGTAGATGAACAAAGTTCTTCAAAAATAGATTCAGCGCTAGGTAACTTAGATTTATTACGGCAGGTTATTTTAGTTCTGTCTGTTTCTATCTGTGTGGCATTGATTGTTATGCTTTTCTTTTGGGTTCAAGAGCCGGAAATGCGTCCACTGGGAGTATATGAGACGGATGAATTAATCCAAGTGCTTGATCATCTTGATGCGCAAAAATCAGAATATAAACTAGATGGTAATACCATTTTGGTTCCAGCTTCTGAATTTAGTCAACTAAAGCTTAACCTTTCTCGTGCGGGCTTAAATAAAGCAGTAGGAGAAGGTGATGATATCTTATTACAAGACATGGGCTTTGGGGTATCACAGCGTTTAGAACAAGAACGTCTAAAATTAAGCCGTGAACGTCAGTTAGCAAGTACATTTGAGCAAATGCGACCAATCCGCAAAGCTCAAGTACTTTTAGCTATGCCAAAACAAAGTGTATTCGTTCGTCATAACCAAGAAGCATCGGCAACGGTATTCTTAACGATGAGAATGGGCGCGAATCTTAAGCAAGAAGAAGTTGATTCAATTGTTGATATGGTAGCAAGTGCGGTTCCTGGGATGAAACCAACACGAGTTACTGTAACAGATCAGCATGGTCGTTTATTGAGTTCAGGCACTCAAGATCCGATGGCAACTGCTCACCGTAAAGAGCAAGAATTAGAGCGTAAACAAGAACAATCATTGCGAGATAAAATTGACGCTATTTTAATTCCAATCTTAGGACTAGGTAACTATACCGCTCAAGTAGATGTCTCAATGGATTTTAGTGCGATAGAGCAAACTCGTAAGCAGTTTGATCCTCAAACACCATCGACACGAAGCGAGTACACGTTAGAAGATTATAATAACGGTAATGTTATCGCTGGAGTTCCTGGTGCATTAAGTAACCAACCACCTGTTGATTCAGCTATCCCTCAAGATATTGCAGAGTTAAAAGATGGCTCAGTACTTGGTCAAGGCTCTGTACATAAAGAAGCAACTCGTAATTTTGAATTAGACACAACAATAAGCCATGAGCGTAAACAAACAGGTACAGTTGCTCGTCAAACAGTTTCTGTTGCAGTAAAAGAGCGTCAAGCTGTGAATGCTGAAACAGGGGAAGTGACATATACCCCTGTATCTGCAGAGCAGATTGAGAAGATCCGCCAAATCATTATTGGTAGTGTTGGTTTGAATGAACAACGCGGCGACTTACTGAACGTACTAAGTGTTAAATTTGCTATTGAAGAACAACCAATCATTATTGACGTACCAATTTGGGAACATCCAAACTTTAATGACTGGATTAAATGGATTGCAGGCGCATTAGTTATTATTGCAGTGCTTCTTATCCTTGTTCGTCCAGCAATGAATAAATTGTTATTCCCTAACCAAGCTGGAGATGATGCAATCGCCAATGGTGAAGGTGCTGATGGTGAGATGGGCTTAATTGGCAGTGATTTGGATGGCGATGGATTTGAATTTGGTTCAGGTATTGATCTTCCAAACTTGCATAAAGATGAAGACTTATTGAAAGCGGTTCGTGCTCTAGTAGCTAACGAACCTGAATTAGCAGCGCAAGTTGTTCAAAATTGGGTATCTGAAAATGGCTAATGAAGTTGTAGAAACAGAAAAGAAAGGCGAAGAGAATCAAGAGTTTGATCTCTCTTCATTATCAGGTTCTGAACGTGCAGCCATTTTGTTGTTAAGTTTAAGTGAGGATGATGCCGCTAGTATTATCCGTCACCTAGAACCGAAACAAGTTCAAAAAGTGGGCGCGGCAATGGCAATAGTTTCTGATTTAAATCAGACTAAAGTCTCTGCTATTCACCGTGCCTTTTTAGAAGATATTCAAAAATACACAACCATTGGTATGGGTAGTGAAGACTTTATGCGTAATGCATTAGTTGCCGCTCTTGGTGAAGATAAAGCGAATAACTTAGTAGATCAAATCTTGCTAGGTAGTGGCTCTAAAGGCTTGGATTCATTGAAATGGATGGATCCTCGTCAAGTGGCAAGCATCATAATGAATGAGCATCCACAGATTCAAACTATCGTATTATCGTACCTTGACCCTGATCAGTCAGCTGAGATTTTATCCCAGTTCCCAGAGCGTGTACGTCTTGATCTTATGATGAGAATTGCCCACCTTGAAGAAGTTCAGCCCTCTGCACTTGCAGAGCTTAACGAGATCATGGAGAAGCAATTTGCTGGTCAATCTGGTGCTCAAGCTGCCAAAATTGGTGGCTTGAAAGCGGCGGCAGAAATCATGAACTACCTAGATAACAGTATTGAAGGTATGTTGATGGATCAAATCCGCGATCAAGATGAAGAAACAGCAACTCAAATTCAAGATCTTATGTTTGTCTTTGAAAATCTTATCGATGTACAAGATCAAGGTATTCAAGCATTACTGCGTGATGTGCCACAAGAAGTGTTACAAAAAGCACTTAAAGGCGCAGACGATGCACTTAAAGAGAAAATGTTTAAGTGTATGTCAAAACGTGCAGCAGAACTTATGCGTGATGATCTTGAAGCTATGGGACCTGTTCGAGTGGCTGATGTTGAAGCTGCTCAGAAAGAAATTCTTGCAGTGGCGCGTCGAATGGCTGATTCTGGTGATCTGATGCTTTCAGGCGGTGCTGACGAATTCGTATAATATTTTTTCACGTCATTGAGTTATAATTAAACGGCTATTTCATTAATATATTGAAATAGCCGTTATGCTTTCTAATCTTCTTATTTTTACAGGCTATTATCATGAGTATCAGCAAAAAACGTGGCTTTATTCGCATTACCGATGAGAGTGAGCTGCAAAAAACTAATATTTGGGAGTCTCCCAACTATTCTGATCCTAACCAACCAGCTCGTGAAACTGCCTTAAATTATGATCCAAGTTGGAAGCCTGCATTACCAGAAGAAGAAAAAGAAGAAGAATTCGTCTTTACTGATGAAATTATCGAGCAAATTAAGCAAGGTGCTTATAATGAAGGCTTAGTTGAAGGCCAGGAAGTTGGTTACAAAGATGGGCTAGAAAAAGGTCAATCTGAAGGCTTTGAAGTCGGTAAACCTGAAGGCTATAGTGTTGGCTACCAAGAAGGTTTAGCTGCTGGTGAGGAAGAAATACAAACACGTATTCAGCAATTAATTGAAATGGCCGATAAATTTGCAGCACCATTAGAGCTATTAGACTCTCAAGTAGAAAAACAGCTAATTGATATGGTACTTGCTCTTACTAAAGAAGTGATTCATGTCGAAGTAAAAACAAATCCACAAGTATTACTTGATACTGTGCGAGAGTCTGTTGAGACATTGCCTGTTACTGAGCGAGAAATTAGTATTTTGTTGCACCCAGAAGATCATCAACGTGTTGTTGAAGCTTATGGAGAAGAAGCCCTAGAACAAAAACAATGGACTTTAATGTCAGAACCATCCATGAACTTGGGCGATATTAATATCCAAGCTTCAGATTCAAAAGTGAGCTACCTATTAGAAGAACGAATTAAGAGTGTGCTTAATAAATTTTGCGGTGTTAATCGTCATCAAGGAAATATGTAAATGTTGCAATTGTCTGAGCGGCTTGCTCAATACAAAACAACAGGACTAACAACCAGGGCAATTGCATCCGGAAAACTGGTTCGTGTTGTTGGGTTAACTTTAGAAGCAACAGGTTGTCGAGCTCCTATTGGTAGCTCTTGTTTAGTTGAAACTATTAGTGGTGAAATTGAAGCTGAAGTGGTTGGCTTCTCAGGTGATAACCTCTTCTTAATGCCTAGTGAGCAAGTGTCAGGCGTACTTCCTGGTGCAAAAGTGACTCCAATTGCGGACGGAAGTGGCATTCCTGTCGGTATGGAGTTACTTGGCCGAGTTGTTGATGGTGTTGGTAACCCTATTGATGGTCTTGGTGAAATTTATACTGAGAAAACGGCAAATTTTACTTCTGAACCGATTAACCCTTTATCAAGAAAACCAATTTCCGAGCCACTAGATGTAGGATTGAAAGCGATTAATGGGTTACTCACTGTAGGGAAAGGGCAGCGATTAGGTCTTTTTGCCGGTTCTGGTGTTGGTAAATCGGTGACCTTGGGTATGATGACTCGAGGAACAACTGCACAAGTTGTTGTCGTTGGTCTCATTGGTGAACGTGGGCGAGAAGTTAAAGAGTTCATTGAGGAAATCCTTGGCCCAGAAGGTCGTCAGCGCTCAGTGGTAGTTGCTGCGCCTGCTGACTCATCGGCACTGATGAGACTAAAAGGGTGTCAAACGGCCTTAACCATTGCTGAATACTTTCGTGACCAAGGGCTAGATGTACTATTATTAATGGATTCACTTACACGTTTTGCTCAAGCGCAACGTGAAATTGCTCTCTCTGTTGGTGAACCACCTGCGACCAAGGGCTATCCGCCATCTGTTTTTGCTAAATTACCGGCATTGGTTGAGCGAGCGGGTAATGGTAATGAAAATCAAGGTTCTATTACTGCTTTTTTTACAGTATTAACTGAAGGGGATGACTTACAAGATCCTATTGCAGATGCCTCTCGTGCAATACTCGATGGTCATATTGTACTTTCACGTGAAATGGCTGATGCCGGGCACTACCCTGCTATTGATGTTGAAAAGTCGGTCAGTCGTGTAATGCCGCAAATTACAGACGATGAACATATGTTAATGTCTAAAGTAGTAAGGCAAGTACTTTCCACATGTCGTAAAAATCAGGATTTGGTATCAATAGGGGCTTATAAGCCAGGAACGGATCCCGCTATTGATCAAGCATTTACCCTAAAGCCAAGATTAGATGAATACTTACAGCAGACAATGAAAGAAAGTGTGCCGTATGATATGTGTAAAAATATGTTGAAAATGTTATTAAGTGGCTAAGATAAATAATTAAGGAAAGCTCATGAGTAAAACTTTTAATTTTTTATTAGAACAATCTCAAGAGAGAGAGAATCAGGCTGTAATGGCTTTAACTAAAGCCAAGGCAGAATTAGACGATTTTTATGAGCAAGTGAAACAAATTGAAAAGTATCGCTTAGATTACTGTAATCAACTTCAACAACGTGGGTTAGAGGGGCTAACAGCAAGCCAATATAGCCATTTGAATAAGTTTTTAGTGCAGTTAGATGAAACGCTCACAAAACAAAAAAGTGCAGAATCTCATTTCACATCACAAGTTGATAATTGCCAAACTTACTGGCAGGAAACTCGAAAGCAGCGTCGTTCTTATGAGTGGATGATTAATAAAAAAGCAGTGGAGCGTCAAAAAATGCTCGATAAACAAGAGCAGAAAATGTTGGATGAGTTTTCTACATTACAATTTGCTCGTCGAGTCCAATCATAATTAGACGATTGGACTCCACTATGATTTATTTTTTAGTTAAAGCTGGCTTAATAATTGCTTGGTTATATCAATAAGTGGGCCTTTATCGTCCTCGTCAAAAAATTCACACTCAACGTAGAGAAATGCAATGAGCAGCCATAACATATCCTTAAATAGTATCAATACATCAATTTCAGTTAAACCTGATACTAAAGTAATGTCTGCTGAAAGCTCTGAATCTGATGGCTTTCTTAAAGAATTAAAAGGCCTCATTGGGTTAAATGATTCGTCTGATGAAGTAAAAAAAGTAGAGATAAATTCTGAAGATGTAGAGACGCAAAAACAACAAGAAGTAAAGCTAGAAGAGGTTGATAGCACTGAGTTTTCTGAAAATGAAGAATTAAAACTTGAAGATGAAAAGCTTTCTAAATCGGCTGCAACAAGAACAGAAGATGCAAGTGAGCTTCAGTCAGTAGAAGCTATAGAAAAAGAAGATGAAACATCAGAAAAAACAGTCCAGATTAATGATTCTATGCCTTCTGAAGACCAAAAGGTAATGATTGCGGAAGAGAAAATAAGCGAAGGTTCAGAGCTGCTATCTCGATTAGAGCAAGCTAATGGAGTCTTGGTCAGTCAGGGTAAATCTGAAAAAGATATCAAAAATGATGATATTGATTTATCTAAAATAAAAAGTGTTTCTGGGCAAAAGATTAGTGAAGAAAGTTCTACTGTATTAGTAGATTTATCTAAAAAGGCAGAAACAGAGCTTACTGCTGCAGAAGCTAAAGAGATAAAAGAAGCGTCTGAGAGTGAAGTTAATACAGAAGCATTAATTACTCAAGCCAGTGTCGCTAGCATTACTGGAAAAGAAAGTAGTAAATCCGTTGGTGAAATAACAGACCCAGTCAAAGAGATTAACTGGGGACAACCAACAACCAAGACTGATGGAAGCGAAACTCAAGCGAAAGGTGATGCTTTAGGCAATAAAGAGTCAACAAAAGAATTATTAACATCAACAGCACTGATCGGAAAAGCAGAAGCAGAATCTGGTAAGCTTATAGATGCGAAAAAAGCAAAAATTGATATTTCAGCATTAGGAATGAATGCAATAGCAAATGGAGAAACGGTTAATTTAACAGATCCAAAAACCGCAGATTCCTTCGCTCAGCAATTAGCTAATGTTTCAGGAACAACAGCTACACAGCAGAGTGCAGCCGTGCAGCGTTCAGAAGCAGCAAATGTCCCATTAAACCTTCGTCATGAGCAAGTTAGTGATGAAGTAGCCGAACGAATTAATATGATGATGGCCAAAAACCTGAAGCAGATTGATATTCGTTTAGATCCACCAGAAATGGGGCGTATGCATATTCGTTTGAATATGGGCTCAGGAACCGACAGTGCAGGTGTTCAATTTACGGTAAGTAATCAACAAGCTCGTGATGCGATTGAACAAACGCTACCTCGCTTACGTGAAATGTTTGCTCAGCAAGGGATCCAACTGGCCGATACTTCAGTACAGCAGCAAAATTCAGGTGAGTCTTCTCAATATGCTTATCAACAAGAAGAGCATAGCCGACAGGGTGGAGGGTTCAGTGAAGATATCTCAGAAGAACATGAAATCAATATTCAGGTATCAAAACCGGCCGATGGCATTAGTTTTTACGCCTAAAAACTTGTATATAGATTAGTGATTTAAGAATAATAATTAACAGTTTGTTCAAGAGGAAATATAATGGCCGATCAAGGTGACGCACCTAAAAGTAAAAAGAAACTAATTATCATCGTTGCATTAATAATCATATTACTTGCGGGTGGTGGCGGTGCTGCATGGTTCTTTATGTCTGGTGAGCCAGAATCTGAACCTACAGAGCAAGATATTGCCGCACTAGAAGCAAAAATGCCGGCATTATACCTTAACTTGCCACAACCATTTATTTTTAATGTAACTGGTGATAAGCGTGATCGTTTAGTGCAATTAAAAGTACAAATCATGATGCGAGGCGGTGATAATGAATCGGTCGCCAAGCAGCATACCCCATTGATAGAAAGTGCGTTATTATCAACGTTTGCTGCGGCAACTGTTGAGCAATTAAGAGAGCCTCGTGGTCGAATTGATCTGAGAGAGCAGGCGACACGTGATATTCAAGATGCCTTTACCAAAATTACAGCTAAACCTGTAATTGAAAAAGTATTATTTACTGACTTTGTAATGCAATAGGTTCAATGTGACAGATCTATTATCTCAAGATGAAATTGACGCTCTACTCCACGGTGTAGATGATGTAGAAGATGAAGTAGTCGGTGGTGCTGATGAAAATGTAGGTTCAATGAAGAACTTCGATTTCTCATCTCAAGACCGAATAGTTCGTGGTCGAATGCCTACATTGGAATTGATCAATGAACGTTTTGCTCGTCATATGCGTATTAGCTTATTTAATATGTTAAGAAAAACAGCAGAAGTTTCAATTAATGGCGTTTCTATGGTGAAATTTGGTGAATACCAAAATACGCTGTACGTGCCAACTAGTTTGAATATGGTACGTTTTCGTCCATTAAAAGGAACAGCGCTTGTAACAATGGAAGCGCGCCTTGTATTTATACTGGTAGAGAATTTCTTTGGTGGGGATGGTCGTTTTCATGCGAAAATTGAAGGCCGTGAATTTACGCCAACAGAACGCCGAATTATCCAGTTGCTCTTAAAAGTGATTTTTGAAGACTATAAAGAAGCTTGGTCACCAGTTATGGGGGTTGAATTTGAATATTTAGATTCAGAAGTAAACCCCACTATGGCAAATATTGTTAGTCCAACAGAAGTAATTGTTGTTAGTTCATTCCACATCGAAGTTGATGGCGGTGGCGGTGATTTCCACGTTGTATTCCCATATTCAATGGTTGAACCTATTCGTGAATTACTTGATGCTGGTGTACAAAGTGACAAAATGGACACTGATGTACGTTGGAGTAAAGCACTTCGTGATGAAATAATGGATGTTCCTGTTGAAATGAAAGTTAATTTATTAGAAACAGAAATTTCATTACGAGATCTTATGGATTTAGAAGCAGGCGATATTATTCCTGTGGAAATGCCAGAAGCAGCTACGGTATTTGTTGAAGAGTTGCCGACCTATCGAGGAAAAGTAGGTCAATCAAGTGACAAATTAGCAGTACAGATTACAGAAAAAATTAAACGACCAGATATGGTAAAAACGGATCTCGCCTTCTTAGGTAAAGACGTATTGTTTGATTTAGATGATGAATAATAAGAAATAGAGAAGGTAGTAGATCATGGATTCAAATGAACAACAAATGGCAGACGAATGGGCTGCAGCATTAACAGAAAGTGCAGAAGCCGTAACCGCACCATTAGAAGATTTAGAAGAGCAAGAACCAGCGTTTAGTGAAGATGAACGTCGTAAGCTTGATACGATCTTAGATATTCCAGTAACAATTTCTATGGAAGTTGGACGATCACATATCAGTATTCGTAATTTACTACAACTTAACCAAGGCTCAGTTGTTGAGCTTGACCGAATTGCTGGTGAATCATTAGATGTAATGGTTAATGGTACTTTGATTGCTCATGGAGAAGTCGTAGTAGTGAATGATAAATTTGGTATTCGTTTAACAGATGTTATCAGCCAAACTGAACGTATTAAGAAATTGCGTTAATCGAACAACTTGAAAGAAGGAAAAGAAATGAAACAACTGAGTTTATTGGTCATGTTGCCTTTTCCTTTGTTCGCTGCTGAGCCAATTAATGCCGATTTAGCTGCAACCTTGGGATCTCTTATTTTTGTCATTGTTCTAATACTTTTTTTTGCATGGCTATTAAAACGAATGAGATTTCCCGGAGTTACAGGATCGGCAGGTAGCTCAATGAATATTGTGAAGCAGTTACCTGTTGGAACGAAAGAGCGAATAGCAGTAGTACAAGTTGGAGAGGAGCAATTCTTAATAGGGATCACTTCTCAAAATATCAATATGTTAAGTAAATTGGAAAAGCCTTTAGAGGTGAGTGAAAAAACACTTACACCTTTTTCATCCCAACTTAGCCAACTGATGAAGAAAGATGCTAAAAACTAATTTAATTGCCGCCTGCCTGGCGGTTTTTTCGCTTTTATTTATGGCATCTTCTGCGTGGGCGGTCGATGATTTAGCGAAAGTAATTCCTAAAACAGCGGCAAGTGCCGAAGGCATGACTGTTACCGCGATGGAAAAAGATTCAGGAGCCGCTAAAACCATTGCTCAAGGAAGCAGTGCTGGGAGCGGTATTCCAGCATTTACCATGACAACTAATGTCGATGGTGGTGAGGATTACTCTGTAAACCTTCAAATATTAGCGCTAATGACCATGTTAGGCTTTTTGCCTGCAATGGTTATCTTGATGACCTCTTTTACTCGTATTGTTGTTGTTATGTCTATTTTACGACAAGCGATGGGTCTACAACAAACACCGTCAAATCAAGTGATTATTGGTATTGCGATGTTTTTGACTTTTTTCATCATGGCTCCAGTGTTTGATAAAGTAAATAACACTGCAATTCAACCTTATATAAACGAAGAAATAACGGCAAAAGAAGCATTCAATGTTGCACAAGCACCAATGAAAGAGTTTATGCTGGCTCAGACACGAGTTAAGGATTTAGAAACGTTTGTTAATATCTCAGGTGTAGAAGCGAACAATCCAGAAGATGTACCCATTACCGTTATTATTCCAGCCTTTATTACGTCAGAGTTAAAAACGGCATTCCAAATTGGTTTTATGCTCTTTTTACCATTTTTAATTATTGATTTAGTCGTGGCATCGGTCTTAATGGCCATGGGTATGATGATGTTGTCACCGATGATTGTATCATTACCATTTAAGCTTATGTTGTTTGTACTGGTAGATGGTTGGAACTTAATACTCTCAACTCTCGCTGGCAGTTTTAGTACATAAAGGAGCTAATATGACCCCTGAAATGGCGATTGAATTATTCCGTAGCGCTCTCTACATGGTGCTCGTAATGGTTTGCGCTATCATTATTCCAAGTTTATTAATTGGTTTAGTGGTTGCTGTTTTTCAAGCTGCAACATCAATTAATGAACAAACGTTAAGTTTCTTACCACGTTTGATTGTTACACTTTTAGCACTAATGCTATTTGGCCACTGGATGACCCGAATGCTCATGGAATATTTTTATGAACTTATCGCGCGGATGCCAACAGTACTCTATTGATGTGTGTGAGTTGATGTTATGGAATACCCCACTCAAATAATTTTAGATTTTATTGCGGTCTACTTTTGGCCCTATACTCGGATCTCCGCTATGCTTATGGTGATGTCAGTATTTGGGGCTCGATTCGTGTCGCCTAGAATTCGACTTTATTTAGGGCTAAGTATCACTTTTGCTGTTATGCCTGCTATTCCAGCAATGCCTCCAGAAATTCAATTACTTTCTTTTCAAGGTTTTATGACCACGGCAGAGCAAATTATTATTGGCGTTGCCATGGGAATGGTTACTGTATTTGTCACACAAACCTTTGTATTGCTTGGCCAAATTCTTGGTATGCAATCGAGCTTGGGTTTTGCTTCGATGGTCGATCCTGCAAATGGACAAAATACGCCTTTGTTAGGTCAATTATTTATGTTTTTGTCTATTTTGTTTTTCTTAGGGACGGATGGGCATTTAAAAATGATTAACTTTGCAGTAATGAGTTTTACTACGCTCCCTGTTGGCGTTGGGAAGTTAACGAGTGTTGATTTTCAATCGCTTGCTGGTTGGCTTGGGATCATGATGAAAGCAGGCCTTAGTATGTCTCTTTCGGGTATTATTGCCTTATTAACGGTTAACTTATCATTTGGTGTTATGACGCGTGCTGCACCACAATTAAATATATTTTCTTTAGGTTTTGCATTCGCTTTATTAGTGGGTTTATTACTAACCTCTTATATTATTCTTGGGTTATTTACTCATTACGAACTTCACTGGGGACGTGCAGAAGCACAGATATGTAGCATGATAAGGTTAGATTGTTAATGGCCTACATAAACGTTATGGAGGTTAGCTATGGCTGACAGTGACGGTCAAGAACGCACGGAAGACGCAACGTCCAAACGCTTGCAACAGGCCAAAGATAAAGGGCAGGTTGCAAGGTCAAAAGAGTTGGCATCTGTGTCTGTTTTAGTGTGTGGCTCTGTTGCATTAATGTGGTTTGGTGAAGATGTTGCAAGAGCCTTATTTTCTATTATGGAACGTTTTTTTTCTATTTCTAGAGAGGAGATCTTTGATACCAATAAATTATTAGAAATTGTAGGAGGAGCATTACTTGCTCTTATTTTTCCTGTCTTTTTAGTTCTAATCACATTATTTGTTGCCGCATTAATTGGGGCGGCAGGTTTAGGTGGAATTAGCTTTTCTGCTGAAGCAGCGATGCCAAAGCCTTCTAAAATGAACCCCATGTCAGGCATTAAACGTATGTTTGGTATGCAAAGCCTAGTTGAGTTATTAAAGTCTATTTTAAAAGTTGCTCTTGTTGGAGGTACGGCCTTTTATTTAATTAATAAAAGTAAAGCAGATCTCTTTCAGCTGAGTTTAGATACATATCCAGCTAATATTTTTCATTCATTGGATATTTTATTAAATTTTATTTTATTAATTAGCTGTACCTTGCTAATTGTGGTTGCTATCGATATCCCTTTTCAAATTTGGCAGCATGCAAATCAGTTAAAAATGACAAAACAAGAAATTAAAGATGAATATAAAGAAACAGAAGGTAAGCCTGAAGTAAAAGGGCGTATAAGGATGTTGCAACGTGAGATGACGCAACGAAGAATGATGTCAGACGTTCCCTCTGCAGACGTTATAGTTACTAACCCTGAGCACTATTCAGTAGCCTTACGTTATGATCAAAGTAAAGATTCAGCCCCAATTGTTGTAGCGAAAGGGGTTGACCACATAGCAATTAAAATTCGAGAAATTGCACGTGAACATGACATTGATATTTTACCAGCACCTCCATTAGCCCGTGCGTTATACCATTCAACAGAGCTAGAGCAGCAGATCCCTGATGGATTATTTGCTGCGGTAGCTCAGATCTTAGCGTATATATTTCAGATGAAGCAATATAAGAAAAAAGGGGGAACAAAACCTGAGCTTGATGAAGATACATTAACTATCCCCGACGAACTAAAGAAATAGCTAAGTTAAATCGTGTTATAAACTCCAACTTTTAAGAAGGCATTGGTGATGAAGGTTTTGTAAATCAGTCTCACTAATGCTGTTTTCATTAAACATTACCCCAAGTTTTGATTGGGCTTCCTTTGTCTCTACATTTTTTATTTCCCCTGTTACAGAAATCGGCTCTGCATCATCAAGATCAATAGAAATCGTTACTTTTTGATTTAGTAGATGACTTGAAGTGAGTTTTGCTGGAAGAGTAATAGCACAGCCACCTAGTGATATATCGGTAATTAGCCCTGCTAAGTTATGACTTCCAAGTAATAACTTACATGAGAATTCAGTTTCAATTCGCTGATGTGTTCTGATTTTTTTAATCGATATACTTTTAGGAGCATGTAAACAAATCATCTCCATTGGGCGATAAATTACAGAGTGAATCTCTGTTCTAAAAGCAATAACATCACGATGAGTTGTATTCGTAATTGACCGAAATGTTACATTAGCCCCTTCTAAATAGATTTTATTAAATTCTAAAGGTGGGGACTGAGGGTAGTCAATAAATACATACTGACCCTTTTTGAAACCAATAAGAGTAGAATTAGCTTGGGCAGAGTGACCATTTGGACAAGTTACTTCAATAATAACCCTACCGCCAATATCCATTTTATTTAGTATATTTTGATTAGAGCTAAGAGAGACTGTTGTCATAGTTGTACCAGCAGAAAAGCAATAACCACGATTATACAAAGGAAGGAGTAACTTTCAATATAGATTATTATTACTTCTGTCAGAAAAGTGATTTTTAAGAGCCAAAAAACTGACATTAATCTGGCTTAAAACTTGCTTGTTTAGAATGTTCACACGTTATCAGCCACTTATTACTGTTATTAGCAATTCAGTGCTACTAGCAATAAATACGAGTATAGAAGCAGAAGTAATGAAATTTCAAATTCCACTCCCGAACAAGCTGTCTGCCTTACAAGGTAAAAAATTTCCTGCAATAGGCGCTCCAATCTTGGTGCTGTCTACATTAGCAATGGTCATATTACCAATACCAGCGTTCTTACTTGATTTAATGTTCACCTTCAACATAGCTCTAGCGATGGTTGTTTTATTGGTGACTATTTATACTCGTCGTCCATTAGATTTTGCTGCATTCCCTACTATTTTGCTTGTATCAACATTATTGCGTTTAGCATTGAATGTTGCTTCAACTCGTGTGGTATTACTACACGGTCATGAAGGTCCAGGTGCAGCAGGTAACGTTATTGATGCATTTGGTAATGTTGTTATTGGTGGTAACTATGCGGTTGGTTTGATTGTATTCATAATCTTAATGATCATCAACTTTATGGTTGTAACCAAAGGTGCTGGTCGTATCTCAGAAGTAAGTGCGCGTTTTACTTTGGATGCATTGCCAGGTAAGCAAATGGCGATTGATGCCGATTTGAATGCCGGTTTGATTGATCAAGAGCAAGCAAGAACTCGTCGCTTTGAAGTTACTAAAGAAGCTGACTTCTATGGTTCGATGGATGGTGCCTCTAAATTCGTAAAAGGTGATGCTATCGCCGGTATTCTTATCCTATTTATCAATATTATCGGTGGTTTTGCTATTGGTATGGCACAGTTTGATTTAGGTTTTAGTGAAGCGATTCAAATCTACACATTGTTGACAATTGGTGATGGTCTGGTTGCACAAATTCCATCATTACTATTATCTATTGGTGCTGCAATCATGGTAACTCGTCAGAATACTGATGAAGATATGGGTGAGCAGTTAGTGTTCCAACTAGTTGATAACCCTAAAGCCTTAATGGTAACCGCTGGGATCATGTTTGTTATGGGTATTGTCCCTGGAATGCCTCACTTTCCATTTATACTGCTTGCTCTTCTTGCTGGTGGTTGGGCGTATTATCTTAATAAGAAAAAAGAGCAAGAAGGTGATGAAAAGAAAGCCGCTCCCCCAATGGAGATCTCATCATCACAACCTAAAGAATTGTCTTGGGATGATGTTCAACCTGTAGATGTGATTGGATTAGAGGTAGGTTATCGTTTAATTCCAATGGTTGATAAAGAGCAAGGTGGTGAGCTACTTGATCGTGTGAAAGGCGTTCGTAAAAAATTATCACAAGACTTTGGATTTTTAGTACCTGCAGTGCATATTCGAGATAATTTAGAATTACCACCAAATGTATATCGAATAACCTTAATGGGAGTTGCAGGTGGTGAAGCTGAGATCCGTCCAGATAAAGAATTAGCGATTAACCCGGGTCAAGTGTATGGTGCCATTGAAGGTGAGCCAACATTTGATCCTGCGTTTGGTTTGGAGGCGGTTTGGATTAACGAAGAACAAAGAGAACACGCTCAAGCATTAGGTTATACAGTAGTAGATGCAGCTACAGTGCTCGCAACACATTTAAGTCAATTATTAACCAATAATGCTGCTCAATTACTAGGACATGAGGAAGTCCAAAACTTGTTAGAGCTATTATCTCAAAGTTCACCTAAGTTGGTTGAAGGCCTAGTTCCTGATCAATTGCCGTTAGGTGCGGTAGTAAAAGTACTTCAGAATTTATTGAACGAAGCCATTCCGATCCGCGATATAAGAACAATTGTACAAACCTTGTCTGAATATGCTCCGAAGAGTCAAGAACCTGACATTTTGACGGCTGCGGTTCGAATATCTTTAAAACGTTTAATTGTACAGGAAATCAATGGGATAGAGGCTGAAATGCCGGTGATTACCTTAATTCCTGAATTGGAACAAATATTGCATCAAACTATGCAAGCATCAGGTGGCGAAACTACAGGTATTGAACCAGGATTAGCTGAGCGTTTACAGACTTCTTTAACTCTAGCAACACAAGAACAGGAGTTAAAAGGAGAGGCAGCGGTTCTATTGACCTCAGGGGTACTACGTTCAACATTAGCGAAGTTTGTTAAAAATACAATTCCTAATTTACGCGTGCTTTCTTACCAAGAGATCCCTGATGAAAAACAAATAAGAATTGTTCAAGCCGTTGGTAATTAACCGCGTCGATATATTTAGCGCAGGAATACGATATTGAAAATTAAACGATTTTTTGCAAAAGATATGCGTTCAGCTTTAGTTCAAGTAAAAGAAGAACTTGGAGTTGATGCAGTTATCATGTCAAATAAAAAAGTCACAGGTGGCATTGAAATTGTTGCTGCTATAGATCCGAGTGCCCAACCTGTATCACTTCCATCACCTCGTCAAATTGAGGAGGATAAAGTGAGTGTTGGTAAAGGCTCAATGACTCGACGTTTTGCTAATATGATAAAGCAGTATGGTTCAAATACTAATTCCGCAGAACCTGAAAAGGCAGAGCGCGAAGAAGATAGCTTAGCTGCATTATTAAAACGCCAATCCAACTTCAAAGGCAATTCTAATCATTCGTATCCAGAATCAGGCATGTCAACACCAAAGCTAGACACTTCGGAAATGACTCGTGCGATTCAAAATAATCCAAATCTAGCGCACCTGATTTCAGATGATCCAGTTGGCCAACAGAATAAATTAACTCAACCAAAACTTGATCCTTCTCGTTATGAGAAAGGCCGTTCATCAAAGAAAGACTCTAATGAAGAATTAGAAAGCATGCGCTCTGAAATGTCTTCAATTCGACGTTTATTAGAACATCAAGTATCAGGCTTAATGTGGCAAGAGGTTGAGCGACGTGAACCATTACGTGCGATGTTGATTAAGCGTTTAGAAAAAATGGGTTTATCTGCAGAGCTTTCAGATCAGCTTGCTTGCTATATTCCTGAAGATACACCACCTCAAGATGCTTGGTCTGCGTTACTTAAATTATTAGCAGAACAGATACCAACGTCAAAAGTAGATACGTTATCTCGTGGCGGCATTATTGCCTTATTAGGCCCGACAGGTGTTGGAAAAACTACAACAATAGCAAAGCTTGCAGCACGAGCGGCGATGGAATATGGTCCTGATCAGGTAGCGCTAGTAACGACAGATACATTCCGTATTGGCGCACAAGAGCAGTTAGCTATTTATGGCCGTATCATGGGTTGCCCAGTACGTATTGCTAAAGATGCAGATCAATTAGCATCAGTTTTGCATCAGCTACGTAATCGTAGATTAATTCTTGTAGATACAGCAGGGATGGGGCAGCGTGATGTGAGATTAACCGAGCAGCTTGATACCTTAATGGAAAACCACAGCGCTCAGATCCACAGTTATTTAGTTATGCCAGCGACAGCACAGCGTCAGGTATTGCAGGAGACTATCGATCACTTTAAGCGCATTCCGTTATCAGGATGCATCCTTAGTAAAATCGATGAGTCTTTAAGTTTAGGTGAGTTAATTAGTGTCACAATTGAGAATGGTCTTCCTATATCTTATATAGCTAATGGTCAAAGAGTGCCGGAAGATATTGTATTAGCACAACCTAAATACCTAGTAGCGAAAGCAAATGAATTGCTAGAAAAAGCAACAGAAAAGGATCCTCATTTCTGGAATAGCGATATGCCAGAGGTAGATAATTTATGATTGATAATAATATATACGATCAAGCAAGTGGATTACGACGTCTAACAAAGCCGACTCTTACAAAAGTAATTGCAATTACTGGAGGAAAAGGCGGGGTCGGAAAAACTAATGTAACCTTAAATCTAGCGCTATCACTTGCTCAGCAAGGAAAGAAAGTGATGGTTTTAGATGGCGATTTAGGGTTGGCTAATATAGATATTATGCTTGGTGTTCGGTCTTATAAAAATTTAGGTCATGTTCTAGAAGGCGAATGTGATTTAGCTGATATCATTGTTGAAGGCCCGTTTGGTGTTAAGTTAATCCCTGCAACATCAGGTACTAAATCAATGGCAGAGTTAACTCCCGCGCAGCATGCTGGTTTAATTCGAGCCTTTAGCAGTCTTGAAGAAGATATTGATATATTACTTATTGATACAGCTGCTGGTATATCCGATATGGTTACTAGCTTTTCTCGTGCAGCACAAGATGTCGTGGTTGTTGTATGTGATGAACCAACATCAATAACAGACGCTTATGCACTAATTAAGCTATTAAGTCGTGAGCATAATGTTCAACGATTTAAAATTGTTGCTAATATGGTGAGAAGTTATCGTGAGGGTCGTGAACTTTTTGCTAAACTAACTTTAGTAACAGATCGTTTTTTGTCTGCAAGTATGGAACTTGTTGCTTGTATTCCATTGGATGAAAAGGTACGGTTGTCTGTTAGAAAGCAAAAGGTAGTTGTTGATGCATATCCTCGCTCTCCAGCTGCTCTTGCTATGAAATCGTTAGCGAATAAAGTGATAACTTGGCCAGTACCTAAAGCACCAAGTGGTCATTTAGAGTTTTTCGTTGAAAAATTATTGCGAAATGAGAAAACAAGTGAGGTAGAGGACGACTATGTCTAATAGCTTAACTTATGATCATAAAGGCAATGTAAATAGTCAAAAGGCATTTTTAGAGCGTTACTCTAGCTTAGTTAAGCGAATTGCACATCATTTAATGGCAAGATTACCAGCAAGTGTTCTTGTTGATGATTTAATTCAAGCTGGAATGATTGGTCTTCTTGAGGCTCAGCAGAATTATGATGGAAGCAAAGGTGCCAGTTTTGAAACCTATGCAGGTATCCGAATTCGAGGCTCAATGTTGGATGAAATTCGACGTGGCGATTGGGTTCCTCGCTCTGTACATAAAAATGGTCGGATGATAAATTCGGCAATTAAAGAACTTGAAGCTAAACTTTATCGAGATCCTACCGATAAAGAGATAGCAGACTATTTAGAATTATCGTTAGATCAATATTATCAGATACTTAAAGATGTGAATTGCGGTAAACTAGTTGGTATGGAAGATTTAGGTGTTTCTGATGATGTTATTACAACAGAAGAACAAATGAATGATAATATTCCATTTCAAGGTGTTGCTGATGAACATTTTCGAGTTGCTCTTGTTGAAGCGATTAAAACCCTTCCTGAAAGAGAAGCTCTAGTTTTATCTCTTTATTATGATGAAGAGCTAAACTTAAAAGAAATTGGTGCTGTAATTGGTGTTAGCGAATCTCGCGTCAGCCAAATACACAGCCAATCAATGCAACGACTACGGGCCAAGTTATCATCTTGGACAGTAGAATAATTAAATCTCGTTACTTTGCCCTCACTGGAGGCGATTTTGAATAAAAACATGAAGATCCTTATTGTTGATGACTTCTCAACGATGCGCCGTATTGTAAAAAACTTATTACGTGACTTAGGTTTTAATAATACCCAAGAAGCAGATGATGGTTTAACAGCACTACCATTGCTTAAAAAAGGAGGTTTCGATTTCGTAGTAACAGATTGGAACATGCCTGGGATGCAAGGGATCGATTTGCTAAAGACAATTCGTGCAGATGACGAATTAAAACACCTACCAGTATTAATGATTACTGCTGAAGCGAAACGTGAGCAAATCATTGAAGCTGCCCAAGCTGGTGTAAACGGCTATATTGTTAAGCCATTCACTGCCGCAACGTTGAAAGAGAAACTAGACAAAATTTTTGAACGTTTATAAGTAAATGTTGCGCTGTAAGGATTAGCCAAAATGATTTCATTAACAGATGCAAAAGAGCTTGTCGCCTTACTCGAAGATGGCAAGCAAGAAGAAGCCGATCAATTTGTTGCTTCATTAGTACCTCCTAGCGAGCAACCAATATTGCAAGAGGTTGGTTCTTTAACTCGTGATCTTCATGAGTCACTAAAGAACTTTAAGCTTGATCACCGAGTTGTCGCTATTGCTAATGATGAAATTCCAGATGCTCGGGATCGTTTGCAATATGTTATTGATAAAACAGAAATGGCAGCCAATAAAACGATGGATGCTGTAGACCGTTCATTGCCTATTGCCGATGAGTTACATGGAGGGCTTCTTCAGGTCCGCCCTCAGTGGAATAGTTTAATGAAAGGGCGCATTGAATTAACTCAATTTAAAGATTTATGCCACAATATTGATGGATTATTAACCCAAGTTGAGGGAAATAGTTCAGAGTTGCGTAATGAGTTAACAAACATCTTAATGGCGCAAGATTTTCAAGACCTTACAGGTCAAATAATTAAACGAGTAATTACGTTAGTTCAAGAAGTCGAAGATCGATTGGTTGATATTTTGACGTTGTTTAAAGTAGAAGAGCAACTTGAAGCGGAAGAAGAGGTAATTAAACCTTCAGAAGCAGAAGGTCCTATCTTAAACCCGCACGAACGTGAAGACGCAGTGGCATCGCAAGATGATGTTGATGACCTATTAGCCAGTTTAGGATTTTAGAGGAATATTATGAGCTTTGAAATGGATGAAGACATCCTGCAAGATTTTTTAATTGAAGCAGGAGAAATTCTTGAGCTACTTTCTGAACAATTAGTTGAATTAGAGCAGCGTCCAGATGACGGTGAGCTATTAAATGCTATTTTTCGTGGCTTTCATACGGTAAAAGGTGGCGCAGGTTTCCTTTCATTAACTGAATTAGTTGACGCCTGTCATGGTGCTGAAAATGTATTCGACATTCTTAGAACTGGTAAGCGTAAAGTTACTTCTGAGTTGATGGATACCATTTTGGAAACACTAGATAGCGTAAACGTTATGTTTGTTGCTGTTCAAAATGGTGAGTCATTAGTCGCTGCGGAAAAACGCTTGCTTGATGAGTTACATCGCCTTAGTAAACCTGCATCAGAAAGTGAATCAGCACCAGCAGCAGAAGTTACGGATCCTGTAATTGAAGCTCCTGCTCCTGTGATTGAAGAGGTTGTCGTTGAGGCTGCTCAAACAGAACATGATTCTCTTGATGATATAACAGAAGATGAATTTGAAAAGCTACTCGATGAATTACATGGTAAAGGCGTAGCGCCAAACTTAAATTCGACACCAGAGGTGAGTAAGCCTGTAGCTCCAGCCCCAACTAGTGTAGTTGAAGCTGGCGGTGATATTACTGATGATGAATTTGAAAAATTACTTGATGAGCTTCATGGTTCTGGTCAAAGTCCAAGTAATTCAGCAACTACACCAAGTGCAGATATAAAGTCAGTAGATGAAGTCCTCTCGGGCGACTCGGATTTAATGAGTGATGATGAATTTGATAAGTTATTAGATCAATTGCATGGCTCAGGTAAAGGTCCTACTGATGAAGAGTTAGCTCAAGCTGTACAACCGGCCGCATCAATTGCTAAACCAGAACCGGTAGTAGAAAAAGCGCCAGAAACGCCAGCGCCAACTCGTACGACAGCACCAGTTACTCCTGCACCAACAAGAACTAAAGCTCCTGAAGAATCGAAGCCTGCAGTAAAAGCACCAGCTAAACAGCAAGCAAAACCGCAAGCTGAAAGTACGGTTCGTGTAGATACGTCAACACTAGACAACATCATGAATATGGTGGGTGAGTTAGTGTTAGTTCGTAACCGTTTAGTTAGTTTAGGTTTGAATAGCAATGACGAAGAAATGTCAAAAGCTGTTTCAAATCTAGATGTTGTTACTGCTGATTTACAAGGCGCAGTAATGAAAACTCGTATGCAACCGATTAAGAAAGTATTTGGTCGTTTCCCTCGAGTTGTACGAGATTTAGCCCGTACGTTGAAAAAAGATATTGTGCTGGAAATGCGCGGTGAAGAAACTGATTTAGATAAAAACTTAGTAGAGGCTCTTGCTGATCCACTAATTCACTTGGTTCGTAACTCAGTGGATCATGGTATCGAAATGCCAGATGTTAGAGCTAAAACTGGTAAAGATCGTACAGGTAAAGTTATTTTATCTGCTTCTCAAGAAGGTGACCATATCTTACTAAGCATCATTGATGATGGTGGTGGTATGGATGCTGATAAACTTCGTGGAATCGCGGTAACTCGTGGCTTAATGGACACAGATGCTGCATCTCGTTTAACAAATAAAGAATGTTATAATTTGATATTTGCTCCAGGTTTCTCCACTAAAACTGAGATTTCAGATATTTCAGGCCGTGGTGTAGGCATGGATGTAGTAAAAACGGCGATTAATCAGTTAAATGGCTCAATTGATATTGATTCAAGTATGGGTGAAGGAACTAAGATTGTAATCAAGGTGCCATTAACCCTAGCAATTCTACCAACTTTAATGGTCGGTGTTGCTAATCAACCATTTGCTCTGCCACTTGCAAGTGTGAATGAGATTTTCCATCTAGATTTGTCTAAAACCAATATTGTTGATGGTCAGTTAACAACGATTGTACGTGAGAAATCGATTCCACTGTTCTACTTACAGGATTGGTTAGTTCCTGGTTCTCGTCAAACAGAACGTAAGGGATTAGGCCATGTAGTTATTATTCAATTAGGTGCGCAACGTGTTGGTTTTGTTGTAGATACATTAATTGGTCAAGAAGAAGTCGTAATTAAACCTCTTGATGAATTACTACAAGGAACTCCTGGTATGGCGGGTGCGACCATCACTTCTGATGGGCATATAGCATTAATTCTCGATGTACCTAATTTGCTTAAGCGTTACGCAGTTCGCATGCGTTAATGCACAAGGATAGATATGGCAATACAAGTATTAGTTGTTGATGACTCAAGTTTCTTTCGTCGTCGAGTAAGTGAAATTATTAATTCAGATCCACGTCTTGAAGTAATGGACGTCGCTGTGAATGGTAAAGAAGCAGTAGAGAAAGCGAAGTCATTAAAGCCTGATGTAATTACGATGGATATCGAGATGCCAGTAATGGATGGTATCACTGCCGTAAGAGAAATTATGAAGGCTTGTCCAACGCCGATCTTAATGTTTTCTTCTTTGACTCATGATGGCGCGAAAGCAACTTTAGATGCCTTGGATGCTGGTGCATTAGACTTCTTACCTAAAAAGTTTGAAGACATTGCTCGTAATCGTGATGAAGCTGTTGCTCTATTACAAAAGCGTATTAGTGAAATTGCTCGTAAAAAATCATTTATGCGTCGCCCTGCATTGTCTACACAAACAGCAAGCACGGCAACAACAGCAACACGCTCAACAGCGCCTCGTGTATCTACGTTGACTTCAACTAAACCGTCGTCACCGGTAAAAAACGCCTCAGTACCACTAGTAGGTCAACGTTTTAAAGCGACAGGTAAGAAATATCAACTGACAGCAATTGGAACCTCAACAGGGGGGCCAGTTGCTTTACAAAAAATATTAACGGCTATTCCGGCTAACTATCCACATCCAATTATCTTGGTTCAGCATATGCCAGCCACGTTTACTGCAGCTTTTGCTGCTCGGCTGAATAATTTATGTCAAATTCAGGTAAAAGAAGCTGAAGATGGTGATGCTTTAAAACCAGGTTGTGCGTACCTTGCTCCAGGTGGTTTACAGATGATGATTGATGGCCGTCCAGGCTCTTCTCGTTTGAAAATCTTAGATGGTGGCGAGCGTATGAATTATAAACCTTGTGTTGATGTTACGTTTGGTTCTGCGGCAAAAATTTACGGTGATAAAGTGCTTTCTATGATCTTAACAGGCATGGGCGCAGATGGGCGTGAAGGTTGTCGTATGTTGAAAGCTGAAGGTGCGACAGTTTGGTCTCAAGATGAACAGAGTTGTGTTGTTTATGGCATGCCTCAAGCAGTTGATAAAGCAGGTTTGTCTTCAGAAAGTTTACCGCTTGAACGTGTAGCAGAACGAATGCTTGTTGAAGTTGGATTGAAGTAGGAAGAAATAATGGTCGTCTGGAGCATAGCGAACCAGAAAGGTGGTGTTGGTAAAACAACAACAACAATTACGTTAGCCGGTTTATTAAATCAGCGTGGTAAACGCGTATTGATGGTAGATACAGATCCGCACGGCTCTTTAACTACCTATTTAGGCTATGATTCAGACGATTTACCTTGCAGTCTTTTTGAGTTATTTCAGTTACCAACGATAAATAAAGCCACGGTTTCTCCTTTTGTTCTAAAAAGTGATATACCGGGCTTAGATATTATTCCTGCACATATGTCATTAGCGACCCTTGATCGAGTTATGGGTAATCGCAGTGGAATGGGACTAATATTAAAACGCGCAATTAAAGCGTTAGAAGATGAATATGATTATGTATTGATTGATTGTCCACCTATTTTAGGTGTAATGATGGTGAATGCATTAGCAGCCAGTACTCGAATTCTGATCCCTGTTCAAACCGAATTTTTAGCAATGAAGGGTTTGGAACGAATGATGAGGACATTAGCCATTATGCAGAAGAATAAGCCTTCTCTGTTTGATGTCACTATCATTCCGACAATGTATGACAAGCGAACTAACGCTTCTCTACAAACGCTAATGGAATTAAAAAATACATATAATGATAAAGTGTGGGCATCTGCAGTACCTATTGATACTAAATTTCGAGACGCAAGCTTGAAAAGAATGCCGCCTTCGTTTGTCTCTCCAAATAGCAGAGGTGTATTTGCTTATAAAACATTATTAAACTATTTGGAGAGATTAGTTTAATGGCTAGTTTTAAAACTCTTACCAGTGAAGAAGCACTTGAAGATTATTTTTCAGCACTACTTGAAGAAGAAGTACTTGAGCTAATTTCTGATACAGAGAATAATATTCTACCAGAGCCAGAGCCAGAGCCAGAGCCAGAGCCAGAGCCAGAGCCAGAGCCAGAGCCAGAGCCAGAGCCAGAGCCAATTAATTGGGAATCACCTTCGGCGACGTTAGAGGTAGTGCCGAGTGTTCAGTATCAACCTCAATTCATTAATGCAGATAATGACGTTGATGATTACCCATTTGAGTTACCACAATTAGAAGATGTTCAACGATTACTAAATCAGCTAGAGAATTCTCAGCTTGAAGCTCAGGTTGAAATTGATTCGTTAGTTTTTGATGAAATTACAACGACACCAGAATCTGCTGTTGAAATTAAAGTTGAAGCAGAAGAGCTAGTGATTGATCTTCCTCAAGTAGAAGAGAAGGAGCCTCAAGAAGTATTCAATGAAGATCTTGATCTTTCTGCTTGGGATATTTCTGATAAAGTTAATATAGATACTTCTTCTGAAGTTACTATCGAAGGGCTTCAGTCTATAATTGAAGAGCCTCATGATATTGATACTGAAATAGAACTTGAAATACAAGTAGGCAAAGGTTCTCCTCCTAGTGGATTAAGCTGGGAAAATGCAGAGTATGAAGAAGAATTTCAAGTGTTATTCTTTGAGGTTATGGGTGTCACTTTTGCCGTGCCATTAGCACAGCTTGGTGGTATTCATCAAATAACTGAATTGAGTCATTTAATTGGTCGTCCAGATTGGTATCTAGGGTTGCAAAATAACCGAGAAATTAAGATAGACGCCTTAGATACAGCTAAGTGGATAATGCCACAAAGTATCAAGGATGAAGATTATAAAGAAGATTATCAGTACCTTGTTATGCTCGGAGAGAGTAAATGGGGACTTGCGTGTAATGCGTTAGCCGGAACTGAAACCCTAACTAGTGATCGTATTCGCTGGCGTGAAACGGCTGGTAAACGTCCGTGGTTATCGGGAATGGTAAAAGAAAAGATGTGTGCCTTGATCCATGTTGAGGCGATGATTACGATGCTTAATGCCGGTCTGGACATTAAGGGAATAGAGTAATAAAACTCTAAGAGTACGAGGAAATAATAATGTCTCAGGTTAATGAAGTAGAGATCCGTAAAGATCAAGTTAATGATGAAGTATTACAATGGGTAACGTTTCAACTAGAAGAAGAAACGTACGGCATTAATGTAATGCAAGTTCGTGAAGTATTGCGTCATACAGAAATTGCTCCTGTACCTGGTGCACCAGATTATGTTCTGGGTATCATTAATCTTCGTGGTAACGTTGTAACTGTTATTGATACTCGTTCACGATTTGGTTTGATGCAAGGTGAAATTACCGATAATACTCGTATTATTGTTATTGAATCTGAGCGTCAAGTTATCGGTATTCTAGTTGATAGTGTTGCTGAAGTTGTATATTTACGCTCATCAGAAATCGATACGACACCAAGTGTTGGAACAGAAGAAAGCGCGAAATTTATCCAAGGCGTTAGTAACCGTGAGGGTAAATTACTTATCTTGGTTGATCTTAACAAACTTTTGTCTGATGACGAATGGGATGACATGGCAAGCCTATAATGGTTGATATATTAACTCAGCTCTCAGAGCTATTTTCTGCCATTGCAATAATCTCAGTACTTGTGATTTTTGTGTTGTTTAATCGTAAGAATATACAGTTAATGAAACAATTAACTGAGGTTCAAGCAGAATATAAACAGCTTCAAAATGAACAGATAAAGTTGAAGAAGCAGTTTGTAGAATTTCGCACTGGCTCTATTAATATAGGGCAAAAAGTGTCAGAAATAACTCAGCTAAGCCAGCATTTTGATGAACGCTTAAATGAATTAGAAAATACAGATTCTGATGGTCGTTTGTATTCAAGAGCGAATAAGCTAGTTCAATTAGGCGCTGGTATTAATGAACTAATGGAAGAGTGTGAGCTGCCAAAAGCAGAAGCAGAGTTAATGATGTCTTTACAAGCTAAAATTGCAGCAGGTAAAGGCTCTATCCCACCGTTACGATTAGAAGATGATGATTAATGTCATACTAATATAGAACTAATAAAGCTTCTCATTGCTGAGGAGCTTTTTTTTGTCTATAAAACCGTACTCTCACCCTTCTAATCGTATGGTAGATTGTAAGTTTTTAATGGAAATACCCATTAAGGGCTACTCTTTTCTATTGAGCAAGCACTTGATACCCATATGAAATATAAGGTATTTTAAAAGTGAAACGAACAGACATACTTATTTACTTATCTATCTAAATAGATTTGTTTTATATCTAAGTTTCACCGTTTTTGCTGTGCTAGAATGCCTCTAATATTTTTCAACAATAGATACTTATGCTAGAAATTCGTAACGTTACCTGTATTCGAGATGAACGCGTTTTATTTGAACAATTGAGTTTTACCATCTCTGATGGTGAGCTTATTCAAATCGAAGGGCAAAATGGAGCAGGTAAAACCACATTACTGCGTATTATTGCAGGGTTAGGTTATGCGGATGAAGGCGATATTTATTGGAATGGCGAATCTATAAAGAAAAATCGCGAAGAATTTCATAGCGATTTACTTTTCCTAGGTCATCATACAGGTGTTAAGCGTGAGTTAACGGCATTTGAGAATCTTGCATTTTATCAATCGATGCACAGCAATTATAACGAAGAAGCCATTTGGGATGCATTAGCTCGTGTGGGTTTAGCTGGACGAGAAGATGTGGCGGCAGGGCAATTATCGGCAGGTCAGCAACGTCGAGTCGCTTTAGCTCGTCTTTGGTTGAGTAACCATAAGTTATGGGTGTTAGATGAACCTTTAACGGCGATTGATAAACAAGGCGTTAAAGTGCTTGAGCAGTTGTTTATGAGCCATGCCAAACAAGGTGGGATTGTATTGCTGACTACGCATCAGGATTTGTTTACTGATAGTAATGAGCTTAAAAAAATCAGGTTAGGTGAATAGATGTTCGCTTCAATGACAACCATTATTCGACGTGAGTTATTAATCGCGTTTCGTCGTAAAGCCGATATTCTTAATCCGCTGTGGTTTTTTATTATCGTGATCACGCTATTTCCATTAAGTATCGGGCCTGAGCCAAATTTATTGGCGCGTATTGCTGCGGGTATTGTTTGGGTTGCTGCTTTGTTATCGGCATTATTGTCTTTAGAGCGCCTTTTTAGAGATGACTTTGCAGACGGATCCCTAGAGCAGATGATGCTAATGCCAAGTCCATTATCTATACTTGTTCTAGCTAAAGTGGTCGCGCATTGGTTATTAACTGGTCTGCCATTGATTATCATTAGTCCGTTATTAGCGGTTCTATTATCATTAGATTTTAATACATGGTTAGCCATTGTTTTGACATTGCTGCTAGGTACACCAACCTTGAGCTTTCTTGGTGCGGTTGGGGTAGCGTTAACGGTTGGTCTTCAAAAAGGAGGCGTATTATTGAGTCTTCTTATTCTTCCGTTATATATTCCAGTTCTAATTTTTGCGACATCTGCAATTGATGCTGCAAGCTTAGGTATGGCTTATAATGGCCAATTAGCGATTTTAGGTGCTCTTTTAATGGGCTCCGCAACATTGACTCCATTTGCCATTAGTTCGGCACTGCGAGTGAGTGTTCAGTAAATATAATTATAATTTTAATATTTAAGTAAGTGAGATAAACCAATGTGGAAATGGCTACATCCTTACGCTAAACCAGAAAAAGCGTATCAATTAAGTACAACACTGCTGCCATGGTTTGCGGTGATCTCTATTCTCAGTTTAACGGTTGGTACGATTTGGGGTCTTGCATTTGCCCCTTCTGATTACCAGCAAGGCGACAGTTTTAGAATTATCTATATCCATGTCCCTTCTGCTATTTTGTCGATGGGCGCTTATATGTCGATGGCGATAGCTGCATTTATTGGTTTGGTGTGGCAGTTAAAGCTTTCTGACATGGCAGCTGCTGCAATGGCTCCTGTTGGTGCAGTATTTACATTCATTGCCTTATTAACGGGTGCCGTTTGGGGCAAACCAATGTGGGGTGCATGGTGGGTATGGGATGCACGTTTAACCTCTGAGCTTATTCTTCTTTTCTTATACCTAGGTGTAATGGCGCTGTATAACGCATTTGATGATCAACGCACAGCGGCTCGTGCGGCGGGTATTCTTGCTATTGTTGGTGTGATTAACCTACCAATCATTCACTTCTCAGTAGAGTGGTGGAATACGCTTCATCAAGGTGCAAGCATCACAAAGTTTGATAAACCTTCTATTTCTGCCGATATGTTGTGGCCTCTGTTATTAAATATCATTGGTTTTGCAACTTTCTTTGGTTCAGTGACTCTTATTCGTTTTAGGAATGAAATTTTAGCTAAAGAGAGCCACCGTCCTTGGGTTAGAGCGTTAGTTGAGAAAAGAGGATTATTGTAATGCATTTTGAGACATTCAGTGATTTTTTAGCCATGGGTGGATACGCTACTTATGTGTGGGGCGCATTCGGTGCCACGTTTCTTTCATTATTTTGGATTCTATTCTCTAGCTTAGGCAGACGTCGTCAATTGTTAAAAGAGATCGAACAAAAAATGGCACGAGAAGAACGAATTAAAAAAGCAAAAACTATGGAGAACACATTATGAATCCAAGACGTAAAAAACGCCTAGGATTGATCCTCGCGCTATTTTTTGGGGTCAGTGCAACAGTTGGTTTAATGATCTATGCATTGAATCAAAATATGGATTTATTCTATACCCCAACGGAACTCGTTAATGGTAAACCTGATGGTACTAAACCTGAGGTTGGTCAGCGTCTTCGTATTGGTGGCATGGTTGTCGCTGGTACAGTAAAGCGTGACAGTGAATCTTTAGAAGTTTCATTTAAAGTTGCCGATGTAGGCCCTGAAGTAACGGTTACTTATAACGGTATTCTTCCTGATTTATTCCGTGAAGGCCAAGGTATTGTAGCGCAAGGTGTTCTTGTCGATGCAACCACAGTAAAGGCTCACGAAGTATTGGCAAAACACGATGAAGAATACATGCCACCTGAAATTGCAGAAGCAATGAAGAAAACGCATGAACCACTTCAATACACTGAACAACAAAAACAAGGAATAGGTCAATGATCGCAGAACTTGGTCATTTTGCCTTAATTGCTTCTTTAGGACTTTCGATCCTATTGAGTATATTGCCTATATACGGTGTAAGCCGTGGCAATAAAGCATTAATGCAAAGTGCAAGACCACTGTCGTGGGGGATGTTTTTACTCCTAGGTTTATCATTTGGTGTCTTAATGTGGGCTTTCTACATTAATGATTTCACACTGCAATATGTCGCAAGTAACTCAAACAGCTTACTTCCTTGGTACTATCGTTTAACTGCCGTTTGGGGTGCACACGAAGGTTCTTTATTGCTTTGGGTTCTTATCCAAGCAGGTTGGACTGTGGCTGTTGCAACATTCAGTCGTGGTATGCCACAAGAATCGATTGCACGTGTTTTAGCGGTAATGGGGTGGATTAATGTCGGTTTCTTACTGTTCATTATTCTTACATCAAACCCATTCTTGCGTACACTACCATTCTTCCCAATTGATGGTCGTGACTTAAATCCGCTTCTACAAGATCCGGGCCTAATCATTCATCCACCAATGTTATACATGGGTTATGTTGGTTTCTCGGTTGCTTTCTCTTTTGCAATAGCATCATTAATGGCTGGTCGTTTAGATACGGCGTGGGCGCGTTGGTCTCGTCCTTGGACAATCGCTGCATGGTCATTCCTAACAGTAGGTATCTCTCTAGGTTCATGGTGGGCATATTATGAACTTGGCTGGGGTGGCTGGTGGTTCTGGGATCCAGTAGAAAACGCATCATTTATGCCTTGGCTTGCTGGTACGGCATTAATGCACTCATTAGCAGTAACAGAGAAACGCGGTACGTTTAAAGCGTGGACTGTATTACTGGCAATCTTAGCTTTTTCATTAAGTCTATTAGGCACATTCCTTGTACGTTCAGGCATCTTGGTATCGGTTCATGCCTTTGCTTCAGATCCAGCGCGAGGCATGTTCATTCTTGGTTTCCTTGTCATGGTGATCGGTGGTTCATTACTGCTGTTTGCACTGAGAGGGGCGTCAGTACGAGTTCGTGGGAACTTCTCACTGTTTTCTCGTGAAAATGCACTATTAGCTAACAACATTCTATTAATGACAGCATTAGTTGTTGTACTTGTTGGTACATTATTACCACTTGTACATAAACAACTTGGTTTGGGTTCAGTATCTATTGGTGCGCCATTCTTTGATATGTTGTTTGCATGGTTGATGATCCCGTTTGCTTTCTTGATGGGTATTGGTCCTCTGATCCGTTGGAAGCGTGACAACTTAAGTCACTTAGCAAAACGCATGGTGATTACTGGTGCGATTACAATCCCACTAGCGGCAATCTTCATGGTTATCTTTGCTGATAGATTTCAATTCATGCCATACCTTGGATGGATGATGTCTATCTGGATCGTAATTTTACATGGTTTTGAATTGTACGAACGTGCTACTCACCGTCACTCATTCTCTGTTGGCTTAACTAAACTTGGCCGTAGCCATTGGGCAATGATGTTTGCTCACATTGGTTTAGCAGTTAGTATTATTGGTATTGCAATGGTGCAAAACTACAGCATCGAAAAAGATGTACGTTTAGCACCTGGTGAACATATTGAAATGAATGGTTACCAGTTCTACTTTGCTGGTGTTCGTGATACTGACGGTCCTAACTACGATGGTTACACCGCTGATTTTGATATAACGCTTGATGGTAAAGAAATAAATACGCTTCATGCTGAAAAGCGTTTCTATGAAACAGCGGGTTCAATGATGACAGAGGCAGCGATTGATCGTGGCTTTACTCGTGATTTATACATCGCAATGGGCGAGCGTTTAGATGACAACCGTTCATGGGCTGTACGTATTTACTACAAACCATTTGTACGTTGGATCTGGGCTGGTTCATTGTTTATGGGGATTGGTGGTTTGTTAGCTTTATCTGACAAGCGATATCGTTTCCGTAAAACTGCAAAAAAACAGGAAGCTTAAATTATGAATAAGAAGTTTTTATTTGCGCCTCTAGCTCTGTTTTTAATTTTAGTTGCCGTATTTGCTACTCAGTTAACACGTAATTCAAACGGTGATGATCCAACTAAGTTGGAATCAGTGTTAGTAGGTAAGCACGTACCAGAGTTCCGCTTAGAAGATTTAGCGGAAGAAGGCAAGCTGTACGATCAAAGTATCTTTAAAGGTGAGCCTTTATTGCTAAACGTATGGGCGACATGGTGTCCAACTTGTTATGCTGAGCACAAATACCTAAATACCCTGGCAACTCAAGGTGTTAAAATTATAGGTATGAACTATAAAGATGATCGTGCTGGTGCAATTCAATGGTTAAGAGAGCTTGGCAACCCTTACTTGATAACTCTGTTTGATGGTGATGGCATGTTAGGCATGGATTTAGGTGTGTATGGCGCACCTGAAACCTTCTTAATCGATAGCAATGGTATCGTTCGTTATCGTCACGTTGGTGATGTAAATGATCGCAATTGGAATGAAGTATTAAAGCCAATGTATGACCAACTTGTTGCGGAGGCTAAATAATGAATAGTAGTTTACGTAAATGGGGTCTTCGTAGTTTTGCTGCTATCGCATTGAGTTTCTTTGCGGTGCAAGCAAGTTACGCAACCATTGATCTGTATAAGTTTGATTCGCCAGAACAAGAGCAGCAATTTAAAGAATTAGGACAAACACTTCGTTGCCCTAAATGCCAGAACAACAACATTGCTGACTCAAATGCTGAGCTTGCTCAAGATATGCGTCATAAAGTGTATGAAATGACCAAAGCGGGAAAATCAGACGAACAAATTGTCGATTACATGATTGATCGTTATGGTAATTTTGTAACTTACGATCCACCATTAACGGTAGGAACACTTATTCTATGGTTAGGTCCATTGAGTGTTCTTATATTTGGTTTTGGTTTTATTGTGCTTCGTAGTCGAAAATCAAAAGTGATCACAGAAGATAATTCAGAGAAGTGGGATAACGAGCATGAAGATCGTTTGAACGCACTATTAGATGAGAATAACAATGAAGATGGGAAGGTAAACAAATGACTTTGTTTTGGATTTCGACCTTAGCCCTAATTTTTGTTGGTGTGGTATTTATCATTCTTCCTTTATGGAAGGCAAGAGAGCAAGATGATGAAGCACGCCGAGATGAATTGAATAAAGCTTTCTATAAAGATCGCTTAGCTGAACTGAAAGAAGAAGACGCTGAAGGCCTTGTGAATAACCAAGATGAGTTAATCACAGAATTAAAGCAATCTTTACTAGATGATATTCCAGCGAAAGAGAAAGCGCAGCAAGATAACTTAAATGCACGATTATTTATTCTGCCTTCTATTATTGTTTTTATTGTGATTACTTATGGTCTATATTTTAAGTTTGGTAATTTAGATAAAGTTGAAAAGTGGCAAGAAGTTAGCACACGTTTACCAGAGTTAACTAAGCAATTACTTGATCCTGAAAGTGCCGGCCTAACTGATACTGAAACCAGAGACTTAACTCTAGCTCTACGTACTAAATTACATAATGAGCCTGAAGATTCAATGGGTTGGTTGCTACTTGGTCGTATTGGTATGATGAATCGCGATATTGATACTTCAGCAGGAGCAATGAAAAAAGCGTATGCGTTAAAACCAAATGATGTTGAAATCAAATTAGGTTATGCGCAAGCATTAATGCTTTCGGGTGATGATGCAAAAGCAGAGCGAGCGAAGAAGATGCTTAAAGAAGTACTTCGTAGTGACTCATCAAATCTTAGAGCGCTCTCTTTATTGGCTTTCAATTCCTTTGAGCGTCAAGATTATCAAGGTGCAGCATCTGCATGGAAAGCAATGCAAATGCTGATTGGTCCGGATGACTCTCGTTATGAAATGTTGACTCGTAGTATTGAGCGTGCCCAATCTAAGATTAACCCTGAAGCAAGCTTAGAAAAACAAGTTTCTGTTACGGTGAATTTGGGCGGTAATGTTAAATTGCCTTCTCAAGGTGTGGTGATTGTGTCGATTCATCCTGCTGATGGTTCAGCGATGCCAGTGGCTGCTGCTCGTGTTCCACTTAGCCGTTTCCCGCTAAAAATCATGATGTCAGATGACAACAACATGATTGAGCAGCGTAAATTGTCTGAGATGCCAAACTTTATTGTTCGAGCTCGTATTGACCAGGATGGTAACGTTTCAACAAAAAATGGTGATTGGTACGGTGAAAGTGCAGTCAGTAAGTTAGGTGAAAAGGTAACTTTATCTATTGATAAACAATATTAATAGAAATTAAAAAGGGACATACTTTAACGGGTGGAAGTGAATTAACTTCCACCCGTTTTTAATTATCTGACAATTTATTCAGATAGAGATCATTTAAGTTAGTATTATTTCAAATTGAAATTTTTATGATAAAAATAAAGGTGTATTGTGTTTAAAAGAATATGTATCTCTTATGTCCTTATGGTAATGGTGACTGGTTGCTCCCAAACACCACAACAGGATGAAGTAGAAACGATAAATTCAGCTGATATTGAATATGATGAGACTCATAGTGATGATCATTTTGAAGATTTCAATCGAGTTATGTGGGATCTGAATTATGATCTTTTAGACCCTTATTTAGTTCGTCCTGTTTCTATGACCTATGTAGACTATACACCAACTCCAATCCGTATGGGGATAGCAAATTTTTTAGCGAATTTAGATGAACCTGCGAGTATAATTAATAATTTAATTATGGGAAATGGAGAAGTCGCATTAGTTCACTTTAATCGATTCTGGTTAAATACAACACTAGGTTTGGTTGGATTAATTGATATAGCAAGTGCTGCAGATATTGATAAGCCTGGTGGGAAGTCTTTTAGTGATGCGTTAGGCCATTATGGTGTCGGTAATGGCGCATATTTTATGCTACCAGGTTATGGCCCTTGGACATTGCGAGAAGCGGGTGATTTTGTGGATGGTTTATATATGCCGCTGTCTTACCTTAATTTCTGGCAAGGGTTGGGTAAATGGGGTTTAGAAGGTATGGAATCTCGTGTTGATTTAATTTCACAAGAGCCAATGCTAGAAGCCTCTCCAGATCCATACTTATTAACGCGTGATGTTTATCTACAACGCCAAGACTTTAAAGCAGAAATAGAACCAAAAATCGATTTAGAAGCAGAAGAAGATTTTGATGATTATTTAGATGAAATCGACGAATAGAAACAAAAAGGCCTCGATAAAGAGGCCTTAGATAATTCGGTTTATTTAATCAGTCTTGATTAGAAATGGTAGTTAGCTTGAACACCAATTAACCACACATTACCAGTAGTTTCGCCTTCGAAAGTACCACCATAAGGTGCTGATGCTGTATCATCTTCAAGCATTTTTGCATCTTTAGCGAAGATGTAGGTAAAGCCTGCATCTAGAGTTAGATTTTCAGACCAAGCATAGCCTGCACCCATACTCACCCATAAACGATCAGTTTCAGGGATTGTTGCTGTACGATTTTCTTCACTTACCGCAGAAGTATCATAAGCAATACCTGAGCGTAGTGTTATTTTTTGATCAAGAGTATAAGTACCACCAAATGCTAAACGGTAGTTATCCTCCCAGTTTTCTTGTTTAATCTCTTGATTTGGAACACTAAGAGATGGGATATGCGCTTCTAATTTTTCAAAGCTGCTCCAATCTGTCCAGTTAAAGCTAGCGTGAATAGCGATTTTATCATTCACCTGGTGAAAACTGGCTAACTCGGCGGTTGCCGGTAATGCTAATTCCATAGAACCAAGATACTGGCTGCTTGGTTGAGGTGCATAAGCATCAAAACCTAGACCTTTAGCATGACCAGATAAATCTAATTGAACTTCTGATTTATAGCTAAAGCCAATACGGTTTGTATCATTGATTTGCCAAGCAGTACCAACTTGCCAGCCCCATGCTTCATCTGTTCCTTCCATATATTTTAATGTAGTACCTGCGATTGGTCCTAGCTGTTTAGGAGCAATCGCACCAAAGCTACCTTCAGCAATAACATAACGGACACCACCACCGACACTGAATTTCTGGTTGATTTGGTAAGCCATGTTAACGTTGAGTTCTTTAGTAATTACACTCGCTTCGTTACCATGATTCGCACCAGAAAAATCAGAACCTAGGTCAGTTTCCATGCCATAGTTAGTACCAATAGCAAATCCTATAGAGATTTGATCGTCTACTTGGTGAGAAACATAGAGATTAGGAATAATTGCATCGTGTGCAAAGTCTTCTGATTTAGTTTGGATTTCTTGGCCTAAAAATTTCGATTGTCCTTCAACATCAATATTTGGGTTTACATAAATACCACCAACAGAAACTTGAGTGCCTTCTAAGTACGTTAGCATTGCAACGTTACGCCATTGTGCATCAGCGCCATCAGCGATAGCCGCTTCACCTGCGTATGCACGGCCAAGACCAGTCGCTGAATACTCTGCCAATTGAAAGCCTGCAGCCATAGTATTTGTGCTTGTTACTGATCCTAATAAACCAAGTGCCACTGCAATAGAAAGACGATTTTTATTGTTATTCATTGTTAATTCCAAAATCAAATTCAAGTGTTCGCTGAATTTGTGGTGATAAGTTGAGTGGATAATACGTTTTAGATCAAAAACTTCAAATGAAAAATTGATTTATTCGTGTTTTAGATGCTTTTTTCTGTAATTAATATCACTTTTAATGAAAATATCTGTATTTATCTGGTCGGATGTGATATTTGGGCGTACAGGTGTAGGTTTGAATTGATATTTGAGGGTATGCGTGTACGCTCAAATTTTAGTAAAAGTAGGAGCTAGGAAGAGCAGGGCTCAGATCGCTTCGCTTGCAGGTTTCAGAGGTGATCGCTTAACGAACAGCTTCAAAGAAGGTTCTTCCCCTTGGTTGATGAGTTATTGAGATCGATAAAGTAAATAGAAGGGGGAGTTAGAGGGGGTTGCGCAGCGTTCTAAATACTGTTTCTTAAAGATCAAAAAAGGCCAGCGTGTGCTGACCTTTTGTATTTACATTTTTAAGAATGAATCTTAGAAACTGTAGCTGTACTGAACACCAGCAAGAATTGCATCTGCATGCGTTGTTGCTGTTAGAGTTTGGCCAAAATCATCGCTTTCTGTAACGGAAACATCTTTACCTAATAGGTAAGTGAAACCAAAGTCAACGGTATGTTTTTGTTCAAAGTGGTAGCTAAAGCCTGCAGAGAACCATTGACGATCTGAATCTGGTACTGAAATAGATGTCTTTTCGTCTTGAGCAGCAGTATCGTACATGTAGCCTGCACGTAGTGTCCATGCCTCGTTTAGGAAGTAAGTACCACCAATCGCATAATGCATACCGTCTTGCCACTCATAAGTATTAAGTGTTGTACCACCAGATGTGTTTAATTCATCAAAATCACTCCAACCAATCCACTGCACTGAGTAGTGAACGGCGAATTTAGTATCTTTAATTTCATGATAACCAGAGAATTCAGCCATGCTTGGAAGAGGTATTAATAATTTATCATTAGAAATGTCAGCCCCTACGTAAGACATATCGCCTTCAGCTTCAATTTCAGGACTGTAGTGATATGCAAACCCAAAGCGATTACGTTCGTCTAACTCATAAACAGCGCCAAGGTTCCATCCAAGACCAATACCATCGGCTTCTATATTAAGGGCTTCTCCTACTAAACTACCTGTGTGGCGTTTTAATGTGCCACTACCTTGAACTATATCTAAACCACCACCAACGCTGATTTGTTCATTAATTCGATATGAAGCTGTTAGCGCGTAGTTGATGCTTTGGATTTCAGTAGTACCGCCAAATTGTTTAGCTGTAGGAGGAATTCCTATATTTGAACCACCAAAGCTATCGTCAAAGTTATTTGTTGTACCAAAGTTAGAATAGATACCAGCACCAAATGCCCATTGGTCATTTAAACGATGAACATAATAGATATTTGGTACAGGAGTACCACTTCCATTTTCTGCACCACCAATAGATTGACCATTGTATTTTGCATCACTAACTTCAATATCAGTTTTGATATAATTAACGCCACCTGAAAATTCAGAAGAATCAAAAAGAGCCATAGCGGCAGCGTTACGAGCCATTACTGATGCGTTATCAGCGATTACTGCATCACCGGCAAATGCTCGGCCTAAACCTGTTGCTGATTGTGCGTTAAGTTGAAAACCTGCAGCAGTCGCTTGCTGTGTAGCAAGAGTAATCGTTGCAGCTAGAAGTGTTTTTGAAAACAGGCGCTTCTTGTTCATCATTATGATATTCCATGTAGTGTTATTTCCTTTCAATTCCTATGAATCAAAAAGATTTATTTAGTTGAGACTTAAATCTCGATGGCGAGATAATAACGACCACAGCATAGATGACAAATCCGACCACTGCTAAAAATTCATTAAAATTCGTGATCTGGTCGTGATTTGCACTTAAATAACGATATAACAATAAAATGTAGAGTTTTAGCTCTATATATTATTATATTTTATATTATAGTGTTAATTATTAACTTGTTGATTTTGATTAAATTTATTTCTCAATGAGCGAAATTTAGAGTCTATGCTCTACTTTTGGTTCGCAGTTAATATAAATTAATGATTAATATATGATTTTCTTCGTAAATTCGGCTCTAATGTTAATGGTGTGTAATGACTGATTCGTTTTTAGGTTGGTTTTCTACGGATATATATATTTTATGAAAAAGTAGTAAAAGAACATAAAATTGATCTATTTCAATAAATGAATTGAGAATCACGTTATAGTTGATCTCGTTATCTGGTTGAGCAATCAACCCGTTGAGCAAGATAACATTTCCTTTTGAAGGCTGACTTTACTTTCTCCTTATCAGGTGAAACTGATTTTACAATTGGCTATTCGTTAATTGTTTTTTATTCTGACCACATCGATTGATGTGGTTTTTTTTATCAAAATTGTCAACAGGTTACATTTTCATCCTTTCTTTTACTTGTTTTTAATACTATCTCTTCTTACCACTTTCATCATTGCTTACTGCTTAGAGAATAAATTTTTATTGATTAATAATTCTCCGCTCACACTTCTACAATAACGGACTTCCTATAATTAACAAGTTAGTTACAATTCAGGTCTGACCACTTATGGTGCTAGTGTTTTACGCAAGGAGATGCGATGTCAAACGCCAAACTATCAAAGACCTATCAACCACTCACGACACGACAAGGTGATCGTATTGCGGTTGTTTCAGGCATTCGAACCCCATTTGCTAAGCAATCAACTGCCTTTATCTCTACGCCTGCGGTAGATCTAGGTAAACTTGCCGTGAAAGCCTTGATGGATAAAACAGATATCGATCCTAAGTTGATTGATCAAGTTGTCTTTGGGCAAGTAGTGCAAATGCCAGAAGCACCAAACATTGCACGTGAAATTGTATTGGGCACCGGAATGAACATTGGTACGGACGCATATAGTGTCACTCGTGCCTGTGCAACCAGCTTTCAAACGACGGCTAATGTGGTTGAAAGTATCATGGCCGGAACGATTGATATCGGAATTGCCGGTGGGGCTGATTCTTCTTCTGTCCTTCCTATTGGTGTTTCAAAGAAAATGGCGGCAACGTTACTTGCCCTCAGTAAAACCAAAACCATGAGTCAAAAACTGTCCCTTCTTCGTACTTTATCAATGAAAGATATTGCGCCTGTTCCTCCTGCGGTAGCGGAATACTCTACAGGGATCTCAATGGGACAAACTGCAGAGCAGATGGCAAAAAGTCATGGTATTACGCGTGAAGAACAAGATGCATTAGCTCATCGCTCTCATAGTTTGGCAGCCAAAGCATGGCAAGATGGATTGATTCAAGACGAAGTGATGACCGCATTTCCAGAACCGTATAAAACGTGGATAGCGCAAGATAACAATATCCGTTATGACTCTGAGCTTGCCAGTTATGCCAAACTTAGACCTGCCTTTGATCGTAAATATGGCTCAGTGACCGCTGCTAATAGTACCCCGTTAACTGATGGAGGTGCTGCGATCTTATTAATGAGTGAAAAACGTGCCAAAGAATTAGGCTATGAACCACTAGGTTATATTCGTTCTTTTGCCTTTAGTGCAATAGATGTACATCACGACATGTTGATGGGGCCGTCTTACGCAACACCAATGGCACTTGATAAAGCGGGTATTTCTCTATCAGATTTAACCTTAATTGATATGCATGAAGCTTTTGCTGCTCAAACACTATCGAATGTAAAAATGTTTGCGTCAGATAAATTTGCCAGAGAATGTTTAGGGCGAGATAAAGCCATTGGCGAAATAGACATGGATAAATTTAATGTGCTTGGTGGCTCACTTGCTTATGGGCATCCTTTTGCAGCTACTGGGGCAAGAATGATTATTCAAACTCTGCGAGAATTAAAACGCCGTGGTGGAGGTTTTGGATTAAATACCGCGTGTGCCGCAGGTGGATTAGGTGCAGCAATGGTCTTGGAGGCAGAATAATGACGGCAGAAATTAATAATAACCGTATTGAAGCAGTAGAAAATACCAGTGCGTTTACTTGGTATAAAGATAATGCAAACATTGCTTGGCTGACGATTGACGTACCTAACGAAAAAATGAACACCTTAAAAGCGGCGTTTGCAGAGCAGGTAACTCAAGTTTTAAATGACATTGAAGCACAGCACTCAAGCATTAAAGGCTTAGTAATCCAATCTGGTAAAGCAGATAACTTTATTGCGGGCGCCGACATTAGCATGATAGCGGGTTGCCAAAGTGCAGCGGAGGCACAAGCATTGGCTGAAAAAGGTCAGCAACTGTTTCAACGTATTGAAGATCTGCCATTTGCTACTGTTGCCGCTATTCATGGTCCTTGTCTCGGCGGTGGATTAGAGTTGGCGTTGGCGTGTGATTATCGTATTTGTAGTGATGACAATAAAACCAAATTAGGTTTACCTGAAGTGCAATTAGGTTTGCTTCCAGGCTCTGGTGGAACACAGCGATTACCTCGACTAATTGGCTTGCTTGCAAGCTTAGATATTATTTTGACTGGTAAGCAATTAAGACCTAAAAAAGCCCTAAAACTAGGCGTTGTTGATGCGTCAGTACCACAAACAATTTTATCTCGAACTGCCGCTGAATTTGCACTAAAGAAAAAATCAAAAACAAAATTAGCCGCGAAAGAGTGGGCGGTATCAAGAAATCCTGTTGGCCGTAATGTGATTTTTTCTCAGGCTGAAAAACAAGCTCAGAAAAAAGCACGTGGTAACTATCCGGCCATTGCCGCTATTTTAGATAGCATCGAACACGGTTTAGATAAAGGCATTAAAAAAGGATTACAGCGAGAAGCGGAGCAATTTGGCAAGTTAGCCATGACGCCAGAATCAGCTGCATTGCGTTCACTGTTTTTTGCAATGACAGAGATGAAGAAAGAGAAGGGCAGTGAGGCTGAACCTAAGATTATTCATCGAGTCGGTGTGCTAGGTGGTGGATTGATGGGGGGCGGAATTGCTCATGTCTCTATTGCTAAAGCTAAAAAGAACGTCACGATAAAAGACATCAGTAACGATGGGCTACTAAACGCTTACCAATACCATTATCAGCGTCTAGATAAATTAAGAAAGCGTCGAATAATCAGTAAAGCTAAATTACAACAACAGATGCTGCAATTAACGGGCGTAACGGATTTTAGTGGCTTTAAAAAATTAGATGTTGTGATTGAGGCCGTTTTTGAAGATCTCACTTTAAAACAAGAGATGGTGAAAGCAGTACAAGAGCAAGGAAAAGAAGAGGTGATATTTGCCACTAATACCTCTTCACTGCCAATAGGCCAAATAGCAGAAGGGGCACAAAAGCCTGAAAATATTATAGGGCTTCACTATTTTAGTCCGGTAGAAAAAATGCCGTTGGTCGAGGTTATTCCTCACGCTACTACTAGCGATGAAGCGATTTCGACCGTGGTCTCTTTAGCGAAGCAACAAGGTAAAACCCCGATAGTCGTTAAAGATTGTGCTGGCTTTTATGTAAACCGGATTTTAGCGCCTTACATGAATGAAGCGGCAAGATTACTATTAGCTGGCGAACCGATAGAAGTGATTGATGAAGCTTTACTCGACTTTGGTTTCCCTGTTGGGCCAATTTCATTATTAGATGAAGTGGGTGTGGATATTGGCGCGAAGATCATGCCTATATTAGAAGCTGAACTGGGTGATAGATTCCACAGCCCTGATGTGTTTCAAACCTTAATTGATGATAAGCGTTTAGGTAAGAAAACCAAACGCGGATTTTATATCTATAAAGGTAAGAAGAAAGAACCAGATCAAGAGGTCTACAGCTTACTTAATATCAAACCAGATTCTCAGTTAAGCAAAGATGAAATTGCAATGCGCTGTGTTCTTCCAATGTTAGCGGAAGCAAAACGTTGTTTGGATGAAGGGATTATTCGTTCAAAAAGAGACGGGGATATCGGTGCTATTTTCGGGATCGGTTTTCCTCCTTTCTTAGGTGGTCCATTTACTTATATGGAAAGCCTTGGTGAAGAGAAATTAGCCGCATTGATGAAGACATATGCCGATAAGTATGGCGATAGATTTTTGTAGTAGGGTAATAATCCCCCTAACGTAATTTAGGGGGATTTTTACTGGGTTATTTAAGTGTGAACTTATTTACCATTTGAGACAGCTTTTGATTTTCTTGAGTTAACAATGACGTCGATTGGCTTGATTGAGCGGCATTTGTCGTTAATTCATGAATTATCTTCTGTATTTCTATCATGTTTCTGTGAATAGATTCAGACACTTGACTCTGTTGTGTTGAAGATGAAGCAATTTCTGAACTGAACTGATTAATTTCATTTATTGAACTGCCCATTTCATCTAATCCTGAATTCACTTCAAGAGTGTTATTTACCACTGTCTCACAACTGTTTGATGTATGTTCAATGGCGGTAACAACATTCGATACCCCATTTTGTAAGCGAGAAAGCATATCATTAATTTCGGTTGTACTGTTTTGAGTTCGGGCGGCAAGAGCTCGTACCTCATCAGCAACAACAGCAAAACCTCTCCCTTGTTCTCCTGCTCGCGCTGCTTCAATGGCTGCATTTAGTGCCAATAGATTGGTTTGTTCTGCAATATCTTGAATAACACTCAATACTCTTGCTATTTTCTGTGTTTCTTCATTCATTTGAGAGACGTTTTCAGACGTAGTCTCAATTTGAGTTTTTAATATTTCGACACTGTTTGTTGCAGTTAATACTGTTTTCTTTGAGTGCTCTGCGCCTTCACTTGTTTTCTGTGTAAGCATGGCTGTATTTTGAGCGCCAGCAGCGACTTGTTCAGCATTCGAGGCCATTTCAGTGATCGCTGAAATGATCTGATTGGTTTCAGTCGCGTGATTATCGGTAATGGTTTTATTGCTTTTTGCATGGCTTTCTACATCAGTAATAATGTGCGAAATACTGTGGCTTGAAGAAGACACATCTGACACCATTCCTCTTAGATATAAGATGAAGTTATTCACTGACACGCCAATAGCACCGACTTCATCATCTCGTATGATCTTAATTTGAGTGGTTAGATCGGCATTGCCTGATGAAAGGCTGTCGATATTAGCTTTTAGGTTTACTAGGCGACGAGTAAGTTGTGTGAAACCAATAAAAATAAATCCGATGATAGCAAAAGCCATTGGTAATTGTATAAAGGCTAATGTATTTAGCGTTCGTGATGAGTTTGCTTCTAGTATTGACGTTTCTAGACTGAACGCAATATACCATGGTGTGTTATTTAACTTATTGATAAATAAAGTATATGAAACGCCGTCATCTTCATATTTGAATTCGCTTTCTTGACTGTTTCGATTTGCTTGAATATTGGCTAAAAACTCAGATTGTGAGCTTAATGACGAAATATTTTTTAAAATACTGTCTTGACTAATATCTGAGGTGTTATTTAAAATTTTTCCATCATTTTCAAAAATTAATATTTTCCCTTTTAATTCTTGTTCTTTATTTTTAGCAAAGTTATCAAAAAAACCAAGCGTGACATCAATGGTAGAAACCCCATATTTTCTATTGTCTTTATAGATAGCCATTGCACAGTTAGTTCTAGCTTCAGTGCTTGCTGAATCTTTATAAGCTGGAGCCCATGCACATTGTCCTTTGGGTGCAGCTAATCCATTCTTAAACCAAACTTGATCAAAATAATTAAGAGAGCCAGCTGAATTCCAATGGGTATTTACAATTAATTGATTACTGCTATCTCGATGATAAAAGGTACTGAATTTTTCACGACCTGCTTCTCGCGCATTAGGTAAAGGCCAAATACCTCCGCCAAAGATTTGAGAGTTCCCATATTGATCAACTAAAAAAGGTTGAATACGGTCGATCTCATCACTAGATAACTGAGGAATAGTTTGAGTAATTGAGCGTTGTTGAGCTTGAACTTGGTTGAGTTCTTTAATGATTTCATCTTGGAGTTCATCCAATGAAGCATTGACGATTTGTGTTTCTGAAGAGTAAAGGACAGGAGAGACCCATCGGTTAATTCCTGTAATGGTGAGTAGGGCGATAATACCCATGAAAGCAAGAAAATAGCTGGAATAAATGGTACGAATCGACGACATGATATAATCCTTTATATTGTTGTATGCCGTATTCTAAATTATTGTAATGAACAATTACAGTTTACCATGTTGTGGTTGGTGATTTATTGAGTGAAATGTTGATTAAATGAGAGATGTGACCTGTTTCTTGAGGGGAAGTGGACGTTATCCCAGAGAATGGCAATACACCTCTGGGATATATAACGTAAGGATTAGCCTAATTTCACATCTTTGGCTCTAAGTTGAAATTCATCAATAGAATCAATTTCTAACCCTGCATCTAAGCGATCATATTGTTGGTGCTCTGTTCCTTGACTGTGCATAATCAGTCTATTTGCAGTTCTTGGTTTTAGGATATTAACGACAAAGCGGATCATTTCAGAACGGGTTAATGCTTTTAGGTCTTCGGCAACACGTTCTTTATGGTCAAAGTTAAGATCTTTATTACCAATACAGCTCCAAAAACGTTGTGCTCTTCCACGTAAATTGGTATCACGATCGGATATTTGATCAATCAAGCCCTGTTTACTACTCTGCCATTGAGCTTCGTTTAACTCTAATAGAATCATATAGAAAGCATTTAAAAATTCATCAATAGCATCTAATAATAGGGCTGGTGGTGCCATTGGTGATTGGACATATAAGATTAATCCTGGATGTTTATTTAGTGGTAAGTTACCCGTGCCAACCATATAACCTAATTGCTGCTTGGTTCTGATTTCATTAAAGAAAGAGGCTGACATTAAATGGTTTGCTAAGGTATAAAGAGCAAAACTACGAGGGTCTTCTTGTACTGATTGATAATAAATCAATAAAGCTGAATCAGAGTGATCACAAAATAATTCACGTTGAAAAGTCCCAGAACTACCAAGCATGATTAGTGGGCGGAACGATTCTTCATAAGTTTGATTTTGCATACGAAGTGCGTTTTTCAGCGATGAGCCAAGTTCAAGAGCTTGTTCTTTTGACCAATCACCATAAACAAACATTTCAACATGCAATTCAGAAAACATAGCCTCAACAAAATTGGGTAAATCATCAGCCTCAATACTTTCTAGAGCTTCCAGAAGAACAGGGTAAGGAGGGTTATTCGGTTGTAATATTCCAGATAATGCATTAAATAGCTGAGAAATAGGTCGTTCTTTAGATGCATTGCTCCAATGGCGGATTAATTGAGTTTTAATAAATTCAAAGCGTTCAGAACTGAAATCACGAGTGGCAAAACGTTGTAAAATTAGTTCAAGTAATAATGGCTGTTTTTCGCTGAATCCAGACAAAGTGAGAGTCACACCACCTTGATGGCAATAAAGGTTATAACCCATACCTGCAATTTCAGCTTGGTAGGTTTGTTCGCTGAGAGCATCCATTAGCATTTCAACGCACAAGCGGGTTTTCACAATTTTTCTTGGATCGGAGATTGAGTGTGGGCTATCAATGGCAATGTAAACCATACCTTTAGGAACTCGAAACTCATCTTCTTGCTTATGCCATAATCGAAAACCGGGTAGATCGTCAATTAGGGTTGGAAATTCATCATTGCCATGTAACTCTTGAGGTTCAAGATTGTAGCAAATATAAGGGTTTTTTTCGGGTAAATGTAATTCAGGGTGTAGTTCTTTGGTGTTCCAAGTTGCTAGTTGTTCTTGAGTTAGGGGGCGAACAGAATAAGGAGTGTAATACCATTTATCTTCACGATCGTACTTTAGACCTTGTGCAATTAAGGTAACTCGCATCTTTTCAGGCGTAAATAGAGCCAGAAGGTCATTTATCTGATGTTCATGATAACCTTCCATCATGTAATCAGCGTACATTGTATCGTCATGGTGGTAACGCTGTAGATTCATAACCAAATGGCTGACTAAATCAAGAGGCTTACTTTTTTCTTGGAATTGAAAGGCAGATTCTAAAACAGCTTTTTTCTCACTGTAGCGCCATTCTTCAAGTCCTTTTTGCTTAATTAATTCAATATATTGGAAGGTGAGTTCTATTATCTCATCCGCTTTATTGAGGCCTTTTTCTGTTAGGTTATAAGCCAGAGTAAATTCCCTGAAGTTACTACCACTAACACCACCTCCTGCTGTTAATGAGTGAATATATCCTAATCTCTTTAGGTGTAACATTAAGCTACCGTCACCTTCATAACCTAATAAGTGACCAAGGTAATTTAAAGGCTTAGTTTTGTAGAAGCGGTCTTGGTTTGGTAGGTGGAAGGCTAAGTTTAATTTCCGGACTTCTTTTAATGGCTCTATATTAATCCAACAGGCTTGCTCTTTCTCTGTAACATAAGGAACATCGATACTTTTATGACCAAAATTTTGATTTGGAATAGCCCCAAAAGATTGAGTTGCTAACAGCTCCAACTCGCATAAGGGGCGATCGCCTAATACGACAGCTGTCATTAAATCAGCAGAATAATGTTGTTGATAAAAAGCCAACATTTCATCGCGGATTGAAGAGTCTTCAGCGTCGGCTAAAGTATCAATACTTCCAACTGAAAACTTTGAGAACGGATGTGCTTGATTAACGGTTTCTTTATGAACTTGATAAACTCGACGAACATCATCTTTTAATTTTAATCGATATTCAGAATCGACAGCTAAACGTTCTTTATCGACAGCTTCTTCATTAAAGAGTGAGGCATAGAAAAATTGACCAAAACGGTCAAGACCTTCTTCGAAGGCATTATGGGATACTTCAAAAAAGAAAGTCGTATTTTCAGTACCAGTCCAAGCGTTATTTGAACCACCTTGTTGATTTATAAAAGAGTGAAAATCACCAACTTTTGGGTATTTTTCAGTACCAAGAAACAGCATGTGCTCTAAAAAATGAGCGAGCCCTGGTCTATGTTCAGGATCATCAAAGTGACCAACATTGACAGAAAGAGCAGCAGAAGAGCGAGGAGCCGTATCATCTTGAATGAGTAATACAGGCAATTTATTATCAAGTTCAATGAACCGATAGTGTTTTTGATCATTTGGGCTGATATGCACAGGGCGCTCCTGTTTTAAGACAAAAACGTCTTAAATTATTATATTTATTTTACAATTATGGCGCTGAACCCACAGACTAGCAAACTCTCTCTTTCCTCTTTTTTCAATTGCTTGCTACTATTGTGAGGTTAGTAATGATTTGAGAATGAATAAATGAAAGTATTCATAATGCGTCATGGTGAAGCGGAATCGTATGCGCCTTCTGATGAAGAGCGTAATTTAACCTCACGGGGCGAGAGCCAATCAGCAAAAATAGCACAATGGTTAATGAGCACACATCATACTAAGTTTGATTATGTTTTGGTTAGTCCATACATTCGAGCTCAACAAACTTGGAAAGTAATTAAACCTATATTGAGTGTTGCTGATGCGAAAGTTGAAACCTCTGATGAGATCACGCCATACGGTGATTCTGATGATGTGGTGGAATACGTGAAAGCGTTAGGTAGCGTTGCAGAGATTGAGAATATCTTAATTGTTTCTCATCTGCCTCTTGTTGGATATTTAACGGCGGATTTTGTTCCTGGGATCATGCCACCAATGTTTCCTACATCAGCGATATCTTGTGTTGAGTATTCTCACACGACAGGGAAAAGTGAACTGTTATGGTTGCAACAGCCATAAAGCAATAGCGAAGTACCCTAAAAAAGATCCCTTTGCATCGGCGATTATGATGCTTTTCGGGATCTTTTTTGTATCTATCTGTCTGGGATCGAGAGTAAGACTAAAATTGCTCCGGCACCACCAAACTCTAAAGGCGCTTGGTGAAAAGCCATTACATCAGGATGTTGAGCAAGCCATAAAGGCACTTTTTTCTTTAAGATATGTTTACCAATCCCGTGCATCACACTAGCACAAGAAATATTTTCTTTAAGACAATAAGCAATCATTGAACCTAACTCTCGTTTGGCTTCATCTTGCTTCATACCATGCATATCCAGAAAGACATCAGGCACATAAACACCACGTCTTAGGCGTTTTACTTCGTATTTTGATACGCCATCTCTAGCGTAGCGAACTGGGCCTTCTTCGTCTAAAAGCGGCACAAATTCATCAGAAAAGAAAAACTCTTCATTTTTCCCTTCTTTTAACGATTTTCTTTGCTTTTGTTGTTCGCTAAAGTTCTTACTCGGTTGATGGATTATGGTATCCTGTTGCAACTTTTTAGAGCCTTGTACTGCTTCACGGAACAGCGAAAGTTCGTCATCTGATAGGTGGTCGTTTTTGCTCATTTTTAAATTCCAATAATTAACAGCAGTATTATAACTTGTTTTGGGGGCAATTTTGGATAAGATTTTTGTAGAAGAGGCCGTTTCTGAGCTTCATACGTTACAGGATATGTTGCGTTGGACAGTAAGCCGCTTTAATGCAGCAGGTCTTTTTTATGGCCATGGTACAGATAACGCATGGGATGAAGCGGTTCAACTCGTACTTCCTACGTTATATTTACCTATTGATGTTCCTGCTCATGTGCGTGAATCTCGTTTAACATCAACAGAGCGTTTACGTATTGTTGAGCGTGTTGTTCGCCGTATTAACGAGCGCATTCCAACAGCTTATTTAACTAATAAAGCGTGGTTCTGTGGTCTTGAGTTCTTTGTTGATGAGCGCGTACTTGTGCCTCGTTCACCAATCGCTGAATTGATTGAAACACAATTTGAACCATGGTTGAAAGAAGAACCAACTCGCATTATGGATCTTTGTACGGGTAGTGGTTGTATCGCTATCGCGTGTGCTCATGCATTCCCAGATGCAGAAGTAGATGCGATTGATATTTCAACTGACGCACTAATGGTTGCAGAGCAAAACGTTCAAGATCACGGCATGGAGCAACAAGTGTTCCCAATGCGTTCTGATCTATTACGAGACATTCCAAAAGATCAGTATAACTTCATTGTTTCAAACCCACCGTATGTGGATGAAGAAGACATGAACAGCTTACCTGATGAGTTTGAGCACGAGCCTGAATTAGGTTTAGCAGCAGGTACTGATGGTCTTAAATTAGTTCGTCGTATTCTAGCGAATGCACCAGATTACTTAACTGATGACGGTTTCTTGATCTGTGAAGTGGGTAACTCGATGGTTCATATGATGGATCAGTACCCAGAAATTCCATTTACGTGGATTGAGTTTGCTGAAGGTGGACATGGTGTATTCATGTTAACTAAGCAACAGCTTCTAGATTGTGCTGATGAGTTCTCTCTTTACCGAGATTAATTTATTGCATTAACAGACATGAAAAAGCCTAATGTTTACATTGGGCTTTTTTATGCCTCTTTACTTTGTGACATCGCAAAATCAAGACGCTCACGTAGCTCTTGCTGTTTTTGAACGTTGTGACTTCTATTAAATACTTTCTTTACCAATTGAAATAGTTTCATAAATGAGACCTTTTAAATAAATGACAATTTACTAATAGCAATATCAATGCCAAGTTGAGATTGTTTAGCATTTGTCTATATTTTGTTTTATTTCTTGATATTTATATCGACAACGTCGATGAAAGCTTTAAAGGTAAATTAAATGATCTCTATTTGTTAAGTATATGCTTCAATTTTTCATTGTGCTAGTTTTCTTGAAGGTATTAAGCTGAATTTATAGAAATAGGTTTGGAAGCATGGTCACATTTTGCCGCTTTTGATTCATTTCATAATGTATTTGCCGCATGTATTGGATAAGTGTTTTTTATTCTATTAAGTAAAAACTATGTTCGTAATAAACAGCATATAGGGGTTTACTCTTTACTAGATTCAAGCCAATATGGATTTATTATGACGAATCAATAATATTTACAGAGGAAGTAATGGCTGGAAACTCTATTGGACAACATTTTCGAGTAACGACATTTGGTGAAAGCCATGGATTAGCATTAGGTTGCATTGTTGATGGATGCCCTCCTGGTTTAGCATTGACTGAGTCAGATTTACAGATTGATTTAGATCGTCGTAAACCAGGTACATCGAAATACACCACACAACGTCGTGAAGCAGACGAGGTGAAAATTTTATCGGGTGTATTTGAAGGAAAAACCACGGGAACATCAATTGGCTTATTGATTGAAAACACCGATCAACGCTCTAAAGACTATTCAGAAATCAAAGATAAGTTCCGTCCGGGACATGCAGATTATACTTACCATCAGAAATATGGACAACGTGATTACCGTGGCGGTGGTCGTTCATCTGCTCGTGAAACGGCGATGCGTGTAGCGGCTGGTGCTGTAGCAAAGAAATACTTAAAACAAGAGTTTGGTATTGAGATCCGCGCTTACTTATCACAAATGGGTAATGTTGCCATTGATTCTGTTGATTGGAATGAAATCGAAAATAATGCGTTTTTCTGCCCTGATGCAAGCAAAGTAGAAGCCTTTGATGAGCTTATTCGTAAGCTAAAGAAAGAGGGTGACTCTATTGGCGCTAAAATCACCGTGGTTGCACAAGGTGTACCGGTTGGTTTAGGCGAACCTGTTTTTGATCGTTTAGATGCAGATGTTGCTCACGCTTTGATGGGAATTAACGCGGTTAAAGGCGTTGAAATCGGCGATGGTTTTGAAGTAGTGCAACAACGTGGTTCAGAGCACCGTGATCCATTAACACCAGAAGGGTTTAGTTCAAACCATGCTGGCGGTATTTTAGGTGGTATTTCATCAGGCCAAGATATTGTGGCTCATATTGCATTGAAACCAACTTCCAGTATTACTGTTCCGGGTGAAACGATTACTCGTAGCGGTGAGAAAACAGAGCTGATCACTAAAGGTCGTCATGATCCTTGTGTTGGTATCCGTGCCGTTCCTATTGCAGAAGCGATGTTAGCGATTGTGGTTATGGATCATTTAGTTCGTCACCGTGGTCAGAACTTCGGTGTACAAACAGAGACGCCAAAGATTTAGGGCTAGAGCTAAGGACTCGTTTTTCAATAATTAATCCTATCTAAAGTTAGAAATAAAAAGAGCCAGATACGAAGTTATATTCGATCTGGCTCTTTCTGTTTGTATTTGATGTTTAGCTCTTCCTAGCCCCTAAGATCTCGTCCCTAGTCTCTTTAACGTTCATCACTTCTTAACGCTTTCTGGCTGATCTTCGGTAATATCTAAATGAAACACAGGTAAACACCAACCAAATTTTACCGCCGCCATACGCGCAGAAAAACCAATCGTGATAGTGACAACCGTTGTTATTAATTCATCTACGCCGAAGTGCAACAAACTAATGTATAAGACTGATGAAAGCAGTGAAATCGATGCGTAGAGTTCGTTATGTAATACCATTGGCATTTGACGACAGAATAGATCTCGTAATAACCCACCAAAGACACCGGTAACAATGGCTGCTACCACACATATTAATGGATGTAGGCCCATATCTAGCGCCACTTGTGAGCCAATAATGCTAAACACAATTAAACCAATAGCATCTAATACCACAAAAAATCGATGGTTTTTAGCAACCCATGGGCCAATCCATGTCGTCAATACACCAGCAATGCAGGTAATAACTAAGAACTGTGGATTTTTCACCCAACCAATAGGGTAGTGACCTAATAAGATATCACGCACTGTACCACCACCAATAGCAGTTGCACTTGCTACTAGCATTACACCAAACCAATCCATTTTTTTCTTGCCTGCCGCCAATGCGCCAGTCATGGCTTCAGCGGTGATCCCTATAATATAAAGAATTGTTAATAACATTTACTAATACCAAAAAATGCCATGTAGGCGAAAATTAGAGAAGGATTTTATGAAATGTTAACGACTATTACGAATGAAAAAAACTATTCTGAAAATCTTTTCATTAGATAAACTTATCCGAAGTATCGATAAATTAGAAGAGAAAGACAAAATAGAGAACAAAGGGTAGAATAGCCATCAATTTTATATGGTTATACGGCACAGCATCTATGTATCATCAGTACCAAGATTTAATTTCTGTCTTTAATTCAACATTTTCTCATTCGTTTAATACTAGGCTTGAATTAGGTGGGGATGAACCAATTTATTTACCTGCAGATGATAAGGTTAATTACCATAGAATTGTGTTTGCTCGTGGCTTTTATCAATCAGGCATGCATGAGATTGCCCATTGGTGTGTCGCTGGCCCTGAACGTCGTCGATTGGAAGATTTTGGCTATTGGTATGAACCTGATGGCAGAACAGAGCAAGTTCAATCTGAGTTTGAGAAAGTCGAAATTCGACCTCAAGCGTATGAGTGGATCCTTTCATTAAGTGCGGGTTTAAAATTTAACGTCAGTTGTGACAACTTAAATGGCGATTTTGAACCAGATCGTTTAGCATTCATGGCTAAAGTACATAATGAAGTGATGGGGATTTTAGATAATGGATTACCTCCGCGTGTAGAGGCGTTATCAAATGCGTTGCGTAAGTTTTATCAAGTCACTCCACTAACTAAAGAACAATTTATTGTCCAATAGGAAAAAGATGATTATTGAATTTGAAGAAAAAATGCTTGAACTGATTGATGCTCGAATTGAAACAGCATCGGATGATGAGTTATTTGCAGGTGGCTATTTACGAGGTCATATTTCACTGTCTGTTGCTAAATGTGAAGAGCAAGGCGTAAGTGATACTGAAGTATTAAAAGCACACATCAATGACAGTCTTGACGCTGCAAAATCAGAATTAGCACCCGCTGATCGCATTATTGTTGCCGATCTATGGGATGAGCTTCAAAGCGTATAATCGTGTACATAAATTAAAATAAAAAGAAAGGCAGATCTAAATAGGTCTGCCTTTTTATTATCTCATTCTTTATTATTGCTTAAACCCTAGTAGCGTACTTAATTTTTCACGAAGCTTTTCAATTAAATAAAGTAAATCTGATTGCTCTCTTATCACTCCATTAGTGTTGCCCCATACCGGTCCTGGCCACGCACAATCAGTTGTAAAGCGTGCAATATGATGAATATGAAGTTGAGGAACTAAGTTACCTAAAGCACCGATGTTGATCTTATCTGGCGTAAAATTATCTTCTAATAACTGTGCAACAGCGCTCGATTCTTTAATAAATTGAACTTGTTGTTCATCAGTCATATGATGAATTTCTTTCAAATCTGCAATTCTTGGGACTAAAATTAACCAAGGTCCAATATCTTCTTTAATCATTAATACTTGGCATAAAGGAAGATTTCCTAGAACGATACAATCTTGCTGTAGGCGTGGGTGTAACTGAAAAGTCATTCTTATTTCCTTGGTTTCTATCAGTAATGCTTTGTTATATCATACGGCTCTCCAAGTTACTTGGGTATACAATTCATAATAACGAATTAAGTGAATCTATTAATGAGTGAAACTGTCGATAAAAATATTTATAACCCAACTTTTCAATGGGTGTTTCTTCATCCTAAATACTGGCCAACTTGGTTAGGGATTGGTTTTGCTATTATTTTGGCTTATATTCCTTTTAGATTAAGGGATAAATTGGCAGCGAAAATTGTTAAGTTAATACTTAAAAGGCCAAGTGGTGCTATTAATCGTGCAAAGTTAAATATTTCACTTTGCTTTCCTGAAAAATCAGAGCAAGAACAGCAGAAATTATTAGAAAAAACCTATGTGACAGCTGCTCAAGTTATGTTGGGTTTTTCTGAATTATTAGTACGTAGCCGTCGTTATAATGAAGGTAGAGGTGTGTTTGTTGGAGGGGATAATTTATTTCCTCTTCTTGAGCAGAAAGAAAATGTTATTGCGTTGGTTCCTCATGCTTGGGCTGTTGATTTTCCCGCTATTTTATTAGCATCGCGTGGTCATCGTGTGACTAATATGATGAAGCCCCAAAAAAATCCGATTACAGATTGGTTAATGCACGTTCAGCGTATGCAGTATGGTGGTAAGATTTACCCTCGTAGTGCTGGTATTAAACCATTAATTAAGGCAATTAAAGCAGGTTATTTAGGGTACTACTTACCCGATGAAGATCATGGCGCGAAGAATAGTGTTTTTGTGCCTTTCTTTGAAACTGAAAAAGCTACCCTTAAAGGGGTTGGTAAATTAGCTCGTATATCAAAAGCGAAAGTAGTTCCAATGCTTCCATCTTATAATGCTGAAATAGGAAAATTTGAGATTATTGTCTTACCTGTTATTGAAAATTTCCCCTCAGGTGATGATGAGACTGATGCTCGAGCAATGAATCATGCAATAGAGCAATTGATAGCAGAACGACCCGAGCAATATATGTGGGTATTGAATTTATTGCGTACTCGCTCCGATGGAAGTCGCCGCTACTAGAATGCTATATTTATAAACCTATTTAATGTTTTGATTAAATAGGTTTTTTTTCGACTGTCATTTATCCCGTTATACCAATCACAGTAAGTAAGTGAGCAAAAATCGCGAAGGAAAAATGCTTGAGAACAAGGTGAATTTTTTTGATAAGTAGTTATTCTACAATCAAAAATTTCAACGCAGTCATCGAGTATTTTAACTAGCTAGGATGATCAGTTATTTACTACGATTGGTATTAGATGTTCGGAAAGTCGATCTTGGTCATTTAATCAATCTAAGTTTGTACAAATGGTTAGGGTCTATCTGAAGCTCAAGCGTATAATTATTTGTGATCTTTATTCCGATAACGTTAATCATGCTATTTAGTGCTAAGTTGATCCAATAAATGCCAAAATCACCCAATTTTCGTTTTTCCAAGGTGGGATGCTAAAACATCGTACTACACCTAAGTTCTTAACATCACAAGCTGATTACTATGCTTTATTATTCTTATCTGCTTTAGTCGGAGGGATTGCAGGCTCTGTCGTTGCTTTATTTGAAGCGTCGATTCGATTAATTACTGAGCAGCGCTTGCATTTCATTAACTCTCTTCCTTATTCTGAATATTTAGCACCGATTGGTGCTGTATTTGCTGGTGCGGCAATGGCTGCATTCGGTTTTTGGCTGACGTTTAGATTTGCCCCTGAAGTTGCAGGTAGCGGTATTCCTCATATTGAAGGTGCACTTGATGGTACGCATGATATTCGTTGGGCTCGTGTGTTACCTGTTAAGTTTATTGCAGGAACATTAACCATTGGTTCTGGCATGGTGCTTGGACGTGAGGGACCATCAATACAAATTGGCGGTGCAGTAGGTCGAATGGTTGCAAGTAAAGGAAAACGTTTTAATCATGCTTCTCACATCTTAACTGCAGCGGGTGCTGCTGCGGGTCTTGCTGCCGCATTTAATGCTCCTTTAGCGGGTATTCTTTTTGTTATTGAAGAAATGCGGCCTCAGTTTCGGTATAACATAACTTCAATTAAATGTGTAACGTTGGCGACAGCTGTCGCTACAATCGTTATGCGATCATTGCATGGTCAAGAAGCTTTTTTAACTATTCCGAGCTTTGATGTTCCACCACTTCGTTCATTGTTTTTATTTGCGCTCCTAGGTATTTTATTTGGCATTATTGGTGTTAATTTCAATAAGTGGATTTTAAAAGGTACTAGCAAAGTAAAACAAATACATCAAAATAAATTATCTCGCCTTGTTATGCTAGGTGCCGTATTTGGGGGAACATTTGCTTTATTGCACTTGGTGATCCCTAAATTATCAGGCAGTGGTATGGAAATTATCACAGAGATGTTTTATAGCCCGATGGCATGGATGGTCATGGTTGGTTTCTTTATTTTGCGAGTTATTGTTACCATTGCTTGTTTTTCTTCTGGTGCTCCCGGTGGGGTATTTGCCCCTATGCTCGCATTAGGTACATTATTAGGCCTATCTTTTGGTGTTGTAATGGCAGCTTGGTTCCCTGATTGGGTTTCTGAACCAGGGGTGTATGCTATCGCAGGAATGGGAGCGTTATTTGCCGCGACAGTTCGAGCACCAGTTACTGGGATTATTCTTGTAGTAGAAATGACTAATAATTATCAGCTTATTCTTCCATTATTAGTGACTTGTTTAGGGGCAACATTTATTGCTCAGGCATTAGGTGGGCAGCCTTTATATGCGGCGTTGCTAAAACAATCACTACTTAAAGATAAAGAACTAAGAGCAGGAGATAGTGGGCTACAAAAGGTTGATCAAAATATCGCAAATGCCAATGCTCATTCTGAAAAGTAAATGATAAAATGACCACCATCTGAAGATATTATTTAAGATCTTTGATGGTGGTAATAGTAGGTATAGTTATATGAATATTAAGATTTTTTATAAACTCTAATCATAAAGTCTGCTTTACAATCAAATGCAGTTTTCTCTTTCAATTCGCCCTTAAATGCTGCTGTCGCTTTCCATGCAAAAGGCGTCATATCCAATAAATGCAGAGCTTCTAGACCATTTAGGTGCATATCGTAAGTTAATTTTTTCTCTTCAATAAGATCAAATCCGGCAATCTCTTCCGCTTCTTCATCATGTAGACGAACATCACCATAAACACCTTCACGAAGTTCATATAGATGATGACTTGCAGGCGTTACGGTAATTAGGTATCCGTTATCTTTAATTGTACGGTGCAGTTCTTCTGCTTTGCATGGTGCATAAATACGTACAATGCCATCTAAACTTAGATCAGAAAAAGGCAAACGGTGGCTTGAAGCAACGCTAAATTGGCAATTTAGATAACGTTTTGCAGCATACTTAATAGCAACTTTTGAAATATCGAGTCCAAAGACATTTGTATTTTCACCATCAAGCTGCTCAGCAATTTTTGAAGTGTAATAGCCTTCACCACAACCAATATCAAGCAGGCTTGCAGAATCATCCGTTATATATTGCTGACATAAATTAGCTACCTGTTGCTGCATCGGTTGATAATGTCCCGCCTCTAGAAAAGCACGCCTTGCTTGCATCATCTCTTTATTATCACCAGGATTCTTAGAGCGCTTATGATGAGCAGGCATTAGGTTAACGTAACCTTCTTTTGCATTGTCAAATTGGTGGTTGTTTTCACAACGGTATTGATTGTTGGCAAAATGCAATGCGTGTTGGCATAAAGGGCATTGATAAGACATGGTTACACCTAAAGTTAGATTAAGGCAGCAGTTTACTTCTTCATTTCTAGAATAAAAAGACCCCCTAATAAAAAATATCTACGCCTATTTAATTTTAGCCTCAAAATTAATAATGTGACTTACTTCAATTACAGCCCCTAATAGAAGCTAACAAGACCTTTTTTGTTCTCAAAATAGAGAGACCGTGATCACTCTAACTGTTAATTATCGCTATGAAAAATGTGATCTTACCATTGGTATTTGACATTTAATCTAAATTATAAAACCAAGATTTCAATATATCTACTTGTTTAATATCGTTTTATATATTTTTACATAGACTATTTTTGAAGTGGATCAAACAATGAATAGGATTAATTTTGCATCGCGAATTAATAGGGCATTATTGATCTCAATGGATTCAGAGCAACACGAATGGACAACGAAATTTTAGAGTTTGATTTTAATATATTGATGGTTTCAATTAGAAGAATCAAACCAGTAGTTTATATAGGGTATATCACATGAAAAAATCAACATTAGCACTTATCGTTCCTGCGATTCTTCTTTCTAGTGCAGCAATGGCTGACTCAACTTATGTAACAGGTAACGTACAAGCACATGATAGTGATCTTCATGGTTCAAGCATGACATCGACGCTAGAAGCGGGTCATACGTTTGATAATGCATTTGGTGGTCTAACACTATTAACAGAGTTCGATGGTATTCAACTAGGCACACTAAAAAATGATGATGGTGTTAAATCAAACTCTCCAGCATACGTAACATTAGGTGCAGAGCAATCATTCTCTATTAACGAAAATTTATGGATGGCTGTAGGTTACCATCACCTAATGGCGAACGGTAAAGAAGTACAATATCGCCCATTAGTGAAAATTGGCTACAACTTCGATAATGGTATCTCTATCTCTAACCGTACTCGTGCTCACATTGATGCAACTGATGGTGATGCGAAAACAGATTACCGCATGGATAACCGCGTAGCATATACACTGCTTGAATCTGAACTAACGTTAAGCTACAACAATGTATATATGATTGAAGGTGAATCTATGGACCACGAGCTTCGTGCAACATGGAATAAGAAAGAAGGTGTTCAACCATACGTTGAGTACCGTAACCAAGCTGACAACTACAACAACGCATTCGTAGTTGGTGCTTCTTATAGTTGGTAAACCTAGTTTCTAAATGATGATTATGCTGATGATCCTATTTAAGGGGGGGTTGTTAATTATAATCAGGTTAGAAAGTCTAAATTCTCACTGATCCGTCAGTGGGGATTTTTTGTTTATATAGTAATAAAACACAGGCATAAAAAATCCCCGCCAGAGCGAGGATTTTAATTGGTTGCTTATGTTTAGCGCTTAGCTATATAGACATTAAGCGTTAAAGATTTGCGCCATCTCTGTTGAACATAAGTGGTATTGACGTGGGCAGTTGCGCCATGTTGTTAGCATGCGACGGTATTTATCAGTCATTGTCATTTGGCTATTGAAGTGGTGATCCGCTTTATCAAACTGAGGGTATAAACCTTCAGAAGTTGTTAGGAAACGAACGTAGTTCACTTGCTGCGCTTCTGTAGCAATATCAAAGCCTAAGAACTGAAGACGACGAGCGTCTACTTTTGCTTGGCATTCAGGAACCAACATATTGTAAGATTCTTGCATTGCATGGTACATCTCCATGAAGTCGATGATCTCACGACATTCTGCTTCTGTAATGCAACCAAAGTCTTTATCTAATTCACGGATTTGTAGTTCATAACCACGTTCAACAATCAGTTGTTGGCGTTGGTATTTTTCTGCATTTGCAGGATCCATCTGTGACATCAAATAATACTGGTTAGAAAGAATTAAGCGTTGAGCATTTGTCATATCCATCAGGATAACCTCAAAAATTATAAGTAAATTTGTATAAAAAGTTGAAGCTAGATTAACAGTAAATGTAGCACATAGAATATGATCTATATTAAGTTATGTGATCTTAGCTAAGTCCAGTTATGTTTCCATCTGTATCAATGTCTAAATTCATAAATGCTGGCTTTTCTGGTAAACCCGGCATCGTCATGACATTGCCACACAGTGCATAAATAAATCCGGCACCAGCACACAGTTTCAATTCACGAATAGGAACAATGAAATCTGTTGGTGCACCTTTGATATTGCCATCTGTTGAAATAGAAGCCGGTGTCTTTGCCATACACACAGATAAAGATTGGTAACCTAACTTCTCAAACTGTTCTAGTTGTTGCTGCGCTTTTTCTGATAGCTCAATACGCTCAGCACCGTAACCCTTAATTGCGACTGCATTTAATTTATCAAATAAGCTCATGTCACTAGTATATAGCGGTGTGAATTGAGTTGTTTTTTTACAAGCCGCAATCACTTTTGAAGCTAACTCTTTTGCGCCTTCACCACCTTTAACGAAAGCTTCACTAATAGAAACATCGACATTGGTTTCTGATGATAATGCAGCAATCCATTGTTGTAAGAAATCCAACTCTTCTTGAGTATCTTCAGGGAAACGGTTAATAGCCACAACAACAGGCAAACCATATTTAGCACAGTTATTAATATGCCATTGTAAATTATCTAAACCTGCATTTAATGCTTCTTGGTTTGGAGCAAATAGGGCTTTAGGTAAGGCTTGACCTGGAGATAGTGGAAATAAACCAGAGTTTGCTTTAATGCCTCGAAGTGTTGCAACAAGCACTGCACAATCAGGTGCTTTACCTGCTAATGGCGCTTTAATATTGCAGGCTTTTTCTAATCCCATATCTGAACCAAAACCTCCTTCTGTTACCGTATAATCAGTCAGTTTTAATGCGATATTGTCGGCAATAATAGAAGAGTTACCATGAGCAATATTGGCAAAAGGACCTGAGTGAACAAAAGTCGGTACGCCTTCTAGCGTTTGCATTAAGGTTGGGTTGGTAGCAAATTTCATTGTTACCGTCATTGCGCCAGCAACTTGCAGATCTTCTGTTGTTACGGGCTCGCCATCCAGATTATAAGCAACAACAATGCGACCAATACGTTGACGTAAATCTTGAAGATCGCTCGCCAGTGCCAGAATAGCCATCAATTCAGAAGCGGCGGTAATATCAAAACCATCTTCACGTTGATACCCGTTAATGGTTTTTCCCTCTTCATTATTGCCAATCGTGACCATGCGAAGGGCGCGATCGTTATGATCCATTACTCGTTTCCAAACGACTCGTTCAGGATCAATTCGCAATGCGGGAAGGTCGTTCTTTTCAGAAAACAATTCGTAACCTAGACGTTGCTCATGGTAGATACGAGCATCAATGGCTGCTGAGGCCAAGTTATGTGCCGCGGTAATCGCATGAATATCGCCTGTTAAATGAAGGTTTAGTTCTTCCATTGGAGCGACTTGGCTATAACCACCGCCTGCAGCCCCGCCTTTTACCCCAAATACAGGTCCCATTGAAGGTTGACGAATACAGGCACTGACGGATTCGCCTAATTTTGCTAGACCTTGAGATAGGCCAATGGTTGTCACTGTTTTACCTTCACCGAGTGGCGTTGGCGTGATAGCGCTGACTAAAATTAACTTACCATTTGGTTTGTTTTCAAGGTGTTTTAAGGCGTCAATATTGACTTTTGCTTTATAGCGACCTTGTGGCGTAATGTCATCATCATGCAGTCCTAAGTTTGACGCAATCGTTTTCATTCTGATAAGTGTCGCAGTTTGACAGATCTCAATATCGCTTTTCATAGTAACGGAAACCTTTTGGGAAAGAGTTAAAAATGCTGAAAAGAAGCGCGCTTTTTATACCACATAAGTGGGGTGATACTGAATTAATTCCCTAACTTTACTATGGAATTGATGAAAATATTTATAAGGTGTGATCAAGAGTATGAACAAGCTTTAAGAATAGGTTAATGGCTTGTGATACTCTTTGTTAAGGCAAGATTAACAAGGAAAAATGAATGTCTTGGCGTGATTTGAATTTTAGACGTCGATTATTAACAGTAATGACCATTTCTGGCGTAGGTAAGCTTTTAATTTTGTCTGTGTGTGCGTTCTTATATATCAAGCACTGGGAATCCCAAGACAGCGGAGATAAAGCGTTAGGCGTTGCTCGATTTCTCGCTCAGTCACCATTAGTGATGATGGCCATTGAGAAAAATGCTCCCTTGTTAATCGAAGAAAAAATAGAACGATTACGCTCATCCATTGGTGCGGCTTTTATTGTTGTGGGGAACAAAGAAGGTATACGAATCGCTCATCCGATTAAAGAGCGGATAGGGAAGCCGATGCAGGGGGGAGATAACCAGCAAGCGTTAGAGCTGGGTGAATCCTATATCTCATACGCCAAAGGTTCATTAGGTCATTCTGTACGCGGAAAAACACCGATTGTAAATGATCGTGGTGAGATTATCGGAGTGGTTTCAGTCGGTTATTTACTAACTACTATTGATAGCAAAGTTTCTCACTTTCTCAGCTTTTTTCTTGGGATGGCTGTGTTAGTTATTTTTGCCAATACCCTCATTGCTAACTTTGTCGCTAGGCGCTTTCAAAAGCCGATTTTTGGTTTTGAGCCAGAAGCATTTGGGCGTTTATATAAAGAGCAACAAGTCACACTCTCAACATTACGTGAAGGGGTCTTGAGTATTGATGCGAATGGTAAGCTTAGATCTATTAATAAAAGCGCCTGTGACATATTAGGTATAGATCCTAAGCAGTCTTTAAATCGGTTGTTTATTGAAGTGTTACCAGACAGTGATTTAACTAAGCTTTTGGTTACCCAACAATCAGAGCATGATATTGAGTTGCTACTGAATGGCCAAGCCGTTATTGCTAACCGAGAATTGATCAAGATGGACGGTGAAGTGATTGGGGCGGTATCTAGTTTTCGACGTAAAGATGAAATCAGTGAATTGACAACTCAACTTTCTCAAGTTAAGCAATATGCCGATTTATTACGATCCCAAACTCATGAGCATCGAAATAAATTAAATACCATTAGCGGCTTGATCCAGCTAGGTAAGATTGAAGAAGTACAACAGATCATCGGACAAGAAAGCCTACGCTATCAAAAGTTAATTGAGTTTTTACGAGAAAGCATCTCTGCACCTATGATTGCAGGGGTACTGCTTGGTAAAAGTGAGAGGGCGAGAGAGCTTGGTTTAGTTTTAGATATAGAGGAAGGGACGCAATTAACGCATCTACCAGAGCATATTCGTGCTGAAGATATGGTGACGATTATCGGAAATTTAATCGACAATGCGTTTGATGCAACCTTGAATCAATCAAAAGAAGTTGTTGAGCCTATTATTGTCAGTGTGACTGATTTTGGCCAAGAAGTGATTATCGAAGTAGAAGATAAAGGGTGCGGCTTACCGCAGGCATTTAGCTTTAAGCAGTTAACTCAAAGAGGCGTATCGACAAAACAGGAACAAGGGCGTGGGGTTGGTTTGCATCTTATTCAGCAATTAGTCGACCATTATCATGGAGAGTTTACGGTCAGAAGTGATGCGGGAAAAGGAACCTTGATGACCATTTATTTGCCAAAAGAGTTGCATTCATAGAGCAACCAATCTTATAAAGAATAAACAAAAGGATATTGTGTGAGCAGTAAAATCAAGACCGTTATCGTAGAAGATGATATTGGCATCGCAGAAATACATCGCCGTAATCTGGATAAAATAGATTATGTAGAGGTCATAGGAATTGCTGCCAGTAAGGAAGAAGCGACGACGTTATTTGATGTGTTAAACCCAGACTTAGTACTATTGGATATTTATCTTCCTGATGGTAACGGGCTTGATATATTGCGTGAATTGCGCCAAAAAGAGTCGTCCCCCGATGTTATCTTAATTACCGCTGACAGAGATGTGAATACGCTGCAAGAAGCAATGCGTGGTGGTGTGGTAGATTATCTGTTAAAGCCTGTTATATTTAGTCGATTAGAAGAGTCAATTAATAAATATTTAAGTCAAAAAGAACAATTGATTAATCGAGTTGATATTGATCAAACCATGGTTGATGCCATGCTGCATTCTACCACGGCAACGCCTGTGGCAAGATTACCCAAAGGCATTGATGGCGTAACATTAGAAAAAGTGCGCCAACTGTTTGTGAATGAAAAGCAATTAACGGCAGATCAAGCAGGTGAGTTAATTGGTGCAAGCCGAACTACTGCTCGTCGTTATTTAGAATATCTCATTAGCTCTGGAGAATTGAGTGCCGACCTCTCTTATGGCAGTGTTGGGCGACCAGAGCGAACGTACTTTAAGGCGTAACCCTATTTTTTAAGGTATTAATAGCAATGACACCAGCAACGAAATTATTAAAGAAAGCAAAAATTGAACATCAAGTGTTTGAGTATCACCATGATCCAAAAGCTAAAGCGTATGGATTAGAAGCGGCCGAAAAACTGGGGTTACCTGATGAAGAGGTGTTTAAAACCTTAGTGGTTCAAGTGGATGAGAAAGAGCTAGTCGTTGGTATTATTCCTGTTGCTGCCCATTTAAGTATGAAATTAATTGCTAAAGCTGCTGGTGGCAAAAAAGCAAAAATGGCCGATCCTGCTTTGGTTCAAAAATCGACCGGATACGTCATGGGAGGCGTTAGTCCTCTTGGCCAAAAGAAACGATTGAAAACAGTGATTGATAATACGGCGGAACAGTTTGAAACCATCTATGTCAGTGGTGGTAAAAGAGGGCTAGATATTGGGTTGGCCCCTAAGGCTTTACAACAAGTGTTAAACGCACAATTTATGGATATTAAAGCAGAGTGATCATGGAAGGGAGAAACCCCATGAAGAAAAAAACAGTATCACTTGTTCTTGGAAGTGGTGGAGCGAGAGGCCTTGCTCATATCGGCGTGATCCGTTGGTTAGAAGAACATGATTTTGAGATTGTATCTGTCTCTGGTTGCTCTATTGGTACTGTTGTCGGAGGGGTATATGCCGCCGGAAAATTGGATGAGTTTGAAGATTGGATGAGGACAATCACTAAGTTTGATATTGTCTCTTTAATGGATTTTAATTGGGGTAAAGGTGGATTAATTAAAGGGGATAAAGTGATGAATCGCCTTAGTCATATCTTGGGGGATTTACGTATTGAAGATCTTTCAATTCCTTATACCGCAGTTGCTGCAGACATTAGCAATGAAAAAGAGGTGTGGTTGCAAAAAGGCTCGTTAATTCAAGCAATTCGGGCTTCTATTTCATTGCCTCTTTATCTAATGCCAATTGAGTTTAATGGTAGAACCTTGATCGATGGTGGAGTGTTAAACCCAGTGCCGATTGCTCCGACGTTTGCTGATCATTCTGATATTACTCTTGCGGTTAATTTAGCTGGTGAAATTAGCCATAAAATAGATGATTTTGAAATCAATCAAGTGGATATCTCTGAACAGGAACCAGAAGAAGAGATGTCGTTTCACCGAAAAGTGAGTGATTACTTTGGTTCTTTAACGGAGAAGGCATCGCGAATAGATTTAGGTATGTATGATATTGCAAACCAAGCGTTTGATGCGATGCAAAGTACCATTGCGAGACAAAAGCTTGCGGCTTATCCGCCAGATATTACGGTTGAAATCGCAAGAGATGCGTGTGGTACATTTGAGTTTGAACGCACAGCTGAAATGATAGACTTAGGTTATGAAAGAGCGGGGCATGCTTTAAAGCATCTTCTATAAATCCTCTTATCTTAATCAACAGATAGATATAAAAACGCCCATACTTTTCACTTCTCTTTCTAGTAAAAAGTATGGGCGTTTTTTAATTTAGTAGTCTAACCACTGCTTTCGTTAGAACTTTGGTGCTGGTTTTCTTTCCGGCCTAAAGTTCAAAATAGAAATAGGCACTTCTTTTCGTGGTACAAAGCCTTCTATTTCTTTACGAACAATTAAGTGTCCAAGACGTTTTTCAATCATACATAAGTTTTTAAAGTCATCTTTAGAAACAAATGAGATAGCTTCACCTTTTGCACCAGCACGACCTGTACGACCAATGCGATGAACGTAATCATCAGCAGGGAAAGGTAAGTCGTAGTTAACCACTCGTGTTAGCTCATCAATATCAATACCACGAGCCGCAATACCTGTAGCAACTAGGTATTGTAATTTACCTTCTTTAAAGTCATTCAGTACTTTTGCACGAGCATCTTGGCTTCGGCCACTGTGGAAAGCTTCTGCTCTTATCCCGCGTTTTTCTAATTGGCTAACTAATTTAGCCGCACCGTGTTTAGTCTCAATAAAGATCAGTGCTTGGTCCCACTCATTTTCTGTAATTAAGTGACTAAGCAGTGCTGATTTTCTGTCTTTATCAACCGTGGTTAACCACTGATCAATTTGTGGTGCTGATGTCGTTTTTGGCGAAATAGTAATTTCAATTGGATTATTTACCGCTGTTTTCGCTAAAAAACGTACTTGATCAGACAGTGTTGCAGAGAACAACATGTTTTGGCGATCAAGCGGTAAACGCTCGATGATTTTATTGATGTCTTCAATAAACCCCATATCGAGCATACGGTCAGCTTCATCAAGAACTAAAATCTCAATCTCATCGAAATGAATTGCGCGTTGTGTGTACATATCAAGAAGACGGCCAGGAGTGGCAACTAATACATCAACCCCTTCAATTAGGCGTTCTTTTTGGTTTTTATAGTCAACACCACCGTACATAGCCAGTGAGCTAATATCGATATGCTTACTGTATTTTTGAATATTGTCTTCAACTTGGATCGCTAGCTCACGTGTTGGTGTCAAAATTAATGCACGAACACGTTTAGCACGAACCTTCGTTGGATCTTCGCTGAGGATTTCTAAAATTGGTAATACAAAACTGGCTGTTTTACCTGTACCTGTTTGCGCAGCTGCAATTAGGTTTTTTCCAGTAAGCGCAACGGGAATGGCTTTTTCTTGAATTGGAGTTGGGGCTTTATAACCCAGTTCGTCGATGGCTTTTAAAATTGGATCGCTTAACCCAAGTTTGGAAAATGGCATGTGAAATCTCAGATATATGAATAGAAGGGGATTGTAGCATGAAAAAAAGAAATGGCAGCAGAGGAAATAGACACCAATACTATCCTTAGTATTGGTGTCCATATTAGACGGTTAGATTAGAAGATTATGACTTTACTGCAAACTTAGGACGGATAACGTTATTGATAAACGTCAGTAGCATTGGAAGAATAAGCACAATTGCAGCAATAGCAGTGAAACTAAAGGTAATTGGACGTTCCCACAAGAAACTCAACTCACCATCACTGATCATTAATGCTCGACGTAAATTCTCTTCCATCATGCCACCCAATATAAATCCGAGCAGTAAGGGGGCGAGTGGAAAATTGGCAAGCCGCAGGGCTATTGCCACCATCGCAATAAAGATCATGATGAATACATCAACGGTATTAAATGAGACTAAATACACCCCAGTAATTGAGAAGAATAAAACCATCGGCATCAATACGGTTCTTGGCACAGCAAGTAATTTAGAGATGTATGGAATTAACGGTAAATTTAGGATCACTAATACGATATTACCAAAGTACATAGAGATAATAACTGACCAGAAGATATCAGGGTGATCGACAAACAGTCTTGGACCAGGTTGAATACCATAAGCGATTAAGGCACCAAGCATGATTGCGGTTGTTCCAGAGCCAGGAATACCTAAGGTAAGTAGGGGAACAAATGATCCACTTGATGCGGCGTTATTTGCCGATTCAGGTGCCACTAATCCACGGATACTGCCTTTACCAAACTCTTCTTTTTTATCTTTTGGTGCTAGGTTTCGCTCCATTCCGTAACTTAAGAATGCCGCAATAGTTGCGCCAGCTCCGGGTAATACGCCAGTAAAGAAACCAAGGATAGATGAACGAACAGCAACAGGGGCAACCTCTTTAAATTCTTCTTTGGTGATTTTCATGCTGCCTAGGTCAGACATTTTATTTTGTTCATCATCTCGCGTGTCTTGCTCTGGTTTTAATATTCCCATCAAGGTTTCCCCTAATGCGAAGGTTGCCATTGCAAGCAATAAGAAGCTGAATCCATCCATTAAATCAGTTAAGCCAAAGGTAAAGCGCTCAACACCAATGCCTTTATCAATGCCGACGGTTGAAAGCATTAAGCCAAGAATGGTCATCATCCAAGCTTTAATCACTTGGCCTTTACCTGCGAATGCCGCAACAGCGGATAAGCCTACTAACATTAGGGCAAAGTAATCTGATGATTGGAAGCTAAGAGATACTTTGGCAAGCGCTGGGGCTGCAATCAGTAGCATAATGGCTGAAAGTGTCCCCCCAGTAAAAGAGGAGTAGGCAGCAAGCGCAAGGGCTTTACCTGCCTGACCTTTTTGTGCCATTGGATAACCATCAAAGGCAGTAACCACAGTTGAAGAACAGCCTGGTGCATTGATCAATATTGATGAGGTAGACCCACCAAAAACGGCGCCATAATAAACACCCGCCATTAAGATCATACCTGATGCTGGATCAAGTCCGTAGCTAATCGGGATCATTAAGGCAATGGCAGAAATAGGGCCAAGACCCGGTAACATACCGATGAATGTACCCACAAAACAGCCGATCATCACCATCATCAAGTTGGTTGGCATAATCGCTGTTGATAAGCCTGCTAAAATTCCATCTAACATAATTAAGTCCTAGGGTTTACCAAGCAAGAAAAAGATAACCAGGTTCTAGATAGATATCCAAACCTTTGGTAAGAAGTAGCCAGAATCCAGTAACAAAAGGAAACGAGGCGCCAAATAAAATGGGTTTACGACGTTCGCCTAAAAGATAGAATCCTGCCAGTAAAAATAGGCTTGTAGCTAGAACAAAACCAAGCCATGTTAAGCCAATACCATACAGCACCATTAAAATGATAAATCCAATTAACAGTTTCCAGTTAAAGCCTAATACGGCACCACTTTTTTCATCCGGTTGAGCTGAGACAATAAGAAGTAATGAAAGAAAAATACCAGCAAAGGTTAGCATGTAAGGTAGGGTTCGAGCGGTGAAGGGTTCGTATTCATCACCAGGAAATAAAGGAATTAAACTGGTTTGATAGCCATAACATAAGCAGACCAGTAAAAAAATGATTGCGCCAACGCGATCTCGGCATAGTAGAGAAGAGCTAGAGTACGACATGAGTTCTCTCCATTCATCCATTTAAAAAAGAGTAAGAAAAAGGCTGCCTTGAACATAAGGTGCAAGGAGAAGGTAACAGGAACATTAATGAGCCATATCCGGGGGAGTCATTAATTATCCAAGGCAGCTGAAATGATTGTGTTATTTTAAGAAGCCAAGCTCACGCATTAGGTTACCCATTAGCAATTCTTGATTTTCAAGGAAAGCATAAAAGTCTTTGTCCGCTTTGTAGTTATCAATCCAACCATTACGATCTCGTACTACTGCCCATTGATCCGTTTCATACATCTTATCGAAGGCTTCTCTGTACTCATCGATTTTCGCTTGTGGTGTACCAGGTGCTGCGAAGAAACCACGCCAGTTAGCAAAGACGGTTTCATTGCCGTATTCAGTTAGTGTTGGGATTTCTGGCGCACTTTCTAAGCGTTTAGGTGCTGTGATAGCAAGAATACGAACTTGACCGCTTTTCGACATTTCAAGCACTTCACCTAACCCTGTTGAAAGTAGTGGTGTTTCGCCTGAAAGCAGTGCAGCCATTGCTTTACCACCGGCATCGTACGCAATGTAACGTACTTTTCTTGCATCAAAGCCTTCACCTTTAAATGCTGCCGCAACCACTAGGTGATCCATGCTGCCTCGAGCTGAACCGCCTGCAATTTTTACTGAACGAGGGTCTTTTTCAAAATCAGCAACCACTTGCTCCCAACTGGTATATTTAGAGTCTTTATTTACGACAATCGCACCATAATCGGCAATAGTTGCAGCAACTGGGGTTAGGTCTCGAAATGACTGTGGGAAAATACCACTTAACGATCGGATCACGATAGGCGTTGAGTTGACCATTAATGTATCTGGCTGGCGCTCTGCAGTTTCAATTAAATGAGCAATAGCTTTACCGCCGCCGCCACCTGAAAGGTTTTGGTATGACGCTTGTTCAATGATGTCTGATTTAAGCAATACATCACCGGTACCGCGAGCTGTCATATCCCAACCGCCACCAGCACCACCAGGAATGATGAAGTGAATTTTTTCAAGTTCGGCTGCAATAGCTGAACCTGAAAATGCAAAGGTTGCAACAATCATTGAGGCTGTGATTTGTTTTTTAAATGAAGTAAGCATGAATAACATGTCCTTATGTGTCTAAGTTTCTCTGTCGTTATGGTGTGAAACTTGAGAGTAGGGGTTATAGCTTCTATGAGCTGTTATCGTTCGATATATACTGCTTTTTCTTAGTTGTTGCGTAAATGTTATTCACTTGAGAGGGTTTTGACTAGATAGAGATGATAATGGCTATTTAGAACATTAAATGAATTTTGTTCATAAAGTTCATGCGGATTTGGATAAATAAAAAAGCCATGCAATAGAGACAAAGCATGGCTTAATTAAATGTAGATTTTAGGTTTTAAATCTATTGAGTTTTAAATTCACTTAATTTCTGAGCTAGTGAATGGCTTTCTTTTGTTAGCTCTGCGGTGTCATTTAATGAAGTTTGCATATCAGAAAGAACTTCATCAGCGGCTTCGTTAATACTTGTCACATTGCGATTTATCTCTTCAGAGACAGAGCTTTGCTCTTCTGCGGCTGAAGCAATTTGGTTATTCATGTCATTGGCTACAAGAATTGCAGCATTAATTTCTTGTAGGTTTTTCTGTGCAATTAAGGTCTCTTCTTTAGTTTCTAATGCCTGCTTTTGACTACTTTCCATTACCGTCACAATACCTTGAGTATTTTGTTGTAATATCGCAAGCATACTATTAATTTCTTGTGTTGAGCTTTGTGTACGACTTGCTAGGTTACGAACTTCATCGGCAACAACAGCAAATCCACGTCCTTGTTCGCCAGCTCTAGCTGCTTCAATCGCAGCATTTAATGCCAATAAGTTTGTTTGTTCTGCAATACCACCGATTTCAATAAGAATTTTTTGAATATCATTGCTTGATGAAGCTAAATTAATCACTTGCTCTTGGGCTTCATTAATGAAGCGTGCCAACTCTTCAACAGAAGCTGCGGCATTATTCATTATTTTCTGTCCATCTTCACTACTTGCTTGAATTTGGCTTGCTGCTGTTGCAGCTTGTAATGCAGAAGAAGCAACTTCTTGTGCTGTTGCGCTCATTTCATTAATAGCGGTTGCTAATTGAGTAACTTCATTTACTTGATTTTGAAGTTTCAATTGTGATTTTTCAGTTTCGGCCATGGTATTCATTGAGGATTGAGAGACTAATTCTGCCGTATTTTTTGCGTTATGAAGTGTATGTTGAACTTTTTCTATAAAAGTATTGAACCAGAAAGCCAATTGACCAATTTCATCTTTAGAGTCAATACTAATGCGTTGAGTTAAATCACCATCACCTTGTGCTATGTTTTCAAAGCGAGAAGTGAGCTCAAGTAAAGACGCACCAATGCTTTTAGCTAAAATGAAAATAATAGCAATCCCAATAATTGATGAGATAAAACCACTTAATAAGCCATTTAATAATGCACCCTGACTAAGTTCAGTACTCAGCTGATTAAAATCAGTGATCTCTTTTTCAAGCACTGTTTTAGGAACTGAAACCATAACAACCCATGGTTTAGCACCTGTTTCTATTGATGAAACAGCAACTTTGTAATCACCCATATCACTTAAGAACGTAGATGTGCTTTTTAGTTTTTGTTGAATTGATGGCCAGTTTTGAGCAAATTCATCTTTGATTTTTTCTCCAACTAAGTTTTTATCTTGACTAAAAGAGAGAAATCGCCCATCCCAAGAGACAATCGAAACGATGGCATTACTAAGCCCTGTTGACTTTGCTGCTTTTTGGCTAATAGCTTGAAAGTCTTTTACTGACCAATCAAAGCCAAGTGATCCCACAATATGATCATTGTGGCGTAGCGGTAGACTTATTGTTGTTATTAATTCTTCATTACCTCTAACATTATAATAATACGGTTCCATAACAAATTGTTCGCCAGTTTCAAATGGAGCTAAGTGCCATTCGTCAATTCGTTCCCCATTTTGATTCATTTTCCTATTTTTGAAGCTATCCATTCCAATAGCTTCAAAATCAGAACCTATCGGTGAGAAAAAAGGAGATAAGAACCCATCTTTATTCGTCGCTTTCTGAGTTAACTCCGAATTATCTTGAAGGAAGTTCTTTTCTTCCCATACCATATAACCAGCAAAGACACTTTTATTTTGAATATGTAATGAAGCCATAAATTGTTGAATAAGAATGTTAGCTTCGACTTGATTACTATTAGAGAGTTCTAATACTGACTTTAATTGCTGTAAATTACTTATAACAGGGGCAAATAAACCGTTAAGTTCGGCTCTTTGCTGGTTAGCAATTGATAATAATTTATAATCAATATTATCTGTTAACTGTAATGAAACATTTTTTGTAATTTCTTTGTTTACTTTATTATAAGAGACAGTTGTAAAAAACATGGCTGTACTAAGAGTGATAAATATAGCCAATCCGGCGCTAATGGCGATGCGTGTTTTTATTGATTTGAACATAACTCTGTAAACTCCGAGTGATTTTATATAATCAGGTATCGGCTTGAGGCTCATATACATTAGAGATTATAGACTATTAAATTAAGTAAGATGGTTCAGGTTGAGTTCATATCGGTGAGTTTATACTCTTTCATTAACACTTAGACACATGCTAATTATCTTATTTGAGTGATTTTCTGTTAGTCTGTTTTGATGGTATTTGTAATTTTATAGTGAGAAAAAATGAATAAAAAACTATTGTTACCTTTGTTATTTTCTATTGTTTTAGTAGGCTGTGAAGATGCAAACGAAGCGATTGATAAAGCACAAGACGCAGCAAATAAAGCAGTGGATATAGCTCAATCAAAATTAGAATCTGTGGATTTTAGTGAGTTGAACATTGAACAGTTTGGTGATGCAGCTGTATCAGCGACTGAATTTTCAGAGTCAATCGATGAAGCGTTAAATGCGGATTACAGCAACCCTGAAGCCTTAATTGAAGTGAAAGAGCATATTGCTAATGCCTATAGCTGTTTGGTTGAAGCGTCATCAGAATCCACTGCGGAAGGTCTGGTGAATAAAGTGATGGCAACCATCTCAAATGAGCAAGCGCAAAGCTTAATTGAGAAGGGAGTTGAACGCGCCCAAGATATGCAAGAGTGCGTGATGTAGTTAACCTTATATTGAACGAGTAAAAACCGAATAAAAAAGCCCTGTAACAGTACGCTTTAAAGGCGTTTGATACAGGGCTTTTTAGTGCTTGTTAATCTGTCTAGTTAAAATAACCGTAAAGATTACAGCTTGTCAGTTAGCTCGATAGCTTGACCGATGTAGTTTGCTGGCGTCATCTCTTTTAGACGAACTTTCTCATCTGCAGGGATTTCTAAACCGTCGATGAATGCACGCATGCCTTCGCCGTCGATACGCTTACCACGAGTCAGTTCTTTTAGTTTTTCGTATGGCTTTTCGATGCCGTAACGACGCATAACTGTTTGTACAGGTTCTGCAAGAACTTCCCAGTTTTTATCTAGCTCAGCTTCAAGTGCAGCACGGTTGATCTCTAATTTGCTAATGCCTTTTAGAGTCGACGTGTATGCAATGATAGCGTAGCCACAACCAACACCTAGGTTACGAAGAACCGTTGAGTCAGTTAGGTCACGCTGCCAGCGAGATACAGGCAGTTTTTGTGCTAGGTGGCTAAAGATAGCGTTAGCAAGACCTAGGTTACCTTCAGAGTTTTCAAAATCGATTGGGTTAACTTTATGCGGCATTGTTGAAGAGCCGATTTCTCCAGCAATCGTTTTTTGTTTGAAGTGACCAAGAGCAATGTAGCCCCAAACGTCACGGTCAAAATCAAGAAGGATAGTGTTGAAACGTGCAATCGCATCAAATAGCTCAGCAATGTAATCATGCGGTTCGATTTGAGTTGTGTACGGGTTCCAGTTAACGCCTAGAGATTCAGTGATGAACTCTTCGCTAAATGCATGCCAATCAACGTCTGGGTAAGCAGAAAGGTGAGCGTTATAGTTACCTACAGCACCGTTGATTTTTGCTAAGATTTCAACGTTTTCGATTTGCTTGTATTGACGTTCCATACGGTACGCCACGTTAGCCATTTCTTTACCCATAGTAGATGGAGAAGCTGGCTGACCGTGTGTACGAGAAAGAAGAGGAACATCACGGTATTCGTTAGCTAATGCTTTAATAGCATCGATAACGTTACGGATTTCAGGAAGAATCACAGTATCACGTGCTTCTTTAAGCATTAGAGCGTGAGATGTGTTGTTGATGTCTTCTGAAGTACATGCAAAGTGGATGAACTCATTAATTGCGTGAAGCTCAGGAAGCTCTGCAACTTTTTCTTTAAGGAAATATTCAACAGCTTTAACATCGTGGTTAGTAGTGCGTTCAATTTCTTTGATACGCATAGCGTCTTCTTCACTGAAGTTAGCTGCGATATTATCTAAGAATTGATTCGCTTCTGCGCTTAATGTAGCCACTTCCGCAATCGATTGCGTAGCTGCTAATTTTTGAAGCCAACGAACTTCAACAACAGTGCGGTACTTTAGTAAGCCGTACTCACTAAAGATGCTGCGTAGAGAAATTGTTTTACTTCCGTAGCGACCATCTACAGGTGAAACAGCAGTTAATGCTGACAATTCCATGTGAATCTCCTAGATATCTATAAAGGTTAAAGGATAAAGCCTACCTGAGATTCAAGTAGGCTTTAATTTTTTAAATTCGAGCTAAAATAATTTTTGCTTGCTCTACCATTTTCTTACGACCAAAAATTAAATGGCGACGTTTGCCACCTGTTTGGCGCCATAATACAGCGGAACGAATACCTGAAAGTAGCAGGGAACGCACTTTATGCTGTGTCATCGGTTGTTGTAAGATAGATGGTGTACCAGTCACTTGGATGCGAGGGCCCATAGGGCTGATCACATCTAAATAAATGCTGGCAATGTTACTGAGCATTTGTTCATCGTGAATATCAAAATGTTCAAGTTGACGCTCAATAGTGCTAATGCGTTCACCAAGCTTGCTCATACCATCGCGATGGCCTGCAAGTTTGCGCTCTAGCGCCATTAAACTGATCAAGTAGCGAGTTAATTCACTGCCTGATGGTGTATTGTCAAAATCTCGAACCAGACATTCTAAACCAATACGCAAGTTCGCTTCATTGCCATAAACAGCAAGCGTATTACTTGGATTGATTTCTAATATTGATTGAATAGCAGTATCAAACGCAGCTTGATCACAGTGCCCATCTTTCGCCATTTTTTGTACTAAGCTTGCCGCTTGGCAAATGCCAGCAAATGCAATGGTTCTGTCAAATAAAGTGTTAGCCACGCTCGGAACTCCTTAAATACGCTCTTCGATGATGCCGCCACCTAGGCAAATTTCACCTGAGTAGAAAACAGCAGACTGACCTGGAGTCACTGCAATTTGTGCTTCATCAAAAATCACTTTAATGTTTTCATCATCAATAGGGATGATGGTACAAGGGATATCAGTTTGACGGTAACGTGTTTTCACCGTGCAGCTCAATGGGGCTTTAATCGGAGTGCGATCAACCCAGTGTAGTTGAGAAGCTAATAGGCCTTGAGATTTTAGTAATGGGTGGTCTTTACCTTGAACGGCAATTAACACATTACGTTTTAAATCTTTTTCACCAACAAACCATGGGTCTTCGTTACCGCCGCCGCCTTTAGAGCCACCGATGTGTAACCCTTTACGTTGACCTAAAGTGTGGTACATCAAACCTTGGTGTTGACCAATGATGTTACCTTCTGGGGTTTCGATATTACCTGGTTGTGCTGGTAAGTATTTGCCTAAAAATTCAGTAAATTTACGTTCACCAATAAAACAAATACCAGTAGAATCTTTTTTCTTCGCTGTGATCAAATCTTGCTCTTCAGCAATGCGGCGTACTTCAGGTTTTTCAAGCTCACCAACAGGGAATAGGCTGCGAGATACTTGATCTGAGCTTAATGTGTATAGGAAGTAGCTTTGATCTTTGTTTGAATCTAAACCACGAAGCATTTCTGGTTTTGCACCATTTGCGATTTCTTCTGCGCTTGGGAAAGTACGACGAACGTAGTGGCCCATAGCAATGAAATCTGCATCTAGTACTTCATCAGCAAATTCTAAGAAAGCTTTAAATTTGATTTCTTTATTACATAAAATATCAGGATTTGGCGTACGGCCCGCTTTGTATTCCTCTAAGAAATATTCAAAAACGTTGTCCCAGTATTCAGATGCAAAGTTAATGGTGTGAAGGTGAATACCTAATTTGTCACACACCGCTTGTGCATCGGCTAAATCTTCGGCAGCGGTACAATATTCCTCGTTGTCATCTTCTTCCCAGTTTTTCATGAAAAGACCTTCAACTTGGTATCCTTGTTGCTGAAGTAGATAGGCTGATACTGAAGAATCTACACCACCGGACATACCGACGATGACTTTCTTTTGGCTGTTGTCTGACATTCTTTAACACCACTAATAAAACTTGAGCCAGATTCTAACAGAAAGAATATGCTCAGGACAGATCCGAGAGCAAAATCACATAATTATATCTGCGAAAAAAATGACACCTCAACAAACTGTTTTAGTGTCATTAATATTGATGTAACTTGGTATAAATACAAGTTTTACATGAATTCGTTATACTTTAAATTGATTTACAATCTTTTTAAGATCAGAAGCTAGGTTAGCTACATTTTCGCTTTCACGAGATGTTTCTTCAGCTCCTGATGCCGTTGTTTCTGCAGCATGGTTGATATTAACAATGTTGGTATTTATCTCTTCAGCAACAGCACCTTGCTCTTCAGCAGCAGTAGCAATTTGTGTGTTCATATCACTGATTTGAGTGACTGAATTGGTAATGGCAGCTAATGCGTCACCTGCTACTCGAGCATTATTTACACTGTCGTTTGCGTAAGTTTGGCTTTGTTGCATAACAGACACTGCTGTCTTTGTACCTTGTTGTAGTTTTTCAATCATCTGCTGAATTTCTTCGGTAGATTCTTGAGTACGGCTAGCAAGAGAACGCACTTCATCTGCAACCACAGCAAAACCACGACCTTGTTCGCCAGCTCGTGCCGCTTCAATGGCAGCATTTAGAGCAAGTAGATTAGTTTGCTCTGCAATCCCTTTGATCACATCAAGAATAGACCCAATTTGATGACTGTCGTGTTCTAGGTTGTTAATGACACTAGATGCGCGTTCAATCTCTTGCGCTAAGGTTTCTATGGTTTTAATTGTGCTGTTGACGACTTGTTTGCCTTGTTGTGCTTCTTTATCTGTTTCTAGAGCAAAAGATTCGGCGTTATTTGCATTTTGAGCCACTTCCATCACAGTTGATGTCATTTCATTCATTGCTGTTGCAACTAAGTCTAACTCTCGTTGTTGTTCATTAACTGAATGAGAAGTACTCGTGGTGATACTTGAAACACCATCCGCAGTGGATGCTAATTGAGTTGAGGTGCTTGATACTGTTTTGATGCTTTCTTGGAAAGTACACAGCATTTTATCAATAGAGTTAGACAATTGGCCAATTTCATCTTTCGCATTTAGGTCGATTCTTTGAGTTAAATCTGAATTTTTTTGGATCTGTTCAACGGTATTTTTCGCTTTTTCTATACTAGATAGAATGCTCTTGATGATAATCAAGATTAAAGCAAAGTTTAAAATAAGAAAAAACACAGAAACGCCAAGAAGACGATTCTTCATCTGTTGTATCGAGCTTAAGGCTGAGTTATGGATCGTACTCTTAACGCTATCTTCTAGCTCAACAAGTGCTTTAAAGCTAACACGAGCACTATTTGCTAGTGGTGACGCGCCTGTTTTATATCCTTGCCAAGCATCTTGTAAAACTTCTGGTGTGCGTTCTACATGTTGAATAGCAGCCATACGCTGGCGACCATCATTTAAAAATGCCATCGTATCTTTTTCTGAACGTTTTGCTAGCTGAGTTAATTGTTTAGCTACTTTCTTATCTCTCAGCTTTGATGCTGCTTGCGTGAAATTGGCAAAATGTGAATCGATAGCATCAATGTAATTTTCAAGTTTAGTGAAATTTTTATTAAAATCATCACCAAGCATAATACTGCGAGTTAAACGAGAGGTGTAATTCATGTCTCGATTAATCATTAAAATGTATTTTTGACTTTCAACAGCAGCTTGGTCGTACTCGTTAAAGCTCAGTTCTGTTTTTCCTGAATTGTTAAATGCCACAAAAATCAATGAGCAGCTTGAAATAATGATTAAAACAAGAATCATAATGAGTTTCTGTTTTATAGTGAAATTGTTAAGCATATTGAGACTCTATTTAATTAGAAAGTATAATTATTAATTACAACTGGTACTATTGGCATAGTGTACTATATATTTAGAGTTTATTTGGTTTTTTTATCGTTTGGTTGTGGCATAGTAGGCGAAATTATTAAGCGAGAAGTAAGATGACAGATCAACAAGACGATTTCATGACTGAAGAAACATTGATTGAAACCGTAAAAAATCAAATTGAAGATGGCAGCCCAGTTGCAGTTAAAGAGACATTAATGCGCTTGGTAATGACGGGTAATCCACGAGAAGATGCAATTGAAATGATGGCGTGTGCGTTAGCCGTTGAAGTCTTTGATGTGATGAAAAATGGCGCAGAATTTAACCAAAAACGCTATAAAGAAAATTTAGAATCATTACCAGATATGAGCTTTATGGGTGATGAATAAACTCAATATGAAAGGGCAGTAAACTGTCTTTTTGATGTTGAAATTAAGGCCCGATAGTTGTGATTCTATCGGGCCTTTTTTATTCGTTATTCTAAGCTTAACTAATCAGCACAACCAATTTCACCTGTTAGCATACAGTTTTGTTGTTGTTTTTCTTGGTTCTTATAATGCTCGTTAGTCAGTTCAGTAGAGTTTATATCTGCTCTATCTGCTGGAGCACAGGCTGATAATAATAGTACGCTAGCAATCCCTGCTACCTTAATGATTACATTCATTTTTATTCCTTCATAACTTCATCGTCTTTTCTTGAGTCTAAGTGAAAAAACACTAAACGTGTAGCGCTTTTTTAACTTAATATTTACATATCTTATTGTTGTGACTACAGAGTGACTTCTTTCCATTCACCGTGAGGGACATCTTTTATAGTCCAATCGCCCATTGAGTAACGAATTAAACGTAACGTTGGAAAACCAATATGTGCAGTCATGCGTCGAACTTGACGATTACGGCCTTCAATAATCGTTATTGCAATCCAAGTGGTTGGAATAGCAGCTCGGAATCGAACCGGAGGATTACGCTCCCATAAATCAGGTTCTGTCATCATTTCTACTTTTGCTGGCAGTGTCATGCCATCTTTTAATTCGACGCCTTGACGAAGTTTTTCTAAATCTTCTTCGGTTGGATCGCCTTCAACTTGTACCCAATAGGTTTTTGGTGATTTCGATTCAGGTTGTGTTAAACGAGCTTGCAGGACACCATCATTGGTCAAGATTAATAACCCTTCGCTATCGCGATCAAGGCGACCAGCGGCATAAACATCTTTTACTGAAATAAAATCTGCGAGCGTCTGGCGATGTTGGTCATCGGTAAATTGACTCAGTACATCAAAAGGTTTATTAAAGATAAGGACTTTACGATCTTTTGGTGCAGGGCGTGGCTTTTGAGTCGTTTTTTTCTTAAAAGCTGGTTTTTTCCAATTAGGGGAACGCTTGAATGTCATGTTAACTACCTTGCAAAATTGTAAAGCTTTTGTGGCGTTTAGTTTTAAAGTTCGCCGCTTTTCGCTATAATACGCGCGTGAAACAAGAGACTAATAAAAATAATACCAATGCAATTAATTAGATAATTACTAGAATTGGTATCTAAAGTCGGTAAATTACAAAGCCTATTATACGTTTTGTTACGGGTTTTGTAGATTAAATAGGGAAATTAAATGACAACGCAAAAATCTACTATTATTTATACTATCACTGATGAAGCGCCAGCACTGGCGACGCATTCATTGCTTCCAATTATTCAAGCATTTGCAGCGTCATCGGATATTGACGTTGATACACGCGACATCTCACTTGCTGGTCGTGTTATTGCAAGCTTTCCTGAATACTTAACGGAAGAACAACGCATTAGTGATGCATTAGCTGAGCTTGGTGAATTAGCAAAAACACCAGAAGCCAATATCATTAAACTTCCAAATATTAGTGCGTCAATTCCTCAGCTTCACGCGGTAATTAAAGAGCTTCAAGCAAAAGGCTATGCTCTACCTAACTACCCAGAAGAAGCAAAAACAGAGGAAGAAAAAGCGGTTAAGACCGTTTACGATAAAATTAAAGGCTCTGCGGTAAACCCTGTTCTTCGTGAAGGTAACTCTGATCGTCGTGCGCCAGGTGCGGTTAAGCAATATGCTCGAAATAACCCACACTCAATGGGTGCATGGGCTTCAGATTCTAAATCACACGTTGCAAGTATGAGTGAAGGTGATTTTTACTCAAGCGAAAAATCAGTAACGATTGATGGCGCAACAAATGTGAGTATTGAATTTGTTACTGCTAATGGTGATGTGACGGTTCTTAAAGAAGGTTTGGCACTCAAAGATAAAGAGATCATTGATGGTTCTTGCCTGAGTAAAAAATCGTTAGTTGAATTTTTTGACGCTGAGATCAAAAAAGCCAAAGAAGAAGACGTCTTGCTTTCTTTACATATGAAAGCAACCATGATGAAAGTATCAGATCCTGTTATTTTTGGTCATGCAGTTAAAGTTTTCTATAAAGATGTATTTGCAAAACATGCTGAAACCTTTGAAAAGCTAGGTGTGGATGCAAACAATGGTGTAGGTGATGTTTACACTAAAATCGCCTCATTGCCAGACGCTGAAAAAGCAGAGATTGAAGCTGATCTTGCGGCAGTTTACGAATACCAACCTGAACTTGCTATGGTGGATTCAGATCGCGGCATTACAAACCTTCACGTGCCAAGTGACGTGATTATCGATGCGTCTATGCCTGCTGCACTACGTACTTCTGGTCGTATGTGGGGGCCAGATGGTCAACTAAAAGACACTAAAGCGATGATCCCAGATCGTTGTTATGCTGGTGTTTATCAATCAGTGATTGAGTTCTGTAAAGCGAATGGTGCGTTTGACCCAACAACGATGGGTTCAGTACCAAACGTAGGCTTGATGGCTCAAAAAGCAGAAGAATACGGTTCTCATGATAAGACGTTCATTCTTCCTGAAGCGGGAACGGTTCGAGTGATTGATGGCGCTGGTTCAGCTCTAATTGAACATTCTGTGGATGAAGGCGATATCTGGCGTATGTGTCAGGCGAAAGATGCTCCAATTCAAGATTGGGTTAAATTAGCAGTAAACCGTGCTCGTGCAACAGGTACTCCTGCTATTTTCTGGCTTGATGCAAATCGTGCTCATGATGCTGAGTTGATTAAAAAGGTAAATACTTACCTTGCCGATCACGATACAGAAGGTCTTGATATTCAAATCCTATCTCCTGTTGAAGCAACTGAATATACGTTAGCGCGTATTATCAAAGGTGAAGATACGATCTCAGTAACAGGTAATGTGCTACGTGATTACCTAACGGATTTATTCCCAATTCTAGAGCTTGGTACATCAGCGAAAATGCTGTCTATTGTTCCTCTTATGAATGGTGGTGGCCTGTTTGAAACGGGGGCTGGCGGTTCTGCTCCAAAACACGTTCAACAGTTTGAAAAAGAAAACCATTTACGTTGGGATTCTTTAGGTGAGTTCTTAGCGCTTGCTGCTTCATTTGAGCACTTAAGTGTGACAACAGGTAATGCAAAAGCACAAATTCTTGCAGATACATTAGATGCTGCAACGTCTAAGTTCCTTGAAACAAATAAATCACCATCACGTCGTGTCGGTGAGTTAGATAACCGTGGTAGTCACTTCTATCTAGCAATGTATTGGGCTCAAGAGCTAGCAGCACAAACAAAAGATGCAGAGCTTCAAGCTTACTTTGGTTCTTTAGCTGAAACATTAACATCTAATGAAACTAAGATTGTTGATGAGCTAAATGCAGCACAAGGTGCGGTTGGTGATGTTGGCGGTTATTTCCAACCAGTTGTTGAACTAGCAGCGAAAGAAATGCGTCCAAGTGCAACATTAAATGCGGCATTAGCCTCACTATAATTTATCGATTACTTATAAATAGTCGGTAGATAAAATAAAGCCTTGAGGTAGCGATATCTCAAGGCTTTTTCTATTTAACCGCTAGGGCGACCAGTAATTTACTACGATTGGTATTAAATACTGGTATTGTAATAATTACGCTTTGGGCAAGAAGACATAATCTCTGCTCGATTAAATGAAATAACCTCTTCAAGAATCACATCAAATCCCCATAGACGATGAAGGTGCTTCATCACCTCAGTATGACTTTTATCCAATGGGATCCTATTGTAGGGAATATGTCTGAGTGTTAAAGATCGGTCTCCTCGAACATCAACATTCCATACCTGAATATTAGGCTCAAAGTTACTCAGGTTATATTGGGCTGCTAACTTTTCTCTTATTTCTCGATAGCCAGTCTCATCGTGAATCGCATTAACTTCAATATGTTTATTTTTATCATTATCTAAAATAGAAAATAACTTAAATTCACGTATGAGTTTAGGCGATAAATATTGGCTAATAAAACTTTCATCCTTAAAATTATGCATAGCAAAATGCACCGCATCGAGCCAATCACTACCTGCTAAATCAGGAAACCACTCTTTGTCCTCATCGGTTGGTTCTTCACATATTCGACGAATGTCTTGGAACATAGCAAAGCCAAGAGCATAAGGGTTAATACCACTGTAATAAGGGCTGTTATAGGCTGGTTGAGCAACCACATTAGTATGACTATGTAGGAATTCTAAAATAAATTTTTCAGAGACGAGTCCATCATCATATAAATGGTTCAAAATAGTATAGTGCCAGAAGGTAGCCCAGCCTTCATTCATCACTTGAGTTTGTTTTTGTGGGTAAAAATATTGGCTTATTTTCCTGATGATTCGAACCACTTCTCGTTGCCATGACTCTAATAATGGCGCGTGTTTTTCTATGAAATAAAGAATATTTTCTTGCGGCTCGGAAGGGAATCGTATTTTTTCTTCACTGTTTTCTTCTTTTGATTTTGGCACGGTTCGCCATAGGTCATTTACTTGAGATTGAAGATAGGCTTCTCTGTCTTCTTGGCGGATTTTCTCTTCTGCTATTGAGATTTTCTCTGGACGTTTATATCTGTCTACGCCGTAATTCATTAAGGCATGGCAAGAATCGAGGATTTTTTCTACTTCATCGACCCCATATTTTTCTTCACATTGAGTGAGGTATTGTTGGGCGAACAGTAAATAATCAACAATAGAACTGGCGTCTGTCCATGTTTGAAATAGATAATTACCTTTAAAAAAAGAATTATGTCCATAGCAGGCGTGAGCCATTACTAAAGCTTGCATTGTGATGGTGTTCTCTTCCATTAAATAAGCAATACATGGGGAAGAGTTGATCACTATTTCATAGGCCAATCCCATCTGCCCATGTTTATAGTTTTGTTCTGTTTGAATGAATTTTTTACCAAAAGACCAGTGATGGTAATTAATCGGCATACCGACACTAGAGTAAGCATCCATCATTTGCTCAGCGGTAATAATCTCAATCTGATTGGGATAAGTATCTAGGCGATAAAATTCTGCGACTTTTTTTATCTCAATATGGTATTGCTCTAGCATTTGAAAGGTCCAATCTGGCCCGTCAGGTAGCATTGCTTTCCTTTTCATAGTGCCTCCTAAGCCAATTGTTTTTGAAACAACTCTCTGAAAATCGGGTAGATATCTTCAACCGAGCGAATGTTTTTCATCGCAAAATTATCAAATCCCTGAGCGAGCTTTTCATATTCTGCCCATAAGGTTTGATGGTGGCGTTTGGTTATTTCAATGTAAGAGTAGTACTGGCAATCTGGGAGAATAGATGCGGTAAGCAACTCTTTACATTTGGGTGAGTCATCAGCCCAGTTATCGCCATCAGAAGCCTGAGCTGCATAGATGTTCCATTCATTGACTGGGAACCGCTCAGCAATTACTTCTTTCATTAGTTTTAATGCACTGGATACCATTGTTCCTCCCGTTTCTTGGGAGTAGAAAAAGTCGTGTTCATTAACTTCTTTTGCTTGAGTATGATGACGAATAAAAACAACTTCGACATTTTCATAGGTACGAGTAAGGAAAAGATAAAGTAGTACATAAAAACGTTTTGCAATGTCTTTTGTTGCTTGATCCATTGAGCCTGACACATCCATTAAACAGAACATGACCGCCTGACTTGATGGAATAGGGGTGCGTTCGTAATTTTTATAACGTAAATCAAAAGAATCAATATAAGGTACGTGCTTAATTCTTTCTCGTAATGTTTCGATTTCTTCTTTCATCTTACGTACAGAGAGAGGTTGAGCAGGTTCGCTGTTTTCAATCTCCTCTAACTCTTTTTCTAATTCAGCAAGCAGTCGTTTTTTTCCTGCCGTCATGGCGGTTCTGCGGGCAAGGGATTGCTGTAATGAACGAACAATATCGATATTAGAAGGAACGCCAGCCGTTTGGTAGCCTGCTCGATGGGTTTCCCACTCTGTAATTTTCTGAACTTGATTCTTTTCTAAATTAGGTAGTTCAAGTTCTTCAAATAAAATATCTAAATATTCATCTTTGGAAATTTGAAAACTAAACTCATCTTCGCCTTCTCCATCAGCGCTGGCATCGCCGTCTCCCGCACCACTGCCACTGCCACCTTGTGGGCGTTCAATTTTATCGCCTTTGATGAATTGATCATTACCAGGAAGCACGCGTTCACGTATTCCGCCTTGTCCTTGATGGAAAGCAGGCTCAGAGATATCTCCCTTAGGTATCGAGATACTTTCACCGCCTTCTATGTTTGTCACTGAACGCTGATTAACGGCATCAGAGACGGCACGTTTAATTTGTTCTTGATGACGGCGGATAAAGCGCTGTCTATTCACGGTACTTTTCTTTTTCCCGTTTAATCTTCTATCAATAAATTGAGCCATTAGTTACCCCTTATTTTGCTAGGGGCAGCCCATTAAGTAATGAGCTGCAACATAATCTCGAAAATAAAAGAGTTTTATTATGAAGATTTACGTACACGTAAGTACCATTCTGCCAAGAGGCGAACTTGCTTTCTGGTGTAGCCTTTTTCCATCATTCGAGCGACAAAATCGTCGTGTTTTTTCTGATCATCGGTGGATGTTTTGCCATTAAAGGAAATTACAGGTAGTAGATCTTCAGTATTTGAGAACATTTTTTTCTCAATAACGACACGCAGTTTTTCGTAACTTGTCCATATTGGATTTTGGCCATTATTATTGGCTTTAGCCCGCAGAACAAAATTTACGATTTCGTTTCGGAAATCTTTTGGGTTACTTATTCCAGCAGTTTTCTCTATTTTTTCTAGCTCATCATTAAGGGCTGAGCGGTCAAATAATTGTCCGGTATCTGGGTCACGGAACTCTTGGTCTTGTATCCAAAAATCGGCATAGACAACATAGCGGTCAAAGATATTTTGACCATATTCAGAGTAAGATTCGAGATAAGCGGTTTGGATCTCTTTGCCAATAAACTCTATGTATTTAGGCACTAAGAAACCTTTTACAAATTCGGTGTACTTATCTGCAATGTCTTGAGCAAACTGTTCACGCTCAATTTGTTGTTCAATGACGTAGAAGAGGTGAACAGGATTTGCTGCAACTTCAGTTTGATCAAAGTTAAATACGCGTGAAAGGATCTTAAAGGAGAATCGAGTTGATAAGCCTGACATCCCTTCATCGACTCCGGCGAAGTCTTTATATTCTTGGTAACTTTTGGCTTTTGGATCGGTGTCTTTAAGTGTTTCACCATCATAAACACGCATTTTAGAGAACAGTGATGAATTTTCAGGATCTTTAAGGCGAGACAATATAGAGAACTGAGCCAAAATATCTAAGGTACTTGGGGCGCAAGGGGCATGATAAAGCTCACTGTGTTCCAATAGCTTTTGGTAGATTTTTACTTCTTCTGATACGCGTAAACAATAAGGAACTTTAACTATGTATACCCTATCTAGAAAGGCCTCATTGTTTTTATTGTTTCGGAAAGTTTGCCATTCTGACTCATTTGAGTGAGCTAAAATCATGCCATCAAAAGGCAGGGCTGATAATCCTTCTGTGCCGTTGAAGTTACCTTCTTGTGTTGCCGTTAGTAGAGGGTGAAGTACTTTGATTGGTGCTTTAAACATCTCTACAAACTCCATTAAGCCTTGGTTGGCTTTACAGAGTGATCCTGAATAACTATATGCATCGGGATCATCTTGGGCAAAATGCTCTAATTGACGAATATCTACTTTACCAACAAGAGATGAGATATCTTGATTGTTTTCATCACCTGGTTCGGTTTTTGCTATCCCGATTTGGTCGAGAATTGATGGGTGAACTTTGATCACTTTAAATTTGGTAATGTCACCACCGAATTCATGTAATCGCTTTGCTGCCCACGGAGACATTATTGAACGTAGGTTGCGAGGCTCAATACCGTATTCTTTTTTTAGTAACTCGCCATCTTCTGTGACATCAAATAAACAGAAAGGGTGGTCGTTGACAGGGCTTCGTTCTCCATTAGCACTCAAGACATAAATGGGTAACTTCTGCATTAAGCTTTTTAGTTTTTCAGCTAATGATGATTTACCGCCACCTACTGGACCTAATAGGTAAAGTACTTGTTTGCGCTCTTCGAGACCTTGAGCTGCATGTTTAAGATAAGAAACAATTTGTTCAATTGGCTCCTCCATACCATAGAAGTCTTTAAAGGTCTCATAGCGAGAGATGACACGATTAGAAAAAATACGACTCAGCTGAGGATCAAGTGCAGTGTCGATTACTTCTGGTTCACCAATGGCGATAAGAAGCCTTTCTGCTGCATTTGCATAAGCACTTTTGTCGTTACTACATAATGACAAGAAATCCTGCAGTGATATTTCTTCATCTTTTGCTGCTTCATAACGGGCTTGATAGTGGTCAAAAATACTCATATCCATTTCCTCTTGTCGTCCATAGTTCGAATCGTTCTTATCTAAGGTTAGTAACTAAACCCTTATTTTGTCCAAGAAAAAACCGAAAATAGAGTAAAAATTAATCGAGAAATGTGGCAGTGCGCAGATATAAAAAAAGCGAGCCTAATAAGCTCGCTAATTGATATTTTTGTTAATAAGTTTTGTTATTTACTGTGGTATTGCTCACAAGCTAATAAGGTATTCTCAATCAAACTAGCCACTGTCATTGGACCTACGCCACCAGGAACAGGGGTGATGTAACTTGCTTTTGTTTTTGCTACATCGTATTCAACATCACCAATTAATTTACCTGAATCTAGGCGATTGATGCCTACATCGACCACAACGGCACCTTCTTTTATCCACTCTCCAGGAATGAAGTTTGGTTTACCAACCGCAACCACAACTAGATCGGCTTGACGAATATGGTGTTCAAGATCTTTTGTGAATCGGTGACAAGTGGTGGTGGTACAGCCTGCAAGAAGTAACTCTAACGTCATTGGGCGACCAACGATATTTGATGCACCAACAACAACTGCGTGCATTCCACGTACTTGAATATTGTAACGGTCAAGCAGAGTGATGATGCCTTTTGGCGTGCATGAACGTAATTTAGGAATACGTTGAGATAAGCGACCAACATTATATGGGTGGAAACCATCGACATCTTTTTCAGGATCAATATGCTCTAAAATTTTAGTGCTATCCATTCCCGCAGGAAGAGGAAGCTGAACTAAAATACCATCAATTTCAGCATCTTGATTTAATGTGTCAATAATAGACAGCAATTCCGCTTCTGTTGTTGTCGTTGGTAAATCATAAGATTTTGAAATAAAGCCGACTTCTTCACAAGCTCGACGTTTGCTTCCAACATAGACTTGAGAGGCAGGATCTTGTCCTACTAATACTACGGCTAGCCCTGGAGCACGTAATCCGGCTTCTACGCGAGCTTTAACACGAGCCCCAACTTCTGAGCGAACAGTTTGGGAGATAAGTTTTCCATCGATAATTTGAGCGGTCATAATAATCCTATACAAGGGCTTTGACTGATTGACGTGCGTATTGTCTCAGAATTAAATAGTAATAGCTAGACGCAAACGATTGCTTTCTCCGTTTGTGAAGTTATAAAAATAATAGTACTTATAAATATGCTATTGAACATGAAGTTAAAGGTCTATATTTAATCAAACAATAGGCAATCTGCTTTATTTTTCAGCATTCAGTAAGATAATGATAAGAAAAGGATTGATCTGTTTTCGTATATTCGTATAATCCTACCCCATAGAGCGCCCTTAGCTCAGCTGGATAGAGCACCTCCCTTCTAAGGAGGTGGTCGAAGGTTCGAATCCTTCAGGGCGTACCAAATTGAAAAAGCCGCATTAACCTCATAGTTAGTGCGGCTTTTTTCATTTCTGTCATATCATTTATCAATATGCTAGCGTTACGACATTGCTCGTTAATGGAATGCACAAATGTCTTTTTGGAACGCTTTTTCGATTACTACTCGTTACTCTGAATTACCTCGTTGTCTCTTTACTCATGTAAACCCTAGTCCGTTAGATAATACGCGTTGGATTATGTGGAATAGTGAGTTAGCGGAGCAATTTGGTCTGCCTCTGATCCCAGAGGATGCACCTGAATTATTGTCTGCATTTTCGGGTGATAATCTTCCTTCTGTTTTTTCTCCTTTAGCAATGAAATATGCGGGGCATCAATTTGGTAGTTACAATCCAGATCTCGGAGATGGACGAGGACTGTTACTAGGTGAACTTGCTGATAAATCAGGAGTTAGTTTCGATCTTCACCTCAAAGGTGCTGGTCGAACGCCGTATTCACGCACTGGTGATGGCCGTGCGGTATTACGCTCTACTATCCGAGAGTATTTGTGTAGTGAGGCGATGGCAGGCTTAGGGATCCCAACAACAAGAGCATTAGGGATGATGACCAGTGATACTCCTGTCTTTAGAGAGGGTTACGAAACGGGAGCCTTACTTATTAGAGTCGCAGAGACTCATATTCGATTTGGGCATTTTGAACATCTTTTTTATTCCAATTTATTGGCAGAGCAAAAATTATTAGCGGATAAAGTAATTGAATGGCATTTCCCTGATTGTGCTCATTCTGATAAACCTTACGCTGCTATGTTTAATGAGATTGTTGATCGTACTGCTTATATGATTGCGCAATGGCAGGCGGTTGGTTTTGCTCACGGTGTAATGAATACCGATAACATGTCGATTATTGGCCAAACCTTTGATTATGGTCCTTTTGGTTTTCTTGATGATTATGAACCTGGTTATATTTGTAATCATTCTGATTATCAAGGGCGTTATGCCTTTAATCAGCAACCAAGAATTGGCTTGTGGAACTTGTCAGCTCTGGCGCATTCTCTATCCCCATTAATTGATAAGTCAGATTTAGAGTCCTCTTTAGATCAATATGAAACGCAGCTTCACGGTTACTTTAGTCAATTAATGAGAGATAAATTGGGACTCCTTTCTAAGCATGAAGGAGACAGTCGCTTATTTGAATCAATGTTTGAGTTGTTGTCACAAAATGCGGTGGATTACACTCTATTTATGCGAACACTTTCTTATTTGGATAGTAAAGATAAGCAAATAATTATCGATCTGTTTGTTGACCGAGAAGCAGCAACGTTGTGGGTGGATTTATATTTAACCCGCTGTGAATTGGAAGAGGATAGCGTTGAACTTCGTTGTGAGAAAATGAGAGGGTTCAATCCTAAATATATTCTTAGAAATTATTTGGCGCAGCAGGCTATTGATAAAGCTCAACAGGGCGATTTTAGTGAATTAGAAATATTATCGTTATTATTAGAAAAGCCATTTGAAGAACATACTGAGTTTAGACAATATGCTCAATTACCTCCTGAATGGGGTAAGAAAATGGAGATTAGTTGTTCTTCTTAATTGCTCTTTAATAATGGTAATTAAAGTATTTACACGAATTTGTTATAAAAAAGCAGCTAATTACAGCTGCTTTTTTTATTTTAAATTGGCAATTTTTTGTTTCTTTTCGTTTAGAGCGATAAGAGCATTAAAAAGAGACAGTTTATTATTTTTTTCGAAGATATTTCGTTTTGACTTAATCATGAGCTTTGGACATCTTTAATTGGGATAGAAGTAAGATACGGGACGCTCATTTGTAAATCAATTGTTAATTATTGATTGCAGTATGCTGTGTCTTAATTGTGTGATCTAAGTATTGTTTTTTAAGCTATTAAACATAAAATTCAGTAATTCGCTGATAGCTTTTTCTTTTTGGTTACTCTTCTCTATGTTGGTATAGCCTTGAGCAAGTGCTGACCATGAAGGGGAAAGCTGACTTGGTAAGAAGATAGCGATAAAAATACTGGCTTTATTATTCCCCTCGGAATCTAGAGGCTGTAAGCCTGCAAGTAGCCCTGTTTTGTTAAGGATTTGTGAGTCACTTATTTTTGTATCAACACCTAAGCCATAACCAATATAAAAATCGGCTTGTATTGCATTATCTATGTAGGTGAAGCCTTTTTGCTCCAATTTATGTTTTAAGGATAAAATAAATTGTTGTTCTACTTCATTATTATTGAGTGTTGAATTTAAATAATTAGCATTGATTGTCGTGTGCCAAGTAAAACTTTTTTTGTCTGATAGTACTTCGGTGATATTACCTGTTGTAACTATATTGATGGTACTTTTTTCTTGGTGAGCTTCTGACACGCAACCATTAAGAAAAAATAATAAAGCAAAAGAAATTAAATATTTCAAAATAGGGACCTAACAAAGAAAGATGGAAAGAAATGAGAGTATTTCTGAGGAGATAGGTTCAAAAAAGGTGAGTAATAAATACTCACCTTTTAAAACGTTGATAGAGAAGCCTATTTAACTGCTTCACATTCAAGTGGTTTTATTTCACTAGCATGAAAACCTTTAGGGCCTTCATGAATCTCATAGGTGACGGCTTGCCCTGCTTTTAATGTTCGGTAGCCATCCATTTCTATAGTGGAATAGTGTGCAAAAATATCACCGTCTTCACCTTCAGGACAAATGAAGCCAAACCCTTTGGCGTTATTGAACCATTTAACTGTACCTGTTGCCATGCTATACATCCCTCTGCATTTTTAATTACCTAGCATAATGGTTATCAATTAAACATTTGTTTAATTGATAACCACTACTCGTACACTTTATTAAATCTAAAGAGGGAGTCAAGAACAAATTGTTCACTTTTGTAACATTTGTGTTTAATATCATATTTAAGATTAACAATATTATCAGTAATATCAATTTGATAAATAAAGTGGTTATAAAGAAAAAAACACTCTATTCTTTATTTTAGTATCGTTGTTTTTATATTCGATTAGACAATAATTAAGTGAATAAGAACACTAAAATAGCATCTTTTGTTTGATGTAGCCCTTAGACTAGATTAGGCTAAAGTGAGATGCTTTGAAGTATCAATAATATTATTTAGCTGAAAATTAGTTGTCGAAATGAGTAAATTATATGAATGGGTTTCTCCTGATTCAGATGTTCTGGAATTGGAGAAAACAGGGTTAAAACCACCGCCAATGTATAAAGTGGTTTTGAATAATGATGATTACACTCCTATGGAGTTTGTTGTTGAAATTTTAGATAAATTTTTTTCCATGGATTTGGAGAAAGCGACACAATTAATGCTTACAGTGCATTATGAAGGGAAAGCAGTATGTGGGGTTTTTACTGCTGAAGTTGCTGAAACAAAAGTTGCGCAAGTTAATACGTATTCGCGTGATAATGAGCACCCACTACTGTGTACAATGGAGCAAGCGTAAGTTTGTTCGTTACACCATTATTTGGTGTTTTGGGAGGTTCCTATGTTAAATAAAGAATTAGAAGCAAGTTTGAACAGTGCGTTTGCTCGTGCACGTGAAAAGCGTCATGAATTTATGACAGTAGAGCACCTACTATTTGCTCTATTAGAGAACCCATCAGCTCATGAGGCATTGTTAGCTTGTCATACTGACTTAGATGCTTTAGCTGCTGAGATCGATGAATTCATTACACAAACTACACCATTAATTCCTGTTGATGACGAAAGCCGTGAAACACAGCCAACGCTAAGTTTTCAGCGTGTTCTTCAACGTGCTGTTTTCCATGTTCAATCTTCAGGGCGTAATGAAGTTACTGGCGCAAATGTCCTTGTTGCTATATTTAGTGAACAAGAATCTCATGCCGCCTACCTCCTTAAAAAGAATGATATTAGTCGCTTAGATATTGTTAATTTTATCTCACATGGTGCACCTGAGCATCGTGATGATCATTCTGATTCAAATAATGCAGAAGCAGCAGTAGAATCTGGCTCTGAAGATAAATTAGAAAGCTTTGCAACAAACCTAAACCAAGTAGCTAAGAATGGGGGAATCGATCCTCTGATAGGCCGTGATCAAGAACTTGAGCGAACTATTCAAGTATTGTGCCGTCGTCGTAAAAATAACCCACTATTAGTTGGTGAAGCTGGTGTAGGTAAAACAGCAATAGCAGAAGGTCTTGCTTGGCGTATTGTTGAAGGACAAGTTCCTGATGTAATTCAAGATTGTATTATTTATTCTTTAGATATTGGTTCCCTATTAGCAGGTACCAAGTATCGTGGTGACTTTGAAAAACGCTTTAAAGCTATTTTAAAGCAGCTTGAAAAAGAAGAACATGCGATTTTATTTATTGACGAGATTCACACTATTATTGGTGCGGGAGCCGCTTCTGGTGGTCAAGTTGACGCTGCGAACTTAATTAAACCTCTACTAAGTAGCGGGAAATTACGCTGTATTGGCTCAACAACTTATCAAGAGCACAGCACTATTTTTGAAAAAGAACGTGCTTTGGCTCGTCGTTTTCAAAAAATTGATATTTTAGAACCATCTCTTGACGATACTACTAAGATCTTAATTGGCCTGAAGAGTAAGTATGAAGAGCATCATGAAGTTCGTTATACCAATAAAGCGCTACGAGCGGCGGTAGAACTGTCGGCTAAGTACATTAATGAGCGTCATTTACCAGATAAAGCGATTGATGTTATTGATGAGGCGGGCGCGCGCTGTCGTTTAACTCCTATCAGTCGTCGAAAGAAAACCATCAATGTTGCTGATATAGAATCAATGGTAGCTAAGATGGCTCGTATTCCAGAAAAATCAGTATCTTCTAGTGATAAAGATGTGCTGAAAAAACTGGATGCTAAGCTTAAAATGTTAGTGTTTGGACAAGACCAAGGCATTGATGTGTTATGTGAAGCAATTAAGTTAAGTAGAGCAGGGCTAGGTGCGGATAATAAACCGGTTGGTTCATTCTTGTTTGCAGGTCCAACAGGGGTTGGTAAAACAGAAGTAACGGTTCAATTAGCAAAAGCACTTGGTATTGAGCTTCTTCGTTTTGATATGTCTGAATATGGTGAGCGTCATACCGTCAGTCGTTTGATCGGCGCACCCCCAGGTTACGTTGGTTATGAACAAGGTGGCCTACTAACAGATGCAGTAATTAAACATCCTCACTCTGTGGTTTTACTTGATGAGCTAGAAAAAGCACATCCAGATGTTTTTAACTTACTACTTCAAATTATGGATAATGGTACGCTGACAGATAATAATGGTCGTAAAGCAGACTTCCGTAATGTGGTTTTTGTTATGACAACCAATGCGGGTGTTCAAGAAACGGTGAAAAAATCGATTGGTCTTATTCAACAAGATCATAGTACTGATGCGATGGCTGCGATTAAAAAAATATTTACGCCTGAATTTAGAAACCGTTTAGATAACATTATTTGGTTCGAACATTTAAGCAAAGATGTGATATCTCTTGTTGTTGAGAAGTTCATTGTAGAATTGCAAGTTCAACTGGATTCTCGTGGTGTTTCAATGGAAGTATCACAAGAAGCGAAAGAGTGGCTTGCAGATAAAGGCTATGATAAAGCAATGGGTGCACGCCCAATGGCTCGAGTTATTCAAGAGAATCTGAAAAAACCAATGGCAAATGAATTGTTATTTGGTGAGCTAGTTAACGGTGGTACGGTTCGAGTTAAGCTTAATAAAGGCGGAGAGCTTGCCTTTGAGTTTACTAGTGAAGCAGAAGCTGTACATTAATAATATAGTGCAAATTATATTCGATAATAAAAAACCCAGTCATTGACTGGGTTTTTTTATTGTTTATTTATAGCAAACTAAGTTGCTAAAAATGACAAATTAACGAGCACGGAAGACGATACGGCCTTTAGATAAATCGTAAGGCGTCATTTCAACTGTTACTTTGTCACCAGTAAGAATACGGATGTAGTTTTTACGCATTTTACCTGAGATATGAGCAGTAACAACGTGACCGTTTTCTAATTCTACACGAAACATAGTGTTTGGTAGTGTATCTAGAACCGTGCCTTGCAGCTCAATTGCGTCTTCTTTTGCCATTGAATCCTCTTTATATAGATAGCTTTGGCTGATTTTTAAGCAGCTAATATTGCTCTTAAAAATGATGTATGTAAAGTTTGGTGGGCATTTTACCCTTGCCAGACCATATTTACTAGCTTTTGGTTAGGTTTATATCGATCTTTATATTTCATCGCTGGGCAATCATCTATTTGATAGCCCGGATATAACCAATTTTTACCAAGGTTTATACATAATTTAATCTGAACTAGGATGGATATAGTTCCAAGAGATAACGGGTGTTCAGGTTCAAAAAAAGTATACATAGCACTTATAGAATCAGAAAGTATGTCTGTAACGGCAATGGCAATAAGCGTATTATTTTCATAAATATGAAGAAAATGATTAGTTAACCAATCAGCATGAGAAAATTCAAAGAACTGTTCTTTATTCGCGGGAAACATAGTACCTGATTGATGACGAGCATTAATGTAACGTTCATACAATGAAAACCATTCAGGATCCATTTCTGTTTTTATTTCCCAAGTAAACGAAGATAATTTATTTAAAATTCGTTTCTGATTCTTACTAGGTGTGAATTCATTCGCGTTTATTCTTAAGGGTTGACAAGCATTACAAGCTTCACACATCGGTTTATATACAGTAGGCCCACTGCGTCGAAAGCCTAAGCGAATCAAAGTTTGATAACCAAGAGGAGAATGAAGATCTGTATCCATAGCTACACCAAGGCGCTCTTGTTGTCCAGGTAGATAGCTACAAGGGCCCTCAGGGGTTAAGCCCACTTGAAGAGAAAATTGACTCATGATTAGAAATTATTCCCAATAGGTTGTGGAAAATAACAGTGTGAACTGACTGTTTGGTTAGCTAATTGATCTAACTTTATCTTGAAATCGGCTCTTTTCATTTCGATTGCACCTAAACTTTCAAGGTGAGGGTTCATTATTTGGCAATCAATCAACTGCCCGCCAGAAGCCACAAAATGCTCACAAAACTGCCATAGTGCTATTTTAGATGCATTTGTTTGTAATGAAAACATAGACTCACCACAAAATACTTGGCCGATTTGGAGACCATACAGCCCACCAACAAGTTCATTATTGCACCAGACTTCAACAGAATGACAAATCCCCAATGTTGCGAGCTGCTTATAGGCATCGATCATTTCAGGCATGATCCACGTCTCTTCTGCACTCCTAGTGGATGCACAAAGTTCAATCACTTGAGCTGTTGATTTGTTTATGGTGACTTCATAGTTCGATTTTCTAAAAAACTTTTTTAAACTCTTCGATGGTGAAAATTGAGCCGGTAAAAAAATACCTCGAATACTCGGGCTCCACCATAAAATAGGATCACCAAAACTATACCAAGGGAAAATACCATGTTGGTAAGCATTGAGTAGACGAACTGAAGATAAGTCTCCCCCCATTGCAAGCAATCCATCAGGATCATTTAATGCACTTTCGATGACAGGGAAAGGGCTTGTTTCATTTGAATCAAGTTGGGGCAAATAGATAGTCATAAGCAAAAGAAATAAGTATTCATTATTTTTAAGTAAAGAGACGACATTGCCTCTGGTACAACGCTTTGGTTTTCGTTACTCTGAAAGTATGAAGAATAACAAAAAATAACAATGAAAGCTGAAACAGCTATGCAGTCATAAGGTGAAATACCGAGCGTAGCGCTATTATTTATTTGTATAGGAATTTTACATAAACATGGAAAGCTTAACTCTTCAACCAATTTCAAAAATTGATGGTCAAATAAATCTACCTGGCTCAAAAAGTGTTTCAAATCGAGCATTATTACTTGCCGCATTGGCTTCTGGGAAAACAACACTTACCAATCTACTTGATAGTGATGACATTCGTCATATGCTTAACGCATTAAAGTCATTAGGTGTGGAATATAATTTATCCGAAGATAAAACAGTTTGTGAAGTTGTTGGCTTAGGTCATACCTTTGAGCCAACAGAAGCTTTGGAACTCTTTCTTGGCAATGCCGGAACTGCAATGCGACCATTAGCTGCTGCATTATGTCTTGGTAAAGGGGAGTTCGTTCTTACTGGCGAACCTCGCATGAAAGAGCGTCCTATTGGTCATCTAGTTTCCGCATTAAAAGCGGCTGGTGCTGATGTTGAATATTTAGAAAATGAAAACTATCCACCATTAAAAATTAAAGGAACAGGCTTAAAAGGCGGAACGGTAGAAATTGATGGCTCTATCTCAAGTCAATTTTTAACTGCTTTTTTAATGGCGGCACCATTATCAACTCAAGATACTACGATTAATATTGTTGGTGATTTAGTCTCTAAACCATACATTGATATTACATTAGATATAATGGCAACGTTTGGAGTTAAGATTGATAACCAAAACTATCAAACCTTTGTCGTTCCAGCTAATCAAACGTATGTAGCGCCGGGGGACTTTCTTGTTGAAGGTGATGCATCGTCAGCGTCTTATTTCTTAGCGGCAGCAGCCATTAAAGGTGGTTCGGTTAAAGTCACTGGTATTGGCAAAAAAAGCATTCAAGGTGATGTTCAGTTTGCTGATGCGTTAGCGGCTATGGGGGCTGATATTGAATGGGGTGATGATTATGTTATTGCACGCAAAGGAGAGTTAAAAGCCGTTGATATGGATTTTAATCATATTCCTGATGCCGCGATGACAATAGCGACAGCAGCGTTATTCGCAGAAGGTACGACTTCTATTCGCAATGTATATAACTGGCGTGTAAAAGAAACGGATCGCTTAGCGGCGATGGCGACAGAATTAAGAAAAGTGGGTGCAGAAGTCGAGGAAGGTGAGGATTACATTACGATAACGCCACCTACATCATTAAAGCATGCCGCGATTGATACTTATGATGATCACCGTATGGCGATGTGTTTTTCACTCGTGGCCTTGAGTGATACGCCAGTGACGATTAATGATCCTGGTTGTACATCAAAAACGTTCCCTGATTATTTTGATAAATTAAAAGAGTTAAGTGTGTGATTTTTGATTTATAAGTAACAGTACGATTTTATTGACATAAGCCCTGTATAAAAAGATACAGGGCTTTTTTAGTTTTTGGCTATCTAGAGTATATAAATAATCTGACTTGGGTATAATGCGCCCGTAGAAACCAATCACAATAAATAATTGGAGAACTCCATGACAACTCATTCACCAGTCGTTACTGTTGATGGTCCAAGTGGAGCAGGTAAAGGCACGTTGTGCATGTTACTTGCAGAAAAGCTAGGTTATAACTTATTAGATTCTGGTGCGATTTATCGTGTGCTAGCATTAGCAGCAATCCACCATGGCGTTGATTTAGATTCAGAAGATGCACTTGTTCCTCTTGCTGCAAATCTAGACGTACAATTTAAAGCCGAAGGTGATTTAGTAAAAGTTATCTTAGAAGGCGAAGATGTATCTTCTGAACTTCGTAAAGAAGAGACCGGAATGGCGGCTTCAAAAGTCGCGGCATTACCACAAGTACGTGAAGCTTTATTGCGTCGTCAAAGGGCTTTTGCTTCCGCTCCCGGTCTTGTTGCTGATGGCCGAGATATGGGAACTGTCGTATTTACGGGCGCAGAAGTTAAGATATTTTTAGATGCAAGTGCGGAAGAACGAGCGAATCGCCGAATGAAGCAGTTGCAACAGAAGGGGTTAGATGTTAGATTTGACCGTCTTTTAGGCGAAATTCAAGAACGTGATGATCGAGACCGCAATAGAGCTGTCGCGCCATTACGTCCTGCTGAAGACGCTTTAGTATTAGATTCAACGTCAATGAATATTGAAGAAGTTGTAGCTCAAGCTATTGCTTTTATTGAATCTAAGCTATAATTAAAAACTTAGTTAGTTGCAAGGATGATAACTAACCTTACTATCAACCCCATGCGGTAGGATACCCATGGACGTTTAATATTGAAGATCAAATTAATGACTGAATCTTTTGCTCAACTCTTTGAAGAGTTTCTATCTGAAACTGAATTCCAACAAGGCAGCATCGTTAAAGGTACTGTAGTAGCTATCGAGAACGGTTTCGTTCTTGTTGACGCTGGCCTAAAATCTGAAGCAGCAATCCCAGCTGAACAATTCAAGAACGCTGCTGGCGAACTTGAAGTTGAAGTTGGTTCTGAAGTAGACGTTGCTCTTGACGCTGTTGAAGATGGTTTCGGTGAAACTCAACTTTCTCGTGAGAAAGCGAAGCGTCACGAAGCTTGGATTCAACTTGAAAAAGCATACGAAGATGCTGAAACAGTTATGGGTGTTATCAACGGTAAAGTTAAAGGCGGCTTCACAGTTGAACTTAACGGTATCCGTGCATTCCTACCTGGTTCTCTTGTTGATGTACGTCCAGTACGCGACACTCTGCACCTTGAAGGCAAAGAGCTAGAGTTCAAAGTAATTAAGCTTGACCAAAAACGTAATAACGTTGTTGTTTCACGTCGTGCTGTTATCGAATCAGAAAACAGTGTTGAACGTGATGAGCTACTTGCTTCTCTACAAGAAGGCATGGAAGTTAAAGGTATCGTTAAGAACCTTACTGACTACGGTGCATTCGTTGATCTAGGTGGCGTTGACGGTCTACTACACATCACAGATATGGCTTGGAAGCGTGTTAAGCACCCATCTGAGATCGTAAATGTTGGTGACGAGATCAATGTTAAAGTTCTTAAGTTCGATCGTGAGCGCACTCGTGTTTCTCTAGGTCTTAAGCAACTTGGCGAAGATCCATGGGTAGCTATCGCTAAGCGTTACCCAGAAGGTCACAAACTTTCTGGTCGTGTTACTAACCTAACTGATTACGGCTGCTTCGTTGAAATCGAAGAAGGCGTTGAAGGTCTAGTACACGTTTCTGAAATGGATTGGACTAACAAGAACATCCACCCTTCTAAAGTTGTTAATGTAGGCGACGAAGTTGAGGTTATGGTTCTTGAGATTGACGAAGAACGTCGTCGTATCTCTCTAGGTCTTAAGCAATGTAAAGCTAACCCTTGGCAGACATTCGCTGAAGCGCAAGCTAAAGGCGACCACGTTACTGGTAAGATCAAATCTATCACTGACTTTGGTATCTTCATCGGTCTTGACGGCGGCATCGACGGTCTAGTTCACCTATCTGACATTTCTTGGAATGCTACAGGTGAAGACGCGGTACGTGAGTACAAGAAAGGCGACGAAATCTCTGCTGTTGTTCTAGCTGTTGATGCTGAGCGTGAGCGTATTTCTCTAGGTGTTAAACAAATGGAAGAAGACCCATTTAACAACTACCTAGCAGACAACAAGAAAGGTACTCTAGTAAACGGTACTGTTTCAGCTGTTGACGCTAAAGGCGCTACAATTACTCTTGCAGATAGCGTAGAAGGTTACATCCGTACTTCTGAGCTTTCTCGTGACCGTATTGAAGATGCATCTCTAATCCTAAGCGTTGGCGATAGCGTTGAAGCGAAGTTCACTGGTGTAGACCGTAAGAACCGCGTAGTTAACCTATCTATCAAAGCTAAAGATGAAGCTGATGAGCAAGAAGCAATGGCAACACTGAATACTCAACCAGAAGATGGTGGTTTCGGTAGCGCAATGGCTGACGCTTTCAAAGCAGCTAAAGGCGAATAAGTAAATTTAAAGGGAGCGTAATGCTCCCTTTTCTTTCGATAACGTAGGAGAGGTCATTTATGACAAAATCTGAACTGATTGAACAACTGTGTAGTAAAAAGCCTCAACTTTCTGCTAAGCAGGTTGAAGATACAGTCAAGGAAATCCTTGAGCAGATGGCAACAACGCTAGAAGGCGGTGATCGTATAGAGATTCGTGGTTTTGGTAGTTTTTCTCTACACTATCGAGAGCCTCGTTTAGGTCGTAATCCAAAAACTGGTGATAAAGTAGAATTGGATGGTAAATTCGTTCCTCACTTTAAACCAGGTAAAGAACTGCGTGAACGTGTGAATTTCAGCTGATGTGAATTAGCATATAAAAACGGCATACTTTTAAGTATGCCGTTTTTTTATGTTCATTTTAAGGGCATTTAGGTGTATCTTTAGAGCTGTAAAATAAGAGATTATTAGATATTCATTAACTTGAGGGAAGACCAGTGAAAATTATTGTTGCTGTTTTATTAGTTTCTCTATTTCTGATTTCATTAGCTGTTGGAGCTCAGAACCAAATTGTTGTTAATTTCAACTATTTATTGGCTCAGGGTGACTTTCAGCTTTCTACTTTGTTAGGCATTTTCTTTGCAACAGGCTTTGGATTAGGTTGGTTGATTTGTGGAAGTATGTATTTGAAAGTTAGTATGACTCAACGTCGTTTACGCAAGCGCCTTGATAAGAAAACGGTAGAGCTTGATAAATTACGCTTGGATTCAACAAAAGGGTAATCGCTGAATGTTAGAGCTGCTATTCCTATTATTGCCTATTGCTGCCGGATACGGTTGGTATATGGGTAATAGGAGTGCGAGACAACAACGTCAAAAAGATACTAATCACCTGTCACGTCAATATGTGGCGGGTCTGAATCTATTGCTTTCTGATCAATCAGATAAAGCGGTAGATCATTTCATTGAACTGCTTCAAGTTGATAGTGATACGATTGATACTCACCTTGCACTAGGTAACCTTTTTAGAAGCAGAGGAGAGGTTGATCGAGCAATTAAAATTCACCAAAACCTCATTGCTCGTCCAAATCTAACGTTAGATCAACGTAATATCGCTCTGCAGCAATTAGCCAAAGATTATATGGTTGCTGGTATTCTTGATCGCGCAGAAAAAATATTTGAGCAATTGGTCGATGAACCTGATCATAAAGAAGCGGCTTTATTGCAACTTGTCGCTATTCATCAACAAACTCGCGAATGGGAACAAGCTATTACCTTTGCTAACAGTTTAGTCAAAATGGGTAAGAAAAAGCTAAAACCTGATATTGCTCACTACTACTGTGAATTAGCAATGCAAGAGCTTGCTGAGAGTAATTTAAACAAAGCCAAGCAGAATCTGAAAAAAGCATTATCAATTGATAATCAATGTGTACGTGCATCGATTATTTTGGCTAAATTACTCATAGAAGAAGAAAATTATAAAGGGGCAGCAAGCCAGTTAGAGTCAGTACTTGATCAAGATATCGACTTTATAAGTGAAGCATTGCCGTTGTTAGCTGAGTGCTATGAACATCTAGATAGAGAAGGTTCACTACTTAATTTTTTAAAAGAAGCGATTGCAAAAGGGGCTGGAGCAAGTGCAGAGCTTATGCTTTCTAATTTAATAGCTAAGCATGAAGGCACGGCGTTAGCACAAGGTTATATGACTAAGCAGCTCCTTAAAAACCCTACAATGAAAGGCTTCTACCGTCTGATGGGCTATCATGTTGATGAGGCTGAAGATGGTCGAGCAAAAGCAAGTCTAGCAAGTTTACAACACTTGGTAGGAGAGCAGTTAAAAATGAAGCCAAACTATCGCTGCGGTAAGTGTGGTTTTTCTGCACATCGATTGTTTTGGCAATGTCCTTCTTGTAAAGGATGGGGCGTTATTAAGCCTATTAAAGGTTTAGATGGTGAATAATTAAGAGGCGCAATTTGTGCCTCTTTTTTTAAATAAAATGTAAGTAGATTAATTTCCCAAGGAGAGAAAATGAAAGACCAAAAGGTGATTGTGGCATTGGATTATGATAATCAAGCAGACGCATTAGCATTTGTTGATAAAATTGATCCTAGCTCTTGCCGACTCAAAGTAGGCAAAGAGATGTTTACTTTATTTGGCCCTGAGTTTGTAAAAGAGCTTCATAAGCGTGGTTTTTCTGTTTTTCTAGATTTAAAGTTTCATGATATCCCTAATACGTGTTCAAAAGCGGTACGTGCTGCTGCTGAAATGGGTGTATGGATGGTTAATGTTCACGCGAGTGGCGGTGAGCGTATGATGACTGCATCACGTGAGATTTTAGAACCGTATGGTAAAGATCGTCCATTACTTATTGGTGTAACAGTACTAACAAGTATGGATCAACAAGATTTAGCGGATATTGGCTTAGATATTGCACCACAAGAACAAGTGAAACGTCTTGCTGCATTGACTAAGAATAGTGGCTTAGACGGCGTTGTGTGTTCAGCACAAGAAGCATCAATGTTAAAAGCTGACCTAGGTAAAGAATTTAAATTAGTGACTCCTGGCATTCGTCCAGCAGGCTCTGCAGTGGGTGATCAAAAACGTATTATGACGCCAGTAGATGCTATTACTTCAGGTTCTGATTATTTAGTGATTGGCCGCCCAATTACACAAGCTGAGAATCCATCGCAAGTATTAAATGAGATTAACCTTTCTTTAGCGTCAGTTTTATAAGTGTGTAATTTGATAGGTGAAAGATTCTAAATTTGTAATCACCTACAAAATAGATAAAAAAATAGAGACCATTTGGTCTCTATTTTTGTTTGTAATTATCTTTTAAAAAAGAATTACATTACACGCATACCAGGTTGAGCACCTTCGTGTGGTTCAAGGATCCAAAGATCTTTACCACCAGGGCCTGCAGCTAGGATCATACCTTCAGACATACCAAACTTCATCTTACGAGGTTTAAGGTTAGCAACCATAACAGTTAGCTTGCCTTCTAGTTCTTCAGGTTTGTATGCTGATTTAATTCCAGAGAATACTTGACGAGTTTCACCGCCGATATCCAATTGGAATTTAAGTAGTTTATTTGCCTTTGGAACTTCTTCACAAGAGATAATACGAGCAATACGCATATCAACCGCTTCGAACGCATCGAATTCAATCTCATCTGCGATTGGTTCTTTGTCTAGTTCAGTTTGGCTTGCTTTTTCTTTGTCCGCTTCAGCTTTCTCTTTTGCTGCCATTTCAATTGCAGCATCTGCTTTTGAAGCTTCAACCATTGCTTCTACTTTCTTAGGATCAATACGAGCAAATAATGCTTTGAACTTAGTGATCTCATGAGACGTTAGTGGTTGTGCAATGCCTTCCCACGTCAGCGTTTCATTTAAGAAAGCTTCAGTACGTGCAGCAAGCTCTGGCATTACAGGTTTTAGGTAAGCCATTAATACGCGGAATAGGTTAATACCAACAGAAGCGACTTCTTGTAGCTCTTGTTCTTTACCTTCTTCTTTCGCAAGAACCCAAGGTGCTTTTTCGTCAATGTACTGGTTTGCTTTATCAGCAAGCGCGGTAATTTCACGAATTGCACGGCTAAATTCACGCGTTTCGTATAGCTCAGCAATGCGACCTTCAGCAGCAACGAATTCGTTGTAAAGCTCAGGAGCAACAAAGTTATCAGAAAGTTTGCCATCAAAACGTTTAGTAATGAAACCAGCATTACGAGAAGCTAGGTTAACAATCTTGTTTACGACATCAGAGTTTACACGTTGAGTGAAATCTTCAAGGTTTAAATCAAGATCATCAATACGGCTGTTAAGTTTAGCTGCGTAGTAATAACGTAAACATTCAGGATCTAAGTGATTTAAGTAAGTCCCTGCTTTAATGAATGTGCCTTTTGATTTAGACATTTTTGCACCATTCACAGTAACGTAACCATGAACAAAGACATTGTTTGGCTTACGGAAACCTGAACCTTCTAGCATTGCAGGCCAGAATAGGCTGTGGAAGTAAACAATGTCTTTACCGATGAAGTGGTAAAGTTCAGTGGTGCTGTCTTTCTTCCAGTATTCATCAAAGTTTAGATCGTCACGCTTGTCACACAGGTTTTTAAATGAACCCATGTAGCCAATTGGGGCATCTAGCCAAACGTAGAAGAACTTGTTTGTTTCGCCTGGGATTTCAAAACCAAAATAAGGAGCATCACGAGAGATGTCCCATTGTTGCAAACCAGACTCAAACCATTCTTGCATTTTGTTTGCTGTTTCAGTTTGAAGAGAGCCAGAACGAGTCCATTCTTTTAGCATGCTTTCAAATTGAGGTAAGTCAAAGAAGAAATGCTCAGAATCTTTCATTACAGGTGTAGCACCTGAAACGGCTGATTTAGGGTTGATTAAATCAGTAGGGCTGTACGTTTCGCCACAGTTATCACAGTTGTCACCGTATTGCTCTTCTGACTTACATTTTGGGCATGTGCCTTTTACAAAACGGTCAGGTAAGAACATCTCTTTTTCTGGATCAAACAACTGAGAGATAGTACGGCTAGTAATAAAACCGTTCTTTTTTAGCTCTAAGTAGATATGAGAGGCTAGTTCACGGTTCTCATCACTGTGTGTGCTGTGATAGTTATCAAAGCTAATGTCAAAGCCTGAGAAATCTTTTTGATGCTCTTCGCTAACTGCTGCAATCATTTCTTCAGGAGTAATACCCATCTGTTGAGCTTTAAGCATGATTGGTGTGCCGTGAGCGTCATCTGCACAAATAAAGTTAACGTCGTTGCCGCGTAAACGTTGGTAACGAACCCAGATATCCGCTTGGATATGCTCAAGCATATGACCTAGGTGGATTGAACCGTTTGCATACGGTAGGGCACATGTAACCAGAATTTTTCTCGGATCTGTAGCCATATCTTCTCTTTCGCTTAATGTGATGGGTGAAAATTTTAAGAGATAAATAGTACCTGAAGCGAGCTAGAAAGCATAGAGGATCAAGGGTTCAATTAGTGATAGGATGAGTAAAAATAGATGAGGAGTTGCTAAGATGGCATTTACAACGATGGCAGAGATTAAAAATTGGTTAAATGAATTTACGCATCCACAACTTTGTGAGGGTTGGGCTGAGATCCCTAATATGGTTTCAATCGCGGCAACTGGCGTGATTACAGTAACATTACCCTTTGTTTCTGGCTCAATTAAGCAGGAATTACTCTCTTGGGTGGAATCACAAAAAGTAATCTTAGCGATACCGTCATTATCAGTCGTGATTGTAATGAAACCTGCTACTTTAAAAACAAATAAACCGGCAGTGAAAGGCGTTAAGAATATTATTGCAGTAAGTTCTGGTAAAGGTGGTGTGGGTAAATCAACGACGGCTGTTAATTTAGCATTAGCACTCCAACATCTAGGTGCGAGAGTTGGGATCTTAGATGCTGATATTTATGGGCCATCTGTACCTCTTATGTTGGGTGTTGAAGATAAAAAGCCAAACATTGTCGATAATAATCGCATGATGCCAGTTGAAGCTCATGGTCTCTATAGTAATTCAATTGGTTATTTAGTTGATAAAGCAGAAGCGGCAGTATGGCGTGGTCCAATGGCTTCTAAAGCATTGTCTCAGTTAGTGAATGAAACCTTATGGCCTGACTTGGATTATTTGATCATTGATATGCCACCAGGTACCGGTGATATTCAACTTACTTTGTCACAACAGATCCCGACAACGGGTGCATTGATTGTTACGACTCCTCAAGACCTCGCGTTAACGGACGCTATAAAAGGGGTAAATATGTTTACTAAAGTAGATATTCCTGTGATTGGTGTGGTCGAAAATATGAGTGTGCATATTTGTTCTAATTGTGGGCATGAAGAAGCGATCTTTGGGACTGGTGGTGCAGAATTAATGGCGAAACATTATGCGATCCCATTATTAGGTAAGCTTCCTCTACATATTGATATTCGAAGTGAAACGGATTCTGGGACGCCAAGTGTGGCTTCAAATGTGACAAGTGCCCACAGCCAGCTCTATATTCAGTTAGCAGAACAGGTGTCTAGTCGCTTGTATTGGCGAGGAGAGGTCATTGTTGACCAAATAATGTTCAAGTCATTATAGTGTCAAAGTTAAGTGTAATTATCGGTGGAAAGTGTAGTTCGTAATCCCTATAATTAGGCGGTTTTATTTTAATCACCGCATCTCGCACACTTTTAGGTATCTTTTATGTCAGAGAACAGTAATCAAAACTGTATTATCGTAGGTATTGCAGGGGCATCAGCTTCAGGTAAGAGTTTGATCGCTTCGACTATTTATAACGAACTACGAGCAAAAGTTGGCGATCATCAAATTGGTGTAATAACTGAAGACAGTTACTACAAGGACCAAAGCCACCTGACCATGGAAGAAAGAGTCAAAACAAATTACGATCACCCAAGCGCACTTGATCACGAGCTACTTTGTGAGCATCTTGAGCAGCTTATGCGTGGTGAAAAGGTTGATATTCCAACCTATAGCTATACAGAGCACACTCGCACTTCTGAAGTTGAAGTGATGACTCCTAAAAAAGTGATTATCTTAGAAGGTATTTTGCTTTTAACTGATCCGCGTTTACGTAATTTAATGCACGCAAGTGTGTTTATGGACACGCCATTAGATATTTGTTTATTACGCCGTGCTAAACGTGATGTAGAAGAACGTGGTCGTACAATGGAATCGGTATTCCAGCAATACCAGAAAACAGTACGCCCAATGTTCATGCAATTTATTGATCCATCAAAACAACATGCTGATATCATTGTTCCACGCGGTGGTAAAAACCGAATTGCGATTGATGTGTTGAAAGCTCATATTTCGCGACTATTAAAAGCGTAATATAGTGATTTATAAAAAGGCCAACGTCATTGTTGGCCTTTTTTTTATCTGTTTTCTATCACTTTATATTATTTAGATCTATAACTAATCATAACCTTATGTTTATTAGGCGTAACTAATGGCATAATTCACATTATCGTTACTATTTTAATACACTTAGATGGATTTTGGCCGTGAAAAAATTAGCCTTATTAGTTAGCATCCCTTTTATTGCAGTCATTGCTGCTTTTTTAGTATTGGTATTACTTGTTAATCCTAATGAGTTTAAACCATTAATCAAAGACAAAATTCAAGCGCAAACAGGACGTCAGTTAACCATTAATGGAGATATTGAGTGGCGATTTTTCCCATCGATTGGTTTCTCTATTGGTGAAGTTGCTCTAAGTAACCCAGATGGCTTTGCTACTCCTGATCTTGTGAAGTTTAATAATGCCGTTTTAGATCTTAATGTACGTCCACTATTCCAACATGAAATTAATATTGGGTTAGTGACTCTAGATGGTGCTTCTTTTACGTTGCACACATTAAAAAATGGGTTGAGTAACCTTGATAACATTGGGCTAGAAAAAGTAACAGATGATACAGCGGAAGCGACATCTATAGAAGCGACAGTAGAAACGGTTAGTACTGAAAATACAAAACCTAGCGCACAACTTAATGATTGGAAGGTGACTTTAGAAGGTATTGCATTAACTAATGCGGAAGTACTTATTCAAGATGATAAAGCAGGCACTAAAATGTATTTTAGTGATATGAATTTGTCATTGTCTCAGTTCAGCCCAGGTGAGTGGGCAAAGTTATCTTTTAATTTAAAGGGAGACTTAGGTCAGCAAAAAGTGGCGTTAGACGGCAAGACTGATTTAAATATTGCCGCTACATTAGATGCGGCGTCATTAAAGCAGACTGAGTTTACTGCTTCTTATTCTGATGCATCAAATAAATTTAAAGATATCAGATTCAGCATTGACCAATTCTCTTTTGATGAGTGGGCTAACATTAGCTTAAAGGCGACGGGTAAGGCTAATGCGCTTCAAGTAAGTTCAAACTCTACATTTGCATTGTATGTACCAAAAGCATTAGACGTTGTCCAAGTTAAAGACTTTTCAAGTACAAATAATGTGAAAGGAGAAGGGATACCAAATGAAGATGTTACCGCTGTTATTGGTTTTAACAGCTCATTTGATTTAAATAAATCGTATTTAAAGATTGAAAAATTGGCTCTGTCAGCGGTAGATACTGATTTTAATGGCAAGATGAGCGTGCTGTTAAACGATATCCCGAAGGTACGTTTTGAATTGCAGAGCCCGAATATTGATGTTGATGCGTTATTGGCAACCTTACCTCAAAGTGAGACAGTAACGGTTAAAAAGACAGAAAAAGATAGCAAAAAAGTGGCAAACGTAACCACAAAAGAAGTAGAACCTGATTTAAGTGCACTAAAATCACTTGATGTGGCAGGCTCGATTGTTATTGATAAATTTAAGGCAAGTAATGCCAAGATGCACAATGTTACTTCTGTGTTCTCAGTTAATCGTGGTGTATTAAAGCTAACGAAATTTCACTCGGATTTATACGATGGTGCGATTGATATGACTGCAACATTGGATGCTCGCAATACAACACCAACGTATACCTTTAAACAATCAATTAAAGGTGTACAGGTTGCTCCTTTATTGACTGATGTTATGGGTGAAAGTCTAGTTGAAGGTACTGGTAATATCGCACTTAATATTTCAGGTAAGAGCTTAAAATCAAGCGCTCTAAAACAAAATCTTAAAGGGAAAGCATCCGTTAATTTTGCAGATGGTGCCGTGAATGGCGTTAATATCCCATTATTGATTAGAACAACTTACGCCAAAATCAAAGGTGAAAAAGTTCAAGGCAGTGAAGAAGCTGAAAAAACAGACTTTAGTGCACTAACAGCAGACTTTTACTTATCAAAAGGCAATGCAACGACGAAAAATATTAAGATGGTATCCCCATTACTACGTATTCATGGTGAAGGCTCGGCTGATTATGTTGATGAAACGGCAAATATGTTAATCAAAAGCTCTATTGTTAGTTCTCTGAAAGGTCAGGGCGGCAAAGATATTGATGATCTAAAAGACGTGACGATACCAATTAGAATTACGGGTCTATGGGCTAAGCCAAAATATAAGCTTGAGTTTGATGATGTTATGCAGCAAAAAGCCAAGAAAGAAATTGATCGTGGTATAGAAAAGCTTGAAGAGAAGTATGGTAATAAAATTAAAGATGAAAAAGTAAAAGAAGCGGCAAATAAACTGCTGAAAGGACTTTTTAATTAATTTACCGTAATAATAACAGTTTAAAAAATGGCCTGTGATCACGATTGATACAGGCCATTTTTATTTGTTATTAAGGATAGAGGGCTGATCTACCAGTCGATGCCTTTTAGGGCCTTAACGCCCGAATCAAAAGCATGTTTTACATTTCGAACTTCAGATACCGTATCAGCCATTTCAATTAATTCACGATGCGCTGCTCGTCCTGTAATTACCACAGATTGCATTTTTGGACGATTCATTAAGGCCGTTTTAAGCTCTTCTAAGTCAATATAGCCATAAGTGACCATGTAAGTCATCTCATCCAATAAAACGAGATCGATTGACTCATCAGACAGGCTTTTCTTACAATCTTGCCATACACGCTGTGCGGCTTCTGTATCAGCGGTTTTATCCTGCGTATTCCAAGTAAACCCTGTTTTCATTACATAGAAAGGGACACCATGACCTTCTAGTAAGTTTCTTTCGCCACAATCCCAAGTACCTTTAATAAATTGAGCAACAACACAATTTAAGCCATGTCCAACCGCTCGAGCTACAGTGCCAAAACCAGAGGTTGTTTTACCTTTTCCATTGCCAGTAATAACTATTAATAAGCCTTTTTCTGTTTGAGCTTCACCTACACGCTTATCTATATTATTTTTAATTTTTTCCTGTCGCTGCTTATAACGTTGTTCTTTTGCTATATTATTCATTAGTTTCTCCATGTTTAGAATGAAATCATAACAATGAACACATGAGAGTAAAACTTATTCAACAAATTATTATATTGAGAGTTTACTTAACAAATGTCACTATTGTGTTAATTATTAATGAGGGTTGTATGATTAATTATCAATTAAATAAAAAGAATATCAGTGGGTTATATGGTATTGGGGCTATAGTTTTCATTTTCTATGGAATTTTTGTGTGCCCTTTTATCGAATCATTACCTAAAAAGGTAATTTTTGTAGAGGTTGGATTAACATTTTTAGCTATGCTTTTGGTTCGCTTCTTTATTTTTATACCTAATTCATTACTTAACAAAGCCTCTCCAATAGTTAAAGAAATCGTTAACTTTACGTTATTTGGTATTTTACTTTCTATATTTATGGGAGTTAATCATGAATTTCCAATCGAAAGTAATTTGAAGGTAATTTTCGGAATGGTTATTTTAGGGGTATTCACTGGGATAATCTCAGAACAACTTACCTTAATTGAACGATATCAGCATATGTCTGATAGTCCTTATTTAAACACTCAACTACATGGCGAAAGAGAGTCAATCATCCAGCAATTTATGTTTTTGATGATTTTATTGGTTATTGCTCTGACTACAACGCTTGTTATGGTTGCGGTAAAGGACCTATTTTGGTTAGAGGAACAGCCTGAACGTTTTTTTAATGGTGAGGGGAAAATAAGCATAATTAAAGAATTTATTTTTATAAGTACCATATTGTTTCTCTACACTTTCAGTATTGTGTTTCTATGGGGTAAGAAGTTATCAGTGGTCCTTAGGTCTAAAGAAAATGCATTAAATGAAGTATCTTTAGGCTCAATGAGTACGCGAATTCCAATTTATAATCATGATGAATTTGGAGTTTTAGGAAGTCTTACAAATAATATGCTATCGAATTTAGAGAAGAATAAGATAGAGCTTCAGCAAACACGAGACTCGGCTATTGTAGGCCTTTCTGCTTTAGCTGAATCAAGAGATAATGAAACAGGGGCTCATATATTACGAACTCAGAAATATATTAAATCACTCGCGTTGGATTTGCAGACGTTACCTTCTCACAGCTCTTTACTTAGCGATGAATATATAGACCTTCTTTATAAATCAGCACCGTTGCATGATGTTGGGAAAGTCGGGATCCCTGATAATATTTTATTGAAACCGGGTAAATTAACAGACGACGAATTTGAAACCATGAAGCAGCATCCTATGATAGGAGCTCAAGCGCTTTCAATTGCTGAATCTCAAATGGAAGGGGATAGTTCTTTCTTAATGCTAGCAAAAGAAATTGCATTAACTCACCATGAAAAGTGGGATGGAAGTGGCTATCCGCAAAAATTAGAAGGTGAGGACATACCGTTGTCAGGTCGTTTAATGGCACTAGCTGATGTCTATGATGCACTTATTTCAAAGCGAGTATATAAACCAGGGTTTAGCCATGAGAAGGCAAGAGGTATTATTCTAGAAGGAAAAGGAACGCACTTTGATCCTCAAATAGTTGAAGCATTTATGCGAGTTGAGGATGAATTTAAAGCGATAGCAAAGCAATATCAGGATAAATAACTCTCATATTTACTTGATTAGGTATTCGTTAGAGCACTAAAAAATAACCCCGATAAGAGAAATCTTATCGGGGTTTTATTTCATGTAATACTTCCATTGCCTAGATTGCAGTAAGGCTATTGGCTTACTACTTTATAGATTGGGTCTTCTTTTACGTTAATCTCAACTAGACTACCTGCTTTATTTAGTAGAGCATGGCAATCTTGACTTAAGTGGCGAAGATGTACTTTTTTACCAGCTTTAGAATAACGATCTGCAATAGTATCAATAGCTTCAATTGCTGAATGATCAACAATACGTGATGAAGCAAAGTCGATGATGATATCTTGAGGGTCATTTTCCACATCAAATAACTCTAAGAAATTAGCAGCAGAACCAAAGAATATAGGACCATTGATCTCATAAACCTTAGAGTTTTCATCATTAATTGAGTTTGTTGAGTAAATATGTTTCGCGTGTTGCCATGCAAACATAAGTGCTGATGCTATAACACCAACACCAACAGCCACTGCAAGGTCAGTTAGAACCGTTACAACAGTTACTAATACAATCACAAAGAAGTCTTGTTTTGGTACGCGACGAGCTAATTTAAATGTTGCCCACTCAAATGTACCAATAACAACCATAAACATAACACCAACTAATGCAGCTAGTGGGATCATCTCAATTAAGCCTGAAGCAAATAAGATAAAGCCAAGTAGAGCAAGAGCGGCAGTGATACCGGATAGACGACCACGACCACCAGAGTTAACGTTGATCATTGATTGACCAATCATTGCACAGCCACCCATTGCACCGAATACGGAACAAGTTACGTTTGCAACGCCCTGGCCTACACATTCACGGTTAGATTGGCCACGAGTACCTGTCATTTCATCAATTACTGTTAGAGTTAATAATGACTCGATTAGGCCGATTGCCGCTAAAATTAATGCGTACGGGAAAATGATGTATAACGTTTCTAAAGAAAGAGGAACGTTAGGCACTGAAAAAGTAGGAAGTGAACCTGCTAGTGTTGCAGCTTCATCACCACTCATTGTACGCAAGAAATCGACAACAGTACGAGTATCTAAATCTAAACCTTGAACTAAACCAGTAACAACAATAATTGCTACTAATGAAGAAGGAACAGAGGTGGTTAGTTTTGGTAAGAAATGAATGATAGCCATTGTTAATGCAACAAGACCTAACATTAAAATCATTTCAGGACCTTGCAGCCAATCTAAGTTACCCAAAGCATCAGGTGCTTTAAATTGGCCAAGTTGAGCAAGGAAAATAACGATAGCTAAACCATTCACAAAACCAATCATTACTGGGTGTGGAACAATTCGAATAAACTTACCTAATTTAAATAAGCCTGCTGCAATTTGTAAAATGCCGGCGAGTAAAATGGCAGCAAAAAGGTATTGAACGCCGTGCATAGCAACAAGGCTAACCATAACAACGGCCATAGCGCCTGTAGCACCAGAGATCATTCCTGGGCGTCCGCCAATGACAGAAGTAATTAGACCAACAATAAAGGCAGCATAAAGGCCAACCATTGGATCAACACCAGCAACAAAAGCAAATGCAACTGCTTCAGGAACTAAAGCTAACGCAACGGTTAGCCCTGATAAAACGTCATTCTTTACAGAATGATTAGAAAATTTTGGGAATTCAAACATGTTTTTTAGATATCTTCTTGGTTGTTTTTCAAGCACGGTATGGCGCGAATCGTACAGAAAAGCGTGATGAACTTCAATGTTTATTCATGAAAACGCTATAAAAAAAGCAAGTTACGTCGAAACGTAACTTGCTTAAATTGATAGTTTATTTGTTAGAAGGCATTAGCCTAAAAAATTATAAACCAGCAGTTTTTGCCATTGCAGCACTTGCTTGAGAAGTGGCTGTTTGGCTACCCGCTTGTTTTGGTTCAAAACGTTCAGCTTTCAGTGCAGCGGCTTTTACAGTGATCTCTTTAATCTCTGTTGGGCCACTTGCTTTTGTCATCCCTGAAGATGCTTGACCTTTATATTGTGGTTTTGTAGCAACAACTTTAACAGTAGGAGTCATTACCTCTTCTTTAACTTCAACTTTTTTCTCAACTACTGGCGTTTCTACTTTCGTAGGTGCTTCGTTGATTGTTGGAGTTTCAATTACTGGTGTTTCAGTAACGACTGTTTCTACAGCGTTTATAATAGGCGTAGCAACGTAAGGAAGTAGTACTTTACCCATTGCCATTTCAGGGAAAGCAACACCACCGACATTTGTTTTTATTAATGTCGAGTTATTTACTTTATCTTTTGCGTTTTGAGTTTCGTTATCTACAAATTTGCCTTGTTGTTGTAACTTGGCTTTTTTCTGCTCTAGAATACGAGTGAAGTCAGGGAAGACTTTACCCATAGCTAGTTCAGGTGATGCAACACCAGCAAATAAACGAGAAGGGTTGAAAGGACGACGATCACGACGACGACGACGCTGACCACTTGCACGTAAATGACGAGGTGAACGACGATTACGACGTTGGCCTTCTTTACGTTCTGTATTCTTCTCAGTGTTCGTATCAACAGAACCTGCTGCTTGTGCTTGAGAGTCAACCACAACTGCTATTTCTGTTTCAACTTTCACTTCACTTTCAACAGTTTGTCCAGTACGAACTTTCTTCTGTAATTGACGACGCTGACGACGTTGTTTTACTTGAACCGTTTTTTCTCGTTTTTCAACTGGCTTTTCAGCTACCTGAGGAGATGGCTGTTGTGCTTCTGCTGCTAACTTTATACCTTGTTCTGCAATTTCTTTACGAACTTTAGGTTGTTTAGTCGGCTTGTTATCGGTAGCTTTTACTGGTTTAGTTACAGCTACTGGCGCATCTTCAACTTTCTTTCCGCGACGATTATCATTACGATTCTCGTTATTACGGTTTTCATTGCCATTACGACGGCCATTGCGGTTGTTACGACCGTTTTCGTTACGACGACGATCATGGTTACGATTTTGATTACGACGCTGTGATTGTGCTGGTGTTTCTTCTTCTACTTTTTTCTCCGGCTCAGCAGGTTGTGCTGTTTCTGGTGTAGAGAAGAAGTTAGCAATTGCAGAGAAGAAACGAGTAATAATACCTGGTTTCTCTTCTGTTGAAGCGACAACTTTAGTTTCTGCTACTTTCGCTTCTGGTGCTTTTGCTACAGGAGCTGCTTGAGTAGGAGCACTGAACCCTTGAAGTACAGGCTCTTCACGCTTTCTAGGCGTAATATTTACAGTAGGAACTTCTTTTGCTTCAGCTTCACGTAATGCTTCTAGTTTCTTTGGCAGAAGATAAGATAACATTTCTTGTTCTTCACCTTCACGGATACGAACCACTTCAAAGTGTGGTGTTTCCATGTCAGAGTTAGGAACAATAATAACGCGTACGCTATGGAATTTTTCAACATGTTGAACTGAACGACGTTTCTCATTAAGTAAGTAAGAAGCGATAGCAACAGGGACAACCGCAAGAACTTGCGTTGTATTGTCTTTTAGAGACTCTTCTTCAATTAAACGTAGAACAGATAGTGCTAGAGACTCATTATCACGAACCACACCTGTACCCGTACAACGAGGACAAATGTGATGACTTGCTTCAGCTAAAGATGGACTTAAGCGTTGACGAGACATTTCTAACAAACCAAAGCGAGAAATACGACCGATTTGGACGCGAGCACGATCCATACGAACAGCTTCACGCATACGGTTTTCAACTTCACGTTGATGACGAACTGGCGTCATATCAATGAAGTCGATAACAACTAGGCCACCTAGGTCACGCAGACGTAATTGACGGGCAATCTCATCTGCAGCTTCAAGGTTAGTATTTAATGCTGTTTCTTCAATATCACCACCTTTCGTTGCACGAGCAGAGTTGATATCAATAGAGGTTAATGCTTCTGTAGGGTCAATAACGATTGAGCCACCAGAAGGTAAGCGCACTTCACGATCAAAAGCAGATTCAATCTGGCTTTCGATTTGATAGTGGCTAAATAATGGAACTTCACCTTCATATAACTTAACGCGAGACAAAAAGTCAGGACGAATAAGTTGAATGTGTTGGCGAGCACGATCAAAGATTTTTGGGCTATCAATTAAGATCTCACCAATATCACGGCGTAAGTAATCACGGATTGCACGAACAATTACGTTACTTTCTTGGTGAATTAGGAAAGGTGCTTGGTTTGATTCAGAGGCGTGTTTAACCGCTTCCCAATGGTTTAGGAGTACGTTTAAATCCCATTCAAGTTCTTCTGCAGACTTACCAACACCAGCAGTGCGAACAATTAGACCCATACCTTGAGGTAGTTCTAATGTACTTAGTGCTGCTTTCAGTTGGGTGCGTTCTTCACCTTCGATTCGACGAGAAATACCGCCAGCACGAGGATTGTTTGGCATCAGAACAAGGTAGCTACCAGCAAGAGATATGAAGGTTGTTAAAGCCGCGCCTTTGTTGCCACGCTCTTCTTTTTCAACTTGAACAATAACTTCTTGGCCTTCTCGCAATACGTCCTTGATATTTGGACGACCTTGATAAGTGTAACCTTGTGGGAAATATTCTTTAGCGATTTCCTTAAGGGGAAGGAAACCGTGGCGATCAGCACCGTAATCAACAAAAGCTGCTTCTAAGCTTGGTTCGATACGGGTGATTTTACCTTTATAAATATTAGCTTTTTTAGATTCGTGACCTGGGCTTTCGATATCTAAATCAAAAAGGCGCTGGCCATCAACTAATGCGACGCGCAACTCTTCCTTTTGGGTTGCGTTAATCAACATTCTTTTCATTAGGGAATACTCATTACAAATTGTCGAGCTTGCTTATCTTAATCCATTTCAAATGGTGCCAGATCCCAAGGCTGATTACATGTGCAGCCTCACGGCTGGAACTCAGGGATGCTCTAGGGCACAATCCACATCAACACTATCGATAAAATAGTGCTGATCCGCAATTATTCGCGGTCGTTAAAACATAAAAAATGGTTTAGGCATAACAAGCAAAAAAACTCAAAGCAGTATCGATGTCTTACGCCAATTGCCGCATCACCGCATTCGAGCAGTATATTTTTAGTTCTTTTGGTGCTTTTATGCTCACCAAGGTGAAGAAATAGCCATCTGGGCTGATTTCAGAGGCTCACTATAACAGTCAGCTCAAGCCTCAGCAATCGTCATTATTTGAAACTTAGGTAAAAAAGGTTCATCAATTAGAATTAAGACAGTAGAATAGACGAATGAATGAAGATAAACCTAAAGTGCAATTCGTTGAGATAGATGACGATTTTGCAGGGCAACGAATTGATAATTTTCTTCTTGCCCGCTTAAAAAACGTACCAAAAAGCATGATTTACCGAATTGTCCGTAAAGGTGAAGTTCGTGTAAATAAAAAACGTATTAAACCTGAGTACAAGATCCAAGAGGGTGATATTGTTCGTATCCCTCCTGTGAAGCTACCAGAATCAACGGCACCTGATTTACCTAGCGTTAAATTAACAAAGGTATCAGAGCTTGAAAGTTGTATTATTTATGAAGATGATCACCTTCTTATTTTGAATAAACCTTCGGGTACTGCCGTTCATGGCGGTAGTGGCTTAAAATTTGGTGCAATTGAAGCATTAAGAGCATTACGTCCTGATGCTCGTTTTTTAGAGCTAGTTCACAGAATTGATAGAGATACGTCGGGTATTTTGCTAATCGCGAAAAAACGTTCTGCTTTACGCCGATTACAAGAACAATTCCGAAATAAAACGGTGCAAAAATATTATTTTGCATTGGTGATGGGCGAATGGAAAAGTACTTGTAAAGTAGTCAATGTACCTTTACTTAAAAATGAAGTGAACAGTATTGTTCGCGTTAATCCAAACGGTAAGCCTTCTGAAACTCGCTTTAAAATTTTAGAAAAGTTTGAGCAAGCAACGTTAATTCAAGCGAGCCCAATTACTGGGCGTACTCATCAAATTCGTGTACATGCTCAACATGCTGGCCACCCAATTGGTTGGGATGATCGCTATGGTGATAGACGATTTGATGCTTATTCAGGTCAGTTTGGCTTAGATCGATTGTTTTTACATGCGGCAAATATTAAGTTTACTCATCCAGGCACTGAAGAGTTGATGGATATTAGTGCTCCAATGGAAACTAAGTTGGAGCGAGTTCTAAAAGGGCTACGAGCGAAAAAATAATTTCAATTAGCATTTTTGTTATTGTGAGCGATAAGCGCTGTTAAGATGCTTATCGCTTTTTTGTGCTTGCTAGCTTGTAGACGAGTTATCTATTTATTAGATGTTAGAGTACAGAGAAACCTTGACGTTCTAACATATCAATCAATGAGATTAGAGGAAGGCCAATAAGTGTATTTGGATCTTTTCCTTCTAATTTGTTAAATAGAGCAATACCTAACCCTTCGCACTTAAAACTTCCCGCACAATACAGAGGCATTTCTTTATCTATATAATTTTCAATTTGTTGTGTAGTTAACTGACGAAAGTGAACATGAAACTCTTCACAGAGCGTCTCTGTAATCATCGTAGTAGTATTTAATAATGATAAACCAGTATAGAAGGTAATAACTTGCCCACTGGCTTCTTGAAGTTGCTTAATGGCCTTTTCTCGAGTGAGTGGTTTGCCTATTATTTTATTATTGATGACACAAACCTGGTCGGATCCTATGATCAAGCAATTAGGATCTTTTATATTACAAGAGCGTGCTTTTTGTTCAGCTAATCTTGCCACTAACGAGTTAGGTGATTCATTTTCCTGTGGTGTTTCATCACAGTTGGGTGAAATTGCATCAAAAGGTACTTGGATCTTCTCTAAGATCGACTGGCGAAACGGTGATGTTGAAGCTAGAATGAGTTTTGGTTGCATAATGGGTTCTTCTTCTTAAACTTTTCGTTTATTATTAGGAACTCTGCTGAAATAGCAACTGGGAAGAAAAAAAGCATAATTTTTGCCGTTTTTCTTTGACTCGAAGGCTTTAGAAAGATAAGATGCGCGCCCTATGCAAAAGGTAAAATTACCACGAACAGTTGATGCAATCCAAAACGCTCAACGAAGATTAGACTACGATGGTTTCATCCAATCTGATATTTTAAAGCGTTTGGCTGAATCTACTGTAGATGTGAAAAGTGATGCTGAAGTCACGATGTCGTTTAAAGTTGACGAACAACAATTAGCCGTTATCTCTGGTAAAGCTAACGTCGATGTATTGTTGGAATGTCAACGCTGTAATAAAAATTTTGAACATCACCTAAATGTATCATTTACGTGTACGCCTTTTTTAAGCGAAGAAAAGGCAGCTCTTGTTCCTGAGGAATATGAGTTTGTAGATTTAAATGAAGTAGGTGAAGTTGATCTCGTTGAGTTGGTAACTGATGAGTTTATTTTAGCGTTGCCGCAAGTCGCTATGCATGACATTAAAGATTGTCAGGTCAAATCTAACAATTTGGTATTTGGCGAAATTCCTGAAGAGGAAGAGAAACCGAATCCGTTTGATGTTTTAAAATCTTTAAAACAACAGTAATTGAGGAGTAGGGTCCATGGCCGTACAAAAGAGCAAAAAATCACGTTCAATGCGTGGCATGCGTCGTTCACATGATGCACTAACTACAGCTGCTTTATCTGTAGACGCAACTAGTGGCGAAACTCACCTTCGTCACAACGTTACAGCTGACGGTTACTACCGTGGCCGCAAGGTAATCAACAAGTAAGGTTGACGCTTTGCAGCAGCTAACCATTGCAATTGATGCGATGGGTGGGGATTTCGGTCCCCAAGTTACAGTGCCTGCCGCCGTGCAGGCATTGTCACAATTCCCAGAGCTAAAAATATCTATAGTGGGAGATCGTGACGAGATTTCTACACAGCTAACACATCTAAATTATACCCCCCCCAATTCAAGACTCTTTATTATTCATAGTGACAGCGCTATCGGTAATAATACTTTACCTTCTAAAGCACTTCGACATAGTCGTGGTAGTTCAATGCGAATCGCACTTGACCTCGTTGCTAGTAAAGACGCAGAAGCGTGTATTAGTGCAGGCAATACGGGAGCATTAGTGGGATTATCCCGTTTTACATTGAAACTTCTTCCTGGCGTTGAACGTCCTGCACTCATTAGTCCGTTACCCACAAAAAATAATCAATGTACTTGGATGCTAGATCTTGGTGCAAATGTGTCATGTGATGCAGAGACTTTATTCCAATTTGCAGTAATGGGTGCTGAATTAGCAGAGCAATCATTAGGCCGTAAAGCAAAAGTAGCCTTATTGAATATTGGTGAAGAAGAAATTAAAGGCAACGATCAAATAAAGCGTTGTGCAGAAATGTTATATCAGTGCCAAAATATCGAGTTTATTGGCTATATTGAAGGTGATAAACTTTATCAAGGTATTGCTGATGTTGTAGTGTGTGATGGCTTTGTTGGAAATGTTTGCTTAAAAACTAGCGAAGGTGTAGCGCATTTATTTTTAGAACAACTAAAATCACATCTTATAACATCAAAGTTTAAACAAATTTTGGCGAAATGGCTTTTTGGGGATGTCATTTCTAGCCTAAAAGGGTTGAACCCCGACCAGTATAACGGCGCAAGTCTGATAGGATTGCGCGGCATTGTTATTAAAAGTCATGGAAGTGCAGATATATCTGCCTTTAACAATGCAATCAAGGAAGCGGTTCATGAGGTCAAGCGACAAATACCTAACCGTATTAGTGATCGCTTGGAGGCAGTTTTACTCGAGAGGCATTATTAGTCTTCATGTATAGCAAAATTTTAGGTACTGGTAGCTATTTGCCAGCACAAATTCGTTCGAATGCGGATTTAGAAAAAATGGTCGATACTAGTGATGAGTGGATCTTAGCTCGCACAGGTATTAGTGAACGCCGCATTGCCGGTGAAAATGAATCTGTAGCTACTATGGCTCACCTTGCTTCTGTTAATGCTATTGAGATGGCAGGAATTGATAAGAACGATATTGACCTTATTATTCTAGCTACGAGTACACCAACGTACTCATTTCCTTCTGCTGCATGTGAAGTTCAAGGGTTACTAGAAATTAAAGGCTGTCCGGCATTTGATTTATCAGCAGCTTGTTCAGGTTTTGTTTATGCATTGAGTGTTGCCGATCAACACATTAAAACAGGCATGGCAAAAAATGTATTGGTAATTGGTTCAGATGCTGTTTCTCATACTTGTGATCCTACAGATCGTTCAACAGTCATCTTATTTGGTGACGGTGCAGGTGCGGTAGTCATTGGTCAAAGTGAAGAGCCGGGTATTATTTCTACTCACCTACATGCTGATGGCAAGTTTGGTCAATTACTTTCATTGCCAGTTCCTTCTCGTAAAAACGATGAAGCAGATAAATGGTTATATATGGCTGGTAATGAAGTATTCAAAGTAGCTGTAACTCAACTGTCTAATTTGGTGAAGGAAACTCTCAAGAAAAATCAAATGGATAAATCTGAGTTAGATTGGTTAGTGCCACATCAAGCAAATCTACGAATTATTAAAGCAACAGCGAAGAAGCTATCCATGTCGATGGATCAAGTTGTTGTTACACTCGATCGTCACGGTAATACTTCTGCTGCCACAGTGCCTACAGCGCTAGATGAAGCAGTACGTGATGGTAGAATCCAACGAGGCCAAACATTATTGCTCGAAGCATTTGGTGGTGGTTTCACTTGGGGTTCTGCACTCGTTAAGTTTTAATTGAAGAGCTAGACATCTGTTTGGTGTTCTAGCTTATTTAAAGGAAATAATATTCATGAGCAATTTTGCTATCGTTTTTCCAGGACAAGGCTCTCAAGCTGTTGGCATGCTTGCTGAATTAGGTGAGCAACATAATGTTGTAACGCAAACTTTTGCAGAAGCATCAGAAGCGCTAGGTTATGACTTATGGTCACTTGTTCAAAATGGCCCAGCGGAAGATTTAAACCAAACGTTTCGTACTCAGCCTGCATTATTAGCAACCTCTGTTGCATTATGGCGTGTATGGCAAGAGCAAGGTTTAGCACAACCAACAGTTTTAGCCGGTCATAGTCTTGGTGAGTACTCAGCACTTGTATGTGCGGGTGTTATTGACTTTAAAGAAGCAATCAAACTGGTTGAACTACGTGGTCAATTGATGCAAGAAGCGGTTCCTGCTGGTGTTGGTGCTATGTTTGCTATCATTGGTTTAGATAATGACTCGATTGCTAAAGCATGTGAAGAAGCTGAACAAGGTGAGGTTGTCTCTCCTGTAAACTTTAATTCACCAGGCCAAGTGGTTATTGCTGGTAATAAAGATGCTGTTGAGCGTGCTGGTGTATTATGTAAAGAAGCGGGTGCAAAACGTGCGCTTCCTTTACCAGTATCGGTTCCATCTCATTGTGCACTAATGAAACCTGCGGCTGATAAGTTAGCGGTAGCATTAGAGAGCCTTGAGTTTTCGGCTCCAGCATTGCCAGTGATTAATAACGTTGATGTTATTTCTGAAACTGATCCTGCAAAAATTAAAGACGCACTTGTTCGTCAATTATACTGCCCAGTACGTTGGACTGAAGTTGTTGAAATCATGGCTGAACAAGGTGTTGAAACATTATATGAAGTTGGTCCAGGTAAAGTTCTTACTGGTTTAACTAAACGAATCGTTAAATCACTTAGCGCAGCAGCTGTAAATGATGCTGCTTCTCTTGAAGCTGCTAAGTAATTAAAGGGAATAGTAATAAATGATGAATTTAGAAGGCAAAATTGCCTTAGTTACTGGCGCTAGCCGTGGTATTGGTCGTGCGATTGCTGAGCAATTAGTGTCACGCGGAGCAACGGTTATTGGTACTGCAACTTCTGAAAATGGTGCTGCTGCAATCAGTGAGTATTTAGGTGAGCACGGTAAAGGTCTTGCATTAAATGTAACGGATGCAGAATCTATTGCTACAGTACTTAAAACAATTAATGACGAATTTGGTGCGATTGATATTTTAGTTAATAATGCTGGTATTACTCGTGATAACTTACTCATGCGTATGAAAGATGATGAATGGATGGATATCTTAGATACTAACCTAACGTCAATTTTCCGTTTATCTAAAGCAGTTCTTCGTGGCATGATGAAAAAACGTAATGGTCGTATTATCAACGTAGGTTCTGTTGTTGGTACTATGGGCAATGCTGGTCAAACAAACTACGCAGCAGCAAAAGCGGGCGTAATTGGTTTTACTAAATCAATGGCACGTGAAGTAGCTTCTCGTGGTGTTACTGTAAATACGGTTGCTCCAGGTTTTATCGAAACTGATATGACAAAAGCCTTGAATGATGAGCAGCGAGCTGCAACACTATCATCTGTACCTGCTGGTCGCTTAGGTGACCCTAAAGAAATTGCGGCTGCAGTTGTCTTTTTAGCGTCTCCAGAAGCAGCTTACATCACCGGTGAAACTTTGCATGTGAATGGCGGCATGTACATGGTTTAATTTATGAAATTGATTTAAGGGTGACTTAAGTCAATTTTGGGTTAAAATTGCACTAAAAATCACGAATTTCGTGGTTTGACCAGCGATCTTAGCCTTGCAACTTTCTTATTAATGAATAAAATACAGCAAGTATCGCAAATCAGCGAAATCTGTAATTAGGAAAATTAAAAATGAGCAATCTTGAAGAACGCGTAAAGAAAATCATCATTGAGCAACTAGGTGTGGATGAAGCTGAAGTTAAAAACGAAGCATCATTTGTTGATGACCTAGGTGCAGATTCACTAGATACAGTTGAACTAGTAATGGCTTTAGAAGAAGAGTTTGACACTGAGATCCCAGATGAAGAAGCTGAGAAGATCACAACTGTTCAAGCTGCTATCGACTACGTAACTAGCGCACAGTAAGAAATACCTTCCAGGCGGTCATCTTGACCGCCTGAGTTTTTTATACGCTACAATCCCTATCTAATATCAATTAATTCCGGAGAAATATATCGTGTCCAAACGTCGTGTAGTTGTTACAGGCATGGGTATGCTAACACCGGTGGGTAACACTGTTGAAGCATCTTGGAAAGCGCTGTTAGCAGGTCAAAGTGGTATCGGTAATATCGAACACTTTGATACCACTGAGTTTACTACTCGTTTTGCAGGTCTAGTAAAAGACTTTAATGCTGAAGAGTACATGTCTAAGAAAGACGCTCGTAAAATGGATTTATTTATCCAATACGGTGTTGCTGCTGGCATTCAGGCATTAGATGACTCGGGTTTTAACGTTACTGAAGAAAATGCACACCGTATTGGTGCTGCAATTGGTTCTGGTATCGGTGGTCTTGGCTTAATTGAAGCAGGCTACAAAGCATTTACAGAAAGAGGCCCTCGTAAGATCAGCCCGTTTTTCGTGCCTTCAACAATCGTTAATATGATCGCTGGTCATATGTCGATAATGCGTGGTCTACGTGGTCCTAATATCGCAATTTCAACGGCTTGTACGACAGGTCTTCATAATATTGGTCATGCGGCACGCATGATTGCTTATGGTGATGCTGATGCAATGCTAGCGGGTGGTGCTGAAAAAGCATCTACAGAGCTAGGTATGGGCGGTTTTGGTGCAGCTAAAGCACTATCTACAAACAATGAAAACCCTCAAGGCGCATCTCGTCCTTGGGACAAAAACCGTGATGGTTTTGTTCTAGGTGATGGTGCGGGCATGATGGTTCTTGAAGAATATGAACATGCAAAAGCTCGTGGCGCGAAAATCTACTGTGAATTAGTTGGTTTTGGTATGAGCGGTGATGCTTATCACATGACCTCACCAACGCCAGACGGTTCTGGTGGTGCGCTAGCGATGGAAGCTGCCATGCGTGATGCGGGCGTAACGGGTGAACAAATCGGTTATGTTAATGCTCATGGTACTTCAACACCTGCGGGTGATGTTGCTGAAGTTAAGGGCATTAAACGTGCACTTGGTGAAGCGGGTACTAAGCAAGTATTAGTATCATCAACAAAATCAATGACAGGTCACTTATTAGGTGCTGCCGGTTCTGTTGAAGCAATTATCACAGCACTGTCTTTGGTTGATCAAATTGTTCCACCAACGATCAATCTTGATGATCCTGAAGAAGGCCTAGATATCGATCTAGTTCCTCATACTGCTCGTAAAGTAACGAACATGGAATACGCTATTTGTAATTCATTCGGCTTCGGTGGTACGAACGGCTCACTAATCTTTAAGAAAATGTAATAACTTGTTTATGAAGCTTAATTAGTTTCATTCAGTTAGTTATATTTTGAAGGCGGTTTGATATTATATCAAATCGCCTTTTTTATTATCTGGAGTTTCTATGTATTGGATTAATGGTGTTGAATCCGAAACATTACCGATTAATGATCGAAGCACCCAATATGGAGATGGCTTCTTTACCACCATGAAAGTTGAAAATGGTGAAATATGTTTATGGCCTTTTCATTTAGAGCGCCTTAGAGTCTCCGCAAAACGTTTAATGATGACGCCTCCTAATTGGCATGAATTAGAAGCGCAGGTTTGCAGTATTGCGAAAAGTATCGCGCTTGGCGGTATTAAAATATTAATTAGCCGGGGGGCAGGAGGCAGAGGTTATTCGCCTGAAGGCTGTGTGACCACTCAAGTCATCGTGTCTGATTTTCAATATCCAAGCCATTATAAGCAATGGCAAAAAAATGGCATTGAATTAGGTGTCTCTACGATTAAGCTTGGTTTATCATCTCCACACCTTGCTGGAATGAAGCATTTAAATCGATTAGAGCAAGTATTAATCAAAGATGAAATAGCAAAAACAGAGACAACAGATGTTGTGGTTCTTGATCTTAATAACAAGGTTATAGAAACCTCGATAGCTAATATTTTTTGGATTAAGGATAGTAGGATCTTTACTCCTGATTTGTCTTTTTCAGGTATCGAAGGTGTGATGAAGAAACACCTACAACAGTTGATAAAAATATCTCAATTAGAGCTAAATGAACGTAGTGTGGAACTATGTGAGCTAGAAAATGCTGACGAAGTTTTTATCACTAATGCTTTATTTGAAATTGTACCAATCAATGCAATTGTTAATACTAAATTCACTCAACATAAATTTACACACAGGTTCCAGGAGAGATTGTACTCGTGCTAAAGAAATTGTTATTCCTTATTTTACTCATAGCGATAGGCGCGGTTGGTGTTGGCTTTTGGGGCTATCAACAAGCGACTCAATTTACAGAGCAACATGTTTTATTAAAGGATGCTCAGTTAATTGAGGTAAAACCAGGTACTAGTTATCGAAAACTAGTCCGTCAGTTTGAACAGAAACAATGGATTTCAGAAATCAAATGGGCGCGTTTTACTCATAGATTGTTTCCAGAGCTTACAGAAATTAAAGCGGGTACCTATTGGGTTGAACCTAACCAATCGTTAGCCACGGTATTAACTCAACTAAAAACAGGTAAAGAACACCAATTTTCGATTACGTTTGTTGAAGGAAGTCGTTTTTCTGAATGGCAACAACAATTAGAACAAGCGCCTTATTTAGCTCTCGAACTAAGTAATCTTTCAGAAAAAGAAATTGCGGAGAAGTTAGGGATTGATCGTCCTAAACTAGAAGGACTGTTCTTAGCTGAAACGTATCATTATACGGCTGGAATGAGTGACTTTGATATTCTAGGTCGCTCTCATAATGCGTTAGTGTCAGTGCTGGATACAGAGTGGAAAGCTAAATCAGAAAATTTACCTTTAAAGTCATCTTATGAAGCGTTGATCTTAGCCTCTATAATTGAAAAAGAAACAGCGATTGATTCAGAAAGAGAACGAGTATCTTCTGTATTTGTTAACCGTTTAAAGCGTGGAATGCGTTTACAAACAGATCCAACTGTAATTTACGGAATGGGAGATAAATACGATGGTAATATTCGTAAAAAAGACTTACGTACTCCAACCGCATATAATACCTATACCATCAATGGGTTACCGCCAACGCCGATTGCAATGGCTGGCCCTGCATCAATAAAAGCAGCTCTTCACCCCGAAACCAGTCGTTATCTTTATTTTGTTGCAGATGGTACTGGCGGTCATAAATTCACTAAATCACTAGTTGAGCATAACAAAGCAGTTAGAGCTTACCTAAGAACCTTAAGAAATTAATCATGTCTAAATTTATTGTAATTGAAGGCCTAGAAGGCGCAGGTAAAAGTACTGCAATTAAAAACGTATTAGCAACGCTTGCTAAGCATGGTATTGATAAACCAGTGACGACAAGAGAGCCTGGTGGCACACCATTAGCTGAAAAAATGCGTGAGTTAGTTAAACAAGGCCATCCAGATGAACCATTAACGGATATGGCCGAGTTATTACTACTGTATGCAGCTCGAGCGCAACTTGTAGGTAATGTGATTAAGCCGGCATTGGCAAGAGGCGAGTGGGTTGTTGGCGATCGACATGACTTATCTTCACAAGCTTATCAAGGTGGTGGCCGTGGTTTTGATCGTGATTTAATGGCGACAATGCGAAATACAGTTCTTGGTGATTTTAAACCAGACTTCACTATCTATATGGATATTGATCCGAAATTAGGTCTTCAACGCGCATCAGCTCGTGGAGAGTTGGATCGAATTGAGCAGATGAAGCTGGATTTCTTTGAGCGTAGTCGTGAACGTTACTTAGAGTTCGCCAATAGTGATGAAACTATTATTACTATCGATGCTGGGCAAGATTTAGAAACAGTAACGCAATCAATTATTAGTGCATTAGAAACTTGGTTAGCGACTAATGGCAACTAAACTATATCCTTGGCAACAAGGTGTTTGGCAGCAATGGCAGCAATTGATCGCGACAGATCGATTGCCTCATGCCATCTTATGTGCGATGCCGGATGGAACGGGTAGAGATGCTCTTGTTCAGTATTTTTCTGATACGTTATTGTGTTTAACGCAAGGGACTGAACCTTGTGGCTTTTGTCATAGTTGTGGTTTGGTTGAGTCAGGAAACCATCCTGATCTGCACTGGATCAAACCAGAAATCGAAGGTAAATCTATTTCTGTTGACCAGATCCGGCAGTGTAATTCGTGGGCATTAGAATCATCACAATTTAATGCTAAACGAATGATCATTATTGAGCCGGCTGAGAAAATGACAGAGTCGGCAGCCAATGCATTGCTTAAAACATTAGAAGCGCCACCTAAGAACTGTCAATTTGTACTATTAGCTAATTCTGCGCATCACTTATTACCAACAATTCGTAGTCGTTGCCAAGTTTGGTTACAACCTGTGATTAGTGCAGAAGTCATTGCTGAGTGGTTAGCTGAGACGGAAAAACTGACAATAAGCCCACAATCTATTGTCTTGAATAATTATTTACCATTAGCTGTTAAAAGTTTTTATCAAGATAAGAAACAAGCGAGTCACCAACAGCTTCTTGCTCATTTTAGCGCTTGTGTGAGTTCTTCTTTTTGTGCCACTTCTGATGTGGTTAAAAGCTTAGTTAAGCTAGAAGATGAAGGTCTTTGTTGGTTAAGTTATTTATTGTCCGACATTCAAAAGCGACAATTAGGTGTTGTTATAGGTTGGGTGCATTGTGATGAGCAAGAGAGTATTGAGCGTTTAGCAAAAAGTATCCCAACCAATATAGTTTATAAGCAATATTTAAGCTTGAATGAATTGAGACAACAGTTGAATGCTCACCCTGGGCTAAATAAAGAATTATTATTAACTCAATGGTTATTTGAGTTTATCGGAGAGTAATGTGTTAATTGATTCACACTGTCACTTAGACAAATTAAATTACAGTGATCTACATACTAGCGTTGCAGATGTGCTTGAAAAAGCCAAACAGCGTGGAGTAGAGCAGTTTCTTACTGTAGGGGTAACCTTGGATGCTTTTCCAAATATGATGGAAATGATTAAAGACCATCCTGAAGTTCATGCCTCTTGTGGGATCCACCCTTTAGATGTTGATTCTGAGTTTGATTTGGCTATTTTCCGTCAATATGCAGCAAATGAGCGTGTTATTGCGATAGGTGAAACGGGTTTAGATTATTTTTATCAACCAGAAAGTGCTCCTCGTCAGCGTGATTTATTTGAGCAGCAAGTAGAAGTTGCTGTTGAGTATAATAAACCATTAATTATTCATACAAGACAGGCTCGAGAAGACACTTTAGCTATTCTAAAAAATGGTCAAGCAGATAAATGTGGTGGTGTAATACACTGCTTTACTGAAGATTGGGAATTTGCAGAAGCGGCGATGGATTTAGGTTTTTACATTTCTATATCAGGAATTGTAACGTTTAATAAAGCAGCTGAATTGAAAGATGTGGTTCGCCGCTTACCTTTAGAACGTATTTTAGTTGAGACCGATTCTCCATATTTAGCTCCAGTTCCATTTCGAGGGAAAGAGAATCAACCTGCTTATGTAAGGGATGTCGCTGAGTATATTGGCTTGTTAAAAGGGAAATCAATTGAAGAGGTTGCTCAAGTAACCACCAATAATTTCAAAAAACTTTTTTTGAACAAATAATTTGAATTTGTTGATAAAATAATCAAAAGAGAGGCTTGGGTCTCTCTTTTTTTATTAAATTGATTTTTTACAGGTTTTGATTACTTATTTTATAAGTAATCGATTGCGTAAGCTGTTTATTTGCCCTATCTATTTTTGTTGCTAAAAATAACATTTGTTTTTCTACTATTTTTTGTTATTTATGATACAAATCATTGGTTTATATTTAAGTTGTATTTTTTGTATTACTTTTACTACGCCTTGCTTTTGTGATCGCTGCAGGGTTTTAAAACAATAAATGAAAACATGCTAGAAAGTGTTTTTACATAGGTCTATATTTAGCGACAGTTTGATTAGAGACACGATTACTTACAATTATGTTAGTTACATTAGGCAAGGGGGATATTGCCGTAATTCACTAGTAGGTCTTGAATGTTTCAATTGTATTTATAAATATTAGGAGCAAAACATGTTTAAACACCTTTTTGCCAATCTACAGAAAGTTGGTAAGGCACTTATGTTGCCTGTATCAGTTCTTCCTGTAGCTGGTATTCTTTTAGGGGTTGGTGCAGCCAACTTTAGTTTCCTTCCTGAAGTGGTTTCTCACTTAATGGAACAAGCTGGTGGTTCAGTATTTGGTCAAATGGCTCTGCTATTTGCTGTAGGTACTGCACTTGGTTTTACAAACAATGATGGTGTTGCTGGTCTAGCAGCTGTTGTTGGTTACGGCATCATGGTTGCTACACTTAAAGTGATGGCAACAGTAATGGGTGTTGATGGTATCGAGACTGGTGTTCTTGGTGGTATCCTTGCTGGTGGTGTTGCTGGTTGGGCTTTCAATAAGTTCTACCGTATTCAACTTCCAGAATATTTAGGCTTCTTCGCTGGTAAGCGTGCAGTACCAATCGTAACTGGTTTTGTTTCTATTGCTCTAGGTCTTGTACTTTCTATCGTTTGGCCTCCAATCGGTGGCGCAATTGCGGCATTCTCTGATTGGGCTGCTAACCAAAACCCAGTAATGGCATTTGGTATTTATGGTGTAATTGAACGTTCTCTAATTCCTTTTGGTCTTCACCATATCTGGAACGTACCTTTCTTCTACGAAGCAGGTTCTTGTGTGAACGCTGCTGGTGAGCAAGTAAATGGTATCATGACTTGTTTCCTTACTGCTGATGACGCATCTCGTGCTGCAGGTAACGGTTTCGGTCAACTGGCTGGTGGTTACTTATTCAAAATGTTCGGTCTTCCTGCTGCTGCAATCGCGATTGCACATTCAGCAAAACCTGAAAACCGCGCTAAAGTAATGGGTATCATGGCTTCTGCTGCGTTAACTTCATTCCTTACAGGTATTACAGAACCAATTGAATTCGCATTCCTATTTGTTGCCCCTGTTCTTTATGCAATCCACGCAGTACTTGCTGGTGTAGCATACATGCTAACTAATGCATTAGGTGTTGTTCACGGTCACACGTTCTCAAATGGTTTCATTGACTTTGTTGTTCAATCACCACGTGCAGAAAACATGCTTCTTCTTGTTGGCTTAGGTATTGCTTACGCTGTAATCTACTACATCGTATTCCGCGCTGTAATCAAAGCGATGGATCTTAAGACTCCAGGTCGTGAAGATGAAGACGAGAATGCAGGACCTGCTGTTACTGGTTCTGAATTAGCAGGTGAACTAGTTGCTGCATTTGGTGGTAAAGAGAACATCACAAACCTTGATGCTTGTATTACTCGTTTACGTGTTTCTGTAGCAAGTGTTGAAGCGGTAAATCAAGATAAACTGAAACAACTTGGCGCTGCAGGTGTTGTTGTTGCAGGTTCTGGTGTTCAAGCTATCTTCGGTACTAAGTCTGATAACTTGAAAACAGATATGAATGAGTGGATTACTCATAACTAATTATCATTTTTATCGATGAATAATAAAAGGAGACTTTCGAGTCTCCTTTTTTGTTTTTCTAAGTTGAGTAAATCGAAAATAAATAGAAGTGCTATTTTTCAGGAAATATGAACTCCTGGTTTGACTCTAACCAAGTAGGGTACTTCCTCATTACAGATAGGAATAATTCTGACTCAATAAAAGCAGTTAACCAGCGATATACGTTTTGATATTTGCTGTTGGTAAACCAATTAATGTCCACAAACGCAAACTGGCGAATAAAAGGAAGAATGGCTAAATCAGCAAAACTGTATTCATTACTAAATAATCTATTTGAATCCGTTAACTGTCGTTCTAGTTTCTCTAAAAATATCTCACCTTGCTCACGGTAGTAAACTTCTGAATGTTCAGGGTAGCGATCAGCGTATTTGTATTTATCCAACCAGCCTTTAAATACCTCATCATTTTCTTTTATTAATAAATGCATGGTACTCGTTGCTGACTTTAACAGTTGAGAGCCTTCTAAAGCCCATTTCATGATATCTAAGCTTTCATCTACTACATGTCCATCTTTTTCAATTAAGACAGGAACAGTGCCTTTAGGGGATGCCTGTATCATTGCTTCGGGTTTATGTTTCAATATGATTTCACGAAGCTGTACCGATTTTTCAGAGAGAGCAAGCCCAAGCCGTGCTCGCATAGCGTAAGGGCAGCGACGAAATGAATAGAGAATGGTCATTTTTACCTTCTAAATTAATTTAAAATGAAACGGCGAAAAAAAGCAGATCCGAAGATCTGCTTTAAGACTAACATTTTCTAGAAAGTAGTTTCTAGTTACTGTTCATCGCTTTACGGATACAGAAGGCTGCGCCTCCCCAAGTGATCCCAAGGCCAAGAACCATCATAATGATTGCACCAGTTGTCATATTAAGCCTCCTTGCTTGATTTATTAATTACGATACCAACCACTAGCATTGCGGCAATAAGACCCCAACCAAGTAGCAGTAAATCGAATTGAGCATAACCGCCATAACCATCAGTTAACGTATTAACGATATTTGTTCCTAAGATAACCACTAGGAAAGCAGGGCTTACAAAGCGTAAGCAGATCTCAAACCATTTACCAATCGTAAACTCAGATATTTTATTAACGTGCGAGCGGATATCAGCAAGTTTCACTAACCAACCCATAATAAACAGTTCAATTAGACAGCTTGTTAGTAGCGCAATGTTATTAATAAAGTAATCAACTAAATCAAGCAGTAGTAGGCCGCCATTAGTTGCAAACGCCATTGAAACTACCAAGCCAACACCACACACAACAGACGCTGCTTTTTTACGTGACCAATTTAATTTATCAATGAAAGCAGAAGTCACCGCTTCAATGATCGATATGTGAGAACTTAATCCCGCAATAACCAAAGCAAAGAAGAACAAAGGGCCAAGAATATAAGGAGCAGGCAGTAAGTTAATAGCAGCAGGAATAGTAACAAAGGCAAGGCCAACACCTGCACTAACCACTTCAGTTAATGGCTTACTCTGCTCATGTGCCATGTTACCTAAAATAGAAAAGATAAGAATACCGGCGATAATAGAGAAACCACAGTTAATCAGTACCGTCATAAAGGCGTTATTATTCACATCTGACTTTTCAGGTAAGTAACTTGAATAAGCCAGCATGATGGCAAAGCCGACACTTAGGGTAAAGAAGATTTGACCATAAGCGGCTGACCATACTTTTGGATCTGTGATCTTGCTAAAATCAGGTTGGAATAGGTAGTTTAGACCATCTAGAGCACCTGGTAGAGTTATCATTCTACCGATCAAAGCAACAACCATTATAAACAGTAAAGGCATCATGATTTTACTTGCACGCTCTATACCTCCTTTAACACCACTAAAAATAGCGACAAAAGTGATTGCCCAAGCAATAACCATTGGAATAGCGATGTGCCATTGAATACTACCAAGTTTTGTTGGTGAGTTGTCACCTAACTTTAGGTATTCGTTAAAGAAATACGCGTTAGTATCTTGTCCCCAGCTTTGAGAAAAAGACATACTGAAGTAAGAGATAGCCCAGCCAATAACAGCAACATAGTACACTGCAATTACAGCGGCTATTAATACTTGGAACCAACCAAGCCATTCGTATTTTTTGTTTAGTTTTGCAAATGTTCGTGGTGCAGAGCCTCTGAATTTATGGCCCATACCAAATTCCATAATCATAAATGGAATACCAGCAGTTAGCATTGCAAATAGATAAGGGATGAAGAAAGCACCGCCACCATTCTCATACGCCATGTATGGAAAACGCCAAATATTACCAAGACCTATAGCAGATCCTACTGCGGCAAGGATAAATCCAGCACGAGATCCCCATTGTTCACGCTTCATAAAACACTCCTTTAAAAAACTTTTCCCTGAGAATTGAAGCTTATTTAGTATCATTCTCTACTTAAATTGAAATAAATTTGCTCAAACTAGAGGTATTAGCTAAGCATTACAGGAAGATTACCTATAAATACTTGTTAAGGCAATATTAACAAAAAGTAGATTTATATAGTTTGATTAGTGTTTTATTCTGATTTTTTCGGTTTTAAAAGAGGGATGATCTTGTAATGTTGCCTTGATCTGGGGAGTGCTGTTGTTGATTTAAGGTTAACTAATTGATTGTATTTTTATAAAAAAGTATGAATCGATGAGAAAGTGAGCATCTTATAATTAATTATCGAAAATTAAATACTCACTTTTCTTTATGATGTTTTAAAAATTAAAACGTAATCCAAGATTTCCTTGAATTTGATTCATCCAACTTGCTTCATATCGAATAACACAAGCACTGTGAGTTGAACCTACACCACAAGCGCTATCAAAATCACTATCAACTGAGGTTGCCAGCCAACGAGCTTCAAGCTGTAGAGCAATGTTGTCAGTAAAATGATATTGTAAACCAGTAAAAGCCCCACCTGAAAATTGAATAGTATCATCGCTCCAATCAACGTCAGTGTAAGTTGCGCCTAGGCTAAGACCAAAAAATGAATTTAAATTTGTCGTTAATGGAAAATCAAGAGCGCTTTGAAAGTGCAAATAATCAAAGCGAGACTTATTGCCTAACGACTTAACTTCACTGCTTTGGGTGCTATAAAAGAGACCTATGCGGCCTGCATCATAGTCAGTTTCAACTGTAAAAGATAAGGAATTGTCATTTTCGACTTTGAAAGTATCACCATCTTTATTTTCAACCATACCACCTGTCGCGATACCAATAGCAGGAGTTATATACCATTGTGCCATCAAAGGAAGAGGTGTGATGGCTAATAATCCAAGTAATGCTATCCGTTTCATTTTTTCTCCTATTTATTATAAGTCATATTTTTTAGCCTAAAGTTAGAGGTATTATGCTGACATTGTGATGCTAATACCAACTTGTTATTGTACTTCCCCTAATTCCTTGAAGATACTTCAAATTACTGTTAAATTTTTGTTATCAAACAAGGGTGGAGAGAGGTTGTTATGGACAGTGATTTTAAATTTGCACTTATTACAACGGTAGCTGTTTTTTCAGGATTAGCTTTTTTTGGAAGTTTGGTTTTGATGGCATGAAATACAAAACAAGCAAAAGCAGATAAAAAGAAAAGAGCAATCAATAGATTATTGGTTGCTCTTTTTAGTTTCTGATGTCGTAGACTAGAATCAATAGATTAAAAGAAAGAGGTTATTTACGCTAGCGCTTGGGTCGGTAAATAGGCCTGCCAAGCATTTGCGTATAGTGATTGAGATAACACTCTTAATTTAGCAACACGAGCTTGCTCAAATTCAGTGAATTCTCTATTTTCAACCAGTGTTAAACGCTCGATATTTTGAATTTCTTCGTACAGTTTATGTTCTGCTCCATTCTTTACCGTTGCAATCTCTTTTAAGTGCAGCTGTATTTCCGCAACTAATTTTGTTTTTGGTAGCTCTACCAATAACTTAATATCGCGATAGCCCGATTTAGCTGGCTCTGCAAAACGGTTAGTGACACTCAGTACAGTTGTTTCTCTATTTATTGATTCATAAGCGGTCACTAAATCAGGTATTGAATCGGCAACTACCGTAGCTCTTGCCATGTCGGTTAATTTATTTACCTGACCATTTAATTCTTGTTCAATCTTTAATAAAGCTCGCTCGGTACTTTTTACACCTGCAAATTGAGGTTGGGCATTTGACATTAATGCGGTTTCTTTGCAGATGTTTTCTAATTCTCTCTGAGCTTGATGAGCCTTAGAATTTAAAATATCAAAATCATCATAAGGTTGATGTGAGAAATGGTTCCAACTTTGAATCGAAAGTAAACCATTTAGGCTGTGAAGGACATGTTGATGATCGATCTCTGATTGGTTTGCTTCTTGATAATCAGGTTCAATAAACTCAATTAATGAGGAAGCTTGTGCTTGAGGACGTCCAAATACTAAAACCATTAGGACTGCGGCACGGGCAAACTTTTTCATTCTTTTTCCTTAGCAAGACAGAAAGAAATAGCAACTAAGTAGACAGCATCTTAGCAACACCTACTAAATAAATATGGGCACATTTAGCAGATTCAAGAGGTGAAAATTATCATTGTTTTGGTTTGAGTTAAGCATCACAGAATTACAATTCTTGATGTTAAATTAAGGTCAATTTTTGAACTTTGTGCTCTTGGAATTGAAAGCAATTGTAACAAACAGATTTCTAATAAAATGAAGAGATGAAATAGATAATAGTTCATAGTGGCTTTTTACGCACAAAGTCTGTTATTTAGCGGGTAAATGTGTAAAATCGAATCTTCTTTTTTATACCGAAATTTAGAGTACAAGTAGGTTATCTATGACAGCAACAAATGAATTATTGCAGGATTTAAAAGCTCGTGGGCTTATTGCACAGTGCACAGCAGACGAAGAATTAGCTGAGCACCTTTCAACTGACTGTCGTACTCTCTATTGCGGTTTCGATCCGACAGCAGACAGCCTACACATTGGTAGCCTAGTACCTTTGTTAGTGCTTAAGCGTTTTCAACAAGCGGGTCACAAGCCATTAGCGCTTGTTGGCGGTGCAACTGGCCTGATTGGTGATCCAAGCTTTAAAGCGGCTGAGCGTCAATTAAATACATCAGATGTTGTTGGTGATTGGGTAAATAAAATCCGCACTCAAGTTTCTGCTTTTGTTGAGTTTACAGAAGAGAAAAATGGCGCAGAAGTCGTTAACAACCTAGATTGGATCGGTGAAATCAATGTAATCGAATTCATGCGTGACATTGGTAAGCATTTCAGCGTAAATGCAATGATTCAAAAAGAATCGGTAAAACAGCGTATTGACCGTGAAGGTTCTGGTATCTCATTTACTGAGTTCAGCTATATGCTGCTTCAATCGTATGACTTTGCGGCATTAAACAAAGCTAAAGAGTGTACGTTACAAATTGGCGGTTCTGATCAGTGGGGTAACATCACTGGTGGTATTGATCTAACTCGTCGTATGAACCGTAATAAAGTGTTTGGTTTAACTTTACCGCTAGTAACTAAATCTGATGGTACTAAATTTGGTAAGACTGAATCAGGTACAATTTGGTTAGACCCAAGCAAAACATCTCCATACGCATTCTACCAATTCTGGTTGGGTACTGCTGATGCTGATGTGTATGATTTCCTACGTTTCTTCACTTTCTTATCTGTTGATGAGATTGCTGCTATTGAAGAGAGCGATAAGAGTGTTCAAGGTCGTCCTGCAGGTCAAGGTATTCTAGCTAAAGAAGTGACTCGCTTAGTCCACGGTGAAGAGGGCTTAGCGTCTTCTGAGCGTATTACAGACGCTTTGTTCTCTGGTGATTTAGCTTCTCTAACAGAAACAGACTTAGCACAGTTAGCACAAGATGGTCTACCAATGACTGAACTTGACGCTTCAGAGCAAACTATCGTTGAAGTGCTAACTCAATCTGAACTAGCAAAATCAAATAAGATGGCGCGTGAATTTATTGGTAATGGCGCGGTTTCAGTAAACGGTGAAAAAGTTGCTGATTCTGAAGTTGTTCTTAAGAAAGAAGACGCATTATTCGGTAAATACAGCGTAATCAAACGTGGTAAAAAACTGTTTAACCTATACGTTTGGAAATAGACTAAATTAGTAATGGAGTGGAGTAGATAACTCTGTTTCATTACTTTATATTCGGACAATAAAAAAGCGAACCGCATTGGTTCGCTTTTTTATACTTGTTAATTTTTTCTATTTAAGAGCGAGTCATTAATTAAGAAAGAGTTATACCATTGCCATTAATTAAATGGTCTATTTATTACGCAGGAAAACCACTTAAGAGCAAGGCAAAAATTCTGATAAGTAGTTATTCTACTTAAATAATTTTTAACGAAGCTATTATGTGATTTAACCAGTAATAATGACTAGAGAATTACTGGAATTGGTATTATTAACGGTGCTTTGGTTTACGTTTAGCACCTGTACCGCTTGGCTTATTGGCGGTTGGTTTATTACCAGTGGCTTTAGGTTTACCATTGCCACTTGGTTTACTGTTTGAATAACCATTACGAACGCCATTCTTTTGTCCGCTTGATGCAGGCTTATCCGAACTCGCGTGTCCTGTTGGTTTTCCACCGTTACCATTACGGTTTTGAGCTTGACCTTGACCTTGAGAGCTAGGCTTACCGTTGCGATTACTCTTATTTTGACCACCACGATTATTACTATTACGTGGGTCACCATCAAACTGTGCTTGAGTATGCTTAGTTGCAAAACGTTTCGCACCGTGACGTCCTGTTTGGCGACGTTCAGCAGGTGTTTGTGTATCGATATCGTCTTCTGGCACTAAACAGTGTGGCTTGTCACCAATAAGGTGCTTTTTACCCATCTCTGTTAGTGCTTCACGGATCATTTTCCAGTTTTTAGGATCGTGATAACGTAATAAGCCTTTATGCAGTCGACGTTGGCGTTCACCTTTAGCTACCGTCACATCTTCACGTTTTTTATATTTCACGCGTTTCAGTGGGTTTGTTTCTGAGTAATACATTGAGGTTGCATTACACATTGGTGATGGATAGAAGTTCTGAACCTGATCACACTCAAGGTTGTTTTTCTTCAGCCACATCGCTAGGTTCAGCATGTCTTCATCTTCTGTACCCGGGTGAGCAGAGATAAAGTAAGGGATCAGATATTGCTTCTTACCAGCTTCTTGGCTGTATTTTTCAAACATAGACTTGAAGCGGTCGTACGTTCCCATACCTGGCTTCATCATTAAATCTAATGGGCCTTTTTCGGTATGTTCAGGTGCAATTTTCAAATAACCGCCAACGTGGTGGGTGACTAACTCACGCACGTATTCTGGAGATTCAATTGCTAAGTCGTAACGAACACCAGAAGCAATTAATACTTTCTTAACGCCTTTAACTTTACGAGCTTCACGGTACAAATCAATCGTATGTACGTGATCAGTATTTAACTTGTCACAGATCTTAGGGAAAACACAAGAAGGACGACGACAGGTTGCTTCTGCTTTAGGTATTGAACAGCCTAAACGATACATGTTCGCTGTTGGACCACCAAGATCTGAGATCGTGCCGGTAAATCCAGGAACTTTGTCACGAATTTCTTCTAGTTCATTGATGATCGATTCTTTAGAGCGGTTCTGAATAATACGACCTTCGTGTTCGGTAATACTACAGAATGAACAACCACCAAAACAACCACGCATAATGTTGACTGATGTTTTAATCATGTCATACGCAGGGATCTTAGCTTTGCCATACATAGGGTGTGGAACACGCGCATAAGGCAAGTCAAACACAAAATCCATCTCTTCTGTTGTCAGAGGAATTGGCGCTTGGTTTACCCATAATTCACGATCACCATGACGCTGGATTAATGCACGACCAGAGTATGGATTGGTTTCTAAATGCATAATACGACTAGCGTGAGCATAAAGAATACGGTCACCGTTTAGTTTTTCATACGGTGGAATACGAATCGCTGTTGTTTTTGAATCATGGCGAGAGGCCGTTACCGTAATAACTTGTGGCTCCTCTTCTTTTACTTCAGCTTTGTTGGTTTCACATTGCTCTTCTGTTGCGTATGGATTGATTGGAACAAAAGCAACTTTACCTGGCTTTTCAATACGAGAAGAGTCAATGATTTTAAAGCCTTCAGGTTCTGCGGGTAGATTTACCGCAGTACCACGAATATTAGTCATTGATTTAACATCTTCGCCATTAGCAAGGCGATGAGCCACCTCAACTAAAGCACGTTCAGCATTACCAAAAAGAAGTATGTCACCTTTAGCATCAAACAGTACTGAGCGACGAACTTTATCAGACCAGTAATCGTAATGTGCTAAACGGCGTAGACTTGCTTCAATGCCACCTAAAACAATAGGCGTATCTTTAAACGCTTCACGACAACGTTGAGAATATACCAGTACAGCACGGTCAGGACGTTTACCACCTTCATTGTTTGGGGTATAGGCATCATCATGACGAAGTTTTCTATCTGAGGTATAACGGTTGATCATTGAATCCATGTTACCAGCAGTGATACCAAAGAATAAATTTGGTTGACCAAGAGCCATGAACTCGTCTTTGTTGTCCCATTTTGGCTGAGCAATGATACCAACGCGGAAGCCTTGTGCTTCTAGCAAACGTCCGATGATCGCCATACCAAAACTTGGGTGATCCACGTACGCATCCCCAGTTACAATGATAATGTCGCAGCTATCCCAACCAAGTTGGTCCATTTCTTTACGAGAAGTAGGAAAGAAAGGGGCTGTTCCATAGCATTCTGCCCAGAATTTCGGGTATTCGTTTATTGGAGTTACGTTGTGCATTAGTTCACCTCAGAATTTGGAGGCCGAATTATACCGATTTGCGAGTGATTTAACCAGAAAATAAAGCCCTCAATATAAGTAGGGGCGTCTAATAGCAAGATAGAACTAGATGTATAAACGGCATAAATAGGTAATAGAGATGGCTAAAAAAGAGAGGGTAAAAATGATAGCCGTGTCTTTAATCATGGGGAATGTGCTCGTATTGATTGAAATATTGAATAGGACAAATGTATCTTCAATTAATTAGTTTTACGTGAACATTAGGTAAATTGTTTGTAAGGAAAGAGCTGATTTGATGGGGTATCACAAAATTTAATAGAAAATAGGCTATAGATTAAAAAAAACGCCAGTCGAATTAAACCACTGGCGTTAAGATTGTTATCTATTTAGCATATTATGCATACATTGGAACAAGTACCATCGTTCCTGCAATTACCGTGATTAAGCCACAAATAACAGGCACAGAAGTACGTTTCACAACTTCAAATGGGCTGATTTTAGCCATACCAGATGTCGCAACGATAACACCAGATACTGGTGAAATTGTGCGGCCTAGGTTAGAGGCTTGAAGCATTGGAATGATTAGGAATGCAGGGCTTAAACCCATTTTCTCAGCAAGTTGCGGAGCAAGCTCAACGAATGCATAGAAAGGTGCGTTACCAGAACCTGTCGCAATAGCTGCTGCTACGGTTAAACCAGTAAGAAGAAGCATTAATGCAACACCACCAGCACCCGCTTTATCAGCTAGGTGTAGAAGGTTATCAATTGCACCAACAGACATTAGGCCTTGTGCAAATACACCAGCAGCAACCAATAGCATTACCACGCCTTTAAAGGCATCAGCCATACCTGCATAGCAAGATTCTAGGTCTTCTAGTGTAGCTCTGCCATTGAAACGATTAGTTATAAAGTTAATGACTGCACCGATGAAGATTGAGGCAACAACGATGGTATAAATATCTAGAGATAAGCCTGGGATAGTTTCACCATTGAAGACAAAAACACCAACGATTGGTAAGAAAGGTAAAATCGCGTAGTAAGAAGGCGCGTTTACTTCCATTGCAGAAATATCCACTTTTTCCATTGGTGTATTTTCTTTCTTATCTAGGTATTTATTCCAGAAGAAAGCGGCAGCAGCCATAACAATGATTGCACAGATAGAAACAGGTAACACTGTTTCAACAGCAAAACTGTGTAGAGGCATACCCGATTTTTCAGCGGCTACGATAACGTCACCAGAAGTTGGCGAAAGAATGATGGCTGCTGGAGACGCACAGACTGCAACTGCTGCAGGACGAGAGATCCCCATCGCTGTCATCATAGGGAATAGCGTTGCCATTAGTAGCACACCAAGACCTGTAGCAGAACTTACAGCAAGAGACATTAAACAAGCAACGATATAAGCTGCTACAAGTAAAACGTAAGGTGATTTAATAAAAGCTAATGGTTTAGAGAATTGTTTTACAACAACATTGTTTGCGCCAATGTGAGTCATGTAAGAAGCAAAACCACAAAGTAGCATGATCTGCATACCTAGGCCGCCCCCACGATATTGCAGCATATATTTTACGTATTCTAGTGCATCTGTTAATAAGTTACCTGTCGCGGTAACTTTTGCAGGTAAAACGGTATGACCTAATAAGCCTGCAATAATAAGTAATGCTAAACCAGCAGTTAGTAGTACACCAGCCGCCTTGTATCCTTTTACGATAAAGTACCCCACCAAAACGGTGATTACTAAACCAATCATTAACTCCAACATGGAATTTTCCCCTATTAAATTTCAAAAATACAAAAATTGTGTAACTTATATACATTTTCTTACACATTTCGTAATAGAAACTTACCTAATTTTTATCTGTGGCACATCTGATACTTGAACTCTCTATGATCTAAAACAAATAATAAATAATACTGTTAATAGCATGATACTTTAGTGTTAATCGTCTTATTCTAAAAGGATGAAAATTTGAAAATAGAGAGATGGAATTATGAGAGATCGAATAATGTGATGTTTTTTTTCCATCACTAGACGAAGTGAAAATAGGGTTTATACTATTGTCATTCTAAATCGGTGGCGTAATTATGTTTTTTCAAACCTTACAATATATTTTGATCCCTGCACTGCTAGGTGCACAAATCCTATTAACCATTATCTTAAATAAAGGTGATATTTGTCCCGGTCAGCGTGGGCGCATCCATAAATGGTTACCCGTATTGATTTTAGGTTGGTGTGTTGTTGCTGGATTTGGTATGACTTATGCCTCGATTTTTGCCATTAATTTTGTTCCAGCGATAGCTATTGCTGCTTTCTATTTGAGTGTTAAAACTGGAAAAACTCGTGATAAAGGACCATTGATTATTATGGCATTATCTAATGGTTTTGCAGGAGCAAGTTTTGTTAATTTAGCCTTGGGTTCAGGTTCATTTACACAGTTATTTTTTGCAATCACAGGTCCATTTTTATTTGGTGCGTTATTAACCCATTTGCTTCTCACACTGGCGCGAACTCGCTTACAGGCATTTCATAAATTATTGCCGATCAGTGGTGTGGTGAGTGGAATTGTTATGGCTATTATTTTGCTGTGCCAAACGTTAAGTATTCATGAGATATTTTTGGATAAGATGGCGGTTAAGTTAGGTATTGCATTAGGCTTGATGCTATTAAGTATTGGTTTGTGGAGCTTTCACTTATTTAAACAACAAGCTGTAAAGTGGCAAATGTTGCTTGCTTCTAGCGTTATTATGGCTATTTCTGGTTATTATCAATTTCAGTTGTTTTTTGTGATGTAGGGCACGCATTACTTTCTAAAACTGATCTAATCTAAGGGTGTCTCTTAAGCAACATGGAGGGTGAAGATTGGATTTAAGTAATGCTCACGGACTAGAAAGTGGAATTCTACTCGGCATCATTAATGAAAAATTGCGATTGGAATGTCACAGTCTAGAAGAATTGTCCAGCGTGTATGAGCTTGATACACAAGGAGTTCAAGACAAGCTCAGTGGCTTGGGTTATCAATACGACCCATTAACGAATCAATTTAAAAATAGATAAGTTTTAAATTAACGCAATAGAAATAAAGCAATAGAAGATACCTCGATTTAAGTCATTTTAATTCCATCTAAATGACTCTGGCTCTGCTGTTTCGCAGTAGAGAAAAATGCTTGTACATATCTTTTATCATGTTCGCTGTCCCTAACGGCAGCGAACAATCTTCTCCATAATCCTTTCCCTAATGGTTTACTCTCAATTAATCCTTGTCTTGAAAATTCACTGATTGCCCAGTTAGGCAGTGCCGCCACACCTAAACCCGCCGACACCATTTGTATCAACATTAATGTGTTTTCTGCTTGTTTCCATTTGGCGGGTTCAACATGATTTGGTGATAGGAAATGTTTTACGACATCTAAGCGCTGTTTTTGGACTGGATAAGTTAGCATGGTTTGATCGATCAAATCCTCAGGTTCAATACATTCTTTATTCGCTAGAGGATGGTTTGTTGCCATGACAAGGCGCATTTCAAAATCAAACAATGGCTCGTAATGTATCTCACCACGAGCTTGAATATCAGATGTGATCACTAAATCTAGATCACCATTCACTAATGCAGGTAAAGGCTCAAAACCAAAGCCTGATGAAAAATCCAATTCAACTTCAGGCCAGCCAACTTGATATTCTTTAATCGCAGGCATTAACCACTGAAAGCAAGAGTGACACTCTATAGCCATATGCAGTCGACCATGTAAATCTTCTTTTAGGCTGGCAATATCATATTCAGCTCTGGCCATTTTCGGCAAAACTTCATCTGCCAGTTTTAATAAGATCTCACCTTCTGAGGTGAATTTTACCGGGCGTGTTTTACGTAAAAAAACATGATTACCAAGGCGAGCTTCAAAATCTTTCAGTTGGTGGGAAAGGGCTGATTGGGTTAAATGGAGGGCATTAGCCGTTGCTGTTAATGAGCCAGTATCCCGCAATGTAGTTAATGTTTTTAGATGTTTTAATTCAATCATTACTGTACCTCAAGTTCCGTTTGAGTAAGCTTAGTTACCTTCACAGTAAAGTGAAAACAGAACAAAGTAAACATCTAGACGGCTAAATAAAATTAATACATTTAAATTAAGAGAACACTTAGTTGAAATAAATTCATAATCAAAGTGAAGTATTCGACGTTGTAGATAGTGATAAAAAACGTCATTGTTTAGCCATCCAAACGGCTAAGGGAATTAAGTCAATGACAACAGAATTAAACAATACAGTAGGAAAAACAGTCACTCATATTTTAGGCTACCCACGAGTAGGTGCTCAACGAGAGTTGAAATTTGCACAAGAAAAATATTGGCGTGGTGAGATAGAGAAAAAAGAATTATTAGCAGTTGGCAGTGAATTACGTCAACGTCATTGGAAAGATCAAACCACATCAGGGCTTGATTTCGTTACTGCGGGTGATTTTGCTTGGTACGATCATGTATTAACGACGAGTCTTCTATTAGGTCATGTACCAGCTCGTCACAATAACGGTTTTCCTGATTTAGATACCTTATTTAAAGTGGGTCGTGGTCAATCTCAAAACAGCTGTGGTTGTGGTGAAGCGGCCTCAGATATGACTAAGTGGTTTAATACTAATTATCACTATATTGTTCCTGAATTTTCTAAAGACGATAAATTTAACGTTAGCTGGTCACAGCTATTTGATGAAATTGCAGAAGCGCAAAAGCAGGGGCATAGCGTTAAACCAGTACTTCTTGGCCCATTAAGCTATTTGTGGTTAGGCAAAGAAGTGAATGATGAAGAAGTAGAGCAAGGGTTTGATCGTTTAGCGCTTCTTCCTCGCTTACTCACTGCTTACCAGGCAATTTTTTCGAAGTTATCTGCGCTTGGTGTTGAATGGGTACAAATTGATGAGCCAATTCTAGCGCTTGAACTACCAAAAGCATGGGCAAATTCATTTAAATTGGCTTATCAAGTAATCCAAAGTGATGTGAAGTTATTATTAACAACGTACTTTGATGGTGTAGAGCATCATTTAGATAAGATCACCGAATTAGCGGTAAATGGCTTACATATTGATATATCAGCAGATCCTAAACAATTAGACACGATTGTAGCTGCATTACCAAAAGAGTGGGTATTGTCTGTTGGTGCGATTAATGGTCGTAATGTATGGCGAGCAGATTTAGAACGTCTACATGAGAAACTACAACCAGTGAAAGAAAAGCTGGGTGATAAGTTATGGATTGCGAGCTCATGTTCATTGTTGCATAGCCCTGTAGATTTAGAACAAGAAACAGAATTATCACAAGAAACTACTCAATGGTTTGCGTTTGCAAAACAAAAGCTAAAAGAAGTGACTTTGTTAGGTGGTGCACTGGATGGAAATCAAAATGCAATCTTAGCGTGTCATCAATACAGTCAACCACTGCGTGAACGTGAGACAGCAGAGCACATTAATAAGCCTGCAGTACAGCAACGTTTAGCGGCAATTACCCCTGCGTTAGCAGAGCGAGCAGATGCGTATTCAGTTCGAGCACAACACCAAGCTGAAAAATTGGGTTTACCATTATTGCCAACAACAACGATTGGTTCATTCCCACAAACCTCTGATATTCGCCAACAGCGCAGCGCGTATCGTGCAGGTAAGTTAAACGAACAAGATTATGTTGCGGCAATGAAAGGTCATATTGCTGATGCAGTTGAGCGTCAAGAGCGTTTAGATTTGGATGTATTGGTACATGGTGAAGCAGAGCGTAATGATATGGTTGAATACTTTGCGGAGAATCTAAATGGTTTTCAAGCAACACGATTTGGTTGGGTTCAAAGTTATGGCTCTCGTTGTGTTAAACCGGCTATCGTGGTGGCAGATATTGAGCGAGAAGCTCCAATTACAGTCAATTGGACTCAGTACGCACAGTCTCTAACAACCAAGCAAATGAAAGGTATGCTAACAGGCCCTGTCACGATTCTTGGTTGGACGTTCCCACGTGAAGACATTACTCGCAAAGAAATCGCACAGCAATTAGCTCTGGTATTACGTGATGAGGTTTCTGATCTTCAGCAAGCGGGCATTAATATTATTCAAATTGATGAGCCAGCAATTCGTGAAGGATTACCGATTAAAAAGAGCGATCAAAAAGCGTATTTAGATTGGGCAGTAGAAGCGTTTAAGATCTCAGCGGCAAGTGCGAAATCAGAAACTCAAATTCATACTCACATGTGTTACAGCGAGTTCAATGAGATTATCGAATCAGTGGCAGCGTTAGATGCAGATGTGATCACGATAGAAACGTCTCGTTCAAACATGGAATTATTGAAAGCATTTGAAGACTTTAATTATCCAAATGAGATTGGACCGGGTGTTTATGATATTCACTCACCAAACATTCCAAACGAAGAGTGGATTGTTGATTTAATTGAAACCGCAGCAGCAAAAGTGCCTGTTGAGCGTTTATGGGTGAACCCAGATTGTGGTTTGAAAACACGTAACTGGAAAGAAACAGAAGCGGCGCTTGAAAACATGGTAAAAGCGGCAAAAACGTTGCGTAAGAAATGGCAAGTTAACGCAGCGTAGATAAGAGTAACTAATATTACTGGTTAATAACGTTCATTTACGTGGAACCAAATAAAAGCGAAACACCTTCATTTAGGGTTTCGCTTTTTTATTTTACGGTTTTTTAATGAGTTACTTTCTTAACGAGTCGTTACCCAAAGGGCGTGGATCATACCTGGTACCCAGAAGAAAAGAGTCAGTATAATGTTGATTAAGAGATCTTTTCCTACCCCTTTTGCAAAGAAAACACCTAGTGGTGGAAGCAGTACACATAAAATAATTAAAACAAGCTTGTTCATATAATCCCTTTTTAAACTATGTCCCATCATTAATAAGTACTAGAGGAACAACCATTGGTCAACTAATACCTTATTTTATTGCATGAGTGTTGCGCAGAACTCTTTGGTTTAAGAGTAATGTATTAATTTGTGAGTCGTCGACAGGCTTTGAAAAGTAATACCCTTGGTATTTATCACACCCTTCAATTTTCAGTATATTAAGCTGTTCCTTATCTTCAATACCTTCAGCGGTAACAGCAATCCCTAAGTTATGACCGAGTTGAATAATGGTACGAACAATCATGTGATCTTTTTCGTTCGTTGCACAATCATCAATAAATGACTTATCGATTTTAATAATATCAACAGGTAATTGTTTTAGATAACGAAGAGATGAATAGTCAATACCAAAGTCATCAATGGCAATTGTCACTCCTAATTTGCGTAATTGAATGCACTGTTGGATCACTTTTTCTGGCTGTTTCATTAAGGCGGTTTCAGTTATTTCAAGTTGCAGGTATTTGGCTTCTAATCCTGAATCGTTCAAAGCATCACGGACAGAGCCGATAATGTCATCATGGGATAATTGAACGACGGAAACATTAACCGAAATAGAAATAGGGGTTCCGTTATCACACCATGCTTTACCTTGTTTGCACGCCTCATTTAATACCCATCGCCCCATTGGTATAATGTCGTGACTTTTCTCTGCAATTGAAATGAATTCAAGAGGGGATATCATTCCCAGTTCTGGGTGGTTCCAGCGAATTAGTGCCTCTACTCCTGCGATCGTATTCGTGGGTATTACGACTTTAGGTTGATAAAGAAGATGAAATTGCTTTTCGTTTAATGCAGTCGATAATTCTTTCTCAAGTTGATAGCGCCTAAAAGTTTCTTGCATTAACGCTTGATTAAACCACTGAGCACAATTTTTACCTTGCTGTTTTGCCTTATATACTGCGATATCAGTATTTCTACACCAAAGATTAGTGAGGTTTGAACAATCTTCATATAGCGATACGCCAATACTCGTCGTAAGGTTGTAGTGTGACTTTAAATGCTTATAAGGTGTAGTGGAAAAGTTTAAGATAGTTTGAATTAAGCTGTTGGTTGCCGTCATAATATCGGCGTTTTTAATGATTATCGTAAATTCATCGCCGCCAATTCGATAAGTGCTAATGTCTTCTGTTTCTATGGTATTTAGACGAGCTGCAAAATCAATCAATACCAAGTCACCAATGTTATGACCTAAATTATCGTTAATTTGTTTAAAGCTATCGAGATCAATTTGAATTAATGCGAATTGTTGTTGGTTCGTTTTCTTTAATTTAATTTGGCTAAGGTCAAAATAAAATCGCTTTCGGTTATTTAATTGAGTTAGAAAATCCGTTTCACTGTCTTTTTTATAATCAGCCATCTTTTTTCTAAGTTTTTGTTGATAAAAAGACATAACAGAAGCAAAACCAGAAATAGCCAACAACTCAAGCGCATCTTCAATGAACTCTTCAAGTTCAGAGGCTGGGATATTGGAGGCATAAGATAATAGTAATATTACCGCTGATGCTATTGGCCATAATGAACCAGGATAGAGAATAATATAGGTAAGAGGAATGACGATAAAAGACTCTTCAATTGCGTCCATATCCAGTGGTTCAATAGCGTTCCCAAGAATAATGATCAAAAAAGAGAGAATAGAAGAGTAATAAACGATTTTTTTATTGGAATGAAAGCGCGCGATTAGCATTAATATCGGATAAAAAACATACAGGTAAACGCCAATATTATGCTCAGATAATAGAGTGTGGCTGACGATAGCGACAGAGAAAAAATAAAATGCAGTTATCCAGAAGTGGAGGCGTTGAATGTTTTTCCAAAAATAGATCATATGTTATTTGTGCTGTTTTTTAAACGATTCATTGTGTTTTACCTCTTTATAGCATGCAATGCAATAAATATGTATTTATGCTCTCACTCGCAATTTTTAAATACGTTTACCTGAAAAATAACTAGAATGTACCTAAGTGTATGAGGAAGTTGTTAAAAATATTGATTACCTATTTATAATAATTATGGATGCTATAAAATAGTTTGCAAATAATCACATTAATAATGAAATTACTTCGCCTATGAAAAAAGTTTTAGTCGTCTCTCACTCTCAAAGTGGGCAGCTTGCAAAATTTGTTGAGCTCGCAACTGCACCTTTACGTCAAAGTGATGAAGTAAAGGTTGATTATCACTGTGTTGAGCCTGTCAATAAATACCCTTATCCATGGTCGTTTTACCCATTCTTTGATGCTTTTCCTGAAGCGATTTATATGAATGGCTGTGAAGTGAAGCCTGCAGAAAATTTAGAAGAAGAGTATGACTTAGTTATTATCGGTTATACGGTGTGGTTTTTATCTCCTTCAATTCCAATGACTGGATTTCTTAAAACAGCGCAAGCAAAGCGTTTAATTAAAGATAAGCCGGTTATTACTTTTATTGCCTGTCGTGATATGTGGGTAATGGCGCAAGAGAAGATGAAAGCGGTTATTGCTGAGTTAGGTGGTACATTGATCGATAATGCGGTATTAACCGATCAAGGGGGGTCTATTTATGCATTTATTACTACTCCTCGTTGGTTGTTAACCGGCAAAAAAGATCCATTTTGGATTTTCCCTGCTGCAGGGGTATCTGAACAAGATCTGCAAGAAAGTGAACGCTTTGGTCATCGCCTTGTTAGTGCATTAGAAAATGATTTAGAAAAGAAAAAAGAACCGCTACTTAAAAACCTGAATGCAGTGACAGTAAATGGAAAACTGATCGGTTCTGAAAAAATCGCCACACGCTCATTTATGGTGTGGGGCAAGCTAATTCAAAAGTCAGGTAAGCCAGGTTCTTTTCCTCGAAAAATAGTGATTACTATATACGCCGTATTTTTAGCGCTAATGGTATTAACGTTGGTACCGATAAACTTATTAGTAAAGAAACTTATTTCACCTTTTAGAAAGAAAGCAGTAGAAGAAAGCATTACCTATTACGAAAAACCGTCAGGACGTTAGAATGAATAAAAAAGTATATATCAATGACATTCAGGCTTTTTTGCCTAATGATGGCGTTGGTAATAAAGAAATCGAAAACGTTCTTGGACAAGTTGGTTCGCGTCCCTCTCGTGCAAAAAATCTCATTTTGCGATCCAACAAAATTAAGCAGCGCTATTATGCAATTAATCCTGCAACCGGTGAAACGACGCACACGAATACTGAGCTAACAGCAGAAGCGATCAGAAAATTATCGTCACTTTCCTTTGATATTAATTCCACCGAGTTGTTAGCTTGTGGTACGACGATTGCGGATCAAATTTTACCAAATCATGCCCTAATGGTGCACGGTGAACTCGGGATCCCTAGCTGTGAAGTGATTGCAACCTCTGGGATCTGCTTGTCGGGAACCATGTCATTAAAATATGGCTATATGTCGATTCTAAGCGGCCAAAGTAATAATGCCGTGGTCACCGGGTCTGAAAATGCATCAGCGATGATGAGAGCCAATAAGTTTGAAGCTGAAATTGAAAATGTGGTGGATGAACTAGAACGCCAACCTGAGATTGCTTTTGAAAAAGATTTCTTACGTTGGATGTTAAGTGATGGGGCGGGTGCTGCACTATTAACGTCTCAACCTAATACGGATTCAATCTCCCTTGAAATTGAATGGATGATGCAAAAATCCTACGCGAATGAACTTGATGCTTGTATGTATGCGGGTGCTGAAAAACAAGCAGATGGCAGCTTAAAAGGCTGGCGTGAATATGGATCTCAAGAGTGGTTAGATCAATCTATATTTTCAGTTAAGCAAGACGTAAAACAACTGAACGATAATATTGTTGAATACACGGTAACCAAGCCGCTAAAAGAGTTAGTTGAGCAAGGTAAAGTGAACGCGGATGAAGTGACCTATTTTGTTCCTCATTACTCATCAGGTTACTTCCGTGATCGTCTGTATCAAGGCATGCTAGAAGCTGGCTGTGATATTCCACAAGAACGCTGGTTTACTAATTTACCAAGCAAAGGAAATACAGGATCTGCTTCTATTTATATCATGCTAGAAGAGCTGTTCCATTCTGGTGAGTTAAAAGTGGGTGATACATTATTGTGTTACGTACCAGAGAGTGGACGATTCTCTACCGCCTTTATGCAATTGAAGGTGGTCTAATGGAAGTTAACAAAGTCCCGCAAGATAATATTTCAACCTACGCTAATAATGCGAAAGCCGTGTATGCCACCGATGAAAATGGCGAGTACTCAGTGGTCGCCTCTACCGGTTGGGAAGTGGAAGAAGAAGTCACTAAGCAAGCCTTAAATGAGTTTGAACGTCAAGCTCTTGAAGCGTATGAGTTAGCAAGAAAAGGGGAAAAGTCCTCTTTGTATTATCATATGTTTGCTCAACGTATGGATCTAATGGTGTTAGCGCAATCTGTTGGTTGGTTTCAATGGCGAGTTAAACGTCATTTTTCACCATCGGTGTTTGCTAAGTTATCGCCAGCTAAGCTTTCGGCCTACAGTGATGCATTAGGTATTTCAGTTAAGCAATTAACTAAATTACCTAACCTTTCGAATAAAAAATAAATAAAGCGTGTTCATGACCACTACCTTGAAAAAAAATAATACTCAGTTTCAACACAAACACTATGCACACTGCGAGAGTGGTGTCATGTCTTCGATGCTTACTCATCATGGTTTACCATTATCAGAGCCAATGGTGTTTGGTTTATCAAGCGCGTTAGTGTTTGCTTATCTTCCATTTGTGAAACTCAGCGGCATGCCATTGATTGCCTATCGTTCGATGCCAAAATCCATAATGAAAGGATTGCAAAAAAACATCGGTTTGAAAATGAAATTAGAGAAGTTTTCAAAGCCAGAGCAAGGCACCAAGCGATTAGATGAGTTACTTGAACAAGGTAAAATCGTCGGCGCACAAACGTCTGTATTCTGGTTGCCGTATTTTCCAGAAGAGATGCGTTTTCATTTTAATGCACATAACCTCATTGTTGTTGATAAAAAAAATCAAACCTATCAAATCAGTGACCCAGTCTTTGAGCACTTAGTTGAAGCCGAAGAGAAAGCGCTACAAAAAGCCCGTTTTGTTAAAGGTGTTATGGCTCCAAAAGGGTCATTGTATTATCCAACGCATATTCCAAGTTCGATTGATTACCCTAGTGTGATTGAAAAAAGCATTAAGAAAACCGCTAAAACGATGCTGAAAACCCCTGTGCCTATTGCAGGCTTAAAAGGGATGCATTTTTTAGCCAAGCATATTCGCCAATTAGAAAATAAAGACGAGCATTATGCCAAGTTATTTTTAGGTCATATCATTCGTATGCAAGAAGAGATTGGTACCGGTGGTGCCGGTTTTCGTTATATCTACGCTTCTTTTTTACAAGAAGCGTCAGAGTTGATTGATAACGAAAAGCTAAAAACCGCTTCTATTGAGATGACGGCGATTGGTGATGAATGGCGTGAATTTGCATTATTAATAGCCAAAGCGATCCGCCCTCGAAATAAAAAAGCCATTGAATTTGATATTATTGCAGCAAAATTAGAATCAGTTGCTGAGCAAGAAAAGCAATTGTACTTATCATTAATGCGAGCGTTTTAATGATCAAAATTAGTGGCTTACATAAATCCTATGGTAACAAGAAAGCGTTAGATAACTTAACGCTCTCCATTCCCTCAAATAGTATTTATGGTTTACTCGGTCCTAACGGAGCAGGAAAAACCACGCTGATCTCCATTTTAAATGGCTTAGTGTCGTTTGATTCTGGGGAGGTCTCTTTTTTTGATTTACCGCTAAAAAATAATCTAAAGGTTATTCGTCAGCGCTGCTCTTTGATCCCTCAAAGCTTGGCATTTTATGAGAATTTAAGTGTAAAAGAGAACTTAAACTTCTTTGCTGGTGTGCAAAAAATAAAAGGCAAAATCTTAAAAGATAATTTAGCGTATGCGGTAGAAACGAATCGCCTTGCAGCCATGATGGATCAAAAATCATCAACCTTATCTGGCGGTCAAAAGCGCCGTTTAAATATAGCGATTGGTTTGTTAAATAACCCTGATGTTCTATTTTTTGATGAGCCGACAGTGGGGATTGATCCTGAATCGCGCAATGAAATTTTGGATACAATTAAGGCGTATAAATCAGACAATAAAACCGTGATTTACACATCTCACTATATGCCAGAGATTGAAAAAATCTGTGATGACGTGGCAATCATGAATGCGGGTCAAATCGTTAAGCAAGGTTCAATATCCTCATTGATTAATAATCAAGAGAGTCAGCAAGTGATTGTAGAGCTTTATCCTCATTCATCGGTACCGCTATCTCTGTCTATTATGAATATGGAGGCCGTGAGCGTAGTTGATACGACGACCTTACTATTAGATCATTCAAGCAGCACATTGGTTGCTCAAGTGATCAGTGAATTAGAACAACAGCACATCAAAGTGAAACAAATCCGCTATGGTGCAACCACACTTGAATCTCTATTTATCAATCTAACATCAAAAGGAAGAACCGATGTTTAAAGCCATGTTGATAAAAGAATTCTTATTGGTAGGCCGAGATAAACACGCGTTAGCTGCATTGTTTATTATGCCTGCGGTGTTTATCTTGATCATGTCATTGGCACTTAAAGATGTGATGAACGAAGATAAATCATTAATGACTTATGCAGTGATTGATCAAGATTCAACCGCTGCTAGTGAAGCGTTAACGACTAAATTATCTACTATTAAAACATTAACTCAGTATCCTTTGAGTTCGAATGACTACCTCTCACCTGAAGAAGAGGGGGTGCAGTTTATTATCGATATTCCTGATGGTTTTTATCAAGATGAGCGACCACTGAAAATTAGTGTAGCTGCAGATACCTCTCCCTCTTTACTGACCATTTTCAAGAACCAAATAGCCTTGAGTTGGATGGGAAATAAACTTGATGAAGTGAACTCTGCCAATCAAGATAATTTTGATTTTTTGGATGATGACAGTGCTGATAATTCTTTTGATGAATCGTCATTAATGGAGATCCAATATGCCAAGTTATCCCAAGATGAAAAACCGACCTCGACTCAACAAAGCGTGCCTTCATGGATCGTGTTTGGCTTGTTCTTTGTCATTATTCCGATGTCGACCATTTTTATTAGTGAGCGAAAACAAAATACCTTAATGAGATTAAGCACCATGAATCTCAGCTTAGCGGCCTTGTTTGGTGGGAAAATATTACCTTATATGCTGATAAATCAAGTGCAAGTCTGGTTAATGATTGGCGTTGGCATGTATATCGTTCCTCTATTTGGTGCGGCTCCATTAACGATTGGTGGTTCGGTTTTTGGTTTGGTATTGGTTTCATTATCACTCAGTTTATCGGCAATTGGTTTGTCTATTTTGATTGCAACCGTGGTTGATAGCATTGAACAAGCAACGACGATTGGCGGCATTGTTAATATTTTATTAGGGGCGATTGGTGGCGTCATGGTGCCTAAGTTTGTGATGCCAGAAGCAATGCAAACTTTCTCCAATATTTCTCCGATGTCGTGGGGATTAGAGGGTTTTTTAGATATTTTCTTACGTCGAGGAAGCGTAATGGATGTGCTTAATGAAGCCATGGCATTGACGTTATTTGGCGTGGTTTCACTATTGATTGCCAGTATTGTATTTACTTATAAACAAAGGAAAAGTTCATGAAAGGGTCGTTAGATACAGAGTTCAAAATAAAACTTAAAAACATGATCCTTGAAGAGTGTGACAGAGAAGAAATCGCAGCAGATGAATTGGCAGATGATGTAGAGCTATTTTCTGATGAGAGTGGTTTAGAGTTAGATTCAGTAGATGGATTGCAAATTTCGATGTTATTGCAGCGTCACTTTAATCTACGTTTGGTAGACCCAAAAGAGTTTCGCCGTATTGTAACGACGATTAATCACCTTGCTGATCACCTACAACCAGAATAATAACGATGATTACGATACTTGGTGGTGACGTGTTAAGCGCACTTGGCAATAAAACACAGCAATTGGATTTAATGAAAGCGGGCAAATACCTTACTGTTGATAAATCAGTGAATGTATTTGAACAGATCAAAACGTTGCCTTATTACGCGATTCAGAATAACGGCAATTTTGAGGAGCTGTTTGATCCTATTCCTTATTTGGACACATTGATCAGCAACTTGTTTGAACTGCACAATATATCAGAGCAAGATCGCCAACGTTGTGGCCTGTTTTTAGGTTGTGCCGCCAATGATATGTCGTTAATGCACCCACTTGGTTCGAGTATTAAAGAAAATAATCCACCTCAGTTTTCAGGTAGTCGAGTCGGAAATGGTGTGTATGCCGATAGATTAACGATTAAGTTTGGTTTAAATCCATTTAGTTTAACTTACAACACCGCTTGTACTTCGAGTTCGAATGCCATTTTAGATGCGGCAACGATGCTGGAGGCGGGTGTCATCGATTATGCACTGGTCATCGGGATGGAAATGTTCGCCTCTCACTCTTTTGAGGGATTCGTATCCATGCAATTATTGGCTCAGCAGCAAACTAAGCCTTTTGATGCAAACAGAGATGGATTGCTATTGGGAGAAGCCTTAGGTGCACTGTTAATGAGTCGTGATGATGTTAAACCATCACCTTGGCAGTTTTGTGGTGGCAGTAGTCAGTGTGAGACTCACAGTGTGACAGGCGTAAACCCGGATGGTTCTGGTATCGCTCAAGTAATTAAGAATGCACTGCAAGCTAGTAATGTGAGCGAAGAAAATATCACCGCTGTAAAGGCACACGGCACCGCAAGTAATCTAAGTGATTTAGCAGAGATAAATGGCATGAAACAAGTGTTTTCTCAAACGCCCTCGTTATTTTCATTAAAGCCGTATATTGGTCACACGCTAGGCAGTTGCGGTGTGAGTGAGTTAGTGATCATGATGCAGGCCATTAACAACGGATTCATACCTAAAACGTCAAACTTTGAAATTCAAGATGATGAGATTAACTGGACTCCAACACAAAAAAGCATCCCGTGTGACTCTGGGGTATTTTTACTGAACTGTTTTGGTTTTGGTGGTAACAATAATGCACTTGTTGTGAAGAAGGACGTCGTATGATGTATGTGCATTGCGTTGCTAGTGTGAATATTAAACAAGATCAAGATGTTGATGTTAAAGCAGAATGCAAAAAAGTGGCGTCCGGTTTTGTTCGTCGAACTGATCGCTTTATTCAGCTTGGTCTGTTAGGTGTCTCTGGTATTAAAGAGCAGCAAGAATTAGATAAAAATACCGCGCTGTTTATGGTCTCTGGTCAGGGGAACTTATCGGTATTTAATCGATTGTGTCAGCAGCGTTATGTGGAAAATATGCCTCCTAAACCCGTCGATTTTATTAACTCATTAAGTAATACTGCTGGGTTTTATATTGCGAAATTTTTAGGTCTTGAGAGTAAAAACCTAAACTTAGCGCAGCAAGGGTTTGTGGTTGAAAATGCATTACTACTAGCCGATGCGAGTCTAAAAAACCAACAAGAACAGAATATATTGTTGGGTGGGGTGGATGAGCGAGTAGAGCAATCTACTGATCCTCATGGTTATTTAGAACTTTCAGAAGATACGGTGATAGGAGAGGGATCAAATTGGATGTTATTAAGTGCAAGTAAGAATGGCGCTAAAGCAAAAATTGATGTATTACCTCAACAGTTTAACCAACAATCGTTACTGGCATATCTGACTTCCTTATTAACGACTCAAGCCTTTTTCGCAACGCATGTCGCATTTGGGCAACGAGTTTCAAATGATCTAATAACTTGTGTTATGGACGTTGTGCCTAGTGATTTATTTGATTGCCAACCTGTTTGTGATTTCTACGAAACCAATCAATTGTATGCTTTGAATCTATTTATAGAAGAGCAACAAGGTCGCTTACTGTTTATTGATGGTTTTGAGGGGCGATATAGAGTAATAACCCTAACCTTAGATCTATAAATCAATAGGTTAGAATGACTTTATTTTATCTTGTTAGCTCAACGACAGGAAATGAGGTGATGTATATTCATTATTGTCTTGAAGTGATATAGTCATCGCAATGTATATTTTTTATGAAAGTTGAATGGATGTCAGATTCTTTATTATTCCACAGAGCTTATGAACATGAATCAAGCTCTAAATGGGTTGTTTTTGTTCATGGTGCGGGTGGAAGTTCGACAACATGGTTTAAGCAAGTAGCTGCTTTTAGGAAGAATTTTAATGTTCTGCTAATTGATCTACGTGGTCATGGTCGTTCGAATAATTTCTCGAAAATTAAAGAATTCATGAACAAGCAATACTCTTTTAAAGTGGTAAGCCAAGATATTATTGATGTACTTGATCATCTTAATATTAAATCTGCACATTTTGTTGGTATGTCTTTAGGCACTATTATTATTCGTAATTTGGCCGAGTTAGCACAAGATAGAGTAAGTTCTATGGTGTTGGCAGGGGCAATTACTCGTTTTAATTTTCGATCTCAATTTTTAATTAAGATGGGAGATATGACGAAAAATATCATGCCTTATATGTGGTTATATAAACTGTTCTCTTATGTTGTTATGCCACAAAAAAGCCAAAAAGAATCACGTCATATCTTTACCCGTGAAGCTAAAAAATTGTGTCAGAAAGAGTTTAAACGTTGGTTTAAGCTAGCCGCTGATGTAAATCCACTAATGCGTTATTTCAAAGATAAAGAATTAGCAATTCCTACACTGTATGTGATGGGAGCAAATGATTATTTATTTATGAAGCCAGTAGAAGAGATGGTAGCGGTACATGAACACAGTCAGTTATTACAAATTCCAGAATGTGGCCATGTGTGTAATATTGATAGACCAAAAGAATTCAATAAGTACGCGATAGAATTTATTGCAGCTCAATAGAAACAAACATAAGAATTGAATAGAAAACGGCGATCATCATGATCGCCGTTTTTATATCCGTTAACTCATGTTCTGAATTAAAGAATGACGGTTTTGTTACCATATACAAATACGTGATCATTTAAGACTTTAGTTAACGCCTTACTTAATACCGATTTCTCCACATCACGACCGGCCATCGCCATGTCTTCTGCACTGAAGTTATGATCTACAGGGATAACATCTTGTTTAATGATTGGACCTTCATCTAAATCATTCGTTACAAAATGCGCGGTTGCACCAATGATTTTGACACCACGATCGTAAGCTTGTTGGTAAGGTTTTGCACCAATAAACGCCGGTAAGAAGCTGTGGTGAATGTTGATGATTTTTTTAGGGAACTGGGCAACAAAGTTAGCGGTTAACACACGCATGTACTTTGCTAGCACGACATATTCAGGTTGGTATGAGTTAATCACATCCAGCATCTTTTCTTCATGCTCTTCACGTGATAAGCCTTGATGACAAACATGATGGAATGGAATGTCGAATTTTTCGATTAGTCCACCTAAGGTATCGTGGTTGCCAATGACTGCAGCAATCTCAATATTCATGGCACCTGAATAAGCTTTAATTAAAATATCACCAATACAGTGTGCTTCTTTAGTGACTAGAATAACCACTTTTTTGCACGGCTCAGTGACTAATTTACGGTGGCTACCTGTTGGTAATGCTTGATCAATGTCTAGTAAGAAGGTTTCGTCATTGAAAATACCTTCTAGCTCCGTTCTCATAAAGAATTGACCAGTGACATTATCAACATACTCATTATTGTGAACTATGTTCAATTGATGCTTGTAACAAATGTTGGTTATTTTCGCTATTAGCCCACGAGAATCAGGGCAATCCGTTAGTAGTATTTTCTTTTCCATTTTATCTCTCGTGATCACAAAGTATTTGATTAAAATTTGTTATACCTATGGTTGTACCTATAAAAGAATGGCTCGTAAAGCAGTTTTATTAAAATAGAATTAAAATAATAGAACATTGCAGAGGTATAACTTTCTTTTGTTCTCTACATTTTAAGGATAAAAATTATGGATAACACATTAGCTAGTAAGCTTTATAAAGAACGTGTCGCTTCAATTATGAGAATGCCTCTAGATGACTTAGACGACAGTAAGCTATGTAATTTATTTGAAAACCATACATCTCCATGCGATGCCGCAAAAGAGCTGAGTTCTCCGATCCAGAGTGCATGGTTGAACCGATATATAAATAAGTAATACCTAAACTTAATATTTGGTTTTTTCTAAAATCTTGGCATAATCTCACCTTATTTTTATCACTAGAATGCAGGTTGACATGATTGCCAAGATTTTTTCTTCTTCAGGCGCGTTAGGTAAAGCTATTCCTGGTTTCCAACCTCGTCAACCTCAGCTTGATATGGCTCATGCCGTTTATGACACAATTAAGAATGGCACCCAGTTAGTTGTAGAGGCTGGGACAGGGACAGGAAAAACCTTTGCATACCTTGCTCCAGCATTAGTTAGTGGTAAAAAAACCATTATTAGCACTGGGTCTAAAAACCTACAAGAACAACTTTTTCATCGTGATCTTCCCCTCATGACCTCGTCATTGGGCTTTTATGGCCAAGTTGCGTTATTAAAAGGGCGTTCAAATTATTTATGTCCTGAGCGGCTAAATCAACAATTGGTAGAAAGCCATACACCGCAAGCTGATCCTGAATTATTAACTCAATTAGTTAAAGTAAGATCTTGGTCATCTGAAACCAAAACGGGTGATCTAGGCGATTGCACAGCGATTGCAGAAGACAGCCCAATTATTCCTTCAATAACTTCTACCAATGACAACTGTTTAGGTAAGGATTGCCCAAGCTTTGATGAGTGTTTTGTGGTTAAAGCACGTAAAAAAGCGATGGATGCAGATGTCGTGGTCGTTAACCATCATCTATTTCTTGCGGACTTAGCGATTAAAGAAACAGGGTTTGGTGAATTAATCCCAGAAGCGGACATTTTTATTTTTGATGAAGCGCATCAGTTACCAGATATTGCGAGTCAATATTTTGGTCAAAATCTATCTAGTCGCCAGTTAACTGAATTAGCAAAAGATATAGAGATCGGTTATCGCACTGAAGCGAAAGACATGCGTCAGCTACAAAAAGTAGCAGAGCGTCTAGCGGGTGCCGCGATGGATCTTCGTATTATTCTAGGTGATACCAATTTTAGGGGTAACTGGCGAGAAGCGATTAAATCACAAGCGGTTCAGCGCGAAATAGTTCGAATCAATGATGCGTTTGAATTAGCTCATGATGTATTAAAGCTAGCACTAGGACGCAGTCAATTATTGGATGCGGCTTTTGATCGTTGTGCTTTATTGAAGAACCGTCTTGAGCGTGTTTGTGATACCACTATTGGTGGTTATTCCTATTGGTATGAATGTACGCCACGTCATTTTAGTTTGAATATTACGCCATTATCTGTGGCTGATAAATTTAAAGAGCAAGTGGCTGATAAAGAAGGTGCTTGGATTTTTACGTCTGCAACGTTAGCGGTAAATGATGATTTCTCTCATTTTACACAACGCTTAGGGTTAGAGCCGACAAAACAATTTTCTCTGCCGAGCCCGTTTGATTATCAAACCCAAGCATTACTGTGTGTTCCTCGCTTTTTGCCTGAGCCAAACAGTTATGGCATTGCGGATAAGTTAGTTGAATTATTACAACCCGTGATTAAACAAAATAATGGCCGCTGTTTTTTCTTGTGTACTTCGCACCAAATGATGCGAGATCTGGCGGAGCAATTTAGACAAACTCTCGATTTACCTGTGCTAGTTCAAGGTGAAACGACAAAGCAAAAATTATTGTCTGAGTTTATGGAACTGGGCAATGCATTATTGGTTGCGACAGGGGCTTTTTGGGAAGGTATCGATGTTAGAGGTGACGCGCTAAGCTGTGTTATCATAGACAAACTTCCTTTTACAGCACCTGATGATCCATTGCTAAAAGCTCGAATTGAAGATTGTCAGTTGAGTGGTGGTGATGCATTCTCGCAAGTACAAATACCAGATGCTGTGATCACCTTAAAGCAAGGTGTTGGTCGTCTTATTCGAGATACTAAAGATAAAGGGGTATTGGTTATTTGTGATAATCGTTTGGTCACTCGACCTTATGGTTCTACGTTCTTGCAAAGTTTACCACCGATACCGCGCACACGAGATTTACGTAATGTGTCTGAGTTTTTGGCAAAAGCCAATCAGACCAATGAAAATGAATCAGAAAAACAAGAAGCCATTTTAGAAAATTGAGGCATTAATGAGCGCAAATATTTTAGCGGTAGATACCGCCACTGAAAACTGTTCTGTCACACTGATTGTTGACGGAAAAGTCTATTCTCGACGTGCAGTGGCACCGCGTGAACACACGATTAAAGTACTTCCATTTGTCGATGAAGTATTAAAAGAAGCGGGTGTGCGCTTACAAGATTTAGATGCTCTTGCATTTGGTCAAGGGCCAGGTAGCTTTACTGGTGTTCGTATCGGTATTGGTATTGCTCAAGGTTTAGCATTTGGTGCCGATTTACCTATGATAGGTATTTCAACATTAGAAGCAATGGCGCAAGCGGGCTACCGCGTTCATGGGGCGACGCAAGTAGCCTCAGCGATTGATGCTCGCATGGGTGAAGTCTACTTTGGTATGTATCAACGTAATGATGATGCAAGCTGGACTTATAACGTTGCTGAATCTGTGTTTAAGCCAGAAGCCTTGTTAACGTATTTACCAGAACAATCAGGTGAGTGGTTAACCGTAGGTACCGGCTGGGATGCGTATACGGAAGCATTAGTGGAATTATCATTAGAGCGCAAAGCATCAGAAGTACTTTATCCTGATGCTGAAGATATGGCGTTTTTAGCGCAACAAAAATTTGAGCAAGGGTTGGCGTTGCCAGCAGAAGAGTCTACCCCTGTTTATGTTCGCGATACGGTGACATGGAAAAAGCTTCCTGGTCGAGAATAATCTTTAAATTTACGGGGTGAACTTGCCCCGTTTATTAATGAATAAAGAGGGGGCACTATGGTATCAATTCATGGATTACCGCCTGCATTAGTACAAAACCAAAAAGTACAAAAGCAGCAAGCCGTTGGAAAGAATAATCAGGTTAAGAAAGCTAATGGCAGTAAAGCCATGGTTGCTCAGCCGTCCAAAGTGGCTACAGCAGTTACTAATCAAGTAAAGCAGCTTAATGCTTCAGAGTATGCTAACTCTCGATTGCAATATGATTTGCCTGAAGGGGGGAATCGTAAAGCAATGGAAGAGTATATGGATATTATGCTGCAAAAGCGTAGAGAGGAACTTGCTCAGCTCGTCGGTGTCGATCTCTATATCTAGCTTCAGTTATGAAAAGGATTAATATGAAACAGACATTGTGCTTTCTATTTGCGTTATTACTTGCAGGTTGTAGCTCACTTCCTACAGAATTAAAATCATCTCAAGCAACAGTTATTACTGAATACAGTGCTTTTTCAGCAGCTGCTGAACATAGCCGGCCAAGCGAAGTACGTTTAGGTGGGGTTGTTGCTCGTATTGATAACTTAAAAACGACCACTCGCATTGAAGTGGTTAACCTACCTATTTCTTCTGCTGGAAAACCAGATATAGCTCAAGAGCCTAATGGCCGATTTGTGGTCTATTTTGATGGGTTTATCGATCCGGTGACTTATACAAAAGGTCGATTAATTACGGTCTTAGGGCAATCAAATGGAATTGAAAAGGCCAATGTCGGTGATTTTCTTTACTCTTTTCCTGTTATAACGGGTACTGCTATTCATTTATGGCAAGTGCAAGAATACGTCGTGACCAATGATTTCAATATGAGCTATATGCCGTGTACTGGCAGCCGATGCCTTCATCAGCGTAGTATTGAAAGCCGACGTGGGAAAGTCGTACAGGAAGTAAAATAAAACAGTATGAGTCCATTTCAACAATCAAGCATTGAACTTCATCATGGCACCTTAGCGGTGATGGAAATTAAACCAAAAGAGATTCATCAAACGGTATTATTTTTACATGGCTGGCAAGATAATGCGGCCACGTTTAAAACCACGATGGAAGCTTACACAAAGCATCATCCATGTCATCATTTAATCGCGATAGATTGGTTTGGTCACGGGCTATCAAGCCATAAAGGAGATGATAATTTTTATCACTTCTTTGACTATATTGACGATCTTCACCAGATAATACTTCAGACAAAATTAGAAAATGTAGTGTTAATTGGGCATTCATTAGGCGCTTTAATTGCGAGTGCTTATTGTGCTGTTTTTCCTGAAAAAGTGTCCGCACTTATGATGATTGAAGCATTAGGCCCATTGAGTGAAGAAGAAGATAAGATCACTGAGCGGTTACGCCAAGGGATCCTAAGTCGCCAACGCTATCGGAATAAGCCTCAACGAACCTTAAAAGATAAGCAAGCGGCGGTTGAGTTGCGATCAAAAGTGAATCAATTGCCTGAGTTACTAATAGAACCAATGGTCACTCGTTCATTAACAACATCATCTGAACATGTGCAATGGACAACTGATGCGAAAGTGAAATGTGATTCACTTTATCGAATGAGTGAAGTTCATGCTCTATCATTACTTTCAAAGATAGAGTGTCCGGTTGTTGCTGTAATTGGCAATGAAGGTTATGGGCATCTAAAGCAGAAAACCCATCGATATCGTCATATTTCAAATTTTGAATCTTTTAAAATAGAAGGTGGTCACCATTGTCACTTAGAACATCCAGAGCAAGTAAGTGATTATATTAGTGTTCTGGTTAACAAAATAGCCACATAACTGCTTCACATATTTAAAAAAAGCCATTTTTATGGTCAAATAAGCCCCGAATAAGTAATTGATAATAAAAATAGTTGACTATACTTGTAGAGTAAATAGTCTACTCATCAAAAGTGATATTGATCACGGTTATTGAGTTATTGTCAAAAGAGCAATGAATCGTATATAGAATAGGAGAAAGGCGTGGATAAAGTTTGGCTTTCACGTTACCCAGAAGACGTACCAGCAGAAATAAACCCAGACCAATACAGTTCATTGGTTGATATGTTTGAGCAATCGGTTCATAAATATGCCGATCAGCCTGCATTTATCAATATGGGTTCAGTAATGACATTTCGTAAGTTAGAAGAGCGCAGTCGTGCTTTCGCTGCTTACTTACAAAATGAACTTAAACTGAAAAAAGGCGACCGAGTTGCCTTAATGATGCCGAACTTATTGCAATACCCTATTGCGCTGTTTGGTGTACTACGTGCAGGTATGGTAGCGGTAAACGTTAATCCACTTTATACACCACGTGAATTAGAGCATCAGTTGAATGATTCTGGTGCGGCGGCAATCGTGATTGTTTCAAACTTTGCTAGTACGCTAGAAGAAGTAGTAGATAACACGCCAGTAAAGCATGTGATCTTGACGAATTTAGGTGAGCAACTCCCTCGTGCTAAAGGCACTATTGTGAACTTCGTTGTTAAGTACGTGAAAAAAATGGTACCCAAATACAGCTTACCGCATGCTACATCAATGCGTAATGCACTACGTAAAGGCCGTAGAATGCAGTACATCAAGCCATTTATTGATAGTGAAGACTTAGCTTTCCTACAATATACAGGTGGTACTACTGGCGTAGCAAAAGGCGCAATGCTGACTCATCGTAATATGATAGCGAATGTAATGCAGGCTAAGGGAGCTTATGGTCCTGTTCTGACAGAGGGTCGCGAGCTTATTGTTACCGCATTACCGCTATATCATGTCTTTGCATTAACCGTAAACTGCTTACTATTTGTTGAAATGGGTGGTCGTAATTTACTTATTACTAATCCTCGTGATATACCTGGTTTTATTAAAGAACTACAGAAATATCCATTTACGTCAATTACTGGAGTGAACACACTCTTTAATGCATTAGTGAATAATGAAGATTTCCATGAGTTGGATTTCAGTAATCTTCGTTTATCTGTAGGTGGTGGTATGGCTGTGCAGCGTGCTGTTGCTGAAAAATGGCAGCAACACACTGGCTGTTATTTACTGGAAGGCTATGGTTTGACTGAATGTTCGCCATTAGTTGCTGCATATCCTCATAACTTAACCTCATACAATGGGTCTATTGGCTTACCTGTTCCATCAACTGAAGTTCGAATGGTTGATGAAGAGGGCAATGTCGTTGCCAATGATCAAATCGGTGAGCTTCAAGTTCGTGGCCCTCAAGTGATGAAAGGCTATTGGAACCGTGCTGAAGCAACGAAAGATATGATCACTGATGATGGCTGGGTAAGTACAGGTGACATCGTTAAATTTGATGAAGAAGGCTTCCTGCACATTGTTGATCGTAAAAAAGACATGATTTTAGTCTCTGGCTTTAATGTGTATCCAAATGAGATTGAAGATGTAGTTGCTCTACACGGTAAAGTGCTAGAAGTTGCAGCTGTAGGTAAACCTCATCCAACATCGGGTGAAGTGGTTCGTATTTGTGTTGTTAAGCGCGATCCTAGCCTTACTAAAGATGAACTTATTGCTCACTGCCGCAAGCATTTAACTGGTTATAAAATCCCACGTATTGTTGAGTTTAGAGACGATCTTCCAAAAACAAACGTAGGTAAAATTTTGCGTCGTGAACTGCGAGATGAATATAAAGCAGAAGAAAACGCGTAATTTGGTTACAATGTAAAAACACGATAATGCCAGCTTAATCGCTGGCATTATTTTTATAATAAATATAAATAATAGAGACAAGATAGCTTAGTTTTTATTGAGGTTAAGCTATCTTGCCTTACCGATTTTTTAAGGAAGAACTGTGGAATTTGAAATCGTTAAACAGAGTCAACGTTTAGCTGAGATCTGTCAGCAAGCAAGTCATAAACCATTTTTAATGCTAGATACTGAATTTGTACGCACAAGAACGTTATATGCACGTTTAGGTTTGATTCAAATGTTTGATGGTGAAACATTAGCATTGGTTGATCCGGTTGAAATTGATGATTTAACCCCACTTTGGGATTTATTAAAAAACGAATCAGTCACTAAAGTACTTCATGCCTGTGGTGAAGATTTAGAAGTATTCCAACACTACGCAGGTTGTATGCCTACACCTATGATAGACACTCAAATTATGGCTGCATTCTTGGGTTATGGTTTATCCACGGGCTTTGCGAAATTGGTGTCGGATTATTTAGGTGTAGATCTAGATAAAGGTGAGGCTCGAACAGATTGGATGGCGCGTCCATTGTCTGAAAAACAGCTTAACTATGCCGCAGCAGATGTGCATTACTTACTGCCTATGTTTGAAAAGCTAAAAGCAGAATTAGCTCAAACTCAGTGGGCTGACGCTGCGTATCAGGAGTCTGCACTTGCGGTCAAAAAACGTGAGAAGCAACCTGATGCAGAGAAAGCATACCGAGACATCAAAAATGCATGGCAATTAAACCCTAAGCAACTAGCTATATTGAAAATGGCTGCAAAATGGCGTTTAGAAGAAGCTAGAAAGCGCGATTTAGCCGTTAACTTTGTAGTCCATGAATTAAGTTTGTGGAAGTTAGCGCGTTTTGGCTTACGCAGCAAAGAGCAAATGCTAAAAGAGGGCTTTGATCCAAGAGAAGTTCAACGTCATGGTAGCAAACTATTACGCTTTACTTATTTAGCTGATGATTTAGATCCAGCTGAATACCCAAAAGAGATCTCTCGATTAATGGATTACCCAGGTTATAAGCAGATTTTTAAGCTATTGAAAGATGAAGTGAAATTAGCCTCAGAGCAATCAGGCTTAATGCCAGAGTTTATTGCTTCTAAAAAACAGTTGAACCAATTATTGTCTTGGAAATGGAAGAAGAACTGCGATCCAGAGCAAAAACCTGATGTATTACAAGGCTGGCGAGGTGAACTAGTTGAAACTCGTTTTATGTCGGTGATTTCTGAGAGCTAGAGATATAAAAAAGGTGGCTATCGTAGCCACCTTTTTATTTTTGAATAACATAACGAAATTAAACATCATCTTCTGGAAGAGTAACATTTAACTCTAAAACTGATAAATCTTCTTCTTTTTGTTCCAAAGAAACCGTTACCATCTCTGGACTAACATTAACGTATTTGCTGATCACTTTAAGGATGTCTTCTTTCAGTTGTGGCAAATAGGAAGGCGCAGGCCCACCATTACGACGTTCGGCAACAATGATTTGTAACCTTTCTTTTGCAATATTAGCTGTGCTCTTTTTCTGTGGTCTAAAAAACTCAAGTAATGCCATTGTTAACCTCCAAATAGTCTTTTAAAGATGCCTTTCTTCTCTTCTTCTAAAAAGCGGAATGAGACCTCTTGGCCTAAAAGGCGATTAACTGCATCTTGATATGCAGATCCAGCATTTGATTCTTCATCAAAAATAACAGGGATACCTTTGTTTGAAGCGTTTAGTACTGATTGACTTTCAGGAATAACACCTAATAAAGGAATATTTAAAATTTCTTCAACATCACCAACGCTTAACATTTCACCTTGATTAACACGAGTAGGGCAGTAGCGTGTAAGTAGTAAATGTTGTTGCACTGGTTCTAATGATTCTTCAGCACGACGAGATTTAGAATCTAAAATCCCAAGAATACGGTCAGAATCTCGAACTGAAGAGACTTCAGGGTTGGTTGTAATAATTGCTTCATCGGCAAAGTATAGAGCCATTAAAGCTCCAGCTTCAATACCTGCTGGAGAATCGCAGATAATAAAGTCAAAATTCATAGCAATAAGTTCATCAAAAACTCGGCGAACACCATCTTTAGTTAGGGCGTCTTTATCACGAGTCTGAGAAGCAGGTAAAATGAATAAATTACCTACACGCTTATCTTTAATTAATGCTTGATTAAGTGTAGCTTCACCATTAATAACATTAACAAAATCATAAACTACACGACGTTCACAGCCCATAATTAAGTCAAGGTTACGCAAACCAATATCAAAATCGATTACTGCTGTTTTCTTACCAGCTAAAGCAAGTCCAGATGCAATAGCAGAACTCGACGTAGTTTTTCCTACACCGCCTTTGCCTGAAGTTACAACGACAATACGTGCCATTTTTATTATTCCTTTTTGTTTTGCTATAACGTTAGGGTATCGATTTGGATACGGTCTTCAATCATGGTAATCATGACATTTTGATGCCAATGTTCTTGTTCAATTTGGTCACTAAGCCAATAGTTTCCCGCAATGGAAATTAGCTCAGCTTGGAGATTTTTACAGAATACTTTCGCTTCTGTTTGACCACTTGCACCAGCAATTGCTCGGCCTCGTAATGTTCCATGAATATGTATACTGCCATCAGCGATAACTTCAGCGCCTGGGCTTACATGATTTAAAATTACAAGATCAGCATCTTTTGCATAGACTTGTTGCCCTGAACGAATTGGTGTCTTAATAACTTTCGTTGGTTGCATGCTGACTTTTTGTGTTACTTGTTGAGGGGTGTAAGAGGTCATCACAGCAAAACCTGCTGCTATTGCTTGAGCTTGTTTCTTCTTGTCTTTGCAGCCTGTAACCCCTACTGGGATCATTCCGGTGTGCTCAACACCAGACTTTAGCTCTGCAAAGTTAATTTCATTAGATACATTTTCAATATTAACGACAACAGGGGCAGAAGCAAAAAAGGAAGGTGCTTGAGCAACCTTTTGTTCTAGCATGCTTAGTGCTTGAATTATATCATTATTAGGTAAATGTAATACTGAAAGGGTGAAATTACTGCCCTTTAAATCGGCTGTTTTTGTCATACCATTCTGTATCTTGATTATTTTAATACCACAATTCTAATACCATGTTATAGTCAGTTTAGCTATACAGCAAGTTATCTTATTGTCTTAAGTGTACTTTTTACGACGGTTCTCATCAAATAGACATCGCTTAGTGTTGTAAGTTGGGACAGAGATCAACTCTTTTAAAAATAGGTTATAAAATGTTTTGTTCTATTTATAAAAGCGCGAAGAAACAAGGCGCTTATCTTTACATTGAAAAAAAAGATGACTTTAGTTCAGTTCCAAAAGATCTAATGACAATGTTTGGTACTCCAACCATGGTTATGGTGGTTAATTTAGCAGGTAGAACCTTAGCTTCTGTTGATGTTGAGAAAGTAAAAACGGCGATAAAAGAGGATGGTTTCTTTTTGCAATTACCGCCACCGCCTGAAAATCAGCTTGAAAAATACAAACAAGAAAAAGCCCAACGAAACGAGAGCTAAATATGAAGAAAGAAATAATGCTAGGGATAGCTGGCTTAATGATGGCAACATCAGTTACAGCAAATACTTCTGAAGGGAAATTTCAAGATTATATTGTTGAATTAAAAAATGAAGCAAGAGATAAGGGGATTTCGGAACCGATTCTTGAGCGTGCATTTAAAAATATTGTCTTTAAAGAAAAAGCAGTTAAGTCAGATCGTAATCAACCAGAAAAAAGATTAACACTCGACGAGTACATTCCACGAGCTGTACCGAAGTGGAAAATTAAGCAAGCCAACGATTTATATAAAAAACATTATAAAGATCTTGCTCGTATAGGGAAAGAATACGGCGTTCAACCTCGTTTTATTGTTGCCTTATGGGGTGTCGAAAGTAATTTTGGTAAGTTTACTGGTGGTTATAATGTGATTGAAGCGTTAACTACTCTAGCATATGACGGACGCCGAGAAGCATTGTTTAGAAAGCAAACAATGGCGGCATTAACTATTTTACAGCAAGGTCACATTACTCCTGAAAACATGAAAGGCTCATGGGCAGGGGCGATGGGGCAATGTCAGTTTATGCCAACGTCATTTTTAGCTTATGCAGTCGATGGAAATGGTGATGGACGCAAAGATATCTGGACTACTGAGGCCGATGTGTTTGCTTCTGCTGCGAACTATTTAAAACAAGTAGGTTGGGATGATACTTATACATGGGGTCGCCAAATACAGCTACCTACTTCATTAGATGCTGAAAGCTTAAAAGGTTTATCTGATGAAAAAGGTAAATTATTATCTCAATGGCAAGATCTAGGGATTCGACGTTTAAATGGTAAAGCATTACCTTCTGTTGATATAGAAGCTTGGCTAGTTCAGCCAGACGATAAAAATGGTCGTGCGTACCTTGTTTACAATAATTACCAAGTATTAATGGATTGGAACCGCTCGCATTACTTTGCGCTAGCGGTGAGCCACTTAGCTGATTCTATTAAGTAACAGAGCAGGGTTCAGATCGCTTCGCTCTAAGGGTTCAGGGGAGTTTGTTGTGAGTTTATCACTTACAACGAGCCCCCTGAAACCTGAAAGGGAGCTGGCGACCGACCTATTCCCTGCTCTTACTTTCTCTTAAATATCCAGCGGCTTTCCTTTCAACAATCTTCTCACCCACAATCTTCCTGGATGTAACCCTTCAAGCACTGAGTTTGGTAATGGTATTGGATCTCCCATGATCTGTGACGCTAAGGTTTCTGCCAATAGTGGTGCAGAGCTTAATCCTCTTGAACCTAAAGTCAGCATACAGAATAAACCTTCATAAACAGGAATATCTTTCGCTTCACGTAACCAGTGGCGTTTTTTATAGATATACTTGTACTCTTCTTGCATATCTTCAAAGCGAACCACATTACCAAGAAATGGCAGATGATCACGACTGGCGCAGCGAATACCGACACGGGCGTGATTGTCAGACGTATCTGCCTCTTTCACCCAAGCTTCATTAGGAATACATTTCTGTAATCGTTCACCATTTTCTATTTGATCCGATTCTTTAAACGCTAAATCTAAATCACGGCGATCATAACTTGCACCAATACAATGGCTTTGATTCTTGGTATTTTCAGGGGTTAAATAACCGTCATAACACAACACTGTTTTCAGTTTTTTCAGTGATTCCGTGGTAGGAATATGACTCACTTGGCCTCGAACCGGTGTTGCTGGAATATCTTTTGTCTGTGCGAAATCAGTAAATTTATGGCCATTAGCAACCACAACGGCTTGATGTTTATTTATTTTCTCACCAAGAACAACGTTCCATTGCTTATCGTCCGTTTGAGTTAATTGCGTCACTTCAGCGTTATTATGCAGAGTGAATAATGGATTTTCTGATAAATGAGTAAAGATCCCACGAGTTAACTGTTTTGGACATAACCAGCCCCCAAGAGGGTAATGAACGCTCTCCATATTGATTGGTAGGCCAACGTGGTGGTTTGTCTCTTCTTTGCTAAATGCGGTGACGAGTTCATTGGGAAACTGAGCGGTTAGCATTTTATTTAATTTATTTTCTGATTTATCATCCCATTTTAGTTGGGTTACGCCGCACCAATCGTGATCAAATTTCACGTCTTTGGCTGCTTGGTCGATGAACTGACGAGCAAAAATAAAACCGGGAGCAAAGAATCGTGACAGTGAATTAAACTTCTCATTAAGTAATGGATATACAGCGCCTTGCTGATTACCTGAAGCGCCTTGTGCTGCTTTATCATCTTTACAGTAAACAGTGACATTCACACCACGACGAAGCAGTGTTGTCGCCAATGATGCACTGGCAACGCCGCCACCTATAATAGCCACATCTGTGATATTTTCTGGTGTCGAGCGTGCATACCAAACCGCATGATTCGCCTTGGTTTTACGTTCCGTTAATGTACCAGCGATCATGTCTCTTTTATGAGCGAAACCTTTGACTTTTTTCATATCAAAGCCTGCTTCAATCAAGCCTCGACGAACAAAACCTGCTGCTGTGAAAGTAGCGCAAGTACAGCCTTTTTTAGCAAGGCTGGCCATATTATTAAATAGATTTTGATTCCACATTTCAGGGTTTTTACTTGGTGCAAAACCATCTAAAAACCAAGCGTCGATAACCCCTGAATCATCCATCCAAATTTGTGGCATACAGTCTTTGATATCACCGAACCAAAGGTCGAGTGTTATCATGCCATCTTCTAATACCAGTCGGTGACAATCTGGAACGGCAGCAGGATAATGTTCTTGTAGTTGCTCAGCTAGCTCTGCTAATTCAGGCCATGCTTGGTGGGCCTTAATGAGATCGGCCTTAGTGACAGGGAATTTTTCAAAACTGACAAAATGAAGCTCTTTAAGTGCAGCATCTGGGTTTTGTTCTCTAAATGTTTTAAACCATTGCCACACAGCAAGGAAGTTTAACCCAGTACCAAATCCTGTTTCACCGATTACAAAACGACGTTGGTCATAATCTTGCCATCTTTGAGGCAGATGATTTTGCTGTAAGAAGACGTATCGTGTCTCTTCTAATCCATTATCATTAGAAAAATAGACATCATCAAAGTCATTTGAGACAGGAGTTCCAGACTCATTCCAATCAAGGATTGCATTAGTGATGCTGTTTTGTGGTAAAATGTGATTTCGTGACATAAATTAGTACCATTAAAGATAATCTACGTCGGATTTTAACGACTTATAGGAAAGCTGACCACTTTGTTGTGCTATCTTCGCTATTATCTACCAAGATTTATGACTTATTAGGAAAGAATCATGAAAAGAGCCGTAATTACAGGCATGGGCATTGTATCAAGTATCGGTAACAATGCAGAAGAAGTATTAGAGTCTCTGAAAGCTGGTAAATCAGGCATTAACTTCTCTGAGCAGTTCGCTGAAAAGGGTCTGCGCAGTAATGTTTGGGGCGATTTGAAAATGAACCCGGCTGACCACATCGATCGCAAAAAAATGCGTTTCATGGGTGATGCGGCTGCATTTGCTTACATCTCAATGGAGCAAGCAGTAGCAGATTCTGGCTTAACAGAAGATCAAGTTTCAAATGACCGTACAGGTATTGTTGCAGGTTCTGGTGGTGCATCATCACTAAACCAAGTAAATGCAGTGGATATCTTGCGTGAGAAAGGCGTTAAGCGTGTTGGTCCATACATGGTTCCACGTACAATGGCGTCAACGGTTTCTGCATGTCTTGCAACACCGTTTAAAATTCGTGGTGTTAACTACTCAATGAGTTCTGCATGTGCAACTTCTGCACACTGTATTGGTCACGCGGTAGAGCTTATTCAACTTGGCAAACAAGACGTAATGTTTGCTGGTGGTGGTGAAGAGCTAGATTGGTCTCTAACGATGATGTTTGATGCGATGGGCGCACTATCATCAAAATACAATGACACACCAGAAAAAGCTTCTCGTACTTACGATGCAGATCGTGACGGTTTCGTTATCTCTGGTGGCGGCGGTATGGTTGTTATCGAAGAACTTGAACACGCACTTGCTCGTGGCGCTAAAATTTACGGTGAAATCGTAGGTTACGGTGCAACATCTGATGGCTACGACATGGTAGCACCATCAGGCGAAGGCGCAGTTCGTTGTATGAAAATGGCAATGCAAAACGTAGACAGCGTAGATTACGTGAACACTCACGGTACATCTACACCTGTTGGTGATGCAAAAGAGCTAGGCGCTATCCAAGAAGTATTTGGTGCGAACAGCCCTGCAATCTCTGCGACTAAAGCAATGACTGGTCACGCACTAGGTGCAGCCGGTGTTCATGAGGCTATCTACTCAACGCTAATGCTAGAGCACGGTTTTATCGCGCCAAGTATCAACGTTGAAACACTAGACCCAGCAGCGGAAGGTCTTGATATCGTTACTGAAAAACGTGATCAAGTACTAACAACCGTTATGTCTAACAGCTTCGGTTTTGGTGGTACAAACGCAACGCTAGTAATTAAGAAATACGAAGCGTAATCGCGTAATTACTAAAAAAAGATAGTAAAACCCAGTCACTTAAATTGGCTGGGTTTTTTTATGCCTGTTTTCAAGCATTTTTCCTGCGCTATTTCTGAACACTTACTTACTGTGATTGGTATGATAAACTGAGCTCATAAATCGAAAAGGATAACTGATTAAAAATGAAAATATTGATTGATGAAAATATGCCTTATGCTGCTGAACTATTTAGTGAGCTAGGCGAAGTTGTTGCTAAATCAGGAAGAACACTAACAGCAGATGATTTAATTGATGTTGATGCATTAATGATTCGATCTGTAACTAAAGTGAATGCTGAGCTGATCTCAAAAGCCAATAAACTTAAATTTGTAGGCACAGCAACAGCAGGTATGGACCATGTTGATCAAGCTTTATTGAAAGAAAAAGGGATATTTTTCACGGCAGCTCCTGGTTGTAATAAAGTGGGTGTTGCAGAATACGTATTAAGTTGTGTCATGGTATTGGCTCAACAACACGGCTTTTCTATCTTTGATAAAACGTTTGGTATTGTGGGGGCAGGTCAAGTTGGTTCTTATTTAGCTAAATGTCTTGATGCGTTAGGTATTCCATACTTACTTAATGACCCAATCAAAGAGCAAGAAGGTGATCAACGCGCATTCGTGCCGCTAGAAGAATTGTTAGAAAAATCAGATGTTATTAGTTTCCATACGCCGATCACCCGCGATGGTGAATTTCCAACTCATCATCTGATGAATGAAAAAAGATTAACAGCGCTGCGTAATGACCAGATAGTGATCAATGCTGCGCGTGGTCCTGTGGTTGATAATCAAGCATTAAAACAACGCTTATTAAAAAAAGATGGCTTTAAAGCGGTATTAGATGTGTTTGAGTTTGAGCCAGAAGTTGATATGGAATTATTGCCTTTACTCTCTTTCGCCACACCACATATTGCAGGATATGGACTCGAAGGCAAAGCACGTGGAACAACCATGATCTTTAACTCTTATTGTGAGTTATTAAATCGTGAAGAACGAGCTGACCCTCAGGCTCTATTACCTATCGCGCCAATTCCTAATGTGACACTAAATCAGCAATGGGATCATTCAACACTGCACAATTTGATTCAGTTAGTCTATGATGTGCGAAAAGATGATGCCATATTCAGAGCTGAAATCTCAACAGTTGGCTCATTTGACAAAATGCGCAAAGATTATTGGGATAGAAGAGAATACAGTGCTATCACGATCACAGGTGATAAAAACTGTGGTCTTACCCCGTTACAACAACTTGGATTTACAATCGAGGAAGTCTAATGACTCAAGAATTTGATGTTGCCATTCTTGGCGCAACTGGTGCCGTTGGCGAAGCAATTATAAGTGTATTACAAGAGCGTAACTTTCCTGTACGTAATTTATATCTTTTAGCTTCTGAACGTAGCGAAGGCAAAACAGTTCGTTTTAATGGTAAAACATTAACCGTTGAAAACGTAGAAGAGTTCGATTGGAGCCAAGTACAAATTGGTCTATTTTCTGCTGGCGGTGAGCTTTCAGCAAAATGGGCCCCAATTGCAGCAGAATCTGGTGTTGTTGTTATCGATAATACCTCACACTTCCGTTATGATCACGATATTCCGTTAGTGATCCCAGAAGTGAACCCTGAGGCATTAGCTGATTTCCGTAATCGTAATATTATCGCTAACCCAAATTGTTCAACGATTCAAATGTTAGTTGCATTAAAGCCAATCCATGACGCAGTGGGTATTGATCGTATCAACGTATCAACGTACCAGTCAGTGTCAGGTTCTGGTAAAGCGGGTATTGATGAACTAGCAGGTCAAACCGCTAAGCTGTTAAATGGTTTACCAGCAGAGAATAAAGCATACGATAAGCAAATCGCATTTAACTGCTTACCACACATTGATGAGTTCATGGACAATGGCTACACTAAAGAAGAAATGAAAATGGTGTGGGAAACGCAAAAAATCTTTGCAGATGAGAGCATCACAGTTAATGCAACATGTGTTCGTGTGCCTGTTTTTTATGGCCATGCTGAAGCGGTTCATGTTGAAACTCGTGCTCCTATTGATGCAGTGGAAGCCACTCGTTTACTTGAAGAAACAGATGGAATTGAAGTATTCCATGGTAATGACTACCCAACACAAGTAAGTGACGCTACAGGTAAAGACCATGTAATGGTTGCACGTATTCGTGAAGATATTAGCCACTCAATGGGGTTAAATATGTGGGTTGTTGCCGATAATGTACGTAAAGGTGCAGCAACAAACGCAGTTCAAATTGCAGAAGTATTAATTCGCGATTATTATTAATAGATATATTTAAGCTTAATTATTTATAAATAAAGTGTCATATTGATTGAAAATAAAAAGCCTTAGTGAAAGCTAAGGCTTTTTTCTTCCATAAACCACACAGTTTTTGCTTAAAAACTACAGATTCTTTATTATGATCCGATATAGTTGTATCGGTATTGATTATTCATTTTATAAAAGAGGCATCTCTAGTGTCTGACGCATCCAAAAAAATATTAAGAACGCTGACTCCTTTAGCGTTATTTGTTGCATCTCAGTGTTCTGTTGCTAATGCGGCAGGTACAATTCAGATTGTTGGTCCTGATGGGAAGGATCAAACTGTCAGTTCACAAGTTGTGATGGACTCATCACCAGCGAGAGTTTCGACTTATGATAAGTCAAAACCAACAACTCAAATATATGGCCCAACAAAAAATAAAGAAACCTTATGGTCGATTGCAAGTCGAGTAAACCCTTCTAGTACAACATCGGTACAACAAACATTACTTGCTATTTTCCGATTGAATCCACAAGCATTTGAAAATAACAATATTCACAGATTACAATCTAATAGCCGTTTACGCTTACCGACACTAGAACAAGTTCGTCGTGAGAATACAGATGATGCAAAACAACTATTAGCAGCACATAAGAATAAACCGCTTAAAACACCACAAACGGCTCCTATAGCTAAAAAGACAGCACCGGTTTCATCCGTTAATACGAAGGTGCCCTCTAACGTAAAAACTGTTTCTACACCTGTAAAAGAAAAACCTGTTGTTGTTTTAGAGAAAAAAACAGTCCTTGATAATAACGTCGTTAAATCAGCAGTTCCGGCTGTATCGACGATTGCACTAAAATCAGAACTAGAAACGACAGAACAAGAGTTTTCAGCACTTCAAGAAAATAATCATCAATTACGAGTGCGTCTAGCAGAAGTTCAGTATGAAGTTGAAAACTTAAAAGTAGAATTAAGTGATGAAGATCGTATTCGAAATGAAGTAGAAAAATTCATTAATGAGCAAAAACAATTGGCTGTTGCTGAAAAGAAAGCAGAGCCAAGTGCGATGGATAATTTAGCATCAAGTCCTGGTCTAATTGCTCTTCTCGCTCTGATCCCTGGATCATTGATTGCAGGCTTAATTGCCTTTTTCTTATTCCGTCGAAAGAAAGATGAAGAAGATGAATCAGGAGAAGACAAAGCAGCAGAAGAAAAATCAGGGCTTATTATCCCTGAAGATAATTTCAGCATGGATGATGATATCCCAGAAATTAGCCTAGATGATGATGACGATATTCTAGGTGATTTAGATGATGATGATTTCTTATTTGATAGTAATGATTCAAATGAAGATTCAAATGATGATTTATTTGCTGAATTTGAAAGCGATAGTAGTGATTTGGATGACGACCCATTTGCCTCATTGGATGGTGGAGATGATGATTTAGAATCAATGCTATCTGAAGGTGATACAGATCTTGACTTCAATTTAGATGATTCTGATGATTTAGATGACCTTGATATGTCATCGAACACATTAACTGTTGATGCGGAAGAGAAGGCCTTAGGCCTTGAGGAAATGGAAAAAGCCTTAAACGACTTTGATAGCGATCTATTTAGTGAAAGTGATTTAGAAGCTGAAGATGATGACTTTGATTTATCGTTAATCGATGATTCTGAGCTATCTGCTTTAGGTAATTCAGACTCTGAACTAGATGGGAATGAAGATCTTGAAGGTGGTGAATTAGATCAATCAATGCTTGATGATCTATTCTCGTCAATGGACAGTGATGAAGATGAATCTGAGCTTGATCAAGGCTGGGACCTTGATGAAAAAGAAAGTACAAAATTAGCTCCAGAACCAAAAAATGACTCTATTGAAGATGAGTTAGATTTTGATACTTTACTATCTGGCACTGAAAATGAAACAGATACTGATTTAGATCTAGAAGATGATAGCTCAGCATTACTTGATGAGTTGCTAGAAGGTGATGAAGAAGAGAGTATAGATTTAGATCTTGAAGATGAAAGTACAGCGTTACTTGATGAGTTGCTAGAAGACGATAGCGATGAAGAAGAGAGCATAGATTTAGAACTTGAAGATGAAAGTACAGCGTTACTTGATGAGTTGCTAGAAGACGATAGCGATGAAGAAGAGAGCATAGATTTAGAACTTGAAGATGACAGCACAGCATTGTTAGATGAATTGCTAGAAGACGATAGCGATGTAGAAGAGAGCATAGATTTAGAGCTTGAAGATGACAGCACAGCATTGTTAGATGAATTGTTAGATGATAACAATGATGAAGACGATATAGATTTAGAGCTTGAAGATGACAGCACAGCATTGTTAGATGAATTATTAGAAGATAACAATGACGAAGATGATATTAATTTAGAACTTGAAGATGACAGTATAGCTTTACTTGATGAATTAATTGGTGATGATAAAGAGGATGATGTCGCTTTGGGAAAGAGTGGCGATGATACTGGCATAGAAGGTGTAGCAGTATCTGAGGCAATATCTGAAGACACCCCAAGAGATGAAGATTGGTTAACAAATAGTGAAGGTGATGAAGATGACGGTATTTCATTATTTGATGAAGATGAAGATGAAGATGAAGATGAATTTGATTTAACGCCTAAATTGGATCTTGAAGACGAATTAGAATCAAACCTTGATGATGATTTAGAACTTGATGACTTATTTTCAGAAAGTGACGAATCTCTTGAGCTAGAAGAAAATGCAGAGTCTGAAGTTGAAGTTGAAATAGAAGCAGAGCCTGAAACAGAATTAACTGTAGAAGACGATGCAGAAGCTGCCATTGAAGAGACTGAAGACGATGAGTTAGAGCTAACTCCAGAGCTGGATTTAGATGACGAGTTGACTGATACAGAAAGATCAGCATTAGAGTTAGATGATGAAGACGCTCTGGAAGTCACGGATGAGAACCCGCTTACAGATAGTGATGAGCTTGAGCCAGAAGCAGAGCCAGAATTAGCGCTTGAAGATGAGTTAGATCTCGAAGAAGACTTAGAACTTGAAGAAGGCCTAGAACTTGAAGACGAGTCAGAAATAGAATCAAACCTTGATGATGATTTAGAACTTGATGACTTATTTGCAGAAAGTGACGAATCTCTTGAGCTAGAAGAAAATGCAGAGTCTGAAGTTGAAATAGAAGCAGAGCCTGAAACAGAATTAACTGTAGAAGACGATGTAGAAGCTGCAATTGAAGAGACTGAAGACGATGAGTTAGAGCTAACTCCAGAATTGGATTTAGATGACGAGTTGACTGATACAGAAAGCTCAGCATTAGAGTTAGATGATGAAGACGCTCTGGAAGTCACGGATGAAAACCCGCTTACAGATAGTGATGAGCTTGAGCCAGAAGCAGAGCCTGAATTAGCACTTGAAGAAGAGTTGGACTTTGAAGATGAGCTAGATCTCGAAGAAGACTTAGAACTTGATGCTGATCATGAGTTAGAAGATGATAATGAAGATAGCATGTTTGAGGGGCTTTCTATCGAAGATGCATTAGCTGCATTAGAAAGTCAAGATGCCCAAAATGCTTCAAATCACGCTTCTGAAAGCTACGTAGAGGAAAAGGAAGACGATTTAAATGATGAATTTGTTGAAGAAGTAAAACCTCTTTCATTTAACTTCGATTCACAAGTTTCTGATGAAGAGAAAGAAGCATTAACTCATCTTGATAGTGCAGGCTTAGATATTGATAGTATGCTAGAAGATGGTGGTAGTGACTGGAGTGGATTCAACCTAAGTAATGTATCTAACTCAGGGTTAGAAGACGAGGATTGGTCTGCTCAACCAAGTATGGAGAATGATCCTCATGGAGCTGATCGCTTTTTAAGTATTGAAGCATTAATTGCTGAAACTGAAAATGGTGATAAAACAGATGTTGAAGATGAAAGCCTTAATTTAGATGTAGGCTTGGAAGAGTTCCCAGATATGCTTGGTGATGTTGAAGCTTATGATGTAGACGTGAATAGTGATGCGCAAAGTAAGCTTGATTTAGCAAAAGCATACATTGAAATGTCAGATGAAACTGGTGCTTTAGAGTTATTAGAAGAGGTATTACGTTGTAATGATTCATTACTCAAAGTGGAAGCTGAAAAATTAATGCGACAAATTGATTAGTTTAGATCGACAATAATCTTAAAAAGGCGGTAGCGGTGAGCTCCGCCTTTTTTTATAATGGCGTATTATTGAATAAAAAGAATCAAATATCATGCGAATAGCTTTATGTATCGAATATGATGGTGCCAGTTACCACGGGTGGCAGAGTCAAAAAGACGTAACGAGTGTCCAAGAAGAATTAGAAAAAGCCTTAATGATTGTTGCGAATGAACCTATTGAGGTTATGTGTGCAGGCCGAACTGATGCTGGGGTACATGGAACCGGTCAAGTCGTACATTTTGATACAAATAGCACCCGTAAATTACCAGTCTGGATGGTAGGGGTAAACGCAAACTTACCAAAAAATATAGCGGTTCGTTGGGTTAAAGAAGTTAACGAGGATTTTCATGCTCGTTTTACAGCTACTGCACGACGTTACCGTTATATCATCTTTAATAACCGCCAACGTCCTGCTATTTTTAGCCATGGTGTTAGCCATTACCATGAGGCATTAGATGCTGAATTAATGCATCAAGCAGGGCAGTATTTACTGGGTGAAAACGACTTTACTTCGTTTCGAGCTGTCCGTTGTCAGTCACGAACTCCTTGGCGTAACCTAATCCACTTGAAAGTAACTCGTCATGGAGACTTTATCGTGATTGATATTAAAGCCAATGCATTTGTTCATCATATGGTGCGTAATATTACTGGTAGCTTAATTGAAGTAGGCAGAGGTAAGCAAAAACCAGAATGGATACAATGGTTACTAGAGGCAAAAGATCGTAAAATAGCAGGTCCAACAGCCAAAGCAGAAGGCTTATATCTTATTGATGTAGATTATCCGAAAGAATGGGATTTACCACGAGTACCGTTAGGTCCTCTATTTTTACCTGATAATTGATCTTTCAACGAAATTAAATATGCGTATTTAATTAGCAAAAAGTTGATATAGGTTCAATCTTGAAAATAGGTACAACCAGTTTTTTATCTACACTGGCTATTATTTATGGTTTAATCTATTTAATTGATTTTATTTCTCTTGCGATGGTGCGAGAGATCACTAATAGAAAGGTCGTCCATGAGTTGGCTTGAAAAGATTTTTAATACAAGCAATATTGTTAGTTCACGTAAAGCATCGATCCCTGAAGGGGTTTGGACGAAATGTACGTCATGTGAACAAGTGCTTTATTCAGCAGAGCTAGAACGTAATCTAGAAGTGTGTCCTAAATGTGACCATCATATGCGAATGAAAGCTCGTAAACGTTTAGAAACGTTTTTAGATGCAGAAGGCCGTGTAGAAATTGGTCAAGAATTAGAACCAAAAGATCTTTTAAAATTTAAAGATTCAAAACGCTATAAAGATCGTATTTCGGCAGCACAGAAATCAAGTAATGAAACAGATGCTCTTATCGTAATGAAAGGAACATTATTAGAATTACCTGTTGTTGCTTGTGCATTTGAATTCTCATTTATGGGTGGTTCAATGGGTTCTGTTGTTGGCGCTCGTTTTGTTAAAGCTGTTGATGCGGCAATTGAAAACAATTGCCCATTAGTTTGCTTCTCTGCAAGTGGTGGTGCTCGTATGCAAGAGGCGCTTATGTCTCTAATGCAAATGGCAAAAACAAGTGCTGCACTAGCGCGTTTATCTCGTAAAGGCCTACCATTTTTCTCTGTACTGACTGATCCAACAATGGGCGGCGTATCAGCAAGTTTAGCAATGCTAGGTGATATTAATATTGGTGAGCCAAAAGCTTTAATCGGTTTTGCTGGCCGCCGTGTTATCGAGCAAACTGTTCGTGAAGATTTGCCAGAAGGCTTCCAACGCAGCGAATTCTTATTAGAACATGGTGCAATTGATATGATTGTTGATCGCCGTGAAATGCGTCAGCGTATTGGTGGTTTAATGGCAAAAATGACAAATCAAGCATCACCATTAGTCGTCTCTGTCGATGGTCCTCAATAAAAATTAAATCAAATGAAGGTAAGGTTGCGAGTTCTTACTTTAAAACAGCAACCTAAGTCATATATACTGTCTCTATATTCCGTCAGTGAAGTAGTTGAATTATGACCACCTTTGATTCTCCGAAAGCCACATCTGATTTATCAGTGTGGCTTCGTTATTTAGAAAGCATTCATACAAGTGCAATTGATTTAGGCCTTGAGCGTGTTCAACGTGTTGCACAACGAGCAAAATTAACTAAACCAGCGTCGACCATTATCACCGTAGCTGGAACCAATGGTAAAGGTTCTACTTGTGCATTAATGGAATCGATCTTAATAAATGCAGGCTATCGTGTCGGTGTTTATAGCTCTCCTCATCTTATTCGTTATAACGAACGTATTCGTATTAATGGTAACGACTTATCTGATCAGCTTCTTACTCAATCTTTTTCTGCTATAGAAGCGTGGCGTAAAGAGACCTCATTAAGCTTTTTTGAATTCGGCACGCTTGCTGCACTATGGGCATTTAAAACGCATCAGGTTGATGTAGTGTTGCTAGAGGTTGGCCTTGGTGGGCGTTTAGATGCTACTAATGTTGTTGAACACGATGTTTCAATAATAACTAGCCTTGCGGTTGATCATGTTGATTGGCTAGGTGATGATATAGAAGTGATTGGTTTTGAAAAGGCGGGGATCTACCGTTCTGAAAAACCTGCAATTTGTGGCCAACCCAATCCGCCTTCAAGTGTTGCTGCTCATGCTGATGATATCAAAGCTGATTTATACCAAGTTGGTTATCAATTTGATTATCAAGTGGATGTAGAAAATCAAACATGGTCTTGGAAAAGTGGTGCGTTTGATCTAAATAATTTACCATTGCCGAATTTACCCTTAGCAAATGCAGCTACAGCGATAATGGCTTTAGGAACATCAGGGTTAGAGTTAAGTGATGTTAATATTGTTGAAGGGTTAACATCAGCAAGTTTACCTGGGCGAATGCAGCGTTTAAGCCGTGGTAATCAAGAGAGTGAGCCGACGATTATTCTTGATGTTGCACATAACCCACATTCAGCAAATTATCTCGTACAACAAATAAGACAGCGTTTCCCAAATAAGAAAGTACACGCAGTAGTCGGCATGTTACATGATAAAGACATTGAATCGACGCTAGGTGAGTTCACGGGAAGTGTCGATGTTTGGTATCCTGCTTCATTATCTGGTCCTAGAGCGGCTAACGCGAGTGAATTAACTGCGGTAATAGATGTAGAAGCAACAGAATATTCATCACCTGTAGAGGCATTTAAGGTTGCGCTAACACAGGCTAATAATGATGATTTAATTTTAGTATTTGGTTCTTTCCATACAGTCGGTGAAGTATGGGATTACTGGAAACAAGAAGCATGAGGAGCATGAGTGTCTAGTCCATTTCAACGACGTTTAGTCGGAACTATTATATTAGTCGCTATTGGAGTAATCGTATTACCTGATGTATTTGATGGTAAGAAAAAGCATTACCAAGAAGAATTTGCAAGTATCCCTATTAAACCAGAGGTTTCTGAAGCTGTTGAACAATTTGAGGTTCAAGAGCCTATAGACTTTGATGCAGAGCTTCCTGAAGAGCCTGTTGAAGTGATAATTGAGTCTTCTTCGGAAGAGCCAGAAAAAGAAGTTTTAACGATTGTAGAGAAAAAGAAACCAGTAGAAGAATCAAAGATAGATTACACAAAAAATGCATGGGTAATTCAACTTGGTGTTTTCAGAAATGCTGATAATGCTAAAAATTTAGCACTCAAATTACGTAAGCAAGGTTTCCAAGCTCATACTTTCCCTAAAGAGCCTCAAAAAGGTGATTTGGTACGAGTAGCTGTTGGTCCTGATATTTCTAAAGCGGATCTTGAAAAACAGTTACCGAAATTAAAAGAAATAACAGGCTTAAATGGTCAATTGCTTAAATTTAAACCACTAAACCCATAAGAAAACGTTTGCGTAGCGGATTTTTCTGTTAAAATGCGCAACAACAGAGAAAAGATAGATTATGATTTGGATCGATTTTGTCATTTTAGGTGTGATAAGCCTATCAGCTTTAATCAGTTTGATTAGAGGTTTTGTAAAAGAAGCATTGTCATTAGTCATTTGGTTTGGTGCTTTTTTTATAGCCAGTAATTTTTATTCAAAATTAGCGGCATACTTTACAAACATACATGATGAAATGATAAGAAATGGCAGTGCAATTGCTGCCTTATTTGTAGCAACCTTAGTTGTTGGTGCTGTTGTGAACTATGTGGTAGCACAATTAGTCCAAAAAACAGGGTTGTCAGGAACAGATCGGGTATTAGGAATTGTTTTTGGAGGGTTAAGAGGTGTGCTAATTATAGCCGCAGTTCTTTTCTTTATTGATGCCTTTACTACACTATCAGATTCAGAGTGGTGGAAACAATCTCAATTAATACCGCAATTTTCGGTAGTGATTGAATGGTTTTTCGATTACTTAAAAGATACATCAAGTTTTCTTCCTGGCGCTAAATAGCGCCAGTTTTTTAGCAAATTGAGGACTCTAGGACATGTGCGGTATTGTTGGAATCGTAGGCGCAACACCTGTAAACCAGTCAATCTATGACGCTTTGACAGTGTTACAACATCGTGGTCAAGACGCCGCTGGTATTATTACCATAGAAAGCAATCGTTTCCGTCTGAGAAAGGCGAATGGTTTAGTTAAGGATGTATTTGAAACAAAACACATGCAACGACTACAAGGTAATGTAGGGATCGGTCATGTTCGATACCCAACAGCGGGTAGCTCTAGTGCTTCAGAAGCTCAGCCTTTCTATGTAAATTCACCTTTTGGGATTACATTAGCGCATAATGGTAATTTGACCAATGCGAATGAAATCCGTGAGACCTTATTTGAACAAGAACGTCGACACGTTAATACAACTTCAGATTCTGAAGTTCTATTAAATATTTTTGCTCACCATCTTGATGAGTCAAAAAACTATCCATTAACTCAAGATGATATTTTTAGAACGGTTAGTAAGGTTCATGAACAAATTCGTGGAGCTTATGCCGTAACAGCAATGGTCATTGGCCACGGCATGGTAGCTTTTCGTGATCCTAACGGTATACGTCCTCTATGTTTAGGTAAGCGTGAAGTAGAAGGCCGTACAGAGTATATGGTTGCGTCTGAATCAGTAGCACTTGATGCGGTTGGTTTTGACTTTGTCCGTGATGTTGCACCAGGTGAAGCGATTTATGCTCCATTTGAAGGTGGCTTATATACGCAACAGTGCGCTCATAATCCAAAGCTAAACCCATGTATTTTTGAATTTGTTTATTTTGCTCGTCCTGATTCATTCATTGATAAAATTTCAGTGTACAGCGCTCGTGTTGAAATGGGTAAACGCTTAGGCGAAAAAATTAAGCGTGAGTGGGAAGACTTAGATATTGATGTAGTTCTGCCTATACCAGAAACATCATGTGATATTGCTCTTGAAATAGCACAAATTATTAATAAGCCATACCGCCAAGGCTTCGTAAAAAACCGCTATGTTGGCCGTACTTTCATTATGCCAGGTCAGCAAGAGCGTAAGAAATCAGTTCGTCGTAAATTAAATGCGATTCGTTCTGAGTTTAAAGGCAAGAACGTTTTATTAGTTGATGACTCAATTGTTCGTGGTACTACGTCTGAGCAGATCATTGAAATGGCTCGTGATTCTGGTGCTAAAAACGTGTATATGGTCTCTGCTGCCCCTGAAATTCGCTTCCCGAATGTGTATGGTATTGATATGCCAAGTGCCAACGAATTAATTGCTCACGGTCGTGAAGTTGATGAGATTAGTAAGAAAATTGGTGCGGATGCGTTAATTTTCCAAGACTTATCAGACTTGGTTGATGCTGTAGGTTGTGGTAATCGTGAAATCGAACGCTTTGAAACATCAGTGTTTAATGCGCATTATGTTACTGGAGATGTAGATCAAAATTATCTTGAATACCTTGAAGGTCTGCGTGGAGATGACGCTAAACAAGAAAGTGAAGCACAAGATATCGCAAGTTTAGACATCTATAATGAAGGCGTGTAAATACACTTACATCGCATTTATTGGTTAAAAGAAAGCCTGTGAGATACTCATAGGCTTTTATTTTCTGATAAATTGAAGTGTTAATCAGGAACGTGATTACTAACAAAATCAATAAATAATCGTACTTTTTCAGGTTGATGATCTTTATAATTATAGATCATATAAATATCTCTTGGGTTGGCAGACCAATTTTTTAGAACTCTGACTAAAGAGCCATCATTAATATATTGGCTTATCATAATATTTGGCATTAGTGTAATGCCTAAACCATCCGAACAAGCCATTCTAATCACATTAAGCTCACTCGCTTCAAAGCGACCTGCGTCGGTGATGGTAATTGACTCCCCCTCGGTATTAGTTAATCGCCAACGCATTAACGGATCACCTTTTAATAGACTATGAGAGTGTAACTCCTGTGCATGAGTCAGCTCTGGGTGTGTCTCTAAATAAGTTGGGCTAGCGACTAAAATATCTTCTAAAGAACCAATTTGTCGAGCAATAAGAGAAGAGTCTCGTTGTTTTCCGACTCTAAAAATAATATCCCAATCAGTAGGATCAAGTTGCTCAGGTTGGTTGCTCATCGTTAAATTGATACTAATATTGGGGTAGAGCAACATAAATTTATTTAAAATAGGTTGGATCATACGTTTTGTAAGATTAGAAGGAGCAGCAATTTTGAGTTTACCCGCAGCGCCACGACACTCTTCACTTAAACATTCACTAGTATTAACGAGATTTGATAAAATAGGCGCACACTCATCGTAAAACTTTTGTCCAGCTTCTGTAAGCGACAATTTACGAGCATGACGGTTGAGCAATCGAATATCTAAAGAATCTTCTAAGGCTTGAATCCGACGAGTAATTGTCGCAACAGGGATAAGTGTTTTTCTTGAGGCGGCTGTATAGCTACCATTATCAACCACTTGTCGAAACAAATTTAAATCATCTAACTTCATTATATTGAGATACTCTCTGTTTTTTTCGAGTGATAGAGTGTAACTAAAACCCTAGATTAGGTGTTGTTATAAGTCAACTAAAGTCAATGTTGAGAAGTAAAGTGATAAATAATCGATTAATTTATTAATAATGTAGCACATATTTATTTGTGCTCTATCTGATCTACAACTAAATTTATTTCATAGAACAAATATAATTGCTGCAATTATAGAGCGTACAGAGGGTATTCGTATGTCAGTAGAGCAAATTAAAGAACAGATGAGAGATTATAATACGCCAGTTGAAGATCTTTTAATGAATAAAGATATTTTGATTGTTGATGATGATCCTGTTTTTCGTTCCATGGTAAAGGCGGTTTTAGAGAGTTACTCTTGTAATGTAAAAGAAGCAAGTAATGGATTAGAAGGCTTGCAAATGCTACAGCATTCATTACCTGATATCTTGTTTTGTGATCTGGCTATGCCGATTTTAAATGGAATTGAATTTGTTGAAGAAGCCGTACTAGAGTACCCAATGTTACCTATTATCGTTATCTCAGGCAGCGGAGATATGCAGGACGTTGCTAAAGTATTGCGTTTAGGAGCAAAAGACTTCTTAGTGAAACCGATTCATGATATATCAATTTTAATTAAGTCATTAGCGTCAGCATTGAAGTTGAGTGAAGAAAGCTCTTATCGTATGCAAGATTTTTCAAGTCAATGGTTTAGAACCTCAGAGTTAGATCGAAGCTGTAATGATGAGCTACATTGGCATTTAGATTATTTGCAAAATGAACCAAATGTAGGCCGAGAACTGTTATTTGAATTATTACCAGAAAGTGATGCCCAGCATGGTGATTGGAAGTTAGGTTACCGTCTTTTACAATCTACTGATGGTATGCCATTAATTTTTGATTATGAATGGCTACTGGATGGTCGCTTGTTCTTTTATTTGGTTGATTCAAACTCAGGAGGGGAGAACAGTGTTGTTTCTTGTTTATTAATCAGAGCTTTTTTTAATGATTTTATTCGAGATCAAAATAGTTCATTAAATACGATACCAAACATGGTAACGTCGATAGAAAAAGGAATGTCTACTATAGAAAAAGCGCAGCCAATGTCAGCTATTTTTGGTTATGTTGATTTAGCTGATGAGGCCTTATTTATCTTATCAGCGGGGCTAGATGCAATATGGGAGAATAAGACAGATCGTCACATCTTACATGCAAGTGAACAACTAATGTTGAGTGCTTATAAGAACCAGGTTCATCGATTTCCAATTATTGGCTACAATAGCTTGTTATTGAATAATCCAGGATCCAGTAGTTTTAAATTAGAGTTAGCTGTGCTTTAAATTGATGGGATAAGGCAAATAGTGTAATAATTAAATATTATTATGTGTTTATTAAAGAGGCCTAATTTGTATTTTACTCGAAGAGCGTGTTGGTTTCTTCTTGGAGCTCTTTCGCTTGTTCTTGGTCTTATTGGTATCTTTTTACCTTTATTACCAACAACCCCTTTTCTTATCTTAGCCAGTGCTTGTTTTATGAGAGCTTCTCCTCGGATACATACCTGGCTTGTGAGTCACCCCTATCTAGGTCCTCCGATTTTCGAATGGCAAGAACAAAGAACGATTAAGTCGTCAATAAAAAAGAAAGCTGTAATCATGATAATACTTAGCTTTACGTTATCGATTATCATCACTCCAATCGTGTGGATTAAAGTTTTACTAGTGGTGTGTCTACTAGGGCTTCTTTACTGGTTTTCTAATATTCCAAGTACTTAATATTTATTGTGCATTCTACTTAATAAGTATTTATCAACAATCGTTTAACATTTGAATTAGTTTTTGCTCGACACCTCATATAGAGGGGTAATACTTGCTCATGGCAAAAAAAGTGAATAACATAACTCGGTTAATTTTTCATATGCCAAATGTAGGCACAAATAGGTCAAAAGCATGTCAACAGAAACACTAGAACTAATTAAAAACAGCATTAAATCAATTCCTGATTATCCTAAAGTAGGCATCATGTTCCGTGATGTAACAAGCTTAATGGAAGAGCCAAAAGCATATCAAGCCACGATTCAATTACTTGTTGAAAAATACAAGGATGGTGGATTTACTAAAATTATTGGTACAGAAGCACGTGGCTTCCTATTTGGAGCACCATTAGCATTAGAGTTAGGTGTTGGGTTCATTCCTGTTCGTAAACCAGGTAAGTTACCTCGTCCAACGATTGCTCAAACTTATGATCTTGAATATGGAACGGATACATTAGAAATCCATACAGATGCGATTGTTGAAGGCGACAAAGTACTTGTAGTTGATGATTTACTTGCAACAGGCGGTACGATTGAAGCAACAGTTAAACTAATCCGCCAACTTGGTGGTAATGTAGAGCACGCAGCATTCGTGATTAATTTACCAGAAATTGGTGGCCAAACACGTTTGGAAGGACTAGGTTTAAACGTATACAGCATTTGTGAATTTGCTGGTCACTAATTCTTCATATAGACAGTAAATTCAGTGAGATCTCTCTATCAAGGGAGATCTCGCTTTTTTGCTGTGCTACGATTTAGAACTATTTCATTTTGGGCTGTATTCTATGAGCTATCAAGTTCTGGCACGTAAATGGCGTCCACATCATTTCAAAGATGTGGTAGGTCAACCTCATGTGCTAACGGCGTTGGAAAACGCACTTGAACATAATCGACTTCATCACGCTTATTTATTTAGCGGGACTCGCGGTGTAGGTAAAACGACCATAGCACGTTTGTTTGCTAAAGGACTGAACTGTGAAGAGGGGATCACCTCGACGCCATGTGGTGTGTGTTCTACTTGTAAAGAGATTGACGAAGGTCGTTTTGTTGATTTACTTGAAATTGATGCAGCTTCTAGAACAAAAGTAGAAGACACTCGTGAACTTTTAGATAATGTACAATATAAGCCGGCCCGTGGTCGCTTTAAGGTATACTTGATCGATGAAGTACACATGTTGTCACGCCATAGTTTTAATGCATTGCTTAAAACATTGGAAGAGCCACCTGAATACGTAAAATTTTTATTAGCAACGACAGATCCTCAAAAATTACCTGTTACGATCCTATCTCGTTGTTTGCAATTCCATTTAAAACATATCAGTGTTGATCAAATTCATGAGCAACTCGATTTTGTTTTAGATAAAGAAAAAGTGACTAAAGATGCGAGAGCATTAGGACTTATTGCACATGCTGCTGATGGAAGTATGCGTGATGCGCTGAGTTTGACTGACCAAGCGATTGCATTGGGTAATGGTTCTGTTACTACTGATATCGTTTCTGCGATGTTAGGGACACTAGATACCGATCAAGCCGTTCGAATTTTAGAAGCGATTAGCACTAAAAACATGCAGACACTAATGGGCTGTGTGAATGATCTTGCTGATATGGGCATTGAGTGGGATGGATTAGCAAAAGAAATCGCTAACCAATTGCATAAATTAGCCATGTATCAAGCATTGCCTGCAACCTTGGATAAATCGCAGCCAGATGCTGAGCGTATTGAGTTATTAAGTAGCCAGTTATCACCTCAAGAAATCCAATTGTTTTATCAAATTGCATTACAGAGTCGTAAAGACTTGCCTTTGGCACCAAGTCAAAAAAACGGTATTGAAATGATGCTGTTAAGAATGGTGGCATTCCGTCCTGTGCATGCTCAACCATTAGATGCACAAGCGATAGTCGTACCAATAGCAGAGCCTCAGATAGAAGCTAATGTACCAAACACGGTACAAAAACCTATGCAACAACAAAGCGTATCACAGCCTCAGCAAGTTGCTACTCAAGCACCGGTATTACGTAATAGAACTCAGCCAGCGCCAGCGTCTCAATCAATGCAGCCGCAAGAGCCGATGCAGAATCAATATGCATCTGCTCCAATGCATTCAGAGCAGCCACCAGTTTATGAGAAACAACCGAATATTGTGCCTCATCATTATGGTGATAACCAACTACCGCAGGTTTCTTCTGAACCTGTTATGCCACAAACTCCTGCTGCTCGAAAAAGTGGCCTATTAGGTATGCGTAATCAATTGCGTAGTGCAAAAAATAATTTATCAAATAGTAATGTAGGTGTTGACGTAAAAAAGACAAATGCGACATCCGATAAGAAAAAGACGAGTTCAGTGCTAGATCGTATTGCTGAGAAGCAGCATTTAGCGCCTCGTACTCAGGTGTCGCAAATTGGAAACTCAGCAACACAAGAGAAAAAAACAGAAGAGCCTTATCGTTGGAAATCGACAAAACCTGAAATAGAAAAGACAGTCAGTGATGTGACTCCAACAAAACTGAAGCAAGCTTTAGAGCATGAGAAAACACCGGAGATGGTGCAGCTATTGGTGGACGAATCATCAAAGCAAGATCCATGGTCAGCATTGGCAATGTCATTAACAACATTACCAAAGCTTATTCAACAATTGGTCTTAAACTCTTCTTTTGTTGAGCAAGACAATCAAATAGCGTTACATTTAAGAGCGGAGCAATCACATTTAAATGGTGATAAAGCCAATGAATTGATTACTCAAGCATTGAGTCATGCATTAAATAAAAACGTCAATGTATCAATTGATATCAGCACTGAAGGAACAACACCTTTAGAGTTGCGCGAACAAATGTACCAAACAAAATTACAAACGGCGTATCAAAGCCTACAACAAGATCCGCACGTAAATTTCTTTATTCAGAGATTTGGTGCCCAAATGGATCAAGAAAGTGTTAGACCTATTTAGTAAGATAAAAGTATTAATGGGTTGAAATTTCAATTTTTAACCCCATTTTTTTAGTATTCAGATATAAACATAAGAGAGAATGAATATGTTCGGTGGAAAAGGTGGCATGGGCAACTTAATGAAGCAAGCCCAGCAAATGCAAGATCGTATGCAAAAAGTACAAGAAGAAATCGCAAGTACAGAAGTGACTGGAGAGTCAGGTGCAGGTCTTGTTAAAGTGACTATCAATGGTTCTCACAGCGTTCGTCGTGTTGAAATTGATCCAAGCTTAATGGAAGAAGATGAAAAAGATATGCTAGAAGATCTGATCGCAGCGGCGTTCAACGATGCTTCTCGTCGCATTGAAGAAACACAGAAAGAAAAAATGGCTGGTGTAACTGGCGGAATGCAAATGCCACCAGGCTTTAAAATGCCATTCTAAGCTATGTTAATAATACTGTCTTGATGAGTCTCTGTGGTTCGTCTTGATAAAATTAGGCGGCTACGTGGCTGCCTTTTTCTTTTCTGGAATATAAAAAAACTATGCGAACCAGTGGTTTATTGGAACAATTAATGGAATCGTTACGATGCCTTCCTGGGGTTGGGCCAAAATCAGCTCAGCGAATGGCGTTTCATCTTTTACAACGTAATCGTCAGGGTGGTATGCAATTAGCGGATTCATTGTCTCGTGCAATGTCTGAAATCGGTCATTGTTCAGAGTGCCGGACGTTTACAGAAGAAGATACTTGTTCGATTTGTTTAAATCTAAAACGTCAAGCAAGTGGCGAATTGTGTATTGTTGAAAGCCCTGCGGATATTGTCGCAGTAGAGGCTACAGGTCAGTTTTCGGGTCGTTATTTTGTTCTAATGGGGCATTTATCGCCATTGGATGGTATTGGGCCAAGTGATATAGGTTTAGATCTTTTTGATCATCGCTTAGGACGTGGGGATATAAAAGAAGTGATCCTCGCTACTAACCCGACGGTAGAAGGTGAAGCAACCGCGCATTATATTGCAGAGTTATGCCAAGAACACCAAGTACCTGCTAGCCGAATTGCGCATGGTGTTCCTATGGGAGGAGAGTTAGAGCTAGTGGATGGCACAACGTTATCTCACTCTATTTTAGGTAGGCAGAAGCTTTTTTAAGAAAATTAAATAGAGTAAATAGTTGGAGTATTGCACCACTGAATGCTCCAATAAGATGGGCTTCTATAGCAACCCTTGCATTGATAAGAGAAATGGTTGAAGCACTTGCTCCAAAGTATTGCTCCCATGAAACCTTAGAAATGATGCCAAAAAGTAGTAGCCATCCTGTATTACGCTTTTGTCTTATATCTTCAATAGCAGCCCAAATAAACAAACCATGTAATACACCTGATAATCCAACATAGGATTGAATAGGGCTGAGTAATAATAGTAAGCCAGTCATTAAGCTGATAGACAGTACTAATAGCCATAACCTTTTAGGGGTTAAAATATCCTTAAAGATAAAGGTAAATACGGTTAGGGCAGCAGAGTTCATTAGTAAATGAGCAAGATTAGTATGGGTAAAATTACCTGTAATTAATCGCCAGATCTCGCCTTGTAAAATTAAGCTTTTGTCCCAAGCAAAAAAATATGATACCGGAGTTAGCTGTGCAATACCAAGCACAACTAAAATAGGAAAAAGTAATTTCAACAAAACAAAGGTTCCTTGTGATTCGATTTTGTCTTCAATGCCTAAAAACAAAAAAAGCCTGTATCTGTGAGTGGATAACACCGATCTCTACTAAGATTGAACTCATCATACTACAGCATCCAACAGAAGCTAAGCGACCATTAGGAACGGCAAAAATACTGTCGTTAAGTTTAGCTAATTGTCGAACTTTCATTGGTGAAAACTTTTCAGAGCATACTGAGTTGAATCAGCTATTAGCTGATGATAATTACCAACATAAAGTGCTTTTCTTAGATAGTACTAGCCAAGTAATTTCATCATCATCGCATGATTCTGTAAAAAATCAGCGTGTGATTTTATTGGATGGCACATGGAAGAAAGCCTATAAAATGTGGCAGCTTTCTACTAACTTACACTCTTTACCTAAAGTGCATTTAAATACGGAACTGTCAGGTAACTATCGAGTACGCAAAGCGCCAAAAGATAATGCGTTATCAACAGCAGAAGCTGGGTATCATGTATTAAACCAACTAGACAATGAGTCAACAGTAACCGAAGAATCGGATAAATTTAGTTCGATCCTAACGGCATTTGATAACATGATTGAATTTCACATCAGTCAAATGCCTGAAGGGGTGTACCAAAAGAACTATCGTTCAGAGTAGCTCTTTTATTGTTCAGTCTTGGATTGGTATTTGATCAGATAGGAACAAAAAGTTGATTATATAAGCGCTGGGCATAGCCATCGGTCATGCCTGCAATATAATCGGCAATCACTCGATGCGCATTTCCTCCCGAAGCCATTGCCTCTTGCCATTCTCGTTTATCATTTTCAGGTAATAAACGTTCAGGGTCTGAATTAAGCGCATCAAAAATCTCCATCACAATTTGTTGGCCTTTGTATTCAATACGCTGCATTTCAGAGTTATGTATTACATATTGGCCAACAAACTTTTTCAGAATATCCAACGCATAAGTCATTGATGGCGTTAAATAGGCATTCCAATGTAATAATTTAGATTCAAATTCCGGCTCTTCTTCAAAGGTTGTTTTTTTAATGCTAATCGAAGTTAATAGGGCATTTACGATACTGCCAATACCATCTTTTCGTTGGTATTGTAGACCAGAGAATAATTTATCACTGATGGTTTCAATGTGTTCTTCAAACCATTCATCTCCGCAGTCTGCGAGTTTACTTGCTACTGATTCTTGCCATTGATTGCGAGTAACAATCCCCATAACGATGGCATCTTCCAAGTCATGAACCCCATAAGCTATATCATCAGCTAGCTCCATGATAGAGCAGTCAATAGACTTAAAGCGTGTTTTACGATGCGCGTTGTCATTTTCTTTTTGGAAGCGAAGCGTAGATAACAGGGTTCTATCGTGCTCTGATAATGGAGCCAAAACCCAATTTAGGGTCAGGGCATCATCACGATAAATGCCTTTAGGTGGATGCCATTCAATTGATTTTAAGTGTCGCAAATTAGTTACAGGCTCAGGTCGGTAACTTGAATGAACCTGATCTAAGAAAGCGGGGTACTTTAAAACACCAAGTAGGGTTCTTCTTGCTAAGTTCATACCGAAATGTTCAGTATAAGGTTCTAACTTACTTAAAATTCGCAAAGTTTGGCCATTGCCTTCAAAGCCACCGTGATCACGCATCATATAATTAAGTGCAATTTCCCCACCGTGCCCAAAAGGAGGGTGGCCGATATCATGAGCTAAACAGATACTCTCCATCAAACTGGTAGAGGTTAATAGATTGCGAAATTCCGGTTGTCTTAATTTAAGCTGAGCAACTACCCCCGTTCCTATTTGTGATACCTCTAAGGAATGAGTTAAGCGGGTGCGATAAAAATCATTGGCACTACCGGGACCATGAACTTGAGTTTTTGCTTGAAGGCGACGAAAAGCGGCAGAGTGGAGAATACGAGCACGATCTCGTTGAAAAACGCTGCGCTGATCATTACGACGTAATTTCTGTTCGTTACTGATGCGATCTTCCCAGTGTTGGGATAACGTAATATCGATTGGTTTATTCATTATTGTTGTTCTCGAAGTTATTGCTACTGATATATCATTACAGCTTTGTTACAAAAAGATCAACGAGTTATTTGAAAAAGAGAGCAAGGACACACGCTTAAATTAGTGTTATTTAGTTCATGAAGATGGGTTGCTATAATAAGATTCACTTTGTTGAATGGAATAAGCTCATGAGTAGTGTCGTTAATTTATCGGATGAATTTGAACAGCTGCAACAAGCCTATCAAGCTTCGCCTTATCCTTCAAAGGATGATCGACTTGGGTTATTGAACGGGTTAAAAACGGCACTTTTAGCTGAAAAAGGCGCTTTGGTATCTGCATTAGAAAATGATTATGGTTTTCGAAGCCATTTCGATTCCACCATTTGTGATTTAATGCCTTCTATTCAACACATCAATTATACGCGTAAGCAATTATCTAAATGGCTTAAAATAAAAAAGCGTCATGCAGGCTTACTGCTTTCTCCCTCTAAGGTTTCTGTTTGTTATCAACCGCTAGGCGTGGTTGGTGTGATTGTTCCGTGGAACTTTCCGATATATTTAAGTATTGCTCCAATTGTGACAGCGATAGCTGCGGGAAACCGTGTCATGGTGAAGTTGAGTGAATACACCCCTGAAACAAATCAAATACTTCGTCGGATATTTTCGGATCTCTCTGAGCATGTTTGCATCATAGAAGGGGAAAGCGACATTGCCGCTGAATTTTCCCAATTGCCTTTTAATCATCTGCTATTTACGGGCTCTACTCAGGTCGGAAAGTTAGTGGCTAGCGCCGCGGCTAAAAATCTTACACCAATCACACTTGAATTGGGGGGTAAATCGCCCGTGATAGTTGCTGAAGATGCAGAGTTAGTTTCTGCGGTTGATGCCATTATGCTTGGTAAATCAATGAATGCTGGGCAAATATGCGTAGCGCCTGATTATGTGTTTGTGCCAAAAGAGAAAGTAGATAAATTTATCTCGCTTTATACCCAACGTTTTTTACAGGCTTTTCCGGAGAAAAAAGGGCGACGAGAGTACAGTCATATTATTAACCAAGCTCAATACGATCGTTTACTGGCTTATCTTGATGATGCCCAAGAGAAGGGAGCAAAGATCACCGCGATAGGCGAGATAAAGGATCAGCAAGGCCGTTCGTTTTTACCCCATTTGATTACAAACGTTACTGAAGACATGCGGGTTATGCAGGAAGAAATTTTTGGTCCGATTTTGCCTATTATTGGCTATGACGATATAGAAGAAGCCTTGAGTTATATTCAAGCTCGTCCGAGACCATTAGCGCTGTATATTATGTCATTAGATAAAAAATTAGTTAAAGACATTAGCCAGAGAACACACAGTGGTGGATTGGCAATTAATGACACCATTATGCATGTAGCTGCCGATGATGCGCCTTTTGGGGGGATCGGAGATTCTGGTATGGGGAGCTATCATGGTATTGAAGGCTTTCGAACGTTCTCTCATGCTAAAACAATATTAAACACACCAAATTGGTTGCCAAGAGCAAGATTGCTGTTAAAACACAAAAAATGGATGCTAAAAATCCTAAGTCGTAAGTTTATGAGCTAATCATTACTAATAAGCCCTGTTTATACGTGATTGTTAGGGCTTAGCGGTTGGCAAAAGGGGGGAACAGTCGTATGATTTGTTTCCCTTTTTTAATGTGAATTGCTCTTTATGTCTCAGCATCAACCAGTCCAAGGCGCTTCTTGGATGTTAACCGCAGGCCTTGCCTTTGCGATTGTTAACAGTATTGCTCAATACGTCAGTATGAATTTTGGTCTTCCTTCAACGATGGTTGCTTTAGTTCAATATGGGATTGCGTTGATCGTCATCTTGCCTTATTTACGCACATTAGGGTTGCGTAACTCTCTTCGAACGGAACATTTTGGCATGCATGCGTTGCGTGTATTCTTATCCGTAATTGGCATCCAACTTTGGTTGTGGGCATTGGCATATCCAGTACCGATTTGGCAAGGCATCGCACTGTTAATGACCTCTCCTTTATTCGCGACTATTGGCTCTGGCTTATTCTTAAAAGAGAAAGTGGGAGCGGCTCGCTGGTGTGCAACATTAGCTGGTTTTGTCGGAGCGATGATCATTCTTGAACCATGGGCAGATAGCTTTACATGGGCAACCTTATTACCGGTTGGCGCGGCGTTCTTTTGGGCGTGTTATTCATTAATGGTTAAGAAAATGTCGGTAAATGATTCACCATCAACCATGGTGGTTTATCTTTTGGTTCTTATAACTCCATTTAATATCTTACTGGCGTTACCAGATTGGCAAACACCAAGCGGCATGAATGTGTGGCTATTGCTATTTGGTGCAGGTGTTATGACGGCATTGGCTCAATGGGCTATCGTAAAAGCATACGCTGTTGCTGATGCGTCGTTTGTGCAACCGTTTGATCATGCTAAGTTACCATTGAATGTATTAGCAGGTTGGATTGTATTTGGTTGGGCTCCACCAGGACGCTTATGGCTAGGTGCTGCAATAATCGTTGCTTCTGTTGCCTTTATAACGCAGTGGGAGCGTAGAAAGAAGTAGCAACGAATATTATGTGTTGTTTAAATAAAACCGATGTATCAATGACATCGGTTTTTATTAGGCAACCTTAATTATTTAGTGAAATACATGTCTTTCGCATAGATATTTCCTTTAGGGTTGTTACTAGGAAATCCTTTCAATGTTGATCGCACTAAGCGAGTATGGTTGTAGTGATAAAGAGGGATCATTGGAGACGCATCATTTAGGATCTCTTCAGCCAGTTGATAAATAGCGTAGCGTTGTGATTCTTTTTCAGTATTTCCTGCGCTTTTCATTAATTGATCAAATTTAGAGTTACAAAAACCACTTTCATTCGCTGTATGTCCACAAGTGAAAGCTTCTAAAATTGAAGATGGCTCAGCATAGTCACCAAATGCCTACGAGCGAGCTAATTGATAATCACCTAGATTTTTGGCGGATACGTAAGACTTCCACTCCATATTTTCAAGTGTCACTTTTACGCCTAATGGTTTCCACATTGATGCGATAGCAATCGCAATCTTCTTATGATTGTCGCTGGTGTTATATGTCAATGTGAATTCAAGAGGATTATCTTGATTATACCCAGCTTCTTTAAGTAATTTCTTTGCTGTGACTAAGCGTTTTGTAATTGATTGTTCATTAAAATCCAGTTTATTAGAGCGGTAGTTTGGAATAGTGGTTGGAACTGCCGAGTAGGCTGCTGGCTCACCTTGTCCTGTGATTTTATCGACTAAGATATCTCTATCTACCGCCATACTTAATGCTCGTCTTACTTTTTCGTTATCGAAAGGTGCAACTTTAGTATTGAAAGAATAAACATAAGAACCAAGAAGCGCCTGAGCTTTAATTTGTTCCGGTGAGTCTTTTTTCAACTTTTGGTAGTACTCAAGTTGAACACGGTTTGTGATATCAATTTCACCAGATTGAAAGCGAGTATATTCAGCTTGTTGTGAAGATAGGCCTAGATAAGTAACCTTTTCAATAATCGTATTATTGTTATCCCAATAGGCAGAATTCCTAACCACATCAACTAATTCATTTGGAACCCACTTCTGTAAAGTATAAGCGCCATTAGTCACAATATTTTCTGGTCGGGTCCAATTTTCTTGGTGTTTCTCGATAACAGCCTGTGGTAAAGGATAGAAATTCTTTAACCCCATTAAGCTTAAAAAATAAGGCGTTTCTTTTGATAAGGTTACTTCAATCACGTTGTCGTTTAACGCTTTAATTCCTAGTGTTGAAGGGGATACTTGTCCTGACTGAATGGCATCTGCATTGAGAATATTCGCAGTAACAAAGTAATGACCCGTGTTATTACCTGTTTTAGGGTTTACACCTCGTTGCCATGCATAAACAAAATCAGAAGCCAGTAATGGTGTACCGTTTGACCAAGTTAAGTTATCACGCAGCGTAAACGTAATTGTCTTTCCTTCATTACTGATATTCCAATGAGTCGCTTGACCGGGAATCAGTGTACCTTCTCCATCTTCAATGATTAGTCCTTCAAACATATCATTGACAATAATATCTCCAGGCATCCCTGAGTTTACAAAGCTTGGGTCTAAGGTATTTGGCTCAGCACCATTGCCTCGAACTAAATGTTGTTCTTCAGCAAGTTGAAGATCAGGAGAAACAACAGCAGAGAATGCAGTCGTTGAAGAAAGTGATAGAGCGGTAGAGATAAGAATGGATAAGGTTGATGTACGCATTGCAATTCCTTTTACAATTTTAACAAAACTGCATACATTAAAATATAGATTTACTTAAAACGCAAGGTACAAAAAAGCCAGTGAATAAATGTTCACTGGCTCTATTATAATTATTTTTCTAATACTAAAGCTTACTTCACTGCATCTTCTAGGATTTCACGAGATACCTCAAGGGTAATCGCTTGATGTTCACCTAATGCTACCATTCCATGAGCTTCAAGTTGTTTGATGATCGCATCAATGGCTGCTGCTTTATCATCGCCGTGCTCAGTTAGCTCTGTTGGAGAATTCAGGCTATGGTAGAACGTTTCGATTTCAATGATTGTGCGCTCTGCTAAATCATCAGAAGCCTCTAAACCAAAGACGTTTTTACCCATTTGTTCTAGTTTCGCGCGTTTTGCTTCGATTTGGTTACGAAGTAAAGATGGCTGAATGATAGATAAAGAACGAGCGTGATCAACATGATAAAGCGCTGTCAGTTCGTGACCAATCATGTGTGTTGCCCAATCGTGAGGAACACCAGTACCAATAAGGCCGTTTAAAGCTTGGTTTGCAGTCCACATTAGGTTTGAGCGCCATTCATTGTTGTCACGGTTGTCGTATTGAGCGCCAAGCGTTAGTAAATTACGTAACAGCGTTTCTGCGTAGCCATCTTGAACCATTGCACCTGTTGGCATTGTTAAGTATTGCTCACAGGTATGAACCCAAGCATCGACTAAACCATTAATCAGTTGACGCTCTGGCAATGTTTTCATTGAATCAGGATCAAGAACCGCAAATTTAGGTTGTACAGCCGCCGCCATGAAAGGCAGTTTAGTTTGTGTTGATTTTTGAGTGATTACTGCACCAGAGTTAGACTCAGAGCCTGTTGCCGGTAGCGTTAAAATTGCACCCAGAGGCACTGCTTCTGTCACAGAGTGTTGACCAATTAGGATGTCCCAACCGTTACCGTCATATTTTGCTGCAGCAGCAACGTACTTAGAACCATCAATTACAGAACCACCACCAACAGCAAGAATATAATCTACGTTCTCTGCTTTAACGATAGCAACTGCTTTATCTAATGTTTCAACCGTTGGGTTTGGCTCAACGCCTGAAAACTCAATCCAAGAATGGTCAGAAAGTGCAGTAACTACTTGGTCATAAACACCGTTTGTTTTAATTGAACCACCACCATAAATCACTAATACTTTTTGATCTTGTGGAATAGATGTAGCGATTGCTGCAATTTGACCTTGGCCAAAATGGATTTGTGTCGGGTTAACGTAAGAGAATTTCATTGCTTTACCTCATTTCTTCCAAAAGGTGATGTTCTATTTTTTAGAACTTATTATTTCAATAAGTGCATATTAGTCTTGGATTGTTGCTTTTGTAAGGTGAATTTATGGATTTTTATTGCCTATTTCTACAATTGACTGTATTTTCAAAAAATAAAGTAATAGATGTGATCTTGATTAGATAAAGGAACGCTGATGAATTCTCTTGGTGACTTAATGCAAAGCTATGCCGATCGTTATGGTTTTAATGATCTGGAAGGTATAAGAGAAACTGCAATCCCAAACGTGTGGTTTTACCGTAGTAGTAAAGGAAATCAACGACAGCCGTTTGTTTATCAATCGGGTATTATTGTGATGGGTAAAGGGCATAAACACATACATATTGGTAATCAGCCTGTGCATTATGGACCTGATGATTATCTGGTTGTCGGTGTGCCAATGCCACTAGAATGTGAAGCCTTTCCTGAAGATGATAGTCCATTACTTGGTTTAACGATCAATGTTGATTCAACCTTACTTCATCGTCTGGTTAATGAACTAGAGGCAGCTAATTTTCAAGCGCCCGTACAATCAAATCAAGATGGCTTTGGCCTTACATCAGTTAAAATGGCTGATGACATGCTTGATAGTTGTAAGCGCTTGATGCTGGCACTACATAGCGATCTCGATACGAAATTATTAGGTGAGTCTTTATTAAATGAAATTGTCTATCGAGTACTGACTGGAACAGAAGGGCATGTATTATTTAATTTAGCACATCATGATGGCCAGTATGCCAGAGTCGCTAAAGCGATGAATAAAATGCACCAATCTTATGCGGATGGATTAACAGTACAAAACTTAGCCGAAGAAGCCAATATGAGCGTGTCGTCGTTTCATTCGGCGTTTCGTAAAGTCACGTTAGAGTCTCCGTTACAATATTTGAAAAAAGTGCGTTTGAATAAAGCCAAAGAGTTGATTCAACTAGAAGGGCGACGTGTTAATGATGCTGCTCACTCTGTAGGCTATACCAGTACGTCACAATTTAGCCGAGAGTTTAAACGCCATTTTAATATGACGCCTAAAGGGTGTGTCGCTTAGTTTTAATAAAATAGAGAATTCAAATATGTCAAATGTCGTATTTATAGCAACAAGCCTAGACGGATATATCGCGGATAAAAATGGGGGGATAGATTGGTTACATGCGATCCCTAATCCAGAAGGTAATGACATGGGTTATGCTAAGCATGTAGCTAGTATTGATGCGTTAGTGATGGGGCGTAATACGTTAGATATAGTATTGAGCTTTGGTATCGATTGGCCTTACTCAAAACCTGTTTTTGTATTGAGCAATACGATGACTTCAGTACCTGATGGCTATGAAGATAAAATCTTTTTAGTAAAAGGCCCATTGAAAGAAGTATTAGATCAAATCCATGCAAAAGGATTTATGAATTTGTATATTGATGGCGGAGTTACGATTCAAAATTTCTTAAAAGAAGATCTGATTGATGAGATGATTATTACCACGATTCCAGTACTTTTAGGTGGAGGATCGTCACTGTTTGGTGATTTAGAGACATCAATAGACTTTAAATGCATAAAAAGTGAGATATTTTTAGATTCCATTGTTCAAAATCAATTTGTACGTCAGCGTTCATAGTGTTCACTGTTTTTTGAATATAAAAAAGCCTGCAAATTCAGCAGGCTCTATTTTTCATTTTATATTCGCGAGATTGATATTAGATCAATTACTGCTTATAAGTATGTAAGAAGCGCTCTAGACGACCAATTGCCGTTTCTAAATCGTCAACACGAGGCAGTGTTACGATACGGAAGTGATCGGGTTTTGGCCAGTTAAAGCCAGTACCTTGAACTAACAGTACTTTTTCTTTGATTAAGAAATCTAGAACAAACTTCTGATCATCTTTAATCTTGTACATCTTAGGATCAAGTTTAGGGAACAAGTACATTGCCCCCTTTGGTTTCACACAACTTACGCCTGGGATTTGAGTGATTAAGTCATATGCTTTGTCACGTTGCTCTAATAAACGCCCCCCCGGAAGCAGAAGCTCATTAATACTTTGATAACCACCTAGTGCAGTTTGAATCGCGTGTTGCATTGGCACGTTTGCACACAAACGCATTGAAGCCAGCATATCTAAACCCGCAATATAGCCTTGAGCGTGATCTTTAGGGCCATTCAAGAACATCCAGCCACCACGGAAACCACACACACGGTACGCTTTTGATAGACCGTTAAACGTTACAGTTAAAAGATCGGGAGCTAGTGTTGCTAATGTTGTATGAACGGCACCGTCATAAAGTACTTTGTCATAAATTTCATCAGCAAAGATGATTAGGTTATTTTGACGCGCAATCTCAACGACTTGTAGTAAGAAATCACGACTATATACAGCACCCGTTGGGTTGTTCGGGTTGATTAGTACAATACCTTTAGTATTCGGTGTGATTTTCTTTTTGATATCGTCAAGATCTGGGTACCAATCTGCACCTTCATCACATAGGTAATGAACAGGTTTACCACCAGAAAGCGCCACTGATGCCGTCCATAATGGATAGTCAGGCGCAGGTACTAGCATTTCATCGCCATTATTCAATAACGCCTGCATTGCCATTACGATAAGCTCTGAAGCACCATTACCGATGTAGACATCTTCTACATCTAAATCTAATAGGCCACGACGTTGATAATGCTGAACTACCGCTTTACGAGCAGAATAGATACCTTTTGAATCACAGTAACCTTGCGACGTTGGCAGGTTTTTAATCACATCAACTAGGATTTCATCAGGGGCGTCAAAGCCAAATGGGGCGGGATTCCCAATGTTTAGTTTAAGAATTTTGTGGCCTTCTTCTTCCATTCTTTTAGCATGTTTAAGAACTGGACCACGGATGTCGTAGCATACACTGCTAAGTTTTGATGACATTCCAATATTTTGCATGGTGAAACCCTGATGAAAAAAATACGTTATAGATCCAAATTACACTATTTCTAGGGGACTGAGAAACAATTTTTAGAAAATAATCACGCAAAATTCGCATCAGCAATATTTACTACTGAGAAAGAGGCTTTTGCCATTTCTTTTGATAATGAGCAGTATTGGCTGATATCTGTGCAATAAAGGAAAATTCACATTGTTTTAGATTTACATAAATAAGCAAAAATTGATAAGAGTTTTATTTTTTAGACATACAATTGATGTGAATTATTTTTTATTTTCAAACCTTTTGCTAGAATAACCAGTTCATACAAGGGAATAGCAAGCAATACCGCTTGTGCAATACGGTTGCCATGATGGCTGAAAACGATCAAGAGAGGTTAATTTGTCCACTTTTCAAAATGCCATTGAATCGATTCGTCATCAAATTACGCAGGCAACGTCATCCCATAGTATCTGTCTTGAATTGGATTGGTCTATTGGCGATCAACTGATTGACTGGCTAGAAGCTCAACCTGTATATCCTAAGTTTTATTGGCAATCTCGAGATGGCCAAGAAGAAGTTGCGGTCGTAGGGCAAGTGAAGACCTTTACTGACCCAAGTGCTGCACAAAAAGTGTTAGCGCCACAGCAACGTATCTGGGGCGGTCGTTCTTTTGATGGTCGTACTGAGCGTAATCGACGTTGTATGTCGTCTTTTTTCTTTTTACCACAAGTAGAAATCAGCCGTTTAGCCTCCTCTTGGCAGATCATGGTGAATCTATCAGACGATAATTCACGCCTACTATCGACACTAGATAAACTTGTCGAGCATTTCTCTTCATTATCAGAATTACATTGTCGAGTGACTCAACGCATTAACACGCCAGAAAAAGCAGATTGGACTAATATGGTCAATAAAGCGTTGACGGCTATTTCAAACAAACAGTTTGAGAAAGTGGTTCTTGCGCGTAAAACGACATTAACGCTCGATCAAGACTTATCATCCGCTCAGTTTTTAAAAGCGAGTCGCAAAGCGAACAGTCATAGCTTTCATTTTATGATGGCGTTAGATAGCGAGCATTGCTTTATTGGTTCAACACCAGAGCGTCTGTATGTACGTAATGGCTATGCATTAAAAACAGAAGCATTGGCAGGAACGATTGGCCGTGGACATGATGAAGAAGAAGATAATCAATTAGCGTCATGGTTAATTTCTGATAAGAAAAACCAATATGAAAACCGCCTTGTGGTGGATGACATCATCAATCGTCTGTCTAAATTTAGCCTTTCAATGAAGGTTGCTGAAACATCTGAATTAGTAAAACTGCGTAAAGTTCAGCACCTCAAACGCCCAATTTCAGCTGAGATAAACTCAGATTGCTGTGACTCACAGTTATTAGATAATTTACAACCAACCGCAGCCATTGCAGGTTTGCCTCGTATGTCGGCGTTGGATTTTATTATCGACAACGAACCGTTTGCCCGTGGTTGGTACAGTGGCGCTGTCGGTTTTTTAAGTCAGCAGCGTAGCGAATTTTGTGTCGCTATCCGCAGTGCCTTAGTCATGGGTAATAAATTGCACCTATTTGCAGGGGCGGGGATTGTACCTGGCTCTGAACCAAGCAGTGAATGGGAAGAGTTAGACAAAAAAACCTCAACCCTGTGTACCTTATTAGAATCGGATCCTACCGTGAGTGTAGAGGTCAAGGAGTCGCAAGTCGCATGATGCAACCAGAGCAGCAAGTAACGCTAAACCAAGTTTGGGCTGAGTTGATTATTGAAGAGTTAGTTCGATATGGGGTGAAGCATGTTTGCATTGCTCCGGGATCACGCTCAACACCATTAACGCTTGCGGCTTCAGAGCATCAACATTTATCAATTCATACTCATTTTGATGAGCGTGGATTGGGTTTTCTTGCTCTTGGTATTGCTAAAGCCTCAAAAGAAGCGGTTGCGGTGATAGTGACATCAGGAACGGCGGTTGCGAATTTATTGCCTTCGGTTGCCGAATCAGGATTAACCAAAGAGAAGCTAATATTACTTACCGCAGATCGCCCCGTTGAATTGATTAACTGTGGTGCAAATCAAGCGATTAATCAACAAGGCATATTCTCATCTCATGTTTGTCATTCTCTTCAACTGCCATCACCAAGCATTAATATTCCAGCCCAGTGGTTATTAAGTCGATTAGATCAAGCCTGCTTTGCTCAGCAAGAGCAGGGTGGTGCCATTCATATTAACTGTCCTTTTCCAGAACCATTTTATGGCAAGAAAGATAATGATCTTGTTCGAGATTATCTTGCGCCTATTCAAGAATGGAAAGAGGCATTCTCAGCCTATATTCAACAACCTCGTTATTCTTCAGTTGTGACCGTATCACCTCAATGGATGAAAACAGCCCAGAAGAAAGGGATTGTGATTATCGGTAACGTCACGTTAGAAGAAGCACAAGCCGCGGCTAAATTAGCGCAAGAATTAGGATGGCCAGTATTGGCTGATCCACAATCTGGTTATTATTCATCGTGGGCGCATTACGATTTGTGGCTACAGAATACAGCCTGTATTGAATTACTTGCGGATGTTGAATGTGTACTTCAATTTGGTGCACGTCTAGTGTCTAAACGCTTAAGTGCATGGTTAGATAAATATCAACAAGATTACTACCTGATTGACCCACACTTTGAACTACTTGATGCCAGTTGTCATTCTCATGTTCGCTATCGTGCAGATATTACAGCATGGTGCCAGACTCATGCTGAAAGCTTAACCGAGCGAGATTGCTTCTTTGATCACGCCCCTTCTCTATTGTGGAGTGAGTCTTTAAAAGTGGCCTCTCTTAATGCGTTGGCGTTGGCTCGCTCTATGGCATGCCACAGTGAAACACTGTCAGAATTAAGCTTTGCACTTACCATAGGCCAGAAGGCTGAATCGTGTGATTGGTTCATCGGTAATAGTTTAATTGTTCGTTTGTTAGATATGGTCGGAGAGCTAAACCAACAACACACGTATACCAATCGTGGTGCCTCAGGCATTGATGGGTTAATCGCAACAGCAGTGGGTGTTCAACGAGCAAATCAAAATCCTTTGTTGGCTTTAGTCGGTGATACCTCTCTACTTTATGACTTGAATTCATTAGCATTATTAAAGCAAGCAACTCAACCGGTTGTCATTGTGGTCATCAATAATGATGGTGGTGGCATTTTTGATTTGCTGCCTGTTGATGAGAAGAAAAAAGATGATTTCTATCGTATGCCTCATCAACTAGAATTTAGTCACGCCGCTGCGATGTTTGGTTTGGCCTATCATAAGCCAGAAACACTAAGTTGTGCGATGTCGATGATTAATGAGGGACTACAACAGGGTATTCACTTAGTGGAAATTAACACCCCAGCAGGACAAGCTGGTGAAGAGTTAACGCGTTTATTCCAAACAATCCAACATGCCACTTTATTCTAAATGCATTGAGCCTAAAGAAAATACCACACAACCTTGCGTGGTATTTTTACACGGATTATTAGGCTCAATAGGTGATTGGGAAAAGATAGCGTCAGCGATAGCGAAAACTCACCCAGTGTTATTAATCGATCTTCCTGGTCATGGTCATAGTCGTTTAATTAATGTGTCTGAGAGTCATGGCTTTGAGCAAACTTGTCGCTTGATAGTAGAGCAACTTGAAAGCAGCCCTTATCAAGAATTTATTTTTGTGGGCTACTCCTTAGGTGGGCGCATTGCTATGTATTTGAATGCGTGTGTTGAGTTGCAAAGCAATATCTCTCTTCGTGGCTTGTGCATTGAAGGGGGAAATTTTGGTTTGCTATCAAAAGAAGAGAAGCAAGCTCGATTGAATAATGACATTCGATGGGCTGAGCGATTTGAACAACAACCGATTGCTGATGTTTTAGACGATTGGTATCAACAAAAGGTATTTTCTTCACTAAACCCTGAGCAAAGACAAGTTTTAGTGGCTAAAAGAAGTGATAACCTTGGTAAGTCAATTGGGATGATGTTGAGATCTACATCACTGGCTAAGCAACCATATTTGCTTGAAGCCTTACATCGTAGCACCATTCCTATGCTTTATATTTGCGGCGAAGCAGATAACAAATTTCAACACTTGGCTGAGCAAAGTCAATTAACGTATCAAATCATTGCTCAGGCGGGTCATAACGCTCATGTGGAACAGCCCGAACGCTTTACACATGTACTTAATACATTCTTACAACAATGGAAATAAACCCATGGCGAGAACTGTTGGCATTTCAGAACAAGAACTTTACGCTCCAGTAGATTGGACAGATTGCACGGCTCAATACGAAGATATTCAATATCATAAATCGGCTGATGGCATCGCGAAAATCACTATCGCACGTCCACAAGTACGTAACGCTTTCCGTCCTGGTACGGTAAAAGAGATGATCGATGCGCTGGCGGATGCTCGTTATGACGAGAAAGTTGGCGTTATTATTCTTACTGGTTTAGGCGAAGATGCATTCTGTTCAGGCGGTGATCAGAAGATCCGTGGTGATTACGGCGGCTACCGTGATGACAGTGGTACACACCACTTAAACGTCTTGGATTTCCAACGCCAAATTCGTACGTGTCCAAAACCAGTTATTGCTGCTGTTGCTGGCTATGCGGTTGGTGGTGGTCATGTTCTGCATATGATGTGTGACTTAACTATTGCGGCTGAGAACGCACAATTTGGTCAAACAGGCCCTAAAGTGGGTTCTTTTGATGGCGGTTGGGGTGCTTCTTATATGGCTCGTATCGTTGGTCAGAAAAAAGCGCGTGAAATTTGGTTCTTATGTCGTTTCTATGATGCACAAGAAGCATTGGACATGGGCCTAGTAAACACGGTTGTCCCTGTTGCTGATTTAGAAAAAGAAACGGTTCGCTGGTGTCGTGAAACACTACAACACAGCCCAATGGCATTACGTTGCCTTAAAGCGGCATTAAATGCGGACTGTGATGGGCAAGCAGGCCTTCAAGAGTTAGCGGGTAACGCAACCATGATGTTCTACATGACTGAAGAAGGTCAAGAAGGTCGCAACGCCTTTAATGAAAAGCGTCGTCCTGATTTCGATAAATTCCCTCGTAATCCATAAGCATTTATCACTGATTCGATTTAAGTATTAGAGGCTCTTTATGAGTCTCTTTTTTCTTTTTATTGGTTGGAGTAACAAATGAAAGCAGCCAAGATATATCAATACCAACTCCCTATGGACAGTGGAGTTATTCTTCGTGAACAACGTCTTCAACAACGAGATGGCTTGATCATTGAATTACGTGATGGAACACAGTGTGGCAAAGGGGAAATCGCACCTCTGCCTGAATTCAGTCAAGAAACATTAGAGCAAGCGCGTGAAGATTTATTGTCACTGACGCAAGCGTGGCTAAATGGTGAAGAGCTGGATCTTGATGCGAATTGCCCATCGGTAGCATTTGGCTTTAGCATGGCATTGTTAGAGCTTGAAGGCGGCTTACCGCAAGAAGGTAATTACCAAGCGGCACCATTATGCTCAGGTGATCCTGATGATTTAGTGGTTAAGCTTAATGAGATGAGTGGCAAAAAAATCGCGAAAATCAAAGTCGGCTTATATGAAGCGATCCGCGATGGAATGGTTGCGAATATGTTCTTAGAGCTTATTCCTGATCTCTCTTTACGTCTTGATGCTAACCGTAACTGGACACCAAAAAAAGCTGAGCAATTTGCTAATTACGTCAGTCCACAATTTCGCTCTCGTATCGAGTTCTTAGAAGAGCCTTGCCATACTCCAGAAGAGAGCTTGGCATTCTCACAAGCTACAGGTATTGCCATTGCTTGGGACGAAACAGTACGTGATGACGGATTTGGAGTAAGCGCTCAAGAAGGCGTAAAAGCGATTGTGATCAAACCAACCATGGTTGGCTCAATAGAGAAATGTTTGGCCCTTGTTGAAGAGGCGCATCAGTTAGGTATGCAGGCTGTGATTAGCTCAAGCTTGGAATCAAGCCTTGCATTAACACAGTTAGCGCGATTGGCTGCATGGAAAACACCAGACACGATCCCAGGTTTAGATACTATCGATCTTTTTAAAATGCAATTAGACACGCCATGGCCTAATTGTCAGTTACCACTGAATACATTATCAGAGCTTAAGATTGTATGGGAAAACTGATCTCACCACACTTTACTACCTGGCCTTGGGCTAAATGGGGCGAAGAGCGTGAACTTGAAATTGCGCTTCGTGATGGCTCTAATGTATGGACTTGGTCTGAAGTTTTAATACAGATTAATCAATACGCTAACGGTTTATTGCAGCAAGGCGTTAAGCGTGATGACGTGGTTGTTGGTGTCGCTAAAAGTGGGATTGATCTCGTTTGGTTACAGTTAGCGTGTATTCGTATCGGTGCACGTTTTTGTGCTATCAACCCTAAGACTCCTAGTCGTCAACTTCATCAATTAGTAACCAATATCTCTGCTAAGCATATTTGGTTTGGTGAAGGACAAGAGACCATCTCAGGAACTTGGCATCATTTACAGTTAATTAACGCAGAATACAGTGTGTTAGCAGCAACATGGCAGCCAAGTCGATTAGCTACGCTAACATTTACCTCAGGTTCTACTGGGTTACCAAAAGCTGTTGCCCATAGTGCTAGTAACCATTTGCACTCTGCTGCCGGCCTGTTAAGTTGGGTCGAGTTTGATAGTTGTGACTCGTGGTTATTGTCACTACCTTTATTTCACGTCTCTGGTTTGGCGATTGTATGGCGTTGGCTGCTCTCTGGAGCAACGCTGGTTATGCCAACAGAAGAAGGGTTACTGAATGATCTTTGTGAAGTGACTCATGCCTCATTAGTTCCAACACAACTTAAACGTATTTTAAGGAGTGAAGATCTTCCTCGGCTTGCTTTAAAGCGAGTTTTACTTGGTGGTGCATTTATTTCAACAGAGCTAACCAATGAAGCTCAAGAAAAAGGCATAGAGTGCTGGGTTGGTTATGGAATGACAGAAATGTCTTCGACAGTAGCGGCAAAATTGGCTGATGGTAAACCTGGAGTTGGTAATGTTTTACCTTATCGCGAATTACGTATAGAAAATGGCGAAATATTAGTAAGGGGTGAAGCATTAGCGTTAGGCTATTTCCGTTTATCTGGCATTATGAATATTACTAATGAGGAAGGTTGGTTCTCAAGTAAAGATCTTGGTCATGCTGTAGGTGCAGAGCTATATATTCATGGTCGTGTTGATAATATGTTTATTTCTGGTGGAGAAAATATTCATCCAGAAAAAATAGAACAAGCCTTACTTAAGCACACTGCGATTGAGCACGCAATTGTCATTGATGTTGTGGATAGTGAGTTTGGTCAGCGTCCTGTTGCTGTTATTAACACTCAGAGTGAACTTACATTTAAAGAGCTTCAGTTATTTTTACAAGATACGCTGACAAAGTTTGAATGCCCAATTCGTTATGAAATATTACCAGAACACTTATTAGGAACTGGTATTAAAATATCACGACAACAAGTAAGAGAGTGGCTTCACTCATTGACAATTACCGCGTAGTTGAATTACTTTTTCACGCATTATCTTTGATGTCGCAAGATGTGGTGGTACGGGTTCTCCGGCTACCACTTCTATTCTTGACCAGCATCGACTAGGACGTTTTAATATCGCTTTTCCTCCATGACGACTAAAAAAGCTTCCCCATAAACCACGTAATGCCATCGGGATGACCGGAACAGGCGAACGTTTGAGAATTATATCCATCCCTCGTAAAAAAGATCCTATTTCACCATCATGTGTTAATACACCCTCTGGAAAGATCATCACAATTTCCCCATCAGACAAGGCCTTTTCAACATCAAAAAAAGCACGTCTAATTGAACTACTTTTGGTAGCATTAATAGGTATAACTCTAGTTATACGGAAAAAATACTTAATCAGGGGGAGTTCTGCGTATTCTTCTTCCATCACAAAGCGAATAGGGCGAGGGGATGCGCCACTAAGAATAAATGCATCCATATAAGTTATATGGTTACAGACTAATAACGCGCCGCCTTCTTCAGGAAGATGCTGCAGCTCTTTATGTTTTACTCGATATAAAGTATGAGTAATGATCCAAAGTAAAAAACGGATCACATGCACAGGAACTTTATTGAATAAGAAGAGTGCAACCAGGCTATTTACAATGGAAAGTAGAGCAAAAAATTGTGGGATAGAGAGCTCGATTATCGATAAACAGACGATGCCTAATACTGCACTAGTTACCATAAATAATGCGTTGTAAATATTATTAGCAGCAATGATTTGAGATCGGTGTTCTGGTTTTGGTCGTTGTTGAATTAAGGTATATAAAGGAACGATATAGAGACCGCCACTGATACCTAAGAAAAACAAATTAATAAAAACAGGTAATAACTCAGGGCTCAGAAGAATGTTCATAAACCCTGTAATATCAACAGGGTTATTCGGTGTTGAGAGGTATAGGTTGATACCGAATATAGTAAGCCCTAAACATCCTAATGGAATTATACCTAGCTCAACTCGATGTTTAGATAAAACATCACACGCAAGAGAGCCAATAGCAATACCAATCGAGAATAGAGCCAACAATACAGTAACGGTAATTGCATTATCATTTAGGTGTAAATGAGTATAGTTTGGAAATTGAGTTAAGTAACTCGCGCCTAAAAACCAGAACCAACTGATCCCCATAATGGCTAGAAATACGGTCTTATCTAATTTGGCAATACGGATAGTATGTTTGGTTTGATGGATTGGTTTCCACTTAAATTCTAATTCAGGAGCGATGGCTTTAGCGTAAGGGATTGAACGGCTAGAGAGGTAACCCAAGACGGAAAAAGTAACAACCGCTCCGGCAGCAATATATTTAGCGTGCTCTTGTGAGGCTATTATACCCGCGCTAATCGTCCCTAATAAAATGGCAAGAAATGTCCCTGTTTCAACTAATGCATTACCAGATACCAGTTCTTCCTGTTTTAACTGTTGAGGGAGGAGTGCGTATTTTACTGGGCCAAAGAAAGCAGATTGCGTCCCCATTAAAAATAAAAGAATAAGGAGTAAAGTATAATCTTGAAGGATAAAAGCTACAGCACCAAATAACATAATTGCAATTTCAGCGAGCTTAACTTTTTGGATATAAGCTGATTTTTCGTATTTATCTGCCAATACGCCAGCAGGAGCTGAGAAAAGAAAAAAAGGGAGGATAAAGAGACCAGCAGCAAGGTTAATAAATAAATTAGAAGAGATAGGTAAACTATCAGCACTTGCGAAAGCAACGAAAAGTAACAAGGTATTTTTAAAAATATTGTCGTTAAATGCCCCTAGAGATTGAGTAATAAAATAAGGGAGAAAACGACGCTGAGTTAACAAGTTAGCTTGCTTTGACATATAAAATCCTTTTCATTACAAAGCTAACTTTGCTTCCATTGATTGATATAGTTCGATAATAAGTTAGTAATGAGCTGATGGCCATTAATAGGTGATGAGGAGAAAAAAAGATCATCAAGGCTTAACAGAGTTATACCATGTACACTTGCCCAGATGACTCGGCTACTTTGCATTATCTCCGCGTTTTCTTTACTAGGATTAATTGCTTTAAGGATATCTTCGAGAACCGACATCATCTGATTGATCCGATTTTCTTGCCAATCAGGAAGTTCTTCCCCATTCATATTGTGTTGAAATACTAGCTGCCAACGGTTCGGATGCTGCTGAGCAAAATCATAATAGCAATAGGCAATTGTTTGCAATGAGTCCTCTGGAGTTGAACTTTTTTCTAACTCTAGATGAACCTGTTGCATTAATTCATCTAGTGTTTGAGCTATTGCACGTAGCAGCAATAAGTTATAGCTACCAAAGATATTGACTAAGGTACTCGGTACATAGCCAATGCTTTTTGCTAGTTTTCGTAAGCTGAGTTCGTGATGAGTGTGATCATCAAGAAAGATTTTTACATTATCTAAGGCCATATCACGTATTTCTTGGTGAGAATGGTCGTTTCTGCGGGCCATAGTAGCCTTAATTAATAATTATGAACATTGTTCTTAATTCTAAATGTATCTGTTTATTCTTCAAGTTTGAATTGTATCAATTAAGAGGAATTGCACGTTTTACTTATAAAATCGTTCTTGTTTTAACACTCTGAAACATACTGGTGATGATTAATGCTCCCAAAATAGAGTAAGTCAGGCTATTATCACTTCAAATTATTTTAATATAGTAAGGAAGAGATAATGAAACGTCTTTTATCTATTGCTGCCCTAATGTTCGTTTTTGTTCTTTCTGCACCTCATGCAGAAGCAAAGAAATTTGGTGGTGGTAAATCATTTGGCAAAAGCTTTAAAACAGCGCCTGCGCCAAAACAGAAGCAACAAAACACGAATACCATTGGTAAGCAAGACACAGCTAAAGGCGCATCAAGCAAAAAAGGCTTAATGGGCGGATTACTTGGTGGTCTTCTTATGGGTGGTCTTTTAGCATCAATCTTTGCTGGCGGCGGCTTTGAAGGTATCCAGTTTATGGATATTCTAATCATGGCTGGTGTGGCATTTGTTCTGTTTAAGCTTTTCCGTATGTTTATGGCATCAAAGGCCAGCAGTATAAATCAGAGGCAAGGGGCAGCATACGCGGGCCCACAAGCATCTCACGACGAGAAACCAAGCTTCCGTGATAACCAGCAATATTTCCAAGCTGACCAAGAGCAACCAAAAACACAAGCTACTGGTGGTTTTGGTGCTACAGCGGCTGATGAAGTACCGCATAATTATCCACCAGGTTTTGATCTGCAATCTTTCATCAATGGTTCTCGCGAGCACTACCGAATTTTGCAAGGTGCATGGAACCATAACCAACTTGAAACGATTCAAGAGTACGTTTCAATTAGCTTATACAATGATCTAGTGAAAGAGCGTGCAAACCTGGAAGGCGAGCAACACACAGACGTAATGTTTGTCGATGCAGAGGTTGTACGTGCTGAACATGATGCAAGCAGTGCTCAGCTTAGTTTGCAATTCTCTGGTCGTTACCGCGATTCAGTGGAAGGTGTTGAAGAAGAAATTACAGACATCTGGCACTTGGAGCGTGACCTTACGCAGCCAGATGCACCATGGCTAATTATTGGTATTCAAGCTTAATTGTTTAAATACACAGTAAACTGATTAAAAAATATCCTCATAGAGAGTAATCCTATGGGGATTTTTTATAGGTGTGATCTAGCTCTGTTTTAATCTGTTAAAGACAGTCTATGCTGATTCCAATTAATAAAATAAGAGAGATAAAACTATGCCATTTAATAAAGATATTATCGAAGAAATGAACCTTCTCAAGCAATTCCCACTAGAAAGCACTCAAGCGGGTTTAAAAATTCATTCAGACGCAGCACCCGAAGCAATCGAAGCAATGAAGCGTCTTTTCAGTAAAGGATTGGTTTCACAAGAAGATGGTGGTTATTTAACAAACCACGGTATTGAGATTTCAGAGCAAGTACAGAACGTAGTCCGCGTATTATCGTAATGTAATTCTTATATAAGATTATAGCGTCATTGACTCAAGTTCAGTGATGGTTTGAATAGCTTGTTCTGGGGTTGACCCACATACGTCAGGGCAAGCTTTAAATTGATGACACACCTTTGGGCGTTCTGCCTTACCAAACAACTTACACAAGTTCTCATCATTTAATTGTACGCAGCGTACCCCAGCAGGTTTTCCATCAGGCATTCCCGGAATAAATGACGTAATACTCGGAGCGATACAGCAAGCACCGCAATATAATCTACACTCCATAACACTATCTCATTGCATCAATTAAAGGATGCGCAAAATACCATTCTTCCCCTTTCAGGTCAAAACTATACCAACCTAGATAAATATTTAATTATTTTTCCTACGCAATTATCTGCTCAACTACTTATCCAGATTGGTATTACTCAGGATTATCTCTTTACTGAATAGCAAACCACTTGCACTTTTAGCTCAAGATGGGTATAAAACCGCCTCTTCCCATAACGAGTGTAAAGCAATGACAGAGCAATTTTGGCAACAAAAAAAATTAGAAGAAATGACAGAGCAAGAGTGGGAATCTCTTTGTGACGGCTGTGGTAAGTGCTGTCTACACAAGTTAATGGATGAAGATACAGATGAGGTTTACTACACTAACGTGGCATGTAGCTGGTTAAACAGCAAAACGTGTTCATGTAAAGATTACGCTAAGCGTTTTACTTCAGGTGAAAACTGCCTAAAACTAAGCCGTGAAAATATCGCTGAGTTTAACTGGTTACCAGTGACTTGCGCATACCGTCTATTGGCAGAAGGCAAAGACATTCCAGAATGGCACCCACTGATCACAGGCTCTAAATCAGCAATGCATGCTGCTGGCGAAAGCGTAAGAAACAAAGTTGTTTACGCGATTGATGTGAAAAATTGGGAAGATCACATCACGAATCATCCTCACAGAAACTAATGGCCAATAAACCAAAAACACAAAAGCCTGATCGTAAAACTGCGATGCTAAATATCATTGAATTAGTGAAAGCGGATTTTCCATTTGATGCGCCTGAAGCTCAAATATGTGGTGATACGTGTGTAGGTTGTCCACGTAAGTTGATTGAATTGGTGGAAGGTGAATTACTGTATTGGGAGTCTTACGTTCAACGTGGTGAAACCCCCAATTTTTCAGAGATCGAAAGTTTTGCCAAACTGTGCAAAAACGTTCGCCGCGGTTTAGTTAGAAATGGGATCTTAGAGCCGCTACCAAGGTAATTCAGTCCCGTCAAAATTTTAAAATTGCCCACTATTGTCAACCGATAGCTGGGTAATCTCCCGCCATAAATGTTCTTCTTTTTCTCCTTATTGTTGTTGCACAGAATAGTTGTGTTTCTATGTGTGAACGAATTGTTGTCTGTTTTTAGACATTAGCGCTTGAGGCTCTCTGTTCATCTTAATACAATTTAACAGTACATTATAAAAACATATTATAAAAACCAGTCAGCCAACGATAAGATAATAATTATGAAATTAGAAGCAATTGATTACACTGCTGAGAATGCAGCCGAGCTGTTTGTTAAATCACTGCGTGAGACAGGGTTTGGCGTATTAAAAAATCACCCAATTCAACAAGAACTTGTACAAAGCATCTATGACAATTGGTATGAATTCTTTAACAGCGAAGAAAAAGAGAACTTCCAGTTTAATGTAGAAACTCAAGATGGATTTTTCCCTGCGTCGGTATCAGAAGTCGCAAAGGGGCACACTAAAAAAGACATTAAAGAGTACTACCATTACTACCCAACGGGTCAATGTCCTGAGCAGTTAAAAGCACAGATTCAAGAGTATTACGATAACGCGAATGTACTAGCTGCTGAGCTATTGTCTTGGGTTGAAGCGCACTCACCAGAAGACGTATCTGCATTGTACTCTCAATCGCTTTCTAGCATGGTTGAAAACAATGATAAGACATTACTTCGTATTCTTCATTACCCACCGTTAGAAGGCGATGAAGAGCTTGGTGCTATCCGAGCTGGTGCACATGAAGACATTAACTTATTAACAGTGCTCCCAGCAGCTAATGAGCCGGGTTTACAAGTTAAGACTAAAGAAGGTGATTGGTTAGATGTGCCTTGTGATTTTGGTAACTTAATCATCAATATTGGTGATATGTTGCAAGAAGCATCAGGGGGTTATTACCCATCAACAACGCACCGAGTTATTAACCCTGAAGGCTCGGATAAAACGAAATCTCGTATCTCATTACCGTTGTTCTTACATCCAAAGCCTGACGTTGTTTTATCAGAGCGTCACACAGCAAACAGTTACCTAATGGAGCGTCTACGTGAGTTAGGTGTGATTTAATTCGTTAATATCGAAAAGAACATTAAAAAGCGAGGAATTTAGGTTACTCGCTTTTTTTGTGTCACTGTGATCGAGATTGTCCCTCTATGGCTACTTTGTGGAGGACGCCGCAATTAGGTGTTCATATTTTTCTATAATGAAGCAAGAGAATAAATGGAGGCAAAGGATATGGAGTATCGAATTGTTGGTATTACCAGCGACCATGATAATGATATCTGCTACATCATTAAAAACGTAGGTGTTGAGTTTGGTGCGGTAGGGGAAGGCTTTGGCCCATCGGACGATGAAGTCTTGGAAATGAGTAAATACTATAATCCGGCATTCAAAAGTAAATACCTCATTTTATTGCTTGATGGTCGAGTGGTTGGTGGCTGTGGTTTAGCTCCATTTAACGGCAGTGAGACTGTGTGTGAGCTACGTAAGTTATTTTTATTACCAGAAGCGAGAGGTCGAGGTTTTGGTAAGACGATTGCTCAGAAAGTATTAAAACACGCAAAAGAGTTTGGTTATACTCAGTGCTATTTAGATACTCTATCAAGTATGAGATCAGCCATTCATCTGTATAAGGACCTTGGTTTTTCTCATTTATCAGAGCCCCTTAATGGAGCGATTCATAACGGTTGTGATGTATGGATGCTGAAAGATTTATCATAATATTACTTTAGATGATCTGGCTTTTTGAAGTGCGATAAAGCTTAACGTTGTCTCTTCCTGCCTCTTTTGCTTCATAAAGAGCGATATCAGCAAATTTTAACCATTGATCTTTTGAGGGATTATTTTCAGAGCTACATACACCAATACTGACAGTTATCGGATAGTTTTCAATTATCTGCTCATTTTTGATCTTCAGTCTTAGTTTATCGTCAACACGTAGTGCATTTTTAATATTAGTATTGTGCATTAATAGAACAAACTCCTCACCACCAATCCGAAATACCTTATCCGTCTCACGACTATGGTTTGTAATAATATTAACTAACTCTTTAATAACGTCATCCCCCACATCGTGGCCAAATGAATCATTAACAGCTTTAAAATGGTCGATATCAATAAATAGCAGGGCAGAATGTACACTGTCTTCTTTTTGCTGCTTAAGGCAAGTTTTTAAATGAAATGACAGCTCCTTTCTATTATATGCACCAGTCATCGGGTCTCGAATTATTTCATTGAGTAAACGTTTGTTTAATTGATTGATATGCATTAATACTGAGCCAGATATTATAATGGTCAATAGTAGAGATGTTGAAATTCGAAGAGCTTCATCTAGAGGCATTTCTATAAAGCTAAAGCCACTGATTATCCACCAAACAATTACATTAAATATAAATGCTGATTTAAGAGGTAGCATAAAGAGTAAAGCGATAGAAATAGGGTAGCACCAGTAAATAGTACTTACACCTAAATAATGAACAGTAAAGAAAAGGGATAAAATAAGTAAAATAGCAATGATATGGGGATGTAGAATGAGTGGGGATTTTTTATAAATAGCCCAAATATGAAAAGTACTTGTAAGAAAGAAAAGAAGTAAAGTTGATGCAAGTAGATGATAACCGAAAAAGTAATTTTTTATTGCAAGAGGTAGCATCATTACGGAAGGGATAATGATGGTGATATATAGTGCCTTTTTATCACCTATATATAGAAATACAGAACCTTTATTTGGTTGAGTAAATATACCTATCAATCTTTTTAGTATATCCATATCTAGCTCTCTATTTACTTAGTGCTAATGAGTACTTGTTTAACTGTTTATTAGGAATGGTATTAATTGAAAGAAATTTTTAATGTTCTAAACGTTGACACTATTATCATTATATCCATATTTTATAAAATAAATTGAGAGGCGGTAGTCATAATTTAAATTGATGTATTTTCGGTTGGTATTTGATTTTTGAATTATTTGACGGTGTTCATTTTTCAGATACAAAAAAGCCCCAGCATTTCTGCTAGGGCTTTGAATGTGGTGGAGGGATAGGGATTTGAACCCTAGAACCGCTATTAACGGTTGCCGGTTTTCAAGACCGGTGCTTTCGACCACTCAGCCATCCCTCCGATGCGGTGAATAATAGGCGTAACCCTTCTTTTTGTAAAGGATTCTTTTGTTTAAAAATACTGTTTGCTCTAAATTTGATCATGTCGATGAAAGTTAGAGCAAAATTTAATGTTCTAACGATTTATTTTAGGATAGGGCGGGCATTAATCGCTTGTACTGGACGGTTATTTCCTTGATACAGAGATTTAAACTGAATTAATTGTTCTGCAGAAACAGTGATTGGGTTCTTCATCACGAACCAAGTTACACCTTCTGTACATGGTGGGGTAGTTAATGAGCCATTAAAGCGATAATAAGTCTGCTCACCAGGCAGTAGCTTTGTAAGCGTTAATTTACTATCAAGTTCAACATCACCTGATTTTGGCATTTGAGCCCAAATTTTTGCCAATTCAGTATTTGTTTTGCCCTCTTTAAACATCACTCCTATCACGGCTAGGTTTCCATCTTTATCGGCGTGAACTAAATGCATTTCTAAAGGATATGAATGACCAGCAATCAGGTTTTCACTTGGGGCATGGAAATGAAGTTGTAATAGGTTAAATGTGGTGCCTTCAACCTGAATAGATTGCTTACCATCAAAGTTTACTTGCACGGTATGACCGTTATTAACGATATTCTTACCCGCTTGAGCGTAATTGAATGTGATAGGCTCTAAAGTACTCTCAATGGCATTGGTAATATCTATTGGTGATTGGTTTACGCCAGTCTGACAGGTGCCATGCCAATTAGCAGGAGCGGTTTCTCCAGCATAACTCCATTCTGAAGCTGAAACGAAAGAGCTAGTTGATAGAGTGGTGATAACTGCCAGCGTTGAAATAATATTTTTCATGGTTTTCTAGCCTTTTTGTTTTATAAAATATCGCATTAGGCTAGTACAAATGGGGTTGAGTTAAAAATGCTTTGAATAGAATTTAGCTAACTACTTCCATTTATATGAAACGGTTTGAAAATATGTTTTATTTCTAAGGCACTATTTGATGGAAATAAGGTAACTATGGGGATGTTTCATATTCAACAGATACAAAAAAGCCTCGTCATTTCTGACAAGGCTTCGTTGATGTTGGCGGAGCGGACGGGACTTTCTATCTCACCTTGAAAGCAGCACGTCCCCCGGCGTGTCAGGCCGCTAAGCTCTCCAATAAAAAGTCTAACCTGACATCACTATCATTAATTATCTCTTTGCTCTTACTGGTTAAAATCTTTTTTATCTGTGTTAGAAATTTTGTAGTTAGGCCCACTAGCTTCTGCAATTTCTGCCTTGATATAAAAGATTTTTCCTGCGTAATAGCCTAAAGAAATAATTAATGGCAGTGATGTGAACTACCGCTCCAATTTTTAAAACTCAGACTCTATCTGAATTTTGAAAGTAGTGGAGGGATAGGGTTTGAATTCTAGAGTTAGTCGTTTAATGAAATTTATAGGGATCCTATATTCAACAGATACAAAAAAGCCTCGTCATTTCTGACAAGGCTTCGTTGATGTTGGCGGAGCGGACGGGACTCGAACCCGCGACCCCCGGCGTGACAGGCCGGTATTCTAACCAACTGAACTACCGCTCCAATTTTTAAAATCCAGACTCTATCTGAATTTTGAAAAGTGGTGGAGGGATAGGGATTTGAACCCTAGAACCGCTATTAACGGTTGCCGGTTTTCAAGACCGGTGCTTTCGACCACTCAGCCATCCCTCCAATGCCGATTATAATATGCGGAACTGATTTTGTTGTAAAGTATTAATTTAAAAAAACATTCTGCTTGGTTTGTTTTTAATCAACCTGATTGATTTTAAGGCTATATTGAACGATTTTTATTAAACTATTTATAAGAGATATGCTTAGGAGATGAAAATAAACTACTGAAGGCTAATATAGAAGGGCTATTTGGCTACTTCTAAATTTTGAAAAGTGGTGGAGGGTAGGGATTTGAATATTACACCTTGTCAATTAAAAGTGCTGTAATTAAGGTGATTTTTCTATAGTGCAGATACGAAAAAACCGCTGTAAAGACAGCGGTTTAAACTTTAATTTGGTGGAGGGATAGGGATTTGAACCCTAGAACCGCTATTAACGGTTGCCGGTTTTCAAGACCGGTGCTTTCGACCACTCAGCCATCCCTCCAATGCCGCGAATAATAGGGGGTTATGACTTCCTTGTAAAGTACTATTTTAAAAAAACGAATTGGCTGGTTTTTTTTTATTCAATCTGTTGATATTTAAGGCGATAAAGTATTAATCCTAGTACTTACCTGCTAATTATTACTAATTAAAGTACTTTAAGTGATAAAAGAGTGGTTTATTAGAGAAGCATTGAATCGTCTTCAACTATATGAGACTTGGAGATCTAAATTTCATATTCGACAGATACAAAAAAGCCTCGTCATTTCTGACAAGGCTTCGTTGATGTTGGCGGAGCGGACGGGACTCGAACCCGCGACCCCCGGCGTGACAGGCCGGTATTCTAACCAACTGAACTACCGCTCCAATTTTTAAAACCCAGACTCTATCTGAATTTTGAAAAGTGGTGGAGGGATAGGGATTTGAACCCTAGAACCGCTATTAACGGTTGCCGGTTTTCAAGACCGGTGCTTTCGACCACTCAGCCATCCCTCCAGTGCCGAGAATAATAGGCGGAATTGGTTTTATTGTAAAGCATAAATTAAAAAAAATGGACTGACTGCCCTATTTTTGTGCAATATGCTCTATTTTTAACTTATTACACCATTTTTGTTATATAAAACAGTTGCAATACAGCCATGAGTATCTTTTTTATTAGTCAGAGTGAATGTTAAATTATAGCGCTGGCAAATGTCTCTAACAATCAATAACCCTAAGCCAAATCCTTCTACATCACGTGGTTTTTCATCTAAGCCAATACCTGAATCAATTACAGAGAATCCATCTTGATTCATTGATATGATGATTTCGCCTTCATCTGTACAGTTGAAGGCATTTTTAATCAGATTACCGATTAGGACTTTTAATATATTTTCAGAGATATAAGTAGTAGTTAAGCTTTCTAATTCAATACTGTAACTAACTTTTTTAAAACGCAGTAGATGTGCGTGCGTTTCAATAATTCTTTCCAATTCAGTAACGTCGATACTTCGATAAATAATGGCTGAATTTTTGAGATCAGATTCATCACGAGTAAGTGATAGTAAAGCATCAACAAAGTCACTCATCTCTTGTACAGCATCGTTTAATCGTTTTTGTTGTCTTTGTATAAATACGGGGTCACTTGATTGGTCAAGTAGCTTAGTTGCTCCTTTCATTATCATTAATGGTGTACGTAGCTCATGACTAGCATAGCGAGTAAAAGAACGTTCACGTTCGATTAACTGTTCTATTTGTTGGTAATTAGCATTAAGGGTTTCAATTAATTGCGCACTTTCTTGGGTGTTTCCTGAAATGCTATCTGGAATTTGACTAAAATCGCCTTGTTTTCTATTACTTATGTTTTTTGTTAATAGAGTAAGAGGCTCTGTTATTTTGTGTGAGATTTTTAAAATAATAAAAAAGCTGATGAGCATTAGTAGTAAAGAGGAGAAAATAGTTTTTGATTCTATGAAGAAGATACGACGCTCAGAATCGTCAGTAAAATCTCCAGTTAAGACAATGTAAATACTCTTACCATGATTATCTAAGGTACGATAAATAAAAGCCTCGTTTTCTACATAGCTGTCTTTTTTGAATACTTCTATTGTAGTGTCTAACGGTAAATTGAAAAAATCAGTGTAATTAATATTAATATCTTCTTTGTTTGTATAAACCGTAATACGATCAGTGATAACCACTTTGGTAGCGTTGGTATTATCAAGGCTGTTTATTGACACTTCTTTTGCACTTAGGATTTTCTGTTTAGCGAGTAAGTTTTCAATGTTATCAAGCGTTGAATCAATCACTAATGCATGAACGATAATAATCGCTAAAGCAACGATCGAAAAATAAATAAAAGTAAGATGTTTAGCACTGTATTTACGCATTTTAGTCAGCTTTTCCGATTAATTGATAACCAATTTTTGGAACGGTTTTTAAGTACTTATGAGTAAATGGCTTATCGATTAAGTTTCGTAGTTGGTAAATATGACTGCGCAGTACGTCTTTTTCTGGTTCATCGTCTCCCCATAACTCATAAGTAATCGCATCTTTATTGACAATTTTAGGGGCAGAAAGAAGAAGATTTTTCATGATAATAAATTGAGTGGGGTTGAGACTAAACCTTAACCCTTGGCGAGAGAGAGTATTTGAGGTGAGATCTAACAATAACTCTTCAAATTGAAGCTCTGTTTTGGCTTGTTTTCCTGAGGTTCTACGAACAAGCGCATTGATACGGGCATCAAGAATATCAAGATCAAAAGGTTTAACTAAATAATCGTCGGCACCTTGCTTGAATCCAAGTAGGGTATCTTCGGTCGTATCTCGCGCAGTGAGCATGAGTATTGGAGTATCTACGCCTTCTTCTCGTAAGCGATTACATACTGTTAAGCCATCCATTTTAGGCAGCATGACATCAAGAATAATTAAATCAAAATGTTCTTTTTTAGCGAGTTCGTAGCCTTGCTGACCATCACTTGCATAATCTAATACGTAGCCTTTAATCTCAAAGAAATCAAAAATGATCCCCGCAATATCTTGATTATCTTCCACAAGCAATAGTTTCATATACACCTCTATTTATTTTGATTTTATATCTTAACTATTTTATGTGAAAAAAAGTAGATTTAGGTCGATAATTTAGTTTGGTTGAAATATTAGATATAAAAAATCCCTTTATGAGAAAGGGATTCTTATGAGGTTATTTACTTCTTAGGATGATAAAACCGTTTGAGTTCTGATACGCCCTGCATTAATAAGGAGAGCTTAGGTTTTTCATCCTTTAAGCGACGATAGTTTTCATCGTAAACTTTATAGTTACCAAAGGTATCAATAACAACGGTATTAGTATCAGTGATTAGAGCAATGTTCTTTCTATCACCAGCAAGCAACCAATTACGTTCACCATCTAGAGTCAATAAATTTAACCCACTACTATAGCTTTTTGATGTGGTTGTTGTTCTTAAAAATGACTCCATCAATGTTGGTGCAAGATCTAAATGACTTGAACGAGTTGTAATTAACTCAGGTTCAGCGTTAGGCCAGTGAATCAACATTGGTACGCGTAATTGATATTGACTAAAGTTAGAGCTTGCTCCCCAGCTGTTTGTGTTTGTTTCATTAAACTCCATACCGTGATTTGAAGTAATAACAACAATGGTTTTTTCCCAATCAGGAGATTGTTTTAATGTATTTAAAACGGCTCTTAATTGTTGGTCTGTTTTTCTGACGGCTTTACGGTAGTTTATTTCAAACACACTTTGGTCAGTATTTGTTGTTGAAATAGGCTCTGAACTATCGTATTTCGAGACCGAAGTTAACTCTAAATAGCTGAACCACGGTTTGTTTGATTCTTGGGTGGAAAACCATGAATTCCATTGGCTTATTGCCTTGCTATCTGTCATTTTTTCTTCAGTATTACTCAGTTCTCCCTGAGTAAAGATAATTTGTTTATATAGTGAAGAGTTAAAATTATCACCACTAAATAATCCAAATGTATAATCCCGGGTATGTAGCTCAGCTAAGATCGGTGATTCAACGCTTGAGTTTCTAAAATTATCAACATAACTTCCTGGCAATCCATAGAATAACCCAAACAAACTTGTTGGGTTATTACTTGCACTGTAATGGTTGTTGTAATTTAAATTATTTTGAGCAAAGCGTGTTAAGTTTGGTGTGTCAGTATGATTTAACGTATCAGAGCGTAAACTATCAATCATAATGATCTGTAAATTATATTCTGTCTGCTTTTCTTTAAATCTAATTGGTTCAAGAGGATAGCGCATCGCTTCTTTTGCACCACCTACACCTTCTTCTTCGATTTGCCTTGCTAGTGCTTCACTATCAAGGAAACCGTGTTTTTCTAAAAATGAGCGTGCAGTCATTGGATAAGAGAGTGGGAATGTAGCTCGTTGGGCGGTTACTGGGCCATAAGCCGATGCGTCTGCCCAAGTATGTATTAAATGACTACCAATGAAGGCTACTGAAAATAGAATGGCAAAAGGGCGACCAACATGTTTATGGGTAAGTTTTCGTAATTTATTCCAGACCCATTCAGATAATGAAAGCTGTAATAAAAAGATTACTGGAACAACAATGAACAAATATTGCCATTGTGTGTTTAAATTTGATTTATCGTTGTTCAACAGCATATCCCAAACCAGTGGGGTAATATGCAGGTGAAGATTTTGATAAGCATAAGTATCGAGCAGCAGTAAGGTCATACCGGCTGTTGCTATGATGACACTTAAGACTCGCATTAAGCGCTGGGATGGCGTTATAAAGGTTAGAGGAAAAAGTACAAGAATGTAGAATCCAAAAACCAAAAAACCAAAATGACCTATCCAGTTTAATACCAGATAGGTCTGTCCAAGTAGCGTCTCAGGCCATGGTGATTGCGATATATAACGTGTACCAACAAGCATTGCTGCAATGATATTGAAAAAGCTGAACCAGTGACCCCAAGTAATTAGCTTAGAGACTTTGTCGCCGTAGGTATTTCCGCTATCAACCATGGTAATTGAATTCTCGCTCTTAGTGAGTTTTTGGTAGTTCTAGTGAGCTAAGCAATGCTTGAGCAAATTTTTCAGCGATGATTTTACGCTGTTCCGCTGGCACTTCTTGGTTTAGAACATTAGTTGCAATGTTACCAACCAACATTAAAGATAGATCAGCAGGTGCACGATGTTTATCTAGTACATCGACCATCTCTGTTAACATTTGTTCAATTTGCTTGTTGCTGTATTTCGAAGTAGTAATAGCCATAAGTCTTTTCAGTTAATGATAGTGAAAGCGGCTTATGATAACCTACTATGCACGTCAACTAAAAACCTTTTCTATTATGAGTTTAACCCTTTCAAACGTAATTTTACATAAATTAGTAAAAAATGAGCAAGATGAACTCGAAGTTTGTCTACGAAATCAAACTCTTGAGAATGAAGAGTTCACTGAAGCCCTCGTATCTGAGCTGCATCGTGTCTTTAACTCTAAAGCAGGCAAAGGCTTTGGTGTATTTAAGACTGAAAGTGAGTTCGGGCATTGGTTAGGTTCCGTTCGTAAGAATGAAACGCCATTTTTAGAATTCAGTAATAAATCAGCAGAGAAATTAAAATCAGAGCTGATTAAATACCCATTTGCTGAAGAAGGTATTTTAGTTATCGCTGAATATCGTTCGTTAGCAACAGAGTATTTGTTTGTCGCAGTATTACCATCAAACGAGAGTATGAAGGTAACGGAGCAACTAGATATCAGCTCTACTGATTACCTTGATATTGCGAAAATGGACATTGCGGCACGTATTGATTTATCAACTTGGGAAACGGATTCAGACTCAAATCGTTACCTGACGTTCATTAAAGGGCGTGTAGGACGTAAAGTCTCTGATTTCTTCTTAGATTTCTTACAAGCAGATGTAGGCATGGATACTAAGGTGCAAAACCAAGTATTGATGCAAGCTGTCGAAGATTTCTGTGCAGATGAGCGTTTAGAAAAAGAAGAAAAACAGCAATATCGTAAAAGCGTATATGATTACTGCAATGGCCAACTTCAAGCGGGTGAAGAGTTAACCGTCAAAGAGTTATCTGGTGAATTACCAACCTCTGAATCAGGCTCTAATTTTTACCAGTTTGCTGAAGAGCAAGGCTATGAATTAGAAGAATCTTTCCCTGTTGATCGCACTGCAATGCGTAAACTTACTAAGTTTGTTGGTGCTGGCGGTGGTTTATCTTTGAACTTTGATGCGATGTTACTGGGTGAACGTGTTTTCTATGATCCAGAAACAGATACTTTAACAATCAAAGGCACGCCGCCAAACTTAAAAGATCAATTAACACGGCGTCTGGGTTCTTCTGAATCATAACTCGTGCTTATATTGCAAAATATAAAACCGTTGATTTATGGATAATTAACGGTTTGTTCTCAAATATTTGATAACTTGATTTTTGCAAAATGATACCCTATCTATTCTTTAATTATAAAATTCTGGTTAGGTAGGGTTGTTCATGAAATACACCTCTAAACTCTTTGTTTCTAAGCTCTCTGTTTCTAAGCTCTTCTCGATAGCTCTATCCCTTTTTCTGCTTAATGGCTGTTCTTTGCTTGAGCTAAAGATAGAGTCTCAATCTGTACCGTTAACGACGGCAGAACTCAATACTCGTATTTTAACCCGCGAATACAGCAAACATTTCTTTAGTGAAGTAGAATCTGCTGCGGATCAAATATCAGCGACGTACCCTAAAGATGATACCTTACATCAATCGTATGTTTTGTTATGGAAAATCCATGCAGAAGAAGGATTGCAGCGTGCGGCGTATCAAGTGTCTCCCAAAATAGCCTTAATTGATACTTGGGTCTTTGCTGCACAAATGGAACAATTTTTCTCACCAGAAGGAAAAGATTCTGAATTATTTGATGGCGATGTCGCTTTTAAAACAAGCCAAGTTCTGAATGATGACATTAAAAAAATGGCAGAGAAGCTGTTGTCGAGTTCAGAGTTTAGTGATGCTCAAGACTTTATTACCGAGTTTGTTGCAGAACATCCATTTGAGAATGTGATGATGCGAAGAACACCGGCATTAAAAGCGTGGTTGGCTCATCAAAATATCGATGAAACTGAAGCGGTAGCTACGTTAGGAACCATGCCTGAAGCACTAGGTGATGTGTCCGATCGCTTGGGGTTAGTATCAGAGCAAACACCAAAGATAATGACATGGAAAGCGCAATTAATCGCCATGAATAGCAATGTGAATGCGAATGATATTAATAAAACCATGGAAAGCTTGCGCGATACCTCTGAGTCATTTCAAGACTTTGTGAACAACAACCCTGAGTATATGCAAAATCTAGCAGAGCAAATGAGCTTACAGTTACAGCCATTACTTGACGATTTGGATCTAAAGACAGATGACAAGTTAAATCAACTCAGTGCTGAGCGTATTGCTTTAGAGGCGATGGTTGCTCGTGAACGTCAAGAGTTAGTGAATATGGTTGAGAGGGAGCGTAATGCGATTGCGATTATTGTTTCTCAAGAGCGTGAGAAGTTTACTCAAGATTTAGATAAAGTCTCACAAGATGTGCTGACACTTGCGATAGATAAAGTCATTGATTTGATTAAGAGCACCATTATTTACTTCATCTTATTTATCTTAGCTATTTTCTTTGCGCCTTTAGGCTTAGGTTACTTCTTAGGTAAACGAGCAGCTGTGAAAAAAACGGTTGTATAAATATTGTGATGGCTATAGATAATAGTTAGAACATAAAAAATAGACATAAAAATGCCAGTGGTTGAGTCAACCGCTGGCATTTTTCTATTTAGATGACGCTATTTAAAGGTAGAGCAGTATGAATTACGCTGTTTTTGTTTCTACTGCAATCGCTTCGTCAGTATCTTCTGCTGTGATGGTTGGCTCACATTTATCAACAAACCAACCCATGTAAGATGTCACGATTGTCACGATAATACATACAAAACTTAACCACATGAACGGTGCGTAAGACAGTGTCGCAACACCTAAAATACTTGCCATGTAGATACCATTATCACTCCATGGAACCATACCAGAGGTTAACGTTCCGCCGAATTCTGCGTTACGAGAAAGGTTCTTACGCTTATAGCCTAAACGGTCGTAGTTTTTCGCACAAATCTTTGGCGTCAGGATAAGAGATACGTACATTGCTGAGCCGAAGATGTTACCAAAGAAAGCCGTAGCAATTGTACTTGTCGCTAGTGAACCTGGGCCTTGTACGCGTTTTTCGAAAAGCTTAGCGACAGTTTCTAGTACGCCAACTTTATCTAATAAACCACCAAAGCCTAAACCAAAGATTATTACCGCTACTGAACCTAGCATTGAAGACATGCCGCCACGGTTTAGGATTGAGTCAATAAAGCCAACACCAGATTCAATTGAGAACGGAGCCCATGCAGTATTGAATGCCGTTAAAAAGTCGATATCTTGAACCATCACAGCCCAGATAATACCCAGAAGAGAACCAAAGCTGATTACTGGGAAAGAAGGCATACGCATTGCTAGTAAACCAAGCACTATTACGACAGGAACAAATGAGAATGGAGAGATTACAAACTGATTTTCCATCGCAAGGATTACTGAGTCTACTTGGCTCATGTCAACGTTACCTGCGTAATGGAAACCAAAGGCAGTAAACATGATACCAGTAATAATGTAGCTGATAAGTGCAACTGGAAGCATACCCTTGATGTGTTCCATGACTTCAACGCCAGACATAGAAGAGGCAAGAATTACTGAGTCAGACAGTGGAGACATCTTATCGCCAAAGTAACAACCAGAAAGGATAGCACCTGCCGTAATTGGAGCTGGAACACCAAGACCTTGCCCAATCCCCATCATTGCAATACCAGCAGTACCAGCAGCACCCCAAGAAGTGCCAGTCGCTAACGCTGTTAGTGAACAGATGATCATCGTTGCAAGAAGGAAGATTGATGGATGAATTGCTTTTAAACCATAGTAAATGATGGTTGGAACAATACCGCCAGAAATCCAAGTGCCTACTAAAGCACCTACAGCCAAGAGAATTAATACCGCTCCTAGTCCATTGGAGATGCCATTTAGAGCTGCTTTTTCTAAAGATTTGTAATCATGACCTAACTTGATACCAAGAGTAATGATAATGAACCAACCAATATAAAGTGCTAATTGGATAGGTAGATCAAGTTGTGCCGTGAAAGAAAAGGCAAGAAGTAGAAATAGCCCTAAAGATATAATTACCTGCATTAACGAAGGTAACTTTGTCGTTGCTTGCTTCATGTATAAAGCCTCTTTTTTGTATGCATGAATAAAATTCATACGATAAGGGATTGTGTTTTCTAAACGAGGATCACTTTACCTGATGATCAACAAGAGATCGATTAACTATGATTGATTTGTGATTTCTATCTATAGTGGTGTTAATGGACTGTTTTAAAGTGAATTTTTGGTTAAATATTGGTATTAAATTATGAGTTGATTGATTTTGACACTAAGTTAATGTTTTTATTTTGTGTTAATTATTTTTGCTATATGTGATTTTAATTTGCAATTATTAACTAATAATCAGAGTAATCGTTTGCATTTAAGCTTGTATGTGAAATTTTATGAACTGTAACAGTATGTAAGTATCCTTAAGTCTTGGTTTTTAATCATATTAACCAAATATGTTGCTATAAGAGGGTTAAAGTGTGCTTTATGTTAATTGAAAATGGAGTGATAAATAAAGTTAATTTTATAGTTGTTTCTTTTATGCACGGTTAAGTTGAAGCAAAGAGATAGAACGTAGTAAATTTTGATGCATAAAAAAGAGGGAATAGAACAAATAGTGCTTGAGATTTTGTTCTGTTCATCATATAGATGGAGTAAGCAATTTTTATTTTTTAATTACAGGGAGAGTACAATGAGAGTAGGTTTAGTCGGCTGGCGCGGAATGGTGGGTTCAGTATTAATGCAGCGTATGGTTGAAGAACGTGATTTTGACCATATTGAACCTGTATTTTACACTACATCACAAGTTGGAATTCCAGCTCCAAACCTTGGAAAGGATGCCGGTTTACTGCAAGATGCATTTGATATTCAGTCTTTACTAAAATTAGATGCAATTATTACCTGTCAAGGTGGTAGCTATACTGAAAAAGTATACCCAGCACTTCGCCAAGCAGGTTGGAAAGGCTACTGGATTGATGCTGCATCTACGTTACGTATGAAAGATGATGCGATTATTACGCTTGACCCAGTGAACTTTGATCAAATTCAACAAGGCATTCATGCTGGTACTAACACCTATGTTGGTGGTAACTGTACGGTTAGCTTGATGCTAATGGGTCTTGGTGGCTTATATAAAGCAGGTCTAGTTGAGTGGGTTAGTGCTATGACGTATCAAGCGGCTTCTGGTGCTGGTGCGAAAAATATGCGTGAGCTAATTTCTCAAATGGGCGTAGTGAATGATTGCGTGACCTCTGAACTAGCAAATCCTTCAAGCTCTATTTTAGATATTGATAGAAAAGTAGCAGAGACAATTCGTTCTGATTCTTTCCCTACATCAGAGTTTGGAGCTCCACTAGCTGGTTCATTGATCCCTTGGATTGATGTGAAGCGCGAAAACGGCCAGAGCAAAGAAGAGTGGAAAGCAACGGTTGAAACCAACAAGATCCTTGGTCTTCAAGATTCACCAATTGCGATTGATGGTACTTGTGTACGTATCGGTGCAATGCGTTGTCACTCTCAAGCATTAACGATCAAATTGAAACAAGATGTCCCAATGGATGAGATCGAAGAGATCATCGCAACGCATAATGATTGGGTTAAAGTTATTCCAAATGAGCGTGATATTACTGCTCAAGAGTTAACACCTGCAAAAGTTACAGGTACTTTGTCTGTGCCAGTAGGTCGTTTACGTAAGATGTCGATGGGTAATGATTTCTTGAATGCCTTTACCGTTGGTGACCAATTACTATGGGGTGCAGCAGAGCCACTTCGTCGTACATTGCGTATCATTCTTAACGAAAAGAAATAATCTCTGAGTAGAGTTAACGCAGCCACTCAGTGATTTAACCAGTAATGATGAAAAGATAATTACTGGTATTGGATTCGTTAATAGAATAAAAAAGGCTTCCCATGAGAATATCAGGGAAGCCTTTTTATTATAACAAGATAACCTTGTTTTTAGTGAGTTAACTCGCCACGTAAACTTTGCTGCATCATGGTACGCATGGTTTCATAAGGCAGATCTTTACTTAGTAAGTAGTGCAGTTTAGCTAGCGCTGCTTCTGGGGTCATATCATAACCACTGATCACACCGGCTTCAGCAAGCGCACAACCTGTTGCGTAACCACCCATGTTTACTTTTCCTGATAAACATTGAGTTAAGTTTACAACGACAACGCCACGCTCAGAAGCGTCTTTTAGTTGTGCTAAAAGCTCTGGGTTTTGTGGGGCATTACCGACACCAAAAGTGAGTAATATCATTGCATTCACAGGTTGGCGTAATGTGTTTTTAATCACTTCTGCTGAGATACCTGGGTACATGGTTACTACGCCAATTGGTTGTGGCGTAATATTATTAACCGTGAATTCACCTTCAGGCTGTTTATTGATTTCAGCACCGTTGATTTGGATATTAATACCCGCTTCAAGTAATGGTGACAGGTTTGGCGAAGAGAAAGCGTCAAAACCATCAGCGTGTGATTTTGTACTACGGTTACCACGAATTAACTTGTTGTTGAAGAATAATGTGACTTCGTTAATCGGGTAGTTAGCCGCAATGTGTAAGGCATTTAATAAGTTGCTTTGGCCATCAGAGCGTAGCTCAGCAAGAGGAATTTGAGAGCCAGTTACGATCACTGGTTTTCCAAGGTTCTCAAGCATAAATGAAAGTGCTGATGCTGTGTAGGCCATGGTATCCGTACCATGAAGAATTACAAATCCGTCGTATTTATCGTAGTTAGCACGAATATCATCTGCAATACGTTGCCAATCTTCTGGCGTCATGTCAGATGAATCAATTAATGGCTCATATTCGTGAATGGTGAAAATTGGCATTTCTGCACGGTGAAACTCAGGCATTTGTTTTAGTTGATGTTGCATAAAGCCTGATGCAGGTACATAACCATGATCATCAGATTTCAACATGCCGATTGTGCCGCCTGTATAGGCGATGTAAATGTGTTTTCTTTCCATAATAACAACGGTACAGAGTTATGGGAGGTGGTGCGATTATACTGTGCATTCGGCATAAAGAAAGCCCGACATGTGTCGGGCTCGTCATGCTTTTAAAGATTGCTACAGTTCAGGCAGAAGAGATATTGCCCTTTTGGATCATTAAAGTTATTCAACATGTTGATATCTGTTGCAACTTTGCTGATGGTTGGTTGCAATGCTTCTGGTGCCAATGAAAAAAGCTCTGTTTTGATATTAGCGTTAAAGCTCATGCTTAACTCTTCAAGGAATTGCTCCATTGGAGATAGTGGCTCTTTAACCCAGTAGAGGTTATATGATTCCATATTAGCTAATTGAGCTGCCGCTTGTACAGCATCATCAAAATCACCCAACTGATCAACTAAGCCATGTTTTAGTGCATCTTTACCTGTCCAAACTCGGCCTTGAGCTACTTTATCAACCGCTTCTAGAGATAGATTACGATGATCGCTCACCAGTTTAATAAAACGGTGATAACCATGTTCGATACCTAACTGCATCACTTGAGCCACATCATCATTTAACGGGCGAGTTAAACCAACACCATTAAATGGAGAAGTCGAAATACCATCACTGTGGATCCCCATTTTTTCTAATCCTTTTTCAAAGGTAGTTAGAATCCCAAAGATACCAATTGAGCCGGTAATTGTGGTTGGTTGCGCGATGATCTTGTCAGCACTTGCAGAGATCCAGTATCCACCAGAGGCAGCGACGCTCGACATTGAAATTACGACAGGTTTTCCTGCTTCTTTTAAAGCGTCAATTTCATTACGAATTACTTCAGAAGCAAAAGCACTACCACCAGGGCTGTCAACACGTAGAACGACTGCTTTTACTTTATCATCTCCGCGAGCTTGACGAAGTAGGGCTGCGGTTGAATCACCACCAACAGTACCTTGGCGCTGAGTTCCATCCATGATTGGACCACTTGCTACAACAACTGCAATATCTTGGGCATCAGGAATAATAGTCGGACGAACTTGTGGGAGGTAATCGTAATAACTGATTTGTTTAAAGCTGTCGTAGCCATTAGAGCCAAATTCTTCAATTAGATCTTTACGAACTTCTTGACGAGTGGCTAGTTTATCAACTAAACCCAGCTCAACGGTCATTTGTGATAAGTCACCATTGACCGTTTTTAACTTCGCAATGAATTGTTCCATTGGCATGGTTAACGTCTTAGCATCTATTTGACGGTTAGTGGCAACATCATCTAAATAGGCATCCCATAACTGAGTTAGCCATGCTGAAGTTGATTCTTTTGCCGCATCAGACATGTCATTTCTAAGATATGGTTCTACCGCTGATTTGTACGTACCTACACGGAAAACATGAGTTGACACGTTTAGCTTTTCAAGAAGATCTTTGTAGTACAGCGTATAAGCACCGTAACCACGTAATAGAACAGTACCATCAGGAGCCATGAAGACTTTATCAGCATAGCTTGCTAAATAATATTGGCTTTGATTGTAGTAATCACCAATGGCATAAACTGGCTTGCCTGCTGCTTTGAAGGTATTGATGGCTTTTGCTATATAACGAAGTTTGGTTAAGCTGGTTTCATTCATCTCTTTTAAATGAAGTACCAAACCAGAAACATTATCATCATGAGCCGCAAAGCGAATAGTATCGACAATATCAAATAACACGTTTTCTTGTGATTTTTGATTGCCTAATAAATCAGAGGTAACACGTTCTAATGGTTCGCGAAATTTACTCTCTTCAACGATAGGGCCCGCTAAATCAAGGATTAACGCTTTTTTCTCAACTTGTTGAGTTTCAATGCTAGATTCATCACTGGCTAGGAAAGTGAAGGCGATCACTCCCACAAAAGCAAGAAAAAATAGGTTTAATACCAGTTGACGGGTAAAGGAAAGTAACTTCCATATAGCTTTAAAACATTTTCCTATGAAGTGGAATAACCCTTTCATATTGTTCCTTATTATTAGTTTGAACTCTGTCACTATCCTACGCTAACTGAATCAGAAAGTAACTAGGCTAAATTGTTCTAAATGAGAATTACTGTTATTAGCAAGTTGAAATAAAAATATTGATGAATGTTGCATATTTGTAAATACTTAATTGTAGCAGAAGCCTATAGCTACTATTCTGGTCAGACCACAATAATTATAAGCGATGGATTGTTATGATGTACCCACACCTTTTTCAGCCGTTAGATTTGGGGTTTACCCAATTAAAGAATCGAGTATTAATGGGCTCTATGCATACTGGATTAGAAGAGAGTAATGATGGATTTAAAAAACTCTCAGCCTTTTATGCTGCGCGGGCAAAAGGTGGGGTTGGTCTTATTGTTACGGGTGGTTTTGCGCCTAATTTTCGTGGACGTCTAACCCCATTTAGTGCGCAGTTTAGTTCTGCTCGTGCTGCGGATAAGCATAAAGCGTTAACGAGTGCAGTGCATGATAATGGTGGAAAGATAGCCTTGCAGTTACTTCATGCCGGTCGTTATGCAATGCATCCTTTGTCAGTCAGTGCCTCTGATATTCGAGCTCCGATTGGGATGTTTACGCCAAGCCAAATGAGTGAACGCCAAATCCAGAAGACAATCAATGACTTTGCCAATAGTGCTCACTATGCCAAACAGGCTAACTATGATGGTATTGAGGTTATGGGATCGGAAGGCTACCTCATTAACCAATTTATTTGCGCTCGAACCAATATGAGATATGACGATTGGGGTGGTAACTATCAAAATCGTATGCGTTTTCCGTTAGAAATAATTAAAGCGATACGTGACAAAGTAGGCTCAGATTTCATTATTATTTTCCGTTTATCTATGCTTGATTTAGTCGAACAAGGCAGTACGTTTGAAGAAGTGGTGGAGCTTGCTCAAGCATTAGAAAAGGCGGGAGTAACGATATTAAATACCGGAATTGGATGGCATGAAGCAAGAATACCAACAATAGCGACTCAAGTACCACGAGCGGCTTTTAGTTGGGTAACAGAAAAACTCAAAGATAAAGTTTCTATTCCATTAATTACCTGTAATCGTATTAATACGCCGGAAGTGGCTGAAAATATATTAGCATCAGGACAGGCTGATATGGTATCGATGGCACGACCATTTTTAGCAGATGCAGAATTTGTAAATAAAGCAGAACAAGACAAATCAGAATTAATTAATACTTGTATTGGCTGTAATCAAGCCTGCTTGGATCATGTATTTAAAGCTAAGCGAGCTACGTGTTTGGTTAATCCTCAGGCGTGTTATGAAACCGAGTTAGTAATTACACCTGCTGAGAAAAAGAAAACCATTGCGATAATTGGCGCGGGAATGGCCGGTTTGTCTTGTGCTACTTCTGCGGCAGAGCGTGGTTATCAAGTAACGGTATTTGAGCGCAGTGACCGCATTGGTGGGCAGTTTAATTTAGCTATGCAGATCCCAGGGAAAGAAGAGTTTAAAGAAACCATTCGTTATTTCTCCAATAAATTAGATCATAAGAATATTATCGTTAAGTTGAATTATACCGTTGAGATGGATGAGCTACGCCAGTTTGATGAGGTGGTGGTGGCGACAGGCGTTAAACCAAGAGCGCCACAGCTAGAAGGCAGTGATCATCCTAAAGTGATTGATTATCAAACTTATATTAAGACTCAGCCTAAGCTTGGTCAAAAAGTGGCGGTGATTGGTGCGGGTGGTATTGGCGTTGATGTCGCGACCATGATCACTGAGCCTGAAGATCACACATTAGATGCGTGGCTAAAAGATTGGGATATCGATAAAAATATTGAGTTCGAAGGCGGTTTAAAGCCACAAGATACATATCAAACCACCCGCGAAGTATGGCTGATGCAGCGTAAAAAAGGCAGCATAGGTAAAGGCCCAGGCAAAACAACCGGTTGGATCCATAAACGTACCTTACAAAAACGCGGCGTACACATGCTAGCGGGTGTTGAATATTTAAAAGTGAATGATGAAGGTTTGTATATTCGTCAAAATGAAGAAGTTAAGCTACTGGATGTTGATCATGTCTTAATGTGTGCAGGCCAAGTATCCGTCAACGACTTAGTTGAAACATTAACCTCCGCGGATATTAAGCATCACGTTATTGGTGGCGCAGAGCATGCAGGTGAATTGGATGCGAAACGAGCAATCCGTCAAGGGGTTGAACTAGCCGCGAAACTTTAAGTTAAAATTCCAACAAGTTAAGCAACAAAACTTGATAACTGTCTATTCATACAGGTATAGTGCTGATGTTATTCACAACATCAGCACTTTTTTATGTCACGATTATTTATTGCAGAAAAACCGAGTTTAGGTCGAGCGATTGCCGCAGGCCTGGCAAAGCCACAGAAGAATCAACAAGGCTACATAGAATGTGGCAATGGCGACATTGTAACTTGGTGTATTGGTCACCTATTAGAGCAAGTTGAGCCTGATGCATATGATGATAAATACAAATCGTGGCGTATGGAGCATTTACCTATTGTTCCTGAGCAGTGGCAACTTCGTCCAAGAAAATCGTCGAGCAAACAATTAACGGTGATCCGAAAGTTACTGAAAACCGCTTCTCAAGTGGTTCACGCGGGTGATCCTGATAGAGAAGGGCAGTTGTTAGTTGATGAAGTTTTGGATTATTTAAAACTGTCTAAAACGAAAAAAGCCGCGACTCAACGGTTATTAATTAGCGATTTAAATTTACCGGCAGTAAAACGTGCATTAACGTCAATGCGAAGTAACCAAGAGTTTATTCCTCTCTCTATCTCAGCCTTAGCGCGCTCTCGTGCCGATTGGTTGTATGGCATGAACATGACACGCGCTTATACCTTATTAGGTCAACGTGGTGGTTATCAAGGTGTCTTATCCGTAGGCCGTGTACAAACGCCTGTATTAGGTTTAGTGACTCGCCGTGATGAAGAGATTGCTAATTTTGTTCCTAAAGCGTATTTCACCTTAGAAGCATTAATTCCTTATCAAAATCCTCAGTTAAATGATGGACAAGCGTTTGATATTCGAGCGAAGTGGAAGCCAAGTGAAGCGTGCCAACAATGGCAAGATGAAGAAGGGCGCGTGCTCAGTCTGAAATTGGTCGAAAACGTGGCTCAGAGAATTGCGAATCAACCAGCAACCGTCACTAAAGCTGAAAATAAAGAAACCAAGCAAAATGCGCCTTTGCCTTATTCGTTATCGTCATTACAAATAGATGCTTCAAAACGTTACAACCTAAGTGCACAGCAAGTATTAGATGCGTGTCAGGCGTTGTATGAAAAGCACAAATTAATCACTTATCCACGTTCAGATAGCCGTCATTTACCCAAAGATCATTATAAGCAGCGTGAACAAGTATGCGCTGCAATTGGTAATAACGATAAGCAATTATCTAGCGCAGTAATCAATGCAGATTTAACGTTAAAATCACGCGCTTGGAATGACAGTAAAGTAGATGCTCACCATGCGATTATTCCAACCCCAAAATCGAGTGGTTCGGCAGGGCTTTCTGGGTTTGAAGAGAAGGTTTATCACTTAATTGCCCGTCAGTATTTAATGCAGTTTTATCCTGCTGCTGTTTACGCCGAAGCTGAGTTGGTGTTTGATATTGCAGGGGGCGTCTTTGCAGCCAAAGGCAAGCAGATGTTGTTTGCAGGCTGGCGAGTATTACTGGGTAAAGCTCAAGCGCAAAATGGCGATGATGATGTTGCGAATAAAGTTCCTCCGCTTAACAAAGGCGAAGTACATACGTGTCGTGAAGGTGAAATAAAACACAAGATGACGGAGCCTCCTAAGTATTTTACTGAGGCCACGTTACTGCAAGCCATGACGGGTATTGCACGCTTTGTTGAAGATAAAGAGCTGAAAAAGATCCTAAGAGATACCGATGGATTAGGAACAGAGGCCACACGAGCAGGGATATTAGATACTTTATTTAAACGCCAACTATTAACTCGAAATGGTAAAAACATTAATGCGAGTGAGGCCGGAAAAGGCTTGATTAACGCGTTACCGAATGAGGCGACTTACCCAGATATGACGGCACATTGGGAGTTTCAGCTACAAGGAATGACAGAAAGAACCTGCGCATATCGTCCTTTTATGTCTGAATTAGAAACCAAAGTCATAAATTTTATGCAAAGAGTTCAGCAAGGTCCGGTACCAGAATCATTAAAAACGTTGAAAAGCCCGACAAAACCGCAATTTAAACGTCGTAGAAAAGTAAAGAAATCACAAAACTAGATCCGTATCATCGAACAGAGTTAAAGAATAAATTAAGGTGCCTTCTTAACGTTACTTTTAGAATAATTAAGAAGGCAATATGACATTTAAACATGCAGTGGGTTTTGGTGTAGCAGGTAACTTTGCTGGGCATCTGGAGCAAGCAGGTGAAGCGACTGACTTTTTAAGTGTAAAAGTTGAAAATGCCATTCAACCCAAAGCACTGTTTCCATTTTATATCCCATCACAACAAGCGGGATTCTTATCTCAATATCCACTGTCGTCTGATTTAATTATCCCACCTAATGATGCTGATAACCTGCAAATTGAACCAGAAGTTGCGATTGTGTTTGATATCACTTATCAAGACAACAAAGTCGTGGCGTTAACCCCTGTGAAGTTTGCGGCATACAATGATTGTTCAATTAGAAAACCAAATGCGAAGAAGATCAGTGAAAAGAAAAACTGGGGTGAAAATACCAAGGGGATCTCGCAAGATTTTATTGAGCTAACCTCGTTTACTAAAGGTTGTGAGTTAGATAAATATCGTATCGCCAGTTTTCATATTCGTAACGGTGAAATGAATCGATACGGTGAAGATAGCGCTGCGATTGATTACAGCTACTTCCATGAGCAACTGAATGATTGGATGATTGATCGAATGAACAATCAAAAAGATGAAGGCCCAGCAGAAGATCTCGCGCTTTATTTATCTGAAGCTAATTACCCTGAACAAGCCATTATTAGTATTGGAGCCACACGATACACAGAGTTTGGTGAAACGAACTTCTTACAATCAGGCGATGAGAGCATAGTGGTAGTTTATGATGGCGAACAGTATGGAACTCAAGATATTGAAGAAATGGCGATCTCAAAAACATGGACTAAAAATGGGGTATCTTTGCTTTCTCAAGTAGTTAGATAATCATTAACTATGTTTCTACTGGTAAATTACTGTCAGCTAAATGTTAAAATAAGTATTTCAGCAAGATATTCAGTAAATAAATAGGTATTATAGTCTGTTCATTTTCTGTTAAAGAATTTATATATGCCGAAGTCAAATTTAAAACATATCTTTATCATTCCAACGCTGTTTTTAGTGTTGATTCTGGGTATTGTTTTAAATAATCATATTGATTCGGTTCAAAGGCAAGTACACCGAGAATACAGCAGAATTATTGATTCTTTACAGCGTTCAATCAAAGTAATGATCTCTCTTGATTACAATTTATCTCAACTATATAAACAAAGTACGGGTGAATTCTATAATCATAACTTTGAGCTCGATGAAGAAGCAGGTTTGTGTATCATTCGGCCTAGCAACAATCATGATGCAGTGATGGATAATCAAGAGATATCACTGCCCAAAAGTCGATTAGATTATAGTATTGCAGGCTCTGATTCATTATGTGACCCAAAATCAGAACTTTATGATATTGCTTCAAAGAAGGTGATACTTGCGCCTGTTATTTCATTTATACATGATTATGAAGAGTATCTTCACGGTATCTATTTTATTTCTAAATACGACTACATCATTTCGTCTCCAAAAGAAATAGCTGAAAATTTAACAAAGCAAAGTTTAGAAACTATCTATTCACGTCCGTACTGGATTAAAAGTATGGAAAATAAGAATCGAAAGCACGTTACGTTTACACCACCCTATACCGATGCCTTTTTTGATGGTTTAGAAGTACTGACGTTCTCGACACCTATTTACTATAAAGATTTATTTAAAGGTGTATTAGTTTTAGATCTTTCTGTTGATAAATTATTGCATTCAGGAGGGGAGGTCTCACAGTATATACAGTTGTTAGATAGTGAAAAGTATCAAAATTTTGAGCAATATCGATTCATGAAGTCAGTGACTTTACCTGATACTAATTTTTCTAATTTTCTTTATTATAAAAATTCAGTGAAGAATGAGTTTATTCATTTTATTGTCCATGATGCAAACACATTAACTCTGATTTTTGTTACTTACTTTTTAACCTTATTGTCTATGTTTTATTATCAGAGCAGATTATCACAACGTTACTACAGTAATCTTGCGAAACAAGACCCAATGACCGGGCTATATAACCGTCGTGGTTTTGAGATTAGCTTACAAGAGCGTGTGATTAAAAAATACGTTGGTTTTGCGATTTATGATATAGATGATTTTAAGCAAATAAATGATGTATTTGGACATGATGTCGGTGATGAAGCGATTATTTTCGTAGCTAAGATGCTTAATAAAAGTGTAAGAGATAATGATATTGTCTCTCGTTTTGGCGGTGAAGAGTTTGTGATTTGTATTAATGCAGACTCACAAGCAAGTATAGAAAGTGTATGCGAACGTGTCAGAAAATCAATTCAGGACTCATCTGAAAAAATAGTAACAGGTGGTTTTACTGTTTCTGGTGGTGCCATAATAATGGAGGCGGAGAGAGATTTTACGTTTGAGAATATTATTAAAAAAGCAGATGAGCTTTTGTATAAAGCAAAGCAAGAGGGTAAAAATCGAGTTTACTTTTCATAAACTCGATAAAATAAAGAGGTTAACTGACTTTTTCTAACTCTTGGTATAAACGTTCAACAATAGGGTCTGATTTTTTATGGCTTCGAATATCCATAAAAATATCTTTGGCTTCAGTGTATTCCTGACGAAGATAAACTAGCCATTGTTTCACTCGGTTTGAGTAATATTGACCCTTGTCACCCGCCATTTGTAGCTTTGAATAATGAATCAGTAGTGCAATCACTTCAGGCCACGGCATCTTGGTGTGATTGTGTTTTACGACATTACCTAAATTAGGAATGTTGAATGCGCCACGACATACCATTAATGAATCAATCCCAGTGGCAGCAATACAACGTTGCCCATCTTCATAGTTCCAAATTTCACCATTGGCAATGATTGGAATATCGACTTTTTGACGAACTTGGTTAATGTAATCCCACTTTATTTCTTCTGCGCGGTAACCATCGACTTTAGTTCTTGCGTGAATGGTTAGCTCGCTTGCGCCAGCTTGTTTTATCGCATCAGCAATAGCAAAGCACTCTTCTGGATTTTCCCAACCTAAACGGATCTTCGCTGTGACTTTTTTATCACTTGGAACGGCATCACGACACGATTTTACGATCTGATAAATTAATTCAGGATCTTTTAATAGCGCAGCACCACCTCGACTTTTGTTTACCGCTTTTGCAGGGCAACCAAAGTTGAGATCAATACCATCAGAGCCGAGTTCAATAGCACGCACGGCATTTTCTGCCATCCAATTAGGCTCTTGTCCTAATAGTTGTACACGGATAGGAGTGCCAGATTGTGTTTTACTGCCATTGAGTAGTTCTGGGCTGATACGGTGGAACACGTGTGGAGGTAACAACTGGTCTACGATGCGAACAAACTCAGTAACGCAGAAATCATAGTCATTAATCTCGGTTAATAGTTCACGCATTAAGTGATCGAGTACGCCCTCCATCGGGCCTAGTATTACTTGCATATCCCACCTCTTTTATTGGAGGTGGGATTGTAGGGGGAAAGTAGGGTTATGTCACTTATTTTGGAAAGGTAGTATATTGAACAGCAGTTTCTCCAGTAAGTACTGAATAAGTCATCATATAACCGTAGGTAGAATTATCTATCATATTTGATGTGTAATAATAGGTACATTCATCTGTCTGATTATACCAATATTTGATATCTGCATCAGTTGGAAACATGGTTGTTGAATATGTTTCTGTTTTTAAATCTGTGGTGATTAAAGAAGTTAGCAATTCACCACAACCGCTTCCAGATATACCGCTATTACCTGATGACGGGTGATGTGTTGTTCCTACTGGAAATCCTTTTGTTGAAGGATAAACCGTTTCGTCAGCAAAAATCACACCAATTCCAGAGCTTACAGAAGGCTCACCTTGTAAGATCCAAGCTCCGTGATACATATTGACAGCAGAGCTTAAAGCTGAAAATACCCCCTTAGCCCTTGACTCATGAGCATCACTTTGTAAATTTAGAAATCTTGGGGCAGCAGTCACTGCTAGAATTCCCAAAATAACAATAACAACAACTAACTCAATTAAAGTAAATCCTTGATTTTTTTTCATAATGTTTCTCGACAGCAAAAATTAATAATAATGGGACTTATGGCTCTAATAATTATTTGCGGTATACTACGCCGAAAACTTAATTTCGGAAGTGAATAAATAATGAAGTATCAATTAATTGCACTAGATGGTGTTGATTTGAACTGCTCTGGCCTTTTTCTTGAAGGGGCAGTACTTGCTGCAAATATGGCAACCAAGCCATTAGACCCTGAAGTGTGGTTAAGCGACTTGGTTGGTGCTGATAATGTGCAAGCAATATTAAAACCAGTCTCTCAGCAAATAGAGCATCAATACACATTACTAAAGCGTCATGAATATGAAGTCACTGAGGTTGTAAATTTTGATAATCTTGATGATGTAGCAGAATTTGCTGAAGGCTTTATGACGCTCTGGCCAACAGTTGAAAAGTTATGGGCAGATCTTAACGTCGCTGATGGTACGATGCGAATGTTGTCAGCATTACTGACGACTATGATGCTTGCCGTTGATGAAAAAGAAACTCATCGTCAAATGGCAGAAACAGGAATTGATACGCCACCAACGCTAGAGCAGATGTTACCTAAAATTGATTTCATGATACAAGAAGTAGCAATGGCTGCGGATGAATATCAAATTGGTTATAAAGGACAAAAGGTAAATCCATATAAAGATGTGGGCCGTAATGATGCTTGTCCGTGTGAAAGTGGTAAGAAATTTAAGAAATGCTGTGGTCAATAAACGCTAAGCTTATCTCTTTACTGTGAAAGATAGAACAAAAAAGCCATCAAGCTATTGATGGCTTTTCTATATCAAATTGAAATGTTTTTATGCTTCTTTTTTATTAAAAAATTGAGCAGCAACAAAAATAGCTAAGGCCACTAAATTACCGGCAAAGATAATAACTAACCATTGAGGCATAGTTAGTGTTAAGAATTGCCATACAATTTTGCTGCAGTCGCCATACGCTTCAAACATCCACGGCGCCCATTTGTTCAGTGGTGCCCAAGAAGGGAAGGTCACAAATAAATCACAGGTAGCGAAAGGTGATGGGTTTAACTGAAAATCTACGTGCTGCATTGCTAATTTTAAACCCCAACCAGCACTAATCCCCCAGGCAATAAGACCACACCAACGAACAATTAGATTATTTGGATTTAGCAAACCAATGATAGCAGCACCACCAATCCCCATCATAGCAACACGTTCGTAAATACACATGACACATGGGGGTAGCTTCATTATGTGTTGAAAGGTTAATGCTGAAGCTTCAAAGAAAACCATACATAAAAGTAATAGAAGCCAAGATAAGCGAACACGGGAGAAATGATTAAGGGCTTGCATCTTTATTCCTTGTAAAAATAAAGGCTCCGTATAAACAGAGCCTTTTCATCAAATAAAAGTAGTTATACTTTATTAGTGACCACTAGAAACCGCAGAAGTTGCACTTTCTATTGTACCATGAGTGATCCAACCTAAATCGTAGAACATTGCAGTCATCGGTTCAAGGAAGAACACAATACCAAACATACCAACAAGAGCTAAAACAATAGTATATGGCAATGCCATCCAAACCATACGTCCGTATGATAATTGAATTAATGGAGCAAGTGCTGAAGTCAGTAAGAATAAGAATGCAGCTTGACCATTTGGTGTTGCAACTGATGGTAAGTTTGTACCGGTATTGATAGCTACCGCTAATAAGTCAAACTGGTCACGAGTAATTTGGCCATTTAGTAATGCTGTTTTCACTTCATTAATATAAACCGTACCAACAAATACATTGTCAGAAACCATCGATAGTACGCCATTAGCCACATAGAAGAGAGCAAGCTGAGAGCCTTTATCTTCGACTGCTAGTACGGCATCAATGATAGGCTTAAATAATTGTTGGTCGATAATTACTGCAACAACCGCAAAGAAAACAGCTAATAAAGCAGTAAACGGAAGAGCCTCTTCAAACGCTTTACCCATTGAGTGCTCTTCGATAACACCAGTAAATGCAGTTGCTAGGATAATAACAGATAGACCGATAAGACCAACCGCAGCTAAATGAAGCGCAAGAGCGACAATTAACCAAACAGCAATAACAGCTTGAATAATTAATTTAGCATTATCAATATTAGTACGGTTTCTACGCTCTTCTGATTCATACTCCTCAAGAATATTACGAACATTAGCAGGCAGTTTTGCACCGTAACCACAGATACCTAATTTCTCAACAGCAACACAAGTTAACATACCACAAACAAATACAGGAGCGGTGATTGGTAACATTCGGATAATGAATTCACCAAACATCCAACCAGCTTGATCTGCGATGATTAAGTTTTGAGGTTCACCGACCATGGTCATTACACCACCAAGTGCAGTACCTACACCCGCATGCATAAGAAGACTACGTAAGAAAGCACGGTAGTTTTCAAGATCATCACGAGTTAGTTCATCTGTTACGTTTGAATCACACGTGTGATCATGGGTTGGCGTACCACCTTGTCCTGAAGCTACGCGGTGATAAATAGCATAGAAACCGACAGCAACACTGATAACAACCGCAATAACGGTTAAAGCATCAAGGAATGCAGATAGGAAGGCTGCGGTAAAACAAAAAGCAGCAGAAAGCGCAGGTTTAGATTTTATGCCAATTAATATTTTGGTAAAAATAAACAGAAGCAATTGCTTCATGAAATAAATACCGGCAACCATAAATACTAATAGTAGTAAGACTTCAATATTGGCAACTAATTCGTGTTTTACTTGCTCAGGACTTGTCATACCAATAGCAATAGCTTCAATGGCTAATAAACCACCAGGCTGTAAAGGGTAGCATTTCAATGCCATCGCAAGGGTAAAAATGAACTCGACAACCAATAGCCAACCTGCAGTAAATGGGTCAACAAGAAAGAAAACTAAAGGGTTAATTATTAAAAAAGATAGTATTGCAATTTTGTACCAGTCGGGGGCTTTACCAAGAAAGTTTTTGATAAATGCATTCCCTAGCGAAATAGACATGTGATGCTCTCTACATTATTACGTTATTATTACGTTAATTCCATGAAAAATAAGGTTAAGTAGGGAGTTGATAATAATCGCCTAACATATTTTTTTAGTAAAGATAAACAACTATTTAGAAAAACAACAAAGTAATTTTACTGCTTTGCCAAATAACTACCTATATATACTTAACCTTAATACTAAACGTCTGAACTTTACTCTTTATTAACTAATAGTCAATATTTGAAAAGAGGTAAATTGCATAAAATGTGCCTTTGGTCGGCTTTATTAATAAAAGTAAGGCGTTCTACAATGTTGGTGGTTTTATATACGATATGATAAGGGTTTAAAGTAATAATTATGTACCTAAAAGCCTCGCTTTATTTAATAAAGAGTTAAGGATTTATTGAACTGGTGGTATGATGAGTCTAGTTTTTACATTAAAGAATGGATTTGAAACTTGTATGGTTATTAAGGCAAAAAGTCCAGCAGCCTTTGCTGAAAAATACATTATTGAAAGTATTTGGAATGGACGTTTTCCACCAGGTTCAATTTTACCAGCTGAGCGCGAGCTTTCTGAGCTTATCGGTGTGACAAGAACGACATTACGTGAAGTACTACAGCGTTTAGCTCGTGATGGATGGTTAACTATTAAACATGGCAAGCCAACCAAAGTAAATAATTATATGGAGACATCAGGACTTCATATCTTAGATACATTAATGACATTGGTTGATGCAAATAATGCGACCTCTATTGTTGAAGACCTATTAGCTGCACGAACTAATATTAGTTGTATTTTTATGAGACAAGCGTTTAAAACTGATAAAGAAGGTTCTTTACGAACGCTTAATCGTGTTATTGATTCTTGTGAGCAATTATTAGCAGCAGATAGCTGGGATACCTTTATTGAAGAGTCTCCTTTTGGCGCTAAGATTAAAGCTGAAGTAAAAGAAGATAATGAAAAAGATCCAGAAAAACGTGAAGAGATATTAATTGCAAAAACATTTAATTATTACGATTACATGCTTTTCCAAGGGGTTGCGTTTAAATCTGGAAACCAAATTTATGGACTTATCTTTAATGGTCTTAAAAAGCTATATGCTCGTGTTGGTAGCTATTATTTTTCAAATCCAGAAGCACGTGAACTTGCACTGCAATTCTACCGTGATTTAAAACAGATTTGTGAAGAAGAAAGAAAAGACGCAGTAATGCCAAGAATGAGGCAGTATGGTCTTGAAGGTAATTTGATTTGGAATGAAATGAAATTGAATTTACCAAGTAACTTTAGAGAAGATGACAGCTAAGTTACCTAAAAATAGATAAAAAGCAGGCGATAAGCCTGCTTTTTATTATCTGTAACTTTATTATTTTCTTTTCTTCATTTAAATATTAAGCATTATTTGTTTCTTTTATGTTATTTATGAGATCCCTGCCTAAATTTACAAAATTAAAAGTAAAAAACTATGAAAAAGTATTAAGTACTGTATAGTATGTGTATCGTAACGAATCAGTAATATGATAATAATATTGTCACAAATTAATGAGCTATAAATAGGGTCGCTATCGTGAATAAATTAGTAAGTGGAATGGTTGTCGGCGCAGCATTAACTGTTGCCGCTAGTGCAAACGCACAAATTTCTCAATGGTCAATTGGTGCGGCAGCTGCCTATTCACCGTCTTTTTATAAAGAAACGCCTGCAAATACTACCGTTATTCCAGTAATTGGTTATGAAGGTGAGCATCTCTTTTTACGTGGCTTTAGTGGTGGCTACCGTTTATATCCAGTAGGAACCCCGCAGAATATTATTTTCCGTTTTATCTATGATCCACGAACTTTTAAGCCTGAAGATTCTGATAATATTGACATGCAGCAATTGGATGGGCGTGAAGGAACTATACTAGGTGGCGTTAGTTATCAAGCCATTACGCATATTGGTTTATTTGAAATTGGTGGCGGTAGTGATATAGGTAATAAACATAATGGCTTATATGCAGAAGCGATTTGGAAGCTACCGATCAGAAGAAAAGGCTGGGCAATTACCCCATCATTGGGATACTCGTATAATAGCGAACGCCTAAATAATCATTTATATGGTGTATCTTCTGAAGAGTCACTGAGAACTGGTGGCGCAATTAGTGAATTTGATGCTGATTGGGATGGCCAATTCTTTGTCGGTTTGTCGACTTACTTCCATTTAACGCCGAATATTCGTGTTACTGGTGGCATACGCTACGTAAATATCGAAGGTAATTTAGAAAATAGCTCAATGATAGAACATACAGTGAGTACCACGGGTAATGTCGGTATAGCATACGTTTTTTAGAGTTAATTTGAAGAAAAGCCGTGATAAAATTATTTTTAACGGTTTTTTTTGATTTTTTAGAATAATAAATCTAAATGCAGTGACTTTGAATTCCATTAATATAATGAATTTGATGTACTGAACATATTTTAAGTCAATACTCAGATATAAAAAAGCCACTCAAATGAGTGGCTTTAAATTATCTTTAGTCTTATCAATATAATGATTAGATTAGGAAATCTTCTAAAGCTTTACCAGCATCAAGTTGAGTCTGAAGTGCCGATGGAGTACGACCTTGGCCTGTCCATGTTTTTTCTGCACCAGCATGATCTGAGAATTTGTATTTAGCAGGACGTGGAGCACGTTTCTGTTTTGTTTTTACTGTAGTAGAAGACATAGTGTCCATGAGATCTTCAGGTGCAATACCATTATCGATCATCATTTGACGGAACTCTTCAAGTTTCGCTTGTTTTTCAGCAAGTTGAGCGCGGTCTTCTGCCTCAGTATCTTGACGTTCAGCTACAACTGATTGTAGTTTCTCAAGAGCTTCTTCTAGTTGCTCAAGAGTCATTTCACGAGATAGTACACGTAAGCTGCGTAGATTCAGTAGTGTTTTAATAGTATCAGACATTGTTCATTCCAAAATTATTTTTGATAATACAATTATAATATAACAGAAAAAGAATATATCAAATTAATTAGTCAATAAATTAAAAATATTAGTGATAGATATATTAAAAGATATTGAGATAAGTGTCATAGGTCAAGTTAAATAAGGTTAAAGTATCTCATTCTGAGTGGTGTGGTGGCCTAATGTTAAATTGCTCAAAATAGCATTGCAAATTTGTTTGCAATAAGTACAATGGGCGCACCTAAACGGGTAGAGGCGCACTGCCTAAAAGTAGATTGTTTGAGGGTGATTCTGATGACAACAATTGAAAGGAGTCAGTGCCGAAGCTAATTACGTTAATCAAGCGTGCTTAGCTGGGGTTATTTCGAAAAGGAATAACACTGCCATAGTCAATTTTATTTTTTAACTATGGAGCGCTACTGTGGGGAAATGGTTTACATTCACTTCCTTTATAACGGCTTTGCCGTATCAACAGTAGATCTCCAACCAAACTGGTTGTTGTAGATCATGAACTTAGCTGATTTTTCCAATTCTCCAATATCAATATTGCCCCCATTAATGGCTTTGGGTTTAGCAATTATTACACGCCGAGTATTACTTTCTCTTGGTGTTGGTATTATTTTAGGCGCAATCTTGCTGTCTAATTACTCAATTTCTAGCACTGTGTCTTATACTTTTAGTTCTATTAAAGGTGTTTTCATCGATGATGGAGCTATTAATACATGGAATATGAGTATTGTTGCTTTCCTTATTTTATTAGGAATGACAACAGCACTATTAACACTTTCTGGTGGTACCCGTGCATTTGCAGAATGGGCGCAAACAAAAATTAAAAGTAAACGTGGTGCAAAACTACTTGCTGCTTTTCTTGGTGTCTTCATCTTTGTAGATGACTATTTTAATAGCTTAGCTGTTGGTTCTATTTCTCGCCCTGTAACTGACCGTTTTTATGTATCAAGAGCAAAGCTAGCTTATATTCTTGATTCTACTGCTGCACCAATGTGTGTCTTAATGCCAGCATCAAGTTGGGGCGCGTATATCATTACCATTATTGGTGGTATTTTGGTATCACACGGTGTAACTGAATATTCGGCATTAGGTGCATATGTTCGCTTGATTCCAATGAATTTTTACGCTGTTTTTGCTCTATTAATGGTATTTGCCGTTGTTTGGTTCCAATTAGATGTTGGTCCAATGCGCAATCATGAAAATGAAGCATCACGTGGTAATGGTTTTGATGATAAAGCAGTAAATGCTGAATCTAAAGACCTAAACGAAGAGCTAAATATTACTGAGAGTGAAACTGGTAAAGTTTCAGATTTGATTTTCCCAATTATTACGTTAATTGTAGCGACAGTATTCTTTATGATTTATACCGGCGTACAAGCGTTGGTTGCTGATGGTAAAGAAATTAATATTCTTGGTGCTTTTGAAAATACCGATGTTGGTGCCTCATTATGTTATGGTGGTTTGATTGGCCTTGGTGCTGCTCTTATTACTGTTTTTCGTCAAGATATTTCAGCAAAAGATATTGGTATGACCATGTGGATTGGTGCTAAATCGATGTTTGGTGCAATCTTAATTTTATTCTTTGCATGGACAATTGGCTCTGTTATTGGTGATATGAAAACAGGTTCTTACTTATCTAGCTTGGCTCAAGGTAGCATCGGTATTCACTGGATCCCTGTTATTTTATTCCTTCTTTCAGGTCTAATGGCATTTAGTACCGGTACATCATGGGGTACGTTTGGTATCATGTTACCAATTGCAGGTGATATGGCGGGCGCGACTGATATAGCACTGATTTTACCAATGTTAGGTGCGGTATTAGCGGGATCTGTATTTGGAGACCATTGTTCACCAATCTCTGATACTACCATTTTGTCTTCTACTGGTGCTCGTTGTAGTCATATTGATCATGTAGCGACACAATTACCTTATGCATTATCCGTTGCAGGTGTATCTGCTATTGGTTATATCGCTCTTGGTTTTACAGGATCGGTATTAATGGCATTTGCTGCATCAACAGCCGCGTTTATTCTTGTTTGTGGTGCATTGATGATAATGTCTAAAAAACGTGCAGTAACTGCATAAAACTAGCAATATCATTAACAAACCGGTCTAAATGACCGGTTTTTTATTGCTTTTTTATGGTGAAATCGCGATCATTACTTCTGTATCTATTTTGATTGGAGTGTGTTTTGTGTCCCGTTTTACTTTACCTATTATTGATAAACAATCACCCTTCCAAAAAGAGTTTGAACCTGTCATTCGAGATCTGATTGCTCATGTGCGTTCAGCGGTTCCTAAATCACTTCATAGTATCTATCTTTATGGCAGCGTAGCGCGACGTCAAGCGACCCCCGGCCGTTCTAATTTAGATGTAACGATAATAACTACATTACCTTTGACCAATAAAGAGCAAACTTTGGTTAATACGATTAAGGTAAGATTCCAGTCAAAATACCCACAAATAACAGGCGTTACTTTTAACATTGGAGAAGCGAAGGAAGTATTGCAGCTTGAATCAATATTCAGCTGGGGCTTTTGGCTTCGTCACTGCTGCGTGTGTATTTTTGGTGATGATCTATCGACTCGCTTTGGTGATTTTGAACCAAGCTGGGAAATCGCTAAAAATATGAATATGGATATTGAAGAATGGTTGCAGGTATATATTAAAAAAATATCCACGAACCAAAATATAGAAACTCAAGTTGAACAACAGAAAACTATAGCTAAAAAAGTATTACGAAGCTGCTATTCATTGGTTATGCATAGAGATAAAGGTTGGTACGATCATCCAGTGTTGTGTGCGCGAAAGTTTTTAGAGTATTACCCTGACAAGCAAGTTGAAATAGAAAGGCTAGTCATGTTGTTAAAAGGCCGAAAAATACCAAAACGTTCAGTAATTGCACTGTTAAAAGAATTTGGTGATTGGGTGGTTAGTGAGTTTAATAAAATAGAAAGAAAAATAGGTTAACTATATTGAATTTACAGCAGAGTGGTTTTCTACTCACTCGACAGAATAAAGAGATAAGTTCAAAAAGCCGAGTAGATCTTTGGGTAAAATGTGAAGATCATATCGCACATTTACTTATTGAAAATGAGCTTACTGTTGCTTTCATATTGCAAGATAGATTATCTGAGTATGAGTGTATTCTAAATAATAAAAAAATCACATATACAGTTAAACCAACTCAATTAGCAACTTTTCAACATCAACCTGTTGCTGGAATATATTTTGTTTCAACCAATGAAAAGCGTTATGCCTCCGAATGCCTCGAGCAAGCTGAACTACCTATTTTTGAAAGTGATATACGTTTAGCTGATCGATATTTAATGGAACGTTTTATTTGTGGTGGTCTTTCTTTTATCGGTACGGCCATTCCGAGGAAAAATCATATTGAATATCGAAATGTAAAAATAAAATCTACCCCCATTTCACCTACATTTAGCAAAGTTTCTTTAGATATAGAGTGTTCAGAAAAAGGCATTCTTTATTCTGTAGCATTAGACAGTGAACTAGATACCAGAATTATAATGGTAGGTACCTCTGAGACCACTGAGCTACCTATTCAATGGGTTGATAATGAAAAGCAATTATTATTAGCACTTGAAGATTGGTTTCAAACATTTGATCCTGATATCGTGATTGGGTGGAATGTAATTAATTTTGATTTTAGGTTACTGCTCCAACGGGCAAAGTGGCATAACCTTTCTTTTAGAATAGGCCGTGGCAATAGTACACTTTATTGGCGAGATTCAGATAAAAATCGACAGCAAGGTTTTCTTTCATTTCCAGGGCGAGTAGTGCTTGATGGCATTGATGCCCTAAAGACGGCAACTTACCATTTCTCTAGTTGGTCTTTGGAGTTCGTCGCCCAAGAATTACTTAATGAAGGTAAGTCGATACATGACCCTAGTGATAGGATGGGCGAAATTAATCGAATGTATCGTGATGATAAACAGGCTCTTGCTAAATATAATCTACAAGATAGCGTGCTTGTTACTCGTATTTTTGAGTTAACCCATTTAATTGAGTTTGTCATTGAACGAACGAAATTAACCGGAGTTGAATTAGACCGTATTGGTGGCTCTGTTGCCGCATTTACTAATTTATATTTACCTCGATTACATCGATCTGGTTATATAGCCCCCAATTTGGAAAGTGAGAACTGGATTGCTAGTCCAGGAGGTTATGTGATGGATTCTAAACCTGGATTATATAACTCTGTATTAGTGTTAGATTTTAAATCACTTTATCCTTCAATTATCCGAACTTTTAGAATTGATCCATTAGGGTTAATTGAAGGTTTGAAGCAAGATATAGGTATTGACAGAGACCAATCTATTGATGGTTTTAGGGGAGGGCGTTTTCATAGAACAAAACATTTTCTGCCCCAATTAATCGAATCATTATGGTCTGCTCGTGATCAGGCAAAGAAAAATAATGAGAAAGCATTTTCCCAAGCAATAAAAATCATTATGAATTCATTTTATGGTGTTTTAGGCTCATCAGGATGTCGTTTTTTCGATCATCGGCTTGCTTCTTCAATAACAATGCGCGGCCATGAAATAATGAAAAGTACGCGAGATTTGATTGAAGCTGAAGGGTATGAAGTAATTTACGGAGATACGGACTCTACGTTTGTCACTTTAAATAAAATTGTATCTTCAGAAGAGGCGGATAAGATAGGGCAGCATTTAGTTCAACATATTAACCTATGGTGGGATACTCACTTAGCGTCAGAGTATGGTATTGATTCAGCGTTAGAGCTTGAGTATGAAACGCACTATCGAACTTTTTTAATGCCAACGATCCGGGGTTCAGAGACTGGGTCTAAAAAACGTTATGCTGGATTAATTCGAAAAAATGGCAAAGAAAAGATTATATTTAAAGGGTTAGAAACTGTCCGTACTGATTGGACACCGTTATCGCAAATTTTTCAAAAAGTACTCTTTGATAAGGTTTTTCATCAACAACCTGTAATAGATTATGTGAGAAATTATGTTGATGATACTAAGTCAGGGAAGCTGGATTCTAAATTGATTTACCGTAAAAGATTACGAAGAAAATTAGCAGATTATCAAAAAAATGTTCCCCCTCATGTTAAAGCAGCAAGGCTAGCTGATTATTATAATCAACAGCTGGGTAAGCCACTTGAATATCAGTATGGCGGCTGGATAGAATATATTATTACGACTTCTGGGCCTGAGCCGCTCAAGTACCTTAAGAGCCCAATAGATTATGATCATTATGTAGAAAAGCAATTAAAGCCGATTGCTGATGGTATTTTACCTTTTATTGGATTGGATTTTACACAGTTATCAGCATCACAATTAGGTCTATTTTAACGATTAATTTTGTTGTATATTGAGAAAAGGCAACTAGGATTTATGTATCTTTAACTCTATATCTATAAAGGGTATAGAGTTCCGTAGAATAAGTAGACTCTAAAGTCAATAGTATTTTAATAGCAAAACTTTGCGTCTTAACGCATAATAAATACGCGATCACCTTAATTTTTAAGGTAAAATAGGCCATAAAACTAGCCTCTGTAATTTGAGGTAGCAGTAGATTTAAGTCGGAGTGTCAGTTGTGATTAAAGTATTCCTTGTAGATGATCATGAGCTGGTTCGCACAGGGATTAGACGTATTCTTGAAGACGTCCGTGGAATTAAAGTAGTAGGGGAAGCTGACAGCGGTGAAGACGCCGTAAAATGGTGTCGAACAGAGCAGGCAGACATTGTCCTTATGGATATGAATATGCCTGGCATTGGTGGTTTAGAGGCCACAAAAAAGATTTTGCGATTTAATCCAGATATGAAAGTTATTGTCTTAACTATACATACTGAAAATCCATTCCCAACAAAAGTTATGCAAGCAGGAGCTGCTGGCTATTTGACTAAGGGAGCAGGACCGGATGAAATGGTAAATGCCATACGTATGGTTCAAAGTGGACAACGTTATTTATCTCCAGAAATAGCGCAGCAAATGGCATTAAGTCAATTTACACCTGATTCTGAAAACCCATTTAAGGAGCTTTCAGAGCGTGAATTACAAATCATGATGATGATAACTAAAGGCGAAAAGGTGACGGATATTTCCGAGCAGCTGAATTTAAGCCCGAAAACAGTCAATAGTTATCGTTATCGATTATTCAGTAAATTGAATATAAGCGGAGATGTTGAATTAACTCATTTAGCTATTCGTCATGGCATTTTAGATGCTGAGACGCTTTAGTGTCTTCTTTTGATTCAGCCGCTTTTTTAAAATCAGTAACTCACCAGCCCGGTGTTTATCGTATGTATAACACCGGAGCTGATGTTATTTATGTTGGTAAAGCAAAAGATTTAAAAAAAAGATTATCAAGTTATTTTCGCAGTAACATCCCATCAGAAAAAACCAAAGCGTTAGTTAGTCATATTGACCATGTTGATGTGACGGTTACTCATACCGAGACCGAAGCTCTCATTCTTGAACATAATTATATTAAGCAATATTTGCCAAAATATAATGTATTGCTTCGAGATGACAAATCATACCCTTATATTTTTATTTCAAATCATAAACATCCTAGGATCTCTATCCACCGTGGTGCGAAACGAAAAAAAGGGGAATATTTTGGTCCATACCCTGATTCAGGTTCGGTTCGAGAGAGTCTACATTTAATTCAAAAATTATTCCCAATTCGTCAATGTGAAGATTCTGTTTACGCGAATCGTCAACGGCCTTGTTTAATGCACCAAATTGGACGCTGTTTGGCTCCTTGTGTTAAAGGTATTGTCAGTGATGAGGAGTATGAAGAACAAGCTGAATTTATCCGTTTATTTTTACAAGGTAAAGATCGGCAGGTTATTCAAACATTGGTTGAACAGATGGAAGAGTCTAGTCTGGCGCTTAAGTTTGAAAAAGCGGCCGTTATTCGCGATCAAATTCAAGCAATGAGGCGAGTTCAAGAGCAGCAATATGTGTCAGATGATAGCACTGATGATTTGGATGTTTTGGGGTTTGCCATTGAAAATGGATTAGCCTGTGTACATTTATTAATGATCCGACAAGGCAAGATATTAGGTAGTCGAAGCTTCTTTCCCAAGATACCAGCGAAAACAGATAAAGAAGAAGTATTCTCAAGCTTTTTAACTCAGTATTACTTAAATCATTCTCAAGGTCGTACGATCCCTAATCGTGTTGTGACAAGTTTTGAGTTTGATGGCGAAGGGCTAGAGCATGCATTGACCGAATTATCTGGACGTAAAGTGCAATTTCAATTAAATCCGAAAGGAATTAAAGGGCGTTATTTAAAATTAGCAGATACCAACGCTTTAACTGCGTTAACTAGTAAATCAAACCATAAACTAACCATCTATCAGCGATTCAAGCAATTAGAAGAGGCGTTGTCTTTAGTATCGATTCAGCGAATGGAATGCTTTGATATTAGTCATACGATGGGGGAAAAAACGGTTGCATCGTGTGTTGTTTTTAATCAAGAAGGACCAGTAAAAACTGAGTATAGACGGTATAATATCACCGGAATTACAGGAGGTGATGATTATGCTGCTATGGCTCAAGTTTTAGAACGCCGATACAGTAAACAGTTAGATGTCGATAAGATTCCCGATATTGTATTTATTGATGGAGGGAAAGGGCAACTAAATCGCGCTTATGAAGTTATTTCAAGTCATTGGAATAGCTGGCCAAAGCAACCCTTATTATTAGGAATTGCTAAAGGTGTCACGCGAAAACATGGCTTAGAAACCTTAGTGAAAATAACAGGTGAAGAATTCTCGATGCCAAGTGATTCTCCTGCGTTACATTTAATTCAGCATATTCGGGATGAAAGCCATAATCATGCAATTAGTGGCCATCGTTCTCAAAGAGCTAAAGTAAGAAAAACCAGTATGTTACAAAACATTGAGGGGGTTGGCCCCAAACGCAGACAAGCATTATTGCAATATTTAGGTGGTCTACAAGAATTAAAAAGTGCAAGTGTTGAAGAAATAACCAAAGTGCCAGGCATTAGCCGATCTTTGGCAGAAAAAATACAGGATGCGTTGAAACAAGGATAAAAAAAGCGCACCATAGGCTCAGCTGACCAAAACTAAAGAATTATTATGCGACTAACGATACCAAATATACTTACTTTTATTCGACTGGCACTGATACCTGTGTTTGTTGTTGTTTTTTACTTACCTTATGAATGGTCAGCTGTTGCTGCGGCAATGGTATTCTGGGTTGCAGGTTTTACTGACTGGCTCGATGGATTATTAGCAAGAAAACTTGGGCAAACCACTCGTTTTGGTGCTTTCTTAGATCCGGTTGCTGATAAAGTGATGGTGGCAGCAGCGTTAATTTTGATTACCGAGCATTATCATTCAATTTGGGTAACAATTCCTGCTATTACCATGATTGGGCGTGAACTTATTATTTCAGCATTAAGAGAATGGATGGCTGAAATAGGTAAAAGAGCAAGTGTTGCGGTTTCATGGGTAGGTAAAGTAAAAACTGTTTCTCAAATGTTTGCTCTATGGGTATTAATTTGGCGTTATGATGATTGGATGGTATGGGTTGGCTATGTTGCACTTTATATAGCAACTATTTTAACCTACTGGTCAATGATCCAATACTTAGCAGCTGCAAAAGATGATTTGCTCAATGCGGATGAATAAATAGTAGAAAGTCTATAGAAAAGCGAACTTAGGTTCGCTTTTCTATATATGGTAATAAATAAATGATAGTGATCTGATATCTCAGGCTTTTATATTTTCTTTTTCTTGTGATAACTGCGTTTTAGGTACTGTTTATGTAAGGTATTTAATTGTAATAGTGTCTTTTTTGTTTGTTTTATATTCACTTTGATCGCATTTTATTCAAACGAAACAAAAACGGAAAAATAGTGTTGACTCTAAGTGCTGAATCAGTAGAATGCATCCCGTACCCAAGAGGAAGGCAGCAAATAAGCAGCTAACTGATTGAGATTACAAAGGCGCCTTGGCAGAGTGGCTATGCAGCGGATTGCAAATCCGTGGACCTCGGTTCGACTCCGGGAGGCGCCTCCATTCTCTTTTTGAGAATATCGCGACACTAGCTCAGCTGGTAGAGCGCAACCTTGCCAAGGTTGAGGTCACGAGTTCGAGCCTCGTGTGTCGCTCCAAATTTTGTAAAAAGTAGTCAAGTAACATTGGCAGACTGCTTAAAAGATGGTGTCTAACCCACTTTATTATAAAGTGCATTGGTTGGGAGCATCGCAATAAAGAATTGCGTGCCCTGGTGGTGGAATTGGTAGACACAAGGGATTTAAAATCCCTCGGCGTTCGCGCTGTGCCGGTTCAAGTCCGGCCCGGGGCACCATCTATTAAAGTCTATATCGTAAGATATAGCATGAGACACTAGCTCAGCTGGTAGAGCGCAACCTTGCCAAGGTTGAGGTCACGAGTTCGAGCCTCGTGTGTCGCTCCAAATTTTGTAAAAAAGTAGTCAAGTAACATTGGCAGACTGCTTAAAAGATGGTGTCTAACCCACTTTATTATAAAGTGCATTGGTTGGGAGCATCGCAATAAAGAATTGCGTGCCCTGGTGGTGGAATTGGTAGACACAAGGGATTTAAAATCCCTCGGCGTTCGCGCTGTGCCGGTTCAAGTCCGGCCCGGGGCACCATCTATTAAAGCCTATATCGTAAGATATAGCATGCGACACTAGCTCAGCTGGTAGAGCGCAACCTTGCCAAGGTTGAGGTCACGAGTTCGAGCCTTGTGTGTCGCTCCAAATTGAGAAGCCCAATCAGAAATGATTGGGCTTTTTGACGTTTACAGCAGAGAAAAAAGAGGCTCGACTCGTGACCTCAGCAACTATTGACTCAACTGGTAGAGCGCAACCTTGCCAAAGTTGATGTCACGCCTAGCACCTCGAAGATCGGGAGCCTTGTGTGTCGCTCCCGTTTCTTTAAATAGAGAGCGAGAAGCCCAATCAGAAATGATTGGGCTTTTTGACGTTTACAGCAGAGAAAAAAGAGGCTCGACTCGTGACCTCAGCAACTATTGACTCAACTGGTAGAGCGCAACCTTGCCAAAGTTGATGTCACGCCTAGCACCTCGAAGATCGGGAGCCTCGTGTGTCGCTCCCGTTTCTTTAAATAGAGAGCGAGAAGCCCAATCAGAAATGATTGGGCTTTTTGACGTTTACAGTAGAGCAAAAAGAGGCTCGACTCATGACCTCAATAATTGGTAATTTTCGGATAAAGTGTCGCTTTGCCAAGATTGATATTAATGATAATTCTATTATGAAAAAATATTGCTATATTATGAATAGATGTGTTATTTTTCTTTACAATCTCGGCGTTGCTCTGGGGGATACGCGTTTTATTATCGAATAGATCTTAAATACGTAGGGTAGGTATCAGCAAATGCTTTTGTTGATAGAAGGGATACTAGTGACTGAAAACGTCACGTTTATGGGAAACCCAACAGTGAACACACTTACATTACACACCATCACAATCCGCTTTATATTTCAAATTTGCCCAGTACTTGAAGCTGGAAGTATCACCGAACCTTGAATCTATGAAAAAATATAGCCATCACTTGGCTTAATTTCTATATGCATATTGCTATGGAATGCATTTTTACATTTTAATTTTCTTATCTTTTAGTTTTTAGGATTGTTTTGTCCCAAAAAAGCGTAAGTGAGTTAAAGGAACATGTGATTTTTCAAGGTTAGAAAAATGAATACACTTTTTGATGTCAATAATGGCATTGTAATAGACAAAATTTCTGTTGAAACTCCAATGGTGGATAGCCTTTATGACTTGACCCCAGATCATAATGTTACTGAACAATCAGAGAATGAATCAGAGGTCCGTTCATACCCTCGACGCTTTCCTATTGCAATCAAACGTGCTTATGGTGCATTGATTGAGGATACTCGAGGTCAAATTTATCTAGATTGTCTTGCTGGTGCGGGTACGCTTGCTCTGGGTTATAACCATCCAGAGATTAATCAGGCGTTGAAAGACCATTTAGATTTAGGGCTACCATATCAAACACTAGACATTACGACACCAGTTAAAAATAAATTTATTCAACGTGTAAAATCCTTCTTACCCTCTTACTTCTCAGAGTCGTCGGTTATTCAGTTCTGCGGTCCATCTGGTGCTGATGCAGTAGAAGCAGCAATCAAATTAGCAAAACAAACTACTGGCCGAAACAGTATGTTTGCTTTTCGTGGTGCGTATCATGGTATGACAAATGGCACCATGGGTTTAATGGGTAATTTAGGAACAAAAGCTCGTCGTACAGGTTTAATGTCTGATGTTCATTTTATGCCTTTTCCTTATGATCTTCGTTGTCCATTTGGGATTAGTGGTAATGCAGGTGCAAAAGCCAGTATTCGTTATATTGAACGTTTATTAAATGATGATGAAGCAGGAATAATGAAGCCTGCTGCGATGATCGTTGAGCCAATTCAAGGTGAAGGTGGAGTTATTCCTGCGCCTGCATTTTGGTTGAAAGAGTTACGTCGACTATGTGATGAGCATGAAATTGTCTTAATTCTTGATGAAATCCAGTGTGGCGTCGCTAAAACTGGACATAACTTTGTGTTTGAAGAGTCGGAGATCACCCCTGATATTCTCTGCTTATCAAAAGCGATCGGTGGTGGTCTACCGATGTCTCTGCTTGTTTTTAATAAAAAGATAGATACTTGGAATGCAGGTGAGCACACAGGAACGTTTAGAGGTAATCAACTTGCAATGGTATCTGGTGAAAAAGCATTAGAGATCATACAACGTGATAAGTTAACAGCTAAAGCAAAAACTTCTGGAGAGTACTTTAAAAAAGGACTACAAGCCATTCAGCAGAGAGTGAGTTGTATTGCAGAAGTACGTGGCAATGGCTTAATGCTAGGTGTTGAGATCCAAAAAGTGGATGGTAGTAAAAATAAGTTTGGAGAGCCGAGCAGCGATGGTGATCTAACACTTGCTATCCAGCGGGCAGCATTAGAACGTGGGCTGATGATCGAAAAAGGTGGTCGAGATGGGTCTGTTCTTCGTTTTTTACCCCCTTTAATCATTACTCTTGAGCAAATAGACTTTGCGTTGAAGGTGCTAGAAGAGTCAATACTTTCATTAGTACCAACTATTCAAACAGTTAAAGTACAGCAAGAAGATTGGCAGCAATATTTTATTCAAACTGGTAAAGGAGGATCTAAGCAGTTTTTAGAAATGCTTAATCACACCAACCAAGCGCTAGCTTCTGTATTTGAAGATGTTGAAAAGCCTTATTCAGGAGTTGAACCTGCAGCACTTGAACAAGCTATTCAGCAAGTTAGCTTGGATGATAAAGTTAGTAACTTACGTGATGTTATTGATAATACAACCGACCTTGTTGTGAAAAACGCCATCTTTGTTCAGCATCCAAATTGCATTGCTCACCTTCACACGCCACCTTTACTTTCCTCTATTGCTGCTGAAGCTATGATTGCAGCCTTAAATCAATCAATGGACTCTTGGGATCAAGCATCCTCTGCTACTTATGTAGAACAAAAAGTAATTGATTGGGTGTGTGAGAAATACCAATTGGGTAAGGTATCGGATGGTGTTTTTACTAGTGGTGGTACACAAAGTAATCTAATGGGATTGCTACTTGCTCGTGATTGGATTGCTGATAAAGTGAGCCGACATTCGATTCAAAAATCTGGGTTACCAGACTATGCAGATAAATTACGTATAATATGCTCTAAAAAATCACATTTCACCGTGCAAAAATCTGCATCTTTGTTAGGATTAGGTGAGCACTCTGTATGCTGTGTTGATACTAATTCAAATGGAACAATTTGTATCGATTCACTAAAGACAGCTGTTGATGAATTAAAAGTAAGTGGTTTAATTCCATTCGCTTTAGTTGGAACAGCAGGAACAACCGATCATGGTGCAATTGATGACTTATCTGCTTTATCAGCAGTAGCAGAAACACAGGGTATGTGGTTTCATATCGATGCAGCTTATGGTGGGGCTCTGATCTTAAGCAGTCATAAACAACGTTTATTGGGCATTGAGAAAGCAGATTCTCTTAGTGTTGATTTTCATAAATTATTTTATCAAACAGTAAGTTGTGGTGCATTGTTAGTTAAAGATAAGTCTCATTTGAGCTACTTACTACATCATGCTGATTACTTAAATCGTGAAGAGGATGTATTACCTAACTTAGTTGATAAATCCATAGCAACAACCAAACGATTTGATGCGTTAAAAGTATTTATGACAATGCAAAATGTGGGACCTGAACAGCTAGGTAAAATGTACGATCACCTACTGCTACAGGCACAGCAAATCGCAAAACTAATTCAAAACAGTGAGCGTTTTGAACTACTGGCAGAACCGTCACTTTCAACAGTGTTATTTCGTTCTAAAAGTCGAATTATCAAGGATTTAGATAAGCTTAATAAAACAGTAAGGCTAGAAGCGTTAACGCGTGGTATAGCAGTGCTAGGTGAGACGATTGTGGAAGATAACACCGCACTTAAATTCACCATCTTAAATCCATGCTTAAAGATTACTGATTTTGAATCTTTATTGGAAAAAATTGATAAGTTAGTAACTGAACTAGAAAAATAAGGGTAAAACGATAATGTCTATTCTACAAATTGGCGCTGGTGGCGTTGGATGGGTGGTTGCACATAAAGCAGCACAAAATAATGACACACTAGGCGATATTACGATTGCTTCTCGTACCATTGCAAAATGTGAAAAGATCATCGAATCGATTAAAGGTAAAAATAACCTGAAAGATACGACGAAGAAATTAGAAGCAAAAGCAGTAAATGCTGATGATGTTGATGCACTTGTTGCCCTTATCAAAGAAGTTAAGCCTGATCTTGTTATTAATGCAGGTCCTCCATGGGTAAATATTGCAATCATGGAAGCTTGTTATCAAGCACAAGTATCTTACTTAGATACGTCTGTCGCTGTGGACCTATGCTCTGAAGGACAACAAGTTCCTGAAGCGTATGATTGGCAATGGGGCTACCGTGAGAAATTTAAAGAAGCGGGCATTACAGGTATTTTAGGTGCAGGCTTTGATCCTGGCGTGGTGAGTGTGTTTGCAGCTTATGCTGTTAAGCACCTGTTTGATGAAATTGAAACCATAGATGTAATGGACATCAACAATGGCGATCATGGTAAAAAGTTTGCAACCAACTTTGACCCAGAAACTAACATGCTAGAAATCCAAGGTGATTCTTTCTACTGGGAAAATGAAGAGTGGAAGCAAGTGCCGTGTCACACACGTATGCTAGAGTTTGATTTCCCACATTGTGGGAGCCATAAAGTTTATTCAATGGCTCATGATGAAGTTCGTTCAATGAAAGAATTTATTCCAGCAAAACGCATTGAATTCTGGATGGGTTTTGGTGATGCTTATTTAAACTACTTTAACTGTATGCGTGATATTGGTTTATTAAGCCCTGATCCACTAACATTGCATGATGGAACGGTTGTTCAACCTTTGCACGTATTAAAAGCGTTACTGCCAGATCCAACATCACTTGCTCCGGGTTACACGGGTTTAACGTGTATTGGTACTTGGGTACAAGGTAAGAAAGATGGTAAAGAGCGTAGTGTATTTATCTACAATAATGCCGATCACGAAGTGGCATACAAAGACGTAGAACACCAAGCGATTTCTTACACGACAGGTGTACCTGCAATTACTGCTGCACTGCAATTCTTCCGTGGTGAGTGGGCGGATAAAGGCGTATTCAACATGGAGCAGCTAAACCCAGATCCGTTCCTAGAAACAATGCCTGAAATTGGCCTAGATTGGCACGTACAAGAGTTGACTCCAGGACAACCAAAAATTAATATCTTAAAATAAACTACGATTATTATAATCGATAGCGTTAAGTAAGATAAATAAAACAATCTTAGCCGATGTGATAATAAAGTAGATTATCACATCGGCTTTGTTCGATTTTTAGAGAAGATAATCATGAAAACTCAATTAAATAAAAATGAGTTAAAGACTCCTTACTTCATGATTGATGAAGCAAAACTTATTGCTAATCTTGAAGTTGCAAAGAGATTAAAAGAACTATCAGGCGTTAAATTAGTATTGGCGTTAAAATGTTTTTCGACGTGGGGAATATTCGATATCATCAAGCCTTATCTTGATGGTACAACGAGTAGTGGTCCTTATGAAGTTAAATTGGGTCACGAAACCTTCGGTGGTGAAACTCATGCATATAGCGTGGGTTACAATGAAGATGACGTAAAAGCCGTAGTCGATATCTGCGATAAGATGATCTTTAATTCACAATCTCAGCTTGCCGCTTATCGTCACTTAGTTGAAGGAAAAGCTTCTATTGGACTTCGCTTAAATCCAGGAGTGAGCTATGCAGGTCAAGATTTAGCTAACCCTGCGCGCGAGTTTTCCCGTTTAGGTGTGCAAGCAGACCATCTCGATCCTCAAATATTCGAGAGCCTGAATGGCGTTATGTTTCACATGAACTGTGAAAACAAAGACGTTGATGCATTTTCAGCGCTACTAGACGCTATTTCAGATAAATTTGGTACTTACTTAGATAAACTAGAGTGGGTTAGCTTAGGTGGTGGTGTGTTCTTTACATGGCCAAATTATAATATTGAAAAACTAGCTTCTGTCTTAAAAGCGTTCTCTGATAAACACCAAGTTCAGCTTTATCTTGAACCGGGTGAAGCGATAATAACTAAAACGGCTGATCTTGTAGTGACTGTTGTTGATATTATCGAAAATGGTAAAAAAACAGCGATTGTAGATTCAGCGACAGAAGCACATCGGTTAGACACCTTGATTTATAACGAACCAGCATCAATATTAGAGGCTTCAGAAAATGGCGAATACCAGTACGTGATTGGTTCGTGCTCATGCTTAGCTGGTGATCAGTTTTGTGAGACACAATTTGATCAGCCATTAAAGATAGGTCAAAAGCTGCATTTGTTAGACAGTGCGGGTTATACCATGGTTAAATTAAATTGGTTTAACGGTTTAAAGATGCCATCAATTTATTGTGAACGTGTAACTGGTGACATCGAGAAGCTAAATGAATTTGGCTATGATGATTTTAAACGTTCATTATCACAATGGACGGTAAGTTAATACTTATACCAATAGTAGTAAATAACTGATTATCCTAACTGGTTAAAATACTCGATAACTGCGTTGAGATTTTTGATTGTAGAATAACTGCTTATCGAAACTATTTGTCGAAAAGTATCGCCTTGTTTTCAAGCACTTTTCCTTTGCTATTTCGATTACTTGCTTACTGTGATTGGTATTATATAGATTGGTATTTCTTTGGGGATAAAAATGGCAGCGTATTTAACACTGCCATTTATTGATTATTTATATAGAGTTGAGAGCTAAATTACCGTCACAACCATATCGTCGCTTAGTGCTTCTATTTCAGAAGCTAGATCATTTACATTAGCTGATAAAGGTAATTTTAAGCTTAATGTTGCAGTGAAAACACTACTTCCATTTGCAGGAATACCAATTCGGTGGCTGTTCATATCAACTAACTCAACAGACTCCTTCTGCAGAATATTACTGATATCATTAACGATACCCGCTCTGTCTTCAGCATCAACCTTTAACTGTGTATGTTGGCTTTCAACAATGGTTTCTAATGAATCAGTAAAGGTAACCAGCAAATCCTCTTGAGAAGAAAAATAATCTTGCACTGTTTTTTTATGCTCAGCTGGCATTTCAATTTTTATCACCGCAGAAATATGCGCATCAAGGTAGTGAACTTTACTGACTAGCCATTTCCCACCTTTTTCATGAGTCACAGAAGCCAGTCGTTTAATTAGATCTGGGCTAGAAATTCCAACAAAAGCAGCAATAAATACACTTTTCATAGTGACGCCTCCAACTGAGTTAGGATGTTCTTATATTAATAAGTTATCTTTAATACCAGTGTAGACGCCCTGCCTATAAAAAGTTTGATAAACATCAATTTATCGAGTTAGCTACAAGATCGAGTTCAAACTTTAGTATTCTATTTTTTATCTTTAACTTGAGTAGCGAGAGTTGTAGAGAGAGTATGCATCTCAGGTAAAATTTGATGCATTAAATGCAATTGTTGTAACACCATACGGACTGAGTTTTCGTCTTCATCTCGCCATTCCGATAGGCGTTTTTCAATACTTTCTTCTGCGATAATATTTAACTTTTCACTGCAATCGGTATTGCTCAATTGGCATTGGATTTGATTCAAATGCGAATGAATAATGCGATGTGATTCTGCAACTAACTGATGAGTTTCTTCATCTTTTAATCGAACTCGATGAGCTCCAAGCGCCGATATATAGCTCAACATAGCATGGCATAAGCAGAGAAAGCGAAATGATTCATCTACTGCGGTTTGATATTTTCCAGGTTCAATTAGCATATTACTAATGGCTGAGCTGAGTGCCGCTTCATTATTGTGAGCTTGACGACGAGAGAGTCGATATTGCAAAGAATCTTTTTTCCCTGCTCGATACTGAGCAATAATATTTGATAAATAGTCTTGATGAGCATGAACCGTATCGGCCATTACTTTGTGCAAACGTTTTGATTGCCAGTCGGGTAAAATATAAGTGACAGCAACAACAGCTAGCATACAACCAACAATAGTATCTCCTAAGCGAGGAAGAATAACCGCGTAACCTTCACCCAGTTGATTAAAGCAGAAGAGTACCAAAATAGTGATAAATGCCGTTGCAAAACCATAATTAGCCAATCGAAAAGCAAAAAAGAGCACACCAGCAATCACCATTAAGACTAATTGGCTATCAAGAGCGGGGAACAAGACTAGTAATGCCGTTCCTGCTAACAACCCAATGATTGTTCCTGCAACACGAGCAACCAGTTTCTCTTTGGTTGCACTGTAGTTTGGTTGACACACAAAAAGGGTGGTTAATAAAATCCAATAACCGCGATCCAAATCAAATGCTTGAATGATTCCGTAGCCTGCGGTGAGCGCTAGCGCCATTCGAATCGCATGACGAAATAGCATTGAATCTGTGGTCATGTTTGCTCTTAAACGTTGCCACATGGCTTTTGGTGTATGTGCACCTTGATCGGCTAATACGGTATCCTCTTCACTGTCTAAACTTCTTTCTGGGTTACTAATATTGGCAAACTGACGTTCAACCGTTGCGAGATTATTAAATAAATACTCGAGTTGGATCACCGATAAGCGCCATTCAGGTCGTTGTTGCTCTTTTAGGGCAATTAATGACTGCTGTAGCTCATCCAAAGCAAAGGTTGACGTTTGTGCATGTTGATAAGGTAGCCCAAGAGATAAGCAACGAGCGACTTCTTTACACGCTTCAGATTGACTGTGTAATAAATGTTTAAAACGGAAAAGAATATCACTACGACTAAAGGTATTCGCGAGGTCTTGATAGCGATAATGGCTAGAGCTAACACGCTCATGAATATCTTGAGCAATAAAGTAGATTTTTAAAAATCGGTCAGTGGCACCAACTACATGTCCACCTTTGGCGCGAGTAAGTAAAGATGCTTTACTGTTGTTTAATGCAGTTACCATCTGAGCATTGTTTTTGGCTTCTTGAAGACGATAAGGCTGTGGAGTTAAGTTAGTAACAGGGTGAAATAATTCACTTTTACTATTTAAATAGGTTGCCATGGTTTCAAAAACGGTAGCCAAATTTTGTTGTACGGGCTGCAAAGGCCAAAAAATTTGCCATGTAAGAGAAATTGAGTAATACCAAGCTGCGCCACCTAATAAGAGCATAGGTTGATACCAAAGATTAGGGCTGTCTGCCGCACCTAGCATAGTATAAATAGCAATTAATAAAGAACCAAAGGCAATACTCGCATAGCGAGGACCTAATGCTCCTAGCATAATAAATGAAAAGGTTGAGCAGAAAAGCCCAATAGCAAATAAAATTGGAGTATGAAAAAGTAATTCAATAGAGAAAGCAGCAATAGCAAAACAAATAAAAGTTAAGAATAGAGCCTTAAGACGGCCTGATAATTTGTCATCAGTTTCTGCTAAGGCCGCAGCAATAATACCAAGAATAAGTGGGGTGATTGCCATGTTTTGTTCAAGGTACCAACAAGGGATCACAGCACCCACAAGTGCAAGTAAAACACGAACACTAAAATTAATGGTTTTATTAGCCCAATATTGACGGAAAATTTGGCGATAGGTCACAATACGTATTATCTAATTCATGGGAAAAAGTCATCATAACAAAGTCCTATAAAGATGGAACTATCACAGTGCTAATCATTGTCTTAATACTGATCTGAGACAACAAAAAAATAACCTGATATCCTAACCTATCTTCGAGTCATAAATGAGTGTTTGAAATACATTCATAAGTACAATTATCTTTAGGTAGTATTGAATCATGCAGATAAAAGCAACCACTTTCGCTCAGTGGTTAGTTCAAGGTGACTATTATCAACTTGAATTAGAGCAAGAGCAGCTGTTGTTTACCTCACATAAGTTTCAAGTGTCTGTCCCATTTGATAAATGGAGTGGCAAAGTCACTTTTCAAAGAGGGCTAGTGTGGAGTTCTCTTTGTTTTTATAATCGAAATGACCAAATAGCATGGCGAGTGTCTGGTTTACCTTGGCAAGAGTGTGATGAGAGTATTAATCGTGTATTAAATGCTTATGCAAATTGGAAAGAATCTAAAATCTCGTTGCTAAATGAGCTACAGCCACAAATGGTAGAATTAGTAGAAACCTTCTGTCATCAAAAGCGTTTTTTAAAGCAAACAGAAGCGTTATTAATGGTTGAGAAATTATATGATTTATTTGAGCAAACAGGGTTGTCGATTCCTCTTGCCAAGCAGCTAAAACCGGATTGTATGGCGTTGGTTTTAGATTGGCTTACAGAGCCAGAGCAACAATTAAAAACCTTGAATGAGGATTGGCTAGAAAACCAAAAAATAGAATGGAAAACCTTTTTTTCTCAATGTGAGTCTCAACCACTGAATGAATCACAGCAGAGTGCTTTGTTGTTAAATGAAGACCATACATTAGTCCTTGCAGGTGCTGGCTCTGGCAAAACCAGTGTTTTAGTTGCACGCGTTAATTATTTAATTGAAAGCGGTCAGGCTCAAGCTGACGAGATCTTATTATTGGCGTTTGGTCGTCAAGCTGCTCAGGAAATGTCTGGTCGTATTATTGAAAAATTTGGCTTTGATGTCGGTCAGAAAGTTAAAGTAGCAACGTTTCATCAATTGGGTTTAGATATCATTCGTCATGTTGAGTACCAACAACCTAAGTTGTCGTGTTTAGTGACTAATGAGAAAGATCGCAAAGAATGGTTTTCTCATGTACTTGACTCAGAATGGAAAAATGCGACAGCGGTGAACCGTTGGAAAAAACATTTAAAAAAATGGCCAATAGCTTATCTTCGTGGAGATGTCGATTTAAAAGAAGAATCTCATAATGAAAAGCTTCAAGAGTGGTTATATAAGCAAATTTGCCAGCTGAATGCTTTGCAGTTGGATAAAAAAGCGGTGATCAAAAAAATAGAATATCACGCAGATGCAATACGATTGAAAAGCGAACTAAATATTGTCTGGCCATTCTTTAAAGCGTATGAAAGAACACTAAAGCAAGAAGAAGCGATTGATTATGAAATAATGATCACAAAAGCAAAGCGTTATATTAATGATAAAAAATACGATTTACCGTGGTCATTTGTCATGGTCGATGAGTATCAAGACATTTCACCGCAACGACTAGATTTGATTGAGTCTATTTGTCATAACGAAAATATACATCAAAATAAAGCAACGCTATTTGCTGTTGGAGATGATTGGCAGGCGATTTATCGTTTCTCTGGAGCCGATGTATCATTAACGACAGATTTTGAAACTCGCTTTCAATCGACAAAAGTAACTCAATTATCGACGACGTATCGATTTAATGATCAAATAGGGGCTGTCGCGAATCGTTTTATTCAAGAAAACCCATTACAGCTTAAAAAAGAGCTAACGAGTTTTACTAAACAGAAGCGAAAAGCGGTTAAAGTCATTGAGCATCAATCGATAGAAAAAGAGCTGTTATCATTATCTAAAAATATTAGAGATGGTGAAAAAGTGGTAATTTTAGGCCGTAACCATAGCCATAAACCAGATAATTTTGATGATTGGGTAAAGTATTATCCAGGCTTGAACTTGGAATATAATACATGTCATGCAAGTAAAGGAACGGAAGCTGATTATGTCTTTATTGTTGAAATGACAGCAGGACAATTTCCGATGAAAACCAGAACAATCTCTCTTGATGGTGCTTTACTACCTCATGAAGAAGATTTTCCCTATGCAGAAGAGCGTCGTTTGTTTTATGTAGCTTTAACACGAGCAAAGAAAAAGGTGTGGATTATTTATCATGGTAAACCATCGCCATTTGTTCAGGAAATTGTAGATAAAGATTACCCTGTGATTATTGATTAGATCAATGTAGCCTAATTATTATCATTAGAACGATATATATAATATGTTCTTATTTCAGTTTATCTGGGATAAGAGCATCCCTAACAGCACGTTACTCTTGAGATAGAGTACTTATTAAGAATTAATGGATTAATGAAAAAACACTTTTTAGCCATGTTTCTTCTCAGCTTAATTGGTTTACTTGGCATATCGGCAGTGTCCGCAAATTCACTGACTCAAGCTCAAGTGATAGAAGCAAAAACCAATCATTCATCTCAGCGCACTCAGCAGGATATTGATAAAGCAGCACAGCAGATCTTAGAGCTGCAAACCCACATTGAACAAGTAACAGATTCTTTATCTAACCTAACGATATATCGAAAGCACCTGACTCAGATTGTCTCTTCTCAAGAAAAAGAAATACAGCAACTTCAACGTCAAATTGATCAAATAGAAGAGACACGCCAAGGCATTATTCCATTAATGTATCATATGCTTGATGAACTAGACCGGCTCCTACATACAGATCTTCCTATTCGTTTTACGGCGCGAACAGAGCGCTTAGAGCAATTGAATGCTTTAATTATTCGTGCGGATATCTCGGATGCAGAAAAGTTTCGTCGTATTCTTGAAGCGTTTCAGATCGAAATGGATTACGGCTATAAAATCGCGGCTTACCAACAAACAATCACGCTAGATGATGGCAGTCAAAGAGTGGTTCAACAGCTGCATATTGGTCGAATAATATTGATATCAAGAAGTATTGATAAGCAACAAGCGTGGATTTGGCAACAAGATCAGCAACAGTGGCACTCCGTGTTAAGTGAGGATTTACCCGCGTTAGACAATGCTTTTTCGATAGCACACAAACAAACGCCCCCTCAATTGTTGCGATTGCCTTTGTCAGTCAATACGTCTATTGAAAGTAATAAAAAGGAGGCTCACTAATGTTTAGCCGTTCATTTTTTATTATATTGATAGCACTGTTTGGTATGACTTCTTTTGTTCACGCTGATGATCTTTCTTTATTAGATAACAAAGCAAAAGAGAGCCAAGTAACACAGTTAGAGCAAGATAAATTACGTACACAAACCATCAAGCAAACTCGTGTGGAGTTAGAGAAAAAAGTAAATGCGTTAAAACGTGCCATTAAACAAGTAGAAAATGAGACACAGCAACTCAGCTCTGCTTTTAGTCAAAATGAAAAAACATTAACTGAGTTAGAAAAACAGTTACAAATAGAAACGGGCAGTTTAGGTGAATTATTTGGAGTGGTTCGCCAAGGCGCTAAATCGACGAAACAAATCGTCATGTCCTCTGTTATTCAGCGCAGTGAAGGGCTCTCTTTAACGCCTTTTGAGCGAGTAACTAATACGGACACTTTACCGTCAATTGCAGTGCTCTCTGATTATGTCAATGCCATGGCAACTTATATCGAACAAAGCCGCGTGGTTACCTCTGTGATGGTGAATCGGCTACAAGGTGATGGATTAGTTGTTGAGGAGGGAATGCTCCGAGTGGGTGATATGGCGCTGCTTTCTGAACGTGGTGAGATGCAATGGGATCGTTCACAGGCACAAGCTGAGCAATATTCACGATACCCAGATGATGCAACTAATACAGGGAACTTCAGGTCAGATTCAATGCTGATTGATGTAACTCGTGGTGGACTATTTACTCAATATGATGAGCAACCAACATTACTTCAACGCATTGAACAAGCGGGGATCGTAGGGCAGATCATTTTAGGCTTATTGCTGATCGGACTGATAATTACGGTGTATCGTGGTGTGGTTCTGATGACTATTCAATGGCAGATCAGCAAGCAATTATTGGTTCCTGAAACCCCGAGCAATAACCCGCTTGGCCGAATTCTATCTGTTTATGACAAAGAAAAAGGACAGAACCTAGAGTCGTTAGAGTTGCGATTACTGGAAGCGATTATGGATGAGCAACAAGGATTAGAAAAGGGGTTATCCATGCTTAAATTACTCGCTGCTTTAGCGCCCATGTTGGGGTTACTTGGCACAGTAACAGGTATGATTGAAACCTTCCAAGTGATCACTCAATTTGGAAATGGCGATCCAAAAGTCATGGCAGGAGGAATATCGATGGCGTTAACGACGACGGTATTAGGTCTAATCGCAGCCATGCCACTGTTGCTGGCCCACAACCTATTATCTAGTCGTGCAGACAGTATTAATGCCACATTAGAAAAGCAGGGCGTGAGTTTAGTCGCTGCCAAGGCTGAGAATGATAATGCTCGTATTATTTGATCAGTACTTCCCAACCATTAGTGAGTTTATGTCGCAAGGCGGCAGTGTGTTGTGGTGGCTAATGTTAGTTGTTTTCTTTGGTGGTTTCTTAGTGATTGAGCGATTATTGTTTTTATCTTTCACGTTACCAAAGTATAAAAAACAGTGGATACAAGATTGGCAACGTCGTGATGACTATTCATCTTGGTACGCCATTGCACATAAGGAAGGGCTGATGCAAATTGCTCAGCATGAACTGTATCGCAATCTAAGTTTCATTAAGGTATTAGTCAACTTATGTCCAATGATTGGTTTATTAGGAACCGTGACAGGGATGGTAACGGTATTTGATTTAATGGCACAACAAGGCAGCAGCGATCCAAAATTGATGGCCTCTGGGATATCAATGGCTACCTTACCGACCATGGCTGGAATGGTTGCTGCCTTGGTTGGACTGTTTGCTCATGCCCGATTATTAAAAGTCATGACTAGGCATGAATACCGTTTAGAGCAAGCATTAAGGAGTGACGAATGCGCATAATTCGTCGCACTAAAGCGAAAGAAGAAGCCAGTATTGATTTAACATCCATGCTTGATATTGTATTTATCATGCTTATATTTTTTATTGTTACTAGCTCATTTGTTCGTGAATCTGGGGTTAAAGTTAATCGCCCACAAGCCTCGAACTCTGTTGCTCAAAAAGAGACAGGGATTTTTGTGGCAATTACGGCTAATAACCAAGTTTTTATTGATAAACGACACGTTGATATTGAGCGAGTAGAAGCGGTATTAGAGGCGTTATATTTAGATAACCCTCAAGCTAATCTGGTTATCCAAGCAGATAGACACGCTTACAATGGCACTGTTGTGTCTGTCATGGATGCCGCGAAAGGTGTTGGGATTAAAGGCATTGCGTTGGCAACGGAGTCGAAATAATGTGTCGAAGTATGATGGCTTTTTTTCTGGCAATAGTGATGACGTTGGCTCTGTTTAGTTTTATGGCGTGGATGACGATTCAACCAAAAAGCGCAGCAGTATCAAGTGAGACACTGCAATTTGATGTGGTGATGGTAGAGCCGAATGCCGAGAGTCAGCGACGTATTCGTCAATTACCTGAGCCACCGAAAACACCAAGTATACCTTCTTCAAAAAGTTCACTGTCATCAAATGTGGCGAACGTAGCCCCTTTGGAAAACAACACCATGCCTTCTATTGATGTTGGAGATATTGGATTAAACATGGTGGTGTCACTGCCTTCTTTTGACGGGCTAGGACAAAACCAACAAGCAATGCCTCTGTATCGGGTTGAACCGAAATACCCATCACGAGCACTAAAGCGTAAAATGGAAGGGTATGTGATTTTACGCTTTACCATCGATGAGCAAGGTAAACCTGTTGATATTGAGAGTGTTGAAGCGGAGCCAAGTCGACTATTTGTTCGTCCAGCGATTCAAGCATTAAGACAGTGGAAGTATCAACCTAAATTGAGAGAAGGTAAGGCGATCACTCAACCAGGACAAACCGTGACATTGGAGTATAGATTGAACTAATGACTCTTTATCTTCACTCACTTTTTCGCTTTATTGGTTATGGAACCATCATAAGTTTTTTCCTTATCATCGGCCAAGTGCAAGCCAAAACCCTAAGCAGTTATAATGCTAAGAAGGTTCAGTATTCAAATCAACTACAGCAAAAGGGTGAATTAGCAGAGGCGATTTCTATTCTAGCTGAATTATCCCCATCAGCCGCGTATGATCGCGCGTATATAGCCCGTGTCTTAGGGGTATTTTATTGGCAGAATGAACAGTCTAAACAAGCCATATTCCAATTATCTGCTGCTATTTCTTTGCATGCATTAGAACAACAAGCGCAGTGGCAAACTGAAAAAATGCTGGCAGATATTTACTATTCAGATCATCAATGGTCAAAAGCAATTGAACATTATCAACATCTTTTAGTTAGTCGTTACCCTGTTCGTACCGATAAGCAGAGCAAAGAGCTCGCTACGAGTAAAAATGAGATCCATTTACGTTTGGCAAACAGTTATTATCAGGATCAATCGTGGAAGTCCTGTTTAACTCATATTCGACAGTTTAAGCCAAAAAATCGTAATGAGAAAATTCAGAAGTTAAAAATTCAATTAGTCAGTGAACTGCAATTAACTCGTTGGTCATCAGCAGAGCGAACTGCACAAGCATTAATCGTGTACGAACCTAATCAAAAGATCTGGTGGCAACAATTAATAGCCGCGCAGTTACAGCAACAACAAGCGGACAAAGCCTTGGTTAACTATTCACTGGCAAAGCAACAAGGTATTCAATTTGAAGTACAAGATTATAAAACCTTATCTCAACTTTATGGTCAAAATCGATTACCAGAGCAGGCCGCAAAGGTGATGGAGGAAATGTTTATCAACTCCCCAAGCACCAAGAGTGAGTCGGAATTGGTTAGACAAGCAACCTATTGGCAAATGGCAAAAGAGTGGGATAAGGCAGAAGAAGCTTGGGGGAGTGCAGCCAAAGAGAGCACAAAGCATTACTGGTCTTTAGCGAAGTTACAATTACAACAAAAGGCGTATCAGCAGGCGTTAAAAAGCACTGAAAAAGCAAAATCAGTGATATTAGATTCTGATTATCGATTAATGAAAGTTCGTCTTTATTATAAGTTAGGGGGCTTTAATGATGCGTTTGCTGAGGCAAAAAAATTAAATGAGTTGTACCCATCAAAAGAAGCCAAAGATTGGATAAGTTATTTAACTCATAAGGTTTAGTTGGATTTTGCTTAGAACATCATCAAGACGTGTGAAAATAAAGCAAACAATTGAGAATATGTGAGAAATCCCTTGACCATAGCAAGCTAAATCATTAAATTAGCGCTCGTTGTCTCGAAAAGAGCAATGATTCGGTGAGTTGTCCGAGTGGCTGAAGGAGCACGCCTGGAAAGTGTGTGTACGGCAACGTACCGAGAGTTCGAATCTCTCACTCACCGCCACATTCTAAGCCCTAGCAGAAATGCTGGGGCTTTTTCGTATTCAAAATCATATCTTCAACTTCTTCTTCGCATTATCTCGCTACCTTTGATTTTTTGGTAAAATTAAAAACTCTTCCAAGTTATACCAATTCCAGTAATTCTCTAGTCATTATTACTGGTTAAATCACATAATAGCTTCGTTAAAAATTATTTAAGTAGAATAACTACTTATCAGAATTTTTGCCTTGCTCTTAAGTGGTTTTCCTGCGTAATAAATAGGCCATTTAATTAATGGCAATGGTATTAGAATGTAATAAGTAGGATTATTAGAAAAAGCCCTCTAAATAGAAAAGGGCTAGTGAAACCCGAGAGGTTAATCTCGATTATGCTGTTCTACAATTGAGACCAAGCCATTTGCCAGTTGGTGCCGACTCCTGGTTCATAGACACTTGGTGTAGACCCACACCATAAGTTATACGGCCAAGATTTACATTGGTAAATTGCACTATTGTTAGTGACTACGTCACCGGCGTTATAACTTGTTTCTGGCTGATATACATTTTCCCCTATCGGTGGTGTCGGCTCAACAGGTGGTTTTGGTTCCGTTGGCGGTACTAAGTCACAGTTTGATATAGATGTTGGTTGCCACACGCCCCATGGGCCGGAATCTGATGGGTTATTACCTTGTGTCCACCACTGTGCTTGCCAAAGTTGTCCTTCCCAGTTTGCTGTATCACCAGTGTTGTAGACAGTAGAGGCTTGCCACAGATTAGTACATTCATTTGGTGGAGTTTGCATTACTGCCGTTGCAGATATCACAGAGCGATAAGTTGTCGCCGTTTTATCAATACCAAAACTAAGTGTAGCCTGAGTAACACCTTCACCTTTAGCACTAAATTCTATGGATACAGCACATTGCTGTCCAGCAGATAGCGTTATTTGTGAACACTGATCGTTAGCAATGACAGGGGACTGGATCATACCAGAGCCTGATAAAGACACGGTCTCAAGAGTGAAAAAATCAGACCCATTATTCTTAATATTGAACTGATGGGATTGTGTTTGACCTACTTCAAAAGATGGAAGCGTTTGGTTTTTATGATAGCCAACCGATACCATGTCACTTGGTGGAGTGCCTGTTCCTTTAACTGAATCCACAAATGATCTTAGTGCCGCTATGTCGCTATAAACACCGTACTTCCCAGGTCGAGCACAACCAATACCCCAGCTAACGATTCCTAGTTGTGTGATGCTACCTGAACGGTTGATGACAATAGGGCCACCGCTATCCCCTTGACAAGAGTCAATACCGCCTTGCGGGACACCAGCACAAAATGAGACATCGCCAACTGTTGAATATGTGCCTCCTGCTTGGCGACAGGTTGCATCAGATATCAATGGAACCTCCACTTCTTGTAATGCATTTGGTGAAGAGCCGCCTTCTGCTGTTCTTCCTAATCCAGCTACGGTAAGAGGTTCTCCAGCTCTTACATATTGATTCAGGCTACCCTCAGCAATAGCGACGGAAGTAACACCGATTGGAACTGTGCTTAATTTCAGCAATGCAATATCATGAGAAAGGTTGCGACTGTTGTACTGAGGGTGGATATGGATCTGGCTTATATTAGAGCGGACACCATCATTACCGTTGTAGTAATAGCCTCCAATCTTAACTGCGATTTGAGAAGGTGAGTCGCCATCGACACAGTGAGCGGCAGTTAATACCCATCCATCGCCAATGTAGCTCGCACCACAATAAGATCGGTTGCCTGAACGACTTACAAGTTGAGTGTAAACCGCCACTCTTCGGCATTTGCTGGGCTTCCGCCAACAATTCGGGGCTCTACATAGTTTCGTGTTTGTATATCATCAAAAGCCACAGCCCAAGTAGGCGTAATTAATGTCGCTAGAAGTGAGATATTCTTTATCGTTTTCAATCTTAGATCCTCTTGTTTTTTTCGACACATTATTTTATGCCCTCTAATAAACAAGCAGTTCTTTTTTGTTTTCTCAAGTTAAAATGTAAAAATATATTAACAATGCGATGAGTTTGCTGTGTTTGTGTTTTAAGTGAATAATATTCTGTTTCTTTTATTGATTCAGTTAAAATTCAATATTTATCTGTGAGCACCTTTCCATAAATAATGGTGAATTTCAGGACATTCTTTCTTCATAATACCATTGCCATTAATTAAATGGCCTATTTATTACGCAGGAAAACCACTTAAGAGCAAGGCAAAAATTCTGGTAAGTAGTTATTCGACTTAAATAATTTTTAACGAAGCTATTATGTGATTTAACCAGTAATAATGATTAGAGAATTACTGGAATTGGTATAAGCCTAGAGCTAACCTCATTTCAATGCATTAACTTACGAAGTTGCACTCTGTAGGGTACTCAAAAAGTAAATGAACGTGGTTGTGTGAGAGTGGCGTTACGGACGATAGAGATCAAAATGCAGCCACAAATATTCACATTGAAAGTTTGAGATTGTTGGTCGCTTAAAAATATGTGGTGGTAGAAAGTATCGACACGTTAAATACTTGTAAGAGGTTTTGGAAGACTAAAGCAAATCTAGTATTGCAATGCTTAAACCGTAGACGACAAGAATCCCCTTGCTTTAGCTAGGGGGACTTTATTAATCACTGTGTTTCATAACTAAAAGACGTTATTCTTCTTTAGCAGCTTCTGCTTCTGAAAGCTCATAACCGCGCATAGTTAAACCACAAAGCATCATTGGCACGGCATTGTAGATTTCAACAAATTCATCTAAACCTTCAATACCTTGTTCTTTTAAGGTATTTAGAGCAGTCTCTGGATCAAACAGCATACTGATAGAAAGTAACACACCACCTAAAAGGGCATTGTTTTCACTATCTTCTGGCATTAATGTTTCCCAATCATCACGAGTTAGTTGCCAACCTTGTAATAAACCTTCAGAAAATTGGCGTGTTTCAGTGGTTACAATCTCTTCATCATCAAGCTGGCAAGCTTCAGGCCACTGCCATTGTCCAGCAAGAAAAGCTTCACGATATTCATTCCAAAGATTAACTATCGCATTTGCATACGTTTCAAGATCTTCCGCACTAGTAAACGGTGAAGTATCCTCACCGCCCCATAAGAAGGCCAACCATTCATTTGGACTAATTAGGTTAGGAGCTGCGGCCATAGAAGCGACAAAACCTTGTGTTTGAGCCTCTGTTAGTAGTTTATTTTCTAATTCAGGGTTTGAAAGAATTGCCGTAAGTGATAAAGACATGATGTTCTTATTTCCATTCAATTTTTTCTTATTGTACCAAGAAGACTTCACCTTGTCTGAAATGAAATAGGCTTCTATTTTTTGGTAATTTTATTACTAAATTGAAAGGAGTAGCGGAATAATCTGAATTTAAATGCGAAAGTAGTTGTAAATTTACCACATTGTTTCAACTTCGAGATCTAATTCTAATAATAGTGTGATTTAATAGCGATAATTACTGGTGCATTGGACGCTTCCAGTTTCTTTAACTGCCTAATAGATTAAAAGGCAGTTTATTAACCTAATAAATTGTAATTGGAGAGAGAAAGTAAATGTCTAGAAAAGGACCACTTTGTATTCGTAATGCAGCGGCTGATACATTCGCGATGGTGATTTTTTGTTTTATTACAGGCATGTTTATTGAAATTTTTATTTCAGGGATGACATTTGAGCAGTCATTGGCTTCTCGTACTCTTTCTATTCCGGTTAATATAGCAATAGCGTGGCCTTATGGGGTGTTTCGCGACTTTATGCTGCGTCAGGGCTCACGCTTGTCATCGGCACCATTCATGAAAAATATTGCAGACTTACTTGCTTATGTACTGTTCCAATCGCCAGTTTATGCAGCGATTTTATTTACAGTTGGGGCGAGTACTGATCAAATAATTACAGCAGTATCAAGTAATGCGGCTATTTCATGCGTTATGGGGGTATTTTATGGTTACTTCCTTGATGCATGCCGTAAAGCATTTAAAGTGCCTGGTTACACTCAACAAGCTTAATTCAGAATATTTCTAATGAGAAGCCAGCTTTAAATAAGCTGGCTTTTTTTTAAATTACGGCAAAGAGAGCCATTAAATAAATATTTATAAGGAGTTATAAGCGCTCAGCTAAATAGGCGTCGTAATCTGGGATCTCAATATCAAACTCTTTTGACATATTTGGTGATGTGATCATTAATTTTGCACTAGCACGGTTCATCGCAACAGGTACGTTCCAAACAGTCGCTATGCGTAGTAAAGCTTTAACGTCAGGATCATGTGGTACAGCATTAAGTGGATCCCAAAAGAAGATCATCATATCAATTTTCCCTTCCGAGATTAATGCTCCTAATTGCTGATCGCCACCCATAGGGCCGCTTAACAGACTTTTTATCGCCAACCCCGTTTCTCTGCTTAATAAATGCCCTGTAGTGCCAGTACCAAATAAGAAGTGCCCTTGTAAAGCGTCTTTATTTTCTTTCACCCAACGTAAAAGTTCAGGTTTATAGTGGTCATGGGCAACAAGAGCGATATTCTTATGAGCTGGGATAGTCCGTGTTGTTTTTTTCATTAGTATTCCTTCATTTTTTTAAGCTAGAGTGTTTTTATCTCAACTAAATGACAATATGATTACTCAGAAGATTCGACGAAAAAAGTTGGTCGATATTCTGCTGGAGATAAAGAGTCTAGTAATACTTTTTTAGGTAAATGCATTGGTGTTAATGTTTCAATATTTGGCGACAATCTAAAAGGTAAAGGTTGTTGGTTTAAATAGCCTATTGTTTGCTTAATACTGAGTCGACCTTGCAGTACCATTTTATCGGTAGGGGAAAATAACACACGTTTACGTAATAAACCGCGATATACTGCATGACTTAGATAAGTAGAGACTAATCCCACTTGATTTTGCATTTTTCTGCTAGCTAATTCACTAATCGCCACTTCAATCGCTACTGCACCACCAACAAGATAGTCTAGCTTTTCATTTTGTAGAGCGTCCTGAATTAAATTGCGCTGTAATTCTTTACTATTATCACCCCAATAGGTTGCGCTAATGACAATATCACTGTTTTTAATTGCATCTTGAAACCCTTTTGTTACTGGCTTTGTACCACCGCGTGTTTTGGGGCCAGGAAGCCAGCCAATATAGGTTATTCCTGAATTTTTTGGATGCTGTTTTGCAAGGTAACTACCCGCTTTAAATCCCATTTCATACCAATCAACACCGACTTCACCAAGGTGTAGTGGGGCTTTAGATTCAGGAGCACTGGTTAATTGATTGACTGTTGCAAAGATAGGGATGTGCTTGGTGAGGCTTTCTAATTCATTTTGAAAAGCGATTGGATCAACCGTTCCTAAAATAATGGCATCAGATCCAATAGCGACACATTGCTTTATTTGCTCTCTTTGCCTATCTATATTTGGATAACCACCAGATTCATAAACGGTTAATTCAATGTGATTTAATTTTGCTTCTTCCACCATGCCATAGTTAATAGAAAGCCAGTAAGAATCCTTCAAGTGAGGATAAATAGCACACAGTTTCCACGCTTCCTGCGCTGAAGAAAAAGGTGATAATAAAATAGAAAACAACAGAATAGCTATGGAATGAAAAGTAAGTTTCATGGTCTCTTCGCACTGACTTTAGGTTGGTGATATGATACTCGCATTACTTCTTTTTCTAAAGCGTATTCAGATTATGTTATTTGCTTCTACAGGGATAGGCCGCAAACTTTTTCTTACTTTTATGGTGATGATTGCCCTTATGGCATTTGGCTCTGTTGTTGGCGTCTTAGGTTTTTCTTATGTTGAAAAAACAGAAAGAACTGTGATTGATTCGGCAATTCCTGCGGTAATTGAAGCGCGTTATATCTCAGATTTGAGTACTAAAATTATCTCTACTTCTCAATTGCTATCTCAAGTTGATTCAGAAGCGGAAAGAAAAAAATATGGCAAAGAACTTTTTAGCTCAATTGAAAGTTTATACGTGAGGTTAAAAGGATTAGGGGTTTATCCTTTTGATAAAGCGCTATTGACTCGATTAGATCGACAAGTTCAAGATATTGTCGATAACTTGGCAACAATGGGCAACAACGTCGGCGAAAAAGTTGTTTTACATAAAAAAATCCAAGATAAAAGTAAAGAGTTAACCCAAACAGCACTTCAACTGGAAGAGTTAGCACGTTCCCAAGTGCTTAATTCAAATACTATTACTATCGCGAACGTAGTAAAAATATATGATTTAGTTGAAAACGAAAATAAAGATGCGATCTATAAAGCATTAGATACCTTAGTTGAGATAGATCTTGATTTAGCGGAACGTTTGCATGAATTACGTTTACTTACTTTTAAAGTGGTTAATACGATTGATGATGCTAGAAATAGTAATGATATTTCTAAAGTTGAGAAACTTCGCCAAGATTTCACTCGTGATATGACGATTATAACGCGTCGAGTTCAAGCGGTTGAAGATCCGAGTAGAACTCGGCAAATGCTAATGTTAGCGAATAGGCTTACGAAAAGTGAACGGCTTTTTAGCGAGTTAATTCAATTGGTTAATATTAACCAGAAGTTAAAATCTCTTAGTGATGAAAATATCCATCAATTTCAAGAGTTAAATTTGATAATTTCTCAATTATTAGAACAGGCCAATGATGTTACTCAGCAAGCGGTTGCTGATGTGAATTTTGTGTTGAAATTGGTACAACAGCTTCTTATCTCCATTACCTTATTAGGCTTGTGTCTTGTTATTTATATTATGTGGCGCTATGTCTATGCTCGTGTAATTATGCGTTTAAATCAATATGAGCAAGCGATTACGGATGTCGCCAATGGACAGCTCAATATAGAACTTGATACGTCAGGTGATGACGAGCTTGCTCGAATGGGACGTTCAATACTGATTGCTAGAGACACAGCGCAAGAGCTTAAGGAGTATAAAGATAGTCTTGAGTTACAGATAGCACAAAGAACCCAAGAGCTTAAATCGAGTAATGAACTGTTAAATGTAGAAATTATTAATCACGACAAAGCTCGTGATTTAGCAGAACAAGCAAATCGAGCTAAATCAGCATTTTTAGCTACTATGAGCCATGAAATACGAACGCCTCTTAATGGTGTACTTGGTACAGGGGAGTTACTCCGTGGTAGTGGTTTAACTGCACAGCAGAAGCAATATGTTGATATTATTAACCGCAGTGGTGAAAACCTTCTTGATTTGCTTAATGATATTTTGGACTACTCAAAAATAGAAGCGGGTCATTTATCTATTCGAGCAGTCAACTTTAATGTCCATTCAATGATCACTGACGTTCAGCATCTATTTAGCTCAAGAGCGCAACAAAAAGGCATTACCTTAGCGTTTGATGTCCCTGCTGACTTACCTGCGTGGTGGATTGGAGATTGCACTCGAATTAGGCAAATACTTAATAATTTTGTGGGTAATGCGGTTAAGTTTACTCATACCGGAAGTGTCACTATTCAATTACACGTTATTTTAGATACCACACTGTTATTTGAGGTTGTAGATACTGGTGTTGGAATTGCTAAGCATGAAATTGACAGTTTATTTGAAGCCTTTACTCAAGCTGAAGAAGGTCAGAAAGTATATGGTGGTACAGGGCTAGGACTCGCTATCAGTCAGCGTCTTATTGAAGCGATGGATGGTGAAATAGGGGTAGAATCTAAAGAAGGGTTAGGTAGCACATTTTGGTTTTCTTTAGAGTTAGAGGAAGGGCGCTGTATAACCGTTTCTAATCAAGAGAGCACGGTACCAGAAGTCGCTTCAGGTCATTTACTTTTAGTCGAAGATAATCCTGTAAATCAAATGGTAGCTGTCGGTTTTCTTGAACGTTTAGGCCATAAAGTAACAGCAGTCGATACAGGGTTTCTTGCTGAAGAAGCATTGAAAAAAGAACAGTTTGATATGTTACTTCTTGATATTAATTTACCAGATACAGATGGCGTAACATTACAAAAAAGATTAAGAGATATTGAGCAAGAAAAAGAAGGTAGCAATGAATACACTCCAATACTTGCTGTTTCTGCTCATGTATTTGATGAAGATGTAGAGAGTTATTTAGCGGCGGGATTTGATGGTTTTTTAGCAAAACCTTTAGTTGAAAATCAATTAATTAAGATGCTGAACCGATTTTTAAATGATAATCACCAACAGAAAGGGGCAGAAGTTCCTCAAGAACAATTAACTCTTTCTGTTGAAAATAACAGTGCCGAGGAGATGGAGATGATATTGAATGAAAAAGTGCTGCAGAGTGATTTGGCTGTTTTAGGTGACGAGAGAATGCTGAAGATTATTGCTCTATTTAGACAATCCTCTAAAGATAACCTGAGTCAATTACAAAAAGCTATTGAGGAAAGAGATACTTATCAAGTTAATCAATTGGCACATAAATTAAAAGGCTCAGCTGGTAGCCTAGGATTGATGCAGTTATATAAACTGTGTAATAGCTATGAAGAAATGGGAAAAACGGGAGATATTTCTCAATGCGATAATATAGAGTTAGAGGCAGTTTATCGTAACTCTATTTTGGCAGTGACTCACTTTTTTGACAGATTAAATTAACTTCATGATTATTTAGTTAATTCATGCGTATAGCTTCATGTATTTATGATATTTATCATCAATTTTTAATAACACATTGATATAGTTTATCGCAGTGATTCAACGTTTGCCTAGGAGAGGCTATGAAGTTTGTTGGAAATTTATCTGTGAGTTCTAAAATAGTAATACCAATGATTGCGATGGTTATTTTATTCAGTGTGATCTCCATTCTGAATATCATGCAATTGAATAAACAAGAAGATATAAATTATAAACTTGTTGAGGTTGTGCAGCCGGTCAATGAAAGTTTGGAGGATGCGTACCGCGATTTATATCAAGTCATCGCAGCTGTACAGGGATTAATGCTTTCTGAAAGTAAAGTTGAGATTGAACATCATACTTTTGAATTTAAAGATAATGCTTATAAAGCCCTACCAAGAATGAAAAAAGTAGATGTTCTTTATCGTGAGAATATCCTACCAAAAAGCAGTCGCTCTGAATTAACTACTTTAATTAACGCAACAGAAAAGTGGATTAATCTTTACGAACCACTATTTTCAGATCCTGCAAATTCTGACCAATATTATCAAAATAATAGTAGCGAGCTAGACGCTCAATTTAAAATCATGCGTAAACAGCTAAAATCGATCAGTAATTTGATCATGGCTGAGCAAGTGAAATTAAGGGCGTTGAACCAAGAGGGAATTAGTTCTGTAAAACTGATTTCAGAAGTCGGTGCTGCTTGTGCTGTGTTGTTTGCTTTATTTGCTATTTGGTTATCCAAAAATTGGATTGTTAAGCCTATTCGCTCATTAGAAAAAGCGATGTCAGAAGTCGCTTCTGGTGATGGTGATTTGTCGCAGAGAATAGTTGTTGAGTCTAATGACGAAATTGGTCAGCTTGCTAAAGCATTTAATCAGTTTGTATCCAAAATACATAGCACAGTTACTGAGGTAATTATTTCTTCCAATGCTGTTCGTGCAGAAATGGAGAATATAAAAACATTAACTCAAGGTGTTGCAGAGTTCTCTACTGATCAACAGCAAGAAAGTGAAGTGGTAGCCGCTGCTGTGCACGAAATGCAAGTAACAAGTAGCACTGTAAATGAAAGTGCAAATGAGGCAGCCCAAGCAAGTTTAGGGGCAACCACTGAAGCTGAAGTAACAGAGACAATTTTACAACAAACAGTAACTTCTCTTCAAAGTTTAGCGGATGAAATTACACAAGCAGGAACGGTAATACATACTTTAGATAGTGATGTATCTAATATTGCCTCAATACTTGATGTTATTAAAGGCATTGCTGAGCAAACAAACTTACTCGCATTAAATGCAGCAATTGAAGCGGCTCGTGCTGGCGAACAAGGCCGCGGTTTCGCTGTTGTGGCAGATGAGGTGAGGGCTCTAGCAAGTAAAACTCAAGACAGTACTGGTGAAATTCAGAAAATGATTGAGCGTTTGCAATCAGGCGCTAAAGAAGCCGTTAGTGCAATGGAATTAAGTACTCAAAGTGGTGAAGAGACGATTGGGTTAGCAAATCAAGCTTCAAAGTCATTGCAGCAAATCACCAATGCTATTGTTATTATGAACGATATGAATACTCATATTGCAACTGCGGCTAATGAGCAAAATCATGTGAGTGGTGATGTGAATGCTAACGTGCAACGTATTGCAGATAATAGTACACAAATGGTGGAGATGGTGAATAGTTCAGAGAACGCTTGTATTGCTTTATCTGAGCAGTGTGAGCGATTAGATGATTTGGTTTCGCAATTTAAAGTTTAGTATTTATATTAATTTTAGTTGGTAGATAAGATTATAAATAAAGCAGCCCATAATACGTTATGGGCTGCTTTTTTACTTATTGTAGAGAGTTATTTATTCTCTAATACAAATGAAGTAAAACGGTCTTTAGTTTCTTTATCTGCTTTTTCATACCAATAATGCAGCATTTGCTCTGCGGTATTCTCACCTTGTTCGTTTTTGATCTCTTTATGAGTAACGGTCACCATGCCTTCTTTGAAAGCGGCAGGGTTACTTGTGGTATTAAATTGTGCTAATTCAAATTGAATATTACGACCGACTTGAACACCATGATGAATGAGTTGAGCTTGAGCAAATGGGATTGTTTTTTCGTTTTTATCAATTAAGTTCCAATTCAGATCAGTATTAAAAGCTTCTGCTTTTTCTGGTGAATTATAGGTTGGGAATTTAAACGTAACCTCTGTATCTGACGCTGAAAATTTAGAAATGATAATATCGCTTGATACAATAATATTATCTTTTCCTTGTTTAAATACTGGATTATATCTGAAGGCAATTTGGTGCTCGCCATTTTCTAATTCAAGCGTAGATGAGGTAGAGAAAAAAGAACTTTCAAGTTCAACTTCTTGGTTATCAACCAGCAATAGCTCAACGTCACCAGGCACGGTTAATTGAATCGCAGCTTGTGCACTGACAGAAGAGAGAATACAAAGGCTGGCAGCAAAGAGAGAATGGATTTTCATTTAGTACACCTAATCATGATAATTTGATTAAGTGTACTTAGATTATAAGTCTAATGGAAATGAGTATAGAAGATAATGCGAAAAAAGCCCCTAGCTATGATGCGCAAGGGGCAAGTGTTGTGTGTTCATCCTTACCAATATCAAGTCGGTAATCAGGTTGAATCTGGACATCATTTATCACCAGATATTGCCATTGAAACCCTGCGTGCCAAACTGCTTGATGTGAATGACAAACACAAGCCAACAGGACAGCTTTATGCTCTAGGTTGGATGATTGCTGAAAACTCACTGGCTAACTTTGCTCAAGCCACTAAAGGGCTATTTGATGTCGTTAACATTCCAGAGCTTGGCATGGTCGCAAGACGCACCGGCAAAGAGCAAAGTTTACAAACAGATAAATTCACCAAACCCAATGCGATTGTTCAGCCACGTTTTAAACCAACGGCTCAAATTAACCAACAACCTTTAAGAAACGCATTGAGTTGGCAAGGGGCACAATTGGCACAACTTGAATCACTTTCAGCAGATAAAAATACACCGGCACAAAAACTGACAGCGTTAGCGCAAAAAAGAACACAACAATTGGAAGAGTGGACAGATTCACTAAATCAGCTCAAGCAAAGCAATATCAATGTATTGAAATTTGAAGCAAAAGGCACCAAACAGCAACGAGGCGGTGACAGCATAACACTGGCGGTGATCCCCTCGGTTCGTCCTGGTGCCATCATCAATCAAAAACGCATAACTCAAGTGCATTTTGAAAAAGATGAAATGACCCTGTATTGGAAAACGGAATCCTCAGAGAAGCGGAAAATGAACTACCTGTTTCCAGAGTTGGCAGCAGGGCATCATTTACCACGCTTTGCCCGAGTGGAAGCCGTCACCGACCAATCCACGGCAGGCCATGAAAATAACCCATACCGCCCACGTTATGCGGTTGATGTTCAATTACTAACAGAGCATGGTGAAGTTGATTCATTAGTCCCTATTTATAAGGCCGTTCCTTTACCTACTGTGATTGGTGGTGCAGAGCAAGAGCAGTTTGCCACTCCTAGTGAAGGGACAATTGTCGAGATAGCGTTTGCTTATGGCCGATGTGATAAACCCTTCATTAGAACTATTTTAGATGATGGCTGGTCATTGCCAGAATTAGAGCCAGATGAACAACTGCAACAGCAACGCCATGAAGTATTTAATAAAACGGATGCAGCAGGCAATACCACCAACAGCACTGACCAAATTAAACATACTCAAGCGTTTGAGCATTTACATGAAGTGGATAAATATCTCGGTGATTTTGGTGTGCATGAGCTGAATGTAAAACAGTACAGCAAAGAGATTATTGCAGGCCAAAAGCTGATTGAGACATTAGGCGCGTTTGAAGTGATGGCAGGTGACGATGTAACGTTAGGCTCATTATCAAACTTGCACTTAGTTAATGGTGGTAACCAAACTCAAATTATCGGCCAGTTGCGAGATATAGTGATTGGCCTGAATGACAAACTCAGCGTTCTTGGTGAGCGAGTTCATATCATTGAGAAAGGGGATACCTTAATCGTAAACGATAAACAGACCATTACGATTTCAAAAGACCAAATCATTCAAGCAATGAACATCACCCAAGATGCACAAACTATAAAGCTAAACGGCGGAGCTGGGGTTATTACTTGTGAAAGCATTTGCCCATACACCGGCAAACCGCACGTAGATGGCTCAACCACCGTATTTGCAGGAAAATAAAATGGCAGTAAGTAAAGGCGCAACCAAAAGCGAGTTAATCAAAGAATTAAAAGCAAGAGGCTTTGTGATGGGTGGGGAGTTCTCTCAAAACGCCCCATTAATGGAAGCCATTGCTGCTGCTATGGTCGTAAGCGCTTAACTAACCACACATATCAATATTAAGCATGCTTTGCCATAGTATCTTTTTAATCGGAGGTATTATGAATCAACAAAGTAAGCGCGACCATTGGGCTAATATTTTAGAGCAGCAGAAAGAGAGTAACCTATCTATCAAGCAATTTTGTATTGATAATGAAATAAGCTACCAAACCCTTTATTACTGGTCAAAGAAGCTCAGCGAGTCAGAAGTCACAACAAAAATTCACCCCATTATCGTGACAGAGCCAACACAAGAGCCGTCAAATATTGTGGTGCTGACATGTAATAATGGCCTTCGTGCCGAGTTACCAGCAAACCTTAATTCCAAACAAATAAAACATTGGGTTGATGCATTGCAATGATACAGTCAGGAAAGGTTTACCTCGTCGTTGGCGTCACCGACATGAGAAAATCCATTGATGGCTTATCACTCATTGTCGCCGAAACGCTGGAAATGGACCCATTCAGTGAAGCCTGGTTTATTTTTTGTAACCGCAATCGAGATAAACTCAAGATCTTGTTTTGGGATACCAATGGTTTTTGGCTTTATTATCGTCGCTTAGAAAAAGGGACGTTCAAATGGCCAACTCCCAATATTGATGGTGCGCTCCACATTAGCAGACAACAACTCAACTGGCTTTTATCTGGACTGACTTTAGATCATGCTAAAGCTCATAAGCCGTTATTTAACCTAGAAGTGTGATCGCTGATAATGATCATCAAATTGGACTTGAACGATCCTTTTTCGATGTCACACTTAGGGTAATTAAACAACCTTGAGCTAAAGCATGACCGATCTTCCTAATGATATTGAGCAACTAAAAGCGATGCTACTTGAGCTTCATAATCAAAATGAAGCCAAAGAGAAGCTGCTTGTTGCCAAGCAAGAAGAAGTCGCTGAATTAAAAACTCAAGTTGCACTCTTGGTTGAGCAATTAAACCTAAATAAATCCAAGCGCTTCTCATCGCAAAGTGAAAAAGTACCAAAAGGTACTTTCAATGAAGCTGAGCAGCAAAACTCGCTCCCTAAATCGAATGATGAGAAGAAAAAAACAGGTCGCAAGCCTCTACCAAAAGAGCTTGAGCGTGAGATACACAAGCATGAACTCAATGCACCTTATTGTGAATGTTGTGATGAACCATTGCATGAATGTGGCGTTGAAACCTCAGAAGAGCTTAAAATTATTCCTCAAAAGGTCACTGTCATTCGCCACGAACGCACTAAATACGCTTGTCGCCAATGTGAAAAAACGCAAACCCAATCCAAAATTATCACCGCACCAAAGCCCGCTAGTATGATCCCCAAAAGCATGGGAAGCGCAGGAGCTTTCGCGGCGGTAGTCACAGCAAAATACGTAGATGCACTGCCACTGTATCGCCAAGTAGATATCCTAAATCGGTCTGATATTGATATAAGCCGAGCGACGCTTGCTAATTGGTGTGTTCAGTTGGGTAATAAAGTGAAACCAGTCATTGATGAGATGAAATCAAGGCTGCTTAATGAAAAGCTTATCTGCGCAGATGAAACCACAGTACAAGTGCTACGCGAAGAAGATAGAAAAGCGCAAACCAAATCTTATATGTGGGTTTACCGTAGTGGTGAGTTCATTAAAACCCCTGTTGTTATCTATGATTATCACCCAAGCCGTGCAGCAACGTGTGCAAAAGACTTTTTAGGTGATTACTCAGGGTACTTACTCTCTGATGGCTACAGCGTATACGACACATTAGATGCAGTGACACAAGCAGCATGTATGGCGCATGCTCGTAGAAAGTTCACCGATGCACAAAAAGCGTCACCCTCTAAAAAAGCGGGAAAACCTGAAAAAGCCCTCAACTTCATCGCCAAACTTTACGGCGTAGAAAGAAAGGCAAAGGGATTATCCGCAAATGAACGGCAGAAGATAAGAAAACAGGAAGCTGAGCCAATATTGAGTGAATTTAAAGCGTGGCTTGATGTTCAAAATGTCTTACCCAAAGGGGCATTAGGTAAAGCTATCGCCTACACTCAAAAGCAATGGCCTAAATTACTCACCTATCTTGAGGATGGTGATATCAGCATCGATAATAATGTCACAGAAAGAGACATTAGGCCGTTTACCACAGGTAGAAAAAACTGGATGTTCTCAACGTCTGTTGATGGAGCGAAGGCCAGTGCTAACTTGTATAGCTTGGTAATGACGTGCCGCGCCAATGACATTAACCCGTATTATTACTTCCAGTATCTATTTACGGAATTACCTAAACGTGATCCAGTTGATGATATGTCGGATCTTATGCCGTGGCTCGTTGAAATGAGTGATGCAGAGTAAAGCATCACTAGTTCATTGAGCGCTTACCTATGGTCACGGTTTTGACCCGAGATGCAGAGGTGATTGTGACCAAAGGCGATTCAGCAGGGAGTTATAAAGTTAGTTGATTATTTCTGTTTTAATAGATGATTCAATTTTCACTAAAGCGTGTAGAAAGTAACGGCGACTTTCTGTAAGTCTGGAACTATGGAAATCACTTAAATTGAGATATTTATGTTCAAAAATAGTCTCAACTGAATGAACTATCTCTTTATAAAAATCTTTTTGATATATTTTATTTTTAAATAGTAAATCGATTCCTTCGTATGTGCTGAATATGGTAAATAATTTTGTACTAAGCTCTCTCTTTAAGCTAAATTTATTTAAAGATTTGGATTGTAGTGTTTGATGAAAAGCCCATAAGTGATCTATGTCTTTCAAGTGTTCTTTAAAATCAATGTTAAAATTAGTATTTCCGTATTTTGGAAGGAAAAAGTTGAATATTTCTTCATTACGAAGGTAAATGTTTGGCAAATTATCAATTAAATCTTGGTTGCCAGTAAACCGTAATATTGAGTGAAAAGTACTTCCAATAGAGTGATATGTAGTAATTGAATCAAATGCATTTAGAAAAGCATTATTCTGGTTTATTTTAATATCAGCAACTCTATCTCTATCAATAAACGTCATGTGCAACTGTTCAGTTAACATGTAAGTTATATTTATAAGGTAGAGTGTTTTAGCTCTAGAATCACAATGATTAGTACTTTCTTGTTGGTTGTTAAAGAAATAATGCAAGCGTATGATCTCATTTAAGCCTGAAGTTTGTTCTCGAACATCAGTAATTTCAATTGTTGTGGCTTTATGGTATGTATATTGGAAATTATTATCGGGAAATATATTTTGATATAAAATATTTCGTCGTTCAATTTTGAAAATATGCTTATGATTGGCTTCTATCTCATCGAGTAGAGAATAAAATGCATCTTTATGAGCCTGAAACATTTGTATCTTTTGCAGGGCTTGTTGATCATCATGTTGCTTAGTTAAGAATGAGAGTGTTTTTCGTGTGAAATTTGCAGCAAATAGAGCACCAAATGAAGCAACACCACCAAAAAAACTACCTACCCACATAGCCCAATTACCAAAAGATGTACTTTTAGTATCGATTTCAGATGTAGTCAGAAAGCCTGAGAGAATACAGCCGATAAGAAAGGTAATAAATAATGAGATAATCCAAAGAATGATGATTAGCGATTTTGAAGTGTTTTTCATTTTTAAATTCTTTAGTTTTTAGATACTCATATCTTACATAAAATTACTTATATGTACTTAGTTTTATTTTGATATTATCTTGATCTTAATAGCATAGTTAGTGAAGTAACCAAAGATAAGAATAAAGGTGTATTAATGGAAGAGAACACTGGTTTAAGATCTCAAGTTGGATGTATACCTTTTAAGATTTCAAGTAAGTTATTAGTAGATACGAATCCACAAATATTGATGGAGTTATCTGATTTTCCTCATTATATTCAACTATCAATTAATGATAAGAAGCAGCTTGTATATAGGCATACAATACCAAGCGCAATGACACGGGTGATTGAACTTGATTTGGACACCATAATATTTGAATGGGATGAGAGTTTTATTTCTCTTTCATGGGGAAGAGATGGCCTTAGAATTACCTTGCAACCATGTGGTAAGAGATCGCCATTTTTTATACGTGAAGGAAATGATAAGTCTTCTGAGCAGATCAGACTTACATCTGATGGAAAAGTCTTTTATTTAGGCGCTAATAGTTCGGGTTTTCATATGCATCAAGAAGGAGACTATACGTCAAAACCATTTGCATTAGAGCACTGGGAAAATACTAAAGAATATATTCATATATTACTCACAGGAGAGTCTGAAAGCAGTTATATGTATGAATCTGCTTTGAGTAACTTACTGTTGGTTTCTTTAGTTACAGGATTAGAAACTTATCTGAAAACAAGATTTATAGAATTATACAAAGAGGGAGTAGAGTTAGACTTGAACACTCTTGTTAAACAATTCTCGAAAAGAGAAGAAAGAGCTAATGATGCTAAATTGTTAATTTCAGATGATTCATTAATTAAATATACAAGTAAGAAAATTAATTTCCAGAACTATCAGCATATAAAGGCAGCGTATAAGTCTTTTGGGATCCCCCTTCACGAACATATTAGCAATACTTTGATTGAAAAAGTAAAGATGTTGATTAGCTTTCGACATAAGATTATTCATTACTCAATTTCACTTGGTTTACTGAATGTGGGTGATTATGGAGCTGAACCAATATTTCCAAATAAAGCACTCATAGAGAGCAGTATTAAAGAATTTGATGACTTTGTTACTCAAATACATTCAGCCTCATTGAAGAATTAAACTTATAGCTTCCTTATGAGATTGGGCTTTTTAAATCAAAGTAAGTAGCTAATTATGAGGGTTTGCTAGATTGTAATAATGACTAAAATTATTTCAATCAATAAGTCTATACCCTACTAGTGGTCACATTGTGGCCGGTCTGTCTTTATTTTCTATATAAAACAGTTGCTTGGGGTGTAAAAAAGCCCCTAACTAGAGGGGCAAAAGTTTCCATCGCTTTGTTATTATTTGGTATTCAATTAACCAAAGTCGCCGTTTACGTAACCTTGCGTACGGTCGTCTTTAGGGTTTGAGAAAATAACGTGTGTGTCATCGTGTTCAACTAATTCACCCATTAAGAAGAAAGCCGTTTTATCTGAGATACGACGCGCTTGCTGCATTGAGTGAGTCACAATAACAATGGTGTAATCTTTCTTTAGGGTTTCCATTAGCTCTTCAATCTTATGCGTAGCTATTGGATCCAGTGCCGATGTTGGTTCATCCATTAGAATAATATCTGGTTCCATTGCAATCGTACGTGCAATACATAGACGTTGTTGTTGGCCGCCAGATAATCCAAAAGCATGAGATTTTAAACGATCTTTAACTTCATCCCATAATGCAGCACTGCGTAATGACTTCTCTACAACGGCATCTAATACTTTCTTATCTTTCACGCCTTGTGCTTTTAAGCCATACGCAACATTTTCATAAATGCTCATTGGGAATGGGTTCGCCTTTTGGAAAACCATTCCTACCTTGATGCGCAGGTCGGCAACATCAATATTACCGTAGATATCATCACCATCTAGACTTACAAGTCCTGTGATTTTTACGCCTTCAATCAAATCGTTCATGCGGTTCAAACAACGAAGTAAGGTTGATTTACCACAACCAGATGGCCCAATTAACGCGGTCACTTGTTTTGCAGGAATAGGTAAGTTAATGCTTTTTAGTGCTTGGTTTTGGCCGTAAAAAAGATCTAGATTTTCAATATTAAATTTGTTCATTGTCGTTTCCTTACTGACTGCATCTTATGCCGTGCAATCAGCGAATAATAAGTGATAATTAATAAGTTGATTAATAAATTAGTAAGACGCTTTGCTGATTTTTCGAGCCAATAACTTGGTTAGCGTGTTAATTATTAATACAAGCACAATCAATACTGTTGCTGTGCCGTAAGCTTGGTTCCACTCTTCAATCGTAAATAGCTCTGTGGTTAGCTTGTATAGGTGAACCGTTAACGTTCGGCCTGAATCAAGCAGTGAATCAGGAATACGAGCAACCATACCTGCCGTTAAGAATACAGGAGCCGACTCACCAATAACGCGACCAATACTCAAGATAACAGAAGTGATGATACCAGGCATCGCACTTGGTAAAATCAGACGCCAGATAGTGTATATTTTTGATGCGCCTAGTCCGTATGAGCCTTCACGAAATGTTTGAGGTACTGCCATCAATGCTTCTTCGGTGGTACGAATGATTACTGGTAAAATCAAGATACTCAGTGTTAATGCACCCGATAAGATAGAGAAGCCTAAACCTAGAATGCCTACAAAGAAAGTCATACCAAACAGACCAAAGATAATCGATGGAATACCCGCTAATGATTCAGTACAAAAACGGATAACCTTGACGAGTTTACTGCCGACTTTGGCATATTCTGTTAAGTAAATGGCGGTCATGATCCCAAGTGGCGCAGCAACGGCTATCGATGCTAATACCATATAAAGAGTCGCGACAATCATTGGGAAGATACCGTGCTCTTCACCTGTACGAGTATAATTATCTGTGATGAATGACCAGCTTACGTGTTGTAGGCCATTCGATAGGATGTACCAGATAATCCAAAATAAGAAACCGACGGTAACTGCTGCTGATAACCAAATGAATCCTGCGGCAATTTGGTCTTTAATATGACGTTGTTTTTTTAATTTATTCATTGTCTTATCTCGCTGTTTCACGATTTAGATAAAGAAGGATGCCATTAAGAGACATGATAAATACAAGAAGCACAACACCGGTTGCATACAATGCACTTGCGTGAATGCCACTTGCATAAGACATTTCAATCGCGATGTTTGCTGTTAGCGTTCGAGCTGAATCTAAGATACCTTCAGGCATCGCTGGTGCATTACCCATAACCATGATGATTGCCATAGTTTCACCAAGAGCACGAGCGATACCAAGAATAACGCCTGTCATGATGCCTGAACGAGCAGCAGGAAGAAGAATACGGAAAATAGTGAATATCTTTGAAGCACCTAGCGCTAGTGAACCTTCTTTGTACGTTGCAGGAACAGCTCTAATCGATGTTTCTGATACCGTAATTACAGTAGGTAAAATCATGACGCCTAGTACGATAATACCAGCAAGGATGGTGTTACCCGCAGGAACTTGGAATACGTCTTGGATTAATGGAACAATAATAACCAGACCAAAGAAACCATAAACAACTGATGGGATACCAGCAAGTAGTTCAACGGCTGGACGAATAATATTAGCAACGCGCTTTGGTGCGATTTCAGCGATAAAAATAGCGGTTAATATCCCAACCGGAACACCAACAACGACAGCACCAAGAGTAGAAACTACTGACGCTACAATCATGGTGAAGACACCATACAATGCAGGTGGTAGCCAATCTTGTCCTAAGACAATGCCACTTACGCCAGCTTGTTGAAATGCAGGGATACTTTCTTTAACGATAAAGTAGGCAATAGTAGCCAAAGATAGCGTACCGATGACGGCACAACTAAGAAATAATGCATGGAAAATACGCTCTCGCCAATCTACGCGCTTCTTTTGGCGTAATGGACTTTGAGACGGTTTATCTTGCTTGAGTGTATTTTGATTATTCATTGCGATGGTCATAATAAATACTCACATGTCGAAAAATTCGAAATGGAAAAATGCCTGACCTTCGCAGGTCAGGCAAAAGGGTAATAATTAGTTAACTGAGATGTAGCCTTTCTTTTCTACCAGGTTTTGCGCTGTTTCTGATGTCATCCAATTTAGGAATTTGTTAGCTTCAGCAGATGGCTTGCCTTCTTTGTAAAGAACAAGGAATGGACGAGCTACTTTGTAAGAACCATTTTTAACGTTAGCTACTGTTGCTGGTGTTCCATTGATATCTAGCGCGTTTACAGAGTTATCTACTGTACCTAGCGAGATGTAACCAATAGCATATGGGTTACTTGCAACCATTGTTTTCAGTGCGCCGTTACCGTTAGCAACTTGTGCGCGTTGTGAGATAGCAGAAACTTTGATACCAGAGATTTTTTTCTTAAGTTTCATAATGTCTTCAAATGCACCACGTGTACCTGACGCAGTATCACGAGTGATAGCAACGATTGGTTTGTCTGCACCACCAACGTCTTTCCAGTTTTTCACTTCGCCTTTATAGATAGCTGTTACTTGCTCAGCAGTTAAGCCTTGAAGTTTGTTATTTGGGTTCACCACAATAGCTATGCCGTCACGAGCAATAACCAGCTCTTTTAGTGACGATTCTTTTTCTGATGATTTCAGATTACGTGATGACATACCTAAATCAGCAGAGCCATTTTTTGCAGCTTTCACACCAGCTGAAGAACCTGGCCCTTGAACTTCGATAAATACGTTTGAGTGCTCTTTCATATAAGTTTCAGAAAACACTTCCATAAGAGGGGTCACGCTGCTTGAACCAACGGCAGAAATAGTTTCTTTCGCTGATGTTGGTAATGCTACTACTGAACTCAGAATTGCTAGTGCGCCGATAACTGACTTTTTCATTTTCATTTCCTTTATGAGGCATACGTGCCGGATTAAGTTGACGAGGCCACTTTAGAAAATTTATGTGACAGTAATATTTCAGTTTGTTTAAGTATCTATGACAAGAATAAAACACTACCACAAGCAAGGTGGCATTCTGTATGATTGCTAGCCCTATTATGTGAAGAGAGAGCTTATATAATAGACAGCTATTCCATAGTTGATCAGTCAGATACTATATATTCTGTATAGGTGGGTGAACAATTTGTAATGGCATGTATGCATTCCGTATAGATAGATGAACACCTTGTAACAACATATATTTTTAGAGTTATATTAATTGATGAATAAATCAGTAATAATGAGAATTGTTTTCATTTTTAGGAGAGTTTAGTTTAATGAGGTTCTATCATGCGTAAATTTATTAATGGTTTTTCAATTAAAATTCAAGTATTAATACCCGTACTACTTATTTCTATTGTTATGACTGCGGGATTACTTATTGGGCGATCTGATCTTGATCAATCAATGGAAGATGTAGCTTCTGCTGCAAACGAATTAAGCCATCAAAAAGATGAATTAGCTGCAATTATTAATAATACTTATGCGATGCGAATCAGTGCTGTATATAGTTTATATGATCCAGAAGAATTAAAAGTATTAGCGAGTAACCTTGATAAAGGGTTCTCAAAAAATATGTCATCTATGAATAAGTTAAAAGAAATTGATGGTTTAGCTAATGAGATTTCAGCACTAAAATCAGCAATGGCTTATTATATTCAATACAGTAAATCACCAATGATGCCGTTGTTAAAAGAAAAGCATTCAGGTGATTATAATGTAAGTGAATATAATCTAGCCCGTGCTGAATACCGACGTTCAGGGGCTGCAATGGTTAAATCTATTGAAGTCCTTTCTAAAAAATTGAATATATTATCTGAAGCTAAAGTTGAAAAAGCAGAAGATTCACATGATAGTGTGCTAAATAAAGGGACGGTTGCCATTTTTGTTGCCATTTTTGCCTCTCTTGTTTGTGCATATTGGCTAGCTACATTAATTGTTGCTCCTATCAGTATGATTCAAAAAGTGATGCAACGCATTGCAAAAGGTGATTTGAATGTAACGATTGAAGAAGAGGGCGATAATGAAATTACTGCGTTGAGTCGTGATATTAACTCTACAGTGAGCCAATTACGTACTACCGTTGATTCAATGGTTCGAATTTCAGAAGATGTTGCTTCAGCATCTACAGAGCTTGCTACGGTAATGACACAAGCTCAAGTAAACTCAGATCAAGAAAAGCAAGAGATTGAACAAGTTGCGTCAGCAGTTAATGAGTTATCAAGTACTGCTGAAAACGTAAATAGTAGTGCATTAAGTGCAGATACGACAGCGCATCAAGCCAGTGAGATGGCAGCTCATGGACTTAAATTATACCAAGAGAGTGCAGCAGCTAGCTCTAAGATGGCTGAGCAAATTACCTCTGCAGCTAATGTAGTGAATAATTTAAAAGACCAATCAGAGAAAATTGGTAATGTGATAGAAGTTATCCAAGGTATTTCAGAGCAAACCAATTTATTAGCCTTGAATGCAGCGATTGAAGCGGCACGTGCTGGTGAAACTGGGCGTGGTTTTGCCGTGGTTGCTGATGAGGTTCGTTTACTTGCGGCGCGTACTCAAGAGTCAACACAAGAAATTCAAGCGATTATTGAAGAGCTGCAAATGCAATCATCAAAAGCAAATGATGGTATGCAATCAAGCCTTGATGTATTAGCGGAAGATCAGGAACTATCACATCAAGTTAATGATGCTCTAATGGGAATTACAGAATCTGTTAATGACATTACTTCCCTGAACACTCACGTAGCAAATGCTGCTGCAGAGCAAACTCAGGTAACGAATGACATTAACCGTAATATTACGACCATTCATGAGATTGTAAATCAGAATGTAACGGGTATTACACAAAGTGCAGCGGCAAGCCACGAGTTATCTCAATTAGCCGAAAAACAGAAACAACAACTGACATATTTCTCATTATAGTAGTATTGTCTTATTGATAAAATGCCTGTGAATAATCGATTTATTTACAGGCATTTTTTATTTGAACTGCTTCGCAAATTATCTTTATAGCAATCGTGTTCGTTAGCTAAATGAATAAATTTTATGCATCATTACTTAATATTCCGAATTGAGTGCTGATAAATTGCTATGATCCCAAATATAGAGTTATTTAAAGAAAACACCAAACAAACATTAGAGCAGAAGTTGATTCAATGTCATGATCAGCGACTTATTTCTGATATTGTTTTTTGGTACTTTTCTACAGCATTTGATGCAACATCTGCTTCGGTTATTTCTTTCGAAAGCCAAATGTATGAATGCCATGAAGATTATGTTTATGGTGATAAGATCCAAATAGAGAAGATTCCTGAGGCTTTTTGGCTTTGGGCTGCACAATTTAGTACTAGTGATGGCTTGGTATCTATTTCAAATAATACGATAGGGTGGGATTATCAGCAGATTTTACCTAATGAAACTTTCCTTTTTGTTCTTGATAGCCATACTTTTTCTCGTACTTATTTAATTGTTCAAAGTATTTATTGCCCTTTAATAGAATCCAATAAAAGCACGAAACTAGATTTTCTATATATTGCCGCTTCTCAATGGCAATGCATTAGAGCAGAGAAGAATGCCAGTAATGAAATTCGATTAAGAGATATTAAAGCTGCAAAATATTTAGATGAGATAAAAGAGCGTGATCTTTTTTTAGAAAAAATGAAGCTAGTACAACATGTATCCATCAAATTATCCAAACCAGAAACGTTAGATTCGTTATTTCAAGCAGCAGTTGAAGCTGTTCGTGATGATATGGGTTTCGATCGCAGTGTATTTATGCTGCTTGATTACAAACAGCGATCATTTAGTAGTACTTACGGAACAGATGAGAGCGGTAATACAATAAGTGAACATCATAAAATATATGACTTACATCAATTGGAACCATCATATATTGAAGCTCTTTATAATAGTAATAAAACATTAGTTGTCGTTGATCCTGCTCCTTTATATACCGCTGGAGAAGTCGTTGGTGAAGGATGGAATGCTATGTTGATTTTACGTGATGAAAATTCCCCTGTTGGCTGGATAGCATTAGATAATTTTATTCATCGTGAACCCATGACGATTTATCAGCAAGAAATGCTGAAGTCTTTTGCTGCTCTTCTTTCTCAAATCTATATTAGAAAACGTCGAGAACAATCAATTAAGCTATTGAACATGAGTTTGGTTGAGTTTTCTCGGTGCCAATCATTGAATGATGTTTGCTATTGTGCTGTTTCTTTTGCAATTAAATACCTTGGGGTTGATCGCTTGGGTATTCTATTAACTAATGAAAATTGCACTAGTTTAAAAGGAACATGGGGAACTGATCAGCAAGGCAATGTTGTTAATGAATCTTATTTTTATAGTGAGAATTTAGAGGTAGTTCAAGAAGCTATTGAGCAACCAGAAACATTAATCTATACAGATTCGTCACCCATATTCCATGATCTTGAAGTGATTGGTTTTGGAGCTAAAGGTATCGCTCTTATACAAACAACGGATAAAAAGCCTTTTGCGTTTGTTGTACTCGATAATTTTTTAACGAAAAAGTCATTGAGTACAGAAGAGCAAGAAATTATTAATTTATTTATATCAACATTAAGTGAAGTTTTACAGCGTACACAAGCAATGGATAAATTGGCTCAGTTAAATAGAGAGCTTGAATTGAAAATACGAGAAAGGACAAATGAGCTTGAAAATGTGAATAAGAAATTAGAAATTTTATCGCTACAAGACCCTCTGACTAAGTTAGGTAATCGACGTCAGTTTGAAAAATACTTTAAGCAAGCACTGTCTGATAGTCATATTACTAACATGGCTGTACTTTTAATCGATATCGATTTTTTTGGTTTATATAATAATAGCTATGGCCATTTACAAGGTGATAAGGCTTTATTAAAAGTGTCTCGAATATTACATAATACGATGAATGAGATCGCAGTGACTTCATTTTGTCGGATTGGTGGGGAAGAATTTGCAGTTTGTTTACCGAATCAAACATTAGAAGAGATTGAAGCTTTGAGTTTTTCAATTCAAGATAGATTGGAGGAAAAAAATATCGAGCATAACTTAAGTTCAGTTTCTCCACGTTTAACTATATCTATTGGTGGCATTATTACAGATAAAGCGATTGAAAATATTGATGAAATATACCATCAAGCTGATATTCAACTGTATAAAGCAAAAGAAAAAAGAAACACTGTGTGCTGTCGGATAATTAGTTAAGGCTACTTACAAACGTATTATAAGTAACCTTAATAAAGGCTTTATTTGTTACAGACAGAGCAGGTCGCTTGCTTCATCAGTTTCATTTCACGCCAACTCATAGAAAGTGCGTCTAGCATAAGTAATTTACTGATTAATGGTTGGCCATAATTCGCTAATACTTTAATCGCTTCTAGCGCTTGCGTAGCACCAATGATCCCAACAACAGGAGACATCACTCCCGCTTCTACACAGGTCAGTGCTTGTTGACCAAATAAACTGCTTAGGCATTGATAGCAAGGCTCGTTATCTTGATAAGTATAAACGCTTACTTGGCCTTCCATTCGAATCGCAGCACCTGATACAAGTGGTGTTTTGGATTCAAAGCATAAACGATTAAGTTGATTACGAGTATCTACGTTGTCTGTACCATCTAAAACCAGATCATGACTTGCAATAAGTGAACGCAATTCATCATCAGATAAGCGCTTATCAAGCGTATCAATCTGACAATGAGGGTTGATGCGATTTAATGCAATTTTGGCAGAAATAACTTTTTTCTCACCAATCGTTTCATCACAATGCAGCACTTGACGCTGTAAGTTAGAGAGCTCAACGGTATCGTCATCGACAAGAGTGATCTTTCCTATCCCTGCGGCTGCTAGGTATTGGCTTGACGCACAGCCTAAGCCTCCTGCACCAATAATAAGTATTGAACTCTCTTTTAAGCGTTCTTGACCTTCAAAATCAAAGTTTCGTAAAATAATTTGACGGTTATAACGCAGCATTTCTTGATCAGTTAATTCAGACATTAAAAGCGCTCTTAATATAAAGAAGAGTTAAACAATTCAATATTAACCATTTCACCAGCTTCAACACGGCCACGTTCACGCTCTAAAACAACAAAGCAGTTAGCAATACTCATTGAACTAAATGCACCAGAACCTTGGTTGCCTGTGGTTGCTACTTCAAACTGCCCTTGAGCATTGATAGAGTAAATACCGCGTTGGTAATCAGTACGGCCTGGGCGTTTTTTAAATAGAGTCGTTGCAACGGCAGGAATCGCTTTTGGAGCTTCCCACTGCGTATGACCTGCTAATTTCGCTAACATTGGTTGTACTAATACGTACATGGTTAGCATGGCAGAAACAGGGTTACCCGGTAAACCGCAGAAATAAGAGTCTGGTAAATTACCAAATGCAAAAGGTTTGCCTGGTTTTATTGCTAGCTTCCAAAAGCCAATTTGCCCAAGTTCATCTAGAATATCTTTTGTATAATCCGCTTCACCGACGCTTACGCCACCCGAAGTAACAACCACATCCGCTTCTTTATCTGCTTTTAAGAACACTTCTTTTAGTGTTTCAGGACAGTCAGGAATGATGCCTAAATCAATGGCTTCACAACCAAAGCGTTCGATGAGTACTTTGATACCATAGCGGTTACTGTCATAGATCTGACCATCTTCTAGTGGCTGACCTAGTGGTTTAAGCTCATCGCCTGTCGAGAAGAAAGCCACTTTTGGTTTATTAACTACTGGAATATCATTAATGCCTAACGAGGCAATCAAGGGAATATCACGCGGCGTTAAGCGGTGACCTTTTGCTAACACCGTTTGACCTTGAGCAACATCGTCACCAATTGGGCGAATGTTGGTCTGTGGTTTAACATCAGCTAAAGCAAGATCAAAGGTAATGTTACCTTCTGAATCAGACGTCAGTTCTTGCATAATGACAGCATCGCAACCTTCAGGGATTTTTGCGCCTGTCATGATACGAATGGTTGTTTTCTCTGGCCATTGACCTTCAAAAGGAGTGCCTGCAAAAGACCTTCCTGCAAGAGGAAGCGTTAAAGAGTACTCTAAATCAGAGATACGTACGGCATAACCATCCATTGCAGAGTTTGCAAACGGAGGAACATTGATTGGTGAACAAATGTCTTCAGCCAATACAAAGCCAATTGCGTCAGCTAATGCTAATGTGCTTGTTGATGAAATAGGAGAAACTTGAGATAAAAGGGTCTCTAAAGCGGTTTCTACTGGGATCAAACCTTGAGTTGCGCAGCAATCCATCATGGTACTCTCTAGATTAATAGTAATAATGACAGAACATTACCATATTTTGGTTAATAACATCTAATAGACCTAGCAAAATCAGGGTGTATTTCTGTCACAGAGCGGGTATCCTTAGCGAAGTTCAATTGATTATGGAATTTGGAGTATACGATGTCATCACTCAGTGAATCAGCCATATTAGTACGTGACGCTCTCGTTGCGCGTGGTCTTGAGACGCCAATGAAGGAAAATGGAATTAGTCGCGAAGAGAAAAAAGAACGTATAGAAGAACACATGCGTGAAATCTTAACGTTATTAAGTCTCGATCTTACTGATGATAGTTTAGAAGAAACACCTCATCGAATTGCGAAAATGTACGTAGATGAAATTTTTTCTGGTTTAGATTATTCAAACTTCCCAAAAATCACTGTAATTGATAATAAAATGAACTGTGATGAAATGGTGCGAGTGAACGATATTACGTTAACCAGTACTTGTGAACATCACCTAGTCACTATTGATGGAAAAGCTACGATTGCTTACATTCCTCGTGAAAAGATCATTGGTTTATCAAAAATTAATCGTATCGTTCGTTTCTTTGCGCAGCGTCCACAAGTTCAAGAGCGTATGACGCAACAAATTTTAGTGGCATTACAGACCTTACTTGGCAGTGATGATGTGGCGATTACAATGGAAGCGACGCATTACTGTGTTAAGTCTCGCGGTGTTATGGATGCAACAAGCAGCACGACAACAACAGCGCTTGGTGGGATTTTTAAAAGAAACCCAGCAACAAGACATGAGTTTTTAAGCGGTATCCGCTAGATATTAGCTATTTAAAGATTAAAGATAACAAACAGACAGTAGAAAGCCCGTGATTTAATTAATAAGTCACGGGCTTTTTTTATCTTTTAATTTTTATACCAATTCCAGTAATTCTCTAGTCATTATTACTGGTTAAATCACATAATAGCTTCGTTAAAAATTATTTAAGTAGAATAACTACTTATCAGAATTTTTGCCTTGCTCTTAAGTGGTTTTCCTGCGTAATAAATAGACCATTTAATTAATGGCAATGGTATTACAGAAGGGGGCTGAACATTGAGAAGAAGCGTTCAGTAAACCTATGTGGTAAGTTTCGCTGTTGCCATACCGCAAGTTCAATAGGGGTCGATTGTTCTAGATAACCGTTTAAAACCCAAGCTAGTTGTTTGGTAAATTCAGGATCATCAACGATTAAACTGACTTCAAAATTTAACCAAAAGCTACGCATATCCAAATTAACGGTACCGATTATACAATAGCTATCATCAATCACGACTGATTTGGTATGTAGTAGGCCGCCATTGAATTCATAAATATGAACGCCTGCTTTTAATAGAGTCTCAAAGAAAGATTTTGAGGCCCAGCTAACCATTAAAGAATCATTCTTTTTAGGCAAAATTAGCTTAACTTCAACCCCACGATGAGCTGTTGTACGTAATGTATGAAGTAGTATTTCACTTGGTACAAAATAAGGCGTAGTGATGGTAATTGATTTTCTTGCCTGATTAATTGCCGTAATTAAGACTTGCTGAATAATATCATCAGGCATACCAGGGCCTGATGGAACTACTTGGGTCGTATGGTTGAAAGCATCAATTGAAATAGGACATTCAGGAATATTAGGTAGCTCTCGCACACCAGTTTCAACTTCCCAATCCCATGCATGAATCGTATTTAAGATCGCGACATTCGGACCTATGATCCTAACCATAACATCAACCCATTGGCCAACACCTGAACTCTGTTTGAAATATTGTGGGTCAACAAGATTCATTGAACCAGTATAAGCAATATGGTTATCAATAACGACGATTTTACGATGAAGTCGCAAATCCAATCGTCTGAAAAACATACGGAATGGGCTAACACTAAGCGCCTCTACTATATTGATCCCTGATTTTCTGAGTAATTTAGGCCAGTGGCTTTTAAAGAAATCAATACTACCTGCTGAGTCTAAAAGAATATTAACAATAACACCTCTCTTTGCTGCTCCAATTAATGCACTTGCAACACTGTCAGCGAGACCACCATGGTGCCAAATGTAAAATTCCATATTAACTTCATGTTTTGCTTTCTCTATATCTCGAATAATGGAAGTTAAAATTTCGGAAGGGGTATTAAGTAAAGAGAGGGAATCTCCACTAAGGGCTGGAATGCCAAGCCGATTAGAGCATAAATTATGAATCGCTGATATACGGTGAGAGATATAATTAGGTTGATGGGATTGGCAATGATGGACTTGAGCAAACCAATGCTCATAAGGGGTAAACATTGCTTTAGCACGCTCACCCCGAGTACGACCTAAGTTGAGTTCGCCAATAAGAAAATAAGCGATAACACCAATGAAAGGTAAAATATATATCACCATTAACCATGCTAAAGATACGCCAACAGGTCTTGGTTTAAATACAACCCGTATAGTTACCCCTGCAACTAAAAGCCAATATAAGACAAAACCAATAATTGTAAGTGCTTGATAGAATTTATCCATTAACCTTTATCACAGGATTATTCAGTGGATCTCTATTAAATCAGGAGTTACTTCAAAAGAGTAGATAAGATGAGAAAGATTTACAAAATAAAGGGTATTGATTACTTTGTAAACAGTTAAGTTAAAAAAGGGAGCTATACGTTAAAAAATATGACTAACGGGGTTTAAATTTTATTCTTAAACTGTTCTAATTGCAATATTGAGTATTAACCCTATTCCTTTTGAAGTGTACATATTTGTGTACATCATTTTAATGCTCATTCATACAAAAACAGTGCATACACAATAATATTAATATTTGGAGAGTTTGTGTCGATGAGTAATACCACTAAGCCCCGTGATACCTGGGGTTCAAAATTAGGATTTGTAATGGCAGCAGCTGGTTCTGCTGTTGGTTTGGGCAATATTTGGAAATTTCCATATACAGCTGGTGAGAATGGTGGTGGTGCATTTGTTGCTATTTACCTGTTCTTTGTGATTTTTATTGGCTTCAGTGTGATGTTAACTGAATTTGCTATCGGCCGTCGTACGCAAAAATCTGCGGTAGGCGCGTTTAAATCTACCGATCGCCGTTGGACATTTGCAGGGGTTATCGGGGTTGTCAGTGGCCTATTAATCATGGGTTTCTACCCAGTTGTTGGTGGTTGGGCTCTTGCTTATATTGGTAAAGTAGGAACTGGTCTTTTAGATACTCCTTCTGCTATCGGTGATAGCTTTGGTAGTTTTATCTCTGATCCAGTTCAGCCGTTAATGTGGATGGGTGCTTATCTTCTGCTTAATATCGTTATCGTAATGAAGGGTATTTCTGGCGGTATTGAAAAAGCAGGTAAAGTTTTAATGCCTTTACTGTTTGTTATTTTAATTATCGTTTCAGTTAAAGGCCTTATGTTACCTGGAGCAATGGCAGGTCTTGAGTTTTTATTTAGCCCTGACTTTTCTAAAATTGATAGCAATGTAATTCTAGCTGCGCTAGGTCAAGCATTCTTCTCATTATCTCTTGGTATGGGTTGTATGATGACTTATGGTTCTTATTTGAAAAAGAAAGAAAACCTAGTTCAAACAACTGCGATGGTTACAGCAATGGATACAAGTGTGGCGATCCTTGCAGGTATTGCAATGTTCCCTGCAATGTTTGCTTTTGGTATGGAGCCAACCGCTGGCCCGGGTCTAGTGTTTGTTGTCGTGCCTCAACTGTTTGCTGAAATGGGTGGCGCAATAGGCCTTATACTTGCTCTAATGTTTTTTGTTGGTTTAAGTGTTGCTGCATTAACCTCTTCAGTATCTCTTTTAGAAGTTGTAGTTTCTTACTTGATTGATGAAAAAGGCTTCTCACGCATTAAAGCGGTTATTGCATCAAGCCTTGTAATGGCAATTTTATGTGTGTTTGCTTCATTATCTTTAGGTGGCTTAGGTCCAACATTATTTGACACTGGTGCATTCGATATCTTTGACTTGTTAACGGATAAGATATTCCTAGCAGTTGGCGGTATGTTGGTATGTATCTTCGCTGGTTGGAGATTGAAGCGTGAAGATCTTGAGGATGAAATAACCAATGGCGGCGAAGTGAAATTCCCACTGTTCGGTTTATGGTACACTCTAGTTAAGTATATCATCCCTGTAGCAATCGCAATCGTAGCTTTCATGGGTATTTCATCTGGCTTTGATAGTGGTAAAGGCCCTATCATGTTACTAGGTGTTGGTATCATTGCTGGTTCAGCGCTAATCTCGAAGAAATTCTAATCTAGATAGCAGAACGTAGATAAATGAAAACGAGAGCTTTATTGCTCTCGTTTTTTTATGTCTATAATTAGGTAATACCAATCGTAGTAAATAACTGATCACTTACTTACTGTGATTGGTATAATATCAACTCAAGTAATGTGTGATTAATAGTTGTCTGGCTATAAATATAGAAGCTATAAACATAAAAAAGCCTGATAAATAATCAGGCTTTAGTTTTTAATTATGTGGAATCTAATTCAGTTATTCAATTTCACCATCAATGTAATACCACTTGCCATTTTCTTTTAAAAAACGAGAGAGTTCTTTTAATTGATGCAATTGACCATCTTCCGAATAGGTGGCTTTGAATGATACAAAGCCTTCGTTACCACTTTTATCAGATAAATGTGAGGATACTACCTTCAGTTTTCGCCAATCAAGTTCGATAGAATCTTCTATACCTTCTTTAAATTCTTCAGCGTTGCATGATGGGTGATAAGTATCAATAATATATTGAGTTAACCCTTTTACATGAGCACTATAACGAGAGCGCATTAGTAACTCAGGAGTCACTGCAAGAGAGTGTTTATTATGGATTAGTTCACAGCAAACGGAATAATTTTTTTTTGAGCCACAAGGGCAATGATTAATTTTAGACATCAATAATAACCTAATCTTCCATCTCATCTACCCACTTGGCAGATTCTGTATAGCAAGTTGTAAATTCTGATTCAGAAATTTTTAAAGCAGCACAACATTTAGATACTGTTGTCCAGTTCGCTTTTTCATAACTTTCTATTGCTAGAATAAGCATACCAAGAGCACCTTTACGCTCTGTTAAGGCTAATTTTATTTCAGTAGAAATAGGTAAATGTTGAATTAAACTATTTAACGGTTGATCTAATAGTGGTTCTAAAAGTGAAAATAGACCGACGAGAAAAGCCTGACTTGGTTCAAGATTTATATTAGTTTTGGTTACGATTAATTCACATAATTTAGCACGATGAATCGATAACGTATAAAGCGACTGTGGCTTATGTTGAGTTGCGTGTGCAACAGCCACTAAAGAGATAAATTGGCGTAATTTAGTCTCCCCTAAATAAACAAGAGCTTGTTTAAAAGAGCTAATAGGCTTGTCGATTACTGAAGACGAATTAACAAAACGTAATAATTTATATGATAGAGAAACATCTTGAACTAAATATTTTTCAACGGCTTTGAAATCAACAGTTGGAGCAGAGATCTCTTGGTACAGCTGCATTATTGAAAGTTGATTTGGCTGAATAGCTCGTTGTTGTAACATCTCAGGTTTACTAAAAAAATAGCCTTGAAAGTAAATGAACCCAGCAGCTTTTGCTTCTTCGAACTCTTCATGAGTTTCTACTTTTTCAGCTAAAAAGGAGATGTTGTATTTTTCACAGTGTCGAATAAATAATTTTGCTTTTAAAATAGGTACAGCACGAATATCAAACTTAATAATATTGATATAAGGAAGAAATGGTGTCCATTCTGGACTAGGCTCAAAGTCATCAAGCGCTAGTTTATAGCCCCTTTCAAACAGTATTTTTACAGCATTGAGTAATTCTTTATTTGGTATGCAGTCTTCTAGGATCTCAACCACTAAATTATTTGAATTAAACAATGTAGGAACAAGGTTTATTAAACTTTGATGTGGGAAATTAACAAAGCCTAGCTTGTCATTAGTAGCATTACACTGAGAGCTGAGAAAATGATCTGATAATAATCGACTTGTTGCCTCTTCAGCTTCGACAGCAGGAAAGGTATTTTTTGGACCATCACGGAATAATAATTCGTAACCGATCGTATTTTTTTCAAGTCTAAAATAGGTTGACGAGCAACATATGAGTACATAAAAGCTATTCTCTACAGCGTATTGAATCGAAATTGTTATTATGATAGACGTTTTATAGTTAAAAAACTATATTTCTCATCTAAGTAAAAGCACTCTGATTTAGGTTAATGTGACTTATTTAAAGCTTTTATTGTGAAGTGTGTATTTATTGTTCTTATATTCAAGTATAGACCCTTGCTTGTACCAATCCCCAAGTACAATTCGGATCATTTTTTCATCATGGTTAATAAAACTATGAACATCAGGGCGATGGGTATGACCGTGGATTAGTCTTTTTACCCCTTTTTCTGACATGACTTTTTCTACTTCACTTTGTGTTACATCCATTATAGTCAATGTTTTGTGTTGCTTCTTTGCTTTTATTTTATCTTGAACATTTTTAACTATGCGCTGGCGTATAAATAGGGGAATGCGATTGAATACCCATTGCAGCCATGGTTGATGTACTTTAGCGCGAAACTCTTGATATTTAATATCATCAATGCATAGGGTATCACCGTGCATGACTAATACAGACTCGCCATCAATATTAATAACAGTGTGATCATCGAGAAGTTGAACCCCTGTTTCTTTACAGAAACGTTTGTTTAATAGGAAATCACGATTACCTTGAGTGAAGTAACATTCAACACCTTGCTGAGTTAGGGCTTTAAACGCGTCTTTAATGAGAATATTAAATGGTGAATTATCATCATCGCCGATCCAAAACTCAAAGAGATCGCCTAAGACATACAGTTTTTCAGCGTGAACCGCTTCGGTGGTCATAAAATCTAAGAAGCAATCAGTAATATCAGGTCGAAGAGGGGAAAGATGAAGATCTGAGATAAATAAAGTAGTCATAGAATGCTTTTAGTTAGAATATGAAAATGCTAGCTCTATTCTCTAGAGCTAGCAAAGTACAGGTTACTCTGTAATTGTAGTACCAGTGATGAATACTTCTTCAACTGGAACATCTTGGTGTACGTAACCGTAATTACCAGTAGCAACCGCTTTGATTTTGTTTACTACGTCCATGCCTTCAACAACTTCAGCAAATACACAGTAACCCCAACCATCCATAGATTCAGATTTAAAATCTAGGAATTTGTTGTCGTTTACATTGATGAAGAATTGAGAACTTGCAGAATGCGGTTCCATAGTACGAGCCATTGCTAATGTACCTACTTTGTTGCTTAGGCCATTGTTTGCTTCATTCTTGATTGTTGCACGGCTTGTTTTCTCTTCAAGACCAGCAGTCATGCCACCGCCTTGAACCATAAAGCCATCAATTACACGGTGAAAAAGTGTGTTGTCGTAGAAACCTTCTTGACAGTATTGTAGGAAGTTAGCACAAGTAGCTGGTGCTTTGTCTTCGTGAAGTTTAACTGTGATGTCACCAAAAGAGGTATGAAGGATGATCATGAAATTACCTTTGTAATTGTATTAAATAGAATTTGATTTTACCTAAGATTAACGAGGATCTACAGGGAATTTTCTTGCTATCATTACTTAATATAGGTTTAATAGCCTTTATATATCCTTTAAACAAATAATGAGTAAAAAAAGAGCATGTTGAAAATATATAACTCACTAACACGACAAAAAGAAGAATTCAAACCAATTACCGAAGGAAAAATCGGTATGTATGTGTGTGGGGTTACCATTTACGACTTGTGTCACATTGGTCATGGTCGAACGTTTGTCTCTTTTGATGTGATTTCTCGTTATTTACGTTTTTTAGGTTACGACCTTACTTTTGTTCGTAACATTACAGATATTGACGATAAAATTATTAAGCGTGCTGCTGAGAATGGTGAAAGCTGTGATGAGTTAACAGAACGTCTAATTGCAGATATGCATAAAGATTTCGATGCATTAAATATGAAACGCCCAGATGTTGAACCAAGAGCAACAGAATACATCACTGAAATTGTTGAGTTAGTTGAACGTTTGATTGAACGTGGTTTTGCTTATGTTGCATCAAATGGTGATGTGATGTTTGAAGTGAAAAAATTTGATGAATACGGTCGTCTTTCTCGTCAAGACCTTGACCAACTACAAGCAGGTTCTCGTGTTACTCTTGAAGAAACAAGTGTAAAACGCAGCGGTATGGATTTTGTGCTTTGGAAAATGTCTAAGCCGGGTGAACCAACTTGGGAATCTCCATGGGGCCCTGGTCGTCCTGGTTGGCATATCGAATGTTCTGCGATGAACTCTTCTATTTTAGGCAATCATTTTGATATCCATGGCGGTGGCTCAGATCTTATGTTCCCACATCATGAAAATGAAATTGCTCAATCATGCTGTGCGCATGACTCTAAGTACGTAAATACTTGGATGCATAGTGGCATGGTAATGGTTGATCGTGAAAAAATGTCTAAGTCACTAGGAAACTTTTTTACTATCCGTGATGTATTAGAACATTACGATTCAGAAACTGTGCGTTACTTCTTAATGTCTGGTCATTACCGTAGTCAATTAAATTACAGTGAAGACAACCTGAATCAAGCTCGTGCTTCATTAGAACGTCTATATACTTCTTTACGTGGACTTGATTCTACGGTTACCCCTGCTGGTGGTGGAGAGTTTGTGACTCGCTTCTCTACGGCAATGAATGATGATTTCAATACACCTGAAGCTTATTCAGTACTATTTGAAATGGCTCGTGAAGTGAACCGTCTAAAAACAGAAAATTTAGAAGCTGCTTCTAAATTGGGTGCATTAATGCGCGAGTTAGCCGATGTGTTAGGTTTATTATCACAAGATCCTGAAGCTTTCTTACAAGGTGATAATGGCAGTGATGATGAAGTTGCTGAAATTGAAGCATTAATTAAAGCACGTAACGATGCTCGTGCTGCAAAAGATTGGGCAGCTGCTGATGCTGCTCGTGATGCGATTGCAGCATTAAATATTGTTTTAGAAGATGGACCAGAAGGGACGACATGGCGTCGTAAGTAACCTTAAGTAATTATATAAAAGGGGCTGGTTTTCCAGCCTTTTTTATTGCCAAATTTATAACTTTTTCAATTTTAATAGAGGACACATTTGTGGCTCAAATGTACTTTTATTACTCAGCAATGAATGCGGGTAAATCAACAACACTTCTTCAATCATCTTTTAATTATCAAGAGCGTGGTATGAATCCTGCGATCTTTACAGCAGCGATCGATGATCGTTACGGAGTGGGGAAGGTTAGTTCACGTATCGGTTTAGATGCTGATGCACACTTATTCAATAAAGACATGGATTTATTTGAAGCAATTAAAACGCTTCATGAAAAAAAGAAATTGCACTGTGTATTGATTGATGAATGTCAGTTTTTAACAAAAGAGCAAGTTTATCAATTAACAGAAGTTGTCGATAAATTAAATATTCCAGCATTATGTTATGGTTTAAGAACAGACTTCCTAGGTGAGTTGTTTGAAGGCAGTAAATACTTATTATCATGGGCAGATAAGTTGGTTGAACTAAAAACCATCTGTCATTGTGGTCGTAAAGCGAATATGGTTATTCGTACTGACGAGCATGGTGTTGCTATTGCTGATGGTGATCAGGTTGCGATAGGTGGTAATGAACTGTATGTTTCTGTATGTCGTCTTCACTATAAAGAAGCGCTAGGCAAGTAAGTCACCTACAAAGTGATCATATAAAATAAAGACCAAGTCCTAATCAATGAACTTGGTCTTTTTTATTGTTAATTAAGAGGATTAATTACAAGTAGAAATACCTACTTCTTTCCATACACCCCATTCACCAGATTTCGATGGTGTATCTCCTTTTGTCCACCATTTTGCTTCCCATACTTTACCTGCTTGTGAAACTTGGTCACCACCAGTGTAAACTGTTGAAGCATCCCATGTATTGTCACAAGTTACTGGTGGTTCTCCAGCATCTTTAAGTACAGTAACTGTTACACTTGCAGTATCTGATGCTTGACCATCATTTGCAGTTACAGAGAAGGAGAAAGGTGTATCAACAGTATAAGATCCTGCTGTAAAGGTTACTTGAGAGCCAATAACAGTAGCATCAACACCTGTAGGTATTAGCCATGAGAATGTTAATGAGTCATTGTCAGCATCAGTAGATGTCGATGCATCCAGTGTAACAACATCTCCTTGATTTACTGATGTAGGAGCAACAATGACAGCTACTGGTGGTGTATTTACAGGTTCTGTACCTTCAACTGTGACTGATACAGCCACTGAATCAGATGCTGTAGCACCTTTATTATCAGTAACGGTTAGTGTGAATTGAAGCGTTTCAGATTGAGTAAAGGTATCTGTTGCAAAGCTTGAGTTGACTGAATCTGCACCAATTAATGTAACACTCGGTCCAGAAGTTTGTGTCCATGCATAAGAAACAATAGAGCCATCACTGTCGGATGATAATGAAGCGTCAAGTTGTACAGGTGTAGGCGCAATAACTGAAACATCTACGCCAGCGTTAGCAACAGGTTTTTTGTTTGCAGGAGGTGTAACTGTACCGTCGCCAGCAAGACCTTCTTGCATAGCATTAAGAATATCACCATTATCTGCATCGATTTCCCATGCAAATAAACCACCTAAGCCCAATGAACGAACGTATTCACCTTTAGCTAATACTGATTTTTTATTATCGTAAGTAACAAGGTCACCATTGCTTGGATCATAAGCATAAGCTGCTTGAGCTATTTCATCATAGCCCACTTCAACGCCTGCTTTATTCTCATAGCGAGTTATTACATCTTTATAATCGATAACACCAGCTTCCCACGAACCTGCAACTTTACCATTACCAACACCTGTCATTGGGTTGGTTGGGTCAGTCATACTTTCACGAGTAACACCAGTCCAACCACGCGCATACATAGCAGCGCCAACCACGAGTTTTTTAGCATCAACACCTTGAGCAAGTAATAAGTCAATCGCATTAGTGATTGTATAAGCAGGGCCTTTACGAGGTTCGCCTTTATCATCAAGACCAGTACCATCACACTCACCTTGAGACATGTGTGAACCACAATTTAATGCAGTTTGATGGCCAACGACGTTATTCCAACCGCCGAAGAAATCGTATGTCATAGCAAAAATATAATCCATGTATTGTGACGCAGCTGCATAGTCAACATCTTCAATTTTGTCATAACCAGCACCTATTGCTGATGTTAACTCATAGGTTTTTCCCGTTTCAGCGCTTAATTCATCAAGCATCGCTCGTAGTTCTTGCATCAAAGCAACATAAGCAGGGCCATCATTAACAGGATCACCACCTGTTGCACTTGCGCCGTCACCACCAGGGAACTCCCAATCAATATCTACACCATCATAAAACTTCCACGTTTTAAGGAATTTCTTAACAGAAGCAACGAAAATGTCTCGTTTTGGTTTATCAACGAAGTCATAGAAAGGGTCAGATAACGTCCAGCCGCCAATTGATGGAACAATCTTTAGATCAGGATAGCGTTGTTTGAGTGCCATCATTTGGCCATAAGTGCCTTTATAAGGAGTACTGTGAGCATGACCAGATTGAGGTTGTGGCATTTGTATTGCTGCCCACGGGTCATGGATAACCACTTCATAATCTGGAGTTCCAGCACAAGCGCGATTAAGAGCAGCTAAACTGTTACCATTTTCAATTTCGCCTAAAGAAGGGTTTGGACCACAAATAGGAACGAAGCCATAAAGAATGTGAGTTAAATTTTGTGCAGGGATCTGATCAACGGCAAATTTACGACCATATACACCCCATTCAACAAAATAAGCACCAGAAACCATTCCGACAGGAGTTGTGTAATTGCCATTTGCTGGATCAACATTCATTGGTAGTGGATCTAAGTGACTGCCGTCGGTATCAGCTACAACAATAGATTTTGCTGCACTTATTGAACACTCTTCAGAAGTTCCTGAGCCATTACATAATTGTACAGTCATTTCATATTGACCGCCTTGGCGAACTTCTAAGATGGTAGAGGCTTTCTGAGATGCTGTAGCAGATATTGTTTCTTCATGAACTACAACATCATTTAATAAAACGCGCCATTTTTCAGCTGGCTCGCCTGACCAACGATCCCAAGTGACAGGAACTTCTGCGAACTCTTTTACTGTAACTAGACTTTTATAAGATGTCGCAGCTTGATCAACCTCAATGATAGCAAAATCAGTTTCCATCCAAGAAATAATCGCTTGACCAGGTATAGCTGCATAAGTTGGAGCAGAAAGGGCAAGAGTGATTGCTGCGGAGCAAAACCCCAGTTTCTTTTTAAACATAAATAACATCCTTGATAAATAAACCCAAAATGGATTGCTGCTGAAATATTCAGCATTATTATATATTCGCCTAATATTTATAAAATTCCAGAGGGGCTAGTAACTTTGGCAGCAGACTAAAATAAATGTTATGTATAAATGAAACGGCTTAGAAAATATGAAGAGTGCTTCTAAAATACACTTTTCTCGTATTGCACGACAAAGCTGTATACGCTGCTAATTATTTACGATTCAAATTAATTGTTCTGGTTGGTATGTTTTATATTGATTACTCTGATTATTTTCATTTGATACTACTTTCCTCTTTTTTTGAATGTTTTTTGTTGTGATAATTTGTAATTTTATATTCGCATAGTTTTTTGTATGTAAAGAATGGGCGCTGGCTATAATGTGGTCACTTATGCTGTAAAACGTGATAGTTTTAAAAATTATCACATGTTTTGTGACAAAAATGTGGCAAATTACTTCAATGGTTGCTAATCTTGCCCACAATTCTTCGAAGGATTTATCTTTTTTCAGACGGATTTAACGTTTTTTAGAAGGTTTATGATTGGCAAGTCGTTATGCCCGAAGAGTGTCATGGATGCTAAATAAAATGTATTGGAGTTAATGCATGTATAAGAATAAAATTACACAAGCAATCTTGCTTGGTGGCCTGTCACTAACACTAGCTGGCTGTGGCGATAAAACCGCAGAACAACCAGTTAAAGAAACAAAACCTGCTGAAAAAGCAGTATCAACTGAAACTACTTATGCCGATGTTCAAGAATTGACTCGTGGGAATGGTACTGAAGTTGCTACTCTTGACCCTCACAAATCTCAAGGTGTGCCAGAGTCTCATGTAATTCGTGATTTAGTCGAAGGTCTTGTAAACCAAGATGCTGATGGCAATACGATTCCTGGTGTCGCAGAAAGCTGGGAAACAACAGACAACAAAAAATTCATTTTCCACTTGCGTAAAGACGCTAAGTGGTCAAATGGCGATCCTGTGACTGCGGATGATTTCGTATACAGCTTCCAACGTGCTGTAGATCCAGTAACGGCATCGCCATATTCTTGGTATATGGAATATACTAAGATGGTAAATGCAAAAGACATTATTTCTGGTAAAAAAGACAAGAGTGAGCTAGGTGTTAAAGCGGTTGACGCACACACACTAGAAATTCAACTTGATACAGCGGTACCATACTTTGTAATGATGATGGGTCACACAACTGTGAAACCTGTACATCAAGCAACCGTTGAGAAATTCGGCGACAAATGGACTAAACCAGGTAACTTTGTTGGTAACGGCGCATTTGTTGTAAATAGCTGGGTTGTGAATGAGCGTCTAGAGTTAGTTCGTAATGAACAGTACTGGGATAATGCGAATACTAAGCTTGATAAAGTGACGTTCCTACCAATCGAAAACCCAGTTGCTGAAATGAATCGTTTCTTATCAGATGAAATCAGCTTTACATCAACACTGCCTACTGAGCACTTTAAGCGTCTAAAGAAAGAGCACCCAGAGTCAGTATCTGTTGAAGGCAGCTTATGTACTTATTACTACTCATTTAACACTCAAAAGAAACCGTTTGATGATGTTCGAGTACGTAAAGCAATCTCTTACGCAATCGATCGTGATATCGTATCTGGTGCTATCTTAGGTCAAGGTCAAAAACCGGCTTACTTCCTAACACCTGAAATCACAGCAGGCTTTAACCCTGAGCTTCCAGCTTACGGTAAAATGACGCAAGAAGAGCGTAATGCAGAAGCAAAACGTCTACTAACAGAAGCGGGTTTTGGTCCTGAAAATCCACTTAAGTTTACGCTTCTATACAATACTTCTGAAAACCACAAGAAAATTGCTGTTGCAGCAGGCTCTATGTGGAAGAAGACACTTGGCCTAGAAGTTTCTCTAGAAAACCAAGAGTGGAAAACCTACCTAGATTCTAAAGATCAAGGTGAGTTTGAAGTTGCTCGTGCTGGTTGGTGTGGCGATTATAATGAAGCGTCTTCTTTCCTAACATTAATGGTTAGTAAGAATACAACAGGTGGTAAGCATTACCTAAGCGCTGAATATGATGCACTTATCGAGAAAGCACTGAAATCAACATCTGAAGAAGAGCGTACTGCTATCTACATGCAAGCTGAACAGCTTCTTGCGAAAGATATGCCTATCGCACCTATCTACCAGTATGTTCGTTCGCGTCTACTTTCTCCACAAGTAGGTGGCTTCCCTGCTCAAAATGCGGAAGAGAAAATCTACTCGAAAGACCTATACATCAAAGCTAAGTAATTATTAGTAACTAAAACTATAAAAAAAGCCACTGCACGCAGGATAGCGTGTAGTGGCTAGATCTATCTTTATTTTATTTTTTGTCACAGACTGGAAGAGTGAATTATGTTTCAATTCATTATCAAACGGATACTTGAAGCGATTCCAACTATGTTGGTATTGATCACAATCTCTTTTTTCTTAATGAGATTTGCACCTGGTAACCCATTCTCTACAGAACGCCCACTTCCACCAGAAGTAATGGCGAACATCAATGCAAAATACGGTTTAGACAAGCCTGTATTTGAGCAATACACCACTTACCTTGGTAATATTCTACAAGGTGATTTTGGTCCTTCATTTAAATACCAAGATTACACGGTTAACGAACTTGTTGAAGCGGCACTGCCTGTTTCTGCAAAAGTAGGTTTCTTTGCCTTTATCTTTACCGTTGTACTTGGGGTATCGATTGGTACGTTAGCCGCCTTGAGGCAAAACACCTGGCTCGACTACAGTATCATGTCCACCGCCATGGTTGGGGTGGTAATGCCATCCTTTGTGTTGGCACCAGCCCTTATTTATTTATTCTCCATTGAACTTGGTTGGTTTCCCGCAGGTGGCTGGCATGATGGTTCATTCAAATACATGTTCTTACCAATCTTGGGTATGTCATTCCTTTACGTTGCAACCTTTGCTCGTATTACTCGTGGTAGCATGATTGAAACTCTTAACAGTAACTTCATCCGTACTGCTCGTGCAAAAGGCTTGAGCTACCGCTACATCGTTCTAAAACATGCGTTAAAACCAGCAATGCTGCCTGTTGTTTCTTATATGGGTCCTGCATTCGTAGGTATTATCACCGGTTCTGTTGTTATCGAAACTATTTTTGGTTTGCCTGGCATTGGTAAGCTATTCGTAAACGCAGCTTTCAACCGCGATTATTCGTTAGTAATGGGAGTTACCATTTTAATTGGTTTCCTATTTATCTTATTCAACGCAATTGTTGATGTATTACTAGCTGTAATTGACCCGAAAATTCGTTTTTAATAGGGGACGGACGTATGTTAACTAAAAAAGAAAATTTAGAAGCGATCGAAGCTTTCTCAGAAAATCTTGAGATCGAAGGTCGTAGTTTATGGCAGGATGCTCGCCTACGTTTCATGAGAAACAAAGCAGCAATGATCAGCCTTTGTGTACTTACGGTAATGACATTAGCTGTTATCTTTTTACCAATGTTCAGTCAGTATGCTTATGATGATACGGATTGGTATGCATTGCATGAGGCACCAAGTGCTGCTCACCTTTTCGGTACGGATAGCTTAGGTCGTGACTTATTTGTTCGTACTCTTGTTGGTGGCCGTATCTCATTAATGGTAGGTATCTTAGGCGCATTAGTTGCGGTACTTATTGGTACACTTTATGGTGCAACATCAGGTTTTGTTGGCGGCAAAGTTGACAGAATAATGATGCGTTTTATTGAGATCCTTTATGCGGTTCCATTTATGTTCCTAGTAATTGTACTAGTGACTTTCTTTGGCCGTAATATTGTACTTATCTTCGTCGCTATCGGAGCGATTGCTTGGCTAGATATGGCTCGTATTGTACGTGGACAAACACTAAGTCTACGTAGTAAAGAATTTATCGAAGCAGCCCACGTTTGTGGTGTGAGCAAGTGGGGTATCATCACTCGCCATATCGTTCCAAACGTATTAGGTATTGTTGCAGTTTACTCTACACTACTCATTCCAAGTATGATCTTAACGGAATCTTTCCTATCTTTCCTAGGTCTTGGTGTTCAAGAGCCAATGACCAGTTGGGGTGCTTTGCTTCAAGAAGGCGCTCAAACAATGGAAGTTGCGATTTGGCAGTTAACTTTCCCCGCTTTATTTATGGTTGTTACCTTATTCTGCTTTAACTATGTAGGTGATGGTTTACGTGATGCGCTGGATCCAAAAGACAGATAACCCTCTGTATGGACAGTTAGTTATTAAACAAATTTGAGCAGGAAAGAATTATGAGTTTATTAGATGTAAAAGATCTGCGTGTAGAGTTTACAACTCAAGATGGCAACGTAACCGCAGTAAATGACTTAAACTTCTCACTACAACAAGGTGAGACATTGGGTATCGTAGGCGAATCAGGCTCTGGTAAATCACAGACTGTATTTGCATTAATGGGTCTTTTGGCTAAAAACGGTATCATTACTGGTAGTGCAAAATTTGAAGGAAAAGAAATTCTTAACCTTCCTGAAAAAGAGTTAAACAGCATTCGTGCTGAGCAAATGGCGATGATTTTCCAAGATCCAATGACGTCACTTAACCCATATATGAAAGTTAGCGAGCAGCTAATGGAAGTATTGATGCTACATAAAGGCATGGGTAAAGCAGAAGCGTTTGAAGAATCAGTTCGTATGCTAGAAGCTGTTAAGATCCCTGAAGCTCGTAAGCGTATTACTATGTACCCACATGAGTTTTCAGGTGGTATGCGTCAACGTGTAATGATTGCGATGGCATTATTATGTCGCCCAAAACTATTGATTGCTGATGAACCAACAACGGCGTTGGATGTAACTATTCAAGCGCAAATCATGCAATTATTGAATGAACTAAAAAGTGAGTTTAATACCGCTATCATTATGATTACTCATGATTTGGGTGTGGTTGCAGGCTCGTGTGACAAAGTATTGGTTATGTATGCTGGTCGTACAATGGAATATGGTTCAGTGAATGAGATTTTCTATGAGCCAAGTCATCCATATGCCGAAGGTCTACTAAAAGCGATTCCTCGATTAGATCAAGAAGGTGAGATTTTACCAACTATCCCTGGTAACCCACCAAACTTACTTCGTTTACCTACAGGCTGCCCTTATCAAGAGCGTTGCCATCGTGTAATGGACCGTTGTAAGCAAGAAGCTCCGATCCTGCAACCATTTGCAGCAGGTCGCTTACGTGCTTGTTTTTCTGATCAGGAGACGTGGTAATGTCAGCAGATAAAAAATTAATACTAGATATAAAGAATTTGAAAGTTCACTTTAGCATTCCATCAAAGTCAGTATGGCCTTGGGCTAAACCTGCAAATTTGAAAGCTGTAGATGGTGTTAACGTTCGTTTATATGAAGGTGAAACACTGGGTGTTGTAGGTGAATCAGGTTGTGGTAAATCAACATTTGCACGTGCCATTATTGGTTTGGTAGAAGCAACAGAAGGTGAAGTAGTTTGGCTAGGTCAAGATCTTACTAAGCTGGAAGATGAGCCTTTGCGTCAAAAACGTAAAGAAATTCAGATGATCTTCCAAGATCCATTAGCTTCACTAAACCCACGTATGACGGTTGGTGATATCATTGCTGAACCATTACAAACGTTTTATCCAAAGCTTACAAAAGATGAAGTAAAAGATAAAGTTAAAGAAATGATGACAAAGGTGGGCTTATTACCTAACGTTATTAACCGTTACCCGCATGAATTCTCTGGTGGCCAGTGTCAGCGTATAGGTATTGCTCGTGCGCTTATTCTAAAGCCGAAGATGATTATTTGTGATGAGCCGGTATCTGCACTCGATGTTTCGATTCAAGCTCAAGTAGTTAACCTACTTAAAGAGTTACAAAAAGAACTGGGTTTAAGTTTGGTATTTATTGCCCACGATCTATCAGTAGTAAAGCATATTTCAGATCGTGTATTGGTAATGTACTTAGGTAATGAAGTTGAATTAGGTGAATCCGATGCGTTGTTTAGTGAACCTAAGCACCCATATACTAAAGCACTAATGTCAGCCGTTCCAATTCCAGATCCAAAACTTGAAAGAGCAAAAGTGATTGATATGTTAGAAGGTGATCTACCTTCTCCTATTAATCCACCATCTGGTTGTGTATTCCGTACACGCTGCCCACAAGCTACTGATGCGTGTGCAGAAACAAGACCAGAGCTAAAAGGAACAGATGTACATGCTGTTTCTTGTTTGGCAGTAACAGATATTTAATACTTTAAAGACCATCATAATAGGATTATTTATGATGGTACTTTTATCAGACTTAGAAGTATTCAGCCTGTGACAGGCTTAAGCGCGATAGTTATTTATATCGCGCTTTTTTTGTATCTAAAACAAGTGGTAATTATTTTTGGTTAATAAATTCGCTTTAATGTTTATAAAAAGTTAAATTTATTTTAAAGCTAGCCGATATTAATTTAATCATAATTAAATAGCTTTTGACTAAAATAATTATAACTGAGCTCATATTAGAAGGATATTATATGCAGTCACTTTCTCTTCAATGGAAAATTACTTTAGCAGCTGCTATTGGTCTTTTTCTTTTAACCTCATCATTGATTGGTTTTTCTATTTTTTCTTCACTTGATAATCAAGCTGTTGTGCAAAAGAAAATGTCGGATTCTGTTATTCATCAAACTCAAGCTCGATTAATCTCTGAAGCCAAAAACCAATCTAAACAAATCCAAAAATATTTAGATGAGGCGATATATAGAGCTGAAATGCTGACTGAAAGTGCATTATTTTTCAGACAGAGCGCTGAAGATACTTTTATGGACAGTAGTGATTTACGTCAGTCTCTAAGTGACATGCTAAAAAGGCCTGTTGAAAAATATGAAAATATCTATGGGACATATAGTGTCTATAAGCAAGATAGTTTAGATGGCGAAGATTTTAATTATCATAATGCAGAATATGTGAGTTCAAATGAGGTTGGTCGTTTTGCACCTTATTGGTTTAAGTCTTCAAATAATGAAGCTAAAAAACGTATTTTTACAGAAAAAGAGTTAAATGGTGACGGAAATTATTGGTTTACATGTAGCTTAACGGAAAATCGATTATGTATTGTTGATCCTTTTTATTATGAAGGAAACGGGGTAAGAAAACTAATTACCTCGATTACGCTACCATTAATTACAGAAGATGAAACTGTTGGTATTCTCGGTATTGATCTTGATATTGATCGCCTATCTTATTTAGTTGATGAGGCTGATAAGGCCATTTTTGAGGGTAATGGGGCAATCTATGTAGTGAATCGAAAAGGTAATATTATTCTTTCCGATCAAAAAAATATTTCTTTTGGTGACTCATTAGCGTCATTACACTCGGCGTTATCGGTTTTGCCTACGTGGCTAAATCAAGATAAGGCACAGTTATTGTGGTCTGACAATCAAGACAAGTTATTTGTGTTTGTTCCCATTAAATTAAAAACTGAATATTGGGGGATTATCATTGAAGTTGACCGTACTTCGGTCTTTACTGAGGTTGATGAACTAGAAAGTGTACTGATTGAGAATGGAAATGAATTCTTATTCATGCAGGTTGGTGCTGGCTTAGGATTGACCTTTTTAGTTCTGACGGCTTTATGGTTTGCAACTAGACAGATTGTAAAACCTATTTCAGTTGTCGCGGAACGTTTAAAAGATATCGCTTCTGGTGAAGGTGACTTAACCCAGCGTCTTGTTATACAAAGTAAAGATGAAGTAGGGCAATTAGCGCATTGGTTTAATGCTTTCTTAGAAAAACTGCAATTTACAATTAAAGATGTGGCTCAAAGCAGTGATGAGCTATCTAATGTTGCTGCACGATCAAGTGTTATTGCAAGCGAGTCTAAAGAAGGCAGTGATGTTCAATTTAAAGAAGTTGATATGGTTGCAACTGCTGTTGAGGAGTTAACTCAAACAGCAAGCTTAGTGGTTGATCATTCTACATTGGCTGCGGATGCGGCTAAACAAGCGGAATCAGCATCAAAGCAAGGAAAAGAGTTAATACTAACAACTGAGTCAGTGATCCAATCTTTAGTCGCAAATATGGAAAAAGCGGTTCCCGTAGCCCAAGAATTAGAAAGTAATAGCATTAATATTACGACGATTTTATCGGTTATCGAAGGTATTTCAGAGCAAACAAATTTATTAGCATTGAATGCAGCCATTGAAGCAGCACGAGCAGGTGAGCAAGGCCGAGGTTTTGCTGTTGTGGCAGACGAAGTTCGTCAACTTGCAAGTCGTACTGGGGATTCTGTTGATGAGATCCGTACGGTTATTGAACAGTTGCAATCAGGAACTAAATCAGTCGTTTCTGCAGTAACCGAAGGAAATACGATAGCTTTAGATGGAGCATCAACCATTAAATTATCAGTAGAAAGTTTGCAGCAAATCAGTGATGCGGTGGTAACGATACAAGACATGAATATGCAAATTGTAAGAGCAGCAGAAGAGCAACAAGCTGTGTCTAATGAAGTAAATCAAAGTGTCAGTAATATCAGAGATTCAAGCCAAAAGATGCTAGAGCAAGCGAACTTAGGTGAAGAGGTTGGTTTAGAGCTGTCTTCTTTATCTACGCAGCAAAAAGAGTTGATGTCACAGTTTAAAGTTTAAGAGTTTTTAAGATAATAAAAACGCCCATAGATTTATATCTGTGGGCGTTTTTTATTTAGTAGGTAAATCAATATAAGTCGATTTACAGTGATTATCGTCTATTCTTCGTCTTCCTCTGATTCTACAAACCAGTAGCCGATATTAACAAACTGCAGTAAGTTAGATACTGAATGTGGATCTTGCAGTAAATTCTCAATATCAAGCAGTGTAAATTCTGATGTTTCACATAGAGCAATGACATCATTTTTTACCGCTAGTGGGAAAACATAGCTTTCGCCATCAACATAAAGCGTCATGTTATCTTCACATGCTTCTGTTTCATGATAGAAAGCACGAACACCAGCAACTTTAATCAGAGCTTGGCCTGACTGTAAGTAACCGAGTAATTCTTCTGTCGTCCATTTTTCAGAATCAGGAAGGATATTTAAATGGTGACGAGAGTTACTTAAATATTCACCCATAAACTGTTTAAGGCTCTGCTCATCAGACATTGCATTTAACATCATGGCTTTTAAGTCTTCAAAGCTCTGTGTTGTAATTTCAGCGCCGTGAGTTTGCGCTTGAAGGTCTGGGTTATGGTAGTGAACATCACTCTTTTCATTTTCAATAATAAAATCAGCAAAATTACTGACTAGCTCTTGCTCTTTTGGAGAGCGGAAGCCTGCTGAGTAGCTCATTGATGGTTCTAGTGCATAACCATCATGTGGGAAGCCCGGTGGGATATAAAGAATATCACCAGGCTCTAAGATTTGATCGATGATAGGATCAAACCCTGTAATTTGCTTTAATGCACCATGACGATGTTCTTCTTCGTATTCGCCGATATCACCCACACGCCAGTGACGCTTACCTTGACCCTGAATAATGAATACATCATATTGGTCAATGTGCGGACCAACGCCACCATCAGGCACTGAATAGCTGATCATGATGTCATCAAATAACCAGTTTGGCATTTGTTTGAATGGTTTAAATAGCTCAGCTGCACCTTCATGCCAGTGGTTAGCCGCTTGAACAATAATAGACCAATTGGTTTCACCAAGAGTATCGAATAGTTCTTCGCTTAATGGACCGTGTTCTGCTTTCCATTCGTTGTTCAAGTTAGAGACAAAGCGAGAATCTACATCACTTTCTAGCGTTAAACCGGCTAACTCTTCAGGTGTTACTGGATCTTGAAAGTTTTCAAAACCACCTTTGATGATAACTGGTTTTTTCTGCCAATATTCAGAGAGAAATTCTTGTAGTGAAAAGCTTAGTTGATACATGATTTTATTTCCAATAAAAATGCCCGATAGTCGGGCATTTAGAATAAATTTAGGGTGAAGTTCGAGCTTAGAATTTCACGTTATTATGGTATTGGCTTAGGACTGCAACCATTTTTTCCATCGTCTCTTTTGGAGGAGGATTCACGCCATCCAGAGGATACTTAAGGCCCATAGCTTCCCATTTGTGGGCACCTAATTGGTGATAAGGTAGTAGCTCTATTTTTTCGATGTTATCCATATCTTTAATGAATTCACCTAACATATGCGCTGATTCTTCATCGTCCGTATAACCTGGGACAATTACGTAGCGAAGCCACGTTGTTTTTCCAATTTTTTGTAAATAACGAGCAAAATCAAGCGTACGTTTATTTGAGACACCAATGAAATCGTGGTGGATTTCATCTTTCATATGTTTGATATCAAGCATTACTAGATCTGATGCTTCTAATACTTCATCAATCACATCGGTGTGCTTACGAATATAGCCGTTTGTGTCTAGGCAAGTATGCATGCCTTCAGCTTGTGCTGCACGGAAGAAATCACGAACAAATTCAGGTTGAAGCATAGCTTCGCCACCAGAACAAGTAATGCCGCCGCCAGACGCTTTCATGAAGTGGCGGTAGCTTTTGGCTTCTTCAATTAATTCAGTAACGGTGACTTCTTTACCTTCATGAGTATCCCAAGTATCGCGGTTATGACAATACATACAACGCATTAAGCAGCCTTGTAAAAATATGATGAAGCGAATACCTGGACCATCAACGGTACCACAAGATTCAAAAGAGTGAATACGACCTACAGACATGACGACATTTCTCCGAACTATAATTATCCTGTTATTTTATTATACTTTGGGGTAATTAAGTAGGGTAAACCAGAGAGAAATTAGGGGATTTAAGGGGAAAACAGAAATAAAAAAGCCCCACCAAAATGGCAGGGCTCAATGCTACTTAATTAACGCTGAAATTATAGAGTTTCAGTGAAAGTACGTGCGATTACGTCTTTTTGTTGTTCAGTAGTTAGAGAGTTAAAACGCACAGCATAACCAGAAACACGGATAGTCAGTTGTGGGTAGTTCTCTGGGTGCTTAACTGCGTCTTCTAGAGTTTCACGGTTAAGAACGTTTACGTTAAGGTGTTGACCACCCTCTAGGTTCGCTTCGTGGTGGAAGTAACCATCCATTAGGCCAGCAAGGTTAGAACGACGGTTGTCATCGTCTTTACCTAGAGCGTTAGGAACGATAGAGAATGTGTAAGAGATACCATCTTGTGCATCAGCAAACGGTAGTTTACCTACTGATGTTAGTGATGCTACTGCACCTTTCTCATCACGGCCGTGCATTGGGTTAGCACCAGGAGCAAAAGGAGCACCTGCTTGACGACCATCTGGTGTGTTACCAGTTTTCTTACCGTATACAACGTTAGAAGTAATAGTAAGGATAGATTGAGTAGGGATAGCATTACGGTACATAGTAAGCTTACGGATTTTACCCATGAACGTAGAAACTAGTTCACATGCGATATCATCAACGCGAGCGTCATTGTTACCAAATTTAGGGTAATCACCTTCGATGTCGAAATCGATAGCGATGCCATCTTCGTCACGAATTGGTTTAACTGTCGCGAATTTGATTGCAGATAGTGAATCGGCTGCAACAGATAGACCAGCAATACCACACGCCATTGTACGACGAACGTCACGGTCATGAAGAGCCATTAGAGACGCTTCGTAGCTGTATTTGTCGTGCATGTAGTGGATAGAGTTCAATGCTGTAACGTATTGAGTTGCTAACCAATCCATGAAGTGATCTAGACGATCCATTACTTTAGCGTAATCAAGAACTTCATCAGTCATTGGCGCTTCTTTAGGGCCAACTTGGATTTTCAGCTTCTCATCAACGCCGCCGTTGATAGAGTAAAGCATTGTTTTCGCAAGGTTAGCACGAGCACCGAAGAACTGCATTTGCTTACCAACGATCATTGGAGATACACAACAAGCTATTGCGTAATCGTCAGAACCTAGGTCAGGACGCATTAGGTCATCATTTTCGTACTGGATAGAAGAAGTATCGATAGATACTTTAGCACAGAAACGTTTGAAGCCTACAGGCAGTTGCTCAGACCAAAGAACCGTGATGTTTGGCTCTGGAGAAGGACCCATTGTGTAAAGGCTGTTTAGGAAACGGAAGTTAGTACGTGTAACTAGTGTACGACCGTCAATACCCATACCACCCATAGATTCTGTAGCCCAGATTGGGTCACCAGAGAACAATTCATCGTATTCAGGAGTACGTAGGAAACGAACCATACGTAGCTTCATTACGAAGTGATCGATCATTTCTTGAGCTAGTTCTTCAGTTAGAAGACCTGCTTCGATATCACGTTGGATGTAGATGTCTAGGAAAGTCGAAGTACGACCTAGAGACATTGCTGCACCATTTTGAGATTTAACAGCAGCTAGGTAGCCGAAGTAAGTCCACTGAATAGCTTCTTGAGCAGTAGTCGCTGGCTCAGAGATATCACAACCGTATTTAGCTGCCATAACTTTGATTTGACCTAGAGCACGATGTTGCTCAGCAATTTCTTCACGAAGTTGCATAGTAGCTGTTAGATCTTCGCCTTTTTCAAAACGTTCTTGTAAAGAAGCGAATTGAGCTAGCTTGTCTTTGATTAGGAAATCAATACCGTAAAGTGCAACACGACGGTAATCACCAATGATACGACCACGGCCATATGCATCAGGAAGACCTGTTAGAACTCCTGATTTACGACAGTTTAGGATGTCTTTAGTATAGATATCGAAAACACCAGCATTGTGTGTTTTGCGGTATTCAGAATAGATTTTTGAAACCATAGGATCAAGTTCACGATCGTATGCTTTACAAGAACCTTCAACCATACGTACACCACCGTTAGGGATGATTGCACGCTTTAGAGGAGCATCAGTTTGAAGACCAACGATTGTTTCTAGGTCTTTGTTGATGTATCCAGCGTCATGAGCTGTAATGGTAGAGATAAGAGAAGTATCAAAATCAACAGGTGCATGAGTTGCGTTTTCCTGTTTGATGCCTTCCATTACTTTAGCCCAAAGCTTGTTAGTTGCTTCAGTACCTTCAGAAACTAGGAATTCTTCATCACCTTCATAAGGTGCATAGTTCTTTTGGATGAAATCGCGAACGTTAACTTCGTTTTGCCACTCACCGTCTGCAAAACCTGTCCAAGCTTTAGCAAATTGCTCTGCCATGATATACCTACCTTTTTAGTAGAAAAAATACGTACTATTTAAGTGGTGTTATGAATAGACCACAACCCGTATGGGCAAATAGTACACTCTAATATTAATAACAATATGGATGGTTATAAAACCTAGCCTATAAGCATTCATATTGCGACTAACCGTTCGATTTTTCAATAATACATTAAACTTTTTTTGTAAACCTTAAACTAAATCAATAAATCTTCAATTTTTTTAATAAAGATGGGGTAACTGTTGACGCTACCCCATAAGTATTATAGGTCTGAACCTAGATTAACATACTAAGTTACAGAAATGCAGGAATGCCGTACTGACCTTCAAGCATACCAACTGCTAGCATAGCGATTAAACAAATCACTAATACACCACCAGGAATAACGATACGGTCAATAAAAGAAAGATTCTTAGGACGTTCTTTATCGCCGATTAAACCGTTATTATCAAGTAGCATTGTCATAGCCCAAGCTAATACTGGGTTAGCAACAGCAGCAGCAAAGATACAGATACCCGCAGATTGTGCATCTTTACTTTCTTTAACCATTTGTACACCAGCTTCAAGCATTGGTAAGAATACACCAACCAATAGAGCCATACACATTACTGGTGGCCATACCGCTACATCCATTGGAAAACCAAGGATTGCAATAGTCATTACAATAATACCAAGAAGAATGGCACCGCCTGGAATAGGGCGTTTAGCAATAGCCGCTGGGATCATGTATGTACCCCAAGACGATGTAATGTTACCACCACCAACAGCAGTACCTACCATTTGACGAATAGAACACATAGTCATTGTATCATCAACATCCATCAATACTTTTTCAGTACGACGTGGGTAGTTTAGCTCTTGGAAAATACGGTGACCAAGGAAATCTGGAGACCACATTGCAACAGCAAGAATCGCAAATGGTAAAGAAGCTAAGAAGTGCTGTAGGTTTGGAAGACCTAGCATCCAACCTTCAGTCGTAGAGCCCCACCAATAAACTGGGTTTAGGTTAGGAATACCCATTTGAGTTTCAAACTTAAGGTCAAAACCTGCGCCCAGTGCAAGGGCTACTGCTAAACCAGCAAATGCACAAGCAGGGATAGCTAACCAGCGTTTGTTAATACGAGCAAGGTAAGCGTATAGAACAATGTTTACCGCTAAAACGACTAAGCCAATGTAGCCCAAACCACCTTCAAGGCCAGTAGACCAAGATTGGATTTTACCAATTTGACCCATTGCGCCACTAAAGCCTAAGAAAACAAGAAGGCCACCAGCGACCCCTTCAGAGGTCAAGTTAACAAGCTTGGATCCTCCTTTGAAGTAACTTAGTAGTAAGCCGAATACACCTAATAAAATGGCAAGAGCAAGAGGGTGTGCACCAGCTAACGCGATCGCACCGATAAGTGGGATCATTGGGCCGTGATTACCTGCAAGGTTAGCGCGAGGGTTAAAGAAACCAGACGCTAAAATACAGAATAAAAACGCAGGGATTAGCATTTCAACACGAGCAACTTCAATAGCAAATTCTTTACCTAAGTTGATGTGTGGCCACGCTTGTGTAAGACCATCGGCCCAAGACATCATCACAGCAGAGTACATTGCGATGATACCAATAGTACCTGCTAATGCTGGAACAAGATCTTCAAGTTCGAAACGGAAATCACGACCAGGTAGGTTTAAACCAAAACGACGTGGCTTCATTATTTGCAGTTCATGATCTAAATAGTCTGAACGGCTATTGAACTCAGAAGCTGGGCGGTGTAACTCGCTATAGCTCTTTTCGTTCTGCTCTTTGTCTATAGACATAGAATCCTCATATTAGAAATATTAAGTAATTAGAAATCAATATTGATAGATATTGATGTTGTTTTTGTTATTTTCGATGAGTGTAGCACATGAAAAATCATCTAATGATTGATCTTGATCACTTTATATTTGTATATGAAAGAAAACTACAAAATGAGAACGTTAATACTTTATAGGTATAATGTTAATTTAATCAATAGTGGTTATTTTTATCTTATTAAACAGCTATTTATGTCTGTTTTTATTCGGGGGTGCTCTTTTTGGAATTCACGTTTTTTTGTTAAAGAATATGAATAAAAAATCAAATATAGCAGTAATTCGATTACATGTGGAACGTGTTTGTTGTGGTACATGTGAGTTTTGTGAGGCAAATTTAAATATCCGCCCCTATTGAATGTTTTAACTTTGTTAATTTTCAATTTTGAATAACTATCTTATAAATCTGACCTATGCTGAATATAAATTTACAATTGAGTGTATTTTTAGTTTTATTAAAAAGAATTATATTAATACTGAGAGGTCGCTAGTTAACAAATTGTTGCTTGCGCTGTTTTTGAGTGTTAAATTCTACAAATGAACGAAAAATCAAAATAATTAGTGTGTATTTGAATTAGGAGTTATGGCGCATGAAGGATGCTGTCGCGCTAGAAGTGAAAGACTTACACAAACACTTTGGGCAAAATGAAGTCTTGAAGGGTATTTCTTTAGAAGCGAATAAAGGTGATGTGATTTCCATTATTGGATCATCAGGTTCAGGTAAAAGTACCTTCTTACGCTGTATTAATTTACTTGAAACCCCTACTCAAGGTGAAATTTGGGTAAACGGTGAACTCATTGAGATGAAGAATAACCGCTTAGGTGAATCTATTCCTGCGAATGAAAAACAAGTTCAACGAATTCGTTCTCGCCTTGCGATGGTTTTTCAAGGTTTTAACTTATGGTCACACATGACAGTGCTTCAAAATGTGATAGAAGCACCTATACATGTTTTAGGAGTACCGAAAGCAGAAGCTATTGAGAAAGCTGAGCAGATTTTAAAACAAGTTGGCTTGTATGAACGTAGAGATTACTATCCAGGGCATCTATCGGGAGGACAACAGCAACGTGCGGCTATTGCACGAGCTTTAGCGGTTGATCCCGAGGTAATGTTATTTGATGAGCCAACCTCTGCTCTTGACCCTGAATTAGTAGGGGAAGTTCTTGGAGTAATGCGAGATCTTGCTGAAGAGGGGCGCACCATGTTGGTAGTAACACATGAAATGGCGTTTGCTCGTGATGTATCAAATCATGTGATGTTCTTACATCAAGGTTTGGTTGAAGAGCAGGGCGATCCCGCTAAGCTTTTTACTAATCCAGAGTCAGAACGTTTAAAACAGTTTATTTCATCTATTTATTAGAAGTCGATGAGTACCTGAGCAAGAAAAGAAACACAACAAATAGTATAAATATAAAAATCGTTAGTTACAGGAGCAAGGAAATGAAGAAGTGGTTATTAGCAGCAGTTGTTGCATCTACAGCCGTCACTGGCGCAGCTCAAGCAAAAGAATGGAAGCAAATTCGATTTGGCATTGAAGGAGCTTACCCTCCGTTTAGTTGGACCGAGCCTTCGGGCGAGCTTAAAGGCTTTGATGTTGATATCGCGAACGCACTATGTAAAGAGATGGAAGCGCGCTGTAAAATAGTAGCGCAAGATTGGGATGGCATTATTCCATCGCTGCTTGCCCGTAAATATGATGCAATTATTGCCGCAATGTCGATTACTGAAGAGCGTAAAAAGAAAATTGATTTCACTGAAAAATACGCACTAATTCCAAATAAATTTGTGGCTAAAAAAGGTACAGATTTAGTAATGACAAAAGCAGGTCTTAAAGGCGTAACTGTTGGTGTTCAACGTGCAACAACACACGATAAATACCTAACAGATAACTTTGGTAAAGGTGTTGATCTTAAACGTTACGGTTCATTTGATGAAGCATACTTAGATCTTAAAGCGGGTCGTATTGATACGGTTCTAGGTGATGCATCAGCATTAGAAGAAGGTCTTCTTAACAAGGCTGGCGGTAAAGCGTATGAGTTTGTTGGCCCATCACTAACGGATCCAAAATGGTTTGGCGATGGCTTTGGTATTGCGACTCGTAAGCAAGATAAAGACTTAACAAAGCAATTAAATGCAGCGATCCAATCGCTACGTGAAAAAGGTATTTATCAAGAAATTGCTGCTAAATACTTCAACTATGATGTTTATGGTGAATAAACACTAGAGTGAGTAGTAAAGGGAGGAGGCATGTTAAATGTCTCTTCCATTATTTCTAATAGTGATACTTACTCCAATATATATCGAGAGATTTTTATGTATTGGAGTGAGTACTAAAGCGGAAGCTTGGAAGCAGTATGTTAGATTTACAAGGATATGAATCCTCCATTTTAGAAGGTGCAATAGTGACGCTACAAGTCGCACTATTATCCCTGATTTTAGCGGTGTTCTTAGGTTTACTAGGTGCGCTAGCTAAGATGGCCCCTTATCGTTGGGCAAGATCAATCGCAACTGTTTATACAACCGTTGTACGTGGTATTCCGGATCTTGTATTAATGATGTTGTTATTCTTCGGTGGCCAAATGCTATTAAATAATGGCTTGTATGCTACCAATGAATGGATAAATGAGTGGATGACAAACTCAAATCCAGATCATGAGTGGATATCTTATCTTCCAGACTATATTGAAATTAGCCCATTTATCGCCGGTGTTTTAACTATTGGATTTATCTTTGGTGCTTACATGGCTGAAACGTTCCGTGGTGCCATCATGGCAGTTGACCGTGGTGAAATGGAAGCAGCAAAAGCGTATGGCATGAGCGGTCCAATGGCTTTCCGACGTATTTTGTTTCCACAGATGATCAGACATGCATTACCGGGGTTTGGTAATAATTGGTTAGTGTTGCTTAAAACTACCGCCTTAGTGTCGATTATTGGCTTGGAAGATATGGTGCGAGTCAGCTCTATGGCAGCAGGAACAACTAAAATGCCATTTACTTTTTATATGACAGTTGCTTGTATTTTCTTATTATTTACCGCGGTTTCAACAGGTGCTTTAAAACTGGTTGAACGTAAATTCAGCATTCATATGAGGTAAGCATGGATTTTTCAATTATTATTGAGAGCCTACCGATTTATTTAGATGGGCTTTGGACAACAGTTTGGTTAGTAACTCTTTCTCTCGTTATTGGCCTGTGTATAGCGGTGCCTTCTGCGATAGCAAGAAATAGCAATAACCCATTAATTTGGGTTCCTGCTTGGGCTTATATTTATTTTTTCCGTGGAACTCCGTTATTAATCCAGTTGTACCTTATTTACTATGGTATGGATCAGTTCTTCCCTGTGAAAGATACGCTATGGGAACATGCATCGTTTTGTGCTTTAGTCGCTTTTGCTCTAAATACAGGCGCATACACTTCTGAGATTGTTCGCGGTTCAATTAATGGTTTACCACAAGGTGAAATAGAAGCGGCGAAAGCCTATGGTATGAGCCAATTTCAAACCTATAAGCGTATTATTTTACCAAGTGCATTGCGTAGAGCGCTTCCTGCTTACAGTAATGAAGTTATCTTTATGCTTCATGGTTCTGCTATTGCGGGAATTGTGACCTTGATGGATTTGACGGGTGCAGCTCGATTGGTTAATTCTCGTTATTATGCGCCGTTTGAGTCATATATTGCAGCAGGTTTATTCTATATGTGCTTAACGTTTATTATCATTTTTGTATTTAAACAATTAGAAACACGAATGCTTAGATTTATGAGACCGTTAAGTTAACTGTTTTTTAAGTACTAATCAAAAAGAGCACTGAATGTGCTCTTTTTTTGTTATACCAATGTAATTAATTAGATGTTCTATTTATTACGCAGAAAAATCGCTTAAGAATAAGGCGAAAATTATTATAAGTAGTTATTCTACAATAAAAATTTTTAACGCAATTATTAAGTGATTTAACAAGTAATAATGATTAGATAATTACTGGAATTGGTATTAATATCAATAGAACAAGTAAATGGTCAAATTATGCTCTTGAGGAGATGGTTATGAACTTATCATTTTTATTGATAAGGCTAGTAAAATTAGTTGTTATTTGTGCATTGTTTTTGAGTGTTTTTGATTTCATTGAGCATGGTGAAATTCTTTGGTACCAACGCTGGTTCTAATTGTAGTGATAAAAAAAAGAGCACTTTTATGTGCTCTTTGTTTATTTTATAGCGATTAATTAAATGAGTGCTATACCGCGACATCAAAAAATAAATTAACGCCAGTCAGTTCACTTATCTCATCCAAGTAATTTTTTAGGTGTGGAGGAAAGTCGAGCCCTTTCACTACAGTCAGATTACGAAGGAATGGGAACAAATTAATGTCATCCCAAGTGATCTTATTGCCTTTCTCTGATGGTAAAGTAATGAAATTCACGTCAACCAAAAGAGGTTTTAACGTATTAATGTATTCATCACTTTGATCAAGCGCTTCTTTAAAGCTCATACCAATGAAAGCTTCTTTTTTCTCAGTATACCAAGTCACCGCTTCAGGGCGTTGAAACTCTTGTAAATTTAGTTGAGGCCAACGAGCGAATGTTAAGTTAAAGAATAAAGGACGAGCGGTATCTAGCCATTCTGAAATTTCATCAGCATGAGTCGCTTGCTCAATAACAGAGTGATGATCGTGTTTATCAAGAAATTCTGCGATATCAAGGCTTTCAGCCATGTAACTGCCATCTTCTTTCTCTAAAATTGGAACCATATTTGCGCCGACTTTCTCGATTCGGCTATCAACATCATCATTTTGCATATAAATGAATTCAATAGGCAGTTTTTTAATGCCTGCCACCATTTTAGCTTTCATGCAAAATGGGCAATGTTCAAATAAGAATAATTTCATACTACTTCCTTATTAAAAAAGCCCCACTTTAAAATCTAAAGTAAGGCTCAAATCGTTATTTAAATGTAGACCAGATTGGCGCGTGATCAGATGGTTTCTCAATGCCGCGTAATTCGTAATCAATACCGGCTTCAGTACACTTTGCTGCGAGTATTGGTGTCGCCATTACCACATCAATGCGAAGACCACGGTTATCAACAAACCCTTTAGAGCGGTAATCAAACCATGAGTACTGGTCAGTGACGTCAGGGTGAAGGTTACGGAAGGTATCTTCAAACCCCCAATCTTTTACTGTTTGTAGCCATTCACGCTCTTCTGGTTGGAATGAACACTTACCTGTTCTTAACCAACGTTTTGCGTTCGGCTCACCAATACCGATATCAGCATCAATAGGGCTGATATTAATGTCACCCATTATAATCAGCTCTTCATCGCTATTGTGGTGAGTGTTTAGATGCGTCATTAAATCTTTATAGAACTGACGTTTATACGGGAATTTAGTTTCATGCTTGATGCTATCACCCTGTGGGAAATAACCGTTCATAACAGTGAACTGTGAGCCATCTTCACGTTGATGTGTTGTTATGATCATGCGTTTTTGATGTTCTTCGGTATCAGTATCAAAACCGTACTGAACAGAAATAGGCTCTTGCTTACATAGCATAGCAACACCGTAATGTGCTTTTTGACCATGGAAGTAGACTTTGTAGCCCATTGCCTCAACAGCTTCGATAGGAAACATCTCGTTATGTACTTTGATCTCTTGGAGACCAATAACGTCAGGATTGTGCTTATCAATAATAGCTTGAAGTTGATGAAGGCGAGCACGAAGGCCATTTATGTTGAATGAGATTACTTTCATTATAGTTAAAGTCCTTGTTTTTATTTTGAATCCTAATCTAGAAAAGGATCTTTTAATACAATGATATTACCATTATTTTAAGTGATAAGTTAATTGATTAGCTTGGCAGAAGGCTGACAACTCTCACAGCGCCAAGTACATTTCTGCTCCCCAAAGCCTGCTTTTATCCATGCCATCGTGACACTTGTTGAAGGGTAACAAAAAGCCTCCTTATCGCAAAGGCTGCAAGTTTTCCATTTTAATACTGAAGCTCTATTCATATTTAAATTTTTTGTAATCATAAAATAACCCACCAAACTAATACTGTGTTTATATACAGGTATTATTGCAAGGGATTACCTTATTAACAATACAAATTTTATAGGTTAGATTACGGTTAAGTTATTAACATTTCTATCACGGTATGGCATACTTGGTTTGTGATTATGTTCGGGGGAATAGTTCACATGTTACCGTCAAAAAATAAACAGAATGGCTTTACCTTGGTCGAGCTTGTGTCATGTATCGTTTTGCTATCAATATTGTCAATTACGGCATATAGCCAAATGCCATCAAGAAGCAGCTTTGAAATTGCCGCATTATGCAATGAAACTCAGTCAGCTCTACGTCGAGTACAAGTGCAAGCAATGAACGACGTTGTTACTGATATACAAGACCAGTATAGAGTTAATATTTCAACGACATTAGTTCAGTGGCAAAAAGGGGCATCAGCAGCATTAAACACAACAGCAGATTGTGTCGGTGTAGCATGCTCAAATCTTGTTACTACAGATGGACAAATTAAACTTACTTTAGATCAGGGAAATGCATCCGAGATCCACTTTGATGGTTTTGGTCGCCCAAGTGATTTACAAGCTCATATCATCTCTTTTAAAGATTCAGGTAGTGCTCAGAAAAGTTTTACTATCAATGAAGAAGGCTTTATTGATGAGTGCGTCTAGAGTGAGTAATGCAGGTTTTTCTCTTATTGAGAATATTTTAGCTATCGTATTATCTTCAATTGTTGTTGCTGGAATGGTCACCATATTTTATCCATTAGCTCAGAAAAGTAGCGATCCAATTATGCAAGTACGTGCAACCGAACTTGCTCAAATGACGCTACAAGAAATTTTTAGTCGAAGGTTTGATGAGCAGTCGGATCTTGTTGGTAATAATGTTCGCTGTGGGGTAGCTCAGAATTGCACCTCTAGCGCAAATCTTGGCGTTGATTCTGAATTAAATAAAAGCCAATGGGATGATGTTGATGACTTTATAACATCAACCAACAATGAGTGTGTTAACCGCAGTGATTTTGTATCGGCAACAACCATGCTAGGCCAGAATTTACCAACAATTTATCAAAATTATAATCTATGTGTTTCGGTGACTTACCCAACAACAACATTAGATGGTTTAACTCTAAATTCAGAGTCATTGATTAAATTGGTGCAAGTAATTCTATTAACGCCAAGCAATAGTCGAATTGAATTCTCTGCACTAAGGAGTAACTACTAAATGCGAAGTGTCATTAAATCGCATGGGTTTACTCTAATAGAGATGATAGTAAGTATGATCATACTTGGCATTATTTCTATAGGTTTAATTAACTTTGGTGTACTTGGTGGTCAAACCTATGTTGACGTCCGCAATCGTGATGAAATGTTAAATCAAGCTCGCTTTGCGTTAGAAAGAATCAATAGGGATGTACGTCATGCCGTGCCAATGAGTTTACGAGAAGAAAGTAATGGTGCTTGTATTGAATTTGTACCGATTGTTTTTTCGAGTGAATTTAATAGTACCGCCATTAGCCTTGGAGCCAATGAACTCCCTTTTTCTCGAGAGCTACACGCAGAAGAAATAACGATTATTCAAGAAGCTTGTACCAACACTACATGCTACATGACAATTTATCCATTAAGTCCTGATGATATCTATCTTCCAAACTTAACTGACAGAACATTTACTTATTCAAGTGTGACAACGAGTGAACTTGTGTTACAGGAACTAATAAATAGTTCGATAAGTACAGTCACAAATCGCTTTTATATTTATTCATCTGAAGCCATTTCTTACTGTTTTGATAGCAGTAATCGTTTATTACGTGGTCGCTTCGATATCAGTAACCCAACTTCACCAATAGTTAACGTTCCTGTTGCCTCATATATTTCATCGACAGAATCTAGTTTTGAATATGATCCTACGGGATATAGACAAAATGGACTTTTAGAGATCCAGCTAACCGTTGAAAAACGCGGTGAATCATTGGAGTTTTACCACAATGCGCACGTGTTTAATGGACAATAAATAGAATGAAAACATATAAAAATCAAACGGGCGGAGCATTAGTAATGTTGATATTTACCGTTGTGATCTTATTTAGTTTAGCGGGCTCTATGTTAAAACTATCTGAGAACTCTCAATATTCAGTAAGTTACGAAGTATTAGGAACAAGAGCGCATTGGACGGCAAGATCCGCGATTGAATACGGAGCTCAGTTATTGCGTCCATTAAACTTACCAACAGCAAGCGCCTGTTTTATTGATATTGCCGCTATTTCATTTCAAGATTTTAAAGGCATAGATCAGTGCACTGCTTCTTTATTATGTACTCAATACGTTTCATTAGATGGCAATGAACATTTTAGATTAGAAAGCATTGCAAGTTGTACTGCTGGTGATATTTCTACTCAGAAAAGAATTCAAGTCGAGGTGAGTTTATGAGAATAACTATTATGATGTTCTTTCGATTATTCATTATTGGAATGTTATTTTCTACAGTGACTAATGCTGCAAGTGTTTCTGGGTATATATATGAAGATTATAACTTTGGTGGTGTAGTCCGTCCATATAACTCTTCAAAAGGAATGTCTGTATTATCTCTTGTAGGGCATAAAATAAGACTCACGGGGAACGGGTATAATATAACAACAACATCATCATCTGGTTATTATAGTTTTTCTGGGCTCCCAACTGGAACTTATACTATTTCATTATATAGTGCGGTTCCGGGGTACGGTTCAGGAAGCAATGATATGGACGGTTCATTATATTCAGAACGTGGAGATTGCTCTGATTGCCGTCCTGTTCAAGTATATCCATCCATATCAGAAGGTTTTTCTACAGAAGTGTACATTACTGGGAATACTACAGGGGCCAACCTTGGTATTAATTATAGTACGATTACTAATAATAACGATAATGGTGATGGCTCATTAAGGCAGTTTTTAGTCAATTCTAAATATCTGACAACAGGGCGTGGAATAAATGGATTAACTAAGCGTGGGTTAGAGCAAGATAATCATCAGTCTTTTGCTGACAACGCAATATTTATTCCAACAATGGCAAGCAATACAATTATACTAAATTCCCCATTAACAATGGATAATTTTTCATATACAAACGTTGATTCAAAACAGCTAAATATTACTTTACGAAATCATAGGCAGCCATTAAACAGTGATTATGGTATTAAGATTTCAAATTCTCATGTAATTAAATTTAATAATTTCATTATGAGAAGTTTTGATGATGCTATTTATTTAGATAGTAGTCAAAGCTGTCAAATTACAGGGAACTCGCTTTATAATTTACGAGATTCAGGTATTATTCTTTGGGGTGGTAGTGAATACAATATCATCACTAATAATATTATTGATTATGCTGTAAGTGGTGAAGATACTCATAATCAAGCAGCATCTATTTTTGTTTACCAGTCAAATGACAATATTATATCAAATAACCATATTTCAAATTCTGGATTTTATAATTCAAATTATTCATGGTCAAACTCAATATCTGGTATAAGAATATTGGAGAGTGATGATAATAAATTAAGTCAGAATACATTTTATAATACAAAAGGTATTGGTATTGATCTCACTGGAGGTGGAACAAATGCTGGTGTTGGCGAGGCTGATACAAATGATGATGTTTATTTCTCTAGTTTAATTAATGCTTCAAATGGATTTATTGATACGCCGATTATTAATCAAGCAGAGTTGAATGGAACGATTCTAAGTATTAGTGGCTACATAGGTACAGGTATTAAGCAATCTACGTTTTCTAATATGACAGTAGAAATATATGAAGCAGATCTCAATGGTGCTTATTTCTCTTCAGGATTTACGGCAGGTAAGAATTATTTAGGATCTTGCATAACTGATTCTGATAGTCATTTTTCATGTTCTATATCGAGTGTATCTGGATTAACTGGAAATAGTAAAATAAATGCGATTACTGTGAATACATTAAATGCCTATTCAGATACATCAGAATTTAGTCCATTTGTTTCATTAATATCTCCATCAGATTACGGTGATACGCCTGAGAATATCAATTTAAATAATGGATGGGGTAATGCCTCTTATCCAACTTATAGAGTCTCATCAGGAGCTAGTCATCAGAAGTCGTTGTTCTGTTTAGGGACTACAGACCCTAATGATTGCCCGGCTTTTTATGATACCGAAGCTGATGGCGACGGCACAAAGTTAACGGCTGATTCGGAAACTACCGATGATGGTGTTTTATTTAATCCAAATGACCCAGTTCTCAGTCAGTCAAGCAATCAGCCAGTTCTACAAACGAATATTATGCATGATGATGGCTCCGTTTCTGTTGTAGAGAATGAGCTTATCATTACTGCCTCTCAGCCTGGTTTTATTAGCATTTGGCTAGATTTGAATCAAGACGGTGACTGGGAAGATACTGCACCAGATGGGACTTCAGAGCATATTATTCAAGGTGCTACGATTGTTCAAGGTAGTCAAAATAGCATCAAATTTTCATTATCGGCATCAACGCCTCATGGAAATAACTATTTACGCATACGATATGCATCGACGGTTTCTGAGATTAGTTCACCGACAGGTATAGCAACTGATGGTGAAGTTGAAGATTATAACGTTGTTATTGCTGCGCCATCTATCTCGTTTGGCGGTTGCTTAGCTGGTGTGCAAAATGGGTCATTTGAACTTAACTATAATAATCAATTTACCCCTGATGATGAAACACCAGGTTGGTCAGTAATACCAGTTGATATTAATCCTAGCGATCAAGAGAATGCAAAAAAAATTGAAATTGCTACATATTCAACATTTGAAGGAGTGACGCCACCTAGAGACGGCACTCAAAAAGTTGCCGAGCTTAACGCGTATGTGCCAGGTATGCTGTATCAAGATATTGTGACCCTGCCAGGTGCAGAGCTCTCTTGGTCTTTTGACTATATTCAACGTAGTGCTCAAATGCGGGAGTGTAGCAATTTCGGTTCTTCTGTATGTGATCAAAAAATACGTTTTTCTTTGGGTGGTGTGGATGAAACGTCTCCATCTTATGCGTATTCATACGATGCAACACCAAATTGGTTAAACCATAACTCAACGACAATCAGTCCAAAATACATCGTACCTGCAGGTCAATTTGTTACACGACTTGCGTTTAAAGCTGAAAAACCATCAAAAGGTAATGCAGCGGATTCTGTGGGTAATATTATCGACAACGTTCAGTTTGGCTGCACAGAAGAGTTTGATTATGGTGATGCTCCTAATGAAGATATAAATACAGGTTGGGAAGTGTCAACTTTCCCTGTCACTAAATCCGATGATGGAGCAAGACATTATTATCAACCGGATGTTTTCTTAGGTACGCTAGTTACTAAAGATACTAATGGTAATCCAGAACGAACAGCAAGTAGTGATCTTGGTGATGATGGTGTTGAGATCAATCCAAATAACCGCCTCATCTCTAAAGCAAGAAAATCGATATTTCACACTAATTACCTTGATGATAATGGAATGGAGCAAATCGTTACCAATGAGTTGGTGATCACAGCCTCTAATAAAGGGTTTGTGTCTGTTTGGTTAGACCTCAATCAGGATGGTTCTTGGTCTGGTTTTACTAGAAATAGACAAAGCTACTCAGAACGTGTACTAACTCTTATACCAGTAGAGCAAGGAGTTAATACGATCCCACTTTCTTTGTCTGCCTATGATGTTCATGGTGAATCATGGATGCGAGTTCGTTATTCTACATTAGCAGCAGGTCTCTTAGAGCCCACGGGCGTTGCTTCGAACGGTGAAGTGGAAGATTACCAAGTGTGGATAGCAGCACCATCACTAGATATAGCAAGCTGTGATGCCGGATTACAAAATGGATCGTTTGAACAACTGTATTTAGAACATGGACATAATGGCTATGATACGCCAGAAAGCTCGATAGCGGGTTGGTCAGTGGTTCAAGTAAACCCGAAACTTATGCCTCACTCTGGGAATATTTCTGACCGAAACCAAATCGAGTCAAGCCGTTATGGATTGTTTGTTACTGCACCTCCTCTTGATGGTAGTCCTAATGTTGCTGAACTTAGTGCCTATCATCCTGGTATCTTATATCAAGATATCGTTACAGAGCCTGGTACTGTATTAACATGGTCGTTTGATTACTCAAAACGTACTATCAATGGTAGCTCATCAGAAATTATGTCTTTGGATATTGGTTCTCCAGACAATACCACTTCACAATTATCTGTTGTAGGGCAACCTTTTTGGCAGACGTTCACTGGATTATACAAGGTTCCTTCTGGCCAATATTTAACACGTATTGCTTTTCGTGGTATCGCGCCAAGCGTCGCTTCAGCGGGTAATATTATTGATAATGCCAACTTTGGTTGTGTAAGCGGCTTTGACTATGGCGATCTCCCAAGTAAATACAATGATAACGACGAGTTTGACTATCACATTGTCTCTAGTCAGCTTTATATTGGCGATAACATTCCTGATGTAGAGACCAGCCCTCAAGGTAATGATACGGCTAGTGGGGATGATACCAATGGGATTAATGATGAAAATGGCTACCCTAATAATCTCTATATCGACACAACAAATGCGTGGAGTACAGACGTTACGGTTGTTAATAATACCGGTTCAGATGCTTTTCTTGTCGGTTGGATAGATATTAATACCAATGACAAAATGAACGATCTTGAGAGTACTTATCAGCGTATTCCATCGAATGGCAGACAGACAGTGACTTTAACTTGGAGTGCAACTCAACTAGCCGATGCAGGTTCACAAATGTCGCCAAGTTATATGCGGTTGAGAGTAGGAACACAGCTTGATTTAGATAACGTAATTGACGATAGCTTTATTCAATTTGGTGAAGTTGAGGATCATCGTGTTTATTTAATGCCTCAACCTATTATCCCAGAGAGTACCTGTAGTAGCTTTGTTCAAACTAAAGCAACAGGAAGTAAGTTTTCTTATTCTAAATGGAATGTAAAAAATGGGGTTGTCGAGTTTAGTGATCTTAATAAAAAATTAGCGGTTCCTTGGATTAACGCAATAGGTCTTAATGTTATTGATGGTCTTATTTATGGAATAAGTGCTGAAACCTCAAAAGGCCAAGGGAAAGTTCAATTAGCGGTTGCTGACCAGTCATTTGGCGCTGAGTTTATCTCTTTAGGCGAGATTAAAGCAGCTCATGATCTAACGTTGATGAATTTAAAACATAAAACGTACATTAGCTATGTGAAAGGGCAAACGTTAACCTTTGGTAATGATGCTTCATCTGTTATCAAAGCCAACCAAGGTGCGGTGACGTTAGATGGTAAATACTTGATTATACTTTATCGTCAGTGGGGTGAGTTGATAAAAGTAAACTTAAAAACGCTAGAGTTTACAGCTGTGGGAATTGATATTGCGAAAGGCTTTGCTATAAGTTCATTGCCATGGGACCCAGACATAGCCTTAACTTTTTATGGTGATCAAAATCTAGTCTATGGAGTGCGGTTAAAATCGAAGAAATATTACACTTTAGATATTAATTCTGGAGAGGTCAAAACCTATAGTTTTACTTTTGAAATACCAACTGCATTGGCTCCGGGCGGAAGTTTAGGGTATTCAGGAGGTTATGCAATGGATACCTCTGGGATTATTTATGCGATGACGAATGGCGGAAATCATGACACTGACGGTGATGGTACGTATGATTTAATGAATAAAACAGCTTTATATCGAGTCGATACGACTTCTGGTAAAGCTAGCTTCCAGCTAGAAGGACAGAATAAATCCTTAAATGTGAATGATGCTGCGGGCTGTTTACGACAAGCCGATTATGGTGATGCTATGATCGATGATGGTGGAGACCCTCCTCATCATTACAAATCTAGCTTATATCTTGGTGCAACTTGGAACTCTAACTTCTCTGCATTATGGGATGCAGAGGCTAATGCTGATCTCGATGATGATGGTCTACTATCTATTGATGGTTTATCAGTTGCTCCTACTGATCATCATATTCAATTACAAGATGGTAAAACACATCGATTTGTTATTAATGCATCTCAAGCTTCGACTTTAAGTCTTTGGTTTGACTGGGATGGAAGTAAAACATTAGATAACAGCGAGAAAAATGTATTTAGTCTGAACTCAGGTAACAATAGCATTGATATCACAGTACCAAAAGGAACTAAAGGTGACGTGTTAATGCGTATGCGTGTTAGCTCTGTATCAGTGCCTTCAACTGGTTTGGTTATTGGTGGTGAAGTGGAAGATTACTTATTTGAAGTTAAGTCAGCCGTTTCAGATATTAGTGTCGTTGCAGATAATTACAATCCATTGACGTGTGAAGTAGTGACTATTGATGTTACTACTTTAGATGATAATGGAGTGCCAATTAAATTTGATGATGATATTGAAATATCTGTCAATAAATTAAGTGGCAATGGGTCATTGTCTGGTTCTTGTTGGTTATCTGTATCAAATAGCGATCCTAGCTCTGGCTCTAATAAATGTGATTCACCCATTATTATTAAGTATAACAGTGAGAGTGTACGACAAGTCTATTTAGAGAGTTATTACGAGGGAATGGAGCTATCTGTGCATGCAGAAGTAGTGACTGATAATAGTATTGATGATGATAGTCATGGGATTACTTTCCGCAAAGAAGGTTACGTACTTGATGTGGAGTTGGGGGATAATCATCCTATAGCGTATTCACCTTATTATTTATCTGGTGAACCGTTTAAACTCACATTAACAAGACAAACAGTGGTAGATAGTAGTGGTTCACCAGTCTGTCAGATAAATAAAGATTATGAAGGGACTAAAAATGTAAATTTCAAGGTTGATTATGCTCAAGGGACACAAAAACCCATAGGGTTACGCGTCGGTGATATATCTGCACCAGAGAATGTGTTTGACTCGGGTTATACACCGATAGTAAGCGATTTTGTTTCTGGTAAAGCTGTTATTTCTGCTGCCTATTTTGATTCTGGTGCTATTCAAATTTCGACAGAATATGTACCTGATGGAGGAGTGAATGGAGGTTGGGATCACTCTAAGTCTATGAGCGTAGTTCCTTATGCTCTAGAGCTTGAAACTATTGCAGCAAGCTTGAATGGAGTTGGGGTAGTTAATCCTGTTGGAGTCACTGAGTTTGTACCTGCTCAAACATCATTTGATGTGACAGTGAAAGCGGTTGCTAAAGGTGGGACTTTAACTCATAACTTTAATTATGTAGCTCCAACGGTAATAGGTAGTATTGTTACCCCTGTTAGTAAGACACTTGGCCAACTAGATATACCTACGACACTTGATTTTGTTGAGGGAATATCTGAAGTTGTCGGTTATAAGTATCATGAAGTAGGTAGTATCGACTTAAATTATGCCGCTGAAAGGTATTTAGGTTTAACAACCACTCATTTAACTCTTGATACGGGTTCTATTGGTCACTTTTATCCTGCGCAGTTTGAAATAGTGAGTCATTCATTTAGCAGTGATATAGAGCTCGTTACAGGAAATGATGAGTATTGGAGCTATTATGGCAAGCCTGATCTTGAATTAGCGTTAACCTTAGAAGCTCAGGGCGCTGAAGGGGACAGTTTAAGTTATTACGACGAGCGACTCTTTACTTCCGCAAGCAGTTTTGAACCTGTGGATATCGAGTTCACTATTTCTAATTCAGGTTTAGATCTTTGTGCAGATGAAATATTGGTAACACAATTATTACCAATTGATTTTACAAGTAATAAGTGTAATTTCTCAGGTCAATGGAGCAGCGGTCAGTATTCTGTAAATGAGAGTAATATGTGGGTCGTTCGTTCGGTAGATGCTCAAGGCGAACCACAAGCTCCTCAATCAGAGATAGAAACCACGCTTCTTTCTAATAATGAGAATGTTCCATATATTCTTAGCGGGCAAACAACCGCGAAGATAAGTCATCAATTTAGTGAAACCTTAGACTTACGATTTGGACGACTAACGTTAAAGGATACTCATGGTCCAACGATGACGCCTTTGCCTATAGAGATGAATATAGAGTTCTGGAATGGCGATAGCTTTGAGGTTAACACTTGGGATAGTTCTAGTGGAACATCATTAATAGGCAGTTTTACCGCACCTATTACAACACCAACTAATTTGAATGTCATTATTCCTGCCCCAACGTTATTGGAAGGCCTCTTTGATTTAAATATTTCTGGTGATATTCAAGGCAGTGCAGTACTGCAATTTGATTTACAAGATATGACAGTAGCAAATGCCATTGATGATGATAGCTCAGATTGGCTAGGTTACTGTTGGCGTTTGGATGAAAATAATACAAATGAAGATGAGTGTAGTGATGCAAATATGTATCAACAAAATCCATCTGCAGTTGCTGTATTTGGCGAGCAACGCAAATCTAATAACTTGATCTTCTGGAGAGAGTTATTTAATTAGAGTAACGTATTTGCAATAGCATTAATGAAATGGCCGATCTTTGATTGGCTATTTTTATACCACTCACAGTAAGTAAGTGATCAGAAATAGCGAAGTAAAAATGCTTGAGAACAAGGCGGCACTTTTCGACAAATAGTTTCGGTAAGTAGTTATCCTACAATCAAAAATTTAAACGCAGTTATCGAGTATTTTAACCTGCTAGGATGATCAGTTATTTACTACGATTGGTATTATATCTATTAATATTGGATTGGTATTACAGAAGAAATAGCAGGCACAAAAAAAGCCAACTCATTTCTGAATTGGCTTTTCGATCTCTAACTAGATAAATAATGGTGGGGGGGGACGGATTCGAACCATCGAAGCTTACGCGGCAGATTTACAGTCTGCTCCCTTTGGCCACTCGGGAACCCCCCCAACGAGAGATTTTTATACTTAACAAGAGTTTTCCCAACGACCTTGCCAAGTTCGGAGCGAATAATAGCAAACTTCGTTTTTCTGTAAAGCACTTTTCTTTGTTTTTTGGTTTGAATGATTGGTTTTTCGTCAAAAAGGGGTAAAAAGCACCATTTTTGAACAAATAATATAAAAAAGGGTCATATGGAAGTGATTGTTTTTACAGTTTATTGCACCATCTTTACATTCATTGACGAACAAAACCGCTTTCACTTGGTAAACTAGAGTCAGTAAGTAATTTTAATAATTCAAATAATAAGTATCAATATGAATCAAACTAAGTCTATTACTCTTGCTGTTTTATTAGCATGCACTTTATCAACACCTTCTTATGCTAAGAAACCAAGAGGAAATCAATCGGTTGCTGTTGTCTCTGAAGAGGTTGCAACACATGAAATATCTCAATCATTATCTTTAATCGGTAAATTAGAAGCGGCAGAGTCTGTCATTATCTCTCCTGAGGTCTCTGGAAAAATTGACCGAATTGCGGTTAAGGCAAATCAAGAGGTCAAAAAAGGTCAGCTTTTAATTCAATTAAATGATGATAAAGCCAGTGCGGCTATTAAAGAGGCTCAAGCGTATTTAAATGATGAAAAACGTAAGCTAAAAGAATTTCAACGCTTAGCGAAAAAGAACGCCATTACTCAGACAGAAATTGATGGCCAAAAAGCCAGCGTTGATATTGCCCAAGCACGTTTAGAAGCGGCAAATGCAAATTTATCAGATCTTCACATTTCAGCTCCTTTTTCTGGCACGGTCGGATTCATCGATTTTAGCCGCGGAAAAATGGTTAATGCTGGAACTGAATTACTGACCTTAGATAATTTGTCTTTAATGCAGTTAGATCTACAAGTACCAGAGCGTTATCTTTCTATGTTATCTACCGGCATGAAAGTAGATGCTATGAGCCAAGCATGGGGGAAAACAGTATTTTCAGGAAAAGTAGTGGGTATTGATTCTCGTATTAATGCTGAAACCTTGAATTTACGTATTCGTATTGAATTTCCAAATAAAGATCTAAAAATGAAACCGGGTATGTTGATGGCTGCAGAGTTAGACTTCCCTGCGATTAATGCACCAATCATTCCAGTTCAAGCATTAGAGTACTCAGGTACAAAACGCTATGTTTATGTCATCGGTGATGATAATAAAGTGACACGAACTCAAGTTACACTGGGCGCTCGTGTTGAAAACCGCGTAGTGATTGAATCTGGTTTAGAGATTGGTCAAGATATCGTAGTTCAAGGCTTAGTTAATATGCGTGAAGGCGTAACCGTTAAGTTACTTGAACAAGAGACTCAACCTGTTGCTAAAGGACAATAATCATGTGGTTATCTGATACCTCAGTAAAAAGGCCCGTGGTTGCCATTGTTTTAAGTTTGTTGTTGTGTGTGTTTGGTGCGGTGTCGTTTAGTAAACTAGCCGTACGTGAAATGCCTGATATTGAAAGCCCTGTGGTTTCTATTAGTACTCGTTATGAAGGTGCTTCGGCGACGATTATTGAAAGTCAGATCACGACTGTATTAGAAGATCAGCTTTCAGGTATTAGTGGTATTGATGAAATAGAGTCAACCACTCGTAACAGCATGTCTCGTATTACGATTACCTTTGATCTAGGTTACGACTTAAATACCGGTGTGAGTGATATTCGTGATGCGGTAGCTCGTGCCCAGCGAAGTTTGCCTGATGAAGCGGATGACCCCGTTGTCTTTAAGAATAACGGCAGTGGCGAAGCGTCTTTATATATCAATTTAAGTTCAAGCGTTATGGATCGAACTGAGCTTACCGATTACACCGAGCGTGTATTGGTTGACCGTTTTAGTTTGATTACAGGTGTGAGTTCGGTTGATATTTCAGGTGGTCTTTACAAGGTTATGTATGTAAAGCTCAAACCTGATTTAATGGCAGGGCGAGGCGTTATTGCTTCTGATATTACCGCAGCACTTCGTTCAGAGAATATCGAAAGCCCGGGTGGTGAAGTTCGTAACGACGCCATTGTGATGTCGGTTCGAACTGAGCGCCTCTATAACCAAGCAGAAGACTTTAATTATCTCGTTGTTAAAACCGCCAGCGATGGAACGTCTATTTATCTAAAAGACGTTGCAGATGTATTTATCGGTGCAGAAAATGAAAACTCAACCTTTAAAAGTGATGGTGTTGTTAACGTAAGTATGGGCATTGTTCCACAATCTGATGCAAATCCATTAGATGTGGCGAATTTAGTTCATGAAGAAGTAGAGAAGATCCAACAGTTTCTACCTGAAGGTACTCGTTTAGCCATTGATTATGACTCTACCGTGTTTATCGATCGCTCGATTTCTGAGGTATACAGCACACTCTTTATTACGGGTGGTTTGGTTATCTTAGTGCTTTATATCTTTATTGGCCAAGCACGAGCAACGTTAATTCCGGCAGTTACCGTACCTGTTTCATTAATTTCGTCTTTTATGGCGGCGTATTACTTTGGTTTTTCAATTAATTTAATTACGTTAATGGCACTGATCTTATCGATTGGTCTGGTGGTTGATGATGCCATTGTGGTCGTAGAGAACATTTTCCATCATTTAGAAAAAGGGGAGTCGCCACTATTAGCCGCCTATAAAGGCACAAGAGAAGTAGGTTTTGCCGTAATAGCAACGACCTTGGTTCTGGTAATGGTATTCTTGCCGATCTCATTTATGGATGGCATGGTTGGTCTATTATTTACTGAGTTCTCAGTATTGCTTGCGATGTCGGTCTTATTTTCTTCTTTGATAGCTTTAACGCTGACCCCAGTGTTAGGCAGCAAGATCTTAAAAGCCAATGTTAAACCAAATCGTTTTAATCTCTTTGTCGACAAACTGTTTGCTAGCTTAGAAAGAGGTTATCGTAAATCGGTTAGTAAAGCGGTGGCATGGCGTCTATTGGCACCTGTGATTATCTTAGCCTGTATTGGCGGTAGCTACGGGCTAATGAAGCAAGTCCCATCACAGTTAACACCGCAAGAAGACCGTGGTGTATTGTTTGCGTTTGTTCGTGGTGCTGATGCCACCAGTTATAACCGAATGAGCTCAAACATGGATATTGTTGAAGAGAGACTGATGCCATTACTTGGTCAAGGATTCTTAAAATCATTCAGTATTCAATCACCCGCGTTTGGTGGTAATGCTGGCGACCAGACTGGTTTTGTTATCATGATCTTAGAAGATTGGGCAGACAGAGAGCTGACAGCTCAAGAAGGATTAGGCTTAATTCGTAAAACCTTAGTCGATATTCCAGATGTTCGTGTATTCCCAATGATGCCAGGCTTCCGTGGTGGTTCAAGTGAGCCTGTGCAATTTGTGCTTGGCGGTTCAGATTACAAAGAGCTACAAAAATGGGGTGATGTATTAAAAGCAGAAGCGAATAATAGCCCATTGATGGAAGGTGCAGACATTAACTATTCTGAAAAAACACCAGAGTTAGTTGTGTCAGTTGATCGCAACCGTGCTGCAGAGTTAGGCATTAAGATCTCTGATATTTCAGATACCCTTGAGATCATGCTTGGTGGTAAAAGTGAAACAACGTATGTGGATCGTGGCGAAGAGTACGATGTGTATTTACGAGGTGATGAAAATAGCTTCAATAATGCTGCGGATCTTAGCCAAATTTACATGAGAACGGCGACTGGGGAATTAGTTACTCTTGATACGGTAACTAAAATCAATGAAGTTGCGTCTGCTATTCGTCTATCACACACCAATAAACAGAAATCCATTACCTTAAGTGCCAACCTAAAAGATGGTGCAACGCTAGGTGATGCTCTGGATTATTTGGATGCGAAAGCGATTGAAATGTTACCGAGTGATATTTCAGTAGCTTATACCGGCGAGTCTAAAGACTTTAAAGAAAACCAATCAAGTATTTTGGTAGTATTTGGATTGGCGCTGCTCGTTGCTTATCTTGTTCTTGCGGCACAATTTGAAAGCTTTATTAACCCAATGGTGGTGATGTTTACTGTTCCAATGGGGGTATTTGGTGGTTTCTTAGGGCTAGTGATTATGGGCCAAGGACTGAATATTTATAGCCAGATTGGTATGATCATGTTGATCGGCATGGTAACCAAAAACGGGATCTTGATTGTTGAGTTTGCAAACCAGTTACGAGATAAAGGCATAGAGTTAGAACAAGCGATTGTTGATGCCTCTGCTCGTCGATTACGTCCTATCTTGATGACGGCATTTACGACATTAGCAGGTGCTATTCCATTGATTATGTCTACAGGTGCGGGTTATGAGAGCCGAGTGGCAGTAGGTACGGTTATCTTCTTTGGTATGGCCTTTGCGACTTTGGTTACGTTATTTGTTATTCCTGCAATGTATCGATTAATTTCAGGACAGACTCATTCACCGGGTCATGTAGAAGCATTATTAAATAAAGAATTAGATCATGATATTACAGGGCGTATTTCGCATTAGTGTTGTGAGATAAAGGTTTTTGCAAGATTTAAAGCACCTAAATAATATTTAGGTGCTTTAATTATACCATCAAAGGCTAAAATGATTGCTTAAATTCGTGAGCGGGATTAGCCCTTTATTAAGGCGTTTCTTTAGTAAAAAGAATAACCAACGGAAAGCTGGAAACCATCAAAAGATGTATTCTCCATCGCTTGATCAAATCCTGCATCAGCGAATACGTTTGTATACTCAAAACGTACTAGTACATCATTATGGCTATTCCACTGAATGCCTGCACCAGCTTCAAACAATCCTCCTGATTCGCTTGAATATTTCCCATTGTTAATTAAATCAGCCGTATTAATTTTAGCGAATGAAGCTCCGAGCTTAGCAAATATCTCAATTCCTGATTGACCAAAAATAGCAGTTGAAGGAACAATAGCCGCACCTAATTGATGGACTTGAATTGAAAAATCATCAATTGCAAGTTGAGAACTAATATCAAATTCAGTTTCTGAATAACGATAAAAAGTTTCAGCAGCAAGGTACTGATTAATATGATAACCAAGACCTAAGCCAAAATTAGGTTTAGTCGTTTCTTCATTTACAATTAATGTATTTGGTAAGTCTTTTTTGAATTCAACTAAACCTGTATTTAAATAAAAGTAAGATTCCGGTAAGGTATCTTTTTTATTTGTATTAGAGCTCGGCTGTGAATAGTCGGCGAGAGCGCTAATTGGTAATAAGGCTGTTAAAAGTGCAATTTTTTTCATCAAAAGAATTTACTCATGAGTTAGGGGTTTTACTAGGCGAATATATTTTACTTCATCTAAACGAGTATCGACTTCTTGTCCATCAAAAAAATCAATAACATAAGCTTTGATTTCTACATTTGTATTTAAAAAGTCACCAGTAGAAGACCAGTAAGGAGATGAATGCATTGTTGGGAAAATAGATAAATCACTTGATGGAGAATAACAAGAGTAATCTACTAATGATGCTAGTTCATGGATGTTTGGTAAATTAAATTCAGTTACCGTTTGGGCTGCTTCTAAAGCTGATTTCCAATCTCGAAGATCACTAGCTTTGCCATCACAGGCATTGGTAAGTTCATTGTAGTTTTCGCCAAAGTTACACTTTTGCCACACTAAACTATTTTTTACATCAATAATAGTACCGTCATGCTTGTCAACGAATTGCCCTGCGAAGTGACTTTCTGGTACCGTATCTGAGCAGACCTGCGCTAGTAAGGCAGGGGAAGTCATCAATAATGTACTAAGTAGTGTTATTTTCTTTATCATTGTTCTACCCCTCCTCGAACGGCAATAGTTGTATTAAATGTATTTTTATTACATAAGTGTGCTTTAGCTGTTTCTATATCAACACACCAAGCTGAGGCTGGAGTATTGATAGCACTTGCACTAGTCCAAACCAATTGTTGGCTTGATGTATTATTAATTAATTGGCTTCTTGGTGGAAAGTAGTCAATAGCATTTGGGTTCACTGAAGTATCGAGAATTAAAAATGAACGTAATTCAGACGGTGTTGGTAAACGCCAATCCTTGAAACCACATACACCATTTGAATTTAATTTAGCAATATAAGTATTGCTATTACAATTCTGTGAACTTGGGTCATAATTGGCCATTTCAGAGTCTGGGAAAGAACAAAAAGAGCTAACAGGGTAATCTGAGTGGGTAAATCCACTTCCTAAAGACCCTGGAACATTATTATTTAATGTGGCATCAGGTTCGTACCAAGTATAAACACCAGCAATATTATTCCAACGTGATGATTGTGTTTTGTACTCACTTGGATAACTGTTCTCGTCTGGGTCGTCTTTGTAGTCTTGAATACGCTTATCAATGGTTACAACTGAATCACTTAGCGGTGCAAGATAATCACCTTTGGCTTCAATATAAAGGCCAGTTGTCTGATCTTGAATACAGGCATAATTACTTGAATTTTCATCAAGTGGCTCACCTGCATAATTGTGTTTCAAAAACGAATAACCAGCATGGCCGTCAATAGGGCTAGGATCTGTAATATCTCTGCCTCTTTCGGCATCTTGACCTGGGTATTCAGCATTAGGACCTGAAGCATTAAAAGTATTACCATCATAAACAGTGGTTAAACCGGTATCATTTTGACTTGTATCACCAGCAATAAGAATAGATAGTTTCCCTCTTTCTCCTGGTTGATAAGTTCCGGTGGTATCCATACTAAATGCGATTAACTCACTGTACTCTAAATTAGTATCCGTGTTGATATTTAAATCAATCGAAGAAGTTAATGATTTTGGTTCAATAACAAGAGGAAGAGGGGTTAGTAGTGTGTAATCTTCGTTTGCAGTTGCTGTACCACTTTGCGTAATTATGATCTCTAACCTACTGGTTGTTCTATGGCTTAATGTCAGTGAGTAACTTAAATTACTGTCCCCTTCTTTGGCGTTAGTAAATACGGTATCAAAGTTAACTCCTGGAACAGGATCTGAATTTTTAATATTAATCGCATAGTTATTTTCAGGAATTAAATAACTAGAATTATCAGCAGTAAATGACAGCGTAAAGCTAACATCATTTTCGTGTAATTGATTATTTCTTACTGTAATAGGAAGTTTAACTCTTTCATCACCGATATTGACAGCAACACTTGCATTTGTTGAAGCCTGATAATGATAATCAGAGTTTGATTGATCAGAAGTTGCGGTATCATCAACAGTAGTGTAGTGAATAGTAAAGTCATGCTGACTTGGTTCTGACAAATAGACCTGAATATAATCGACTGAAGTAGCATTAAGTGGTTCAGTTAATGTTGTGCCTTCAGCAATAGAAAGGGTTATTGCTGACTCCGGTGGCACGTTCTTATCCCAGTCGCTAGTTTCATCATTACAACCGATGAGGGGTAAAGAACAAGCGAATAATAGGCAAATCTTTGAATATTTCATTATATAGCCTGTAGTATGAGTAATTATTAATATAAGAATTATCCCACAAAACAAGCCATTATGTGAATGCTTGTCACAGTTTCACTACGATAACTGTGACAAATAATAAATTTTCTAATTCTTTTTATGTAATTCATTCATGGTATCAAGCTTATTATTTATATAAGTATCTAATCCATTTTGGCGTAATTCGCATGATGGGCAATCACCGCAACCATCCCCAATAACTCCGTTATAACAGGTTAATGTATGGTTGCGAACATAGTCCAGCTTTCCATATTTATCAGCAAGCGCCCATGTTTCTGCTTTGTTTAGCCACATTAATGGCGTATCAATGCGAAGCTTACGATCCATGCCTAAAACAAGAGATTGGTTAATCGACTTTACAAACTCATCGCGACAATCAGGGTAGCCAGAAAAGTCCGTTTCACACACACCAGTGATTACTGATTCTGCGCCCAATTGATAGGCATAAATACCAGCAAGTGTTAAGAAAAGAATATTACGACCAGGGACAAATGAATTTGGTAGCCCATTTTCTTGCAGCTCATGAGAAACAGGGATGTTATCGCGAGTTAATGAGCTGGCAGCGAGTTCATTTAATAAGCCGACATCCATCACCTTATGAGAAGCAGCTCCGAGCTCTAGTGCCACTTTTTTAGCGACTTCAATTTCTTGATTATGACGTTGGCCATAATCAAAAGTAATACAATGAACATGGTCATATTGAGTCAGTGCTTGAATTAAACAGGTAGTGGAGTCTTGACCGCCACTAAAAACAACAATTGCTGTAGACATAAGGTAATGAATCTCAGTAGGATTATTTATAGGCTATTGTAGTAAAAAAGCCACCGATGATCGATGGCTTTATCGTTATTACCAATTGGTATAATCCTAGCTGGACGTTATTATTTTATCGATTCGTTATAATTGACCGGTTTTCTCAAAACGGGCTAGTTGATCTAAACATGGTGTTAAATCGCCAATATTATTAGCAACCCACTCGTCATTATAATAAGTATCAAGGTATCGATCACCACTATCACACAGCAAGGTAACAATAGACCCTTTTTCGCCACGTTGTTGCATTTCACACGCTAGTTGTAAGGCTCCAAATAGATTGGTTCCTGTTGACGCACCTGCTTTTCGACCCAAAATGTTTTCTAACCAGCGAGCAGTTGCAACGCTTTCTGTATCTGCAATCGTTCGCATTTCATCAATAACGCCAGGAATAAAACTTGGTTCAACACGAGGGCGACCAATGCCTTCAATTTTACTGCCGCAGTCTAAAGTTAGCGCTTTATTACCTGTTTTATAATAATCGTGAAATACTGAGTTTTCAGGGTCAACCACACACAGTTTAGTATTGTATTTTTGGAAACGAATAAAACGACCGATAGTTGCAGAAGTACCACCAGTACCCGGATTCATTACAACCCAAGTTGGTTCAGGGTGATCTTCTAATTTCATTTGGTTAAAGATGCTATCCGCAATATTGTTGTTACCACGCCAGTCAGTGGCACGTTCAGCATAAGTAAACTGATCCATATAATGACCATTTAACTCTTCAGCAAGGCGACGAGATTCAGCATAAATCTCATCAGAGCGTTCAACAAAGTGAGCTTCACCACCATAGAATTTAATCATCTCAATCTTTTTACTTGCTGTTTTTCGAGGTACGACAGCAATAAATGGTAAGCCTAAAAGTCGAGCAAAATAGGCTTCAGATACAGCTGTACTGCCTGATGAAGATTCAATAATTGGTGTATTTGGACCAATCCAACCATTAGAGATCGCATAAAGGAAAAGAGAACGCGCTAAACGGTGTTTTAGAGAGCCTGTTGGGTGTGTGCTTTCATCTTTTAGATATAAATCAATACCATCAAGCATAGGTAAATCAAGTTTAATAAGATGCGTATCTGCAGAGCGTTGGTAGTCCGCTTCAATTTTACGAATAGCGTTGTTAATCCAGTTATGATCTGTACACATGATACTTTCCTCTAAAGGTGATGATGTATCTAATGTACCTATATTTATTGAGAAAAACTTTACTTTAAATCTACCAAATCACCAAAAAAGGAGGAAAAAATTCTACACAAGTGAGATTTTGTAGGTTTTAAATAAAAAATCAGCAAAGATCACTGAATGATCTTTGCTAAAGATAAGAAATTATTGAACTAATTATTATGTGTATAAGGCCCTTCTGTTATTTGGTTTAGCGTTGCGCCATTATTATCGAGTACTTTTGAGGAAACATAATAAATGTAGCTTGTATTTTTGGTTCCTGTGAAACTTAGACTATGAGCGGTAGTTTGATGATCATTAGTAAAACTACCACAACAGTTAAAAATAACTTCGGAGGTTGATGCTATATTAGTATTCCATTCTATCTGAAAATTTCTTCCTTTGAGCTTACTACTTGTTATATTTGAAATGCTGAGATCGTCATTTTCTCCTGTTCCGGTATCTCCTCCATCACCAGTGCCATTACATAACACATCATCGATACCGACTTCATCCCAAGCTGCTGCAACATTTGAGCTAGCTAGAATTGTATTATCCGAAACTGCTAGTGTTGCGTCTCGTGCATCACAGAAAGAAGCGTTAGGGGCTAGTGAGGCAAAAGCATCATAGACAATTTGAGACGCTTGATGCAGCCCAATCCCTTCCACTTTAGATACGGAACTATAAGCAGCATTTACTCCTCCATTAACCAGTAAATAGTACCAGTGATTAATAATGCCGCTGTTGATATGCACTCCGCCATTATCACCAGAGCCTGTATATCTATCCGCATAATGAGTTGGGTCACCATGTAAACTTGGATTCGCCATATTACGAATACCATTACCATTAATAGTTATGTCTTCACCAATACTCCAATTACCATGGTTTGTTGTTGTGATTATTTCATTCTGCCAGTCGCCATCATTGTAAAAAAATTCAATATTTGTCCCCATAATATCTGAGAAGGATTCGTTAAGAGCGCCATTTTCCTTTTGAACCAATTTTCTGTTTTACCGCTTGAATGGCTGCTGTGTTGTTTAAGTGAATTCGATTAGTCGTGATGAATTTAGAGTAATGACGGCCAATTACGGCTATCTGCTGATTATTTTCATCGCTAATTATCGTGAGTTTTGCTCCAAAAATAGGGATGTCAGTTAGCATTTGTTGGTAATGAATGGCTTTGAATTTTTTGTTAGATAAAGAGTTCTGCTTTATTAATCTGATGTCAGAGGGAAGTTCAAATAACCTTGCATCTTGTCCTTTTAGATTATGGGTATTGAACGTTTTTAGAGGAGGATCTGCAAAGGTAGACATTGAAAAAAATAAAGTAATAATTGTGACTATAATTTTTTGAAACATCATAACCTCCAGTGCTTTTTTATCGAATGACAAATAAGACTGTAGATGCTTTAGCCACCATCAATAAAAAAATGCTTGGTGTATTGAAAAAATAGTTATCTTAAGCGTAGGACTGAGTGACTTGTTATACAAGTATTATTTGATAAGTGAGGTTGGGATTTATTAATGGAAATGCTTTATGATTATCTACGCAATTGAGTAACGAAAAACAAGCTTTTGAATAATAGGTAAAATAATTATGCGTCATAGTTTAGACAAGGTAGATACTACCTTACTTTCATTACTACAAAAAGACAGCACCATTTCATTACAAGACCTGGCAGAAGCCGTTAACTTAACTACCACACCATGCTGGAAGCGGCTAAAACGCTTAGAAGAAGATGGAGTGATTGAAAAGAAAGTGGCTTTACTTAACCCTGAAAAATTAGGGTTGAGTTTTAACGCGTTTGTCTTGATTAAAACATCAAACCATTCTCAAGAGTGGTATAACCAATTTGTTGATACGGTGTCTGATTTCCCTGAAGTGATGGAATTTTATCGCATGGCGGGTGAATACGACTATATGATGAAGGTACTTGCTGAGGATATGAAGTCATTTGACGGATTTTACAAAAAACTAGTGAATAGCATAGATGGAATATCGAATGTAACGAGTACCTTTGCTATGGAGCCATTAAAGTACACGACTGAATTGCCTTTATAGTTTTAAAGTTAACAATGCAGGTAGACTGTAGACCTGCATTGCTTATCACTCTGGTTCTATTTTTTCTTCATCCTCATCACACCTTCCTGCATAGCTGATGCTACAAGTTCACCTTTCTGGTTGAACACTTCTCCTCGAACTAGGCCACGAGAACCGCTCGCATTGGTACTTTCAATAGAGTAAAGCAACCATTCATCCATCTTAAATGGACGGTGGAACCACATTGAATGGTCAATCGTCGCTACTTGGAAGTTTGGTGTTAATAAGCTGACTTCATGTGGATGAAGGGCGGTAGGTAAGAATCCCCAATCAGACGCATAAGCTAATAAGTATTGATGAATTAATTGGTCGTCTGGCAATTCACCATTGGCTTTAATCCACAAATGCTGTGTAGGTGCCGCTTTTTTAGGAGCTAATGGATTAACAATATTGACTGGGCGAACTTCAATTGGTTTTTCACCGCAAAATATCTTTTGAACCGCTGGTGGAAGTACGTGTTTAATGGCTTCTGCAAGTTGTGTTTCTGAAGCAAAGTTCTCTGGTCCTGCAATATCTGGCATGCTTGATTGATGTTCAAACCCTGGTTCATCACCATGATAAGACGCAGTGAGATAGAAAATAGGGCGTCCATTTTGAATCGCTTTTACACGACGAGTGCTAAAGCTTCGTCCGTCTCGTAAGTTTTCTACATCATAAATAATGGCTTTTTCAGGATCGCCAGGATAAAGAAAGTAGCTATGAAAAGAGTGGACTGTTCTATCATTATCAACGGTATAGCGAGCGGCTGAAAGCGCTTGTCCAATGACTTGACCACCATACACTTGTGGTAACCCAAGGTTTTCACTTTGACCTCTGAATAAGCCTTGCTCTAACTGTTCTAGTTGTAAGAGAGTTAATAATTCATTTAATGGTTTATTCATTTTTTTCCTTAATACCTTTGACGTTATTATTATATTGTGAGGGATATTTTAATTAAGTTCAATAATCTAGATGTGAAGGCTAGTGTCCATTTTTATATCAAAATGGTGTAATTTCCCTCTGACTACGTTAAATTTCTGTCAAAAGTCATTTCAACTACAAGACAGAGTGTAGTATTCGGTTTATATTTGTTTGGTTTTAATCGCACAATAATTTTATACCAATGTAATTCATTAGATGATCTATTTATTGAGTTATTAACTAGTGATCATGAACAGTTAGTTACAGGGATTGGTATTATAAAAAGAGAGAATAAAATGAAAAAAACATTATTGATTGCTCTATCTGTGGTTATTGGAATTACAATGGCTGGCTGTAATTCAACAGATAAGACAAACAAAGTAGTAAGTGAACAAGGGACCATCGTGCAAGAAGATACAGCACAAATAGTCGTTGAGGATAAGCTAGACGTTTCAGAAACGCAAACTGTTACCGGTAGCGTTGGTTATAGAGAACGTATTGCATTACCTGACAATGCAGTAGTAACGATAACCTTAGCTGACGTTTCTTTAGCTGATGTTGCCTCTAAAGTGATTTCAGAGCAGCAATTTACAACTGCGGGTAAGTCATCACCGTTTGATTATTCTTTAGAGTTTACGACGGCTGATATTCAGGCTAATCATCGTTATTCAGTACGCGCAACAATTAAGATTGATGGTAAGTTACGCTTTACTACAGATACAAATTACGCAGTGATTACAGATACAGCACAGACGCTACAACAAAATTTAGTATTAAAAAGTGTTCGTCAATAAATCGAAATACATATTTGTGGATTAAAGAGGTTATGGCGACTTTTTAAAATATAGATTCATTTAAATGTAGGATACTCCCGTTTGTGATGACAGAAAGGTGAGGTGTATCCGTGATAAAAGTCGATATTGCCGCTAAACTGAAATTATACCCAAATAAACAACTCTATACCAAGGAGGGGTGGTGATGTTTCTAGCGGTGCTATCGATTTTATTAAGTTTTATATTAGTTGTCATAGGCGTTTTAGCATTTGGTGTTAGTGAGGGACAGTTACCATTTTTAGCTCTTGCTATTCCGATGTTATGGCTTATTCCTCAAGGTGGAGTGGCTACTTGGATTCTATTAGCTGGTTTTTCTCTGTTTGGTATGACTTTAAACTCTCAGCCTTTATCTCTTTCTGTTGCAGTTTGGACATTGTTTCCATTATTGATGGTAATTTTTTCTCGTCGTAAAAGCATACATTTAATTGCATTTATCGTATCTGTAGTTATTGCGATGGAGGCTGGAATAATGGCTTTACAATATGAAGAAAAATTAGATGGTAGTGCGTATTTAACTTTACTTCAAATTGTAAGTGTTGGTTTAGTGTGGATTGCAGCAAGAAGCTGGAAACCTGTGAATAGCAACGCTTGGTGGCCATTAGTGTTAGTTATCCCTTTATGGATAGGTGGCTTACAACACGCAGCGCTTGTTGCATTATCAATAACAGGATTAATTGTTTGCTTACAAAGTATTGCTCGTTCAAAATACCGTGATTGGTTGTCTATGATGTCGTGGTTATTACCGGTTATAGCTTTTAGTACGTTGGTCATCTCCCCAAAATTTGAAGTGCCAACTGCTATTATGGTGTCCTGGCTAATGATTCTGCTGATAGGTTGGGTAACTGACTTTATGATGCAGCTAGATGATGAGCCTATTGATTAGGCTCACCATTTGTTTATTTTCTATGAATTGATAGAAACGACACTGGCTTTTTTGTGTTCTTTCTTATCGATTGCTGTGGGTAAGGTAGCGTTTACTTCAATCGCTTCTTCAATCTGAGTTTCTGCATTATCCTGATTATGAATAAGATCATCATAATGGCAGGCTTGATCTCGACCGCGTCCCTTTGCTTCATATAAAGCAATATCAGCAAGTTTAGTTAAATCATCAGATTGAAGACCATTTTTAGGATAAGTAGCAATACCAATAGAGACGCCTAGTTTACCTAATGATAGATCTTTAATCGCAAGATGAAGGTCGCGAACGGACTCACATAATTTAGTTGCAACAGTAAGCGCTTCTTCAGCTCCTGTATTAGGCAAGATGATAGCTAACTCTTCACCACCAAGACGACAGATTGTATCTTCACCACGCATAGTATTGAGTAATAACGTTCCAATTGTTTTCAATACGTAATCACCAGCATCATGACCGTAGTTATCATTGAAGCGTTTAAAGTGATCAAGATCGAGCATAAGAATAGACATTTCTTGTTTGTGTCTATGCGCACGCATCAGTTCTTGGTTAATCGTTTCTTCGTAGTAACGGCGATTATACAGACCCGTTAAAGGATCACTGATGGCTTGTTCTCTTAGCTTCTCTTGTAGGTTCAAGTTAGCAAGGGCAAGGCCTAAATGTTCAGCAACGGTAAAAGCAAGCTTTTGGATATTTTCATCTAGCTCTTCTTGCTCACCAAGATAAATATGCATCATACCAATGGTATTACCATGGGCCGTTAATGGAATACAAAGTGTTTGGTCGATCCCTGTGGCTGCCATATGAGAGCAGGGTAGAGTCGTGTATTTATCATTAGCGAGATGAAATTTACCTTTACGTAACGCCCAACACTCTTCTGGAGCGTAAGTTTTGCTACCTGGCCATACTCCGCCCCAATCCAACTTAACAAGCAGTTGGTTACGAGATGAACGCATTAACGAAATAACGCCATTTACGTTACCAAGAATTCGAGGAAGGATATCTTCGACTACCATTTGAGCTTCATTAATGGAATTACAGGCAGCTAGCATAGTCGCAAGGCGGTGCAGTAATTCAATCTCTTGAGTACGCTGCTCAATACGCTCTTCTTGTTGATCTTGCTCATTCTGTACTTGCTGAGTAATAAGCTTATTACTCAATAATGATGAGCCAACAACAAGTGAAATATTAATGCTCATCAAAATCATTAGGATATTCATTAGTTCTTCTACCATTGCGTCTATACGCGTTAATGGTGTAGCTACCCTAATAATGTAAGTTTGACCTTGATAATCTAATGACTTTGCGGAATACAATAAATTTTTAAAGCGAGAAGTACTAAATCGAGTCGTGCTGCCATAACTCAGATTCTTAGCATCAACGACTTCTTTTCTGTTTAAGTGATTTTCCAGTTGTAATACGGCTTCTAAAGAGATATCACTATCTGCAATCGGCGTACCATCAGCTTTGATAATTGTGATGTGATCTTCTTTGGCTAGCTCTAGTTTAGTTTTGATATAAACGTCTAGTGCTTTTAAATCAGAAAAAGAAACTTGATCATCACTTATGTCCTTTATGACGCGTGAGATCTCTTCAGATAAACCGCCTTCAACCTTATTTTCAAGCCAATCTGACAGTGTTGAATTAAATACAAACAAACCGAGAGTCATGGTGAAAATCATGGATATGATAGGTAAATAAAGCCATTTTTTGCTGATGGTATTTTTTTTCATTTGTCTTACCTATTGAGTCCAGTACTATCAAATGGATTGCCATTCTATATATAAGCTTTAAGAATATATTAAATTAATGTAAATTCCCAGAGAGTTTAAAGAATTAATAAGTATGATAGGCTAATTAATATAAATGAGGAATTAACATTGGTAAAATGATGATGAGTTAAGGAGTTTATATGGCTCTAGGTGGTATTCAGCGTAAGTGAATCTTAGCTAAATTATAGAAATGGTAGGCTGATTTTGTCTCGCAGGTCAAATGTCGTACGATTATTTAGAGTAATCATACAACATAAAACCAGAGAGTTGTTGCTTTGTGATCTTACAGTTGCTTTCGTAATTCCTGTCTTGTTTCAGCAGAAACAACAGACCAATGAGTGCCTTTTATTGCGCCTTCTAGAGACCATAAAAGTTCAGCACTAACAGAGTTCGAATGGGTTTGCTGAATGGCTTTATAAGCATTTACAGAACCAATATTACGTAGCTCTTCAACAGTAGTAATGCCTGCTTTCTTAAGCATTCGTTCTGTAGCTAGTCGCAGGTTAGGCAGATCTTTAATACGTGTTGGGGCTGCAGTTTTCTGTTTTTCTTTGTCTTTTTTTGCAACGTCAAAAGCAACAACTGCTTGAATTAATATTAAATCAGGTTCTTTCCAAGACTCTGGTGAAATGGCAAAGTATTTGGTAACAACGGGAAAGCCTCGTTTTTTATAAACATAAGGTTCTAACCCTTGTTCTTTAAATAAGTTAATCGTCTCTTCACTACCTCTTAAATGAAGTTTATCTTGCACAACAAGGGCAAACATAGTGTCATCAATAAAGACACCAAAACCGCCAAACATTGAACGAGATGTGACTTTCCCAAGAGAGGAAAGAAGACGAAGTGAATCTTTTAGTATTGGTTTATCCATTGCAATAATTCTCGGTTAGTTAAGTCTATGTCACTAAACAACTGAGCCCGAGGAAATACTAGCAAGTTTAAAGCCCAACATTGTTATATTTAGGTAAAATAACAACATCGAGTGGAATACTTACCATCGGCAACCCCGCTACCATATATATAAATACGTAGGCCGGAAGCTTTGCGTCCTATGCTTTCACATAGTTTGCCCTGTTTGTGACATCATTGATGATATAGCAATCAACAAAGGGAGTGACTGCAAAAACTCAATAATGTGATGTTGGTTCATAAAAATGAAGGTCATTTCTGTTAACTCAGTTCAGGTTTTCAATAAAACCTGAACTTATGACTTGATTTTTATAGAACTCTAGTTTGTTATTTGGTTCTATTATGAACACTACTACGAGAAACAAGGGCTGGTTGCATTTCAAAAATACGGCGTTCATGATGTTTATCTTTTATACGCTCGAGTAAAATTTCAACTGCTGTTTTCCCAACTCTTCGTTTTGGTTGGTGGATAGTTGTTAAAGGAGGTGAAAAGTAAGCCGATAATTCAATGTTGTCATAGCCAATTACAGAAATATCTTCCGGAACTTTTAAGCCTGATTGTTGAATCTTACTGATGGCGGCTAATGCCATAATATCATTAAAACAAAATAGAGCAGTAGGGCGATCTTTTGCTTCGGTTGCTAATACTTTCTCAACTGCTTTTGCTGCTGAAGAGCATTCAAAATCACCTTCTAAAATCCATTCAGGATTAGAATCTAAATTTGCTTCGGAAAGTGCTCGGTGAAAACCATGAACACGTTCTTTACAAGTCAACTTATCTAATTGTCCTGTGATACAAGCAATGTTAGTGTGACCATTTTCTATTAAGTGTTTTGTTGCAAGGTATCCACCTTCTTCAGAGTTATCTATGATTTTATCTGTATGAGGGCTATCAGGTCCCCAATCCATAACAACCATTGGTAATTCGGTATTTTTTTCAAGCAAGGCTAAAAGTTGTTCATTTAGGTCTGAACACATAACCAACAACCCATCAACACGTTTTTCAGAAAGCATACGAAGGTAGTGTTTTTGTTTGTCTAGATCACCTTCAGTATTACACATGAATAAAGTGTAACCTTGTTTGTAACAATAGTTTTCAACACCATGCATAACTTCGGCAAAAAAGGGATTGAAAGATTGAGTTACTAACATGCCAATAGTACGAGTAGTATTACATTTTAAACTGCGTGCAACAGCACTTGGTGCATAATTTAACTCTTCAACGGCTTCCCATACACGTTTTTGCGTTGCTTCTGCAACAAAGCGTGTTTTGTTAATTACGTGAGAGACGGTTGTTGTCGACACTGTTGCTAATTTTGCGACGTCTTTAATTGTAGCCATATAAGAGCCTTAAATAGTGATTAAGGGGCTATTTATGTTCCAGCAAATTGTTTTGCTCTATAGAGAACTGATGGAAGATAAATAGGCCCTAAATATCATATGATTAATGATATGGTATAAATAAAAAAACCGCTTTAAAATGCGGTTTTCATTTTATGTTCAAATTTTATCGTTTGCGTTCACATTTTATATGTAAAGCATAGTGCAAACAATTATTGATTTCATAAATTTTATTTGTAACCTGATTTACATCACGTAGTTATTTATTTATGTCATCAATAAAGGCTGTTTTTTACTCACCAGTAAGAAATAGCATGTCTAATTGTAAAAATGTCACAAGAAAATGGGTAACTGCAGCATAGAAACCAAACTCATCACGCTCTTTACAGATTTGGCTGAATCGTGGTGTCCAAGATAATAATTGTTCATTAATAAAATTTTGTTGAGCTGTCATATAAAGCTCAAAGTCTTCCTCTGATGACTGTTGGTTTGTCATCACAATTAGATTACCTAGAAAATCAAGTTCTATTGCAATATGATCAGCAGGCTCATTAAATTCTGCTTTTTGTGCAATATTATACTTTGTAAGTAGCTCACGCATATCTTGCGCTGGTTTAGCATTAAGCAGACCTGATTTATCAAGGTATAGTGAAGCATAAGGCAAAGCACTACTTTTATCTGAACCTAAAAAGGCTTCACAGAAATCAGCTGATAACTCAAGTTGAGCGCCTTCACGAGTTTGTAATTGATTTAATTTATCAATTAAAGTATTTACAGAAGCGGTAAGTTCTGGTGTTTCTGCTAAATTTGATAAAAACGTACGGATTTCAAAGCTGTTATATTGTTCTATTTGTTCTTCTGTTAACTCACTTGCTAATAAGCTAGATAGCCACCAGTAAATTTCGGCACGTTGTTCATTAAATGCAGTTAGATCGTTCATGTATATTTTGCTCCAAGAAATTTATGTGAGAATTGTACTGGATAAGTATGAAAAGGAATAGCACCTATCATTAACAGGGTGTATAAAGATATTTGTAAAGGTTACAACTCAATTTTTGTTTGATAATTGTTTTGAATCAAATAATTTACAGAAATATCAATTGGGAATTGGCATTATTACAAAATATGAATAGAATAAGAAAAGAACCATCCAATATAACCATAAAAGAGAATATTATGAGCTATCACATTTTAGTTGTTGAAGACGAAGTGGTAACTCGCTCTAAACTTGTAGGCTACTTTGAAGCCGAGGGATATCAAGTGAGCGAGGCTGAAACAGGTGCAGAAATGCGAACTATTTTGGCTGAACAAAAAGTTGATTTAATTATGCTTGATATAAACCTACCAGGAGAGGATGGTTTATTGTTGGCACGTGAACTACGTAGCCAATCTAATATTGGTATTATTCTTGTTACAGGACGAACTGATAGTATTGATCGTATTGTAGGGCTTGAAATGGGTGCTGATGATTACGTCACAAAACCAGTAGAGCTACGTGAGTTATTAGTTCGAGTTAAGAATTTATTTTGGCGTATGTCATTAGCGAATGAACCAGTAGAATTAGATGAATCTAATGTCGTTCGTTTTGGTGAGTGGACTTTCGATATTCAGCGCCGTGCACTATCAAATAGCGGTGAGCCAGTTAAATTAACAAAAGCTGAGTACGAGTTGCTAGTAGCACTTTCTTCATATCCGAATACGGTATTATCTCGTGAACGTATTTTGAATATGATCAGTCATCGTGTCGATGCTCCCAATGATAGAACAATTGATGTGTTGATTCGAAGAATGCGAGCGAAAATGGAAGTTGATCCAAAAAATCCACAGATATTTGTTACCGTTCATGGTGAAGGATATATGTTCGCCGGAGATTAGTGATTAAAACCCCAAAAAGTTAAATAAAGCCATTCATTTTAAGTGAGTGGCTTTTTTATGGCTATAATTTAATGATAGTAATCAATCTAATTCTGTTCATGATTCAAACGTTTTAAGATCTTTAAGTGAGCAGCTCTATACTGTAGATAGCATTTTAAGAACACGGTACGACTGATAAGGTAACTACTCAAACAGTAGTTGCAGCCCTTTCGTTAATTTTATAAAGTTATCAATAAGAGTCCTAGACTCCGTCTATTCAAATATAATTATTATAGGTCTGTAATGAAAAATTTTTTTAAAATGGCAATAGTTGCTTCTGCTTTAGTTAGTGTTATTGGTTGCCAAAGTACTGCGGAAGAGCCGAGTTCTGTTACGGAGAAAAATACATTAATACCGTCAATTTCTACCTTTAATAAACAATACTCATTAGATAAAGTAGCATTTGATTCTGTTGATGAGTTTAAAATTTATTCAGAGGAGGTATATCAGAACTTAATAGAAGAGTGGGATGAAGCAAAAGAACTCTTTGCTGAAATAGAGAGAGAACCAGGCTTAACAGGTGAGGAATACTCAATATTTTCATCGGGTTCTTATGCTGCTAAATATATGTCTTTAGTGGCTTCAGCAGATGCGGAGTTCTCTAAGCTAAAAAAATATAAAAAAAATGCAGATGTTGTGCTTTCTGGAGCCATAGCTCAAATGGCTTACCTTAAATCTATGAAGGTAAACAAGTATTTCTCTGAAGAGTATTTAGAATTAAATGAACAATATAAAGAACTGTTTGTTGTTATTGTTGAAGATGATATTGCTGAGGCACAAACAGAGCAAGCAGAATTTTTAACAAGTGCTAAGGTTCTTGAAATAAGAGCAGCGTTGAAAATTCATGTCGAACCTTTAGAGAAAGAGTTTTCATCTTTATCCAACGATGGCTTTAAAGCGGTTGCTCCGATTAGTTATGGACAAACAAAAGCGGAATTAGAGAAAACAAAAAAAGCGGTACAAGCAAATAATCGAGATATAATTCTTGTTACCGATGTTGTTGCTAAAACAAGATTTCAACTTGCCCACTTAAAAAATATGGCAGCAGAAGTTAAACTATTACAGGCGGTTAAAAAAGGAAAGTTTGAGCAACCAGTATTAGAGTTCGAAAATAAGTTACTTGCGATCTCTCATGCAATTAATGGTGATGATTATAGAGACCAGCCTTTAAGAATCCAAACGGAGTTAATTTTATCAGCAGTGCAGCAAATGCACGAAATAAATAATACCGTAGATTTGGAAGATAAAATTAAAGAGCTAAATTCTCAAGTGGGAGCATTAGAAACGACAGTTGAAACACAGACAAATGATCGTGCCGCGGTTCAAAAGCAGATAGTTATTCTAACCCAACAATTGGATCGCAATGACCATTTGATTGATAATCTTAATGCAGTAATTTCATCGTTTAAAGAAAAAGAAAAAGAAGAAAAAGAAAAAGAAAAAGAACTTAAAGAAGCACAATTAAATCAAGTTAAAATAGAAAGTGTTGAAAAAAAAGAAGCAGTAGTTTCAGATAAAGTAACTGAGATTAAAAAAGAAGATCCGAAAATAGAATAAGTTTTTGTTTTTGTTTTTGTTTTAAATAAGGCGCCCTATCATTTTTTTAGGGCGCTTTTTATTGGATATTCATCCGTTTCTGATACACTGCGGCTGTTCATTTTTTTGAGGTACATCATGACATCACCAGAACCTAAATTAACCCGTTTAAATAAATTTATTAGTGATACGGGTTATTGCTCGCGTAGAGAAGCAGATAAACTGATTGATCAACAACGTATTACCATTAATGGCAAAGTCCCTGAAATGGGAACAAAAGTTGCTGAAGGTGATGAAGTTCTGGTTGATGGTAAACCACTAAAAGCGAAACAAGAGCGAATTTATATTGCTTTTAATAAACCAGTAGGCATTACTTGTACTACAGAGCGTCATGTTGAGGGTAATATTGTTGATTATATTAATCATGAACAACGTATTTTTCCAATTGGACGATTAGATAAGCCTTCAGATGGTTTGATCTTCTTAACTAGTGACGGTGATATCGTAAATAAAATTTTGCGAGCAGGTAATGCACATGAAAAAGAATATGTAGTTCGTGTTGATAAACCAATTACAGATGACTTTTTACAGAAGATGGCTGCAGGTGTTCCTATATTAGATACAGTGACACTACCTTGTAAGATTAAACTAGAATCACGATTTGTATTTCGTATAACCTTAACTCAGGGCTTAAACCGTCAAATTCGTCGTATGTGTGAATACTTAGATTATGAAGTATTTAAGCTAAAGCGTGTTCGTATAATGAATATTGACCTTGGTAAGTTGGCTTCTGGTGAGTGGCGCTATCTAACAGCATCAGAAATGGATGAAATTAATAGTATGATTGGCGAGTCGAGTAAGACAGAAGAAGCCTCTCGTAAGATTAAAGAAGTCGATGGTAAAATTCGAGTGTTAAAAAAAGCAAGTTCAGGTCGTAATCATCATTCGAATAATACTTTTAATGAAAACCGCCGTGAAAAAGCCAGAGATGATCGCTTTGATAAATCAAGTTCAAGCCGTAGTACTGGAAATAGTGATCGTAAACCTAAAGCGAAAGGACAATCAGAAATCAAAGTGTGGCGTGCTAAATAGATTGTTTTTTCAACATGTTAGCTGAAACTTCATCATTTTGATGATAAAGTCTACAAACAGAGGGTTAAATGCAATTTTTTATTTGACTCTTTTTTAAAATCAGTTACATTAAGCCCCGTAAAGAGATGGCGCCTTGGCAGAGTGGCTATGCAGCGGATTGCAAATCCGTGGACCTCGGTTCGACTCCGGGAGGCGCCTCCATTTCTTTAAGTAATACAGATGAATTAAAAATTATTGCGTTAAAGCGATAATTAAAGATGGTGTCAACCTCTCTTAAAAATAGAGACATGGTTAGAAGCATCGCATTGAATTGCGTGCCCTGGTGGTGGAATTGGTAGACACAAGGGATTTAAAATCCCTCGGCGTTCGCGCTGTGCCGGTTCAAGTCCGGCCCGGGGCACCATCTATTCATTAATATTGTTACCATAGACAATATTACGTTAAGAAAAATATGGCGCCTTGGCAGAGTGGCTATGCAGCGGATTGCAAATCCGTGGACCTCGGTTCGACTCCGGGAGGCGCCTCCATATTACAAATAAACCAGCTTAATGCTGGTTTTTTTGTGTCTAAAATTCCTGTTTTTTCTCTTTTCTACTTAGATACTAATCTGAACACTCTTCTTGGTTAAAATTATCTGACTATTTACACTGAACATCCTAGCTGGTTAAAGTGAACGATAACTGCGTTGAAATCTTTGATAGGGATAAGTTTTTAATTTTAACATTTACTTTATAAATGATTGAAGTCTTAAAATCTGCTAAATTGTATTAATGTGTCAGACTAGCCCTGACAAAGGAAAATTTAGTTATATAGATTCAGTGATTGCTATAAAGAATAAAATAGAAAAACTGCAGTAGCCTATTGGTATCTTATTGATATTATTGACTTAGATATTATTAGTTTTAGAAAGTTTAAGTATTTACATCTGTAAGTATGAACGGTGAGAATGAATTATGCCGCAACAAAAACTCGTTATAGTTGAAGATGATCTAAAGCTTCAGAATATGTTACATGATTACTTTGTAAAACAAGGATTTAATACTATTCTTGTTAGTGATGGTAATGAAGCTCCGAATGTTATCCTTAGTGAAAAACCAGATATAGTACTACTTGATTTGATGTTGCCGGGTAAGGATGGCCTGACAATTTGTAGACAGATAAGAAATGAATATCGGGGTAAGATCCTTATGCTTACTGCAAGTGATGATGATTTTGATCACGTAGCAGCGCTTGAAACAGGAATGGATGACTTTATTACTAAGCCAGTTAAACCTCGTGTGTTACTAGCTCGCATTCGTATGTTATTACGTAGGAATGAACAATTACCAGAAATCGAAAATAGTCAATTACTTCAATTTGGACAATTGTCTTTAAATAAAGCGCGTCGTAGTTGTGAGCTGTTTGGGCAAAATATAGTGATGACAGACAGTGAATTTGATCTATTGATGCTTCTTGCTTCCTCGGCAGAAGAGGTGCTTTCTCGTGATGTATTGACTAAATTACTTCGAGGAATTGAATATGATGGTATTGATCGAACAGTAGATAATAAAATTGTAGCGTTGAGAAAAAAACTAGGTGATGACAGCGTACCACCTAAAAAAATCATTACGGTTCGTGGTAAAGGATATCTATTTATTCCTGATGCGTGGGAATAGTCAAAAATTTTATAGTATAGGATTAAAATGCGAAGAATATATCTAGAGTCACTTGTTGGGCTTATATTGTTGTTTATGTTGAGTTTGATTGGTTATGAGGTAGTGATCTATCAATGGAACACTGATTACGATTATGTATTGCAAGAACATAGGGCTGACGCCTATCTAGATATGGTCAATAAAATTTCAGATAATCAAGGTAAAGAGGCTGCTTTGCAGTCAGTTAATGATTATGTGGATAAAACACGCCAAATATTAACGATAATTCCAATAGGTGAAGAGCCTGATATAATTCGACAGAATATGACAGATCACCCTAATAAGCGTTGGTATTTTGATGATGATCGAGTGTTTTGGTTTACGATTAATAATAGTAATGATATTTATAATGTTGATGTAAATGTCGATGCTCCTTTGATTCAGAAAATAGACTTTGCTGATAATATAGTTTGGTTATTTTTCCTTTTGGGTTTTGCTCTATACTGTGTTTTATTAATTTGGTTTATTGGACGTAGAATCCGAGCGCTGGAGAAGGTGACGCTTGAATTTGCAAATGGTGATTTAACTGCACGTTCTTCTGAAAAAGGGTCAACAAAGGTTGGTAGCTTAAACCAAAGCTTTAATCATATGGCAGATAAAATCTCTGCATTAATTATTAGTAATCGTGCATTAACCAGTGCGGTTGCACATGAATTAAGAACGCCGATATTTAGAGTTCAGTGGCAAGCTGAGGTACTCGCTGATACTTCATTGAAAACTGAACAGCAAGCAAGCGTGGCAAGTATTATTGAAGATACAGAAGAGATGGAAGGTATGGTTAATGAGCTTCTTTACTATGCTCGTCTTGAAAGACCTGATATGGAATTAAATCTTGAGAGTCTTCAATTAAATGATTGGTTGTCTGTACAAACACAGCGTTGGAAAAAAGAAACATCACACGATATTTTTTTTGAACAAACTGAAAAAGATTATCTGGTTGAAGTTGATGTTCATTTACTTAAACGAGCATTAGATAATTTGGTACGGAACGCTTATCGTTTTGCAAACAATTGTATATTAATAACAATTACGACAGACATGCAGGTATTACATATTTCAGTACATGATGATGGTCATGGAGTAGAAGAAGAATACTGGCCCTATTTATTTAATGCATTTTACAGTGCCGATCCTGCTCGTAATAAAAAACAATCAGGACATGGATTAGGCCTTGCTATTGTGAAGCAAATTGCTGAACGGCATAAAGCGAAAGTTAATGTAGAGCATAGCTATAAAGGTGGGGCTTGTTTTCGCTTTTCTCTTCCTATTTATCATATAGAGCAGCCTGAAGCCACCATAGAAAAACAGTAAAGTATGTTATGAAGAATATTATATTTAGAGGCTCACAAATGTGAGCCTTTTTGTTTGTAGGTTTATCTTACAGAGCATGACAAAGCGATACAAAGAGTAGACATCGTTATCTAATAAAACAGTGTACATTACCTTTAACTTACACATTAAGCTTTAACACTTTACAAGGTAATTAAAATGAAAAAAATGATAGCGATTTGTACGTTTTCAATGTTGCTTTCTGCTTGTGCATATAATCAAAAACCAGTGGTTGATATGACAAATGTAAATGCAGAGCAATATGAGAAAGACTTTGATTATTGTCAATCATATTCTGAAAAAGTAAATAAAGAAGAGGCGGCAACAACAGAAGCTAAGAATGGAGCATTATCAGGATCTCTTCTTGGTGCTGTTGCTGGAGGTTTGGAAGATGGGATCGGTGGAGCAGCCGTGGGTGCTATTGCGGGAGGTGCAATTGGTGGTGGGATTGGAGCAGCAACAGGAGCTAATGAGTCGACAAAAGTACAAAGCAAAGTATTACGTCGATGTCTAGTAACAAAGGGTTATACTGTTTATGATCTTGACTAAGAGATCTATCAGTTTTTTATTTCTGAATAATAAAGTCACTAGCTAACAGGCTATCTGCTAAGATTATGTGCAAATATCGAGTGAGTAGTTTGCTTTTTAATCACTTGAATCAATTAGATATATTTAATGGTTGACTCATAATATTAATCAGTTAAAGTGTATCTCGTTCTCAGGCAGAAACGTCTGAAAAAAGAATTTTACGAAAATTGGATATGTCTTTCGAGACAATGGTGCCGATTGTCGCAATCAAGAATTGCGTGCCCTGGTGGTGGAATTGGTAGACACAAGGGATTTAAAATCCCTCGGCGTTCGCGCTGTGCCGGTTCAAGTCCGGCCCGGGGCACCATCTTTTAAGAAAACTCATCAGTAATGATGAGTTTTTTTTGCCTAAAAATCAATATAGACGTCTAGATGTAAAGATTTTCAAACCTTCCTAGTTACTGTATAATACGCACCTTTCTGATCTTTAATCCTATTTTTGCTTCAAGGCGAACATTATGAACCTTTCTGCTAAAACTGTTGTTGTCATTGCTATTGGTGCTGCTTTGTACGGTATCGGTGGCCTACCTATGTTTGGTATTCCTGTCTTTGCTAATACGACATTAAAACCTGCGATGGCTGTACTTGCATTATTCTCTGTACTTTATGGCCCAATAGTTGGCTTTCTTGTCGGTTTTATCGGACATTGGGTAACAGATTTATTTGCAGGCTGGGGTGTTTGGCTTACGTGGGTACTAGGCTCAGGTATTGTAGGTATGGTTATTGGATTATTTCCAATCATTACTAAAAATCGTATTGAATCAGGATTGTTTGACAAGAAAGACTTTTTGATTTTTGTTGTATTAGCGTTTGTAGGTAATGTTATTGGTTATGGTACTTCCGCATTCTTAGATACAATTCTCTATGCAGAACCATTTACAAAAGTATTTACACAGCTTTGTATTATCGCCGCAGGTAATACCATATTAATTGCAATTGTAGGCTATTTTATTTTGACTAATTTAGCAAAACGTAGACAACAAAGTACTAACCTAACAGAGGCTCCATAATTAATGAGCGTAACCTTTTCTAATTTCTCTTTTCGATATGCGTCACAGGATAAACCGACGCTTAAGAATATCAATCTAAGGATAGAGCAGGGAGAAAAGATTTTAATTATCGGACCAAGTGGTAGTGGTAAATCTACATTAGGTCAGTGTTTAAATGGCCTAATTCCTCATACGATTAAAGGTGAGAGCAAAGGCCAACTTACCATTAACCAGCAAGATGTATCTGACTGGAGTATTGAGAAGTATACTGAAAATGTAGGTACTGTTTTACAAGATACTGACAGTCAATTTGTTGGCTTAACGGTTGGTGAAGATATTGCGTTCGCTCTTGAAAATCAAATGGTCTCAAGAGCTAAAATGTATCCGATCGTTCGTGATACCGCAAAAATGGTAGATCTTGAGCAATTATTAAATAAATCACCTTATGACTTAAGTGGTGGGCAAAAGCAGAGGGTTTCTTTAGGTGGGATCCTTGTCGATGATGTTGATCTTCTATTATTTGATGAGCCTCTAGCAAGCTTAGACCCTAAAACTGGCAAAGCAACCATTGAAATTATTGATGGGCTACATAAGAATAATAATAAAACGATTATTATAATAGAACACCGTTTAGAAGATGTTCTGCATTGCCCTGTTGATCGTATTATCTTAATGGATCAAGGTGAAATTGTTGCTGATATGACACCAGATGCATTGATTCAATCGTCATTATTAACAGAACACGGCATTAGAGAACCATTATATGTCTCATTATTAAAGCGATGCCAGTTAGAACTTTCGGCAATCCCTGCGATTAGTAATTTATCTTCAATTTCTCCTATGCAATTAAGTTGTGCTGTAAACGCATGGTTTACAGATAGTAGTAATGATAGTTTTAGAGAAAAAAATGATGAGACCTTATTAACAATAGATAACCTCACTTATTCATATGACGGTGAAATTAATGCGTTAGAAGCGATTTCTTTTACTATCAATAAAGGAGAGTTTGTATCTATCTTGGGTAAAAACGGTTCGGGTAAATCGACGATAACGAAGTTAGTTATGGGAGTATTACAGCCAGATCAAGGCTCAATTGTATTAAATGGACAAGATTTAGCTGAACTGTCCATTTATGAACGATCAAAGAGAGTGGGAGTTGTATTACAAAATCCAAACCATATGATCTCTCACCATATGATTTATGACGAAGTAGCGTTTGGCTTAATAAATAGTGGATTATCAAAAGACGATATCGAGGCGAAAGTTCTTAATGCACTTGAGTTGTGTGGACTAAGTCGCTTTCGTCATTGGCCGATCGATGCACTAAGTTATGGACAGAAGAAGCGAGTAACAATAGCCTCTATTTTAGTTCTTGAGCCTGAATTATTGATCCTCGATGAACCAACAGCAGGGCAGGACTATAAGAATTACACTTCAATGCTTGGTTTTATTAATCAATTAAATCAAAATCTTGGGCTAACAGTAATGATTATATCTCATGATATGCATTTAGTTCTGGAGCATACAACACGAGCGATTGTTATAGCTGATAGTAAGTGTATTGCCGATCAAGGTGTTACACAAGTATTCAGCCAACCAGAGCTTTTAAATCAAGCAAATCTAACGGTTACCAGTTTATATGAATTAGCTGAAAAACTAGAGATTAAAAATATTACAGGCTTTATGCAGCAATTTATTACCGAAGAACATGAGAGTAAGCAAGATGTCCACAAATAAGCAAAGTTTTGGTATTAATTATGTGGATATTGATACTTGGCTTCATAAACTAAATGGTGTGACTAAGTTTCTTCTGTTTATTACTTGGATAACCGTAGTATTAACCACCTTTGATTTACGAATTATCATTCCATTAATTATTGTTGGTTTATCTTTATTAAAGGCAACAAAGGTGCCTTTTTCTGCCTATAAACCATTATTAATTGGTACGGCAACGGTATTAAGCATGAATGCAGTCTTTATGTTTTTACTGGCGCCGAATCAAGGTAATGAGTTGTTAGGATCAACAACGGAGCTTATGCCAATTTTTGGTAGCTACGTTATTACTCAAGAAACACTATTCTACTTAATCACAGTCACACTAAAATATTTTAGTATGTTCCCTATCGCCTTGGTATTTGTGTTTACTACACATCCAACAGAGTTCGCAGCAAGTCTAAATCGTTTAGGTTTGCCTTATAAAATAGCTTATGCTGTTAGTTTAACCTTACGGTATTTACCTGAAGTGAAAAGTGACTTTGTGAATATTATGCATGCACAGCAAGCTCGTGGCGTTGATTTATCTAAAAATGTATCAGTTTTTGCTCGTATAAGTAACCTTGCAAAAATATTAGGACCTCTAATATTTTCCAGTTTAGATCGTGCAGATGAAATCTCAAATGCAATGGTATTAAGAGGATTTGGTCGAGCAAAAAGTAGAACATGGTTTAGTGAAAAGGCAATAACAAAGAGAGATAAAGGGATCATGTTTGGGTTATTTATCATTGCTAGTTTAGCGATTGCCAAGCGGTTTATAGAGACATCTTTGTTTTGGTATCCGTTTACTTAGAATAAAAATATAAAGAAGTAGGCCATTTGTGCCTACTTTTTTTATTTGTTTTGACTAAAATGTTCAATAACTTCAGAACTGATATTCTCATGGCTAAAAATAAGCATGTCAGCTAGCTTCTCTACCATTTCTTCAGGTTCTAATTCACTAAATATTACATTATTAATTAGCTTTTTGATGAGTATTTCTTCATGCTCTAGAAATCCACGAGCATCAATATCTATTGGAATATCACTCGGCATACGATCAAACTGTAGAAAAGCCATCTCATTATTTACATCAGACTTTAAAAGTTGTTCGGGAAACCACTCTTCACCGGTTACAACTTCTAAGTCTTCGTTATGAGTCGCTTGAATATTTTGTAAATTTTGAATCAGTTCAGAAATTTTCACATTTTTTTCTCAAGAAATGAATTATCATCTATTAGCAACGACACTTTAGTTAACATTTATGCCTATTAGCCTTTATTTTAATAGGATTTAATGTTTATTATTAAGTTGTCTATTTGTTAATTTAATTTAGAGTGTGCCTTTTGTATAAATACAATATTAATTTAAAACAGTCATTTTTTCTAGTAGTACTGCTTATTGTTGCGAACTTAACCTACGCAAATGATGAGTATAAATTAGGTAAAGAAAAAGAGTGGGGTATTGCAGGAGTCGTGAGAACGGCAAGCATACCTTATGCTACAGAGAGTGAGACCGTTTCTTCTTTTGTTCCAATGATGTTTTTTGAAAATGAACATGCATTTATTCATGGTATGGAAGGTGGATTGTATTTATATCAAGAAAGTGATTGGCAACTAAGCGCACTAATGAGGCTTCGTTATTTTGACCTGCCTAAAGAAATTCAAAATTCAGCAGGTGGTGATGTTGTAGATACAGGTATCCAAGCTCGTTATCAAATTGATAAAGAATGGTTTTTTGATTCAGAGATAATGGTTGATCCTGAGTTTCGCTCGTATATGAATTTTAGGTTAGGCGCTGAGATTGAATCTGGTGATTGGTGGCTCAACCCTACACTAGAAACTCGTTGGAAAGAGGCTGATTTTAATAGCTATTACTATGGTCTTAGTGAAGATTCGAATAAAACCTTAGGTGCTGGTATTGATGTTAAAGCGGGCTTTATGTCTCGTTACCATGTGACTTCAAATTTGTATTTATTAGGAGGGGGTTATCTTTCACGCTTAGATAATAATGCTTATAGTAGTGAACTAATTGATAGTCGTTGGCAGTTTGAATATTTTGTAGGTGTGGGGTTTTTCACTGATAGTAGTACTTCGTCACGAAAAGATATTAGCAATAAACCGTACTTACGAATAGCTCATGGATGGGCTACGCCATCTAATATTGGTGATATCATTCGTTTAGAGTCAGAAAAAGATGAAGAAAATAATCAATTAACATCTGTTTTCTATGGTCTACCTTTAACTGATGAAATATTTTCGTTACCAATCGATCTTTATTTAACCCCAGGTTATGTACAACATTGGCAATCTGATGTTCAAAACTATAGTTCTGAATTTGTAGTAGCAATTAAAGCATATGCAACCATTTCATGGCCTACGAAATGGCGATTTGGTGTAGCTGAAGGCTTATCATATATAAATAATGTATCTTATATTGAGCAAACAGAGATGGATGAAAAAGGGTACCGTGAAAGTAAGTTACTCAATTATTTAGATTTTTCTTTTGATGTAAATCTAGGGGACCTATTTGAACAAAGTGATTTAGATGGTGTTTGGGTAGGGTATAGCATCCATCATCGCTCGGCTATTTTTGAAAATTCATCTCAATATGGACGCATTAAAGGTGGGAGCAATTATAATACGATTTATGTTCAGTTTGATATTTAGTCTAAGTATTTGAACTTAATAGTAAATGGCACTCGTTCTGAGTGCCATTTGAATATGAAAAACGGTTTACTATAAGCTATTTTAACCGCACTTAGAGTCTCCACAGTTTAAGCACGTTTGACAACCATCTTTGACAATCACTGATTTATTATGGCATTTATAACAAAGAGTAGCACTTGGTGGAAAATTAGCTGAAGCCTCAACTTCTTCTTTCGTTTCTTGTTGTTGTTCTAATTCTGCTTTTTTTGCTTCTAAAAAGGCTTTCTGATGCTCATCCATTTCAGGGTCTTCAATTAGCCCAATGCCTTTTAGGTGCTGTTCAATTACATTACCAATTTCAGCAATTAATGAAGGAACATATTTACCTTTATTCCAGTAGCCACCTCGAGGGTCAAAGACAGATCGAAGCTCTTCTACAAGGAAGGCACAATCACCACCTTTTCGAAAAACCGCAGACATAATACGAGTCAGTGCAACAATCCATTGGTAATGCTCTAGGCTTTTTGAGTTAATAAAAACTTCAAATGGACGGCGGATCTCATGCTTTGTTCCTTCATTTAGTACAACATCATTGATTGTAATAAATAGTGAATGCTCTGACACATGCTCTGGTGTTTTTAACTTGTAGGTTGAACCTAACAGTTTTTCTGGTCGTTGGATCATTTCATGCATTTGCTGGATGTTTGTTTCTGGTACAGCTTGTTGAGCAACAGGCTCATCGTCTGACTTAACTTTAAAACCAATAATTTTACTGTCAATCTTCTTGACCATGGATAAACCCTTTACTGTGTTAATAGGAGGAGAAAACAACTATATCTATTTGGATTAGTGTTACTCCCCAGTTATGTTTTGATGGAATATATTACCTAGAATTTACCGTAGTAACCTTCTTTTAGCGCATCATATAAGTTAGCAGCGCTGTGCATTTCACCGTCGTACTCAATTTGCTCATTGCCTTTAGCTTCGATAGTTGTACCATCTTCTAATGTGAAACAATAAGTTGTCTTTTCAAGATCTTCTTCTTTTACTAAGACCCCTTGGAATACTTCAGGGTTAAAACGGAAAGTAGTACAGCCTTTTAAGCCTTTATCATAGGCATCCATATAAATTTCTTTAAAGTCTTCAAATGGAAAGCTTGTTGGAACATTCGCTGTTTTTGAAATAGATGAATCAATCCATTTTTGAGCAGCAGCTTGAACAGCTACGTGTTGGCTTGGTGTTATATCGTCGGCAGTAATGAAATACTCTGGTAACTGAGTTTCACTATCCGTGCTATAAGGCATTGCTTTTTGATTAATAAGCTCACGATATGCTAGTAGTTCAAAGCTATAAACATCAACATTTTCTTTTGATTTTTTGCCCGTTTTAATCACATTGCGAGTGTAGTGGTGTGCAAAGCTTGGTTCAATACCATTACTAGCATTGTTTGCAAGAGATAGAGAAATAGTACCCGTTGGGGCAATAGAACTATGATGAGTGAAGCGAGAGCCGTGTTCTATTAATTGCTCAACCAATTCAGGTTCAACTTCTGCTAATTGTTGCATATAACGACTGTATTTAGCGTGTAATACTTTACCTAGGATTTTATCTCCTAACTTAATACCGTCATTCAGCATTTCTGGGCGCTGACGAAGCATTTTAGCTGTTACGATAAAGTTTTCTTCCATCACAGGTGCTGAGCCTTTTTCATGCGCTAATGCAAGGCCAGCTTTCCAGCCTGTAATTGCCATTTCTTGTGCTATTTCCTCTGTAAAACTGACCGATTCTCTACTGCCATATTTATGCTGTAACATTGTTAATGTCGAGCCTAACCCAAGAAACCCCATTCCATGACGACGTTTATTTATGATTTCATGACGTTGTTTTTCTAATGGTAATTGGTTGATTTCAACTACGTTATCAAGCATACGGGTAAAGATTGAAATGACTTTTTTATAAGCGTCCCAATCAAAATATGCCGAATCTGTGAATGGGTTTTGTACAAATTTAGTTAAATTAACTGAACCTAAAAGACAAGCACCATAAGGTGGAAGTGGCTGCTCACCACATGGATTAGTTGCACGAATTTCTTCACAGAACCAATTGTTATTCATTTGGTTTACTTTGTCGATCAGAATAAAGCCAGGCTCTGCATAATCGTAAGTGGATGTCATTATTACATTCCAAAGATTACGAGCAGGTAAGGTACGATAAACTTTACAGGCAACCAAGCCTAGGTCGTTTTCAGCTAATCCCTCTTTTGTTGGCCAATCAGCCCAGACAACATTCTCATCAGAGTATAGATCCATGTGGTCTAGTTTGGCTTCTTTTACTGTAATAGGAAAAATAAGTTGCCATTCAGCATCTTTTTTTACTGCTTCAACAAAGTCCTCTGTGATTAATAGAGATAAGTTGAATTGACGTAACCTGCCATCTTCTCTTTTTGCTCGAATAAAATCGATAACATCAGGATGACGAATATCCATGGTACCCATTTGTGCCCCACGGCGGCCACCAGCAGAAGAAACGGTAAAACACATTTTGTCGTAAATATCCATAAACGACAATGGGCCAGAGGTATAAGCGCCAGCACCTGAAACGAAAGCACCACGAGGACGTAAGGTTGAGAAATCATACCCAATACCGCAACCTGCTTTTAAGGTTAGACCTGCTTCGTGAACTTTACCTAAAATATCATCCATTGAATCACTGATAGTCCCTGAAACAGTGCAATTAATGGTTGATGTAGCAGGTTTGTGCTCAAATGCTCCTGCATTAGAGGTAATACGGCCCGCAGGAATAGCACCATTGCGAAGAGCCCATAAAAACTCCATATTCCAGTGTTCTTGAATGTCTGATGACTCAAGAGCTGATAGCGCTTTTGCGACACGTTTAAACGTATCGTCCATAGTGAGGTCAATACGTTCGTTCTGTTTGTTTTTTAGGCAATACTTGCTTTCCCAGATATCCACAGATGTTGATTGGTAAGGAATATTATTGGATATGGAATCGAAATCTAGCGTATTTTTAGATTGTGACATCAAGATACCTTAACAGCTTAATAATGAGAGGGATTCTGAATGTTTTATTCAGCGGGCAGATCAAAACATTATCTAGAGAAATCTTCAAGTCTTGACAAGAAAAATAGAAGGATCTGTCAATAAAACGTCAGCGTGTCAATTTTTATTGTTTAATTTCAAGGGGTTATTTATTGATAAATTTGATACTTAAATGTGCATTGTTTGGTGCTATTTTTTGATGTATGTCATAAAGAATAATCTTTCCTATAAATTTCACGTTCAGAGTGATGATTATTCTTTGTGATGAAAAATAAGTAAGCTATTATTTTTGGAACAAAGATCAAGAAATTCTCATGGAGTGAGTAAAGGATTACTATGCGAATATTTCAAAAAATAACGATAGGGATGCTAATTCTTTCTATTATTACGTTGATTTGGTATCACTTTCGTGGAGATACTAAAACGTTAACTGTTGACCCTAAAATGTATCAATTTTATGCAGCAGATGATAGGAAAATTGGAGGGATCAGTGAGGCTACTTTAGTTGAAAGGAATGGACACCCATCGTTAAAATGTGACATGAAAAAAGCAGATTATGCATGGCCATACTGTGAAGTCGCTATTCGTTTTTCTGATAGTATTTTTGAAGGGGTTGATTTGTCTTCTTACTCTAAACTGATTTTAGATATAGATTATAAGAGTGCAGATCCTAATGGGCGATTACGAGTCTATTTAAGAAATAGTAACCCTATATATACTAAAAGAAATGATGAAGCGTCTTTAAAATTTAATGGTATCGAATATGAACCAGGGTTTAACGCAGGTGCAAAAGAATTACAACTTGCTGACTTTCAAGTAATGACTTGGTGGATCGCTGACTATAAAGTCCCAGTAGAGCATGCTGCCCCAGAGTTTTCGAATGTATCTATTATTGAAATAGCAACATCATCGACCGTTAAGAGTGGTGATTTTGAAATAACGGTTAATAGCATTGAATTTCGTGGATCTTGGATTAAAGAAAATACCTTACTAAAAATTATTTTATATGCTTGGCTCATCATGATCATGGGTTATGTATTGTATGAACAAAATAGATTAAACCAAAAACTGCAAGCAAGTAGTTATCGTGAGACTCGTTTGCGTAAGCTGAATGGAAACCTTAAAGAAAAAAATATAGAGTTTGCTGAGCTAGCACACCGTGATTCGTTAACTGGGGCTCGAAATCGAAATGCAGTTCGAGATTGGTTAGAGCGAATGTCTCAACAAGTACGTTGGGGGAAACAAACATTTTCAGTTATCTATATTGATATTGATTACTTTAAGAATGTTAATGATGAGTTAGGTCATCAAGTTGGAGATGATATTTTAAGAGAGTTTGTTTTAGTTATTACTGGAGCAATCAAAAGTACTGACTTTTTGGTTCGCTGGGGAGGGGAGGAGTTCATTGTTTTCAGCCCAAATAATAACTTAGAGCAAGCAGCCGAGAAAGCCGAGCATATTCGTCATACTATTGAACATCATTCATGGTGCCATAATAAACTTTTAACTGGTAGTTTTGGTGTTGCTGAAATGAAAGATGAGCGTATTACCGAGGTAATAGCACGTGCAGATGATGCTTTATATAAGGCTAAAAATCGAGGGCGAAACCAGATCGTGACTAGTAAGAATATCAATGTATCTGAAAATCGATATTTTAGTTAATTTTAAAGCCTTATGACAATGATGTGATATGGCTTTTTATTGTAGGGGAGCCTCAGGTAAGGTCTTATGCTTAATTGGCTCTTTAGGCCCTAAGAATTTCGGTTGAACATTAAAAATATACAAATCAAGAATAGCTTTTGTTCTTGCTAATACTTCTCGTAATCGAATTTTAGTATTAGCCCAGCCTGTTGGGGAAGGGACAATAAGACAAACAGTATCCATTGAAAAGTGATTAGCAATAAAAACAGCGCGTTGACAATGAAACTCTTGTGAAACAATGGTTAAGCTGTTTGCCTCAAAAACCTGTTGAGCTCTTTGAACTGAGTCTAGGGTTCTAAATCCTGCGTAATCTAACGTAATACTTTCTTCTGGTATTCCTGCTTTTAAGAGATCTCTTTTCATGGTCCATGGTTCATTATATGAACGGTGAGCATTATCACCACTCAATAAAAAATGAGTGACCTTATTTTGCTTATATAATTTGATAGCCGCATCAATACGATATTGATAGTAAGGATTTAATGTTCGACGAATGTATTTACTAGTACCAAGAACCAAGGCAGTTTCTTGTACTGGTAGTGTTTCAATACTTTTGTACAACTGAGGGGCTGATGAGAGAGAGATCGAGAGATCAGCCAGCAATATAACAGATGTGATTATTCCAATAAGGATTGCTGTTATTTTTAGCCACTTTGCAAATTGGTTAATTAACTGGGATCTCATTGTGCCTCAATTTAGCTGAATGGAAAGTTATACTTGGCGATTTTTTTGTGCCCACATACCAATAATAATAAAGGTAGAAAGAACAATAGCAAGCATAAAAGCAGGTTGTATAGAAAGCAAAGCCGAGGTGAGAAAAGGCGATGTTTTTATGATTAATAGACCGTAGCCAAAAGCATTAACCCCAATAAAAGCTAATGTTCGAATTAAAAAATGTTTTCCTGACAAAAAAGCTCGGAGTCCTCGGTTTATATCGCCACCAAGCATGACTAATGCACAAGCTATCATCGCCACTGAAATATCAGATAAATATGGAGTTAGATAATTACCAAGAGTATTAAAAAAAGAGAGTATTTGATTCATATAGTTAAGTTATTTTAGTGTCTATAATTATAGTATCGGCAGGATGTATTATTTATTGAAAAACCAGAGTGTCATTACTCTGGTTTTTTTGGTTACTACCTAATTGATAGGTGTTGTATTAAAACGCAGTTCGTTTGTAGCGACGATATACTGGTTTCCAGAAGTACTGGTCAATTTTTTGATGTAATGCTTCGTCAGTGATTTCTAAAGCATAGCCTTGTTCAATCGCTTTTTTAGCAACAGCAAAGGCAATTTTCTTTGATACTGTGTGGATCTCTTCCAATGGTGGTAGAAGCGCACCAGAACCATTAATAGCAAGAGGGGAACACTCTGCTAATGCACGGCTTGATTCTTGTAGCATTTCATCAGAAACACGAGTCGCTTTAATTGCTAAAACACCTAGACCAATACCAGGGAAGATAAAGCTGTTGTTACATTGTGCAATTGGGTAAGTTTGACCATTATGTGTAACAGGATCAAATGGGCTACCTGTTGCCACTAATGCTTGTCCATCAGTCCAGCGAATAATGTCATTCGGTGTTGCTTCAACACGACTTGTTGGGTTTGATAATGGGAACACAATAGGGCGTTCACAGTGTTTATGCATCTCTTGGATAACTTCTTTGCTGAATAAACCAGGAGCTCCAGAAACACCAATTAGAACGGTTGGTTTAGCATTGCGCATAACATCAACAAGTGAGTAGTTTGGCTCTTCAGATGTCCATTCTTTTGTATTTTCAGTTTTTTGCACTAGGCGTTGTTGGAAATCAAGTAGGTTTGGCATGCCTTCTTGTAATAAGCCCCAACGATCAACCATGTACACTTGCGAGCGCGCCTGAGCATCAGAAATACCTTCAGATACCATTTGAGCAATAATGGCTTCAGCAATACCACAACCCGCAGAGCCTGCACCTAAGAAGGTAACACGTTGCTGTGCTAATGAACTGCCCGCCGCTTTACAGGCTGCAAGTAGTGAACCAACAGTAACCGCAGCAGTACCTTGAATATCATCATTAAAACAACAGATACGATTTTTGTAACGCTCAAGTAAAGGCATTGCATTTTTTTGTGCAAAATCTTCAAACTGAACAAGAGCTTGAGGCCAACGACGTTGAACAGCTTGAATGAAGTCTTCAACGAAATCTTTATATTCGTCACCAGTAATACGAGGGTGACGCCAGCCCATGTACATTGGGTCAGCAAGACGTTGAGGGTTATTAGTCCCTACATCAAGAACGATAGGTAATGTATGAGCAGGGCTAATACCACCACACGCGGTGTACAGTGCCAATTTACCAATAGGAATACCCATACCGCCGATACCTTGATCACCAAGACCAAGAATACGCTCACCATCAGTAACAACAATTACTTTTACGTTTTGGTTTGTTGCATTATTTAGGAGGTCATCAATGCGGTTTTTGTTCTCATAAGAGATAAATAAACCACGACCACGACGATAGATGTTTGAGAAGTTTTCACACGCAGCACCAACGGTTGGTGTGTAAATAATAGGCATCATTTCGCTGATATGATTTTGTACTAAGCGATAAAATAACGTTTCATTTGTGTCTTGAATATTACGAAGATAGATATGCTTGTCCATATCATTTTCAAAGCTTTGGTATTGCTTATAAGCACGGCCTGTTTGCTCTTCGATGCTTTCGATAGCTTCAGGAAGTAAGCCTTCTAAGTTAAAATATTTACGTTCAGTTGTACTAAAAGCGCTGCCTTTGTTTAGCAGAGGAGTACTTAGAAGTGCTGGACCAGCATAAGGGATATATAGAGGACGTTTGTTGTTATTCATTGTTATGCTTCTTCAAATCAAGAATGAACCACAGATCCTATGCCTACTTAACGAAAATATCAAAGTGTGAATGAAAATAAAATGCGAATACAGTCATGTTTTTATCAATCAAATCCGATAGAGTAGTGAAATATTCTATTATTTTTCGGTTTATATGTTTTTGTTACCAATTAATGCGATTTACTCTAAGTTTTCGTCTTCTATTTTACATAAAAATGTGGTTGTTCAATCTGAAACCGGATCAGGTAAATCAACGCATCTTCCTTTATGGGCGGCTGAACATGGTCGAGTCTTGGTGATTGAGCCAAGACGAATTGCCTGCACAGCTCTTGCTGAATATTTAGCGTTACAAGAATCTTGTACGTTAGGGAAGGAAATTGGTTATGCGATTAAACTTGATATTAAATATAGTGAAGAAAGTCGAGTTGTTTTTGTCACTCCTGGTATTGCTTTAAAATGGTTTATGGAAGATAAACTAGCGACATTTGATTTGGTCATGATTGATGAATTTCATGAGCGACGTTGGGATACTGATCTTTTGTTGTCTTTACTTAATTCGTATAAGAAACATCGTTTAATTTTAACGTCAGCCACCATGGATAGTCAGTCATTAGCCGCTTATATTGATGCTGAATTACTGATGGCTGAAGGCCGACAATTTGCTGTTAATTTATCGTATGATGCTGAACACGCTCAGAAGATGCCGTCTGACAAGGAGTTGGAGGCGCGTATTATTAAGACGATAGAATCTGTCATTCAGTTAGGTGAGGCCGGTGATATTCTTGTATTTCTACCAGGAAAAAAAGAGATCACACAATGTATTCAAAGTGCTTCGGCCAAATTTCCACATTGTCTAGTTCTTCCATTATTTGCAGGCGTATCTGATCCCCTTAGGCAGCAAGCTTTAGCGCCATCTCAGCAGCAACGAATTATATTTTCAACCAATGTAGCTGAAACCTCTCTTACTATTCCAAATGTTACAGTGGTTATTGATTCAGGACTTGAACGAAGAACACAGCAAAGAAATGGGCGAACAACACTGTCATTGCAATCCATATCTAAAGCAAGTGCACAACAACGTTCAGGTCGGGCTGGGCGAACTCAAGAAGGGCAAGCGATCCGCTTATATGGTGAACATGCACCGCTTGATAGAATGACACCTCCTGAACTACAGAGAGATGAGTTAGTTGAGACGGTTCTTGCTGCTGCAAGTTGTGATTCCGTTTTGCGAGGTCTAGTATTTTTAGAACCTTTACCAGAAAAATCACTCCGAATAGCTGAAGAAAAATTACAGAAAATAGGGGCCATTAATTCAGAATTGAACATTACAGATTATGGTTTACGCTTATTTCCATTACCAATCGATACACTGTTTTCTCATCTGATTTCTGCAATAGAGGGTAAAGCAGAGAAAGAAACCGTGGTTGATTTAGTTGCTGCACTTTCTGTCTCAAATAAACTGTTCTCAATATCTAAATCCGATATTGCTTTAGATGAGTTTTTACGTTGGAATCCTCAATCGTGTGATTTAATTACACTAGTTTCAATTATTCGCGGACATGAGTGCCATGGATTAAATATTGACAATGAATTACGTAAAGAGGCACAAACGTTAGCTATACAAATTAGAACGGAATTAGAATTGCCAGTTCTAGAGGTAAGTAGCCGTTTAAAAAGAGAAGAAGTATTAATTCAAATTATCTCTAAGTTGCCTGAGTTAGTTTTTGTTCGTCGAGAGAAACGCCGAGAAGCTTTTGGTAATGGTTATTTGGAAGTGGTTCTTGGACGTAATAGCCATTTCTTATCGACACATGAAGCAGCTATTGTTTTTGATCAGTTTTCTCTTCCTGGTAGAGGTAGTAAGCAAACTCTTACCATTGGAACAGTTTTATCTCCTATCAATATATTATGGATAATAGAGGCAGGACTTGCTGAGTGTCGTCTGGGCGAGTGTATTAGTGATAAGGAAAATATTAAAATTGCTCATGAATATTATTATGCGAGCCGTAAACTAAAAACGGAGTATGTTGAACCGTCTGAAAAGGATGCTATTCCTGCAATTGTTTCTCAAGTAAAAGAAGGATATTTATTTCCACAGTTAAAAGAGAAAAAAGAGGGAGAAATTGCCGCTTGGTTGCTTTATTGCCAATTAAATGGCAATAAATCAGATAAAACTATAACGTTTGAATCTTGGTTTACGCAACAATTAACTGAATTAGGCGTAACGTCTTTGGATGATCTAGCATTGTTTGATGAATCCGATTTTGTCTTTAATGGAATCCCTGAGTGGGAATTAGATGATTTTTTAACGAAATACCCACAAACAGTAATATTGCCTGATTTAACCTTATCTGTTGATTATTTCCCACAAAGTAAACGAGTTTTACTAACATATAGAAAAGGTGGAAGAAAAGGAGATGTGAAAAGATGGGAAATCCCTCCTTGGTCTGGCTGGAGAATTCAATATCAAAAAGCCAGTCGTAAAATCGATATAAAATAGTTAAGTTATATAAAATGTAATGTAGGTATGCATTTTGCTTATATATGAAAAAGGCAAGTTACTGACAAAAGGTCAATTATGAAAAAATGGATGCTATTGATTGCATTGGCGATACCCGTGATGACATCAGCAAAAGAGTTAAATCGTATTCACGGTTATGAAGACAGTTATTTATTAGGCAGTTATACCAACGACATTAATAAACAAACTTATATTGATGGTGGGTTTGAAGATGCCGATGGTTTACAGCAAATTGAAGTGAAATTTCAGTTTTCTTTGGCTGTTCCAATAATGCCAATTAATCAAAGTACTTCTTTAATGTTCTCTTATACTCAAAAATCTTTGTGGCAATTAGCGAATAACGATATATCGTCACCGTTTAGAGAAACAAATTATAAACCTCAGTTTTTCTTGATGCATCAATCAAATATGTTGTTATTTAATAGCGCTGAAATTGGCTATATGCATGAGTCAAATGGGCAAACAACCAGCCTATCACGTAGCTGGGATCGTATGTATGGGGCGCTAGAGCGATTAGATGGACCAATACAGTATGGTATTAGAGGTTGGTATGTATTCAAAGATGAAGAAAATAATGAAGATATCACTGATTTTTTAGGCGACTATGACGTTTGGATTAAAATGGGTAATGAAGTAGGTACATTTAATACGCGTTTTCATCATAACTTCAGTACTAATAAAGGCGGCATAGAAGCAGGTTACACATTGAATATAAACAAATTTGTTGGTTTTTATACTCAAGTTTGGACAGGGTATGGTGAAACATTAATTGATTATGATCATGACCAAACACGAATTGGTATTGGAATGAAACTACTTCCACCAAATTAATCGTTTGTTATAGATAATATTTAACCTCCAATTTGGAGGTTTTTTTTGGTTATGATCTTCTGACATCTGATGATGATCATTGCGGTAATCATGAATTTGAATTACGATCGCGACAAATTTTTACTAGAGTAAAAAATATGATAATAATGATGTTACTGAGTTTTGTTCTTATAGGTGCTGTTTTGTGGTGGTTTTTTAGCCGTAGTCATGCTACATCACTTAATCCTGTTTGGATGATTTTTATCGTTGTCATTAGTATTATAGTAATTTTCTCATCGGGTCTACGACCAGAAAAATTTGCGGTTAATAATAAAGTGATTACTGAGCCTTTAGGCCCATTATCGTATGACGATAAAATGCGGTATTTAGAAGACCAATTAAAATTATCACCAAATAATGCTGATCTATGGTTTGAAATTGGTCAAGGCTACTTACTAAATGGTGAGTTTAATAACGCGAACATTTGTTTTGATTATGCACTGCGCCTCTCTGATGAGCCAACAGCAAATCAATACGCTGCAAAAGCAACAACTCAGTATTACGCACATTCTCAAATCATTAATGAAGAGATACAAACTTTACTTAATAAAGCATTAGAGCTTGATGAGTATAACCAAGCGGCATTAACCTTAATTGCTTCCGATCATTTTGTGACGTTCCGTTATCAAAAAGCGATTAATGCTTGGCAGAAGATTTTAGATTCAGAAAGAGTTGATGTAGATAGAGTCACTATTATTAATTCAATTAACCAAGCGAAGCAATTAATGCAGGCTCGTCGCTAGTTAAAGAGTTAAAGAGTTAAAGAGTTAAAGATATGAAAAAGCCGACACTTCAAAGGTTGAAGTGTCGGCTTTTTTATTGGTACTTAGCTAATGAGATTTAGCTCTTTATTTGACGATTATTTTATTGGTGCATAATCGGTTGATTCACGTTCTTTTGCTTGGTTTTCCCATTGAGGAACCACGGTTTCTAAGAAGTGTTTCTTCTCAGCTTCCATACCTTTCATATCCATACCCAATGCTTTTTGTGCCGCCGCTTTGGTTGAAATATCTGGTATAGCGATAGGGTCCGTAATCCCTTTTTTCGCTAGTAGACGGATCAGTTTGGTACGAGCATCTGCCGCTTTATCAACCGCAGTCCCTAATACTTCTAGAGCAACTTCAGGTGCATGCATATGAACACCATGTGAAGCAATCGCATAATCCCAGCGCCATTGTGCATGACGAATATCTTGTAGGATTGGCTCCATTTCTTTTTCAGTTGCACCAGCATCCCATGCAGCCCCAGCTTCAAAGTGAGCGGCCACGATTTGACGTTCAGCGGTTAGCTTCATTTTAAGTACTTGTGCTTTACGACTAGCAACAACACCTTGTAGCATTTCTTTAGATTGTGTGTGACAGTTTGCACAGGTATCTTCAAAGCGATCGAATGGGTTACCGACTTTATGATCAGTATAAATGGTGCCATCTTCTTTTTTCACTTTTGGCATATGGCAATCAACACAAGTTACGTTGTTTTTTCCATGGATACCATCACGCCAAGTTTCATAACCTGGATGTTGTGCTTTTAGCATTGGCGCTTTAGATACTTTATGTGTCCAGTCTTTAAAGCCAATTTCGTCATAGTACTCTTCCATTTCATCAACCGTGGTGCCTTTATCCCAAGGGAATTTGACGGCTTTGGTTTTTCCTGTGAAGTAGTATTCAACGTGACATTGACCACAAACAGCAGCTTGTTGATCTAAACGAGATTGATCCCCAAAAGGTTTACCAATTACATCCATTGCACGTTCAACATGAGGTTTAGTAATCGCTAAAGCGGGTTCGCCATTTTTAAAGCCTTCACTACGAGTGTCATGACAATCGGCACAGCCAATCGGGTTTTGAATTTCACTCCCTAGACGCGCCCATTTACCTGAGAAATAGCCATCTTCGCCTTTCTCTTCGATTACACGGCCAACATCAGGGCTTTTACAGCTCCAACATGCCATTGGCATTGGACCAGAGTTTTCATCGGTAGGGCCTGCAGTACGGAGGGTTTGTCTTACATCATCAATCGCATAAAAGTGGCCACGTGCTTTGTTATAGTCTTTAGCAAAACCATAACCTGCCCACATGATCACCATATTTGGGTCTTCGGCTAACGCATCTTCAATTTGTACGCTGTCAGAGGTAGAGCGCCATGATTCATATTGATCAGCATGCTCTTTTGCATAAGCTTCATTACGAGGGTCAACTCGCTCAGTTTTTTCAGATGCAGCAAAGCTGTGGCTACTTAATAATAACGTAGTCACCATGGCAATTGCAGCGGCTGAACGACGGGTCCATTGCTTTTTCACAGTAGGTATCTCCAATATTCTTGTTATGAATTAGCCAAGCGTTGTGAAAGCGACTATCAATCAGAATTGGAAACATAATGAGTATATCGTAGATAAGGGACGGTCATTTTTTCATCGGGGTTTGTATTGATTTACATCAAGTTACATAAGTGATCTATATCACTAATAAATACTTATACCTCTAAAGTGTTAATTTAAATACACCTTATTAATAATGGTTCTTATTTGCTTTAAATAACAGTGAGATAAGGCTATCTGCGCCATGTCACAAAAGTGGTAGATAGATATAATCAACAAGACACATTTTGTATTATTTCGATACATTTATATATAAACTGTCTCTGTTAAGCGTTGTGGCTAACTATCCAATGAGAATTGATTTCAATGAAGAGCTTATTTCTTCATCAATACAATAACTCATCCATTTTATTTTATGCGTCCGATCTTTAATTGATTTGACTGACATAAAGTAGGAAAGGGAAGGATATAACATGGGCAAAGTTAATTTAGCCATAGCCACAATGTTGAAGCTACTCTTCGCATTTTGTCTCTATGGTTTGTCTCTCAATGTTGCTGCAGATGAATCGCCCCAAATAGAGGCTGACTCATCAACTCGACATGAAGTGACGTTAATTCGTGACCGAGACTACGCATGTACTCAATGTCATAAAGATGAAAAAGAAACACTCAAAGGTTCACACGGTGAAGATGCATTTGCCATTCTTAAACGTGATGTGAATTGTGTAGAGTGTCATAAATCAATTGGACCTGAACACCGAGATGGTGCACCTCAAGTTACCAAATATTCTGCGGCACAATCAAAAGTCGGCACGGAAAAAGTGACCCTCTCGTTTGATGAAATTTTACAAGCTAATAGCCAATGTACTGATTGTCATACCTCAGAAAGATTACGTGATGATAGCTGGACGCATGACGTTCACGCCAAAAACTTAACCTGCTCATCTTGTCATATTGTGCATGGAGAAAAAGAAGCGGTACTTTCTTTTGACCATTCATCAAAGATAAAGATGTGTGTTGATTGCCACGCTGATTTTAATCAGAAAGAAAATAAGCTAGGAGAATAGTATGAGTTGTTCTAGACGAAATTTTTTAGCGGGTTCAGGTGCGGTTATCTTTACTACTGGAGTGGCGACTACCTCATTAATGAGCAGTAAAAAAACGCTGGCTTATTCGATGGAAGACGGCGCAAAACGCTATGGTATGGTGCATGATGAGACGGCCTGTATTGGTTGTACTGCCTGTACTGAAGCATGTCGAGAAGTGAACAGCGTGCCAGAAGGTGTTTCTCGATTAGAGATTATCCGTAGCGAACCGCGCGGAGAGTTCCCTGATGTCGATTACCGCTTTACTCGTAAATCATGCCAACATTGTGAAAATGCTCCGTGTGTAATGGTGTGTCCGACAGGCGCTGCTTATAAAGATGAAACAACAGGTATTGTTGATGTTCATAATGAGAAATGCGTAGGCTGTGGCTATTGTTTAGCGGCGTGTCCTTATCAAGTACGTTTCTTTAATCCTGTTACCAAATCAGCAGATAAATGTGATTTTTGTCGTGAGACGAATTTAGCTCAAGGCAAACAACCTGCGTGTGTTGAATCTTGCCCCACAAAAGCACTAATATTTGGTGATTTAAACGACAAAAATAGCGAGATTAATGCGGTACTGAATAATAATCCAGTTTATCGTGACAAAGTGGGTCTAGGTACTAAGCCTAAGCTATATAAGATCCCACATCAAAAAGGGGAGATTTAAGATGAGTGCATGGGAAGCTGCGTTTAATTTTGACTCCTTAGTTTGGGACTGGATCATCGCGATCTATCTTTTCTTAGCCGGTATGTCTGCTGGTGCCGTTATGATTTCAATTTATTTGAAGCGTAAAGTCATCGAAGGAGATCCTGCGCATAATGGCATCATTAAAGCCACGGCGATTTTAGCTCCATTTGGAATTATTGCTGGCTTAACTATTTTGATTTTCCATTTAACGAAACCGTTATCTTTTTGGAAAATAATGATCTTTTTTAACCCTACATCGGTAATGTCGATGGGGGTTATCTTGTTCCAAGTATATATGGTTGTTTTGTTTGCTTGGATAGGGGTTATTTTCAGAAAAGAAATCATGGCTTTCTTAAAAGGGAAGTTTGGTTTCATTGATGCAATTTTGCTTAAAATAGAACAGTTTGAGAATGCATTAGAAGTCGTCTTAGCGGTGTTAGCTATTATGCTTGCTGCTTATACTGGTTTCTTGTTATCTGCATTACAAACTTACCCAATGTTAAATAACCCAGTACTGCCGATTTTATTCTTGTTCTCAAGTTTATCTTCAGGTGCGGCGGCGTGTTTATTATTTGGTATTTTAGGTTTTGGGGAATCGAGCACAAGCACTTCAGTAAAGTGGATTCATAATTTCGAACGACCAGTTGTGCTGTTCGAGTTATTTGTTTTAGTTACGTTCTTTACTGGATTAATCTTCAGCGGAGGCCAAGGGGAAGTTGCCGCTTGGGCTGCGATTGGTGGTGGATTTTGGGGTACTTGGTTCTGGGTGGGTGTTATCGGCCTAGGAATGGTTACGCCATTAGCGCTAAATGCATTCGCACCTAAAGAAGTCACGCACAGCAAGGGATTCATTTTTGTAGTAACATCATTGAGTTTAATTGGTGTATTAATGCTGCGAACATTTGTTCTCTATGCAGGGCAAATGACCGTCGTATAATGCAGTATCGTCATGCTTATTTTAAGTAACTTGTTTAAGTCACACTAGGATAAGCATGACGTTTTTATTTTTTGAGGGATCAGTGGAGTCGTATGATTGCTGAAATAGGTCAATTTTGGTTAATAGCAACGATGGTGTTATCTTTTGTTGCTTCCATATCTGCTATATATGGAATATCACGTTCTCAGAATTCTTGGGCTACGTTAATTTTTCCTCTCTCGATTCTTAGTACTTTATTCTGTTTTCTTTCTGTGTCTGCATTGGGATATGGCTTCTATATTGATGATTTTTCTATTCGATATATTGCTGAACACTCTAACTCTGCATTACCTGTATTTTTTAAAATTGCCGCTATTTGGGGTGGTCATGAAGGGTCATTATTGTTTTGGGTATTAACTTTAGCACTATGGGCAGGGTTAATTACGCTAAAGAGAAAAACAATACAAACAGAGTACGTTATTCGAGTTTTATTAGTGCTTAATGCATTAATTGCTATTTTTTCAGCCTTTACTTTGTTTGCTTCAAATCCTTTCATTATTTACGTTAACACACCATTAGAAGGTCGAGATTTGAATCCAATGTTGCAAGATATTGGATTGATATTTCATCCACCATTATTGTATTTAGGTTATGTAGGTTTTGCCGCAACGTTTGCTTTTGCGCTTGCCGCATTAATGATGAAGGACGTACCGCAATATTGGGTAAAACACGCAAGACATTGGACACTACTAGCGTGGTCATTATTAACTGTAGGGATCAGTTTAGGCTCTTGGTGGGCATATTATGAACTTGGTTGGGGTGGTTGGTGGTTTTGGGATCCCGTTGAAAATGCGTCGTTATTGCCTTGGTTAACCGCAACGGCTTTACTGCATACCTTAATCGCGAATAATCAGAAAAACCAATTAGTAAAAACGTCAATGATCCTATCGTTAATGACGTTTTGTTTGAGTATTTTAGGCACCTTTGTCGTTCGATCTGGGGTATTAACTTCTGTCCATGCATTTGCAGTGGACCCAACGCGTGGGATCATTCTTCTTCTGATCTTGTTTGTAGTTATGTTGATCTCTTTGTCTCTGTATGTATTAAAAAGCAGACAGTTAAATAGTCAACCTATTCGTCATTTTATTAGTCGTGATTTTTTGTTTTTATTGTTAGCTGGTCTATTTTCAATCGCAACAATTACAGTGTTACTTGGCACATTCTATCCTATGATTTTCCAAATTTTCGGATTAGGAAATATCTCTGTTGGAGCGCCCTATTTCAATCTGTTATTTGTGCCAATGGCGATCGTTGCTTTGTTCATGATGGCCGTGTCGGTCTTTGCTAATTGGGAAGGAAAGACGACAAATGCAAATACTAAGACGATCGTTATTTCAAGCTTAGTTTCTATTGTGCTAGGACTCGGAATATATCGTGTTCAATATGAAAATATAGCAGTAATCCCTAGCTTGGTTTGGGTGTTGGCTTTCGCGGTAATAATAGGTTCGGTGTGGTCGCTGCAACAGTCTAAAGGCAAAGCGATAGGAATGGTTATCGCTCATATCGGTATTGCGATAGTGATGATTGGTGCGGCGATGAACAGTGAGCATTCTTTTGAAAGCAGTGCAAAAATGGAACCGGGTATTACAGCTAAACTCGCCGATTATGAGATCATTTATAAAGAAACCGAACTATTGGTTGCTTCAAATTACACCGCAGAACAAGCGAATTTATTGATCAGTGAAAATGGTAAAGAAATAGCCATGGTTCAGCCACAACGTCGTCATTATCAAGTTCGAGTAATGAACATGAGTGAACCTGCAATGCATTGGTTTTGGCATGGTGATATATACGTAACGTTAGGTGAAAAATTAAAAGACGGCAGTTTCGCATTACGTTTACAATATAAGGCATACGTTCGATGGATTTGGTTTGGTTCTATTTTGATGGCGCTAGGCGGGGTATTGGCAATGATAAAGCGAAAGAGTAGTAAGAAATGAAGCCAGTAATAAAAGTAGGATTAGCGATTGGAATATGCGCGATAATCTTTAGTGTGTTATTTACAGGATTAGAAACCAAAGAGTCGAGTACATCAACGGCGATGGTGGGAGAGATCGTGCCTACGTTTGAATTACCAGAAGTCATGGATACGTCGGTATTATTAAATGAATCTTTATTTCAACAGCAACCATTAACTTTATTAAATGTCTGGGCTGCTTGGTGTGGTATTTGTAAAACCGAGCATCATTTTTTACACCAATTAAAAGAGCAGGGCATAACCATCATTGGTTTAGATTATCGAGATGATCGAATAGCAGCTAAACAAGTGTTAGAAAAGACAGGTTCACCTTATCAAGCGGTGATTTTTGACCCAAGAGGATCACTTGCAATGGATTTAGGCGTTTTTGGTACGCCGACGACTTTTTTAATTGATCAGAAAGGAGTGATATTGCATCGCTTTACTGGCGCTTTAGATGAGAAAAAGTGGCAACGTGAATTTGCTGACTTTTTTGAGGAGTAATAATGAAGCGTTTTTTTAATCTATTGGTGCCATTACTCTGTTTATGCTCCGTATTTTCCGTTAATGCATCATTGGATAGCAGTAATAGTTTATTTGTTGCCGCTGACAAAGCGACGATAGAAAGCGTAGAACTGTTTAAGTTTGATTCTTCAGAGCAACAGCAGCAAGCGATAGCCTTGGCAAAAAGCTTACGTTGTCCACAATGTCAAAATCAAAACTTAATTGAGTCAAATTCACCGATAGCGAAAGATCTCCGCTTAGAAGTGTATCAGCAAATCAAAGTGGGAAAGACAGATGAAGAGGTCGTGAGTTTCATGACGCATCGTTTTGGCGATTTTGTTTTATATGAACCGCCATTAAATGCGAAAACCTATGTGCTCTGGCTATTGCCTTTATTACTACTTATTGGTTTTGGCATTATGGCGGTCAAATCGGTGAAGAAAAACGTTAATTCACTTTAGGAGATGTTGTCTCTAAATTAATCGTTGGTACACAAAGAATCAAAATCGATGCACTGATCAGTGACGCAATAAGATCTGTTGGCCAGTGCATTCCAAGCCAAACACGACTAAAGCCAACGCCTACACCCCAAGTAATCACAACTGCGGTTAGTGCATAGTGCTTATGTCGTAGCAAAAAACCTCCCCAAAATAAAACACAGATAGCGGCGAAAATAGTATGGCCTGATGGGAATGAATAATTCATGCCTTGACGCCATTGGTCTATACGTGCGGGGCTTACTTGCTGTTTAACTTGAGTAATAAGAGTTTCTTTGTTTTCTTCACTGAGCGTATAAAAATCAGCGGTATTATCGATTAAATCAACCTGAACTAAAGCTTGAGTGTAAGGGCGGGGGATCTCAGTCACTGCTTTAACACCAATTTTTAGCATTAAACTTAATAGTAAAAGAATTGCAAATTGTAGGTAGAGAGAAAGTATCTTCTTTATTGGTAAACGTTTGATAATAGGAATACAACAGAGTATCGCTGAAGTAAGCAGAAACATTGGAGAGCCTGCTGAGCTGCTGAGCGAGGTTAGAATGAGGCTTTCAGTATTTGATAAAAGACCTAATAAATTAGGAGTAGGCGCAAGGAAAAGCGCTATTAGCATACTTAAGATAAAGAAAATAAAGGTGATTAATTCGTAGATTCTATTTTTTGGGGTGAAAGTAAATTGCATAAGGATTCGGTCAAATAAATATCAATGTGATTAGTGTACCTTTTCTCAGGCGATTAACGTCAAAATTAAGTAAGGAAAGGCATTATGAATGTAAGAACTGATGATACAGAACTTTTTTTTGTTTATAAATCATGGTCTAATTACATGTCACTTCTTATTTGGTACCTACATGACTTCAGTTATTCGTCGAGCACAAGAAACGGATCTTTTTCGCTTAAATTCAATGATGTATCAACTACATGATGAGCATCATCAGCAATGCCCTGAGTTATTCAAAACGGCTTCAGAGATAGAAGAAGAGAAAAGTATTGCCCGCTATTTAGATGACCCAGAATGCATGGTGTATGTAGCAGAACTCGAAGGTGATGTTATTGGTTTTGTGACGGGGCATTTTTGTGAATTGATTTCAACGGTCAGTAAACCAGTAATGATGGCAACGATTGATGAACTGTATGTTGAACAAACAAGTCGTAGAGAAGGCATTGCTGAGAAACTAATAACAAGAATGGAACAAGAATTAAAAGACTATGGTGTTAAAGAGGTTTTTGTTGAAGTGTGGGGTTTTAATCAAGCCGCATTAGATTTTTATCATCAGCAAGGCATGAAAGAACATATCCATTATTTACGTAAAGCCCTAAAAGAGAGTGAAATATGAATAAGATATTTACTCTCTGTTTATTGTTGTCATCGTTTGCTACCTCATTTTTATCAATACCAGCACTAGCGGATCAAGAGGTTACTTCAAAAGGAGCCGTCTGTGTTGTGGATGATGGCTTTCGTGTCGTTTTGATTGAAGAATTGATTACGGGAAAACTATCATTGCCCGGAGGGTTGATTGATGTGGGGGAAACGCCTCAGCAAGCCGCAGAAAGAGAAACATGGGAAGAAGCAGGGCTTGTTGTTACAGCAAAAGAACAATTGTATAAAGACGATAAAGCCACGTTTTTTCGCTGTGTAAGTGATTCTGAAATTGTCGTTTTTGACCTCCAAACAAATGATGGTTTATTTCGAATTCCATCTTGGTTTTCTCCTCATTACGGTATCGAAACTGAAGCCGTTTATTTGAGTGAACCATATAAAATAACTCCAGAGCAGTACCGCTATCCACAACAACTAACATTACTTCAGCATTGGTTTGCTAAACCATTAGACAGTGATAACCAAATCACGTGGGTAACGGATCTTATTGGTCAAGCGAGCGATATTCACCAAGCTGAACTGGGGCTGTTGATGTCGTTACGCGAAAGTATAAATAGTTTACCAACGGTTATTAACACGAGTATTAAAATATTTTTCACGATAATTAATGAAACAGGTACAGAAGCTTTTTTCTACTTTTTATTTATTGTCGGATTGGTTTATTTTGGTCGAGGAACCGCATTAACCTTATTGTTTGGTATTGTGTTAACTATCATTTTTACAGAATTGGCAAAGTTAGGTTTGGCTTTACCACGCCCATTTGTTTATGTCCCTCAACTACAATTAACGCAAGCTAATGGGTTTGGAATGCCAAGCATGAGCGCCATGCTTGCTACCGTTATTTACGGAGTATTTTATCTCGCTTTAAAGAAAAGAGATCTAGCACCAGCGCTACTTAACCGTTTCGTATTATTTTTTGTTGGCTTAATAATAACTCAGTCTATCGCTCAGGTATGGCTCGGTATTCATTTTTTGACGGATGCTATCGTGGGGATCGCTCTGGGGGCGATGGTGATTGTTCATTTTTCAAATCTGCAGAAAAAACATGGAGATTTACTGTATCGCGTGATTGAGAGTATACAGTTTTGGTTAATTATAGCGATTATCTCAAGCGGTATTGCGTTTACCATGCAATATATGAATTATTTATATATGGCAGCGATATGTTGGGGAGTGGTCCTTGCTATTCTTATATCAAAAGGAGTGGTGATAAAGAGCCTAAAAACTCGCGTGATTACCTTACTTACTTTATTTGTCGTGATACTACTTACTCGATATGGGGTGAGTGTATTATTAGATTTATTAGAAAGCAGCTCTCTTATTGTCTTAATGGTGAAAGCGATAGCAAATTTCTCATTGATATTTGTGATTATCGTACTGGCAACTTGGTTACCGTGTCGCTTAGAGAGTAAAAAGGCGTAACAAAGAAAAAGAGTTAAGAAGGATTGCTTGGTTGTCTTAATTGAACTTTAAGACAACCAAGGAAAGAGTATTATCGCGTTATTTTGAATGTGCTTCTAGCCATACTAAGGCTTCATTCTGGATTGATGTTCTTGTCGTTTTGTATAACTTCTCACCTGTAAAATTACGATATATTTCTGCTTCTGGGTAAGATTTTGCTGCGGCTAAATTAAACCAAAAGTATGATTTCTCCATATCTTGTTTAACGTTTACCCCTTTGAAATAGAGAAAACCAAGATTACGCATGGCTGTAGCATTGCCTAATTCTGCCGCTTGTATATAGAGCAGTTCTGCTTGATGAATGTTTTGCACTAACCCGTTACCTTGTAAGTATAAATCTGCAAGGTTGTTCATTGCATTGCTGTTATCCATAGCGATGGCTTTATTATACCAGTCGATAGCGATAGGGAATTTTTCTTGGGATTCATACACCTTACCGAGATTGTAATAAGCCATTGAGCTTTCATTTTTTGCAGCTTTGGTAAAGTATTGAATGGCTAAACTAGTGCTAGATTCAGTACCAATTCCTTTTGCATAAATGACACCAATTTTATTTTGAGCCTCAATAGAACCATTATTGGCAGCACTTGTTAACCAGGTAATTGCTTCTTTATAATTGTTTTGATTTAGATAAGCCGTACCTTTTAAATAATCATTGTGTGCCTCTGTATTAGCAAAAGCTAAGGAGCTGCATAGTGATACAGATAATAGGAGAGTTTTTAATATTAATTTCATTACAGAACCAGCGAGTTAGCTAATATAGAATGTTATGTTATCAATAAAATAAGAGAGCAGCGAGAGATAAATTTATAGGTTACATTTATGTAAATAATCGGATAAAATAGTTACAGGTTCTCATTCTGTAAATTGGACGTATTTTGGTAAAACTGACATTAATCAAAGGGATCATAGCGTTAATTATCATAACGATGTTGTCATTGGTATATTATCACCTTGGCTTTAACCGTGTATTGGTACTAAATGGTGATTCTGAGTTCAACTTACGTGTTAATACAGATCAAGACCATGGTGGTAACTCGTCTGGAGAATTACGTAAATTAGCTAATGGAGAGCTGTTATTAGTTTGTGATATCGGTGCAAATTATGACAGCCCTTTTTGTGAATTGACGTTTGAGATTGTCTCACAAGAGCGAACTCTTGGTATTGATTTGTCATTGTATGAAACGGTTTCGTTCGATATAGAATATCAAGGTGAAGGGATACCTATGGCTCGTTTCTTAGTTCGAAATAGAAATGATGCTTACAGCACTTCCGATTTACTCTCTGACAAATTTAATCAATTTGAGTTTGATCCAAATTTATACACCATTAAATACCCACTCGGGTTTAAGTATCTTAACGTACCTACATGGTGGATTAATTATTATAAGCATCCGGTAGAGCTCACGGCTGTTGATATCAGTAACACTGTTTTGATTGAAGTTGGCACCCCAGGATCTGTCGAACTCGGTCATCACGAGTACTTAATCAAAAATATTATCTTTAAAGGTAAGTATCTTCCACATAATGAATTTTTACGTTATATCTTATTGATATGGGTTTTATTCTTATCTTCTTATGTTGTCTCTTATATTTTAAGTATGAAAAAAACCTTGATTAGAGAGAAAGACCAGCAAGCTCGTTTAAATAATCAAATGTCTAAACTTCGTCATCAAGCCACGAATGATCCACTCACGGGAATTCGAAATCGTAATGATATCGATAAGGTTTTTTCGGACTTGGTAGACATAAGAAACTCAGGAACCGCGGTATCAATATCGTTATTTGATATCGATCACTTTAAGTCTATTAACGACAATCACGGACATGGCGTTGGTGATCAAGTTCTTGTCCAGTTGTGTAATTTAATACAAGAGAAATTACCCAACTCATCAATATTCATTCGTTGGGGTGGAGAAGAATTCTTATTATTATTTGTTGATATGAACCTAGTTGAAAGTGTTGATATTTCAGAAGATCTTCGCATTACTCTTGAAAGTGCAGTGTGGCCTGAAGAGCTAAATATTACAGCCTCGTTCGGGGTTGTTCAATTGGGTGATGAATCAGTTCAAACAGGAATAGAGCGCGCAGATCGAATGCTGTATAGGGCCAAAGAAAGCGGACGAAATTGGGTGGCAGCAGAGCAATTACCTGGTCAACACTTATCGAGTGCTAGTTAATATTAATGGCGCTCTGCTAATAGAGAGCACCACACAATGTCTATTTGTTTTGAATGGCAATGGAAGGAGGGGAAATATTCGTTTTTTTAAATTCTTCCATTACACGAAGAGTAATATCGGTTTCAAATAATTTTTCAACTTTAATATCCACCACATAGGCTTTACAGGTTAGCTGGATTGCTAAATAGTTGTCTGTGATGGTTTGCTTTACTAGCACTACAACCGGTTTTGGTAGATGGATATAACGGCTTGATGAGGCCGCTTCTTGAATAATATCACGAGCAGTATTGATATCTTGATCCATACCAATATAGAAAGGGATAACCACTTGCATATCCAATGCACCGTAGTTACCACTCATTGCGACCTCATTTAAAAATTTATTGTTTGGGATCGTAATAATATCGTCATTAAGAGTTTGCATACGAACAGAGCGTAAACCAATAGCAATGATGTCACCGTAATGCCCTTCAAAAGTGACTCGGTCGCCCACTTGAAATGGTCGGTCTATCATTATTGTTAGACCTGCAATAAACGAGGCGGTAAGATCTTTTAATGCAAAACCAACCGAAACCGCCAGAGTCCCCCCAATCAATGCGAGAACCCTTTCATTAACGCGGAAACTGAGCATGAATACCGTTATCCCCGTCGACATATAAATAAAGAATTGAAAAAATGACTGCAGTTTTTGCATTAGCATTCGGCGTTGTGCAAATTGACTGCTAATACCATCAACGATCGATTGAGTAAAACGAAGCAATAGCCAAGCAATAAAGACAATGATGAATGAGAAGGCAACACCGCTCCATCGGATCAAACTTGCGAATTGGTGCAGGTTATCAAGCGACTGAGGGTCTTCAACAAAGGCGGTGTACCCAAAGCTGAACGTAATAAAGAAGATAAATAATCGAAGCATATTATTTCACAAATAAATGTTGACGATGAAGAACATTAGTAATGTGACGGAACCAGTGATCAGAAATTTGAGCTTTATTATCATTCCATTCTATATAACCACGGCTTTGAAAATAACGCAGTGTACTGATCACTTCTGCCATGCTTAAACGGCTGCACTCACTGACATCAGAAGGTGAAGCGATCTCAAGTTGCACAATTGAACGAAGTACTGCAAGCATTGGTTTAGGCATTGTTTCTAAGTCATCTGAATGTGGGGCTTTAAATAGACTAACAAGAACAGCATCCGTATCTTTATTACGATGTAAAGATAATCTAAAGAAGCGTTGGGTTCCCATCTGAATAGTCCCATAAGACGCGATAAAATCCATTTTTAGCTCGTTCTTCTTCTGTTAAGTTCTCTTCATCCCATTGTCTTGGTAACACTAAGCTATCAAAGGAAATGGAAGGACATTCGTCTTCGGTTTCGGTTTTCGGTGTGGTGGTAATTCGAGACTCAAGTAAATTACCGATCTGTTAATGTTAAAAGCTGCTGTTTACTTAAATTTAATGAATTGCTCATTAGATAATCCCCAGTTAGCGTAAGTCAGTTGAGAAAATACGAGAAGAAAGATGCACAAAAATTGATGGCACAATGTTTTCATATAAGCCATGAGTATAAATAATATATTTTAATGCCTTAGCTAGTTTTCCTAAAAAACCAGCTACAAAGTTCGGAATAATAGATATATGCATTATAAGGGATTTCATTCTGTTTATATTGGTTTTTTTTCATAAAAAATAGAGAGATAAATCTATTTTTGTAAAAGGTAGTCATTCTAATTAAGAGGGAAAGCCATTAGAATAGACAGTTGAAGCCGTATTCCTTTTCCGATGACCTTTTGATATGTATGTGTTCTTATTTTTTAGTAGTGTGATTTTTTTGATTGCAGTCATTTTGCATTTTCAATCTATTGAAAAGAAAAAAATGCTGATTGTAAAACAAAGAAAGAACAGTACTTATAATTCAGTTGTTACACTTGATCATGATACTGATAGACAAGATAAAATTGAGCGTGCGAAAAGTGGAAATCTTACCGCTCAATTAGCCTTGGGTGCAGATTTAGAGTTGATTGATCAAAATAGTGCTATTAAGTGGTATCTTGCTGCAGCAGAGCAGAATAGCCAGCAGGCCTTTTATGCGCTAGTACGTTTATATGATGAAAATTATGATGATCCAGAAGCTAATGAAAAATTAGCATTTTGGACGGCTAAGTTAGGAGAAAGTCGAGGAGAGATGCCTGCTTCGCTTACCCTAGGTAAACTATATCTTGAGGGTAAGGGTTGTGAAAAAAATCTTGAGTTAGGTATTCAAATTATCACGAAATTAGCTCTAAAAGACTACTTAGATGCACAATTTTTTCTAGCTCAATGGTATCAAAAGCATGAGGATGGGCATCCAGAAGGGTTTTACTGGATGCTAAGAGCTGCATATCAGGATGATCAAAAAGCAATGATAACTGTGAGCTCTTGTTATTATCATGGTATTGGAACGACAAAAGACGTTTTTAAGGCTATCTACTGGTCAGAGCGTGGCGGGGAGCTTAAAAACCCTGAATCTCAGTTACGTTCGGCGCAGTATAATCAAAAAATATCCTCTTCTCATAATGCAGTGGCTTATATTTGGGCTTATCTTGCCGTTGCAAATGGTTATGAAGAAGCACACAGTTTAAAAAATGACTTAGAAGCGAGTCTACCTTTAGAGAATTTATTAACCATTCAAAATGTAGCACGTAAACTACATGGATTAATGAGTGAAAAGGAAGTAAAGAAACACGCTGTCATTCGATTACTTAATAAGTTTTACGTTAGGGATAATTACTTCCCTCCAGAAAATATAGACGATGAATGTGCAATGTATGTTGAATAATGATGGGGTAGAGTCTTTGCCTTATTCTTAATAGTAATAATTAGATCATGTGATTAATTGCCTTCTACAAACTACAAACATAAAAAATGCCAGTCCTTTATGGGACTGGCATTTTTATGAGTATCAAATTACTTATCGATTAATCATCACGCATAATACCAAGAATACTTAGTAGGCTGATGAAGATGTTGTAGATAGAAACATACAGCGTAATCGTTGCTGAGATGTAGCTTGTTTCACCGCCACGGATGATTGATTGTGTTGTAAGCAGAATCGCACCTGTAGAGAACAGAATGAACATGCCACTCATCGCAAGGTGTAATAAAGGCATTTGTAGGAAGATATTCGCTACCATACCAATTAGAAGCACAACGAAACCAGCCATTAACACACCGTTAAGGAATGATAAATCACGCTTAGTTGTTAATGCGTAAGCCGATGCTGCCATGAATGATAATGCAGTACCGCCAAGAGCCGTTAGGATAACATCGCCCATACCTGCACCAATGTACATGTTTAGGATTGGACCAATGGTATAACCTAAGAAACCAGTAAATAAGAAGGTAAATACAAGACCCATGCTGTTGTTACGGTTTTTCTCTGTTAGGAACAATAGGCCGTAGAAACCAACAAGCATAATGATAATACCTGGACGAGGTAAATTCAGAGCCATTGATACACCAGCAACAAGCGCCGACCATAACAGTGTCATAGACAGTAAGAAATAAGTATTACGTAATACTTTATTTGTTTGTAGAGCCGACTCTTGTGTATGAGTTTGGCCGAACATTTGATTATTCATCGTATTCCCCTTGGAATGGACAGACATAAATATATAGACAGTTATGGTGCCTATAGTTCAAAAAATCAAGTAAGTTCTAATTTTTGAACTGAATTAATTGAGCTAGAAACCATTTTACATCAGTGCATTAACTTAGCTTGTGTACTTTGTAAGCATCTGTAACAAAAAGCAGTAATCAAACGATCACTGCTTTTTAGTCTTACTTTTCGAGATAACCTCGTGATTTTAGTGATGCAAGATCTGACTTAAGAATAGCTGAGTTCTATCAGATTGTGGATTTTCAAAGAAATCGACGGGATTATTTTCTTCAATAATTTCGCCAGCATCCATGAAAATTACCCGATCGGCGACTTCTTTAGCAAACCCCATCTCATGAGTTACGCATAGCATTGTCATCCCTTCATCTGCGAGTTCAACCATAACATCAAGTACTTCACGAACCATTTCAGGATCGAGCGCAGATGTTGGCTCATCAAATAACATCACTTGCGGATTCATGCATAAAGATCGAGCAATCGCTACACGCTGTTGTTGCCCACCAGACAGTTGACCTGGGTATTTATCGGCTTGATCTGGGATTTTTACACGCTCAAGAAATTGCATTGCTAATGCTTCCGCTTCTGCTTTTGGCATTTTCTTTACCCAAATAGGCGCTAAAGTACAATTTTCAAGTACGGTTAGGTGAGGGAAGAGGTTGAAGTGCTGGAAACACATACCGACTTCTCTACGTACTGCTTCTATATTCTTTAAGTCTTCGGTAAGTTCTGTACCTGAAACGTAAATATGTCCCTTTTGGTGTTCTTCTAGACGGTTAATACAGCGGATCATGGTTGATTTACCCGAGCCAGAAGGACCACAAATAACAATCTTTTCGCCTTTTTTTACTTGTAAGTTGATGTTCTTAAGCACATGAAATTCGCCATACCATTTGTTCATGTCATCTAACTTAATCATATAATCTTGTTGAGTTGTCATAACTACATCCTTGAATTCTGTTAATTATCGCTTGTGGCCTGTATGAAGTTTGTTTTCTAAATAGATGGAGTATCTCGACATAGAGAAACAGAACACCCAGAAAACCAAAGCAACAAAGACATAACTTTCTGTTGAAAACCCTAACCACTCAGGATCGGTATTTGCGGCTTGGCCAATACCGAGCACATCAAACATACCTATAATAAGTACCAGACTTGTATCTTTAAATAAGCCAATGAAGGTATTTACGATTGATGGAATAGTGATTTTTAATGCTTGTGGCAAGATGATTAAGCGCATCTTTTTCCAATAGCCCAATCCAAGTGCATCAGCCGCTTCATATTGACCTTTTGGTATTGCTTGTAAGCCACCACGAACCACTTCAGCCATATATGCGGCACTAAATAAAACCACACCAATGAGTGCTCTAAAGAGTTTATCTAGCTCCATACCTTCAGATAAAAACAGTGGAAGCATAACCGAAGCCATAAAGAGAACCGTGATTAATGGAACACCACGCCAAATCTCAATATACACGGTACACATGCTGCGAATTATCGGCATTTCAGAACGGCGACCTAGTGCAAGAGCGACACCAATAGGAAGGGAAACAACGATCCCCACGATGGCAATAACTAAGGTAATTAATAACCCACCCCAAAGGTGTGTATCAACAACCGGTAAACCAAATACACCGCCATACAATAAGAAGGCTGCAAAGAATGGGAAGATGTTTACAAATACTAACCAAATAGCCACTTTTTTAGGTGTATGTTCATAGGCTAGTAGAGCTACAAAAATAGCTAACAGACCATAAAATAGCTGAGGTCGCCAGAGTTCATCAGTAGGATAGAAACCATACATGAACTGGTCCCAGCGAACGTTGATCATTACCCAACAAGCGCCTTCACTTGAGCAGGCATCACGTGTTGTTCCTATCCAATCGGCATTGATTAAAGCCCAATTGACCGCATTCCATAGACCACTAAATGCTAAATACGCAATAATAATCGTCAGAATTGAATTAATAGGGCCGTTAAATAGATGTTTCTTAAGCCAAGTTACTGCGCCAACCGTGTTTGCTGGTGGCGGAAGATCTGGCTGAAATTGATGTATGCTCATGATTACCTCTCAACCAGTGCGACTTTACTGTTATAAATATTCATCAAGAATGAGGTCAATAGACTTAAGGTTAGATAAACCGCCATTGTCATTGTGATGATCTCAATAGCTTGCCCGGTTTGGTTTAACGTAGTACCTGCAAATACAGACACTAAATCAGGATAACCAATCGCCATTGCTAATGAGGAGTTTTTCGTTAAGTTTAAGTATTGGCTTGTTAGTGGGGGAATAATAATGCGCATCGCTTGTGGGATAACGACAAGTTTTAGTGTTTTATTTCTAGGTAAACCTAAAGCCATTGCTGCTTCTGTTTGTCCATGGCTAACCGCGTTAATACCTGAACGAACAATCTCTGCAATAAAAGAAGCAGTATAAACACTTAATGCCACAACTAATGCGGCTAACTCAGGAATAATACTAATACCACCTTTAAAGTTAAATCCCTTAAGTTCTGGGTACTCAATGGTGATAGGCATTCCTGAAATAAAGTAAGCCATCGTTGGTAAACCAATAAGGGCTAAGAGTGAATATCGAAGCAAAGGGGTTTGTTGACCAGTAAGCGTTTGTTTGTTCTTTGCCCATTTAGATAAAAAGATAATAAAGACAATCGCAATAATTACTGCCATGCCGATAAGGTTAGAACCTTCTTCAAATATAGGTCCTGGAAAGAATAATCCACGAACATTTAAGAATACGCTTTCGCCTAAACTCAAACTTTGGCGTGGAGATGGGAGTGCTTGCAATACAGCGAAATACCAAAAGAAAATTTGCAATAAAAGGGGGATATTTCGGAACGTTTCTATATAGACGGCAGCGCATCGACTGACGAGCCAGTTGTTAGATAATCGAGCAATACCAACGGTAAACCCAAGTACAGTCGCAAATAAAATCCCTAAAATAGAGACTAATGCTGTGTTTAAAAGCCCAACAATAAAAGTGCGTCCATAGGTGTGTGTTTCATCATACTCCACTAAAGATAAACCAATACCAAAGCCAGCCTCTTGATTTAAAAACCCAAGACCAGTCGCGATACCACGAGATTCTAAATTGGATAATGCATTGTTAACTATGGAATAAAAGAAAAATACAAGTGCAGCAACTGCTATCACTTGGAATAAAATCGCACGAAATGTTGGATTATAAAAGAGGTTTTTATTTTTAGATGACATACAACTACAACCTTAAATCCATTTATCAAAAGGGGTGAAAATTCACCCCATAAAATTGTGTTACTTATCTTTATTATTAGTTGATTAACGAATTGGAGCGGCGTACATGAAACCGCCTGCATTCCAAAGGGCATTTACGCCACGTGAGATTTGTAGAGGAGAACCTTCACCAACCGTGCGCTCAAAGCTTTCGCCGTAGTTACCCACTTGTTTCACGACTTGGTAGCCCCAATCATCACGGATCCCTAAGCCTTTACCTTTAGGACCATCAACGCCAAGAATACGTTTGATGTTTGGATCTTTTGATTTTAGCATTTGGTCTGCATTCTTAGAGCTAATGCCGTATTCTTCAGCATTAATCATTGCACTCAACACCCATTTATTGATGTTGAACCATTGGTCATCACCTTGACGAACAACGGGGCCTAGCGGTTCTTTTGAAATGATTTCAGGTAATACTTGTGCTGTTTTTGGATCTTTTAGATTCAAACGAAGGGCATATAAACCAGATTGGTCAGTAGTTAGGACATCACATCTACCTGCATCAAAGCCTTTAGAGGTTTGCGCCGCGGTATCAAATACAACAGGTTTGTATTCCATGTCATTGTTACGGAAGTAATCGGCAAGATTAAGCTCTGTTGTTGTTCCTGATTGAACACAAACAGATGCGCCATCAAGTTCTTTTGCACTGGTTAAGCCAAGGTCTTTTTTCACCATGAAACCCTGACCATCATAGTAGTTAACACCAACAAAATTTAAACCTAAAGAAGTGTCGCGGTGTAGTGTCCATGTTGTATTACGAGAAAGAACGTCAATTTCACCCGATTGTAGTGCAGTAAAACGCTCTTTAGCTGTTAGTGGAACATATTTTACTTTTGATTTGTCACCTAAAACAGCGGCTGCAACAGCTTGACAAAATTCAACATCAATACCTTCCCATTCGCCTTTTGAGTTTGGGTTTGAAAAGCCTGGAAGACCGGTACTAACACCACATTGTAAATATCCATTTTTTTTTACTTTATCTAATGTGCCTTCGGCAGCGACTACCTGTGTTGACATCATTAATGTAGCGGCGGTGAGTGCAGTGTAGAGTGTATTTGTTTTAAATTTCATCTGTGTTCTTCCTTGTAATCCATTATTGAACTGGCGTATCACAATCTAATTTGTTGCGTTGCCATTAGTGAAAAGGCTGCTGTTTTTATAAGCAGCTGTATTTAAAACATATAGAATAGTTAATGATTTGTGAAATTGACTCTTGATAAGCCAGTAGATTATATGACTATATTGCACAGGTTTATTAGTGAATAGTATCGATACTTATAGGTTAGGGTAGTGGTATTGATCTCCCTTAATATACACAAATGTTGAATAATTGTTAATTAAATTATTTTTTGAATATGTTAAGCTCACAATGTTCGAAAGGTGAATAAATACCTTATTTAGCCAAAGCAAGGTATATTAAAGATTGAAGATAATAAAGTGAAAAGAAGAGAGTAATAATGAGATATTTTCCCATATTTATGGATATTAAAAAACGACCTGTATTAGTGGTTGGTGGTGGGGAAGTTGCGTGTCGTAAAATAGACATGTTATTGCAAGCTGATGCAGATATCACAGTGATTGCCCCTTCAATAAAAACATACCTAATGAATTATGTAGAAGAAGGTAAGATTCAATACACTAAAGGCTTTTATCATCGTGACTTATTAAACCAAGAATACATTCAAGTGTGGGCAACAACTGATAATTCCGAATTGAATCACCAGGTATATCATGATGCCCATGATGCGGGGATTTTAGTCAATGTTGTTGATGATACTGAACATTGTGATTTCATTACGCCATCAATGGTGAATCGCGGTCGGGTACAAATCGCTATTTCAAGTGGGGGATCTTCACCTGTATTAATTCGGATAATACGAGAACAGTTAGAAACTCAATTGTCATCAAAGATAGCAATGCTTGCGGATTTTGGGGCGGACAAAAGAAATGTGATCAAGCAGCACTTTGCCACTGTTGATGAAAGACGAAAATTTTGGGAAATATTCCTACGTTCACCAGAAATAGAAGCCATTACAACTCGAAATGAACTAGAGCAACTGTTCTCTCTTTATCTTTCAAAAGATATTAGTGTTAAAGCTGAGCGCAATTGGATTGAATATCACCATGAAACAGAAATGCTAACCTTAAAATCATTGCGATTAATGCAACAAGCGGAATGGGTGATTTATCTTAATGATTGCCCGTCAGAGTTTGTGGAACTATGCCGTCGTGATGCTGAACGTATTTCTGTTAGTTCTGAGCAAGAAATAGCAGATTACCTGCAACAAGCTGAAAAAGAGCAGATTAGAGTGACCATTTTAATGAAAAAAGGCCAGCTTATCTCTAATACTCAACTTCAAAATTACTTATCAACGGATATTTATGTTCCATCACTTTAAGGAGTGTGAATGCAATATTTAGCAATAAAAGACGCTATCGAGGAGCAAATCGAAAGTGGCATGCTAAAAGCAGGGCATAAATTACCTTCAGAAAGAGTACTAGCTGAGTCATTTTCGACAACACGTATAACCTTACGTGAAGCACTTAATCACCTTGCTCTTTCTGGTAAAATCTATCGGGAAGAGAGGCGAGGTTGGTTTATTTCGGCAGCAAGGTTCTGTTTCAACCCCAAGTTCGATACAGATCTCTCTATAATACTTCAAGCACAGAAATGGCTATTTTCAACAAGATGCTTAGATGAAAAAAGGCTTCTTGCACCAAAAGAAATCGCCGATAAACTTCAATTAGAGCCTTTTTCTTATGTGCGTCAATACACCAAACTATGGTTGATTGAGGGACGAAGCGCAGCGATTCAATATCAGTATGTTGCTGAAAGTGAATTTTCATCTATTGAAAAGATGGATCGAGAGGAAAACCTTGTAGAATACCTGCAAGAACATTATTTATATAAGGCGAATCGAAATAGAGTTGAAGTCGGCATCGCACCAGCGACAGGGTTTGAGTCTAGTGCGTTACATATTAGTAGTGGAAGTATATTGTTATCAGTAACTCAGACTGCAATAAATAATAAAGAGAGTGCTTATTTATTGCAGGAACTACGTATTTGTCATGATATGGTAGCAGTAGAAATTGATTAAAGAGGACTAATTTGTTTGATTTTATCGATTAGTTCGTCCTCCGTTAGAGGCTCTGAGTCAAGAGCGAACTCAGCAGAAGCACCACCTTTCAACATGTAAACAGTGGTACCGCAATGATCGTAGTGGTACCACTTACCATTAATACACACATCGGTATAACACTTAGGGTTTCTTAATAAAGTCATAAAATCACTCCTTGATACATTTAGTTTCCTTGATACCTTTAGCTAACAACTTAAAGGTATCGTGCAACCTGAAGTCTACTTTTGATTTAGATCAATGCTGGGTTGTATTGTTATCAGGTTGCTACTAAAGTGTTACTCAAGTAGTTTTGGTGCTTGTGCTCCAGCAACAGGGCGGTTAACTGAAAGAGTCCTTCCTTTTTTTAACCCTTTTTCATAGTCAGCGGTAATATTAGCCATGGCGTCTTTTAATTGTTGTTTAAAAGTTTCGCGGTCAATATTTTTAAATTCTTTATCAATATAGTCATTAATTTTATTTGCTGATTCATCGTCAGGAGCAATGACAGGAAGCTTTTCAAGAGCTCCTTCAATCCAACCTGCTAAGAAAGAATTAACACGTTTGGTGACCTCTAATTGACCTTTACCTGAGCCTGCAAAGCTATTTTTGAACTGCCCAGTTTGTTCATTCATTTCTCGATATACAATGTCAAAAGCAAAAGCGGCAAAAATAGCACGATCAGCTGAGCCAATAAACTCAACCTTCTTTAACCCTTTGTGATTGAGTAAAACTGCCTCTACTCCAAATCGAGTATTAATACCACGAATGATTTTCAAAATATTGCTCCCCACATTAGCAGGAAGAAGGTGAGAGCTTTGAGTCTTCCCCATCTTGATAAATTCAATATCATCTTTTTCAAGACCATATTTAAGCATAAGGCGATGCGCCATTCTAATGGCTTGAGCGGCTTCATTCACATTTGCTGAATTACCAAGTTCAAGACATTTAGCGATCTTTTTTAGAGCCTTTTGCTTTGCAGATGACATAAATTTACCTTAGTTTTTATGGGGCAACCATTTTACCTGTCTATGCCTTTATTTGGAAGAAAATAGAGTTATCTAATTGGCTTATTGCGATGAGTTTATTAAAGGTTGAGAGGTCGTTGGAATTAGGTAAAATTAAAGTGTACTATGCGGAAAAATGAAATTATGTCATACATGCTAGGTAATTTAAATGTCGAGTTCTTCTAATGCAGAGTTAAAATCTCGTGCAATAGTTTGTTGTATTCAAGATGATAGAGCAGTTAATGCGATTGACTCTGCAATTGATAAGATTAAAGCATTATATATAGAAGAGCAGCTAGAACCCAAAAAACTGTTTCTTGATTTTTTGTATGTTTATCGTATCTATCGTTCAACGGATTTTGAGCAAGCGGCCATTGAGTTTCAGCAGATTTTAGAGCGTTGTGAAAAAGAAGGCGAAGAGCAATTATATTCTTTTATCTTGCTTCACTTAGGGACGCTTTATTCCTTTCTGAGTGATTACCAAACATCATTACAGTATTTTCTTCGAGCTGAAGAATCACAGCAATACAGTGATCAAGCCTATCAAGCTTTATTGCATGTCAACATTTCTGGTATCTATAGCCAAATACTTGATTATTCAAGCTCTGCTAATCATGCTTTAAAAGCTGTTAATGTACTTCGCTATTTTAAAAACGCACCTCTTTCAGTACTCGCTTATCTTAATTTGGGGCATTCAATGGTGCATCTTAATGAATTTGAAGATGCGAGCCACTGGTTATATAAGAGTTTATCACTAGCAGAAGAGATCCAGTATGATCGAGGTATTCCTTATGCTGAGTTATATACCGCAGTTTTAGAACAAAAAAAGGAAATATTAAGCAAGCTGAATGTTTTTATATAAGTAGTTTTCAGGCATTTAAAGTACAGCAAGATCCACAAGGAATTGAAGAGTGTGGATTATTATTTACTCAACTCTTACTGGAAAATAAAAGATATCAAGAAGCCTTAGATTTTTGTGATGAGGTTGAAAAAGCACCTTATTATCAACAAAATATTTTAAGTCATTTTCAAGTGTTTAAGTATAAAAGAGAAGCTTTGACCCAGCTAGGGTATATGGACTCATTTCAATGTTTGATAGATAAACAATTAGAGTTTGCGGAATCAAAATTATTAGCGCTGAAGCAGCGAGAGAATTCATATTTTCAATCCATGATTGATATGATTAAAAAACAAAAAGAGCAGCTTACCTTTGAGTCGGTTAATGAATACTTAGATCGAATGTCTTTACTTGGTCAGAAGCTAGCTATCGCGGATAATCTTTATCAAGGAGTTGAATCATTGTTTCATGATATCCAACAAATTATTCCCGCTACATTTGTAGGTATTGCTCTTTATGATGAGAAAATGAATGTATTGAATTATGATTATTTATATGAAAATCAAAAGTTTTTAGCTTCATTCTCAGTAAAATGTGACAGTGTTAAGGTGCTAGGACAATATTGCTTGAAGCACCGTGAGTCACTATTATTGACTGCAGCAAGTTATGATGAAGTTCGTGGCTATTTAGATCATGACCCTATAAATGAAGAAGTTTGGGTCGGTGATGATACAAAAGAAAGTACGGCATCAGTTATCTATGTTCCTATTACTTTAGGGGAGACTCTATTAGGGGTAATGACTGTTCAACATATGGAAACACATCAGTATAAACCGCATCATTTAAAATTAGTTATTCAGTTAGTTAACTTTTTAGCAGTGGCGATAAAGAATGTGCAACAAAAACAAGAATTACTGGCGAAGCAAAAAGAATTAGAATCAATAAATAAACAGTTAGAGTACATTTCAACTAGAGACCCTCTTACTGGTTTAAATAACCGTCATGAACTTGAGCGTTTGTCTCCAGACTTACTCTCGCACTCTTATTCTCAGAGTAAACCTCTAGCAACACTTATGATCGATGTTGATTATTACAAAGGATTTAATGATTTATATGGGCATGATGCAGGGGATAAGGTACTTATCTCTATTGCGAATTTATTACTAAATCATTTTAATCGACGGGAGGATTATATTTTTCGTTACGGTGGTGATGAGATTTTAATTTTGATGAAAGATACCCATCTTGAAGAGGCAGAAAAGATTGCAATAGCTGCGCAGCAAGAGTTGTTTGATTTAAATATCTTGAATGAGGCATCATTAGTGTCAGATAGAGTGACATTATCAATAGGTATACATAGCCAACAATGCAAAAATATTCAGGTAGAGAATATTACAGACTATATTAAAGCGGCAGATGGTGCTCTCTATGCTGGAAAAAAATCGCAAAGGAACACCATTACATTAACAACAAATATCTAAGATACTAGATCCCTAGTTCATCAAATAGTGAATCATCGATATCTTGATTACTTGCTTCTTTTGTAGATGATTTTTTTGATGTACCTTTGTGTTGTTCAAATAGGTCATCAGTATCAAATTCTTCTTCTTGTTCGAACTCTTCAAGTTGAATAAATTCTGTTTTATCCATTGCTAGCTCAAGATAGAAAATATTATTATCTTCAGTTGTAAAGGTAACACGACGTGCCTGTGGGCGATCTAAATTAGTATCAACTGACAGAATAATCTGCTTGTTAAGTGATAACATTTTAGGTTGGTTCTGCGAAATAGTTGTTTGCAATGTCTTACGGATTTGGCCAGTAAAATCACCTACAATTTGATTCATTAGCTCGCCTAATATATCACCGACCTCATCAGATGTGTGTAAAATTGCAAGTTCTTCTTCTGGCATTCCCATATTTCGCATGTACTTTGTGTATAACTCTAATGCTGAATCTTTAGTAAAGTTTGTGACAACTAAACCAGAAAATCCGCCATCAAAGAGTACAAAACAGCCAAAATCAGGTTTAAGACTTGTTTTTGAGATTTTTTGTACCATTGCAGAGTAATTTACTGAGCTATTTGTGGCTTTAGTTAAAACACCAGACATTGAACGACATAGCGTAAGTAGAATGTCATCAGTAGTGATTGTTTTTGTTTTTTTCATTGCCGCTTTCATAGTTTTCTCTATAGAAATGTCACGATTAGATGAAGTGGTATATAAGTAACTAATTTAAGAATACCATGCTGTTTGACTTGTGTGTATTACAATATAATTATAAATATTTAACCGATATAGCATAGACGAGATGTTTTATCCATTCGAGATGTTGTAAAGTGTGTGTAGAACAACATTAATGACGCTGAGGATCAGCGATTGAAGGAGCAGGGAGCAATGTTACCAGTATTACCATATCAATCTATTATCGACCCAACGGTCTTAGATTATTTAGAGACATTAAAACAACGTGATTTTAGCGGCGATATAGAAACGACCTATTCAAGTCGCTTAGCTGTTGCTACTGATAACAGTGTATATCAGCAATTACCACAAGCGGTTTTATTGCCTAAAAACACCAAAGATGTTGAATGCTTAGCAAGATTGGCAAGTGAAGATAAGTATAAGGCAGTGACGTTTTCTCCCCGAGGAGGCGGTACCGGAACGAATGGTCAATCGCTTACACAAGGCGTAGTGGTTGATTTGTCTCGCTATATGAATCAAGTATTAGAGATTAATATCGAACAAGGGTGGGCAAGAGTCCAAACTGGTTTGATTAAAGATCAATTGAATGATGTATTACGGCCATACGGATATTTCTTTTCCCCTGATTTATCAACCAGTAATAGAGCGACTCTTGGGGGGATGATTAACACAGATGCGTCCGGCCAAGGCTCACTTAAATACGGGAAAACATCAGATCATGTGCTAGCAGTCACTGCTGTACTAGCCAATGGTTCATGTTTGAATACAGAGATTTCTTATGATAAACAACCTGAAAGCGTGCGCTCAGTATTAGATATCACAGCGAGTGTCTGTCGTGATAATCGTCAGAAAATAGAAGATAAATTTCCAGATCTTAATCGATTTTTAACTGGTTACGATTTAAAAAATGCACTCGATACTGAGCTTGACCAATTTGATATAACGCGGGTGTTATGTGGTGCAGAGGGATCATTAGCCTTTTTAACTGAGGCCAAAGTTAATATTACGCAGATCCCAAAAGCCAGAACATTAATTAATGTTAAATATAATAGCTTCGATGCAGCTCTTCGTAATGCTCCATTTATGGTGGAAGCGAATGCGCTCTCTGTTGAAACCATTGATTCACGCGTTTTAAACTTTGCAAAACAAGATATTGTTTGGCATAGCGTTAGTGATTTGATCACAGATGTACCAAATAAAGAAATGCTTGGCTTAAATATGGTTGAGTTTGCAGGCACTGATCTTGACGTGGTAGAGCAGCAAATAGCAAGCCTTACTAATAAGCTCGATGAATTAATGCAATCAGAAACGGCAGGTATTATTGGTTACCAAGTGACGACTGATGTGGCCAGTATCGGTCGGATCTATGCTATGCGAAAAAAAGCGGTAGGCTTATTAGGGGCAACAAAAGGGGCAGCAAAACCTGTTGCTTTTGCAGAGGACACTTGTGTTCCACCTGAGAATCTTGCTGACTTTATTCAAGAGTTTAGAGAGTTATTAGATTCATATCAATTGAATTATGGCATGTTTGGACATGTGGATGCTGGAGTTTTACATGTTCGTCCTGCATTGGATATGTGTGATCCAAAACAGGAAGCCTTGATGCATACCATTTCCGATCAAGTGGTGGCTTTAGTTTCCAAGTACGGTGGTTTGATGTGGGGAGAGCACGGTAAGGGCTTCCGATCAGAATATGGCCCAGAGTTTTTCGGGGAAGAGTTATTTATGGAGCTTCGCCGAGTCAAAGGAGCTTTTGATCCACATAATAAAATGAACCCAGGAAAAATTTGTACTCCACTTGAAAGTACTGATCAGCTAGTGAGAGTGAGTGATACTAAAAGGGGCTATTATGATCGTCAAATTCCTATTGAAGTAAGGGATAGCTTTAATCAAGCTATGGAATGTAATGGTAATGGCCTCTGTTTTAATTATGAAGCTAGCTCACCCATGTGCCCATCGATGAAGGTAACTGCTGATCGTCGTCATTCACCAAAAGGTCGTGCAGGTTTAGTGCGTGAATGGTTACGTCAGCTGTCAGAGCAAGGTATTGACCCAATCGCGCTTGAACAAAGTCTTTTAACTAAGCGTACCAGCATAAAACAGATTATTGATCGTATTCGTAACTGCATGAATAAAGATAAAGAATACGATTATTCTCATGAAGTACATGAAGCAATGATGGGATGTTTAGCATGTAAGGCTTGTGCAAGTCAGTGCCCAATTAAGGTTGACGTTCCTAGTTTTCGTTCTCGATTTTTAAATATTTATCACAGTCGCTATCAACGTCCAATGAAAGATTATATGGTTGCGAATATAGAGACAATGCTCCCGTTAATGGCGGTAATGCCTAAAGTTGTTAATACAGTATTAGGTCAGCCGTTAACTCAATCCTTAACTGAAAAAACAATTGGTTATGTAGATATGCCATTGCTTTCTGTCCCTACTTTAAAAGATAGATGCAAAGAGAAACACCTTCCTATTTTTAATTTTAACAATTTAAAAGGTATGTCTGATACAGAGCGTCAGCAATGTGTATTGATTGTTCAAGACCCTTTCACCAGTTACTATGATGCAAGTGTTGTTAGTGATTTTGCAGAGTTAATTCAGCGCTTAGGCTTAAAACCTATATTGTTACCATTTAAACCAAATGGTAAGGCTCAGCATGTAAAAGGATTTTTAAAACAATTTACCTCAACTGCAAAATCTAGTAGTGAGTTTTTAAATCAGATTGCGACTTTAAATATTCCAATGGTTGGCGTAGATCCTGCATTAGTTCTCTGCTATAGAGATGAATATAATGAAATGTTAGCGGATAAACGAGGTGATTTTACGGTATTAACTGTACATGAGTGGTTGTATCCTAAATTATCTTCTTTTACAAAAGCGACGGTATTTGATACTCGACCTTGGCAACTTTTTGCCCATTGCACTGAAAAAACTAAAATGCCAAACTCAGAAAAAGAGTGGGGCAAGATTTTTCAGCATTTTGGTCTAACATTAGTAACAGTGCCTGTAGGTTGTTGTGGTATGGCGGGAACTTATGGACATGAAGCTGATAAATTGGAAACATCGAAAGCAATTTATGAACTAAGCTGGAAGAGCAATTTATCTACGTTGGAAAAAGATCGTTGTTTGATAACAGGTTATTCATGTCGAAGTCAGGTTAAGCGATTTGAAGGAGAGCAATTGAAGCATCCACTACAAGCGCTACTGACCAATATTTAAATAGCTTAATTTTGCGTTGCTTTATGATAAAGTAGCGCAGAAATTTTCGAGTGGTATGTGAACGCCTTTTCGTGTTGAACTAATGTTGAATCTTAGGTTGTTTCGCGTTTTACAGATTGGTATATTGTGGTTGTTATTTTTACTAGAGTTATAATATAAATGAGCAGTGCTGAATTAATTAGACGTATCCCGCAAATGAATGTTTTGGTTTTTACCGAAAAGCGAGAGCGTAGCACTCAGATCCGTCAGTTTTTTCAGAAAGCTGGTTTTAAAAATGCAGACAATTTCAATGTCAGCATGAAGGCATCAGAATTACCCGTTTATGACTACTATTTTATTGAATATCATTATGCAGAGCATGAAGTGATTAGTGAGATAGTAAAACATGCTCGCGCAAAGGCACCATTTGGAAAGCGACCAATTTTTATTGTAGATATTGATAATGAAGAATCTCAAGTCGATGATATAAATGCACGAGAACTTTTTCCAGATTTTGTGGTAAATAGTCCCATTAACTATGGCTATATTGATGAATTAATTAAGAAATCATTTAACCTAACTCTGTTAATTGAGAAATTGATCGCGGAAGTTAAAGGCTCAAAAGCCGCATTTATTAAACGAGCTCAAACCTATACTGGTACATACAAAAATCGTATGTTGCTTAATATGACGCTAGAAGAGTTATATAAAGCTAAAGATGCACTTACTTTTAAAAAAGTGTATCAGCGTCATGATAAAAGTGAAATCATGCCGCAAAACTTAATGGCTTATTGCCAGATGATAGAAAAGCCAAAAGCAATTCCTGTATTAGAATTACTGCTTCGCTCTAAGAAGTATCAATTTCAAGCGAATCTAATGCTGTCGGACATTTATTCTGAAGCAAAGCATCTTAGTAAGATGCAATCTTCATTAGTAAAAGCCTTTGATAATAATCCTAGAAGTGATAGAGCATTTTATTCATATTTAACGTTTATTATTGTGAATAATAAACCATTATTATTACATAATATGATTATGAAGCGTTTTTATCATATAAGCATTAGTCCAGCGACATTAAATAAAATGATTATGGATATTGCTGATGTTGTGTATAAGCACCCAATAACCTTTAATAAAGAACAATATCGTTCGTTTTTTGGTCAGTTGGTCGCGACATTGAAAAAGCGTATTTCAATGGATAAACGTGATGAATTACAAGGTTATATTAATATATTTATTGCTCGTCAGTTGCTTAAACAAGGCAAACGTTATAAAGCAAAAATAATGGCAACAACCTGTTATCGTCGCTTTTTATCAGAGCGTAAAGTTGCTTCTGATGAGTTCCGCGTCGCTACTTTTGGGGTATTAGCGATGTCAGGTGAAGTAAAATTGTGTATTAATTTATATAAAGTTTTTGATCAAGTCGGTCTCAAAAAAACAGCGCCACAGCTTTTACAGCAATCAATGGTACATTTTCAAAAGTTAAATAAAGTATATCAATGGTTAAGAGCGCAGAAAGCAGCTGATGATAATAAAAATCAATTGATAAAAATAGGTCAAACATACCCTTACTCGTCAGATCTAAACTATATGCTGCTGACTTTAACCTTGAAAGGAAAAAATTTGATGAAAGATCCTAAAAACATTAAGCAATGCCTAGGGATCATTCATCGAATGGAAAGAAGTAATAATACGGCAGGATATGAAAATGTAATGTCATCAGTTGAACAAAACAAAAAAATATTAATCGATGTTTTGTTAGGTAGCTCATAAATTGACACTCTTATTTTCTTAATAGGCTTCATTTATCACAGTGATAGGAAAGAGTGATTTAGCATTTTTCCAAAAATGGTCCACACTTAAGTTATCAAAGTGATTGATAGCACGTTAGGGGGCTATAATGGAAAATAAAAAAGTAAAACAATATATGAGCGCACGACCTCTTTATTTGACAGCGGATATGTCATTATCAGCGGCATTAGATCAGTTTATTACTTCACAACATATTGGCGGTCCTGTTGTGAATGAGCAGCGAGAAGTGATTGGCTTTATTTCTGAGCAAGATTTAATTAAATCACTTATTGGTGTCAGTTATCATTGTCAAGATACTCATCTTGTCGGTGATGTTATGAGAAAAGATGTATTAACCGTGACTCCAGAAGATACGATTGTCGACTTGGCACAAATCATGACAGCTGATAAACCTAAAATTTACCCAGTAGTAGATGAAGGTAAATTAGTTGGTATTATTACCCGTCGTAATGTTCTTCAAGCTATCAGCGAATCTATTGGGCAATGTTTTAAGCACCCAGTGTAATTACGGTATATATAACTAATTAAGTAAACCTATCTAAGTCCGAGAATAGTATTATTCTCGGATTTTTAGTATCTAGACTTCGGTTTTTTTTATTTAACTGAATCATCACAGGCTCAGGATATCTGTAAATAAAAAGTTATCTTCCTATCTAACTATAAATTTATCTGGATGAAAATCATACAATCCAATTGGTGCTATATTGAGTATAGTTTCCAATGAACTAATTTCATTATTGTAATTAGTTATATAAACTCTTCTTGACCTTGGAGTTAACTCTAAGGTTTATAGTTAGTGTAGATAAACAAATTACCTAACAGAAAGGATACTCTCATGTGTACAGCCCATAAAGCGACACCTAACCAAGATCATAAGCATAATCCATCAAGCTCTTGCTGTGCTACACCAAAAATCACAGCAATCAAAGCAGAAACTGCAGTTTCAGACTGTTGCAGCAGTATTGATAAAGCAACAGATGCTGACTCATGTTGTGGCTCAGATCCTGGAGATTCAGACCCCTTAGTTGTTTCCTCTATAGCGTCAAACAACACTTCATTATCTCGCAGTTGGCTTATTGCCGAAATGGACTGTCCAAGCTGTGCTGCTAAGTTGAAAAAAGCCATACTCGCTATTCCAGATGTCATTGATGCTAATGTTATTTTTGCAACCGAAAAACTGACGGTAAGAGTGAAGAACGAAGCGGTATTTGAACAAATCATTACTGTGGCTAAGACAACAGGCTTTCCGTTATCTGATATAGGTGCAAAAAACACATCAGAGAGTGACATTAAGCCATTCTGGAAAAAGAATATATTATTATTAACTTTGGTTGCTTTTTTAGTTATTGCAACGGGTATTAATTTAGTAAATAAAGAGTTAGGCGCAATCGCCTTTACTGTTGCGGGTCTATTTGGATTAATTCCTATTGGACGCAAAGCGATTCGTTTAGCGATAAATGGATCGCCATTCTCAATCGAAACCTTAATGACAGTAGCTGCAATTGGTGCTGTGTATCTAGGTGAGACCGTTGAAGCTGCCATGGTTATCTTATTGTTTATGTTAGGTGAACAATTAGAAGGCTATGCGTCGGCAAAGGCGAGAAGTGGTGTAAAAGCGTTAATGGATTTAGTGCCTGATACTGCAATTCGTATTAAATTGGATGGCACTAAAGAAGAAGTACCAGCATCAGAATTAAACGTAGGAGATAAAGTTCAAGTTTCTCCAGGCGATCGTTTAGCCGCAGATGCTATTTTACTTTCTGAATTCGCTTCTTTTGATGAAAGTGCATTAACCGGTGAGTCAGTTCCTGTAGATAAAAAGGCTAACGATCCATTAATGGCGGGATCAATTGTGAATGATCGCGTGATTGAAATTCACATTACCTCTGCACAAGGTGAAAATGCCATTGACCGTATTTTACACTTAATTGAGGAAGCTGAATCACGTAAAGCACCGTTAGAGCGTTTCCTTGATAAGTTCAGCCGTTGGTATACGCCAGCAATGATGCTGATGTCATTACTGGTTATCATTATTCCACCATTGGTCTTTGGTCAATCATGGGATACTTGGATTTATCGTGGTTTAGCAATGTTATTAATTGCTTGTCCTTGTGCATTAGTGATATCAACACCCGCAGCGATTACTTCTGGTTTAGCGACGGCAGCAAAACGTGGGGCTTTAATTAAAGGTGGCGCAGCGTTAGAAGAGTTAGGTCATATTCAAAACATCGCGTTTGATAAGACGGGAACATTAACGCAAGGTAAACCGATACTTACTGATATTAGAGTGCTTGTTGAGACTGAAACTGAACATAGTATTTTATTGCAATCAGCCGCAGTAGAGATGGGCTCATCACACCCATTAGCAAAAGCTGTTGTAATCAAAGCGCAAGAACAAGGCCTTACTGTTATTGAAGCAGACGATCGTGAAACCGTTGTAGGTAAAGGGATAAAAGGAATTGTTGATGAAAAACAAATTGCTCTTTATGCACCTCAACAATTTGATGGAGAAGTTACTTCTGAAGCCGAGAGCCAAATCGCGTATCTAGAAGAGCAAGGAAAAACGGTTGTTTTAGTGCTAGTGAATGATCAAATTTCTGGTTTATTAGCGTGGAGAGATGAATTACGTCTTGATGCAAAAATTGCTGTACAAAAGCTAATAGCACTCGGTATTACACCCATCATGTTAACGGGTGATAACGAACGTGCTGCTAAAGCGATTGCGACAGAGCTAAACATAGATTACAAAGCAGGGCTATTACCTTCAGACAAAGTGAAATATGTTGAGAAATTAACGGCTAATGCAAAAACAGCAATGGTCGGTGATGGGATTAATGATGCGCCAGCAATGAAAACGGCCTCTATTGGTATCGCAATGGGAGGCGGAACGGACGTTGCTCTTGAGACCGCAGATGCCGCGTTGACTCATAACCGTTTAGAAGAGCTAGCACCAATGGTTGCCCTATCAAAAGCGACATTGAGTAATATTCGTCAGAACATTACATTAGCTCTTGGTTTAAAAGCGGTATTCCTAGTGACCAGTTTATTGGGTATTACCGGTTTATGGGTAGCAGTTCTAGCAGATAGTGGGGCGACAGCACTTGTTACCTTGAATGCACTGCGTCTATTACGCTTTAAAGAAAAAGCACAGTAAATACAGTATTTAAATAATTAATTAACTTCAGAGCCAACTAAATATTGTTGGCTTTACTTTTTGAGCACAAAGTCATAAGTGATAAACAGTCTTTATCTAATAACACGAAATTAACCGTATTTAATAGCTTCATTTTTGATTTTTCTAAAATAACTTAGATTATATTCTTTTCATTATGGTCAGTTATTTTACTTAAACAGAGGGTAACTACTGAATTTAAATATTTCTCTCTGTCTAAAATACTTGTTTAGAGACTTATTTACCTATGTTTTAATGAATTATAAGCCTAATTGTAATATAGTTCGCTCAGTGGGATTTATAATATATGAATGAAAAATTTAAAAGGTACTGCATAATGAATAAGAAGTTCGTTTTAAGCGCGTTGATGGCTAGTTTTTTATTAACGGGTTGTGAAGTTGAAGAAGATACTGGGGATCTTGAAAAATATAGATTTGATTTTCAGAGCTTTAACTTATCGAATATAGAGAACCTTTCAAGTTTAGCTGATGACGATATTAATATTGGCTTGAAATATGAAAATAACAGTGAAGTATCTATTGCGAGTATTCATGAGTATGGTTTAGATGAATCAGGTTACTTCCAGATGTCAGAAGAAGATATTAGGTTACCTTATACTTTTACATTCTCATTAAAAAATGTAAATGATAATGAAATTTTGTCAAAAAGAGTGCTATCTATTGCGAATGATCAAATTTTATTTTCTATAGGTCCAGATGATACAGGTGATTATGACCTCGACGTTTTTGAAAAGCCTAAATTCTCGAGCTCAACATCAACATTAACAGTTATTAATTATCGAGATCTGCATGCAACTTATTCCACATCTGTTGAATTAGATGGCAAAGAGAAAATATCGTCATTGTTACCGAAGAAGCTGTCGGAGCAAATTACGGTTGATCATAATGAGGAATATAAGTTAGATATTTTACTTAAGGGCAATGTATTGAGCTCGTGTACTATTCCAAGTACGTCGAACAATGTGAATCGTGTGGTTATATTTAGTCCAGAAAACATAGAATCACTTAAAGATGGAAAAAACTGCTACGTATTTGATATTTAAAATAGAGAAGAGCTCTAGTTTATACTAGAGCTCTTTTTATTATGAATGTGAAATATCCATTAATTCTTGAATGTTTACATCATCAATTTGCTTGGAATTTAAAAACTTTTTAGCATAGTTCAGATAAACGCCATCAGTTAGAAATAAGGTAAAAATGGAGAGGTCAATGTGTTTGTTTTTTGCCATGAAAGCCAATATTTTTAATGATTCAGACAATGTCTTTGGTGTTTTATAAGGGCGATCACTGGCAGTCAGTGCTTCAAAAATATCAGCAATAGCCATCATCCTTGCGGTTACCGGTAGTTGAGATGCAGGAATAGCATAAGGGTAGCCTTTACCTGACATTTGTTCATGGTGCCCACCTGCAATTTGAGGGATGTTTTTAAGGTGATCAGGATAAGGCAATTCTTTAAGCATATTAATCGTTTGAATGATATGGTCATTAATTAAAAAACGTTCTTCATTGGTTAGGGTTCCTCTCTGAGCTGAGAGGTTATATATCTCGCCATGGTTAAACTTATTCTGGTAAGGTTTAAGATTAAACTGTTCATCCGCTTTTCGGTTTTGCTCCCAAGGAATGAGATGACTGCTGCTATCTTGCAAAATGGATTCAATAGCCGGAGTGATTTTGTCTGCATCAGACAAGCGCTGTTTTTCTTCCCATGATAATCCAAGTTGTTTATCCAAGGTGCGAATAAAGGTTCTTTTCGCTATTTTATTTAGACGTTCAATATTATCTTCACTAAAAAATTCAGCACCGAGGTTAGATTTGGCAATAAACGCAAACTCTTCATCCAGTTCTTTAATTGTATTATGGTAATTACTTTCTAATTCTGGTGTGTTTTGTCTATTTTTAAGCAGTTCATGTAAGTATGCCAGTTCAGCATCTCGTTTTAGAATTTCATAGCGAGTTCGGATTTCATGAATACGATTTGTAAACATATCCAGTTTTGTTGCTTTATCTATTACGTGGTCAGCGGTTGTTAGCTTACCACAATCGTGCAACCAAGATGCAAGGTATAATTCTTCCCACTCCTCATCATTCAATGAAAATTTATTCCATTGATTTTGATTTTCTTGCGCTGCTTTTGCTAGCATCAATGTTAATTCTGGTACCCGTTGACAATGGCCTGCGGTATGAGGAGATTTTGCATCAATGGCAGAGGCAATCGATTTAGTAAAAGAAAGCAAAAGGGCTTTTTGTTGCTCTAGAAGTTTATGTTTATCAATGGATACTGCGATTATTTGCACTAAACGTTCAATAAATAATAGTCGGTATTTAGGGACAGTATGATTAAGTGGAACTTCAATGACTAAGCAGCCAATGAGCTTTTTCTTATCATTATGTAAATTGAAGTAATGTACAGAGGCTTCACAGTAATAAGATTGGTCTTGATTCTTGATAGGGATCTTTTTTTTACCTTCGATACTGCTTAATGTATTTTCGTTATCCGTTATATAAAGATAACTGTGTCCTGTCGTAATCTTATGGATTTTTTTATCTACAATCGCGCCTAATTGAAATAAATTACCGCTTTTTGCAATGATAAAAACCATTTTTAAAATATCATCAATAGTTTGATCCATCGTTTCAAGCGTGCTGCTGAGGTTATGAATTTCTTTAACAATTGAATCTTGCTTTTTCTGTTGATTAAATTGGAAGTGATTTATTTTTTGCGCGTTTTTAAGCAGTGTAACTAATCGATTTGATATGTAAGAAGAGGATAGAAATATAATCAATATCGCGAGAAATATGTAGGCGATGACATTCAAAAACAAATCATTAGATATAGTATTAAAGTTATGATTAATAACACTTTTAGGGATGAGAGACACAAAATACAGAGAGCTACGATTTAATTTGTGGACAAAAGCTGTGTAGGTAGAGCCATCTAGAGACACGGTCTCATGCTCATCATGTAGTACACCTTGCAGTTGCGAATAAGATAAAGGCGTAGGGACATGGTCAGAGTAAATTATTTCTTTTAGCTGGTAATCATAAAGATAAAATCCGACATTTCTTTTATTTACAAGTTCGTGGTCTGTGGTTTCAAAAAAAATGGCGGTTGAAATTTGTAAAATAATTTTGAGATTCGTATTTTTAGAGCGACTTAAATATAGATATTCATTATTAAAGGTATATGTTTTATTTGTTTTCCACATCTCCTCCAATGATAAGCTTGTTGCTATTTCTGCTTCGATGCTTCCATCAATATTTTTTAAATTGATACCATTATTCTCAATGTCATAGACATATACATTAGTTAATGCAGGAGAGTGAGAAAAAGCAGAAGACATAAAGTTGATTAGTGATGGTGGAATATTATTAATATCCAATGAGCTCATATCAGAAATTTCTTCTGCTAATGCGTCTATTTGGTATATGGTGAAGTTTACATTATTACTGATAATTTTCTGGTGAAGCTCGGCAACATCAGCGATATGTTCACTTGATAGCTTTGTGACAGCGCTTTTTATATTGATATATAGATGTGCTGAAAATAGGGCGAAAATAGTCGCAAAAATAATAAATAAGTACGTTTTTAATGAAACTCGTTTCATAAGAACTCTCTTCTCGTTGATATGATTACGACTAAGATGACGCCAAAGCATTCGTTCTATTCCCTCTAATCAAATACCCAAACCAAGTTATTGAATGGGCCTCTCGTGAAGAGTTAAATATAAAGATGAGAAATTCATTACCTACTTGATAAAAACTTCTACACGCCTATTTTTAGTCCTACCTGCTTCTGTCTCGTTATCTCCTATAGGTTGCGCATCACCAAGGCCAATCGAGGTAACTCTATCTAAACTAATCTTTCCATGATCAGAGATATATTGTGCGACAGCCTGCGCCCTAGCTAAGGACAACTTTTTATTTGTCTGCTGAGAACCTTGGTTGTCTGTATGACCTATTACGGTGATATAATGAAAATCTACGTTGCCTAATTGAACAATAATCATATCCAATGCTGTCGTGTCGCGTATTGATGACGAACCCGTTTTGAATAGCTCTGCACTAGAGCTATCAATAGTAATAGGGGAAGGCAACTCTTGGTTTGATTGTCGATTTTTTATGATAACGTCAGTAGTAATGGTTTCTTGATAGTGAGTTACTTTACGATAAACCTTTGAGCCGAAGACATAGCTTATTCCAACATAGAGAGAACCTACATCAATACTGCCCTGAGTGCCAACACGGGTATCCCCCGAAAGGGAAAAGCGATGAGCATATTCAGTGCTTAACATGACGTTAGAACGTAAATGCCAGTTAAATGCGGCGCTTGCTTTAGGGTATACGCCACTATGACTACCCGCCTCATATGAAGTACCCGTTGAACCTATAGAGTCACTGCGCCATAAGCCAACACCAAGTTTCGTATCTAAAGTGAAGGTAGGTGCTAGGTGCCAGCGGTAAATACCCTGTATATCTAACGTTTCTATTTCATCAATCAAATATTCTTGTGTTTGTGCGTTTTTAAATTGATAGTCATCAAGATTAAAGTACCCTAATTCCGCTCCCCATTGAGATGTAAAGAAATATCCCGCACTAATCCCCCAAGTAGTCCGATCATCAATACAGGTAGTCATGTCCTGACAAGCATCTAAATAAAATGATTGCCCCACATCTGCACGAATAAAAGCCCCTGTACTGTTATCTACGGTAACACTTTCTGATTCATAGGTTTTTGATACTTTATCTGCCCAAACAAGTGCAGGATAGAGAGACAAAAATACAGCAATGGATTTGTTCATCTCTTCAACCCCTATTCGATTTCAATCACGCCTGGATAGAACGAATCTAACGGCATATGAGAGTCTAATTTAGAGTAAGTGAAAGAGCTGGTGCCTAGAGAGGGATCGTAGGTAAACACAAAATGCGCTTGGCTACCTGATGCATCCTTTGCTTCAATAACACCTGTAACTAGGCCTCCATCCAATTCAGACAGGTAACCTTGGATTTCGATGTTGGGATAGTTAGGTATTGATAATGTATGTTCTTGAACCATTGGGCTGTCGAACTCAACAAGTGTAGCGCCAGTACCAATATATATTTTAGAACCAACTTCTAATGGCATTGTCGTAGCTTGATTGCTTAAATCAGCAACATGAGTAATTGTCATCGAAGAGCAGTTATCCAGCTTCTGAATGGTTGGCTCATTTTGACCACCATTCATATTTGCGACGAAATACCAAGCTCCGTCACTGGAGTGCATTAAGCCACGGTAAACATCATGAGGATTATTGTTAGCTCCCCCCCCTTGAAGACCATGATTAATTCCTTTCTCTAAGCTAACAAATGGCGGAGTATATCCTGGACCCACATTAGTTAAGTCATAGCAGTACACATTATTTTCTGCGCTATCACCAAAAGCGAAGACTAACTCATCACTATTTGTAGACGATACAGAGAGCACCTTGTCCGATATTTCTTGGCTGTTATTTGATGCGCTAAAGAGTTTTTTAAATGTATGACTCGTGGCATCAATCTCATATAGCACTGATGGCTTGTCCCCTTGAGAAATATCCACACCAATACTGTAAATATTATTGCTAGCACCCGCTTCTACAAAGGTAATGCCAGGCTCAATACGACCATTACCAAAAATTTCTTTAGCTCCATGAGTGGCATCATATCGAATATGTGTCCCTTTGTTATGTCTCATATCACTCGAAAAAATTGCAGCAGTATAAAGTTCACCATTTGATGAATGTTTGTAGGGTTTTCCGTAAACATAACCGACAGTGTCAAAGCCAAAGGATGTTGATGTGACTATGCCGGTATCTCTATCATATTTCAAAACAGAACCGTTGCTTTTATTTCCACCATCTAAAGATAGAATGACTACATACTTACCTGAATCATCGGAAGTAGCACTGCCAAGAAATAACGACCCTAACGTAGACGACCTCGCAATGTCACCTTGAATAACCGTGGTTTGACTGCCTGTTGTTGTGTTTATGGATTGAACTTCAGCTGGATCGTATTGAATATTATGATAATGTCCATTTTTTTGACCCTGAATCACGTAACTAGCCACACTATGATTATAATTCACTAACGCACCAAAACCGGTACTACCTAAATCAAACCCTTTAGCGGTGAATGACCGATTATTCGGAAAAGTGCGAACTGCGGATATACTAGAAGACGATGCGCCAGTATATAACGTTGGTGATTGAATCGAATCTCCGGAGCAAAATCCAACATTATAATGGAGGATTGGGTCGTAAATAACACCTAATGGTTTTTCACAACCAAACTGGATATCACCACCGCCACCATTTTCGGAAAATAGCGTTCCGCCATTGTCACCCATAGATAGTTGAGTAATGTAGTGCGAGTTCGGCCCCTTTGCAAAAGATAAGATTGGAAGTTCCATTGCAAAATTGATACTTGGTGCGACGTACTGCCAACGTTTCGTTAAATCTAATGGATCGGTAGGTTTTAAACGTAATAACCCAGAGGTGGTTGGCAGACCGTCGATAGGTTGTGCAGGTAGCCCACCAACGGCGCGAAAGTCTCCATGCGCATAAGATTCAACTTGGTCATCAGATGTTCCTGCTACCCCATCGTCACCATCACCCCACACTGCGTAGGAAAGCATATCTGAACCGACAAGTTTTGTTGGCGTACAGTTAGAGCCACTTTCTGTTATTGCGCCGCTATTATCGTTGCCACAACCAAGGTCATATACCCAAGATATTTCACCATAATCATTATCGGTCGAGTCGATGTTAACTAAGTACACACGACCTGCATTGTACTTGCCGCCAAATCGAGAATTAGCAATCAGGTATTTTCCGGTGGGGTGTACCGTAGGGCTACCAGTGAAGCCATATACATGGTGTCCATCGACTGTTCCACCTTTGACGTGAGCAACGACTTCTATTTTATCTGTTGCAGGATCAAAACTGATAATAGAACCGTCAGCAAACAAACCACTGGCTTCAAGTTGAGTATAAAATTTCTGGTCATGCGGGTTATAGGTAAATTTCTGATATGGGTTCTGCTCCAATGGTGTTAAACCGCTAAATTTATATACCACCGTGCTGTTTGCCGCCGTGATGTCGTTACCTAATTTTAATGCATCCTCATCGATCGCAAACAAAGCACCGGCTCCACCTCCCCCCCCGAGGGTCGAATTCAAACCAATCTTGTGGGTAGGGGGCAACACAACAGGAGGTGTAATTGCTGTAACGGTAATGCTGCTTGTTGCTGGCTGACTTGGAGCACTACTACTATCTATCGCTATGACTTGAACTGTATAAGTTCCGCTGATATCTGGAGTCAGGCTACCCACGCCATGACTACCACTAATGGTGCTATTACTACTTGGAGGGGAACCTACAATACTCCATTGGTATGTGTGAGTATCAGTAGCATCTTGGTCTGTCACTACAGCAAAGAAATCTACAGCGGTATTGATGGCTGGGTGAGTACTCGCATTGTTTGACAGTGATACTTGCGGTACATGGTTAGCATTCGTGGTTGACCCAACGAGAATAGACACACTATCAGGCGTTGAGTCTAACGACGCGTCATTCACAATCAATGTAAATACATAAGTGCCGTTTACAACTGGAGTAAATGTTGGAGTTGCACTTGTTATATCAGAAAGAGCAACATTACTCGATGCTGGTTGTGAACTGATATGCCACTTATAAGAAAGGGAATCACCATCAATATCAGACGACTTACTGCCATCTAAAGATACTTGCGCATTAACTACAGCACTTTTTTGATCTAAGCCTGCATGTGCAATAGGAGCGTGATTCACAGGAGTATTTGCCGAAAGCTGTTCAACGGTGACGCTGTCTACTTGGCTGTAGTTGCTGCCATCAAAGACCACGAGAGTCAGCTCATAAGTGCCAACTGCATCTACCGTAAGGGCTGGGTTTGAGGTGGTTTCCTTAACGAGTATTGGGCTGCTTCCCGGCTCTTTATCGTGGATTTCCCAACGATATGTTAATGCATCGCCATCTAAGTCATGTGATTGACTACCGTCTAATAAGATAACATTCGAGTTATTTATAAAATCAGAAGTAACAATATCGTGCCCGGCGTTAGCTATAGGTGGTGTGTTTATATTGTTGCCGACTGCAACCGTAGTTGTGGTTGGTACACTAGTAATGCCGTTAGAAGAGACTGTCAATTCAACAAGATAAGTGCCATCAATATCTGGTGTAAATGATGGGAATACGTCCGAGGCAGAAGAGAGTTGAACTGAGCTTCCCACGGGTCTTTGCGTGAAAATCCATGAATAAGTGAGTGGGTTACCTAATGAATCATATGAATTATGACCATCTAAAAAAACAGTCGTACCAATTACGCCCTTTTGGTTATTTCCTACCTGAGCTACAACTGTTTCCGAACCAGTTAAAGGCGGTATATTGCTCAACACTGTCATTGATTGAGTCGTAACAGTTTCATACTCACCATCACTAACATTCAGCTGAATAGTATAACTTCCAGGAACATCAAAGTTCACCTCTAAGTTTTGTCCGTTTGGAGTCAGGGCCGGTAGGCTACTTGCTGGTTTCGATGTGACTAGCCAACGGTAAGTAAGGGCGTCGCCTTCTGCATCAGCACTAGATGTCGAAAAAAAATAAACGGGAATAGAGGCAACGGCGTTAGAGGATGAAGAGGAAATGACCGCCGTCGGAGCTGTATTTGATGGAGAAGTACCTCCATCTGATATTGAAATGTGATCATCATTGCATCCAACTAATGCAGCAATGGAGAAACCTAATAATATTATTTTATTGAACATCTGTTTATCCTTAAACACTGCTTATCGATATTTAGTAATAATTTAGTACAGGTGATAATTCAATTCAATTAACTTATGTTAAAAAACTTAGAAATAAATAATTAACATCGTGACCTTTAAATAAGGTTTGATGGAATTTCTATTCATCCACAATCTCTAACATTTTTGATTTACTTAAAAACGGGAGGGGGGCTTACTTTATTTTTGTGATGCCAATCGGTTTTCTTTGCAAGAGTGCACCTTATCAACATTCCTTTCGGGATCCTAATCACACTAATTAATGAATCGATTGGGTAAAGTAACTTCATCGAATCAAATATAACTATTTAAATTAACGCGACCCTACAATCGCAAGGAGTTAACCATGACAGCAGCAGTATTCCATTTAGGCGTAACACAAGCAGATCTTCAAGGTGCAGAAATGGCGATCATCCCTGGTGATCCAGCACGTGTTCAGAAAATCGCAGAGCAAATGGAAAACCCTAAGTTTCTAGCAAGTCACCGAGAATACACAGTATACCTGGCTGAACTAGATGGTAAGAAAATTGTAGTATGTTCAACAGGTATTGGTGGTCCGTCTACTTCTATTGCAGTTGAAGAGCTAGCTCAACTTGGTGTTCGTACTTTCCTACGTGTTGGTACTACGGGTGCAATTCAACCGCATGTAAATGTTGGTGATATGATTGTAACAACAGGTTCTGTGCGTTTAGATGGCGCAAGTCTTCACTTTGCTCCAATGGAATTCCCAGCAGTTGCTGACTTTGATGTTGCAACAGCAATGCGTAAAGCAGTTGTTGATCAAGGTGCTAATGTACACACCGGTGTAACAGCATCAAGTGATACTTTCTACCCAGGTCAAGAACGTTACGATACGTTCTCAGGTCGTGTTGTTAAGCGTTTCCAAGGTTCTATGCAAGAGTGGCAAGACATGGGTGTACTTAACTTTGAAATGGAATCAGCAACATTATTAACAATGTGTGCAAGCTCTGGCTTACGTGCGGGTTGTGTTGCGGGTGTAATTATTAACCGAACTCAAAAAGAGACACCAGATCACGCAACATTAAAAGAAACAGAAGCACGTTCAATCAAAGTTGTTATTGAAGCTGCTCGTAATCTTCTATAATAGAAGAGTATAAACAGATATAAAAATGGCGCTGGTTCGTAATGAATCAGCGCCATTTTTGTTTAAATAAGTCTATAATACCAATTCCAGTAATTCTCTAGTCATTATTACTGGTTAAATCACATAATAGCTTCGTTAAAAATTATTTAAGTAGAATAACTACTTAAATAATTTTTGCCTTGCTCTTAAGTGGTTTTCCTGCGTAATAAATAGACCATTTAATTAATGGCCTCTATCTCTTGTTAGATCAATTTCAGTATTCATCGATTATTGTAATTCGGGTGATGATTAATGGCCACCAGCGGCTAAGAACCAATTTAAAAGATGCTTTTTAAGTTCACCTAACTCATCAGGACCAATAATCGCGAGCCCTAAATCTTGTGCTCGCATAATGTCATTATTACGTAAAGGGCGGAAGCTAACCAACATCGCTCGTGCTTGTAAACCACCGAGAAGATCACGTAATGACTCTAATTTATAAAGAGTATCATCACCATCATCTCTCATACCTTTGGTCTTACATTCAATGATATGCAGCTTGTTGTTGACGATGCTGACCACATCAAGCTCGTTACGAACGTCTTTATCACCAATTTCGCGATGTACTTGAACATTCAATGAGTGATCTTGAAGCGTAGGTAAATATTGCTGAATATCAACAACGGTATTGTGAACAAGAATCTCTAACCATTCGCCGTTAGCTAAGCGTCGCGCTTCTTCGCAGTCAAAAGTTAAGGTGCCGTTTTCATAGGTAGCCAAACCAGTTTCAACTAAGTCAGTTAGCAGCATATTCAGTTCTTTGTAGCTTTGCTGTTTTTCAGTAACTTCAACATCTAAGCGTTGTTCTTTACGACATGTTGTTGCCAAGTAATTAAGTGTAGCAAGACCTGGGCCTAATTCTAATGCGTTACTTGCCCAGCGCTGGCAGAGCTCACGTAATCGCTTATCAATATTTTCAGGTAGCTCTGTTTCGGAGAACTCACAACGAGCACCAAAAATGGCAAGGTAGTCACTTAGTTTAATATTATCTGCAACGTGTTTTTGCTTGCGACCATCTGGATATAACCAACACAATTTATCGCTGAACGGTTCGACAACAAAAATTGGCCAATGATATGAACGAAACACTTCATAGGCAGAAAGGAGGCGATGTCGAAGGCCGCAGCTTGCATTTAATTTGATATCACTAAAGTGAAGTTTCATTTCAGAAGCAAGTGCTTGTAAAGACTCTTTAATTAAATGCGTATCTACAATATTCGGGATTTCATAAAAATCTGAAGAAATACCTTTATATTTGAGGATCTTTTCCAAACGATGAAACATATCCTTTTGAGTGTCATCGCCAATAAAAATCATGTGCTCACCTTTTACGGAGAGATCAAGAAGGGGAGTGATAAGACGGACGGGGTCTTGATCTAATATGCCAACATGAGTGATCATGAAATAATCCTTGTAATGATAATTACACATAAGTGTTGCTCAAGGCATGTGTAACCAAATAATTATAATTTTAAGAGAATATTAATCCAATACCTACTTACAGAATTGGTATGGTTTTTCTATTCGATACTATTGTAATGAGGGGCTTAATGAGAAAAATCAACCCATTGTTAAATATTCTTATTTGGGCTTAATAAAAAAAGACGATAGAATGGAATCAAATGCCTTAAATACAGAAGAATTATGAGTTATTTACCTTTAGATGAATACAATCGCAAATGGATTTTTACTCATCAATCTATGCCAGTTGATGATGAAGTATTACCATTAATTAAGCCATTCACTCAGGCAAAGTCTGCTCAGGTTTGGAATGATTTTATCAGTGCGAATAGTCCAACGGCTGATCATTTTGGTTCAAAAGAATGGCCAATGAAAAAAAGTTCATGGAGTAATGAAATTGATTGGCAACATCGTTGGGATAGTGACAATGAATCATTACCAGAAGAAGTGTTAGAGTTCATTGATTGGGCTGATGAAGTCACCATCTACTTTTGTTATGAAAAATACAATGTAATTGAAACTTCTTGGGGAACATTTAAGAAGACGTGGAAAAACTTCTTATTTTATGATGATTTACCAATTTTAATAGGTAAGAAGAAATCACAAGCCTTATGGTTTAATTCTAAAGGTAAAGTGAAGTTAGGTTCAAGAAGTTAACTTTAGATAGATAAAATAACAAAAGGCTCATTGTCATTGACGATGAGCCTTTTTTGAATCATAAGTGGTAGTCTTTAAGAAGTGGCTCTTGAAATTACATACTCGGGAGCATGTATTTCGAGATAATGAGAAAAGCTATCCAGTTCTATTTTTAAATCTTCAGTGCTTGCTCTATTTAAATGGATGATAAAACGTTGAAACTCATTGATATCCAATATCTGTTTGTTGTACATAATCCATTCAATAACTAGCTCTTGAGGGGCAGGGATTAACTCACTGAACCTTTTGGCTGCATTGCGTAACTCTTGAGTGCCGAAGCGAGACCAACCAACAAAATAAAGTAACACCATAGTCGCTAAAATAACGATATGGATCATTAGAGTTACCTTTAAATTGTGATGAATTCAGTATACCGAATTCATCATTTTTTTGAAGAGAATTTTTGTTAGTTTGCGTAGCTTTGACAAAAATGAGACAAAACGACTCATTTTTGTCATGTATCTACACTAATTTATTAAACGTAACCCTGCCGGTAAGGCGTCACCAAACAAGCGCTTAGAGTCGGCTTCTGTTAATGCTTGTTGGTTAGAGACGAGTTCAATCCAGCTTTGTGGTGATCGGCTCTTTTTTAGTTTATCAATGATACTCTCACGCAACTCGCCAGAAACATCTAAAGTTCTATCACCAGTAAGGCGTGCCATCATTACGGCGGCAAAACCGGCCATTGGTTGTATTTTCCAATCTTGCTCTAGCAGTGTAGGTAGCCACTGAGCAATTTGATTTGCCGGAATAAGGTTATGTTGACTGCCATAGAATGGAGAGCGGGAACAAATACGACCTAAAGCCCACCAATGCACTTGAGGTTGATTTCCACTTTTAGCATGACCTAACACCCACGTTGAGATCAGAGTTTTGTCTTCGACATCTAAATGCTCTAAAGCGGCCGCTAAACGTACCATTGCTTCATAGCTTTTGTTTGTCGCATCTTCTAGAGTCTTAGGGTTACGTAAAGAACCTGGGTGTAAATACTTGGCAATATCAGCCAAAATAGTCTCTTGTTGCTCTTGGCTTAAACCACCTGAGATACGACGCCAGAATGTCCACCAATCATTCCAAGATTGCTTTGATTCAAATTGAATACCTTGTTGATAGGTTTCCCATGCTTGGCTAATTTTCCATTCGTCAGCAGGGTAGCCAAAACCAGGACGTAGTGCAAAACCAGTCATTTTTAACCAATTCTGTTCATGTTTTTCTGAACGACGGCGACGTTTTTTACTGTCTAATAATGCAGTAGCTAATTCACGAGAGGTAATTAAATCCCATGATTCTCGCTTACCAATTAACTTCTCGATGTTCTTAGAGAAGGCTTTAATGGCATTAGGGTTTTGTTTACTGCCGCCATAGGCTTCTTTAATATTTTCTATCGCATTAGGAAGGCGAGGAGGTAAACTGATTTGGTCAGCTAAGTTCGTACTTTTATTCGATGCCTGGTTACGCACTTCAAATTCAACTAACCAACGCTGTGAATCGTCTTCAACGGAAACACATTCAATTTTAATTGTACCTACTTCGGTGAATTGACAAGCTAACGTGACTTCTACGCGATCTTTTTGGTTTGCATGTAACTCTTCTTTAGCTTTACTCGATTCAAGTGTAACGACATAAGGCGGTAAGCTAACAAAGCTTGGATCTGCTAATTCAGTGATCATACCTGAGGTAGCAAGTTGGTCTTTTGTCGTTGAGAGTAGGTTGAATCGAACTGGTTCGCCTAATGTTAAAGAAAAACGACGGCTTGTCATGCGGATCTCTTCACCTTCGTCACTGCCTTTTGCTAATAAACATAGACCTTGCGGCTGTTTATTTTTTTCTTCTAATTGTAGATAGAATGAACGAGCAGAGCCTCCACCAATTTTAAGCTGTGCACCATGACGAGCTTTACCATAAGCGACAGCACCGTAAGCAACCGCTAAATCAGGATGAGGGTTTGATAGTAAGGTTACGGTGTCACCTTTCCAGCTATTCATTAACTCAAGTGAGCGATCAGCCAGAAGCGGGCTATTAAATACCCCGCCATTTAATAATAAGCCAACAGGTATCGCACGATCATTATGATCTGCAAGATCAAGTTGATCCCAACCTAATGCTTTGGTAGAAACTTCTTTATGATTGTCTAAAAATTGAGCTAAGTGCTTACTGATAGCAGGATCAGAAGCATAAGGAAGACCAAATTCAACGACGGCGGTTTGGCGTTGATTAGGACGCTCATCAAAATCGGTTAGAGGTAAAAAACCTTCTAATGCAATTTCATGTACTTCTTGTTTGGTTAATTCAACTTTACGACTGCTACCGAGTAATTTAGAACCAGAACCAAGTAATGTAATATGACCAGAGTCAGGTGAATTAGCAGATAATAAACGCTCTTTGGTTTTACGAGTTTGTTGAATTAGCTTAGTTAATGCAGCAGCGGTCATTTTTTTTCCGCTATTTAAGCGTTGTTCTGCTAAATGTGCTAACGCTAAATCAATGTTGTCACCACCAAGCATTAAGTGATCACCTACACCGATACGATCAAGTGATAATTCATCTTTATCAAAATGTGCTTGGATTAAACTTAGATCGGTAGTACCACCGCCAACATCGCACACCACCATTAGTGGTACGTTTTTGAGAATGTCTTTTGCAGTATCTTGATGATGGTGATACCAGTCATAACACACTGCTTGTGGTTCTTCTAATAGAATTATTTTATCAAGACCAGCCAGTTTTGCTGCTTGAATAGTAAATGAGCGAGCACTTTCATCAAATGAAGCAGGAACAGTAACAACCACTTCTTGCAGTTCCATCGGTGCATCAGGGTGGTGGTAATTCCAAGACTGACGAACGTGGTTTAAATAACTTGCACTAGCAACAATAGGGGAGACTTTTTCAACATCTTCTGCTCCAGCCCAAGGTAGAATATCTGAAGTGCGGTCGACTTTAGTGTGAGATAACCAGCTCTTAGCACTGACGACTTGACGGCCTTCGACTTTTGAGCCTAATTCACGCGCCCATTCGCCAATGATTGCATTCTTTATCTCGCCATCAATCGCTTTTACATTCCAAGGTAGGGTTAAATCGTTATCGCTGATCTGGCTTTGAGACGCATGGTAGCGAAACGAAGGGAGTAGAGGTTTACGAGCGACTTCACCCGGCCCAATTAATTGGTCAATATTGAAGATCTCAATTGGACTAGTTTCAATACCAAGAGAGACATCAGTATAAGCCACAACAGTGTGAGTAGTACCGAGATCGATACCAATTAAATAACGATTAGAATAACTCATAAAAACTCCAATGAAGCTGCAATAAAAGAGAAGGCGGCAGCGATAAAATGTAGGGGCATATAATAAAAGAGTTCAGCCCCTATAACGGTGACTGAACTCTTAAAGAAGCATATTAATGAAGATTAATAACCAAATTAGGCTTCACGTACATCAAACTCTACATGCCATTTCTCACCGCTATCGGCAGCAATGGCTTCAAGGTAAAGTGTACCAAGTTCAGTCACTTTAGAGGCTAAACGAACAGGAACTACTTCACCTGCAGAGCGACCGTCAGTAACAGGAAGCGTCACTTGAATTTCAGGAAGTTCTTCTAGCTCTTCTGGCATCCAGAAATCAAGGTGTGTACCTGCTTGATCATCACGACGAGTGGTAGAACCATAGAACTTAAACTGTACAGGTTGACCAATCACCAAACCAAATTGTTGACTAGGTACATCAGCATGAGAGCCTTCTTCCATACCAAATGGAGCAACACATAATGCTTCCATTGGTGGTTCCATTCCTGGAATAGCAGGCATAGAGCTTTCGATACCTACATAATAGCTTGATGCGATACCACCGCGGATACGAACGCCTTTACCTGTGCGAACAGAACCGTAGTAAGACGCGCCAGAAGCAACGGCTAGGTCAAGGTCTAACCCCTCAAGTAGTTTTGCATCTTCCGCTTCTGCATCAATTAACCAGTCATTAATAATACCTAGTAAACGCTCAGAAAGAAGATTTGATTTTAGAACGCCACCGTTTAAAAGAATCGCAGTAGGCTTAATAAAATCAGCTTCGTTTTGTTGGCCAAATACTTCATCAGTCGCCGCTTGTTGACGAGTTAAGAAGCTTGCAAGGTGACGAGTTACCGCTGCATCTTGTGCATAAGGTAGGCCCATTTGAGTCAGTGCGCCACGTGCAGATTGAACTGGATGCTCAGTAACAGGAACAACAGGGAAGAAACCTTCTACCAATGTTTGCTGAACTTCTTCTTGAGTTAATTCAGTTTGTAGTGTGCCACCTAACAATTTAGACCCACGGCTAGGAACCACAATAGGAACTGAGCGTAATTCAGAATCGTTAAGAAGGGCTTCTTTTGCATCACGACAAGCATGAGTCATCACTTGGATTTGCCAAGGTTGAAGTTGCTTACCTTCTTGCGCTAGCTTCATCTTTAAACGATAAGCCAGAGCCAAATCCATGTTGTCGCCGCCAAGAAGAATATGGTCACCTACCGCAACACGGTTTAGGCTCAAGTTTCCTTCTTCTTCAGTCACTGCAACTAATGATAAATCGGTAGTACCGCCACCAATATCAACCACTAAAATCACATCACCAACAGAAACTTGGTCACGCCAAGAATCGCCGTTGTTTTTAATCCAGCTATAAACCGCTGCTTGTGGCTCTTCTAATAGTGTTAAATTACGGAAACCAAGATTATTTGCCGCTTCTGCTGTTAAGTCACGTGCCGCTGGATCAAATGATGCTGGTACCGTAATTGTAATGTCTTGTTCATTTAGAGGATGCTCAGGGTTTTGAGAATCCCATGCATTCTGAAGGTGTTCTAAATAACGTTTAGTCACTTCAAGAGGTGACGCTTTAATCACTTCTTCAGGACTATTTAATGGTAAAAATGCTTCTCGACGATTTACACCACCATGACACAACCAGCTTTTTGCACTAGCAATTAAACGAATAGGGGTTTTACTGCCAAGGTTACGAGCAATGTTACCCACAATCGCGTTTGGTTTTGTTGTCCAAGGAAGTGTGGTATCACCTTCTAATAGCTCTGCTTCATGTGCTTGATACATAAATGAAGGTAGCTGTGATTTTTCTTCAACTTGACCAGGAGCAGTTAGTTGAGGAATTGACATAACTTGAACACTTGCGTCTTCATTATGTAAATCAACATAAGAAAGCACACAGTGAGTTGTACCTAAATCGATACCAATGCTGAATTTAGCTTGTTCCATTACAGTTCTACCTCTGCTGGGGCAACGATTGTTGCGTCATAGCCATCTACTAACTTAGGAAGTTTAATTTCTGTCACTTTCCAACCACGATGGATTAGTGTGCCGTTAAATGGTGCTTCACCAATAACATTACCAGTTAAGCGAATTTCTGACGGATTAAAACCTGCAGGGATTGATAAACGAGATTCTTCTTCTTCAGTACGAACTGGTGCAAGTGTGAAGTATTCAGATAATACTTTTTGACCACCTTCATGAATAACACGAGCAGCAGCGCCAACTTCAGCATCAGCAAAGCCTTTAAGATCTTCTTGCATAAAGTCGATAAAACGAGCTTCTTTTTGTAGAAGAGAAAGTAACTGGAGAGCAGATTCAGGAGTAGAGGCTTTTACTTTTGGCTCTACCTCAATAATTTTTTCGATGATCTTTTCTACTTCAACCACTTTTTCGATTTCTACAATCTTCTCAACTGGTTTTTCAACGATTTTTTCTTTTTCAATTTCAACAATCTTTTCTACTTCAACCGTTTTTCCTTTTTTCATCGCAAAAAGCAATACGAATAAAGCAGAAGTACCGAATAGGACGATGTGACCTAAATCGAAGGTAGAAGGAATAGCATTTACGTCAAAATTCATAATTCATTCTCTATATTTTTGGGTGCAATGCACCAAACGTTTTTAACTAAATTGTGGTGAATTGTAGCATATTCAAGGGATAAGAGATAAAAAGAAGGCTAGAGAACCAAGATAACAGATACCGTTTGGCGCTATTTTGAACAAAATTAAATCAAATCAAGAAAATTTTACATTTATTATGGATTTGGTTTCGTTAACTTTTAATAACGATTAGAATTAAGACATATTAACTGCTTGAGGAAATAAGGTGTTTAAAAATAGTTATTTCCATGTGATTACAAGTTTTCTCTTGGCTCTTTTTTTAAGTTTGCTGTCGATGAGGTTTGTCTATCAATCTAATTTAGATAACAATCGCCATAATTTTTATAATGAAGTTGAACGACAATCAGTTTTACTTTCTCTATTAATAGAAAAAGATATCGATTTTATTGGTGCGGGAGCTAACTTTTATCAAGCAGGCTCAAAACAAGATTGGCAACAATTTCCTTTATTTGCTAATTCACTTATCTCAAGTTCGAAAAGTCTTATCTCATTACAATGGATGCAGAAAGTAGAAAAGCAAGATATTGAGCAATACGTAAAAAATGTTAAGGCAATATTCCCTTCATTTTCTCTCTATACAGTCCCTAAAAATCAGCCTAAAACGTATGGTTATGTTATGAAGAATAATATGCCAATTTATGTTGCGACAGATATTTACCCAAGAGATAAGTTAAATATTCCATTACTTGGGTTCTATTCATCTCGTGAACGCTTTCAACTTGTCCTTGATGAATTTATGCAAACAGGTCGACCAAGCGTGTCTGATAAGATACGTTTACTACAAGACAGTTTAGAATCAAATGCTCCTAAAGCAGGGATGTTAGTTTACCATCCAGTATTTTCTGCAGATAAAAAAAGTTTAAAAGGGGTAATGATAGGTGTACTCCGTATTAATAGTTATTTTGAAAAATTAGTATCATCAACGTCATTAGGTGAATCTCTTGTGATCCGAATTGTTGATACTGGATTTGATGCTGAAGACGATCCTATTATGTATGAAAGTAAACGATGGGATGATTTTTCAGGGTTAACCTATATTAGCCGTATTAATATTGAAAATCGAATTTGGAAAATTGAATATAAAACCAATAATCAACTGGCAAAAAATCAGAGAGTAACGCTAGCTTGGATGTTTATAGGAGCATTAGCGATCTCAACATTAATTGCGTTATTGATCTTTATGGTAATGAGAGATAAAGGACAAATTGAAGAACAGTTAGCGATTAGGACTAAAGAATTACACTATTTGGCTATGCATGACGACTTAACTGGACTATTAAATCGCCGCTCAGTAACGGACATATTTAATCAATACATAGAAAATGAAAAACCTTTTGGATTGATTTGTTTTGATGTCGATAATTTTAAACAGATTAATGATACGTATGGTCATCCTGAAGGCGATCAGGTTTTAAAGCATATTACGGCGATTACAACTCAGTTACTTGGAAGTGTATCTTCTATTGCTCGATTAGGTGGTGATGAATTTTCAATATTGCTCGAAGTAAAAAACAGAGAAGAGCTTAAACAAGTGGCAGAAGATGTTCACTTAGCGATAGCTCAATCACCAACGCTTCATTATGACATTGAGATAAAGCAAACGGTTAGTTTAGGTGCTGCTCTTTGGCGAGGAGAAAGTCGAGAGGACTTGATTAAGGCTTCTGATCAAGCATTGTATGAAAGTAAAATGAAAGGCAGAAACCAAGTTACTATATGTGAGTGATTTTTCAGCAAACAATTAGCGATAGTATCGCGCTATGCACTTTGATTAGGTAGAATAACGCTCCCATTTTATTTGAGTAGCAAGGATCTCCATGAACTTTAATCGTATCGTCTGTTTTGATTTGGAAATGTGCTGTTGGAGTGTCGACGGCAAAGGAACAACAGGGGAGATCATTGAAGTAGGATTAGCTGAACTTGATTTGCAGGTTGGTGAAGTAGTTAGGCGCGCTCAATATTATGTAAAACCTGAAGAAGATGAAATTTCGCTCTTTTGTGTTGAGCTGACAGGAATTACTCCACGTAAGATTGAAAAACAAGGTCGACCGTTAGAAGGTGTTTTAAAATCGATGATTAAAAACTTCGGAGGCACAAATAAAATTTATGCTGCTTGGGGTCACGATGAGCTGATTTTAAAAAAAGAATGTGAAGCAAAAGGTATTGAGTTTCCATTTGTTGAATTTATCAACTTAGCAACGTTATATCGTATTAAGTCACGGAAGAAAAATGATCGAATGGGTCAACGTAAAGCGATGGAAGAGTTAAACATTGAGTGGGAAGGAAGACAGCACTCAGGTTATGTTGATGCATATAACTTGGCACAATTAGCTTTAAAAATATTATAAGACTTATACTAATAAGAAACGAAAAATATAAAAAAGGAGCTAATTCAGCTCCTTTTTCTGTTTCTCGATCTAATTGAGATTATTTATTGTCGCGTTTATATAATTCAACAAATGCACGTTGATAAGCAGATGCGATTTTAGTTAGAATATTTTTAGCCATAGCGTCACCTTTATACTTTATTTTTAATAAATATCTTGTCTCTATGGCGCGAATTATAGATATTTTAAGAAGTAATAACAGCGAGTAAAATTAATTTATTGCATTAGTTTTTCTAATGATTTATACCTATAATCGATAGGTTCTAATTAGCTCTTTTTGTTGTGAAGCAATGCCCGCGACCTCTATTGTTGATTCTACAAAAGCATGAAGCTGTAGTTCAATGTCATGGCCGTGTTGATTAATTTGGTTGATGTTATTACTGACTTCAGTGGCAGCTTGCGCTTGCTCTTCAGTTGCAATAGATACTTGTGAAATTCGCTCACTGATCTGAGTCACTGTTGCTGAGATATGCTTAAAAGTACTGCTCACATCAAGGCTAGATTCTAATGCTAGTGTCATTTCGCTTTGACTAAGAGCAATTGATGTTTTCGCGTCATTAGCTGCGGTAAGTAAATCACTCATAGTTTCCCTGATACCAGTTGTCTGTTGTGAAGTACTGCCTGCCAACTGGCGAACTTCATCTGCGACAACGGCGAAGCCTCTTCCTTGTTCTCCTGCTCTTGCAGCCTCAATTGCAGCATTTAAAGCCAGTAAATTGGTACTGTCTGCTAATCCTGCAATAATCCCAACCATTGACTGTATTTTCTCTACCTCTCTATCCAAGGTTGCCATTGCGGTTACATTTTTACTAAGAGCATCATTCAGTTGGGTTAATCGTGTTTTATTCTTATCAAGGACGGTTAAGCCAATATCAGCAGCTTGGGTAGCCTTATGAGTTTCTTGATGTGATTCTTGTGTTAATTGGGCAACTTCACTGATGGAAGAGTCTAGCTGAGTAACAATTGAGGTCATCGCTGTTAAGGCTTCGTTTTGCTGCGTTAATCCAGCTTCAATATCATTGGAAACACTACTTGTAATTTCTGAGGTTTGATAAAGTACATCACAATTATTTGACATATTTACAATTGAATGAGTTGTAGAGTTGATTACTTTATTTAATTTTTTTGCGATCATTTGTAGTTCAGTAGGCCCAATCTCGGGGACTTGTTGTTGATAGTTATGAGTTGATAGTCGTTTTAAATGTTCAATAATATTGGTTAATCCTTGTGACATCCAAGATCGTATCCAAGTTGCTACAATCCATAATGTTATAATTAAAAAACAGCTAACTAGTAACATCACTTTTTTGAAAGTAGTAATTGAATCATTTACAGAGATCGCGCGCTTATGAAGTGATACTTCCATAGAGTGTGAGATATCACTAAGTAGGGTGGTTACGTCTAATGAAATATCAGAAGCGGCATCGATCAATTTTTGTTGTTCTTGCAATAGTGACAGCGCAGTAAGTAATTGTTGTGGAATTGAACGCTCATTTTTTAATTCACTCATTACTATTTCTAACGGTGCGGTTAAGCTCATATAGGAAGGTAAATCTGGATACAACAAGGCTAGATCATCATAAGCTAACTCTAGAGCCGCGATTCGATTATAAATTTCACGATACAATTTTTTTGCTTCTAGCAACTCATCTTCTGCGATTAAACTTAAGAAGGTAGTTTCTAGTGCCATCGAACTGGATACAAACCGGCTAGAAGCATCGTCAGCCTCAGAGCTATTAGTGATTAAAAAAGCACTAATACGGTTCATTTCTGAGCCTATTGAGCTTAAACCATAGCGAAGAGAAGGCAGTTTTTCTGTGATTGATTCTGAGAGGGAAAGGGTCTTTTTTTGTATCGATAAGATACGTGAAGAATAGGCGTTTAATTTCTGTATAGATTGCTCAATTTGGCGGTATTGATTTGCGATTAGTTGGGTTTCTGGCGTAGAGGCTTTCTGTTTTAATTCACGGATTTCAATTTTTGCTTGTTGTTGATATTGCTCGATAGTATTTTGAATTTGGCTAAGATCATTTATATTTTTAGCGTGTAAGCCATCGTTCATGAATGTGACTTGCTGCAAAATGTTTTTTGTCAATTTAGCATTGGATAATGCAGAAGGAAGCATAGTTTGACTCAGTTGAGTAAACTGCTGTCCAACACGGTCAATTCCACGGCTACTTAGTAGTGATAGACAGATAAAGCAAAGGACAATACTGGTTAATAAAATAGTAAATACATGGACTAATGAAATTGATGATTTTTGAAAAGGTTTCATTTATAACCTACACAAATGGAACAAGAAATTATGTGTTAAATAATAAATAGGGTGAATGACGGTAGGGTTACAGAGATATGTCAGTTTTATGAATCAAAAAAAGGAAGCCAAATGACTTCCTCTTTGTTTTATAAGCAGTTAACTAGATAAAAAGTTATGCTTGTGCCTTTTCGACTTGCTCATCGGTACTTTGTTCACCAAGCACTCGGCTTGTTATTGTACCTGCTGTCATTGCGCCACTTACGTTTAGTGCAGTTCGAGCCATATCAATAAGGGGTTCGATAGAGATAAGTAGAGCTGCAATCGTTACAGGTAAACCCATTGCAGGAAGTACTATCAAAGCTGCGAATGTTGCACCGCCACCGACACCGGCAATACCAAACGAGCTTACGGTAATAATAGCAACCAGTGAAAGAATAAAGTGAGCATCAATTAGAATTCCCATTGTTGGAGCAACCATTACTGCTAGCATCGCAGGGTAGATACCGGCACACCCATTTTGACCAATGGTTGCCCCAAATGTTGCTGATAAATTCGCAATTGCGGGTGGAACACGTAGCTTGGTAATTTGAGCTTCAACGTTTAGTGGGATTGTTGCAGCAGAACTACGAGAGCTGAATGCAAACGTCAATACAGGCCAAATTTTCTTGAAGTAATCAACAGGGTTTACACCAACAAATGAAACCAATAAACCGTGAACTACAAACATCAGAAGAATTGCGACATAAGAAGCAACAATAAAACCAAGGAGATTTAAAATATCGGCAGCATTGGATGTAGCAACAACTTTAGTTAATAGCGCTAAGATACCGTAAGGGGTTAAAGCCATGATCATCTTAACCAAACGCATTACAATTGATTGTGCAACCTCAACAAAGGTATTAATCGGGCCTGCTAGCTCTTCTTTCTCTTGGCTTACTTTACGCGCCGCAATACCAGCAAGGATAGCAAAAATAACCACTGCAATAATTGATGTTGAGCGAGCCCCGGTTAAATCAGCAAATGGGTTAGTAGGAATAAAGCTAACTAACATTTGAGGAATAGTTAAATTACTAACACGGTCAATGCGAGATTCTAGTACGGCAACACGAGCGGTTTCACGAGCACCTTCTGTTAATCCTTCAGCAGACAGCCCAAACATCTGCGTTACACCGATACCAATAAGAGCAGAGATCATTGTCGTTATTAATAAAACACTGATAGTTACGCCACTGATTTTACCTAGTGAACCTGATTTATCGAGCTTAACAACCGCAGAAAACATAGAAACTAATACTAATGGCATGATAACCATTTTTAGTAATCCAACATAACCGCTACCCACAATATTGATCCAATCAAGTGTCGTCTTGATTACAGTACTGCCTTCGCCATGAATGACATGAAGACCTAAACCATAAAGACTACCAGCAATTAAGCCGATAAGAACAAGGCGAGACAGCGTATATTCTTTGCGCTGTTGGGTATTAAGAAAGAAGATAAGACCGATAAAGACGATCAAATTGATGATAACGGCTAATGACATACTGCTTTTCCTGTTTATTTAGTGCGCTCGTTATGTGTCGATTTGAAACAAGCTCTTTGTATTTAAAGGCATAATAACGGTAAGCCTGTCGGTAAGATAAGTGATAAAAGTTATCATATATAACCAAATGGAATATATATTGATTTTTTGGTTATGGTTAAAGCAATAAGGGGATTAATTGATTATTTGTAGAACAGAATAGGGGGATGAGGTACCATTTCTAAATAATAAAAAGTGAGTGGAAGGAAAAGTAAATGGAACATGAATTCTGGGAAAGTAAGTGGGCAAGTAATGTAATTGGTTTTCATCTGCCTGATACAAACCCAATCTTGACTCAATATTGGTCAGCCTTAAAGCCGCAACGTAATGATACGGTATTTGTTCCTTTATGTGGTAAGTCGATGGATCTTGATTGGCTTGCTGAAAAACATAACTCAGTAACGGGTGTTGAGCTAAGTAAAATTGCAGTTAGAGCCTTCTTTGCTGAGCGCTTATATACACCAACTGTTACGGCATTAACTAGCACTCTTGAACTATATGAGTTTGATGAGTTAACCATTTATTCTGGTGATTATTTTACCGCACCAATTGAAGCCACTGATTTGATTTATGATCGTGCAGCATTAGTCGCGCTACCTAAAGAAATGCGAGCAGAGTACGTACAAGTATTACGCTCTCGTTTAAAAGAAGGTGGGCGCATTTTATTGGTTACATTAGATTATGACCAAACTGAAATGGCAGGGCCTCCATTCTCTGTTCCTGAAGACGAAGTTCGTTCGCTATTTTCTGGTATGACAGTGACTCGATTGCAGCGTGATGAAGCAGACGCGAACCATCCTAAAATTAAAAAAGGATTATCACGCTTTGCTGAAGAAGTGTGGCTGATTGAGAATTAGAAAAATAAGCTAAATAGAAAAATGCTTAATACCATAAAGCCGTCAGATTTTTAATTTGGCGGTTTTTTTGTTGATGATGTGCCATTCATCATAAATCTTGTAATATAAAGTCATTGTTACATAAAAATGTGATCATGCATTATTTATAAAGTAGGAGATGCCTTTATGCTTCTTTACCACCCTACAAATAAGATAATGATAATTATGAAAAAACACATACTGGCGTCTGCAATTTTACTTTCATTAAGTGGTTATGCTATTGCGGCAGATGGCGATATCGTTGATGTTACTATTCTTGGTACATCTGACATTCATGGACATTTCATGCCTTGGGATTATGCGAGCGATAAGCTCAATATGAAAGGCAGCTTGAGTCAGATAGCGACAAAAGTAAAAACCATTCGAGACCAACAAGAAAATGTCATCTTGGTTGATGCTGGAGATACCATTCAAGGTAACTTTGTTGAAACCTTTAAAGATGAACCAACTGATCCAATGATGCTTGGTTTTAATGAAATGAAGTATGATATTTGGGTTTTAGGAAACCATGAATTTGATTTTGGATTAGATGTACTTAATCGCTCATTAACTCAATTTAAAGGCACATCATTAGCAGGAAATATCAAACGAAAAGACGGCAACCCATTTTTACCAGCCTATAAAATAATTGAAAAAAATGGCATTAAAATCGGCATGATTGGCATGGATACACCAATGACTCAAGTATTTGCTGAAGGTACAAATCGCTTAGAGGGAATGACGTTTACTAATCCATCCTTAGAAGTGAAAAAAGTCATCAAACAGATAGACGATAAAGTGGATGCGATTGTATTAGTCGCTCATATGGGGCTTGATAATGAAAATAACATTGAAGCCACAGGGGTGACTGACATCGCGAATGATAACCCTGAAATTGACGCGATTGTTGCAGGCCACATGCATACTCGTATTGATAAAGCGACAGTAAATGGTGTGATTATCACCGAACCAGATAAATATGGACGTGCGCTTTCTCGTATCGATTTACAATTTGAAGAGAAAAATGGACAGTTTACTCTTGTTAATAAAGACAGCTTCACTTACAAGATAAAAGGTATTGAGTCAGACGAGAAGATGGAAGAGCTATATGCACCTTATCATAAGCGTTTACGTGAGAATGCAAACCGTGTGGTGGCAGAATTACTTGGTGTTGATTTAGTCCCAGAGAATGAAATTAAAGGTATACCGCAAGTACATATTCAAGATACGGGGATCAGTGCTCTTTTCCAAGAAGCGAGCATGCATTATGCACCATTAGCAAATGTGATTGCTTTGCAAATTGATAACGACATGGCAGAACTCGATGTAGGTAAAATTAAAGCTAAAGATATTGCTTATAACTACCAATACGCAGGCGGTGAAATTACTGTTTATGATATGACGGGCAAAGAGCTTAAAACTTACATGGAATGGTCGGCAGGTTATTTCAATAGTGTAAAAGAAGGGGATGTGACTTACAGTTTCAATCTTGATCGTCGCTCATCAAAATATTCAACCAATGACTTCTTTGCCGGGGTAACTTATACCATTGATTTAACCAAGCCTGCGGGAGAGCGTATTGCCGATCTTAAATTTTCTGATGGCAAAGCAATAACAAACACGACTCCAATTCGCATTGGGATGAATAGCTACCGCATGGGACATTTAACCAAAACCGGTGGCGTACTTGAAGGACAAGTTTTCCCTGTGTTATTTGATACCGAAGAAGAATTTGGTGAAGATGAAGGGACGATTCGTAACTTAACCATTCGATACTTAAATGAAGTAAAAAATGGTAAATACGAAGGAAAACCAATGAGTCGTTGGACACTAAGCGGTCTTGATGGTTATGAAAAAGAACGTGAAATAATAAAAGACTTAGTGAATAGTGGGAAAATTAGTGTTCCAACCAGTGAGGATGGGCGTTATACCAACGTTGAGTCGATTAACGTAAAAGGTAAGGTGTTTTCGACGAAAGAGGAATTAACTACTTATCTAAGCAAGCTTGAAAAAGAGCTAAAAAAGGCGACAAAAGAGGCTGAAAAAGCCCGAATTCACCGTGATATGGTAATAGCGAAAGCGCTGAATTAACGGAATTACCTCGCTAATAATTGGCTATTAGTGGGGTATTTTTAAGGAAGAAGAGCGCACTCCTTATGGATATGCGCTCTTTTTGTTATGCTTCAGTTAATATAGGATCTTCGCATGCTACGGCCTTACTAGGCAGCTTTACTTCTTCAAGACGAGCGGTGAAGTGACGTAAAACTGGCGGCTCATAGGTAAAGCTAAGGCCTTTTACATTCTTCGCATTTTCTTTCACTTTCTCAAACGCCTCAATAATAAAGTCCATATGAGTTTGTGTGTAAGTTGCACGAGGAATGGTTAATCGTAGTAACTCAGCTGGGCACGGGTGCTGCTTGCCAGTTGCAGGATCTCTTCCTAGTAGTAATGAACCAATTTCTACAGCACGAATACCTGCAACTTTATATAGCTCACAAGCTAATGCATGAGCAGGAAATTGCTCGCTAGGAACGTGGGGTAATAGTTTACCTGCGTCAACAAATGCAGCATGGCCACCCGCTTGTTGGCATACGATCCCTAGATCCTCTAAACCATTAACTAGATATTGAACCTGGCCAATACGATAGGCGAGCCACTCTTGACGCATTCCGTCATACAAACCAACAGCGAGGCGTTCCATTGCTCCGCCTTCTAATCCACCATAAGTAGGAAAACCTTCTTGTATTACACATAAAGTTCGGCACTCGGTGTAAATATCCATTAAGGAATTATCTTTAAAGCAGAGTAGGCCGCCCATTTGTACCATGGCATCTTTCTTAGCTGACATGGCTAGACCATCGGCATATTTATAGGTTTCTTTGGTGATCTGTTCAATTGTCCAATCTTGGTATCCAGGTTCACGCTGCTGAATAAAAAAGGCATTTTCAGCATAACGAGCAGAATCCATAATTACTGGAATATCGTATTTTTGTGCTATCTCGTAAACGGCTTTTAAGTTGGCAATAGAGACCGGCTGACCACCAGCAGAGTTCGACGTAATAGTACTGACAATGTAAGGTACGTTTTTAGCTCCTGCATCAATAATAGTACTTTCTAATTTTTCTAAATCAAAATTACCTTTAAAATCAGAGCTAATTGAAGTATCAAACGCATCTTTTACATAGACATTTTTTGCTACACAACAATTGATTTGTGTATGGCCTTGGGTGGTATCAAAGAAGTAATTAGATAGAGCCACCATTTTGCTTCGTTCTAAGCCTTTCTCTATTTCTCTTTTTTTAATAAGCACAGGAATATAGATTTGCTCCGCCCCGCGGCCTTGGTGAGTTGGAATGGTTAATTCATAACCGAAAATGTCTTTTACTGCGTTGGATAGGGCGTAATAACTGCGACTACCACTGTAAGCCTCGTCACCACGTAACATTGCAGCTTGCATGTTTTGAGTGATAGAGCCTGTGCCACTGTCAGTAAGTAAATCAATAAAGACATCTTCACTATCGAGCAAAAATGGATTCATACCTGCTTTGATAATCGCTTCTTTTCGGTATTCTCTAGTAGTGCGCTTTACTGGTTCAACAACACGGATACGAAATGGTTCAGGTAAGTGTTTAAAGTTTTCCATAATATATATCTCACAAGGTATTATTATTTTATTAATTAGATAAAATTAATATTTTAGATACAAATAACCACCTCACTAAATAAATAGTAAAATAATATTTAAAATCAAAAGTTGATTATTTATATTTATCAGAAACTAAATGCATATCCATTAATAAAATTAATAGATACTGATTAATCTGATGAAATCAAGCGCAAAGCACTCAATATGATAGTAATATCTTGAGAAGTTACTCTGAAGAGAGAATGAATGAAACTTGGTAATCCATGTTATACCAGGCTAACAAGCCTAACCATGGTGGAAATTGCAACTTTATAGACATAATTACAGAGTACCCTATATTTTGAAGCAATAATGATAATTCATTAATTATAAAACCATATATAAAATAAAAGTGTATTAAATGATCAGATATGTGATCTACATAATTAACTTTAGTTAAATATGAAGAAAACATGAAGATAGGATCACAAATAAAATAATTTATATATATCTATTATTATTCTCACACAAAAAGTGAGAGTGAAAAATATAATTAGTAATGTAATTAATGCAGTAACATCAAATTTTTATATGTTTATAAAATTAATTCGTTAACTTGTAATTCTTGTCACAGAAATGCTTTCGTTTGAGCATCACAATGCGGCAGCTTTCGAACGAGTTTATTTTTTTTCGTTCGAGCTATATAACCATCGCAAATATATAATGGAGTTAACTATGTTTGGTATATTCAAACCTAAAATGCATATAGATCGTCTTGCATCCGATCGAATAGACGGCACTTATAGCCGGTTACGTTGGCAGTTGTTTATCAGTATCTTTGTTGGCTATGCTGGCTATTACCTTGTACGGAAAAACTTTAGCTTGGCAATGCCATATTTAATCGATCAAGGTTTCAGTCGTGGTGATTTAGGTGTTGCTTTAGCTGCGGTATCTATTGCTTATGGTCTTTCTAAATTCTTAATGGGTAGCGTATCAGACCGTTCAAACCCGCGGTATTTTTTAAGTGTAGGCTTACTTATGTCTGCCGCTGTAATGTTTTGTTTCGGCTTTATGCCGTGGGCAACCGAAAGTATTGCAGCTATGTTTATATTACTTTTCTTAAATGGTTGGTTTCAGGGAATGGGCTGGCCTGCATGCGGAAGAACGATGGTGCATTGGTGGTCACGTAAAGAACGTGGAGAGTTAGTTTCTGTTTGGAACGTAGCGCACAATGTGGGTGGTGGCTTAATTGGTCCCCTTTTCTTACTAGGTCTTTGGGCTTTTAACGATGATTGGCGCTCAGCATTTTATGTTCCTGCAATTTTTGCCACGTTAGTTGCTGTTTTTATTTGGGCTACATTGCGTGATACCCCTCAATCTTGTGGACTTCCTGCGATTGAAGAATATAAAAATGACTACCCAGATGATTATGATAAATCTCACGAAACAGAGATGACAGCGAAAGAAATCTTCTTTAAATATGTTTTCAACAATAAGTTACTTTGGTCGATTGCGATTGCAAATGCATTTGTATATTTGATCCGTTACGGTGTACTTGATTGGGCGCCAGTATACTTAAAAGAGGCAAAAGACTTCACTGTAGATAAATCGTCTTGGGCATATTTTTTATATGAATGGGCAGGTATTCCGGGCACGTTATTGTGTGGCTGGGTATCGGATAAAGTATTTAAGGGTCGCCGTGCACCTGCGGGGATTCTATTCATGGTATTAGTTACCATTGCTGTGTTGGTTTATTGGTTCAATCCTGCGGGTAATCCTACGGTAGATATGATTGCTTTAGTAGCTATTGGTTTCTTAATCTATGGTCCTGTGATGCTTATTGGTCTTTATGCTCTGGAGCTTGTACCAAAAAAAGCAGCAGGTACAGCAGCAGGCTTAACAGGATTATTTGGTTATCTTGGTGGTGCAGTGACCGCAAATATTATCCTTGGTTATACCGTGGATCATTTTGGCTGGGATGGTGGTTTTATGATACTAGTGGTCTCTTGTATTTTATCGATCCTGTGTCTGATGTATGCGTTCATTGGTGAATCTAATTATCATAAAGCGAAAGAGAAAAAGCAAATTCCACAGGTTTAATGCTATTGGAGTAACATCCAACTTTGCACTTTCAGTAAGCATCTTCTTAATTATAGGAAGGTGCTTTTTTATGTACAGGCGTTGATATATATAATGCAGCTAAATAACAAAGTGTTAATTTATTTAGCTGATTACTGGAGATATCTCGGAAAAAAGAAGAAGCATATTCTATACTTAGGTTAAATGGAGTAACGAAAATAGGAAGGGAACACCATGAAAAGAGTAATATTATTGATAGGTTGTCTTTTATTTAATGTTGCTGTTTTAGCACAAGATACACTAATTGTTGGAGTTGTCCCTCAATTTGAAAGTCATCGAATTCGAGATATTTGGCAGCCAGTGATTGATGAGCTATCAAGTCGAACAGGTCTTCGGTTAGAACTTAGGCAAGCCATTAATATCCCAAGTTTTGAAAAAGAATTAGCTGATGAAGTTTATGATATTGTTTATCTTAATCCGTACCATCTCTTAATGGCAAATCAAGATAATGGATATCTACCCATAGTAAAAGATTCTACTCGCTTATTATCTGGGATTTTAGTGGTTTCAAAAACAAGTGGGATCACATCTATTGAGCAGCTTAATCAACAGGAAATTGCTTTCCCAGCTCCCAATGCACTTGGTGCATCATTAATGATTAGAGCAGAGTTATCCCGGAAAAATATTGAATTTACCCCAGTGTATGTTCATAGTCATTCATCTGTTTATCTAAATACAGCTTTAGGTGTAAGCAAAGCGGGTGGAGGTGTTCTTCATTCACTTAAACAACAGAAAGACAGTATACAAAGTAAATTAACTATTTTGTATCAAACCTCAAAAGTAGCTCCTCATCCTGTCGCTATTCATCCTAGGATCCTTGGTCTTCAACCTGAGATCTATACTGCTTTTGAAGCGATGTTTAAGAGTGAAGAAGGAAAAGAAATGCTTAATAAGATCCCTATGCGAGGTGTTGAGGCTGCAACATTATCTGACTATGATAATTTGAAAACACTAAACTTAGAACGATTTGTTGAGAAGTAACTTGTGAAAATTATCACGAAGTTCATTACGTTATATTCAAGCATTTTAGTGTTGGCATTATTGTGGCTGCATTTTATTTGGGCTCCAAATCTTTTTGAAGAGCAGCGTGAACAATCGATACAATTTGAAACAGCTAAACTTATTATTTTAAGTAATGCAATTGAAAGTAATATTATCACACAAGATCTTGCCGCTCTATTTACCACTCTAGAAGCCACATTAATCGAAAATGAATATTGGACTTACTTGGTAGTAACTCAACCTAATGGGACTCGATTATTCCCTTTAGAGGAAGATACCGCATCAATGAATAAGTATGAAAAAATATCTTATTTGATTAAGATTAAGGAAGATAAGTTAGCAAATATACATCTTTTCATTAATCTTGAACACATTGCAGATAATGTTAATTCGTCTGTATTACCTATTTATATAGGAGTGGTTTTAGTTTATTTACTATTTATTACATTTACACTGTTTATTATTTATTACCTTATTTTTATTCCCTTGAATCAGTTGAGAGAAGATGTTGAGAAAGTTGCTAATGGTGATTTAAATATACAGTTTAAAGATCATAGTCATGATGAAATAGGGCAATTTAATCAGTCGCTTAGTAAATTGGTGATGGAAATAATAGACAAAGGAAGAAACTTAGAGGAGAGTGAAAAGCGATTAAAAATACAAAAAGAACGTGCAGAAAATGCCAGCCAAGCGAAAAGTAATTTTGTTGCCTCGATGAGCCATGAAATTAGAACACCGATGAATGCAATAATGGGTAGCGCACAAATATTGAAGCTGACTTTAAAAGAAAAAGAACAGCTAGATAATGTAAACCAGTTAATTATCTCTAGTGAACATCTTCTTGCAATACTAAATGATGTATTAGACCTATCTAAAATAGAAGCGAATAAAATAAACCTAGAGAGTGAATCTTTTAACTTATTAATGTCACTTTCAAAAGAGTGTGCTCTACATCAATCAGTTATAAATAATGAGCAGGTTAAGTTGCATTTTATTTCATCTGAAAATGCGATCGAATGGGTGATAGGTGATGTCACACGGATAATGCAAATTGTGAAGAACTTAATAACAAATGCATTAAAATTTACGCAAAAGGGAGAGGTTAGATTAACGTATTCAACTAAGAGAGTTGGCAATAAAGCACATATTGCAATTTCCGTGTCTGATACTGGAATTGGGATTGCAGAAGATAAGCAACAACAAATCTTTGAACAATTCTCTCAAGCGGAATCTTCAATAACACGTCGTTTTGGTGGCTCTGGTTTAGGTTTAACTATAGTGACAAAGTTACTTGATGCAATGGAAGGGACCATTTCTGTAGAAAGTACGGAAGGGAAAGGAAGTAAGTTTACTATAAATGTAACATTGAAAATAGATGAGTCTATAAAGTCGGCGATTAACATTAAATCTAAGATCTCTCAACCTAAGCGGCAATATAAAATACTTCTTGTTGATGATAATAAAGTGAATGTTCTTATTTTTTCAAAATACTTAAAACTTGCAGGTCACAAATATGATGTTGCTCATGATGGTGAAACCGCTGTAAATTTAGTGAAAGAAAATAAATATGATGCAGTATTAATGGATTATCATATGCCAATAATGGATGGTAAAGAAGCCACATTGAAGATTAGGGGTTTAGAAGGGAATAACAAAAATACGATTATTATTGGCTGTACCGCTGATGCATTTAATGAAGCTAGATCTGAGTTAATAGAATGTGGGCAAAATGAAGTGATAACTAAACCAATAAAGCCTGAAGAGTTTTTTAATACGTTAAATCAACATGTAATATAAATTTCTATTTAAAAAGATCAAATTTCTTATGAAATATATTGTTACCTTAATACAAGAACAAACATAACTTGCTTTTTAAAGTAAAAGTATTGAGATAAGATGAAGTATGAAGCAACACTCTCTATTCACTTGATAGGTATCATTCAATAGGTATCATTCAGAAAGAGATGTGCCACTACAAATATCAAGGAAAGTGAATAATGAAAAAAACAATATTACTCGTAGTGTGTATTATGTTTGCAATTGCTGCTACAGCGAGCATAGTATCAACCTCTTATATCTCGAATAAAGAAATTGATAGTATCATCTTAAAGAAATCACAAGCTCAAGCTTCTTTATTAGCGATTAATGTAGGATATATACTAGAAAATTCTTCTCAGCCATTGATCGATCTACAAAATTTGATGACCTCTTTAAAAGGGCGATCAGATATTACTTATGCGATAGTTATCGATAAAAACATACAAGCTGTTGCACATAGTGATCAGAAAAAACAAAATAAGATTTATGAAGATAGCTACACAATAAAAGGTGCAAGGCAAGGTGTTGAACAATACTCAAAATGGTATGCTGATGTACAGGAAGTATGGGTATATGACATTATGTCGCCAATTTATGTCAATGGACAGCTTTATGGTACGGTGGATATTGGTATTCCGGTTACAGAAGTGAGTGATGCCGCAACAGGGATTTTAATAACTCAACTTATCACCATTGTAGCTATCTTTATTATTTGTATTTGTGTCCTTGTGTGGTTTATGGGGCGCTTGTTCAAGCCGCTATCAGGGTTACAGTTAGCGTTAGAAGATATATCAAAAGGGGATGGCGATCTAACTGTAAGGTTACCAATAAAAGGTCATGATGAAATTGCTCATATCTCGATTGCTTTTAATACATTTGCTGAAAGTATTAATAAAATCATTACTCAAGTTGTAGAGACTGGTTTGGCATTGGGGAATTCGGCTACGGAGTTGAGAAACCAGTCAATAGCTTCTCTTTCTAGAGGTGAGGAGCAGAGTGAGCAATCGTTATTAGTTGTTACCTCTATGCATGAGATGATCGCAACCATTAATGAAATTTCTCTAAATGCAGCGGGTGCTGCCGACTCGGCTGAAAATGCAAATAGAGAAACGCAAGAAGGCAATACAACCCTAAAAGAAGCCACATCAACCATTAGTTCTTTAGCGGATGAAATAAATAATACGGGTTTGGTTATTACATCTTTAGCAGAAAGAACTCAATCCATTGGTTCAATACTTGAAGTTATTAGAGGTATTTCAGAGCAGACTAACCTTCTGGCTTTAAATGCGGCAATAGAAGCAGCTCGTGCAGGTGAAGCGGGAAGAGGTTTCGCGGTTGTAGCTGACGAAGTGAGGAACCTAGCGACTAAAACGGCTCAGTCAACGGGTGAAATTCAAAAGATGATAGATCACTTACAAAGCGAAGCTCAAAGTGCCGTTAATGCGATGAACAGCAGTAAAGAGCTAACAATAGAAGGCTCAAAAGCAACTGAGGAAGCTCAAGATGCTTTAGCTAGAATATCTAAGCAAGTGACAGCGATACTTGATTTGAATACTCAAGTAGCCACAGCAACAGAAGAGCAATCAAGTGTTGCGAATGAAATAAATATGAATTTAGATGCGGTTAATAATTCAGTTACTGCAGGGGTTCATGCTAGTCAAGAATTAGAGCTTACCAGTAAAAATTTAGAAGAGTTAGCACACAGGTTAGATCGTCATGTTGGTTCTTTTAAAATCTAAAAGTATTAGAGAGTAGGCATAAAAAAGGGCAGTATAGTTACTGCCCTTTTATTAGTATTAAAATTGGTATTATAGGTAAAGTTTTACAAGATCACTTGCTTCAACTTCTTTACCTTCAAGTTGTTGGTTCCAGTTAGTACCAACTAAAACACCATCTTCAGATAACGTAACTAACCAATCTTCAGCAAAGATATCTAGTGGGATTTCTGTTACTTCAAAATCAGCCCATTCTTCAACATTATGGAATGCTGCATCTTCTTTATTAGACCAGAATGGCATTACTTCAGAGTTTTCAAATTCAGTTGATTCAACAGAGATCCAACCTTCTTCGTTATAAAGACTCCAAACTAGTTGCGTTTCTTTTGTTTCTGCAATGAAAAGATCTAAGTTTGCTTGAGTATCTGATGTTAATTTGCTCATGATGATGTCTCGATTAAAATAAACATAATGAATAATAAAGGATTATGAGAAATTTGATACTTAATTCTTAAGATTTAGAATAAAGGTAATAAAAAGGCGAGAAGAGGTAACCTTCTCGCCTTAAAATTATTTCATTTTTTTACAGATACTTATACAACGCGGCAAGCAAAACCTTTTAGGTAGAAACCTTCAGGGTAAGCAGAGTCAAGAGGGTGATCCGCTGCTTGTTCAAAACGCTCAATAAATTGAACTGTACGTTTAGCATCAAGCGCTGCATCTGCAACGATTTTTTGGAATAAACCCGTATCCATCAGACCAGAACAAGAATACGTTAATAGCGTACCGCCTGGGTTCAAGATTTGCATAGCAAGCATATTGATGTCTTTATAACCACGACATGCACCAGTAAGCTGATTTTTTGATTCAGCAAATTTAGGTGGATCCATGATCACAACATCAAATTTAGTGCCGTTATCACGGTACTCACGAAGTAGTTTAAATACATCAGCGTTTAAGAATTCAGCTTTAGATAAATCAAACCCGTTAATCTCAGTATTGTTCTTAGCGTTATCCAGTGCTAGTTGAGAAACATCAGCATTGATAACGTGTTTAGCTCCACCTTTAAGAGCGTAAAGACCAAAACCACCCGTGTAAGAGAAACAGTTAAGTACTGTTTTGTCTTTCACGTACTTGCATGAACGCTCACGGCTATCACGTTGGTCAAGATAGAAACCTGTTTTATGACCATTGACGATATCAACGCTAATTTTTACGCCGTTCTCTTCAATGATTACAGATTCTGGTGGCTCTTCACCATGTAGAACGCCAGTGCGTTGTTTTAGACCTTCTTTTTTACGAACAGAAACGTCAGAACGCTCGTAAATATTACATTCTGGATAGCATTCAATTAATGCTTCAACTAGTAGATCTTTGTTTGCTTCTGCGCCAGCACTTAATAATTGGCAAACAAAGTAGTTTTGGTAACGGTCAATTGTGATACCCGGTAAACCATCAGATTCAGCAGCGATTAAACGGTAGCCAGTTAAGCCTTCACGCTCAGCAAGAACATCACGCAAGCCTTGTGCTTGATTTAAACGACGAACAAAGAAGTCTTTATCAACGGCTTCGTTTTTATCAAACGTCCAAACACGAGCGCGGATTTGAGATTGTGGAGAAAATGCACCACGAGCAAGCCACTCGCCGCTGTTTGAATAAATCTCAACTGTTTCACCTAGCTCTGCTTTTCCATCAATGCGGTCAATACCACGAGAAAATATCCAAGGGTGACGGCGACGTAATGCTTTATCACGTCCTTTTACTAAATAGATTGAAACAGTCATATTGATGCTCTGATGAGTTAATTAGGGGGCTATTCTCTTTGATGTCGCAAGGAAAAGCAAACGAATACCAATCGTAGTAAATAACTGGTCATCCTAGCTTGTTAAAATGCTCGATAACTGCGTTAGAATTTTTGATTGTAGAATAACTACTTATCGAAAAATTCAGCCTTGTTTTCAAGCATTTTTTCTTCGCTATTTCTGATCACTTACTTACTTTGATTGGTATAAGAAGGAGTGAAGAGGGGATTAATCGAAAAGTGCAGAGTTAGATATTAAAAATGCAGTAATAAAATGAATTATTACTGCATGAATTAGGCTATTGAAATGTTAAATTTGAAGAGGCTATGCTTTTAATCCATTAAGCAGTAATTCTAAATCTTGGCCTTTCAAACGCAGTTGCTCGATATTAGATTCTGAGTCTTTGATCATATTATGAACTTGATTTGATTGAGTTCGAACATCTTCAACTGTTGAAGCAATACTCACCGCAACATCGCCTTGCTGACTGGCTGCTGTTGCAATTTCATTATTGCTTTGTGCAATAGTATTGTTACGAGCAGCAATGTTTGAAATGTCGTTATGTACCTGCTGCATTAACTCTTGACCAGTTTCAGCATTACTTACTGTATTTGATGTTAGAGATAACAAAGATTTACTGTTATTTTGCAGTGCTTCAATCATCGACTGAATTTCAACGGTAGCTTGTTGAGTTCGACTAGCTAATGTACGAACTTCATCGGCAACAACTGCAAACCCACGACCTTGTTCGCCCGCTCGTGCGGCTTCAATCGCAGCATTCAAAGCCAGTAAATTGGTTTGTTGTGAAATACCATTGATAGTAGTGACGACCTCATCAATTTTTGCAGCATTAGAATCTAACTCTTGTACAGCGTTTGCCGCTTGATTTATCTCTTCTGATAACGCCTGAATCGCTTTTACTGCAGCATCTACTTGAGATTGCCCTGTTCGTGCAGAATCCATCGCATCGGTTGATTGAGAAGAAGCTTCATGAGTATAATTAGCCACCTCTTGAATTGATGTCGCCATTTCTTCTGTTGCACTTGATAGTAAATCGAGTTGTGCAAGTTGCTTATCAGAAGCATCTGAACTTTTATGGCTATTTTGGCTTAACTCAGAACTCATCTGCTGAATCAGTGCAACAGACTCTTGCATTGCTAATACTAATTGCTGTTCACGATCAGCAAGTTTGTCTATCGTCATTGCGATTGTGCTGAATTCATCTCTAACCAAGAAAAAATTCATTCGTTGGGTTAAATCACCAGATTCAAGCGTCTCTAGTGCTTTATTCATGGTGAACATCGCGCCACCAATGAAAGTCATTATGTAATAAACACCAACAGCCATTAATAATAAAACAGCAGCTATTAGGGATATTTGTAAGCTAGATAAAGTAGACCAAAGCGTAACGTTTGAATCTGCACTGATACTGTAATTACCAGAATTAACAAATGCAGTGTGTTCGCCCGAACCAACGGAAAACTCAGCAGATTGAGAGAGAAGGTTTACTGCATCTTGTCGAGAAATATTTTGTTGATCCAACATAGAGGCAACGAATTGAACTTCGTGATCTAATGTCTCAGCCATCATGCTATCAGCAGCAGAATCCATAATTGCTGTTAGACTTAAAAGGGCGATAATTGGAAGTAAGAATAGTAGATAAAACTTTTCTTGAATTTTTAGATGGATAAGGTATTTATCAATCCAACGAAATGCTGATTCTTTCATATTAGATCCGTATATATGATGGGGGGATTGATAATATATTATGATTAAAAAACATTATTATAAATTACAGTTAATAGGTGAGTTATGTCACAAAAATCGTTCAAGTTTACTGTAAAGGGAAAAGTACAGCGTGTAGGTTTTCGTTTTCATACCGCGCATACGGCATTGAAACTTGATTTAACAGGCTATGCTCGAAATCAAGCAGATGGTTCTGTTGAAGTACTTGCTTGTGGAGAAGAGGAAAAGGTAAATGCATTAGCAGAATGGTTGAAAATAGGGCCTCAATTAGCTCGTGTTGATTCTATCGAGAAAGTTGAAACCCAGTGGCAAGAGTTGTCTGATTTTAAAATGTATTAAAGTGATGATTCTACTTGTTAATTGCTTATATTAGTAAATGCTTTTAGTGAATATAAGCTTAAAGACATTTTGCAGGCTTTGGTAAACCCGCCAATTTTGTGGCTTGTTTTGCAGGGCCTAATTTGAATAGTTTAAATAGGTATTTGCTGTTGCCTTTTTCTGGGCCATGTTCTTTTTTCATCGCTTTTACCAACATACGAACTGCTGGCGATGTCTTGAATTCTTCATAAAAAGAACGAACAAAGCGAATAACTTCCCAGTGAGCGTCAGTTAATTCGATATTCTCTTCTTTCGCGAACAGTGGAACTAACTCTTCACACCAATCGGTATGATTCATTAAATACCCTTGAGCGTCGCGTTCAATGTGCTTACCGTTAAATTCCATACAGCCATCTTAATGATTAGGATTGATGCATTAAGTTTAGCAAAGGGAGCTCTATTCGGGCAATCTAATCTCTAAATAACCGTACAGTTTGATTGTTTATCAAGCGCGTTTTAGATTTTTAGGCAGTGGATTATTACAATAAAGTAAAACAGATTTTTATCTCGCTAAGGTAGATAGAGTTAAGAATGTGATAGAATCCTTGCAGTTAATGAATAATAAAAATTCAGTAGGATATATTTTGAGTCAATCAAATCAAAATTCAGCAGCAACACTTAGAAAAGCCCTAAGTGAATGTATGCTGCGTGACCGTTTTCGCCTAAGTAAACGCATTCATGGCGCATCACGCATTAAAAAAGAAGAATCAAGAAACGCCGTGTTTGATGAAATTGCATTAGACATCGCACAATCTATGCAGGTTGCTAATAACCGTGAAATGGATCGCCCGACGATCAAATACCCAGACCTGCCTGTTAGCCAAAAGAAAGACGACATAGCAGAAGCCATTGCCAATAACCAAGTGGTTATTGTTGCAGGTGAAACCGGCTCAGGTAAAACCACACAGCTGCCAAAAATTTGTTTGGAATTAGGTCGTGGTAAATTTGGTAATATCGGTCATACACAGCCACGTCGTCTTGCGGCGCGTTCGGTTGCTGATCGTATTGCAGAAGAGATGGAAACACAGCTGGGTAGCCATGTTGGTTATAAAGTTCGATTTAACGATCAAGTGTCAGAGCGCACCCAAGTTAAATTGATGACTGACGGTATTTTGCTGGCTGAAATCCAAAACGACAGATACTTAAATCAGTATGACACCATTATTATCGATGAAGCGCATGAGCGTAGCCTGAACATTGATTTTATTATGGGGTACTTGCGTGAACTACTACCAAAACGCCCTGATCTAAAAATTATTATTACCTCGGCAACCATCGATCCTGAACGTTTTTCAAAACACTTTAATAATGCACCTATTATTGAAGTATCAGGCCGAACTTTCCCTGTTGAAACGCGCTACCGTCCTATTGTCGAAGATGGCGATGATACTGATAGAGATCAACTGGAAGGTATTTTTGATGCAGTTGATGAGCTATGTGAAGAAGGGCTAGGGGACATTCTGTTGTTTATGACGGGTGAGCGAGAAATTCGTGATACTGCAGAAGCACTAGAAAAACGTAACCTACGAGACACTGAAATTGTGCCTCTATACGCGCGTTTATCGTCTCAAGAGCAGAACCGAGTGTTCCAACCTCATGCTGGTCGTCGAATTGTACTGGCAACTAACGTGGCTGAAACGTCGTTAACCGTTCCGGGCATTAAGTACGTTATTGATCCGGGTACGGCACGTATCAGTCGCTATAGTTACCGAACGAAAGTGCAACGTCTACCAATTGAAGCGATCTCTCAAGCAAGTGCAAATCAGCGTATGGGCCGTTGTGGTCGTGTATCTGAAGGTGTGTGTATTCGTCTGTATTCAGAAGAAGACTTTGTTGCGCGCCCTGAGTTTACCGATCCTGAAATTTTACGTACTAACTTGGCGTCTGTTATTTTACAAATGACCGCGTTAGGTTTAGGTGATATTCAAGCCTTCCCATTTGTAGAAGCGCCAGATAATCGTAATATTCAAGATGGTGTAAAGCTGCTTGAAGAGTTAGGGGCAATTAATCCTAACGCTAAAGACTCAAAGAAAAGCTTAACGAAAGTGGGGCGTGAATTGGCTCGTTTGCCAATCGATCCACGCTTAGCTCGTATGGTTCTAGAAGCGCCAAATTACAATGCATTGCAAGAAGTGATGATCATTGCGGCAGCACTGTCGATTCAAGATCCTCGCGAACGCCCAAGTGACAAAAAACAGCAGTCTGATGATAAGCATAAGCGCTTTAATCATGAAGATTCAGACTTTTTGACCTTTGTGAATGTATGGCAACACGTGAAAGAGCAACAAAAGGCCCTTTCAAGTAACCAATTTAGAAAGCAATGTCGTAAAGATTTCTTAAACTACTTACGTGTTCGTGAGTGGCAAGACGTTCACTATCAATTAAGCCAAGTAATGAAAGAGCTTAATTATAAAGTGAATCAAGAAGCGGCAGGTTATCAAAGCGTACATACTGCAATCTTAGCCGGTATGCTTTCTCACATCGGTCAAAAAGACCAAGAGAAAAATGAATATCAAGGTGCTCGAAATGCGCGTTACCATATTTTCCCTGCATCTGGCTTATTTAAGAAGCAACCAAAATGGATAATGGTTGCAGAGCTGGTTGAAACCTCGAAATTATGGGGTCGTATTGTTGCGAAAATTCAACCTGAATGGATTGAACCACTAGCAGGGCATTTGATTAAACGCAGCTACAGTGAACCGCATTGGTCGAAAAAATCTGCTGCAGTAATGGCATACGAGAAAGTCACTATTTATGGCATTCCAATTGTTCCTAAGCGTCAAATTAACTATGGTTCGATTGATGCGCCAGTTTGTCGTGAAATATTTATTCGCTCAGCGCTAGTTGAAGGGGATTGGAGCACCAATCATAAATTCTTCAAAGAAAACCGCAAGCTCTTGCAAGAAGTTGAAGAGTTAGAGCATAAATCCCGTCGTCGCGACATCTTGGTTGATGATGATCAGCTTGCTGAATTTTATGACCAACGCGTAAATACCGATGTTGTATCAGGTCGTCATTTTGATTCTTGGTGGAAAAGCGCACAGAAAGAAACGCCGGATTTACTGAGTTTTGAAAAAGAGATGTTATTCCGTAATGATGCAAGTCATGTAACGGATCTTGATTACCCGAATTTCTGGCATCAAGGTAGTTTAAAACTGAAGCTAAGTTATCAATTCGAACCAGGTCAAGATAGTGACGGTGTAACGGTACATGTGCCATTACCAATCTTGAACCAAGTGACAACGGATGGTTTTGATTGGCAAATTCCAGGTCTACGTCATGAGATGGTCGTTGCTTACATTAAATCGTTACCAAAAACACTTCGTCGTAACTTTGTACCAGCGCCGAATTATGCAGATGCGTTTTTATCTCGTGCAACGCCATTTGATGCGCCGTTATTAGACAGTCTTGAAAAAGAACTGCGACGCATGACTGGGGTAGAAGTGTTACGTGAAGATTGGAAATTAGAGCAAATTCCAGATCATTTAAAAGTAACCTACCGAGTTGTTGATCACCGTAACCGTAAGCTGAAAGAAAGTCGTGACCTATATGATTTAAAAGATGGCTTAAAAGATAAAGTGCAAGAAACCTTATCTCAAGTTGCAGATGATGATATCGAGCAAAAAGGCCTTAAAACGTGGAGCTTTGGTGAGTTACCAGCACTTTACACACAAAAACGTGGTGGCTTTGAAGTTAAAGCTTACCCTGCGATTGTGGATGGTAAAGACAGTGTTGAAATCAAACTGTTTGAAACAGAAGAAGAGCAACACAATGCAATGAAGGCAGGCCAACGTCGCTTGATCCTTCTTAATGTTCCGTCTCCTATTAAGTATTTACATAGCAATTTACCAAATAAGTCAAAACTAGGCTTGTACTTTAATCAATATGGCCGAGTGCTGGATTTAATTGATGACTGTATTGCTTGTGGTATTGATAAGCTAATCGAAGAGAAAGGTGGCCTAGTTTGGGAGCCTGAGGCTTTCGACAAAATGAAAGAACACATTCGAGCAGAGCTTGGAGATACGGTTGTAGAGATAGCTAAATTAGTTGAAACGATTTTAACGACGGCTTTCCAAATACAGAAAAAATTAAAAGGCCGTGTTGATTTAAGCATGGCGTTTGCACTGTCTGATATTAAAGCTCAGATAGAGAACTTAATCTTCAAAGGCTTTGCAACAGAGTGTGGTTGGAAGCGATTAGCAGACATTCATCGTTATATGAAAGCAATTGAACGCCGAATGGAAAAACTTCCAATTGATCCAAATCGAGACCGTGTTCACTTATTGAAAGTGGAAGGCATTAATAATGAATATAAAGAGTTATTAAATAAAATCCCGAAAGGGCAGCCTATTCCAGATAAAGTAAAAGAGATCCGCTGGATGATAGAAGAGCTTCGAGTAAGCTACTTTGCTCAACAACTTGGGACACCGTACCCAGTTTCTGATAAACGAGTAAAAAATGCCATTGCTGAGTGTTAATGTTTTCCGTACACTACACTTAATTTCGGCACATTAATTGCTTGTTATTTTATAATATTGAAAAGAGCGTCAAAGATTGCCGCTCCCTCTAGTAAAAATAGGATTTAAGATGAAAAAGACACTTTTAGCGTTAGCTCTAGCGAGCGTATCAGTAACAGCGGCTGCTGATTCACTGATTTACGGTGGCGTACAAGCTGGTTCTGCTGATTTTGCTGGCGAAAGTTCTACGGTATACGGTGCTCACATCGGTACAGGTATTCTTCCTTTCATCGGTGTTGAAATGGGTGCTTGGAACCTAGGTTCTTATGATTATTCTGGTGCTGCTGGTTCTGCTGATGTAACTTCAGTTAACTTTGCTATTAAACCAAGCATTGATTTTGGTCCACTGCATGTTTACGGTAAAGCGGGTATGCATAGCTGGGAAGCGGAAGGCACAAACGGTTATAAGTCTGATGATGGTGTTGATCCATTCATCGGTTTAGGTGTTGAATACAGTGTATTCCCAATGCTAACTCTGGGTGCAGGCTACAATAACTTCACTGTTGGTGATGAAAATATTGATTTTGCATCTGTTAACCTAACAGTACACTTCCTATAATCATCTGATTATTAGAATGTTAAATACAAAAATGGCGACCAATGTGGTCGCCATTTTTTTAAGCTAAAAAAGTTAAATATTAATCAACTAATTGATATTCTTCTTTTAATACTTTAATGATCTCTGCTTTTGGATTATCACTTAACGTAATTGGGGAGCCTGTAATTTTAGCTGCAATGTCTAAATACGTTTTTGATAAGTCCATCATCGCTTCTAATGGAAGTTCATTCTCTTGTGCTAAAGCAAAACGTTCTTCCATACGATTTTTGTTTAAAAGAATATCAGGTTCAGCAAAGTGATTTAATAAGAACTGGCGGAAACCTTCTTTTGAGTTCTCAATAATATGACCAGAGCGATAAGCATTTTTATCCCAAATACGAGATGAATCTGGGGTACCTACCTCATCCATATAGATCAATTTCTCATTGCCCTGTGCATCGCTAACGTAACCAAATTCAAACTTCGTATCGACAAAGATTTGATCGATTTTATTCAATGCTTTGGCGATAACCGCAAAACCTTCTTTAAGTAGTTTTTCATAAGAAGCAATATCTTCAACAGAAGAAAAATTGAATTTATCGTAGTTATCTTCAATGTCTTTACGTGTGATATTGACATCATCTACTTCAGGAACACCTTCAATACCTGTTAACACGCCTTTTGTTGATGGTGTTAACAGTAGTTCTGATAACTGCTCATCTTTCTCTAGACGCTCAGGTAGAGTAATACCACAAAACTCTCGTTCGCCTTGAGTGTAAGCACGCCACATTGAACCTGTAATATATTGACGACAAATAGCTTCAATCATCACAGGCTTTGCTTTTTGAACAATCCATACAAATGGGTGAGGGATATCAAGAATATGGCTGTCTGCTAAATCATTATCTTTAAATAACTGAAACCAATGATTTGAAATCGCATTTAAGGCTGCACCTTTACCAGGAATTCCTTTTAATCCACCTTCACCATGCCAAATACAATCAAATGCAGAGATACGATCACTAATTACCATGATAGCTAAAGGTGCATCAGCTGCGACATTGTAGCCTTTTTCTTTAATCAGGCGGCGGCTGTCTTCCTCTGTTAACCAATATACAGAACGTACTTTACCACTGTGTACAGGCTTATCGGTACGAATTGGGAGATCATCATTAACAGCAAGTACTTGTTCGGAAAGACTCATTGTAGAATTCCTATATAAACGATTTAAATACAGGATGCATCATACCAGAACTATGTTGTACTACCAGAACAAAAGCAAACGATTGCTATTTATTGGGTAAATATTCTAAGTTGAGCAATTGAGTCGCAATCAGTTAAACTGTTTAGTATGTGGAATAATTAAAGAATGAGTGCGATGTCATTGAAAAAGGCTGTTGTTTTAATCTCCTTATTGTTAACTAACCAAGCTTGGGCTGGTATTTGCCCAATTACCGTAAAAAATGATGTAATATTAACGTCGGTAGGAGAGGTTAAGGTTGAGAATACTCAAGATAAACTTAGAATCGATAAAAATGGACATGTTTTTATCAATGATAATGAACTTAAATTGACGTTAGAACAAAAACAAGCGATTGAAGAGTATCAGCAGCAGTTAGCCAATTATCTACCAAGTATTGTTGATTTTACCGATAAAGGATTTGCAGCGGCGAGTGAGTTTGTTAGTGATATTGAAACATCATTTAATGCTGAAGGTTCATTTGAATCGGTTAAAGAAAAAATCAATGATTATAAGCAAACAGCTAAACAGCAGTTCTATCAAGGCAAAGATCTGGTATTAGAACAGAATTTTTTTCAAGATATAGAAACTGGTTGGAAGCAAGATCTTGAGTTGATGGTACAAAGTTTAGATAAAGAGTTGTTCTCAAGTGTATTTAACTCGTTATCAAATAAAATGAAAGAAGGAGAATTTAATTTCTCTGAATTACAGCAACAATTTAGCGATGTACAATCATCAATAAACACTAAAATAAAAGAACATAAACAAGAAATGAAAAAAGAAGCAGGAGCCTTGTGTGATTCAGCAACCGAGATTGCCGATGAAGAACAACAGTTACATGAATTGATCCCAGAACTAAAAGCATACCCTGCGTTTACTATTTAACAATAAAGAGATAAAAGAAATGTTCGATACAGCTCAAACGATAGTTTTCTCAAAAACAGTCTGCCCATTTTGTGTTAAAGCAAAAACAATTTTAGACGATAAAAATATAGAGTATAAAGTTCTGACATTAGACGTCGATCTAAATAAAGATGAAATGGTTGCTTTAATTCAGGAAAAAGAGGGAATCGTTGTAAATACAGTGCCTCAAATTTACTTAGATGGAAAATATATTGGTGGACACGACGATTTAGTGGCGTTTTTTGAGCGTCAAGAGACCGACATAGATTTAGATGATTTTGAACTGTAGAATAACAATTAACTAACTATATTTACGGTTAATTTAAAACTGTAATACATACTAAGAGTGATGGACATGTGGAATTCTATTCTAACATTGATACAGGATGATAATGCGGTTGTTTTACGCTTTCCTGATAAATTTCAGCCGGATGCTGAACCAACCTTAAAAGGATTTAAGCAATCTTTAGAGGAAATAGGAGCAAATGGTTTTTTCTTTGATGAGAAAATTATTTCTTCTATCATTAATGATATTAAAAGCGGCATGATCAGTAATCACCAGAATCGTCAGGTTGCTGAGCGTCGTGATGCCGAAGTTTTCATTGCGCTTGAAGAGCGAGACATGAAAGCAACGATGGCAGTTATTGGTGCATATGGCGGTAGAGATCTTCAAAGCAGTGATATTATTTCAGCACTAACAAGCATGGAAATCACTCGTGGTATTAGTAAAAATGCATTAAAAAAAGTAATGGTCTTGAGTCGAAATTTAGCCTCCGGTGAAAAGGTATCACTCCTAGTTGCTAAAGGTAAGGAACCCGTTGATGGTGATAATTCAAGCTTTACTCCTTTAGTTGAAGATTTTCGTGATCAAGCTTTACAACCTCAAGAGAAAGAAGGCGAGGAAGATAAAGTTGATATGAGAGATCTAGGTGAGACAATTACAGTGGTTGAAGGTGATGAGTTAATTCGCCGTACACCTCCAACTAATGGAATTGATGGTTTTACGGTGAAAGGTGAGGTAATTCAGGCAACACCAGGTAAGAATATTAAGTTAAGAGCTGGTAAAGGCGCAATGATCTCTCCTAATGACTCAGAGTTAGTCATAGCTCAAACATCTGGTATGCCATGGATTCATGATGATGGTGCTGATGTAGATAATGCTATTTGTTTGAATGCAGTTGATATTTCGACTGGTCATGTAAAATTTAAAGGCAGTGTTATTGTAAGTGGTGATATTGCTGCAGATATGATTGTAAAAGCAACGGGTAGCGTAACTGTTGGCGGTTTTATTGAATCGGCTAATGTCCAAGCTCATGGTGATGTTATTGCAATGAAAGGCATTATCGGGCATCACGTTGAGGATGGTGAAGACCATACATGTTTTGTTAAAGCTGGTGGTAAGATTACCGCGAAATTTGTTCAATCAGCAAACTTACAAGCTTCTGGAGATATTGAGTTAGGTTTACATTCAATTCAAAGCTTTGTCAAAAGTAAAAACTCAGTGACAGTGATGGATAAGACCGGCCGTAATGGTTCTATCGTCGGTGGTGAAATTTACGCTGGTTCTAATATTACAACCGTAAACTTAGGGGCAACAGCAGGTACAGAGACTCTGGTTAATGCCTTCACTCGATTTGATAAATATAAAGAAAATATTGCGGATCTAAATACCAAATATAAAGCAGCACAAGAGAATACGATGAAAGTGGTTCGTGCTGAAATGGATTTATCTAAGATTCCAAAATCAGAACGTACACAAGAGCAAATTGAACGCGTTCAAAATATGAAAGAAGACTCGAATAAAGAAATTGCACAGGCGATGAACAGGTTCCAGTCTGCGGAAGAAGAGTTAAGAAAGCAGTTAACTGAGAATGTAGTTAAAGTAACAGAGCGTATGTATCCCAAAGTGACAATTCAATATTCAGACGAAAAAGTCACAACAAAGCGTGAACATAGTCCATGTAAGATCTACTTTAATGAATATGAAATTAAAATAGATCCAATTGTTTCTAAAAATGCGAGTTTAACTAGTGACTGATAATTCTATTAGTTTTAGTTAAATAGTTAGTTAGTTTAATTATAAAACCGCTCTAGTAGCGGTTTTTTGTTATTAAAATGTGTAGGTGTAAAATATGTGTTAGATCAATGAAAACGTAAAGAGCTAAGAATTTCTAAGTGTGATCAGTAACCATTTTTATACTTGCGATGTCATTCATTTACGAGATACTTATAGTCTGTAGTAAAAAACTTGTGCTTTTCAATAGGATGTTGAAAGTAGATGTTGGAATATATCGAGGCAAATATGAGTATGATTATTGAGTTTGATTACAGTTTATTTTTAGTTGATTCAACAAAACAGAAGTGGACATTTTCACAAGCTTTAAAAAGCTTGATCCCTATGTTTGGAACAGTGTGGAATGCATCTGTTCATGACTCTACTCCTCTACAAGAAAGACTACGTTTAGAGGCGTTACAGGTTCTTTCTTCCCATATTAATGATGAATCTAATATTGTTCGGCTTATTCGGCTAGCTCGAATCGAAGGTATTACAGATTTACATATTAAGCTACCTTATACTTTAGATACTGAGCAAATCGCTTACATACTAGATAACACTTATACTAATATTTTACAATCAGATGACGGTATTGATTTATTACAAGTACACCTGAATGAAAGAGAGTAAATTTAGTGTACCAGCGTATGATTTCGCTTTAATTCTAGCCAAGTTGAATGCGAGTAATAATAGCAAGTCGAGTTACAAATAATGGCACTAGCTGTACCTAATTTCTTAGCCTTTTGTATTGTTTCGGATTCAGTTAATTGGTGAGAGGCTTTTAGTCTAACCAGTTTATTTAAGTCAATACCGTGCTTGAGTAATATGTCACAATTTGGCATTGATGTATTAGCTGTAATAAAAATCCATTTATTCTGTTTTGATAGACTTTTTAGTGTTTGCATGAAGTGTGATTGACTTTGTCTGCTAACTTGATGTGCGGCATTAGAAACCAGCAATGGAATAGGTGCATGATCAAAGAAGTTTGAGTAAGTAGTTAATGCCATTGCAGTATTCATAATAAATTACCTGTTCATCCATACAGTGTGCATTTGTACAGTACTTTTTATTTATCTAATGATCAAGAAAATTTTACTTATTTGGTGAAAAAATCAGCTTAAAAGCTCATAACTTGATGATTATTGTATTAATCAAAGGAATTTTAAGCATCAATAATTAGGTTTGATATAATGGACGCAGAATTTCTTAAATTGAAAATGTTATGTACGATAAATCGTTATTAGAGCCGATTCACTCTTTTTTACAATGTGAAACTCCAGATGAATGGATTGAGGAAGCTAAGAAACCTGAGAACCTTTCAATTATTCTTCGCGATCATTTGATGTGTGAGCTTAAAGCGGCACAAAGCGCTCTGTATTTAATTCGTAAATACGCTGTTGATGCTGAAAGCACCAATGTACTTCTTGATTGGTTTAAGCCATATGAAGATTTTGCCTATAAAAAAACAGGCAGTTTAGAGGCTCTGAAAGGGAAGAGTAATATCTCTAAAAAAATTACAGCACGTAAAGATTCACCATATAGCCAAGACTTAATTGATAAAATGGTACTGTTGATTAAAGAAGAGTTACACCACTTTTATCAAGTACTTGAGATTATGGAACAACGTGATATTCCATATCAAAATATCAGAGCAGGCCGGTATGCAAAAGGGATGTTCACTAATATTATTACACATGAGCCGTGTACATTGATTGATAAGCTAATTATTGGTGCCTTTATTGAAGCTCGTTCTTGTGAGCGTTTTGCTAAATTAGCGCCATATTTAGATGATGACCTTGCTAAGTTCTATATATCGCTATTACGCTCTGAGTCACGACACTACCAAGATTACCTTATTTTGGCTGAACAAGTTTCAGGTGGAGATGTGAGTGAGCGTGTAGCGCATTTTGCAAGAATTGAAGCGGACTTGATTCAATCACCGGATACTGATTTTAAGTTTCATAGTGGTGTACCAGTGGGCGTTTAATTTAGTTACAAAACGGTAATCGCAGACATAAAAAAGATCGCTAAGTGCGATCTTTTTTATGTCTGCGATTAAATGGCTATAAAGTTACCATTTTTTCTTCGGCTGGAACAAGACATCGATGTCATCATCTTTAGTCTTATCTAACTGATCTTGCAGCTCTTGGTCTTGTTTCTTTTTAGTCTTATTGTTTAATTCATCAAGCATATCTTGAAGTTGGCTACGTGCTTTATTTGAGTAACCATCATTTTTACTTGCTAGTGCGTCGATACCTTTTTTAAGTAATTGACGTGCAGTACCAGCTTGGCCACGCTGTGTCGCATCTTTAGCACGTTTAACTACGTTTTCAATATTAATTCGAACTTGAATAGATTCTAAACGTGCATTTTCAGCCACGAAAACTTGAGTGTTTACTCGGCCTTTTTTATGCTCTGTACGTAATGTATCACGAAGACGCTTAACTAATTTCAGCATAACAATTGCTTGCTTATCATTACTTGGCACTTTGAAGTTGGTGCTATCTCCGCCAGAATAATTTGTTTTTAACTGTTGAAGCTGTTGCTCCATATTTTCAATGCGACCAGCATAACTACGATCGTTTGGGTCAAGGTCTGCAATGGCGCGTAACGCATCAAGGATCCGCTGATTTAGACAAACAAGTAGTTCTTTACTATAAGGTAAATGATGAGCATTACCGATTAATTCTTCTGTGGAATCAATAATAACCATATGTTTTGCAGACTCTTGTTTCTTAGCTGATTCAATCTTTGTTCTGTATTGAACAATGACGTTATAGCCAATAATTAAAGTCAGTAGAATTGCAAAAAGTCCAATTATAAGAGCAATATTCATATTTTATATCATACATCCAGTCATAATGATCATCAGTGTAACACCTTGTAAACTAAATGAATAGCAAGGCTTTCGCTAACCCTGATAAATTAGTTTAATAAGAGTGTTATTATACTCGGGATTACCTATACGTTATCGACATTTGTTCACATTTCTTTAATGTATTTGTTTGTTAATTGTTCGATGCTGTATGATTTAAGCATAACACTTTGAAAATATATAGAAATAGGTATATAACAGTATTGAATAAGAATGATTAGTTTGATGTAAAGGATTACAGGAAATAAAGAATGAAATTACAGCAATTAAAGTACATTGTTGAAGTGGTAAACCACAGTCTTAATGTTTCTTCTACAGCAGAATCGTTATATACCTCTCAACCTGGCATCAGTAAGCAAGTTCGTCTTTTAGAGGATGAGTTAGGTGTGCAGATTTTTGAGCGAAGTGGTAAGCATCTAACAAGAGTAACCCCATCGGGTAATGAAATTATTAAAATATCTCGTGAGATCTTATCTCGTGTTGAAAGCATTAAGTCGGTAGCAGGGGAGCATACTAATCCTGAAAAAGGAACGTTAAATATAACGACAACACATACACAAGCTCGTTATGCTTTACCTGATGTAATTAAAGGATTTAAAAATCGTTATGCTGATGTCTCGTTACATATGCATCAAGGTACACCAGCGCAAATGTCTGATGCGATAGCAAAAGGCACGGCAGATTTTGCCATTGCAACCGAAGCCCTACATTTGTATCAAGATGCAATCATGTTGCCTTGTTATCATTGGAATCGTTCGATTGTAGTGACTAAAGACCACCCATTGGCTCAAAAATCAAAGATTACGATTGAAGATTTAGCAACCTATGATTTGGTAACATATGTATTTGGCTTTACTGGACGTTCAGCGCTAGATAGTGCTTTTAATAAGGCAGGATTAAAACCTAGAATTGTCTTTACAGCGACAGATGCAGATGTGATTAAAACTTATGTTCGTCTGGGGATTGGTGTTGGTGTTATTGCAAGTATGGCAATGGATCCAGACAGAGATTCTGATTTGGTTGCTTTAGATGCAAGTCATATCTTTGATGCCAGTACTACGACCATAGGGTTTAAACGCGGCTCGTTCTTAAAGAGCTACATGTTTGATTTTATGGAACGCTTTGCACCGCATCTAACACGCCCAATCGTTGAACAAGCGATAATGCTTAAAAATAATCAAGAAATTGAAGATATGTTTAAAGACATTAATCTTCCCGTCCGCTAAGATCACCCTGATACTATTTTTAGGGTACATTCATGCATTCTCAACACTTTTTAGATATGGACCGTTTGTTAACTCAAACGGTCTTTTTTTGGCAATTTTCAGCATTTCATTGTGCAGATTATCCGTGGCGTACCACAGATATAGAATTGAGTGAATGGCTTGATGAATTGTCACTTGAAGATGTTCAGTATTTAAAATTAAACCCTGAGGAATTAGTCAGTCGTTTATCTGTTTTTATTCCGCAATTATCTAAGCTGTACCCTCTAAGTCAACTGACGGCGTTTGATGTTCCTGTTGCTGCGACATTAAAAGGATTAGATTCTGGAATTAGTGGTCGTAAGTGGCAACAAATTACCAAATTAAGTGCTTTAGGTGCAGATTTTTATCAACCAGAAAATGAGTGGTTAGAGTGGTGTGGCGGCAAAGGTTATTTAGGCAGAGTTTTAGCTGCAACGACAAGCAAACCGGTAATAACATTAGAATGGCAACAGTCACTATGTGATAGTGGACAATCATATGCAGAAAGTCATCAATTAGATATGACTTTTAGACAAGGAGATGCTCTTTCTCCACAAAGTGATAAGTTACTAAAAGAGAAGCAACACGCAATAGCATTGCATGCGTGTGGAGACCTTCATGTGAATTTACTTACAAAAGGGATCTCACAACAGATTGATGCAGTAACTATTTCCCCTTGCTGCTTTCATTTAACCAAAGAGCCACAATATTCTGCTTTATCACACTTAGCGACACATTCTTGTTTACTTTTATCCAAAGATGACTTACGTCTGCCTTTACAAGAGACCGTTGTTGCAGGGCAAAGAACTCAACGTCATCGTCAACAAGAAATGTCTTTCCGTTTAGGTTTTGATGCATTGCAAAGAACATTGACGAGCAAAGATAGCTACCTTCCTATTCCTAGTATTAAAAAATCATTATTAAGTGATGGGTTTGGTGCGTTCTGCCATTGGGCTGCGGGTAAAAAAGGTCTAACATTAACGGATGATATTGATTATGACATCTGGTTAGAAAAAGGGAAAAAAGCATTTGTGATGATGGAAAAATGCGATTTGATACAGCACTTATTTAAACGCCCCCTAGAAATTTGGCTTTGCTTAGATCGTGCTTTACTAATGGAAGAGGCGGGGTATGACGTTCGTATTGGTGAGTTTTGCTTAAAAGAAGAAACCCCTCGAAATATTGTTATTCAAGCAAGAAAACAGAAGTAATAATAAACAGATAATAACTGAAATTGCCAACATTATATTATTGAGATAACAAATGCTTTTGAAATAATAAAGGCGCTAAATTAAGCGCCTTTCAATTGATTTTAAGCAATTAGTAGAGAATTAAAGAACCGCTGCAATCCCTTTACATAAAGGAAGCATATTGTCTTTTGTCATACCAGCAACACTTATACGGCCAGAGCCAACAATGTAAATTGCAAACTCATCTTTTAAGCGGTTAACTTGCTCTTTAGATAGACCAGAGAAAGAGAACATGCCATTCTGACCTTCAATGAAGCTAAAATCTGCTTTAACACCTTGTTCTTTTAGTGTTGTTACAAAAAGAGTACGCATTTCTTGGATACGGTCACGCATCTCAGCAACTTCTTGCTCCCACTCAGTACGCAGCGCATCATTATTTAGAATGTGCGTAACGACAGCAGCACCGTGTGCTGGTGGATTAGAGTAGATAGAGCGAATGATTGCTTTTACTTGAGAGAAAGCATCAGAAGCAACAGCGGCATCTTTTGCTACCAGTGTAAATGCACCAACACGTTCGTTGTATAGACCGAAGTTTTTCGAGAATGAACTTGCCACTAATAATTCTGGGCAGTATTGAGCGAAAGTACGAAGGCCTGAAGCATCTTCTTCAACACCTTTAGCAAAGCCTTGGTATGCAAAATCAAATAAAGGTAGTAGCCCTTTTTCTGAACATAGTTTTGCTAACTCTTCCCACTCAGATGCCGTTGGATCAATACCCGTAGGGTTATGGCAGCAACCGTGAAGAAGTACAACATCACCAGCTTCAGCTTGTTGTAGGTCTGCTAACATTGCAGCGAAATCTTTTGATTTAGTTTCAGCATTGTAGTAACTGTATTGTGCTGTTTCAATGCCAGCGGCAGTAAATACACCAATGTGGTTTGCCCAAGTAGGGTTACTGATCCAAATTTTCACATCGCCAAGTTGACGCTTAATGAACTCACCAGCAACTCGTAATGCACCAGTACCACCTGGCGCCTGAGCTGTTTGTGCTCGTTTGTCTGTAATAACTTCTGCTTCAGCACCAAACAACAGTTTTTGAACAGCAAGTCCATATTCTGCTGTACCTTGAATGGTTAGATATGATTTTGTTTTTTCAGTATCAAGCAATACTGCTTCTGCTTTTTTTACTGTTTTCAATACAGGGGTTTGACCTGACTCGTCTTTGTAAATACCAACACCTAGGTTGATTTTTTCAGAACGTGGGTCATTTTTAAATTCATCAGTTAGACCAAGAATAGGGTCAGCGGGAGCGGCAGCGATTTTTTCAAACATAGTCATCATCCATGGTGAAGGGTAAAATAAAAATTAAGAATCTATTTAGCTATTTATACCTGTTAACCTTGTAAGTTTGCAACGGTTAGATAACGAAAAGATCAAATTTAATGCTTTTAATAGCGAAATAGAAATTAGAGTGATAGAAAAAGACAACAGAATAGCGATTGAATACCGTTCTGTTGTTTTACTGAATCAACTGATTTAAAAATAAACTTAATAAATGATCTTTATTTTATTTGATGCATCGATAGCATCCTCGATAGCACCCTTAATGGTATCACGTCGTGTGATTGCAACCCCTAAACGACGGCGACCATCGATCTCTGGCTTACCAAATAATTTCACTTGAGTTTGGGGTTGGCTTAATGCATCAGACAATCCATCAAAGCGAATGTTATTTGAAGTCCCTTGACCAAGAACAACTGAAGATGCAGAAGGACCATATTGAATAATATTGTTGATTGGCATTCCTGTAAATGCACGAACATGCAGAGCAAATTCAGACATCTCTTGGGAAATTAACGTAACCAAACCAGTATCATGTGGGCGAGGGGATACTTCATTAAAATAGATATGATCACCTTTAATAAACAGCTCAACGCCAAACAGACCGTAGCCACCTAATGCATTTACTACTTTTTCTGCTGCATCTTGTGCAAGTTTTAAGGCTGATTCAGTCATTACTTGAGGCTGCCATGATTCACGGTAATCCCCATCTTCTTGTCGATGACCAATTGGCGCACAAAAATGAATACCATCAACAGCACGAACGGTTAATAATGAAATTTCATAATCAAAATCAACAAATCCTTCTACAATGACTCGGCCAGCACCGGAGCGTCCGCCATCTTGAGCGTAATCCCATGATGCTTGAATGTCAGCTTCTGTTTTAATGACACTTTGACCTTTACCTGATGAGCTCATGACAGGTTTAATTACACAAGGCATTCCTACGAATTGGACTGCTTCAACTAATGCTTCATAGCTGTCAACAAAACGATAAGGAGAGGTTGGAAGGTTTAACTCTTCAGCAGCTAATCGGCGGATCCCTTCACGGTTCATTGTTAGTTTGGTAGCATTTGCAGTAGGAACAACATTAAGGCCTTGTTTTTCTAGTTCCACTAATTTATCAGTCGCTATAGCTTCAATTTCAGGCACAACGTAATCAGGTTGTTCTTTATTAATAATTTCTTCTAATGCGTTCGCATCTAACATATCAATAGCGTAACTGCGATGAGCTACTTGCATTGCTGGTGCATGTAGATAGCGATCAACTGCAATCACTTCCAAGCCAAGACGTTGACATTCAATCGCCACTTCTTTACCAAGTTCACCAGAGCCAAGTAATAACACTTTTGTTGCAGAAGAAGACAGAGCTGTACCAAACATAATCGATTCTCATGTAGTTGTGAAAAGTAACCACGGAATAATACCTTGTTTCCATCAATACGCAAACGGTTGCTTTTGAGTTTTTGTTTAACGCGAATTTTTTAGAATGGGATGAATGTCACACTGTAGAGTGAATTATAAATAGTGTGAATATGTTGAATTGTATTCAGTGCCGCGATTGGTATGCTACTTCTCTTTGATGTTAATAACAGTATTGTATTATATGGATAGTGAAACAAATTATGTCGCCCACTCAGGCCCTGAACAGCAAGTGGCCTTTTATGGACTTTTAGAAAATAAAAAGTTTGTTGTGAGTGATTGTATTAACATTAAAGATACTCCGAATGGCTTAGGTAACCCACAGTGGTTAACGCAACAAAAAGAAGCCAAAGAGAATGCTCCAATTGTTGATATTTTATTAAAAGGGGGAGCTCGATTTATAGGTAAAACTCATATGGATGAGTTTGGTCTAGGACTTCATGGTAGAAATCCGCATTATAAATCTATTGAGAACCCAAATAGTGAAGGTAGACTGATTGGTGGGGCATCATGTGGTGCTGCTGCTGCAGTGGCAAGTGGTCGTGCTGATATTGGTTTAGGTATTGATGTGGGTGGTGGCATTCGTATTCCTGCCGTTTATTCTGGACTCTATGGTTTTAAGTCTTCTTCTAGCGAAGTTAATATGGAAGGGATCGAAATATTAGCAAAAGAAGAAACCTCTCTTGGCTGGCTGACTAATAGCCTTTCTGATATTAGAAAAATAGCGACTATGTTAACGCCAATGTCACCATTGATGACCGTTGAGCGAATTGTTGTTTTAGATAACTTATTTACCGATATTCCAGAGGAAGCTAAATCAAGATTAGAAGAATTACTTAAATCAGTTCCTTATGAGGTAGTTCGTAGCCGCTCAATCAGTAAAATCATCACAACCAAAGCTGCTGAAAGTTTTAAAGTGATCTCTGTGATCCGTTCATTACGAAAAATAGAACCTTGGATCGAAAAAAATAATGAAGATCTAAGTGATGAAATCAAAATAAAAATGAAATGGTTATCAGAACTGAAATACAAAGATGAAAGGATAGCGTTAGAGCAGAGAGAGTTAGTACAAACGGTTTTAGAGTCAATACTGGATAATAAAACACTCTTATTAATGCCGACAACAGCTAATATAGCACCACCAGTGTCTACCTCTAGTGAGCAATTGTATAACCTGAACTCATTAATTTTGAAGTACACATCTTTAGCGAGTTTGGCTGATCTACCTCAACTGCATTTGCCGTGGTTTAAAGTAAAAAATTCGCCTTGGGGCATCTCATTGATTGGTCAGAAAGGAATGGATAGACAGTTAATTGATGCTGCGATCCGTTGGAAAGGCAATCATTAATAAAATAGAATGAAAAAGAGAGGAGACTAGAATCTCCTCTTTTTTTTAGTGCTTATAAAGAAACATACTCAAGTGCAACATTAGCATTTAGCGCTTCTAACGTACTTTTTGTAATAGCTAAGTGGCTAATCGCACCTTTATGATCTTCAATTAGAGCAGCAGCTTTAACATCAAACAAATTCTCACGGGACATATTTGCATGAATCAAAGCTACTTGAAGTGGTGGTAGACTTGGATTGAATGCCGCATTTTCAGCATACATACCGTGATAGATTTGACCGCTCTTCATTTCAAGCGCAATACCGCTGATATTATGTGAATAAGGAGCATGACTTTGATTTGCTGCTTTTAATGCAGAAATCAGCAATGCCGAACTTGTGTCTAATGTTAGATTATGTGAAACCTCAGCAAGTAGGCCGCCTTCAATCCCTAAATCTTTAGGACCAAATGATTCAGGTAAATACTCTTGTAAAGATTTTTCATCACGCTCAGGTAACTGAACCATTAATGTATCAGCGGTTGTTAACTCATTCATGAACTGACGACAGTGACCGCAAGGGCTAAAATTAATCGTAATGTCCGAAATCCCTGTTTCACCGTGAATCCACGCATGGCTAATTGCAGATTGTTCAGCATGAACCGTTTGTCCTAATTGGACATTACTAAATTCCATATTAGCGCCAAAATACAAATGACCAGATTGGCCACGAGCAATCGCTCCCACATAGAAATTAGAGATAGGGGCAACAGAAAAGGCCGCAGCAAGAGGAAGCAATGCTAAACGTAATGCTTTGTCACTGAGTTGAGTTTCAGATAATAAAGCTTGAAATTGCTCTTTGGTGATAACACCTTTAAATTGTGGAGTGATTAAAGGAGATAGCGCCGATTGTAAATCTGTAGACAGATCTGCAAGAGCATTTTCTAGACGTTGTTGTAATGTTGTCATTTGTAGAGTGGTCATCGGTGTGATCCTTTTTAAATTCTTCTGGACTCATTATTAGGGACTATAGTCATAGAAACGTAGATCAATATCACACTCATTAAGGTAAATATACATTAATTACATCAATGAGAGAGAGGTCACACGTATAGTGGTGGTATTTTGAACAATTATAAGCAAGGTGCTATTAATTGTAATAAAAATTTTTCCGATGATTGTCTATTTTACATAAAATGTATTTAAAATTATTTTTAGCTATAACCCTATTTTTTCGAAAAGAAAAATATCTATTTAATAAAGAATTATAAACTCTAGCATGTAGAATTGTACCTAAGCTATATTATACTTTCTTTTTATGTTAATGGTGTGATTGCTGCTCATCTTTACTGTTAAGATAAGTACGAGTAAGTGTTAACCACTAGCGGTAAGTTTTTTCTGTTGTTGATATTGAACTACAAACACTAAGTTATAAAAGTAAGCTGACCTTGCTCTTAATTTATAACTTAGAGCCGTTGTTGATAATGGAATGTTTATATTAAATGGTTTTCATTTTTTTATATGTCTTTACGTTTCGATAATGTTTCAATTTTGCAGTGTAAGTTATTAATTTAATTGATTGTTAATCATATTAACCAGTTTACTAAAATGCAAACGTTTGCAAAGTGTGCGTTTGGTCATAAAACTTATTTTTTACAGATTAATATACTGAGGTGTAATTGCGGTGACATGATTGCTCCCTATAATTCAATTGTTCTTATTTATAATAATTATTATTAGGAAAAGTTGAAAATGAAGTTTTTTGATTCAATAGCAAATAAACTTGTATCTAGTGGTGTTTTATTTTTGATATTAGCTTCTTCTGTAACTTTTTATTACATAACGATGCAACGAGTAGATTATGTAGAAAATGAAGTGAGAAAAGAGGTTGAATTAGTCACTACAAGTGCAGCTAGTTCGATTAAAAGTTTTTATTCAGAAAGAGCAAGAGTTGTTACGACACTTTCTGAAAATACTTTTATGAAAAAATGGTTTAATGATTATGATTCTCGAGGTAGTGATATAGATTCAGATCCTAATTATCAAATGATTACATCAATGTTTAAATCTGTTTCAGAGCAAGATCCAGTCATTAAATCGGTATTTTTCTCTCCCGCTAATACATATGAATATTTTGATAAAAACGGAAGATATAGCGATACAGATTATTATACAAACAAACGACCGTGGTGGTATGAGTCCTTAGATAAAAATCAATTATTTATCAATGATCCTCAAATAGATATGGTAGATAATAGTATGGTTAGTTCAATAAAAACAACTGTTTATAATGATGGTAATGAACTTATAGGTGTTATGGGAATTGACATTCTGAGTACGGAGATTAAGAATGAGATTATAGATAATCTTAAATATAATGGTATTGGGATAGGTTTTTTATTTACAGCGAACAGTAATTTAATTGTCTTTAGCGATGAATCTTCTGCTCTTGATATGTCATCATTCTCAAAACTAAGTGAAGTGAATAATATTGGTTCAGGAACAAAAGGATTTGAACAAATTGAGGGTAAATTAGCAGGGTTAGATTTAAAAGAAATAACAATAAAATATAAAGGGGAAGAGCAACTTGTTTTTGTAAATAGTGTTATCGATGAGTCAATAGGATTAGATTGGCGAATTGGGTTTATTGTACCCAAAAATATAATATCGTCTCAAACCAAACCAATTGTTATTAATTTATTCCTTATCGCGATAGCGACTATTGCTTTTGGATGTTTAATTATGTTCTTTATGATTAATAGATTATTAACAAGGCCTCTTAATAAAGTTGTAATGGCGATGGATGATATCGCAATGGGAGATGGTGATTTAACTCGTCGATTAGATGAGAGTAAGCCTGATGAGTTGGGAAAATTGAGTTCATCATTTAATATATTTGTTACTAGTATTCAATGTATTATTAAGCAAAGCCGAGATGTGACAAATAGTATTAACTATGAATCGGAACAGCTTGAGTTATTAAATACTCAGTTAGGTCATGATACATCGGGACAGAAAAGATTCTTGGAGCAAATTGCAACCGCTGCAACGGAGATGACTCAAACTATCAGTAGTATTTCAGATAATACCAAAATAACCAAAGATTATGCGATTCAAGCTCATATGCATTCTAATCAAGGGCAAGTTTTGGTAGGTAGTGCAACTAAGCTAATGAGTGATTTATATCAAGATGTATCTACATCTGAAGCCGTTGTTAATAAATTAAATGAAAATGCTTCATCAATTTCTAGTGTATTAGAAGTTATAAAAAGCGTTGCAGAACAAACCAATTTACTTGCATTAAATGCAGCAATTGAAGCAGCAAGAGCTGGAGAGCAAGGCAGAGGTTTTGCTGTAGTTGCTGATGAAGTTCGTACGCTTGCAAGTCGTACTCAAGATTCGACCATTGATATTGAATCAATAATTGAAACCCTCCAAATTTCAGCCGTCGATGCAGTCGCTTCTATGAATGTTGGCCGCTCTAAAGCAGAGCAAGGTGTAGAGCTTATTAAAGAGGTAAGTGAAAAGTTAAACCAAATAGATCAATCGATTGATTTAATAGATAAGCAATCTCAAGAAGTCTCCTCAATGGTTCAAGAACAAACTGTCGCTTCGCATGAAATCAGTAATCAGACCGTTTCAGTAGATAATTTAGCAGAATCTATTGTCGTTAGTATTGGCAGCGTATCTGAAAAAATTGCGGTTCAAAAAGAAGTGTTAGGGACTCTATCCTCAACAATAGGTAAGTTTGCTATATAGTGAATAATACCAATCCATATAAGTAAATTCTTAGAGACTTATGTGGGTTGGTATCACTTATCAAGTATGACTAAATTTTAATATATGAAATTATATTGATTGATTTAACCAAACCATAATGGCATATGCCACAGGGGCTAGAAGAGAGGTAATTAGGCCACATATTACTAATGCTAACGAACTAAATGCCGCATCTTGGGGATTTATTTCAGCTGACTGAGCAGTACCAAGTGCATGAGAGACATTACCCATGGTTAAGCCTCTCGCCAGTGAACTTTTAATGCCTATAATATTATAAATAGGATAGGCACAGATAGCGCCCATTAAGCCCGCCAATAACACCAAGATAGCCGCAATAGCCGCTTCACCTTCTAATTGAGTTGAGATTGCCATTGCAATAGGAGTGGTTACTGATTTTGGTAATATACTTGCAACCAGTTGCATATCAGCTCCCATCCATACCGCTAAGAATGCGCCAGAAAACATTGAAAACAAAGAACCAACACTGCAAGCAAGTAAGATAATTTTCCAGTTTTCACGAATATGAGGTAACTGCTCATATAGAGGGTAAGCTAAAGCTACTACCGCAGGTTGCAACAAGTAACTTAAAAACGCATTGTCAGCGTAATAGGTTTCATAAGGCACTTGTAAGAACATCAATATTGGAATAACGATAAAAACACTCAATAATAATGGGTTATTGATTGGGTGAGGGAAACGCTTCGCAAACCAACGAGCGGAATAAAAAACAATAACGGTTAAGATAACCCACATTATTTATTTCCTCTATCAAGGCGATCAATAAATAACGATAGGCAGACTAAAACCAATAATGAGCCACCAGCGGTACTCACAATGATTGGAATTGCATTGTTGATTAACAAATCGAAATGCGTCATTAACCCAACTGAGATCGGAATAAATAAAATCAACATATTACGCATGAAAAATTGGCAGCCAGTGGCAGTCCAATCTGGCTTACATACACCAATCACCATGGCTGTAAATAAAATCAACATGCCAATAATACTGCCCGGAATTGAAATGTTTAGCCAAGATTGAATGCCGTTTCCTGCAAACAATGAAGCAAAAATCCAAGCGAAAGAATAAATATATTTAATCATGATACTAACTGTTGTACGTAATTATAAACGGCGCGAAGGATCGCAGTCTTTTTCTCATTGCCTTCAGATTCAAGATATAAATTCTCAAAGCTTGATTCGTATTCAGGTAAATGAGTTTGGAAGTAATCTTGTAAATGTGATTGCCATTTCAGTTGCTCTGTCTCATTAAGCGTATGCGGGAAATTGCGCGCACGATAGCGGAATAATAGAGGTTTAATGCGTGGGTCACTGACATTTGGTTCAAAATCGATAAGCTGCTCAGGCGTTGACTGACGGATAATATCAATCGTCGTTTTATCAGCATGAGAGAAGAAACCATCATATAGAAGGGTATCTACATTGGTTGATTTCTCATAATTAGGCTCAATGCTGTAAAGCGCAATTAGCTTTTGTCTGATCTCAGGGTTATCACGGATCACTTTAAGATTTTTTAAACAGGCGGCTCTGTCCACATTTAGATTTTCAGCATTCTCAGCCGTCAATGTTTTAGCAGGCGCAAGAATAGGGCACTTGTTTAAATGTACTAATTTTACAGGAACAGGCAATTCGTCAGGGGCTAGATCAGCACGTTTGGTATACATGCGTTGATGTAATTGCTCTGCATCTAATTCTAGGAACACACTTGGGTCTAACGCTAAATCAATCGTAATGACGGCGTTGTTATTGGTAGGATGCCAAGCAACAGGCACAATCCAACTAATATTGCCTCTATCTACGCCAAACATACCAGACACGTGCATTAACGGTGTCATTTCAACAATATCGATTAACGTTGCCGCTTTCTTTTTATGACGCATAGAAAGCAGGTAGTTAAACATTTTAGGTTGTGCTTTTTTAACGACTTTAGCTAACTCGATGGTGGCAATAACATCGGCCATCGCATCGTGGGCATTTTCATGTTCAATGCCATTTGCTTGCGAGAGTTTTTCTAATCTAAAGCTTGGTTTGCCTTCTTCGTCTTTTGGCCATTTAATGCCTTCAGGACGCAGAGCATACACAGCACGCATTACATCAAGTAGATCCCAACGCGAGTTGCCGTTTTGCCAGCTCCAGCCATACGGTTCAAAGAAGTTACGATATAAGGTGTAGCGAGAAACTTCATCATCAAAACGAATGTTGTTATAGCCTAGCGAGCAAGTATTTGGTTTTGATAATTCGTTATGGATTTGAGTAATGAACTCAGGCTCAGACAGGCCTTTATTTACCGCAGTTTGTGGCGTGATGCCAGTAATTAAACAGGCTTCAGGAGAAGGTAAATAATCAATTGGAGGGCGACAGTAAATAACTAATGGCTCACCAATGATATTGAAATCTTCATCGGTACGAACTCCAGCAAATTGGCATGGGCGATCGAGAGATGGGCTAGTTCCCCATGTTTCATAATCAAAAAAGAAGAAACTTGGTGCGTTATCCTGCGGCATAAGTGTGTCCAATTAATAGCAATACATTAATTATCAGAGATCTATCACATAATCGCAAGGGGTTAGATAATTATCAGAGATGAAAGTTAGCAGAGAACTTGGTTTGTTAATATTTCTATTTGTCGAGTGATGATACTTGCTGGTTCATCTTGCCTATTAGTCTATAGAGAATCACCAGCAATAAATTGTTTATTGGAAGCTATTAATTGTTGTCATTGACTTTATCATTGTTGGGACTTTTTGACTCTTTAGTACGATCTAGCCCCGCAACGGATAGTCCCATTAAAAAAATAGATAGAAAATTGAATGCAAAGCCAAATCGTTCATTCACTGGGGTATCTATTGAGCTAGTCCAATATGTAAATTTAAAAGCTAGTCCTGTAGTTAAGTCATATCGATAGCCTGGATTATATATGACTACAACCTGCAATAAGAAAAAGATGAACAATAACCAGTTGGCCATTTTAAGCTTTAGATACAGCATGACGCAAAAGGATAGTCCAGCGAATACATATACAGCATATACTATGTTTACTAAGCCATATTTGAAATGATAAGCAACGATCTTGGAAGCTCCCATCAATATCATTGATAGCGAGAAAATCAAAAGTAACTTGTTAGTTTTAGTCATATTATTTTTCCTTGATACATAAATTTGCATAAAATCCATTCATTACGTGAAGTTACTTCCTGAGATTGTTGATATATTCCTGAACTCTTCTACGATTATCGGCATGAAGCTTATTACCGCAGGGCTCTGAACGATAATGAATTGTTGGGTCAGAATATATTGGCAACCTAATCTTTTCGTAACTCATTACTGTCCCTGCATTTGAACACTTATAAGCACGAGCATATGGTTTGATTAGATATCTATTTTCAGGTCGAGTAGAGCGTTCTAATTCTCCTTGGCGAAGTGAAAACAACCAGGTTTCAGAGTGGTTAGCCCACATTAAATGCCCAAACTCGTGCTCTAAAGTATCAGGAGCTGCATCATCCGCTAACAAGATATAACTGTCACTTAGCTCCCAATCAGTAGCCCCAATGGTTCCATCTTCAAAAACTAAATGATCGCTAGGGACAACCAAAACATAGAAGTCCAAAGGGTTTTCTCTCAAAGGTTTTAATACATCATTCCCAATAGCCATACTTGCTTGATTATGAAGCTCATCAAAATATTCGCTACCAGACAATTCTAAATCGATATATTTAAATGAAACTAATTGTCTACGTAAAGCTAAACATGAATTTACTAGAATAGTATTTGAGAACTCAACTTGCTTTTGCGCTAATTCTTTCTTGTATGACTCTCTGAGAGAAGAGTCAACAATATATGAAATACGAGTAATAACTGTTGGCTTTGTTATTTTACATAGGGGAAGCTCTAATTTAGAACGATTATACGAAGTATGATCAGGTTGATTAAAATAGAATGAAATTATTATTAATATAATAGAAATAATAAATAGCACCTTTTTCATCTACAAGCCTTTTCTATATAATCGTTCTTAAATTTGATCTTTTAAACTAAAGTGCACTCGGTAAACTGTTCATGCTGAGTGTAGTAAATGATATTAAACATGAACTAAATGTTAGAGCCATTTATCTCAGCTTGAATAAGTTTCTCTGTTTCATTTTTAGAAGTAAACTGAATAGGAAGCCCATTATTTTCCCCATACCAAATGACAGTGCTTAATGTATTTGTCAAGCCATCTGATTGTGTATATGTATAATTTGTCTCAAACTTACATGACTTATAAGTACCTGCTGGCACAGTAATTGTTTCAAAACCTTTATATTCAGATGTTATATTCTGTACCGATTCGACATCACTCACCAAGCCTTTCGATATCATGGTTACTGTTTCTTCCTGAATATCGCCACTATTTACGTCAAACTTAGTTATAAGACCAGGTATATAATAGAATTCATTATCATCATCACGACCACCTAAAAGAGTAAATTGTTTATTATAGGTATCGACTGAAAAATAGCGCTCACCTTCTCCATTAGATTGGATTTGGGCTGATTGGCCCCTGTATTCAGTTTCCTCTATTATATTAACAGTAGAATTTTCAATGTTATTATCCTGGTCTTTATAAGTGACAGAATACGTTGTCCCTACTTCATATAGCGTCTTATTAAAACATATAGAGGCATTTTCTTTATTTATGTTTTCATTAGTATTACTGTTGCAGCCACTAACGGAAAAAGCCAATATAAAAAATGGTATTGCTCTTATTTTCATTTTTATAATCCATGTATGTTATAAATCTATTTATTTTATATAAAATATACCATTAAGTTATAAGTAATCCTATAAAAATATTTGTAAGAGTATCGTTACTAGCAATATTCGGGATTTTTTATCTCAAAGATAGAGCTAAAAGTCGATGAGATTTCTGTTTAAACGGTATGCTGAGGAGAAGAAAGAGTTTGATGAATATACCAGCTTTAAAAGACGTGTGAGTAGGTCGAATATTCTTTGGGATCTAAGAGGAGAGTAGTAGAAAGTAAGAAGGCGAAGAGGTTAGTGACCTTTCGCCGACTTGATTCTACAGGTTGAGCTTTTATTTCGATACCCGTTATAATTGAGCCTCTATTACTGGTGTTACTTTTAATTGGCTTGTTGCAATTCTGCTAAATTATATTCTCTAATATCTATTTTTGCGTAATCGTTGCAACCTGAGCACGCGTAGTATTTCGCGCCATCACAATATTTATGTTGTAGAACCATTGCAGGTTTTCTGCACCAGTCACAATGACCTTCTAAATTAAACATAATACTTCTCTACTTTCTTATTTTTCAATCCCACACAGTTCGAGTTACATTTTTGTAACATTTGAAGTGGTGGCATTATATCGGCAAAGCCTAATTTGTAAAGGTATTCTCTGATTTTTGGGGCTACTGTTTCTTAATTGCATTATAAGCTTTATTAATTTCGGCTAACATCACACCGTCTGTCCCGTGATCAGGGTGATGAAGCTGAGCAAGCTTACGATATTGCTTTTTAAGTTCAGAGCCGCTATTTCTCGTAGTTACACCGAGCAATTGATAAGGAGTAAAGTGTGAGGAGGATGACTTTCTGGATGTATCTAGCTCAATATTTAGTCGCTTAATTGTTACTTCTTGAGCATCAATACGACTTTTTAATTTATCATTATTTTCTTGTAGGTGTTTTAGTTTTTCACTTTGTAGTGATTTAGCAAAGTTGGTATTAGGGGACGTCGATACTTCTTCTTTATTGTGTTTAATGGTCTTTTTTAATCGTAATAAAAGAAATATTAAGATTACAAACATGATAGCGATAAGCAGGTAAGTACCAAAAGTGATTAGAACTGCAGGTTTTTGTATCTGTTTAATAATGATCGTTTTCGGTTCAGCTTCTGGCTTAATAAGTTCTGGTTGAGTGACTTCAACTTTTGTTTCGATCTCTTTTTTAGTCTCTTGCTCTAATTGTTGTTCGGCTAACGATTTTAATACTCGATTATAACCAAGCATCGCTTCACCGTGGCCGTTATGCGAGGCGATTTGATACCATAGTGAAGCATTATATAAGTCAACTTTTCCAGATAATCCGTACTCGTAAATCTCACCTAAGTAGAATTGAGAAGGCGGATGATTTTGAGTGGCTGCGCGGGTAAACCAATAAATGGCTTGTTTGCTGTCTTGGGCAACACCATAGCCATTTTTGAAAATTTGACCAAGGTTAAACTGAGCGGTGGTATTGTCCTGTATTGCAGCTTGTTTATACCATTGAATTGCATGATCAATATTAATCGGACGATTAGTGCCAGATTCATACTCCATAGCAAGTTTGAGCTGCGCACGCGCATCCCCCAGTTCAGCTTTATCTTCTAAAGGATCAGCATAAACAGAGAAAGAAAACAACATAATGAAAATAATTAAAAATCGAGACATAGTAGCTAAAAATGGTCACAAGTTAAAAAGGCGGCATTAGTGTAGCGAGTTGAAGATGGGAAAGTAAAGATAAAAGACAAATGAATGAGAAATGTTAAACATAAATGGTGCATAAATAAAGTAAAGTGCCTTTAAAGAACTTAAAGGCATACTAGATATCTTTATATAATGTCTGTAATAACTTGATTACGTCCGGCCTCTTTAGCACGGTATAAAGCGGCGTCTGCGGTTTCATAGAGATGTTCCATTTTGCATCTAGGCTCTTTGGTTGTAACTAAACCGAATGAAGCGGTCAGAACAGGTGCAGTGTGACTGTATTTATGTTCTATCTGTAACCTTTCGATAGCTATTCTAAACTCTTCAACAAATGATGTTGCTTCTTCGGGGGTTAAGCCTGAGAAAATAATCCCGAATTCTTCTCCTCCTAATCTAAAGCAATAATCTGATGCTCTGTGGCACTTTGATTTTAGAGTATTAGCGAGTGAGATCAGTTGATGATCTCCATTATGGTGACCATAGTTATCATTGTATTGTTTAAAGTAATCAATATCTAAAATAACAAAACTGAGCCAATCTTTACTGCGATGAGCCCTGTTAATCTCAGCAGGTAGTATTTGATTGTAATGGCGACGGTTAAATAAGCCTGTTAAGGAATCGGTAATGGCTAGTTTTTCAATCTTTTTCTTTTCTTCACGAAGTTGTTTTTCGATCTGTTTTCGCTCTGTGACTTCATAATTTAATTTCTGATTTAGAGTTGAGAGCTTATGAGTCCAGTAACTGAGTAGCATCAGCACTAATAATGACGCGAGGACGATCTTCCAAACGAGTCCATAATCGACAGAGTGCTCATAACGTAATGTTACCCAACGAGAATAAATGGACTTCTTTTCTTCTTCGGAAAGTGAATCGAGTGCTTTTTGTAAGATACTGTGAAAAATGGGCCAGTCGTTACGAACGGCCATACTGAGATCGAAACGATACGGTGTCGCTCCTGAGATCTTTAAATTTGTATACCCATCTCGCGCCATCACGTAATTGGCGGTAGCGATATTACCTACATAGGCAGACACTCGACCAGAAGAGACTGCTTCAAGTGCCTCGGAAACATTATTGACGGTAAGTAGCTTAATCTTTGGATGATTTTTAAGAAGTAACTCGTGGGAGGCATACCCTTTAACGACCACAATTTCTTTACCGTTTAATGTCTTAATGTCAGGAACATAAGGAATATCTTGATTGGTAATAATCATCATTGGAAAACTAAGATAGGGACGAGTAAAATTGAGATACTCTAAGCGGCTTGAAGTGATAGCTAGTGCAGGGAAGACATCTAACTCTCGTCGCTTCGCGGCTTGAACAACGTCTAGCCAGTTCATATTAATGCTAGGAACTAGCTCTATACCTAAGCGTTTTGAAATAAGGGCGATATAATCAGCAGAGATCCCTTGATATATATCTTGGTTATTAACAAACTCAAACGGTGGCCAGTTGATGTCGATAGCTAGCTTAAGGCTATTATGCTGTTTTAGCCAGGTTATCTCTTCATTTGTTAGTTTTAGCGCTTTAGTCCCTTTGTAGTAGGTATCTAATAAGTATTTAATACTGAAGTTATAGAATGTGTTTCCCTGCTGATTTTTTGATAGTGCTGTGAAGTCAATACGTTGCCAAGTATCACTAATAAGGGTTTGAAGCATATCTATGTTTTGACTATTAATTGCAAACATACGAGAGTGGAACTGGGTTGATTCCGAGGCAAAATCAAGGCCATTAAGGTAGTCATTGAGTAAGATTAATCCCCATGCGGCTTCAGAAAAATGACCGCCGATCGAAACATAGGGTGCACCATCTTTAATTGCTTGAAGCGCTTCTGGTTGCCAATCAATACCGCCAATAATAATGTTATCGACAGGTATAGCTAGCTCTGTGATTGCTGCTTTTACTCCTAGAGCTATTTCGTCTGAAGCGGCCCATACCATATTGATTTCAGGGTGTTGTTGATAATGTTTTTTAAAGATGCGTTTAGCTTCGGTTCTGCTCCAATTTGAACCGGTATGATCTTCTGCAACTATAGATACTCTAGATTGATGCTTGATGAATTGATAAAGTCCTTGATTACGCTGTTGAGCTGATACTTCTTTAAGATTCCCGTTAATGACTAGCATATTTACTTTTTCAAGTTTATGAACATCAGCCATAACTAAAAGCTGCTCTGCTAATTGAGCGCCTGATTTTTGATCATCAGGTATGATACTACCGATCCAAGTTCGGTATTTTGTACGGGGTAGTAGGTCGTCAGAAATAAAGCCAGTATTGTAAAGAATACTAGGTATATTATGACGGTCGGTTATTTCTAAAACTTGTTCTCCGACTTGTTCATAATTCATAAACAAGATCCCATCGACTCCTTGCTTACTTGCTTCAGTAACCTGCCGTAGCATAGTTTGTGACTGGTTATTTGCATCATAAACTTTTAGGTCAATATTGAGATCATTGGCAGCGGCTTGAACAAATTTGATATGAGATTGCCAAAATGGGGTCTCACTGCGTGGCACAAACAGCGCTATCTCTGTTGCCATAACTTGCAGCGGTAATAATAAGTAAAGAAGCAATATAATAGGAGTTTTCATTGATACTCTTCTCATTATGAATTTACTCAAGTATAGCAGCGGTATTTCAGTTAGTTGTATTTTTTCTAATTCTTGTTTTTTAAACACTTATTGTGTATTAGGAATAAACCAGAGAACTAGTGTTATAGTCCTTTATGGCTGTTGATACTAAGATTAGTAGTGAAAAGGGCTATACTTTAGATTCTAATAATTAAAACTTAGCTGCTCGATCAGTCTTTCAAGCGTTTCCGCATGGTTTTAATAATGATTAGATAATTATTGGAATTGGTGAATTACCTAAGTAGAAATAATTATATCATTTCTACCTAGGTGGAAAAATTCACTGTACCACTGTTATATCAAGTTACACTTAAAATTAGAAGTAATGGAACACAGGAGGCTCGTGCATTAAAAAGTTTTGGTGTGAAATATTCCAAGCGTAAGCTCCTGCTAGAGAAAAGATCACATAATCACCGATGTCGATATGCTCAATATATTGATTTCGTGCTAGGACATCTTTTGGTGTACATAGCTGACCAACCAGCGTGGCCGTAGCATGGCTTATCGAATGTGAAATTTCGGGTTTCAGGTTACTTTCCACAATCGAAAAAGGGTGATCATGGTTTTGTGCTGCGGGCGTGCGAAAGTGATGAGTACCGCCGCGTGCGATCACAAAATTCTCGCCAAGATTTTGTTTAATATCTAGCACTTCCATTACGTAGTAGCCGCAAAATGCAGAGATGTAGCGCCCACACTCAAAGCGCAGTGTCCAATCTTGTAGTTGCTCTTTGGCAATCAAAAATTCCAATTTGTCACAAAATTCCATCCATGGAAAATGCTGTTTAGGATCTTGATAATTGATCCCCATTCCTCCGCCGAGATTAATTGTCAGCTCATCGAGTGAAAATGTATTTTTCCAAGATTTCACCACTTGGAAATAACGTTGCATTAAGGCGAGGTGGCGTTTGACGTCAAGTTGGTGTGACATCAAGTGGAAGTGGAAACCTTTTAGCTTTATTAAGGGGAAATCACGTAAGTATATCAGCGCATTGTTTAACTCATTCTCATCTAAACCAAACGGGGTCGGTTTTCCGCCCATGGCTAATTTACTAAGTGTGATATCACCAATGTCGATATTCATACGTAGGAAGATCGAGGCAGGGCGATTTAACTCCTCCGTCAGTATACCAATGCGTTGCAACTCTGTGAGGCTTTCTACATGAATTGCATCAACATTGAGTTCTATCGCTTGTTTTAATTCACTTGGCATTTTTCCCGGGCCACCAAAAATTAGTGGTTGGTTGAGTTGTTGTTGGTGTAGGTGAGTAAGCTCTCCACCTGACGCCGCTTCAAAACCATCAACATAAGGAGCTAGAGTTCGTAATATTGGTGCAGAAGGATTCGCTTTTGCGGCATAAAATAGCTCAACGTTTCTCGGTAAGACATGGCGCATCTGTTTGATATGCAGTTCTAATGCGTTAAGGTCATACAGATAAGCACACAGTGGTTGCACTTGCTGTTCTGCCAGTCGATGAACTTCTTGCTTAATATGTGTAGGAAGCAGGTGAGAATTATGCATGAGAACCTCCTTGTTTTTTAATTGCCCAAGGCACCGAAACTTGAGTGTAGCCAGATTCTTTATCGGCATTTCTCATCAAACGTGTTGTGAAGTTATTTTTACTTGGGAAGTAGCCACCATTGAGTAATGCAATCAATTCGGGTTGTTTACCATTGATTGACTGCCAGCGAGTAATGGCGTCTTTTAATGCTTCCCATAATGCCTCTTCAAGTACTGAATTCCCTTCTGCTATAAAGAAAATAGCTTCACTGATGTTGTTAATGAAAGTACAGTAACCGATACGATTCCAGCCTTGTTCACGGCTGTAGTAAACAGATTGACGAGCACGATCAGATAGTTGATGTAGAGTCTCTGGCGACCAAAACTCTGGCAGTAATTTGGTGCCTTCTAAGTCTCGAATCCATACACAGCATGGCATCTCTTTTTCGAAACCAATCAACGTATTTTGTAAATGAGGTTCAAACGCCACACCATGCTTAAAGTAGTAGTTAAATATACCCGGGATTAAACAATGTAAATAACGCTCGAACCATAATATTGCTACACTTTTATACTGGTTTTGTGTTGATGTTGCCTTATGTTTGAGTTGAGTAGCGATGCAACTGTTTCCGTCTTTGTCGTAGGCAAAGAGGGCTCCGGCTAAAGTTGGTTGCAAGATATCAGTTTCACTCAAGGTGAAGTTTTCTCTATATAAAATACCAAATGATTCACGAGCTTTTATGATATCGCAATGTTGCTGCTCCGCGATAGACTCTAGATTTAATGTGGTGGCGTAAGGCTCTGTCATTACTTTAAATACAGGGTTGTGTAGCTGTTCGCTTTCTTTTATTGGATGAAGAATCGAGGTTAATTGAACCGCACTATCGAGTTCATACCATGCATTTTTACGTACACAGTTAGTCAAACGTACGTTGATAGAAAATTTAGCGAACCAATCCATATCAGGGTGATAAAGAGTGCGTACCGATGAGGTGGGTAAGAGCTTTTCACCACCTAAACCCAGAGGAGTTATTCTCCCTTGTTCGATAGCTCGTTTGACCGCAGGATTTTGTAAAAGGGTGTAATTTTCCCAAGGGTGGCAGGGATAAAGCATGGTTGCCGCAGAATGACTCTTTTCTGGTGCGAGTTGCTTCAGCATTTTTTGTGGTGAAGTTCGATTGTCTGAGCTCAAGACATCGAGCAGCGCGGTATCGACTTCAAACCAATACAGAGGAACTTTAGCTCCAACCTCAGGGGAGCAAGAGAGTAAATCATCGATACTGACACCTGAGCGACTCTTTGGCGTGGGATGAAAAGTATGCCCCCACAGCAATGATTGTTCTGATGCGATAAACGCATTGTGATACTGAGAGGTATTGCCTAAGTTGAGGAACTGTTCGGTGATCAATAAGCTGTTTTCCATTTGTTCGACTAACTCGTGATTGAATGGAATCACTAACACTTGTTTTAGATAATTGAGTAGAAGTGTCAGAGTTTGCGTTGCATCCAGCTTGCACCAAGTTGTGCCGGGCATTTTAGCCCAAGGTGTATCACTGAGTTTTACTTTTCCCAGTTTGCTGATGTACTCAACGGGTAAAACCAACAAACCATTCTTCTGAGATTGGTTTTGGTGAGGTAAGTGAATAGCTACACGTTGATGAGCACAATAGTTTTTTTTCAGAGTCTGAGGCAGAGAGGCTGAGCTAAAGTGCCAATCGACTTGATTTTTCGGTATCGCGTATTCACGTAAATAGCAGTTAACCACACCCATAATGGTATTGATTTGGGCTTTTTCACGATTGAAAAGCATTTTTTTACGGCTTAAAAGTTCTGTGTTTTTAGTTGAATCTTCAGTCGGAAGTAATTGAGTGAATAACATTTTTATGTCCAAATTTAGAATGGATGATCAGTGCAATAACGGTAACGCCACTGACCAACGTAGAAAGTAAGAAAGGAACCTCAAGCCAACCTAAACTTGAGACGAAAGATGCACTTAACCCTGCTCCAACTCCGCCCCATTTAGACATGGCATCAAAGCGTGAAAACACTTTTCCGCTTTGTCGTCGATCAATTTGGTCTGCTAAAGCTTGGTGTAAGCCGTGATAGCAGCAGACCATGCCAAGGCCAAAGACAATGCGAGCAACAATCAACATTTCTTGATAAGAAATCAGATGCATTGCCGCGCTGAATGACAGCAAGATAAACCCTAGCCACAAAATACACTGTGGATGGTGTCGATTAATCAATTCTGAGAACAGATGAACTTTCCAAGCAAAGATTAAGTAAACACCATGTGGTAGAGCGTATAAAAAACCAATCCATGCTTGATTTGTCACGCCGTATTGCTGCACATAAGGTGAGAAATAAGGGAACGTGACTACCATGGCAAAAGCAAAACTAAATTGTGCACCGAATACCCAATAAAGGGCACTTAATGGTTGAACTTGAGCGCATTGCTCTTCATTAGATGATTGGTCTTTTTTAGTTTTTCTTTTTGCAAGGTGATCGGCTGGCAGTGTTAAGGTGATCGCTAGTGCCAATAAAGGCAAAGCGGAGAGCCAAAGATAGGCGTTAAGTGGGTTGGTTTCTGATAAACTCCAACCTAACCCAATCGGCGCAATGATTAACGCTAAACGGGCAGAAAGCTGAGTCTTATTTAGTGACTTACCCAGTGTTTTTACATCTTGAATTTGGCTAGATAAATAGCTATTTGAGGCAGCCATGGTGCCACCAAAGGTTCCTTGAACGACAAGACCAAACACAAACATCGTTAGGTTATCTGCTAAACCACACAGTGCGAAGCCTGTTGCAAGTCCGAGTTGAGCACGCAATAAAGAGCGACGTCTGCCATATTTATCAGCAAATTGTCCCCAAAAACGAGCCGCCACAGCAGTGCAAAAGGTTGGTAGAATAAATAATATCCCCGCCCAATCGGTATCAATGTTCGCGTCAAATGTCGGTAAAACCATCGGTAAAAACAGAGGCATTCCCAAGGCTGCAAACGCCGCAATAAAGTGGCAGAGCAGCACGCAATAGATGAGTTTGGTCATGATGAATTAACTTACGCTCTGCTTGATGGTTTCAAGATAAGCGTGTTGTGCTTCTTCACTGGTAAGCAGCAAGAAATTTGGTGCCGACAAACCATAGAATTTATTGATATCGCTTGCGCCAGATGCTTCTTTTGATAATAAGCTGCCCGAACTTAATAAATACTTGGCGTACAGGTTTGGGGAGTCAAATAACATCTTGTGTGCGAGTGTGATGTCGTGCTCTTGGTTACCTAACTGGTAAAGTTGTTGTGAAAAACTGTTTGCGACCGTTGCATATAGCGAAGCCGAAGATGTAATTCCTTTCTCAGCCATTGCCTCCACAATTGCAGCTATGTCTAATTGCAAAGTAATAGTGGTAAACATCTGACCAAGAGCCAGTTCGTTGTCTACTATGATGCGATGATCTAGTAGTTGGTCGCACTTTACAGGAGAGTGCTGCTCAAACGCTTGGAAACGATCTGGCCAAATACGTGCGGCATCATTATCTTTCATAGCTAAGGTCATCTTACCTTGCTTATCAAAGGCGATGATGGCGTTTTGTTGATTTGATTCCAAGGCGATGCCGTAGCGGATCCACAACGTGAGGTGTACTTTGCACAACAGGTCAACATAATCCTTAAACCAAGCCAGTGTGTCGTGTTGATAATACTGACCGGAAAGATGCTCTAAGAATAAACGACCATCAGGCATTGGACTGGCAAGAGCAGCAACTGGCACCAACGCTTTGTCTTGGAAGTGGCTCAGTGGATATTCACGCACGATGTAAGAAAAGGTTTTATCGTCTCCAACGTGGCCGCCGTGCTTCTCATTGCAATGAAAAAACGAGCCGTGTAAATCTTTATCATTTTGTTCTAAGTGTGTTAGCAAGCGTTCAAACCAATGACCATCATAGAGCGTGGATGGCTTGATTAATCGGATGTTTTTTGTACCCAATGAGCGCATGATCAATGGCACTTTGATGTGGATATGTGGTGCTTGTTTTACGACTACGGTACGTACGGATAGGGTCGGAGTGACATCAAGGTACGCCAGAGGTGCTTCAATGACACCTTCTGGTAAAGAGGAGAGACTTTGCAGCGTTAGTGGATGCGCAGGGAATAGTTCATGGCTCAGAGAAAAATCTTCTGGAATTCCCACTTGTTCCATTGTCGGCCAGCATTCCGGTTGTGGGCAGGTCAAAGTAACGAGTGACTTTTCAATCGCAAGCCAACGAAGAGTAAAGCTTTGTGCAAATTCTGGCGCGTATTCTTCGAGGTCTTGGTCGCTCAAACCAAACTTAGCGCGAGCTGTTGGGTAGTAAGGGTGATCGAGGTAGGACGCAATTTGATCAGCACGTAAGAGCTTTTGTTCCCAACGATCCAGACGCGAGATAGGCTGCATGAGTGATTGAGAATGTCGAGAGAAGGCTTCATCACACATACCTTTGTGTTTCTCTGCGCATTCGAGTTCTTGTAAGTAGCTATCTAGCAACGAGTGAGAGCTTTTGTCAGCACTTTCTTTTAGTAATTCAATCCAATCATGGTAATCCTGTTGCTGCTCAACACGGTCATTTCTCTCGATAAACCAACCATTACCGCCAGAACCATCTGGTTGTCCGTATACCCATCTTTGCATGTAATAACTCGGAGTGACGGGTAAGTAGAGTGTAAAATTCAAACCCGTAAAATTGAGCCATATTTGCGCGCGAGGATAGGAAGAGATATTGAGCTTACTTGGGATCTCAGTGTTAAATCTACTTCGAGACACTAATTCAAAGAGGTCTTCACGTAGGCAAGTGTCGATTAAGCGTTGAGTTAGGTATAAAGCGTTGTCGTTCATGCTGTCACCTCGCTGACTGATGTGAGATTAAAGCTAGATATTGCTTGTTGGCGTGTAAATTCTAAGGATTGCTCAGAAGGAGACACGATTGAAATTCTTGCTAAGTAATCTTTGTTGGAGAAGCTTTGTCGGAAAGTATCTCCCGCCTGTTTAAGCACTTGCTGCTCAGTGACGATATCGCCCTCTTGGTGAGTGAAAGAGGTTGATGTACCTTCAATAATTCCGTCTTGTTCTGCCACCACGTAATGTATATGTGCACTACCATTTATGTGGAATGCCCGATCAATTTTATTACCAAGATGAAGATTTAAGATGGTGGAGAACCAATTTCCACTGCTGAGGTTATCGAGTAAGAACTCTCGCCCATCGCCAATACTGCGATAGTTAATTTCGACTAATACTGGACCCAATTCAGTAATGATGAATTCGCTATGGCAAATGCCAAAACCAACGCCAAATGTTTGAAGCTGATTCACACACTCATCACGATATTGAATGCTATTGGGTCCATTCCAACTAGCCGCAGTCTCTATGAAATAAGGAGGAGCCGAAAGCTCTACATCGAATCCACCTAGAGCAATCAGTTGCTCGCCATCGCCCAAGGTTTCTACCGTAATGAGAGGCCCTTGTAGAAATTCTTCTATTAAGATCGGGGTCGTGGGGTGTTTTTGCCAAAACGCATCGCAATAGTTGTCTAGTTCAGCTTTATTGTTGCAGCGCTGAACATCTATGCTAGCGACACCTTCTTTAGGCTTAGCAACGACAGGGAAGGTCAATTCAAGTTCAAGCACGGTATCTCGATGTAACAGCGCACTCTGAGTGTTGGGTAGAGATTTTTCGCTTAATACTTGGCGGGTTAAATGTTTGTTCTTCGCTTTTAATGTGACGGTCCAATCTTTTGCGGGTACATCAAAAAATTGACCACAGATAGCCGTGGAGGTTTGCAGGTGGTCGCTGTTGCTAAAAATGGCATCTGGTTTCAGACCATTTTCGGTAATGACCTCTATGAGTTCAAGCGGATTGAATACATCACATTCCAGAACGGTATCAGGGTTGAATTGGTTATCTTCACTGGCCAATTTTAAATGGCTGAGCTTATGATCGGTGATCAAAACGACGTGAAGGCCCATCGCTTTTGCTACGGGTACGAAGCCGTGGATGATGGCATCATTCACGACATGACTTACGATTATCATTGTTGGTTTCATGGGGTTTTCCTAGTTTTCCTAACGTTGTTACTGCCTGAATACAATCAGTCTTTACTCAAATTTTTGGTAAGGATTTGTAATTATTATTTTATCTTATTGATTATATTGTCATTAATTTCACACTCTGATTTATAAGGGAAATCAATATAAGACATAAAATTAATAGTTGCAAATACAAATGATATTTGTTTTCATTCGCGTCTTGGTGGTGTTTTATAAACTGAAATGGAATTAGAAATGAACATGAAATTGACTTTATCTCCTCTTACTTTGGCTATTGGAGCTGCATTGGCCGCAACAGTCGTGACTCCTAATGTGTTGGCGGCAGAAGAGGTAACCACGAATGAAACGATGCTAGTTATTGGTCATCAATATGAAGGTTACGCCGAGCATATGCCGCAATCGGGAACGAAAACGGATGTCGAGTGGTTAGATGTGCCGCAAGCCGTCTCTGTGGTTACTAAGACAGAAATACAAGACCGCGGTGCTGTGCGTTTAGTCGATGCTCTTGATGGTGTGGCTGGGGTAAATAATACCTTAGGTGAAGGGAGCCGAGACCAATTTGTGATTCGTGGTTTTGATGCGCTTAACGACATGTATCGCGATGGCATGCGTGATGACGGGACGCTGCAATCATATCGTAGTCTGGCTAATATCGAACGCGTTGAAGTGGTAAAAGGCCCAGCGGGTGCACTTTATGGCCGAGGCTCTGCTGGAGGCATTATTAACTTGGTGACTAAGCGGGCTAACGGCGATAATTTTACCAGCGTTAACGGCAGCGTTGGCAGTAATAGTCAATTTGTTGGGCAGATCGATAACTCAATGGCAATTACAGATAAGGTCAATGGTCGGATCAACGTGGAATATCGACAAGCGGACTCTTATGTCGACCATGTTGACTCTAATGACTTCTTTATTGCTCCTACTATTCGAGTATTGCCTGCTGAAGGTCATGTTATTGATTTAGATGTTGAATACGCACATCAAGAGTTGGTGCCATATCGTGGTGTACCATCGAAAAACGGTAAGCCTGTCGATGTTTCGAGCAGTACTTTCTTTGGTGGAACGAACGATTATCAAGAATCGGACAATATTCGACTTGCGGTTAATTACGAGTGGCAATTGAGTAATAATTGGATATGGACAAACCGTGCATCCTATAGCCATATCGAATTAGAGCAAAAAGGCACACGTCAGGGCACAGTAACAGGGGATAAAGTTTCTCAAACCGTTAACAATTTTGGCTATGACCCTCGTACCACTACGACGGTGCAATCGGAATTAGTTTGGGAAACAGAATCTAACCAAATGATGATCGGTGCCGATTATAATCAAATTAATATCGATCTCACATTGGCAAGTGATAAAACGCTTCCGCCGAAAGATATTTACGATCCTGTCGTTGGTCCAACGCCTGATCCGGGTTTTAAACCTTTCCGTGATAATACGACAACGACGACTGGCGTTTATATTCAAGATGTTTACACCTTTGGGGATCTTTCTGTAATTGGTAATGTTCGCTACGACTCTATGGATCTTGAACAGCAAAAAGCAGGAGCAGCAAAAGAGAACTTAGACGATAACAAAATGAGTTACCGTGCAGGGTTGGTCTACCGCCTCAACGATGATATGTCAGTGTACGCAAGCATGGCTCGTTCATGGCAGCTACCTTACTCTGGCATTTATATTAATCCTAAATTAGCAGAGTTTTTCCATACCGATCTGAAAGAAGTGGGCGCAAAAGCTTACTTATTAGACGATGCGTTGATGTTAAACGCAGCGATCTTCCAAATTGATCAAGAACAACCACAAACCAATGTGGACGGAGATGTTATCAACAAGATTGAAGCCCGTCATCAAGGTATTGAGTTGGAAGCGCGCGGTCAGTTTACAGATAAGTGGGATATTTCGGTGGGATACAGCTACCTAGATGCGGAAGATAAAGAAACAGGTAAAAAACCGAATGATGTTTCTGATCACCTGTTCTCACTTTGGAGTACTTATCAATTAGGTGACAACTGGCGATTGGGTGGTGGTGTGAAATACGTAGGTGACCGTTATGCGGGTAATGATGAAGCTGTAGCTTTAGGCGATTACACCACCGTCGATTTGATGGCAGCATACACTACAGGCCGTCACAAAATCCAAGCGAATGCTTATAACGTGTTGAATGAGGAATATATTCTGGGTGCGACGAATGGCAAGTCTGGTTTGAATCAGATCGGTTACGGTGCGCCAGCAGAATTCATGCTTAGTTACGGATACCAGTTCTAAAATCATTGCCCTTAACCTGCTTATATATAGGAGATTTTCATGTTTTACCAGAATTTGGACGGTAAACTTCAAATACAACCCCAAGTACAACTTAAACTGCGCCTGAGTGTACTTGCGGCAGCCATCGCATCAGTAACTTCCATGAATGCATTCGCTGCATCAGAACCTGAAACGACAACTATGGAAACGATTGTCGTGACTGCGAGTTTAATCGGTAACTCAGAAGTCGAGGATGTGAAAGAGTATCCGGGAGCTCGTACTGTTCTTACTAATGAGCAAATTAAAAAGACCGCGGCGCTCTCTATTGATTCAGCATTTCAAAGCGTTCCTGGAATTAAAGTTCAAGATGAAACTGGCACGGGTGTTCTACCTAACATCTCGGTGCGCGGCTTAAAAGCAAGCCGCAGTGGTCATGCTCAATTTCTAATGGATGGTGTCCCACTAACGTTGGCACCTTATGGTCACACCGGACAGTCGATTTTCCCTGCAACACTGTCTATGCTTGACCGGATAGATATTGTACGTGGCGGTGCTGCCGTACAGTACGGACCGAACAACGTTGGTGGTGTGATCAACTTGGTGACAAAGCCTATCCCAAACTCTTGGGAAACTGAAATCAGTAATCGCCTCACTGTATTTGAAGATGGTGATACACCACTTAACGATTTTTATTTGCGCACCGGTGGTTGGTTAACAGATACGCTTGCATTACAACTAGAAGGTAACTTCTTAAAAGGCGAAAGTTTCCGTGAACACTCTGATACTGAGGTAAAAAACTTCCAAGCTAAAGTGCAATGGCTGATGAGTGATACTCAGGAACTACAAGCTTTCATTCAGCGCTATGATGCCGACACGCAAATGCCAGGAGCACTATCACCAGAAGATTATAAGAATGATCGAACTCAATCAAAACGACCTTATGACGAGTACCAAGGTTCATCAACGCGTTGGAGCGTGAAATACCTGCAAGATTTGAATATTGCGGATAGTGCTGAATTGGAAGTGCTGACATTTGGTCATAGTTCTGAACGATTCTTCCAATGGGGGTTTAATGGCGCGGGTGGTCACTGGGCGGATCCAGCATTACCATCAACCGACATTCGTACTTCACCGCGTGAGTTTACCGTTTATGGTGTTGAACCTAAATTAGCGATGTACTTTGACAGCAACATAGTGACGCAAAATTTAATTGTGGGTGCGCGTTACGTCAACGAAAATATCGATTACAAGCTGACTCAAACTCCAATTGCGGGTGGTGCGACAAGTGTACCTCGTGATTGGCATCTTGATACCGATGCTTTTGCAGGTTACATCAGCAATGAAATTGGCTTATTTAATGATGCATTAAAGGTAACGCCGGGCATCCGCTACGAGTCAGTTGATATGAAATTCGATGATCTGGGTAAAGCGCAGAGTACAGATAATAAGGTAACAGAATGGTTGCCGGGCTTAACGGTGGCGTACCATCTAACGGAACAATGGGTCGGCTATGTTAACGCACAGAAGTCTTTGCGTGCACCACAAATTGCTTATATCCGTGGTTTAGGTGAAGAGGGCAGTGAACTGGCATGGAACTATGAACTGGGTGCTCGTTACAATCAAGATTCAACCAGTTTTAGTGCAGCACTTTATCGTATTGATTTTAAAGATCAGTTGCAATGGCAAAGTGCGACGCAAACTTTTGATAATATTGGTAAAACGCTTCACCAAGGTATTGAAATTTCTGGTCGTTATATTCCCCAAAAGCTTCAAGCTCTGAGCTTAGGTGCTAGCTATAATTACTTAGATGCGACTATGGAAGAAGATGGCACAAATAAAGGCAATCAACTTCCTTACACATCTAAACACCAACTGAATTGGGATGCAACTTACGCCTTTATGGGGGTAGACACTACGCTATCTGGTTACTATTTCAGTGAGGCTTACTCTGATAATGCGAACACAAGCGCTGAGGATGCAACGGGTGCGAAAGGTAAAGTACCTGCCTACATGGTATGGAATTTCAATCTAGGTTCCGATTTATACAAGGATGAAAATGGCAAGCTACGCATGAATGTCGCGGTGAACAACCTGCTTGATGAGGATTACTATTTCCGTGGTATTGATACTAGCCCTGTAGGTCGTTATCCCGCTCCAGGACGATCTTACACTTTGGATCTAAATTACCAGTTTTAGATCGTAACTAATTGAAATTAAATATAAATAAAAGTCGCCAATAATAATTGGTGACTTTAACCGCTTTAGTGTTAAAGGAAAATTAAATATGAAAAACAATTCTCGATTCTTGTCATTGAACGGATTGGTGGTAATTTTTTCTTCATTATTTTTCAGCTTGCTCTCATTTTCGAGTTCAGCAAGCTCGCGAGTAATACAAGACGAGCAAGGTCAGTTTGAGATCGCCACAACGCCACAACGTATTGTCGTGTTGGAATTTTCATTTGTGGATGCCTTAGCTGCTGTGGGGGTTTCTCCTGTTGGTGTGGCTGACGACAATGATGCTTCGCGAGTGATTCCTGCGGTGCGTGAATTGATTCAACCATGGAAATCGGTTGGTATGCGTTCTCAACCGAGCTTAGAAGCCATTGCAGTATTAAAGCCTGATCTGATCATTGCTGATGCTGAGCGCCATCGTACGGTCTATCAAGATTTACAACGCATCGCGCCTACACTACTGTTAAAAAGCCGAGGTGAGACTTATCAAGAGAATTTGAAGTCCGCACTCAAGATTGGAATAGCTGTTGATAGGCAATCAGAGATGGAGCTGAGAATTCAACAGCATCAACAGGCGATGGCTGACTTCAAAAGTCATTTTTCCCTTAAGGAAACCATCCAATTTGCCGTGGTGTCGGACAAAGGTATGTGGTTACATAGCCCTGCCTCTTACGCAGGAGGAGTGCTCACCGCATTGGGCATTGCCAGTCCACTTGTTGCATCAACAGAAAAAGCGTATTTACCAACCAGTTTTGAGTTATTACTGAAAACTAACCCAGATTGGCTACTTCTAGGGGCTTATTCTCACCCGAATATTATCGACGATTGGCAAAAGAATTCGCTATTTAATGCACTAACATCGGAGAAAAAGAAACAACTTGTCGAGGTTTCACCAGAGCTTTGGTCATTGAATCGAGGTATGTTGGCTGCTGAGCAAATAGCTCGAAATCTTGAGCAGATTTTGGATCGATCATGAGCTCTTTGCTGCTTTCTGGTAGTAAACTTGATATTAAGAACCAACGTCAGTCGATACTTCAGTGGCGAGGGCTCTTGTTTACGATGCTGGTATCGAGCCTAGCGCTCTCTGGTTACATGGCTTCTATGTTGGGGTGGTCTAATTTCTCGCTAACGTTTAATGATTTGATTCAGTACTGGTTTACGTTTGATGAAAGTAATATGACTCATCAAATATTAGCGACATTAAGAGCGCCAAGAGCTTACGCAGGATTATTGATTGGGGCAAGTTTGGCTGTTTCGGGGTTATTGATGCAGGGGTTAACGCGTAACCCGCTCGCGTCTCCTTCGATTCTCGGGATTAATGCTGGTGCGGCTTGTTTTATGGCGTTAGCCGCAATTGGTATACCTTTGGTTAGTGCAATCAATCCAATCCTCAATGCCGTTTGTGGTGCGTTATTAAGTGGTGTTACCGTGATGCTTCTCGGGGGATTTTTTTCTTCTCGTTCACATCCTTTACGTTTGATTTTGGCTGGTATTGCCATCAGCGCGTTACTTGTTGGTTTAACGCGAGCGGCACTGATCCTTGCTGATGATATGGCTTATAGCGTGTTGCACTGGCTTACAGGCTCATTGTCTAGTGTGAACTCTGAACAATGGCAGCAGCTTTGGCCGCCAGTATTGATTGGTTTGATATTAGCAATGAGTCTTGCTCGTAACCTTAATTTGTTGGCTCTTGGAGAAGAGGTTGCCGTTGGATTGGGGAGCAACATTTGGCTTACTCGTATTGTTAGCGGAATGACTATTGTGCTACTTGCTGGTTCGAGTGTTGCTATTGCTGGGCCTATTGGTTTTGTGGGTTTATTAGTCCCTCATCTTGTTAGGCCTATAGTGGGTCATAATTACCATTTACTTATTCCAATTTCCGCATTGGTTGGCGCAGCGTTGGTGGCATGGTCAGATGCGTTATCACGAGCGATTGCTTTCCCAACTGAAACGCCCGTTGGTGTTATTACTGCGTTGCTTGGAACGCCTTGTTTTATTTTGATTGCGACGAGGAGGTCATGATGACCCACCAGACGAAGATTGTCTTGTTGTTTGGGCTGCTGTTGATAGTGGCATCCACAGGTTTGTTTGTTGGCGCTGCTTCACTTTCTGCATCTCAAGTTGTTGAACATTTAATCACGTTTTCCAGTGATGATTTTATTATTCATCAATATCGATTTCCGCGTATGTTACTTGCCATTGGTGTGGGAGCAGGGTTAGGGCTCTCTGGCGTATTAGTTCAAGGAGTGATACGTAATCCGCTAGCATCCCCTGATCTCATGGGGATCAGTGCAGGGGCAGGGCTTGCTGCGACAGCGAGTTTAGTTTTGTTTCCTAATGCACCAGTCAGTATGCTTCCTCTGATTGCAATGTTCGGTGGGGTTTTCGCCGCTGTGCTGATTGCAGCACTGGCATGGTGGACAAAACCAACCCCTGCAAAATTAGCGTTAATTGGTATTGCAGTGAGTGCATTTCTTGCTAGTTGCATCGACTTCTTACTTGTCACTAATCCCATTGAGATCAACACGGCGATGGTATGGCTAACAGGTAGCCTTTGGGGGCGAAACTGGCAACAAGTGCCCTTTATTTGGAGTGCATTACTCTTGCTATTGCCAATCGCGTTTTGGTTGGCTTGGCGTTTGGATGTGATGGGACTTGGGGAAGAAAATGCGACAACACTTGGTACTAAACCAAAACAGATACAGGCTTTCGCGTTGTTGGCCGCAGTATTACTTGCCAGTATCAGTGTTTCGGTTGCAGGAACGATCAGTTTTGTGGGTTTATTAGCTCCTCATTTAGCTCGTTTATTATTTGGACACAATCATAAATTATTGGTCCCTAGCTCTGCATTGTTAGGCGCGATTCTAGTGACTTGTGCTGACGGGCTGGCAAGAGGATTACAACCACCGATTGAACTGCCTGCTGGTGTACTTACCTCTGTGATTGGCGCGCCTTATTTCATCTTTCTTATTTATCGTTATCGAGGTTGGTAACCATGCTTGAAACACAGAACCTTTCCGTCGCGTACGGCAAACAAACAATTATACCGAACCTTTCGGTTTCAATTCCTAAGGGAAAAATTACCGCCTTAATTGGACCAAATGGATGTGGTAAATCCACCTTGCTAAAAACCTTGGTTAGAATTAATAAACCAATAGCAGGAGATGTACTGTTTGAAAATAAATCGTTATCTACCTATGGTGATAAAATACTCGCACGTTCGTTGTCACTCTTACCACAAATATTGATAAATCCGGAGGGAATTACAGTAAGAAAACTGGTCGAGTATGGTCGCTCCCCTTATGTATCTCACTGGGGAAGATTAGGAAAAGAAGATCAATTAATTGTCGAACAAGCGATGCGCGATACAGGCGTATTTGAGTTTGCAGATAAACCCGTAGAATCACTGTCTGGTGGTCAACGTCAAAGAGCATGGATTGCGATGGTGATAGCGCAAGATACGGATGTTGTGATGCTCGATGAACCAACAACCTACCTTGATATGTCGCACCAAGTTGAATTAATGAATTTGATGCAGCAGATGAATGCCAAAGGAAAAACGGTGGTTGTTGTACTACATGATCTCAATCAAGCGTGCCGATACTGCGATCACTTAGTCGTCTTAGACCAAGGGCGCCTCGTTACCGAAGGATCACCCGATCAGGTGCTGACAGAAAATATGCTCAGTTCTGTTTTCGATCTCAAAGCTCGTGTATTTCGTGACCCTATTTCAAATACGCCGATGTGTGTGGCGATTTAACTGTCTTTAATCGTTTCAAATTTCAGAATGATATACCTCAATAACACAGCTAAGTATCCAATATTCGTGTGTAGTCAAACATAGCCTCACCATGTCCATTGTGTGAAGTAATTTGACACCGCAATGATGCTTATTGTGACGATCTAGCATGCAATAAAAAGGCGGTGACAGTGTAGCGATAGGGGGTGGAAGTAAATACAAAAGGATAGTAAGGAGGTATGTAACTATGAAATACCTTATTTACATAAACAAGAGAAGCAGACCTAGAAGTTAATTATCCAGTTTGACCCCCTCTAGCTTATATAGCTATAACTCTTGTACTTATATTCATTTTCTTATTCGTACGTAGGGGAAATCATGCTCTGTCGATACCGCCTGCTTCCAGGTTACTCGCTTACTCAAAAAGATCTTCCGTATATTTTAACACCCAATGAATTTACCTGCTTAGTAAGGGACGTGGCTAATATCGTTTCTCTTCGACGCTCTCTACCTGCCAAACTTCAGCATAATAGACACATAGCCAGTGCGCAAAATACACATATTTTGACACGTAACTTAAGACGATTAATAGAAAGAGGTGAATGGGTAGCATTATCTATGTTCCCTCAACCAAGAGGTATTGAACAGTTACGTTTACCTTTGATGTCTGGATTACAACAGCGTATTGAGAAAGTGCAAAACCCCACGAGTCTAGTGCGGATCAAAACGACACCCACATTAAGGCATCAATCCTCTCACGTTGCGTCACCAGCGGTTGTCACTGAAAAGAGTTTAGATAACAAAATTATTGTAGAGTTTGCAGGTCAATGGCCTAACAATGCCGCATCGATTTCGATATCTAAGCTTAAAGGTTTAAATGAGAAAACCAAGAAAATACAAAAGGACCGTAAGTTCTCCCATCGAAGTCTCACTGAGTTTTCAGATTTAGATAAAGAGCCAAGAGCACTCTATTTAACCATTCCCAAAACACACTCTGCAAAAGAGCTTAATTTTCTGCTTGCTGACACGATTAGTCCAGTAGCAAAAGAGACAGAAATGGGAGAGTGGGAGACAGTGTTAGTGCCAGTAAGGCCCTTAATATATACCTCAGAGCTGCAAGAAAAAGATAAATTAGCGGATGTAATAAAAGGCTATATTTATATCTTTTGGAAACAGAAACTGTGGCGAGAGGTTTCTGTTGATAAAAATAGTGCATTTAGTGATATTGATGTCGAACATTACCGCAACCTAGCGAGTGATAATTCGAGTAAAAATCAAAGAAGATCAGAAGGGCATCCATTACCTCATCTTTGGCTTCCATATAAAATAGCAGGAGAGGCTCAAATAGCAGATAAAGGGTTAGCACTTCTGTTTAGTCGAACCGCACTTCCTTGGAAAACGATCCAAGAAATAGAAACAGATCCTGAGCTATATAAGACGTTAATATCGGCAGATGAATTAGAAAGCTATTCAGTAAATCAATCATTTGATAACCAAAAGCATATTGTAGCTATCGATTTACAAGCGTTTTCATCACTTAATGAAAGTAAATTGACTGATGCCTTGAGTATGCCAAGTCAAAGTTATTTAAATCAGAAATCCAATAAAACTGCAGTCATTCGATTAACAAATAACAGCGGCAGATTAGGCCTTATATTGAGAGACCAATTCGATCAGCGTTATGTAAATATGGATTACCAACTTGAAGCTGATGGACGAACATATGAAAGAATAACCGATGAGTTTGGTTTTATTTCTCTAGATGATTTTGCTCAATTAGAAAGTGTGTTTATCAATATGAAAGCGAATGAGTACGATGTGGATTTTTCAAATCGACTTTTTGTAGAGATCGGAACGTTAAAGCCATTGAAAGATGAAACTGGATTAAATCAACGACTAAAGAACCATGATTTTATAATAGCTGAACATGATGATCTTAATGAAGGTCTTCAAAAAAACGCGCTTAAAAATATGCAATATCACTGTAATTTAGCGATGAATGCCACGCGAAACGAAGAAACCATCGATTGGTTTGATTGTCATGACGCAGAATAATATAAAAGCTAGGGAAAGTATGAATTCAACATCAATATCACAGCAGCCGAATTTTGATGTGTTGCTCAATCAACTTGAACATAACCGTGCGCTGATCTTACGACTTAATGATAAGAAAGAAGAGTTGGGCGAAAATGAACTCGTCATCCAGAGAGAGATCCGTTTACGTCGTGATGAGCTTCAACAAAAGGTAGATAATATTGATGAGCTCATTGCTGATCATAAAAGAGAGCTAGAAGATAACCCTCAACGTGGTGAGTTAGGTAAAGATGATCTTGACGTTAATCTAGAAAAACTAAATCAGCGACAACAAGATTATAAAGACCGTTATCAAAATGCAGAATTTCAGAAAATTAAAATGGAGGATGACGAGTATTACCCTGTTCAAGATTGGGATTTTGAATTGCAGGATGATAAGACGTTCCCTCCTTTTATACCAAGAGAAACTAGGCAGGTTTGTACTCATAAAGCTGAGAATAAATTAAATGGTAAATCTACCCATATAACGAGTAATAGAAGGGTAAATTACAGCATTGCTCATTTTGTTTATGCAGATGATGGTTCACCACTTGATAATCGATATATTTGGTACTGGATGGAAGAAAGAAACCATTATGTAGGTACAGGTGAGGTTGATTGGGCCCCAACTGACCCTCAAGTCGCGATAACCAACAGTTCGGGATTTGCACAACCTATTCTAGTCACTTCATCCAATTTGATGATAGAGACAAATAAAGAAACTAAAGAAGGTAGGTTACGTTTAGAAAAAACACTGTCAACACAAGCATTCAAAAACCAGCGAGTTGGTGAGAAAAGTTATGCTTCATATGGTATTTCATCTTCAGCGATAACTCTGACAACTCGAGCTCGTTTTTTTGCATACCCTTTAGATGAATATCCTTTTTTGTCTAAATCGATGGAAACTCTTTCTGCTATGAAAAAAGAGGAAGCCAACAACGCTTCATCGGGCGATTGCAGTGAAAGTGTCGTTGCGTTTGGTGTGAGTCCTGACGAGATTGATACAAGTAAAAACAAATATCAAGAATATCTTTATAACGACAAGATTGCAGTTCATTGCACATTGCCGGAGTGGGATCGCCGTCTACGGAAAGCTCTCGATATTACTCAGCGCCAGATTAATGAATATAACCTTGTTTTGAGCGCCTTCTATGTTCGTTTGTCAGCGTTGAATGAAATGATTGATTTGGTTAAGTTACAAACTGAATATCCATTTAAAGGGGTCGAGAAAATGGATTGGACAGCCTTGACACTTAATGGAATAAAAATGAAAGTGTTGGGCATGACATGGGATGTATTCTTTCGTAATGAAGATAAAGAAAGGATCTTAGAGGCGGCAGATCGCGAGTCATTATATAAGGCATTAGTTGCGTTAAGAAATGCCATGATGGAAACCATGGAAAACCCAGAGAGTGCAGGAAGTAAGCTTCATAATGCACTAGCAAGAGAGAAAGAAAATGTAAATCGTAGTTGCGATCAGTTATGGAATTTAATCAATTCTTCAGCCTTAAAATTTGAACTACAGCGTTATGTCGAATGCGCAAAAGCAGCCATTAATGATGAATCACAGCATGAACATATTAAAGATGGGTTTGTTCCCGGCCCTTATATGGTTGAAGAGGGAAACTGGGCGTTAATCTTTAACACCATAGCCGAGTGTTATGCGGCATTGTCTTCATCTTCTAAGCATAAGCAAAAATTATTTGATGAGGTTGTTTCACCAAGTTTAGAGTTATTATTATTGATTGACCCTGATCATGAAGTGTATAAGCAGTTTGATAGTGTTTGGGGAAGTGTAGATGATAATGATGAAATGGTTGCTGTTGGTATCGGCAGTAACGATAAGCGGGCAGCTAAAGACAATGCATATATTTTAGAGCAGGTTGATAGTTTATTAGAGTTATCTACAAAAGAAATAGATTCTAAATCAAGCAGTTTATTAGATGTTGTTTTTTCTGAAGATGTATTAATTACTTTTGAACAAATATGGAGCTTAAAAGGGCTCGTAATCCCCGGGCCCGGCTCACCCTGTGTACTTCAAGTGATACTCTCTTGTTTTCAAAAAGAAATTTTTTCTGAACTGTACAAAAAAATTAAAGGGGATTCAGCGTACCATTTAAGGTTTTTTAATTCTGTATCAAGAGTTTTTAAGGTGCTAGAAGTAGCAAAAGGTACATCTAGAGTTGTTGATTTAAGTGATATATTTAGATCATTTGTAGTTACGCAGGATAAACAGGGTAATAAAGAAAGGCGCTTTGCAGCAAGCAAGAGCTTAAAACGCTATTCAGAAAACATAGCTAATGGTGATGGCGGATTGACCGATACATTTTATAAACACTTTGATGGCAGGCAAAGTAAATATAAGCAGTTTGCGTTTGCTAAAGTACTTTACGTGTATTACAACTTAACCACTACTATTCAAACCGCATTAAGTATTGAAGATCAAGCGAAAGAGAAAGGCTGGGACAGTAATAGAGTCCAGTTAGAATTAATTAAATCTACATTAACGGTCACTTCAGATACGTTAAGCATGGCAAAAAGTATTGCTGTAGTAATAGAGAGACTTAAAGTAACAACCATTGGTAAAGGGAATTTTGACTTTTCTATAAAGTTACTGGGTAGCTCTCTTGATCATTTGGCCAAAATATTAACAGTCGTGACGCTTATTACCACAGCCATAGATATTAATGAACATGACCCCGCAGATGGCGATGCCCTGTTAATGGCAAGTACCGCCTCTTTAATCGCAGATAGTCTACTGTTATATGGTTGGATGGCAAGCAGTGGTGTGTTAGTAGTGGTAGGGACAGCAATTACAGTTTTAGTGATTGCTGTAGAGTTAGTGCAAATGTATCAACTTGCTAATAGCGCAGAAGCACAAAAAAGACTTTTAACACTTTGGTCTCAATTTAAAGAGGGCTTTGAAAGGGATAAAGTCACCGCTTTGATCAATAGTAGCGAGGTAGTCACGACACTAAGAGATTATCGTTCAAGGACTCCACTTGAGCTTGACGTTGATGAGCATTACAACACCTCAAAAGATGAGCTTATCAAGGTACTACATAGCTCGCCATTTGAGCAGCTAAAGTTTTGTCAAAAAACCAAAGAAGAGGTTGTTATAGTCGCTGACAAGTTATCGGAATCTATATGGGAACAGTTCACAAATAAAGGATATGTTGAGCTAGGCGGTTTATCATGGAGAGCGGTTATTCCAATGTACTTATTGGGCTATCAAAAGCCACACATCGAATCTCTGGTTACATTAGATACTCGCTTAGATGAATTTTCTGGAATAAAGAATATTAACGATATCATTAATTATTATGAGCAAGTCAAAAATATAAATATAGATTTAGGTAATAATAAAGAGTCTGTTTTTATTTCTATGGTAAATAGCAATATAGAACATCAATCTGATCGTATTCATATAGCTACTCTGCTTGAACGAGGTGTATTTATTCCACCAAATAAAAAGGAACAGCGTTTCTTCTTAGATTCTGTTTGGCAACACGAAACTTATCGTATTCCAAAACTAAAATCAGAAGGGTTTAAATGATGAATCAAAAAAAAAGCTTGATTTCATATATAGCAGTATTACTAATTGCGTTTAGTAGTTTCCTTCAGGCATCTCCCTTATCAAAAGAAGAGCAAGCTCATGTTATTATTGTAACCTCTCCAACGGCTCAAAAATTACAAAAACTAGCTGATGATATTGGAACTGATATTTACTTTTATGTCGAGGGTTTGACAGGAAATATAAGTACAAAAAACATTCTATATGTACCAGCTTTGTTATCAGTAAATAATGGTACTATCGTTGGTACAGCTAGTATTCCTAGATTAAGTATATTATTAGATACTTCAGGAAAAACGGTTCAAGTGCTTGGTGAAGGGGGTGTTAGATTATCAGAAAAAATAATAACAGAGTTAGATGAAACAAGATATTTATCCTTGTGGGATGTTAAATATGATATTGATTCTTTGTATTTAAGTGAGTTTTCAAATTTAGAAGGCTTAAGAGTTATTAATAATGATTTAACATTAATTAATTTACCGATAAATGGTGTGTTGAAAAAAATTGAAATTCAAGATTTTAAATTAAAGGAGATAAATAATTTTGAATGGCAAGATAAGTTAAAATCATTAAGATTAGAAGCAATAAATAGCATTGGTTATAAAAAACTTGAGAATAATTCGTCTTTAGAAAAATTAGAGTTATGGATGGGGAAGGATTCGATTGATGTTAGTAAGATCGTTAATTTAAAGTCTTTAGCTATATTTAACGTGGAATATGATAGCATTAAGAATGTGGTTCAGTTAGACAATATAAAGTCTCTTACATTTTGGTGGGCTAAGGATGAGCGGATCTCGACAATATCTCTTCCAAAAAGTGTAGAGGTTTTTGCGATGATAGTTTCAAGTAGAGAAGCCATTATGCCGTTGGTTAATTTACCTAAATTAAAAAAAGTAATAATTAATAGCGATACAATAAAAGGACTGCCTAAATTTGAAAGTATTCCTACACTAGAAAACCTACCTCAATTAGAAACATTAGAGATTTCTGATAGTAAGTTAACGTCATTAGACGGTATAGAAAAACTAACAAGCTTAAAATACGTCAGATTTGAAAAGAATGAAATTACAGACATATCAGCGCTTTTCCCATTAGAGAATTTGATTGAAATTGATTTATCGGATAGTAAGTTTAAGAGGCTAGAGTATATAGGTAAAAAACCGCATCTTGATATACTTAAACTAAGCGATAGTGAACTTGAAAGTGTTGATTTTGATTCGATAGCTAAATACCCATATTGTTCTATTTCAATTGAATTTACACCGTTTGAAATGAATGCACCCGATGATGATCTAGATAAGATATATAATCTATGGGAAAAAGGGCACTTATAAGATGAAAAATAAAAGTAAATTAACGAGACGGTGTAATCAGATTGTTTTCTCATTTATAGCAATGGTATTAATCACGTTTAGTAGCTTACTTCAGGCATCTCCTTTATCAAAAGAAGAGCAAGCTCATGTTATTATTGTAACTTCTCCAACGGCTCAAAAATTACAAAAACTAGCTGATGATATTGGGACGGATATTTACTTTTATGTCGAGGGTTTGACTGCTCATTTTGGGCCAATATCTTCAGGTGAAACTCACTATGTAACGCCTTCAATAGTACTAAATACTGGTGAAATGATCATTGGTACTGAATATATACCGAAAATATCAGTATTACTTAGTCAAGTTGGAAGTGTGAATCATGCAGTAGTTAGTGGAGAAGCTTTATTAAGTGAACTAATTATTACAAATTTGAAAAAAACTCAATATTTAACATTATGGAATGCGAGATATAATTTTGAATATCTTGATCTAAATGACTTTAATAATTTGAAAGGGTTGGAGGTTATGTGGGGAGGAATTAAAATAATAGACCTACCACAAAAAGGGAAACTCAGTTATATTGAAATAGAGAGTGGTAAATTAGAGGATGTAAATAACTTTGAAAGGCAAGAAAAATTAAATAGCCTTGTTTTAAAAACAAAGAAAAGTAATGGCTATAAGGATTTATTTGGTAATAAGTCATTAAAGAAATTGACATTAGTTATGGGTGAAGAAAGATTAGACGTAAGTAGTATGAAAAATCTAGTTTATCTTTATTTATTTTATCCTAAACATGAAGATTTTGAAAAAATAGAGGATCTGGTTAATCTTGAAAAGCTAGAGATATGGTGGGGAAAGGATGATGATCTTTCGAAGATTCAACTACCAAACTCCCTCAGAATAATAAAAGTATTTGAGTCAGATAAAAACTCAATAATGCCACTAATAAATTTACCTAACTTAAAAGAAGTTATATTTAGTGGTGGTGATATTGTTAAAATTCCAATATTAGAAAACTTACCTAAGCTAGAAAAACTAGCAATATCTAAAACTAAATTAACGTCATTAGACGGTATAGAAAAACTAACAAGCTTAAAATACGTCAGATTTGAAAAGAATGAAATTACAGACATATCAGCGCTTTTCCCATTAGAGAATTTGATTGAAATTGATTTATCGGATAGTAAGTTTAAGAGGCTAGAGTATATAGGTAAAAAACCGCATCTTGATATACTTAAACTAAGCGATAGTGAACTTGAAAGTGTTGATTTTGATGCGATAGCTAAATACCCATATTGTTCTATTTCAATTGAATTTACACCGTTTGAAATGAATGCACCCGATGATGATCTAGATAAGATATATAATCTATGGGAAAAAGGGCACTTATAAGATGAAAAATAAAAGTAAATTAACGAGGCGGTGTAATCAGATTGTTTTCTCATTTATAGCATTGGTATTAATCACGTTTAGTAGCTTACTTCAGGCATCTCCTTTATCAAAAGAAGAGCAAGCTCATGTTATTATTGTAACCTCTCCAACGGCTCAAAAATTACAAAAACTCGCTGATGATATTGGGACGGATATTTACTTTTATGTCGAGGGTTTGACTGGGAGACTAGGATCCTTAGTTGATCGTAATGGTAATACACTATTCGCACCATCGGTTGTAGTTTATGGTAAAAATGGGAGAATTAGTGCAACAAGCTCGATACCTCGCTTAACTGTCTTACTTAGCGATGCTGGTGAGGTTCTCATATCTATAGGTGGTGGGAATGTAAAGCTGACAAGTGAAATAATTACTAACCTAAAATCTGCACAATATTTAAGTTTTTGGAGTGTAGATTACTTATTTGACAAGCTCGACCTAAGCCAGTTTTCTAATTTGAAGGCTATAGAGTTAATGTGGGGAGAGATTATATCTTTAGATTTACCAGCAGACGGACAGCTAATTAATGTCAATATTGAAAATTATAGTTTAGAAATAATTAATAATTTTGATAAGCAACAAAAATTGCAAGTTTTACATTTAAGTGTTGAAAATAGCATTGGTTATAAACAACTTGAAAATAGTTCGTCCTTGGAAGTTTTTAAGTTATGGATGGGAAAGGATTCGATTGATGTTAGTAAGATCGTTAATTTAAAGTCTTTAGCTATATTTAACGTGGAATATGACAGCATTAAGAATGTGGTTCAAGTTAAACAATATAAAGTCTCTTACATTTTGGTGGGCTAAGGATGAGCGGATCTCGACAATATCTCTTCCAAAAAGTGTAGAGGTTTTTGCGATGATAGCCTCAAGCAGTAAATCAATAATACCATTGATAAACTTACCTAATTTAAATGAAGTCATACTAAGTAGTGATAATATAAGAGGGTATCCTCAATTAAAGATAATCCCTAAATTAGAGGACTTACCTAAATTAGAAAAATTAGTCATTATTAAAAGTAAGTTAACGTCATTAGACGGTATAGAAAAACTAACAAGCTTAAAATACGTCAGATTTGAAAAGAATGAAATTACAGACATATCAGCGCTTTTCCCATTAGAGAATTTGATTGAAATTGATTTATCGGATAGTAAGTTTAAGAGGCTAGAGTATATAGGTAAAAAACCGCATCTTGATATACTTAAACTAAGCGATAGTGAACTTGAAAGTGTTGATTTTGATGCGATAGCTAAATACCCATATTGTTCTATTTCAATTGAATTTACACCGTTTGAAATGAATGCACCCGATGATGATCTAGATAAGATATATAATCTATGGGAAAAAGGGCACTTATAAGATGAAAGAAGAAAGTAAATTAACTCGGCGGTGCAATCAAATTGTTTGCTCATTTATAGCAATGGTATTAATCACGTTTAGTAGCTTACTTCAGGCATCCCCTTTATCAAAAGAAGAGCAAGCTCATGTTATTATTTTAACCTCTCCAACGGCTCAAAAATTACAAAAACTCGCTGATGATATTGGGACGGATATTTACTTTTATGTCGAGGGTTTGACGGGAAAAACGGGAGGGAAAATTGGCAGAAGTGAAGGTGTGATTTTTGTACCATCTATAATTACATTTGATGGAGAGCGAATTTCAAGTACAGCATCTATTCCTAAAATTACGGTATTATTAAATGAGTCAGGTGAAGCTATTCATGCTATTTCTGGTGGGCGAGCTAAATTAAGTAAAGAAATATTATTTAATTTGATGGATGTAGAGTATTTAGGGTTGTGGGGAGTCGACTTTCGATTTGAACATTTAAATTTAAGTCTATTTACGAAATTAAAAAGATTGAGAGTAACTGGTGGAGAGATAAAAACGCTTAGTTTACCGAAGCATGGAACACTTACTTATGCAATTATAGAAAGTGGGACATTAGTTAATATTAATCATTTATCTCAGCAAAAAACACTGCAATATTTATATTTAAATGCAAAGGAAAGTATTGCTTATAAATTTTCCTGATTACCATCGAGACTCAGCTAGCTTAAGCAACCGCTCTGGCATCGGTGCAGTTTGAATACTTGAGTAAATAAGCTGATCAAGCATCTTTTCAAGATTGAAGCGCCTATTGAACTTAAAACAAAACTCTCCCAAATAACGAGGAAGGTGTTTCTTGTTTATTGCATGGTAAGTCCCATGCATTGAGTTTTTTACATTACTAATCATGGTGTTGACCCACTGAAAGTAGGGTAATTTAACGCAATCAGCTCCGCCACCTGTAACAATAGCATGGTGAAACACATCGGCTTTCTCAACGCCTTTAAAGCAAGCTAAACCATCAGAGATAACCAGTGATTTTGGCGTTAAATGCGCTTTTGCCCAACTCGTTAGTTCTTTGATTTTAAAGCCAGTCACAACACTAAATCGCATACTTATTGGATGTCCTTCGCCATTCATAGATACCGCCGCTACGAAAGGACGTTTTCCTTTTGCCCCTCTACCACGAGTGCCACGTTGAACGCCTCCCCAATAAACATCATCTAGTTGAATGTAACCATTCAATTGTGTTTCATCGTCTCGTTCCTTCATAGCTTGCATTAGTTTATGTTTCATACGCCATGCCGCGTTATAAGAAATACCAAGCTGTCGAGAAAGCTCTAATGCTGAAATGCCATTCTTCTCTTGAGTGATGAGATAAATAGCTAAAAACCATATGTTTAATGGCAATTTTGACGCGGAAAACAAGGTTCCAGAAGTTAATGAGCCTTGGTAGTGGCACAGGTTACATTGGAAAAGCTGCCTTGATTTAAGTTCGCAGTATTTATCATGACCGCAATTATCACATCGATAACCAGCAGGCCATCGCATATCGAACAGTCGTTTACGGCATTGTTCTTCAGTACCTAACTGTGAAATAAACCCATGTATTGAAATACTTTTTTGAAATTGGACTTTATTTTTAGCCATGATAACCACCTCATTTTTCGCTTCACTTTAAGTGTAGTCTAATAAGCTGAGTTTAAGTGGTAATCAGGTAAATTTTTAGAAAAAAACGAATCATTAACGCACCTGATATTAATGCTAAATATTAAAACTATTGCGATTGAAACATTAATAAATTTAAAAGAAGTTACGTTATATAACCCTAAAGGTAATGATATCGAAAATATTTCAAAGTTGAATAAATTAAAATATTTAACACTTAAATGGCCAGAGGATAGAGGGATATCTACAGTGAAATTACCGAAGTCATTAGAGATATTAATGATAATGAACCCTCATCGATATTCAATAATGCCATTAATAAATTTACCTAACTTAAAAGAAGTTATATTTAGTGGTGGTGATATTGTTAAAGTTCCAATGTTAGAAAACTTACCTAAGCTAGAAAAACTAGCAATATCTAAAACTAAACTAACGTCATTAGACGGTATAGAAAAACTAACAAGCTTAAAATACGTCAGATTTAAAAAGAATGAAATTACAGACATATCAGCGCTTTTTCCATTAGAGAATCTAATTAAAGTTGATTTGTCACAGAACAAAATCACTGAATTAGGCGATCTTGGTAAAAAGCCAAATTTAAATGTAATGAGATTAAATTTCAATCCGATAGAGGCTTTTGATTTTGAGATGGTTTCTAATTATCCATATTGTGCATTCACTATAACTGGAACACCTTTTATTCGAAATGCGCCGAAAGAAGATAAGCTCAAGCTGAAAAATTTATGGAAAAAAGGGCACTTATAAGATGAAAAATAAAAGTAAATTAACTCGACGATGTAATCAGATTGTTTCGATTATTTTGTTACCTCAAGTTTTAAATCGAATGTGGATTGAGTTTTCTGATGATTCTGTAACCAATTTAGATTATATATACCTACTTTTACTCGCTTGGATTATACAAGCTTTTATATCTCCCTTTCTTTTTAGAAAAGAGATTAAGTAGAATTTATTTATGAATAGGAGGTTAATCCCCATGGTTTGAAGCTTTCTTATCTATAATTGTCAGCCAACAACTGTCAACTAAAGTAGCTTCGGTGATAATGGGGCGCTTAGTTGTCTTATTGAAAGAGGTGACTCCTGAACGTTTGCTGAGTGTTGAAGAGCAAAGCCTTCGAGATGTTGGTTTATCTTGGCGTAAAATTGAGTATGCAAAAGGGTTAGCGTTAGCGGTTCAGTCTGGAAGTCTTAATATTAACGGATTAGAGACATTAAGTGATGAAGACGCGATTGCTGCGATAACCAGTTTGAAGAACTTTGGCCGTTGGAGTGCTGAATTTTCTTATTAATGTTTAGATAGTTTAGATAGTTTAGATAGTTTAGATGTTGAGTAAGGTATTATTTTACCTCTTCAAATTCTGCATCTACCACATCGTCTTCTTGTTTAGGTTGCGTCCAACTTCATCAGGGTTCACGTCACGACGGGCTTCTTTACCAAAGAGATCAGCAACTTTAGCTATGAACCATAGGCATACGCGTTTGGCTACCAACTAGGATAGCATCAGTTTGTTGAGCTGAAGGCAGTTCAATCTTAGCTTTCAATGATGATTGATCCTTTAGGTGTTATAATCGAGAGATACTTTATTCTCTTCCATTAGTTGGAATGATATGTTCGATCAAATCAAAGCATTCATAAACCCAAGTAAAAACCCAGACTTAACTCAAGCTCACGAGTTTCAGCGCAAGCATTTACCTACCTTATGGCTACTCGGTAAAACAGGTGCAGGTAAATCTTCATTCATTCAAGCCTTAACTGGATTATCATCGGTTGAAGTGGGTAATGGCTTTGCTCCTTGCACCATGACCGCCGAGGCGTATGAGTTTCCACAAGATAAGCCAATTATGCGCTTTTTAGATACTAGAGGGCTAGGTGAGGCAGATTACGATCCAAAAGACGATCTTGAAGAAATTGGTCAATCAGGTCATGCCCTCGTTGTTGTAATGAAAGCAGATGAACCAGAACAATCTTCAGTCATAGCGGCACTAAAACAGATCAAGAAGAAAAAGAAAATCAAACATCTGTTGCTTATTCATACCGCGGTACTTCTTAGTGAAAAGGCAAATCGTGATCGTCAAACGACCTTTAATGAACAGCAGGTTAAAGAGGTATGGGGAAAAAATGTTGAGGCAATCTCGGTTGATTTCGAAACCAGCGACGGCTCAATACATAACTATGATGCGCTGATCGAGAAACTCACCAAGCTATTACCGGTCATTGGCATGATGGTTGAGAATAAAGATCACGCCACTGTTGAAGAAGCAAACTTTGATAAGGTTGAGAAGGAAGTGCTTTGGTATTCAGGCAGTGCCGGCGCTAGTGATTTAATTCCAGGGGTAGGGTTAGTCTCTGTTCCTGCCATTCAAGCCAAAATGTTACATAGCTTAGCCAATCAATACGGCGTTGAGTGGAACAAGAAAGCCTTTAGTGAACTGATAGGTACTCTAGGCAGCAGTTTTGCTTTGCAATATGGAGTAAAACTAGGTGCAAGACAATTGGTTAAATTGATCCCAGTTTATGGTCAAACCGTAGGGGCTGTTGCCGCCGCTGCTATGAGTTTTGGAACCACTTATGGATTAGGCAGAGCTGCTTGTTTTTATTTCTACCATAAGAGTAAAGGTGAAGACGTATCAGAGCAGGACATGCAAGATCTCTATAAGAATTCGTTGAAAAAAGGTAAGGAAGTGTCAGGTTATGCACAAGATTAAACGCCTATATCGTTTATTGTCGGATCTCTCTGGTGGACGCTGGGGGATCGTCATTATCTCCTCAGTGCTTCCTGTCATCATTATGATGGGTTTCGCTCTGTTTCTTGCAATTAAATATGGCTACCTATTAGAGCTGTCTATTACCATTGCTATCAGTACGTTAGCGGTTAGTATTCCTTTATTTATTCTAAGCCGCACCGCAGATAAACCAGCTAAAGCCGTAACAGAAGAAACCAAAATTGAGATTAAAGAGGGTCTGGTTAAAGCCTCTGAAGAGTGGTCTCATAATGAAGTCGCCATATGGAAGCAATCACAGCACTATTCGAGAGAGTTACTCAAAGATAATGTCGAGTGGAGAAACCTTGATGAAATAGGGTTGGACGTTCTTGAATTTGTGGCAACTAAGTTTGATAAAAAAGCGTTAGATTTCTCAATTCCTGAAGGCTTAAAACTGTTTGAAGAGATCAGCCAGCGATACAAAGTCGTGGTGCAAGAACACATTCCCGGCATTGAGTATTTAAAGCTCTCGTACATTAAAGCGGGATATGACGCTTATGATAAATATGGCGATGTGGGTCAAAAGATAGTAAAAGCCGCGATCTGGGCGAATCATGCAAAAAATCTTTATTATAATCCGCTAAAAGTCGTATCTGATCTCAGTCGAGAACAAGCCACCTCATCAATGACCAGAGTGGTTGTGTCTGATATGCAGCAAACCGCAAAAGAAGCGTTATTAGATGAAGTCGCTGCGGTTGCCATTGATTTATACAGTGGTCGATTTAGTTTGGAAGAGAGCGATTTACAAGCATCAACGATCTCAAAGCAAGATGAAAAGAGAGTAGCGACAGAGCTAGAGCCGATCCGCATTGTGATGGTCGGACAAACCAGCTCGGGTAAATCATCGATTATAAATACATTAAAAGAGGAATTTGTCGCAGAGGTGGATGTACTGCCATCAACCGATAACGTGACGGTTTATAGTGCACTCGTCAATGAAGCCGAAGTGAATGTGGTTGATTTACAAGGACTAGACGGTAACGAAAAAACTGAAAAGCAGATGCTAAAAGAGATGACCCAAGCGGATTTAGTGTTGTGGGTCTTAAAAGCCAATCAATCGGCTCGTGATCTTGATAAGCAACTGAATGAAAAATTTGAGTGCTATTATGCTGATCCAAAAAATATCTCTCGTAAAAAGCCAACCGTTATTTCAGTGGTAAACCAAGTCGATAGACTAAACCCCGCTTGGGAGTGGGAGCCACCTTACGATCTAGCATATCCAACAGCAGCAAAAGCAAAAGTGATTAAACAAGCGATGGAATACAACAAAAAGCTGTTGTGTTCCGATCTTGTTTTACCGCTATCAATCTCAATAGATAAGACGCATTTTGGTGTTGAAGAGTTAAAACAGACGTTAGTAGACAAAATCACCGAAGCTTATAACGTACAGCGAAATCGTCAGCGTAAAGAAGCGATGGAGAGAGGTGCATCATTGAAAAAACAGCTAGGACGCGCAGTTAACGTTGGTAAAAAGGTAGCGCCAAGTGCCCTAAAAGCCGCCGCCCCAAAACTGGCTGAAATGGTGGTAAAGAAAAAGATTAAGTAGGTTTATATATAAATAATGTTCATACCATTACGATTAATATCAAAATGGATGTAACTTAAAAAATCACATCCATTTCTTCAATAATCTAGCTTACAGTAACGCCTGCTATTTTATGATCTGTAGGGCCTAGTGATTAGTGATGGTGTTCTTCTTCTGTTGTTCCTGCCCAAGTTATTAATCCTGGTGTAAAACTCAGTTGGTGTGTTTTCACTGTTGGTTGCTCATCTAACTCAACTTCAACAACAACCTTATTTGTTGGATCGGTTACGAAGACATGATGACTTTGTTTGTCGTAACTGATATTAAATCTTTGCCCTTTAGCTAGGGTTGGTACGGTTTCCCAGATTTGTACTTCAGCGATCTGAGCGAAGTTAACTAATGGGTCAAACACCTTTAATTTACCAGTAGTAGACAGTACCAAGAATGCAGACTCGGTATTAGAGTAAGTTAAGTAACTTTCGGTATTTGTTTCTTTCCATAAGATTTCTTCTAATACTCCTTGGTTAAGTTGGAATGCTTGCAGCGTGCGGCTTACGAAAAGTAATTTATCCGCGTTTTTGAAGCCTAAGACTTTACCAAAGCGTGAATCAATCTCGAGGGATGAAGGATTAGCAATTTTGGTGTACTGCGGTGAAACACCAGGATCACTGATCACGACAATACCATCATCACAAGCGAATGCTACGTGAGTTTCAGATTGCGCGCTGCCATGTAATGAAGGACACGTGACATTTGCAACGGTTGGTCCATGAAAGTGGTCACCATGTAACTCAAGTGTTGAAATTTCATTCGGTAGTCCACTGACAGCAGGATCTGTTTTAGTACCGGTAAATACATGTTTATCAAAAACTTGTGCAGTGCTGTGCATTGCATAATTGAATGAATAACTTGCGATCTCGCTTGCATTAGCGATGGTCGCGTCATCCAAAATTTTAAATTCAGCGTTTAGCCCAGCATCTGTATTGCCATCAAAGAAGAGCACGGTTTGATGTTCAGCCAAATCGTAGTGCGTTGGTGCTGTGCTTGTGTACGTATCGTTTAGCAGTGATGGTTCCTCTGAATGTAGGTGGAAGTGATCCCCATGAGCTTCCGCGTAAACACCAGTGTCTATTATTTCTACTGTGTTTTGGCTGCGTTGAAGTGCTAAGGCATAGCGGCCATCCGGACTAGTTTTTAACCCTGATGGGGCATTAAGTAAAGCGAATTGACCAAGAGTCTCAAAGTTGTTTGCATTTAAAACGTAAACATTGTTGCTACCAGATTCGTTAATCACGATTCGACTCGTATTTTGTTCTTGGTGAGTGTCTTTTATCCCTGCATCTGTCTTATTTTCACCATCTGAACAACCACTGACAAATGCGGTTATTGATAGTGCTAATAGTGTTTTTTTTCCAAAGAAATTTGACGAAAAGTGCATGGAACTTCCTTTTATAAATTTATGAATAATCAAATGAGAGATATTCATTGAGCGATTGACTTAATGTTATGTTATAACATAACATTATTGAAATTCAATTTTTTTGTTAGTTACAATTCATGATAATTCAGAGGTATAGGTGAAAAAGTTTTCTTTAAATGCGTTCTATGGTGCTTCTCTTTTTTGTTTAGTTTCACCGTTTGCAATCGGTGCTCCTGATGTGGATCTGGGTGTTGTACTAGATGGAGCTTATCTTAGTGAAGCTCGACAGTGGGGGATGCGTGACAAAGGATTTGGCCTTGGTCATTCCGAAATTTTGCTGAGTAGCAACATTGATCAAAACTTCCGTGGGCAGTTGATTACGGTCTTAGCATCTCATGGTGGTGCTACCGAGTTTGAAGTGGAAGAGGCGTTTGTCGAAACGCTAAGTCTGCCTCTGGGTTTAAAAGTCAAAGCAGGTCGATTGTTGTCAAATGTTGGCTATCTCAACAGTAAACATCTACATGAAGATGCATTCAGTGATCGACCTGCTGTGTATCGTGCTGTATTTGGTAGCCATTATTTTGATGATGGTGTACAGCTTTCTTGGTTGGCGCCAACGGATACTTTTGTTGCAGTCAGTTTTGAAATGTTTAGCGGTAAAAGTTGGGATGTCGGATATAGCGATCCGGCAACTGTCGGTGTGTATACCACAAACCTTCAAATTGGTGATGATATCGATGAGTCTAATAGCTGGCGTGTTGGTTTGAGCACTATGTATAACGCAAATGGTTTAGGGTTTGTTTCCGAAGAAACTTCGGGATCTTCACACGCTCATTCGGCGCACGATCATTCAGCTCATGACCACGGCGATCATGGTCATTCACATGGACCAACCGTAACTGGTAAATGGATTAATGGGGTTGATATGACATGGAAATGGGCACCACAAGGAAACTATAAGCAAAAGAACCTTAGAGCTACGGCTGAAACATGGTTGATTAATAATCGCTATGATGAGCAAATGGAATCAATTCCAAAGGCAGAAGATCAAGCATACGGTTGGTACGCCGAATTGGCTTATCAGTTTTCTCCAAATTGGACCATTAGTGGTCGATATGGTGAGATGAATGCTGTGACTGGAGATGTTCATTGGCATCTAGATCATCATCATGGTGAATTAACACAATCTGACATCCAAGAGGCGGATATCGCTCTAGACTGGCATGATTCTCACTTTGGTCGAGTACGTACGCAAGTTACTCATGAGCAGCTAACCGAAAAATCTCAAACCATTCTTACTTTGCAGTACATTATGTCATTTGGAGCACACCCTGCCCATGCTTTCTAAATTTTTTATCGTAAGCGGTTTACTCGCGACCTCTTTTGCCACAAATGCGAGTTTGAATGTGTTTACCTGTCAGCCCGATTGGGCGGCTTTAGTTAAACAACATGCACCAAACGCTAAGATTTTTTCAGCTACCACCGCCATGCAAGATCCTCATTACGTTCAAGCAAGACCGTCGTTAATTTCGAAGATGCGTAAAGCCGATTTGGTAGTGTGCTCTGGGGCTGAGCTTGAGATTGGTTGGCTCCCTGAATTGCAACGCCAGAGTCGTAATAGCAAAGTTCAAAATAGTAAAGATGGTCTATTTTTGGTGACAGATTTTGTGGATATGTTAGACAGCCATGATCACATCGATCGCTCTATGGGCGATGTTCATGGGCATGGAAATCCCCATGTTCAATTTGCGGTGGCGGATATTCCGAAGGTTTCTAAGGCGCTAGTGGAACGGTTGGCAAGAATTGACCCAGACAACCAAGCTTTATATAAAGGAAGTGGGCTTAAATTTCGCGTAGGTTGGCGTAAAAATATGACTCGATGGCAATCTCTAAGCGGAAATTTGAAGGGAATGCAGGTGGTGGGTTATCACGAAACACATCGCTATTTGTACGAATGGCTTGGTATAGAGCAAGTGGCTGATTTAGAGCCCAAGCCTGGTTTGTCACCGACAGTTGCACACCTGAACACATTAAGTTCAATCAGCTTAAAAAAGGCTAATGGTATTGTGTATTCTAGCCATCAACCAACAGATGCAACGAGGTGGTTATCTGAGCGTACAGGTTTGCCTGTTGTTGAGTTAGCACAGAGTGTGGGTGGCCGACCAAACACAGCAACCTTAGCGACATTAATTGACGATAGCATTGCACAGCTGATCAGCCTACAAAGGAAATAAGTGTGGAGTATTCTTGGACAGTTGCCCCAATCTTAGTTGGGCTATTTTCTCTATGTGCTAATATCATTCTTGGCCGACAAGTCTTAAAGCGAGGCGTGATATTTATCGATCTAGCGATGGCGCAAATTGCTGCTCTTGGGGTCTTGATAGTCCAATTATCGGTTGGACATGCTGATGTAGCATTCAGCTCTAAACTATTGGCTTCTTGGATGTTAACTGTGCCAGCGGCGATTCTACTGAGTAGCCTTGAACGTAAAATTCACCAGCATTTAGAAGCTTTAATCGGGTTGCTTTATGTGTTAGCTGCATGTTTGGCGGTATTACTGGTTAGTCATAATCCACATGGTAAAGAGATGATATCTTCTTTACTCAATGGCCGTTTACTTTGGAGTAGTTTAAGTGATGTAGTGCCAGTTTTCTGTGTGGCTGTTATTTTAGTCGCGATCCAGATATTGCGAGATAATTGGTTAACTGGGCGTAGTTTTTACATACTATTTGCTATTGCTATTCCACCGTTAGTGATGAGTTTAGGAGTATATTTAGAGTTTGCTTGCTTGATCATTCCTGCTCTGTCGGTTGTCACTATGAATAATCGCGCTATGTGGTTAGGTGCTATTGGCGTTGGTATGGTAGGGGGTGTTGGTGGTTTTTATACTTCTCTTATTTGGGATTATCCCGTTGGTCCTTGTGTGGTATTAAGCATGGCGGTTGCAGGTTTAGCATATCGCATGATTTTATCAGTGATGTATAAAAAGACCTCTTACTAGCCTGTTTGAGTTAGATTGTGGTGATATCCCTTATCAAGGAGACTGAATCAATACTCTCGATAGGGGATAAAACTAGCGAAAATGCATAAGTTCATCTTCTTTGGATCTTCATTCACTTTCATGGAATATGTTTATTCCATGAAAGTGAATATATTGGTGCAATATTTATCCTTGGAAGGAAAAAATAAAGGCTTGGTGATAAGATGTATTTAGCACTAAAGAGTTACTGTTTGATTAGTAAATTGGATCTTTTCTATTTGAGATAAAATATTGTTGCCATCACGACCATCGACGGTATCAATAAGGTGAATCATGTTATTTTCTAATGCTTCGATGTTGTATTCCGCTTGAACCCCATGAACAATGACTGTATTTATACCTGCATTTCCAGTGATTGTATTATCATGTTTATTTAGTTCTATATTGCTATTTTTTGAACCAGATAGCGTCAATTTAGTTAAATGTTGTGAGTGATTGGTATATGGTATTGTCGGATCTAAGGTCATTCTAAATGTGCCATTAAACGAGTCCGCGATATAAGCATCGTAGGTTAATGTAGAGGCAAAAATTTGTTCGGTAATGTATTGGGCATTTGGGTCATAAGATACGAAGTCTTGACGGTTTTTAACTTTATAAAACCCCCACATTCCATCACCATCATATGCACCCCAAAGTCCATAATAACTGTCGATTACTGCTGCAAAATATTCTTGATCTACACTGTTCTCTTGTTGCCACTCTTTTAAAGTATCTTTTGGTGGATTATAAGCATTATGTAGAGACAGTTGCTGAATGGTATTAAACTCTTTTTGAAATTCAGGTAATGCCGTAGACCCATTTTCAGGAGAATTAAGTACTCCAATCCCGTAATCATGAACAAGATGAAGGATTTCTTCGTAAGATGCATCACGATGATTCTCGTAATCTTGTTTTATATACCAAGACCCTCCTTCAACTTGAATTTCTTCTTCAAACAGAGGTTGTCCATCTAGGTCATCATTGTATTTTGGCTCATCGTGATAGTTCATTAACTTTAGAATTGCGCCGTTGTTGGCCATTGTATTTGCTATTTTACCTTTTTTCTCAGCTGTGCCGTACTTCGCACCGTCAACTGGTGTTAGGTAATGGTTTAAGACATTCACGGCCTTAACGATTTGATAGTCAGATAATCTATTCATAATTAAGATATGAATAGATTTTCCATTAGGGGCTTTTACTGATACATATCGATTATAGCCTGCTTTTGAATAGGCCATAAATTGACTAGGTATCGGTTCGATTTTCACATTATGGACAACAGAGAAAGAAGTATCTGGAATAGACGTAGTGTTGTCTGAATGGTTGCAGCCAGCAAGTAAAATGGTAGAAGCTAAAATGGTGAAGGGTAGTGTTCGCATAGTTAATCTCGTCTTTTAATATAGTGGCGATTAATATAATGGAACGATATTTATATTGTGTGATAAAGATTGTTATTCGACATAGCTATACATTTCAATACATTCTATTACAGAGGTAAGTTCGTTTTGTAGTAACTAAGTGAATATCGGTTCCTCACTTTCAAAAAAGACCTAACGAATGAGTTAAGTCTTTTGTATGAGAAGCGAGTTCTAATAATTAGATTAGATACAAATTGGGTTATTTTTATTTCCCATGAACCAAGAAAGCCATCTTCGCTTTGAATTTAGAATAAAACCTTCTTTAGGTGTTATCCCATTAATAATCACTCCATCGATCTTATCGTTGTATTTTTGTGTTGTGAGAAACCAATCCTGACTCTTTATTCGCTCTCCTTGTATAAGAGCATTATTGAGTTTCTGGCTTACAATAACAATAGTAAGTCCTTTAGTTTCACTGATGCTTAAATTCGACTTTGAAATACTGCCAACAGCAACAGCAACAGCAACGTTAAGGGTGCAGGTTTTTGTATCTTGGCGAGTGAAGGTGTAGCTTGCTTCTCCAACTCGGCCTTTAAGCCAAAAAAACTGTCCTTGCGTCATTTTATTTACAGTGAGAATACCAAACGAATCCGAAAGAGAGGCGGTTGAAGCATAACTGAAGGTGGAAATAAGAACAGATAATATTAGACTAAGACGTAATATTTTATTCATATAACTATCTCCTCATCTCTCTGGTTTTTTGTTGATTGTGTTAATAAGTAAACTAACCAAAACGGACCAATTATAGGAATAAAAAAGATCAATCCCCAATAGCCAGATTTATCGATATCGTGCAGTCGTCGTATCACTGCTGAAAGCATAGGAATGAAACTTATCACACTATAAATAGCATCAAACCAAGTCGTCATATTCATTATGATATCTGTCATAATACAGCCAACCGTGATCAATGTATGGATGAGTATAAATAGCCAGAACTCTTTTCTAGATGAGTACCCAGAAAAGTTTAAGCTTTGTTTCCACGCGAAAAGATAGAACCACATAAATGTAACCTCAGTAATTAATTAGTGTTAACATTTTGCTATGAATAAGAGAAAAAAACGTCCTTAAACTGGTTTTAGGGCGTCCTTTAACTGGTATTGGTCTATATTTGATTTTTGTTATATTTCATTAAGTTATTTACATGAACTCAATAAAAAATATTTTATTTAGGAGTATCTATGCTTGCAATCCCCGTTCCGTTTGTTGTATCAATGTTGCTCGGATTATTAGCGATAACACTCTACACGCGATTCTCACAGCAAGTGAAAGCGGCTTGTCTGTTTTTAGGGTTATGCGCTGCGACGACAGCAATGGTTGGTTTACGTTGGATGTTTGAGGTTAGTGCCTTCAGTATCGTGCAGCTTATTTTGGCCTCTATCATTCCTATCACTGCTTGGTATACGTTTGTACATGTAAGTCGTGAGCAAGGCTTTTTGTCAATCAAACATTTTATTACGCCACTATTTGTCATTGTGAGTGCCGTTACTCAGCCTTGGTTAGAGCTTCCACTCGATGAGGTTTTAACCTTAATGTATATCGCTTACGGAGTTGCATTGATTCGTTTTTCGACTAAAGAAACAACGTTAATTAATATTTCCCTTGGGAGTTGGGAGGAGGTTCAAAAGGCGGAGAGTATCGCTGGATGGACATTGATATTTTCAGCCTTGGTTGATACATTTATTTCTTGGGATTTTTCGTTTAATCAAGGTGAATTATCTCTTTATATTCTCACTGCTGCACATCTAATTCTTTTACCAATATTATCGATAGCTGTCGTCGTTGCTGGTGTTAATACCCCTGTTAAAGAGACTTCACAGCTACTCAGAATGGAGAATAAAACAAAGGAACCAACCAATACTTTGGTCATGACTAAAGAGCGAGCTCAAGAAATTACGTCTATGCTAGATGTTTTAATTCGCCAGCATTCGCTTTATCTTGATCCAGAGCTAACTCTTTCTAAACTAACACGTAAACTAGGTGTGCCCGCGAAACAGATTTCAATCGCAGTCAATCAAATTCATGGGCAGAATATTTCTAAGCTAATTAATGGGTATCGTATTGAACACGCTAAGCATTCGCTGGCTACCTCACAAGATTCCATTACTCAGATTTTTATGAGTTCAGGCTTTCAAACTAAGTCTAATTTTAACCGTGAGTTTTTAAGAATAATGGGAATGGCACCAAGTGAATATCGTAAATTTTATTTAAGTACAGTTAGCGAGGATTTAGGTACATAATGAGATTTTGATATTTAATCAACTTTGATTCATTGAGGTAAAGTATTAATTCGAGAACGTCCATGCTTTTCCAAACGTGAAACTGATGGCGATGGGATTATACTCATTACTTGATGATGGGTATAAGGCACTAAAAATGTATTCGGAACCGCCGTATGCGACCCACGTTTGTACGGTGGTGTGAGAGGACGGAGGCCGTGAGGCCTCCTGCTGCTGGATTATATGGGATTAATGATCACTATTTAGATAGACCGTTTTCCCATCTTTAATCGTTTCTAAAATAGCGATGTCTTTTATCTTCATTAGGTTAATCTCAAGTAGGTTCTCATTTAAAATCACCAAGTCGGCACGTTTTCCTACTTCAATAGATCCTTTACTTTTTTCTTCAAAATTTTGATATGCCGCATTAATGGTTATCGCTTCTAATGCTTGATATGGCGTGATTTTATGGTGCTCGCCTAAGGTTTGATTACTGCGTGTAACACGATTTACTGCACTCCACATATTGGTCATCATGTCTGGGAATAACACAGGGGCGTCCATGTGAATCGTAAACATCAGCTCATTTGAATTTGCCCACCCCATAGGCGAGATGTTAGACGCACGCCAAGGACCTAACACTGAATCACGATGCCAATCTCCCCAAAAAAAGGTGTGAGCCGGGAAGAAAGAAGGGATCATCTCATTTTTCTTCATACGTTTAATTTGATCTAAACGTGTTGTTTGAGCGTGAATTACCACCGTTCGGCGATCTTCTTTACCATATTTAGCATCAGCAAGCTCAACCGCATTTAATAGAATATCTGCCGATGCATCGCCGTTACTGTGGCTTAGGATCTGAGCATTCATTTGATACGCGGTATCTACCCATTGATTCATCTCATCTTGAGTTAGCACTGGATAACCATGATAATCATAAGCGTGGCTGTGTGGGGGGACAAAATATGGTGTTGAGAGATAAGCAGTTTTCCCTTGTGGAGAGCCGTCACCCACCATTTTCACGCCTGCTAACGTTAAACCATTAATGGATGATTTCATCGGCATTACTTTTACCGCTTCTTTTAAATCGACCCATTTGGCATAAGCAAGCAGATCTATTTTTAGCAAATCATTCTCTGCCATGGTTTTCATTGCATTAAGTGCAGGAAGCGTCGCTAAGCCTTCTTGTGTGGTCGTAATGCCATAACCTGCGTATAAATCCTGAACCTTACCAAAGCGACGAATCGCATCTTCTTGCGCCATTTCAGGTAGGTTTCCTAAAATCGGATAAATGGCAGATTCTTCTAATACACCAGTCAGCTCACCATTATCGTTACGGCGTAACACTCCGCCATCTGGGTTCGTGCTTTGTTGGTTAAATCCAATTAAGTCTAGGCCTTTGCTGTTACAGGTCGCAAGGTGCCCCGAGATATGTATGGCACAGAAAGGGTACTCTTTACTGAACGTATCAAAGAACTGCTTAGTTGGGTGTTGCTTCTCTTTTAGCTCGGCATCATCATAACCAAAAGCCACATGAAGACTGTTTTTATCAAGATTTGGTTGATTAAAATAGCTCATCATTATCTGTTGAATATCATCAAACGAGTTCACATTTCCCATTGGTGAAGGGTAGAGAAACGGACTTTCAATTAAAGGTAAATATTGAGCAAAGTGTCCGTGACTGTCGATAAATCCCGGCGCAACGGTTTTGCCTTTTAAATCTCTTACTTGTGTATTGGTGCCTTTTTGTTTAAGGATCTCTTGGTTATTGCCTACCGCCACAATAATGCCATCTTTAATAGCGATAGCCTCTGCGCGATCAGATTCACCCGTCACCGTGATTACGTCACCATGGGTAAAAATCAGATCAGGTGCAGCCAACACAAAAGGTGAAACAAGAAAGCCTGCAAGTAAACTCAATGGGAACGTCTTCATAATGTCCTCTCTGTTTTTGCCATAACTATAAATTAAGTAATATCTTTTCATGTAATACCAAAACAAAGAAGTCACTTATGATAGGGTATGCCTAACAAGTTGGGTGGAAATATAAAATCAAAGGAGTGATTGAATGCATACATTAGAACAAGTGAGCGCTTTTGTTGCCGTATATGAACAAGGCTCATACAGCAGCGCAGCAAGAAAGCTTAAAAAATCTCGAACCACAGTACGTGAACATGTGGTGGCCTATGAGGATTTGTTAGGTTATTCGCTGTTTGTGATAGAAGGCAGAAAAGCTATTCCAACAGAGAAGGCCGAGCATTTGTATCACCGTGCTAAGTTAGTTGAAAAGCAAAATCGCTCTCTGTTTGTGCAAAGCCAAGCCTTGTACGAATCTAACGTTCATAACATTACGATCTATTATGATGTGATCACGCCGCTCAGTTTGATTACATATATAGAGAAACGAGTGACGGGTTACAACTCAGATATCGTTATAAATTGGAAGCATCGCACTCGGCAGGAAGCTATGGATAAATTGCAAGAAGGCGAATGCGATATAGCTATCATGCCATATCGTGGACAGTTGTTTGCAGAGAAAGAAGTTACATGGAAAGCGATAAAGCCGATCCAAGTTGGCTGTTTTTCAGGCGTCGACTCACCTCTGGCATTAATTGATGATTTAAAGCTCGAAAACTTAATGCTAGATACTCAATACATAACAGAGAACTTCGCAACCTTAAAATTGAATTTCACCTCGATTCAAGTTTCACCCAAAATGCACACCGTCAGTAATAATGATTTGCTGTGTGAGTTAGTAAAACAGAGCGGTTGGACAATTATGCCAAGGCATTACATGACGTCATACGTAGAGCGAGGAGAGGTGGTTGAATTGAAGCTAAAAGAGTTAGGAAGTAATGTGTCGTTTGGTCTTAATGCCTTTTATTGTTACGGCAAAGCAGAGGTAGAAGTGTTTGGACTTATTCTGGAATGGATTGAGGAGTGGGGTGGTTTTTGAGTGTTTTAAACTGAATTTGATCTAAGTTTAGGTTAAAGGGTGATGTTTGTTTATTTGTAATGAGAAAGCCAACTTGTTTGATATCGTTCGCTACAAGCTCGGGAGCATGAGTAAGCAATTGCCCTCTAAAAACAGCTTGAAAGTTGTGTAAGTGAAATGTCTTTTTCTGCTGTTTTCCTTTTGTGGTGGTAAAATCGTGTTTGTATTGAATACGCTCACCATTTTTCCATGTGGTAAGTCTTAATTGATAGGTATGCCCATCACCTAGAAACATGAGTTCTATTGTGTTTATCTCTTTAGATAGAGGCTCAATATATCGCTTGATTGAGCTGAAACCACCATTGTTTTTTAATGATAATTCACCTTGAAATCGGCACCTTTTTCCATCCCAGTTAAGCTGACCAATTGAAATTCCACCCATTACGTTGTCATTTATCGCTGACCATTTTTGATATTCGTTGGGGTTTGTAAAATCAATAATTTCAACTTCTTGTTCATTCATCTTAACTTTCCTTAACACTATGATTTTCCGTGATCATTGCTAAACATTGGTTGGTGAAATCAGAGTAGTTTGATGATTTGTCGAATTCGATTTTGAGAGAACCATGAAACATCAGCGTGACGGTTACATCTTTATAGCCCAGCCAACAGGTATATCCATCGTAATCATGCCATGCGGATATTTCACCGAATAAATATTTATTATCAAATCGGTCGCCATTCGAGCGAATACAATCGAATACTCTTAGAAACTCTTTAGTGGTAAGTCTGCTTTCCATGTGAAACTCCTGACTTGTTTACGGGAAAGAGTAATTCTTGTTCCCTAGTTAAATACGACTTAGTTTCGTATCTAGATCACTCTGAATATAAACGGATTTGATTACGCTGTTAGTGGTAATTACGTGAAGCAAATGAGTGATTATTGCTTTGGTTGTCACTATATAATTGAGCAGAAAAGGTATTTTTTAAGTAGTGAATAAATAGCATGTTGGTAAACCTCCTTGTCTAACAATAACTTTACATAGTATAGGCATGGCTAACTGAAAAGTATTACAAATCAGACTTTTTTATAACGTTTGGTTATTGAACATTTATTTTTGATACGATTTTTCTATCTACTTTTACCTATGATCTCTGAGGCAAAGTATCGACTTTTTAAGTAAAAGTAGGGTAAGTGTCTTTATATTCGATTAAGTATAGATTTTTTCTTTCGAGGTGAGCGTAGAGTTAGTTGAAAGGCATGATGCGCAGTTAGCACTAAAGTGTGAAATACCTCGAGAATTAGCTGTAGTCTTGCGTAATAAATAACGGACTGTATTTGAGCTAAGTTAACTTTTGTGAATTTGTAAGCAGTTTTCAAAAATAGTGGTGGATTTGCTCTGTTATTTGTAGGTGGTATATACCGTCGTGCGGTAAGATGGCTCAGTTTTTTAGACCGTAGTGTGTGGGCATTTATGGTCGATTTAAAATAGAAGATGAGATATTGAAGTGTTTGAGTGGCTTTGAAAGCCTTTCACTGTTAAACAGAGTAAAGATTCATTTAAATACTGTTAACGAGTACTTACCATACCAAAAGTAATCCATTCTCATAATATAGTTCGTGATAAATTCCTTCATGCCTCAACGTTCTAATTCAAAAGTAGTTAAAACCCATTAAGAAACACAATAGATATTCAATCAATTTATCGAATACCTCTGTTGTGTTATGGAAATTACAAAAGCACAATGCGTGTGGAGAATAATATGTCGACTGAAAGCGTTGTTAGCTGGGCTAACAAATTAAAAAAGAACCTATGGTGGCGTCATGCCATAAGGTTAGCTGCTGAGAAAGGTAAATTAGGAGGCGATGACTTACAGCTTCTACTCACCGTTGCCAAGATGGAACATGGCCTAGAGACTCAGGATGAATCTTACTCAGACTACATTGCGCCACTAGACCTTACTGGATTTGGTGAGGAAGGACAGGCTGTAACCTTAAAGAGCATTGGTAAAGTAAACCATGTGTCTGCATTGGTTTCTGATGCCTTGCTAGAATTCAAAACCGAAGGTCTGACTGCGGTATATGGTGACAATGGCTCTGGCAAATCTAGCTATGCAAAAATCCTTAAGAATGCCTGTCTAACTCGCGGTGATACCCCTAAAATCATATCTAATATTTATCATGATAACTCCGGAGACCCTTCTGCTGAGCTTTCGATTGCCATCGCCGAAGCACAGCATGATGTGGAGTGGGCTCTGTCTGCTGCCTCTCGCGAAGACCTAAAGTCTATTCGTGTCTTCGACAACACCTCTGCCGCCCACTACATTTCTGGCGAAGATGCTATTGAGTACAAGCCTGTCGGAATGAAACTCTTGGCGCAGCTTATGCGTGCCTGTGAGTTTGTGCGTGCTGAAAACGATAACGAGAAGAGACCATATGTAACACCTAGCCCACTACCAACCTTTAAACCTGGTGGCAAGGCTATCGCTCTTATCTCGAATTTGACGGTTAAGACAAAACCTGAAGATGTTAACGCGCTTTGCATCGATAAAGAAACAGAAGATTCGATCCCTGTTCTTGTTGAAGAACTAGCGAAACTAAGAACTGGTACGCCTGACAAACTTCGTAAAGTCTACAGTGACAAGTGCAAAGGTCTACAGCCTCTGCTTACTCACTTAGTTAAGCTGAAAGACAAGTTAGAGCAAGAGCGATTCGACTTAATTAAGGCTTCTTACGATGATTACAAAACAAAGCAAGGCGCTGCTGAGTTAGCTCGCAGTCAGGCCGTTGAAGGGCATGACCTTGCTGGCATCTGCTCATCAGAATGGGCTCAGATGTGGTCCCACGTTAAGACGTTTGTTCAGACTCATAATAAAACTTTGGCATTTCCACCAGCTGAAGGTTCATCGTGCCCTACATGTCTTCAATCGATTTCAGGTGAAACTGCCGCTAAGCTGAAGTCATTTGACGACTATCTGAGAGATCAAACTCAGGTAGAAGCCAAGAGAGCGAAGGGAACGTTTGACGCCTACATTGCGAATTTGAAGATCCTTAACTTCGACTTAAAACCGCATGAATTGGCTTTAAGCATGATCCGCGACTACAACGCAGAGTATGCGGAGAGCATCGTTGCACTGAATATAAACCTTGAGACTCTTCGCGATAACCTAGTTAAGACCGAACCGAACTTTACTGCTATTAAGGTAGACTTTAAGGCTGTTGACTGGATTACCGCTCAGATCGCTTCTTGGAAGAAGAAAGAAACTGAGGTCGCGACGGACGAGGGTTTGGCTAAGAAGATTTTAGATATGACGGCTGAGATTCAAGACCTTGAGGACAGAAAGACCTTCACTGCAGCTAAACAGAGTGTAATGCGTGAAATTGGTCGTCTACAAACGCTCGCTTTGTACAACTATGTTGGTAGCTCTTGCCAGTCTACGCCTATCACCACTCAAACTAATGCTATCGCGAATAGTGGTGCCGTAGGTGCTTTACAAGCTGCATTCAGTGCGGAACTAGGTAAGCTAGGCTTTGATAACTTCAAAGTAGGCACTGTGACTCGCGGACTTCGTGGGAAGCAAATGCTCAAGATTCGCTTAACAGATAAGCCTAACGGTATCACTGATGTGGCAAGTGAGGGTGAGCAAAAGTGTGTTGCTCTTGCCTGCTTCTTGGCTGAGCTTACTGTAGATAACAGAAAATCAGCCATCATATTCGATGACCCTATCAATTCTCTCGACCATAAATGGCGCCGTTTGTTTGCTGATCGCATCGCTCGAGAAGCTTTGACGCGTCAGGTCATTGTATTCACTCACGATATGTCGTTCTTGAAAATGTTAGAGGAATCCACTGATGTGACTAAAGCTCCTATGGAAGTAGTTTCTATTCGTAAACTAGGCGATGTAGCTGGTTACCCATTTAATGAGCCGCCGTGGGGAGCCAAAAATACACTCTCTCGAGTTGGTGAGTTGAAGAACTTGGTACCACAGCTTAAGAAGATTGAGGCATCGGGTGACTTTGAGTACGAAATGAGAGTTAAGGATGGCTACGGTCGACTGCGTGAAACCTACGAGCGTCTTGTCGAAGAATGGCTACTAAGAAAAGTTGTTGAGCGATTTGGTCGTGCGGTGAAGACCCAAAGTTTGAAAGAGATCGTCGACGATGTAACCTCTGAGGATAACGACATCATTAATGCCGCAATGTCTAAATGTAGCACCTACTTGCGCGGTCACGATGACGCGACAGGGTTGGCAGTAGATTGCCCTCGAGCGAGTGAATTTGAGAATGATGTGAATACTTTGGATATATATTTTAAAGCTCTGAAGAAACGTCGTAACTAAATCAATGTGTTTAGTTTTTTGTTAGTTTAAGTGATTTAGTCAAGTTATAAGAGCTATATATTATGCGTAAATACTTAGCAAATAAGGCATCTTTGGTACTTATTGACACTTGCAGATCAATAACTATCTATATTAATTAATTTTTCTCTAATTTAGTTTAAATTACTGTCGTATTTCTGTTGATAAAATAGGTTAGTAGATATTAAAAATGGATGTAATTTTAAATAATTACATCCATTTTTTGATACGAGATATTCTTCAATAATCACCACACCCCATCATATTTGCAATATCCCCGATCGAGGATAAAGTAGATCTTATCCCTTATCGGGGATAAAGTGATGATCAAAATCGAATTACAAAATGAATGCCGTTTAAGATTTTTTCAGGGGTGTTTTCAAAGTTTGATATACAAATCATTCCCCATCAACTTTTTTGCAAGCATCATAAAACATAGATAAACTGAGTTAACTATTCCTGATTTTCATAAGATAATGTGATGTTACTTGAAGGTATTGAAACACTTTTAGTTTTAAGTAAAGAGAAGACAATGAGCCGTACAGGCAGCGTCCTGTACCTTAGTCAATCTGCGGTGAGTAAGCGTATTACAAAGCTAGAAAAGCGTTTAGGGAAAAAATTAATAGAGCCTAATGGTCGTTATGTCACGCTCACGGCTGATGCTAAATCGCTAATTGATAATATCGCTCCAACGTTTAGTGAACTTTGCGGACGCATATATGAACAACAAGCCTTAGCGAATGACTCTTTACTTAGAATTGATTGCTCTGAAACGCTTGTGGCAGGGTATTTCAGCCAAGCGCTATCAACATGTTTTCATGATGACCCAAATTTGACAGTCACAACGAATCACACGCCACGAATTGTCGAAAATGTAAAATCAGGAAAAGCGACGCTAGGCCTTTGTGCTGGGTATTTACCATCTGGACATGGATTATTAAGCTTCCATCTTTTTGATGAACCATTTTATGTTGTTAGTAACAAATATTTGGATAAGCTACCTAGTGAATTGATAACAACGGATCTGACAAACAGTGCGAATACTCATCAATCGGTTATTTTAGAAGCCTTAAAAGTGAACCCTATAATGGAGCTAGATTCATATATCGCAGCAGCTCATTTAGCATTACAAGGAACTGCTCCGGCACTGATTCCTTTTTCGGTAATAAAAGCATTAAATATAGAAGCGCGTTATTTATATCAATATAGCGAACTCAAACCGCTTTTTAGACCCATCTATATATGCACTAGACAAAATAATTATCGATTAGAGCGAGTTCAGAAAGTCATTACCGCACTTTCTGAGCACGTCAATATTAAGCTATGAGGTGTTATTCGCATATAGCAATGCAATCGACTTCAATCTTTAATCCAAAGTGCAATTCTCTGGTTGGTACGTAAGCGCTCAATGAACTAGTGATGCTTTACTCTGCATCACTCATTTCAACGAGCCACGGCATAAGATCCGACATATCATCAACTGGATCACGTTTAGGTAATTCCGTAAATAGATACTGGAAGTAATAATACGGGTTAATGTCATTGGCGCGGCACGTCATTACCAAGCTATACAAGTTAGCACTGGCCTTCGCTCCATCAACAGACGTTGAGAACATCCAGTTTTTTCTACCTGTGGTAAACGGCCTAATGTCTCTTTCTGTGACATTATTATCGATGCTGATATCACCATCCTCAAGATAGGTGAGTAATTTAGGCCATTGCTTTTGAGTGTAGGCGATAGCTTTACCTAATGCCCCTTTGGGTAAGACATTTTGAACATCAAGCCACGCTTTAAATTCACTCAATATTGGCTCAGCTTCCTGTTTTCTTATCTTCTGCCGTTCATTTGCGGATAATCCCTTTGCCTTTCTTTCTACGCCGTAAAGTTTGGCGATGAAGTTGAGGGCTTTTTCAGGTTTTCCCGCTTTTTTAGAGGGTGACGCTTTTTGTGCATCGGTGAACTTTCTACGAGCATGCGCCATACATGCTGCTTGTGTCACTGCATCTAATGTGTCGTATACGCTGTAGCCATCAGAGAGTAAGTACCCTGAGTAATCACCTAAAAAGTCTTTTGCACACGTTGCTGCACGGCTTGGGTGATAATCATAGATAACAACAGGGGTTTTAATGAACTCACCACTACGGTAAACCCACATATAAGATTTGGTTTGCGCTTTTCTATCTTCTTCGCGTAGCACTTGTACTGTGGTTTCATCTGCGCAGATAAGCTTTTCATTAAGCAGCCTTGATTTCATCTCATCAATGACTGGTTTCACTTTATTACCCAACTGAACACACCAATTAGCAAGCGTCGCTCGGCTTATATCAATATCAGACCGATTTAGGATATCTACTTGGCGATACAGTGGCAGTGCATCTACGTATTTTGCTGTGACTACCGCCGCGAAAGCTCCTGCGCTTCCCATGCTTTTGGGGATCATACTAGCGGGCTTTGGTGCGGTGATAATTTTGGATTGGGTTTGCGTTTTTTCACATTGGCGACAAGCGTATTTAGTGCGTTCGTGGCGAATGACAGTGACCTTTTGAGGAATAATTTTAAGCTCTTCTGAGGTTTCAACGCCACATTCATGCAATGGTTCATCACAACATTCACAATAAGGTGCATTGAGTTCATGCTTGTGTATCTCACGCTCAAGCTCTTTTGGTAGAGGCTTGCGACCTGTTTTTTTCTTCTCATCATTCGATTTAGGGAGCGAGTTTTGCTGCTCAGCTTCATTGAAAGTACCTTTTGGTACTTTTTCACTTTGCGATGAGAAGCGCTTGGATTTATTTAGGTTTAATTGCTCAACCAAGAGTGCAACTTGAGTTTTTAATTCAGCGACTTCTTCTTGCTTGGCAACAAGCAGCTTCTCTTTGGCTTCATTTTGATTATGAAGCTCAAGTAGCATCGCTTTTAGTTGCTCAATATCATTAGGAAGATCGGTCATGCTTTAGCTCAAGGTTGTTTAATTACCCTAAGTGTGACATCGAAAAAGGATCGTTCAAGTCCAATTTGATGATCATTATCAGCGATCACACTTCTAGGTTAAATAACGGCTTATGAGCTTTAGCATGATCTAAAGTCAGTCCAGATAAAAGCCAGTTGAGTTGTTGTCTGCTAATGTGGAGCGCACCATCAATATTGGGAGTTGGCCATTTGAACGTCCCTTTTTCTAAGCGACGATAATAAAGCCAAAAACCATTGGTATCCCAAAACAAGATCTTGAGTTTATCTCGATTGCGGTTACAAAAAATAAACCAGGCTTCACTGAATGGGTCCATTTCCAGCGTTTCGGCGACAATGAGTGATAAGCCATCAATGGATTTTCTCATGTCGGTGACGCCAACGACGAGGTAAACCTTTCCTGACTGTATCATTGCAATGCATCAACCCAATGTTTTATTTGTTTGGAATTAAGGTTTGCTGGTAACTCGGCACGAAGGCCATTATTACATGTCAGCACCACAATATTTGACGGCTCTTGTGTTGGCTCTGTCACGATAATGGGGTGAATTTTTGTTGTGACTTCTGACTCGCTGAGCTTCTTTGACCAGTAATAAAGGGTTTGGTAGCTTATTTCATTATCAATACAAAATTGCTTGATAGATAGGTTACTCTCTTTCTGCTGCTCTAAAATATTAGCCCAATGGTCGCGCTTACTTTGTTGATTCATAATACCTCCGATTAAAAAGATACTATGGCAAAGCATGCTTAATATTGATATGTGTGGTTAGTTAAGCGCTTACGTTGGTACTATGGTTCGCACCGGTTTATGATCCATAAAGTATTCTTTGCAAATATCATTAACCGTGTCCCACATATCAATGTCTGAAATGTAAATAACCAGTTTTAATACTTGTTGAAGATCGGTTCCTGCTTCTTCAAGAATGGTGTTCAAATTATCTAATACGCGATGGGTCTGTTGGCTTATATCACCGTTTATTTTTTCTCCTGTGTTTGGGTTAATTGGTAATTGGCCTGATACGTAAATTAATCCATTATGTACTATCGCTTGAGAGTAATGTCCTGCTGCTTTTAATGAATTTTTAGTTTGAATATATTTCATTATTAACCTCTCATATCATTGATTAAATGTTCAATTGAGTTTGTTGCTTTGAGTCCATTTCCGGTTACGACACCAACGGTAATCTCGTCAGGTTTGATTTCTTGCGTTTTTATAAGCTGAGCGATTCCTGCAAATGCCGTCGCTGATGTTGGTTCGATAAAGTATCCTTGCACTCCCATTTCTTTTAATGCTGATTGAATTTGTTGTTCACTAACACTAATAAAATCCCCATTCGTTTCTTTGACAAATTGAAGGATTTCATTCATTCGTGATGAACGCTTAATCTTAATACCCTCAGCAATGGTATCTTCTGAAGTAATGTTGATTTCTTTATTGTTAAAGGTTTGAACGAACGGCTGAATGCTTTCACTTTGAATACCAAAAAGGCGAGGGAGTTTGCTTATTTCTCCGCCTTTTAATAATTCAGAGAAACCGATATATGCCCCGGCGAGTAAACTTCCATTCCCTGCGGGAACAACAAAATTATCAGGGGCTTTATACCCACATTGTTCCCATATTTCATAAGCGATAGATTTGACTCCCTCGATAAATAGGGGATGCCAGTTATGCCCAACGTAATGGCTTCCATGAGTGACGCTGCTCTCTATTGCGGCTAGAGCAACGTCTTCTCTTGTTCCTTCTATTTTAATACAGTTAGCGCCGTATAATCGCGTTTGTGTCGTCTTTCCTTTGGATGTACCAGCAGGCACAAATATATTGCATTGCATTTTTCCTTTAGCGGCATAACCGGCATAAGCACTTCCTCCATTACCGCTTGAGTCTTCAGCAATGTTCGTTATTCCATGGTTGTTGAGATAGTTGATTACAAGAGAGGCTCCTCGATCTTTAAATGAGCCTGTTGGTTGCAGCGAATCGAGTTTAACCAGTACTGGAGTTCCTGATATTTCAGCTTGGCAAAGAGGTGTGATGGTTTCACTGAAAGTGATTTTGATGTCATCTTTTTTTACTGGGAAAACACTAGAATAGCGTCTAGGTGTGAAGTCATTTTTTATGAGATCTTTTTTACTAAATGACGTTTGAGGTTTAACCCATAGGGCGGAGCCACATTCACATTTAATGAGTTCAGGTTTAGGTGCGTATTCTTTATTACACGCCATGCAGATGTATTTCATGGATGGTCACTTCTAAGTGTGATGAATTAGAAGAAATATTCTACGGGCGATTTTTTTATTTTATAAAGGAAAGCTTGGTATTCATTCTATTCCTAAATGGAATAGGAGGGTGAGGGATGGTTTATTAGTCATAGAACAAAAAAGGATGCAGCCAAAACTACATCCATTTTTTAATTATTTAAAGTAAAGTGACGAATTAACGTCTAGCTCTTATCCTAAATAACGCGTCTCTAAATGCGCTTTAAAGAATTCAGGATTCAACACATCATCTGTCGCTTGTTTAACCAACTCATCTGTTGAGAGTAGGGATGCTTTCTTCCAAATGTTCTTATCTAACCATGCAAAGATTGGTTCTAGATTACCTTGCGAGATCTGCTCTGCAACGTTTACTTCTTTTTTCATTGCTGCCATAAACTGTGCTGCGTACATTGCACCTAATGTGTAGCTTGGAAAGTAACCAAAGCTGCCGTCTGTCCAGTGAATGTCTTGCATGCAACCATTTTTGTAATTGTCTTTAGTTGATAAACCTAAGTACTGCTGCATTTTTGTATCCCATAATTCAGGGATATCTGTGTATTCGATTTTACCGTTCATTAAGTCACGTTCAATTTCATAACGAAGAATAACGTGAGCAGGGTAGGTTGCTTCATCAGCATCAACACGGATAAAATCTGGGTTTACTCGTGTGTAGATTTTTTGCAGGTTACTTGATTCAATGATTTTTGGATCAGCTTGAGTAAAGTGTTTAGCAACTAAAGGAGACAGTTGAGCTATAAACTCTTGGCTGCGGCCTAATTGCATTTCAAAAAACAGGCTTTGAGATTCATGAATGCCCATCGAACGAGCTTGTCCTACTGGTAACCCTGCAAACGCTTTTGGTAAACCTTGTTCATAACGTGCATGACCCGTTTCATGTACCGTGCCCATTAATGATTGCACAAAATCACTGTCATCATAACGGGTGGTAATACGAACGTCGGTAGGAACGCCGCCACAGAAAGGGTGCATGCTGACATCAAGTCGACCATGGTCAAAATCAAAATTCAGAAGCTTCATTACATCTAAACTTAGCTTGCGCTGTTGCTCTGTCGGGTAGTGGCCCTTTGGTAAATGTATAGACTCTGTCGCTTGTTTTTCTTGGATCTGTTGGATAAGTGTTGGCAGCCATGTTTTTACGTTATCAAAAACCACATCAAGTTTAGCGGTGGTGGTTCCTGGTTCGTATAAATCAAGCATGGCATCGTAAGGCGTTAATCCTGTGATGTCTGCGCGGATCTGAGCTTCTTCTTTTGATAGCGCGACAACTTCTGCAAAGTTCTTGCTAAAACCCGCCCAATCATTCTCACCACGTTGAGTACGCCACGCATGTTCACATTTAGAACCTGCAAGAGATTGTGCTTCGACTAAAGCTTCTGGTAGAGCAGTGGTTTGTTGCCATTGAGATTTCATTTCACGAAGGCTTGCTTGCTCATTAGTCGATAAAGACTCTGATTCTGCTTTATCAAACCATTCAGCTAACTGCGGGGCATTACCAAGTTGATGTAGATGAACAGACAGCTCAGCCATGGCTTCTGATCTCGCTTCATTCCCACCAGATGGCATTACAGCTGCTTGGTCCCAACCACAAATGGCAGATAGATGTTCAAAGCGAGAAATTTTTAAATTATGTTCAACAAGCTTTTGGTAATGACTCATGAAATATCCTTAATTTTAATTATTTTGAAAGCGGGCTAATTGTAACTCTTTGACTACCTAGAGATCAAAAAATTTACAATATTTACGAGGTGTTAAATTCTTTAAAAATCACGCATCATTAGAGTGTTAACTCTAAGTTAATGATCGGAGGTGTTGTTTATCTTTTTAATATCATGTAGTTGCTGTCTTTATTGTATTTTTAAAAAACTAAAACTTAACAAATGATATGCGCTAAAGTTTACATTTAAACGATATTCTGTAAAAATGCAGGTGTAAAGTGAACGCCATATGGATTGTGGTGTCATCAAAAAATGGAATGTTTTAATCATTACAGAATAGGTTCTCCATGATCAATATACGTAATATTACCAAAGTTGCTTTTGCTGTATCTGCAACACTATTTGCAGTTAATTCAAATGCTGCTGGTTTCCAAATAGTAGAGCATTCAGCATCAGGTCTTAGCCGTGCATTTGCAGGTGAAGCAGCTATTGCAGATAACGCTTCAACATTAGCACGAAACCCTGCATCTCTTAGCATGCTAGAAGAGAAAAACTTCACTGGTGGTATTTCATATATTGATCCTGATGTTACCGTTGATTTTTGGAAGCAGGGTGCTCGTTATAAGTCAGAAGTTACTCATGAATCAGAAGCGGCTCCAACTGCTTTAGTTCCAAATATTTTCTTCAGTATGCCAATTAATGAAAAATTCACTTGGGGTATTGGTGCTTATGCTGATTTTGGTCTTGCTTCAGAATATAGCGATGCAACGAATGAAAAGTTCGGTGACATTGCGGGTGATACTGCTGTGTCAGTTGTTAATATCAATAATTCATTTGCCTATAAAGCAACAGAACAACTAACTTTAGGCGTTTCTGCAAGTATCTTAATGGCTCATGCTGAGTTAAATCGTTATAGCTCACTTGCGAGTAACTTCTCTCCTGATGGTAGTAATGCCATTGCGAGCATGGAAGGTGAGGGCTTTGGTTTTGGCTATAAAGTGGGTGCTTTATATGAGCTAAATGAAGATCATCGTTGGGGTATTGCTTATACCGGAGCGACTGACATTGATATGGAAGGTAAGTTTTCGGGCCTTCAGTTGAATACTGACAATGGCATGTTTGATTATTTGGTTGATGTTGATGGTGAGCTGACACTTTCTTTACCATCTCTTATGGAAGTATCAGGTTACCACCAAGTGACGCAAGACTTTGCTGTTCACTATAGCTGGGTTCGTATTGGTTGGAATGCATTTGAAGAAATTTTAGCAACATCACCAAATGGTGAATGTAGTACCGCTGGTCAGAACGATAATGAATGTATGCGTAAAGCTGAAGAGTGGAAAGATTCAAACCGTTACTCTATTGGCGCTACGTATAATATTTCTCCGAGCTTAATTGTTCGTGCTGGTTGGGCTAAAGATGAAACACCTACCGATGAACATGTAACGGCTTCTATTCCAGACTCTGATCGTAATTGGTACACAACGGGTATTTCTTATATTGCTTCTCAACATATGGTTGATTTTGGTTTTGCTTATATTGAAGGTGATAACACAGGCTCTCACTTAGAAGACGGCAGCTACTTCGAAGTAACTAAATCAACAGCGATGATTTACTCAATTCAGTATTCGTACACTTTTAAATAATACTTTGCTCTGCTTTTTAGCAGGGTATTACTAAAGAGAATTAAAGATGAAATTAAACACAATTTCTAAATACGTAGCAATTGCTTTAGCGACAGCTGGTTTAACAGCGTGTGGCTCAGACAGCAACGATAGTACTACGAAAGGTCCAGCTAATTTGAAGTTTTCTTTTGGTATGGAAAATACGAAAGAAATCGCAAATGACAATAATATCCCAATGCCAAACGATCTATACAAGATCGCTAGTAATGGTACAACGACTAGTAAGCTAGTTGTTTTTGGTTGTGGTCAAACTGACTTAGCTGACGAGCAACAGGGAGATGTTGAGAACGCGACCAAATGTGCAATGGAAGATTTGGATGGTTGGTCAACGACAGCTCCTTTTACATTACCAATGACGGGTGATGTATCACAAATAGATACAAGTACTTTCATTAATGCAGTGAGATTGTTTAATGGTAACAGTGAATTAACTTATGATCTCGATTTTACAGTGCAAATATCAAGCTTTGGCCATTTGCAAATTCTTCCACTAAAAGTATTTGATGACGCGACAACTTATACGTTAGTAGTGACAGAAGAATTAAAAGATCAAGAAGGCGTATCGGTACTTTCATCTGATGCGTATCTTAATAAGAAGGCGGGCAGTGACGCCATTGCTCTTGAGATCCAATCAGCAGAAGCAAATGCCATTGGTGTTACAGAGGCTATTTTATACGCTGCGAACATTACAACTCAAAGTATTGGTACTGAGCTTGAATCTTTAATTACTACCAATGCAGGTATTCAGTTTGATTCGGCTGACTCACAGCCATATTATTCAGATAAAATCTCATCGTTTCCGCTAGATTGTAAAGGCAGTGAGTGTGTTGAAAAACTGTCAGGAACCCTTGAAATACCAAACTATTTACCTTCGATTAGTGCAGTGATTAGTCAATGTAGTGAAGATGTCGATAACCTAGAATCAGCTAGCTTTTGGTTTAACTTGAATGGTGCTAATGCGCATTTAGAAAGCTTCAAATATACAAAAACAAGTTGCCCTAAGCTATATCAACCAATCGATTTCTCGGATACCACGACATCAACTGTTGAAGTTCAAATGGTTTTTCCTGAGAAAAAATCAACAGGTTTTGGTGGTTCAAAAGTACCACAACAGCAAACGGTTCCTGTGATTATTGCCGCACATGGTATTACTGCAGTAAAAGAGCTGGGTAATGGTGGAATGACAGGGTTAGATAATTTTGTTCAATCTCAAATGGCTAACACTCCAAGCCCATCTGGTAATACTGATTATGCGGTAATTGCTATTGACCATATTTATCATGGTTCACGCTCAGTTAGCTTAGAAGGCAATGCTGGTTTTGATTGCGATAATGACGGCAAAGCAGATCAAACGTGCTTTAAAAATACACCAGATGCGGTGCAGTTGGCTGGTAATTATGATATCTCAGTAAGCTCATCAGTACGTGGTTTATTTGCGGGTCATGACCATGCTGATTCTAAAAATTTCTTAAAAGCTGATGCGTTACTTACATCGCGTGATAATTTTAGAAAAGTAGTTGCCGATATTTTAAACCTTAAAGCTGCTGTTGCTTCTATTGCAACGCCAACAACGGATGATTACTATCGCTTTGATGCATCAAACATTAGTATTTATGGTCACTCAATGGGAGCTATTGCTGCAGCAACTGCTGCCGGTATCGAAAAGCGTAATGCAATGCAATCTACCGGAACTCCGTTTACTGGAACTATTTTAGCAAATCCAGGCGGTGCGATTGGTGGTATTGTTATGAACTCAAATTGGCTTGGTAAAGATGAAGTACCACCAGCAGTTAAGTTCTTACCTGAATATCGTCTACGTATGGCTCGAGAATTAGAGATTGATGTTGTTGGTGATGAACAAGCAACATTAGATGCTGTAAGAGTATTTGCTGAAAATAATCCGAAGGCATACCTTGCAAAGTCTGATGTAATTTCACCTCAATTTTTATCAGAATTCCAGTACCTGATCCAAGCCGTAGTTGATACTGCTGATCCATTAAATTATGCGGCAGATCTGGTTGATGAACCTATTTTAGCTATCACAGCTGTTGGCAATAAAGACAGCAAAGGAACATTATTTGACGGTCAGTTTACAGGTTTAACTGCTGCTGATCAGACGGTTCCAATTAAAGTAGAACTAGATGGACAAACTATGATTACTCGTTGTATTGCTTTTGAAGGTTCAAAAGAGATGGCATCAGTAAGTTCTGAGTGTGGGTTTGGTGAAGAGCAAGTACCATATTACTCAATGAATATTACAGAGTTCCCACTAGCGGGTGCAGAACCATTAGAAAAGGCATTACAACTTAATGATGTTCGTGATGGGACTAACCGTTCATATTCACATCTTATTGAAGGTAATCATAATATTGGTGTCGGCACATTAACAGATGATGTAACGCAAGGAACAAGAGACTTCGCCACAGTGAAGTTAGCATCTGACTCAGTGGCACGCCAAGCAACTGCATTTTTAAGTGGTGGTGGGGTAGTTGAGTTAACACCTGAAGATGAAGTGCTATTAGATAGATAAATCTAATATGATAGATATAAAAACGCCGAGCATAGTCTCGGCGTTTTTGTATTTTTAGTTTGGCTTATTATAACTCAAAGTCACCAAGATCGTCAGCGTCGATGTCGTTATCAATTTGACCAACTAAGTAAGAGCTAATTTCTGCTTCTTGAGGAGCAACTTGAACGTTATCAGAGCTTAACCAAGAGTTGATCCATGGAATTGGGTTTTGAGTTGCACCTTCATATGCACTATTAAGACCAACTGCTTTCATACGTAGATTCGTAATATATTCAACATATTGGCAAAGAATATCTTTGTTTAGACCGATCATTGAACCGTCTTTAAATAAGTAGCTTGCCCATTCTTTTTCTTGCTCAGCTGCTGCTTTAAATAAATCAAAGCACTCTTGCTCACACTCAGCTGCAATTTCAATAAACTCAGGGTCATCTTGGCCTGTACGAAGCAGGTTTACCATATGTTGGGTACTAGTTAAGTGAAGGGCTTCATCACGAGCGATCAGTTTTATGATCTTGGCATTACCTTCCATTAATTTTCGTTCTGCAAAAGCAAAAGAACAAGCAAAGCTGACATAGAAACGAATCGCTTCTAGTGCATTAACAGACATTAAACAAAGATAGAGTTTTTTCTTTAACTCACGCTTTGAAACAATAATTTCTTCGTTATTGATAGTATGAGTACCTTCACCTAAACGATGGTAATCATTTGTCGCTTGGATCAAGTTATCATAATAGTGTGCAATGTCTTTTGCACGCTTTAGAATTTCTTCATTCTCGACGATATCATCAAAAATAATTGATGGATTATTCACGATATTACGAACAATATGGGTGTATGAACGTGAGTGGATTGTTTCAGAGAAAGACCAAGTCTCAATCCAAGTTTCTAATTCTGGTAGTGAAACTAAAGGCAGTAGGGCAACATTTGGGCTACGACCTTGAATCGAATCGAGTAGCGTTTGATATTTTAAGTTACTGATAAAAATATGTTGCTCATGATCTGGTAGGTTATGGTAATCAATACGATCACCAGAAACATCAACCTCTTCTGGACGCCAAAAGAACGACAGTTGCTTTTCGATAAGTTTTTCAAAGATCTGAAATTTTTGTTGGTCATAACGAGCAACATTTACCGAGTTACCTAAAAACATAGGCTCTTTCAATTGATCATTTTTTTCTTGTCGAAAAGTACTATACGCCATGGAAACCTCAATGTTGTTAAAGCCAAAAGAAACGAAGGGCTTTATTCTTATGAAATGATGATACCGATAAGCACTTTATACAAATGCTTATCGGTATCACGTAATGTAACGGGAGCTAAAAACAATTAAGCCCGCCATAAAAGCGGGCTTAATTTTAAAATGAAACGTTAGATCTTACAACCACCGCCTGCACAATCGTCATCTTGCCCTAAATCACCTTGTGCATCGCTCGCACCATCACGGGTGTTATGGTAGTACAGTGTTTTCAAACCTAATTTATAAGCCGTAAGCAGATCTTTTAATAGCAACTTCATTGGTACTTTGCCATTTGCTTGAGTGCTTGGGTCATAGTTAGTATTTGCTGAAATCGCTTGGTCAATAAATTTCTGCATGATGCCAACTAGCTGTAAATAACCATCATTAGAACCAATATTCCACAGTAGTTCGTAGTTCTCTTTTAAGTTTACATAATCAGGGACTACTTGCTTTAAGATCCCATCTTTTGATGCCTTAATAGAGACAAAACCACGTGGTGGCTCAATACCATTAGTTGCATTTGAGATCTGAGAAGATGTCTCAGAAGGCATTAATGCTGATAATGTTGAGTTACGAAGACCGTGAGTTTTGATCTCTTCACGAAGCTCTTCCCAATCTAAATGCAATTGCTCATCACACACTTTATCGATGTCTTTCTTATAAGAATCGATAGGTAGAATGCCTTGAGAATAAGTTGTTTCATTAAAAGCAGGACAAGCACCTTGCTCTTTTGCTAAACCAACGGATGCCTTTAGAAGATAGAATTGAATCGCTTCAAATGTTTTATGTGTTAAACCATTTGCACTACCGTCAGAATACTTCACACCATTTTTAGCAAGGTAGTAAGCATAGTTAATCACACCTACACCTAAAGTACGGCGATTCATTGTTGATTTATAAGCTGCTGGAAGAGGGTAATCTTGATAATCAAGTAGCGCATCAAGAGCGCGTACTGCAAGGTTTGCTAATTCTTCAAGTTCTTCTAGCTTTTCAATCGCACCTAAGTTGAATGCTGACAGAGTACATAATGCGATTTCACCTTCTTCGTCATTAACGTGTGTTAATGGCTTAGTTGGAAGTGCAATTTCTAAACAAAGGTTAGATTGGCGTACTGGCGCAACACTTGGGTCGAACGGGCTATGCGTATTACAGTGGTCGACGTTTTGAATGTAGATACGACCTGTTGAAGCTCGCTCTTGCATTAGTAGAGAGAATAACTCTATCGCTTTAATTGTTTCACGCTTGATTGAGGTATCTTGCTCGTATTTTTCGTATAGACGTTCAAATTCAACTTGGTCAGCAAAGAAAGCATCATATAAGCCAGGAACATCAGATGGTGAGAATAAGCTAATGTGTTCGCCTTTAATTAAACGAGTATACATAAGCTTGTTAATTTGAACACCGTAGTCCATATGACGTACACGGTTTTCTTCAACACCACGGTTGTTTTTTAGCACTAGTAGCGATTCTACTTCACGGTGCCAAATAGGGTAGAACAGAGTTGCTGCGCCACCACGGACACCACCTTGAGAACAACATTTTACTGCTGTTTGGAAGTATTTGTAGAATGGGATACAACCGGTGTGAAAAGCTTCACCATCACGGATTTCAGAGCCTAGAGCGCGGATACGACCAGCATTGATACCAATACCAGCACGTTGAGATACATAACGTACAATTGATCCAGCAGTCGCGTTGATTGAATCTAGGCTATCATCACACTCAATTAATACACATGAGCTGAACTGACGTGTAGGGGTACGAACACCTGACATGATTGGTGTTGGCAATGAAATCTTAAATTTAGATGTCGCATCGTAGAAGCGTTGAATGTAATCAAGACGCGTATCTTTAGGATATTTAGCAAATAAACATGCAGCAACAAGAATATATAGGAACTGTGCACTTTCGTAGATCTCGCCCGTTACACGGTTCTGAACGAAGTATTTACCTTCAAGTTGTTTAACTGCTGCGTATGAAAAATCCATATCACGATCATGATCGATCATTTCATCCATCAGAGCAAATTCAGCTTCAGTATAATCTTCTGTAATGTGCTTATCGTATTTACCTAGTTCAATCAGGTTATTAACATGAGAGAATAGAGTTGGCGGCTCAAATTTACCATAGGCTTTTTTACGAAGATGGAAAACCGACAAACGAGCAGCAAGATATTGGTAATCTGGCGTTTCTTCAGAAATAAGATCAGCAGCGGCTTTAATGATGGTTTCATGAATATCAGATGTCTTCATTCCATCGTAGAATTGGATGTGAGATTTCATTTCAACTTGAGACACTGAAACGTTATCAAGATCTTCTGCTGCCCACGTGATCACTTTATGGATCTTCTCTAAATTGATCTTTTCTGTGGTGCCATTTCGCTTAGTAACGGTAAGCTGTTGGGTCATTTGCGGCTTTTCCTTAGAATCTATGTATTTTTTGTAATTATCGTTATTAATTTGTGATCAAGCGTATAGTGTTAATTTGATAAGCAAACACAACATATAGGGCTTAACTAAATAATTGGCTACAAGATAATGATAAAAAGGCGACTGATCAAGCTAGAAAATGAGACTTGCCTGTGGATAACCTATGAATTAAAAAAAACAGTAAGTAACTACTAACCGAGTAAGTTTAGTGATATCAAGTGTTCAGAAATAGCGTATTTCGTAATGGTTGAGAAGTAGCCAGTCAAAAAAATATTTTTCTTGATTTTTGTGGTTTAGATGGATCTCTAAGATTCAAATGAAAATGATGATTTGTTGTACGGCGATCTGATCATTATGATGATTTGGCAACTAAAAATAGTGATAAGATAATTCAAAATAAAGCCCTTCATAACTACTTAATTAAAAGTAAGAAGGGCTTAAAGAAAGTAATTAGCGAGCTTTAATTTATAAAGTGGTGTGAACGATATAATTCACATCAACATTTTTGCCTAATGAATAGACATCTGTTAATGGATTGTAATGTAAGCCGGTAATACCTTGTTCTTGTAATGCAGTTTGATCTAGCATCTTCATTAATTCAGAAGGGCGGATGAACTTATTGTGGTCATGTGTGCCTTTAGGTACTAGTTTAAGTAGTTGCTCAGCACCTACAATCGCAAATAAATACGATTTAATATTACGATTCAGTGTTGAGAAAAATACGTGGCCACCTGGTTTTACCATTTTCGCACATGAGCGAATCACTGATAGTGGATCAGGGACATGTTCCAGCATTTCCATGCAGGTAACCACATCATAGGTCTCAGGATTTTCTTCAGCGTGCTGTTCGGCAGTAGATTGGATGTATTCCAACGTAGTCCCTGTCTCTAAAGCGTGTAAACGAGCAACAGTAAGAGGCTCTTTTCCCATATCTAACCCGATAACATCAGCACCTTGCTTTGCCATGCTCTCAGCTAAGATACCGCCGCCACAGCCTACATCTAATATCTTTTTACCAAATAAGCCATTGGCATTATCTAATACGTAGTTCAGGCGTAATGGATTGATTTGGTGTAGTGGTTTAAATTCACCTTCAAGATCCCACCAACGAGACGCCATATCTTCAAATTTTTTGATTTCTGCCGGATCGACATTTAACTGCTGAGTCATAATTCATATTCCTTTTTTATCTTCTTTTATTATATACAGAAAAAAAACAGAAAGAGAGTGTTTAAAATGATGTTTTTTTCATCGATTTTTATGAGGTTTTTCAAGAATATGATGAATCGCTGTGTGACTTACTCCTGATTTCGTCGGTTTCTTAAGCTTAAGATCTATTTTGCGAATTAAAACGATGCGAACTCGAAGTGTTATGTGCTATATTTTGCAATCTTGCACGTTTATCAGTATCAATTACTTTGTCTTTTATAAAGAACATAATAGCAGACAGAGTAATTGATATTGATACGACAGAACTAATTGAGGGATATTGGCTCTATGAGCGATCTTGCTAAAGGGATCACGCCCGTAAATATTGAAGATGAGCTTCGAGGTTCATACCTAGACTATGCGATGTCAGTAATCGTTGGTCGTGCTCTTCCAGATGTGCGTGATGGTCTAAAACCTGTACACCGCCGTGTTTTATTCGCGATGGATGTACTAGGTAATGATTGGAATAAACCATATAAAAAATCTGCCCGTGTTGTCGGCGACGTAATTGGTAAATATCACCCACACGGTGATAGTGCTGTATACGATACGATCGTACGTATGGCGCAGCCGTTCTCACTACGCTACATGCTTGTTGATGGCCAAGGTAACTTTGGTTCTATTGATGGGGATTCAGCGGCGGCGATGCGTTATACCGAAGTTCGTATGTCGAAAATCGCTCACGAACTGTTGGCTGATTTAGATAAAGAAACAGTTGATTACGTTCCTAACTATGATGGTACAGAACAGATCCCTGCGGTATTACCAACTCGTGTACCAAACTTATTAGTTAATGGTGCATCAGGTATCGCTGTTGGTATGGCAACAAACATTCCGCCTCATAATTTAACTGAAGTGGTTAATGGTTGTTTGGCTTACATCGAGAATGAAGATATCACCATCGATGAGCTGATTAACTATATTCCGGGTCCTGACTTTCCGACAGCTGCATTAATCAGTGGTCGTAAAGGCATCGTTGATGCATATAAAACAGGTCGTGGTAAAGTTTACATGCGCTCTAAAGCAAATATCGAAGCGGACAAAAATGGCAAAGAAACCATTATTGTTACTGAGATCCCTTATCAAGTAAACAAAGCACGTGTGATTGAAAAAATTGCTGAGCTTGTGAAAGATAAGAAAGTAGAAGGCATTTCAGCACTGCGCGACGAATCTGATAAAGATGGTATGCGTATTGTTATCGAATGTAAGCGCGATGCTGTTGGTGAAGTGGTTCTTAATAACCTGTATTCATTAACTCAGCTTCAAACTACATTCGGCGTAAACATGGTAGCGCTAGACAACGGCCAACCAAAACTATTCAACTTAAAAGAAATGTTGAAGTGTTTTGTTGATCACCGTCGTGAAGTGGTAACTCGTCGTACTATTTTTGAATTACGCAAAGCGCGTGATCGTGCTCATATCCTTGAAGGTTTGGCACTAGCATTAGCAAATATTGATGACATCATTGAGCTGATCAAAAATGCACCGACACCAGCTGAAGCTAAGCAAGGCCTAGTCGCTCGCGGTTGGGATCTTGGTAATGTAGCTGACATGCTAGAGCGTGCAGGTACAGATGCAGCTCGCCCTGATTGGTTAGAGCCAGAGTTTGGTATTCGTGAAGGTAAATACTTCTTAACGGAACAACAAGCTCAAGCAATTCTAGAACTTCGCCTACACCGTTTAACTGGTTTAGAGCATGAAAAAATTCTAGACGAATACAAAGCTTTATTGGACGAAATCGCAGAGCTAATGCATATCCTTGCAAGCACTGAGCGTCTAATGGAAGTTATCCGTGACGAATTAGTAGCAGTTCGTGATACTTATGGTGATGAGCGTCGCACTGAAATTGGTGCAGCAATTCACGATATCGACATGGAAGACTTAATCACACAAGAAGACGTAGTAGTAACGCTTTCTCGTGAAGGTTATGTTAAGTACCAAATCCTAGGTGACTACGAAGCTCAGCGTCGTGGTGGTAAAGGTAAGAGTGCAACGAAGATGAAGGACACCGATTACATCGAGCGTCTACTTGTTGCTAACACTCATGATAATATCCTTTGCTTCTCTACACGTGGTAAAGCATACAGTTTGAAAGTATTCCAACTTCCTCAAGCTAGCCGTACTGCTCGTGGTAAGCCTATCGTTAACATTCTTCCTCTAGAAGAAGGTGAACGTATTACAGCGATTCTACCAGTATCTGAATACTCTGAAGATAAGTACATCTTCATGGCAACAGGTGATGGTACAGTTAAGAAAACATCACTAGATCAATTTGCTAAAGTTCGTGCAAACGGCCTGATAGCAGTTAATTTACGTGAAGATGATTCATTGATCGGTGTTGATATCACTGATGGTTCAAATGAAATCATGCTGTTCTCTAAATTTGGTAAAGTTGTTCGTTTCAAAGAAGCGGAAGAAACTCAAGTATTTGATGAGAATGGTAACCCAGTTCTTGATGAAAATGGTCAGCCAGAAATCAAGTTCAAAGGGGTTCGACAAATGGGTCGTACCGCTTCGGGTGTTCGTGGTATGAAACTGGCAAGTGGCGATAAAGTTGTCTCATTGATTGTTCCTAAAAATGATGGCGACGTACTTACAGTAACTGAAAATGGTTACGGTAAACGTACAGAACTTGCTGAGTACCCAACTAAAGGTCGTGCAACTCAAGGTGTTGTATCTATCAAGGTTTCTGATCGTAACGGCAGTGTTGTTGGTGCGGTTCAAACTGAAGATGGTGATGAGTTCATGATGATCACAGATGCAGGTACGTTAGTTCGTACACGCGTATCGGAAGTGAGCCAAGTGGGTCGTAATACCCAAGGTGTTACCTTGATCCGTACTGCTGAAGATGAGAATGTAGTTGGTCTACAACGTATTGATGAACCAGAAGAGCTTGAAATCTTTGAAGGTGAAGAGGGCGAAGCAACAGAGACTGAAGTCAATACTGAAGTAACTGAAGCACCTCAAGCTGATGATTCAGGCGTTGAAGATACAGAAGAATAAGTGTTAACTTAATCTTAAATAAAAAGCCCGCTAATTAAAGTGGGCTTTTTTTGTTTTTGTTAGAACAACAATATTAATTTATGAATATAAAAAAGCACCAAATTAAAAAATAATTTAGTGCTAAATATAAAGAGTTTAATTATATAGTTTAGGCGGTGTAGTTTTCTTTCAATGCAGTAAAGCGATCAACAAGATCATCAATAGCCGCTTGATCGTAAGCCTTTAGGCCTGTTGCGATCATACGTTTAGTGCCGTGACCCACTTCTTCACCATTTTCAATGAATTTGAAGTTTAATTTAACAAGGCCACGTTTACCTTCTATATCCATGGTCGCACCTGTAAATTCAACGCTTGGTGCTGAAAGATCTAAACGAGTAAATTCCAGATCCATGCTTTCATAAATCACCAAAGGACGTTGGCAGTTGATCATTAACTGCTTTTCTTCCATGAGTGGCACCATGATATGAGGAAAATTCATTCCAGAAAATTGAACATACTGTTTTACAACATGTTCAATAAACTCAGGTTCTAAATTCTTTTCACCGCTACGCTTAACATGAAGATATTGTTTATCGTTATCATCAGATAAAGAATACTCACCTTCGGCTGTATGGTTTATATGCAAAGGCGTACCGCTAGAAACCATACCAGCAAAATCAAAATGCATTTTGTGGCTAATACCAGTCTTAGACAGCAAAACTGCAAACAACAAATCGCCAGGAACACAAAAACGTTTTGACTCTACATCATGAATAGGGTTGAAATCACCCGCTACTTTTTTTGCAAAATCGCTTGCTTGTTGGCGAGTGAATTCGAATGAGTTGTCCGTTTCTGAAAAATATTGATTTAACTGCATAATATGTTTTTGGAAAACCTAGCTAATGAAATAACTGGGCTAGTATAACCAATATATCTTCATTAAATGGTCTATCCAGTCAGAATAAAAGTAAAAACAATCAGTTAAACGTTTCAAATTATAAAAATTGACAATTAATTCACATGATTATCGTTATAATCATAATAAATGATGCCACAAATGGAAGTTCATTAACATTAAGGCGAGATTAATGAAAGGGTTTGAAAAAGTAGTATTTATCAGTATAGCAGCCATGCTAAGTGCTTCTGTACAAGCGGAAGATAAGTCGTCAGATGATAGGAACGCTGATATTGGTGCGGTAGGTATTCCTCTGATAGCAGGATCCATTGCATTATATAAAGAAGATTACGATGGTTTTTGGATGTTCACTAAAGGAGCTGCTTACACTTTAGCTGCAACACAAATATTGAAGCGAACAGTGAAAGCGGAACGACCAAATGGTGAAGATGAATTAAGTTTTCCATCTGGTCACTCTTCGGCTGCCTTCCAAGGTGCATCATATCTCCAATTTCGTTATGGGTGGGAGTATGGATTACCTGCTTATATGGGGGCAAGTCTAATTGGTTATTCACGAGTAGAGAACGATCATCATTATTGGCGTGATGTGATTGCTGGTGCTGCGCTGGCCACCGCGATTCAATACGTGGTCACTGATAAGTATATGGATTCAAATTCTGTCATGATTATGCCTGTCATTAATCAAGATCAGGTCGGAATTTCAGCTTCTTTCTCATTTTGATTGGCAAAGAGGTAACAAGCGAGTAAAATCAGCTCCCTTTTATCGAAGCTAGGTGTACAACATGTTTATTGGATTTGACTACGGAACCGCTAACTGCTCAGTGGCGACCATTCTGGATAATCAAGCGAAGCTATTAAAGCTAGAAGGGGATAGTACTTTTATTCCTTCTGCATTATGTGCGCCTACAAGAGAAGCCGTTTCTGAATATCTTTTCCGTATTTGGGGTGTTCAACCAAGTACTGATATTAATGAACGTTTACTTCATACCGCTATCTCTTTTAACCGTGAAGAAGATATTGATGTTGATGCTGAATCAATGACATTTGGTCAAGCAGCATTAAATACTTATATTGAAGATCCTGAAGATGTTTATTACGTTAAATCACCAAAGTCTTTCTTAGGGGTTTCTGGTCTACGTGATGTTCAAGTGAGTCTGTTTGAAGATCTTGTAACTGCAATGATGAAGAACATCAAAAATAAAGCAGAGCAAGAACTACAACAAGATATTACATCAACGGTAATTGGACGTCCTGTCAATTTTCAAGGCGCAGCAAGTGATGAGGCGAACAGCCAAGCAATTTCAATTCTGTCTCGTGCAGCAATACGTGTAGGCTTTAAGAATATTGAATTTCAGTTTGAACCAGTTGCTGCTGGTCTAGATTATGAACAAACATTAAATGAAGATAAAACCGTTCTTATTGTCGATATCGGTGGTGGTACAACGGACTGCTCAATGCTTCAAATGGGGCCATCATGGCGTGATTATCATGATCGCACAAAAGGAATCTTATCTCACAGTGGTTCACGAATTGGTGGTAACGATTTAGATATTCATTTAGCTCATCGTCAATTAATGCCATTATTGGGCTCTCAAAGTCGTACGCATAAAGGACTTGAGTTACCAATGACACAGTTCTGGAACCCAATAGCGATCAATAACATTGTCGCTCAGTTGGAGTTTTTTGGTTTTGGTAATCGTAAGCACCTTTTACAGATGATGAACGACACTCAAGAGCCTGAGAAGCTAGCTCGTCTAATTAAATTATATGATGAAAAACTAAGCTATAAATTACTACGTGATGCTGAGCAAACAAAAATTGCATTATCAGAGCACTTAGAGAATGCGGTAGATTTAAGCTACTTAGATGAAGGGTTATCGCTATCAATCAGCCAGTCAGATTTGACAGAAGCGATAGCTAAACCACAAGAGAACATTAATAAGCTAGTAAAAGAAGCCATTCAGCAAGCAGGAAAAACGCCAGATATTATTTATGTTACTGGCGGTTCAGCTCGTTCACCAATTTTACGAGCAGCACTACAACAACAATTACCAAACATTGAAATTGTAGGTGGTAATTACTTTGGTTCGGTAACTGCAGGTTTAGCTCATTGGGCAAATTACTGCTTCGGTTAACGCTACGTATTTTTTATTAATATTACGCTTCGAGCTGCATTGTCGCAGCTCGAATTGTATTTAGGAAAAGACAATGAAATCAGCACCAACAAACATGACTTTTTTTGAACGTTTTGAATCTGATATTTTATCGGGTAAAAAAGTAATTACCATTCGTGATGAATCAGAAAAAGATTACGTCGTAGGAACAGAAGTGGAGGTTAGTACATATGAAGATAACCGTCGTTTTTGTCGATTAGCAATTGATTCAGTAGAACCAATTACTTTTGATGATCTTAATACCTATCATGCAGAGCAAGAGAACATGACGCTTGAAGAATTAAAAAATATCATTGAAGAGATCTACCCAAACAAAGGTCAACTGTACGTTATTTCGTACCATATAGTATAAATACTACTACGCGCATCAATAGTGGCAGTAGCTTAACATTATTGATGCGATGTACTACAGACAGGGAAAATAATGGAACTATTATCTATCGACTTTCTAGGGCAACCATTGCGCTTAGAAGGATCAATGGCCGGTTGGCAACAAGTCTTCTGGAATAATACCTTAGTTGCTCAACAAGCGGCTTCTGCTGATCATCAAGATAACTACCAACATGAATTTCAGCTCAATCAAGGCGAAACAGTGTTAACCTGCCGCTTAGAAGCAAAAGTGACATGGCAACCTTTCTTAATAGAATATCGAGCAACCGTTGATGATAAATTAATTTCTGAAGGCTCACGTAATACTAAAGACATTGAACAACAAGTCCCGCATACTCCAATTAAGGCAGAGCGAAAATTCAGTCTAATTGGCCTTATCTCATTAGGAATGAAAGCGTTAAAAAGCGCAAAGCTGATCAAAGTGGTCTTAGCTTCTGCCAGTATTGCCGCGTATTCTTGGTTATTCTCAATTGAATTTGCATTATCACTTATCGCTTGTCTTGTATTTCATGAATATGGGCATATCCGAGCAATGAAATATTTTGGCATGAAAACCAAAGGCATTTATTTAATTCCATTTCTTGGGGGCTTAGCGCTCAGTGATGAGAAAATAAATACTCGTTGGCAAGATGTTGTTATCTCCATCATGGGACCTTTCTTTGGCTTGGTATTGTCTCTCGTGCTAGTCGTTGTGTACTGGATAACCGGAGAAATGTTCTTTGCTGGCCTTGCTGTATTTAACGCCTTTTTGAACCTATTTAACTTACTACCAATACTCCCTTTAGATGGAGGGCATGTGCTGAAAAGCATTAGTTTCTCAATGAACAGTAAGTTAGGCATTACATTATGCGCGTTGGCTGCGGTAGGTGGGGTTATATTGAGTTATCAATTAGGACTCGCACTTTTTGGTTTCTTACTGATTATGGGAAGTCTTGAAATAGTATTTGAGTGGCGTGCTCGCCATCATAGCCATTTATTACCATTAGATAAATATGGACAGATTGTATCAACAGCATGGTACATCGGATTAGTCAGTTCACTTATCGCGATTATTTGGTATTTTGCTAGCAGTGGTGATGCGTTGTTACAATTACCAATGCAGATTTTAGGAACGTAATCTAAAAAATTAAAAGACATCGCCTCAAATATTCGTGACTGATCTGAGGCGATGTTAACATCTAAGCGTAGTCTATTTCATCAACGAAACGAACGCCCTCTTAGAGGTAAGCGGATTTGCTTGAGGGTGTTTGCGACTCTAGGTTTACTTACCTTAGTGTGTTTGATTGATTCAAATAATAGAGGGTCGAATGCTCCCGGTTGCTTAAGATCATGACATAAACTATTGATCAGTGATTTGTCTACGTTCCACATCGTAAATAGATGAACATAGTGCCGTTGTTCAGTATCTTCCTCTCCTAAACTGGCGCTCTCTTTAGCAAGGGAATAACGAAAAATAATCTTCTCATTCGGTTGGCAGAAGATCAACGAGAGTGACTGAGGAGTCCTTTGTAGCCACAATCCTTCAGGTAAGTTAGCGTCTTTATTGCGCCAATACTCAGCAACCAAAGCTAATTGCTCATAGGCATACTGCGCCATCTGTTGCCCTTGCATGGCAAGTTCTATCTGCTTCTGATAACTGTTATTGGCGAAATACTCCCAAAGCACTAATGGAGAAAGACCGTTACGCGACCCTGCAAATGTGGTGTCGGGTGAGCCAATATATTCTGGGTTATCGGGAGGTGAAACCATGAATTTTTGCTTGGTCATGTAGACGCCCGTTGGCCATGGAGCACCTGGCCACTTATGCCCGCTAGTGACAATGGAGTGAACCATGGTGTTACTGAAATCAAAATTTGGCCCTGTTTTGTGATTATGCTCGGCAAAATAGCTTTGGTATTCTGGACAATCTTTTGCCATTTTTATGAAAGGTAAATAGCTTGCGCCGAGCGCACCATCAATATGTACCCAATAGCCGGCTCGCATCTCAAAATCACTTTTGGGGTCTTGTGGATCGATAGGTACCTTTCTTTGCCATAAACCATTTTCTTTTAAAATTGGATCTAATAGAGATGTTACTTGATCAACATCATCATAGGCTCCTTTGAAAGTTGTTCCACAGTTTAGAACCAATAAGATTGGATACCCTTTTTGGGCAAAAAATGTGACATATTTGATTAGTTTTTCAACGTCAATAGCACCAGAACCAGCAGGAAGATCGGGGGTAGGTTTTTCTGACTCAACCTCTCTTGGCCAAGGTTTTCCCGGATCTACAGGGTTTTGCTGTGGGTAAAGTCGATTTCCAAGATCGCCAAAGGTATCAATTTTTTCAACCGCCATAGCCTTTACGATAGAGTAATGGGTATCTTGTGAAAAAAAAGCTACAGGCGTGTAGGCATTAGTTTTTTTCGGTGGTGGACAGGGGTAGTGTGCATACACCTCATTATTAACCAAGGTTGCACCACTGATTGTTTCAGATTTTATTTCCTCCTCCAATAACATCACACCGCTCAAATAGTCACGAGCATTAAGCATTGCATATAAGTTTCCTTCTGTACTACCCATAGTGAGAACATAACCCCAATAACTGTCAGGGTCACCAGGTTGAAATTGGTCGTTTTTATCCATATATGGACCTTGTGAGGGCCATTTGGCATTCCACAAACAAGCAAAATAATCTAGAACGGAGCGTTCAACACATTTTGAGTTAATCGTATAGTTCCCATTAACGAAAGGGTCGCCGACGTTATTTAGGCTGGCGTTAAGAAATGGAGAAAGTCGATTTTGATAATTAAGGTTTTCTTCTGTCTGATAACCAAGAAAATGCTGTTTTTGAACACCAACATAAGCAAGTAACTGTTGATAAACGTGATCTTGCTCTTCTGAAGTTTGTCCTCTGGGTGATAGTTCGACATCAAAGCTATCGACTGCCTGCTCGGTGTAATGAAAATCATAGTTTCTTTCTGCATAAACCTTGGTTGGGTCCGCTGAGGGTGGGGAAACTTTTCCAAGCGCGAAGTCCGGTACTTGATCTATCCATGGCTCTTGCCTTGGGCCGTACTTGATTTTTTTCTTATCACTCATAGTGTTGCTCCAAATTCTTAAAATTGTTTTATCCGGAACAAGTAGCGAGAGCTTTATCGCTACTTAGCCAATCACGAAACATCCGTGCCTCGCTTACTATAGGCATTTTATTGAGCGTGAGAATAAATGGTGTTCAAAATGTTAAATAAATCTCATATTGTTCTCAATAAAATCAAATAAATATGATTAGTGATACTTTATAAAAATAAATATATTGAAACTATTGATAGTTATCCATTCAGCAGCTAAATTTTACTGACGGCTTAGTTGTATACAAACAAAGAAGCAGTCATGGCTAGGTGATAGATTGGTTGCAATCTTCATGTACTGAGCATTCAGCTACGTGAAATATAAAATAAAATGACCAATATCATCAAAATATCGCTCTAATATATACGTAAACAGTGAGGTATAAGATGAATTTAGGCTTTAAATCGAGAATTTACGTTGGGGTTGGGGTGCTTGTCGCCGCTTCACTCATCGTGTTAGGAACGCTTAATATACTGGCGATGAGAGACAATATGATTGAAGGTTTGGAGGCAAAAACTTCTGATAAGCTCAGTTTTCATGTTGCAGAACTAGAACAGATGATGGCGTTTAAGACTCAGGCTATTAAGAATGGAGCGAAAAGCTTTAATCGCGAACTTAGTGATGAAGCCAATCAAGGTTTAGTTGAACTTTTGGCGGAGAGTGCGTCGCTCTCTAATGTCATCATGACTTATCAAGATGGCCGTACCTTTATGTCATTAGATGGTGAGAAATATGATTTTCGTCAGCGTGATTGGTATCAAGACGCAAAAAATGCTCGTGACGTTATTGTTACAGGTGTATATCAAGATCAATTGACCCAACAGAAAGTGGTTAGCGTCACGATACCTGTAACTCAAGACGGGCAAGTTATCGGTGTATTGCTTGGTGATATACAGCTAGGTGATGTAATAAGTGCAGTAAGTAATATGCGCTTTGCTGGTGGTGCAGCAACATTGACGGATAAGAACGCGGTATTTTTTGCTAGTGATGATCCGAATGATCTAGGAAAAAAACCATCACAAATTAGCGAAAATTTTGTAGATATGGAGCGAGCCTTTTTTTCTCAGCAATTAGGTCATTTAAGTTTTCCTTACCTAGGGATTCAGTTTGATGGCTATTTTGAACGCGTTAATCTTACCCCCGATATGTATTGGACTTTGATGGTGTTTGTTGATCAAGAAAGTGCTCTAACAGAGGTTTATACGGCAATGAATGAGTCGCTAGTGACTGGAGGGTTACTGTTGTTTGTAAGTTGTGGTGCTATTTTTGTTATTTTACAATACGCTTATCGACCGCTACTGAAATTAAAAAGCGCAGTATTAGATCTCTCTCATGGTACTGGCGATCTCACCCAGCGGCTTAACATAGAAGGCAATGACGATTTAGCTCAAATAAGTCAGGGCTTTAATCGATTTGTAGAGAATCTACAAGAAATGATGCTGCATATTTCTCAAGCAAGCCAAAATATTTCAGTTAGTGCTAAGCAATTAGGTACTACAGCGCGAGAAAACGAAGTAAGGCTTGTAACTCATTCAAGTGAAACAGAACAAGTGGTTACCGCAATTACAGAGATGAGTGAAAGCGCACGAACGGTTGCTGGAAATGTAAATCAATCGAATCGAATCACTGAAGAGGCAAGTAAAGAAGCTGAATCTTCGTTGGGTATTGTTAATAACGCGGTTAGTACAGTCAGTGCATTAGTGATCGAGGTGGAGGAGATGTCCAGTAATATTATTCGTATGAATCAAGACGCTAATAAGATCAGTAATGTACTTAATGTGATCGGTGAAATCTCTGAACAAACTAATTTACTGGCGCTAAATGCGGCCATTGAAGCTGCTCGTGCGGGTGAGCAAGGACGTGGTTTCGCGGTAGTTGCTGATGAAGTTCGTGCCCTTGCTGGCAGAACACAAAACAGCACTATGGAAATTTCAGACATGCTTAATCAATTACTTAGTGGGACAGAGAGTGTTGTGAAAGCGATGGACTCAACCAAAAAGCAATGCCAAGAGACTGCCGACAAGACTGCAGAAGTATCTGAGAGCTTGACCGTGATGAGTACTTCAGTGCAAGAAATCGATGATGTTAGTACTCAGATAGCTGCAGCCACAGAAGAGCAGAGCACTGTGGCTGAAGAGCTCAGTCGTAATATGCTTTCAATTCGAGACATTGTTGAGTCATTAGTAAGTAGTGGTCAACAAACAGTGCAAGCGACCGAGTTACTTAATGATACGAATGATGATCTCAAGCGTCAAGTAGCCAATTTTAAATTGAGTTAGTGTTGAACATTATCGATAACCAAAGCGGCTTACCTTAACGTTAAGCCGCTTTTTTATACTTAGTACATGAATCTTTTTGATGGTCTTATTACTAAAGGTATTCGCTTCTTAATGATCAATGAATTGCGTTCCATATTGTACGTACTAGCTATCATCATAATAAGTTACCAATTAGGACTCGCATTGTTTAGATTCTTGCTTATCATGGGAAGTCTAAAGATTGTCTTTGAATGGCGTGCTCGTCATCACAGTTATCGATGTGGATTTTAGGAACCTAATCTAATAGATTAGTTCTAACATTTATTATTGAAAGTAAAAAATTAGACAGCAGTATAAGAATATAAAAAGGACGAAGGATGTTTAAAAAATTAAAAGCTTCATTAGGTATAGGTGCCACAAAGGTAGATACCATTTTAGAAAACCCAGAGTTATCTCAAGGTGACACGTTAATAGGGACTGTTCATATCCAAGGTGGCGATATTGAACAGCAAATTGATGCGATTCATTTGAAACTGAATACCGAGGTGAAAGTAGAAAGTGATAATGGCACCAGTTATCAAACGTTAACTCTATTTCATACTCAGGCAGTAAATCCCTTTGTAATTCAAGCGGGGGAGAAACAGGAAATGCCATTCACCATTAACCTACCTGATGAAACTCCAATTACAGCGCTTAATGTGCGAAATAATCATTGTGATGTTTGGATTGAAACTGTACTGGATATTGATTTTGCGATAGACCCAACAGACCGTGATCTATTAGTCGTCAAACCTATGCCTGTCGCTACAGCAATTATTAATCAAATTGAACAAGCTGGGTTTAGTATGGTAAAAGCAGATGTAGAGAAGGGCTACCTTAATGGTGGCCACTTTAAATCTCATTCAGGCGGCTATCAAGAGATTGAATTTAGAAGTAACGGATTCATCAATAAAAAAGAGATAGAGTTGTCATTTATTCTTGATGGGCAAGTTCTTCACTGTTTAGCAGAAGTGGATCGCTCGATGGGCTTTAATCGTGGTGATCAATATGTGTCGTTTTCACTAAATACGAATGCATCAAGTGCAGATATTCATCATGCGGTACAAAAAATCTTGCGTGTGTAGTTAATTTCTATTTTTAAATACAATAAAAGAATCGACATCATTTTTGTGATCTCGATTCTTTTTTGCATTAGGCACTCAAGAATCGTACAATAATCGGCTTGTAAGTGTCCCGACCTTTGTGTGGTTGATTGATCCTTACATCATATATAAACGTTCTATTATTTAGACTTATTAATTTTTAGCATGTGTTGCTTCGTATAAAACTTTACACTGTGCATACATACAGTTGTAACTATTCAGTGTTTTTCCTTACATTTCTAATTCTCTTCAAAAACAGTACCTTAACAAAAATAGAAAATACTGTATAAATATACAGTTGATATCTCATTTTCATGTTTCATCCCTTGTATTCATCTACAATTTGTACCAAGTTTGTACTAAAGATTTGGTGGGATTGAACAATTATGGCTATTACAGATGCGTGGTTAAGAGCCACAGTAAATAAACCTTACAAGGGTAAACCTGAAGTTACTCATCGAGACGGCTTAGGTGTGCGAGTTAGCCCCAAAGGTAAAGTTACCTGGATATATCGAGTTCTATTTAGAAGCAAACCAATTAAATTAACATTAGGTCAGTACCCAGCATTAAAAATGCGTGAAGCAATAGTTCTGAAAGATAAAAAAGCAGAGCTTGTAATGATGGGGGTTGATCCAAGAGTTGGGTTGAACCTTAGTCAAACTAATGTGCCTACGACAATCAATGAGATCATAGATTATTGGTTGGAAAACCACGCAAAAGATAACATCCTTCGTTGGAAACCATTAATTCAAATGTTTGATACTGATATTCGTCCCTATATCGGCGAGTATCAAGCAAAGCACTTAGAGCTGATAGATTACATGCCAGTGTTTAGAAAAGCCCGTGAGCGTGTCAGCCCGAAGCATTCAGCCAACCTAATGGCACGATTTAAACAAGTCCTTTCATTTGCGGTTCGTCACGGCCTAATTAAATACAATGCTCTCTCAGAACTAAAGAAAACAGATGTAGGTGTTCAAAGCAGCGTTAAAAAAAGCAAACAAAGTGAAGAAGCGGTTCCTGTGCTTTGGAATGCCATCTCAGAAATACATGTTCATGAAAGCAACTGTAACTTTTTACGTTTAATGATGATCTTTGCTTGTCGTAGTAATGAGCTGCGTTTAGCGAAAAAGAGTGATTTCGATTTAGATAAGTTGATATGGACAGTACCAGAAGAGAATAATAAGACTCGTAAGAAAAATGGAGGAGAGATTATCCGTCCTATCCCAAAATTGGCTGAAGAGGTTATCCGTTTTCAAATGGGGATATGGCAAGATCATAAAATCATGTTTCCACCAGTAATTAGTGAAGACGATAGACCAATGTCGGCCAATGTTCCTGTCGCGTTTGGAAGGACATTAGCAGATAAAATAGAAAGCATGGGTTACCCGAGAACGACTAACCACGACATGAGACGAACGGCTCGTAATATTTGGGAGTCGATAGGGGTTAAATACCATGTAGCCGAGGTGATGTTAGGCCATAAGGTGCATACAGGCGTACAAAGCCACTATCTTGATTATAACTATCTTGAAGAGCAGCGAGAAGGTTATGAAAAGTGGTGTCAAATAGTAGATAAATCAGCAGATTTCAAAAATATTCTTTAGAATGCAATGTTGTTAGTAACAAAAGCTTTATAGTTATTGTAATATCCCTAAAAATAATCATTTATAGGTATTGAACATGTTTAAAGTTTTGAACGCAATTGCATATAAAGGTGCGACTTCTGAAAATAATGATGATCGAGACTGGAATCTAAGTCCTGGTAGTTCATGGGATGCGAACTCTGAAAATGTGATTAAATTTGTTCAGAAAGTACATGAAAAAATAAACTCAGGAAGTAAGGAGTATTCAACATTTAAGGCTGATGCTGCACCTCGTTCGTTTCCAACAATTTTATCTGAATATTTAGAAGTTGATGGTGGGATCTCTTTTTCAGCTTTCCATCAAAATTTTACGGAGCACTCTTTAAAAAGAGAGTTAAAAAACTCAAGACTAGAAGATGGCGCGGTTATTGTTTTTATTCATTATCAACTCTTAAAAGAACAATCTCAAGTTATAGGAGAGAATGGGATTAGCGAAAGAGTGGCCATAGATGAATTAGAGATCATAGGTGATAAATTTGTGGTGCTGATGGTTCGTAATACTGGGGCTCTTAAATTTACGAGTGATTTACAAATTTCAGAAGTCGACGTTATCGATTTGAAGCAATTCATCCAGGGTTGTCAGATTGATTTGACTAGGTTCTTAGCTCATCAAGCATCTGATACTGAAGAAATAGATAACTTTCTCTCGTTTATTCGAGGTGGTGCTGATATTCGTGATTACTTTAAGGATGCAATGTTTGCAGAGAAAGGAGTTACAAATAAGGCAAGTTGTGAGAATTTGGAAAAAGCATTACATGATTTTAATTCACTTCATAAAGCAAGCTTAAATCGAACAGTAAGAGATGTGATTGAACAGAAAGTATATGACTTTTCAGAAGAAAAGAAAGGTACATTAGTTACATTAGAGCAAGTTGGTGCTGTTGTTGACCAATGTATTCCTAATGATTATGCAGAATTACGTGGACAGTTTGTTGTTTTTGCTAATGAAGGAATATATGAAATTAATGATGAATTTGAGCTAAAATCGAATATAATTAAAGAATTGGTATACGTTAGTTTGGATGTGGGTTTTGCTACATTAAGGCTTGAAAAAAGTTCATTAGGTTCAAGTACTGATAGTAGTAGTCGAGGTATTAGATTTGATGATGCAAGTAATGAATTAACGTTTACAGCAACTATTACAGATCCTGAACAACTGAGAAAAATTAAAAATATTATAGATGAATAATCACACTGAAATTCTAGAAAAACTAAAGTTATTAAATGCACTATCTCAAGATGGTGCAGCTATTAGTGGGCGTTATTTAGAAATGACGTTTGTTCTGGAAGATCGCTCGGCTGTAGATCATTTACTTACTGAATTAGAAGCATTAAATGCAAATTTGGAAGCTGAATTTGTTTCTGAGCAATCAGGTAGCATTGTTCGTTTAAGTTTTAAATATCTACATTTAGATAATGTAGATGAAACATTTAAATCTTTTTTTAATCGATACTTTAAGTTGGCGGTTAAAGGTGAGTTAAGCTCCCAAGACTCATCATTTTTCATTATGGATAAGAATTTTAATTACGATGGTGTCTATAATAAATTTATTGCGCTTCAACAGTGGGTTCAATTATTTAAAGATGTGACAAGAAATTATTCACTTAGTAATAATGATAATAAGTTGTCAATTTATATTCTTGAAGAAATTGAATCAGATAAGAAAATTAAAACACATGAGTTATTGATTGAAAACAATAAAGTGCTTGAGGTATTTGATAATATTTCAGATTTTCCATTAAGTTATTCTTTTGGAGAAGATGAAACTCATGCAGTAGAGAAAAAATTAGTAGTGAAATCAGCTCTTTTAAAAGCATTTAAAAGAGGTCGAAATCAGAGTGTTATAATAAACATACTCAAGGAACCTACTGATTTTAATGATTATTATATTACTGGCTATGAGTATTATATAAATAAATATTCGTTTGATAAATTTTTTCAATCAATAGAGATTTCTAAGATTGAGTATTTCGAAAAAATTAACGCTATTATTCATGATAATCAGGCTAAAGCTTTATCAATACCAGTAGTGATTTTAGGGACAAGTCTTTTACGTAGCTGGAATGTTATGTCTGCTATTTTAATTTTTACAGCTATGGTACTAGCATTGTATTTAGTTACTTTAAATTTAGAGCATAAAATATCAGCAATAAGAGATTGTATAAAGAGTTCTAAACGTGTTTTGTATCGTTTAAATGAGAATTCAACAGATGATTATAATTTAAAACATAGCTCTAAATTAGTTGATTCTACTTATGATGAGATCAAAGATAGAGGAACGAAAGCCATAGCCCTTCTTAAAAATATCCGATTCGGTGTTTTTATGTCTTCTTTAGTTTGGCTAATATATATGGTGTGTTTTTATTTAAATAGTCAGGGCTCGGGATGTCCATTATCTGGTTGATTTTATAGAAAAATAAGGAGCTTTTATTCGCTCCTTATTTTTAATTTTAAACCAAACCTTTCCCTACCATCCATTCCATAAATGCTTTGTACGAACGGCGGCCACGCATTACAGGCTTTGGAAAATCTCTTTTCTTTGTCCAACGCCATAGAGTAGGCTGGCTAATATCTAAAGTTTCCATTACTTCAGCATCAGTAATGTACAACGGTGTCTTTTTAACTTCAGTTTGAGTTGTCATAAATCAGTCCTTATTTTTAATCTAAGTAGTTTTTAAAACAATAGGTTTATTTTGAGTGGTGGTTCCATGTGTAAAAGGCATAAAAAATCAAACAGCCAATGCCATAAATTGCTAAGCTCATTGTGAAGCCTCCTTGCTTGGTTCAAATATTCGTACACGGTTAATTGTATGGAAACAGTTGCTATCGCCTTTAAAAAGGCCGCCTTCTTTCAACTTGGCGCAACCTTGTGGCAATTGCTCACCACACATTTCACACATACCAAGATCATCTTCAATCTTTGGTATCTCGGAATAAACCCGATGAATTAACGATTGGAGAGCTTCTTCACTGCTATACGCTTTATCAGGAAAGGCGAAGAACTCACAAATCTTGCTTAACTTGTTTTGCTCAACAGAGTGCAAAGGCACGCGAAGATCAATCACACCGTGTTTCTTTTTGTTGTTACGTAACTTTTGAGCGCGTTTACGATTCTGCTCTTTGATTTTGTCTATTGAAGGCATAGTCGTTCACCTTCTGAACCATGTATTGGCGTGTTTACGCGAACGTTCTTACCATCATGAGAACCTGTAAGGTAATCAGAGATAGAACCGCCTTTGCGCTGTCTTGATTTAGCCTTTTTCTCTGTGTATGAACCAATGTGTTTACGATAATTTGTAATGCGTTCTTTCTCTTCTGGTGGTAACTCTTCAACATCTAAGTTACGTACAACAGAATTTACCCAGCCGTCACAATAACAATCTGCTCGCTTTGTTTTATTCTGTTTAGAAGTGCGAGTGTGGACAGTAGCCAAGAACGCTTTACGAGCCAGTTTCAATTGACGAAAAAGCACATCAAATGCATAAGCAGACATCATGGCCGTGTCTTTTCTACCGATGAATTTAAAATTATTTCCATGATACGAATACTGAAGAAGCACCTCACACTTAAACGAGCTGGCGATACTTGTCCCAAGATTTACAGCGTAAGCAACTGGCTTTTTCTGGATCTTAGAAGCAGTGGTGGTGGCTCCCATTTCAATAAAGTCAATATCATCTTCAGAAAGACCATATTTACGCATTAATTTATGAGCCATTGCCAAAGCGGTTGCAGCTTCGTTTGGGTTACCTGATTTACCAAGCTCAAAACACTTTTTGATTTTTTCTAAATGACGCGGATTCATGCTGCTTTACCTTTCTTTGTTGGCTTCTTAATTGGCTTAAGAAGATTGCGAGCTTTTGCTAAACATGAATCAAACACTCGGCCTTTGGTGAAAGTACAAGTGGTACGATAGAAACGGAGAGCTTCTTGAATGCCTCGGTTAATATCAGACGTTTCATAGCCGTCAGTCTGTAAAGCGGCATGTATATGCTTGCCAATAAACGCTTCTTGGCTGTTTTGATAAGTTAATAGACTCATTACACATTTCCTTTTGGGTGAAACCCAGCAATCAGCATAAGTGCTTGTAATTGGTGGTCAGCCAGTTATATACTGATTGCGAGTTGAAAGACTCATTGCACAAAGTTAGCCCTTATTGGTTTGGTCACTAATAGGGGTTTTCTTCTTTTTAAAGCCCTCACAAATAAAAGCTTTAAAAAGAGTCCGAGATATTTAACCACGCTCGGTCGTGGTATCCTTGATAGTGCCAACTAATCAGAGGATAAAAATATGAGAGGCATTGTCGTTGCTCGCTCATTAAGGGAAAATCTAGTTTTCGTCTTAGTGGAAGATGACTGTACTATTACCACTTTCTACACTGCGGACTGTGAAGACTTCCAGCATAGAGATTTTGTTACTGGCGATCTGCATACTCTTGGTGGTGAGGATATAACGAACCTTAGTGGAGAGTTCATCACCTCTGCTGTTGTTGAAAACATCTTTGCCAGGCCAAAGCCAATATACCTTCCGTATTACGAGCTATTCAGTATTCCCCCAAACAAATAAGATGTTGAGATAGAAAAATATGTTTTACTTGTTTTCTACGGGCATCAATATCAACAACACCAAACTCTTCATCTTGTTTGAGTATTTTTGGATCATCATTCACCACAAGACCAAACTGCCTAGCTCGGCTTAAGGTGAGTCTTTTGATATTGCCAATTGTTGCTAAGTGATGTTGACAGCAAACTTGTTCATGTGGGCGTTGCTTCAAGTAGCGCTCCCACATACGTTCTCTATCATCCAAATCACTCATAATTAGGGTAAAGAATCCGTTTAGTTCATTACTCATAACATCTCCTGTGGGTGGTCAGCCCAAATTGGTGAAAGGCTCATTGCACAAAGCTTTTCAATTCAATAACTCAATCTGCTATTAATATTCTCAGCGGTGATTTGCAGCTTCTCAATTTTTGAGATCAGCTCATCGCTTACTTCTGCTGTGAATGTCTCCAACAGCGACTTTGCCTCAACTTCAAAAGCCTTAAACTCATCGCGGATAGGGTGGTTTTGTGCCGTCTGGCTTACAGCAATATTGCCTAAAGTAATACTCTGGCGAACTTGCTCAGCCGTAGAGGCAAGTTTTGATAAATGGCTTAACGAAAGTGTTTTCATATTTAGTCCTCTGTACTCATTTGATGATTTAAATATACATAACGTATATATCGTTGTAAATACAAAATGTATATTTATTTTCTTTTGGAGAGCTAGAGACTAAAATTTAGGCATAAAAAAACCGCCACTAGGGCGGTTAATTAGAAATGGATGTTGTTTAAAACAGTTTCATTTTGGCGTCTATAACGACACCAATGATCTTACAGTTTCCATTTATCGGAAGCATTGGGTAATCAGGGTTTAGTGGTTTAAGGTATTTTTGCCCAGCATCAATGATTAAGCGTTTAAATGTCGCTTCATTCACATCAGATAATTTGGCAATAACTAATTTACCACTTTCCGGTTCTATACATGGGTCGACTAAAACGGCAGTTCCTTCAGGAAAGCTTGGCGATGAGTTTGATGTCATCGAATCACCTTTAACTTTCAGCCAAAAAGAATGCTCATTCGCCTTCTCTGTGGTGAATAGGAACTCATCTACCTCATTTAAAGAGTAGGGTTCACAAGCCTCTGTCCATGCTCCTGCTTGTACAGCACTGATCACTGGAAAGCTATTCTTATACGCTAGTTCTGGTGATGGTGTTGTATTTTCAAGAGATGGGTACTCAAGAGAACCATCAGAATTTAGGATCAACTTATCTAGCCTCAATTCTTTAAGAATCTTAGCTATGATTTCAAGACTAGGGTCACGTCGTCCATTTAACCAATGACCCAAACCTCCAGGGGTAACTCCGATTTTTTCAGCCAATGCTTCTTGAGTTACTGATAGCTCCTTTAGGCGAGCTTTCACCATTTCAGTCCAATTCATTTTCATAACTCAACTATACAAAATGTAATAAACCATTCAAGAAACACTATGTACATTTTGTTGATATTTATATGTACGTTATGTATATTGTAGTTCGTCGCGTACATACAAGAGGTACTTATATGTCAAAGATTAAAGAAATCAGGGGAGGTGCTCTATTAACTCAAGCAAATTTAGCGACAAAACTTGGTATCTCAGCTTCTGCAATCAGTCATTTTGAAAAAGGTCGTCGTTTCCCTGACATAAACACTTGTTGGCGAATCGTTACTGCATTGAATGAACTTGGGGCGAACTGCCAATTTACAGATGTATTCCCAAACCCGATGAATATTAATCATACGGAAAAAGAATAAAAACAGGTGAACCATAACACTCTGGATAAATAACCAGTACTAAGGACAAACCATGATAACCAGTTTAAAAGGCGTTATGCGTAACGCCATAGAAGGGTGGCGATGCGAAGTAAGCAAAGAGTTTATTGCTCAGAAAGTCGCAAGTGCATATTTCAAAATGGGCTTACCGCAAGAAGTCGATGCACAACGTAAAGAGCTGCTGAAAGTTCCTGGTGCGGATGACAAGAACAACACTCAAAACTTCTTTCGCTACAACGAACGAAGCAGTGTTGAAGCCAAAGCAACCATTATGGATTTATTGCCAGCCATTATCAGCGTCATGCCAGTGGATAGGGCGTGTACTGCATTAAACCAATTTTTAAATCCACTTGGGTTCTCTGTTGCTGCCATTGGAGCAAATCAAACTCAAGTAAGCCGAGATCAACTCTTGGCGCAATTTAGTAAAGAATCGGGTGAGGCACTTCGTTCTGTACTTCTGTTAAGCGAAAACGCAAGCATTGACCAGCTACGCGCCGCTTTTAAAGAAGTTCAAGAAAGCGAGGGCGCTCACGAGCCAATTTTAAATTATCTAGAAACTTTAATTTCTAATAAGAAATAAGGACTTTGTGCAATGAGTCTTTCATATCAAAACATCCACGGCCAAATGCAGTGGGTAGCAAGTAACCGTTTCATGCGTTGCATTGTCACAAGACAAGTGGCGCAAGGCATTTTTAATCAAATGAAGCAAAGGGCTAATCAATGAGTATGATCTTAATGGCAAAGGCCATGAGCATAAAAGTGGGTAATCCTACTCGTAAGCTTGTTTTACTTAAATTGGCCGATAACGCGAACGATAACGGTAAGTGCTGGCCATCGTATGATCACATTGCTGAAATGTGTGAAATATCACGTCGTTCAGCCATGCGTCACATCAAAGCATTAACTGAATCTGGATTGCTTACTTTTACTTATCGTAAGGGTGAAAAGGGTAATTCTAGCAACATATATTACCTTCATTTAGATGGTGACAAATTGGCACTACCTAGTGACACACGATCACCAGGGGTGGTGACACAGAGTCACCCCCCTAGTGACACTGTGTCACCCAGAACCAGTCATAGAACCAGTCAATTAGAACCTATAAAAAATAAACAAAAAAATTGGTTCAAAAAATTGAAAACATTGAGCTTCCTGAAGAACTAAATCTGGTTGCTTGGCAGCAATGGCTTGAGTATCGAGCAACCATCAAGAAAAAATACAAAACTCAACGTGGTGAGTTAACTTGCATCACCAAGCTGCTTGAATTATCTCGCAACGATAAAAAATTACAGCAACGAATTATCGATCAATCCATCGACAACGAATGGCAAGGGTTGTTTGAACTCAAAGGCGGAGTCCGTAACTCAAACCGCATCAACGATATCGTGGAATACTCTGAAGGGCTAGACAGCTCACAATTTGAAGCGCCAAAAGGATTTTAATCATGAATTTACTAAATCGATTGCAAAGTAAAATACCATCGCATATTATTCCTCACACACCAGAGCGTATGGCACAAATTGCGAAGGAGTGCGAGCAAGCTGCATCAAACAGAGCTCGTGATAATCATCAAGCAAGCCAATTGCAATCAGTCCTTGGTCGCAGTGGTATCAAGAAACGTCATTTGAAGTGTAGTTTTGAAAATTACATCACTGAGAATCAAGGCCAACGCCAAGCGTACAACCAAGCCAAAAACTGGCTAGTGAATTACCGCAAGGGCGCAACAGGCAGTTTTGTTTTCTCTGGCACGCCAGGCACAGGTAAAAACCATTTGGCATGCGCCATTGCAAACCGTTTGATGGCACGCAAAACTTCAGTACTGGTGATTACTATCGCCGACCTCATGCTCAATATCCGTGATAAATACAATTCAAACTCACGAACTACCGAAGAACAATTCATAAAATACCTCAGCAATTTAGATGTGCTAATTCTCGACGAAGTTGGGATTCAGCGCATGAGTGATCATGAAACTCTTATGATTAATATGATCATAAACTCTCGATACACCAATGAAAAACCTACCGGAATTTTAACCAATCTTACCACTGAGAACTTAACTCAAGTTCTTGGGCCGCGAGTAATTGAACGTTTGCTAGAAAATAACGGCGAGTGGGTAACGTTCTCATGGCCGAGCTTCAGAAAGAACAAGAAATTACAGGCGGTGTCATGAAAGGGATTTTTTACGACGCAGGTGGTCAAGCTGTCAACATGGAACCATTAGCATTAAGCGCTGATTGGGACCAAGCGATTGCAGAAGCTGCTAAACATATCAAAGGTGAGGTGATCACCATCGCAAACCGTTTTGCTCTTGTTGGTACTGGTAAAACAAGAGTGCTTATTGTGGATGAGAGTAACAAATGAATATTGAACGTGTAATCGCAAAGTTTGATTTAAAAGGGATTAACTACGAGCCATCAAAAGGCGGCAAAGCGTTAATGACATTAGAAGAGTATCTCGCCACTGTAGGGATAGCATGGAAGCAATCACCAGTAGGGTTCTTGGTGTTGTTTGTAGAATGTTTGAATGATGCACAATCAGCAAAGCAGTTATTTAAAGCCACAATGATTGAAGCCAATGAGATCATGAAAACATGGCGTGGAACCTATCCAGACAAAGCGCTCAATGCTATGTGCATCACAGCGATAGCAGAGGCAACACAACCATTAGGCCAAATCTGCCCAGAGTGTAATGGCTCAGGAAAGGTGAAGGCCAAGAACCGCGTGACACGTAAATGCCCATGTTGCGATGATGGCCGTATTCAATGGACTCAAGAAACCCGTTTTGCATACTTTTGTTTAACTTTGAGGATTACGTATTCACGCTTTCGCCGCTACATGCCAGTTATCAAAGCCTTGGTAGATTGGCTTTCTGATAAGAGGAATGCAGCGGCGCTGTCGGTGCAAGGAACGATTGCCGAAGATGAGAGAACGGCAGCATTAGCGTATTTAGTGCTATAAACGATTTAATTTATAGATAAATGTCTTATATAGTTCAATAAGAACGCTTTCAACATGATTTTTACATTCGGTATTCTAGGTTTGTCTTTCATTTCAGTGTTTAAGGCGTTAAAATTCAGCTTAATCTGTATGGTAGTAAACGTGTTATGCAGGCGTTATGAATAGGCATATTAAATAATAGTGTTTAGAATTTAAGTGTTGATTTTGTTTACATAGATAGAAATTGAATTATGTAGACGCTATGTTTTTGAGGTATGAAATGCAAATATCAAAAATTGAAATTTCAAATTGGTGGGGAAAAGAACAAATTTCGTTAACATTTAAACATCGAGTAACTTTTATTACAGGTCCAAATGGCTCAGGTAAAAGTTCCTTATGTAACCTGATTTACGATACCCTTAATTTTGGATCTTCCAAACCGTCAACTTCTAAATATCGATTTTGGTCATCTGTAGCTCATTTACATATGGATACTTTAAATGAGTTTTTTGAAGATATTAGAGTAGATACAATACTATTACCTCAAATACCAACAAGTAATTTACAAAAAAAAGTCAATGATGCCTTTGATGGTGAAATTGGTTCTGGTGATATAAAAAAGCACTTTAAACTTTTAAGTAAAATTGAAGATCTTTTTAAATTAGAAGAATCTAAAGTTCCTAAGCATATATCTTATTTTAACGATGATGACTCATCTCATCAGGAGAAAGAGTATGTATTAAGAATTGGTAATCCTGATATTAGCTTTGGTAGTGATCCGTCAGTGACGCTATATGATCAACCTTTTAGTTTTTTATATCAAGATGATAGGTTAAATCTTCATGGTCAGAATTCTTCTTCTCGTACTGGAAAAGTATGGGACTCATATAAAAGTAGTATTGATGAACGATTCTTATATGTAAGAGATAAATTAAGCCATTGGCAAGGTGAACATCGTGATACAGTAATTTCATTTCTTTCTCAAACTAATGAAGAATTAGGTTTTCAAGAAATAGAAAATGATAAACAAGCTACGTTTGATGAATTTGAGAAATCTAAAACTAGGAATATAGATCTTTCTTTATATATTGAAAAAATAAATGAATATTTCTCACCTTTAAATAAAGTTGTTACTTTTAGTAGAGATAATGATTTAGATAAAGATAGGAAATTAAATTTAAAATACAAAGATAGCGATGGTAATATACCTTGGGAATTATTATCTCGAGGGGAAAAAACATTAATATATTTATTTGTAGTTACTTTTTTATATAAAGAAAAAGTTTCAATATTTATTTTCGATGAACCTGAAATTGCATTGCATGTTAAATGGCAAAAAAACTTGATAAAAGATTTGTCTGAGTTAGCTCCAGAACATCAATTTATAGTTGCGACACATTCTCCTAGCTTGATTAAACATGGTTGGCTTGCTCATTGTGTAGAAGTAAGATCTTGATATGGAAGTTGAATATACAATACCTGATTTTGATTTAGATGATGAATTAGAAGATGCTGATGAAAATTTTGGAGTTACTCCTCCATTAATTATTGCATATGTAGAAGCTCCGGTTGATATTGACTTTTGGCGAGATCGTTTTGGATTTCATGAATTAAATGGCATTGAATTTAGAGATATAAGTCAGCACCAACCTGCAAATGGGAAGGACGCAATTATTTCTGGTATAAAGTCTGGTCGCTTTACTTTATCTAAGCGTTTGATTGTTTGTTTAGATAGTGATTATGATAATTTTGTGAATAAAAACCAAAACTATTATAATTCAGATTATGTTTTTCAAACATATGCATATGCAATCGAAAATATTTATTATCATCCTGAACATATGACTACTGAAATTCAAAAACATATCGGTGTTGTAGAAAATAGTACAATAAATGTAGTTCAGGATAAAATATTGGAATGGTCTAGGGAGTATTGTGATTATTTTTGTTATTTACTAATTAATGATCGCTGTCAAACTAAAATAGCAAAGATTAGTGAATCTATTGATCTGAATAATATAAAGAAATGTACAAATATAAATACTATCTCACTTGCTGAAAAACAACATTTAAATAGTAAAGGTTTGGATAGTGATAATTTGCACCTATACTATAGAGGGCATAATTTTGAATCGTCGCTTTTTAAAAGTAAAGGGATTGTTAGTAATTATGTTTCTAAGTTGAGAGGGATTAAAGTTGCGTTAAATCCTTTAATTACACAAGAAGAAATAAAAGAAATTTTTTCTGAGCATGTAGATTTACCTAATTTATTAAAAGATAGAGATCTTAGTCATGTTTGTGTAATAAACGATATTCATGCAGATGTACTGAGCTTTAAATCTAAGCATTGGCCTTGAAATAACAAGAAAAATGAAGCATAATTACCACATTGAAAAACCTCGCCCATCCGGCGGGGTTTTTTATGCCTGCAATTTATGACGTTTACTGGCACCTTTCGGGGTGCTTTTTTTATGGGTGAAATATGCAAGAAAAGTAAGCGCTTAACTAACCACACATATCAATATTAAGCATGCTTTGCCATAGTATCTTTTTAATCGGAGGTATTATGAATCAACAAAGTAAGCGCGACCATTGGGCTAATATTTTAGAGCAGCAGAAAGAGAGTAACCTATCTATCAAGCAATTTTGTATTGATAATGAAATAAGCTACCAAACCCTTTATTACTGGTCAAAGAAGCTCAGCGAGTCAGAAGTCACAACAAAAATTCACCCCATTATCGTGACAGAGCCAACACAAGAGCCGTCAAATATTGTGGTGCTGACATGTAATAATGGCCTTCGTGCCGAGTTACCAGCAAACCTTAATTCCAAACAAATAAAACATTGGGTTGATGCATTGCAATGATACAGTCAGGAAAGGTTTACCTCGTCGTTGGCGTCACCGACATGAGAAAATCCATTGATGGCTTATCACTCATTGTCGCCGAAACGCTGGAAATGGACCCATTCAGTGAAGCCTGGTTTATTTTTTGTAACCGCAATCGAGATAAACTCAAGATCTTGTTTTGGGATACCAATGGTTTTTGGCTTTATTATCGTCGCTTAGAAAAAGGGACGTTCAAATGGCCAACTCCCAATATTGATGGTGCGCTCCACATTAGCAGACAACAACTCAACTGGCTTTTATCTGGACTGACTTTAGATCATGCTAAAGCTCATAAGCCGTTATTTAACCTAGAAGTGTGATCGCTGATAATGATCATCAAATTGGACTTGAACGATCCTTTTTCGATGTCACACTTAGGGTAATTAAACAACCTTGAGCTAAAGCATGACCGATCTTCCTAATGATATTGAGCAACTAAAAGCGATGCTACTTGAGCTTCATAATCAAAATGAAGCCAAAGAGAAGCTGCTTGTTGCCAAGCAAGAAGAAGTCGCTGAATTAAAAACTCAAGTTGCACTCTTGGTTGAGCAATTAAACCTAAATAAATCCAAGCGCTTCTCATCGCAAAGTGAAAAAGTACCAAAAGGTACTTTCAATGAAGCTGAGCAGCAAAACTCGCTCCCTAAATCGAATGATGAGAAGAAAAAAACAGGTCGCAAGCCTCTACCAAAAGAGCTTGAGCGTGAGATACACAAGCATGAACTCAATGCACCTTATTGTGAATGTTGTGATGAACCATTGCATGAATGTGGCGTTGAAACCTCAGAAGAGCTTAAAATTATTCCTCAAAAGGTCACTGTCATTCGCCACGAACGCACTAAATACGCTTGTCGCCAATGTGAAAAAACGCAAACCCAATCCAAAATTATCACCGCACCAAAGCCCGCTAGTATGATCCCCAAAAGCATGGGAAGCGCAGGAGCTTTCGCGGCGGTAGTCACAGCAAAATACGTAGATGCACTGCCACTGTATCGCCAAGTAGATATCCTAAATCGGTCTGATATTGATATAAGCCGAGCGACGCTTGCTAATTGGTGTGTTCAGTTGGGTAATAAAGTGAAACCAGTCATTGATGAGATGAAATCAAGGCTGCTTAATGAAAAGCTTATCTGCGCAGATGAAACCACAGTACAAGTGCTACGCGAAGAAGATAGAAAAGCGCAAACCAAATCTTATATGTGGGTTTACCGTAGTGGTGAGTTCATTAAAACCCCTGTTGTTATCTATGATTATCACCCAAGCCGTGCAGCAACGTGTGCAAAAGACTTTTTAGGTGATTACTCAGGGTACTTACTCTCTGATGGCTACAGCGTATACGACACATTAGATGCAGTGACACAAGCAGCATGTATGGCGCATGCTCGTAGAAAGTTCACCGATGCACAAAAAGCGTCACCCTCTAAAAAAGCGGGAAAACCTGAAAAAGCCCTCAACTTCATCGCCAAACTTTACGGCGTAGAAAGAAAGGCAAAGGGATTATCCGCAAATGAACGGCAGAAGATAAGAAAACAGGAAGCTGAGCCAATATTGAGTGAATTTAAAGCGTGGCTTGATGTTCAAAATGTCTTACCCAAAGGGGCATTAGGTAAAGCTATCGCCTACACTCAAAAGCAATGGCCTAAATTACTCACCTATCTTGAGGATGGTGATATCAGCATCGATAATAATGTCACAGAAAGAGACATTAGGCCGTTTACCACAGGTAGAAAAAACTGGATGTTCTCAACGTCTGTTGATGGAGCGAAGGCCAGTGCTAACTTGTATAGCTTGGTAATGACGTGCCGCGCCAATGACATTAACCCGTATTATTACTTCCAGTATCTATTTACGGAATTACCTAAACGTGATCCAGTTGATGATATGTCGGATCTTATGCCGTGGCTCGTTGAAATGAGTGATGCAGAGTAAAGCATCACTAGTTCATTGAGCGCTTACCAAGAAAAGATCAGTTCTTTATCCGCGTATGTCTCTGGTTGGGCTTTTGCTTTGTTTGGTGCGTTCTCATTGCAAGATTGGATGAGCATCGTTGGTGGGGTGTGCGTGGTATCTACCGTGTTCATTAACCGCCATTACAAAAAGAAAACGCTCGAAGAAATTCGCAAACGTCCCATCAGCGAGAAATTATATGAAGAGATTAGCGACTAAAGCCATTTGTTCAGTGGGAGTCATACTGGGCGTTGTCTTTGGCATTGATTCCAATTTGGCTACCAGCGAACAAGGTTTATCGCATATCGCAAATTTGGAGGGGTGCCGAACACAGGCCTACCAATGCAGTGCCAATGTATGGACTGTCGGGGTAGGCCACACCAAATCAGTAAAACCCAATACTGAATTTTCAAACCAAGATATTGCGACCCATTTTGTAAACGACATTTCCTCTGCAGAAACCATTGTAAACAACGCCATTAAAACTGAAGTTACCCAAGCACAATACGATGTGATGGTGAGCTTTGTGTTTAACCTTGGCGCTGGCAACTTCCAACGCTCAACACTGCTTAAAAAATTCAATCAAAACGACATCACCGGCGCGTGCAATGAATTGCTTCGTTGGGTGTATGTCGATGGCAAAGATTGCCGAGTAAAAGAAAGCAATTGCGCTGGCATCGTTAAGCGTCGTCACATTGAACAACAAGCGTGTTTAAACGGGTGGTGATATGGTATTTTCAATCAAGAACGTGGCGTTGTATTTGTCTCTTGGCTTATTACTCGCTTGTGGGCTCTCTATTGCTTACTTGTTTGATGTGGTCGAGAGCCAAGCCATTCACAACGGTAAGCTTGAAACCAAGTTAATAGACACCGCAACCAAGAACCTGTCTTTGGCCTTAACCATTAGCAACTTAAACCAAGAAATCAAACAAGCTCAAACGGCAGCTGATGCATTGGCGCTTGAGCAATCCAAACAAAAACAACAAACCATTCAAACCGTAACTGTGATTAAAGAGGTGATTAAGCATGAAACTTGTCGTGATGTGCCTATCCCTAACGCTGATAAGTGGCTGTACTACCAAACAGGTGGTAACTGAGTATCAAGACCGTTTGATTGTTCCGCCATCCGCTTACCTTGTTCAATGCCAAATTCCATTTACCTCACCACCCAAAACTTACGGTGAAGCGGTATTACGTGATCCAGTGTGGTTAGAAGCGTGGCGCTTATGTGCTAATCAAATCCAGCATTTACGCCGCTTTTATGGGTACGGTGGTTCAGTTAATACATCTAATTAATCTTTCTTTTTTGTCTCGCGTAGGTGTCTCGCCGTTTTTCTTTGTTAGTTATGATCATGCTGCTATTGCATATAGCAACTCCTTACATGTGAACGCAATGAAAAAATCAAAAAGACGCAAGTCAAGGGTAGAAATCCCCTCATTAATGGCAACGTCAGCCAAAGGCGATAATGGGCGTGACACTCGGAGAGACGAGACAACCACTCAGGGGTCATTATGAACAATGAAAAGCGCCTCTGGAACTTAACTGATCTAGAGGTCTTTGGTTATCATCGGTCAACCATTCGTAAAAAACTCAAGGCGGCAGGTATTGAGCCTGTTGCTTATAAAGGCAATACGCCACTCTACGACGTAGTGCAAGTCACCCCTTATTTGGTCCAATCTCCTCGTCAACAGTCAGATGCACCTGATTTAATGGGCTTTAAAACCGCTGCGGAGTTTCGTGCTTATATTCAAGCACAAAGTGAAAAACTCAAATTCATGAAAGAGACTGAAGAGGTTGTTAGTTCGGTTGATTATGAAAATGAGTTAGGTATTTGTATTACCGCAATTAAAGGGTTTAAGAATAAAGCGATTACACGAGTGGAGACAGCTATTCCTAACATTAACCCTCAACAGCTTGAAGATTTAGAAAGGCTGTTTAATTTTGATTTAAAGGCAGTAGCCGATGAGCTTGAATACGTTTGATGAATGCTTAGGCATAACGTTTGCTGATGCCGCAAAAATTCGTAGAAAATTAGCATATCTATGTAAACCTGAAGATAAAACACCAGTAGAGGCTGCGGACGGTGATTTGTGGATCTCTGATGGCTCAGACGTTACCAAGTTTCTTTCTAGCCAAGTTCCTTATATGCGAGAGCCGATGAATTGCTTATCTCGTCGTATTTATGAGGCTCTTGGACTTATGGGACCTGCTCGGTCAGGAAAAACTAAGGCGTTAGTTGAAGGGTGGATAAATTACGCTGTTACCCAATCACCTGGTGACATGTTACTGATTTACAGTACTAAGATAAAAGCACAAAACATGGCCAAGAAAGATTTGGCGCGTTGCTTTGTCTCTACTCCGGGTATTTCAGAGTTAAGAACCGGAAGAAAATCAGACGATACATTAGCGTATAAGCATTTTAAAAATGGCATGAATTTGAATTTAGATTCAGCAACAGAAACCAGTTTATCCGCTGAGACGTATCGTTATGTTGGTTGTTCCGATTATGATCGTGATGACGATGGCGTAGGCCAAGAAGGTGATAAGTTTCAGCTCATGCTTAAACGTGTGCAGAATGCCAAATCGTCCGGTATGGCAATGGCTGAAAGTTCACCTGGTCGCTTAGTTCGTCATCCTGTTGCTGAAGAACAACTAGGTATGCATGAAGTTCAGCCTTGCGGTGGGATTGCTCAAATTTACAATCAAGGTGATCGTCGTTGCTTCTATTGGTTATGTGATGATTGTGATCATTGGTTTATTCCGATGTTTGAAACACTGTATTGGGATGACACGCTTAGTAACCATATTGAAATGGCAAAAACAGTGTGTTGTCAGTGCCCACGTTGTACTCATCGTGTTGATGAGGAGCAAAAACAAGCTAAAAATATAGAGGGTCGGTGGTTTCGTGAGGGAGCGATTAACCAATATGGTGAAGAGATCACCGATGAGAGTCACATCAGGCAATCAAAATGGGCAACGTTTTGGTTTGAAGGAGTGATTGCGACTTATCAAAGCTGGGAAAGTTTGGTGTTACGTTACCTTGCCGCACAAGAGCAATTTGAAGCGACAGGGGATGAAAACAAACTCATGTCATTTTATAACGTTGATGTTGGCAGGCCATACATTCTGCAAACAGAAAGTAATGATATTGGTGCGCATGAGTTAATGGCAAAAGCGGTTGATTATCGTCGTGCGACAGTGCCAGAAGGCGGTCGATTCTTAATAATGAGCATTGATGTTCAAGGCGGACAAAAGAGTGCGCGTTTTGTCGTTCAGGCTCAAGTGTTTGGGCAGGGGTTACAACGTTGGGTCATTGACCGTTTTGAAATATTAACAAATCCCAATCGTAATAATGAACGACTTAATCCCGCTGTTTATGCGGAAGATTGGGACTTATTAATTGAACAAGTGATTAAGCGAACTTATCCACTTTCTGATGGCTCTGGTCGAGTGATGAAATCGGTATTAACCCTGTGTGATTCGGGGGGGGCTGGAGGCGTGAAAGATGGAAGAAAAACCTCTGTTACGGATTTAGCCTATCAATTTTATAACAGCTTAAAGCCTAAAAGTTTATCCCATCTATTTCGTTTAGTGAAAGGGGCAAGTCGAGACATTGATTCTCTAGTAAAACAAAGTTACCCCGATAAACGAAGCAAACTCGCGCATGGTGAAATTCCTCTATTGTTACTACACAGTAATCGACTTAAAAACCGTGTGGCTGCCAGTTATTCTCGCTTAGAATTTGGGTCTCGTTACTTTCATTTGCCGCTATGGGCAGATCGTAATTGGTATGAGGAACTCACTGCTGAGTTTATTAATGACAAAGGCGATTGGGAGTGCCCACCAAATACCTCAAATGAATCGTTAGATCTGTGCGCTTATGCAGAAGCCGGTATGCATTACTTAGGCGGTGATGATATTCATTGGGATAAACCACCGGCATGGGCGGCAGATTGGCAACTAAACCCTAATGTTGTTGATGCTGATATAAAACCTGAATTTGAGCGAAAACCTAAACGTCGTTATAACCATTCAAAAGGGCTTTTCGGATGATGACCATTCCTACTAATCATGAGCGTCTTGCTTGGTATATCGAGGCAGAACGTAAAATATTAATGCAGCAATCGGTAGAAACAGCGGAGGGTGAAAAATTAACACTAACCAGTCTTGCAACGGTACGTAAAGAGATAGAGCGCTTACAACGCTTGATTAGTAACAGCCATCGAAGTGTGATTCGGAGGGTACAACTTGAATAATCCACTCAACTTTTTTGATAAGTTGGTCGCTACTTTTAGCCCAAGCAGTGGGTTAGTTCGATTGCATGACCGTATGTTGCTCAATCGATATAATGCGGCACTGCCTAAAGATCCTCGAACAAAACGTACAAATAAATTTTCTAAACAAACACCCAACCAACTGAATCAAGGGGCAAAAGCGCTGTATCAACGAGCGCGGTATGCCGATGAAAACAATCCTTTTGTGACCGCTATTCTCGATGAGTTGTGCGCTAATGTGGTTGGTTCAAAAGGAATAATGGTAGAGCCTCAACCATTAGATCGTAGTGGTAATGTTCATGTTGAGTTTGCTCAAGAGATAGCGAAGTGGCATGAACTTCATTCATTGAATCAAAATATAAATAAGGAGATGTCTCGCTCTGAAACAGAGTGGTTAGCATGCCGTACTTGGCTCCGTGATGGGGAGGTTTTTGGTCGAATGTATATGGGGGAGCATGGTGATTTAGAGTACCCATCAACCACTCCTTTTGCTGTTCAAGCGTTTGAGCCTGACTTTGTACCACACCATATTACGGAAATGGAAGGTGGCTTGATTGAAGGGATTAAACGTAATGCATTTGGTCAGCCTAAAAGCTTCCTAATACAAAAAAATAGTAAAGGATTTGAGTATGCAGAAATAGACGCCAACTTTATCTGTCATCTTAAATTTACTCGCCGATTTCATCAAAATCGAGGCGTATCAATCCTTCATTCAGCCATTGATTTAGCTGAACGAATTGAAAGCTATGATTTTACTGAAATGCTTGGTCATGAAATTGCAGCAAAATTTGCGTTTTATATTAAGCGGGATAAAGACATTCCCAATGCTGACTCTTTTGGTGGCGGTGGTGATATGACTTTAGGCGTGGCTAATTCATTTGAATTAGCACCAGGAGAAGACGCTGGTGTGGTTGAGTCGAATAGGAAAGAGTCGGCTAGTCCTACGTTTCGTTCTAGTCAGCAAAAGTTAGTGAGTGGGGCTGTTGGGGTAAACAATTCTTCTGTGACTCGCAATTATGACGGTTCATATTCATCGAACCGGCAAGAACTAGTGGACTCACACTCTAGATATAAAGTTCTTCAACGTGAGTTTGTCACCAATTGGACGCGACCTCAATACCGTCATGCACTTACGATGGCTGTCATGAAAGGAGAGTTAACTATTCCTTCTGATGTTGATGTTTCAACAGTGCTTAATGCGATTTATCAAGCACCGGTTATGCCATGGATAGATCCAGCAAAAGAGATGGATGGTATTGAAAAAGGAACGCGGTTAAGTCTGTTTTCTTTAAGCCAGACTCAACGTGAGCGAAATATAAATCCACTTTCCACTCGTAAGGAAATTAAAGCAGAACGAGAGCAAATGAAAGCTGATGGCATTATTAGTACATCAGATCCTGCTCATAATCTTGCTGAGACTATTCAAATCCACTCCAATGGCGAGGGAGCCTTTAATGCCTAACTCTACTAAACCAACAAAAAGTTGGTACACATTAAAAAATGAATCATCAAACAGTGGCGCTCAACTTTACGTGCATGGCTCTATTGGTGATTACGATATTGAAGCCATTCATCTTATTCAAGCTTTACAAGCGGTGGGTAGTAAAGATTTGACCTTACGAGTGCAAAGCTATGGCGGCAGTATTTACCAAGGTCTTGCAATGTATAACGCGTTAAAGGCTCATAAAGGTCATACCGTTGGTGTGATTGATGGCATTGCCGCTTCCATATCTTCGTACATTCTTATGGCGTGTAATGAGATCCAAATGCCAGAAAATGCCACCTTAATGATCCATAACCCTGAAATTGGGGCGCGCGGTGGTGAGCAAGAAATCGAGTCAGCATTAGTTCAACTCAAGAACTCAAAGCAAACCATTGCAGAAGCGTATGCTGAGCGAAGTGGTAAATCAATGGATGAAGTATTGGCTGCTATGGCTAAAGAAACATGGTTTACGGCTCAAGAAGCGCTCGACTGGAAACTCATTGATAAAATCATTGACCCTGTTGATTTGACTAATTGTTTATCACAAGAAGGGGATCAAGCTCTCTCCGCCTTTAAAAATACGCCTGATACATTACTAAATCGTCTAAAGCTTGAAGGTGAAGAAAGCAACCAAAAACAAGCACTCACGGATCAAGCGGAATTTTCCGATGTTCCACAATCTAATTCAAATCAACAGGTAAGCGATATGCCAAAACCAGATGAACTTAAAAATGCGGTAAAAGCGGAGAACCAACGTCAACAAGCTATTCGTAGCTTATGCAATAAACATGGCGTGAAAGATGTGCTTATGAACATCATGCTCGAAGACATGGATTGCACACTTGAACAAGCCTCTGCGCGTATTTTGACGAACATGAGTACCGATCGTGATAATTTGCGTAATTTATGTCAAACCTTAAACCTGAATGATGAACTCACTAATAAGGTATTGAGTAACCCTGACTTCACGATTGAAAATGCATCACAACAATTACTTAACTCTCTTGGTGAAGCGAGTGCGTTAGGAACAAAAACGAATATTACGCCTACTCAGATCCATGTTGGCAACGGTAACCATGTAAAAGAGGAACTGCAGAATGCACTTAATGCACGCTGTGGGGTTTCAGAGCTTGAAAAAGACAACAGCTTTGGTCATGAATCATTGCTTAATATGGCTCGTGCAAGTTTGGGGATGAATGCTCGAAGCGCAATGACCAAAGATGAATTGGTGAATCGTGCGTTTAATTCTCAAGATTTTGGTGACATTGTCACTGAAAGTATTCGTACTGTTATGCGTGATGAACGTGAAGCAACAACACCGCTATGGCGTGAGCTTGCAAATATTGAAAGCTTACCTGATTTTCGTGAAACAGAATTAACCATGGTGAATGATGCACCAGACTTAATGAATATTGGTGAAGATGGTGAATATAAGTCCGCTATCTTGAAAGGCAGTGGTGAGCGTATCCAACTTGCGACTTTTGGACGAGGGATCCAGTTTACTCGCCAAGCCATTATTAATGATGAAATTGGTTTGGTTTCAAAAGTGCCGCGTAAATTCATGCAAGCCGGTTATCGCTTAGCAGATAAATTGATGTTTAACGCAATTCTTAGCGGAAAAATGAGCGATGGTGGACCTGTATTTAAGAAGAATGTTCAAGGTGATTGGGGCAATTTAACGGACGGTATTGCGGCTGGTGATTATGAAGCGTTAATCATGGCGCTACATAAAATGTTTGCTACGACCACGACTATTCCATTGGATGGTAAAGGGAAAGGTGACCCATTAGATTTGCGTGGTGAAATCCTTCTGGCGAGTCCAGAGCACGCGTCTATGTTTGAAGCGGTACTTAACACGGCAAGTAAGCCTGATAATTACAATCCAGCGTATAAGAAGTTTAAGCGTGTTATTGAAACCGCAAGAGCTAACGCCATTAATGGTGCAATCGGTTTTACTAGCAAGGATTTTGATACGGTCTTGATGGGCTTTTTAGATGGTCAACAAGATCCATGGTTAGAAACGGGGGATGGCTGGAGCAGTGATGGGGCTAAATTCCGTATCACTTATGATATTACTTCAAAAGTACTTGATCGCCGTGGTATTACCCAAGCGATGTTTGCCACGACAAAATAAGGTAAACATTATTCATTCAAAGGAGGGCTCGGCTCTCTTTTCTTTTTTATAGAGATTATATTTATGCAAATTGCAGAAGGTAAAAAAATTGCATTGGTTGCACCATCCAATGGATTTGTAAAAGACATTCCGTGTGTCGTTGGTGCGCTGCTTGTTGTTCCTAGTTTTAGTGCAAAAGAAAATGAAGTAGTTACCTGTACCTATTCTGGTTATTACGATGGACCAATTAAAGCTGGGGATACTCTTAGCTTTAATTGTGAGGCCGCGTATTTTGATGGCGGTGTATTTACGAAAGTACAGCCGACCACCTCAGGGGAAGTTGAACAACCTGTCGGTGTGTTTATTGATGGAGGGGTATTGCTGACCGGTGAGCTTATTACGCAGTTAGTCGCTTAGTATGACTAGCCTTTTTGATAATGCCCGAGGGTTACTTCGGGCATCCATTGCTGATTGTTTTGGCTCACCTAAGTCTGTGGTTACTGAGCAAGGAGATACATTAACAATATTTGGGTATGTGAAAAAATCACAACAGAGTGAGCGTATTACTTTTCGGTTGCTGACTTGTGAAACGCTTCCTGAGCATTGCATTATTCAGCATGAGGGGCTCGTTTATTTTTTGTCGTATGCACAAGCATTACCCAGTGGAAATGGTGCGAGTGGACTTATTAATGAATATACCTTGGTAAGGCAGGCAAAAGGTTCAAAAAATGAGTGGTCAGAATTTAACTAGGAACAACCGAGCTTTACTGGATACAGAATTTATTCGGCACTATGAAGCGTTTGAAAAAGAGATACCAAAAGCGGTGAATCGCGCGGCTGTTCTGACGAATAGATGGCTTAAAACGATCACAATGGCTGAGCTTGGTTATGAACTTAAGATTGAGGCTAAAGCGTTGCGCTCTCGTTTCAAACTGTATAAAAACGGTCGAATTTCAAAGCTTTGGATTGGCGTTAATGAAATTGGTGTTCACCGAATGGGGACGCCAATCCAAAACAAGAAAGGGGTTCGAGTTGGACGCGATTTTTATGAAGGAGCTTTTATTGCTCCAATGGATAGCGATGAGCTTCTTGTGTGGAGAAGAAAGGGAAAATCTCGACATAATATTGAGATGATCACCATTGATATCTCACATGACGCTGAAGAGATTATTGAACGATATCTTTCTGATATTAATCGTAAGTTTGAGGAGTTTTTTCATCGTGAATTCAAAAATGTTTTATCACTCGCCGCGTGAGTGGGTAACGACGGTTAAGGATCATCTTGAGAGTAAGATGAATATCAATATAGGGTCAATCTATAAGCGAAAAGCGATTGAAATTAGCGAGGTAACTTTCAGCTATCAAGTCGGTGAATCTGATCCTTATAACTCTTTGAGCAATGAGGAGCGTTCCCAACACAATATTGAATTACGCTTTATGATTGAAGTACCAACCTCGATTAATGAGTTTGACCTTGAAGCCTTGGATGCGTCTTGTCGATTAGAACGTGAGATCTGTAATCAATTTTTTGGTGATGCATTTAATCAAGAAGAAGCTGAGTTAGTGTCTAATTTGCCCAGTAAGTTCGACCCTGAGAATGGGATATTTGCTCGGGTGGTTACGATGCGACAACAGATTTATGTTGGACCATTAGATCAAGAGTTTTATGAATTGACTCACTGCACAGGTGACAATAATGAATATCATCAATCGGGTATTGAGCCTTGAGAAAAAGTTCAGAGAGTTCGTTGAACATATAAGTGATATTGACCGCCGTTTGGCTAATGTTATCCGTCTTGGAACCGTTCATTGTGCGTATGAAACGACGGTGGACGTAAAAACAAGTGAGAACATGGCACAAGGAGTGCCATTTTTTGTACCGGCAATGGGCAGAGTAAAAGATTACCGCCGGCCAAGTGTTGGTGAACAATGCATTTTGATTAATATTGGTAATGGCGACAATCTTAATAATTCGGTTGCCTTGATGGGACTGCGTTCACACCTTTTTCCTTTTCCGAGTTTGAAAGAAAACGAAGTCATGAGGGATTATGGTGGAGGAATGACTGAGCGGTACGATTTAGACAGTGGTTCTTTGACGTGTTGTTATCCTGGAGGAGTAACGTTGTACGCTGATCTCACTCATATTGGTGATCAAGAGCATACCGGAAGCACAAACCGAACCGGTGATTCTATTTTTACAGGCCAATTTATTAATACTGGTGTGTTTAATCATCAAGGTGCTTTTTCGGTATCTACTGCTGCGGCATTTTCAATGGCTGATTCTTCAGCGCCATCTACGTTCTCTGGTTCATTGCATGTGGTAAATGGTGATGTCTCTGTGGATGGTTACAGTGTGAAACTTCATCATCATATTGGTAATGAAGGTAAACCAACCAGTGGGGCGTTACCATGATAGGAATAGATCAAGAAACAGGCCGAACTGTCTATCACTTTGATGCACTTGCTTGTCGGATAAAAAGGGTGTTAACCACTCAGCTTACTGAACGTGTAAAACGGCGTAAGTTTGGTAATCGAGCATTGCACCGACTCGGTAAAAACCAAAGCCCCCACGAAGCACTGATTGTGCAAAATCTCTCTATAGAAGCCCTAACCAATTGTCACTGTCAGCTTGATGGCCTTAGCGTAACACGCTGTAAAGCGATAGTTACAAATACAGGGTTTCAGGTTCAGATCTGGGCTAAATGGAAAGGCGAACAAATTGAAGTGAGTACCAATGTATGACTATCTCAGCCCCACAAGCATTTCAAGAGCCTGATTTTGAAACTTTACTCTCTACGTATATTGATTTTGCAGTTGAGCATTGTGCCAACAAAGACCAAGAAAAAGCCACTTTATTGCGTGAGAGCTTAGAGAATGATGCGGAGTTGTTGGCTCAAATAACTCAAGCGTTAATTCTGAAATACATTGCTGATATTCGTGAGAATAATTATTGGGCGCTGCAAATGTTCCGTAAATATGTGACGGAATCAGACATGGTTGAATTGATGGCGTTGCAATATAACTTAAAACGTCAAATGTTAACGCCTGAAGATACCAGTGTTTATCCACCTAAATTGGCTGTGATGGAATCGGATGAAGATTTACTTAAACGGTTTGACTTAGCCCCTTATCAATTTCATACCACGGGTACTCGTATGGGGTATCGATATCATGCATTGACGTTGGACGAACGTCCGATTATTACACTTAATACTGAAGATAACGTAGTTACGGTACGTTATGAATTTCCGAAAGAGGCGGTGAGCAATCCAGTTAAAGATGCTCAACCTCGAATGGTTGAACCCTATACAGGTAAAGTGTGTGTTGCGGTGTTAAGTCGTGAAAGTCATACCGGAGAGCCAAGCGAAGCGTTATTAAAGCGAGTACTGAACTACTTAAATCGGGATGATATAGCGCAAGAAACCGATGAATTAACGGTAAAAACACCGACGTTTAAAGATTACAAAATTCATGTTATTGCACGCACCGGCGCAAATCCAAATAATGATTTTTCACAAATGCAGGGTGAAGCAGTGGCTTGGGCATTTGCGAAAGGTAAATTTAATTTAAAGATGGACATTGAAATCGGAGAGATTGAATTTGAATTTCGTAAATTAGGCATTAGACCTGTTGTGCTTGAGCCACGAGAAAACATTGTGTGTGATTGGGATGAAGTCCCACGGTGTACTGAGGTGGTGATTGATGTCAAAGCAGAATGAGCCATTTATTAGTGTTCAACCCAGTAACCGAACGGTCATTGAAGAGTCGCTTGAATACGCTTGGGTTAACATTATTGAAAAAGTGGTATCACCTTATCCAACGCTTAAAGATCCAATGTTGTGCTCTGATGACTTCGTAGCTTTGCTTGCTGCTGAGCGAGGAGTACTTGATTGGCAGCCTAATGACTCATTGACACAGCAACGAAAAACTACAGATAAAGCGTTTGAGATCCACAGTAAAGCTGGTACTCGAAAAGGCCTTATTCATTCCATTGATGCTCTTGGCTTTTCCTCAGAGATAACTAAGGGGGCTCAAGCCTATTCGTTAAAAATAAGTGCGGAGATAGAGCAAGGAAAGCTAGATGAACAGCTTCAATGTCGATTAGAAAGTCGTGTAAATACTTACAAAAGTGAGCGAGATTTGATTGCGCTTGATTTGGTTCGTGCGGCTAATGTGTTTTCTTATTCTGGAGCGTTGTTTGAAACTGGGGTTGTGAGTGATTCAGTTCCTTATAGTTTTGATGGTCTTGAAAGTCAGCTCGTTATGTATTCCGCTGTTTTATTTGAAACCCATACTTTTAGTGACTGCATGCCTTACGACCCTCGTTTTGATGCCGGAGAAATAGGACAACTTTATTTAAGCAGTTTATTTGAAACCCACATCCACAGTGATTGCAGGCCAGCATAATGACACAGTTAACACTAGAACAAATGGAAGCGTTAGATACAAGAGGGTATATCACCCAACTGGGATTTAATGCGGAAGCGAATGCTAAAGCATTTAATAAATCTGTCAGTATTACTCACATGAAAATTGATGGGGGGCTATTGGCCGATGGTGCATCACCAGTTGATGTGACGGAGATGGTTCTTGATTATGGTGATGAATCGCTATTTGAAGCGAGCGTGAAAGAAAACCCAGAGAACCCTGGGGAATTTATTGTTCAAATCATCATTCCAGCAGATCATTCAATTAATGGTAAAGGTTACCAAGTATGGGGATTGGCGGCGATTGGTAATATCAATGGTGAGAATTTTATTTATTCTTACCGTCGTGTTGAAGGGGATTTTAAATCTTTTAATCCCAATGGTGCGAAAAGTTATACCTTTCGATTGCGTTTTCAAACACTTAATGCCGACATCATTAATTATACTGTAAACCCATCTATTGCTTTTATTACAGAGCAAGATTTGATTGAGCATAACAAAAATGCACAAGCGCATGTAGATATTAGAAATGCATTAGCTAAAAAGGCAGATGAAAGTGATCTCGCTAACTATGTTTCTAAAAGCAATCAAGCACCAAACATTATTATTACTGAGGAGCATCAAATTGCTCTTTCTCGGTTAAATGTCATTTTCCGTTATGGTGAGTATCAACTTACGGCAGAAGAAAATGATTGTGATGTGATCATTCGAGTTGATGATTCAGTGGATTTAGATGCCGGTGATGTCGCGTTCTTAGCTCCAGATGGCGAGCAATTTAAAAAAGGAAATCAACTATTTCCTCGTGCCAGAATTGTAGAACATGCACGAGAGTTTCGATTTATTAGAATTAAAGGGGAGTGGTTTGTATGAGTACGGTGGATTTAGGTCAAGTGAATCATGTGAGCGGATTAAAATATAAATCGATTCATAATGGTGGGACCATTAAACCAAATGGGCGTTATTTACTTAGTGTGTTTGTTAATGCCGTTGTTACTGATGATTCGTCGGTTGACGTTGGGGATGTTATAGAACTTGCAAGTGATTATACCACCGAAAATAAAACGGTCACGTTCTCTCATCCTGTAGTGATTGGTAATACTTTATATGGTGATGGGGTCATCACTTTTAATGACAAGTTAACGTTGTGGTTTGATGGTCAGGCATGGGTTGATAATTTTAATTCAACAGCAGAATTGATTGACGTGGGTTCTAAAACGTTTACTGACAGTGGTCAAATTACAATAGATACAGTAGCTGATAACTTTCAGCACAATGTTCCTCTCTATATTACTCTTCAAATATGCGGCGTTGGTGGCGCTGGATACTCTAATACTGGTAATATCTATTCTGGCGGGGGTGCAGGTGCCTTTCTAGCGATTGAGTTTGTTTCTCTTAACAAAACTACATTCCCTGTCATAGATGTTTTGATTGGTAGTCGCTCTGGTAATGTGGATTATAAATACCCAGGTTATGTAACAGGTAAGAAAGGGGGGGATTCTCAATTAAAAATAAACGATCAATTAATTGCTGATATTTTTGGCGGAGGTAGTAGTACTTCTTATTCTGTAAATAGTTTAGGGGGGATTGAACCTGCGCCTCAAAATATTGAAAAGATGTTAAGCGTGATTGTCTCGAAAGGAGGCGAGGGTAAAAGTGCAAATGCCATCAATGAGACAAATGTCATTACCAGAAATGGTGAAGATATTGCAACGGCTTGTGGTGCTTTTACGGGTGAAAAAGCAGCTTATTCATCTTCGGGGAACTACCTTTATTATTATCGCTATGGTGGCGGTGGGGCATCTGCAATGGGAAGCGGGGGCGCAGGTCATGGTGCTGGTGGCAGAAATAACACGCAAAAAAATGGTGCGATGATTATCACGTATCGCCCAGCCACAGCCGACGAAATCGCAATACAAGAGGCGTTGAACGCATGAAAATAGCAATCGTAGATAGTAATAACAAAATCACTAATGTCATTGTTGCAGATGAAAGCTACATCAACGGCGAACGTAAATTCTTATCAAAAGACTCGCCGCTCTGGATTGATGATATTTATACAGATGAACTAGCATTAGTTGAGAATCTTCAAAAAGAAATTGATGAAAAAAATGATGTAGTTTTACCGCCTGTAGAGCCCCAGCCCCAGTTAAAAGAAATACTCATTACTGAAGTCACTAATGCATTAAAAAAGAACAGTACTTTTACCCATATTACTTGTTATGAGCTAACAAGCTTTATGGTGAGAGGCTCAGTAAACATTCCCGATCAAACATTTTCAATGCCTCTTAAACGAGATGATGGCCGTTTGATTTTGTTTCCTGTGGATGTAGTTAATGGTCAGTTTGAAGTACTTCTTAATTTTCCAACCAGTGGGCAATATATTTATACCTCTGAGCAAGCCAATTATGATCTACCCACCCCAATATTTATTGTCAACCCTATTAAAATCGATGCATTACGAAAAATAACCTAAAACCTCAATTATCGAGGTTTTTTATCTATTTTCACCACGAACCCAGCCATTGCGCTGGGTTTTTTCTTATCTAAAGAAAATCAACGGAGCTTAATCTATGTCGATTAACGCTAAGACAAAAAATAAAAAACAGGATCATCCAATCCTCTTGCCATTTCGCTTAAATGGTCAATGGCACTATCCGAGAGAGAAAACAATCTCGCTTTCCTCAAAGCAAGCCTCGTTTCTTCTACTTAGTGGAAAGGTGGCTAAACCGGGAACTAAATTACCTATTGAAATCACAACTTTAACTGTATCGAAGGAGGTCAAATAATGACAGAAATAGCATTAACGCCAATTCAAGATTTTGAAATGAATGGCGCTGAAGTTCGTACTATTGAACCTCAACCAAGTATGGGGCCGCTTGCTTTACAAGTTGTGCATTTAACGGGAACCGCGCCTAATAAACATGCAGGAATGGCGTTGAGTGAGTCGACTCGTCTATGGGATTATTCGCACGCCATGATGATGCTTGATACCACTGGCGATCGAGCAGGTACGTTGCCTCTTGTTGTGCAATATCTTTTTGAATATGTGAAGGCGATTGTGTACGTCACAATTGAAGAAGAAGGCGCAGACTATAGTGCAACTGAAACGAATATCATTGGCGGCATTGATGCTTCTACAGGTGCTAAAACAGGGATTTATACGGCTAAATCGTGTGCTGAAACGCCAACAATTATTGCGGCCCCTGGCTTTAGTTCTATTACATTAGGCCAGAAGTTATCACTTATTGGACGTGATGTACGTTGTCGCCCAATCATTGATGGCCCGAACTTGAATGACATGGAAGCGGCTAAATTCGCGGCTAATTTTGGTGCGGAAGGCACAGGTCAGGATAAGTTGTCTATTATTGATCCTTGGTTCCTCACTAAACACGATGGAGAGCAAGTATTAATGCCGGCATCGATTGCATTAGTTGCTGCGATGGCTTCTGTTAACGGCCATGAAAGTCCACAAAATTTAGGTGTGAACTGTGAGGAAACGTCTCGCCATGTTGAATACATTATCAATGATAAAACTACTCAAGCCAATTTTTTAAACAAGCATGGTGTGGTGACGATTGCTCGAACTCGAATGGGTGGATTCTCTATTATTGGTAATCGTTGTAATACCGGGCGATTTATTGGGCATGTCGGTCTTGAAGATTTAATGGCTCGTAAGCTAGAAGAAACGTCTCAGCCTCTGATGGGTAAATTACTCACTCCTGACTTTATGCAACAAGTGATTGATCGCTTAACCAACTGGGGACAAAGCCTGGTTGCTGAAAATATCATTCCTAAATTTACAGCGTATCTCCACCCAAGCAAAAACAGTGTAGAAAATTACACATCAGGACGTTGGTTTATTTGTTTGGATTATGGGCGTTTTTCACCTAATGAACACATGGTGTATGAAATGAGTGTTGATAATGGATTAATTGCAGCAATGCTAGAGGAGGTAATTAATGGCGGCTGATCGTATTGCTCGACGTCTTACGGCTGTACTTGAGGGTGTGCCGTGGATGAATGAGATTGTTGAGATCTCGATGCCTGAGATCACGTTTAAAACTCAGGCAACGGATGGGTCATTTTTAGAAATGGAAGACGTAACTCGTCTGAATAAATTGACGTGGTCTGTAAAAGTGCGAGGTGATCGTAAAGCAATATCTCAAGCACTAGGTAAATTTATGATGAAGCCTGGTCAGTTTAATGTCACTGAAAAAGGGGCTACACGGCAAGGAGAAAAATACTCGGAAGAACATTCTTTGTATACCACAGTGACTAGTGTGAAACCTAACCCCAAAAAAATGGGTGAAAAACCAGAATGTACGATTGAAGGGGTTTGTGAAGCATATAAACTCACGGACACGGGTTCTGTGGTTCATGACATCAATGGTACTACTGGGAAGTGTCTTGTATTTGGTGTGGATCTGATGTCAGAAGTCGGTATCTAGTTGGTATTAAAATAATCAAACCTCCTGTTGGAGGTTTTTTTATGGAGTAAATTCAATGCTTAATAATAAAAGTGTGCTTAAGTTTTTTAGTCATGATAGTGATAAAAGTAAAATGTTAGAAGCTGAACTTGCTCAGTTAAAAGCACAGGTTAAAGCGGTAAATGACAAAACGTCGGAGAGCGAATTAAAACGACTACAAGAAAAAACGGATCTGATTTCTGCGCAAGTGGTAGCTTTGCGTACGATTGGATTAATGAAACTATCCATTACAGAATTCAAAAACTTACCTCATATTAAGATTGATGAAAAGGACATGACCAATCTTCAAGTCTTTGAGCAACGTAAAGCGACTATTTTACGTTGTAGTGAATTGACCAAAGAGCAATTTGATTTACTGGCAACCCCTGATTTTCATCACCTTTATCAAGATGTTTGTCATTATATTTTGACACCAGCAGATGCCGTAAATGGTGAGATATTAGATGAAGATACGTTTTCATTCGATCTATTACATACTTTTGAAAATGAAGTGGGTGAGAAGATTGAGCATGTTCGATTTAGAGTACCCAAAACTATTCATTCTGAAAAACTGGCCGAATTAACGGATGATGAAGAGCGTGAAGACTTTATGTTCCGTGTTGTTACTGGATTAGAACAACGAGATTTTGAATATCTTTCAACGAATGATTATTTGGCGCTAAAACCGCAGGTGGGTGCTTTTTTTTAACCATCGGCGGCATTCTTTCTGCTGAAGATGTTGAAGCGTTAATCGATTATATCCCCATGTATCGAAATACATCAGAAGAGGAACTTCGTCAGTGGCCTCAAGATGTGGCGATACATCGTTATAACCTCATACTAAAAAAGCTTGGGGTAAAAGATGTCTGAAAAAATTAGTTTAGTTCTCGATACAGTCGTTAAGGGAACGAAAGATATTCTTTCAAGTACAACGGCAACTGAACGTTTGACAGCTGCAATTGCTGAGCAGCGCGATGAAATTATTCATGTTAATAAAGATCTAAAAAAAGTAAATGGCTATCAGTCTGCAATCACATCAATGCAACGGCTTAGAAAGCAGTATCAAACAGCTGAGGCAGATATTCAGAGTTTATCTAAAGAGCAAGCTGATCATAACAAACATACTCGACAACTAAGAGTTGAATATAAAGCGACAGAGAAAGAAATTGAAACGCTGAATGCTCAATTTAAAAAAGCCTCCGGTGAGGCCGTTCCACAGCTAAAGAATAAATTAGATGCGGCTAAAAATCGCATGAATGCGCTGAATATTGAAATGTCAGAAGGTAAAGTTCGTACTTCTGAATTGAATCAAGCATATAAGCAAGCTTCTAAACGAGTAACTAACTTAAATGATAAGCAAGAAAAACAAACCGATAAACTTCGTAAGTTAGGCAGTGAGCTGAAACAAGCAGGCGTTGATACCACTCGTTTAGCTAATGCACAACGTAAGCTAGAGCAGCAATCAAAAGAAACTACGGCAGCTATAGCGAAACAAAACGAACACCTAAAACAACGTAAAGCCATTACCGACAGAATGAGTGCTCGAAGTGGAAAGTTGAGTGAGCTTGGTGGTGAGGCAACAACGTTAGCGATGCAAGCGGCTCCTATTGGTGCAAGTGTCTGGTCAGCCGTGAAAAATGAATCGTCCTTTGCTGATGTTAAAAAAGTCGTAAATATGTCTGCAGAAGAAGCAACTCAATTACGTTCTTGGTCTTTGCATACATCCGCGTCTAAAGAAGGTGGCGGTCTTTCTGCAAATGATATTAATAACATGTTGGCGGCTGGTGGCCAAAGTGGCATTAAAGATCTTAATGAATTGAAATCATTCGTTTTAGATTCTGCCGCTATGGGTGTGGCTTTTGATATGGACGCAGGACAAGCAGGGGAAACATTAGCGACTTTTAAAGCGGCTTTAGGTCTTGACCACAAAGGTGCTATTGGATTAGCCGGTACTGCCAATTACCTTTCAAGCAATATGAATGCCAAAGCCGGTGATATTGCTGGTGTTATGACCCGTGAAGGGGCAAGTGCGAAAATGGCTGGGTTTAATGTGAATGAATCTAGTGCATTGGCAGCGTCAATGCTTGCTACTGGGATGAATGAAGAGAGAGCAGCAACAGCCTTAAAGAATATATCTGGACGTTTAACCTCTGGAGCTGCTGCAACAGGAGGTCAAAAAAAAGCATTTTCTAGTATTGGATTTAATGCTGAGCAACTTTCTGCGTCCATGCAGTCTGACGCCTCAGGTACACTGATTGAGGTTCTTAATGCGATCACGGATGCACCTCTTGAAGAGCAAGGGGCGTTAATTAGTCAGATTTTTGGTGAAGAAGCTAAAGGTGCTGTTTCTTCTCTGGCTGGCAATATGGGCCTGCTTAAAGAAGCGTTAGGTTTAGCAAATAAAGAGCAGTCGGTTCATGTTGAGAGTCTACAAAATGAGTTCTCCAGCCGTATCTCTACTACTGAGAATGGTATAGATAGTTTTATTAATAAAATTACACGCTTGAGTGTTATTTTTGGAAATGCGTTGTTGCCTGCTCTAAATTCGGTACTTGAACCTTTAGGTAATGCCATCATGTGGTTAGGCGATTTTGCTGAAGCTAATGAGGGGGTGACATCGGCTGTTGCTATTGGTGTTACAGGATTTATTGCACTTAAAGCGGCATTAATGGCAGGTAAAGCGGCCTCGTTAGTGTTTGGTAATTCGATTGATAAAGCAAAATTACTTCGACATGGGCTCGATCGTGAAACCACATCCAGTGCTAAGGCTGCTAGATATGCAACTCGTCAATTTCGCCAGCTAGGTGATGCACTTTACAATATAAAAGACCATAAGAAAGGGAGCCGTTCTGGTTCTTATACTGGTTCTCAATCTGGTAAATCAAAAAGACACGCATCTAGAAGATCAAAACGTCGAAGCCGTAATCCATTAGCGAGAGCTCTTAATTTAGGTCAACGTGTATTTTCCTCGACAAGTAACAAAATGAACTCTGCTCGTCATATTGTAAGCAATACTGTTACTGGCTCTAGTTCTAGAGCTTATAGTGCGGCATCCAATGTAATGCGCTCAAACAATGGCGCAGTCCCCTTATCTCTAGTCGGTGGAGGATTGGCGATGATGCCAATGATGTCTGCTGCTCAAGATGTTATGGATATCGGTGGTGATGTAGCGGAAGGCGCAGGAAAAGCAGGCTTAAATAAGCTGTTAAGGCCTCTATCAATGGCTATTTCTGCAGGCAATATTGCGACTGCGCTTGCTGAAGGTGAGACTAAAGAAGCCATTACTGAAGGCGGCGGTTTATTGGGAGGTATGGGAGGAGCAAGTTTGGGGGCTGCGATTGGTACGGCAATTTTACCTGGTGTTGGTACTGTCGTAGGTGGGTTAGTCGGTTCATTAGCAGGTGATTTTATTGGTGAAAGTTTAGGAGAATGGGTAGGAAATAAAGTAACGCCAATACCTAATAAGTTAATGCCTCCTGAGCAAGTTGAAACTAAGTTGGCAGAGAATAAATATAAGGAAGAGAAACAGAAAGCGGCGCAATCACTTCCTTCTATGCAATTTCAAATAGTGGCGACGCCAAATATGGATGAAGAGAAATTATCTCAATTGGTGTCCCTTAAGGTTCAACAAGCGCTTGAGCGTTCATTTCAAATGACAGGGTTATCGATGGAAGATTCACTTTCTGTTTCTTATATCGATACTTAAAAGAGGGTTTATGTACCATTTAGTGGTTGGTGATGTGGTGTTTTCTGTTCAAAACAGAACTCCAATTTCTCGTTTTTCTCGTACAGATTATGGGTCTTATTCTGAAACGGCACTAATTGATAATGCTGATTCAGAGCCGACAGGGTCTGCACTCAGTAAGATCTCCGTATCAGCAACTTGGACGCGCTCCACTGCTTCCGATTCGGTCACTCTATTGCGTGAGTTATTGAAAGTACCACAACAGATAAGTGACGGAGACGGATGGAATTTAGGCCGCTGGACTATTTCTCAAATTGAAGAGATCAAAAGTGAGCTTATTCATAATGGGGCGGCGATGAAAACAGAGGTAAATATTCAATTCTTGGAGAAGCGTGGTGAAAGTACAAGCTAGAGCTGGTGATTTAATTACTGATCTATTATTTAAAAAAACAGGCTCGGACGATGATGAGTTAGAACGCGAATTCTTCCATCTTAATCCTCATGTTCGACGTGATATTTTTCAAGAAGATTGTTTGGTTATCATTCCTAAAAACATGACGAGCACTCGCAAGCAAACCGTAACAAGGAGTTGGGGCTAATGCTTAAACTTGAAGGAAAGCAGGCTGATATGTTGTTGTCTTGCTTAAAAAATTGGCAACTTATCGATGGTAATGGTATGGAAGGGGACAGCTTAACACTGTCCCTTTTTTCTGAAGGGATATCAGGGATCCCTTCTAAAGGTGAAAAGTATGAGGTGTATTTAGATGATATTCATCGAGATACATTTCAGATCAGTAAACGTAGCGCGAAACTCAGCCCAAAAGAGGTTTGTTTAGTGCTTTCTGTTGCCCCTTTTAGTGTGACTGATGCTTCTGGTTTTCGTGCTAAGAGATCCGCTAGTTGGAATAAAGCAAGTATTGCCGAAATAATGCAGGATTGTTTGCTACCTCATGGGTATTCAATTTTTGTGCATCCTAAATTACAAAATATTGAAATCGAGCATATTGATCGCACCGATGAAGGGTGTGCTGCTTTTTTGCGACGATTGGCCAAGCAGTACGATGCTATCGCAAAACCAGTTAGTGAGACTTATGTTATGGCTCCAAAAGGAGAAGTAATTAGTGCAAGTGGTGCAGCGATTGAAACGTTGACTTTGTCACTGCCTAGTAATAATGATCCACAACTCCCTAACTTTGTGAATGTGGACATTGAATTAGATGGGCGAGAAGAGTTTGGTGGAGTGTCTGCTTTTTATTTATCAACTGATAGCGGACATCGAAATGAAGTGAATACAGGCAATGCGCCCTTTAAAGCATTAGGTAAAGATTTTAAGAGTAAGGAAGAAGCAGAGCAGGCGTGTTTTACTGAATTAAGGCGTATCACTCGTGAAGGGAGAAAAGTAAATATCGTTGCGCCGGCTAACTCTGTTGTTTTTGCTGAGGGGTTAGTTGTACTCGATAAAACATTCGATGAGTTATACCAAGGCATCAGCTCAATAGATACGGTGACATTTAGTGGACAAGGCCGTCAAGTGAAGAGTATGACGATACAGGCCACATTGACAGGAGCATAAATGAATATTCGTTTTAATAATAATGCGATGTACTCACAAACGGTGCGCTGCAAAATATCAGAAGCTCAAATCAAGAAATACAGTCGTGACAGCCAAGTAAGACAACTTAAAGATGAGCGTTATTCGTTGTATCTGCGATTTAAGCAGAATCGAGAGCAGGGAAGTTGGATTTATTATGAATATAAAGACGGCAAACAAAAGAGCTATCGTATTGGTAAATACCCAGATTTAAACGCCAAAGGCGCATTTGAAGTGCTTAATGCGTTTATTGTTGAGCTGACAACAGGAAAACCCGTATCGGGTAATTTGTTCTCAACGGTTGATGAAGTGGTGTGTTGGTATGTAGAGCGTGAGTACCAAACTAGAAATGTGTCTAAAAATCGTATTACAGGCATTAAGTCGATGGCAGACAATCATCTTATGTCTAATTTGCATTGCTTACCTATTCGCGAGTTAACGCATAAAAGTGTGGATGAGCTTTTAATCAAACCATTACTGAAATCCTGTTTTGCAAATAGCTATATCAGAACCATCTTTCAATTACTCAAAGTGTGTTTTACGCGAGCTAAAAAGCTTAATTACTTAACGTTTAACCCAATGGATGAAATGAAGTTTACGGACTTTGTCACTAAGCGAATTGATGTAAAAGGATCACGTTTAAAGCCTGATGATGTGCCAGAGTTGCTTTCTAAAATCACTAAAGCCAATCCTATTGAGCGCGTTCTCTGTTCAATGATGCTTTGCCATGGCACACGATTAGGTGAAACACGTCTTGCAAAATGGAGGCATATCAACCTTAAACAAAAGAGATGGGTTATCCCTAAAGAGAATACGAAATCGAAAAAAGAGATCGTTTATCCGTTATCTAATGACATGGTGGCTTTACTGAGTGAGTTTAAACAGTGGCAAACAAAACATAACTACGCCATCAATAACGTATTTCCTTTAAACAAGCGAGATTTACACCCAATTCATTCAGTGAGGGCGTCTGAATTAGTGAGAGCGGTGAGTAATAAAGAATGGTCAGCTCATGACTTACGAAAGGTGGCCAGAACGGTGTGGGCTGATTTGGGTGTTGATTACATGGTTGCTGAGACATTATTGAACCATGCGAAAGATAAGCTCGATCAAGCGTATATTCACACTCATTTGGAAATGAAGAAGAAAGAAGCCTTAAATACCTACCATCAATGGCTAAATAATTGCTGTCACCACTGTCTTAGTGCTGATCTAGTTGCTTAAGAGATCGTTTAAAAGATCATTAAAATCAAATCGAAAGTTCAATTCTCATTGTTAATTACAGAGGGTAGTAAAATCATGGCAAATTTAGCCAAAAATGAGCATATTTCAGAAAATTTATTGAAATGCGCACGTTCGGTACCACACCAAGTTGGACTGCTTAAATTGAGTAAGACGCAGTTAATTGTTCTGCAGTCGATTAAAGAAGGTGAGGAGGTGACACCGTCACAGATTGCGGATAGATGTGGTTTGTCATCAAGCTGGGCAAGTTCGTTGTTAAAGAGGTTGGTGGAGAAATATTATTTAACAAGACAAGATAATTCGCGATTAAGTGGCGGAATCGAGTTTAGCTATAATTTAGTCGAATAAAAATTGTGATATCAAAAGCAATTTCATATTAGCTAATACTAATTGGGTAGAATAAGGATGTAATATGGTTTGGTGGCTTATTAAACAGGATTAGTTATGGATTTTGCATTTTGTACAATTGACGAAAAAGAATGGCGGGCTGATGATTTCTTTGCTCAAGATGAATCTGTAATTAAAATTAAAAGACGAAATTTAAAATGTACTGAGTGTGATGGAGATGCTTGGTTTAGAAAATCAAGTTATGGCAACAAAGTGCCTCACTTTTGTGCTCATCATAAGGAAGATTGTAATTTATCGACATCTTATGAAGTTGTTGGGGAGGGCGACGGAACGGATGGGCTACCAGCCGCAGATCCAGATAGTGGTATAATTATTGATTTGGGCGGAATTGACCCTAATTACTCTGTTGATGTCGAACCTCAAAAACCATTTGAAAACTCAGAAGCTAGAGGGCAGAAAAAAGTATCAGAGCAAGTAAAAGGTGGCGGAGTTCAATATCCTGCTCATTTATCACTTAAGAATACATTATATAAGCTAGTTCGGTCAGATAAGCTATATTCTTCAAATACAAAAATAATTATACCTAATAATCCATACCCAAATTTACCAGAAGTAGCGAGTCAATTATTTGTTAATTTCAACGATGTGCATGAAGGGCTTGATAGGCAAAATAGAATTTATTGGGGGTTTATCAGTGATGCGGCATATACATCAGATGACCGTCTTTGGCTTAACGCCGGAAATAGAAGCGATGGTTTAAGTGTTTCGATTAACCCTGATATAACTGAAGAATTTAGAGAATATTTTAAAGTTAATGAATCATTAGAACAACTAGCAGGTTGTCACGCATTGATTATTGGTGACTGTTATTATGCGAGTTCTGGAAAGCCTGTAATTTGGTGTGCAAATGTTGATTTGATTGTTCTTCGAAGATATAAGTTTGATGCCTAGGATAAGGTACTTCTGGAGCTTAAACAATGCCTTACGAGGCTACATCCCGGGGAATAAAAATTTTTCGGGCTCTATGGTCACCACCAGCATTGCTTTATAGAACAGAATTCTTTACTCTAAACTAAAAGCCGTGATGCATAACACTAGCTACTAATTGGTATAAAAATGAAAAACATATTTAAAAGCTTTTATCAACCAGCAGATATTGAATTAGAAGAACTTTGGGATAAAGCTATCTTTGTATTTGATACAAATGTATTAACAAATCTGTATCGATATCAATCTAGTACTCGTGAATCTTTGCTAAAAGTTATGGAGCAGCTTAATGATAGAGTCTGGATTCCTCATCATGTAGCACTTGAATATCAAAGAAATCGTCTAACGGTCGTGGGTGAGCAACATAAAAAATTTAATGATACAAAAAAAATTGTAGAAAGTGCAGTTAGTGATTTACAAAAAAAGCTAGAAAATTTACAACTAAAAAAAAGACATAGTCATATTAATCCAGACTCGTTGATCAATGGTATTAATGAGTTAAGTCAACAGTTCTTTAAAGAGTTAGATGATTTGGAAGCAGATAGTATAAAAGTTGGTACTACAGATCTTTTACGAGATAGGTTAGATAATCTATTTGCAGAAAAAGTAGGTGAAGCTCCAAGCCAAGAATGTATATTAAGCATAGAAAAAGAAGGTAAAGAACGCTTTAATAAACAAATCCCACCAGGATATCAAGATTCTAATAAAGCTAAAAACGGTAATGATAGTTATATCTTTAGTGGTGTTGAATATCATAGACAATATGGAGACTTGATCGTTTGGAAACAAATACTTGAGTATGTTAAATTAATTGATATAAAGCATTTGATCTTTATTACTGATGATAATAAGGAAGATTGGTGGCAAAAAAACCAAGGCAAAACAATCAGCCTGAGAACTGAACTAATTGACGAAATTTTTAGAGAGACTAACTTAAAAAGTTTTTATGCATATAAATCAGAATCCTTCTTAACGAATGCAAATAAATATCTTGACGAAAATGTTTCAGAAGAGGTTATTAAAGAAGTAAAACTTACATCTGATATTCAAAAAGATTTAGACGGAAGTAAAACAGTTGACCCAATGTTAGAAGCTGAATATTTAGAGAACGATTTAAATATACAGTCTAAATGGAAAAATGCTCTAGAACGAATAACGAAACAAGCCAATCTGGCGTCACTATGGCAGAACGATTTAGAACGAATAACGAAACAAACCGATATGGCGTCACTATGGCAGAACGATTTAGAGCGAATAACGAAACAAACCGATATGGCGTCTCTATGGCAGAACGATTTAGAACGAATAACGAAACAAACCGATATGGCGTCACTATGGCAGAACGATTTAGAGCGAATAACGAAACAAACCGATATGGCGTCTCTATGGCAGAACGATTTAGAACGAATAACGAAACAACATGATGCATTAAAAGGACAAGAACAACTGGCGAAAAAATTGTCTAAATTCGATAATACTGCAGAATCTAGTTTTATCCCTGATGAACTTGATAAAAATGATGAGCAATAATTCTATTTATGCGCAATCTGAGAACGATAATATATATATCTGGCAAGTTGTTAATTATATAGTTTCATATTAAATATATCTTAGATCTAAGATCGTTTGAGGAGAGCCAACAAAATATTTTGCTGGCTTATTTTTTATCGACTATTTGTAAATGTAATCGACAGCTTTTTGGTAAGTATCTTCTTCCATTTCTATACCTATAAATTTTCTATTCAATTTTAAACATGATTTACCAGTAGCGCCAGACCCCATGAAAGCATCTAATACAACTTGGCCTTCACGGCTACTTGTTTTAATTATGTGTTCGAGTAAATCCGCAGGTTTTTCACAAGGATGTTTGCCTGGATAGTATTGAACAGGAGCAAAGGTCCAAACATCAGTATAAGGAACCTCATCTGTAACTTTGAATGGGCGTCTTAATAATTCATACTCTCGCTTTAAATCATCATATTCTTTCAGTAGCACCGTGAACTTTGTTTGCAGAGCTGAATATTCGTTACATAACTCATTATGACTTTTATTTAACGCATGATTACGTTTAGAAAAAAGCAGTTGTAGCTGGGTGTATTGTTCTTCTGTAGGGAGTTTCCATTGACTGTATGAAAACCAATGAGAGCACATTTGTGTGCCGGTAGCTTCATTAATATCTTTTGCTGAAATGCCAAGGGCTTCTCGAGCATTTTTAAAATAATCGATAAGAGGTTTAAATACTTCTGCTTTTAATTCATTACACTTAATTGAATATTGGTTGGCACCTTTGGCAAAACCTTCTGAATCATAATGTCCTGCAAATATGATCCGCTCTGTTGATGGAAAAAAAGATCGCAGGTTAGGTTTATGCGCTCGTTTCCATATCCCGGATGGCTTGGCCCATACAATATGATTATATACATCGAAACGTGCTTTAATTAAAAGCTCTGTGTTTGCGGCCAACTTAGGCCCACAGAATAGATATAGGCTTCCAGAGGGTTTTAGAACTCGCCAAAGTTCAACTAAGACGTCATCAAGCCAAGCCATGAAGCTTTCTACGTTAGGCCATTGATTGTCCCAAGCGTTCTTCTTTACTTGAAAGTAGGGTGGATCAGTTAAAATGAGATCAATAGAATTGGTTGGTAATGTTTTTAAGTGGTTAAGGCAATCACCATTGATTAGATGTAGCAAGTTACTTTTTATGATGGGTGCGTGCATTCGGTACTCCATAGATAATAGAGCCTTGAATTAAAGATACCTAGCCACATGAAGTGACTAGGTTAGTCTTTATGCTTCCTCTCCAAAATAGTTTGGGTCTCAGGTACTCAAGGCATAAACACCAGTAAAGAGTATCAAAAACAAATATAGCTGTATATGCATACAGTTATATTTGTTGGGTTTAATTTCCTCTATATATAGAGGGAGTATTTTTAGATTTACCTTTGCAAGCTACGTATTGTTATTTCATCTAAATTCGTTACAATGCTCACATACTAAGTAACGTACATCTGTATTTGTACCGAGCTTTGTACCAACGGTAAAGATATATACAAAATTCGCAATTAAGTATTTAATTTTAAAGACTTTATTAATTTAGCATGTGTTGCTTCGTATGCAACACCACTGTAAAGGATAAAACATGCCTGTAATTACTCTTCCAGACGGTTCTCAACGTCAATTCGATAACGCTGTTTCTACTATGGATGTTGCTGCTGACATCGGCCCAGGTCTTGCGAAAGCTTGTATCGCTGGCCGTGTTGATGGTGTTCGTGTTGATGCGTGTGATTTAATTGAAAATGACGCACAACTTGAAATCATCACAGCAAAAGATGAAGATGGTTTAGAAATCATTCGCCACTCTTGTGCGCACCTTTTAGGTCACGCAGTTAAGCAGTTTTTCCCAGAAGCAAAAATGGCGATTGGTCCTACTATCGATAACGGTTTCTACTACGATATCGATTTAGAGCACTCTTTAACGCAAGAAGATCTTGATAAGATTGAAAAGCGTATGAAAGAGCTAGCTAAAACCAAGTACCAAGTAATCAAGAAGAACGTAAGCTGGCAAGAAGCTCGCGATGCATTCGATGCTCGTGGCGAAACTTACAAAATTGAAATCCTTGACGAAAACGTTTCTAAAGACGATCGTCCAGGTTTATACCACCATGAAGAATACATCGACATGTGTCGTGGTCCTCACGTTCCAAACATGAGCTTCTGTCAGAACTTTAAGATTCTGAGTGTAGCTGGTGCATATTGGCGTGGTAACAGCGACAACAAAATGCTTCAACGTATCTACGGCACAGCATTCCAAGATAAGAAGTTGCTTAAAGCACACCTTATCCGCCTAGAAGAAGCTGCAAAGCGTGATCACCGTAAAATTGGTAAGCATCTTGACTTGTTCCACATGCAGCAAGAAGCACCAGGTATGGTTTTCTGGCACCACAACGGTTGGACTATCTTCCGTGAGCTAGAAGTATTTATTCGTGAAAAACTAACAGAATACGATTACCAAGAAGTAAAAGGCCCATTAATGATGGATCGTGTACTTTGGGAGCGTTCTGGCCACTGGGACAAATACGCAGAAGCGATGTTCACAACAAGTTCAGAGAACCGTGAATACGCTATCAAGCCAATGAACTGCCCAGGTCACGTTCAAATCTTTAACCAAGGTCTGAAATCATACCGTGATCTGCCATTACGTATGGCTGAGTTCGGTTCATGTCACCGTAATGAGCCATCAGGTGCTCTACACGGTATCATGCGTGTTCGTGGCTTTACTCAAGATGATGCACACGTATTCTGTACAGAAGCTCAAGTACAAGCTGAAGTTAAGTCTTGTATCGAAATGGTTTATGATACATATACTACATTTGGTTTTGAAAATATCGTAGTTAAGCTATCTACACGTCCTGAACAGCGTGTGGGTTCTGACGAAATGTGGGACAAAGCTGAAGCAGATTTAATCCTTGCGCTAGAATCTATGAACATCAATTATGAAGTTCAAAAGGGTGAGGGTGCGTTCTACGGACCGAAAATTGAATTTACTTTGCATGATTGTCTGGACCGTGCGTGGCAATGTGGTACAGTACAGCTCGATTTTGCATTACCAGAGCGTTTAGGCGCAACTTACGTAGGTGAAGATAACGAACGTCACACACCAGTGATGATTCACCGCGCGATTTTAGGTTCTCTTGAACGTTTCATCGGTATCTTAATTGAAGACTACGCAGGCTTTTTCCCAACGTGGTTGGCGCCAGAACAAGCAATTGTGATGGGCATTACAGACAAACAAGCCGATTATGTACAAGAAATTGCAAAAAAACTGCAAAAAAATGGATTTAGAGTCAAAGCGGACTTGAGAAATGAGAAGATTGGCTTTAAAATCAGGGAACATACTTTGAAACGTGTTCCGTACATGCTTGTCTGTGGTGACCAAGAAATGGAAGCTGGAGAAATAGCAGTACGTACTCGTAAAGGTAAAGATTTGGGTAAATTTAAAATTGATGATTTTGTTGCATTCCTGCAGCAAGAAGTTAGTACCCGAACGCTCAATACTGTGGAGGAATAAGGTATTAAAGGCGGAAAAAGAGGCCAACAGCCGGCAAAACAAAATGCTCATCGTCTAAACGGTGAAATTATTGGCGTTAAAGAAGTGCGCCTTACAGGTCTAGATGGCGAGTCAGTTGGCGTCGTTTCACTAAATGAAGCGTTAGACGTTGCACTTACAGCAGGTGTCGATCTAGTTGAAATCAGCCCGAATGCCGAGCCACCAGTTTGTCGTGTGATGGACTATGGCAAATTCCTCTTCGAAAAGGCTAAGGCTGCTAAAGAACAGAAGAAAAAGCAAAAACAGGTTCAGACTAAAGAAATTAAATTTAGACCTGGAACTGATATTGGAGACTATCAGGTAAAACTACGCAACCTGACTGGTTTCCTTGAAGACGGCAACAAAGTGAAGGTAACAATTCGCTTCCGTGGCCGCGAAATGGCTCACCAAAACATCGGTGTTGACGTTCTTAATCGTTTGAAAGCGGATACTGAAGAGTTTGCTCTAGTTGAATCTTTCCCAACGAGAATTGAAGGTCGCCAGATGATTATGGTGTTGGCCCCTAAGAAGAAGTAATTTAGTGCATTCAAGTAGTAAAGTGGGGTAGCTGCTCGCAGTTATCCTGTTTTATTCGCCTAATTACTATTATGTTTAATCACGCAACAATGCGGAGTTATATTCATCATGCCTAAGATGAAATCGAACAAAGGTGCTTCTAAGCGTTTTAAGAAAACTGCTGGTGGTATCAAATTTAAGCACGCTACGAAACGTCACATCCTGACTAAACGTACTACTAAAAACAAGCGTCAGCTTCGTCCAAACTCTCTACTTCCAAAATGTGAAGTAGCAGCAGTTGCACGTATGCTTCCATACGCATAATTTTTAGTATTTATTTTAATTTTAGTTTAGGAGAGACACAATGCCTCGCGTAAAACGTGGTGTACAAGCTCGTGCACGTCATAAGAAAGTTCTAAAACAAGCTAAAGGTTACTACGGAGCACGTTCACGTGTTTACCGTGTAGCTTTCCAGGCAGTTACTAAAGCAGGTCAATATGCTTACCGTGACCGTCGCAACAAAAAGCGTGTTTTCCGTCAACTTTGGATCGCTCGTATCAATGCTGCAGCTCGTCAAAACGAGATGTCTTACAGCCGTTTCATTAACGGTCTTAAGAAAGCATCTATTGAAATCGATCGTAAGATCCTAGCTGACATCGCTGTATTCGACAAAGTAGCATTCGCTGCTCTTGTTGCTAAGGCGAAAGCTGCTCTTTAATTAGAACAGTTTCAAAGGCTTTAAGACTAAATAAGGAGAGCACTAGCTCTCCTTTTTTTATGCCTGTAATTTGAAGAATAGATAATACCAATTCCAGTAATTCTCTAGTCATTATTACTGGTTAAATCACATAATAGCTTCGTTAAAAATTATTTAAGTAGAATAACTACTTATCAGAATTTTTGCCTTGCTCTTAAGTGGTTTTTCTGCGTAATAAATAGACCATTTAATTAATGGCAATGGTATAATCTAAGCCGCGTACACCACAGGAAAATCATACATCGGGTGTGTTTGTATTAAGGTTTTATGTCCGTAAACATTTTCAATCATCTTTGCTGTTATAGCTTCCCAAGGCTTCCCATCCGCTTGTAGTTTCCCATCTTGCAATACAATCACTCTATCTGAGTATTGAGCCGCTAAATTTAAATCATGTAATACCACCACAACGGCAGCTCCTTCATTTGCCAACTTCCGCGCTAAACGTAACGTATTATGTTGATGAGAAAGATCTAATGCAGAGGTCGGTTCATCAAGCATCACAATTTTCTGTTGGTATTGGCTTACTTGCGTTAATACACGAGCTAAATGCACACGCTGTTTTTCACCGCCAGAGAGAGAAGGGTATAATCTTTCAGCTAGATGGCTTATCCCTGTTTTTTGCATCATAGATTGTGTGATTGGCTTTAATATTTTATTTGGAAGATCTAAAGGTAAACCACCAAGTTCTACCACTTCATTGACGGTAAATGAAAAGGTTAAGCTGCTTTGCTGAGGAAGAATACCTAACTGCTGCGCCAATAATTGTTTATTCCACTCTTCTTTCTTTCTATTGAAATAACGGATCTCACTGTCAGATTCAATTTCATCACACAAGATCTTTAATAAAGTACTTTTTCCGGCACCATTAGGGCCAAGTAGAGTCGTTACTTCGCCACAATAAAGGTCTAAATTAAGATCATCTAAAATGATCTTATTATTTACTTGATAAGAGATTTTTTTGGCAGAAATTGCCATAGAGTGATTGGGCATTAGATCTTTCCTCTTTGAGTGAAAAGTAAGTATAAAAAGAAAGGAGCTCCAATAATTGCGGTAACAATACCTACGGGTAATTCAGCAGGGCTAACAGCAACGCGAGCAAACATATCTGCACAGGTTAAGAGCAAACCACCAAGAAGTGCAGAGAGCGGTAATAAGGTTTTATGATTCGGACCTGCGATCATACGACCAAGGTGAGGGATAATAAGGCCGATAAAACCAATCATGCCAGATAGACTGACAGTTATCCCTACCCCAACAGCGCTTAAAATAATCATACGTTTTTTTAAAGATTGAACATTAATACCTAAGTGTTTAGCTTCAGCTTCACCAAGCAGTAGTGCATTTAGACCTGATGCGTTTTTCATAAATAAAAACAATAGTACAATTAGTCCAATTGCTGCCAACATTAAATCTGGCCATGTTGCACCGGCTAATGAGCCCATTGACCATAGAGAAAGATCACGGAGCATTTGATCATCAGCAATGAAATTTAAATAGCCAATTCCAGCCCCAGATAAAGCACTAATAGCAACACCTGCTAACAGCATAACCGTAATTGAGGTGCCAAATTTACTGGTTCCTAAGCGATAGACGATTAAAGTAGTGATAGCGCCACCAAGAAAAGCAAAAATAGGCACAGCAGCAAAATTCATAAATAAAGGAAATTGTTCTGCGATAGATGAAAAGAGAACGATTGCCAAAGCAGCACCAAGCGCAGCACCTGCAGAGACGCCTATGATTCCAGGCTCCGCTAATGGATTACGAAATAACCCCTGCATAACCACCCCTGAAATAGCCAAAATTGCTCCGACAAGCATACACAATAAGGTTCTAGGTAATCTAACTTGGTGAATGATCAAATCAATATGAGCAGGGGTCTCAATGGTAGACCAAGGAGCTAAACTATTAAAACTGTCATTTAATGTAATGTTCATTGGCCCTGTAGCAATAGAGCTAAGTGCTATGAAAATAAGAAAAAGTGAACTAATGGTTAATAATTTTGAATAAGGAATGTATTTCAACAACATAATGAATTTATCCTATGGGTAAAGCAGAGTATTAAGACGAGCAGCTTCATCAAGTGTTGCTAATCCTAAACCGCCAACGAGTGCTGAGCCATTAATACCAATGATTTTTTTATTGATACCAGCGGGGGTTGCTGCCAACGTAGGAATAGATTTAATGATGTTATCAACCCCATCTAATTTAATTAAACTGCGATGACTGACCAAAATTACATCAGGTTGCATTGATATCATCGCTTCGATAGAAAGGGGTTTGAAAGATGAAATTAATGACTGAGCGGGGTTAATTGCACCAGCAAGGCGGATCATTTCATCCATTGTGGTATCACTTCCTGCTACATAAGGCGCTCGCCCTTCATGCAATAGTAAATACAGCACTTTTTTCTGCTTAGTTTTAACTGGAATATTGCTTTTTAATTGAGCGACTTTTTTGTTCACTTTATCTTTAATTTGTTGTGAATTTTCTTGATGGTGAGTAAGCAATGCGATTTCATCAATGCGTTCCAATAGACCTTTAATTGTAGGTTTAGTATTCACAACATTCACTTTAATATTAGATTGAGATAATAAATCTAATGTAGTTTGTGGCCCCATTTCATCAGAACCAATAATTTGAGTTGGTTGTAATGCTAACAAACCTTCGGTAGAAAGTTGACGATGATAACCAATTTTTGGTAATTGGTTTGTTTGTGGCATTTTACTGGTGACATCCACAGCGATAAGAGAATCTTGGGCATCTAAGGCATAAATTAATTCAGTTACAGCGCTGCCTGCACTAATAATTCGTTCTTGAGCGAGAGCAACAGACGAGGCAGAAAAGAGCGAGAAAGCAAGTAAAGCAGAAGTCAGTATTGAGTTATTCATTATTTATTTTCATCCATTAAAATTTGAGTCGCTTTTATTTTATTATCTTGTAGAAAGGCGAGCAGCTTAACCATATGTTGGATCTCAGCTGATTTATCGGAGGCGATCACTACTTGGAATTCAGGTTTTAGGTTTACTTGGGTTAATAAAGCTTGAGTGAAATCTTCCCAAGAAGAGTAAGATTTGCCATCTAACCCCCAATAAGGTGCCTCTTCTAAAATATTGACCGTAAGAGATTTACTATCGACATCCGAGATTGATTCGGTTTCTGCACTAGGTAAGCTAACCTCAAGGGATTGAAGTTTTACCGTAGCCGTTAATAATAGAAACACCATTACAATGAAGATGATATCTAAAAGAGGGGTCAGGTCTGGTTGAAATGACTCAGATGAAGTGTCTGTTGTTAGCGTTATCATGCTATTACCTCTGAACGTGGTTTTTCTGTTTGAGAATTACTCTGTTGAGATTCAACCGAGACAAAAACACCTTCAATCCATAAATTAGTGTAATTTAATGAATGCTCTAAGCGTGACAATATACGATCAGCCCATAGCCCAAGAAGCTGAGCGCTAGAAATAGCAGGCAGAGCAATGATTAAACCAATCGCAGTCGTTCGCATCGCAAGGCCCAGCCCATCAGCCAGAATATTGGGTGTAATAGAGCCTGTAGTTGCAGCGACATCTTTGAACATGTCAATCAACCCAAGTACCGTTCCCAATAAACCAAACAAAGGACTTATCATGCCAATTAAAGAGAGTAAACGAAGCCCTGAACGTAATTGATGTCGTTTTTCTTGCAACCACAACCCAGCGACATCTTCACGTAACGTTTTTGTAAAATCACGATGAGCAAGTAGCATAGCATTACCTTTGGCTGATAAAGCCCGGCGCTGTTTTAGTGAAGAAATGAGAGTATTAATGCCTTGATCATCTTTTTTATTTAATTGATTTAATGATTTTCTTATAGAACGATGAGAGCAGCCAGAAAAGAGCAATAGTTGAATGCTACGCTCAATTAGTAATGCTAAGGTAATGAGAGAGCAACATAAAAGCGGTAATGCCATGATGCCTAATTGAGAGTACAAGTGAGAAAAATTGAGCATGTTGATGTCCATACAGCTAGTTTAGAGAGAATCGGACAGGTATCTGAACGCGGTGCGCAATAGCCTGACCATTAATAACTTGGGGTGAAAATTTCCAATCACGTATTGCATTAAGAGCTGCTTCATCGAGCACACTTGCACCTGAAGAGGTGATTAATTGCTGTTTTACTTGTTTACCATTTTCGTTCAACCAAATTTCATATAGTGCCGTCCCTTCAATACCTTTACGTTGTGCAATACGAGGGTAGCGTGGTGCACTTGGACGTTTAAGAAAACTTGGTTTTTTTATCAATTGTGGTTTTTCTGTTGCACCAGCCCTTGATGCAACAGGTTTTGCTGCGCTGTCGGCTTTAGTGACTTTTTTCTTATTAATAGTCTTGGTTTTTTTTAAAGGCTCATTTGGCTTTACTTTCGCTGTTTTCTGTTTCTCAGTTTTTACAGGGGCTTTTGTAATGCTTTTTTCTTTTATTGTAGGTTTAGGTTTGTGTGTTTTTGTTGGTTTTTTCACATCAGCAATTTTTTTTGTCACTGTTTTTTCAGGTTGAGTCGGCTTCACTTTTGCTTTTTCAGCTACGATTTTTTTTTCTGATGGAATAGAAGGCGAACTCGGAGCTACAAATTGGATATTTACTTGTGAAGATTGGCTACCCACAGGCATGGCAAAAGCTTTTTTTTCCGGCACAGACCAAATAAGCGCAGTATGAATGGCTAATGAAACGCCAACAGCTGCAAAATAACGAAAGTTCAGCACAGGGATCTCCATATCAAATTTAGTACTTTAAAAGAGAGGATTATTATAACCATAATGAAAATGAGATCAATTATCAATTGCATTATCATTTAAAAATAATTTATGATGGGAATAGAAACGAAGCTCTTAGCGGTAAAGAGTAGAGAAGTAGAATTTAAATCATGAATAAACAGATAAATTTACATCACCTTCCCAATAGTATTTTGGGTGAAAATACACCAGATCCCTTGCTGTATTCTTTTCAACGAAAATCTGCAGCCCATGCAGGTAGTGGAGCAATACCTATTCAGGCTCCTTATTTTACTGAGCGATTTGATACAGCTTTGTCTGAAACGATTGAATTAAGTGATCATCGTTGTCTGTATGTTCACATCCCTTTTTGTCGAGTGAGATGCACCTATTGCAATTTTTTCCAACATGCCTCAAGTAAAACACTCGTTGCTGATTACTTTGATGCGCTTATGGTTGAATTGAAATGGAAAGCACAACTGGCTTGGACACAGTCTGCTCCATTTCATGCTGTCTATATTGGCGGAGGAACCCCAACAGATCTAACTGCGGATCAAATCGAACAATTAGGTAAAGCTATTCGCCGTTATTTCCCTTTAACAACAGATTGTGAAATTACATTGGAAGGACGTATAAATCGCTTTGATGAAGAGATGTTTGATAAATCATTAGAAGGTGGTTTCAATCGATTCTCATTTGGAGTGCAAAGCTTTAATACCAAAGTGAGGCGATCAGCTAAACGCTTGGATGATAAAGAATATGTGTTACGACGCATTCAAGAACTTAGTCAAAGTAATCAAGCGCCAATTGTGGTGGATCTCCTTTATGGTTTGCCTTATCAAACTCCCGAGATCTGGCAACAAGATTTAGAGGATTTTCTAGAAACAGGTGCACATGGCGTCGATCTGTATCAATTAATTGAAATGGGCGGCACACCAATGAAAGGCATGATTGAGCAAGGTAAGTTGCCTGAGCCTGCTTCAACAGAAGAAAAAGCCTATATGTACAAATATGGTGTTGATTTTATGAATCAACATCACCTACGCAGGCTTAGTGTTAATCATTGGGCTAGAGATAATAGAGAGCGTAGCATTTATAACAGCTTGGCTAAAACGACAGCAGAAGTATTACCCGTAGGTTGTGGTGCCGGCGGTAATGTGGGCGGGGTTGGCATTATGCAGCATCGAACATTAAATGCCTATATTGATTCAATTAAAGCGAACCAAATGCCCATTGCGATGATGACACAATCTGCTGCCTCTGCTGGTTTATTTTCAATGATAAAAGCAGGGTTTGACCGTGGAGTGCTATCTCGTCAGTTGCTATCACAGCATGCGCCTCAAGATATATTTCAATACCTAATGCCTTTGTTTAAGCATTGGCAAAAAAATGGTTTGGTGATGGTTAATGACGACTATTTAAGTTTAACTCTTGCTGGTGAATTTTGGGCGGTTACGTTAGCGCAAGGAGTCATTTCAGCATTGTCTCAAGCAGATCAAAAAGCCGCATAACCCTAAAATAATGATAGAAATATAGATAGAGAATTAATCGTGAAAAAAGAAGTTATCGAGTTATTAGAAAAAGACCCTAGTTTATTACCAAGTGATATCGCAAAACAGTTAGATCTTTCAGAGTCAGAGGTGGTGAAAGCATTACCAGAAGAAATGGTTACTGTTATTGATGGAAGTAAAGCGCAAGAGATCTTAGAAGGTCTTGTTGGCTTTGGTGATGTGACAACCATCGTACACTCGTTTGGCTCTATCTTTGAAGTTAAAGCCCCATTTCCAAAAGGAAAGCTTGCTCACGGTTATTATAATTTAATGGGACGTAACGGAGAGTTACATGGTCACTTAAAATTAGATTTAATTACCGACATTGCTTTAGTTAGTAAACCCTTTAGAGGAACAGAGAGTCATTACTTTGGCTTCTTTGATAAGCAAGGCAATTCAATATTTAAAATTTATTTAGGTCGAGATAAAAAACGACAGCTTATCCCAGCACAAGTCAGTGCTTTTAATGCATTAAAACAAGAATATAAATAACAAATTTAAAAGGAAATAGAAATGAGCTCAACGGTTAAGCAAGAAAGATTACAAAATCGCCTTGGACCTGAAATTCAAGAGTTTCGTGATTCACGTAAAACACTTCAATTAGCGACAGTGGATTGTGAAGGTAAGCCCAATGTAAGTTATGCGCCATTTGTTTTATTGGAAGATGGATATTATATCTTGATCTCTGAAATTGCTCGTCATGCTCGTAATTTACAGCAAAATCCTGATGTTTCTTTAATGTTGGTTGAAGACGAAGAAAGCTCAAAGCAATTATTTGCTCGTAAGCGATTAACGTTTGATGCGATTGCAATCTTAATTGATAGAGAAGAAGCAAATTGGCAGTTAGCTGTTGATGAAATGAAAGGGCGCTTTGGTGAGATTATTGATGGTTTAAGCTCACTTGAAGATTTTAAAATGTTCCGATTAAAACCGATCCAAGGCTTATTTGTGAAAGGGTTTGGCCAAGCTTTTCAAGTTAGTGGAGATGATTTAGTCGATTTCGTTCATTTAGATAAAGGCCATAAAAAACGAACGGCTTAATAATTATCATATAAATAAGAAACGAAATGTTATTTATAAAAGGTCAAGTTAATCGCTTGGCCTTTTTATTGGTTTATATTTATAACTTGTTTCATTACTGATTCAAATCGTATATTTATCTGCGATAAGAATCCCAAATAAAATTAACAGTATATAATTCTAGTTAATGTGGCATGCTTTTTAGTTTGATTGATTTTCAAGCGTAGAAGTGCTGTAGGTCGCATAATTTTTATTCAGAATAGGCATCTTAGCGATTACTGATATTATCTGTCTTTATACATTATAAGTTATTGATTAATTTATTATTTAAAGATGGTGTAGGATCATTATGCAGGATGCAAATCAAACTCAATTTCAACTTGACGTAACAAGTATAGAGTTACCACTTCAAGTTTATGAATTTACAGGTGAAGAAATACTTGGCGAAAATTATTGGTTTGATATTACGTTTGTGTGTGATGATCCAGAGTTACCACTTGCTCAATGGCTACAACTTCCAGCTAGATTAACGATTCACTATTTTAATAAAGAAGATCCTGAAAATACAAAGCGTTATATAAATGGTGTGATTGAATCTATGGAGAAATTAAACTCTTCATTTCGTGTTAGTACCTATCAATTAAGACTAGTTCCTATTTTTAGCTTGTTAAAATATCGGAAAAACATTCAGATCTTCCAACAGAAGAATGTTCCAGAGATTATTTCAGAAATGTATCAGCAAGCAGGAATATTGTCCCATCACTTTAATATTGAACTGTATAAATCACATCAAGCACGAGATTACTGCGTGCAATATGGAGAATCTGACGAAAAATTCATTATGCGACTAATGGCTGAAGAAGGGCTTGTTGCTTATTTTGAGCATAAAGATACAGGTTCTACGCTTATTATTTCTGATGGACAAGAGACCTACACAGCCTTAGTTCCATTATCGGTGGTGGTTGATAATGGAATGGTGAAGGAGGGTAACGTTATTAACTCCTTGAGTGTTAAAAATCAGGTGCAAGTGGGAAAAGTGTCAGTAAAAGAATACCTTTTTATTCACCCAAAGCAATATCAAGAATACCAAAAAGAAGAGGAACAAAGGGCTGAATCAGCATTAGAACATTATCAATACCCAGTGACTCACTCAAAAGTATTATATACAGAGCAACAGGCAACCTTGAATTTAGAGCAACGACGAATTGCAGCCATAACACTGGAAGGAAGCAGTGACAGTGCGCAGTTAACTGCAGGTCACTTTCAACCAATAAATCAGGCTCCAAATTCAGAGTGGGATACCGATTGGTTGGTAATAACAGTTTCTCATGCAGGAAGGCAACCTCAAGTAATGGAAGAACTAGCAGAAGGTGGTTTGAGTTATCATACTAACTTTACCGCAACGCCTTGGTTCATACCTTATAAATTAGCAGAGGTAGGCAAACCATACATTCGTAATATTGATACTGCAATAGTCACAGGCCCTGAGAATGAAGAGATCTATTGTGATGAATATGGGCGAGTAAAAGTACAATTTCATTGGGATAGAAATGGTCAAGCCGATGAGAAAACTAGTTGTTGGCTTCGTACTTCGCAAGGGTGGGCTGGTAATCAATATGGTCAATTTGTATTACCAAGAATAGGGCATGAGGTAATCGTCAGTTTCATTCACGGTGATCCCGATAAACCCATCATTACAGGCTCATTGTATAACGGGGATAATAAACCGCCATATACACTGCCAGAGCATAAAACACGCAGTACATTCAAAACATCTAGCTCAATTGGTGCAGATAATTTTAACGAATTACGGTTTGACGATAAAAATGCGTCAGAGCAGATCTATATTCATGCGGCGAAAGACATGGATAGCCAAATTCAAAACAATCGCACTAGCGAAATATTTAATGATGATCACTCTGTTGTGCATCATGATCAATTTCATCAAATCACCAAAGATAATCATCTGACCGTGCAATCAGATAATTTAAGCTCAATTAAAGGTGACGCACATCTGCAAGTATCAGGCTCTATTCAACAAAAAAGCCAAGGAAGCCGGCTTGAACAAATAGGCACCGAGTTACACATTAAGGTGGGTAATAAAGCAGTCCTTGATGCAGGTAGTGAGCTGACCATTACTACAGGCAGCAGTACCATGAAGCTAGATTCTGGTGGCATTCATCTACTTGGTGCTGCCATTGATTTAAATAAAGGCGGCAGTGCAGGAAGCGGAAGTGGATATGCGGGTATTACAGCTACTCAACCTATCATGAAGCAGAGTGAAACGGCTGGCAGCACGGTTGAAACCGTAACAGCCTCTGAATACACAAGAAGTAAAATTCACGCCACTCGTCAGATCGAGGCATTAAAAACATCGGATCCTGTTTGTGAAGAATGTGAACAAGAGCAGGGGCAAGAGTAATGGAAACAGAGTGCTTTGATTCTCTGAATATTGATGACTTCACCTCCTTCTATTTGATGCTAGACACAAGTCAGGGAGGCGATGTATTAAAACAATTGTATCAATTGGACACGGTGATTGAGCAAGAACCTCTTTATTTGTATGCGCCTTGGGATGATTTGATATCTGTTTCTCCTTATTTAGTGAAAGCAACGCCTGTTATTGCACAATGGTTTGAAAGTCAACATGGTCAGCTAGATGGTTTCTTATTCAGTTCGGCGTTAGATCTAGGAAGTCTTGTCGAACATTTTAGAGATTTGATTAAGGTTCAATCGCCTTATGGTTCATCCATCATATTGAAATCTGCAAATTCAGGGTGTGCCAATGTTTTATTCTCAACAGGAACAGATTGGTATTGGCAACACATTAATGAAGTTTGGCTTCCATCTAAAAAAGGATGGGCACATTACCTATCGCCTTGCACTGAGATGAAAAGCGTCAAACCTTATCGTTTAACGGATGAACAATGGCAAATGTTAGGAGAGTTAGCGACAGAAAATGCCTATGCTTATGTACTTAATCATGTGGAGTATTTCTTCCCACATTGTTTAGAGGGCGTGATAGATAAACAAAAATGGATTCAGTATTGGTTCGATGCCGCTTACAGCAGAGGGTTTCAAAATGAGACAGAAGTCTGTCTATTTATGAATGTGATGGGATATTTAGGAAAAGAAGCGATCACAACCGATAAATACCCAAAAATCACCGAATTGATCTATCAAACATCGCAGCAAACCCCAGAACAAAGAATCAAACAAGCGGCGGATTTGGCCTATCAATATCGTCACTCTATGCAAAAGGATGTACAAGAATGAGCGAAGCAAACAATGCCGCCATGTGTGGCAGTAAAAAAGATGCGAAAAACCCGGTAGGAGCTTGCCCTGTAAAGTTTGGCGTTATTGACATTATTCCGGTTCGTTATGCGATTGATGATATGGATAATGAAGAAAAAGAGCAAAAACACCCATTACTTGATACGCATAAAGGCCACGGCTTTTTTGATGTTGCTCATTCAAAATATACATTAAGACAATTAAGAGACGGTTGGCTTTACGTTTATAGCAATAAAGATAAAACCTTTCATGAATATCAGGTTAAAGGCACTCAATTCATTAAGATAGATTGGGGCTCAAATGAAGCCGATAAAGCACCAGAAGAGAGAGGGCAAGCAGGAGAGGCTAAAAGCTGTTTGTCTTACTCTAAGAATGACACATTAACCATATCATTTTCTCACCAACGTTGGACATGGCGCTTATGTGAGCACATGCGATCAAATACCCAATGTCGTAATGAATGGATGCGAACTGTCGACTTAAAAACCTATTCAAACACATTAGAGATAGAACACGGTGGTGGCATGCGTGATTTTGTCCATGCTGTTGCTGATATTGGAACTCCCAAACCCTCCGATGTCTTGTTTGAAAAAACATGTTCCCCATTAAAAGACGATGATCCCTCTGATGATGAGTTTCATCTCGCTACCCATAAGAAAACCGTATTAGAAACTGATTATCAATGCGATTTACTAGAAAAGAACAGCGCTTTGTATATCGCATTGGATGATCAGTTGGCTGATATAACGGATCTGTTTTTGAAGTTGTCGAGTGAAATGGCAGAGAAAGCGGCAATTATGGGAGATGAAGATAAACAATATAAACTTCAAATGGCGGAATTGACTCGAACCTTAGGACGAGTAAGGCTTGATGAAAATGAATTACCTAAAGAGATAAGAAAAGATCCAATTAGCATATTTCAGTTTGAAAAAGAATTAACTGATTATTTGTATATTCAAGGTTTAGCTAACGAAGAACAAGCATTGCCCGCAGCAGAAAGTGTTCATTATGAACCAGTATATACACCGCAGGCGAAAGCGAAGTTACAAGAACTGAAAAATACCTATTCTTATAAACCAGACTCTAAATTACTTAAAAAATTTAAAGAAGCAACTGCATATACGAGTGATGTTAATTGGGAAGGGTTAGATGAGTTTGTGATATCGCATTACTCACAGTTAAAAGGCACAAGTGAACGAATAAATAACTATTTATCTGATTTTATAGCAGCAGTTACACAGTTAGGCATTGACCCATTAATCTTGGGGTTAGATAACCAATATGAAAACCATCAGGCTTATTTACTTAACTTAGTTAGTCAGTTTTTGATCGTTGTTAAGCAAGTTCCTGAGCTAGAAGAGCAAATGAAAGAGTTAGATGAATTACTTTCATTTGATTCACCTAACAATTTATTGGCTCTAGCACCAGTTGGATTCTCTTTCGATAATTGGGAAGCACTTAATGATCATATAAATGAAGGCGGTAAGCCTCTTATCGATCCTTTTAGTGCAGGTGATATGGATGCGTTTTGGTCTCGTTTTTCTGAGTGGGATTCATTTACAGGTGATGCAAGAATTCAAGAAAAAGCATGGTTTCAATCTTTAGTTCTTCCTATTCAAAAAAGTTTTGCGGCATTAGAAGGAGCAGTTAAAAATCAAGTAGATACAAGTTGGCGAGCAACGATGGATCTTCTATTTCCAAGTCAATGGAAGAAAGGTGCATCATCAATTAATGTTGTGAGTAATTTACGTTTGATTTTCTTAGAAAGCATGATGACAGACAGCGCTATTGTTGAAGTAAACAAAAGCTATAAAACTCAGCGTGCTACGTTTTTAAATAAATTAAACGTCCATATTGAGGAGTTAAAAAAAGCAACTAAAACAGTTCCTGGACAAAGAGCATCAAAAAACCATCAGGTGAAATCCACTCAAGCAATTCAGCAAAGGATTCAGACAATTCTAAGCAGTGAAATGCCAGCGGTATTAGCATTAAAGAACTCAGCAGTTAATGCGCAAGCAAAGCAGTTAGTAAATAACTATGTTGATACTGTATGGACTCAAACAAAAGAAGTCATAGAGAAAAATGGGAAGGGTTTAGGGAAGTTGGGAGGTGTTCTTGCCGCGTTAAATATTTGGGAGTTAGCTGTTGTAACGAAGGATGTTAACTATAAAGCAGAGCAAGCTGGTGATACCTTTTATGAGCAATTTAAACCTGTGTGGAGAGAGGTAGCTCATGCGTCAGCTTATGTGGTGGCTAATATTTCTACGTTATTTAGAGATAAGGCATGGGGTGAAATAAAAGGAAATAAAAGATTACTTGAATTGAGTTTAAAAGATGTTTCTTTAGGTCATAAGTCAGTTGAAAAAAGTACAGTTAATATATTTGCCAAGCATGCATTGATCACTGCAAGTTTTGGTTTGATAGCAACAGGTTTAGAAGCCTGGGAAAGTTTTGATCAAATAAAAGATGAAAATAAAAGAGTCGATGAGCGTTTTGGGTATTGGCTGAAGTTTGGTGCTCTGACTGGGCAATTTACCGTTTTTTTAGCTCAAGGTTCTTTAGCACTATTAAGTCGACTTGGTATTAGTGGCATCAGTTCAATATTAGCCCCATGGATGTTATCAACACTTATGGTGTCTGGTGTATTATATTTAATAGCTATAATGATTATAAATATATTTACACGAACAGAATTACAAAATTGGCTTTATGAGTCGTGCTGGGGAAAAGGCGATCTACAGTGGGGAAACATAGAGGCAATAAGTAGATTAGAATCTATATTACATAAGCCACAATTAAGCTTAAAAAAAATTATAGGAAGAAACCCAACTCATTCACAAGACCCTGGAAGTATGCAATGGCAATTAATTGTGGATCTTCCATCGTTCACTAAAAATAAACAAATAGGATTAAAAATAAAACGTATTCCTTATGCTCCAACGTTTCAATATGGTTTCAAACAACCAGAAAAACTGAAGCCAATTTTAGTTGATGAACAAGGGGGTCAGTGGGTTCGCACCGTTAATAATTCACCTCGTTATATAGTCACAGTTGGAGGTACGGTAAAGGATGGTGTGGAAATCGAATTGAAAATGCCATTTCAGTGGTTAAATTCTGACATTGATAATAAAAGGTATTATTTAGCTCAAGGAAATCGTGAAGGAGATCTAATTATTAGAACATTAAATGATAAGACTATAAGGGAAAAGAGTATGAATCAAGTCTTGGTTGTTAGGGATAATAATAATGAACAATAGTGAAAATGAATTAGAACTTGAGCTTCATGAATTACCTATAATCTATCAGTGGGAAGCAATTAGATGTGACAGGTTGGGGAATAAGCTGCGTTGGTTTGTATCTTTAGGTATTCCTTTTTTTGGTTATAGTTTTTTATTATTACTAATACAAGATATGGATGCGGTTCCAGTATTGTTTTTTATTGGTTTAATAATGACTTTTGTTATTCGTTATTTATTTTTGGCAGACAATCAACATCATTATTTCTTAACGAAAAAAGGCATTCACTTTACAACAGAGCAGATAATCCCTGAAATGGCGTATAAAGTGATGAGAGGCTTTGCTTGGTTTGGTGTGGCGGTAAGTTTTTTGGCTGTAACTATAGTAGGACCAATGGCTTTTATTGGAGCTGGCGCTTGTGCATTGCTGTCATTTAAAATGACTGGTTTTAAATCGGTACCTCGCAGTTCTTTTGTATATTTCGTAGATGAATATACTGTATTTGATATTCAAAAAGAAAATACTTTTTCAATAATAAGTCATCCGCATGATATATATGATTCATGCTATCGCTTGTATTATTTTCTTAATGATAGAGATGAAATAAAAAATCAATTACTTCAGGTGATTAAAAAAAGTCACTATAAAATCATTAATCATCCAGATGATATTTATACCAACGGTCCATTTGAACCCTCTGAAAACTTGGGCGTAAATCATGCTAACTCATAAAGATATAGACAATAACGACAAAATAGAAACCATGAGAATAGCCTTATATAACGAAGAAGTGCTTTATGAGTATGAAACCATAGAGCATCAATATTTGGGGTATTTTGTGGCCGCCGGTTTTTTCAGTGTGATGCTTTGGTTTTTATATGATTTTAGTGATGATGGAATAGACGCAGGTGAAGCCATTATATTTGGTGGTGGTGGAAGCATAATGACACTATTTTTAATTTTTTTTGCTTCTGCAGACATAAAGCGGATTTACAAGTTCACTAAAAACGGAATATTAACCGAGCAAGCTGATGTGGTGCCTGAGTATGCTTATCAATGCATACGAATGATCGGTCGAGTGGGTGCTGTTGTATGTTTAGTTGCAGTTGTTTTTGTTGGCCCTATGGCGTTCATTGGAGCAGGGGCGAGTGCATTACTCTCATTCAAACTGGTTAACTTTAGGTTGAAATCTATGATGTTTGAAACTTTGTATTTTGATGAGTCAGTGATAATTAAATCATCAAAAATAAACTATATAACGATAGTTCCAAATGCTCAATTATTACTGTCATTGGATGGTATTTTTTGCAATAAAAAAAGTGCAAATGATATTTTCAATACCTTGAGGGATTTTTATCCAAATGGTCATTTTTATGAGGTAGAGGAAGAAGATGATATTTATTCCCATTATAAATATAAAGAGTTCTTACATCCAATGGATCAAGATTGATGTGAAGTCGTAAGGGATGAGTTAAATAATGCATGATAAAGACAATGAATTAAAGCTAGAGAAAGAACTTTATAATTCTCCGGTACTTTATGAGTGGGAATATAGTGGATTTCATGGAAATAAAACATCATTAACTCAATGGTTATTAGGTATATTTATTCCGTTCTTTCCAATAAGTATATTATTGTTATTAATCAACGATATCAATGCGGTGGTACCATTTCTTTTTATTGCATCCATAATGATGTTTGTTGTTCGTTATTTATGGTTTTCAGATTGCTATTATAAATTTTATCTAACTCAAATAGGACTCTATTATACCTATGAACAAATCATTCCTGATTCAGCTTATAAAGTTGTACGAGGATTTGCATGGTTTGGCGTTGCAGTTTGCATTGTTTCTGTGGCTATTATTGGACCTATGGCCTTTGTTGGAGCTGGTGCATGTGCGTTACTTTCATTTAAGATGACAGGCTTTCAATCTCAAGTTAGAGACTCATATGTTTTGTTCTTGGATGAATATACATTATTTGATATTCAGAAAGAGGGTGCATTTTCGATAAGAAGCCACCCTGATAGGTTATTTAACTCGTTTGATGGGCTGTATTATCAATTAAAAGATAAAAATGAAATTAGAGATAATTTATTGAATGTATTTAAGAAAAGTTATTTTATTGAAGTGGAACGTTTGAAAGAAATAGATAACTACGGTCCATTCGAACCCTCTGGAAAATATGAGGTTAAATAATGCATGATAAAGAAAATTAATTAGAACTTAAGAATTATCTTTATAACGCTAAGGTTATTTATCAATGGGAAGCTATAAGATGTGACAGACTTGGAAATAAACTTCGTTGGTTTTTATCTATAGGGATTCCATTTTTTGGTTATAGTTTACTTATGCTATTAATACAGGATATGGCTGCGGTTCCAGTTTTATTTTTCATTGGTTTAATAATGACTTTTGTTATTCGTTATTTATTTTTTGCTGATGAGCATATTTGTTTTTATTTAACGGAAAAAGGTATTCACTTTACAACAGAGCAGATAATTCCTGAAATGGCGTATAAAGTGATGAGAGGTTTTGCTTGGTTTGGTGTGGCGGTAAGTTTTTTGGCTGTAACTATAATAGGGCCAATGGCTTTTGTTGGGGTAGGAGCTTGTGCATTGTTGTCATTTAAAATGACAGGGTTTGAGTCAAAAATCAGCAAGTCATACATACTTTTTTCTGATGAATATACTTTATTTGATATTAGAAAAGAGGATACTTTTGCAATTATAAGTCATCCATATGATTTATATACTTCATACGAATGGTTATTTTATTTTCCTAACGATCGAGAAGAGATAAAGAAACATCTATTAAGTGTATTTCGTAAAAGTAGATATGTTGAAATAAATCACCCTAAGGAAATAGATGACTACTGTCCATTTGAACCCTCTGAATAGCAAAATCATAATACAATAAACATAAAAAAAGCGGCAATGATGCCGCTTTGAACTAGCCAATTAACGTTGAGTGCTATTCATTTTTAGAATTTATAGTCTAATTCAATACCCCAGTTACGACCTGCTTGAGCTTTACGGTCAATGCCGTCATCACCAGCTTCTGTACCAATCATGTCGTTGTACAACCAGTACTGCTTATCAAACGCATTGAATAAACCACCACGAAGGGTTAAATCTTTCATTGGTTTATAGTAAGCGGTTAAATCAACCAAAGTGTAGCCAGCAACATTAATATTTTCATAACCCTCATTTGCCCATTTGTCTTTGCTAGCCACCATATTAATGTTTAATAAAGCACCGTAGGTGTAACTAACAGAATCATAGCCTAAACCTAGATTTGAAGTTAATGGGGCAACGCTGTCTATTGATGCGCCTGTCTTTTTATCTCGACCTTCAGCATAAGCAATACTTAACTTAGAGTAGGTACCTTGAGGGGCATCAAACGCTTCATCTAGTAAATAAGTAGAACTAAATTCAACACCGTAAATTTCTACAGAATCGATATTCTCTTTAGTATAGTGTTCTTTACCATCATTCGGGCCACCAACGACTTTACCTAAGTATTGTTGGTTGATGAAATCAGAATAATCATTATAGAAAGCGATCAACTCAATTTGTGCAGCATCAGATTGTGCTCGAATACCTGTTTCATACGAAATACTGCTTTCAGCTTTAAGATCTGGGTTTGCATCGATTACTGCGCCACTATCATAAAAATAATACATATCTTGCAGAGTAGGGGCTTTGAATCCTTGGCTAACTTGAGCAAGTACACTGAAGCTATTATTAATATGATAAACCGAACCTAATTTGGCAGTGAATGCATCGTTTTTGCTGTCAGGGTATTCAGTATCAAAACCATCGTTTGTTTCTGGTTCCGCTTTGAATGAGTCATAGCGTAAACCTGCGGTAAGAACCAATTGTTCATCTAATAAGAATGCTTGGTCTTGTGCAAAAATACCATATTGAGTCATGGTTGCATCAGGCATATCAGTGTGCCCTGGCCCAACGGTTCCTTTATCGTATTTGTAATCTGTGTTTTCAGTTGCGAATTTGTTTTGTCTAAAGCTAAAACCGTAAGTAACTTGATGGAAACTCTCACCAAATTCGGCAATTTTATCAAATTGAGCATCAAACTGAATTGAATCATCATTGGCAATACGTTCGCGCATACGACGACCACTGCCATACATACCAGTAGATGTATCATAATTCTCAGAAAGAGATTCAGTTTGTTGAATATTAATTTTAGACTCTAGTGTATCGAACAAATAATTATTAGCTTGCCATTCGTGTTCTAATCCAAAACGTAAACGTGTGGTCGTATCTTTGTTGTAGTTATCGTAATACGTAATGATTGGCGTTGTCCCCATCATCATTGAGTAACCTTCTTGAGATAACTCATCCTCATCATATTGTGATGTGTAGTATTCAACGGTTGTACCGATACGATGTGAATCATTTAATTGGTAAAAGGCTTTCGCTAAAAGATTGCCAATTTGCGCATCTGCTGGGTTTGCTGCACCACGATCTGGGCCTTCAATATCAGCGCCGTTAGAGTGAGTTTGTGATTCTTTGCCTGTTTTATAGGTAAGCATTACTAATGTTTCTAACTCTGCCGCGCGCATTGCCCACGTACCTGTAGTTTTTGAGCTTGCATCAATGCTGTTATAGCTTGTTTTTACTTCAAAAGCGTTTTCATTGCCATCTGTTCTTAAAATGTCTTCAGGATTTTTGGTCTGCATCAATACGGTGCCACCTAAAGCATCAGATCCATAAAGAGTAGAAGATGGGCCTTTATTTACTTCAATCGCTTTGAGTGTGTCAATTTCAATTGCGCTTGGGTATTTGCGCTGTTCATTAGACCCGGGGTTATAAGGGGTAGGCTGCTGAACACCATCGACTAACATTTTAATGCGACTGTCACTCATACCACGAATAGTGAACCCTGATAAACCAAAACGACCACCACCGTTAGCACTAACGCCGGGTGTGTATTTAAGGGCATCTTGAATATCATTAGCCATGGTATTTTCGATATCATCAGCCGTTACTTTTGAAATAGAGCTAGACACATCTTTAATACTTTGTTCAGTACGGGTGGCTGAGACAACAACCTCGTCAAACATTGTGGCATTTTCATTAGGAGTACTTTGAGCATAAAGAGCAGGAGAGATAGCAGCCAAAACAGAAGCAGCTAAAAATGTTTTTTTATTAGACATGTTAATTCCTTGAAAGTGTCTGTTCTCATAACTTGGAAAGATAATACATATTGCGAATGAGAATTACTATCATTTTTATTTGATCTTTTGTTTTTTTGCTCTATAGCGTAAAGTTGTATGAATCGCCGTGATAGGTAAATAAAAAAGAGAGAATTAAATGAGCTTTAAGAGACAATTGGTTAAGAAAGACACTTTTTTCTATTAGATTGATTATTTTATCCAATTCAGTTTGGATTTAACGCTGTGATTTATTACTATGTGTTGTTATATATATTTTACTCGCAACGGATACCACCAATAAGTGGATGAGGAAACGATGCAACATCTAGACGAGATCATTGCCAATGCAACGGCAGAAATTGAACAAGCAGGCTCTTTAGTCGCTCTGGACGAAGTCCGTGTTCAATACTTAGGTAAAAAAGGGCATTTGACACTTCAGCTTCAAGGACTAGGTAAACTAGACCCTTCAGAGCGTCGTGAAGCAGGTCAACTGATCAATAAAGCAAAGCAAGCGGTTCAAACGTTATTAGTTGAACGTAAAGACTCACTTCAAACTGCAGAGCTTGAAGCGAAACTTGCTGCTGAAACTATCGATGTAAGCCTTCCAGGCCGTCGTATCGAGAACGGTGGTTTACACCCTGTTACTCGTACCGTTGAGCGTATTGAGCAATTCTTTGGTGAATTAGGTTTCAGCACTGAATCTGGCCCTGAAATTGAAGATGCATTCCATAACTTCGATGCACTAAATATTGCAGACGATCACCCAGCACGTACTGACCACGATACGTTCTTCTTTAACCCTGATCTAATGCTACGTACGCATACATCAGGTGTTCAGATCCGTACAATGGAAAATGGCAAACCACCATTCCGTTTCATCGCTCCGGGCCGTGTTTACCGTAACGATTACGATCAAACTCACACACCAATGTTCCACCAAGTGGAAGGTATGTTAGTTGATGAGAACGTAAACTTTGCACAACTTAAAGGTATTCTTCACGATTTCCTTTGTAATTTCTTTGAAGAAGAAGTTGAAGTGCGTTTCCGTCCTTCATTCTTCCCATTCACAGAACCTTCTGCTGAAGTTGATGTGAAGCGTAAAGATGGCAAATGGTTAGAAGTATTAGGTTGTGGCATGGTTCACCCTAATGTACTTCGCTCTGTTGGCATCGACCCTGAAAAATACTCAGGCTTCGCGTTTGGTATGGGTGTTGAGCGTCTAACTATGCTTCGTTACGGCGTAAATGACCTTCGTGCGTTCTTCGAGAACGACCTTCGTTTCCTTAAACAATTCAAGTAATTCGGGGCTAGAAATTTATGAAATTCAGTGAATCTTGGCTACGCGAGTGGGTTAAACCTGCTATTAACAGCGAAGAGCTAGCTCACCAAATCACAATGGCTGGTTTGGAAGTTGATGAAGTTGCACCTGTTGCTGGTGAGTTCACCGGCGTTAAAGTAGGTAAAGTGGTTGAGTGTGGTCAACACCCAGACGCAGACAAACTTCGTGTAACTAAAATTGATATCGGTGAAGAAGAGTTTTTAGACATCGTATGTGGTGCATCTAACTGTCGTCTTGGTCTAACGGTTGCAGTTGCAACGGTTGGTGCTGTACTTCCTGGTAACTTCAAAATTAAGAAAGCAAAACTACGTGGTGTTCCATCTCACGGTATGCTTTGTTCTTTCTCTGAGCTAGGTATTGATGTTGAATCTGACGGTATTTTAGAATTACCAGAAGGCTCTACATTAGGTATGGACGTTCGTGAGCTTCTTGAGCTTAACGATGTTGCTATCGATGTTGACCTAACAGCAAACCGTGCTGACTGTTTTAGCATTCGTGGTTTAGCTCGTGAAGTGGGTGTACTTAACCGTGCAGACGTAGTTGAACCAACTATTGAAGCAGTAGCTACAAGTATTGAAGATACGGTTTCTATTGAAGTTAAAGCAACTGAAGCGTGTCCACGTTACCTTAGTCGTGTAATCAAGAACGTAAATGCAAAAGCTGAAACACCAATCTGGATGCAAGAGAAACTGCGTCGTTGTGGTATCCGTTCAATCGATGCGATTGTTGATATTACAAACTACGTAATGCTTGAGCAAGGCCAACCAATGCACGCGTTTGATCTTGCTAAGATCGACGGCGGCATTGTGGTTCGTATGGCTGAACAAGATGAGAAATTAACTCTTCTTGATGGCAACGAAGCGAAGCTAAATAACAATACATTAGTTATTGCTGACCAAAACAAAGCATTAGCAATCGCTGGTATCTTTGGTGGTCAAGAGTCTGGTGTTACGTCTGAAACAACAGATATCATGCTTGAGTGTGCATTCTTTGCACCTGATCACATCCGTGGTCGTGCACGTGCATACGGTCTACACACTGATTCTTCTCTACGTTTTGAGCGTGGTGTTGACTCTACATTACAAGCAACAGCGATGGAGCGTGCAACACAGCTTCTTGTTGAACTTTGTGGTGGCGAAGTCGCTCCTATCTCTGCAGCAGAATCTGACGCTGATCTTCCAACAGCAAACACGGTTGAATTACGTCGCAGCAAGTTAGATGGTCTATTAGGTCATCACATCCCATCAACAGATGTGGTTGAGATCTTAACGCGTCTAGGTTGTGTTGTTGAGACAACGGATACTGGCTGGACTGCAACATCTCCATCATGGCGTTTTGATATTGCAATCGAGCAAGACCTAATTGAAGAAGTAGGTCGTATCTACGGTTACAATAACATTCCAAACCAAGCACCTGTTGCTGCACTAAACATGAACGATCACAAAGAAGCAAACCAACCGCTTAAGCGTGTTCGTGATCTTCTTGTTGACCGTGGTTACCACGAAGCAATTACTTACAGCTTCGTAGAGCCTGAGCAACAAAAACTGATCGTGCCTGAAATTGAGCCGTTAATTCTGCCATTCCCAATTTCAGCAGATATGTCAGCAATGCGTCTAAGCCTATGGACTGGTTTGATCAATACCGTTGTTCATAACCAAAAACGTCAGCAACCACGTGTTCGTTTATTCGAATCTGGTCTGCGTTTTATTCCTGAAGAATCAGCAGAAAACGGCATGCGTCAAGAAATGATGCTTGCTGGTATCATCGCTGGTACTCGTGGTGAAGAGCATTGGGATATCGCAACAAACACTGTTGACTTTTTCGACCTTAAAGGTGATTTAGAGGCGGTTCTTGAACTAACTGCTAACGAATTAGCATATGAGTTTAAAGCATCTAAGCACCCAGCACTTCATCCAGGCCAAACAGCAGCTATCGTTGTTGGTGGAAAAGAAGTTGGTTTCATCGGTACAGTACACCCAGAGCTAGAGCGTAAGTTTGGCTTGAACGGTCGTACAATCATGTTTGAAATCGAGTGGGATGCAATCAACACTCGCGTTATCCCTGAAGCGGCAGCAGTATCTAAGTTCCCTGCAAACCGTCGTGATATCGCAATCGTTGCAGATGAAGCAATTGCTTCTGGTGACATCGTTGCTGAATGTTTAGCATCAGGTGGCGAGCTATTAACTAGCGCGAAACTGTTCGATGTGTATCGTGGTCAAGGCGTTGAAGACGGTAAGAAGAGTCTTGCAATCGCACTGACACTTCAATCAGTTGAACGTACATTAGAAGAGGCTGATATCACTTCAGCTGTTGACGCTATCGTTGCTGCAATTGGTGAGAAGTTCTCAGCAACATTGCGTGACTAACCGTTAATCAGCAAGATTGATACTATGAAATCCAGAGTTGAATACACTCTGGATTTTTTTATCCTAAAATCATAGACATCCCATTTATAATGAAACGATGCTAATAACTATTTGTATTACTGAATAAATCGGACATAGTTTGATACAATATTATTTATATGCCAGAACATTAAATGGTATGATATATCGTCACTTAAGTAGATTAAAGTAGGAATGATGCCAACGACCAATGAACGCCAAGCAGACCGCAAAATATTAAGAGCATTAACAGAAGTTCATGGAGAAAGAAAAGAAACACTGAATGATATTCGAACTAAAATTAATGCAATTGCAAAGGAGTTTGGGGTAAAGGTTAGGCCTGTTTATGATAACTATATTGATGCTGGAATTGCATTTAGAGATGACCAATTAGATAAAGCCATCACAATATATGAACGTATTTTAGACATTCTAGGGTCTGCGGATAATTCTATTTTATACAGTTATACTTGTGTACACATGGGAACTATTTATGCCATGAAAGGGCAGTTCTACATGTCGCAAAACTACTTCACTTCTGCTGAGCGTAAGCTGAGATATATAGATAAAGCTCTGACATTATTACTTAATGTGAACATTAGCGGTACTTATATTCAGCTCAAAGACTACCAAAGCGCAATAAACCATGCTCGCCTTGCTGTAGATGTAGGGAAAACTCAGACTAACTTTTCAACACTTAGCTTAGCCTATTCAAACCTTGCCTTAGCACTAGCGAAAATAGGTAGATTGGATGAAGCTAAAATAGAGATTGAAACCTCTTTAGATATATCTTCAGATAAATATTGTGAGCGTTCATGGATTTACGCGACATTTTATCACGCGGTTATTTATAGCCTTGAGGGAGATGCAAGAAATGCACATATCAATTTTGAAACAGCGATAGCAAAGCTAGAAGTTTACTCTGACTCGTTTATTCAAATTGAACTTTTTGAGGCGTACTCCCAATTCTTGCTAAAAGAGAAGCAATATAAGAAAGCGATAACTTTTGCTGAGTTGATGTTAGAAACCCCATCAAGTCATGATGATAAAAAAGTACTTTCAGGCATATATAAAGTATTGGTTCATTGTTATAGAGTGTTAGGTGATCAAAATCATGAACTAAAATATATCTATTTGGAAAACGCGACTTTACAACAAGAGATGGAATTAACTCGCGTGAACGAAGCAAAGTATGCAGAGAAGGCAGTAGAGTATGCAAAAAACGAGCAGCAACGTAATCATGTCAATAATCTAAAAAAGCATTTAGAGAGCTTTAGTCACCTAGGGCAAATTATTGCATGCAGTACAGAGCATTCTAATGCTCTACGAATCGTGGCGAGTAAGTTAGGTGAATTTATTCCTTTTTCGATGCTAGCACTAGCACTTTATGATGAAGATAAGCATGTATTGGATTATCGATATATCGTTGATAAAGGAGAGGTAGTCGAAGGCCCAATACTTGACTGTTATCAAAATAACAAGTTGGGTGTGTATTCTGCAATGAGTCGCGAAACAGTTCTGATTGATAGTGGTAGTGTAGAAGAGTTATCTGAATATATTAATATCGATTCTGTCTCAAGTGCTAGTTTATTAGTAAAAAGTGAAAACCTAATAAGTTCTGTGCTGTATGTTCCAATGGTATTAGGTGGGGAGCTTTTAGGTGTTGTAACTGTACAGCATGAGCAAAGTTACTGTTATAACGACTTACATGTTCATGTTATTGAACAATTAGCGAATTACATTGCTATTTCAATTAAAAATCAGAAGCAAAATCAAATATTAGAACAACAAAAAGAAGAATTGAATGAAAGTCATAAAAGGTTAGAGCATTTATATCGAACAGATAACTTAACAGGATTGCTGAACCGCCATGCATTGCAAGAAGATACTAGTGATATAAACCAAAATTTATTTTCGAGTATCTTGATTGATATTGACGATTATAAGCCATATAACGACCATTATGGCCATGTGAAAGGCGATCATGTTTTAGTTCAGTTAGCTGAAGTGTTTAAATCTGAATGTAGATACCAAGGTAGTGTTTACAGGATTGGTGGAGATGAATTTCTTATTCTTTTACGATGCCAAACAACTCAATGTGCTTTTGATATCGCCTCTCGAATTAAAACAAAAATACAAAAATTAAAAATAAAGCATAATCAATCCACTGTCAGTGATCGTATTAGTTGTACTTTTGGCATTCATACAACAGAGAAAGGAAAAAATGCAGATTTAGAGCAGGTATTGCACAGTACCGATCTTGCTTTGTATCAAGCCAAAAGAGAAGGACGTAACGCAATTGCAGTATATAATTCTGAAAGTAAAAAAAGTTTCTGTATTTAAGTGTCAATCGAGAAATACATAACTTTAACTAACTGCTTCACAATCAACTAGATGGCTTATTTTTAATTTTGTTAATAATTTTCAGTCCAGTATCACAAGTTTACATATAGATAATTATATCGAAATTTTATTAAAAACTAGTGATAAATATTGAATCAATGACTTGGGCTAGAGCTAAATAAGATATCTTAGTGGTATTTACTTATAAATCCGAATGCCACTTCACAAATTAATCATTAATTTTCAGAAAAAAGTTGGCGAAAATCAGTCGGTTGGCATACACTGTCAACAGTAGAGCGGACATTAAGTCATTGTTCTAACTGTTCAGTTTCCAGTTACAGTAAATACTGTGACTCTGTCTAACGTAACTTGAGGGTAGTTTTTATGGCACTCACTAAAGCTGATTTGGCTGAGACCTTATTTGAAAAAGTTGGATTAAGTAAACGCGACGCCAAGGAAACGGTAGAAGTATTTTTCGAAGAGATTAAGCAAGCTCTAGAGAGTGGCGAGCAAGTAAAATTATCTGGATTTGGTAATTTTGACCTACGCGAAAAGAGTGAGCGACCTGGACGTAACCCAAAAACTGGGGAAGATATTCCGATTTCTGCACGTCGAGTGGTAACATTTAAACCGGGTCAAAAACTGAAAGCTCGTGTTGAAGATTTACCAGTAGAAAAATAATCTTGCCACCTTTGGCTGAAGATAATGAAAGCTGTATAACATTAATCTGTTATGCAGCTTTTTTATTATATATATATCCTAAATCCGATATAAGCAATGTTTGAACTCACACAATTGTTTTTGAATCGTTAATTTAATGTGGCATAAATGGTACAGTTTTTTGGTTGAATATATTACCAAGGAAGAGAAGTACCAATGGATCATATTTCATTTATTCAAAATACATTAGATTTATCTGTACCAGTTGAAGAAAAAAACTGGTTACTCTCTGATGGCACTCTTGTCATTCAGCATGATAGAGGTGTGGTAGAGTTTGTTCCGAATTTAGATTTTAGCCCCCAGAGTGCCATTGTTTTATCATCGGGAATTCATGGTAATGAAACATCACCAATAGAGTTGCTTGATACCATCATTGAAGATATTCAAAGCGGTGAATTGTCACTGTCACAGCCTTGTTTATTTATTTATGGGCATCCCGCAGCAACGCATCAACACACGCGTTTTATTGATACCAATTTAAACCGTCTTTTCAGTCACCATCAAACCCCAAACGCTGATATTTCTGAAGTAGCTTTAGCGAATCGTTTAATGAAAAGTGTGGATGCTTTTTTTACTAAGCACAACACAAAAGAAAAGTGGCACTTAGATTTACATTGTGCAATACGAACCTCTCAACATTACACATTTGCGATACACCCATATAATCATAACTATAAACGTTCAGAGCCATTATTAGATTTTCTATCTCGCAGTAAGATAGAAGCTTGTTTGTTTTCAGATGCCCCCGCATCCACATTCAGTTGGTACAGTGCCGAGCATTATGGCGCACATGCCGCCACCGTCGAGTTAGGAAAAGTATCAAAAATGGGTGAAAACGACTTATCTCTTCTTTCTGATTTCGACCAACAATTAAGAGCATTAATTAGCAATTCCGATTTTTTTAATACGGAAAAAGGCAGTTCATCCTTGGTTGAGTATCAAGTAACCCGCAGTATTATGAAGCAAAGTGAGCTGTTTTCTTTTCATTTCCCAAGTGATCTCGCCAACTTCACTTCATTTCCTGAAAACGAGTTACTCGCTACTGATGGTGAGGTGGAATATGCAGCGCAAGCAGGAGGAGAGAGTGTCGTCTTTCCAAATGCGAACGTAGAGAGGGGGCATCGAGCGTGTTTATTAGTTCAGAAAATAGAGAAAACTAAGACTCAATAGAGTGAATAGTGAGATTAAGTCATTGAGTGCTTTACCCCATAAATTCAATTGCTATGATGATGAAAACAAAATAAAAGGACATAACCATGACTGCACCAAGTTGGGATCTTTCTATCGCCTTTCAATCACTTGATGATCCAAAACTCACCGAGACAATTGGTTCTATTGAACAACGAATTACGGCATTTTCAATCTCTGAGGTGATTCTTGATGTGACTCATCTGCAACAAGCCATTCTTGAAAAAGAATCCATATCGGTACAGTTAGCAACGGTCGCTAGCTATGGTAATTGTATTGCTTCTGTTGACGCTTCAAACGCACAAGCGAAAGCGTTAGTGAACCATATGACTAAGTTATCTTCGGAACTTTCACAAGCCTTTAGCCCATATTTAGATGCGATTGTGAATGCACCAACGGAGTTGTTTGAATTAGTGTTGTCGTTGAGTGACGAGCTGGAAGCACAACGCTTTTTGCTAGAAGAAGAGAGAAAGCTAGTCGCAACACGATTAAGCGTAAAAGAAGAGCAATTATTATCAGCCATGAGTGTTGATGGTAAGAATGCGTGGGGTCGTTTGTATGACAACATTACAGGCTCAATGAAAGTGACACTGCAACTTTCTGATGGCACTGATGAAACGATGGGTTTATCACAAGCTGCCAGTATTTTATATGGCAGTGATACACTTCGTAGAGAGCCTGCATGGCGCGCCATTCAATTAGCGATGAAGCAAAACCAAGAGAGTTTTTCTGCCATTTTAAATGCGCTCTCTGGTTGGCGTTTAACTGAATACCAAAAGCGAAGCTCAGCTGCACCTGTGCATTTTTTAGAGCCAAGCTTACATGGTAGCCGAATTGAACAAGCGACACTAGATAGCATGATCTCAGTGGCAAAGAAAAATCGTGCAGTAGGGCAAAAAGCAGGCTGTTTAATGGCAAAAATGTTTGGAACAGAAAAACTAACCCCGTGGGATCAACTGGCTTCTATGCCACCGCTAGTAGGTGAAGCATCGAGCTACAGTTTTGATGAAGCCATTATCATCATTAAAGAGGCATTTGCAGGTGTTTCACAAGAGATGGCCGATTTTGTTGATTTGATGGTAAAAAATGGTTGGATTGATGCTGCGCCGCAAGAAACTAAACGCCTTGGTGCTTACTGTACTAAATTTGCAGATTCGCGAACGCCACTGGTCTTTATGACATGGGGCAACAGCATGTCAGATGTATTAACGCTTGCACATGAGTTAGGTCACGCCTTCCATAACTGGGTAATGCGAGACATGCCATTGTGTAAAACCAAATACCCAATGACATTGGCAGAAACCGCGTCGATCTTTGCTGAAAATGTCGTACGTGATGCGCTGCTAGCTAAAGCGAAAACCAAAGAAGATAAAATAGAAATGCTATGGGAAGAATTATCGTCTGCGCTAGCACTTACGATTAATATTCCAGTACGTTATGAATTTGAAAAAGCATTCTATGAGCAACGTGCAACTAAAGAATTCGGTCCAGAACAGCTGTCTGATTTGATGAGTAAAACCTGGAGTGAATGGTACGGTGATGCAATGTCAGAGCCAGATCCTATGTTTTGGGCAAGCAAACTGCATTTCAGCATTCCAGAAGTAAGCTTCTATAACTACCCATATTTGTTTGGTTACTTATTCAGTATCGGAGTGTACGCACAGCGAGAAGCAAAAGGTGAACACTTCTATCGTGATTACGTAAGTTTATTGCGTGATACCGGCTCTATGAGAGCAGAAGAGGTGGTGCAAAAGCATTTGCAGATGGATTTAACGCAAGAAACGTTTTGGCAGCAGAGTTTAGAGAGAGTGAGCCAACAAATTGATGAGTTTGAACGATTAATTAGCTAACTTAAAAATAGAAATTAGCTCAGTCTATAACTGAAAATAATAAAAAACACCTCACTGATAAACAGTAGAGGTGCTTTTTTTATATCTATCAAACAGCGATGTTTTTTAGATACTTACTATATGAGAACTAGATTAATCACGGAAGTTTGTGAACTGGAAAGGTTGACCGAAGTCGCCTTCACGCACAAGCGCCATTGCTGCTTGAAGATCATCACGATTCTTACCAGTAATGCGAAGTTGTTCGCCTTGGATTGCCGCTTGAACTTTAATTTTTGATGCTTTGATTTCTTTTACTAATTTCTTAGCGATAAGCGTATCAACACCTTGTTTAAAGTCGATGTCTTGGTAAAAGTTCTTACCAGAGTGAACCGCGTCTTTAATGTCCATAGAACGAGCATCAACGCCACGCTTAGCAAGGTTACCACGTAGGATATCTACTAACTGAGACAGTTGGAAATCATCTTCGGCTTTAATCTTGATGTTTTCGCCTTTAAGTTCAAAGCTTGCATCAACGCCACGAAAATCGAAACGAGTAGCTAATTCACGAGTAGCATTATCTACCGCATTTTTTAGTTCAACATTATCAACTTCAGAAACGATATCAAAAGCAGGCATAGTTTTAATCCTTAAATTAACGAGATGTTTTAATGGTATTTGATAACATGTCTAACATAGTCACGGTATCTTCCCAGCTTAGGCATGGATCAGTAATCGACTTGCCATAAGTTAGGTTGTTCAAATCAGTCATTGGTTGGTTGCCTTCAACAATGAAGCTTTCAGCCATAATACCAACGACTTTATTGCTGCCTGATTCGATTTGAGCACAAATATCTTTGGCTACATCAAGCTGGCGACGGTGTTGCTTTTCACAGTTCGCGTGGCTGAAATCAACAATCAGGTGAGGTGGTAAACCTACTTCGTCTAAACGCTGACACGCATCCGTCACTGAATCAATGTCATAGTTTGGCTTATCACTACCACCACGAAGAATAACATGACCAAATGGGTTGCCCGCAGTGCGGTACACCGTCATGCGGCCTTGTTTATCTGGTGAGTAGAAATAATGAGAGGCTTTAGAAGCTCGAATTGCATCCATTGCAATCTGAGTGTTGCCATTAGTTCCGTTTTTAAAACCCACAGGGCAAGATAGGGCAGAAGCCATTTCACGGTGAATTTGAGATTCAGTCGTACGAGCACCAATGGCACCCCACGTAATTAAATCTGAAATGTATTGTCCCGTGATCATATCTAAAAACTCAGTTGCAGTCGCTAAACCTAGTTTATTAATATCTAGTAACAACTTACGAGCTTTATGTAAGCCAGCTTCAAGTGCATAGCTGCCATCTAAATTAGGATCGGTTATTAACCCTTTCCAACCTACAATAGTACGTGGCTTTTCAAAGTAGGTACGCATAACAATGAATAATTCATCTTTATACTGATCTTGAACGCTTGCTAAACGCTGTGCGTAATCCAATGCCGCTTCTGTATCATGAACAGAGCATGGACCCACAATAACGAGTAGACGCTTGTCTTCACCCGTTAAAATTGCTTCAACGTGTGAACGTGATTGTTCAATATGCTGAGCAACATCATCCGTAATAGGGTGAGCCGCTGTTAATTCAGCCGGTGTTGGCATAGGGCCTAAAGGCTGAGTACGAAGTTCATCTGTTTGAAATGGCATAATTTCGCCTGTTAATTCTTTAATACACCGGAGTAAGATAGCGGAAAATCACAAGGGATGAAACCCAAAATTTTTAGAGAGAGTGATAAGTGGAAAGAAAAGTTAACGTATTGTATCTTTTAGACTTGAGTTGTTGCTCATGTATCGGTATGTTCAACATAAATAACATTTAATAATGAAACCGAGCAATGAGTTCATTGGAGCAAACATGACTGATACTATTTTACCAACATTAACGCGTGTTGCGAGTTTACCTTCTTATCAATCTCAAACCGATTCAGAAACATCATTATATGTTTCTATTGCTGGATTAATTCAAGAGCATTTATTTTATCATCCAAAGGCTGTAATTAAAGCACCTACAATGAGTGATATTGATAAACAAAGCTTATCGATGATAATAGAAAGTGCTGTAGATGGTAAAACACACTTTATTGATACGTTAGCAAGTGAAATTCTAGCGCACATTAAAGAATCAACGACAGAAGTAAAAATCTCATTTTCAGATGCTGATAGCGCTGCTTTTTCTGGTTTACTTGGTGGTCAAGTAGAAGCAACAGAAGCTAACCCTATTATGGGTGTACGTGGTGTAACTCGTTTTGCATCAGAAGCAAGTACTGAGCAGTTTGCGCTAGAGTGTGCCGTGATCAAGAAAGTCATGGCAAGTACATCCGTTAGTGTCCAAATCGTAGTTCCGTTTGTTCGTAACTTAAGTGATGCTGCAACCATTATTGACCGTTTAGCAATTCAAGGGTTACCACGTGGTTTAAACGGCCTAAAAGTACATTTTGTATGTGATGTTCCTGCTGCTGCACTAATGGCTGATAAATTACTACAATACTTCGATGGTATGGTTGTAAATGTAGATACACTGACGCAATTTGCACTTGGCGTTGATAAACAAAATGATGCTTTAGAGCACCACTTTGATCCACAAAATGAAGCCGTATTACACTTAGCAGGTCATGCGATTCAGGCAGCTAAAAAAGCCAATAAGCCAGTAGTAACTACAATTGATGAATTAGCTCAAAATCCACGTATTCAAGAATTGCTTGATCAATTAAATGCGACGGACGTTGTTATTACTGCATAATTTATATTCCCAAGTAAATTTATAGCTAGTGAATATAGAAACGCCTTTAGTGTCTAAACTAAAGGCGTTTTTTAATGCAATAAATTGAAGGTTACTTGCTCACAATTTCAATTTTTTCAATATCAATGATTTTTGAACGATTAACAATGATCTTCCAACGATGCAATTGAGTACTGTAATCATCCATTGTTTCGCGAACAATTAAATTAATTAAATGGCGTTTTTCTACAGACTCTTTACTTACTTGTCCATCGTTTAAGTGATAAATCTTCTGTGAGCCTTTCTCCATTAAACGAGCAATAGGGCGAAGATCGACCAGCATAGTTTCGCGAGTTTGTTCATAGCCACTCATAAATTTAGTAATTGCCATTTTAGTTTGGCTTTTATAAGAGAGAACGACTTCTTCACGTTGCACCACGCGATGTTTTCGTAGCTTTTGAATATCAGAATCTAGCTCAGAAAATGTCATGTAATCAAGCCATTCTAATTTTCTGCCAACATAGGTATTGGTCGTTGGATCAAGGTAGCGTTTACGCCACTTAGGTTGCCCTTTACGTATCCAACGCCACATCACATCACGTAAGTCATCTTTAAAGACCTCACGCATGGCATAAATAAATGAAATTGCAAAAATGAAAGAAGCGGTAATTTCTCCCAAAAACCCACGAGCTTGGATAACCATTAAAGACACAAAGATCATCACAACGGCAGTAGCACCACCTTTAACCATACGTTTAATATGTTTACCAAGCGCTAAATTCTTCTCTTTGAGTACGATAGGGAACTCAATTAAACGACGCAATAAACGCATTTTGTTCGACATTCGAGTGATATCTTCACGCGCTTTACCAGAGTTATAACTCTTATCTAAACGGTGCAGTACCTCTTTCTCACAGATATCGATAAGGCGTTCTTTAACCAGTTTATACTCTTCATTTCTTGGCATATGCGCCAATAAAGAGAGAAAGCGTTGTTCAGTATACCAGGATAGATAGTTATCAATATTGGCATAGTAACGCTTTAAAGCATCATCATATGGAACGTTACGGCGTAACTTGCGAAGAATGTCAACAGCAAGATCTATTGCATCATCCACCTCTTGATGAGTGATCTCTTCACGTGAGGTGTCATTAAGTTGCTGTACCGCTTTCTCTAATGCCAAAGCATACTGGTAGGCATATAAACTCAAACTTAAACGATATTGTTCTGTAGACAGACGGCCACGTTGTGCAAGACGAGAGTGTACAAGAGGAAGGTGATTTTTATCACTGAAATACGTACGCTGACTCTGGATTGAGTTGTAATAAAACTCAGATTCAGAAATCATGTCTTTGTTTAAACCAAGCTCTCCGGGAATGAAAAGATACATTTCCAGTTCATGTTGCTTAGATTCTTCAACAATATGTGAGATTTTTAGTGATAAGCCATCTTTCTTACCAACTGTAATCACAGGAAATTCCTATAAAAATGGTAATTCATACAGCAAGCATATCAGAGTTCAGGTATAATCGCCGAGTATTTTATTTAGGAATTGAAGTAATGATTAAAATTGGTCAAATCAACAAATTAGAAGTAACAAAAACTGTAGATTTTGGTGTCTTTTTAGATGGCGATGATTATGGTTCGATTCTTCTTCCAAGTCGTTTTGTTCCAGAAGGCACAGAAGTAGGCGAAGCCCTTGATGTGTTTATTTATCTTGATTCAGAAAATGAAGTGGTAGCCTCTACAGAAACACCAAAAGCACAAGTTGGTCAATTCGGTTTAATGAATGTGATTGGTACAAACAGCATTGGTGCGTTTGTGGATTGGGGTATCGCTAAAAAAGACTTATTAGTTCCATTTAGTGAGCAACGTGGTCGCTTAGAAGAAGGTCAAAATATCCTTGTTTATGTATACATTGATAAAGCATCAAGCCGTATTGTAGGTACAACTCGTTTTAACAAATGGTTAGATAATACTCCTGCTAATTACGAGAAAGGTCAGCAAGTAGATATCCTAATCGCCGAACGCACAGATCTGGGTTATAAAGCCGTAATCAATGGCGAGCACTGGGGTTTAATCTTCCACTCAGATGTATTTGGCAAGCTATTCATTGGCAAACAACTTAAAGCGTTTATTGCAGACATGCGTGAAGATGGCAAAATTTCATTGTCATTACAGCGTCCAGGCGTAGCTCGTATGGATGAACTAAGTGAAAAAGTAATCGCAACACTAGAGAAAAAAGAGGGTTTCTTACCTCTAAGTGATAAGTCAACGCCAGAAGCTATCTTTGCTGAGTTCAGAACAAGTAAAGGAACTTTCAAAAAGACGATTGGCGGTCTATATAAAGCAGGAAAAATCACTATTGAAAAAGATGGTATTCATCTAGTAGCGACTCAAGCAGAGTAGGTTTATTAGAAACGTCCCTAAAAAAACAGCCCGTAACGACTTCTAGCTACGGGCTTAGGGAATAGCTCAATGAGCTAGCGCGATAAAATGGAGAACGTTACTTTATTTAGCCTAGTTCAACCTCTGCACTTGTCAATTATTTCTATATCCCAGTTTTTTCTAAATATCTTGATAATGAGTAATTTTATCACGTCCTGTATTTTTGGAATGATATAGTGCCTTATCTGCTTGCTCAATGACATCATCTAATAAGATATTTGGCTTACTAATGGTCGTGATACCTGCACTCAATGTGATCTTCTCATGCAGTGTATTGTAATTATCTATTTGATGACGAACCATTTCAGTAAATTCAATCACTTTTTTAGGGTCACTTTCTCTAATAAAGAAGATAAACTCTTCACCGCCATAACGAGCAGATAATATATTGGAATGTTGAGATATAGCTTTACCAACAATAGCAATGATTTTATCGCCTATAAGATGCCCGTATGTGTCATTAATATGCTTAAAGAAATCAATATCAAGCAAGACGATAGAGTAGGGGACAAACGCATTAACCCCATTATCTGTAGAGATTAGAGGTACCACCTTGTCATGAAATATTCTTCGGTTATATAGCCCGGTTAGGTAATCTCGGTTAAGAACGTTGACTAATCTTTTGTGTCTATGGTTCAGCAATAGTAACAAAGTCAGAATAATTGTCGATAAACTAACAATCAGTGCAATAAGGCTATAAAGTAAGGTATTGGTTGGGCGGTTTAATTCATCACGAGAGATACCAGAAACGATAGCCCAATCTAGATAAGGGTAGTAGATGAATAACACATCTTTTTGATAAGAAATATCATCTAAGGTTATTTGATAAGAATAGCTTTCAACATCAGTGCTTCGAACAGAAATAACAGATGAGTTAGGGACTTGATTCATTTGTAAATTGTATTGATTGGCTGCATGTTTGATCTTATTTAACAACCCATCAGCATGAGAACCGATTAAATCACGAACATTATTTCCTTCATAAGTAGGATGTAAGATAAGATCCCCATCTAGATCGATCACATAGACATAGCCTGTATCACCATACTGATATTTTTTTAGCTTATCCTTTAGAATGTCTTTATTGATAAAGTGGATTAATTCATCTTTATAAGCACTGGCTGAGACAATAAAATCAAATTCTTCTATATAAATAGAGTAGGTGATTTTTTTTCGAGGTTTTTTTTCACCAGGATTGGTCCATAAATATTCCACAAAGTGATCATTGTTCTTGATTTGTTCTTTTATATGAAGATATTGTCCGACATTACGCCCTTGAAAAATGGGGTGGTATATTAGTTCACCTTTAGAACTTAAAATGTAAGGGTAGCCTGTATCCCCAATTTTGCTAGAGTTAATGTACCCTTGGATTAAAGACGATTTTTGCTCTTGGCTAAGTGAGTCTGAAGACTGGATTTGAGTGATAAATTTAGTTGAAGTAACAACAATCCCTTTTAAGTAACGCTTAATGGATTCATTCAATGCGGTATCTACAATGTCGTAACTTGCTTCGATAGAGTTATTAAAGGCCTGAAATGAGGAAGTACGGATGGTTTTCTCTACAGAGCGAAAGCTTTGGGCGCTAAATGCTAAAGATATGATAGCCATGCCAACTAAAAGTAAAATAATAATAGGTTGTAAAAACAAGAAGCGTTGAAATCGCGATTGAGGCATGAGGTAAAATCCCTATTAACAGTATCCTGGATTGTATTGTAAAATGGTTATTCTATCAATATCTTAGTTTATTATAGTAGACTTGGATAAGAAATAGCCAAACAGTTGATAATCATAAAAAAAGACTTGCAGAGATAAAAAGAACTCGATATTATCCATCTCGTTCTCAAGGAGAAGTCAATTACTTCCCTGTTAACGATTTGCCCGCTTAGCTCAGTTGGTTAGAGTACTTGCATGACATGCAAGGTGTCACTGGTTCGAGTCCAGTAGCGGGCACCAAATTCGTTCTTTATGAACAAACAAAAAAGCCCACCTAGTGTGGGCTTTTTTGTGCCTGTAATTTGAGGTTTGTTAGATCTTAACTATTTATTAGCTCTAGGAACTCTTATCTTATGTTGCAAAATTTACCGTTTTAAGCCGTTATTTTAAATAAACTATTTTCGAGATTGCTTTAGGTTTTTATTACCGATTTAGAAGATTACATATTGTTTCAACTCCTCAAAGTTCCCCAAGATTATCTGCTGTCCTTTGGGATTCGAGTCCAATACATTGATATCGATATTATACGTGTTTAAAACATAGCGAATTAAAGCTGCATTGGTATTTATGTGCAGATTTCCTTTTTCCATACCATAGTCATTGGCAATGATCGCTGCCTGAGCTTCAGTTAATCTAGGATCTGGCTTTAACTCGATACAAAGCTGAGTAGTCCAAGTTTTATCTTCATCTTTTTCCATTACTACTTTGTCGTTGATATCGGGAATACCGCGAATACGACTAAGTACAAAGTCTCTGTAGCCTTTGGAATGTTCACAATAAGCACGAACATGCCAACGTAAAGGGGTACAAACGAGCGTATGTGGAGAAATAATCCGTTCAGCTTCCTCGCCATCTTTCAAAGATGTGTAGCTTATATCGACACGTTTTTCTCTCTAATAAATCGACTTGGTTCGCAATACCCATTAGGATTTTATGAAATACTTAACAGTATCTACATGATTAAATTGGATTTGATGAAATGAAGCTTAATCAATACCTCACTAAAATTTCACAAGGAAGAACGATAAATTTAGACCGGTTTATCGACTGCTTGCCTCATTCTGATTTCAACGAGTGGCGTAATATATATAGTGCTACGCGTGTTCGTGGTGGTCATAACTTGACCATACTTGATGAAAAGTGGCATAACGCGCTTTTTGAGCCAGAACTAAGTAATAGAGTTAGTGCGTCTCATGTGGGGCGTTCGCATGACTTTCCGAGTAACTTTGCGCATATGCTAGTTCTAAACCGCATCACTAAATCTCAGATTCCGTTTGTTGTTGTATCTAATCTTGAAGGTTACAAAACGGAAGGAAAGCTTATTGGGGAAAGAGCGATTCTTATAGAGAATATCGAGAATTTTTAGAGTTTATTGGTCACTCTTCGATGATAAATAGTTGTGACATTATTTTTGGTTCAGGTAATCAGATATGCCATCAGCTGAATCACTCGTTTCTTTCCAATTATGACGAAATTTATTGTGCTCAAGATATAGATTTAGGTGGTTTAACAATATACAAAACGCTCAAAACGGCTTTTCCTCAAAGTAATTGGTTAGCACCGGGTGACTGGGAGATTTTCAGAAATAAATTTAAGCTTAAACCCAAAAATAGTACCCATCTTGAGAAAGCCATACAGCTCGCTCGTGATCTTGGACTGAATACAGAAGCAGATCTCATGAATCAAACGCGTTCTTTCTTAGAGCAAGAAGCTCTACTACCAGAATTACCACAGGACTAACTCATGTTTAATAATGCAATAGATAACCTTTTGATCAGTATATCTCGCCTTGTTACTGTAGATTCTGTGGGTGTTGCCATCGCAGAAATTGACTTGCGTGAAGGGGGAATACTGATAGGTGGCGGAAATATCGGTAAAACCTCAATCCTCAATGCAATAAGGTTATTTTTATTGCCCGAAGAAAACTTTAAAGACTCGGCAAGGAAATTTGGATTTTCAGACAAAGAAGGCAAGTTCTATACTAACGATGAGAGCTTCGAACACTACTTCCCAAGCAGTACTAGTTTTCTTATTTTGGAGTGTGACAACTACTTAGGTGGTCCTTTGCCCCATTGTCAGATTCTGTATAGAGGCAATTCTGATAAATTGGATTACCGCCGAATGTTTACCTCATTGCGTTATGAGCAGATTCGACATCTTTTTTGGGATGCAAACGCTGGAGAGGATGGAATTGGTGGGCGAGTTGAAGATCTAAGTCCAACGAAAGTTCAAGCTTTCCTCAAGCGAGAAGATAAACATTTTAAGACACTTATGCGTTCGGCGGCAATTAAAGACGTGATTTACGCAAATCAATTGCTAAACATTGATGCAATGCGTTTTTGCCTCTTCCCACTAAGTACGACGAGTGATGCTGATGTCGATGCTTTTCGTGCATTAGTTCGTTTGCTGTTTGATATGAAAACGGGTTCTGACACAGTACGATTAGCCATTGCTAATATCATTGAGTCGCAGAAAAAAGAGCGTAAAGATGAACTCAACTTTGATATTGATGCTTTTATTGGGCATAACGAATCACTGATGCGTCGTGAAGAGCTGCTAAAAAATATCGATAATTTAAGGCCAGAGTTTGAAGCACTGTCTGACAGTCATCAACAGTTAATGAAAAATAGAAATGCTGAAGATGAGTTAATGCAGTATGCAATGATGGTGCAAAACCGAATCGGTAATGAAAACCAAGCCTTAGATTTAGAAAAGACTCAACAAGAACTGATAGAAGTTAAAATGCGATCTGCTAATAAGAATTGTAGTGATATAACGGATAAACAGAAGAACTTAGAAGGGGAGAAGAAAGTACTACTTCGCCAAGATAAAAAACTCGATGGAACTGTGCAGAAAACTCAGTTGCTAATAAATCTATATGATGAATCAGAAACAATAGAATCGATAATTTCGGGTCATCGGGATCATCTATCGGACAAAGAAGAGGAACTAGCGCTAAAGCAGGATGCTGAAAAACGACAGAAAGAATTGGATGAACTTGAAGAAGACATTACAAAGCACGAAGAAATGGAACGTCGCTTTCAATCTTCAGTAAATAAGCAGGAATTTAAGTTATTTAATCAATTATCTACATCTATTTGGGAGAAGCTAGCCGCAGTAAACTCGGAAGTGGCAGAGGCTAACCCAGAAAGGGAACTCACCTCATCAGAGAAACATGCGATAGAGTCTTTTACGGATTTAATTGAGGTTAATGACTTAGGTTATGAGCTATTCGGTGTAAAACTGGATGCGATTTCTGTCGATGGTCGAGAGTCAGATCTAGTTAAGTTAGATAAAACTCGAGCCGCTCTTGAAAAGAGTCGTAGACGAGCAGCTGAAATTAATGCGATAGATAATGAAAATCGGTTTGAGCGGATTAGAGCCATTAATGTGCTTAATGCAGAAATTAATCGAACTCAAGTAGAAATTGATCTGCTATTGGCTTTCAATAGTAATACACATCAGCTTTATAGTGTAACTGAAGAGCTTGAGCAAGCAAAAATCAAAGAGCAGAGACTTGAAGAGCAACTTGAAAGTCAGAAAGTAGTATTAGCGCAAGAAAGAGAAGCATCTGAATCGCAAAAAATCAAAGTAGACCAAATTAAATTAGACCTAGAGGCATTCGGTAATTATTACGTTCGGGTTAAGGCAGAGCTTGAAGCCAATGCTTTACCTACTATCGACTTTTCTGTATTGCCAGATCATACAGTAGAACTAAATGAAGAGAACTTACAATATCGTATAAAAGCCCTGCAGAATAAGCGACAAGCGAAAAATGAAATTGTTGAAAAAGTTCAAGGTTTTGTGCGAAATCAGGTGCTTGAGAACGATGATAAATTGATGTCTGCTCATATTGAGGATGATCTACTAGATCACGCCTTCCAACAACTTCAGTTGCGTTATCGTGGCTTAGATGAAGAGTTCGATATTCTTCGTAAAAACTTTGTTGAGCATAAGCATTCTGTTCACGCCATTATTAATGAATTAAAAAATAATCGTGAAATGGTGCGCCAGTTTGAACAGAGTATTAACCGATCTTTTAAGGGTGTTGCTATCAATGATTTAGCAGAGGTCGAAGCAAATATAAAAGTCGAAGCAAGGTTCAGTGATTTAGTTAGTGAAATAGAGCACTTAGATACGCATTCAGACGAAAAAGCATCAGATCAATTTATTGAACGCCTTAAAGCATTTAGTAAAAAGTTCTTCCCAGATGGTAAAGCTGCGCTGTTAACGATGGAGCAGATCGTCTCTGGTATTGCTTATCGAGTGAAAAAGCAAGGACAAACAGGTTGGGAGAGTAAATCACAATCCACGTCCACAATAATGCTGATCAATATCAAGTTGGTTGAAATTCTCCTCGGTAAATTAAGGAACAGTGCGTGTACGACTCAGTTTCCTTTAATTATTGACGAAGGTGCTTCTGTTGATAGTTCACAGTTTGATTGGTTATTGCCCAATATGAAACAAGCTGGATTTAGAGTGTTAAGCGCATCGACCAATTCAGCATCCAGTGAGATCATTTTTAAATTCGGACAACATTTCCGATTAGACGCGATGCGTACCGCAACCCCTTATAGCGTAGCGCGAACCATCGCCTTTACGGGTATGCCTGACAGTTTTATTACAGAAGGAAGTACATTGGATAGAGAACAACTTGATATGTTTGGAGACGCAGATGAGTGAGCAACGGCTCCTAACTATTCCTACTTTTTCTATCATGCTTGAACACCACACTGTTATGCGTGACATCATTCGTGAAATGGATGAAACGAGTGAACCTTATGTACGTGAAGCAACATTTATTTCTCGGCTACATCGTTATATTCAAGGGCAAAATAAAGATAAACAGAAACAGCTGCGTACGGCTTTTTCGACAGATAACTTACTCGCAGTCCACATTTTGGTTGATAAAGATGAATTTGGTGGTGAAAGTCGACTGATTTTTGATCGTTCCGTGATTGGCGTATTTCGACTATTTGATCATAGTTTATTTCAAGATTTAACGGATGTAGCATTGAAAATTCAACTCGGAGGAATACGTTTATTATTAACTAAACTTCAATCGAATACTTTGTTGTTTAGCGATAGTGATCTTGATTTTAAAGAGTTGATAGATGAACTGTTCCATCGCTTGAGTGAATTGTTAAATAGCATCCGTTTGAACTTAGTTAAAATGCAGATGATTAACCAAGAATTGAGTGAGGCGAGTGAATTAGCCGCTAAGTCAGATAATCCACAAGTTTTCTCGGTGTTACAACGAGAATCTATTGGAAAAATTTCGCTACTTTTATCTAGGCATATTTTGCCTACTCGACAGTTTCTTGATGAAAAGAGTCGCTTGAAAGATGGTTCTAACTTATTTGAATGTCTGCAAAGTTTACGTAGCCAGTTTGAACATCATCAAGATCACCAACGCTCAACAGCAATGCTGAAATATGAGGTTAGCTTTAATAGCTTTCATTCACAAATAAGCAAGGTATCTCAGTCGGTTGATCAGTTTTTGGCTCGGTCAAAAAAACGCCTTAAACAGTTTAATGCGATTGAAACGGCATTTAGTGATCTAGTCAAAGAATTAGATGCGACAAGGCATAACCTCAAGCGTAGCCAGATTGATGGGCAATTTGCTCGTGACAATGGTGCATTCCTTGGGTTAATGCAACAGGCAAGGCCAAAAGTACTGCGTATTAGCAGTTCTGAAGCTTATCTTAATAATGTAGTCAGTGATATAGAAGCAAGAGTAGCTGATCAAGGTTTGCTAGAAAAGAATCGCTATGTTGATTTAATAAGCTCTAAAGATGATTCTACTGAGCGAAGACTAGAACGAGCTGAATGTATATACAGTTTGGTCAAGCAAATGAAAATGACAGAATATCAAGATTTAACACTCGCGCTGCAACGGAGACTCAAAGGTAACTTACCTGATTATCATTTTATTGATTTGCTAGAAGGGCTAAATTTCCTGATGCGTAGCAATGAAATGCTTGATGGTCATGCAGTAAAAGTAACTAATTTCCGTAATCGTATAGTTCAAGGCGATACCGTGTATTTATATCGTAAAATTCGAACAGAGAGAGTGACACAATGATGACAGCTTTTTCCCAAATAAGTATGGCTAAAAGCCAACAGATTTACTCAACCTTTGTAAACGGAAAGGTGATTACTAAGCAAGCTTATGCTCTTTACCAGCAGACCTTTATAGAAAGTACTCTCTATACTGAGCTGTACAATAATCTTGATCATTTTACCCAGCTATATCTGCATATTGGCTACAATCTGAATTTTAACGTTGAAGGGGAGTTTTTCTATATCAGCCGTAGTGAGGCAGAAGAAGATGCTGATACCAACGCCACCAAGATTCAGGCAATATTATTAATTATTGCCCGTTATTGGGTAGATAAAGGTTTTGACCTAGACGATCTAACCACTCCGGTGATTGGATTAGGACGTTCCGCACTAGAAGAAATTGCAGAACAAACTATATATGATGATATTCGACAGGCGCTTGGAATCGAAACGTGGGATAAGGCGTTAAATTATCTTGCAGATCGAAACTTTCTCTACCCTTGTGGTGATAAACACTATGTTCTAAGTTCAGCGGGAATGCACTTCTTGAATTCACATGTTGAGAAATACTCACAAGAGCAAGAGTAAACGATTTGCGCTATTGTAATCACAAGCTTGATTCATTCCATGATCCAGGCAGTAATAAATGACCAGATTACAATACCAAACGTCTTTCAATGGAACATGGTTTTGAAGCTCAGATCGGCAGAAGAAATTGCATTAAGTTGTTATATTTAATGCTCAGTATATAAAAATCAGATGAAGCTCTATCATGAGGGGACAAATGTCCTCCTTGTTTTAGATGATACTGCTTTATGATTTTGACACTGACAATAATAAAGGATAACAACATGGACTTACTTTCCCTATTAGACATAAATAATACGCTAGTCAACATTCCAATTGGTGGTGGCTATGCCATGAGCTGGGTAGAGGGCTTTGGCACTATTTTTGGCTTATTGTGTATTTGGTTTGCAAGCCAAGAAAAAACTATAAATTACGTTTTTGGTTTACTCAATGTCACCTTGTTCGCCGTCATCTTCTTTCAAATACAACTTTATGGTCTGTTATTACTTCAGCTTTTCTTTTTCTGTGCCAACATTTACGGTTGGTATGCATGGACAAGACCTAACTCTAGCGGAGAAATACTTGAAGTTCGTTGGTTAAGTAAATCAAAACTGTTGGCCATATCAGGAAGTAGTATTGTTGCTATTGCCTTACTTACTATCTATATCGATCCATTCTTCTTTGCATTAGCAACAATTGCTGTTGATAGTATGAATCTATTTGGTGCCGATCTATCTCAACCTATTCTAGAACCTGATGCATTTCCATTTTGGGATTCGAGCATGACCGTTTTATCTATCGTCGCTCAAATTTTAATGACTCGTAAGTATGTTGAAAACTGGATGCTTTGGATAGTTATTAACATTATTAGCGTTGGAATTTATGCAACTCAGGGTGTGTTTGCGATGTCAGTTCAATACTCAATCCTTATGTTTATCGCCGCTAATGGTGCTCGTGAATGGGCTCGTACAGCAAAAGAAAATCGTAATGAAAAACAAGTAGAAAAGGCAATAGCATGAGTAAGCAACCACATATTTGCGTTGATGAAACTCAAGTAGCCCCTTATGTCATTGTATGTGGGGAGCCTGATCGAGTAAATCGTATTGTTGAGTTGATGGATAACGTTGAGCTACTCGCTGAAAATCGAGAATATCGAGTGTTTAATGGTCAATATAAAAAAACACCTATAACGGTTTGTAGTACTGGAATTGGCGCACCATCAATGATCATTGCGGTTGAAGAGTTAAAACTATGCGGTGCTACACACGTTATACGAGTGGGCTCTGCTGGTGCGATGCAAGATCATATTAAACTAGGGGAATTGATAGTTGCTGAAGGTGCAGTGCGTGATGAAGGCGGCTCTAAAGCGTATATTCGTTCTGCTTATCCAGCCTATGCGAGTTTTACTTTATTAAAAGAAATAAACCATTTTTTAGAGAGTCAATCCGTAAAATATTACTTTGGGGTAGTTCGGTCACACGATAGCTTTTATACCGATGAAGAAGAGCAACTCTGCCAGTATTGGAATAAGAAAGGCATTTTAGGTGCAGATATGGAAACCTCAGCACTGTTTACCGTAGGGAGGCTCCGTGGGCTACAGGTTGCTTCTATTCTTAATAATGTCGTTCTTTACCAACAAGATGTGAAAGAGGGCGTAAATCAATATGTTAATGATAATGAAGCGATGATGAATGGCGAAAGATTAGCCGCCATTACCGCATTAGAAGCGCTATGTAAGCAAGGATCATAGAGTAATTAAAATTGTGCTTTAGAGAATTAAAGCGATCTAAAGCACAACTTATGGGCAAAAGGCTAGAAAGAGTTGTGTTTAGAGTTGGATCTAATTAACGTTGCAGCCATTGTTTCTAGATGAGTTCATTATGAAAATCAGTCCTTATTCTTCTGGTCGCTTTTACTCATTTTTAGCCAGTAAAAGTAATAAATTTAAAGAGCTGCTTTATCAATGCCAAGTAAGTACGGGTTATGTCGATGTAGGTACAGAAATACTTCGTCAAGGTGAGGCGTTAGACTACATTTATGTTGTTCCTGGTGGTCGCGTATCTATGAGTATTTTGGCTCTTAATGGACGACGCTTTCAGCTTGGTGAGGCTAACTGTGATTATCATATTTTTGGGGAAATGGAGTTTTTCACTCAAACGCCTTGTCAGTGGACAGTCGCAGCTGATGAGTATTTGCAAGTAGATACTATTTGCTTAAAAGCATTGACGAAGGCCTTGTATAAACAGCCAGAGATGATGTTCTTTTTTGCGGCAGCGCTAGCAGAAGACTACCAAGACTCAATGGATATTTACACCAATCGTTTATTGCATCCTATTGCGTATAATATTGGGTATGACCTATTAATGCAGAAAAGTGGAATAACTGCGGCATTAGGGAGTTTTGATAAAGTACTTCAAGAGGCTGAGCGATTTGGAACGTCTGAAAGAGTATATCGAAGAGCGGTTAAAAGCCTAATAGATAAAAATTTGATTGAAAAAAGTGACCAAGGCTTAGTCATTATTAATGAAGATGAATTGAGATCTTTTTTAGAAGGGAATGAATAGAATATAAAGTCTCGCCTAAAAGAATCTCAAACCACTCAACTACACCTCATCGACGCCATCATAGATAAAGCGCTTTAAACCAACGGCAATCACTATTTGTGATTGCCGTTGTGCTTACTAGGTTAGGAAATCGTTCTAAATTGTGGTTTCTGAACTTGTATTATTTTGCACCGCAATATTTTGCCAGTATATTAACCCTTCTAATACGCCTTCAGCATGAGAAGCATTGCTTGTATACACGTGATTGAGCGCAGACAAATGAGCAACTTCGGTATAATGATTTGCGACTAAAATGGCGTTAATACCGGGCATGGTTAGCATGCTAGTATCATTGGCTGAATCTCCTGCGACACAAACCTCTTCAGCAGTCAGATTGTATTTTTGCATGATGTAGTGAATGGCTGTGGCTTTGTTTATCCCCTTTGGGGTGATATCAAGAAACCAATCGTGGGAATAGGTGATGTCAACATTAATCGATTGTTGTGCAAGTGCCGTTGCAATCGATGAATATTGCTTGTGGTCAAGTTTTCCCTCAAAAGTGATCTTATAATCGCCTTGATACGATGGATTACACTCTCCTAAAAACGTGATGTCTTGCAAAGCGGTTTGTATTGCCGATTTATTCCATTTGTCTTGTAATTGGTGTTGCCAACGTTCATCTGCAATTAAATCATATTCATAATTAATACGCGTGCCAATATCACTAATAATACACCGTGGTTTCGGGTAGTTATGCGTAGTTAATCCTTCTTGAATAGAGGGCAGCGTTCTTCCTGTAGCAATAATAAAGTGCAGTTCGGGTTGTGTATTTAGGTATGCTGAAAATTGATCTACCCCCAGTGATGATCCGCCATTAATCGTACCATCGAAGTCGCAAACTAGCATTTTTATCATGGTGATCCCCTATTTTTGGTGCTGAGAGAAGCGTACTGTTTTTAAACGAGTGTACTGTTCAATAGTTGTGTTTAGTGTGATCTGAAATTATCTGTGTGTATAGTAAATGGTCTTTAAAAATACTATATGATCACAGATAAAAATTTTTAAGATTTAATTGTCAATATATAACCATTTATTACTTGTGCGCACATCTTATTTTTATGACAATGGTTGAGGTTATTTGGCAAGTAGATAGTAGAGAGGAAAATATGAAACAGAAAAAAAATATTATTCTGCTAGCGTCACTAATGTCTTCATTGGTTCTTACTGGTTGCGCCTCAAATGATGAGCAAATTACTCAGCAAAAAAGTCAGATAGAGCAAATAAATACACTAGAGTCGAAAGTAAGTACGCTAGAGTCTCAAGTAAATACATTAGAAACTGAATTACAAAAACAAAAAAGTACAGACAGTGAAATTTACCAAACAGTGCATAGACTCGATGTAGCACAAAATAAACTAAAAGAACAAGCGCAGCAACAAGCTGACGAAGCTATTATGTATTACATGATCAAGCAAGGCGATACGCTATATAGCATCGCAAGAGATCATGGCATCGCTTTAGAGGATATAATTCAACTAAACCCTCATATAGTGAACCCTAAGCGCTTGCTTATTGGTGATCTTCTTAATGTTAAGTGATCATAGGTAGCAATAGAGTAGTGACACCGTAACCTTATTGCTTGTGCGATAGAGAGAGCATGTTGATTATAAGATCAACATGCTTTTTTGTTATTTAGATAGCTATGAATTTACCAAAATCGCTGCCTTACTTTAAACAGGGGTGATGCTTTCTTCTTTAATGCATATTGAACCTGAACAAAATTTCGGCCAATAAGGATCCGAATTTGGCTATAAGTTTCATAAGCGAGTAGTTTCCATTTAGGCGCAGTCCAATAACGATTATAAATGTGTTTAGTTGCCGCAATGGCATCAGGAGAGGTTCGAGCAAATTGTTGGCTAAGTTGTATCGCAGCTTCTAATGGATCGTCATTAACTTCAGTAATTAAACCATATTTCAGCGCAGTCTCGGCATCTAATTGGCTAGCGCACATACTTATTCTCATGGCTTGATCTTTCGGCATTATCTCTCTTAAGGTTAATGAACCTGCCATATCAGAGGTTAATCCCATTTTAGATTCCATAATAGATAGATTTGCTTTAGGAGAGGCGATTCGAAAGTCACCCCCTAGTGCAATTTGTAACCCAGCTCCCCAACAATAGCCCTCAATAGCAACAATGACAGGAACAGAAAGGTTACGCCAATTTGCACTAACTTTTTGCGCTTTATTCGCATTACCTGGCCAGAGTTTGAAGAGTAATTTCATAGCATGCGATTTTTTCTTCATAATAGAGGCGAAATCGAGCCCTGAGCTAAAATTACCTCCACTTCCTGTAAGAATAACAGATCTAATGGTTCGATCTTTTTCGATCTGGCGGCTAACGTGAATTAATTCGTCGAACATAGGGTAATTTACAGCATTCAATTTTTCTGGGCGCTGCAAACGAATAATCATAATGGTGTTTTGTTGCTCAACATGAATGTGGTGGTAACTCATAACAATCCTTTATTGGTTTAACTCCTCCTACCAGTATAGTCTAGAAAGTAAATTATGTTAGGTTACACTCGGGTATTTAGAAAATGTGATAGAATTCACAAAATCTAATCATGTAGGATATTATTTTGCGAAACTCAGTAAAAACAGACCAAGTGCCTAAAGGACAACTTCTTCTTCGAACACTTTCTATGCCAGCAGATACCAATGCTAATGGTGATATTTTTGGCGGATGGATCATGTCACAACTAGATTTAGCAGGTGCGATTTTAGCTCAAGAAATCTCAGGAGGGCGAATTGTCACGGTTTCGGTATCTAGCATTACTTTTAAAAAGCCAGTAAAAGTAGGAGATGTGGTGTGCTGCTATGGGGAATGTACTAAAGTAGGAAGAACTTCAATGTCGATTGATTTAGAGGTTTGGGTAAAGCCAATTAAGGAAGATGAAGTCAGTCACCGTTTTCAAGTATGTGAAGCGACATTTAATTATGTGGCAATTGATTCAGAGGGAAAACCTCGACCTATACCAAAAAATTCGTAATTAACTGCATTGGTATTAAGTAGAGCCTACAAGGAAACTTTTATCGTGAGCTCTGTTTAACATCAAAATAGGCGAGCTAATACTAATTCAAATCAGTGTTATGCATCTTTATTGTTAACATTATACTTGAATTGGTATAGCTCAAATAAAGTCACCTGTTAGGTTAATTATAGTAGCATCAGCCTTCAATTTTGAACTAAACAGTTTATTTTGCTATTATTAAAGAATTGAGAAAAGGAGAGTGATGTATGAAAGAAGATAAAAGAATCAACGCATTACAAAAAACCATAGAGCTTTGTGCATTACATGGTTTTCATGGCACCAGTATGGATAAAATTACCGCAGCAACTGGCCTATCAAAAGCAACCATCTATAAATACTTCCAATCAAAAGAAAATTTAATTACTAGTGCTCTAGGACTGTTTAGTGAACAATCATTGACGAATGTAAAAATACTTTTTGAGAATACAGAGCTGACATTAGAAGAAAAAATCGCTCAACGCTTTAAAGGCCTTGCTGGCTGCATAGATGTAGAGTCATTTAATGGTTGTTACTTTCAACTTGCTTACAGTGAATACAGTAATGAAGATCAAGGGATAACCGAAGTCAGTTTACAATACAAACAACATACTCAAAAATTGCTTATTGAGCTGTTGAACAGACACCATATTGATAACGCAGAGTTAAGAGCAAAAAAGGCAGGGCTTATTTTTAATGGTTTACTTGCTTCGTTACAATTAACAAAAGATCCAACACTTATTGAACTAGCTCATCAAATGTTTTTAGAGACTATCATTAAATCTGAATAGTGTAGCTCCAAGTATCAATATAGCGACTATGATTAAAGTTACAATGTTGTTTGAATTTGTTTTTTAATCGTTGACTTATTTCAAATTTCGTCTAAATTAAACTAAACAGTTCAGTTTAATTTGAAGTTAGTCATAATTAAGTAGGGATATATCAATGAAGCCAATTAAAATTACATTATATCGTTGGGCAGGCAGTTGGGGACCATTTAAGGTCAATATTCCTTGTGGAGAATGCACATTAACCACAGATATTCTTCAAGATACTTTTGAGACAGAGCTTGCAGGTATCCCTATTGAGTTAGAAGTTAAAGATTGGCTATCAAATTGGTGGGAGCCTTTAAAGCTAAAAGCATGGCATGCCCCAATTATTATTGTTGAAGATAAAGTGATAAGCGAAGGTGAAGCGCTTAATCGCGGAGTTCTTATTCAAGCTGTGATAGCAAAAGTAGCAGAGAGAGAGCAAATTAAAGGAAATGTAGTTTTCGGAAAAGCAACCTGTCCTTTTTGTGTTAAAGCCAAGGCAGCGCTTGATGCCGCAGGAATAGAATATATCTACCATGATGTGGTTAAAGACAGTGCAGCGTTATATCGAATGATCCCAGAAGTTAAAGCCATTATCGGAGAGAAAACGCCAGTGACAGTGCCGCAGATCTGGTTAGATGGTAAATATGTTGGTGGTTTTGATGACTTAACTAAAACAATGAATACTGACGTTAAAGCAGGGAGTTAATGATGAATAAAAAACTCATAGTATTAATGGCGTTATTGGTTTCATTTGCGATTGTGTATTTTAACTTTGGTCACTTACTGACATTAGAGCAAATTAAAGGTTTTCATCAAACGCTTCAAAGTGACATACAAGAGAACCTATTCTTTTATAGTGCCGCTTACTTTATCGCCTATGTGGTTGTTACCGCATTATCTATTCCCGGTGCTGCGGTAGTTACTTTATTAGGCGCTGCTTTATTTGGGTTCTGGTGGAGCTTATTACTGGTTTCTTTTGCCAGCACTATCGGAGCAACCATTGCATTTTTGAGTAGCCGTTATTTATTAAGAGAGTGGGTAGATAGTAAGTTTAAAGATAAATTAGTGCCGATTAACCAAGGGGTTGAAAAAGATGGGGCATTTTATCTACTGACATTACGCTTAATTCCTATCTTTCCATTCTTTTTGATTAATCTTTTAATGGGATTAACGAAGATCACGGCAGGGCGATTTTATCTCTTTAGTCAATTAGGAATGTTGCCAGGCACCATGGTATATCTAAATGCAGGTACTCAGCTCTCAGAGATTACATCTTTATCTGGTTTAGTTTCTCCTCAGATCTTGGGTTCACTGGCTTTACTTGGTTTATTTCCAATTATTATTAAATTTGTGATTAATACTATTCAGAAGAATCGCGGACAGTTAAAAGAGTAGTAAATAAGCAGTAAATCATAACCAAAGCATTGCCCAAGGGTGGTGCTTTTGTTTTTCTAGATGATGATATAAATAAGGCTATTTTACCCAATAAAATTAAGTGATAAAAATACTCTTTAAAATCAACAAATTAAAAAGAGTGGGGAAATATTGGTAAAAATAGGTATTTTTAGGTATCTAATTGTTGTAACTTATTTTTGTGCTGATATTCTATTGTTCACTGCCGCACAGGCAGCTTAGAAATCTGCTGATTTAGCTGGTGTTAGTCTTGCTCAGTTCACTGCCGCACAGGCAGCTTAGAAAATTATTTGACGCTATGAAACGTGAGGGATTACCGTTCACTGCCGCACAGGCAGCTTAGAAATTATGATGATTCGGGTGTCATTGATGCAGTACGTTCACTGCCGCACAGGCAGCTTAGAAACCTGTCAAAAAGGATCTAAAACTGGCGACAAAGTTCACTGCCGCACAGGCAGCTTAGAAACTCACGCAAAGCAGGAAGTAATTCAAACCAAAGTTCACTGCCGCACAGGCAGCTTAGAAAAGTCCCATTAATCTGAAAGTGAACAGTGTCATGTTCACTGCCGCACAGGCAGCTTAGAAAGATACCGAAACCAATCGCAGCAAGACCAATCAGTTCACTGCCGCACAGGCAGCTTAGAAAATTGCCAGAAGATCCAACAAAAAACATTATTAGTTCACTGCCGCACAGGCAGCTTAGAAAATACGCAAGAATCTTAACTTCTCCGACTGTATGTTCACTGCCGCACAGGCAGCTTAGAAAACAAGAAGGAACGCGAGTTCTAATTCACTTCCGTTCACTGCCGCACAGGCAGCTTAGAAATGCTTTGGAGAAAGGTCGGAAAGTCATAACAAGTTCACTGCCGCACAGGCAGCTTAGAAAAATTGAACCGTTTGACCCACCAACACCTCCGCGTTCACTGCCGCACAGGCAGCTTAGAAACTTGCGATAACATTTTAATTGCTCATACAGAAGTTCACTGCCGCACAGGCAGCTTAGAAATTTCTTCTGCGACGACGTGTTGAACTTCGGCGGTTCACTGCCGCACAGGCAGCTTAGAAACGTCTAGTATTACGGGGGTAAACCAGACCAACGTTCACTGCCGCACAGGCAGCTTAGAAAAATCCAAGCGATGACACTCATCAACACAGATTGTTCACTGCCGCACAGGCAGCTTAGAAAAGTAGACACTTTTCCAGTCGATTACGCTGATTGTTCACTGCCGCACAGGCAGCTTAGAAATAATGGATTTAATGCTACACCATCAAGTCGCTGTTCACTGCCGCACAGGCAGCTTAGAAATAAAAAATACGTAGGCTGTCCCTTGGATTTTCGTTCACTGCCGCACAGGCAGCTTAGAAATAATTAAAATGGTGAAATAGAATGAACAAACAGTTCACTGCCGCACAGGCAGCTTAGAAAATCATAAACATGGATTTAATAGCTTTGTCGGCGTTCACTGCCGCACAGGCAGCTTAGAAATGACAAATCAAAAGAAATCCAAGTTGCTCAAGGTTCACTGCCGCACAGGCAGCTTAGAAAGTCTGCATTCAGGCGGGATCTCTGTCCCCTCGGTTCACTGCCGCACAGGCAGCTTAGAAAATTTTGCGGAAATTCACGAATAATAATACCAAGTTCACTGCCGCACAGGCAGCTTAGAAAGAAAGGAAAAGATCCACGTTTGCTTACTGTTAGTTCACTGCCGCACAGGCAGCTTAAAAAATCCACCATAAAAGAACTACATTTAGTTAATAGATGCCTATTTTTTTACCTATGTTGCAACCTTTATTGATTTTTTGTTACATTATTCCGTATAATGTACTAATGATTTTTATTCGGTTGTCTGTAATGAGCTATGTAGTACGCCCTGTGTTGAACTCTAAATATGCATTACCAATAGTTGTTTTTATTATTGGTCTTATTTTGACGCTATTCGCGGCATCTCATGTAGTAAAAGACAATCGAAAACAGGCCTATCAAGAAACAGTTAATTACTCAGAGCGCCATGCCAATCGAATAAAAACACAGATACAGCAAGATGTGTTTTTCTTGGGGGCATTAGCCAGCCTAGTGGATGAAAACTCCGATTATTGGATAAATCAATTTGATAGTGTTAGTCAACACATCATGTCTGGCAGTTCGTCCATGATATCTATTCAATGGTCACCCCATGTTAATCTTACTCAGATTGAGGAACACAGAAATAAAATAAAAAGTCACTATGAAGGTTTCACAGAATTTAATTTCCATGAAGGGGCAGAGAAGCGTTTTACGAAGCTGCTAGATCGTGGTTTCCCTCTTTACATGGTGTCACAAGTATATCCTGAGACTGGAGCTAATAGCTCAATACTTGGCTACTACTCAGTCAGTGATAGGTTTGAGGATACTTTACTTAAAATGAAAACAACGCAACAACCTTTTTTAAGTGATCGTGTTTTTCTATTACAAGACTCATACAATAGAAAAATTAGTGAGGTTGAGCGTCAAAAGAAACAAAATGGTTTGTTGATGTATTACCCAGTCTTTAATCAAAATAAGAGTCAGTTAATTGGCTATTTTATATCAGCCATTCAAATTGATGCATTCTTTGAGAAATACTTAACATTAGATGCTGTAAAATCTAGAGGTTACCGTATTAAAGTATTTGATCATGGCCCCTCAGGTAGTGATGATCCTGTTTTATATCAAAGTAAAGCGTGGGTAGAGTTAGGAGAAACCATAGAAGTTAGTCAGCTTATTGATATTTATGGTCGACCATGGGAAATCCAATACCAAAAATCGGTGTTACGTACATTTAGTTTTACATCAAATGCGATAATTACACTTATCTGTGGTGTGTTTATTTCCTTGTTAATTGCTTGTATTGTTCGATTCAGTTTGCATTCAAAAGAAGCACTAAAGCGAAAGTTAGCGAAAAGAACAAAAGAACTTCAATATTTGGTGGAGCACGATACTTTAACGGGTGTCCACAATCGCTATGCGCTATGCAATCATTTTGAAATCCTGATTGAACAACAAATTAGGTTTAGCTTAATCGCAATAGACGTAGATAAATTTAAACATATTAATGATACCTATGGTCATTGTGCAGGGGATACTGCATTAAAATATGTGGCAGAAAGAGTGAAAGCAGTTATCTCCTCAGAAGATATGTTAGCTCGTATGGGAGGGGATGAATTTAGTATTTTAACAAGAGTTACAGATAAAAATCAGCTAACAGATATGTGCGACAAGATCTGTAAAGCGGTTAATGTTAAACCTATTATATTAAAAGATATTGCAATACCGATAACGATTAGTATTGGTGCCAAACGTTGTCACACAACTAATATTGATGATCTGTACCATGAAGTAGATCAAGAGATGTACAAAAGCAAAAATAAAGGAAGAAATGATTTCTCTATAGCGGTATAGCACCGTGCTTGTTAATGTACACGCTCTATATGTTTAAATAATGTGATACTTGTTAGGTTTATTTGTTTGCACTACTGATATTTATATATATTATAATGAGATAGTATGCTGTATTTATCAGGGTGAAATATGAATAAGTTACCAATGAAAGTGAAGTTTTTTTTAATTGCGATTATTCCAATGTTGCTTGTATTAATTGTGTCACTATCAATTACGGTTAGCTTGCAAAAAGACGCATTAGAGCAAGAGGTTAATAACTATCAAGATGTGTTGCTCAGTGAAAGAAAAAAACAATTAAAAGATAATGTATTGGTCGGTAAGGCAGTAGTAGAAGATATTATTACTAAACATGGCGTGACAGAAAAGAGTAAAACATTGGCTTTAGAAGCACTTGTTAACGCTCGTTTTGGTGAGGCGGGTAGTGGGTATTTTTTCGTGTTTGATGGTTCAGGCACTTATGTAGTTCACGCTGAAAAACGCTCAATGATAGGCAAATCAGGAATGGGATTAACGGATCCTAATGGCGTTAAAATTGTTGTAGGGTTACAAAATGCGGCAAGAAATGGAGGTGGTTTTGTACCATACGTCTATGAAAAGCCAGGCTCTAGCTCTCCACAACCAAAAATTTCCTACTCATCTCCAATCAATGGCTCAAAATGGTTTATTGGTACTGGTGTTTATATTGATGACATTAATACTTCAGTTGCCAATTATAGAGAAGATGCTCAGCAGCGTTTAAGGCATCAAATTAAGTTAGTTTTACTATGGAGTATTGGCCTGCTAATCATGACGATTGTAGTGATGAACTATGTTGCTTATAAAGTAACTGCGCCACTTCGTAGCATGCTGTCAACATTTGAAGATATTGCTAACGGTGAAGGGGATTTAACACATAGAGTTAACGCTGAAGGTAAAGATGAGATCGCGAAGTTAGGCCAGGCATTTGATTTATTTGTTTCAAAGCTTCATGGAATAATGTCAGAAGTATCAGCAACAACAGGTCAGGTTTCTCAAGCGGCAACTACAATCAATCAGCAAACTGAGCATCTAAAATCTCAATTAGAAGAACATAATCAAGAAACAGAGCAAGTAGTAACCGCAGTTACAGAAATGAGTTCAACGGCTCATGAGGTCGCTCAAAACGCAAACCAAGTATCTAATGCAACCAGTGATGCAAATAAAGATGCCAAAGAAGCTCAAGATAAAGTGACTATATCTACTGAATCAATTAATTCGCTAGAAATGAATGTAGAAAAAACCAGTCATCATATGGGCTCGTTACATGATCAATCACAGAAGATAAATGGTGTTCTTCAAGTTATTGGTGAAATTGCAGAACAAACAAATTTACTAGCATTGAATGCTGCTATTGAAGCGGCTCGAGCTGGTGAGCAAGGACGTGGTTTTGCAGTAGTTGCTGATGAAGTGCGTAATTTAGCAAGCCGTACACAAGGCAGTACTCATGAAATAAAAGTCATGCTTGATGAGCTTCATCAGTTTGTTCAACAAGCAGTTTCTTCAATGAATGAGAGCCAAGCAACTTGTGGTCTTGTAGTTAGTTCATCATCTGATATTAGCTCGGGTCTTAATGCAGTAAGTAACGCTGTCGAATCTATCAATGATATGACTGCACATATTGCAACAGCAGCGACAGAGCAAAGCTCGGTAACAGAAGAAATCAACCGAAATTTAGTTTCAATTCGTACTATTGTTTCTTCATTAGTTGAGTCAAGTTATGATTCAAGCAAAGTGGCGAATGAGTTAACCGATGCCGGCAATCAGTTACAACAATTGGTGAAACAATTTAAGTTATAAGTGATTTAAAACAACTAATGATAGAATAACTCACTAGCACTACAATATTAATTGAATTAATATTCGGTTTTTATAAGAACTTGTGAATTATTATGACCATTCTATTTTTACTACAAGCAAGTCTCGTTGTTGGAGGCTTGCTTTTTCTTTATATGCTAATCTCATTATGGCGTCGTAAAAGAGAATCAGAAAAAAACACGAATGTGATAGCAATTGGCCTTATCGGTGGTTTTGCTAATTTCTGTGACACATTAGGTGTGGGTAGTTTTGCTATTAAAACAGCAGGCTACAAGCAATTTAAACTGCTTGATGATAAAGATCTGCCAGGAACAATGAACGCCCAAGCAACAATGGCGACCGTTTTTCAAGCCTTAATCTTTTTAACTGCGGTAAATGTAGATTTAACTACCTTATTGAGCTTAATTGTGTCTGCGTGTGTAGGGGCAACGGTTGGTGCGCGTTTAGTTTCTAATTTTGATCGACAATTGATCCGTTTAATAATGACGGGAGCATTGTTTATCGTTGCATTATTAATGTTCGCAGGTCAGTTTCACCTTTTCCCATTAGGGGGGGATGCCCTTGGTTTAACAGGGGAGAAGTTAACAATCGCTATTATTGGTAACTTTATATTTGGTGCTTTAATGACAGTTGGGATTGGTTTATACGCACCATGCATGACAATGATCTATTTATTAGGAATGAACCCATTAGCCGCTTTTCCAATTATGATGTGTTCATGTGCTTTCTTATGTTTTTTCTCATCAGGGAATTTTATTAAAAAAGAAGCCTTAAACTCAAGAGCGGCTTTAGTAGTAGCAATTACAGGTTCTATTGGTGTATTTATCGCGGCATTTATTGTTAAGTCATTGGATGTTGAAATGTTGTCGTGGTTGGTCTCTTTTGTCGTTTTATACACCGCAATCACCATGTTTCGCTCATGGCAACAAGGGCGAGAGAGAACTGTGACTAATTAGTGATTAAAATGTCTGAGATTTCATTTATATAAATATAAAATCCTGCTTTCGAGCGGGATTTTTTATGCGATTAAAATAAATCATTTAAACTTAATACCATTTGGTATAGAATTGCAATCAGTATGCTATACCTATGAATGGGATGTAAATGGATGCGCATGAAAAGTTTGAATAACATAAAAATAATTACGATCTTTATTGTTGTCTCTGTCGTGACTTTTTTCCTGATTTTACGTCCCTTTCAAATAGAAAAGCCTAAGCCTATTGCTACTGAAGCGGTCCCAGTTTTTATGCCTGATCATCAATTATTAATGCTTCCTTATGGTAGCCGGGTTCTTGCTTTGCGTGATTTATCTCGAAGTGATGCAAAGCGAGCTGCGATGATGCTTAATCTGATGGATGAGAAAGGGATCTTCGGTCGAGAGTCAATCTATCGTGTTTATTATTTTATGGTATTAGGAAATATAGCTCTACATAAAGGTGATGATAATAAAGCAAGGTATTATGCTCAACAATTAAAAGAGTTTGCTAAAAATAATAATATGATTTGGGTGGAGGCTGATTCTTTAGTTGAGCTTGCTATTGAACACCTTAAAAAAGGAGAAATAGAAAAAGGGATCAATAAAGCGGAGTATGCTATTGAATTAGCAAAAGGTATTAACTATGAATACTTATTAATTAAAGCCTATAATACAATAGGTGCTGCTTATAATATAAAATCACAATATTCAAAAGCCTTATATTACTTTCATCAAGGGGTAAAGCTCGCAGAATCATATCCTGAGCATATATATAACAGTAAGTTGATATCTAATTTAGCCCTTATTTACATTCATTTGCAAGAGTGGGATAAAGCATTAGTAAATATAGATAAAGCAAAAGAACTTTATAATATAAGTATGCTTAATGAATTAAGTGTTCTTGGTATTTTAGATATAAATGCATCCTATGTGTATTTTAATTTGGAAAATGCAAAACAGGCTCGTAAATATTACGATATGGCGAAAAAAGAGATAACCACTTCTGACTCTGTACGATTAAATGCATTACTATTAAAGGCATTGTCTGAATTGTACTGGCTTGAAAATAATTATAAAGAGGCCTTGGTTACTGCTAATCGTTGTATTAATTATGATGGCATTAATACTGCACCACTGCAAAAAGGCTTATGTTTAAAAATAAAGGCAAAAGTAGATCTTGAATATAAAAATATAGATGATGCAATCGAAAGTTTAGTTGAAGCAACAAACATATTTACGGTAATTGAAAGTAAAGTCTATCTTAATGAAGTGTATGAATTGTTATCGATAGCTTATGAAGAGAAAGGCTTTCCAATATTAGCGCTTGACTATTACAAGTTATATTCCAAAGGTAATGAGCGTATTTTATTTGATCGTCGTCAGAGTGAAGTATTTCATTTAGAAGAAGAATTTAATACAGAACAAATTCAAAAGAACATGAAATTAATTAAAACTCAGAATGAGCTTAATAATTTGTATGTAGAAAAACAGCAACTCAGAACTCGTATTGTTTCTACTATTGTTATTCTTGTCGCTTTAGGTTTGTTTAAACTGGTTCGACATAATTTTAGTATTGTAAGAGAAAAAGAAGCTTTGCTTGAGCAGAGCACTAAAGATGCATTAACAGACTTAAATAACCGACATTATTATGAAAGTGCAATCCAACAATTAGATCAAAATAAAGCCTTTTATAGAGATAAACACTTTACTGTCGCGATTATCGATATTGATCATTTTAAACGCGTTAATGATACCTATGGTCATGATGTTGGAGACAAAGTATTGATTAATATTGCATCATATATGCAGTCGATTATTGCAGAACCGGATGTTTTAGTGCGTTGGGGAGGTGAAGAATTTGTCTGCCTATTTATGACCTCTGGAAATAATGATTGTGAGATAAGGTTAAACCGATTACGCGTAGCCATTAGTCAATTAGCAATCGCGATCAGTGATAAAGAGACATTAACGATTACGGTATCTATTGGCGCTCTACAAAATTTAATGATTGATGATGTGATCCACAGAAACACAGAATCACTTCGTTTAGCTGACCAATACCTATACCAGGCGAAAGAAGAGGGAAGAAATAAAGTGATCATATTCTCTCATGGGGTGGATGAGCAGAAAAAATGGCATTAAGTGTGTCTTAATGAATTTTACATTGCCTTTCTTGTAAACTAAATAATAGCATTCAGTACGAAATGCAGCATAGACGACACTGAGCGGGTGAGTAAGAATGAAAACAAATAATAACTTAAAGAAAATCAGTCTGTTTATTTGTGTATCTGTGGCGATATTTTTTTATATATTACGTCCATTTCAGTTGATCGAACCAAAACCAGAAAAGAAAGCAGCAGAGAAACGTTTCCTACCTGACGATCTATTAAAAAATTTACCTTATAGTGTCGATATTCTTAATGCAAGAGATATATCTTATAGAGATGCAGCGATGGCTCTGGAAAAGGTAAGTCAGCTTGATGCAAAGGGAGTATTTAATCATGGAGCCATATATCGTACTTATTATTTCTTGATCTTAAGAAACATAGCCTTACTTGAAGGTGATAGAGATAAGATAAATTATTATAATGTAGAATTAAGTTTATTAGCTAAGAATCATGAATTTCCTTGGCTTAAAGCAGAGCTGATTATTGATGCTGGTATTGAGTTGTTAAAAAAAGGAAAAATGGATGAGGGAATAGTATTAATTGAAAAGGCTATAATGCTTTCCAAATCAGTTAATTATAATTACCTTTTAGTTAAAGCCTATAACACGCTCGGTGTTGCTTACAATATTCAATCTCAATACGTAAAAGCATTAGAGTATTATCATTTAGGGATAAAGCTTGGTAGGGATTACCCTAGCCACAGTTATAATAGTAAACTTATTGCCAATCTTGGTTTGATATATATTTATCTTGAAGAGTGGGATAAAGCCTTAGATTATATTGATAGATCTTCGTATTTATATACTCAATCTAAGATTATTGATGGCGTTAGTATAGTGATCAATAATGTTAATCTGTCTTATATTTATTTTAATCTAGGTGATGCTGAAAAAACGCGTATTTATTATGATAAAGGGGCGAATCAATTAGATTCAACGGAAGATGTTCGTATCGTAGGATTAATGCGAAAAACAGAAGCGGATACGCTCTGGATCGAAGATAGATACAAAGAATCATTAGCCGTTGCAAACCGTTGTCTACAATTACCTGAAATCGAAACAGTACCACAACAACACGGCCTTTGTTTGATCGCAAAATCACGAACTGAAATATATTTTGGAAATATAGAGATTGCAATTAAATCTTTAGAGTTGGCATTAGAGCGACTTGAATCTATTAATAATGCTTCTTATGTGATTAAAACGTATCAATTATTGGCTGAAGCTTATGAACAATCAGGCAACACTGAATTGGCATATAAATATTTTAAACTTTATGCAAAATTGGATAAAGATATCTTATTTGATCGTCGACAAAGTGAGGTTTATCACTTAGAAGAGCAGTTTAATACAAAGCAAATTAAGAAAAACATGGAGCTAACGAACACTCAAAGTGAGCTAAAAACACTTTATGTTGAAAAGCAGAAATTAAGAACCAGAGTGGTTGCATCAATCTTGATTTTAGTTGGCTTTGGTCTGTTTTTTTTAATTCGTCGTAACTTTACCATCGAAAAAGAAAAAGAGGTATTAGTAGAGCAAAGCACAACAGATGCACTGACGGGATTAAACAATCGTCATTATTACAATCATGCACTTAAAGAATTAGAGTTAAATAAAGCCCTTCATGAGAAGAAAGTCTTTACTGCTGCCGTGCTTGATATTGATCATTTTAAAGCCGTGAATGATACTTATGGGCATGATATAGGTGATGCTGTTTTACAAAACGTTGCCGCACGTTTAACGGCTGTGATTGATGATTCAGATATATTGGTCCGTTGGGGTGGTGAAGAATTTGTTTGTCTACTGCCAGAATCAAAATTCTATGGCTGTGAGGTTAAGCTAGAGCGTTTACGAATGGCGATAAGTCAGTTACCGATTAGCATTGATCATATTCAGAAAGATCTAATAGTGACCATTTCTATTGGAGCAATAAAAAACCTTACCATTGATGATGTGCTCTATATTAATAAAGAGTCTCTGCAATTGGCTGATGTGTGCTTATACCGTGCGAAGCAAGAAGGTCGAAATCGAGTTGTATTTGAGTCAAAAGAACAGCTAAACAGAGATAAAATACAACTTTGCAGCACATAATTATTGGAGATATAAAAAGTTCATGGTATTTTTCATCTACCAATTATTTATGGATTTTTTATCATGCCAAAGGCAAGTGACATTAAAAAAGGTTCAGCAATTGAACTGAACGGAAAAGTATTTTTCATTAAAGAAATCAGCAAGCTAACACCAAGTGGTCGTGCTGGTGCATCATTGTACCGTATGCGTATGTACGATGTAGCTACTGGTTTAAAAGCAGATGAAAGCTTTAAAGCAGATGAAGTAATTAGTCTTGCTGATTTTAGCCGCCGTAGTGCAACATTCTCATACATTGATGGTAATGAGTATGTATTTATGGATGCTGAAGATTACACGCCATATAGCTTTAATAAAGAAGCGATTGAAGAAGAGTTACTTTTCATTACTGAAGAGACTCAAGGTCTACAAGTTCTGATTGTTAATGAAGCACCTGTAGCCATTGAACTGCCTTCTTCTGTTGACCTTGAAATTGTTGAGACAGATCCTTCAATTAAAGGTGCATCAGCAAGTGCTCGTACTAAGCCTGCAACCTTAACAACAGGTTTGACAGTACAAGTTCCTGAGTATATTGCTAATGGCGAAAAAATCAAAATTAACACCTCTGAACACAAATTCATGAGTCGTGCTTAAGATAGATTGATAGCTTAAAAAGAAAAGGCCAGTTATTTTTAATAGCTGGCCTTTTTGCTTTAATCTCGTTCTATTTTAGGTGAGTAAATTGAATAGGCAGTTACTTGTCCTGCAACAATAGCTGAGAACATAAAGAGGGCAGATAAACCAATACTTGGAATGGGTAATATAGAGGCCTCAAAAACACTTTGGCTGGCACTAACTAACACTCTGCTACCTGGGACTAAAATAATGATCCCTTGCATAATAAAAATAATACCAGTTAGATTTAATTTTTTTGCTATCCATGTACCGTATAGTGTGATTAGTACTGTGGTAACCCAGGTGCCAACGACCCATCCGCCATCAAAGCCCAGATAAAAGGGACCCCACATACCCAATACGGCAACAGGGAGGCTATAAATCATATCTTTTGGGCGAGCTTTAAACATGACGCCGATAGAAAATGAAATAATAGGAAGGCCGATAATTTGCAGCCAAATAGGGAATTCATTTTGATAATCTGTATATTCAGGAACTCCCCATAGCGCTTCACCAACATGTAATCCAATGATAATACCAATAAAGAGTTTAATCAGTGTTAAGAAGCATTGACCAAGCAAACTGGTTCCTGAAACAAGATCATTGAAAGCTAAACACTCTAGGGCGTTTGCAATGGAGAGGCCGGGAACAAAAAGGACGATAGCAGCAATGCAGAGAGCCAGAACGGGTATGGGGATACCAAGACTGGCAATGAAAGTGACAATCAAGGTGACAATCACGGCGCTAAAAAACTCAACAGCTAGACTACGACGTTTAGTGCAAACTGCTTGGCAAGCCCAAACGACAAAACCAAGTAAAAAGCTTACCCATAATGCTTCATAAGTTGAGCCAACTAACATTAAGAAAGCAGGAGGAATAAGGATATTGGCAAGTGCAACAACCCAAGTAGGAAAATGAACACCTTCAGCTGGCGGAGGTGGTGTCTCACTGAGTGGCTGTTGTAAGCGGATGATGGTATTGGCTAGGAGCCCTAAGTCAATACTTGCTGGTTTATGCCGTTTTAAGATTACAGCGTTGTTATCATCAGGAAATTGATAATTAATAGCGGTAGGTGTTGCTTGGATCATACAGTTTACACCATGCTTATTGGCGTAAAACATGGTGTAGCGTTCTACTTTATAAGGAGCACATCCACAGCGGTGTAGTGTATCTCCAATATCGACAATCCTATTTATTCTATACTGCGAAGGCATGTCCATGTTCCTAATTTAATTATATATAATCCATCGTACAGTTTATCAAAATTCCTTTAACAGTACGATGGATATAGTTCGTTTAGTTAGAATAAATTCCCATCACGAACTAACTCTCTTGGTAGTCCATTTTTAATGCGATTACCTACCCATTTTCCAAGGCCAATAACGGCACCACAATAAGTAACAATGGTTTCGCCTTTGTCTACAGTTTCAGGGCGAACATCACGGCCCATATACCATTCACGCGCTTGTTCAATGGTTAATTCACATGCAGTTGGGTTGTTTGCTTCTGCTAATGCCATGATTGCTTCGTGCTGCCAGCGATATCCTTTTTTATGGGTTTCTGCCAGTTTAAAACCAATACGGTGATAACGCATTTCACCAATAAGTGGTTTCATACGCTTAGGGAAGGCCCATACTTCTTTATCTCTGATCCATAGCTCGTTCGCTTCTGGAATTGAGAGTTGTAAGGTGGCATTTAATTCTGTTTCTATGTCCTTGGCTTCTTTACTTGAGGCAGGAGTAAAGGGGAACTTACCTAAACGTTTTTTAACTTCTGGAGGTACTGTTGCAGAGTTTTTACGAATTTTAGCAACAAAAAAGCCTTCGCTGTCAAAGATCTGTGGGTAGATATGCAAGAAGCCTTCTTGTGTTAATGCTTTTTCTGCATTCTCAAAGAGATCACCTAATGGTTCAAACGTGACCGCGTCACCAAACTGTTCGACTAAATGATGGCAAATATTCTGATTTTCTTGATGATTCAACGTGCAGGTTGAATAAACCATCACGCCACCCGGTTTAAGGGCATGAAAAGCACTTTCGATTAGATCGCGCTGAGTATCACCAATTTCAATGACTGATTCAGGGCTCCAGTTATGCATAGCATCTGGATCTTTACGAATGGTTCCTTCACCAGAACAAGGTGCGTCTAATAAGATCGAATCGAAGGTTTCAGGCAACCAACCGCCGAATACACGGCCATCAAAATGGGTAAGGGCAACATTACTTACACCACAACGCTGTACGTTAGAGCACAATACTTTTACACGGCTTGATGAAAATTCATTGGCAACTAATGCGCCTTGGTTTTTCATGCCAGCGGCAAGTTGTGTGGTTTTAGATCCAGGGGCAGAAGCCATGTCTAATGCCATTTCAATGTTGTCATTGTCTTTTAATAAGGCAGTCACTGGCATCATAGAGCTGGCTTCTTGAATATAGAATAGCCCTGACATGTGTTCGGCAGTACTGCCTAATTTAACGGTATCAGTTTCTGGTCTTGTGAGCCAAAATCCAGTATCACACCAAGGTACAGGCTCTAGCTTCCATTGCTTTTCATCGGCACGTTGTTTGAACTCTTCTACACTGTTTTTCAGTGTATTTACACGAATACTACGGCGTAAAGGGCGTTTACAAGCGGCAATAAACTCTTCCATTGAAAGGTGAGAGGGCATGGTTTCTTGTACTTGTGTTAAGAAGGCTTCAGGGAGAAAAATATTATCGTGCACGGATGAATCTCATAGGGTGATGTTATGGCAGGAAGTGTAAACGTAAATCTTTGTATTGTCTAAACGGAATTGGGCTCTGTAGGAGAACGAGTTCACTTTTTTATAAATACTGTTGACCTTGCTTATCCATGTTACTTCACTGTGTAAAGTGTAAATTATGATGATTTCTCGCAATCCTTAAAGCTTCAACTAAACTTTTATATGTTTATATCAGTATTATCATTGATTTTATAACATTTAGTAATATTGGAGTTTTTTACTATGAAACGGCAGTCAATATCTTCAAGGATCAATCTTATTCTTGGTTTCATTTCGATAGTTATCTTGATTTTCTCTTTTACGGTTATTTATTTAAGCTCTAAAATTAATACTGCTACTGAGCAAGTAGCTGATTATGATTTGCCTGAGGCACTTAATTCATTAGCAATGCTAGAAGAATTAGGTGATATGAACTCCAATTTATTAGAGTATTTGTTAGGTGAAGAGGAAGAGCAGCAAGAGTATTTTAATAATTATGCAGAGTTAGTTCGATTTCGTAATTTAATTCCTAAAGATATAAAAGAACAAAATACACTCGAACGTGTTGTTCGCTTAGTTGAAGGGCATAAGCAGAAAGCGATTTCACAAGTTTTTGAGGTTTATTTCCCTTCAAAAGAAAGAAGAGCAGCCAAACAAATTGATGATCTTCTAAAGAATGTAGGTATGCCTTTAGAGGCATTGTTAGATCAAATGAAAGAAGAAGAAATCTCAGATGTAGGGTCTACAAATAATCCTCAAGACGTTATTAATGATGATTTACCTGGAGTAAGGTTTTATCTTGAATTAACAGATGAGGCTGGAGATATGCTAGCGGACTTAAACCGTTTTGTATTAGCTGATGCTAGTGCAAAACGTGAGTTCTTTGCTAATGCTTTACAATTCGAAACTTATCTAGCTCAGCTCAAACCGCTAGAACAAAAACCGCAAGAAATTATTCATATTAATGAAATTGAAAGGTTGTTTAATGAGTTAAAGGCTGGAGGAACAAATATATTTGAACATTATCAAACTCAAAATAAAATCTCTGCTACCAAGGCTATTGATGATTTAGAACATCAAATATTTAATGAAGCAGAAAAAATATTAGATAATCTGTCAGGAAACGCTCGAAAAGAGGCGATTAAATCAATGGACGATTTATCGCGAATTTCAAGCAACATCTCTTTAATTTTATTGGTTTCAACGTTGCTTATTATTAGCTTAGTGGTAAGTATGATTGTTATTACTCGTCGTACTATTTTTAACCCATTGGCAGAAGTAACAATGACTATCGAAAGGTTGCGTCGTGGCGAAAGAGACTTTGAATTAACCTCTTTTAACCGTAATGATGAGCTAACAGATATCTTGTCTAATTTGCAGCTATTCCAAACAGAGTTAGCAGAGCTTGATGAGTTAAGGAGCAATGAACAAAAAATTCAATCAGAGCTGTTAGTTGAGCGAGATAATGCAACTCAGTCTTTTCAACAATTACAAGAAACTCAGACTAAATTAATCGCAACAGAGAAAATGGCATCTTTAGGTACATTGGTCGCGGGGGTAGCGCATGAAGTAAATACACCCCTAGGGGTAAGTGTCACAATGGCGAGTACCTTAACATCGAATTTAACGGACTTTTTAGAAGAGGTAAAAAGTGGGGTATTAAATCGTTCTAAATTAGAGACTTTTGAAGTTGAATCAATGCGTTCTCTTGAGCTTTTAGAGAATTCCCTTCAGCATGCTGCTCAGTTAATTCATAGTTTTAAACAGGTTGCCGTAGATCAAACGAGTAATAAACGTCGTGAGTTCAACTTGTATGAAACCCTTAATGAGATTGCGCAAACTCTGCATCATAAAATAAAACGAACTAATATTAAATATTCAATCAAAGGATCTAAAGATATTACTCTTGATAGTTTCCCCGGCCCATTAGGACAAGTTATTACTAATTTATTTAATAACGCGATGTTGCATGGGTTTGAAGGGAAAGATAGTGGGGAAATTCAAATACGCTTTGACCTCATTGGTAATGAAGTGAAATTACTTTTTAGTGATAATGGCAATGGTGTTGAAGATAAAAATATTAAGAAACTTTTTGATCCCTTCTTTACGACAAAATTAGGACGAGGGGGGTCAGGTTTAGGGTTAAACATTGTTCATAGCATAGTGACTAATTTAATGGGTGGGGAGATTAGTGTTGAAAGCCGTATAGGCACTACTTTTGAATTAAAATTACCGTTAATAACGCCACAACAGAAGGAAAATACCTATGAGTGATTTTATCTTGAATTTAGTGGATGACATTAGTGAAAAAGAAGAGAAAACAGAGCATTGCTGGAAGATAGCTATTATCGATGATGAAAGCTCAGTTCATGATGTGACTAAACTAGCATTATCTAACACTAAAATTCAGAGTAAAAATCTTGAGTTTATCAGTGCTTATTCAGGACAAGAAGGCTTTGAATTATTAAAGAATAATCCAGATTGTGCCGTAGTGTTACTTGATGTTGTGATGGAAGAGTCTGATTCAGGTTTATTATTAACACAGCGGATTCGTAAAGAATTAAAGCAAACGAATTTACAAATCATTCTGCGGACAGGACAACCAGGTTACGCCCCAGAAGAAGATATTATTTCAAAATATGAAATCAATGATTATAAAACCAAAAGTGAACTTACTCGAGATAAACTCTTAACGTCACTGTCAACCGCAATACGATCTTATAATCACTTACAAGCCCTAGAAGAAAGTAAGGAAGGCTTGAAAAATGTCATCAATGCTTCTTCTGAGTTAATGAAAGAACGCTCAATTAATGAATTTGCTAAAGGTGTTTTACAGCAAATTAATGCATTATTTCATCTATCATCGCAAGGTATTTTTTGTGTCTCACAACGGCCATTGAAGGGGCCAAATGATTTTGAGGATAAGAAAAATAATGCCTTTTTAGTTGTAGCTACGACTCAAGGCTATAACAGTATGTATGGTAAAGATATTTATGAGTATTCAAACGATACTGCTTCAGGTATAGCCCAAAAAGCACTGACAATTAAAAGTCATGTTCTAGAAAAAAACTTTTCAGCACTTTATTTAAGTACGCCTTCTCAATGGCAAGGAGTGGTGGTTATTGAGGGTGGGTTAAATTTATCTGATGTTGATGAAGAACTTTTACAGGTATTTTGCTTGAACATTGCTTTAGGGTTAGAAAATGCAAAATTTTTCAGTCACTTAAATCGTTCTGCATATTATGATTCAGTTACTGACTTATATAATCGTGGTGGTTTAGTTCAGTTCTCAAATACCATTGAGAAACAGGCAAAGGATACAATCAGTTTATATGTTATAGATATTGATTATTTTCATGATATTACAGATAGCCTTGGTTTTGATTTTGGAAATAATGTACTTGTTGCTATGTCCTCAATTTTAAAACGAATATTTCATAAACAGGCGATGATAGCTCGCTTGCATTCAGATGTGTTTGCGGTGTTAGTTGCGGATTCTCAGCTCTCCTTAAAAAGTTTAGTTCATGCCTGTTCGAGACCTTTTGTTTTGAATGAAAACTCGATGCGATTAGGTGTCTCTTTGGGGGAAGCTCATGTCGCGATTAAGGAAGAATTTAATATTGAATTGCTTTTTCGGCATGCAAAAATGGCGTTAAAAGTTGCAAAAGAGAGCAAGCGAGGCATGGCGCAAGCCTTTGAGCCTCAATTTGAAAAGGACACTGAGAGTCGGCGTACTGTGCTAGCTGAATTTCGTCATGCCATGATGAAAGAAGAATTATTTCTAATGCTACAACCTAAAGTATCAATGTCGACAGGAGCGGTGGTTGGTTATGAAGCATTAATACGTTGGCAGCATCCAGAAAAAGGGGTTATTCCTCCAAATGCATTTATTCCGATTGTAGAGCAAGCAGGGTTGTATTTTGATCTTGATATGTATGTATTTAGAAGCGCTGTAAATATCATAAAGAAATACCCACAAATAAATAAACCTATTTCAGTAAATATTTCGGCGAACTCTTTACACCATCATGATTTTATTGAGGATATAAAAACTGTAATAAAAGAAGAAAACGCGGATATTACTAATATTGAATTAGAGATCACAGAAAATGCGTTAGTACGTAAGGATATGGCCATTCAACACTTAAATGGTTTGAAAGAGATAGGTTTTGTATTGTGTATGGACGATTTTGGTGCTGGGTATTCCTCGTTAGCTTATCTAATTAAGCTACCATTGGATGTGATAAAGATAGATCGAGCGTTTATTAGTAATATAACTGAAGATAAAGATTCATTGGTTTTGCTAAAGGGTATGCTGCAAATCTGCAATGATTTAAATAAGAAGGTGGTGCTTGAGGGCGTTGAAACTCAGGAGCAAATTGATATTTTAAAACACTATGATGTCGATGTAATTCAAGGTTTTTTTTACTTTCGACCTCAGCCAATAGAGGAGATATTAAAAAAAGCACTTTAAATATATATGATACTAATTTGAGTCATAATGATTAGATAATTAATTGCATTGGTATGAGTAAACATGGTTTGCTAGCCATTATAATTAAAAGCAGCCATTTTACCGACTGCTTTCACTCTTATTGTTCTTAACTACAACGCCTAACCACAGAGTTATTTATTTGGATTAGGTATTGCTGCGTTCCATAAAACCCAATCTTCTTCAGGTGCTTTATGTAATAAGTACGATTTATTTGCTTTGGCCTGTGGCATAAGTGCAGTGTCGTCAGGTGTTGCAAAAGCAATCCCACCTCGTAATATACTATCAACAGTGCCAGCTTGTACTTTGGCTCCACTTAAGCCAATTGACATATTAACGCCCGATACATTCCAGAACATCGTATTATCACGGATCAAATAGCTAAAGTCAGGTTCGATGCCAATAGTAAATATCACACGGTCAGATAAATCACCTAATCGAACGTCAATGACTTCACCCACTTCCATCTCTCTGAATAAAAGAGGTGTTCCGACTTTTACTGAGCCACGAGTCATTGACTCAAGAGTGTAGGTGATTAAAGTATTCCCTTGTGGTTGTTCAGATAAAACAAATTGTGTTTTACTGTTGCCAGAACCTGGGGTTACTTGGATATAACTTCCCAGCAAGGTATCTAGGTTTTCAGCTCCGGATAGCCCAATACTTGGTTTTACTATCCAGAAATGGCTGTTTGATACCGCAATCTGGTCTATGTACTCAGGGTAAACACGAGCTTGGATGTTGACATTGTTTTTCTTAAAGTTTGGTGAGATTTTACTGATTTCACCAACGGCTACACCGCGGTATTTTATTAAGGTTCCTTTAGAAACAGCACTGCTGTCTTTTGCGGTAAAGGAGATGATTTTTCCAAATTCTTGAGCCTCAGACAGAGTAGAGTAAAGCTTCCACTTTTTGCCTAATTTATTCTCAACACCTTGTATATTATCAAAACCAATACCACCACGGATCATTGACATTAAAGGGGCAGCTTGAATATTAAGGCCACTTAAACTAGCTTCCACATTAACCCCAGAATAGTTCCAAAATACTGTGTTTTTTTGAATTAAGTGTGCGTATTGTTTCTCAATATTTACTTTAATATTAACGCCATCATTACCCAGACTAAAATTAGTAATTTTTCCTACAACAAGGTTACGGTAAAGAATAGGACTATTTTTAGTGATAGGAGGCAGCTCGGGGCTAAAGAGTGTCAATTCCGTGCTTTTTTCTGTCTTAAATTGTGCTAGTTCAGCTAAAGATCCATTTTTAAATAGAGTATAGCTCTTTTGTTTATAACCTTTACCTTCACTGGTAAAACTTATAGACCCAGAGATTAATGATTGGGTTGGAGGTACATCAATACTCACTCCAGAGTCAGTAAACTCGGCGGAAACACTACCAGAGACAAAGAATTTATTTTTTGATTTAATGAGGTGTTTGTATTCCTCTAAGATCATGGCATCAAATTTTATTCTGTCATTAACCAAAGCGACGTGAGTAATAGAACCGACTTTTATGCCTTTATATAAAATAGTGGTGCCGGACATTAAACCAAATGAACGATCTGCATATAGAGAAAAAGTTAAGGCTTTAGAGTCGAGTTTAAGAAGTTCTGGTTTGCGAATTGCAGTAAAGGTACGAGATTTTTCTCCGTTACCAGGTAACAATGTAAGAAAGTTACCACGAACAAGGTTACCGATATTCTCAACACCAGATAATCCTAGTTTTGCTTCTTCCAATATAAAGCGAGAGCCGTCATTTAAATAATCAGTAAATGCAGGCTCTACGGTTGCTGAAGCAATGATGTCTTTTTTGTCGTCAGACAGCTTTAAACTGTTTATTTGGCCTATTTCAAGCCCGCGATACATTATAGCTGAACCGTTAGGGCTGATTTGGTTGTTATCTGGTAGGGTAATTTTAATTGGGATACCACGACCCGCTGTTTTAATGTTGTTATATAAACGAAACTCTTTTCCATTTTCGATGGCTTCACCATCGTCAGGGGAGTCAACAGCAATTGCACCACCAATAAGTGCAGATAAGCTTTCAAATTGGACATCGACACCATTAAAACCAATGCTTGCACCAACACCACTGGCGTTCCAAAAACGACTTTTAGAGGTAATTAAATGTGCATATTGTTCTTGAATGAGTGCTTTAATTCGTACTTTATCGGTTTCATGGTCTAACTTAAAATTATAAACTTCACCGATAGGGATTTTTTTATAGTAAATTTTTGAACCGACAGAGATTGAACCTAAATCTTTCGAGCGTAGAGTGACGCTTAACCCTGTAGGGTCAGGTTGAATTGCTGGAGAGTTTGCAAGGGCAGTAAAGGTTGTCTTTACCTCACCAGAACCAGGTAATATCGCAATATAGTTACCAGAAACAAGGGCGTCTAAACCTGAGATCCCAGTTAGAGATGCTTGAGGCTTAACAAGCCAAAATTGAGTGTTTTCTCTTAAAAGATCGGTAGCTTCAGGATAAATATCAGCATCAACATATATATTAGAAAGATCCTTTGAGAGGGTAATATTTTTAATCATACCAACTTCAAGACCTTGATATCTAATTGTAGTTCGACCTGCAATCAATCCTTGTGCATCGTCAAAGTAGATCTGTACACGTTCACCTGCTTCCATTAAAGCAGAATAAACAAGCCACCCACCTAAGCAAAGTGCTAAGAAAGGCAGGGCCCATAGCGGAGATATCCCTCGCTCATTTTTTATGTTTACTTGTTCAATAGATGAATCAAGATTTTTTGGTTCGCTCATAATTATCCCAAATCAGACGAGAATCGAAACTTTCAGCAGCCAGCATGGTAAAAACCACAACTAAGGCAAAGGCAACGGCACCAAGGCCGGGAGTAAAATCTAAAATTTGTCCGCGGTCAATCAGTGTCATCATAATGGAAATAACAAACAAATCCATTACAGACCATTTTCCTATCCATTTTACCGCAGTGTATATCGACATTCTCTGACGATGAAACACGCTACGTTTGTATTGAACGCACAGTAATAAGTAACCCAACCCTAGAATCTTACCAACTGGAACTATAATACTTGCTACAAAAATGATAATCGCAATCCCGTGCATATCAGTTCGAATTAATCCTGCAACACCAGAAAAAATAGTGTCTTCTAGACGTTTACCGTTAGTTAATAAAATAGAAATAGACATAATATTAGCAGGGATAATAAAAACAGTAGCGGTGAGTAGGTATGCCCATGTTTTTTGTATTGAATTTGGCTTTCTTGGATGTATGACAGAGTGACAGCGAATGCAATGGTGGCCTTTTTGTTGAGTAAAGTGGCAATGCTCACAGTGTACTGATAATTCAGGCTCAAAAATAGGTGCTTCAATATGCTGTTGGTGTTTTCTTTGCCAAGCTCTCCAGTAACGCCTTGCACTAACATGAGTGAGCAATAAAGAAGTAACAAAGAGTAGGAGAACCAAGCCATATAAGCCTGAGCCGACAAAGATGTCAGCGTGATCTTGTACTTTAAAGCATGCAATGGCAAAACTAACTAAAAATACATCGAGCATTAGCCAATCTTTCAAATGTTGAATGATTGTAATGCTGAGTTTAAATAAGCGAAACCATTTCTTTCTTAATGCTAAATGTGCCGTGACAACGGAACTACAGATAATGAAGGGCACAATAGAGCTGCAGAATAAAATCAACAGTCCAAGCATGAAAAAGCCTTCGCCCATTAACGTTATGCTACCTGAAGGCAAGGTAGCAGGGATCATGACACCAAAGAGTTTAATGGTTATCAATGGAAAAAAATGTGAAGGAATAAATAGCAATAGTGCAGCAATAGCAATGGCTAAATCACTATTTAATGAAATACGGTTACCACGATACAGCTGCGTATTACAGCGAGGACAGTGAGCATTTTGCTTTTTTGCAACTATCGCTACTTTTACGATCAGATCACAGCCATGGCAGCGACGAAATTTAGCGTCTTCCATGGTTGCTCCTTAATTGATTAACTTTGAATTGATCCATACAGAGTTTGATACAGTCCTTGCTGTGTAACCAGTTCATGGTGCGTGCCAGATTGAGACACCTTGCCATCATCTAAAACATAAATAGTATCGGCTTGTTTCACTGCGCTTAAACGATGCGCCACAATTAAAGTGGTTCGTCCAACAAGGAAATCACTTAGTGCAATATGCAGTGCTGCTTCTGTCGCAGTATCTAATGCCGATGTTGCTTCATCTAAAATAACAAATTTTGGGTCGGTTAGCACCATTCTTGCGATGGCTAATCGTTGTCTCTGTCCACCAGAAAGTTTCACACCTTGACGACCAATTTGGGTATCAAGGCCATCTGTAAGTTGCTTTACTACATCTTGCAGTTGAGCGACATTAAGTGCGTTCCATAACAGGTCATCTGAGTAATCCATTCCCAGTGTCAGATTATGCCTTAATGTGTCATTGAATAGTATAGGTTGTTGTAATACAACAGAGATTTGATCGCGTATTTTTTCAAAGCCAATCTTTTTCGTATCATGACCATTAAAGAGTATGTGCCCATCACTAGGCTGATATAAACCTAATAATAATTGAATTAGAGTCGATTTCCCTCCACCACTAGCCCCTACAAGAGCGACTTTTTCGCCTGCTTTAATAGTTAAAGATAAGTCATTTAACACCTGAACTTCGTTGTTATAGCTAAAATTTAAATTGTTAATGGTTATTTCAGTTGAGGGAGATACATGGAAAGGGTCAATGTTTGATTCAATCTTTGGTTCTTCATCAATATGCAGCAAGGTGTTGATACGTTTTAAAGCAGCAGAAGCACCATACCAAGAAAACTGAATACTAAGTAATTCTTGAATAGGTGAAAGCATTACCCATAAGTAACTGAAGATCGCGAACATTTGACCAATACTTAAATCACTAAGCAATACCATGATCATTGCTGCTGCGCGAAATAGTTCAAATCCGAGCAAAAAGAGAAGGAAGGAGAGACGACCAGCGGCTTCTGATTGCCAAGAAAATTGGTCTGCACTGTGTCTTATCTCATCAGCTTGATGTTTGAGTTGTTCTAAAAAAACACGTTCACGATTTGCTGCACGTAATTGATAGATACCATCAAGAGTTTCGATTAATCGAGTTTGGAAGCGTTCATAAGACTGGTTCTCTTTACGTTTAAGATCTTTAACACGGTTACCAAGTTTGCGTGAAAAATAGATAACAATAGGGTTAACCAGCAAAATAAATAAGCCCAATTGCCAATTGATCCATAATAAGACACCTGCAGTACCAATAACGGTTAAGAAAGACACAATAAAGCGACTTAATGTAGGGCCAAGGAACTTATCAATGGTATCTATGTCTGTAATTATGTGTGAATTAATGCCACCGCTACCACGAGATTCGTATTCTTTCATACTAATACGACTCAATTTATCAAGAAGCTGCAATCGAATTTGATAAGTGATGGTTTTAGATACTAAGCTAAATTGGCGACCTTGATAGATATTGAGTATTTGACTAACGACACGCATTAGAATGACTAATACAAGTACAAGAAAAATATAGCCAATAGGGGATTGCCAAGCGTCAGGTAAAAGAGTGTTAAGCAGCTCAATTCCTGTTGCAGGTTTGTTTAACAGCACTTCATCAACCATTAATGGCATTAATAATGGGATGGGAACACTAATAAGCGTAGCGAGAATAGCAATAAGGTTTGCCACGATTAACCGACTTTTATAGTTTTTTGCTTGCCTTAATAACCAATTCCAGTTAATTGTAGATGAAGAAATGTGGCTCATGATGAGAATGGTTCCTATTATTATCTTGTCGGAGGCATTGTACTTAGTATATATAGAGTCGCAAGCGAATAAAGGAAAATAACAATGGAATTGAAACACTACGAGCGATTAACACAGCAAGCCATCGGCTTAATTGAGGGTGAATCGGATTTTATCGCTAACTTAGCGAATCTTAGTGCACTCTTAAATATGGAACTGGATAATATCAATTGGGTGGGTTTTTATTTGTATAAAGACAATGAATTGGTATTAGGTCCGTTTCAAGGTAAGCCTGCTTGTATTCGGATTACGATAGGTAAGGGTGTGTGTGGAACTGCATTTGCGACCGAAACGGTTCAACGAATTAAAGATGTTCATCAGTTTGATGGTCATATTGCTTGTGATGCAGCAAGTAATTCTGAGATCGTCATCCCATTTTATCAAAATGGTAAGTTAGCCGGAGTTTTGGATATTGATAGCCCAAGTATTGACCGATTCAGTGAAATTGATGAAAAAGGACTGGTTGATTTCATGAAAGAAGCAGAAAAGAGACTTTAATTTTCTTTCAGTAGTGGTTTTTCACGCTTAAGTATCTATAATAGCGGAATATATTTACTAGAAATGCACCGAAATACGGCTTGAACCGTACTATCAGGAAACTACATGGAAAACTCTGAAAAATTAGCGAACAGCAAAGAAGTTATTGCGTACATAGCTGAGCGCTTCCCAAAATGCTTTATTTTAGAAGGCGAAGCTAAACCTCTTAAAATTGGTATTTTCCAAGATCTAGCTGAGCGTCTAAGTGATGATGCTAAAGTAAGTAAAACTCAGTTACGTGCTGGTTTACGTCAATATACATCTTCTTGGCGTTATCTACATGGTGTTAAGCCAGGCGCATCTCGTGTTGATTTAGATGGTAACCCTTGTGGTGAACTAGAAGAAGAACACGTTGAACACGCTAAAGCAACTCTTGAAGAGAGCAAAGCAAAAGTAGCTGCTCGTCGTAAAGAGCAAGCGAAAAAAGTAAGAGAAGAAGCAAAAGCTAAGAAAACAGCTCGTGCTGCAACTCCACCTAAGCGTCGTCCTCAACCTGCTGCTGCTAAAAAAGTAGAAAAGCCTGTTGAAACTCGTGCTCTAAACGCTGATGAAATAACTGTTGGTAACAACGTAAGCGTTAACATGGGTAAAGGTAATATGCCTGCGACAATTGTTGAAATTAACAAGGATGATGTACGAATTCGCTTATCAAATGGCCTACAAATGGTTGTTAAAGCGGAGAATCTTCGTTCATAAAGGAGCACTCCCGACGCATGAATTGTCGATTTAGAGTCTCGCTGATTGCTGCTAGCGTAATGCTAGCAGCGTCTGCACACGCACTTGAAGCTAAGCCTCTCGAAGCCAAGTATTCAGAAACGGATTTACCAGTACTAACCGCAGAAACACAGCATACCACTGCCAGTAAGCGTGTTACTTCTCGTTTTACACGTTCTCATTATAAGCATTTCTCATTAGATGATGACTTTTCAGTTGCCATTTATGAGCGATATTTAGACATGCTTGATTATAATCGTAATGTGTTTACTCAAGCTGATCTTACTTCATTCGCCCCATTATCAACTAAGTTAGATGACCAATTAAAAGTGGGTGACACTCAAGCTGCTTTTGATATCTATAACTTATCACTCAAACGCCGTTTTGAACGTTATGTTTATGCGCTATCTCTTTTAGATAAAGAGTTTGATTATACGACTGATGAATCTCTTGAACTGGATCGCTCTGAAGCGGCTTGGCCAAAAGATGAAGCAGAATTGAATGAACTGTGGCGTAAGCGTGTTAAATATGATGCACTTAACTTGTCTATGACAGGTAAAGATTGGCCTGAAATCCAAGAGATGTTAGGCAAGCGTTATAACAATGCACTTAAGCGTTTAACTCAAAGTCATAATGAAGATGCGTTCCAACTTTATGTAAATGCGTTTGCACGTGAAGTTGATCCTCATACCAGTTATTTATCTCCTCGTAATGCAGAACAATTCCAATCAGAAATGAATCTTTCATTAGAAGGGATTGGTGCTGTTTTACAAGCAACAGATGACTATACGGTTATTCGTTCTTTAGTGGCGGGTGGTCCAGCATTAACAAGTAAAGAACTTTCTGAAGGCGACCGAATTATTGGTGTCGGACAAGATGGTGAGAAAGTTGTTGATGTGATCGGCTGGCGTTTAGATGATGTTGTTCAGTTGATAAAAGGTCCTAAAGGAACAAAAGTACAGCTTGAGATCTTGCCAGAAGGCAAAGATTCAAAAAGTCACACTGTCACAATTGTTCGCGATAAGATCCGTTTAGAAGACAGAGCCGTTAAATCTGAAGTGATTGAGCAAGATGGTAAGAAAGTAGGCGTACTAGAAGTACCTAGTTTCTATGTTGGCTTAGCTGAAGATACGAAAAAACAGATTGATGAGCTTAAAAAACAAGATATTACCGGTATTATTGTTGATTTACGCAACAATGGTGGTGGTGCATTAACTGAAGCTACAGCTCTATCTGGATTATTTATTACTAGTGGCCCTGTTGTTCAAGTTCGTGATAGTTACGGACGAGTAAATGTAAATGCTGATACAGATGGTGAGATTTCATATACTGGTCCAGTAACCGTATTAGTAAATCGATACAGTGCATCTGCTTCAGAAATATTTGCAGCAGCAATGCAAGATTATGGTCGTGCTGTTATTTTAGGTGAAAATTCATTTGGTAAAGGGACTGTTCAACAACATCGTTCTCTAAATCATATTTATGATCTCTTTGATAAACCGCTAGGTCATGTTCAATATACAATTCAAAAGTTCTATCGAATTAATGGTGGTAGTACGCAAAACTTAGGCGTTGTTCCTGATATTGCATTCCCAGCAGCTATTGATCCGAAAGAAACTGGCGAAAGTGTTGAAGATAATGCGCTTCCTTGGGATAGCATTAAAGCAGCTGAATATGCACAAACTAATCAGATTGCTAACACGATTGAACCATTAGCGAAAAAACATGTTGAGCGAATTAAAACGGATGAAGAATTTGGTTTTATTCAGGAAGACATTGATCGTTATAGAGCAGAAAAAGATATCACAACAATTTCACTAAATAAGACTGTTCGTGAAAAAGAAAGTGATGAGTCAGATGTTCGTCGTCTAGATAGAGTTAATCAAAGACAAAAACTTCTTAATAAAGAAGAATTTAAATCTCTTGATGATATTCCAAAAGATTATGAAGTTCCTGATGCTTATCTGAATGAAGCGGTTTCGATTACCATTGATTTGGCGTTAATGAATCAAAAGTAACCTTTTATTGGTTAGATAAATAGAAGTAGAAACAGAAGTCATATTGGCTTCTGTTTTTTTTGCCTAAAAAACAGCAAATTATACAATCATCATCTAGGCTTACATTATGAATGTATTTTCATTTATGCAAATGGAGCTTGATTATGAAGCCGATGATTTTACTGATATTACTCTTTCTAATTAGTCCATTTGTGTCAAATGCGACAGTAGAGATAAAACAAAAGTCACTTACTTATTTTGAAAATCCTTTTCTTATTGGTGATTGGTATTTTTTGAAACCGGGTGTTGAAAATAATGAAGTACTTCATATATCTCTTAGTTCTAGTCATAAGTTTCTTATTGAAGTAATAGAGATTTCATCAAATAAGGTTGAGTCTTGGAGAGGGAGATTTGAGATATCCCAAGACAGCATTCGTTTTGAAGGAGAGGGAGAGCTTGATGAGTCTCAAGTTTATCATTATGGGGTAAATCACAATCGGTTGTATTTGAATGGTGTAGAGTTTTTTAAAGTCGTTCCAGAGAAAATAATAGGTTCATGGAATTCACGTTTGCTATCGGGTGAAGACATTATGGCGAGTAATGTTAAGTCATTAAATTTAAAATTAGGCTCTGATTTTATTTTCTTACTTAATGTTGTTTCAGAATCCGGAAAAACAAATCAACACATTGGTTATTATTATTTTGAAGGTGAAGATCTAGTATTGTTGTATGAAGAAGGAGAGCAAGAATCAACTTTTCATATTGAAGAGGATCAACTTGAAATGAAGAATGAGCAGTTTGGAATGTATGCATTGTTAGTAAGAGAATAAAGTTATAGATAATAAATAAGAGCATAATGTGACTATGAGGATAGAAATCTGAGACTAAAACTCTTTTTATTAACCATTTTACTGTATCTTATGCGAGAATAGAGAGGTTAAATAGTAACTATCACTAATTCTATTTTTGAGTGGTAGACATAATAAGGATATATGATGAGCCAACAACCTCAGGCTAAATTTCGCAGTGATTATCAATCTCCAGAATTTACTATCTCAGATATTGATTTAGTTTTTGACCTTGATGATACTAAAACGTTTGTTTCAGCAACATCAAAAGTACAGCAACTAAAACAATCGACCGACCTTCTTCTTGAAGGTGAGGGAATGATATTAGTATCGGTAAAAGTGAATGATGTTGATCATTCTGACTACACACAATCTGATACTCAATTAACGCTTCATAATGTTAGCGGTGATTTTACCCTAACAATTGTGACTGAGTTGAACCCACAAGAAAATACGGCACTTGAAGGTTTGTATAAATCTGGCGATGGTTTCTGCACACAATGTGAAGCGGAAGGTTTCCGTCGCATTACGTATTATATGGATCGTCCAGATGTATTAGCACGTTTCACAACAAAAGTGATTGCAGATAAAGAAGCATACCCACATTTATTAAGTAATGGTAACCGTATTAATCATGGTGATCTTGAGGGTGGTAAGCACTTTGTTCATTGGCAAGACCCATTCCCAAAGCCTGCTTACCTTTTTGCATTAGTAGCGGGTAATTTTGATGTATTAACTGATACCTATAAGACAAAGTCTGGTCGTGATGTTTCGCTGGAAATCTATGTTGATCAAGGTAATTTAGATCGTACTCCTCATGCTATGACATCACTCATTAATTCAATGAAGTGGGATGAAGATCGTTTCGATCTTGAGTATGATCTTGATATCTACATGATCGTAGCAGTTGATTTCTTTAATATGGGTGCGATGGAAAACAAAGGCTTGAATGTTTTCAACTCTAAGTTCGTACTAGCAAAACAAGAGACTGCAACAGATACTGATTATCTAGGTATTGAAGCGGTTATTGGTCATGAATATTTTCATAACTGGACAGGTAACCGTGTTACGTGTCGTGATTGGTTTCAATTAAGTTTAAAAGAAGGCTTAACTGTTTTCCGTGATCAAGAATTTTCATCAGATTTAGGTTCTCGTTCTGTAAATCGAATTAACAATGTTCGTACCATGCGTGGCCCACAATTTGCTGAAGATGCAAGCCCGATGGCACACCCAATTCGTCCAGAAAAAGTGATAGAAATGAATAACTTCTATACGCTTACGGTTTACGAAAAGGGCAGTGAAGTTATCCGAATGATGCATACTCTCCTAGGAGAAGTAAACTTCCAGAAAGGCATGAAATTATACTTTGAACGTCATGATGGAACCGCTGCTACTTGTGAAGATTTTGTATTAGCGATGGAAAATGCATCGGGTGTAGATTTAACTCAGTTCCGCCGTTGGTATAGTCAATCAGGTACACCTGTGCTTTCAGTTATTTCTGAATATCATCAAGATACTCAAGAATACACGCTAACAGTTAAACAAAATACACCAGCAACGGAAGATCAAGCAGATAAATTACCACTGCATATTCCATTAGATATTGAGTTATATGCGCAAGATGGCTCGGCTATTGAGTTACGCTGTAACAATAAAGAAGTCAATAATGTTCTTAACATTACTGAAGAGAAGCAAACCTTTGTTTTTCAACAAGTGAGCGAAAAGCCAGTTGTTTCTTTGCTGCGTGAGTTCTCGGCACCCGTTAAACTTGATTATGCTTACACAGATGCAGAGCTTATCTTTTTAATGGTTAATGCTAAGAATGATTTTGCGCGTTGGGATGCAGGTCAAATGCTATTAGCAAATTACATCCGTGCTAATATTGGTCACGTTCAGAATAATGAAGCATTAGTTTTACCTGAAGCAGTTGTTGATGCATTCCGTGGCGTGTTATTAAATACAGATCTTGAACATGCTTACATTGCTGAGATGTTTGTATTACCAAGCCATAATGAAATTACTGGTTGGTTTGATACGGTTGATGTTGATGCTATTGATCAAGCTCTTGGCTTTATTAAACAAACATTAGCTACTGAACTTAAAGATGAATTTTCAGCTACGTACCATAGTCTAAAGCAAAGCTCTTATTCTGTTGATCATGACGCGATTGGTAAGCGAGCATTACGTAATTGCGCATTAATGTATTTAGCTAAAACACCAGTTGGTGAGCAGTTAGTAAAAGCACAGTATGACAGTGCTGATAACATGACTGATACAATGGCAGCAATGGTATCGGCAAATGCGGCTGAACTATCCATTCGTGAAACACTTATGAATGACTTCAGTGAAAAATGGTCACATGATGGTTTAGTTATGGATAAGTGGTTTATTCTGCAAGGTTCTAATCCAAGTGTTGCTGCATTATCTACAATCAAAGCGACGATGAGCCATCAAGCATTTAGCTTAAAGAATCCAAACCGAACTCGTAGCTTAATTGGTTCGTTTGCCGCAAATAATGCAGTGAACTTCCATGCTAAATCAGGCGAGGGCTATGCGTTCTTAGGAGAAGTTTTACTTGAGTTAAACGAGAGCAATCCTCAAGTAGCATCTCGTTTGATTGATCCATTGCTGAAGTTCAAAAAGTATGACCATGATCGTCAAGATCTAATGAAGGCTCAACTTCAACGTTTGGCGGATCTTGATAATTTAGCAAAAGATCTCTTTGAGAAAGTAAATAAAGCATTAGCTTAGTTTCAGGGTAGATAATTTTAATTGTGATCGCTTAATAATGGTTGCTTGATTTTAATTATCAATATTAAATAAAAATGGTCAGTATTTTTTACTGGCCATTTTTTTATTTCAAAGTCAAAATAGTATTTCTAATACCAATCTGAATAAGCAGTATCATAATACTCAAGTAATGGCCTAGGGAAGTAGATAAGTGTATGAATAAATTTTATTATTTTAGAGTAAATGTAAGCTATCAATCGTTTTTAAGCCATTATTCTGGAGCGGCAAGTACGGTTTTAGTCGTGACAGAGCAAGGATTAAGCCTACAATTACCCGCTTCTCGTTTTCGTTCATTTTTAACCCAATTAGGCGTCAAAGGTCGCTTTCGATTAACAACTGACCAAAATAATCGTTTCTTAAATCTAGAGCAAGTAGGATAAATCGCTACCTTAATCACATTTCTAACTATAAAGCCTCTTAAGCTTAAAAAAGTCATAACGTTTTTATCATATTCTCCCTACAATATGAGGCGCATAAGCAGTATCAACTGCTACACTATATAATACTAATCATAAGAAACGGAGCATTCGCTTTATGACGACGCGTGATCCTATCGTTCCAGTACTGCTTGAGAAAGTGTACGCCTTAATTGCTGAAAAGCTTGAGATTCCTCAACAGTCTTTAGTAACGCAACTTGCTCAGCGTTTATTTGCCAATATTGATGCTGATGATTTACAACAACGTAATGAATCAGATATGTATGGTGCGACTCTAAGCCTTTGGAATCACCTATCGGATGTTAATTTTTCAGACGTCTCGGTTCGTGTTTTCAATCCAAAATTAAGCCAAGATGGCTGGCAATCAACTCACACTATCGTTGAGATTGTTGCGCCAGACAGTCCTTTCTTGGTTGACTCAGTTAAGATGGCACTTACGCGTCTTGATATGACAAGCCACTTCATGTTACATGGTCCACATTGCTTTAATCGTGATGAAAGCGGTGAGATTAATTCGATCTGTAGCGATGGAGAAATGCTACAAACTCTTTTTCACTTCGAAGTCGATCACTTAAATGATCAAGTAGAAATGGAGACTCTTCAATCTGAGTTATTATTGGTTTTAGAAGACATTCGCCGTGTGGTAAATGAATGGAAACCAATGTCACATAAACTGACAGAAGTAATTGCAGAGCTAAAAGAAAACGATTCACCGATTGCAAAAGAGGCGGTAAACGAAGCTATTGAGTTTTTAACTTGGCTTCAAAATCATAATTTTACGCTAATGGGTTATAAGAACTTTGATCTTATTGCGATAGAAGGGGATCATAAATTAACTCCGACTTCTGAAGCGGGATTAGGTTTATTTTCTTTAGCTTCTCGTATTCATACCATCAAATTATCTGATATGCCTTCTTCTGCACGAGCTGCTGCAAAGAAATCAGATTTATTGATCTTAACGAAATCTAATACAAAATCTCGTATTCATCGCCCTGCGTATACAGACTACATTGGTATTAAGCGTTTAGATAAAGAAGGTAAAGTTGTTGGTGAGCATCGTTTCACGGGTCTTTATACTTCAACAGCTTATAACCAAAGTGTGTCTAGCATTCCATTACTGCGTAATAAAGTCCAGCGTACTTTAGAATCAAGTCAGTATATTAAGGGGTCACATTCTTATAAAGCATTAAGTAACTTATTCGAAACATATCCTCGTGATGAGCTATTTCAAGCAACAGAAGTAGAAATGCTTGAAGTCGGCATGGGAGTTGTGAAAATACAAGATCGTGATTTATTACGTTTGTTTGTTCGTCGAGACCCGTTTGGTCGTTTCTTTTCGTGTATGGTTTATGTGACTAAAGAGCGTTATAACACTGAATTTCGTCGTCAAACTCAGCGTATTTTAAAGCAGTTTTTTAATTCGGATCAAGAAGTTGAATTTACTACGTTCTTTTCTGAAAGTGCTTTAGCAAGAACGCATTATATTGTGCGTGTAGATAATAATAATGGCGACATTAATGTGAAAAAGATCGAAAATAACTTAATGGAAGCCGCATCTACATGGGACGATCGCCTATGTGATGTCATTATTACTAATTTAGGGGAGAGTGAAGGGACGGCGATTGCGAAAAAATACCAACGTGCATTCCCTCGTTCATATAAAGAAGCGACTCTTCCTGGTTCTGCTGTTGCTGATATAGAGCGCCTTGAGTTACTAAGTGATGATAATAAATTAGGAATGTTATTTTATCGTCCACAAGAAGAGAGGAAAGGCTCTCCAAATGTTAAATTTAAATTATTCCATCGTGATGAGCCTATACATCTATCTGATGTGATGCCAATGCTTGAGAACTTAGGGTTACGTGTTATTGGTGAATCACCATATAGCGTGACAAAGAGTGATGGCTCTGTGGATTGGATTTTAGATTTTTCTATGATTCATAATGGCTCAAATGGCCCATCTGAAGTTGATCTTCGTCAAGCTCGTGAACCTTTCCAAGAAGCGTTTGCTCAAGTGTGGAGTGGGCAATTAGAAAGTGATGGCTTTAACCGCTTAGTTCTTGGCGCTGGTTTATCGGGTCGTGAAGTAACAATTCTGCGTGCTTATGCTCGTTATATGCGTCAAGTTGGTTTCCCATTTAGCCAACAATACATTGAGGACACGCTATCGGCACACCCGAAATTAGCAGTCTCAGTAGTACGCTTATTCCAACTTCGTTTTGATCCAACAGCAGATTGGTCTGAAAAGAAACAACAAAAATCACTTGATGCTATCTTTTCAAGCTTAGATAAAGTAGAAAGCTTAGATGATGACCGTATTATTCGTCGTTACGTAGATATGATTGTCGCTACACTACGTACTAACTACTATCAAAAAGCAGAAGATGGCCAACCAAAGCCATGGTTATCTTTAAAGCTTCAACCATCGAATATTCCTGAAATTCCTGCGCCTGTACCGGCATTTGAAATCTTCGTTTACGCACCAGATATTGAAGGTGTGCATTTACGTGGTGGTAAAGTTGCTCGTGGTGGTTTACGTTGGTCTGATCGCCAAGAAGATTTCCGTACAGAAGTTCTTGGACTTGTAAAAGCACAACAAGTTAAGAATACCGTTATTGTTCCTGTAGGCGCAAAGGGCGGGTTTGTTTGTAAGAAGCAGCATAATTTTACTACGCGTGATGATATTTTTGCGGAAGGTCAGCGTTGTTATAAACAGTTTATTCGTGCTCTATTAGATGTATCAGATAACATCATTGAAGGTGAAGTGACTCCACCACAGAATGTAGTTCGTCATGATGATGATGATCCGTACTTGGTTGTTGCTGCAGATAAAGGGACTGCGACATTCTCTGATTTAGCTAACTCAGTATCAGAAGAGTACAACTTCTGGTTAGGTGATGCTTTTGCTTCTGGTGGCTCTAATGGTTATGACCATAAAGCAATGGGTATTACAGCAAAAGGTGCTTGGGAGTCAGTAAAACGCCATTTCCGTGAAATGGGTATTGATTGTCAAACCACTGATTTCACTGTTGCTGGTGTGGGTGATATGGCAGGGGATGTATTTGGTAATGGTATGCTGTTGTCGAAACATATTCGTCTCCAAGCGGCATTTAACCATATGCATATCTTCATTGATCCAAATCCAAACGCTGAAATCACATGGCCAGAGCGTGCTCGTCTGTTTGAGCTACCTCGTTCTAGCTGGGAAGATTACAACAAAGATCTGATTTCTCAAGGTGGTGGTATTTTCTCTCGTCGCGCGAAGTCGATTGATCTTTCGCCTGAAATTCAGAAGATGTTAGGAACCCGTAAACAGTCATTAGCACCAAACGACTTAATCCAGATGATCTTGAAGATGGATGTGGATCTGATGTGGAATGGTGGTATTGGTACTTACGTTAAATCTGAAAAAGAAACCAGTGTTGATGTTGGTGACCGTGGCAATGATGCTTTACGTATCAATGGCTCAGAGCTAAATGCAAAAGTAGTTGGTGAAGGCGGTAACTTAGGTATGACTCAATTGGGTCGTATTGAATATGGTCTTAAAGGTGGCCGTGTTAATACCGATTTTGTTGATAACGTTGGCGGTGTTGATTGCTCTGATAATGAGGTTAATATTAAGATCTTGCTTAACGGTTTGGTGGCTAATGGCGATCTTACTTATAAGCAACGTAATGTTTTACTTCAAAAAATGGAAGATGAAGTTGGTGAGATAGTTCTTGATGATGCGTACTGTCAATCAGAGTCGATCTCTGTGGCAGAGCAGCAAGGCACTTCTTTAGTTAAAGAGCAAATCCGTTTTATTCATCATTTAGAGAAACAAGGCCAGTTAGATCGCGCATTAGAGTTTATCCCTGATGATGAAACTTTAATTGAGCGTGAAAAAAGAGGGCAAGCGTTAACTCGTCCAGAGCTTTCTGTTCTTGTTGCTTATGGAAAGATGGTACTTAAAGAGCAATTAGCTTGTGATGAAATTGCAAATAATCCATATCATGCTGATTTATTAACAACCTATTTCCCAACTGAGTTACAGCGTAACTATAAAGCGGAGATGGATAACCATCCATTGCGTTCAGAAATCATCGCAACTTGTTTAGCTAACCAAATGGTTAATGAAATGGGCTGTAACTTTATTACTCGCTTACAGGAAGAGACTGGTTACGCGATTACTGATATTGCAAATGCATACTCAGCAACTCGCGCTATCTTTGAGTTTGGCGATTTATTTAAAGAAGTTCGTAATCTAGATAATGTAGCTACGGCAGAAGCTCAATATGAAGCTTTCTTTGCAATGCGTCGAACTATCCGTCGAGTAGCACGTTGGTTATTACGCAATGGTTCACAACACATGTCTATTGATCAGCTAATCGCGAAATATAAGCCTGCGGTTGATGACATTAAAGTTAACCTTGATAATTATCTAGTTAATGAAGAAGTTGTAGAGCATATTGAACAAGCGAATCATTACCTCGAGATGGGCGTACCATGTGAGTTGGGTAATGTGTTGGCTCGCTTGAGTAGCTTGTACTCTGCAATGGATATCTCAGCAGTAGCAGAGGTAACTGAGCAGCCAGTAGCAACATCTGCACGTTTATACTACGTATTGGGGGATAAATTATCTCTGCATTGGTTCTTAAAACAAATCAATAACCAAGGAGTAGATAACCATTGGCAAGCACTCGCTCGTGCATCATTCCGTGAAGACTTAGATTGGCAACAGCGTCAATTGACGACCTTAGTTTTGTCTGAGTTTAAAAATAGCGATTCGGCAGAAAGTGCGATAGCAGAATGGTGTGAGAAAAATAGCAGTTCAGTAGGGCGTTGGGACAATATCTTAAATGAATTTAAGGTTGGCTCTATTCATGAGTTTGCTAAGTTCTCAGTAGCATTAAGAGAATTAACGTTACTTAACATAAGCTGTACATCAAATTAAAGTCAGTAATTAATAGCTTAGTATATCGTTAAACAAACGTTTGCTTAACTAAAGGGGAAGTGAGTATTTATTCACTTTCCCTTTTTATTTCCCCGGTAATTTTCCCACACGCTTACATTTATAACCTCATTTAGTGATTTTTTATTCTTAATGTATTTTTCGAGTTTCATGATGCGGAGAAATTATGATGAATAAAGTACGATTAAGTTTGAATTGTGAATAAAATCAGTGAATAATGACTCCCCGTTTATTCGGGACTTTTTTTGGAGCTACAATGTTATACCGCATCGCCAGAGCTGGCATTTTCAAACTTGATGCTGAAAAAGCACATGACCTAGCAATTCAAAATTTCAAACGTTTTACAGGCACTCCTCTCGATCTTTTATACCGTCAAAACTTAGCTTCTAAACCTGTAGAAGTGATGGGCATTACCTTTAAAAACCCGGTTGGTCTCGCGGCTGGCCTTGATAAGAACGGTGAATGTATTGAAGCATTTAGCGCAATGGGTTTTGGATTCATTGAAGTAGGTACTGTTACTCCTCGCCCTCAAGCAGGTAACGATAAGCCACGTTTATTTCGTTTAATTGAAGCGGAAGGTATTATTAACCGTATGGGTTTTAATAACCTTGGTGTTGATAATCTTGTTGAGAATGTAAAGAAAGCAAAATTTGACGGTGTTATTGGTATTAACATTGGAAAAAACAAAGATACACCTATTGAGAAGGGTACAGAAGATTACCTAATTTGTATGGAGAAGGTATATCAATACGCGGGCTACATTGCGATTAATATCTCATCCCCAAACACTCCAGGGCTTCGTACTCTTCAATACGGTGAAGCATTAGATGATCTTCTTTCTCAGTTAAAAGAGAAGCAAAACGAATTAGCAGAGAAATATGGTAAGTATGTACCTATTGCTCTAAAGATTGCTCCAGATTTAGATGATAACGAATTATCTCAAATTGCAGCCTCATTAATTAAGTATAAGGTTGATGGTGTGATTGCAACTAATACTACATTAGACCGTTCTATGGTTGAAGGTATGAAGCATGCAGAAGAGATGGGAGGCTTAAGTGGTCGTCCTGTTCAAGCACGCAGCACAGAAGTTGTTCGTCGTCTTAAGGAACTTTTAGGTGATAATCTTCCAATTATAGGTGTAGGTGGCATTGACTCATATGTCGCTGCTAAAGAGAAAATGATGGCGGGTGCCGATCTGGTTCAAGTCTACTCAGGTTTCATTTATAAAGGTCCAGCATTAGTTAAAGATATCGTGAACAACATTTAATTGATATAAAGCAGTAAAAATTGCTTACAGACTGTTCAAACGAAAGGGGGAATGAAAATTTCCCCTTTTTTTATTATCAAGCTCTTGTAGAATAAGTAACTCATTGCACCAGTGATGTTTGTTTAAAAAGTCTATTTTTTAGTATAAACGTCCTAATATTAGGTGATGGAGTCGCGTAGGGCATTGTCCCATATTTTTTAGAGAGAAGTTAAATGCTTAAACCAAGTGATACATGGAGTTGGTATTACGATAATAAAGCACGGTCTCTTATGCTTGAATTGAGCATGGATATGGTTTTTTGCGTTAATCTACCTTCTAAAGTCTTAATAGATGAAGCATTCAATAAAAGTAAGTTCTCTGTTGATGATGCGGCTTCTTATGAAATGTTTGTTGAATATATTTCATTCCTTCCTCTTTCTGAGCCTCGTAAAGTTGAATTGGCGCTTAATTGTGTTGCTGCTAAGCGATTCCATAAACCAATGCTACCAAAAAGTTGGTTTTTTGAATCTCAAGGCGATGGTTATTGTCCAGCAGAAGGTGAGGTTGTGTCTCTTAAGAATGATTTAGGGGAAGGACACTTTATTATCGTTGAGAATTACGAGTGTGCCAGTATGTGTATGCTTGTTGATATGGATGCCTTTGCATTGAATCCAGTTAAATATATGTCGTTCTGTGAGCCGGTAAAGGTAATGCACGACAGAATGGCGAAGCTACAAGTTGTTAATTCCTCTTACTACGCACTAGTAGGCTAAATAAAGAAAAATAGCTTGTACGGACAGTGTAGGCTTGTTTTTCTTATCTACTCTTTTTAAATCCCCTATAGACTAACCATTTAGAGCTTAGACCCAATGCTGTATTTGTCTTGTGGTTAGACCCCTAGTTATACATTGATCTAATTAAGTCCATTTTTTCTATGTAACGCTCTATTCTCGAATTGGTATTAGCTAATAGAGTAGAGTGTTATAGGGCTTATTTTTGTCATCATCTGGGCTTATTAGATTTATCATAAATGAGATCTTGTACCAAAATGTACAAATTATTAGCAGTCTGATTAACCTACAAATCGAACTGAAATATTAATGTTGCCTACATAAATTTCCTCATTTAATGATTTATTTAGGTTAATAATTTTACTCATTTTAACTGGTGTAGTCCAGATTGCCCGGTTTAATTTTACGTCTTATTGTTTTTCATGGGAAACCACTTAACTCTCAATTAAGAGGGAGATTTAATAAATATTTGTTTTAAAAGAGATAAAGTGAGTTTATGTAAGGGATTTTCTCTGAATCTATTTATCCTCTTTCAGTAAGATTCATGTATAATGCGAGGTAATTTAATAACCAAAAGAATCCCATGAAAAAATACTTAGCCATCACTTCTAAAGGCCTTGAAAACTTACTCGCTGACGAACTTATTGCACTTGGTGTTACAGACCCAAAATTAGTTTACGCAGGGGTTATGTTTGAAGCTCCAACCGAGGTTGTTTATCGTTGTTGTTTATGGAGCCGTATCGCTTCACGTTTTATTCAAGTTCTTTCTGAATTTGATGTTCGTGATGATATGGATCTGTATCTAGGTGCTTCTGCAATTAACTGGCCTAGTTATTTCAGTGCAGATAAAACATTGGTGGTGGATTTTAATGGTACAAACCGTGAGATTCGTAATAGCCAATACGGCGCATTGAAAGTAAAAGATGCGATTGTTGACCGTTTCACCAAAGCGGATCTAGAGCGTCCAAATATTGATAAAGCAGAACCTGATTTACGTGTACATATGCGTTTATCTGGTGAGAAAGGGATTCTTGGCTTTGACTTAATCGGTTCAGGTTTGCATCAGCGTGGCTATCGTACTGAAGCTGGTCGAGCACCACTTCGTGAGACATTGGCTGCTGCATTAGTACTTCGTAGTACATGGGATGAGAGTAAACCGCTATTAGATCCAATGTGTGGTTCTGGTACGTTACTGATTGAAGCTGCATTAATGGCTTGTGAAATGGCTCCTGGTGTTAAGCGTGAGAAATGGTGTTTTGAAGCACTGAATGACTTTGACGAGGAGTTATGGACTGAAGTCCGTTCACAAGCGCGTGTTAAGAGTCGTCGTGGTGTTAAGAAAGTAGATACACATTTTTATGGATTTGACCGTGATTACCGTGTTATTCAAACCGCTCGTGAAAATGCCCGTCGTGCTGGCGTTGAAGATTTAATTACGTTTGATGTTGGTGATGCAACTAAGATTGAACGTCCAGAAGCGTTTGAAAATGGCGTAGTGATTTGTAACCCACCATATGGTGAGCGTTTAAGTACTGAACCTGCATTGATTGCATTATACAGTGAGTTTGGTCGTCAACTTAAAGAGCAATTTGGTGGTTGTACTGCATCAATCTATTCAAGCAACGATGATTTACTTGCATGTATACGTATGCGTGCCGATAAGCAATTTAAATTGAACAACGGCGCATTGCCTTGTGTTCAGAAAAACTATTCAATTAGCGAATCAGCTGAACGTAAAGAAGCAGCCAATGTTGAAGTTGCTCCTGAGTTTATGAACCGTCTTAAAAAGAATTTGTCTAAGATTGGTAAATGGGCACGTAAAGAGAAATTAGAATGCTACCGTCTTTATGATGCAGATTTACCTGATTACAATGCAGCGATTGATGTATATAAAGATTACATCATCATCCAAGAGTACGCGGCACCAAAAGAAATTTCAGAAGATAAAACACGTCGTCGTTTAACAGATATGATCCGCGCAACGGTTCTTGTGACAGGTGTAGAAACAAATAACGTGATTTTGAAAGTTCGTCAAAAGCAATCAGGTAAAAATCAATATCAAAAACTGGCTGAGAAATCTCGCTCTTTTGATGTTGATGAGTATGGCGTAAAATTGATTGTTAACCTACAAGATTACCTAGATACAGGTTTATTCTTAGATCATAAGTTAACTCGTAAAATGATTGGTGAAATGGCAGCAGGTAAAGATTTCTTAAACCTATTTGCTTACACCGGTTCTGCGACAGTTCATGCGGCTTGTGGTGGTGCAAAATCTACCATGACGATTGATATGTCTCGTACCTACCTAGAGTGGGCACAGAAGAACATGAATACCAATGATCAAACCGGTACTCAGCATCAGTTCTTACAAGCTGACTGTCTGCAGTGGTTACAACAAGCAGAAGGTGAGTTTGATTTAATCTTTATCGATCCACCTACGTTCTCTAACTCTAAGCGTATGGAACAAACGTTTGATGTTCAACGTGATCACATCATGTTACTTGAGAACCTAAAACGTATGCTACGTGAGAACGGTACTATCGTATTCTCGAATAATAAACGTAACTTTAAAATGGATGACGAAGCACTAGAGAAAGCAGGCCTTAAAGCTAAGAACATTTCTAAGCAAACATTGCCGCTTGACTTCGCTCGTAATAAACACATTCATAACTGTTGGATTATTACTCACAAGGAAGACTAGAGACGAATGATTACTCTCTATAGCACGGAAGGCTGCCATCTTTGCGAGCAAGCGTTTGACTTGCTTGTTGAGGTGGGTGTAGACATAGTAAAAATAAATACGGTAGATATTGCGTTTAACGATGAACTTTTTTCTCGTTACGGCGTCACAATACCTGTGGTGGCTAATGGCTTATCTGAGCTAAATTGGCCCTTCGATATATCGCAATTAAAGAATTGGTTAGAAGACAATGGCATTACTTACAATTAATAACGGTCAATTAGCATTTGGCGATCATCCGTTATTAGACAAATCTGATTTCGCTTTACAAGAAAATGAGCGTGTGTGTTTAGTTGGCCGTAATGGTGCAGGTAAATCAACGTTAATGAAAGTGATTTCTGGTGACATCATTATGGATGACGGCAAACTTCAAATTAATCAAGATGTGGTGGTTTCTCGTCTAGAGCAAGATCCACCGCGTAATGAAAGTGGCACTGTATTTGATTACGTAGCCGAAGGCCTAGCTGAAGCAGGTAAATACTTAAAAGAGTATCACCGCCTTCTTGATTTGCTAGAAACTGATCCAAGTGAATCAAACATTAATAAGCTATCTCGTGCTCAAGAGAAAATTGACCACCTTAATGCGTGGCATTTTGATATGCGTATTCAATCGGTTCTTGAATCATTAAAACTAGATGGTCATACATTATTAACTGACTTATCTGGTGGTTGGCAACGTAAAGCGGCATTAGCTCGTGCTTTGGTTTCTGATCCTGATGTATTACTTCTTGATGAACCGACTAACCACTTAGATGTAACGACGATTGAATGGCTTGAAACCTTCTTGAAAGATTTTAAAGGCTCAATCATCTTTATCTCGCATGACCGTGCATTCATTCAATCAATGGCGACACGTATTGTAGATTTAGACCGTGGTAACTTATCTTCTTACCCTGGTAACTATGAAGAATACTTACTAGCGAAAGAAGAAGCGCTACGTGTAGAGGCGGATCAAAACGCACAGTTTGATAAAGTACTTGCGCAAGAAGAATCATGGATCCGAGAAGGCATTAAAGCGCGTCGTACTCGTAATGAAGGTCGTGTTCGTGCATTAAAACAATTGCGTCGTGAGCGTTCAGAGCGTCGTGAAGTGATGGGTAAAGCCAATATCCAAGTGGATGAGTCAAATCGTTCAGGTAAAATTGTATTTGAAGCTGAAAATCTTCATTACTCAATTGATGGCAAAAACATTGTTAAGAACTTTAGCTTCAATGTTATGCGTGGCGACCGTATTGCACTAATTGGTGCGAATGGTTGTGGTAAGAGTACTCTGCTTAAACTGATGCTTGACCAACTTCAACCTGATTCAGGTAAATTACATTGTGGTACGAAATTGGAAGTGGCTTATTTTGACCAATATCGTGAAGCATTAGATCCTGAAAAAACAGTTATTGATAACCTAGCTGATGGTAAACAAGAAGTAACAGTGGGTGGCCGTGAACGTCATGCATTAAGTTACTTACAAGATTTCCTATTCTCACCAAAACGTGCACGTCAGCCTGTTAAAGCATTGTCTGGTGGTGAGAAAAACCGTCTATTACTTGCGCGTTTGTTCCTGCGTCCAAACAATTTATTGATTCTTGATGAACCAACCAATGATTTGGATATTGAAACATTGGAACTTTTAGAAGAATTACTTGCCAACTATCAAGGTACATTATTACTAGTAAGTCACGATCGTCAGTTCGTTGATAACACTGTAATGACCAGTTGGATTTTTGAAGGTGAAGGTCAGATCGAAGAGTTTGTAGGTGGCTATCATGATGCACAGCGTCAACGTGCTAATGTACAGGCGACTCGTGATGCAATGGCTCCAACAGTAAAGGTAAAAGCGGAGCCAGTTGCTGCTACAACTCAAAAAGTAGAGCCGGTGGCTAAGCCAAAGAAATTATCATATAAGTTACAGCGTGAGCTTGAACAGTTACCTGAAACATTAGAGAAATTAGAAAACGAAATTACTGAACTTCAAGAGACAGTAAACAGCGCGACTTTCTTCCAACAAGACCCTAAAACGACTGATGATGTTTTAGCACGTTTAGCAGAAACTGAACAAGCGTTGGAAGTAGCATTTGAGCGTTGGGAAGAACTTGAAGCTCTACAATAGGAAGTTAAATGAGTAATAAATTACAATTAACCACATTAGCTGTTTTGGTGTCCGCTGCGCTTCCTGCGCAAGCGGCGCTTTATAAAGTGGTGGAAGTAACGCCTGCTGTGTCGGGTACTGAGTACTATGGAACGGCGATTCAACCAGGAATGACAACAGATCCTAAAGGGTGTTTTGTTGATGACTGTGTAGATGGCGCTGATTATGCACTCGCTGGTGAAACTCGTAATAACGCCGAAGGTTTTTCATACCGTGAAGAAGTCCCTTTTGCTATGGATAACTCATTCAGTTATATCGAAGATAATCATGACGGTTTTGAAAGCTATTGTTTCTACCAGTTAGGCTACTCCACTTGTGAATACTGGGCTAATGCTCAATATACGAAGGGTTGGGGGATTGAATTAGGTGCTGGTGAAAATCAAGAATCAAATTCATTGGCTTTTGTTGAAAATGGTCTAGTGTCAGCTACTGGAATTAATACTGTTATTAATGCACTAAGTACTAGCAATGGTGCAATAACAACGATTGGTAACTTTAGTTCTTCTACATCACGAAACACTCCAATTTCAGGTGAGACCCTTATTGAGGGGGAGACCACTTGGAAACAAGGCCGACAATGGTCAACTGATGGAACTTACACAGTAGGTAGCGTTACTAATAAATCAGGTGTGGTTGTTGGTGATGAGAATGGTCGTTATTATTATCATACAAAAGCAGCTGTTTGGAATGAAGGTAAATTAACGGCCATTGCCTGGGCAGATAATAAAACTCTTGATGGTGATTATTACGCACAGGGTAGTATGCGTGATCTCTATGTTGATGGAACTAATTTTTATGGCGTAGGATATAATAATTATGATGATCAACATATGAATGCCACAATATTTAAAGGCGTTACTTCTGATTTATCTGCATTAAAATCAAGTATGATTGGCGGTGCTCAAGTTCGAATTAGCGGTGATAATATCAATAGCAATTCAGTTGCGACAGATATTAATAAATATTTAGTGGTTGTTGGTCAAGCTAAGCGTTCAGGTGGCTTCCCTCAGAATGGTGCAGCAGCTAATCGTTTATTTGTTGTTTCTGATGCTTCTGTTACTTCACCCAATGCTGATTTTTTCTCTAATGACATCTTTTTTAATGGTGCGGGTGGAGAAATGGGAGGCATTAACAACTTTAATGAGATTGTTGGACGTATTGATGTTGAAACTCACCGTGAATATGACGGAAAGCAGCGTCGTCAACGTGCTTTCATTTATCCTTATGGTGTAACAGAAAAAGTCACAGAAGCTACTGAAAAAGCAGCTATTGAAAACAGAAGTGCTATTTTTGAAAATAAGGCATGGGTTATTGATGATTTAACCAATGATGGTTTAGTTTCTGGTAACAATAACCAGTATCGAGTTTTCGATGCGACAGATATCAATGATGCTGGCGTAATTTCAGCAACAGCAGTGAAATGTTCAGGCGGTTACGATAGTGTTGCTCGTGATGCGTATTGTAATGCTGGAAATAGTGATGAAACTGTTGTTGCAGTTAAGCTAGTTCCTATTTCTGATGAAGAGACAAGAGATATTCAAACTCGTCCTTTTGAAAACTATACGACTGAACGTCAGGGTAGTTCGATTGGCTTTGGAGCTCTGACACTGCTTGGTTTATTTGGTTTCATGCGAAAGCGAATTAAATAATATCAATTTGTAAGACTAAGCCCGAAGTCACAAACTGAGACTTCGGGCTTTTTTTATACTTGAAAAATGGCTCAAATTGTCCGATTCTTAAATTGTCATCACGAAATGTTCGTGATGAACCCTAACGGAATAAAAGGGTATAAGTAGTAAAGTAGTATATTTATTGAAGCATTATGCCTTCCATCTATGAGGACTGAACTATGAAGAGACAAAAGCGTGACCGTTTAGAACGAGCACAATCACAAGGATACAAAGCAGGTTTAAATGGCCGTTCATCAGAGAATTGCCCATATCAAGCAATGGATGCTCGTTCATGTTGGCTAGGGGGCTGGCGGGACGCAAGAGATGACAAACATTCCGGTTTGTTTAAATAACTAAATTTTAATAGAATTTCAAATTAAAGCCTCTTCATGGGGCTTTAATTTTATCTAGCGCAAAGAGCCAGAACAAACCCTAATGCACTATAACTTAGTCCGTTCATGTAAAAATAAAGCCAGCACAAGGCTAGCTTTATCAATCAATAGAAATCTTTAATTAGAATTTTGATGTATCTTGGAAAAGACCAACTTTAAGATCTTTAGCAACGTAGATTTCTTTACCATCAACTAGAACACGGCCATCAGCTAGGCCCATTACTAATTTACGGTTGATAACACGTTTAAAATCAATTTCATACGTTACTTTTTTAGCAGTAGGTAGAACTTGGCCTGTAAATTTAACTTCACCTACACCTAAAGCACGACCTTTACCTTCGCCGCCAATCCAACCAAGGAAGAAACCAACCAGTTGCCACATAGCATCAAGGCCAAGACAACCAGGCATTACTGGATCACCAGGGAAGTGACAATCAAAGAACCAAAGGTCAGGAGTAATATCGAGTTCAGCAATAACTTTACCTTTGCCAAATAAACCTTCAGTTTCAGACATAAGAGGGATACGATCCATCATTAACATATTTGGTGCTGGTAATTGTGGGCCGTTAGCACCAAATAATTCACCACGGCTTGATGCTAGTAAATCTTCACGATCGTATGAGCTAGGTTTATTTTGCATTAAAGTATTACTCCTAAATAAGTTGCTGTGATTCTAGCGAACACTTGTACGCTTAACAAGTCGGATCAGCGCTGGTTAAACCAGTTCTTAATTCGACAAAGTATAGCTGTGCATTGAGTCGGATTGTGTTCAACATCTTCAATATGTTGAGTAATTAGAGAGAAAATGGACTCGTGTTCTTCAGATTGTAACGGTAAGCCTGTTAATAATTCAACAGCTTGTTCTACATGACTAACTGGATAAAGAATAAACTTTTTATCTTCAACGGCCTGAATAACATCCTCTGAAAGAACAAGGTTTATGATATTTGTTTCAGGGATTATAACGCCTTGTTCTCCAGTTAATCCTCGTTTTTGACATAGGTGAAAAAAAGCTTCTATTTTTTCATTTACGCCACCAATTGGTTGAATCATACCAAACTGATCGACAGAACCAGTAATGGCTAAGTTTTGTTTTATTGGCGTTATAGAAAGGGCGCTTAATAGTGCGCATAATTCAGCAAGACTAGCGCTATCACCATCAACCTCACAGTAGGACTGCTCAAATACCATAGAGGCAGTAAATGGTAATGGCTCATTAGTATCTAGTTGACTAAGAATGTACGCTTGCATAATAAGCATACCTTTAGCATGGAGATCTCCACCTAGCTCAACTTTACGCTCTACATCTGATAATTCACCATCACCTGCATGTACAACACATGTAATTCGAGAAGGCTCACCGTAAGAAATAGGGTGCCCGGGAACAGAGACAACAGTTAAACCATTAATTTGTCCTACTTTATCACCTTCAGTTTCAATGAATATGTTTTGTTCTAAAATATCATCAAGAGCACGAGATGGTAAGTAAGACTCTGAGAGGTATTTTGCATTAATCGAATTAACGAAATCATCCGCACTAATAAACTCTGTTGATTCAGAAATGACAGAAGCTTGTGCTAAAACCGCATTCAACCAAAGTAAGCATAGATTAAGTCGGGTTTGATCTTCACATTCACGCGCTCCTAACTTAAGCAGTGGTAATAGGGCTGCTCCAGATTCTAATGGTAAATGCTTGTTTTTCTGTGAAATAAATGCAATTAACTGCAAGTAATTAACGATGGTGTCATCTGATATTTGAGTATCAAACTCATACTCAGAAAACATAGACATGCCGGCAAGTAAATCTGGTTCTAGCTGTTCAAGCTCACCTAATAAAGCTCGGTCAGCAACAATGATAAGTTTAACATCGACAGTTAGTTGATGTGTTTGTTTTGCTGAAGACTTAGGGTCGCTAACTCCAATATTAACTGGGTGACCTTGTAACAAACTTTTTAATCGAGGCCATAACTTTGGGTTAGCAAATAAAATACTAGGAGAAATAACTAAAAAACCACCATGAGCTTTCTGCAGTAGCCCGGTTTCTAGTACATCGGATTTATTATGGTAAATACCAAATAATTCAGTTTCTGAAGCATTTTCTGCAATAATTACAGGAACCGCGGCATCATTAGATGCACGATTTTTAGCATTTAAGATCAACCAACTAGCAATATATTTACGATAAACATGATTATCTAATGCGTTGATCTGCAGAATATTAACACCATTTATTCGAGAGAAGCGCTCTAAAGTTTGAGTTAACCTAGGCTGTAAAAAATAAGGTGACTGATCATTAATTGAATAAGATTGGTTCAAAGTATTTTGAATATGATCGTATTTAGGCGCGATTAAAAATGGTGTGTCTAACTGCATGCTTACTTATTCATGAAAAATAAAATTGATTATACATGACATAAAGGCACACGTCTGATTTTTCAGGGTTTAGTGAGCATTTAGAGTTAACTCTCAATATAAAGCAATTGTATTGAAGAATAGATAAACTAGAGTTACACTGTCACCCTAATTAATTCCTTACATAACGAGCCTAATATATGAAATATCAACAACTTGAAAATCTAGAAGCGGGCTGGAAATGGATGTACTTATTCAATAAGCATCGTATGGGGGAATCGATCACTCGCTATATTGATTCAAGTGAACAACAACAATGGATTGCTGAATTTGTTAAATTAGAGCATGAGCCAGTAAAGTCACTTGAATGGATCGAAAAACATATGAATCCTGATTATGAAAATAAACTTAAGCAGGCAATTAGAGCTAAGAGAAAGCGTCATTTTAATGCAGAGCAAGAACATACTCGTAAAAAATCGATTGATTTAGACTATCGCGTTTGGGAGAAACTTTCTCTTAGAGCACAGGATCTTGATTCTACATTATCAGATACAATTGAATATTTGTTAAGTGAAGCATCAAGAACTGAGAAAGCCAGTCAAACGGTATCATCACTTAAAGCTGATTTAAATGAGCTATTGAAATAATAGCTCAGAAAATACAGAGGATAGGCGGTGTTCACGCTAATGCACTATAACTTATAATCTATCATTTAATTAAACAACTCAACCACTAACTGATTGTTTTTTATAACTAGATTAGGTTGAGCAGATTTTATGAAAAATTCTTTCATCTTTTGTGGATTTAATTTATAGGCAGGTTCACTTGAGAGCGCATAACCAATAACTGAAATTGCGGGCTTTAATAATGTGACTAACTCTGATGGTAATTGTTTATTTTTCTCTTCAAACTTTTCTAAACGTAGAGATTTCAAATAAATTTCTCCTGTTTCCTTATCATATTTAGGTATTGCACTAAACTCTAGGGTTAGTGACATACCTTGTTTTAGTTCATCCATCATTTGAATATCAGCAGTAGTATTAGCAAAGACACTAATCCGTTGGTCATCAACCCGACCAATTTTCACATCAATATTTTCTATATTAACTTCTGCATACAAAACCCCAGGGATCCCAACAGATTTTTCAATATGAATTTCATCAGAAAGATAATCGGTCATTTCTTTTTCTGTTATTGAATAATTTGAACAACCAGAAAGAATTAAAACAGAGGTGATAGCTAAGCTCGTTATTTTATTCATATTTATTCTTATATAATGACTTTGTTATGATAATAAATTAGAAATTAATTAGTTACAAGGTAACAAATTGCATTCGTAGTAATTAAATACTTCATACTACAGAAACCAGTGATGATATTTATAGTGCGAGTGTTTCTGATTTACATATTGGGAAGATACATTCGAATCCCGTAGACTCATGTTTATGTATTTAGGGTAGGTGAGCTTTATATTGGTATAGTAATAGAGAGCGGGGCTTAATACTTTAGCTGTTAAATTGTACTTGCTCAACACCATGATCTTGCGGACGAATAACAACTGTATTTGCCATTTTGTCATGCCAACCTTGTTTTCTACTATCCCAACCAACCCACATAATACCAATAAAAAGAGGGATTGATGAGACAAAGTAACCAAGGTATCGAATAATATATTGCTTAGTTGTTGGTTTTTCACCAGTGTCCGCATCAACAATAATCGCTTTAATTGCCATTTTACCCGGTGTTGCTGATTTATATTTCCAGAAAATAAGAATAGCTACGAATGGGAAAAGGTAGTTTAACAAAATATCAGTAAGCCCTAAAATTGAATCACTAGAGGATAAATACGAATCTCCGTAAAACCAAAACATTAACGGAATGATAATTACCATCATGATTACAGTATCAAGTAAAGATGCTCCCACGCGAGACCAAAAACCAACATATTCAAATTCATTCGAATTACTCATAATCTATGTTTCCTTTTAATATATCTAATCAACGTAAAGTAACAAAATAACTTATAGTTGAAAGTAATACTATAGAAAAATCAATATTTTGATTTCTATCCATACCTGTAACAACGCGCCAAAAGCTCCATCTTAACTTGTGATCCTGTAACAATAACTGTATTAGTAGTTAGTAATAGATCTACTGAAGATGTATGAATTGTTTTTATTCTCAGTGTTAACTTAAGTGAGAGATCGATTCAAAAGTGAATTAATACCTATCAGATTTTATTAGCCATACGCTGAAATAACTGCGTTAAATATAGAGTCCGTTCTTCACGAGCCAAAAGTCTAATAAGTAACTGCACCGAGAATAATAATTACATATGGTTCAATAGAGAACCAACGTATAAAAATGAAATAGTAACGGCTTCATTTTATCTTTCGTTGGAGAAAAGTCAGTATAGTTTTCTCTGACTAATTTAAGAATTGAAGTCTTATATGCGTCAGAGTAACGATGATTACTTGGCTTACCACGGTTACCATGTGCAAGACTCGAAACACCAAAGTGAGAGAGTTTGTATAAGAGCCGGTGTATTTGACGTGTCGATAGATTTAATTGCTTAGCAGCATCAACTTGCTTTAGCCGTTTATCAATTACGTCTTGTAAAACTTTGAAACGATTAATTTCTAGATCATTCATACTAATTAACATCGAATCTGGCCTTAAAAAATGACTCATATAGTAATCATAGGAGGACATTTCTATTTTGCGCCCACAGTATGAGTGCGCATTATGTATATTATGTTAAATAGTGTTTGGTATAAAGTGATTGTTAATCTTTAGACTGCTCGAAAGCTTCCCTATCTTCACTTGGTAGCTCTCATACACTAGCTATTTAACCATAATCGTATTTACCATAAAATAGCTAATAATCACTAAATAATACTTCGTATTTATCTACTGATTATTAGCCTTTAAATATTCTGTTTATTTAACATTAAAAGAATGCAAAATTGTTTTTAATTGCTTTGATCTAATTGGCTTAGAAATAAAATCATTCATACCAGCCTCGATACACGTTTTCTTTTCACTTTCTAAAGCATGCGCAGTTATTGCAATTATTGGAATCGTTAGACCTAACGCTCTGATCTCTTTAGTTGCACTGATACCATCTTTAATCGGCATTGATACATCCATGAGAATTAAATCAAAGTTAGTTGAGTTTGATAACTCATTAATCGCTTCATTGCCATTGTTAACCAAAACGACTTTGTGTCCTTGCCTTTCTAAAAGCAACTGAATAACAGCTTGATTTGCTTTATTGTCTTCAGCAACAAGAATACATAAATTCGGAGTATCTATTGGTAGTTGATCGTCAGTTAAGAGTTTTTCTGTACCTTTTTGTTGGACCGATCCTTTCAATGGTAATCTTACTGTGAAAGTACTTCCTTCATTTTGTTTACTATTAACAGATATTGAACCATTCATTAATTCAGTAAGCCGTTTTATGATTGATAATCCTAAACCGGTACCACCAAATTGGCGAGTTATTGAACTATCTGCTTGAATAAAAGGCTGAAATAAATGCTTTTGAACTTCCTCAGATATACCTATACCAGTATCTGAAACAGTAAAAGTGATAACATCAGGCTCGAGCTGGTTGATATCTATACAAACCGAGCCGTTTTCCGTAAATTTTACAGCATTTCCAACCAAATTGAAGATGATTTGTGCTAGGCGTGTTGGGTCCGAGTAAATATATTGAGGGATACTTTGTGACACTGTCACTGTAAAGATTATGTCTTTCTCACTGGCTTTCTTCTTGAAATAATCAACAGAGCTACTGATTGTATCAATCAAATTAATAGACTGTTCATCAAGAGTAAATGTTCCTGCTTCTATTCTTGATATATCTAGCACATCGCTAATTATAGTTAATAGTAATTGGGCTGAATGTTCCATTTGACCAAGCCACTGATATTGTTCTTTTGATAAATAACTATCTTGAAAAATATCAATCATTCCTAATATAGCATTTAGCGGTGTCCTTATCTCATGGCTCATCATTGCTAAAAATTGGGACTTAGCTTTGTTCGCTTTTTCTGCTTCTCTTTGTGCAATTTGCATATCTCGTATTCGTTTTTTTCGCGTCGAAATATTTTTTGCAGTTCCACGATAACCACATAGCAAACCAAGTTCATCAAAAAAAGGGGTCCCGCTTAAACTCAACCACAATTGGGTGCTGAATTTTTCAGTTTGCCATTCTAGTTCTTTAAATGGCAACAGCTCGTGCCGTGCCATCTTGATCTTAGAGCAAATGAACTCATCATCTATAAATGTCAGAATGTTTTGAGATGATATAGCAACACCCTGCACTTCATTACTTGATAAATAAGTAAAATTAAAGTTGGTGTCAGTTTCCCAGAACCAATCTCCTACCGTTTCTGCAAAATCTTTGAACCTATCTTTACTTAAATGAACTTCTCTAGTTTTTATTTCAACCAACGACTGAAGGCGTTCTTTATAATCAATGTCGATAACAGCTCGTTCTATTAACGGTGTAAATTTTTGGATACTATCTTTTGTCGAGTTAGAATAAACACCAAATTGAGAGCTCATTAAAATAATCACCGCATAACCTGAATGACTTTTAATTCCTGTTATAGCGACTGATGAAAAATAGGGTTTGAGCTCTTCTGGAAGTAGTGAGAACTGTTCACTATCATTTGGTTTAAATAAAACAATAGCTTCATTATGGCAAGCTCTATAAAAAAGATTACTGAATGACCAAGTGAGATGTTCAAAACAACATTGAGTGGATGCTAAAACAGAAAACTCTTCATTTCCTGATGAGGATATGACGAGTGCATTTTCAAAAGTTACGAATTCTTTTATTACATCAAGGAGCCCTTTAAAGATATCTTCTTTATTTTGAGCATCTGATATGACGGATAAGCCATTAAGTATAGCTTGATTTTCTTTTTGAAGATGAGATTCCCTATCATGACTTCGTTTAAGCTCTAATAGTAACTCTTGGACTTGTTCTTTTTCGGAATGAGCCTTCACAATTTATCCTAATGATGAAATAAAACAGCAGATGCCATTAAATTCCCATGTGCATTTTCTCCACCAGTAAATCGGCCTTGTTCGCCAAATGTAAATGGACATATGTAAGGTGCATAATGCATCGCTGTATTTAAAGAGTGACAAACTTCAGACATGTGTGATTTTATATGCATCATCGAACCGGCACAAAAAATATTAATACCACCAATCGGTTTAAGATCGCATTTATGATAACCTAATACTGAATCTATCACTCGCTGTGGTCGAGATATTATTTGTTCTTTTTCACCATACATCATGAATAGCTCTTCACCTTCTTTAATATTAGCGAAGCAAGCCATTCCACCATCATGAGTAAATCTTACCGGATGAGTTAATTTAAAGTAAGGAACATCATGCATATATCCAGCAATCCGTCCAAGTGGATATTGAGTTACTTGCTCTAAAAGATTAATGTCATCTCCAATAATCATTGCTAATTTTGTCCACTCTTTATAGACATCTATAACCGGTCGATGATCTATTTCATAAATTACTCTTTTATCTGTTTTTGTAGCAATTCCTGAAATATTTGAATTGGCATAACCAGAATGAAATGAATAGGATACTTTACAAGAAGGATAAAATACTGAAATTGAGATACCGGATGTTACGATACCTTTTTGAGTAAAAATGTGCCAATCACCTTCTACATTATTATCAGCAGCACTTCCCCCAATTAATGGAACAGGAGTACCAAAAAAATCATCAATAGCAGCGATAATAGTTTCTTCATTACCAGGAGTTGCATGAAGTAAAACTAGAGTTGGTAATTCGCCATTTCGCCCACTATCCTTAATTGCATTATCTAAAAGAAAATGAGTTGTTTTTGCAATGTTAGCACTTCCCTTATGTTCAATAATACTAGTCCCATAACTCCCAATATGAGGATCGAAAAACCCCCACAAGGCTACTGATTGCTGAGCGAATAACTCATCGGTCATGACAGCTTGGCATGATGTGCATCCATGAATTTTACTGTTTGGAAAACGCTGCTTTAACTGTTTAACAATAGAGATTGCATCATGCTCTTCAGTAAAATAACAAAGTAAAATACTAGGATGAATCGATTCATTAGATAATTTTTTTATGCATTGATTAATGGCTTCTATTGAATTTTTATTCTGTGAAATGCTACTAACTATCTTCATAAACGCCCTATATAGTCATAGTTATTTGAAAATTTGAACAGTTTCGTTCTGAGTGGCTAGTTTTAAAGCATTACACTTTTAATCTTATGATAAATATTACTTTTTAGAATTAAAAAGAACACTTAACTTATTTTTACCTGATGATATATCAATTGTCCATTTCATCTCATTATGTTTACATTTTGGTAGAAATGCAGAATACATAATCGAATCTGAAGACTCAGATTGAGGTGAAAATTTCAATATACCCATATTCATTTCAGTGCCTTGTGCTTCGACCTTTAAAGGCATTTGAAGACCAGAAATTACTAATATCATCTCTGAATTTTGAGTAATTGGTCTTTCTTTTACATCAATAATAACTTGATTATTATCGATATTAATTTCACACGGTGATTGGGTAATGTTACAAATTATAGATAAATTATCTACTTTCTCATTGTCGCTTTGTGACGTATAGGTGATTGTTCTCCAAGTAAATGCTGAAATTAGCACAACCAATAAGAAAATAAGTTGATATAAACGTGGACCTGTTAACTTTTCTACAGCCATAGTTGAAAAACCCTGTGTTATCTAGTTCAAAAAAAATGAAAAAATGTTGCTTAACCGTAAAATTACTATGGGCTTCAACTATGATTCATTTTTGAAGTGAAGTATCATTGACACCGAAAATGCCATTTTTGCATTAAAAGAGGATATTTCAAAATAAAAGAAGTAAAAACCTTATTATTTGAAATTGAACTTTGGATGGCATTGCGAACATTTTGTTCGCACTATGGAAAGTAAAGTGTAGTTATAATAAAAGTGGAAGCATGCAATTATGAGCCAAGTACAGCAGCATGAACAAAACTACAACTATACCGTTGTTCGTCAGTTCTCTTTAGTTACCATACTATGGGGTATTGTTGGCATGGGTGTGGGTGTACTAATTGCCGCTCAATTAGTTTGGCCGCAACTTAATTTCGACACACCGTGGCTTACGTATAGCCGTCTGCGTCCTCTGCATACAAATGCAGTAATTTTCGCATTCGGTACAAGCGCCCTGTTCGCAACATCTTATTATGTTGTTCAGCGCACTTGTCAAACACGTTTGTTCGGTGGTCCATTAGTTGCGTTCACCTTCTGGGGTTGGCAAGCAATTATCTTAGCAGCAGCGATTACGTTGCCTCTAGGTATGACATCAGGTAAAGAATACGCAGAATTAGAGTGGCCGATTGATATCGCAATCACTTTAGTTTGGGTTGCGTATGCTATCGTTTTCTTTGGAACTTTGTTTAAACGTAAGACATCACATATTTACGTTGCAAACTGGTTCTTTGGAGCCTTCATTTTAACCGTTGCAGTTCTTCATATTGTGAATAGCCTTGCTGTTCCTGTATCGATGACAAAATCGTATTCGATTTATTCTGGTGCTGTTGATGCAATGGTTCAATGGTGGTACGGTCACAATGCAGTAGGCTTCCTACTGACTGCTGGCTTCCTTGGCATGATGTATTACTTTGTACCAAAACAAGCGGAACGTCCTGTATATTCTTACCGTTTATCTATTGTTCACTTCTGGGCATTAGTATCACTTTATATCTGGGCCGGTCCTCACCACTTACATTACACAGCTTTACCTGACTGGACTCAGTCACTAGGTATGGTTATGTCATTAGTTCTATTCGCACCATCTTGGGGCGGCATGATCAATGGTATAATGACGCTGTCTGGTGCTTGGCATAAACTTCGTTATGACCCTATTCTTCGATTCTTAATTGTGTCTCTGTCTTTCTATGGTATGTCTACCTTTGAAGGCCCTATGATGGCGATTAAATCTGTAAACGCCCTATCTCACTACACTGACTGGACTATCGGTCACGTGCATTCTGGTGCGTTAGGCTGGGTTGCAATGGTTTCAATTGGTTCTTTATACCACTTAATTCCTAAGCTATTTGGCCAAGAGCGTATGTACTCTGTATCACTAATCAATGTTCATTTCTGGTTAGCGACTATCGGTACAGTTCTTTATATCGTAGCAATGTGGATTTCAGGTGTTATGCAAGGTCTAATGTGGCGTGCAGTAAATGCGGATGGCACATTAACGTACAGCTTTGTGGAATCACTAGAAGCATCTTACCCATTCTACTTTGTTCGCTTCTTAGGTGGTCTAATCTTCTTATCAGGAATGTTCTTACTTGCATACAATGCATACAAGACTATCTCTGCTCCGAAGAACAGCCTAAAAGCAATTCCACAACCAGTATTATAGGAGACCATGTTATGAGTTCTAATCGTCATGAAATCATAGAAAAAAATGTGGGCCTTCTTGCGGTTTTAATTGTCGTTGCAATCAGTTTTGGTGCATTAGTTGAGATTACTCCTCTAATTTTCCAAAAACAAACGACTGAGCCGGTAGAAAACTTACGAGCTTACACGCCATTAGAAATGGAAGGCCGTGATATTTACATCCGTGAAGGTTGTAATGTATGTCATAGTCAAATGATCCGACCATTCCGTGCAGAAACGGAACGTTACGGTCATTACTCTGTTGCTGGTGAAAGCGTTTGGGAACATCCATTTTTATGGGGTTCTAAACGTACTGGTCCAGATCTAGCTCGTGTTGGTGAGCGTTATTCTGATGAATGGCACCGTGTTCACCTAATCAACCCTCGTGATGTGGTTCCTGAATCAAACATGCCAGGCTTCCCTTGGTTGGAAGAAAACGTGTTAGATGGTGAACTAACATCGCAAAAAATTGCTATTTTCCGTAATAACTTTGGTGTTCCATACACTGAAGAAGACGTAAAAAATGCGGCTGATGCGGTTAAAGGCAAGACAGAGATGGATGCGCTTATTGCTTATCTTCAATCTCTTGGTCATGCAATGAAGTAAGGAGGTCCATATGGACGCTGGAACTATTCATGCAATTTGGACTGTCATTCTGTTCTGCAGCATGATAGGTATTATTTTCTGGGCTTACAGTAAAAAACAGACCGCTCGCTTCGATGAAGCGGCTAACTTAGTTTTTGCTGATGAACACGAAGATACTTCAAGCCAAAATAAGACAGGAGTTGATAAATAATGAGTACTTTTTGGAGTCTCTGGATAAGTATCATTAGTATTGGTACATTAATTGGTTGTGGTTTACTACTTCGTTTTTGCCTAAAAAACACAACAGGTGTTCCTGAAGGTGAAGACATGGGTCATGAATACGACGGTATTCGTGAACTCAACAACCCATTACCAAAATGGTGGACTTACATGTTTTGGGCTACCATTGCTTTTTCTGTTGTTTACTTAATTCTTTATCCAGGATTAGGTAACTTTAAAGGCGTTTTAGGCTGGACAAGTTCAGACCAAACTGTTCGTACTGTTGAAGAATCACGCGCATCAATTGAGCGTTCTCATAAAGAGAAAACGCTTGATCAGTTTGCCCGTGAATTAGATGATGCAAATACGAATTTCGGAGAAACATTCTCAAAACTTGCATATAAGCCAGGAACCTCTGAGTTCCGAGCTATTACTGATATTGCAAATGACGACGAAGCATTGAAAGTAGGTCAACGTTTGTTCCTACAGAACTGTTCTCAATGTCATAGTTCAGATGCAAGAGGCATGAAAGGCTTCCCTAACCTAACCGATAACGCATGGTTATATGGTGGTGAGCCACAAGCAATCAAAACAACTATTATGAATGGTCGTATTGGTAACATGCCAGCTTGGGGAGATGCTTTAGGTGCTGATGGCGTTAAAGAAGTAGTAACTTATACTCTTAGCCTATCTGGCCGTAAAGTAAACGTTAAAGATGCCGCTGCAGGTAAACAACGATTCATCGTTTGTGCTGCTTGTCATGGTACAGATGGTAAAGGTAACCCTGCTCTAGGTGCACCGGACCTAACTGACAATGATTGGTTATTTGGCGATTCTCGTGCCGATGTTACTGAAACAGTAGCTAATGGCCGTCAAGGTGTAATGCCAGCTTGGAAAGACATATTAGGTGAAGAGAAAATTCAACTTCTTTCTGCCTATGTCTGGAGCTTAAGTAACAAGTAATAAATCATAATAGCCCCTGTATGTTCAGGGGCTTTTTCCGCCTTAAGACGCTACTTTATAAACTCATCTTTTTGCAATTAGAAAGATCTTTAATAGGAATCATTACTATGTCTCAACCTTGGTATAAGCAGTTCTGGCCTTGGTTTCTCATCATCCTTCCTGGTACCGTTGTCGTTGCTTGTATATCAACTTACATTTTATTTGTAGAGCACGATGTTGATCTGGTCGCAGAGGACTATTATAAGAAAGGCAAAGCAATAAACGTCGATCTTTCAAAAATCAAAGTAGCTCAAGAACTTTCCATTTTTGCTAAGGTTCGCAGTGTAGGTAACACAATTGAAATTAAAATTAATAAAGGTAAGCTAGAGCATAACCCTGCAATTAATGCTACTTTCACCCATAGAACGTTACCAAACCACGATTTCTCACAATTATTAACATCGGATGCGAAAAACATTTATCGTATTAACCTAGATGAACCATTAACAGGCCCTTGGTTTATTGAATTATTACCTCATGATAGTTCATGGATGATCCAAGGCCGCACAAACTTTCCCACTGAAGATTTTTTCCCCTTAGGTAAATAGATAAGGTAAGTAAACCGTATGTCGAAGGATTGTTATCACTGCAGTGAGCCTGTACCTTCAGGCTCTAGTTTTCAAATCGATATTTTAGGTGAAACCCGTGATATGTGTTGCCCAGGCTGTGAATCAGTAGCGCAAACTATCGTTGAAAATGGCCTTTCTTCTTATTATCAATATCGTACGGCCCCTGCCGATAAAGCAGATTTAGTCCCAGAGCAACTAAAAGCCCTAGCTCATTATGATCATAATGAGATTCAAAAAGAGTTCATACGTACGAATAACAACTTCAAAGAAGTGACGCTGTCACTCGATGGCGTTTCTTGTGCTGCATGTGCTTGGTTAATCGAAAAGCAACTTGCTAATGCACAAGGTATTCATCAAATAAAAGTGAACACCTCTACACATCGAGCATTGCTGAGTTGGAACCCAGAAGAAACTAAATTAAGTACCCTTCTTACTCTTATTCATCAACTGGGGTATAAAGCAGCTCCATTTGAAGCAGACAAACAAGAAGAAGAATATCACCGTTCAATGAAGCAATACTTATATCGTTTAGGTGTTGCAGGTTTAGCTACGATGCAAGTCATGATGCTTGCCGTTGCTTTATATCTTGAAGTCTTTGGTGATCTTGATGCCGAATTTAAAAATTACCTACGCTATGTTAGCTTAGTTTTTGCAACGCCGGTTATGCTCTACTCTGCACTACCATTTTATATGAATGCATGGCGCAGTTTAAAAGCCAGAACCCTAGGAATGGATGTTCCCGTATCAATTGCTATGTTATTTGCTTATTTCGCAAGTGTCGTAGCAACCGTTACTGAATCTGGCGAAGTTTTCTTTGAATCTGTCGCCATGTTTACCTTCTTTTTATTGCTCGGTCGATTCCTTGAAATGCGCGCACGTCGAAAAGCAGCTGCAATTACAGGAAACCTGTTAAAGCTTATTCCAGTAATGGCAACATTAACATCAGGTAAGAAAGTTCCTGCTCGAACACTTGATGTTGATGATACGGTAATTGTTCCTCCTGGAGAGCATCTCCCTGCTGATGGTATTGTTATTTCAGGGTGCAGTGCAATTGATGAGTCTATGTTTACTGGTGAATCAATGCCAGTAGCAAAAAAAGAAACCGATCCAGTTTACGCTGGTACTATCAATGGCGATGGTAACTTAACAATAAAAGTAACCAAAACCAAAGCCGACTCTTTGATATCAAACATTGTAAAACTTCAAGATGAAGCGCAAATGTCTAAACCTAAAGTTGCTGAAATTGCAGATCTGGTCGCTCGTTATTTTGTGGCTGGTATTCTAATCATCTCTGCATTTACTTGGTTTTACTGGCACGAAACAAAACCAGACGATGCTTTTTGGATCATGCTTTCAGTTCTTGTGGCTACTTGTCCTTGTGCGTTATCACTAGCAACACCAACAGCCATTACCTGTTCAACCTCTCGACTAGCACAGCTTGGGCTAATGCTTCGTCGTGGCCATGTTTTAGAAACACTGTGTAAAGTTAACCGTTTAGTTATTGATAAAACAGGCACGTTAACCGAAGGGAATATTAGATTAACTCAAGTTCATTCCTTTACTGATATGTCAGAAGACACAACAAAAATGATAGCAGCTGAAATGGAATCTTTTGCTAATCACCCTATTGCACGTGCTTTCTCACAATACAGAGACTCAACTCAAACTCACTTTGATAGCGTTGAAAATATTATTGGATCTGGTTTACAAGGGTTTATTGGCAATGATGAATGGAAAATTGGTCATAAAGCTTTTGCCGCGAAAGATTGTGAATTAGAAAACCATCAAGATTATCAAGTATGGTTGTCTAAAAATGGACAACCAGTTGCTGCTTTTTCTCTAGATGACCCAATTCGTCAAGAAAGCCAGGCCTTAATTCAATCACTGCATAATTTAGGCATTAAAGTGACGATGTTAACTGGTGACAGTAGCTCATCGGTAGGGAAAGTGGCTAATGCTTTGAACATTGATGAAGTTATTTCCGGAGCAACACCGCAAGGAAAGCTGGATTATTTAAAATCATTACCAAAGCATGAAGTGAGCTTAATGGTAGGTGATGGCATTAATGATGCTCCTACCCTTGCTGGCGCTCATTTATCAATTGCAATGGGTTCAGGAACTGATGTTGCCAAAGCCTCTGCAGATATGATCCTTCTTGGTGATAATTTATCTCGACTGATAGAAGCTAGAGAGCTAGCGATGAAAACTCGTAAAATTATCCGTGAAAACTTAGCATGGGCTTTAGGTTATAATGCCATTATATTACCGTTAGCAGTTATGGGTTTAGTTGCTCCTTATATTGCTGTTGTAGGCATGTCTGGAAGTTCTATTATTGTTGTGTCGAACTCTCTTAGGTTATTAAAAGAAAATGGCTAGTTTATATTTATTAATTCCAATCGCTATTATGTTGGTGTGTGTCGCTGTTGCGGTTTTCATTTGGGCAGTAAAAAGTGACCAGTTTGAAGATCTTGACCGTCAAGGAACAGAAATCTTATTTGATGAAGAGACACCAATAAAAAAGAAAAAAGATGAACATTGATTTTATCGGTGCGTTTGTTGTTGGATTAATGGGAGCCGGCCACTGCATTGGAATGTGCGGTGGCATTTCTGCGGTAATTTCAATGAATTCTGTTAAAACTGGCTACCCTCGTTGGTTGTTTATACTTCTTTATAATATTGGAAGAATCGTTTCGTATTCAACTTTTGGTTTTATAATCGGAGGGTTATTTGTATCTATTGCCTCAACAGCACAAAGTTATAGTGCACTAGTTTGCTTGCGTATCTTCGCTGGATTACTCATGTGTCTGCTTGCTCTTTATATCGCTAATTGGTGGAAAGGCCTTGCTTATATAGAAGTCATTGGTAAGAAACTTTGGCAATATATATCCCCTCTAACTAAGCCGCTGCTTCCTTTAAAATCCCCATTTCATGCTATCCCTTTTGGATTTCTCTGGGGATGGTTACCTTGTGGACTAGTCTATTCAACCTTAAGTTGGGCGGCGGTTTCTGGAGGAGCGCTCAACGGTACTTTAATTATGTTAGCGTTTGGACTTGGAACATTACCGGCTATGTTTCTAGTTGGTATTGGTGCACACACCTTTCATACATTAATAAATAATAAACTAACCAAAAACATAAGTGCTACTTTATTACTCGGCTATGGTATTCATACCGTTTATATTGCGTTACAACAATTAATTTAATTATAAATTTTTGCATACTTTTGTTTTTATGCTACCACTTTGGTACTGGTTAGTGCTAAAATTGACATATATCAATTATAAGAGCATTGAAGCAGATGATGTCAGATAACTCAGCAAGCAAACGAATTCAATCAGGCGGTTGTGCCATTCACTGCCAAGATTGCAGTATCAGTCAATTATGCATTCCATTTACTTTGAATGAATCAGAATTAGATCAACTTGACGAAATTATTGAACGTAAAAAACCGATTCAAAAAGGCCAAGAACTATTTAAAGCCGGTGATGAGTTACGTTCATTATATGCGATTCGTTCAGGCACGATTAAAAGCTACACTATCACTGAGCAAGGTGATGAACAGATTACCGCTTTCCATCTAGCTGGCGATCTTGTTGGCTTTGATGCTATCACTGACGCTGAACATCCAAGCTTTGCTCAAGCGCTAGAAACATCAATGGTTTGTGAAATCCCATACGAAATCCTTGATGACCTATCAGGTAAGATGCCAAAACTACGTCAACAAATCATGCGTTTAATGAGTAATGAAATTAAAGGCGACCAAGAAATGATTTTGTTGCTGTCTAAGAAAAATGCAGAAGAGCGTTTAGCTGCTTTCTTATACAACCTATCGACTCGTTTCCACCAGCGTGGTTTTTCTCCAAGAGAGTTCCGTTTGACTATGACTCGTGGTGATATTGGTAACTACCTAGGTCTAACTGTTGAAACTATCAGCCGTTTGCTTGGTCGTTTCCAAAAAACAGAGATGCTAACGGTTAAAGGTAAATACATCACAATCAATGATCATGATGCATTAGCTGAACTTGCTGGATCAGCAAAAGAAGTTAAATAATCCAAATCAATTAAAATCTTTTAAAGTGAGGTATATCTCTTGATGTATCTCACTTTTTTACATCTCCCTCCCCCATTTTTACCCACAAACTGCTACAGTAAATACACAGAATGATTTTATGAATTGGTTTTACCAAGGGAGGTTAGTATGAACCGCTATCGTAAAATATTAGTTGCTGGAATACTGGATCAGGATGAACAACCAGCATTAAGCCGTGCGCTAGAAATAGCTAAACGCAGTACAAAATCATCTGATATCACTCTATTTTGTGCTATTTATGACTTTTCTTATGAAATGACATCGATGCTTTCTGCTGATGAGAGAAATGCAATGAGAAATGGCGTTGTTTCTCAAAAAGAGAAGGTATTTAAGGCTCTTATTAATAACTACCAATACCCTGAACATATTACCATTTCCGTAAAAGTGGTTTGGCATAATCGACCTTATGAAGCTATTATCCATGAGATTTTTAATGACAATTATAATTTAGTTGTTAAGGCCACACGACAACATCCAAAGTTAGAAACTGTATTTTTCACTCCAACCGATTGGCACCTTTTAAGAAAATCCCCCATTCCTGTTTTATTGGTAAAACAAAGAGCATGGCCTGAACATGGTAATATTCTTGCTTCTGTCCATGTCGGTTCTGAAAACCCTTCACATTTGCAGCTCAATGATAAAATGGTTGATGAAGCAAAATATTTTGCTGATATACTCAACTCAACACCACACTTAGTAAATGCTTATCCGTCCACTCCACCTTCGATTCATGTCGAACTACCTGAATTTGATGCGATTCAATATAAAGACGCGATACGAGGCCACCATTTAACTCAAATGAAAGCGCTACGACAGCAGCATGGGATCCCTGAAGAGCAAACTCATGTTTATGAAGGCCAAACAGAAGAGATTATTTCTGAAGTTGAAGACGAGCTTTCAGCAGCACTGGTAATATTAGGAACAACAGGGCGCACAGGTTTATCTGCAATATTCATTGGTAATACTGCTGAAAACACATTAGATCTACTCAATAGTGATATTTTGGCATTAAAACCAGATGGCTACATAAGCCCACTAGACCCTAATCATACCTAATCAAGTTGAGGGTTATTTATTCGCCCTCAACTTTCTGTCTCAAAATAATCTTTGTGGAAACTCGCTTATTGATCTTGATTGGGTATAATACCCGCCTTATCAGTTTCATCACTAGGTTAGAGTAAGTAAATGAGCGAATTAACCAAAGCGCAGCAATTCAATTTCAATAAACTTCAAAAGAAAATCCGTCGTAATACAGGTAATGCAATCGCTGATTACAATATGATTGAAGATGGCGACCGCATCATGGTTTGTCTATCTGGTGGTAAAGACAGCTTTACCATGCTTGATATTCTTATGGGCTTAAAGAAAAGTGCGCCTATCTCATTTGATCTAATCGCAGTGAACCTTGATCAAAAGCAACCTGGCTTTCCTTCGGAAATCTTACCAGAGTACCTAGAAAAACTAGGTGTTGAATACAAGATCGTAGAAGAAGATACCTATTCGATTGTTCAAGATAAACTGGTTGAAGGTAAAACGACTTGTTCTTTATGCTCACGTTTACGTCGTGGTATTTTATATCGTACAGCGAAAGAGCTAGGCGCAACTAAAATTGCACTTGGTCACCACCGCGATGATATTTTAGAAACCATGTTCTTAAACATGTTCTATGGCGGCAAGCTAAAAGGTATGCCACCAAAGTTAGTTTCTGATAATGGCGAGCACGTTGTTATCCGTCCGCTTGCTTACTGTCGTGAAAAAGACATTATCAAATACGCTGACATGGCTGACTACCCTATTATTCCTTGTAACCTTTGTGGTTCACAACCGAATATGCAACGTCAAAATATCAAGCAAATGCTAAATACTTGGGATACACAGTTCCCAGGACGTATTGAATCTATGTTTACTGCGATGCAAAACGTAGTTCCAAGTCACCTTGCAGATTTTAACCTGTTTGATTTTAAGAGCATTAACCGTGACTCAGGGATCATTAATGGTGGTGATATCGGTTTTGATAAAGAAGAGATGCCAGTTCAAACTGTTGATAGTGACGATGCTGTTACCGAGTTTGACCCATCTCTTCAATTAGAAGTAGTTAACGTTCAATAATCTTATTGATGTAACTCTACAAATAATAAAAATGGCGCTACTTAATCATTAAGTAGCGCCATTTTTTATGCATTTAATAAATGAAAATCAATTTCAGTAATTATCTAATTATTCTGGTATAACTTGATATTATTTCACAAGCCATGGGGTTACTTTCAATGCTGTTGCTGGTAACTCAAAAGAAATATTCTCATTAAACTTTCTAAGATCAATCGTCGCTTTTGCATTTTCAACAGGAATAACCGTACCATCAGAGACTTTTATTGACGACGTTACATTGTCACTAAAAACAAAGCGAACCCCTTCAACATCTGGCATGAAATATTTAGAGAACATGCCACCAATATCAGAAAGCATTGCATCCATTTCAGTCGTTAATAAAGCCAGTTCATTAAAGCTGACAGAACCAGATAACGCTTTATCTGCTAATACTTCCATCGAAATATCGCATTGCTTACCTTCTTCTGTTTGAATATAAACCAATGGATTGGCTGATTTTAGATTGTCATCAATTGGAAGAGGTAATTCCTGACTACTTGGAATCGTAAATTCCTCGTAATGCTCTTCTTTTTCCATCCATGCTTTTGTTATATGACACGCTTTACCTGTTTGTGAATCATTAAAAAACAGCGCCATGCGAACGTTATCATGACCTTCTTTCTGATTCACTTTTAACTGGTAATACAGTTTCGAATATGTAAAACGATACTGCTCAGCTTTAACTGGTAACGCCAAACACAACAGTGACAACGTTGTCGCACCAATCCATTTTTTCATTTTATCTCCAATATTGACTATTATGTCGGATCATCGCTTGGATCTCTTCAACGTAAGCTTCGCCACGCTCAGAGTAACGAATAAGTCCATTTGCTAATGCATTCGCTTCTTGTTCTGGTGTTAATGCTTCAGGAGAGCTATGTAGCTTCGCTCGAATAATACGAAGTTCTGCATACGCATTATTACGATTTACATTCATAAAGTACGCATGAACTGCGCCTTGAGATGAATCAAACTTAGCGACTTCATGAGCAGCACCTTCATTACGCTTACTTGGTACTACACCACAACCTTTAGTGTAACACCATTGACCAAAGTAGTTATTGGCTTCACGAGCAAAACGAGAAGTCCCCCACGCTGATTCATTCGCACCTTGGCTTAATACAAGCGGTGCTGGAATATAGTCAACTTTAACAAGCATTGTATTGACCCAATCAGCTGTAATACCAGAATCAGTCAACGTCTCTTTATATAACGTTGATAACTCAGTTGCTCGTTCTAGCTCTTTAGAAGAAACGTCATTATCTAGTTTCATCACTAATGACTCTAAGAATTCACGTTCTTCTTTTACTCGGGCATTTTCAGCAATAACAGCTGGGTACATAAAGTTAAAGAAAGCCGCTTTTTTCTCTTTTACATCAGTAAAAGCTTTAAAATCAGGAACTTGATCCTTTGGTGTACAAGCTGTAATTATCAATACGGTTGATAACATCATTATTTTTTTAATCATAATTAAATTCACGCGTTGAAGGTATCATGTTGAACATCTTTATTTTTTCGTCCATTTTCGCTGTTATCATCATCCGTATCTTCACCTTCTTTAACCAGAACTTTTAATGTAACACCGAACATATTACGATAAATAATACCCTTAACATTAAAAATAAACGGCATAACCACAATTAAGCCAACGCCGTATAACGCAATCCCAAACACCAATGCAAGCATAATTACTACATGAATAAGTAACATAGATGTCAGTTTTTTGTTTGTTGCTCTAAAGGAATATAACAATGCTTTTAGTGGCGGAAGCTTTTTCTCACAAACTAATAAAATGGCACAACCAAAGGCCATTGAAAGATAAAGAGCAACCATCGGTAAATAGATATTAACCAAGCCCTGTAAAACTTCAGAAAGAATTGTTACTAATGCAACCATACCGGCAGAGGCAATACCTTTAAAGATATAACTTGAACGGCACTTTAATCCCGCAGCATGACTCATTCCCATTAAACTAGCGCCAGCAGTCAATGGAGAAACAATAACTTGAGCACTTAGCCCTGCTACAAATGCAGCATAAGATATGTTTGTCGTTAGCTCAGTTTCGCCAAGAAAAGCTTGAAACAATATTGCAGGATCACCAAGTTGAACTTGCAACGCAATAAAGAACACTGCCATATATGTAAATGTCAGTAATAAAATTGCAGGTGAAAATGTGAAAAAATGCTTAACTGTATTTTGCCACGCCTCTTGAAGCACGCCAACAGGGCTTAGCTCAACATCTCCAGACATTGCTTTTTCAATGCTTCCACCAAGGATAAACGTTTTTTCTTTTAACTGATCACTCATTTCTGTGTACCACAATAAAACATGAGTCGATTATACGGCTTTCGACCTCACAGTGCAGTAATCAAAAAAATAAATTCACTAATCTGTTGAAAACAGGCGAGTTAAATTGTAACAAACACGACAACATCACTGAACTTAGTCTATAATTATGCTGATTTTAGATACACTAACTGATTAAAAAATAACACATTTCAAAAAAAACTAAATTATCAAATAAAAAACACTTTGAATATCGTAACTTGGGGTCTATTATGCGCCCGAAATCCCATCTTACATTCATAACACTAAGCGCGGTATCACTACCCAAGGCGGAGATAAAAAGACATTGAACGTTACACAACAATCCAAAAAAGAAGCCGTTATTAAATTAACAGGCATTTCAAAAAGCTTTGATGACAAAGAAGTGATCTCTAAATTTGATTTAGATGTAAATCACGGTGAATTTTTAACAATTCTCGGGCCATCAGGTTGTGGTAAAACCACAGTGTTACGCATGATCGCAGGTTTTGAAACCGCAGATGCAGGAACAATTTTACTGGATTCGACAGATGTAACGTCAATACCCGCAGAACAGAGGCATGTGAATACCGTATTCCAAAGCTATGCCCTATTCCCACATATGACGGTATTTGAAAACGTTGCGTTTGGTCTACGTATGCAAAATGTGCCAAGTAATGAAATTGAACCTCGCGTAACTGAAGCGTTACAGATGGTTCGACTAGCACAAATGGCAAATCGTAAACCTCATCAGTTATCTGGTGGACAACAGCAACGTATCGCTATTGCACGCGCAGTAGTAAATAAGCCTAAGGTTCTACTATTAGATGAATCTTTATCTGCTCTTGATTACAAATTACGTAAACAAATGCAGATTGAGCTTAAACAATTACAACGTCAGCTGGGTATTACTTTTATTTTTGTAACTCACGATCAGGAAGAAGCCCTTTCGATGTCAGACCGCATTATCGTTATGCGTGATGGTATTATCGAACAAGACGGAACGCCTCGTGAAATTTATGAAGAGCCAAAGAACTTATTTGTTGCTCGCTTTATTGGTGAAATCAACGTGTTCGCAGCCACTGTGCTAGAACGTCTTGATGAAAAGCGCATTAAAGCTGAAATCGAAGACACGTCAGCGATTGTTTACTGTGATCTGGATGTCAATCCAGGTGATAAAGTACAAGTCTTACTGCGTCCTGAAGATTTACGACTTGAAGAAATTAAAGAATCAGATACTAAAGGCATCACAGGCTACGTTCGTGAACGTACCTACAAAGGGATGACATTAGATTCTGTACTTGAATTAGATTCTGGTATGAGAGTAATGATCAGTGAGTTCTTTAATGAAGATGATCCAGATGTTGATCACTCTTTAGGTCAAAAAGTAGCAATTACTTGGGTTGAAAGCTGGGAAGTGGTGTTAGCAGATGAACAAGAAGTTTAATCTCCAAAATATCATCATCACAATTATCGTAACTTGGTTACTGCTGTTCGTTTTCATTCCAAATGTAATGATTATCGGCACCAGTTTCTTAACTCGTGATGAAGCAAATTTAATTGAAATGACGTTTACGATGGATAACTATCTGCGTCTTTTTGATCCTTTATATGCAAAAGTACTATGGCACTCATTTTATATGGCCATTGTTGCAACGCTAATATGTTTAGTTGTGGGTTACCCATTCGCTTACATTGTTGCAAAAATGCCTGAAAAATGGCGTCCATTTATGCTGTTTTTGATCATTGTTCCTTTTTGGACTAACTCATTGATCCGAACTTACGGGTTAAAAATTGTGTTAGGTACACAAGGTATTTTGAATAAAAGCTTAATTGCTATGGATATAATTGATAAACCAATCCGTATTATGTATACAGAAAGTGCAGTTATGATCGGCTTAGTTTATATCCTATTGCCTTTTATGATCTTGCCACTGTATTCAGCCATTGAAAAATTGGATGGTACGTATCTAGAAGCTGCTCGTGATTTAGGGGCAAACAAACTTCAAACATTGTGGAAGATTGTTTTACCATTAACCATGCCTGGTATTATCGGTGGCTGTTTATTGGTCTTGTTGCCAGCGTTAGGCATGTTCTATATTTCTGATCTACTAGGTGGTGCGAAGAATCTGTTAATTGGTAACGTGATTAAGAGCCAGGTTCTTAATGCTCGTGACTGGCCATTTGGCGCAGCAACCAGTATTGCCCTAACCTTAGCAATGGCATTAATGCTGTACGCATACTACCGTGCAGGCAAGTTATTAAATAAAAAGGCGGATCTAGATTAATGGGACGCACGATAAAATTCAGTTTCATGAGTTTGGTATATATTTTCTTATACCTGCCAATCATTGTTTTGATTGTTAACTCATTTAACGCAAGTAAATTTGGCATGAAATGGGGCGGCTTCACTACTAAATGGTATGAAGCGCTACTAAATAATGACAGTTTGATGCAAGCCGCTTGGCACTCAATTACTATTGCGGTAATTTCAGGTACAGCAGCAACTATCATTGGTAGCTTAACAGCAGTTGCCCTATTCCGTTATCAGTTTAAAGGTAAGAAGTTCGTTAATGGTCTGCTGTTTATCGTAATGATGTCACCAGATATCGTAATGGCAATTTCATTACTGGCTATTTTCCTTGTAATCGGTTTTGAACTTGGTTTTTTAACCTTATTAATTGCTCACATTACTTTCTGTCTACCATTTGTAGTTGTAACAGTATACAGTCGCTTAAAAGGCTTTGATGTAAAAATGCTAGAAGCGGCCCGTGATTTAGGGGCAAGTGAATGGGTAATTCTAAAACAGATTATATTACCGCTTGCAAAACCAGCTGTTGCTGCTGGCTGGTTACTGAGCTTTACCTTATCTCTTGATGACGTAATTATTAGCTCATTTGTAACCGGTCCAACTTACGAAATTTTACCACTGAAGATTTACTCAATGGTAAAAGTGGGGATTTCACCTGAAGTGAATGCCCTAGCAACCGTAATGTTAATTGTTTCGCTTGCTCTAGTTGTGCTATCACAACTACTTGCAAGAGAAAAGATTAAGTAAGATTTATACAAATTAAAATCAATTGTTTATTACAAACAATGACTCTGGAAGGCATGCCTTTTGTTCGACATGTCTTCTTTTTTATCACTCTAATGGAGAGTCTATTAATGAACAAAATGGCTGCGTTTTTTACTGGAACCGCCTGTGCTTTAGCACTAACAATGAATGTTGCTAACGCAAAAGAAAATGATGAATTGGTATTCATGAACTGGGGACCATACATCAACAGTGATATCTTAGAAGAATTTACTAAAGAAACTGGCATTAAAGTTATCTACTCTACTTATGAGTCTAACGAAACTTTATACGCAAAAATGAAAGCGCATAATAAAGGCTATGACCTAGTTGTTCCATCAACTTACTTCGTAGCAAAAATGCGTGATGAAAAAATGCTACAACCAATTGATAAATCAAAAATTTCAAACTTTAATGGCTTAGATACAAACTACCTAGATAAAGCATTCGATCCAAAAAATGAATACTCTATTCCACACGTAGTTGCTATTACTGGTCTTGCCGTAAATACTGAAATGTATAATCCAGATGATTTTAATAGCTGGAATGACCTTTGGAACCCAGAATTTGAAGGTCAATTAATGCTAATGGATGACACACGTGAAGTGTTCCACATTGCATTACGTAAATTGGGCTATTCTGGTAACTCAACAAATCCAAAAGAAATTGATGAGGCTTACGCTGAGCTGCAAAAACTAATGCCAAACGTATTAGTGTTTAACTCAGATAACCCTGCAGCACCATACATGGCTGGCGAAGTTGGTCTTGGTATGCTTTGGAATGGTTCAGCGGCGGCTGCACAAGCAGAAGGCCTACCAATCAAATTGATCTTCCCTAAAGAAGGTGGCATTGGTTGGGTTGATAACTTTGCTATCCCTTCTGGTGCAAAGAATGTAGAAGCATCACATAAGATGATCGACTTCCTACTTCGCCCAGAAATTGCCGCACGCATTTCAGGTGATACTGGTTACTTAACAGCAGTTAAAGCATCAAATGATAAATTTAAAGATGTAGCTCCACTGTTTCCATCTCAAGAAGATCTTGACCGTGTTGAATGGCAATCTGCCGTTGGTGATATGACTGTGAAATACGAAGAGTACTTCTTAAAACTGAAAGCCGGACAGTAACCTAACCCTTTACTGACCTTAATTAATGGCAGCGTTTATCGCTGCTATTTTTTTATCTGTTATATCCTGATCCTTCAACCAGCTGATTTATCAAGGTTAATTGACATAAGGCAAGGTGTTGATTTATAAAGCCATGAAGTCAGTCTCAAAAATTGCTATAATAGATAATTATTTGTTGAAATGCCCTCATCTTAATAGGAGAAGGAAATGAAAAAGTGGACAACTCTCGTCTCTACAGGACTGTGCGCTGCAGCCTTAATCGCTGGTAATGCACAAGCTGCAGATAAAGAGCTCTATTTTTATAACTGGTCAGAATATATTCCTAATGAAGTACTAGAAGACTTCACTAAAGAAACCGGTATCAAAGTCTATTATTCGACTTATGAGTCTAACGAAAGCATGTACGCTAAGTTAAAAACTCAAGGTTCAGGATATGATCTAGTTGTTCCTTCAACTTACTTTGTGTCTAAAATGCGCAAAGAAGGCATGCTAAAAAAAATTGATAAAACAAAACTGGCTCATTTTAAAGATTTAGATTCAAACTACTTAAATAAACCGTTTGATCCAAATAATAACTACTCTATTCCTTATATTTGGGGCGCGACAGGTATCGGTGTTAATGCTGATATGATGAACCCGAATGAACTTCACTCTTGGAATGATTTCTGGGATGAAAAGTGGCAGGGTCAGTTAATGATGATGGATGACTCACGTGAAGTGTTCCACATCGCTTTAACAAAACTTGGTTACTCAGCAAATACAACCAACCCTGATGAAATCAAAGCAGCTTATGAAGAGCTTAAAAAACTAATGCCAAACGTATTAGTATTTAACTCTGACTTCCCAGCAAACCCATATTTAGCGGGTGAAACAAGCGTTGGTATGCTTTGGAATGGCTCAGCTTACATGGCTCGTGAAGAAGGCGCTGACATTCAAATCGTTTGGCCTGACAAAGGCACTATTTTCTGGATGGATAGCCTAGCAATTCCTGCTGGCGCTAAAAACGTAGATGCAGCTCATCAAATGATGGACTTCCTACTTCGCCCTGAAAATGCAGCAAAAATTGCATTAGAAATTGGTTACCCAACACCAGTAAAATCAGCATACCCTCTTCTTCCAAAAGAGTTTGCTAATGATCCAAACATCTTCCCACCACAAGAAGTAATGGATTCAGGCGAATGGCAAGATGAAGTCGGTGAAGCAAGTGCGCTTTACGACGAATACTTCCAACGTCTAAAAGTAGATATGTAATATAAGCCGCATATAAATGCAAGCACTCACAATGCTTGCATTTTTTATGTTTTAAGCGTCACGATTTATTTACCTAACATTGAACTCTGTGAATATTAGACTAAATTTATTTTGAGATATTTATCATCTCAAAATAATAAAAGGATATATTATGTTTACATTTAAAAAGTTGTTAGTTGGTTTAGGCTTATTAAGTATTAGTGCTATTACAAGTGCTAATACAGGTTTCTGTGCTGGGAAATTAGATGGTTATTATGCCAATCCGGTAAACCCTACTACATTTTATCAATGCTTTAATGAATTAACTTATCTTAATCAATGTCCAGTAGGGTTAGTATTTGACTCAAGTAGTAATACATGTACTTGGGCATAAGCGCCAACTAAGAAATAAGCATACATTTATATGAGTGTATGCTTAATTCTCTAATAACTCTGAGACTAACTCAGGAACTAACACCCCAGCCTTACCATAACGTTTTTCTTCAAACTCATCATCAACAGCACTTGGTTCTAAATTAATCTCAATCGTATGCGCACCATGAAGTTTCGCTTCATGCACAAAACCTGCTGCCGGATACACAGAGCCAGACGTACCTATTGAAATAAACAGATCAGCTTTACTTAACGCATCGTGAATTTGTCCCATATCTAATGGCATTTCACCAAACCAAACTACATGAGGTCGTAGTTGTGCGGGGATCTGGCAACAATGGCAGAGATCGCCAGTATGAATATCATCCGTACACGTAATCACTTGATTTGATTCTTCACAGCGTATTTTATTCAATTCACCATGCATATGAATCACATTTGAACTGCCACCACGTTCGTGCAAATTATCAATATTTTGCGTCACAATAGTAACTGTGCCATCGAGCTCTTTTTCAAGCTTAGCGAGCGCTTTATGAGCCGCATTGGGCTGTATAGCATCGCTTTTTAACAGAGCACGGCGCTTATTATAAAAGTCTTGAACCAAATCAGGATCCTTAAAAAAACCTTCAGGTGTCGCTACGTCTTCAATTCGATGATTTTCCCATAGCCCATCACTTGCGCGAAACGTTTGAATTCCTGATTCAGCAGAGATCCCTGCTCCTGTTAAAATAACAATATTCTTATATGGAAATAACATTCAATCATCCTTAACTGCTCTTATTTATAGGTAAACTTTACCATGAAAAAACCATGTACTTTCAATAGATAACTTAAAACAAAGACACAACTCACTTTATTCAATTCAATCGCTCTATTACAATAGAAACGTTCTTTTTACTGTTAAAGTTACCAATAGAGAAGCCTATGTTAAAGCAAGCCAAACAAATGATCGTGTTTAATGCGCTCACCCAGCAGAAAAGCTTTACCAAGGCTGCTCAGCTTCTAGATATCTCGAGAACACAAGTTAGCCTGCAAATTCAGCTTCTTGAGGAGCGTTTAGGTGTTCAGTTAGTTCAACGAACTACACGCTCTTTTTCCCTTACTGAAGCAGGTCAATCATTCGCTGTGCATTGTGCCAATATCGCCGATGAGATTAACGAAGCTGAAAACGAATTGCTTTCTAATATCGATACACTAAATGGTAAGTTACGTGTCGGTATCGCACAGTCTTTTGCAACCAATCATATATTGCCATATTTATCTGAGCTTCATCAGCGCTATCCACAGCTCAATATAGAAATAACTTTGTTTGATCATAAGATTGATGTGATTGCAGAGCAATTAGACTTATGGATAGGTGTGATGGATTCTCCTCCTGAAGGATTTGTCGCAAGGCATCTAATTGATTGTCATTTTGTGTTAGTCGCTAACTCTACCTATCTAGCTAAGCATGGGATCCCTTATCACCCTTATGATCTTAAGAAGCATAACTGTCTAACTTACATGAGTCGTGAGCGTAAAGATAATGTGTGGGGTTTCCATAAAGGAGATGAGAATCTACAAATAAAAGTGTCAGGGAATTATCGAATTGATTCTGCCGATGCGATTCGTAATGCGACCGTTTCAGGTAATGGTATAGGCTACATTGCGACTTATCTGCTTTCTGATGAATTACGAACAGGTAAGCTTGTGCAACTTCTTCCTGATTGGGAATTAAATCAATCAATGCCTCTTTATGCTGTTTATCCGCGTCGTAAATTCTTAGCCAAAAAAGTACAGATCTTTATGGAGTTTGTTCGCCACCACATTAATGCAGAGAAGATTGATAATGTGTAATGGGTACCTAATCAACTTTTCAATCTTTGTTAATTATATTAATCGGTAAAAAATCACCTTATTTTAGGGATAATAATCATAATTAAATCGCATTATTATCCCATATAGTAACAACTAACTCTTTTATATGTGACAAAACTCTCAAATAAGCCTTTATTGATGAAACTACAAACAAATCACCTTATTTTTGTTATGGCTATGTAGTTTCAATAACATTTTGATCCTTGTCACACTTTTATTTTTGACTAGAATACCCCCGCAATCATTAACTAAATACTATTGGAGTTTGACCTTGAACTTTTTGGTCAGTATTTTAGGCATTGTTTGCCTATTCGCAATTGCGTTTCTTTTTTCAGAAAACCGACAAGCCATCAAATGGCGCACTGTATTAGGCGCGTTCTTAATTCAGTTATTGTTCGCCGGGTTCATCCTCTACGTACCAATTGGCCAAACTATCCTAAATAGTATCTCCATGGCTGTTTCAGACATTATTGCTTATGGACGTGTAGGCACAGAATTCCTTTTTGGTGATTTAGCCCAATACAAATTAGGCTTTATTTTTGCCGTCAACGTTTTGCCTACCATCGTTTTCTTCTCAGCACTAATATCTGTTCTTTACTACTTAGGTATCATGGGATGGATAATTAAAATTATTGGCGGCGGTTTACAGCGCTTCCTTGGTACAACTCGTACAGAATCAATGTCAGCAACCGCTAATATCTTTGTTGGTTCTGTTGAAGCACCGTTAGTTGTTCGCCCTTTCCTTGCTAAAATGTCTCGTTCTGAATTGTTTGCCGTAATGGTGGGTGGTTTAGCCTCTGTCGCTGGTGGAACAATGGTAGGTTATGCAGGTTTAGGCGTTGAACTACGTTACTTAATCGCAGCAAGCTTTATGTCAGCTCCTGCTGGGTTAATGATGGCTAAACTTATTGTCCCACAAACCGAAGAAATTAATGAAACGGATCAATACGAAGAAGATACTGTTGATGATGCACCTGTAAATATTATTGATGCAGCCTCACAAGGTGCATTAAACGGATTACAAATTGTCTTCGCAGTAGGTGCAAGCTTACTGGCTATTATTAGCTTAATTGCCCTAGTAAATGGTGGATTACATAAAGTTGGCTTATTAGTTGGTTTTGATAACTTAAGCTTAGATCTTATTTTTGGTTACCTATTTGCCCCTGTTGCATGGTTAATCGGTGTTCCATGGTCAGAAGCAACCGTTGCTGCAAGTTTAATTGGTAAAAAAATCGCGATTAATGAATTTGTCGCCTTTGCAGATTTAATGGCAGTAAAAGACCAATTAAGTGAGCATTCTCAAGCTATCGTTACCTTTGCTTTATGTGGCTTTGCAAACTTAACTTCTATTGCCATGTTAATGGGTGGATTAGGTGGCGTAGTACCGAGTCGCCGTCCAGATATTGCACGCCTAGGGATGAAAGCTATCTTTGCCGCAACATTAGCAAACTTAATGAGCGCAACAGTTGCTGGTATCTTCCTTTCCTTCTAAGGGAGTCGATACTAAAAGATACATAACATATAAAAAAGCCACTCATGATGATACGTGAGTGGTTTTTTCTTTTTCATGACTTACTAGCTATACAATAAGCTTGCTGCATCTAATAAATCGTCGGTGTTTAATCTATACTAAAGCTTCGTCATGCGATTAAGCACAAATGATGCGACTGAGCCGTCTACCGCTTTTACATACTCAGCAATATGAGCCGCATTTAAATGATCTTGTAAAAGCGCTTCGCTTTCCCATTGCTCATGGAACACAAATACACACGGGTTGTCATTGTCTTGATGTAAATCATACTGAATACAACCAACTTCTTTTCGTGTTGGTTCAAGTAACTTAAGCATTTCTGCTTTAACAAATTCCGCTTTACCTTCTTGTGCTTCAATTCTTGCAACAATAGTCAGTGTTTGAGTCATTATATTTGTTCCGTTCTATTAATAGAGAAGACAGAGTAAACGATTAAAAGCCCAAATGTAAGAACCTTCATTTACTCAATAGAAGACCGCTAACCAAATCGTTAAATTATCAGGATCTGTTTTACTCACTTTATGTTTTTGATGTGCAGGGATAGTTAAGTAATCTCCCTTACATAAGGTTTTCTCTGTTCCATCTTCAAATATAATCGTACCAAAACCTTCAAGTACTAAAACCCATTCATTTTCATCTTGATCATACCAACCAGATTCAGGAGAGCTTTGGCCTGACGATACTATTCTCTCTATACGCACAGAATGACTTGTCACTAAATCAGTAAATACCTCATTGCTGAGATCATTAGGAAGGTTTGTAAACAAATTACTCATCGCACTCTCCTATTAATCAGGTAAAACGACTAAACCCAGTGGTTCTAATAATTGCTCTTGTTGCCAACCACAAATTTTAACGCCTGTTAAATCAACCCTACGAGGATCTAAGCCTTCTAATTCACAATGACACAAATTAGCATCTTGCATTTTAAATTGTCCCCATACGTCTTCAGAGAATGAACCACGAGATAAATCAGAACCCTTAAATGAAGCCCCCTGTAAATTAGCACCGTTCCATTTATTCTCAAATAAATCACACTTTTCAATGCACAAACGTTCAAAGTTTGCATAAGACAAGTTACAACCCGTGATATAGGCAGAGCAGAAATACATTTGATGGCTAATTTGATTTACAAAACTGGCTTGAGAAAAATTAGCCCCTTTTAGATCGCAATCTCTGAACTCTACTCCGAATCCATTTGCGCCTTTAAAGTTAGCCATGGTTAAGCGACAGTTTTTAAACGAAGCATCACGCAAGTCGCTGTAATCAAAATGGCAGCCTTCAATTGCACCTTGTTCAATGAAAGTACAATCAACAAATCGAGCGTCTCTAAGGTTTGCGCGGCTAAAATTACAACAATAAAACTTACACCCTTCATAATACGAATCATTTAAGTCTTGGCGTGAGAAATCTATTTTGTCGAATACTTCATTATATATAGCCATGTCTAACCTCTCTAATTTGTGTCAGAGAAGACTATCAGTATCTCTAATAAATACCAACAAATATAAAACCTTTAAAAACAGCAAGTTAAAACTGCTCAAAATGGCCATTTAAAGGTGTTAAACAAGAGATAAGAGGGGTGGAAATAAATTAAATGACCGCTAGGGTGAAAAAAAAGTTTCACTTAAATTAAAGAAGCGTGAGGAACAAAAGAGCACGCTTCTTTGATGGGTTAATATACTAATATTTTACTCTTGGAACGAACAAAGTCAGATACTTGTTTACTACGTGGTAAATGCAGTTTCATTACACTATCGCAACAGTACATAAGTGATTGAACTGCTTTAGCCTCCCACTCATCGTGACTTTCTTCTGCTGTTATTGATACATATATATCCATTTTATGATTATATGTCTGAGAATGAGAAACATGACTATGGGTTGAGTTAAAAATAACATCTTCGCATGCCCTAGCTTGATTCTCTATTGCCCATCTCTTTACAAAACAAGATTGAGCTGCATTACTTAATGTTATTGTACTTACAAAATCTTGATCATTAACATATAGATCAATTGCCCTATTTAGTTGGTGTAGAGCTATGGCTACATTATCCATGATTACCTCCTTGTTTATAATGTTAACTATTAACTTGTACTCCAAAACAAGTTAGTCACTTTACAGTTTAGGAAATTTAATAAAGACAAAATGCAATCGCGATCACTAATAACACAAGTTGTTCAAAAAAAAGACAATTGTTAATTCTATCTTTAATTATGAACATCAAACAATGGCAACCACATCTCGTCTAATTCTTCATTTGTCGGCATTTTACTATGAGAAATTGTCTTAATTACACGACAAGGATTACCAACAGCCACACAATCAGAAGGAATGTCTTTGGTGACAATACTCCCCGCCCCAATAATGCTTCTATTACCAATGGTTACTCCATCCAGAATAACACTATTAGCACCAATCCATACGTTATCGCCAATAACAATAGGATTACCTGTAGCAATAGGAAGCACTCGTTCAGCAAGATCAAAAGGATGTCCGGCAGTGCTAATAACCACATTAGGGCCAATTTGAATGTATTCACCAATAGTTACGGGAGCAAGGTCAAGAATAGTGACACCTGTGTTTAAAAAACCGCCTTGTTTAAAGCGAATATTTTTCCCCATATCACAATAAAAAGGAGGAATGATGGTAACTCCTTTATTGCTTCCTAAGAGATCATCCAATAGAGCTTGTCTAAATACGTCTTGCGACGGACGGCTATGGTTAAAATCATAGAGTTTTTCTTTTACTTGGTTTTGAAAATCCATCAATTCACGATCAATAGGGATATGCACACTAAAATCTGACAATTTATGACTCATTCTCACTCCTTGTTAAATTAGGCTCCCTATTTAAATCCAACCAAATAAAACTATATTGTTACGTTCTCATTCTTTAACTGAGTTTTATGCTGTATAGGGAAAGCTTTATCATAAGCCAAGTTATAGATATAAGCATAAAACAGATAAAACACAACGAGACCAATATCTAAAATAAAGGCTTCAACTAAGCTGATATTTAAGAACCAAGCCATTGCTGGAATAGTAAGAACCAATAATCCCCCTTCAAAACCTAAACTGTGCATGACACGATTCATCGTCGTTTTTGCTGTGCTGCCTGTTCTTTTTATCATGTAGTTATCAAATAAAATGTTATAGACATAGTTCCATCCCGTAGCCACCACAGAGAAAACAACTCCCATAATACCTACATGCCCCATTTCAAAGCCAAACTGACTTAAGACACCAACAATCAATACCAAACCAATTAGTTCAAATAAAATAGCGTGACGAATACGATCAAAACGAGTTCTCATTATATAACTCCAAAATTAAATATTAGCGGTATTATATAAACAAAAAATGATAGATAAAGTTAGTTTCCATCTGAAATTCAGATGGACCATTAGGTACCCTTTCTCACCTATAAAAATCAAAAGCAGAGGAAAAAACACGGTGAACCTCGATTTTGTTGCGGCTCTCGCGTATGAAAACCTCGAGGTATACTTTACCATCCAGGTTTCTTTATGACTCTTTTACAGAATCAATCGCGCCTTTAATAGAGTCAAAACCAACTTTAGCGGCGCAACATAAACCTAAAGAAGATTGATGCTCTTTAATTAGCTCAAGTAAAATATTCATCGTTATTGTTTTGTTGGTACTAATAATCTTAGTCGTATTATTGATTGGGTCATTCAAACTAAATATAGCCCCCGTCGAATCAACCAAGATGTCTTTGTCTTGATAGCCTAAATAATGTAATTCCGATTCTATTTTCCATTCGCTTTCGCTGGAAATGTAATCAAGCTCTGAATCACCTTCAAATTTTACAATTGCGGGCCAAACTACCATTTATTATCTTCCTCTGTTGTATTAATTGCTTTTCTTAAAGCCCCATTCTGAATCATTCAAAAAATCACCCTTTACACCTAAGACATAACGGTAATACTCTTCAAACATCAGTATATTCTTAACATAAACTCTTGTTTCTTTAAACGTTATAGATTCAATATAAACAAAAATATCCATCTCATCACTTGCTTGTTTTCGCCATACCGCAACCATGGTAGGTCCTGCGTTATAAGCTGAAAATGCCAGGGCTCTGTTTTGTTTATAACGTCTTAACAAGGAACTTAAATACTGACTGCCTATCGCTATGTTTTTCTCTGCATCTAACAAATCAGTAGGCTGCTTATACTTTGATTTGTATTTATCCGCCATATACTTAGCGGTACTTGGTAAGACTTGCATCACACCCAACGCACCAACGGGTGATTGAGATAAAGAATTAAATCCACTTTCTTGTCTTGCTAGCGCCAATAAGGTAATTGGTTCTATCTTATGTTTTTTCCCATAATGCTTAAACAAAGAGTAATAACGAACGGGAAAACGTAAATCTATATAGTCCCATAGCTCTCCACGCAACGTACTTTCAAATGAAAAGTCTTGCTTGGCATAAGCGGCCAGCTTGGCTCTATCGTCATGACTAGCTCTCGCTATTAGGTATCTCCACTGACTTTTTGCCGGTGCCTCTTTGCCTAAACGGAGTAATTCATTAACCCTTTGAAGATCTGGATGATAATGAGTTAGATCATCGAATTGAAAATCAACGTTAGCAATTGGGTATTTAATTGCTCTATTTAATGTAATTGCTGCTGCAAAGCTATAAAAGTGTCGATACCCCATTATCCGTTTCAAACGAGCTTCACCGTTCTCTGTTTCTTTTAAGGCGATTTCACTCCTTGCTAACCAATACTGCCAACGATACGTTGCTTGTGCTTCATCTGATAAACGAGCAATCCAGAAGTAAGCCTCTTGCCACTTTGTTTTACTTATGGCTAAACGAACCCTTTGTTCTAATACATAATCGTTATCCGAATGTTTAAAAACATCGTCTCTCCATGTTATTTCTTTATCATCTGTACTTTGTAAAAGTCGAACCGCAATAAATTCTGACGTATTTTGGATCTCATCACCTTTATAAGAGTAATGGTCTGTTATATGAGTAAATGCTAAGTACGCTTTATCTATGTGATTCCGAGCTAAATGTTTTAATAGGACTTGAGCATAGTCTCGATAAAATGGCGTATCGTCTTTATTTGTAAATGCCTCTGTTACTCTGATTGGGTTTTGATACAACATATACATTTCATTAAGGATCAAACGATCGGCTTTAGTTGAAACCAGTTTCGCAAGGTATTTGATTAACTTAGGATTTCGTTTTTCAATAGATAGCAAAGCTCGTTGCTTTATCACATCATCTGTTCTTAACCCTGCATTTGCCCAATGTTGAAACAGCTCATCGCAGGCACTAAAAACACTCTTTCCATTTAGCCATAAAGATTTAGCGCCATCAAAGGCAATATCTTTTTTCCCTTGATGATAAAAGGCAGTGTAATAATAACATTGGTAGTTTTGGTCTTTAGGCAGCTCTTTCTGATAGTCTAATAGATTACCCCAGTTTCTCGTGGCTATCATGGCATTAAGATAATCAACACGTATAGATACAGAGAATGGATAATCAAAAAAATCTTGTGAGAATTGATTCACTTGTTGAGGGGTTTTGTTATTTATATCAAATAAGAAAGCGCGGTAATCAGTATAAGCTGCTAGCGGGTAGTCATCTATACTCGAACGCTTTCTATGATAAACAGAAATGTCTTTGTTATTAAACCCCTGTTGAATCGCATCATAAGCATAGCGATTTAGCCATAATTCAGATACCGCAACAGAGCTTGGGGAGCTAAACATCCCAATAAAAATAACAAACCAATTCACTTTAACTAACCGCATTGAAAATCCTTTTCCATAAATGCATAGATTGAGTTTGGTTCAGTTATATCAAATTATCTAGCCTACTGTCGTTCCATTCTTTAAAATATCATCTGTAATAAGATTTTCTTTTTCCCCTCCAACTATTAACAATATAATCAGCATTTCTTTTAGTTACACCTCATGGTGAATAACGTCGCAGATTTACACACGCCTATATAAAGTTCTTACTCATTATTTGTTTTGTAATCGGCATTTACTACACTCTTTTTTCATTTTGAAAAGGAATTTGTAAAGTGACAAAATTAACGATATCCAAGATTTCAATGCTAAGCTGCGTACTCGCCCTTAATTCACTACCAACACAAGCTTTTCCTATCGTTAGCGATAACGTTCCTCCCTCATCAGAGTCACCTATTCCAGTATCAAAAACGCCTATGTTTGTTAGTTTAGGTTTTGATGACAATGTAGAATCTGATGGTTTGATATGGGTAATGAATCAATTGGCAGATACAACTAACCCGATAGGAAATGATAAATACGCCGAACAGCCATTATCAGCCTCTTTCTTTATGCATTGCGAGCCAGCAAGAGACAAGGACGAAATAAAGTCATTATGGCGACAACTTGTCATTGCAGGTCACGATATAGGTAACCACACAGAAACTCACCCTGATGATAAGGTTAACTATAATCCTCTTCAATCATGGATGACTTCAGAACAATGGCAGCAAGAGGTGGAGAGCTGTAACTCTTGGTTAAAACAATCGATTAAAGATGGAGGGATTGGGGTACAAAGTATTTCTGGGTTTCGATCTCCATATATGACTTATAACGACAATACGCTTAAAGCCATCGTAAATGAGAAAATTCGTTATGATGTCAGCTTTCCCGCAGGAATTACTTCAGAACAAAATGGTCTTAACAATTATTGGCCGTTTACTTTAGATAACGGCAGTCCATCGCATAATCAAGCAGTAAACGGTTGGTGGAAACCTAGTATCAATAACTACCCAGGTCTATGGGAGATCCCTTTACACACATTAATCGTTCCGCCAGACAGTGAATTAGAAAATTATGGATTAAATTATTCCCTCAGAGACAAAATAGCGAGTCGTATTGGCTATTTTGATCCTATCTCAGGCAAAGGAGATAATTTTGACTGGAACCTCTATACCACGCCAAACTGGGGAGCGGCTGGTCTTAATGAAAATGATGTAGTTGCCATATATAGCTACAACCTAGACCTTCGCTTAAAAGGCAATAGAGCACCACTTGTTCTTGGGCTACATTCTGCTTTTTATGGTTACATAAATGGAGAAGAGCATGTTGGCATGCCAGAAACAACCGTTAAGAGCCGTCAAAATGTATTAAAACGGTTTATCAAGTATGCACTAACAAAACCAGAAGTAAGATTTGTAAACCACAAGCAGATCATTGATTGGATGGTTTCTCCTGAGCCATTAACATTATGCCCGCAAAAAGAATGGCAAGTGCATAATGTTTATCAAAAAGGCAATACGGTCACTTACCAAGGAAAAATGTGGCAAGCTCAATGGTGGACACAGTTAGAAATCCCTGGGCTCGTAGAAAACTCGCCATGGGAAATAATTAAAACTTGCACACCCTTATAATGAAAATCCCCTTCTGTTTAGGAAGGGGATTTAAATTTCTATTCGTAAGTACGTCCGTTGTGCTTTAACCATCCATGAGTATGACGATTTCCTGGATCAAGATGGGTCCAATGTACGACACCGCCTTTATTTGAATATTCATACTCACCATAAAACTTAACAGTATCGCCTTTTCTTAAGTTTGGAATTCTCGGTGCTAAGTCAATATTATGTGCAATCAAAATGGTTAAGCGATTATCTAAACGAAGTATAAACTTTTGATGTCTTGAACCTTTAGAACCATCTGTTTTATATAAGAACAAATCAGGCTCTCCAGAAGTTACCCCTGTTCGTAATCCTTTAAAAAGAGATAACTTATTCGGATTTATATATTGTGCCAGTAAAATTCGTCCTTCAGTATACAAAGGGTTATCTGGTTCCCAATTGCCTAAAGCATAAAATGCCGTACCTAGCCAACCTTGTTTCATATATTGAGATAATCCAAAATACTCATTGGGTTGCTGCTCAACCACTGTTGGGGTAAATAAACTCAACGGTAACCACTCTCTCTTTCCCTTTATCCAATCATCAAGTAGTCGTTGATGATAGGTAAATACCGTTTCTTTAATCGTGTGAATCATCATAAATTCCTTTTCATAGATACAACAATACTTTTCACTTGGCATGAATCATTACAGAATAGATAGACTCATTTTTTTGAATCTTCGTACTCTTGATATTTCTTTTCTATCCAACGATGCAAATGCAGTCCCGTCTTCTTTCTTACCATGTAAGCGATAAGAGCCAGTAGTACTAAGCCTATTACTGTTCCCATTACATCCCCTTGATTTAAAACATTTAACATAGAGATAAATTACCATTAATTTAGGATGCAATTTGTGAACTTATTTAAATATCTAGAATGAAAAAAGAAGAGTTTGAGAAGAAGCACTCAGCACATTAGAATGCTGAGTGCTAAATAGCAGGTAATTTTGTTATTTTTTTCGAGCAGAAAAGAGAGCCACACAACCAATAATATTAATTTCCACATCAACAAAAGTATCGTTCAATACCGTTTCTAACGTATGAACGTCATCGTCTTCATTAGTAAAAATCCCCTTCTTGTTATAGAAGTTCATTAATTTACTTGCAAACACATTTTTCGGAACGCCTTGGCCTAAAATAGTACTGCCAAATAACACCCCACCATCATTTAGCACCTCATGTAGATGCGTAAAAACAACGCTTTTTTCCGATAACTCTCCAGGTAAGCAATGCAGTAAATAATTGATGCTGATTGAATCAAATTTCTCACATTTAAGCTCTAGAGGATCCAGTATATTTCTACGATATACTTCTGGGTTAAAATGTTGAATAGCAGTTGCTGTTGATTCAAGGCTATTTTCATTAAGATCGACTAAAGCGACTCGTCTCTCTGTTAACGATAAATGGTTTTTTAAATAATACCCCGTACCAACCCCTACATCTAAATGGTTCTTTGATGCAAGCTCAATAAACTGTTGGCTAATTAACTTCGTTGGGCATTTCCATAAATAATGGTTTGAAAAACCTAATACCCATAAATCATAGATAGAGAGTACTTTTTTAGAATACACCGCCTGTCCAGCAAACGTTGCTGACTCTTTATTCATTACTTGTACCCGAAACTGTTTATATAAAGGAACTCGAATTTACCTGAAATACACCAGTTAGCACATCTTACCAGACTAGATCACTGCATGAATAGTATGGTTCTTTATACCGTTATGACGACGAATAGCGATCATTAGGTGTATCAGTAACAATACCCCTGTTACTCCTAACCCAACACCAATACCAGCCCAGATCCCCGCTAGCCCAAATAAAGGCGTGAGTAACCACGCCGCAGGTAAACCAAATACCCAATAACCAATCGCCGTCATAACAGTTGGCATAGAGACTATCTTCATCCCACGCAATAGATTAATCGCTAACAACTGCCATGCATCCACAATAAAGCACAAAGCCACAACCCAAATAACAGAAGACAATAATGCGGACATGTTATTAGTACCATCATCAAGCTGGAACAAGTTTGCAATGCTGTCTGGCCAAATGATAAAAACAGCAGATAAAAAGACACTAATAGCAGTCACAAGCAAAAAGCTATGTAATGAGGTTTGCTTTATGCCTGCGTAATTTTCCGAGCCAAAATCTCTTCCCACTAAAATGGCTGCCGCTTGTGAAAAACCAAAATTAAAGTTCCAAGTAAAACTTAAGCATTGCAATAGAATTTGATGCAGTGCTAAAGATGCAATACTGATGGTTCCCGCCATTAACGTACCGCCATAAATTAATCCATGCTCAAGCAGTGCCGCCAAACCAATAGGAAGCCCCATCATCAATAAAGGAAGCATTAATTTAAGTGAATACTCCTCTCTATTAAGCCATGGAGCAAATGGCTGGTACTCTGATTGTTTAAATACCCATACCCCGTAACCAACCATCACGATGAACGCCGCAATTGCCGTCCCTAAACCTAACCCTGTTAAACCCATTCCAAATTGAAACGTTAATAGATAACTAATAGGCACATTTAAAATCACAGTAATAACAGACATCACCATAATGGACCTAACATTTCCAAGTGCACTAGTTAATCCACGTAATACCAACAAAATTAATGACGGAAACATCACCCATTTCAAAGCGTGAACATATTCCATCGCCAAAGTAATCATCTCTTCTGGTTGATTCGCTGCTCTTAATACTACTGGTGCATACGAAAAAAGAAGCATAAGAACAGTACTTAATAGCACAGACAGTAATACTGCCCCTTTAACCGCTAAACGGATCTGTTGATTGCCATAATCAGGTCTTGCTAAACGCTGCCCATAAGCAATCGCGATTAAGTTAGCGACACAGCCAACGGTGCTACTACCGATAATAAAAATAAAAAAGTAGATTGAAGCCCCAAGCCCACCACCAGCCAATGCCGAAACACTTAACCGCGACATCATCCAAACATCAGTCAACACCAATGCCATAGAAATAAGTTGTGAGATGATGAGTGGGAATGCGAGTGACAGTATTTTTTTCATAAAAAGAGAATTCTTATATTAATTAAACCAAGGTATCAATTAGCCAAAGTTAAAGGGTTAGAGGCTGGTATTCAATTGATATATCCGTCACACTGACATTCCAAAAACTCATGTGAATAAATTATGACCCCTTATCCCAATTTACCGTACTCACATAATGGACTAAAAACCTTTGAATCCGTGGCGCGCCTAATGAGTTTTACCTCTGCCGCCAATGAATTGAATGTGACTCAAAGTGCAGTAAGTCGTCAAGTAAAGCAGCTTGAAGATGATCTCAGTGCATCCCTGATTATACGAAAGCATCGAGCCATTGAACTGACTTTACAAGGATTAGAGCTTTATCATGCGTTACAAGGTAACTATTCCACATTAGAATCAATCATTTCATCTTGGCAAGAGCCAAAACAGAAACGAATCGTTATTAAAGCAACGCTCAGCTTTGCTACTCGAGTACTCATCCCTAAAGTTCGAGAGCTTAATGAACGTTACCCTGATTACGAAATCGTAATTATCCCTTCTTTAGAAGAAGACGAATGTTTAGATAACCCAGATTATGATCTACTGATCTTCCATACACGCTTAAAAGATCATTACGACAACAAAGAAAATATGTTCCTTCTTCGAGAAGAGTTTATGGCTCCTGTGTGTGCCGCAAGTATCGCAACAGAGCATACGAATATAGATTCAATTTTAACGATGCCAAGATTGCACCCTACGCTTGATCACCACGATTGGAAGATGTGGCTAGCAGATGTCGCTATGCCCCCGTATCAACAGATAAGAAATACCAGTTTTCTTTCTCTAGATCTCGCATTAAGCGCCTGTTTATCAGGACAAGGCGTGACAGTTACCGATTTATTGTTAATACTTCAAGAATTAGAAAGAGGCTTCTTCTATTGCCCTGAAAATGTGAAAATTCAGCACAGCGCATGGACCTATTATGGACACCAACGTACTCATTCCGCCGTAATTGATGATCTAATCGAATGGTTAAAAGTGAGTTCAGAAAATGAAATTACATTATTGAAAAAACTGGCAAAAAAACATCATTGGTATGGTGTGATATAAAATGAGTACTTTTGCCGTTTTTAAGCGGTAATATTGATTACATTTTTGAGATAGAACACGTAAACTACGCGCTTATTTTCATGCCAACTATCAGGTGAATTATGATACATATCAACAAGTTAAATTACCGCTGGATCACAGTGAAGACGAACTGAAAAATGCAGTTTTAAGCACACTGTCTATTAATGGTCGCTCTGTATACAGCTTCTGTATGTGTCCGGGTGGTATTTTATCTGCAGGTATTGACGGAATTAAAATCGCTGAAGCGGTTGCTCTAGATATGCTAAAAAACGCGTAATCGAGTATCCAAAATAAACGAATAAAACTAAGAGTGGTATGGTTAATATACCGCTCTTAGCTGTTTAACCCTTTTCTCTTATTTACTCTTATAAATCGCTCTTACTTATCCCGATAGATCATACAAGTTGCGGTCGCATGGGCATATAAAGTCCCTTTTTCATCTTTCAAACTTCCTTCCGATATCCCCAAAGAATAACCAGATTGAATCACTCGACTTTCTGCAATCAATAACGTATTTTTAGGGATAGCTCTGAGCATCTTTACATGTAAATCAATCGTTCCATACCCAATATTCGGTTCTAGTGTTGTATGAACAGCGCAACCTGTCACTAAATCCATCACCGTTGCGAAGAAACCACCATGCACGCCACCAAGTGGGTTTAAGTGTCGTTCGTCAGCCATCGCTTCAAACACCACGTTGCCATATTCTGCTGAGATAATTTTCATTGGAACAACATCAGCCATTGATGGATGAGGAAAATCCCCCGTCACCATTGCCTGCATTAATTCTAAGCCTGATAGCTTTTCAGTGAGCATCACATTTCCTTATGTATTTTATTAGTATTGTTATCTACATTAATAAAAATACCGCTTAAATAAGGGAATGCTATTATTCCTTAGTCATAGTGTGAACCAGATACCACCTGGACTGACCACTTATTAGGCTAGTTCATTCAAATTGCCTCTCCATCTTTAACTCTGCAGATACTTTAGTAACACGAACTGAAATTGCAATACAGATCAAATAAGGGCTCAAATACCAAAATAGCTCTTCTAATGGGTGCTTCTTTGTTTCTAATAAGGTTGTTTCATAAATCTGTTTTTGACTTTGGTAGCTATCAAACATTCCTTGTAACCACATCACATCCGATTCAATAAAATTAGAGTCGAATGTAATTGGGGGGAGATCATCAAACGTGATATTTGGAAGTTCAAGAAAATTGACCGATTGTAAATACTTTGCAGACGCTAAAAACCACACGCAAGACTCTTGAGCTTCATTCTGCTCACTCATAATTGACTCCCCAGAACAAATAACATTTTTCAATTGAGTAGTCGTAAAATTATTAATCGATTCTAGGCTCAATACTGCTCTAGTATGCTCTGTTTCAGCCCAATCAGTGGCAACTCTCGACCTTACCTCAGATACCGTTCCCATTAACCCAATACCAGCTACAAGTGGCCAAAGATAATCAACCTTCTTCCATTGAACTTTCGACAAGTTTTTACCACACAATAAAGGAACATGAAGAGCCCCTGTAAGTAACAAGGTAAAAAAAACGAAAAAGGTTGAATGTGAAAGGATTATCTCACTGCTAAAAAAACTATCCATACTACTTATTGTGACTCTTACTCATCATACAATCTCTATATTAATCGTACTATTCGATTGATTTAGTTACACGACATGGATTACCGACAGCAACACAATTATCTGGAATATCACGAGTTACTACACTACCTGCACCTATCACACAATTATTACCAATCGTTACTCCAGGTAAGATAGATACATTACCACCGATCCAAACGTTATCTCCAATGTGAATGCTAATACCATATTCAGTGCTTTGACGTTCGATAGGATTTAGTGGGTGTGTTCCTGTTGAGATCATTACGTGTGGGCCTATCAATACATTATCTCCGATAGTAACCTTGCAAACATCAATGATCGTCAAATTATGGTTAGAATAGAAGTCGCTCCCAATCTCAATATTATAGCCATAATCACAAAAAAAATTTGGCTCCATATGCGCGCTATCTTTTATGTTAAGAAGGTCTTTTAATATAAGCATTCGTTCATCTAGCTTAGTAGGATCTGCTAAGTTAAATTGATGACATATCGCCTTCGCGTTCATACGATCTTTTAATAAGGCTTCATCCCATGCATCATATGGAATGCCTGCAAGCATATTTTCTTTTTCGGTCATTTTAGAATCTAACATTAAAATTTTAATCCCTATAAACTAGCTTACTTATTTTTATAAAAAACACCTAAGTGTGAGCAACTGTCGCATGGCTCACACTTAGGTGTTTATTAATAAGGTATACACTATTTAAATCTATAGATGATTATACTGTAAATATTACGATGTTTCATAAACCTTATTTACGATATCCTCCTTTGATAACTCTCTACCTTGCCAAACCACCACTTTATGTACTTTTGTACTATGGCTTAGTTCAAATAAGACTCTCTCTTCAACATTAGAAAGTCCTCCTTCGCATAAATATCGCTGGTGAACAATGATGATTGGAGGCAATTTAAACATTGTTTTTGATAAGATCTCAGACAAACCGTTACGTAGAGCTTTATCTGCGGCATAAAAATCCCCAACCGCTAATCTTTCTGTTGAGAATGGTAGATCTGACATCTCCAAATGCTCACGATTAGTTTTACAGTTTCTTAAATGAAAACAATCCTTTTTTACTTGGATATATATAGATTCTCTATAGCAATCAAACAACGTTAACTCCTTACGTTAATAAACAAATCTAATAACCTCATTTTCTTTCAAAAAAACAGCGTGATATTGTAGAACCGATCGCAAAGACAATCGCAAGAAAAACTAGAATAAAAACAGCCGATACCAAATAACTAAAGCCAACAGAAAAACCAAACCCCCAAGCCAACGAAAAAACCAAACCTTGAAAGGCTTCATAAGGCCATTGATAAAATGGGAAATGTGAGTCTATGGATAACAAAGTTATCATTGAAATCAGAGCCAAGAATGACGCTATTAGTCCAATAATAGTTACCTTACTCATGAGTACTTTCACTTCTTAATTGCTTTTTATAATAAAACCGATAATAGCCCACAAGATTACTGCTAATAAACAACACTTCCATTAATACTGCGGTTGGTGATCCAATGACATAGTTGTGTACTAGCCAAAAACTGGTGCCAATAACCATCAACTCTCGTAAACGCTTATCATCTTGATTAAAAGCGGCAACGGTTTGAAACATAGAACCAATACAACTTAATATACTTGCCAGCCCTGAATACGTAACGATCGATGTAATAATAGATAACGAACAGAACAAGTATTTCAGTTTTAAAGCCGTTGAAAATATACTGGTCAAATAGCGAACGGTTGCAATCATCATTAACCCAGCAGCAGTCCATTGCTCAAGCAGTATAAAATGACTAGAAATTAAAATACCGGCACAAAAAAGACAAGCAACAATTCTTTTTCTCTCTTTGAATTGAAACGACATAAGGTCAAATCCAATTGCTATTGCAACTAAAATTTGAGATATAAAAAATAATGACACTATATTCCCCTGTAGTTAGACATTAGAGTTACTCACACTTATAGCACCAAACTAAGTGAGAATGTCTATCTGAGCAAGGTAATTTTATAAATCCATCATATGCCAACTTTAAAAGAAAGCTCAAGCCTATCTGACATTTCCTTAAATTCATGTAAGATTTGTTCATAACCGTATTTAGAAGGCAACTCCCAGTCACTACATTCAGATATTTCAGGGATGCCAGCTAGTAGTTTCAGCTGAAACCGCGCTTTATTATCTCTCGCCATAAAGCGTATATCATAATCAGAATAACAATATATCGAGCTAGCTCCCTCTTGTAGCTTCCAACGTATCACTCCCTTCCCCAATAAAGTGCCATTCAGTTCATTCTCAACCCTTAATACTGGTTGGCTTTTTCCATACGTTGCTACTATGTGGTGCCGTGCCTTTTCCCAAAGAACACCTTGCTGACCCTTAAGCTCTGAATAAGTAAAGGTTTGAGCTTTAATATCCGAAAGTAAAATAGGTTTGATTTCCGGGAGACTAGGCATCGAACAGCCTGATAATAAAATGACAACTAATCCATTTACTACTCTATTCATTCTACACTCATATTCAGTTGTAGACTCTCGAACAAGAATACTACAACTGATTGTATTTATTTAAATATGCATTAAAAATTTACAGAAAGTAGACTAAAAAAAATCAAGTCGATATCTTCTTTCATATTATAGAATACCTAATGCTATTAAGATAAATATCGGCCCAAGAAGGACGATGATACTTCCAATTAAACAAAGCAATGATAAACCAAGAACTCTCCAGTTTGAGTGAAAATCGAACTCCTCTGCACTCTCAATATCGACTTTTTTCATTTGATATTTTTCAGATACGTATCTCCCTACTACAATGTAAAAGATAGTGAATGGAAGACTTGATACGTCATCTGGAAGCAATGGAAGAATAATGATTAATACAACTATTAATGCGATTCCATATTTTATGGTTTTATTTTTCAACTCTTCATCGTTTAAAGTTGAAAAATTAGAGGCTAAAAAATAAATTAACCCAATAGGCCCACCTACTGTACTACATGCAACCTGAGTCGGTGAATATATTTTTCTAACTACTTTAGCATCCTGAAATTCTTCTTCGCTTATTTCATTCGTACTATCAGACATCCATTTCCCTTATTTAAATAATAATCATAAACTTAACTTCAAAGCTAAGTATTGATGATTATTATACTAAACCTTGAGGAAATATCTTTATATCACTTTTAAAACTGCACTCACCTCTAAAAAAACAACCACTTGTTACATCAACAAATCAACCATTAATTTATGGTAACAATATGCTTACATCTGGGTTTTGGTTATATTCAAACCAAAAGTCAAAAGCCTCACTAATAATACGTTCATCTTTAGTTGAATTAAAATCAATTTCCATTTTCTGCTTAATTGAACTAATTGATACCACCGTTGCCTGTAAGTCGACAGCTACACTCTCTTTCATACCATAATGCTCACCGCGTTTATAAACATTTAATAAGTGATTCGCTTGATATAGAACTGGGTGTTTCTTTCTTATTATTTCAAGAATATTTATGATTTGGTGATCATTCCACCCTTGTGACTTCTTCTGTTCATGAAAAAAATACTCTAACACTGTATTTAATGACTCAATGGCATTAAGAAACAATCTAAGTCTATGATACTTTTCAGCTAACATAATAGTTGTTTGCTTCTTTTGCCGTTCCACTAAACCAAAATAATCAAAACAATTCTCTAGCGCGATATGATTTAAGTAGCTCTGATGATTATCTAAAGGACCATTTAATAGAGACATAAAGCTAACCTCCTCAGCTATAAAAGGGTGATACCTTACAGACATTATAGTCAACAAAGATAAGAATTAGACTTAAATTATTTAAGGGATTGAAAACCAGAGATTAAGTAACTCACCTGAGATGTCGTTAATTTATAAAATAACCCTTATTTCATGGTGATTTATTTACCAAGACTCCCTTTTGAATTAGCATAGTGAATCAATAAAACAAAAAACATATACCAATGAATATAAAAAATTCGAAATTATCTGCTTCGCTCGCTTTCATCTTAGGTATTAGCCTAACTTCGGGGTGTACATCAACTTTATTAGAAACCACTACAGACCAAACTTCGCCTATTTTAGAAACTAACATTGAAGAAAGTTTAATTATTCCTGTCATTATTGGCAATAAAACATACTCATTTTTAGTGGATACCGGTGCTAGCGTAACTGTAATTGATAGCAACATTGCTAGTGAAATAACTGAAACCACTGAATTTTCTAATCTAGCACTTCATTATCAAAAAGATTTAGAAAGCATCAGAACCGTCTCAGGTTCAATGAATGGCACCGATATTACGTTTCTTAAACCAGTTCCTATGTCTATTGGTTCACAAACCATTCGCGATCATGAGGTTTGGCTATCATTAGATATGGAGCTTCTATCACAAGCTATTGGCATTGATATAGACGGTATTATTGGAATTGATACATTTAGACAAATGAACTGGTTAGTTAATAACTCAACTAAGCGCCTAACATTATTAAATGATTCTCCTTTAACAACACAATTTGATCAATGTATTGGTTATTCTGATAGCTACAATCACTCTCCTATCCTATATCTTGCATATAGTGATTATGATATTTCAGTTCTTGTTGATACAGGGGCAAGTCATAGTTACTTTGGGCAAGAGTTTATTGATTATCTAAACCAAAACACACAATCGGTGGCAACTATCCCACAAGCTGCATTAGCAATTGAAGCGAATGGCCTAACTTACACTGATACATATGTTCTTAGTGATTTAACATTTAATAACATGCCTCTAGGCGATCTTGAAATTGGTGGAACACCACAAGAAAAATTTGCTGTAGGTATGAACTTTTTCTCTCGTTTCCAGCAATATGCATTTATCCCAAGTAAAATGATGTTCTGTTACAATGCAGATACAATTCAAAAAGAGTGGACCAAACCAAATCGAACCATTCGTACTCGTTATATCAATGAAGAACTTGAAATATTCTACAACCCAGAAACAATAATAGCTGATTATGGGCTTAGAAATGGGGATATCATTCTAAAAGTAAATAATAATGTATATAAGCCGATACAAATAGATAAATTAAATGATGTATTGTCTTACACTGAAAAAGGTAATCTTTCAGTTACAATCCGCCGAAATGGTGAAGTCATTATTATCAACATTTAATTATTCGTGAAAATATTAGGCAGTAAAGTCATATGGTTATATTGCCTAATATCTCTTTAGAGAAGAACCAAATAAGCATAAGTCTATTATAAAAGAGATATATTACGGTCAAATTCACATTATTTTCATTTTCAATTAGGTATACTGTAAATTAAAATAATTTAGAGAATATGAAATGAGTTTAAACAATTTTAAGGTCGCAATAATTACACTTCTATCTGTATTTTTATTTGGTTGTGCAAATGGCCCTCTTCAACACGCAACAAAATTTACGTCTTATGATGATTTTCAAGCAGGCCCAGAAGGTGGTGTTGATTTAGTCTGGGCAAGGATTGGTTTACGAGACCCTAGCCGTTTACATCAAAAACTAATGACGTACGATTCTATTGTTATCGATAAAGTGATTGTCGTTGCCGATGAAGATACGTTAGATAAAGAGCAGATCGAAGAATTAGTAGATTACACCATAGAACAACTCACGCTAAAGGTTTCGCCATACAAACCCGTAATAGATACCCCGACTGAAAGCTCATTACGCCTTAGTATTGCTTTAAGTAATGTTGAAACACCAAACCCAATACTCGCAGTAACAAGTACAGTGCTTCCTTACGGATTAATTATCTCTACCATTTCGAAATTAGCAACAGGTGAGCATACCAATGTAGGCAGTGCGACTATCGAGTTACTCGTTAGTGATGCGTCGACAGACCAACCATTATTTGCAGCAATTGATCGTGAAGGAGGAAACAAAGATTTCTCAACCATGATTGATTCACTGGATGACGCAAAAGATGCCATCAATTTTTGGGTAGATCGTTTAGGTATTACCCTGCTTGAATGGAAAACACCAGATTAATCAAAAAACTAATCTTACCATTTAAGTATAAATCGCCTTTAGCAGACGATATATACATATCAATGTGTAAGACCTAGCTTAGGCACACTAAAGCAGTCCAACACCTTCTATTTCGATCACTGAATTGGCATCTGCTCTCTCAATAATTTTCAACAATGTTGTTTGAATCAATTCATTTTCTCTTATTTCAGTCTCACAAGAGAAGCGTTCTTCTTGTGAGCTATCACCTTCTCCCATCGTAAATTGAACAACCACTTGGGTTGCACAATCTTTCGTTACTCCGTAATAAGCCAACGTAATTTTAGGGTAGCCATGGAAACCTTTCTTAACCTGTTTAGCGATGCGTTTTTTAGCTTTATCCAAATTCATACTACTTCCTTTTTATTACCAAACCAGAGAAAAACCAGAGTGTGTCACTAAAATTAGAACACATTTATTGCTATAAAATTGTGTATGTATTTCTTAACCTGCACGAAGCGCTAAAATTTTCGCTATGTCTGTCGTTTCTCGATAAAGAGTTAACGACGCATCTTTAGATTCAATCGCTACAATCGACATTCTATCCGCCAATTCATTGCCTTCAATGCCAACGTGACCGTTAACATGATAGATTTCCACTTTGCTCGCTATCTCTTGGTACAACGCATACATTGGTTTAATGATGTCTAAGTTTTTGATTTCTCCACCTGCTTTCGTCCAGCCTTTCTTTGACCAGCCTTCAGCCCATTGAGTTATACTTTGTATCGCATAAGTAGAGTCACAATAGATAGCAACTGAATGCCCTTTCGCCATTTTCTCTTTTGCCAATATAAAAGCCTGATGCAATCCATTTAGCTCAGCTGTATTGTTTGTACCTACCGCTTGATAAATACCATACCACAATTCACTTATCTTATTATTCTCATAGATCGCAATACCAGCACCCGCCTCGCCAGGGTTAGGAACACTTGCTCCATCCGTGAAGATTTTAATATCAAATAGCATATCCGTTATTTGTTTTTGAGTAAGAGGCGTCTTTTTTGACTTACTTGGTGCTTTCGCCGTCTTAGCAGCAGATGATTGAATACTCGATTTATGGCCAAAAGCCGATTCAGCCTCAACTAATGAAGGAAATGATTTATACCTCGCTCCGGCAAATTTATCGACTTGAGCTTTACATTGAGCCCATGTTGTAAATATTCCTATTTCGCGACCTTCCCAGACTACGTAGTATTTTTGAGCCAATCTATTTCCCTTACTTAAAATATGCAATTAAGCCTAAATTTACCACTTAATACGGTAAACCCAAAACCAATCTAAGAATATCGAATCAAGTAAACCGTGTTGGTATGATTATTACGCTCGTTTATGCGCAAATTTCCAACGACCAATCAGCACAGTTAAGATCCCACCAAGGACAAGTAAGCATGCTATAACTAGCCGAAAACTAATTGATTCTGAGACAAATATAATCCCACCGATTGCTGCTATAACCGGAACCGATAATTGAACAACGGCGGCCTCTATTTCTGATAAACCACCTAATGCGACATACCAAATTGTATAACCTAACGCTGACGCGAAAGCACCTGAAAGAATCGCTAATACCACCCCATAAAATGAAATCTCCATCATTGGGAAGGTAATGGCAATCAAGCATAAAACTAAAGGGATTGTATATTTAAAATTAAGCTCACTATCTCCCATAGGATCAACCGACCCACGACCAGACAATGTGTATAATCCCCAGGCAATACCTGACAATCCCATTAAAACAAAACCTGAGAAGCTAGGTGTCGTCAGTGTCGGATAAACTAAATAAGCAAGACCACTAAAAGAGATAGCAATGCCTAGCCATTCAGAGACATGTAATTTATTTCCCTTCACTATACTGGTGATTATCATTGTAAGTTGAACAGCACCAAATAAAACAAGCGCACCCGTCCCTGTATCCAATGATATATACGCAAATGAAAAGGTTATCGCATAGAGAAAAAGCATAAATCCTGTTTTCCAGTGGCTGCCTTTCTTTTCAGAAATACTGGGGAATGATTTAGTTTTGAAACGAAACAAAATGAAAAACATGAGAACGCCAGATAAAAGACGTATCGCGGTAAAGCTTGATGCATCAATGGCATCATCTTTCAGTGCTATTCTGCACAGTACCGAATTTGCAGCAAACGCAATTAGTGCAGCAATGGTATACCCCATAGTTTGAATGTTTTTTATATTAATCACCTGTCTTAATCTCTTTGGCATATGAAATTATGGCTAGACGATTTTATTTAACGTCTGCAAACACACTAGCTAATACGTCTAAGTAAATAACTGACCGACTGTTTTCATTGATATAAACATTCTTACACGACCGTTGATTTCACAAAGAACCTCGAAACCATATTTTGCGTAGAATGACTCAGCTTGTTCAGTTAAACAATCAACAACAATGGCATAAGCTCTCATGTGAGAGTTAATTTCCCAAAGATATTCGAGAGCTTTGATTAAACTAACTTTACCTAGCCCACTTCCATGAAATTCTTTATGAACCGCCAGTTGAGCTAAAAGGAAAACAGGAACTGGATAGCGTGGTAATTTTTTAGCCATCGCTTGTGGCAACGTATCACGGCTAATCGAACTTGGCGCAATACTATAAAACGAACAAATTGGATATTTTTGATTTGGTAGAGGCAGAGAAGCAGGCAAAACCATTGTGCGACTAATACCTGCTTGCATATGTTTAGCGGCTTGAGTTTGGATAAAATCGTTTAACTCTTTTTCCCCACAGTCAAATGATGCTCTATCGTGCTGTAATTTATCCAATTCTTTGAAAGTTTTGGAGTAACTCACTTAAACTCATCACTTTTAGTAAATGCAGCGGCTTCAAGTAATGCATTATTCGGAGCCTTAGCCTCGTCACAAGCTGCCATGAATTGGTCAAATACATTTGCTTCAACAGTGATGCTTTCATGCTCAGAAATTACCTGAGTTGAATCTTCATCCATTAGACGAACAACATATTCAGTTAAGCTTTTTAAACCAAGTAAAGCTGAAGCTTTCTCAGCCTTAGCTTTGATTTCTGCATCCAAACGGATATCAAGTCTTGCAGTAGCCATAAAACCTCCAATTGTACGGAGTAATTCCGTAATTAATCTGAGTATAAGATTTAAACAACCAAAGCGCAATTTGTACAGAGCTAGTACGGAGTTATTTCTTAAGCTTGGTGACGCCGTATTAAGGGGTGAAATACGCATCAATGGCATCATCTTTCAGCGCTATTTGCATAGTACCGAATTTGCAGCAAACGCAATTAATGCAGCAATCGTTATTTTCTCGAAATAGTTAATTGCTTTATGATGCCTATAATTCCAAGAAATAATGATAAGACCCGACTTCTTTAACATAGCCTAGAGATTCATACAGTTTCTGAGCGTTTACATTATCTTCTGCTGTCTCTAACGATAAACCTTTTACGTTATCCACTAAAGCCAACTCTTTTGCTGCATTCATTAGCTGTTTTGCCACACCATTATTTCTAAATTTAGATGCAACATACAAATCATTTAATACCCAAACTCTAGTCGCCGATACTGATGAAAAACCATGATAAAGCTGAGTAAAACCCATACCTTCACCATTCTCATTTAATGCTAAAAATATTACTGACTCTTCATTTTTGACTCTTTGGGATAAGAATTCAAAAGCTAATTCAGGGTTACTTTTTTGTCCATAAAACACACGATATGAATCAAACAGCGGACTCACAATATCCAGATCACTATGTTTTACTTTTACTATTTCCATATAAAGAACTCCATTTTTAATGAGAAAAGGCATAACGCTAAATGCAATAATTATGCAGTTTGCTTTGTTAACTCTACATTACACCATACCAAGGTATCTTGGTATTGATGATCTTCTTGCTGCCATCGATAACTTTCTAATGATTGATCAACAAGTCGAAAACTCTATTGCCCTATGCCCAAATTGCCACAGAGAGCTGCATTTTGGCTATACTTGAGCGAAGTGAAAGCGCCAAGATTTGCAAATCACTCTTAAAAACTTTATTAACACTTTGATTTTAAAGTGTATTGTTGAACTTTTTGAAGACCTTTACTCATTAAAATTATCACGATAGAGCCAATCAAGACAGGTGTAACTAAGAATGACCAACCATGTCCTGCCAACATAATTAGAATTGGATTCGCACCTGCCGGTGGATGCGTTGTTTTAGATACCAACATACATGTAATCCCTAACCCTGTTGCAATGGCTAAACTCATTGGTGTTACACCTACATACTGAGAAAACACTATACCAATAACGGCTGTGATCAAATGACCTAAAATTACATTTTTGGGTTGAGCAAGTGGGCTCTGTGGTAAACCAAAAACTAGCACTGCTGTTGCCCCAAATGGAGCCATTACCAAAGCTGCACTTTCTACATTAGCCTCCACCATCAAGAGAAAACCAAGAGTAATTGAAGCCCCAACTCCCGCAACTAAAGCTGACACATAATGATTCATATAAACCTCACAATTAAAAGTAGAACAATCTGTCTACTTTTAATTGTAGACAGATCGGTCTACCTTTGTCAATATACATAAAACTAATTTTGGGGTGTTTTTATGAGCAAGAAGCGAGATTTATTGTTAAATACAGCATTAGAGCTTTTTTACCGACACGGCATTAATTCCATTGGTATCAATGAAGTAATCAAGGTTTCAGGTGTGGCTAAGAAGACTCTATACAGCCACTTCAGCAGCAAAGAAGATCTGGTGCTTAAAGCGTTAGAGAAAAGACACCTTATCTTTGTGCAATGGCTTGAAGCGAAACTTGAAAACACAACCAATAATAATGAGTTGATTGATACACTATTCCGCTCTTTAGAGGGTTGGTTTGAAGGTGAAGAGCCTGAACTAGGTGATTTTAACGGTTGTTTCTTTATAAACACTTCGGCGGAATTCCATGACGCTAAAAGTGAAATATCTACCTATTGTCGATTTCACAAAAAACAAGTACGCCAGTTAATACAAAGTAAGTTAAGTGGAAATTCAGAGGATTTACTCAATGCGATATGCTTATTAAAAGAAGGGGCAATCACAACTGCTTATATGGCAGGCACAAGCGCTGAAGTGATAGAGAGCAGTGTGAAGATTTTACGACGCCTTGAGTGCTAACGCCCAATTCAGGTGTGAAGCACGCAACCACCTAACCTAAACCATTACACCGTAAACACAACACTCACTTGAACTGAAAACGGTCATGCTCATCTTGCAGCATGTACTGCCTAAAGGCTTACAAAGAGTGCGTGGGAATAACACGACGATATAGCCTCGTTCGCCTTGAATAAAGACTCAAGGCGATGCACCTACCAAGCTAGATCGTACAATTTACTATAAAGAAGTGGCTACGGGCTTGTTCAACACCCGGGATTTAACGCTGGCTTCGCAGCGCTTAATCCTTATTTGTTAGCTATTTTTCTCTGATATTACATACCGTGCAGAGTTATTTCTATCTATAGAATCTTTGTCATGTGCTATTTTCCAGATTGCAACACTTCCATCTCTACTACTACCAACCAATTTAGTAAACACCGTAAAAATATGATTTTTTTTCAGTAAACTAGAATACTCATCTGATAATTTTAACTTATGAACAGAGAATTCTTCTCTAATCAGTTCCTGAAAATTATTAATACCATCAGGCTCTCCACATACTAAGAAATAAGCATTAGATTTAATTAACTTTGAGTAAAGCAATAATTTGCCTAGATCCTGGCAAAATGCTCCGTATGGTACATCTGAGCAAACTACTCTTTTTACTTCAACCATAGATGAAGGGTCTTTCTTTCCAGGAGAAAAGATCACTAAATCGCACTTTTTCTTGCTACCCGACTTATTAGCCACACCGATTTTTGATGAAACAGCATACTCATTATCAAATAAGTCACGATGAGGAAAACAAGTATTAAATATTGAACCAACAAGGCTTTGAATATCCTTTTCCCAAAGCATTTCATTTTCTTTAGTCCCAGAATCAAACTCATGGCTAATGATTTTTGCTGGAAGAATCTTTAGTATGTCATCTATCCATTCAAAATTTCTTTCAATACTATTTAAGTCAATCAAGGGCTCTGTGCTAACAGTCAAACCATTATTTACAATTTGTGATTCTTTTGTAGATTTAAGATCAAAGTCACTCTCTAAGAATAGCTCTTCAATATCATATCCCGTATTTTCCTTTACAAGTTCATTTGTTGGTCTTCCCTTCCATTCAGGAAAGCCACTCTCTTTGATTGTCGCTACAGAATATAAATCATCAAATTCAAATGAACAGACTCCTTTAGGGTATCTCTCGATCCACAAAACCTCATCGAAAACTGTGTGTAAGTTAAGAGTGTGACTCATAAATCGATACTTATATTTATTTTCATTGAGTTCAACTAACTTTTTTTCAAACCAGTTAACATCATCATGCCAAACTAACTCTACGCTACGCTCTGATAAAGATAAGTCGTATAAATTGTTATTGTGAATTTCATTAAATAGTTTTCTTGCTATAATCTCCATCGCGTTAGTCACGGAAGTACCGTAATAATTTTTATACTGAGAACATACTACAACAATTTTGTGATTAGCACTTTTTCTCGCAATTCTTATATGGCAACGACCTGGGGTTCCATGGAAGCCGGTGAAATTAAAGTCTATATCTTTCATATATTCATATTTTAGGGGTACAAGATTATTATGATATCAAATTGATACGGTTCTTACATTGGTAGAATCGAGCTCCAAATAGCTAACGCCTTGCTCTTACGAATCCCCTCATAATCTCCCATAGAAACAATAAGGTAGACACGCATCGATACCTTTGATCTAATTAATATCGCCAAACACACATTTTAATCAATTGGGCGGTACGATGCGCGGTATTCAGATTCTACACCAAACTATTCAGAACCAATGCCCTACAATTCACAAAAAATGCCTCAATTCTCTAATACTTGCCACAAAAAGAGTGCTTAGGGGCTCTGATTTAATTCTAACCAAGTTGGGGCGACAGGTCGACACCAACACCAACACCACCGTTAAACATGCTATTAAACGCGTAGATAGATTACTTGGAAATCATCAATTACACCGTAAACACAACACTCACTTGAATTGAAAACAGTCATCCACAGTGATGATCATAACGTCACCTTCCGTTACAAAGAAAGCAAAACCAATGCAATAAAGACACGTACCTTACCCACTCTTGAGTTCTTGCTGCCCACACTGTCACCATAACATGGAGTGCGTGGTAATAACACGACCGAGATAGCCGAAAGGCAAACATAGTAAGGATAATGGCTGAAGTTAAACCAGAGGAGATATAACAAAAAAAGACAACAAAAACAGATAACCCATTGATAACGTTACTATCGAAACCTTAGCTTCGCTCGCCTTGAAGAAAGATTCAAGGCGATACGCCCACCAAACTAGATCGTACAATTTACTATAAAGAAGTGGCTACGGGCTTGTTCAACACCCGGGATTTAACGCTGGCTTCGCAGCGCTTAATCCTTATTTGTTATATTTTTTCTAAGTCTAACTCAAATTTATCTTTAGATATTTTCGCTTTGTAAAGATCTGCATCCCATGACAATTTTTGTTTGGTGATTTCAATATCGCCAAAACTTGATTTGCAACCAAATATAAAAGCTGATATTGAGCTAGGGTTTAACTTAAAGAAATATTGAGCGTCTAAGCCCCTTGTCCATAAGTATAAGTCATTTCTATCTTCGTACTCATCATATAAAGCATCATCGACATTCGCAAAGTCTAATATATTTCCAAAATTAATAGGGAAATCTATTTGAATTCTGTTGTCACTTAGGTTTTTAACTGTTAAAAATTCATGGTTATCGCAAAATTTGAAAGTATGTTCATCATAAGAGCACACAATTCGATCTGCATCTTTTAAGTAAACAACTGAGCGACTTTCTTTTTCATAAAGCCAATCGTTGGCTTTTGTGTAGATTAATTTCTCGTTAAATTTTTTATGTGGATAAGCTTGTCTATGCTCAGGTGCTACTTCTTCTATAAAATCAAATTGAGGTCGATTTCTACGATATGCTACAGGTTTAGGTAATTCACTTGCAAAACCAAAAATATCTTTATTATATCTGACTCTCTTCCCACCAATGTATTCGTTCGCACCACATAAAAAAGAGTGCTCATTCTTAACTTGTAATACAACTCCTTTGTGCTCATCAGCATAATGAGCCCACATCAGAGGATTAATTGGGTCTTCTGTAAGAGAAATAACTCCTATTTCTGACAAATCTTGTTGTGAAAGACTAAGAAATTCTTCCATCATATAATCAAAGTCTTCTCCCTGAAACTCTTCAGAAACATCATAAAACTCATTATGCTGCTTCCTTGCTTTAATAATTTGTTCCAAAGTTACATTCGCTTCAAATGGATCATTCAAGCCCTCAATTTGAGTTGCCCGAATATAAGGGTCCGACAGAAAATCTTCTCGGAATTTTGTATATTTATAAAGATATTCATTCATTTTCTTGTACTCCGATAAAAAATATAACGCTTGATCTACGACACAATGTCTTATAGTTCACCTATAACATTTGTCACTAATTATTTTACTAAATCATCTAGCCTTTCTCTAAACCCCCAATAAATCAACACTATAACTATACAGTGTAATTTCTGCACTCATGTTTACGACAACGTGTCGCTTTATGCCGTTAGCTCAGGCGTAAACCATTTATTTACCGTACGTACATCATACTCTTTCTGAGATAAGTTTCATGGGATTCTTTCTTATTTGTCGTTTAAGTTCCATTTTTATTAACACTTAAACTATTGATAATATTAATTATAAGTGATGGTTTTTCTCTTCTTCCAACCATTAAATACAAAAAAAACCGAGCAAGTTACCCTGCTCGGTTTTTGAATATCGTATAAAAAAGAATAACTAGATACTGGCTAGACTTTAAACGTGAGAAAGTGCATAAGTAAATCTATGTCGACTTGCTCAGACTGTGTGTAATTTTCACCAACTAAACCAGAAATTGCAGACTGCCAAAACTTCAATGCGGCTTCATTACCAATGAGTACTCTGATCTGCCATTGACCTGAAAACTGCTCAGTCACCAATTTTAACGTTTGTTTACCGACACCTTTCCCTTTGAACTTACGTAATACAAAAAACTGCTCAATATCGTAAATAAGTCTGTTCGTTGGATACTTTCGAGCCAGAAAAAAACCGCCTAATACTAGTAGTCATTTCTACTCCCTCAGTTAGACATAAGTTTTATTTAAAGTGAAAGGGTTCCACTGAGTTACGACTCAGTGGAATATAACCAATGACTCGCTAAGAAATCTGGTAAGTATCGCCTTTTAATCCCAAGTCACCAGATTTTACTCGTTCCGCAAGTACCGTTTCAGTTCTAACTTTCATCGCTTTGCTTGTGCTTGAAAAGCCTAATACTTCCGTAATTGACTTCACTAAATCATCATTTGATATTGAGAATGTATCCCTAACGGTATCTATTGCTGCTTTTGCAATTTCACCGTCATAAATCAGATCATACTTACGCTCATTGGATGGCAATTCGGATCGGCTACGAATGGTAATTTCGCTTTGGCTCGCAATAATAAACTCACCATCAAGATCTACTTTAGCTTGCCTGTTAAGCAAACTAATACCATCAAAGATTGCTCGGTTGATTCGAGCACCACTTCGAGAACTACCAACGGCCGATAACAAACGAATACTAAGCTGCTTAACGTGAATTGGAGATTCAAGCTCAACCACTTTAAATATATCTTCTGCTAATGTTGCTGTATTGATATCAGGTATCGTATCACCTAGCCCAAGATATAACTGATCCGCTGGATAGACCTGATAGATCGCAGCAGACGATTGATGTTCAACTTCTACCCTTTCAATCGCAGCTTTGACTTTTGGCTTTGATTGTACGACCTCTTCAACTAGTGATTCTGAATCATAAGCTTCGTAATATGCAATCGCAGATTTAATAGCGTCATCAAGTCTTCCTGTTTCTTTGTGGCGATTGCGGAACCAATCAGTACTCCAGATACGGTGGAAACGCCAACCCAACCCTTCAAGCACGCTCTGACGGATGCGATCTCTGTCTCGAGCACTCTTAGAGCTGTGATAAGTTGCCCCATCACACTCTACTGCAAGCATATAACGACCAGGTTTATGTGGATCTCTCACTGCAATGTCAATATAGAAACCTGCACAACCGACTTGCGGTTGAACTAGGTAGCCTAACGAACGAATTGAAGAGATGACTTCTTCTTCAAATGGCGAATCAGGCCCTTTACCCGTTTCTTCTCTCTTAACCAAATCACCTGTTTCAGCGTAATGTAAGAAGTTTTTCAGCGAACGTACACCGAATGGAGATGCGTCAGTGGTGGGCATCTCTTCACCCTTAAAGTTACTAAATACTTCCATGCACATACGAGCACGTGAAATAAGTACGTTAAGCCTTCGCTCTCCACCTTCCCCATTAAGTGGTCCAAAACTCATTGGTAAGCGCCCTTCATTCGTCTTACCGTAACCGATACTGATGTAGATAGTATCGCGCTCGTCACCCTGTACGTTCTCAAGGTTTTTAACGAAGAAGTCTTCCCCCTCTTCATGCTCTCCAAAGAAGTGTTCGAGATCTGGGTTCGCCTTTCTTAAGCGTTCAACTTCTAGCAAGATAGCATCACGTTGAGCTGTACTGAATGCAACAACGCCCAGTGTTTGGTTTGGCGTTGTTTTAGCATGTTTAATCACCGCCTCTGCAACGGCTGCGGCTTCACCCTTATTACTTCTTGAACCACCTCGATCATAAGTAGTATTCGGCAAGTAATTGAGACTCAAACCTTTTGCATTAGGATTAATTCCTGATGACGGGAAAATCATTAGTTTGTTGTCATAAAACTCTTGATTAGACACTGCGATCAACGACTCATGGCGGCTACGGTAGTGCCATTTAAGCATTTTTTCTGGCGTGCCTGACGCTAAAAACATCCCCAAGATACTTTCCATATCAGCCGTTAAGCTCTCTTCGGCCTCTTCATCGTCAAGGACTAACTGCTTACCAAAGAAGCTGGTCGGTGGCATTTGCTTAGTATCACCAACAACAATGACCTGTTTACCACGCATAATAGCCCCAAGAGCGTCAGCAACCTTAACCTGTGATGCTTCATCGAAAATAACCAAATCGAAATTAACCACACCTGGCTCTAAGTAAGTTGCGATCGACATTGGACTCATCATAAATACAGGTTTGATCTGCTGGATCACTCTGCCTGATTTATTAAGCAGCCGTCTAATTGGCATCTGGCGGCGTTTCTTATTAAATTCACGTCTTAACGTTTCTACCTCACCTCTTGCTGACGGATTCGGTAGATTATCGTAAAGCTGTTTCACCAACGTCTCTTGAGCAAAGTGGAACAATTGACCATCAATAGAGCTGAACTGTTCAATCTGTTTTTCATGTTCAACACGATCAAAGTAGCGGATTTCATCTCGTGAATCATATTGGTGATCAACAAGCGAACTGTAGTACGTGAATTTAAAGCAATCTCGAATAAGCATAGATGCTTTCGACCACGTAAATGCCTGTTGTCTCCAATCAGAAAGTCCGATGGTATCAAGATTTGAGCCTAAACGATTGAAACGTGTTAATGGGTAGAACTTCTGAATATCACTATCAATCGTTTCAACTTCATCACATTGCAGGGCATCACATCTTTCAACAAAGGAACTTAGATTCAGTTGCAACAGCGATGCGATTTCATTGATCACGTTCGTGCGCTTCTCAATAAGCGCCTTAACCTTATCAAGCTCAGCGGTAGTAAAAGAAATTTCCTTTGATGGGTCTAGGTATTGCGCTGCACTGTGATCCAGCGTTCCAGATTTAATTCCTGAATGGCATTGCTGCACCCATTGAAGCGGCTTTAGTATTGCTTTCCAGTCGGTACTCTCATTTTTAAAATGACTACCGATAGTATCAATTACCAATTGTGCCGAGTCGATAAAGCTTTTTTGAGTCGAACGATACTCCAGTACCGCATCAATCTTCTCAATCCATTCACTTGCTCCACCAGCAAGCCCATTTTTACACATGCCTGCGTAGGTGCTTTTTGCTTTACGGTAATCACCAGATAGGAATCGCCACCACTTTTGACCTGTTGTAAGCAACGAGCCACGAATTGGCATCCAATCATAATCTAATGAACTATCGACAAAGTGCTCTGAAAGTTCGGATTTTTTATCTTGTAGCGTTGCTCCTTGAAGCGCAAAATCGAGTATCGTATCGCCTTTCGAATCCCAAGCAGGAGCGTTTACATCAACACTCTCAAGCTCGGGTCTATTTGCAATAAGGGATAGGCCATCAAGCACTGAAATGCAATCCGTATAAGTAACGATCGGTGAGACGTAACCAGCGCAGGCATGAAGAGCTTTAACTTGATCAATGACCTCTTGCTGTGTTTGCACGACTTCAGCAACAAGCTTTTGTGCCGACTTGTCATCTGATGGCGAATAGTCTTTAAGATTAGTAGATGAAAACAGATTCAGGCTTGGTGCAGCGTGCTCTGTTAAATAATCAACGACCTCCGTGATCTTAGCAAGGGCTGACAGGTAGTAACTCTTATCCCAAACGTTTAAATCAAAATCGATATGAGGCAGCTCATTTAGCTCAATTGAAGCATTGGTTATGATTCGCTCTAGCTGTGAGCTATAACCTAAAGCATCATGATAGCTGACATCTGTATTTGCGATGCTCTCATTGACCGACTGGCAGTAATCATCCAATTTATTACGTAGAGAAACCAAGCGATCAATATCTTCACTCCTCTCAGGGGTAACAGGAGCATGCTGCATCAATGTATTTTCTAATGAAGAAAGAACAGACTTCTTATTCGCCTTGTGTGAGTGAAGTTCTAATACTGAATCGCCAATATGACAGTTATCTAATCGGCGTTTTACGACATCAAGAGCTGCCATCTTCTCTGCAACAAACAACACCTTTTTATTGTCAGCTAAAGCTTGCGAGATGATGTTGGTGATGGTTTGAGATTTACCTGTACCTGGAGGACCTTGAATCACAAGATTCGCCCCTGACTTAGCTGCCAAAACCGCTTCGGTTTGACTTGAATCAGAATCTAAAACGAGTTGAACTTCTTCAACACGGTTTACGTCCATTGGTGTTGAATCAAGCAATGTTGCATCACGTTCAAAGCCTTCAGTGAATAGCTTTTGAATTAAGCTATTTTCAGATGGTTTCTTACCATCAGGCCACACATCATCTGATAAGTCCTGATACATCTGAAACTTACCAAACGAGAAAAAACTCAAAACGATTTTATTGCTTTCTACTAACCAACGCTTTTCTCCCGCGATAGCCGTAGTAACCAGGTCTAGGTACCCTTGGAAATCATAACCATCTTCACCCTCTTCAAAATCAGGTAGGATAATTCCAAATTCCATTTTAAGCTTTGCAGCAAGCGTTAGGTTTGTTCCTAGCTCATTTTCTGTATAGCGAATTTTATATGAATCACCCGCATCTTCTCGAAAAATTTCGACAGGAACTAGCACTAAAGGAGCGTATCTAGGCTTATCTGAATTATCATCTTCAAACCACTTAACAAACCCCATCGCAAGATAAAGAAGGTCAACCCCTTGCTCTTGCACAAATGTGGTGGCTTCTGTGCTTAGTTTTAGTAATCGAGTGTCTAATGACTTTCTAAATAACTGAGTTTGTAAGGCATTATCTGAGTGCCTCTTGTCACCATTCTTTTCTTCAAGATGAGTAGTCAAATCAGTTAAAGATATCGACTTGCTGTCCTCTGTATCCAGAGAGTCAGGAGCAGGTAGGAATGACATCATTTTTGACTCATCAACCAAGTGTTCAAACACCTGCTCAGACTTTTCGTCAACAATGTCTAGAACTTTGGCTCCCTTGCCAACATTAAGTAATGTATTCCCTCTAAGCCCCATATCAAGTAGTTCTTGACGGCTTTTATCAAATATATCTTTAAGATTTGAGTTCATCTTTCAGTTAAACCATATTATTTCGGTAATCGTATTATATTCTATATGGTAAGTTATGCTACCTAATGTGGATCAATAAATGACCTATTTATATCGTATATGCTCGGGAATTGTTTACCGTAAACTTGTTGTTGAGCTACCAGTTAACCATTGCTTGTACCTTTCCCTTTGAACTTACGTAATACAAAAAACTGCTCAATATCGTAAATAAGTCTGTTCGATGGGTACTTTCGAGCCAGAACAAAACCGGCTAATTCATTATCAACGTAAATAAAGTATGGAGCATGATCTACCCGCTCCCAATATACGTCTAAGCTGCTTTTATTAAAGCTAAAGTGACCGTTGTCATTTGGAGACCAGCCCATATATTCAGACATATCATAAATATAATATGGGAACAGATTCTCAAGAATAGGCGAGATTCAGCGTTAATTTTTACTAGAGACACTTCCATTTAAGCCTCTATAGTATATGGCGTTGTTTTCGCAACAAATTGAAAACCATACTTTTCTACAATTGGCTTACTCATATCAGATGCATCAATAATTAAATACTGGATATCACGCTTGATAGCATCATTCATTCGTTGATGCAAAAGAGTCGAATAATAGCCCCTGCCTCGGTAGGCTTTAAGTGTACTGCCACCCCAGATCCCTGCAAATGGACTATTGGACGTATAAACAATCCACCCAGATGCAACGGGTAAATCATTTTCATAAATGACATAGATTGTTAAATCATCAGGGGCTGATTTTTTCGCATTAATAAGTTGAGCTAATTGGCCGCTAAAGTCGCCGCCCCATACTTGCTCTTGGACAGAAATAGCATCCTTTATTCCTTGTTCGTCACTCACCTCGACACATGGATCGTTATCAACATCTATCATAGAGAGCTCATCTAAACTAAGCGCCATGAAGGATTCTGACTCACCCTTTTCAAACCCATGGGATATCAATTTTTTATCAATTGAGGTTGGTAAATCAGTATCGTAAACCTTCCATTCAAAAGCTAGATCACGCTGTGCAAAATACGCTTTTTCTCTTTCGATAACACTGTCTACATTTTCATCATTCAGGTCAAAGAATGATATAAAACTGCCATATTGGGTACCAGAAACAAATTTAACGACCTCAGGAGTGACCACTTTTGTATAGCCACCGAGAGTGCTTCCTTTTCGTTCGTATTCATTATAAATACGAGTAACTTCCTGTATGTTCATATTTTCCTCGAAACAGTTAATTGCTCATTATCCTTGCTTTGTTAACTCTCAATTACGCCATACCAACGTACCCTGATGTTAATTGATTTTCCATTAAATGATATGAGTTAACAATCTCGGTAATATTTAGTGATCTTTAAGTCACCGTAAGCGAGTTGGTTATTAGCACCAAAATTACCAAAACTTCTTGAAACCATAACAAAACATTGCTCCGTTCTCGATTTACTAAAATCGACATCCTCCCCTAAGCCAATCATTAGTAGTGGAATATTATTGCCCATAAAATTTTCCATTGAATAGCCTGTTGTGTTCATCGCATTTTTTACATTATCGGCTTTTAAACTGATATAACCACGGTTCACGTACACATCAGTTCCGGGTAATAAAACGTCACCATCACTATCATCAACTCCCGTAATGGCCGCTTTGCTCACTGCTATGGTATCTGCCGTATGAAACTGTGCAATAAAACCATCCAATGCAGCGATACGTGCATCTGATTGTGAATTGAGAAATTTAGGTGCGGCAACGACTGAAAGAATACCAAGAAGAACGATTACGACGACGAGCTCTATTAGAGTAAAACCACTGCTTTTCATTATTTACCTAGCGAATTATGCTGATCTATTTATTATTTATAAAACATAACATATTTGATAAGTTCGATCAGACATAGAAAGTAATAATTCACAAAATGAATGTTGATTGCCTTTTTATTCACCAGTAAACATCGAGATCTGAGAAAACAGCTATCATTGGTTGCATTAGAAAAGTGGTTGTAACTCTAAATTCGATGTGAAAGGTGAAGGAATGCGGAATGAAAAGCACCAAGCGTTGTTATAAGCCCTTTTTACCAACCAATACATCGGTAATATACTGCTTATTGTCACTCAAATATTGGATATCTGCTAGGTACGCTAAATGATGACCATCTCTGATATTTTCGATAAAAGCTTGATTGCCATTACTTGCTTCATTATGCATATGGTCAACCAACGCTTGAACTCTCTCTGTCATTGCTTTAACTAAAACCGAACGATCAACGTCAAGCAAACCATAAGCATCACAAAACTGCTTAGCTCGTATAGATTGAGATCCTAAATTCCCCATTGCATCGTATTCATTGGTTTTGAATGGAGACCAACAATACACGGCATAAGCGATATCCCAAACTCTCGGCGCTGGATGCGCAGTATCAAAATCGATAATACCCACGACGTCTGAGCCAATCAGAGCAACATTGTATGGCGCGTAGTCTCCATGACAGATAACTTCCATGGGCTCTCTACTAGGGAGCATCCACTCTAGTGATTCAACCGAATGATTTAATAGAAACGAACTAGATGCATCGTGGTATAAACGAAGAAGTTTAGCAGCCGAAGTTAGTGCTTCAGTCGTGGCAATATTACCTTTTAGCGGATAATTGAAAACGTCTCCTTCTACATAAGATAAGATTTCATTATCTTTGTCATCAAAACCGTAAGGCTTAGGGGCTGCATTAAAGCCATTCTCGGTAATATGGGACAACAAGCTATGTATCGTTTTAGACCACTTACCACGTGGTCGATAAACCTTGTGTTCAGAGCGAAAAACCTGCCCTTCACGCCCACCTTGAAGTTCTTCCATGAATTTCCTTATGAGTGATTTTTGTACTTATTTGCATACATTAACAGCAAATCATACCAAACGTAATTTTGGTGAGCTGTTTCTAATGGCTAAACGAGACATTAAGTAGAAACTATGCATTTAATCGAGGAAGTAGTAGCTACGGGCTTGTTCAATACCCGGAATTTAACGCTGGCTGCACAGCGCGTAATCCTTATTTGTTATAAGTACATCACACCGCAAAACCAAAGTGACTACCATCTGACATTTCAACATCAAGACGTAACTTGCCGCCCGTTGCTTCAATATATTTTTTTAGTGATGACAATTTAATATCTTGCCCTACTTTTTCCATACCAGAAATAGTCGGTTGTTTTACACCCATAGCTAAAGCTAATTCATTCTGAGTTAAAGCCGCTCTTTCACGTAACTCTGCTAAATGAATATTTAATAACATTTCTGTTGCCAACTCTTGAGCTTGAGCAACAACTTCTGGCTTTTCATTCGCCATGATTTCTTGAAGTGTACGAGCCATATTATTACCCTCTATTATTCAAATGAGCTTGAAATTCTTGATCTGCTATTGGGATCATCTGTTTGTAAAAACGTTTTTCATTACCGCCTTTGTTACCAGCACATAATAAAATACCTTTACGCTCAGGATCGAAGGCAAAAAATGCTCTCAATGGATCACCGTTACTTTGAACACGAAGCTCTTTCATATTTGTAAACTTCGAGCCATAAACAGTATCAGCGTAAGGTCTAGAAAGATGCGGGCCTTTATTTTGAAGTAACAACATACCTGCGATCACATTTGCACGTTCTGAATCGTTTAGTGAATCAAACCATTCATCAAATGTATCCGTAGTAATAACTTCCCACATAATAATTCCCTACAACCTCAATATAGGCTACATATTATATAGGTTTAAACCTATAATCAAGTATTGATGCGAATTTGTACATATAACGAAGCTGTAGGATTTCTCCCGAACCCCCAAACCAAAATCCTGCCCAACTTAAAAATCGACCACCCGAACCAAAATATCTTTGTCCCTATCATCATCGACGAACAACTCATGCTTCGCGTTTTTTATCAAACTCCGACAACGACTATGACTATCCGTACCAAAGCAGTAAGAGCTTGCCCACACTGTCAACATGACATGGAATGCGTGGGAATAACGCGACCGATATAGCCGAAAAGGCAAACATAATAAATATAATGGCTGAATTTAAACCAGAGGAGATATAACAAATGAAGCCTGTTTAATTATCATTTCCATTTATTTAACGTCAAAAGGCGTTAAATCAGATTCAATATAACTATCAACCGTGATTTCTTTTAACGTTGCCGCTGATAATTCAACACCACTCCAATCAAGAGAGCCGTCAGCCGTTAATGCAAACTTTTGAAAATTAGCTACATGGCTAAATGCTTCTTTTTGGAAATACTCAGTTAAGTTTGCTTCACCGGCATAACCGTCACTAAAAGTAAGCTCAAGTGTAAAGTCAGCTACCAAATCAACATCAATTACTTTTAACATACGTCACCTATAATTTACTTGGATTATTACGTTTACTCTTCGAGCAAGCTACTCACAAACTCTTGTGTTTCTTCACTAAAGAAATGAAGCTGATCATCACTCAATATTCCATACTTTTTTAAGAAAACAATTTTCATCAATACATTGTTTCGAGTTGGGTTATTAAACATCTCAGCAATTTTGGCATCTTCTTCGCCAATCAAACGATACAAGTCCAAATACGATTGATGTTCTTTACCACCTCGATTATTGGCTATATTTTCAACTTTCTTAAATACTAGATCACAAGCTTTCGACGTTAATTCCACTTGTAGCTTCCGAAATAATTTCCAATCTTTCTCTGAGACAGATGACATATTGAGTTGCTCCCGAATACTGACGATTTCCTCTGGTGAGACATTTAGCTCACGGAGTCATTTACTTGGTGAGTTTTGAGAGTAACTTTACCCTCTGAATGCTCTTTAGCTTCAACAAGAGCTGAACTTAACTCTGAAAATAGATCACGATTGCTCATTACGCCATTCCTCCATAGAAGATTTAAATGGTTTATTAGCCAACATCTACCCGATAAAGCGCATTGACTGGCTTTTCTACAAAATACGACCACACGTGCTTAAACACAGCGTGTTGATTTGGAAATGGGGCTAACTCTAGTGCGTCTTCTAAACTACACCACTTATATTCTGTGTGTTCTTCATTTAGCACCACCTCTTGCTCTGGTGGACACATCACAACGAAAACAGGGATAAGCTGAATTACATTCACACTCGCTTCATAAAACTGCTCTAAAAACTGAGCATTGTATAGGTTTGACACTTCAATTTGAGTCTCTTCCTTAAACTCACGAACGATAGCATCAATGCCGGTTTCATCTTCTTCAATTGAGCCAGCGACATGACACCAAAAGCCACCTTTTACTCTTTTCATGAGTAGCATTTTCACTTCGCCATCAATTTTAGATAATGCCACGCCTGACACAATTGATGTATTTAATGGGATCATAATTAACCTCTTAAAGTGTTGTTATGTCGTTCTTGGGGCAAACATTATGATTGCCATTCCTAGTATCGCGACTGAAGCACCTACAATATCCCATAAGCTGGGACGGATGCCATCTACAACCCACAACCATAAAATTGCGACAAAAATATAGACACCACCGTAAGCGGCATAAACTCTACCAGCAGCTGTCGGATGTAAAGACAATAACCATGCAAATAGAGCAAGACAGAAAGCTGCAGGCACTAATAACCAGATAGATTTATCTTCTTTTAACCAAAGGTAAGGCAAGTAGCAGCCCAATATTTCTGCAATAGCGGTTACAAAGAAAAGCCCTATTGTTTTGATTTCTAGCAATTTAAACTCCTATTTTTTCAACAACCGAACAACGCCTTTATAACACGTTTGCTACCATGTAGATTAAGCCTAAATCTACCATTTAATACGGTAAATTCAAAGAACCCTAGAACGCCGAAGGTAAGATATCGTGTTGACGCATTTCTTATATGTATATAGACTTTGTACAACTATGTATTACAAAGTATAACTTATTAAGGTCTAATTATGAAAAATGAAATGCTAAGTACCCGCATAGACCATGATACCAAACTTGCTTTCACTAGTATCTGCAGTGAAGTTGGCCTAAGCACATCACAAGCAATTAAGCTATTTGCTAAAGCTGTTATTAACCATGGTGGTATTCCATTTGAGCTACGAGTTCCTCAGCCAAATGAAGTTTCTGCTGCTGCAATGAAAGAACTTGTTGAAAATAAAGGACACAAAGCCAACTCTATAGATGAGATGTTTTCTGATCTCACTGAAGGCAAAGTGACAAATGTATAACCTAGAATACTCAACGCAATTTAAAAAGGATTTTAAGAAGATAACAAAATGCCAATCCCCGATATCATCGAAGTTGGCAATATCATCTCAAAATTACAAAGAAATGAAACATTAGACCCTAAAAATGTAGATCATTCTTTAACGGGAAATTGGAGTGGGTTTCGCGACTGTCATATAAAACCAGACTTAGTACTCATTTATCGTATATTTGATGGGCAACTACAACTTGCAAGGATTGGCTCACATAGCGATCTATTTTGAACCTAACACTGCATATAACGCAGCGTTAAGTAGTGAGCACACTACCACCTTACCTAAACCATACCACCGTAAACACTAAACTTAACTAGAACGATATCATCGCCTTTATGAATTGGCACTTTACCCACCCTTGAGCTCTTGCTGTTCATCTTGCAGCATGTATTGTTCTAAAGGCTTGCAACGAATACGTGGCTACGGGCTTGTTCAACACCCGGAATTTAACGCTGGCTGCACAGCGCTTAATCCTTATTTATTATGCCAAGATTTAGGCGTGAGATTGAGCCTTTTTTATAATGCTAATTTGCGACTCTATAGCTGCTGCTATTACTTTTTTATAAACCTTCTTTTTATCCCTTGATGAAGCATTCTTTACAAAGCGAGATAACGGTGAGGCTGTGTTAGTATTTGTATTCATCATTTAATTCCTACTATTTCTTCGACTTCTTCAGGAGTGTATGTTGGTTTTAAGTATGGTTTTAGTGAATTTACATTACTATGATAATTTCTAGTGAACCATCATTATCTTTTAGCAGCAAATCGACCTGTATTCTTTGTCCAAATTTCTGTTTAAGTTGTTCAACTACAGCCTGGGAACCAAAAAATTGTTGAACAAAGTGTTCTGGGAGGATCTTTCGCCCTTCAACAATCTCTCTAGCTTGCACAAACTGCCATGCTAGTTCTGGTCGTTGATAAACAAAGATAATGAGAAATGCCAAGCGTTGCGAATTAGTCTAAAACGCTTGTTAGTTTGCTGATGCCCACCTCTCTTCAAGGGTAAACCTATTATTATCAAAGTCGATTCTCCCTTGAATGCCTAGTGGCGTAACGAGCATAGGATGAGTATGGCAGCTATCGAAACCATAAAATATTGGTGTTTCCTTACCATTCAACACCTCAAGAAGTACATCAAGTGGTGTTCGGTCTGTCCCCTTATCATCGAATAGCTCATGCTTACCTAATATAATAGCCCCTACTTTGTCAAAAACACCGCAAGCAAGTAAATGAGCAAAAGAGCGCTCTACCGTTTCAATACCTTTTAATGAATCTTCAATAAATAAGATGTCACCTTGCTGGATCGTTGGCATATACGGGCTTCCCCATATACCAGCTATTGTATTTAAGTTACCACCTACAATGCGACCTTGAACAATCCCCTTACCGATAAACTCCCATTCATTTGAGTAGGTAGGCTTGCTTGTGTCTTGCGTATCCCAGTTAATACGAACATCTGTCCATTCTTTTGGCATAACATAAGAATACATACTTGAAGTTGACGACAGTATATCGATGAATGAATCAAACGTATCATCAACTAGCGGTGGAAGCTCTCCAAATGAAGCAACTAAAGCAGGGCCATAAAATGTAATTAACCCTGTCTGGGCATAAATTCCCATTAGTAATGCGGTAACATCTGAGTAGCCTATGATTATTTTAGGGTCATTACGTAGGGCTTCATAATCAATATATGGCAATAGTGCATTGCTATTATTCCCACCAATCGTAGACATAATACAACGAACACTTGGGTCACGAATAAGTTCATTTAACTCATTCGCACGTTCTTGAATCGACCCTGAACGATAGGAATCTGTTTTTCCAGTTAGAGAACCTGCAACCAGTTCAAAACCTTTTGATTTTAGGTAAGCTTTGGCTCGTTCAAATCGAATTTCGGCAAACACAGTTGCAGGTGATGACGGTGAGAAAAAACCGATTTTGTCACCACCAATTAAAGCCTTTGGATATAACACTTAATTTAATCCTCCATAATTTGATTAAGTAAACTAACGAGGCTGTAGGGTTTCTCCCTCGCCCATTCTCAGACAAGATCCTATCCACATGTCAGCATAATAGAAGATTGAATATACCAATAACTAATTATCTTAGCCTCGCTTGCCTTGATAAAGACTCAAGACGATGCACCTACCAAACTAGATAGTACAATTTACTATAAGAAGTGGCTACGGGCTTGTTCAACACCCGGCATTTAACGCTGGCTGAGCTTAATCCTTATTTGTAGGTTACGGAGCTAAAACTTTCTCAGCGTCAAAACCAAGGGAGGATAAATACCGAGACTGATTTACTAACGTTTTTTCAGTTGCAACGTCATCTACCAAACTCCAGAAACCACCTCTGACGAATTTCCATCCATGAGCAACCATGTTTTCTAATACGATACTATTCTCAATTGTTTCTGCTATTTTCCAGTTTTCTGTATCTGTCGCTTCGATCGAAATGACTTCCACGGGTGTATGCAGTTTCGTCCATGAAGATCCTTTTCCATTAAAATGAGATTTAATTCGTTTTTCTGGCTCAATAGCTTGACCAACATAGTAATAGCCACCCTCAAGTGCTAACACATATGTATAGATTTCACTCTTGCGCATATAATTAATATCTGTTGACGCAAATTTTGACAACATGACATCTTCACCGTCATCAACAGAACTGATGTCTGTTGGATAATGATACCCATCAGGAGCTCGATTTTGACATAAAGAACAAATTTCCTTGCCATAAGTTGAGCTAGATAAGATAAAGTCATCTTTCTTAGCATTTAGTCCACCAGTGCTCCACATTCGACAAAATGTATCTACGCCATTCCAAAGATGCGCTTTTTGTTTCTTTTTTTCTTTCCTAAGTAGGAAAATGTTATCTATCCCACCTTTAGATTCACTCCAGTATTCGGTATTAATCTCGCTACGAGCAATTACTTTTAAGGCTTGCGCAACTGCGTCTGAAATATGTTCAAATTTATGCTGATGTAACATAATTTCAAACTGTCCACCCACAGCAAGATGAAATTTATCTTTATATCTTACGACGCATATTTTTTCGTCACTATTAATGCTTCGGATCATAACATTCCCTGTAATAACCTAACGAGGCTATAGGATTACTCCCCACCCAGTCCCAACTAAATTCCTATCAATATTTCATCATAATAGAAGCCTGGACACACTAACTACTTGTGATCTAATCTTAATTATTCGTCACAAAGCACTGTTATGCCTAACTTCAAAATCAATCACTCGAATCAAAATACTTTTGTCCCTATCCTCATCTCCGGCACTATCGAGTAACTATACCCATTTGAGCCAAAGCAATACGAAACTGCCCTCATTGTCTGCATGACATGGAGTGCGTGGGTATAACGCGATCGAGATAGCCGAAAGGCAAACATAATAAGGATAATGGCTAAAGTGAAACCAGAGGAGATTTAACGCTGGTAGCGCTTAATCCTTATTTGTTATATGCGAGCTTCCGACCAAACTGCGAACTCATTGCCGCTTGGCTCTAGAAAGTGAAAGCGACAGCCACCAGGAAACTCAAATATAGGACGAATGATTTCACCATCACTTTGAACAACTTTACTCAATGTAGATTCGATATCCGCACTGTAAAAGACCAAAAGAGCCCCGCCAGAATTTGTCTGGCTGCAAGAATCTGCCTTAAAGAAACCACCGTCTAAACCCTGATTGGAAAACGCTGAATATTCCGGACCATAGTCGACAAAATTCCAACCAAAAACTGAAGAGAAAAATGATTTAGTTGATTCTAAGTCCTTTGCACCAAACTCTACATAATTTAGTTTTTCATGCTGATTCATTTCGTACCCCTTTCTGATTTCCCCGAGCGTGGTAAGTTATGTTAATGCATTTGCTAACTGCGTGCCAAAGTGACACCAACTTGTCAGCGCATAATAATTAAACTAGAATTCACTTGTGCCACTTTGACACACAATGGAGATTATTATGGCTACTGCATTACCTCGTATTACAGCACGTGTAGATATTGAGACACAAGAACTACTGTCTCAAGCTGCGGCTATTGCCGGTATGTCTAGCATTAACTCATTTGTGCTTAGTGCGGCTGTAGAAAAAGCAAAAACTATTATGGAACGTGAACGTGCCTTACAACTAAGTCAGCAAGATGCTATGAGTTTAATGACTGCGTTAGACCAACCAGCCAAACCAAATAGCAAGTTACAACAAGCCGCTTCACGTTATATGAATAAAACTCAATAATGAATACTGTCCAATTAGAAAAAGCTAAACATGACCGAAACCGTTTTGATTGTGGTATTACCTCACTCAATAATTACTTGAAAGTTATGGCAAGCCAACAAGCTAAGAAAGACAATACTCGTACCTTTGTTCTTGAAGATAAACAATGTCCTGAGCACATTATTGGTTATTACACATTAACCATGACTCCGATTGATATTCAGGATTTACCTCCTAAATTACAGAAGAAACATTACAGTGTAACTTCTGGTGGTTTGATTGCTCGCTTAGCCGTTGACCATAGATATAAAGGTCAAGGTTTCGGTGAATGGCTTTTGATTGATGCGCTTAGAAAACTATTAATGGCAAGTGAAACAGTCGCCTTCCCTGTTGTCATTGTTGACTCAAAAGATGGCGCTGAATATTTCTATGAGAAATACGGTTTTACTGCGTTCAAAGACACTGATAACAAACTGTTTATTACAATTGCAGACATTAGAGCCAGTATCGGTGAATTAATTTAAACCGAGAACCAGTTAACGAGACTGTAGGACTTCACCTTCACCCTGCCCCAATCAAAAACCTACCAATATTTCATCATAATAGAAGTTTGAACATACCAATAAGTAATCTCCCTGAGCTTGGAAGTATTAGTAATAAAAAAGCTTCAGCTTGAGGGGGAACTCCAAAACTGAATTATTGACACCATAGTCGTTTGTTATAATTTGTGGTTAAGACAACACACATTCGTAGAAAATGACGCCATTGCCACTCTCTTGAGTTGCAACAAAACCAACTTTTTCAAGTAACTTTGCTGAAACTACATTTCCAATATCTACACCACCAATAAGTTTTTCTACTAATTGGTTATCACGACAGCTTTTAAGTAAACCAAATAATAACTCACTACCGTAACCTTGATGCCAACTAGGTTCAGCTAATAGATAACCTAAATGAGCTGTAGCATTATCTGATTCATAAAGGAAAACGAAACCAATAATCGGGTCAAAACCTTTACGTTTAACTGAAAACAAATGGCTTTCTGATACCATTTTCAAAAGCCAGATTTCAGCATCCGATTCAGTATTAATAGCATGAAAATATGGAGGTAATGATTCAACAACTGAGGGAGAAAGTAAGCTAACAATTTCAGACAATAACTGTGATTTCAACAATCCTGACGCCAAATAAGAGTCAACATTTTCAACCTCAAGTCTCATTGTCGTAAATGCTATAGATTTCAACTTTGATTTATTAATCATATCGTTACCTTAAAAATTATAACGCCCTAAAGACCTTGAACTATTATCTCTTGCCGCAGAACGAGAGAATGAAGAAACAATTTCGGTAAACATCCAGGATTTATAAGCTAGATTTCAAAAAGATCGCACAATTTACTATAAAGAAGTGGCTACGGGCTTGTTCAACACCCGGGATTTAACGCTGACTACGCAGCCCTTAATCCTTATTTGTTATAATTTTATATATCAGCCATAGCCAGCAATTGACTACAGTTACGAACCGTTAAAATATTTATGCTTAACGTTACGCTATAAATAATGCGGTAATTACCAAAAATGATTTCACGATAATTCGCTTTATTCAGCTCAGGGACAAGACGACCCAACTCTGGAAATGAACCTAAATTCTCAGCTTTATCGAATACATCGTTAACCCAGTTTTCTGCCGCTGATGGATTGTCTAATGCTATGTAGTCTGCTGTCTGCCCTATTTTGTCTAAAGCAAACGGCGACCAAATAACATTCATTAACGTAAGCGCGCTAAGATTTTAGAACGAGCATCGTCATTTGATAAACCGAAACCACTAGCGATTTGTGCTTCAGCTTGTTGCATCTCTTCCAGTAACTCTATTTTCTCTTGCATAGCTTCATACTCAGCAACGTCTAAAACAACAGCGACGCCTTTACCACGCTGAGTGATAACTAAAGGCCTACGAGTTTCGTTAATTTGACGAATAAACGACGCTACGCCAGCTCTAAATTCTGAAAGTGGTTGAATATCTTGGTCCAATCTTAGTCGAGTCATAATAGCACCTTAATTGTACTTAATTTTGTACCAATTATAGTGCAAGTATAAATATTCAGCAATACTAAGAAAAATTATAACGCCGCAATAACACGTGCGAACGCCTTAATTACCAAGCCAATTATACTCTAAACCACGAATGCCGAGTGTAATAAGATCGTGTTGATTGCTTTGCTGAACGAAGCCGCTTCGCGGCAGAGATAGCCGAAAGGCAAACATAATAAGGATAATGGCTAAGGTTAAACCAGAGGAGAAACAACAAATAAGACGATTTAAAAAATAGCTAATCCATTGATAAAATTACTATCGTAATCTTATCTTGGCCTCACTCGCCTTGAGAAAAGACTCAAGGCGATTCACCTACCAAACTAGATCGTACAATTTACTATAAAGAAGTGGCTACGGGCTTGTTCAACATCCGGGATTTAACGCTGGCTTCGCAGCGCTTAATCCTTATTTGTTATGAGTATGTTTGCTCTGTGCTTACTCGTCCTTATACACCACCCACTGCCCCTGCCCGTGATAATAGTATTCCTTTGTGTCTATCCAATGCTCCACATTCTTTTTCGCTTTATCACAATCAATAAAGGGATTGGATTTTGCCGGGGGTAAATCACCAGTCACAGACTTTAAAGCCCAAGCAGTTTGGGGAGCAACTTCAGATAGCTCTTTAAACCTTGTCGCCAAATCTGGCAAGTGCTCATAGTCAGGATCACATTTTAATAGGACGCCATAGTGTACTGCAACAAATCTAGTTTTTTCTCGGTCTTCCATTGAATCAGTAGCCATCGAGAGTGCTCCCAATTCTTGATTTAAAGTACAACCACTTAAAGCTATTCCTGCTAATAGAATTAATTTTTTCATGTTTAGTGCCATTCGCAATTAATCGCACCATTATACAGAGTGTCGTTCCATTGTCATTATGGAATATGCCAGATACTCATAACGCCGCGTTAAGCGAACAAAAATTGTGGGTTATAATGTGCAGCGAAGTGAAACGTTACCCAATGTTTTTATTCCGTTTAAACACCTTGCTGAACGAAGCCGCTTCGCGGCAGAGTAAAACCTGTATCGTCCATACTCTCTGTACCTCCATCATTTCGATGGCGGATAACAGGAGTAAACACCATGAGCCCAACTGAATTAGAGCGATATCATCGCCTTTATGAATTACACCTTACCAACTTAACTCTGCAAGGTAAACGACCTGTCATCATTGATGCCTATTCTCAAGCGGTCCACCGGATTAGCGAGTTCTTCGACCGTTGTCCCGATACATTAAGTACGACTGATTTAAAAAGCTTCTTCGCCAGTTTGATTAGCACTCACTTGTGAAGCACCGTTAAACTCGACCGCAATGGCTTACAGTTTTTCTATCGCTACACTTTAAATTATCAAACTCCGCCAAGCATTATACCCATCCGAGCCAAAGCAATTCGAACCTGCCCACACTGCCAGCATGACATGGAGTACATGGGAATAACACGACCGAGATAGCCGAAAGGCAAACATAATAAGGATAATGGCTGAGGTTGAACCAGAGGAGAAACAACAAATAAGACGATTTTAAAAATAGCTAACTCATTGATAAAGTTACTATCGTAATCTTATCTTGGCTTCACTCGCCTTGAATAAAGAGTCAAGGCGATGCACCTACCAAGCTAGATCGTACAATTTACTATAAAGAAGTGGCTACGGGCTTGTTCAACACCCGGGATTTAACGCTGGCTTCGCAGCGCTTAATCCTTATTTGTTATATGTGCTCAAACAGTTCATCTCGTAATTTATCTATATCTGAACCATATATACTTTCTTGAAGTTCAATAACCTTTGACATGTAATCTTTATTTGCTCCTACAAGATACTTTTTACTTTGTAAGTTCATAGCCATTGCTAATTTAGTACTAAATATAGGTGGAAAATCATCATGATTTTTACCACTGGGAGAATACGTTACTAATTGAGTTTTAGATAACGGTAAAATAAATTTAGACTCAAATGCAAACATATCAAGTACGTTTTCAGCAACCAATGGATTATCACAGGTTAGAAAGTTATCCCAACCTCCATACTCTGGCGATACAGTGTGCAGCCTCCAGCAGTCATAGTCATGAGCATGAACTTGAGAATCAAATGTTAATAAAGGAAGATAAAAACATCTAAAATAATAACGAAAATTCTCATCATCTTTAATCAATTTTTTTATAAACTTTACATCCCCTAAATTGCAGCCATTTATAGTAATTCTGTTTCCAAATTTATTTAAATCCAATTTGAGAATGTATTCATCAGAAAATTCATCTAAAAGCGGCATTCTCCAAAATTGGCTAGCTACAAAAAATTTTAATAAGTAAATACCATTTTCAGATATTAATGCCTCTTGCGAGATCCCTTTTCTAATTAAATTAAAAAAATCAGCGAATGGGGTTTCAATTTTACCGTATAACTTTTCGATATGATCTGTTCGTACACCATCTACTTTTATTGTATTTCGGTGTTTTTCAAAAAGCACTGTCCTTGGTGTTTCTTTATCTTTTTTAAATTTGTTGTGCACTTTATCGAATACTTGTAGCCTACCGTTTTCGGCAGTAAACCCTCGAAGATATAGTTGAGGGATATAATGATGATTTACAGAATCCACGCAACTCTCCTGCACATATAACGCCCAATTAAGGTGTGAGCAACGCAATGCCGAAGACGCCGCATACCACCTTAATCACTTAAACCAACGCATAGTCAAAATGCCAAACGTTGAGAATCACTATTAAATGCTTTGTTGAACGAAGCCGCTTCGCGGCAGAGTAAAACCTGTATCGTCCATACTCTCTGTACCTCCATCATTTCGATGGCGGATAACAGGAGTAAACACCATGAGCCCAACTGAACTAGAGCGATATCATCGCCTTTATGAATTACACCTTACCAACTTAACTCTGCAAGGTAAACGACCTGCTACCATTGATGCCTATTCTCGAGTGGTACGCCGGATTAGCGAGTTCTTTGACCGCTCTCCCGATACATTAAGCACGACTGATTTAAAAAACTTCTTCGCCGGTTTAATTAGCACTCACTCGTGGAGCACCGTTAAACTCGACCGCAATGGCTTACAGTTTTTCTATCGCCATACTTTAAATTATCAAACTCCGCCAAGCATTATACCCATCCGCACCAAAGCAATACGAACCTGCCCTCGTCGTCTACATGACATAGAGTGCGTGGGAATAACACGACCGAGATAGCCGAAAGGCAAACAGAATAAGGATAATGGCTAAAGTTAAACCAGAGGAGAAACAACATATAAGACGATTTTAAAAATAGCTAACCCATTGATAAAATTACTATCGTAATCTTATCTTGGCCTCACTCGCCTTGAATAAAGACTCAAGGCGATGCACCTACCAAGCTAGATCGTACAATTTACTATAAAGAAGTGGCTACGGGCTTGTTCAACACCCGGGATTTAACGCTGGCTTCGCAGCGCTTAATCCTTATTTTTTAGTCTTTAATTGCGCCAAAAACAACTTTATTCCAATCAATTGCTGAAAGCTCAATCCAGTCAATTGCTTGTAAGATAGAAACCATACCAAGTCCATATGAAGTACCATAATTTACTGTAGATAAATGTGGGTATTTTCCATTGGTGTAAAACGGACCACTGTAGTTACGTGTACTTTTAACAATAGGTATAGATATACAGTCTTCTCCAAGTACCAATAGATCAATTAGGTAATCACAGCCCATTCTATCTAAACTTGAAACAATTTCATCAGCTGACAGAACGTCATTTGAACTAGGGGTTTTCTTGACTTGCCTTGTCCATATTGATGTAAAAGGAGGGTTTTTGTAATTTGGCCACTCAGAGGAGCTTTGAACCAGTTGCTGTGGAAGTGATAGGTACGGAGTTATGTCACTGATTTCACGGCGGGTTCTCTTTCCAATTAGTTCTCGAACTTGACTCTGTTGTTTCAACGCTTTTTGCAAAGTATTTCGATTATCACTTTCAAGGTAGACGGTACTTTTTGCTTCTATATATGCATATACAGCTTCAATAGGTATTTGCTGTTTCAACGAGAAGTCTCCATCACGAATCCCCCTTAGAGTATTATATGATGATTTATCGTAAATAATTATGTCATCTCCAACTTTATTTCCTTCGGAGTCAACAACAAACCCTCGACATACTCCTGCTTTTTTAGGCAAAAATGAACTAATCACATGACAGAGTGCAACTTCAAATTCATTTCCGTATTCCAAGTTATAGTGTACTGATATTTCATTTAGCCTCGAATTGAATAAAACGGAAATATTTTCGATTAAACTTCTATATGACATAAAGCACTCCTAAAAACTAACGCCGCTTTAAGGGGTGAACAACGCCGCCACTCAACTTAAAGCATTGTACCGTAAACACTAAATTTGAAGTAGATGCAAAAATGCCAAGCGTTGAGAGCCCCTCTTAAATACTTTGTTAGCAAACAAATTCAACAATTTACATCAATTCCATTGCTACACAATCAATTCCTGCACCAAAACCATTTGGGGTGGTTTTAGTTACTGTAAAACCCCGTTTCTCGTAAAAACCTTGAGTGTGTTGGGACGTTTCGATTTTCACCTTATCTAATGAGATATTGTGCTTTATATAAGACAGTCTAAAATCCGTTAGCTGTGTTCCTATACCTTGACCATGAAAGTCTTTATGAACCAATCCCCAAGCCAAAGAAGCAACTGATGAATTTAACCCAATACCACCACAACCAAGCAATTTCTCACCACCGCTTTCAAGGCAAATATAATATTCAGAGCTTTCCGACAAAGCATCAAGATATTCGATAAACTCTGCACGCTCTGATGAATCAAAGTATTGACCAATATTACTTTCAAACGCTTCAATACATTGCGATCGATACCTACTACTATACTTTCGGATTTCCATATGTCCGCCTTGTTTGCTAACGCCGCATTAAGGTGTGAGCGACGCTTGGCTATATTTGAGCGAAGCGAAAACGCCAAGCGTTGCGAATCAGTCTTAAATGCTTGTTAGCATGATTTTTCTGTACTCTGCCAAACTAAGCGTGTGGCAGAAAAATGTTTCTTGGGTGCTAACTCAAGGTTAAAGAATATGTTCCTGTTTTCGTTAATAAAAAGCTTTTCAATAATTGGAATAAACTTACTATGACTCGCTCTTAAGTTCTGCGAGTCGAAGTCAGAAAATGTTCCTGCAATCAAGTCTGGAACACGATTCAAAGTGTCATACCACACATTTCCATTTTTATCTTCAGGTATTGCAACTAACAACTTATCTGTTGATTCAATATTTTCAGAGTTACAAAACAAGAAAAACAAATGACTGATAAAGTCAAATATAATCGGACTTTCAAACTTTGACTTTTTGTAGTTTAGCAATGTGTCACGATCAGAAAACCAACAGATTTTTTCAATATTAATTTCCTTTGCTATTTCAAAAGCAAAATACGCAACAAAGGTAGATAAAATTTCAATATCTCTTATTATTTTGTAGTTACCACCTTTTTTAGACACCTCATGAATTAATATACCTAATTTTACAATCAATTTTTCATAATGTTCTTTTGCCTCTGGAGTTTTTTCACACCATATCATTAATTCTTTAATCATCATTTCAAATTTGGTTTTGAAATAAAACTGCTCATTCTGATGTAAGCGACGTTTCTTACCTAATGAGATTGAAATATTATAAAAAGGACCTTTGTTTAACAGTTCTATAAACTTGTCATCTATTTTCTTGGACTTTTTTAGATCCTTAGGTGATAAGTTGTTGATCGCATTTTCAAAAACTTCCAAGGAAGCTATATAAGGAACGATCGTGAAAGTAATCACATCTCTTTTTTTATTCTTATCATATAACGCATAATCCGATAAAATTAGCCACTTGGGGACATCTTTGAAGTCATTGAGAAATTGATAAAAAGAAACTTTACTTGTTTTATAAAAAGTTTCGTTAAACACCTCTAGATAACTATGAATACCGAAGCCATGATCAACATTATCTTCTTGCGTAAAAAGTCTTTTGAAATTCATTGTTTCCTCATCATGCTAACACTCTTTCTACGACAAAATGTCCTACAGTTCACCTATAAAACTTATCCCTACCGATTCTACCAAAACATCTCACATTTTTTAAAACCCAAATAAATCAACAATATAAACTCGTTGGTATTGTTCACTGGCGACAACCTGTCGCTTTATGCAGTTAACTCACAGGCTGCTTCGCTAAACCATAAACTGCATGATTGATAATGCGGCCATTCAGGTTTTCACGATTAGAAATAATACCTTCTAATGTCATACCCAAACGTTCACAAACCTTACGGCTTGGTAGGTTGTTCTCGCCTGCTGCTATTTGAATTTTCTCAAGCTGTAAATCGGTGAATGCAATCTCGATTAACTTAGACACGGCGCGAGTAATAATGCCCTTACCTTGATAAGACTCACTGAGCCAATAACCAATCTCAGCCATTTTCAAATTATGATTAATCGTATTGAAGCTGACATTACCGACTAATTCACCTTGGTAAATCATGCCACAAACCATTCCTTTGCCTTCCGCATAATCAAGTAACGATTTACGTACAAAGCGTAGAAAGAAATCTTCAGATTTTGCGTGTGGTGGCCAAGCAAGCCATTGAGACAAATAAGCTTCTTCCTTTGATACGATGTCAAAGTACTTTTTCGCAAAAGATGGCTCAATAAGTGCCAATTTCAATTCACTATCAATTTCCACTGTAAACATAATTCACCTTTTGCCAATATAACCCTTATACATACACCTCTAATTCTCAACGAACTTATTGATTTCGAATCTTGCCGTTAAAAATTAATGACGATGTATGTTTTTCATTCGTACATCATACCCTTTCATAAATAGATTTCATTCGATTTCTTTTAATTTTGCTTTCGAACTCGTATTTTTTTAATGATTCAACCTATTGATAATATTAACAATAGGTTGAATGGTGTTGATTGGACTTTTGCTACGTTAAGGTATCCCCCTTATTAGGTGCGCTCTTCAGTTTCCAAGGTGGGTTCAAACGATTTTCACCAGCCCAATATAATTTTATTTTGTTTCCTGAAGGATCACTTAATGCCGCTTCTTTCCATAGGTAAGATTGCATTATCAGTTCTTGAGAAAAGACTATATCTTTGCTTTTTAGCGACTCTACCAATTGTTCGAGTTCTTCATGCTCAAAGTAAATCACACCTCGACAATCGAGCCCCTTTTTATCAGTATCTAGATAAATAGAGAATGTTGCATCACCATCAGGAAACGAAAAACGGGCGTAGTGTTCATTACCAACAATTTGAGTTAACCCAAGAGCTTTATAGAAATCGACAGCCAAATTTATGTCATGAACCGCCAACGTAACTTGATTAAAATTCATTTACTTCCCTTATATAAATATTGATTACGTTCTTCCATGTGATTTTTCAAATACCATTTTTCGTTTAAATCAAAAAAAACCAACCAGAAACACCGCTGCAATTAGCCCAGAAAAAAAGCTTGGATAATGAAATGTACGCTTTCTTGAATTGATATATTCTCTGGTTATCTCTTCCTGATAACTCTTAATTGCTAATTCTTTTATGTAGTTATTTTGCATAGCCTATCCCCTTCTTTTTTATTTAGGATAAGCATAAAACCTCAAGCTAAGTTTAGATCAAGAGAATTTTTACTGGATTATTAAAATGGTAACGCATATCTATTTTAGTAAAGACTACGACTACTCTTTATTCAGAAAAATACCAAGACATCTCATCTAAGTATGACCGATTAGGCATCATTTTCATTATAGGTAATCACCACTAATTCCTCATTGAGGTTGGTGGTAACCTGAACTCTAATCGGCTGGCAACAAACGCTGCAATCTTCAATATATTCTTGGTCAAGATCTTCAGAGTCAACGACAATTACAATCACTTCATTGCAATAAGGGCAACATACTTTTTCTTCATGTAATAGTTCCATTCCGCCTCCCTTCTACGCAAATCAACAGAGTTCTTAGCATTATTTATTCAAGATTAATTTTTGAGTTCGCTTTCGCACATATTCTGTCGAGAGTATTAACGTTATAAATATAGCAAAGATAAATAGGACCGACATCGTGACTAAGTTTGAGAAGGCTGTTTTTTAAACGTCAAAAAGCCGAGCAAGTTACCCTGCTCGGCTTTTAGTTTTACACATTTTCGCTATACGAATCTTAACTCGTTATTAGCTGTTTTTATCTTTTGGCTGATTCTCTGGTAAGTCTTTTACTTCTTCATACCATAAATCGTGGTGTTCTTTAGCCCATGTTTCGTCAACATCGCCTGTCACCATGCCTTCTAGTGCGGCTTCCATACCAAACAGACCAATGTAGATGTGGAAGATGAAACCACAAATCAAGATCAGTGCTGAGAACATGTGGATCAAGTTAGATAATTCCATATCACGACGTAATTGGCCGAAGATAGGGAAATCTAGCACAAAACCACTGATCGCAGCGATTGCACCAAACCAGATTAGAAGCCAGAAAATCGCTTTTTCACCACCGTTTGAGAAACCCGCTGATGGATGCGTGCCTTTATGCTTACCAACCATGCCGCCCATTTTCATGAACCATGTAATGTCTGTCATGTTTACAATGGATTTTCTCCACCATTTCACTAAAACAGTCATTAATAGAATGCCAAAGATTGGGCCCATGTAGTTGTGATACTGCTTCGCGGCATAAATGATCATGCCCCAAATATCGGTTGGTAATACCGGTTTTAAAAAGTGCTTACCATAAACCAAACATAAACCGCTGAACGCCAGAGTTAAAAATGTGAACGCCATGCTCCAATGCAATGCACGGTCCATTTTGCTCCAACGTTGAATTCGTCGTCCTGTTTTTGGTTTGCTTAATTTTAGGGGACCAATGGTAAAATACGCCAGTGTCACCATTGCTAAACTACCAAAGATCGCTAATGCACCTAATGGTGACATCCACTTCTCTTTTAACACATACCAGGTTTCGCCAGCGGTACTGATAAGTACGCCGTGCTCTGGTGACTGTGACGTCGTATAGCCTTCTTCGCCCGCTTTTACTTGACGCCAAAAATCAGCACCACCAAGTTGGGTCATCTCTTTCTCTGCACTTTTCGCGGCTACACTGTCATTTGCCATGCTAGGCATAGCAAATGTCAGTGTTAATGCTGCCAATACTGGCAGCAATAACGAAAGAGAAAGACGTTTTAGTTGTTTCAACATCGCTCTCTCCACCGGATTAGCTCTTAGTCGCATCGAACGATAAGTCTTCACCGTTTGTCCAACCTGCGTCTTTTGCGCCACGCTCTACAACACGTTGACGGAAGATGTCAGATACCTTCTCTGCATCACCAGCAAGCAGTGCTTTGGTTGAACATAATGAAGCACACATTGGCAATTTACCTTCTGCGATACGGTTTGCGCCGTATTTTTCACGTTCTTCTTTTGAACCCGCTTCTGTTTCTGGTCCACCTGCACAGAATGTACATTTGTCCATTTTGCCACGCTCAGCAAACGCACCCTGTTTAGGGAACTGCGGCGCACCAAATGGGCAAGCAAATAGGCAGTAGCCACAACCGATACAAAGATCTTTGTTATGCAATACAATGCCATCTTCTGTGTGTTCAAAACAATCCGCAGGACAAACCGCCATACAAGGCGCATCTGTACAGTGCATACATGCTACAGAGATTGATGTTTCACCCGGCTCACCGTCGTTTAGTGTTACTACGCGACGACGTTGGATGCCCCACTCTAGCGCATCATCATTTTCGTTTTTACATGCTGTGACACAGCCGTTACATTCAATACAACGCTTGGTGTCACATAAGAATTTCATTCTAGCCATTTTATATCACCCCTTACGCTTTCGTGATTTTACATAGTGTCACTTTGGTTTCCTGCATTTGTGTTACAGGATCATAACCATAAGTGGTTGCTGTGTTTGCTGCTTCGCCAATAACGTATGGAACCGTCCCTTCTGGATACTTAGTCGTTAAGTCTTCACCTTGGAATTTACCGCCAAAGTGGAATGGTACGAACGCTAAGCCAGGTTTAACACGACGTGTCACCATTGCTTTAACGTGAATTCGACCTTTCTCTGCCCCTTCAACCCAAACCATATCACCGTCTTTAAAGCCGATGTCGTTTGCGTCTTTCGGGTTAACTTCGACAAACATTTCTTGTTGAAGCTCTGCAAGCCATGGGTTTGAACGTGTTTCTTCACCACCACCTTCGTACTCAACCAGACGGCCAGATGTCAGAATAATTGGGTATTCTTTTGACTTATCTTGGTCTTGAATTGTTTTGTACAATGTTGGTATACGGAAGTTAGCCGCGCGGTCATCCCATGTTGGGTAATCAGCAACTAAATCACGACGTGGTGTGTATAACGGCTCACGGTGTTGTGGAACACGGTCAGGGAACGTCCATACAATCGCACGTGCTTTTGCATTACCAAAAGGCATACAACCGTGTTTAATAGCAACACGTTGAATACCGCCAGATAGATCGGTTTTCCAGTTTTTACCTTCTGCTGCTGTTTTTTCAGCTGGAGTCAGATCGTCCCACCAACCAAGTTGCTTAAGCAGTTTGTCAGTAAATTCTGGGTGACCATCTTCAATCTCACACCCTACAGGGTAGCTGTCTTCTGCTAGTAAGCTTTCGCCTTCAAATTCCACACCAAAACGAGTACGGAAGTTACCGCCGCCTTGCGCTACAGGTTTAGACGTATCATAAAGAATGTGCGTACCTGGGTGCTTCATTTCTGGCGTGCCCCAACAAGGCCAAGGAAGACCGTAGGTTTCACCATTAACTGGGCCGCCTTCTGCTTCTAGCGTTGTTTTGTGGAACGTGTGCCAGTTTTGTGTGTGCGCTTTAATACGCTCTGGGCTTTGACCTGTGTAGCCGATTGTCCACATACCTTTGTTGAATTCACGAGTAATGTCTTCAATTACAGGTTGATTGTTCTCATCAATTTTGATGTTTTTGAACAGTTGATCTGAGTAACCTAACTTTTTAGTCAGTAGGTACATGATCTCGTGGTCAGGTTTTGATTCAAACAACGGCTGAATTACTTGCTCACGCCATTGGAATGAACGGTTTGATGCCGTTACTGAACCGTGCGTTTCAAACTGCGTTGTTGCAGGAAGAAGGTATACACCGTCAGTACGATCATTCATTACAGCAGCAACGGTTGGGTATGGATCAACGATAACCATCATATCCAGTTGTTTCATTGCTTTTCTGATCTCAGTACCACGTGTTTGTGAGTTTACTGCGTGACCCCAGTAGAACATTGCACGGATATTGTCGTTTTGTTCGATGTTTGCTTTGTCTTCTAAAACACCATCAACCCAACGAGAGACAGGAATACCAAAGTTGTTCATCGGCGTTTTGCCGTTGTATTTACCTTGGTCGAATCGGTTTTGAACCCATGAGTAATCGAGATCCCACACTTTTGACCAGTGTTTCCATGCGCCTTCACCAACACCGTAGTAGCCAGGAAGCGTATCTGAAAGAACACCTAAATCCGTTGCGCCTTGTACGTTATCGTGACCACGGAAGATGTTTGCGCCGCCGCCTGATTTACCCATGTTACCAAGTGCAAGTTCTAGTACACAGTAAGCACGCGTGTTGTTGTTACCTGTTGTATGTTGAGTACCACCCATACACCAAACAACACAACCTGGACGGTTTTCTGAAAGCAGTTTTGCAGTTTCGTACACTTCAGCTTCTGTAATGCCTGTTACGCGCTCAACTTCTGCTGGATTCCATTTTGCTACTTCTGTGCGGATCTCATCCATACCAAACACACGTTGGTTAATGAATTCTTGATCTTCCCATTTGTTTGCAAAAACGTGGTACAAAACGCCCCAAATGAAGGCAACATCTGAACCCGGACGCAATGAAACATAGTGATCCGCTTTTGCTGCTGTACGTGTACGACGTGGGTCGGCAACAACGATCTTACAACCATTCTTCTCTTTTGCGATCAGAATATGTTGCATTGCTACTGGGTGAGCTTCTGCAGGGTTTGAACCAATGAATAGCATAGATTTACAGTTATGCATGTCATTGAATGAGTTCGTCATTGCACCATAGCCCCAAGTGTTTGCAACACCGGCTACTGTGGTTGAGTGACAAATACGCGCTTGGTGATCGACGTTGTTTGTACCCCATAGTGATGCCATTTTACGGTACAAATACGCTTGTTCGTTGTTGTGCTTCGCAGAACCTAACCAGTACACTGAGTCTGGACCTGATTCTTTGCGGATCTCAAGTGCTTTGTTGCCGATCTCTTCGATCGCTTGATCCCAAGACAGTTTTACCCATTTGCCATTTTCTAGCTTCATTGGGTATTTTAGACGACGTTCACCATGACCATGCTCACGCAGTGCTGCGCCTTTTGCACAGTGACCGCCTGCGTTAAATGGGTGATCAAATGCTGGCTCTTGACCAGTCCATACGCCATTTTGTACTTCAGCGTAGATACCACAACCAACAGAACAGTGAGAACAAATTGTACGTTTCACTTCTGTTGGTGCATCAACTGGCACTTCTTTCGCTTGTGCTTTTTTCATCATGCTTGGAACAAACATGCTTGCACTTGCTACTGCACCCGCAGCAATCGTTGAAGTACGCATGAACATACGACGTGTAATGCCCAGCTGGTTCTCTTGCTTTTGTACCGAATCGGAACGTTTAGTCAATTTCATTATTAAGCTCCGTTATAGGCTATCGTAATAGTCACGAATGTGTTGAGTTTCGCGATATCCATCGCCTTTCTTCTCAACGTCTTTTTTATCCGTTACTGTGCTTGCACTTGCTGTTCCTGAAACGGCTGCGGCTACTGTTCCTGCGGCAGCTGCAGTTGCAAGGCCCTTCAGTAACGTGCGGCGGTTTAGGTCCGTATTTTTATTGCTCATTCAATGCTCCTTTGCTTCCAATTCACTTGGAATGGGCGTCTGTTTTTATGGTTTTAATTCTTTTAAGTCACAACAACTTTTATACTTCTGTGACTTCAATTGCGTTTGGATTTTTTGCAAAGCGCGTTTGTTCTACAATGAAAAACGCCTCAACTAGTTGTGTCACTGATTTGTAGAAATCCGCATTTTCAGCGTTATTGATTTGCTCACACAGTGCGACATACCAAGGTTGGATATGACGGTTAAAGAATCGTTGTTGCAGAACTTCTGCATCATTCGCTTCAATAAGCATCGCCATTACTTCACATAATGCTGAGATATGATCTTCAGGCTCTTTTACGTCATCTGCTCGCTCAAAACCTAATTGCATAAGGTCTTGACGAAGGGCAACTAACGGTTTTTCCATTAAAGCGCCCGCTATGTGCCATGAGCCAAACGGCATCACTTCACCACGGCCAACGCCAATGAATAGGTTTTGGTATTCGTCTGTTAGTGCTTCTTGATTTGATTCTTGAGCCGCTTTTGAAACCGCAACCCATGCTTGACTCATCTCATGATTGTCATTGCCTTCAACTTCAAGGGTACTTAACCAATCAATCACCATTTGATCTGGTGCAATACGAAACAAATGCGCTAATAAACCATAGATTTCTTGTCTTACTTGTTGTTGTTCATTCATGGTCATTACACCTTTAATTGTTTTTCTGGATTTGCAGAAAGATCGGTAAAGATGTCTTTCACTCGACAATCTTCACACATGTATAGACGACTGATAGAAGCCTCATCGCTAAAGTGAGGGTTACCCTGTAACTTAACTCTTAGCATTTCAATCATTGATGCTGGAGCGAAAGGCGTTCCACAAGTAATACAACAAGCGGCATCTTCTTTATGCATAATTTGTGTTTCTTGACGCTCTGCTTGGCTCCAGTTCATTTGCACTTTCATGCTCAATACTTTTTCTGGACAGGCGCTAACACACAGGCCACATTGAACACAATCTTGCTCAATGAATTTTAATGTTGGTGAATCTGGATCACTGTGCAGTGCACGAGTAGGACAAACCGCCACACAACTCATACATAAAGTACAGTCTTTCGTTTCACAGCTCACACTGCCATAAGGCGCATGAGAAGGAAGAGATTGAATTTCGGTAATTTCGATATTGTTTGATGTCGCATCAGCAGCAAGGTGATCTAACGCGCCCATTAAACGTGCACGCTTATTGCCTGTTAAAGGTTGTTCAATTACCGCTAATGGCGTATCGACAAGCGTCATTTCGTGTAACGCTTCCATGTAAACCACTTGGATGCGTTGAGGATCTAACCCTAGTTGAGATAAGAAAGCCTGTGCGATTTCGACTTCTTGCGTTAACACACGCTGAATGGTTTCTGGCATTCTACGGCTGGCAATGAAAAGGATTTGTGCTGCACCATTAACAAGTGCAGAGAACCAGGTATCAATACCGACAGAAAGAAGCTCATCAAGAACGACTGGGATAACATGATCTGGCATGGTTTTTAGTGCCATCACATTAAAGTTTTCATGACGATCACTACAGAAAGCGATAATTGGTGTTTCACCACCCTCTTTCTTGTAGTTTGCTAATAGACGAGTTGCGAAGTTTTGTGTTTTTTCCGCTTCTGGTAATGCATAGCTAATAGCTTCAGTCGGACAAGCCGTTGCACAGGTACCAACACCTTGACAAAGGTATGGGTTAATTTGAATGTGGTGACCTGTTTGATCAGATCCTTCACTGGTTAGTGCGCCAGCAGGACAAGCATCAACACAACGCTCACACCCTTTTACACCACGTGAACTGTGTGCACATAACTCTGGATTTAAGCGAAAGTATTTTGGTTTATCAAACGTACCAACAAGCGCTGGTAATTCATCAAGCACTTGTGCAAGTGTTGGGTAGCCACGACCTACAGGATAGTAACCAGGTACTGGCACTTGCTCTGACATTACACTGTCTAGTTTCATGTCTAACACAAGATCGAATGCAGCGGCACCAATGGTTGCTTTTGCTAGATTAACGCGTTCACCATTTAGCGTACACTCAACATCAAATGCGCCTAAAAAGCCTTTAATGCTTAAATCTTTAGCATGGTAAACCGTTCTTTCAGTCTCTTTATCGTGTGCATCGGATTCGGTTGATACCAGTGTGATACTGTTCAGCTCTGAGAACTGCTCGGCAACATCAACAATAATGCTGGTAGGTCCAATGATGATCAAGTTACCACGGCTTTCGTAACTAACCGTTGGGGGAATTAAGTTGTTTAACTCAACGGTTTGCGCAATAGCGAACTGACGCGCTTTGGCATTCGTTGTTTCAGATTGTGCTAAAAATTGGGTTAACATTGCTTCACCTATTCTTGACCCCATTTGGGCCTATTCAGTTCTGTGACTGGTTTCTAGGTGTTATATCGCAATAACCGTACCAACTTAATGGGTAATAATTAGAAATATTAATTGGGTAAAATGCGGTATTTTTAGACTATTTGGCAGGCGGTGTTTTTTGTCGGGACATTTTGTCTCACCTTGGTTCAAAATGTCCCGATTGTTTAAGTGGTCTTTTTTGTCTCACTTGAGGCTTTTTCGCCGTCAGTAACGTATTGATATTCATTATCATTACTGTTTATTACTTCATTTTTAGCGGTTAATTTTTGCTGTTGTTCTGATGCTTCTTTTGATAATTGCTCTGCCACTGACTCTTGCTCACTCTCGTCTTCTTCTTCAACTGGCTCTACCATCCAATCTCGTAATTTGGCTGCAGTTTCACTATCCAAATTTGGTGGTGTTGAGTAGTTTGGCTCATCTTCCATTGCAAATTCAGGGTTCAAAAACATCTTACGCAATGCGGCTTTTTTCAGGTTTTTATCTACCCCTGTTGCCATAAATTGGCTGACATTGCTGGTTCCTGTAATTTCACCTAGATCGGCCTCAGTAGGCAGAGCTATCTCAGGCGTTGATTCTGCCTCTTCTAGAATTGATGCTGTTTCAACATCCTCGACAGAAGCGTCAATAACAGGTGTTGACGGTGCTTGAATCGGCTCATCACTGACCTCTTCACCTTGTTTTACCTTCTGTTTTCTCAGTGCCCATCTACTTAGGAAGTTGCTCACTTGCGCGCCCCGCACCTTTACGTTTCTTTCTACGAACTTCTATCAGTTCACCGTTTTTGCCAATAAAAGCTTCTAACCATGCTTGTACAGGTAGTGGCATTCCAATCGATAGCACAACGTAATCACCATCCATGTATTGCCCTATCAAGCTTTGTGAAGCCGTGATCATTACTGGGGTAAGTACATCATTATCATTTTCAAAGGCAAAAAATAGCTTAGGATCTTGAGAGCTTAAGTTAAAACGGTAATCGGTTCGTTCATCTAAGAATATTTCTAGCTCACGCTCAAACAAGATGCCGTTACTTTGCGCTGCTTGTGTTTTTTTCTCATAAAGATGAATGTCACCAATATGCCAAGATGGCGCACTCCAACGTCCTACTTGTTTGGTTTCTTCAATCACTTCAAACTGAAGTGGCCATTGATTTTCTGTTTTTTGATCCACAAGTCACCCTTCTTTTTATGAGGCTTTTTTATCTCTATTCACACTATAAAGCAATCCTTATACCAACAACGGTTTATTTCTAATTTAACCACAACTCATCCTGTGGTATAAAATTTGCGTGTAATACGTTAATTACCTTAAATCTCATTAATTTGGAGCTTACTTTGAGCCAATCACCAAGAATAATAACTACTGGCGCTGTACCTAAACAAACTCTTACTGTGGATGTTTATGATGAATACGGTGAGAAGCTAACAAAAGAAGTCGCGTGTGAACAACCATTAACGGTTATGTTGAATTGGCAAGAAGTGGTGACTCTAATGACGTTAGGTGCACGCCCTGCTGAATTAGTTGTTGGCTATTTAAAGAATCAACATTTTATTAGCGATGTGACGTTATTAGAATCCATCATGATTGATTGGGAAACCAAAACAGCCGCGGTGAATACTAAAGAGACCACCGAACACGTTAAAGAGAATTTAAAGAAGAAGACGGTTACCTCTGGCTGCGGTCAAGGCACCATGTATGGCAACGTTATGAAGCAACTTGAGAATTACCAAGTGCCTCAAGTCACGATTAACCAATCAGATCTTTATGCATCATTAGAAGCGCTGACTTATCATAATGACACCTATAAAGCGGCTGGCGCAGTTCATGGCTGTGCGATTTGTGAAAACAACCAAGTGCTTTCTTTTGTGGAAGATGTAGGCCGTCATAATGCGGTTGATACACTTGCGGGTGAATTATGGTTAAACCGTGGTACGGGCGACAATAAGCTGTTTTACACCACTGGGCGTTTAACCTCTGAAATGGTGATCAAAGTTGCTCAAATGGGTATTCCCGTTTTACTTTCTCGCTCAGGCGTAACACAAATGGGCTTAGATTTGGCGCAGAAATTTGGCATTACGATTATTGCTCGCGCTAAAGGTAAACGCTTCCAAGTATTTGCTGGCCATGAAAAAATCAATTTTGATGTGAAAGGTGAAGCGGCGCTTGGAAGTGAGTCTCAAGGGGCTAGTGTTTAGGGCCTAAGAAAATTAAAGACGAGTAAACACTCTTACTCGTCTTTAAAACTAACCACTTACGCTCTATTTATGAATGAGGCACTAAGGCACTACTTTCATGTTTAAAGCTTATAGCGCTTAATTTCCTCTTCTAACGAATCTGCCAATGATTTTAATGCTTCTGCTTGTTGTGCTGCACTTTCTGCTTCTGAGGCCATTTGGTTTGCAACTTCTTGTACGCCTTCCGTATTGCGGCTAATTTCAGAGGTCACGCTTGATTGCTCTTCTGCTGCTGAAGCTATTTGTGTTGCCATATCACTGATAAGGTTAATTTGATCAGCAATATTATCAATACTAACTCCTGCTTCATCGACATCTTTAACACTCGTTTCTGCTAAGTGATGGCTATCTGACATAACCGATACTGCTTCTTGTGTCGTCGATTGCAGTGTCTCAATCATTGCTTGGATCTCCTCAGTAGAAGTATGAGTACGTTGCGATAACACTCGAACTTCGTCTGCTACTACCGCAAAACCTCGACCCTGCTCACCTGCTCGTGCAGCTTCAATCGCTGCATTTAACGCCAATAGATTCGTTTGCTCTGCAATTGAACGAATTGTCGCAAGAATTGAACTGATTTTTTGAGCATGACCATCAAGATCTTCAATGATACCAACCGCACTATTTACTTCACGCGCAAGATTACCAATTGATGCTTGGCTTTGAGTCGCTTGTTGATGCCCCTCTTTTGTTAAATCAACAGCTTGCGATGCAGATTTTGCCGTATTTTCTGCATTACCCGCAATTTCTTGTGTTGCACTTGCCATCTCAGTAACTGCGGTAGCAACCATAGTAATTTCATCTTGTTGATGGCGTATACTATCACTGCGTTTAAGTGCCGAATCTGCTGAGTCTGCTGCTGACTGGTTTAGCTCTAAGGTTATTTCACGTAAGTTAGATGCCATAGTGTGTAAGCGAGACACAAACTGATTAAAGTTTTCTGCCAGCTTTCCTACTTCATCATCTGATTTAACATTAATTCGTACCGTTAAATCCCCGTCACCATTTGCAATATCTGCTAACGCTTCTGATACGGTACCTAGTTCACGTAGTTGACGTGTAACTAACCAGCCGGTAAATAATGAAACAAATAATAAGATTAAACCACCAATAAGTATTAGTTTAAATAGCATTGCATTTAACGGCGCTTCTAAGGTTTCTTTATCCATCACTAACGCAATTGCCCAATTCGTATGAGGCACAGCTGTTATCATTACTGCTTCTTCTCTACCGTTCTCTTCGGTAAAGAAAAAACCATCGGATGATATTTCTTTATTTAAGTTATTCGCATCAAAGCCTTTACCAAGATCTGCAATTGGTTTTAAGGCAATTTTTTCATTAGGGTGAGCAACAACAATCTTATTACTGATATCAAGTAACATTGCGTAGCCTTTCCCTGGTACTGGAATGTCTAAAACATCTTCAATCAGGGTGCCTAATGCTAAATTTGATGCAGTAACACCAATAATTTGGCCATTTTTTCGAACTGGTTCAGTTAGCGTTACCACTAATGCTTGCATGGTATGACTAACATAAGGCTTTGTAGTAATCGCTTTGTTGGCAGCTAGAGTTTCTTTATACCAACCACGAGTTCGTGGATCATAACCCGCTTTATTTAATGATGGATCTTGACGCTGCATCACACCTTCTGCATTTCCATAATAGCTTAAACCAAAACCACCCGAAGTAAATGTCTGTTTTAGGTGTGCAACAACGTCTAAATTTGGGTCTCGCTCAATGGCATCTTTCATTGCAGTAATGGCATCTTGGCGTCCCTTAAACCAATCCCCAATACCTAAACTATAGGCTTTTGCAGTATTTCCACTCTCACTACGAATACCATCCCAAGCTTGTGTTTTCATGGTTTGGTATGAAAATGTCCCGAGAGAGATAATGGTTAAAACGATAAGAGCGACACTTGTTATTACAAGCTTTGTTTTTAATGTTAGATGCATATTTTTCTCTTTTATTGTGACTGCTATCAAATAATTCGCAGTAAGAACAGTTTAAGCCAACCATTCTTACCTCATTCCATCTACATATTTATAAAATTGATGGTTATTGTGTTAAATATAATATCAGTATTAATATTAAGAAATATAGACTCACTCACAAACTAACATCTTAATTTAAACATTATCTTTGAACAACTTAACACAAAACACAGCCGCAACAATGTGATAACTAGCAATTATCAGCAGCAACCACAAAGTGTTACATATCATTGAGTGCTCAGCTCATTAAGGAGTGAGGGATAACCCCAGCCATTATCACCAACAGTAACCACTTCATTCGTAAGATATTGATATAACGTTGGTGCTAAAGATCCATTTTCATGAATCGTCAATGGTGTCATATCTTTATCTACAGGACTTCCCCAGAACCCTAAAAAGGCATCTTTCTCTAAATAGTGCTCTCCTGCATGTCGCCCAGGAACTTTAGTATTAAAGCCAACACCAAATTTAGGAAATAGGTTGATCGTCCCTGCTCTATCTTCTTCATAAATTTGTGCTAATTGATTGATTGAATCAGGTCTTGTGGAATAAGCCGTTAATGCTCTCCACTCTTCTTGAGTACACCACGAACTCACATCACTAGTAGTGGCTTGTACAACACAACGCTGATAATATTTTTTATACTCTGCTAATTCTTTCTCATTTGGTTGAGGAAGATAAGGGTTTAACACGTTAAGCTCTAACAGTTGAGGAGAATTAATCTCTGGATGGTAAAATAATCGCCCACCTTTTTTAGTGATCAATTCATCAACTCTAATGCCTTCTTTGAAACCAATAATTCGTACCTCACAGTTATCTAACGTACAGGCACTTTCTCTAACAACAAGATAGTCTAGCGATTCTTTTAAGCGAGAAGTAATCTCATTCATCACATTAATGGATTTTCCTTGTGGTGCATTCACAGGCATCCAGCTAGTCAGTTCTGCGTACGTGGGCTGCACTTTCCAACCTTGAGCAGAATTAAAGAAATCCATCATAAAGTTACCACCAGCAGTCGAAGCCACCACCACGTCTACTTCTTTATTGCTCTCATAATTAAGGGCATTAGTAATTTTAGGCCCCTCTCCTTCATCGGATGAAATTTTCTTTATTACAAGTGGATAGTCTAACTCCGCTTGAAGCGTTTCAAATACTTGTTTCTCAGGATTTAATGAATAATACACCGGAGATAAACCGTGATCTCCTGCCATTCCCCATAAGGTACGCTCATAAACACCTGCATCTTTATAAGTATTCGTAAATTGAGTTAACCAATAATCCAGTCGGTTTAACTCTCCTGTTGGCATGAGTATTTCATCGCTAAAAGGACCAGTAAAATGCGCAAAATGATCAGGCCATGGATTATAGATTAAGGTGTAATCTGGCATCCCTTCTTGCTCTAAATTAGCAAGAGACTCTAGATGTTGTTGAATTTTCCATTTTTGAGTCAATTTTCCGTAAATATTTAAAATGAAAATCTCTTGGTAAACACGAATGTCTTTTATTAAATCAGAGCGTATTTCAACGATATTTTTTTCTATTTTCGCTCGTTGGGTTAGTTCACGTAAACAGCGTTTTTCACCAAAATCTCGTAAACTTTCACCCGCACCTAAATTAACAAGCCCATCATAAGTCGTGTGTGCATTCCAATCATATTGAGCATTACAATTTAACGTAACTAGGTAATCCAAACGATCGAACATAGTTTGAACCTTGTTCGCGTCCATCAAACGATCCAATTGCAATGCATCGTTACCAAAGAAGTAATAGGCACGATCTTCTTTTCTATCAACAAAGTGAAAATTGGGGATGCCCGTCCCTCCTTTACCAGAAACTTTCGCACCTGTTTTAATAATAGGCAAGTTACGCACACTAATGGTGGGTGTCGATGAGATACCGACATTTACAATACTTTCCTCATATTGCTTATACAATTGAGTAAAAAATGGCAAATAATTAGGGTCGTTATACTCTTTTTCTACCAAGCGCTTTAAAAATGAAAGTTGCTGCTCATGCTCTGGCTCTGATGTTGGTTCTGTTTGAGGCTTATAATCTTTATGCTTGAGGTGATCTTGATAAATGTGTTTTAAAAAAGGCGTTTCAGTGGGTGATACTAAACCTTGAATCAAGCCTTGCTGCAACCCATCAACAGTAACTTGTACCGCCAATCGACGCTCTTGACGAGACTCTAGATAAGCTATCAAATAATTTGGATCATCTTTAAATGTCTGTTGAAGCCAATCATTTAAAGCTTCTTTTCGAGATTCTTGATAAATAAACTGACGATACGATTTCAATACATTCAAACGAACAAAATCAATTAAGGTGATGGTTAAGGCTTCCGCTTTATTATTAATTTTACCTTTATTCTCAGGTTTAGCATCATCAATAATTCGCTCTAGCGCCGCACGAATGTCTCCTTCATCCATACCAGCAACCGTCTGAGTCATGCCAGAAATAATAATCGGTTGGATTCTATCAATAACTTTTCTGTCTTCTGGCGTATCTGAGAGATAAGTATAGCGCTCAGGCAGTTGCTCAAGATCTTTCCATTCACCAATCTGAACTAGTTCATCATAAACAACAACCATGTTAGCAATGAATTTTCGATCGATGTTTAACCCTTGGTGGTGGCTATCTGAAGTATCTGGCTTAGCCTCTTGTTTCATCTTATCTAAGGTAAATAAAGAATGACTAAATTCACGTAACATCTTCTCATCGTAGATAGTTTTTAAATATTCTTTGAAGGCATCGTCGTTATCCATATCTCCATATTTATCCACGAAAGTATAGAGGAAATGCCCTAAAGGAATTGCATATGAAGGATTTGATAATTGAGCTATAACACGAGCCTTGACACGGCTATCAAGCGGAAGAGATAGAATATAAGCATCTAATGTGATGCCTGCTATAGTAAAAATAGCCGCATCACGCACCGTTTTAGTCGTATAGGTTACTGATGTATTTATCTGATTTTTTAAGATTTCAGCAGAGTTTACTACCCCACCAATCACGGGAATCGAACTCACATTTGCTGAGCTATTCATACTTAACATAGAAAGAGATAATGCACTCAGTGCCAATATCGACGATAACGATGTTGCTTTCATTTAATTTCCTTTAATAGCAATTTGGATAATCCGTTAATCAGGTAACTTTAAGAGTGATGGTGCTTGCATTGAAATAATTAATGGAAGCTCTACCAAACTCATAACATTGAGTTTTATAGAATACTCCCATTGCAATTTAATTCTGATTAGCTAATCAATATTATGATGCAGCTATAACTATCCTGTAATTGATAGTTTTAACCTATTACAGCCCGAAACCGATTTTAGGTTGACGACGAACAGAACGAACGCCCCATGGAGCTAGATCTGGTTTTGGTTGGCCTTCAAAATCACCAAGACAAATATAGCCTTTAGAAAGATAACGGAACAAGAAGTCACCGCCATCTAATGAACCTGTTTTATCATCACCAAAAGGTAAATGAATGCGCTCAACACGAAGATCTTGTGCTTTTTTAAATGCAGGGTAAGCCGTTGAGTTAATTTGATATGCATCCAAATTTTTCAGTAACGCTTTATCTGACATCTTTGCTTTCATGCGAGCAAAAATCATAATTAAACGTTTCTGTTTTTCAGAAGAGACGATGATCATTTCCATTATAGAAATTCCTTTGAAACGAGAAATTATATAGTAAGGAATCTCTTACCGCTATGCCTAGTCTATTCTTGCTGCAACTATTATTGGATTAGGCATCGAAATTCATAGCAATCAATAATCTCGCCCTCAACAATCGTAAATTCTGGCTTAAACCCTGTCTGCTTAAAGTTATTCTTTTTCAGTACTTGATGAGATGCAAAATTATCAGTAGATGCCATTGCTATCAATGTTGATAAATCTAGAGACACTTTAGCAAATTCAATTAATGCTTTTGTCGCATACGTTGCTATACCTCTTGAAATAAAAGCCTCTCCAATTCGATAACCAATATATGCTGAGCTGTCTTCTGAATTTATATTGTATAAGTTAGCTCGACCACAAATAATGCCTTTTTCATCTTTAATCAACATTGGGTATGTCTTCCCACTTTCATGATCTGACAAACACGATACAATATGTTCATCGATACCCTCTTGACTGAAAAAGTCATCATCTCGTGCTTCAATGAAAGATTCAAACCACTCTTTATTTTCTGATTCAAATGCCAAAAGATCTGAGCCGTCTTGTCTGGTCAATAATTCTAATGTCACCATTGTCTTACCTCTCATACTTGATTTTTATTATTATCACTAACTAATTTCTATTTTCCTTAATTATAGACAAAAAAAAGCCGCGAGGTGTGATCGCGGCTTTATCTTGTCATCTATCGGTTAAATCTACAAACCTTGTTGATATTGGTCGTTAGTATTGATTGGAACCATTGTAAACAATTCATCTTGAACACTCATATCGCCATTAATTAGCTTCTCAAAGTGTTTAACTAACTCAACTTTATCAGCTTGTTCTTTAGAACCACCACCAATGTTAGTTAAATCGATAAAGAACTCATCAAACAAATCAGAGAAATCTGTCACGATATCCATGTTTAAGAACTGTTCGTGGTTGTAGATGCTTGGGTAGCCACCTTTTTGTTTATCTACAGCGAATGAAATGCCTTTCACGTTAGTAATCGTGGTCGCTTTCTCACACTTCAGCATACAACCCGCTTCAATCGCTGGCTTATTACAACCTACTGTTTGCTGGAAGAAACACTGACGGCTTGTCATCATCAAGATTGGGTGATAAATGCTGTAAGCTAATTTGAAGTTTTCAGGACGACGAATGTGTTTCATCTGACCTTTATTGATCTCGTTTGAAATAAACGCACCCGCACAGTTTAGCGTTTCTTTCATTGTCACTAACGCGTGTGAGTTAGTTGTATTTAAGAATGGACCTGCAACCCATTCAATACCCATTTCAAAAGCTTTATAAGCAATACCTGTATTATTGGTTACGATACGAGCCGGTTTTACTTCTTCAAGTACTTTAACGGCTTCGTCGTAATCTTTACCAATAAGAACCGCAGGGAACCATGGGATCAAACGTGGGTTCTCTAAGAAGATATTGATGTACTTACGATCACGCTTTTTGAAGCTTTCTGGTAACTTAAAGTAAATATCCGCATCTGTTGCATCACATACATTTAAGTCAGCAACATCAGCAATAAGCATAGATAGCTTAGCTTTCTCTTCTACTTTTGGCTGTTGCGGTAACGCCTCTACTTCTACGTATTTAATGACGTCTTTAGAATCATTCAATAAGAAAGCAACTTGATCTTTAAGCTCAGTAAGCTCGCGGAATGGAACCGCTAAGTTTTCACCTAACTCAGAGAAATCATAACCTAGTAATTCATAGTTAGGATTAATCACACCTTTAAAGCGTTTTTCTAGCTCTTTTGATGTAATCGCTTTTTGACCCGCTTCGCTTAATAGCGATGCTGATTTCACTTCAAACGTGTCTTGAACTTCATCTCTTGGTGTAATAACCACTGTTAATGGCTCACCTAATACCGCTTTAAACGCAATAGTAACCGCAATTTTATCGATACTTAGAGATTTTATTTTTTCTTCAAGTGTTGCACCAATAGCATTCTTATCAGTGTAAAGCTCTTGTTTCACTTCTTGGATCTGAACGACATCAATCGCGTTACTCTGATCAACGGCATAATTTACGCTGTTATCACGAGGGTTGTCGATGAACATGTCTTTGGTCAAATTACCTTTCAAGAATTTGTTGGTTAAACCACGGTTAAACACTTTATGTAGATTTGAGTCATCTTCATATAGCTCGCCTGTCTCAACAAATTTATTGATATTTTTACGCCAGTTTTCAACTACGGTATATACGTAATGAGCACCTTTAATACGACCTTCGATTTTCAATGAATCGACTTTAGCGTCAACTAACTCAGGAAGATCAAAATACGCTGAGTTATCTTTTAAGTTTAATGGGTACTTAGTGCCAACGTTTGTTACTTCGTATTCATCACGACACGCTTGGCTACAACGGCCACGGTTACCCGAGTTACCCACACTCACTGAGCTTGAGTAACATTGACCAGAGAAAGCAATACACAGTGAACCATGAACAAACACCTCTGTTAGGATATCGTGCTCATGAGCCACAGCTGTCATCTCTTTAATTTCTTCAATATTCAATTCACGAGATAAATTAACGCGTGATGCACCTACTTTTGAAAGAAAGTGAATCTGGCCTTCATTGTGTGTGGTTAACTGAGTAGAAGCGTGAACATCTAAGGTCGGGAAATGTTTTTTGATCAGGTTAAAGACACCTAAATCTTGAACAATGATGCCATCAAGTGTTGTGTTTACTAATTGATTCAGTAACTTCACTAATGATTTAATTTCATGCTCAAGAATCACAACGTTCAATGTCAGGAATACTTCACAGCCGTATTCATGAGCAAGTCGTAACACACCATTTAGCTCATCAAATGAAAGATTGGATGCGCGGTTACGTGCGTTGAACATATCTAGACCACAGTAAACAGCATTTGCCCCTGCAACGATGGCCGCTTTAATCGCTTCAACATCACCACCAGGTGCCAATAATTCAAGTTTTCTACTCATTATGAAATTGCTCGCTTCGGTTTTTATGTAATAATTTTTTTGAGGGGGCATTCTACTCGTCTCACGCTTTTATTACCACTCACTTAGGCTTTTATTGATCTAGATCATGACTTTTCTTCGTGAACATCTTTGCTCTATCCGATAAGATGCTCGTAACGCTTTCTATTTTAGGGATTTAATTATGACATCACCCATTCTTTATTCATTACGACAATGTCCCTATGCAATGCGCGCTCGCCTTGGAATAATGCACGCACATCAAGTGGTCGTACTCCGTGATATTGATATGAATAATAAACCAGAAGAAATGCTCTCTATTTCACCAAAAGGGACAGTTCCCGTATTGCTACTTAGTGATGGAACCGTTATTGATGAAAGCATTGATGTGATGATATGGGCACTAAATCAATCCGATCCTAATAATCGACTGTATGCACACGATGAAGGGATGTTGTCTGTAATGCTAGAGTTAATCTATCGCAGTGACACTGAATTTGTGGATGCCTTACAAAAGTACCGAGCGGCTTCTCGTTATCATGATGACAATGAAGTAGAGTATCGTGATATGTGCTGCGAATGGTTGATGGAAATTGAACAACGTTTATCTCAGCACGCTTACATTATGGGGAATACTCCTAGCTTAGTCGACTATGCTCTTTTACCTTTCATTCGCCAATTTTCACGTGTGGATAAAAAATGGTATGGGCAAGCTTCTCTTCCTAGTTTACGTGATTGGTTAATTAGACAGTACAATAATCCTATTTTTTCAAAAGTTATGACGGTGTATCCCAAATGGCATCAAGACGCTCCTATTACTATTTTTAGTCTTTAATATCCCAAATAACCATTAAAACAAAGTGAATATTCCATATCAATAAAGTACTCATCTTCACTCACTGTTTTATAACCTAATGATAAATAAAAATCGATCACCTGTTGATTAGATTTGAAAGCTGAAAGATGGCACTTTGTTACCTTGTCACTATAAGATCGTTGGATATATTTCATCACAGCAGAGCCTATACCTTTTTTTTGGTATTTTTCAAAAATTACTAGCAAATGAATATGGACGGTTACTTCTTCTTGTTTTGTACAGACTATCCCTAAACGTTCTCCATTAAACATGATCCAATCAAACCACTCTGGTTGATAAGAGACTGAAAAACGGTGTAGCTGATAATCTTCATTCCAGCCAAAGCTGCTACTAATCGCTGGATATAGGTATTTTTTATAAATAGAAAACAGTGATGGATACTCACAGGCGGTGACTTTTTGAAAGGTGATTCTATCCATATATGCATTTTATCCTGTTTGTTATTTTAAAATACAGTCGTCTAAGGCTTGGTTTAAGTGTACTTCAATTGTAGACCATAACTCAGTATTGACTTGAGATATTCGACGCTTATTAAACCCTAGTACCAATTGAAGTTGGTATTAGGGTTTTACTAAATACTATCTTGCTACTTTCTTTCAAACCTTGATGTTCCTTGGCATATTTCTATTTGCATTTAATTCCCATTTATACGTAAATCTTCCCCTTTAAATACAACATTGCATCACCAGAAACCATCACAGAACCTGAATTTAATTGGCAATATAAAACTCCACTACGTGCTGAAGCTTGATAAGCAACCAATTCTTTTTTACCAAGTTTTTCACTCCAATATGGCACTAGAGCTGCATGAATTGATCCTGTTACAGGGTCTTCATCACCTCCATTTGCAGGCCAAAAATAACGAGACACAAAATCATATTGTTGAGATGGTGCTGTTACAACAACGTCATAAGGAACCAATTGCTCTAATAACTTATTATTACGCTCAACAGATAGAACATCTTTTTCATCCTGGTACACAACAACATACGCTTGCTGATTACGTAAAATCTCCTCCGGTTTAATCGATAGCCCATCAATTAATTGCGATGGCACAGAAGAAATTACTTCTGGTGCTAAATTAGGAAAACTCATCTCAATACGATTATCAACATTCTTTTTAACCACTAAATTTCCAACTTTAAGGGTTTGAAAAGTAATACACCCTTCTATCCCTAGGTATTCATACAACACATAAGATGAGGCTAATGTTGCATGACCACAAAAGTCGATTTCAGTCATTGGAGAAAACCAACGTATTTCAAAAACATTAGCTTCTATTTCTTTAATGAATGCAGTTTCTGATAAATTATTCTCTGCTGCTATAGATTGCATTAGCGTCTCTGACAACCACTCTTTAACAGGCACAACTGCTGCTGAGTTCCCTTTAAATTGTGTATAAGTAAACGCATCTATAATGTAAATATCCAATTCCATTTGTTTATTCCTTTTATTGTTTATCTTCAATCATAGCTTTTATTTTGGTCGCTTTTTCAAAGTGATCCAATTTATGGGTAGATATCCACCACGTTGCCGCTTCCATTAATAATTCTGGATCATCGTTTTTATTGGCAAAGAAGGCGTAAAAAGATAAGCCAACGTCATCTCCTTTCTGCGCTATTTTCTTATCACATACTTCGATGATCTTCTTTCGTAAACTGTCTCGCATTAGCAACCCTTACTTTGATTATTCGATAGGTAATGCATGATTAGTTCCCCAATCTGCCCATGAGCCATCGTATAAAGTGACCTCTTTATAGCCAATAGATACCGCAGCTAAGATCAAGATACATGCAGTGATACCTGAGCCACAACTGAAATAGGTTTTAGTATCCAGAGAGGAAACACGCTCAGAAAAAATAGAAATAAGAATCGCTTTATCTTGATAAGTATATCCATCTAATAAGATAGAAAACGGGAGGTTTTTTGACGTGGGAATATGTCCACTACGAACGCCCTCACGCGGCTCAGGTGCTTTTCCGAGAAAACGCATTTCTGCACGCGCATCTAAAATTGCCACATCTGTATTTATTACACTGAGAACCTCTTCTGAATCACACGCTAAGCCTTTCACTTCTTTCGCTGTCGCATTACCTAATGTCAATATTGTTGTGTATTCTGACGCTGTTTCTCTTCCCTCTTTTATCCATTGAGGTAGCCCACCATCCAATACATAGACATTTTCAAACCCCATCGTTTTAAATGTCCACCACGCTCTAGGAGCAGAATAAATACCTTGGTTATCATAAAGAACAACCACGCTGTCGCTATTAATACCTAGCGCTTGGACGGCTTGAGTAAACTGTTGCTCAGTGGGTAGTGCGTGACTTTGAGAAGAAGAATGATCACAAAAATCCACTTCAATATCTAACTTACGTGCTGTAGGAAGGCAAGAAAACGCATCATAAACTAACGGTTCTTTACCGACGACATTCGCCATGTAGGCATCAACAATCACAAGGTTATCATCATCAATATGTTCCGCTAACCATGCTGTTGTTACCAGTGGATTAATTGCTAATGGACTAATTTCTAGTGGATTACTCATTATTCTGTCCTTAATTAATGGCGTTTAAATGTCATAAGAAATTTGCATTACATCTGGATAAATGAACTCATAACCCAGTGACTTTTTGATTTTTTCATTGCTAATAATTTTAAAGGTTTGGGTTTCTGATTCAATAAACTCAGGTGTTTTAACCCCAATTTCTTGAGTTGCTTGGGTATAAAATTCACGTTTACTTGGGTGGCTATCAGCACATGCATTAAACACTTCATCCCACTTTTCTTGCTTTATAATCTGCGTAATTAACTCAACACAATCATCTTGATGGATCATATTTACAGGAGCGTCTGGATTACTGACCGAGCGGCCACTTTTTTGAAAAAATCGCCCCGGATTTCTTTGATAGCCCACTAAACCACTAAAACGGATCACTGCTGTTGTAAATGCTGATGATTGAGAAAATAGAGATTCAATTTGAAATAATACAGAAGATTCAGAGGCAGCAACATCTTCAGTAACCACGGCATTGTTATCCGCATATACCGACGTTGAACTAACAAAAATCACATGTTTAATAGAAGAAGATTCTAAAATAGAGAGCAGAGAAGTAAAGCCTGCTTGGTTCTTAGAAGGAATAGCTATAATTAAAAGCTCTGAGTCTAAAAATTGTTCCCATGATTGCCCTGTTACCTCACCGTCAATATCCAACAAAAACGGAGTCACCGATTCATTATCTAATAACGCTGACTTTTCTTTATTACGAACAGACCCTTTAACAATAAAACCATTACTCACCAAATGCTTTGCTAATGGAAATCCTAACCAACCACACCCTAATACACTTATTGATGTCATGACTTTACCTTAAAATAGCTTTAACTGACTTGCATCGGATAAAACCCATGCACTATTGTGCGCTTCAAAACCAATTTTGGGGTAATAACCTTCTGCTTGTGGAGCTGCTAACAAAATCAATTTGCAATCAGGTGTCAGCTCTTCTTTGGTTACCAAAATAAGATACTTTCCAATACCTACTGACTGAATGCTTTCATCAACCGCTAAGTCCGATAAGTAACAACAAAAATTAAAGTCTGTCACCGAACGTGCAATACCAATGAGTTCTCCATCTCCCCATGCCGTAACAATCAAATTTGAATTATCAAGCATGGCTTGTATTTTTTCTACGCTATCAATGGGACGACGAACACCTAAAGAGGTTTTCTTTAGTAAGGTAATAAACTGCTCAGCCGTAATGGGCTCATTGACTTTATAATCGATTTCCATGCTCTCTCCACCTTTAATGCTAGCTATTTTTTATTTTCAATAAGATACAATAACAAGTTACTCAACAATATCTAGGGCAAGAACGAGACGATCTTCACCAATATCAAAATAGTCTTGTTCTTCTTCTAATAAATAAAAACCATACGATTTATATAAGGCATACGCTCCTGTATTTTTAGGGCAAACCGTTAATAATAATCGTTTATAATCTTTGGCATTTTCAATCGCCGTTTCTAGTAATTTCTTTCCTAGCCCCTTCCCTTGCGCTTGCTCAGAAACCGCTAAGGATAATACCCAAGCGTCGCCTAAAGATTGGCTTGATGGGACTTGAAGTGCGTAGCCGAGTACTTGATCTTCACTTTTTGCAACCAACAATCCATTGGACCAACAATCAAACGCTTGTCGAATGAAAAAAGAAGGATAACCATGAGAACCAAATACCTCCGTTTCAATTTCATAGATCGTCTTTAAATCGATTTTTTCTGCTGTCTTGACCAATACCATTAATACATTTCCCTTTCTACACCACAAATCACACTATGAATCTACTTTTGTCTATAATTTATACTCTTTGATACTACTCGCATAGTTAAAACAGATCCATCGACTCAGATAACCATAATTTATAAAAACTTCTATAGTTATTCCAACTTATTTTTATTGTGTAATTAACTACAAGGAGCGTTACCTATGTTTAAACTTGCTGTACTGCCTACACTGCTTGCCTGCAGTTTTTCGGCGAATAGCTTTACAATGAACCCTCAACCAGATCCTGAAAACCCAACAGGTTACATCGTTACCCAAGCTGAGATTGATGCTGCTGAAGCGGCAAAAACATTAGACCCGATGTATGATGTATGGGCTAAAGCTTTAGAAACACTACCTAACACAGCAGTTGAAGCCATTGATGCAGGGGTTGAAACAAACCCTGCTAATGTTAAACGTGTTGAACGTGTTTTCCCTCAATCTGAGTGGTTTTTCTTAACTCAAATGGCGGCACCTGAATATACCTATACACGCTTCTTGCGCGCAATCGGTAAATTCCCTGCTTTTTGTGGTGATTACACAGACGGACGTGATTCCGATGCGATTTGTAAGAAGTCTATCGTTACTGCTTTCGCCCACTTCTCTCAAGAGACTGGTGGCCATATTGCTGTAGATAATACATGGGATAACCCATTAGGGCTTGAGGAGTGGCAACAAGCGTTAGTTCATGTTCGTGAGATGGGTTGGTCTGAAGGTCAAGAAGGTTATACAACAGGTTGTGGTCAAAATGATTGGCAAAACAAACGTTGGCCATGTGCAGCAGGACAAGGGTACTTCGGTCGTGGGGCTAAACAGCTCTCTTACCATTTTAACTACGGTGCTTTCTCTGAAGTAATGTACGATGGTGATGCAACAGTATTACTAAATAATCCAGGATTAGTTGCTGATTCTTGGCTAAACCTAGCATCTGCCGTGTGGTTCTTCTTGACACCACAAGCACCAAAGCCTGCGATGCTTCATGTTATTGATCGTACTTGGACACCATCTCAGCGTGAGACTGATGCAGGTATTGGTTATGGGTTTGGCACAACGATTAATGTGATTAATGGTGGTATCGAGTGTGGGGAACAAAACAAAGATAAAGGCCAACCAGTTAACCGTATTCGTTATTGGGAAGGATTAGCAAAACATTACCAAATCCCAGTTGAAGCTGACGAGACAAATACTTGTTGGCAACAAACACCTTATGGCAGTTTGAACCTAAACGGGGCAACGGATGTGCTTTACACTAACTGGGATGGTAACTGGAAATATTATGCAGATCGTCCAGAAGGTGCTTCATTCGAATGTGAATTAGTTGGTTTCCAAACTGCGTATTCAGCACTTGTCCCGGGCGACTATGAGAAATGTGTGACTAATTTCTATGAATCTCACGCTAACTGGCCTGTTACACGTGTTGTTGATGTATTACCACCAAAACCGACTGATCCAACCGATCCTGTAGATCCAACAAATTCTTGGGATGCTAACAAAGTTTATAATACTGGCGATCAAGTGGTTGTAAATGGAGTAACTTACCAAGCTAAGTGGTGGAACCAAGGTGATAACCCTACAACCAGTACTACTGGTGTTTGGGAAGTAATCAGCGGTACTCCAACTATTCCTCCAGTTGAGCCTACTCCGCCGACACCAGTAGAACCAACGCCTGTTGAACCAACTCCACCTACACCTGTAGAGCCAACTCCACCGACGCCTGTTGAGCCAACTGACCCTAATTCTACATGGAGTGCGACAGCAGTTTATAATACTGGTGATCAAGTGACAGTTAACAACATAACATATCAAGCTCAGTGGTGGACTCAAGGTAATAACCCTGAAACCGCTGGTGAATGGGGAGTATGGAAAAAAATCTAATCAAATAAACATCTAATATAATAATGGGCCATTTATATCGGCCCATTATTATGCCTACTTCACTAAACGCTGCTATTAACTCATTTAATCAAGAAAAATGAACAAATAATCCTATGCTTCTGACATTTTATTTAAGTAATTTATCACTTCTTTAGCGGCTCTATTTGGACTGTTCTCAGTAGTATCAACAATTAGATCATAATTCATATACTGATGAACGACTGGAAACTCTGATTTTGCTAATCCAATTGCTCTATCGCCTCGATTTTTTTCTCTTTCTTCACATACTGACAGTCGACACTTTACACCGACTCTAAGTACAGAAAATGGCTCTAATACTTTATTTAAATTATCAATTTCTTGCTTATCTATCCAAGCACTATCAATAATTAAACGACAACCAGCTTTTAATAAGCCTTTAATACTATTATGGTAACCTTGTGTTAATTGAGCATAATCATACCCGTCTCGCTTTATAGGTAAGCCTTGCATCATTTTTTGTAAATCAGATGGTGGCAAAGCATAGAGAACACTATCAATACTAAAATTGAGATATTGATTTGAAAGCTTCTCTTGAAGTTGTTTAGCTATACTCGTTTTTCCTGAACTGCCTGTCCCATTTAGAATAATTACATCCATAATAACTCTGTCCTCGTTAACATTGAGACTTCAATTACACTCAAATAACAGGCAATAAAAAAGGCCTACCGCAGATTCTGCGATAAGCCTCTCATTCGTTCTATGTTTCTATCTTATACTGTCGCTGTTTTTTGATTAACTGCTTCAGATTGATTCTCTTGCTCGGCACTTTTCATTCGTAATACAGCAATAGGTGCTGAAATCAATGCAAAACCAAGTAGGATTGAAACTGGAACCGCTGTGATCACAATGAAAGATTGCAGAGCGTTTAATCCACCATCTCCTGCAATCAATAGTACGCCAGCAACCACACCCATCATTAATGCCCAAAACAGACGTTGGAAACGTGACGGCTTATCCGTTCCTTCAACTGCCATTGCAATTGAGTACGCCATTGAATCACCTGTTGTAGCAACAAATGTCGTTGTCAGTACTAAGAATGCAGGAATTAACAACCAGCTTAATGGCAGTTGTTCTAATGACGCCAGTAATACCGCAGGTAAGCCCGCTTCTTGTAATGGTCCAGAAATACTGCCCGGAGTTTGTAGCTCAAGGAAGATACCTGTACCACCCAATGCTGAGAACCAGAAGTTTGTCGCGATAGGAGCAATAATTGCTACTGTAATCACAAGCTCACGGATACTACGACCTTTAGAAATACGTGCAATAAAGATAGCCATCATTGGAGCGAAACCAATAAACCAACCCCAGAAGAACCATGTCCACCACGAGTTCCATGCAGGATCTGTAGTGCTCAAGCTCATTTCAGGTAGGTGTTGAATATAGCTGCCAAATGCAAGACCAAACTCAGTAAAGATAAAGCTTGTTGGGCCTAGCACCAGAATTGCGACTAATAACGTAACAGCGCCAATAACATTCATTCGGCTTAACCACTGTAAGCCCTTGTCCATCCCTGTAAAGGCTGAAACTGAATAAATTGCCACAATCATAGATAAAAGACCGATTTGACTCATCAGCGAGCTTTCAAGGCCTGTTAGCACGGTTAAACTATAACTAAGTTGCGTAGCTAAGAAACCAATTGGTCCAATTGTACCTGCGGCAACCGCAATAATTGAACAAGCATCAATCACTGAGCCTAACCAATGGTTTTCAAGTTTGTTACCTAAAATCGGGTATAGCAGCGCACGAGGACGTAATTTAACACCGCAGTTATAATGTGCGTACATTAGTACAATCGTACTTAATGTGCCCAATACAGCCCATGCTAGGAAACCCCAATGTAAAAAGCTTTGGCTTAATGCAGGAGTTACTGCTGCAAGAGTGCCGGTTTTAACATCAGAAAAAGTTGGAGAAGGAGTAATGAAGTGAAAGATAGGTTCAGCGGCTGACCAGAAAACGCCTCCGCCTGCAAGTAAGGTACACATGATCATTGCGACCCATTTGAACGTACCGAACGTTGGTTTTTCTTCACCACCCATTTTGATTTTGCCATAACTGCTCATCGCAATAATAAGAGCTAAAACAAACGTGATGATCATTAACCACTGCCACCACAAACCAAACATTGTCGATGCCGACATAAACATGGTTTGAATCGTTGCAGTAAATGTTGATAGATCAACAAGAGCAAAGAGAAGAAATAAAAGGATAAATCCTATAGTAAGTGTTGGAACTAGTTTATCGCTATTTTCATTGCTATTTTTAAACATGGGTATCCCACTAGATGCGTGAGGGATGGGACTCTAGCAGCTTGAAAAACGTAAAACCAGTGAAATATTTTTAAAAAAGGCAAAAAAACAGTCATATAATTATGATTTCCATCACACAAATTAAGAATTAAAACTTAAAATCAATAACTTATAAATAACACCATGAAATAGCACAACCACCCAGAATAATTTACACATTTATCAAAATAACTCATTATGATTAGGGTAAGTTGAACTTTCTTTATGAGATTTTCTTCTGAATAAAATTCATGTTCTATTCATCTTCGCTGTTTTATACTTCTCCTATATTGACTTAATTAGGAAGCATCATGCTAAAAAAACCAGCCATATACCTTGCTGCCCTATTCACCTTTTTTCCATTATCACAAAGTGCTTTTGCTAATGATCACCCTGATGGGCATCAGCTCATTCAAGATGTTCAGCAAAATGGCGCTAAAATAGATATAGATGAAGATCAAGATGAAGTTTATGACGCAGTTCAAGCCGGTTTAGTAAAGCCATTTTCTGAGCTTTACGCTATGGTTGAGAAAGACTTTCATGGCCGAATTATCAAAGTAGAGCTGGATGAAGACGACAATGAATGGACCTACGAATTAAAACTGGTTCATGAAAGCAATATAATCAAAGTTGAATATGATGCAGCAACCTTAGCAATCACAGAGATCAAAGGCCGCGATATTCGCGCAGCTCTTAAATAACAACAAAAAAGATAATTACTAAGAGAATAATAATGAAAATTTTAGTCGTAGAAGATGATCCGCGTTTAGGTGAACAAATCATTGAAACCTTAGAAGGTGCTGATTGGGTTCCTGAATTATCCCAAGACGGAATTGATGCCTTATATCGCGCAACAACTGAAGAGTGGGATGCTATCGTTCTCGATCTTGGTTTACCAAAATTAAGTGGGTTGACCGTATTGAAAAGTATTCGAGATGAAAACATCAATACACCCGTCATTATTCTAAGTGCTCGCGATACCCTATCTCAGCGTGTTGAAGGACTTAATGCAGGGGCTGATGATTATTTAACCAAGCCTTTTGAAATGGTTGAATTGATCGCTCGTATTCGTGCTCAATTACGCCGCGCTTCTGGTAACGCCTCTCCTATTTTAAAAATTGGGGAATTAAGTTTAGATACACGTAGCTCAAAAGTGTTATGGCAAGAACAAGCAGTAAGCTTAACAGCATTAGAGTACAAAGTTGTTGCCTACTTTATGCATAATCCCGATAAGGTTATTTCAAGAACCACGCTTGTAGAGCATATTTATAAGCAAGATTTTGATCGTGATTCAAACACGGTGGAAGTATTTATCGGTCGTATTCGTAAAAAAATTGCGCCACAAATTATTAAAACGGTTCGTGGCCTTGGTTATCAATTAAATCCTTAAATATAAAGGTCTACTGTGAATACATCACCGAGACAATTTAAACATACCTTTAAAAAATTGAGCTTAAAAAGCCGCTTGCTTCTTGCTGCGGCTTTTTGGCTGTCTGCCATGATATTTGCTGCGGGAATTGGTATCCCTAAATTAGTAAACGATTATCTAGTCCAAGATGTAAAAAGTCAGCTATTACTGTCAATGGATGAGATCACCGCTAATGTCGAAGTAAATAGCAAAGGCAACCTCATCATGCCATCGCGTTTATCTGATCCTCGCTTTAGTCAGCCTTACAGTGGTCTTTATTGGACGGCATCAACCAAAGGAGATGAACTACGTTCGCGTTCATTGTGGGATAAAAAGCTCACATTCAAAGAAGATGGCTTATCTATTAAACCAAAAGTGAAAGGCGCTAATAACGAAGAGCTTATTTATATACAAAAAAATATTTACCTTCCTGAAATTAAACAGCCAATAACCATCACTGTTGGTCTTGATGAAGATCCATTAGAAAAAACCTTACATCAACTTACAGGCCAGCTCTGGATCATTCTTGGCTTATTATTCAGTGGGGTACTATTTCTTATCGGTATTCAAGTCAGTTGGTCACTGCGCCCTTTAGCTAAAATGCAATCTGAGTTAGTGATGCTGCGTAAAGGTGAACAACAGGCATTAGGTCAGCATTATCCTCAAGAAATCGCGCCCTTGGTTTCAGATCTCAACGCACTATTATTTCACTACCAAGAGTTACTTGAACGTGCTCGTCATCATGCAGGTAATTTATCTCATTCATTAAAGACGCCTCTATCGGTACTTAAAAATGAATTAGAATATTTGAGCGTTGAAGATAAAAATCGTCTGTCTGCCCCTATTGCTCAACTGCAAGCACATATTGATTATCACCTTAGTCGTGCTCGCATGGCAGGTTCAATGAATATCCTCTCAGTGGCTACCTCACCCTCTGAACGCGTAGATGCGATCTCAATGGCATTTGATAAAGTCTATGCTGAACGTGAAGTGATATTAATAAATGAGCTAGACAGTGAAGATCATATCGCCGTCGATAAAACTGATCTCGATGAGATGCTAGGAAACTTACTTGAAAATGGATATAAATGGGCACATTCAATGATCCGTGTTCATTCTAAGGAAGTTGAAGCAAATCAAATTCGTATAATGATTGAGGATGATGGTGAAGGTATTCCTGAATCAGAATTTGAACAAGTCATTAAACGTGGTATCCGTTTGGATGAAACGACTCCAGGAACAGGTCTTGGGCTAAATATTGTGAGTGAAATGGCGCACAGTTATCGCGGCTCGCTTGAATTATCAAAGAGTGCAATGGGAGGACTAAAAGCCACCCTAACCTTCCCACGAGTAAAAGAGTGATCGTTTTTCTGCTTTATTAAACATCATATTCTGACAATCTAAATTAGGGTCAAAACGACCCTAATTATTTGCGATGAGTAAACTCTGTGATGAACCAATAACTAGTATCTTTCCATCAGAATAGTAATCATGTTGTTCATCTTCAGTGATCGGTTCTGCATAAGCTATATTTAAGGTCGATAAATCGAGAAAAAGAGTATCAATACTCGTTTTTAATCGTTCTCTTTCCTCATCTACATTCGGATCAATGCTATGTAACATAGTCACAATACCTCGATACGCAGTAATCGTTAACCCATCATCGTAACTTAGTGCTCCTAACCATACTTGTTCATTATTTTCGTTCTTACCTGCACTCCACCACCGAATATGACTTCTCTTTAATAAATCGCCCGGTAATTGAAATGCCATATCTTGTATCCGCCCGTTCCAAAATAGATCAGAAACCGGTGGCGTTTTATTCTTAATCAGTGAGAGATAATCAAAAAATTCAATATCATCACGAGAAAATGTTTTATTCTCAATCCAACCTAATTGCACCATTATAGATTGAGGGTGATGCCCAATAAGTGCGATATTAACCGCTTGCGCATCAAAAAACGAAGACACTCCTGGGAAAGCTTTGAAAGATGTTTTTGTTTCATCAAAATGCAATGGTGCAGGAATTGGCTTTTCTATTACATCATCAGCGACCCAAAAAAAATGACTATAATTCAAATAAATAATAGCACTCACAACCACTGCTACTGATTTCTTGCCAATATTTTTCCATTGAAACTTCTTTGCCATCACGAAAAAAATAACTATCAGTAACAAGGTCACTATTGATTGTTTATGCTCGGTGACAAATAGTGTCATATCACTCATCCATGGAAAGGCATCAATCCCATAAGAGAGTAAATACCCCCATAAGACAAATTGACCCACGCCAAGTAATAATCCAATAGATGCAAACAATGAAAACCGTCGCCACTCGATATTATTTACACCAGCGATAAAGGGAACGATCCAAGCCACTGGTCCTAATAAGCGAGCAAACAGTAAGACCGAATTACCTTTTCTCTGGAGTAACAAGCGACATCGTGCAATGGGTCGGCGAGTTTTGGGTTGCCAGTTCATTAATCGTGTCTGAGCCTTTCGGCCAAAGCGACGTCCAATCCAATAACTGAGTTGATCACCAATAAGACCACCGAACAATACCGCAATAACGCCAGCCCAAACTCCTTGATGAAGCTGAAAACCGGCTGCAATTAAGAACGGCTCACCCGGCACAAATAAATTTGGTCCTATGAGCGCATCTAATAATGCGCCCGTAAATAATGCCATAGAATCATACATAAGCACGCTTACCTATGCTGGTTACTTTTGCTCAGAATAATGACCGAATTTATATTCCATCTCGTTATTGCGCATCTCACCAAAGAAAAAGCGACGAATATTGGCTTTTAAATACGTAGCCCCCATCGTAAATAAACCATCTTGGTCTAATCGACGTGGATCAAACTCAAACGTCATTGGTAAAAATCGAAAACGCCAGGTTTGGCTTGCTCGTTTCACATAATCACAGTCTTCACATAAAGTGATGTTTTCATCAAAACCTTGCAATTCATTGTGCGCACGCTTTGTTGAGAAAATACACGCACCAACGGCAGTTGGAAAAGTGAATTGAGTAGCAAATAAGCCTAAGTTAAATAAGCCGTAGCCTACTCGATGAGCAATAGGAAGCCCTTTAGAGCCCATATACACACCAGCGACTTCTAATTTTTTCTCAGCTAATTGTGTTGCTGCTCTCTCAAGAAAATCTGTTTTTAGGCTTACGTCTGCATCTAAAAATAGTAAGCGTTCATGCTTAGCGAGTGATGCGCCAGTATTACGACCTAGGCTAACACCACGTTTATCCATTTTGTGAATCGTTAAATCAGGAATACTCGCAGCAAAGGCCTGAGCAACTTCACATGTAGCATCTTCGCTGTTTGAATCAACAATGATCACTTCAAAGTTTTGATTTGTTTGTTTTGTTAAATCTTCCAATAAACGACCGATTCGTTTTTCTTCATTTAATGTGATGATTACAATGCTTAATGGACTCATGATTTTTCTCCAAGTAGATTCATTCGTTAACTTAGGAGTAAGATTACAGGGTCGTATCTTAATGATTAGTGAGCACATTATTCATTTTGGGTTCATATATGTATGAAAGGACAACTTATCGAACAAAATAAAGCTCAATTACATACAGATCAGACTGATAATATCGTCATTATTGATTAGATTTTTTAATACAACATAGAATGGATACATCTAGAAAAGAATAGGTAAAACAAGAAGTAAAGGGGAAGAAAAAGGAAAGCCACACGTCTCAGAATGTGGCTTAATTTAGTACTGTTCGGGGTCATAACCGGACGTGCTAACTATCTTATATCGTCGTCTTAATATCAACGAATTTCGTAAACATTATGGCTATAAAAAGTACAAATTTTAAAGTTGTTCCATATTTTGTGAAGCGGATAACATTTTTCCTGTTTCTTTTTTATCCAACCAAATTATCGAATTGATGATGCTCTGATTTTATTGGTAAATAAATAATAAACGTAGAACCTTCACCAAGCTGTGATCGCACTTTTATTTCTCCATCGGTTTGGCTTAATAAACTCTGCGAAACAGAAAGACCAAGACCGGTACCATCACGTTTAGTGGTATAAAATGGATCAAAGATCCGATTTAATTGTTCTGATGACATGCCACAACCAAAATCTTCAACTTCAATAATAGCACCTCGTTCTTTACCGTCTTCACACCACGTACGACTACGAATAATCAATTTCCCTTTACTGTTCATCGCATGAATACCGTTCATTTGCAGGTTAACTAAGATCTGCAACAAATGATGTCGATTGACCTCAACTCGCGGTGGTTGCTCAAAATCAAACTCTACCTCAATATCTCGCTTGTGCGCTCCTGTTCTCACGAGCGTCACACTCTCTTCGATAATTGGATTAATATACTGCCAAGTGACTTGATCTTGAATTCCACCTTGTCGACTATATTGCAACAGACTGCGCGTGATATTACGAATTCGATCTATTTGCTCCATTATCGCATCAAGCTCTTCCGAAATAACTTCAGCGCCCTCTCCCAACTCATATTTAATCAACTCCGCGTTACCTAAAATTACCGCGGTTGGATTATTTATTTCATGAGCGATCCCTGCCGTTAACTCACCAAGAGAGGCCAGTTTTTCACTCATAATGAGCTTATCTTGCGCTTGTTTTAATAACTTAATGTATTGCTCTAGTTCAATGGTTTTTTCATGCAAACTGGCGGTACGAGATTCAACTTTAGATTCCAAATTTTTTGATGCTCGTTGGATCTCTATGTTTCTCTGTTGCAACTGATCGAGCATATTATCAAATTGCTGTGCCAGGCTCGCAAGTTCGTGACTATTATCTAACCCCAATTCACCAATACGAACATCTTTACCCATTTGAACTGACTTCACCACATAGTGAATTTTTTCAATTGGTTGAAAGAGATCTCTTGCTCCACGATGCACGAAAATAGTGGATAACAATAAAGTAATGAGTATGGTTACCCCAGCTTCCACTAAATTCTGTAAGTATTGCTTAAGTAACGGCCACTCTAAATAACCGGTATATAGCATTCCTATCACGTTATCGTTCATGTCTTTTATCGGTTGATAAGCAGAGATATACCAATCGTTATATACATAAGCTCGATTAACCCAACGCTCACCCTTTTCAATCACTCTCTCTTTTACGACGACTGAGACACTTGTGCCTATTGCTCGTCCCTGATTGAGTGATTTATTCGCAAAGTCATTATGCAGTGGAACATTGGTACTAATACGTAAATCGTCTAGAAATAGAGTTACCGTTCCATAATTATCCGGCGCTAAATCTCCCTCTGGATAGATAAGATCTCGAATACGATCAACAAGTAATGTACTGTTATTTAAAATGATTCCACTATCAACTATCCACGCTAAGTTACCGTCATCACTAAAGATAGGAATTAACGTTCTACTTACTAATCCACGTTTTTCTATGCTGCCATCATTCTTATTAATCACCTGAACTCGAGTACTCAATTGAGGACTAATGTTATATAAATCAGTATTGCTCATTACCTGAAAAAAGGTACGCGATATTCCTAATGATAATGCTTTAACTGATGACTCTGGTAAATGTTCAATATAGTTAGCAGGATGAACAACAATAAAGTCAGAGTTATAATTATCTGCTTGGTTCTCTGCCCAATATTGAAGTTGTGGATCATTATTTTTTAATCTTATTTGGAATTGATAAGATTCAACAAAACTATGGAGTTCCGCGCCTTGTTCTTGCTGTAAAAAATCAATACTGTTGTTTGCTACGGATAATTTACTTCCTACATCATTGAGTGCGTTTTGCCACGTATAATGCACCGACCAAAACGCAGTAATAATCACTAAAGCAAGCAATGTGAGAAATAAAGGAACAGAGTTTAACCACAATAAACGGTATCTCACCATGGTTTTGATTCTACGTTTCCATAAAAGAGGAGATAACATCATGCGATCTCTTCACTCCACTCTTTAAATTTTCTCTCTAATGTTTTACGAGCAACACCTAGTTGCCTTGCTGCCGCTGACTTGTTCCCGTCATGCAAATCGACAACCGTAATTATGTGCTTCTTTTCAACTTCTTTTAATGTCCACTGATCTGGATACTCATCCATCTCTGGCATACAAGTACATTCCGTTGGTTCTTGATTTAAAATCGGCTCTTGACTAGGCGATTGATGCAGTGGCGTATCACCTTGTAAACTAGCCCAGTGATCTACTGGTGGTTTACCGAGTAAAATACAACGCTCAATCATATTTTTAAGCTCACGAATATTTCCGGGCCAATCATATTGAGCCATAGCAACGATGTCTTCGTGTGCCCAGTGAATTGGTTTTAACCCCATTTCTTTCGCGATCATGTGGGAAAAATGCTCTGTTAAACAGGCCAAATCAGCTTTACGCTCACGCAAGGCTGGCAGTGAAACGGTAAGGACATTCAAGCGATAGAAGAGATCTTTTCTAAAATTCCCCTTTTCAACTTCTTCAAGAAGATTTCGGTTGGTTGCCGCTACGATACGAACATCAACAGGGATCTCTTTTTCAGAACCCACAGGTCGAATGGCTTTCTGCTCTAAGGCTCGTAGAAGGGACGATTGCATTCCAATGGGCATTTCACCAATCTCATCTAAAAATAGAGTTCCACCGTTAGCGACTCTAAATAATCCTTCACGTCCTTTCTTAGCGCCAGTAAAGGCACCTGATGTATGACCAAATAGTTCACTTTCAAGAAGATCAGGCGCAATAGCACCACAGTTAAGAGGAACAAACGGGCCGTTACGGTGACTTAATTGGTGTAAACCACGAGCCACAAGCTCTTTACCTGTACCCGATTCACCTTCAATTAATACGGCGGCATTTGATGGCGCAAGTTGGGCAACCATTTGCTTTAATTCTATGGTTTTTTCAGCGTTACCGATCATTTCAATTGGGTTGTTTTTTTCCACTTCTCGCTGTAATGCAAAGTTGGTTCTCTCGACTAAGCGACGGTCCATACAGCGCTTCACCGCTTGCAGCATATTTTCAAGATTAAACGGTTTTAAAATAAAATCAGCAGCACCTAAACGCAACGCCTGAATTGCAGTATCTAACTCTGCGTATCCAGTCATAAATATAACGTCATAATTTCGCGAGTCACAGGCAATACTTTCCTGCCACTCTAACCCAGTTTGGCCGGGTAAATTGATATCAAGAATGATCAAATCAAGATGGTGAGATTGACGAATAGCTTCGGCATCTTCAATGGTTCCAACGGTATGAACTTGTCCAAATTGTTTACTTAATGCTTTTTTTAGTATGGTTTGCATACCAACTTCATCATCAACAACAAGTACTGAAAATGCATTCCAATCTGATTTCGAGACCATAGAGCTTCCTAATTTATGCGCTTTAACGAGATATGTGGGTCAAAATGTCCTACTTATTCTACCTTTAATTCTACAAAATGTATCCTTTCGTATGAGACATTTTGTCCTAGTCACATTTTTTGTAGGGTTTTTATGTGAAAATACCCTTCAATTGCTTATATATCATTATCTTATGGATAAAAATATCAGCAAAAAATTTGGCATAAGGATTGCTTTATAGCCAATAAGTCTATTCACTCATTGCATTTGCAGTGATATTTAACTTCATTACATGGATATAACATGAACAATAAAATCAGTACGTTTTCAGCAATGGCTGTTGTGGCTCTGGGTTCTTTTTCGGCAACGAATGTATATGCGGATGACGCAAGCGTTGTACGTCTAGCGACAACAACAAGTACTTACCACTCGGGTCTACTAGATTATATCTTACCTGTGTTTAAAAAAGATTCAGGTTATGAAGTTCAAGTATTAGCTGCAGGCACAGGCAAAGCGCTAAAAATGGGCGAAAACGGTGATGTTGATTTAGTGATGACTCATGCACCTAAAGCAGAAGCTGATTTTGTTGAAAAAGGCTACGGTATTGAACCAAAAGCACTAATGTACAATGATTTCGTACTTGTTGGCCCTAAAGCTGATCCTGCACACATCCACGGTATGAAAGACGTGACTGCTGCATTTGAGAAAATGGCAGAAACTAATGCAACGTTTGTTTCTCGCGGTGATGATTCTGGTACAAACAAAAAAGAACTGATCTTATGGTCTCAAGCGAAAATTGAACCAAACTTCGGTGGCTACAAAGCCGTTGGCCAAGGTATGGGACCAACATTGAATATGACCTCTGAGCTACAAGCTTACACATTAACAGACCGTGGCACTTGGTTAGCTTACCAGAACAAACTTGACCTTGAGATCATGGTTGAAGGCGACAAGCGTCTATTTAACCCTTACCAAGTGATTCTTATTAACCCTGAGCGTTACAACAATTTAAACACCAAAGGTGCTCAAGCATTCAGTGATTGGTTAGTCAGCGATAAAGGCCAAGCATTGATTAATAGTTTCAAACTGAGTGGCAAGCAACTGTTCACTGCGGACGCTAAATAATCCATGACTATATTAGCCACCTCTCACGAAGCCATTCAATTACTGTTCAGTGGTGATACGGCATTATGGAGCATCGTCGGTGTTTCGTTTTCTGTCTCATTATTTGCAATGGCGGTTGTATTACTTCCTGCACTATTGCTCGCTTTTACGCTTGCTTATGGCTCGTTTCCTGGGCGGTGGCTACTGCTCTCTATTATTAATACCTTACAATCGGTACCTACTGTCGTTATCGGTTTATTGCTGTATATGATGCTCTCTCGTTCAGGTCCCCTTGGTGATTGGCAACTACTTTTTACTCAAGAAGCGATGATCATCGGTCAAATGTTTATCTGTTTCCCTATTATGGTCGCGATGATGCACGGCGCATTTCAACACAGTGATCGACGAGTCTGGGAAACTGCATTTACTCTAGGAGCTTCGTTGCCACGAGCATTTGGTAGCTTAATTTGGGAAACACGGTTTCCTATCCTAGCAGCTGTTATTGCAGGATTTTCTCGAATTATCACCGAAGTCGGCTGCTCTATGATGGTCGGCGGTAACATCTTTAATGTTACACGAAACATTCCAACCGCAATCGCTATGGAAAGCCAAAAAGGTGCGTTTGCTCAAGGGGTTGCTCTTGGTATGGTGCTATTAATTTTAGCTCTGGTGTTAAACTTTTTACTCTCTATCACTCGTGGTAAAGGGTATTTACGTACTTAGTAGGCATAAAAAATGACAATAAGAATTACTGCCGATAATCTATCGATGCGATTTAATGATCGTGTGCTTTTTCACATCCCACATTTATCATTAGGGCCAAAAGAATCTGTCTATTTACGTGGTGCTAATGGCGTAGGTAAAACAACATTACTTAAGATTTTATCTGGGTTACAAAACCCAACAACCGGTAAGCTTAACCTTAATCAACCACACTGGACTGCACGTTTGTTTGGTCGCTCAGGCAATAATCAAATTGTGTACCTGCATCAAAACCCATTTTTATTTGATGGGACTGTTTTCGATAACGTTATTTATGGCATGAAATACACCGCCATGAATAAGCTTGAAAAACGTAATATGGTGATCAATGCTCTACGCATGGTGGGTTTAGAAACCTTAGCAGATGAACATATTTCTGTTTTATCTGGTGGTGAAAAACAGCGTGTCGCTATGGCACGAGCTTGGGTACTAAAACCGTCTATTTTACTAATGGATGAACCAAGTGCGAGCGTTGACCAAGAATCTATACAATTATTGGTTATTATGGCCAAAGATCTACTCGAACGCGGCTCTAGTATTGTAGTAACCAGCCACCAAACCAATGCCTTAACTGAAATTTGTCATCGTCAATGGACCATTTCGGACGCAAAGCTGATAGAATCAACACAATTGAAAGTGATTGTTAGCAAGGATAAGTATGCTCCAGCCAAAGCAAACTAGTTGGGTAATTTTAGCGGGTGGTCAAGCTCGTCGTATGGGTGGTCAAGATAAAGGTTTTGTCGCTTTTAAAAATAAACCACTCATCGAACATGCAATAGACATATTAGCGCCTCAAACCGATCAGATTGCCATCAACGCTAATCGCAGTATCGAACAATACACAAGTTACGGCGTCACGTTTTCTGACCAGTTTAGCGATTACCCAGGGCCATTGGCAGGAATGCATTCAGGTTTAATCAATATGAATTCTGATTGGGTTGGCTTTATTCCTTGTGACTCCCCTAACCTACCTGACAACCTTGTTGCTTTATTGTGTGATGCGGTAAAAGAAGATACGGATATTGTAGTCGCTCATGATGGCGAATACATGCAACCGGTTGTGACTTTAATGCACAAACGTATTATTCCTAAAATTGATGCTTTCTTAGCGCGTGGTGATAGAAAAATCATTCTATTATACAAAGAGTGTAATACCGTCTTTGCTGATTTCTCTAACTATCCAAATGCTTTTATCAATTTGAATAGCCCCCAAGAACTCGAACAATTTGGATCTTTATTATGAGCTTAACGACTGCGTCTATCCCTTCATTGGGTTTTGCTGCTTATAGCGGCACAGGTAAAACGACATTATTAGAAAAGCTATTACCAAAACTGAATGAAATGGGACTAAAAGTCGCAGTCATAAAACACGCTCATCATAATTTTGATATCGACCAAGAAGGCAAAGACAGCTACCGTTTACGTAAAGCTGGTGCGAGCCAAATGTTGATCAGCTCTCGTTTTCGTAATGCGTTAATTACTGAAACGCCTAATGAAGAAACTACCTGTCAGCAACTAATCAATAAGTTAGATCAAACTGAACTTGATTTGATTCTTATTGAAGGCTTTAAGCAACTGCCATACACCAAGATTGAATTGCACCGTGATGAAGTCGGTAAGCCGTGGATCTTCCCAGAAGATGATAACATCATTGCGATTGCAGCAGACTCAAAAGCAGAATCAGAACTGCCTCAAATGGACATCAACGATACCGATGCAATAACTGCGTTCATTGTTGACTACGTAAAACAACATCAACATAAACAACAAAGTGACCTATCAGCTAACTGTGATGAATTATCACCTGCTTTTTTATCTGTTAGTCAAGGTAGAGCTAAGATTTTAGAGGCCATCACACCACTAAACTCACAAAACAATGTCTCTTTAGTTGAATCCATTAATGCATTAGCGGCTCAAGATATTTTATCGCCAATCAATGTTCCTCAACATAATAATTCCGCGATGGATGGTTATGTGATTTGTGGGGATGATATAGAGCGTGAAAGCTACACCGTAGTTGCCGAGATCATGGCCGGTCACAGTTACGAGCACCCTCTTCAACACGGTGAAGCGGCGAAAATCATGACAGGCGCACCAGTGCCTGAAAATGGTAATACCGTGATCATGCGTGAACAAGCAACTCAAGAAGGCAATCAAGTTCGTTTTGATGCAGGAAAATCTGGTATTCGTAAAGGACAAAACGTTCGTCTAGCAGGTGAAGATCTTGCTATCGACCAAACCTGTGTGGCTAAAGGTTCACGTATTACGGCTCCTGAAGTCGGTATGCTTGCTTCTTTAGGTATTGCTTCTATTCCTGTTATTTCAAAAACAAAAGTCGCTATTTTTTCTACTGGTGATGAAGTTCAAGCACCGGGTGAAGCACAAAAAGCCAATTCAATTTATGATTCTAACCGCTTCACGTTGACGGCGTTATTACAGAAGATCGGTTGTGAAGTGATTGATTTTGGCATCATTGAAGACAGTGAAACCGCTTTAGAATCAACGCTTTCTCAAGCATCACAACAAGCGGATATGATCTTATCTTCTGGTGGTGTCTCAGTTGGTGATGCCGATTACATTAAAACGATTCTAGATAAGTTGGGGAATATTAACTTCTGGCGTATAAATATGCGTCCGGGTCGCCCTCTTGCGTTTGGTCATATTGGTGATACCCCTTTCTTCGGTTTACCGGGTAACCCTGTCGCAGTAATGGTGGCGTTCTTACAATTTGTTGAACCTGCATTGCGTAAACTTCAAGGCGAAGATGACTGGAAACCTGAGACTTTTACGGCAATTGCTAAAGAATTTATTCGTTCTCGCACTGGCCGAACTGAATACAGCCGTGGTATTTACTCGATTAACCAAAATGGTCAAATGGAAGTAGTAACCACAGGTAAGCAAGGATCGGGTATCTTACGTTCAATGAGCGAAGCAAACTGCCTAATTGAAGTACAACCTGAAGTCGAGTCGGTAGATATTGGTCAGAAGGTAACAATTATTCCTCTGGGTTCGAGAGTTTAAATAAATTAGTATTCTAGTTTATTGCTAGGCACTTTGATGGTATAAAGTGCTTAAAATACTGTGTTCAAAAATTATAAGGCTCCAAGATGTCTAAAATGTTCTTCAAAGGTCGTATCGAAACTCGTCAAAACCACGTTAAATCTGGTTTTAACACTAAGCGTGACGTTAAGTTAGGTACTGAAGAAGCACCACTAACTTTAGTTGTTCAAACAGAAGATCGTAAAGTTGAAATTGAAGCGCAGCTTACTGAGCATGACTTATTCGCAAACATCGAAGTGAATGCTGAGAAAGAAGAAAATATTCTTGAGCTTGAAGGCGTATTAAACAAGCCTAAAACAACTCGCTTTGAAAAAACACCTAACCGCAACGATGTATGTTCTTGTGGTAGCGGTAAAAAATACAAAAAATGTTGTGCTTAATATCAACAAAATAATCAGTAATCTAATAATAGATTACTGATTATTATTATTTGTGATTTACTTCTAGAGTCATACGATAAATCCCCCGCTTCATTTTTCAAATCGTTACTATTTAATAAATTTTAATATTAAGAGTAAAATGATATGAAAGTTAAGTTTTTCCTCATTGCTTTATTACTATCCCATACTACATTAGCTTCTGAAACCTTACCTCTAGCTGCTCTTGGTGGTTTAAAGAATGCTCCTGAAATTGGCACGATATATCGTATTGATGATGCAGCCTATGGAGCTAAGCCCGTTCAATTACGTTGTATATCTAAAGGGCTTTACTTTGACTTCTCAGCATGTGAACTTGAAGCAAATATCTCAAACCTATTTTTAGATATGACACCTGATAATTTTACTGGCAGAAACGTTTCAGGCATGGAAATTAAATTTACGGGGATCAAACACGGGCAATTATTTTTCGAATTATTAAATTGATTGCCACTATCAAAAAAGAGCCTCTGTTTATCTGTTAGTAATAACAAACAACATGAGGCTCTTTTTGTATCTGCATTTTCTATTCTATCGTGTAGTGCGTCGGTTTATTCTTTAATATTTAAGAATGCCGCGCCACGAACACCGCCAGAATCACCGTGTTTCGCTTTAATAATACGAGGAACGCGAGCTACTGATAATAAATGTTTTGGAAGACGTTTTGGTAACTCTTCATAAATCAATTCAAAGTTAGATAAACCACCACCCAGTGCAACTACATGCGGATCAAAACAAGTAAACAGGTTAGCAAAACAGATAGCTAATAATTCCATAAAGCGTTCAACATGTTCTACCGCTTTTTCATCACCGGCTTCATTCGCTTTGATGATATCAATCGCTTTTTTCTCTTCACCGTAATAGTGAGCATAAAGTAGCTCAAAACCACGACCAGAAAGATAGCTATCTAAACAACCTTTATTACCACAACCACAGCCTAGTAAAGGTGCGTTCTCACCTAAATGAAACCATGCGTCGATTGGTAAGCGTGAATGACCTAACTCCCCTGCTACATGACTGTAACCAGAGAATGCTTGACCATCAAAAATTAAACCACCACCAAAGCCTGTACCCAAGATTAGGCCCATTACTGAAGGGGAATCTTTTAATTCTTCATCCCACGCTTCTGATAATGCAAAACAGTTCGCATCATTATCAATTTTTACTGAACGACCAATTTTTGCTTCTAAGTCTTTACGTAAAAACTGACCTTTAGCAGCAGGAACATTACTTGTTAATAGTGCCCCTGTTTCGGCATCCTCCATTCCTGGAATACCTAAACCAACTTTGCCTTCAACACCAAACTCAGCGTCATACTTTGCAATTAAGCCTGCAATATCATCAACCAATAATGCGTAATCTTCCGTTTGTGTCGGAATTCGCTCAGTAGCAATACGCTCAAGGTTTTCATTAAACGCACCAAATTCAATCTTTGTGCCACCCACATCAAAACCGTAGTACATAAGGTATCCTTATCCTAATCTATTCTAAATTTTTTATGGTGTTATCTTACCTAATTTTTATAAATACAGACTGTGACCCAATCGATATTCACTGGTTTTTTGTGTGAAATGAACCTCAAAACTCCATTAGATTTGGTTATTAACTTTCAGTTCTGTACGAAATTCCATCAAGCGTTTTAAACCCATTCCACGCTCTACCCCTTTTACTGGGCGTTTGCTGTATAAATAATGCTCTCTAAACAGTTCAAACCAGCACTCAAGGTGCTTCGCATTTTCTCTTTCACCAAATAAATCAAGCACCAAACTTGCCACTTCAGCTGTAGCTAGCTGATGATCTTTAGAAGCTTTTCGCATGATATAACTAGAAAGATGATCACTGTTAAACGACAATACTGGTAATTGATGAAGATAAGTACTTTTACGATACATGCGCCCCGCTTCCCTCCAACTACCATCAAGGAGAATAAACAAAGGTGTCTTTCCTGCTTCCGTAGCGATCTCATTTGTTACAAGAGATTTATTTTCAATTTGCTCTTCAGGGAAAATAACAAAAGGCTGATACGATTCATTCTGCAATAGAGCTAGCATATCTGGATTTGGCTCTGTACGAGACCACAAATAAGCATGTGTGTCAGGGATTAAATCTGCGATTAGCTTTCCAGTATTACTTGGTTTTAAAACTTCTGTATCAAACATAATCAACAAAAAAGCAGCACTAGACTTAACTGCAGGTTGATGCTCACAAATACAGTAATCTTTATGGACTTGGCAAAATTCACAGCGGTTTACATTAGCCCCACGCGCATTGAAGGGTTTTGTAGAACGAGCTAATCTCTCTTTGTGTAATTGGTGAACTTTGTGAATACGCATTTGTAATAACCAAGCTATTTATATGGAAAAAGAAGCGCATTTTACTTACAGTGTAAGTAATAACAAGTTCTATAAGAGAATTCCTAATGGAAATTAACTGGATTGAATACAATGACTCCCTTCGTTTAGGCTGTTTTATCGTTGCATTTATCATTTTTGCTTTAGCTGAATACACCTGGCCACGAAAAAAACTGAGTCAAAAAAAATCTCTTCGATGGTTAAATAACCTGGCTTTAATTGTCTTTAATAGTGTAATTTTACGCCTTACTCTACCACTGCTTGCCATTGATGCGGCCTTAATTACACAACAAGAAAGTATTGGATTATTTAATTATCTTAATACTCCTTACTTTCTGACTATTCTCCTTTCAGTCTTATTGTTAGACTGGATTATCTATTTCCAACATCGTCTTTTCCACCAAGTTCCTTTACTTTGGAAACTGCATCGAATGCACCATTCCGATCAAGATATTGATGTAACAACAGGTACTCGCTTTCATCCTATTGAAATGATCTTATCTATGTTAATAAAGATTGCAACCATTGGAGTATTAGGGGTCCCTGTTGAAGCCGTTATTCTTTTTGAGATCATTTTAAATGTCAGTGCGATGTTTAATCACAGTAACCTTTATATTCCTAAGTGGTTAGATCGGTATTTACGTGCTCTAGTTATAACTCCAGATGTACATCGTGTTCATCACTCTATCCATGTTACTGAAATGAATAATAATTATGGTTTCTTTCTATCTGTTTGGGATCGAATTGGAAAGACTTACCTAGTAAAACCTAGAGATGGTCATCCAGAAATGAAAATTGGAATTGCCTTGTTCCGAAAAACAAACGAGCAACGATTAGATAAAATGCTCACTCAGCCTTTTAGGAAAAAATAACATCTCTTTCATTCAACGAATGATCTTGTCCATAAAACTTATGTTTATACCAATTCTTTTAATTAGATGATTATTTATTATTGGAATTGGTATTATTTTTATCAAAAGAGTTAACTTCATCTAAAGTTAGATATCGCCACTCCCCCTCACAAAGATCCAAACTGATCTTTCCGATCTTCTCTCTATGTAGAAAAGTAACTTTATTGCCAACAGCAGAAAACATGCGCTTTACTTGATGAAACTTGCCTTCGGTAATAGTAAGTAATACTTCTTGAGGTGTAATTATTTTTAAGGTCGCAGGCCGTGTTAGTTGTGTTTCACCTTGAAGCTTAATACCTTCAGAAAAGGTGATAATCGCCTCTTCTGCTATTGGTTTTCGCAAACCTACTCTATATGTTTTATCGCACTTCTTACTAGGGGTAATTATATTGTAAGACCAACGACCATCATCAGTTATGAGTACAAGTCCTGTTGTGTCGGCATCTAAACGTCCAGCAACATGTAATTCAGTATTATTACCCTCTTTTATATAATTAAATAAAGAGGGATATACTTCATCGATATTTGAACAAATAGTATTCGCTGGTTTATTCATCATAAGGTAGCGGAAAGGTCGTGCTACCAACTTTTGTTTATCCAGAGTAACTATATTATTCTCATGAACTTGTGTTGATTCAATAGTGACAACGTCACTATTAACAACAACCCTTCCCATATGAATACGCTCTAATACCTGATCTTTGGTTAACTCTGTACTTTTACAAACGAACTTATCAAGACGCATTACAGCCACACCTTCCTATTTTGAATATCGTCATTATCCTTTCTCAGTTTTATTATGCAAATAAAAAGGCGATCCGAAGATCGCCTTTTTTATGTCTTTCATTTTATGCTTTTCTAAGCGCTTATTCTATAGCCGACTATGGCGTGTAGAACGTTGCTGCGCCTGGACCTACTGGTAGACCGAATACGAATACCCATAGGTAGAACAAGATACTCCAACCAAACATGAATACCATTGAATAAGGTAACATTGTTGCAATCAGTGTACCGATACCTAAATTCTTCATGTAACGTGTTGCTACAGCAAGAATAAGACCGAAGTAGCTCATCATTGGTGTGATGATGTTCGTTGTTGAATCACCAATACGGTAAGCCGCTTGAATTGTCTCTGGTGCGTAACCTACTAGCATTAACATTGGAACAAAGATTGGTGCTGTTACTGCCCACTGTGCAGATGCTGAACCGATCATTAAGTTAATGAAGCCACACATTAAGATGAATGCGAAGAATAGCATTGGGCCAGTAAGACCGATATCTTGTAGGAAGCTCGCACCACCTACCGCAATTACTTGACCAAAGTTAGTCCACTTAAAGAAAGCAACGAACTGTGCAGCAAAGAATACAAGAACAATGTACATGCCCATTGAAGACATTGATGTTGCCATTGCATTGATTACGTCACGATCATTCTTCATTGAACCAGTAATTTTACCGTAAACAAAGCCAGGAACCGCGAAGAATACAAAGATGAATGCCACAATACTTTTCAAGAATGGAGAGCCTGCAACCGTACCTGTTGCTGAACGTAATACACCATCTTCAGGAACAATCGTCCATGCAAGTAATGCACTCACAACAAGAACAGCAACACCTGCAAATTTAAGACCTTTCTTCTCAATAGCAGTTAGCTTACCCATCTTATCGTTTGATAAATCTTCTGACGCTTCTTCATCGTTATATTTACCAAGTTTTGGCTCAACAATTTTCTCTGTTACAAACGCACCAGTGATTGCGATAAAGAATGTAGAAACAAACATGAAGTACCAGTTTGCTTCAGGACCAACCGTATAAGTTGGGTCAATCATTTGTGCTGCTGTTTCTGTAATACCAGAAAGCAGTGGATCAACCGTACCGATTAGAAGGTTTGCAGAATAACCACCTGATACACCAGCAAACGCCGCAGCAAGACCTGCTAACGGGTGACGACCTAGTGAGTGGAAAAGCATTGCAGCTAACGGGATAAGTACTACGTAACCAAGCTCAGATGCCGTATTAGAAATAATACCTGCAAATACAACCGTTACTGTAACCATACGCTTAGATGCGCCCATAACCATGCCACGCATAGCAGCAGATAACATGCCTGAGTGCTCTGCGATTGCAACACCAAGCATTGCAACAAGAACTGTACCTAGCGGTGCGAAACCAACAAAGTTTTTCACTAAGTTAGTAACGATAAGTTGTAAGCCTTCAGCATTAAATAAGCTAACTACGTGGATCATACCATCAGCTGCTCGGCCTTTTGCCCCTTCAGGGCGAGGATCAATTACTGATAATTCAAAGTAACCAGCGATACCTGATGAAACTAAAATTGCCACACAAAAGATTGCAAAAAGGGTAATTGGGTGTGGTAATAGGTTTCCTAAATATTCTACCGAATCAAGAAAACGTGTAAACAACGGCCTTTTTGGCTGCTGTTGATTCTGTTGTTGCGATGCAGACGAACTCATCTGTAACTCCTTGTTTTTGTCTTACCTTCTAAATAAAACATCCCATTCTGGATTAAATCGTTAAAGAATGAGGGATTAAGTTAAAAGTAAGTACTTCCAAAATTCACGCAGAGGTTACATGATTGTAAAAACCAAGGAAAGCGATAAATGTCACAAAATATTTCATTTGTAGTTAAAACAACCATTATAAAAACATAATGCAGAACTTAAGGTTAACATGGACTCATAGTTAGCATCATATGAAACATGTTGCTTACCTTAATTTGCGAACGAGTATTGATTTTCTCTGTTAAGTTAGGTCAAATAAAACATATACTCTTTTATTTAGGATTTATCATGATTCAAAAAATCATCTTTAGCAGTTTGATTCTGACATTAATTGGGTGCTCATCAACTACTCCCCCAATAAAGCAGGCTACAACACAACAAGCTGTATCTTCATCACAAACGATTAAAATAAAAGAGCTCAATTTACCTCAATCAGATGGATACCATGACTACTTTCAAGAATGGAAAGGTGTCCCCTATCGATACGGTGGTACAAATAAAAAGGGAGTAGATTGTTCTGCTTTTACACAAGATGCATTCCGTACTTTACATCAGCAATCATTGCCTAGAACAACGGAACATCAACTTTCATTAGGGGTGAGAATCAACTTAGATAACGCTAAAAAAGGAGATTTGATTTTCTTTAAAACCAGTACAAAGGTAAGACATGTTGGTATATATGTAGGGAGCAGACAATTTATGCATGCATCTACATCTAAGGGCGTTATTATTTCTAGTTTAGATAACCCGTACTGGAAAAATACCTACTGGCAAATAAGGCGTGTTCTATAATTGGTACATAAAAAACCTGATCAACTACCTATCCTAAATAAGTAATTGATCAGATATCAGCTTGAAAATGTGCATATTTTAGATATAGATGATTTTTTGTTAAAAAGCGCTATCAAATAAATTTTTAATTAAACCAATATAGTCATCTAAAAACATAACTTGCTCATTCGTTGCTTTTTGAACCCAAGCACTTGCAAGAACTTCACCAAGATCATCCACGACTGCATCAGCTTCACGTAATAAGGTAAAACGAATATCAGGGTCTAGTTCTGGGTTTTGTTGAAAAACGATCATTAAATTCGAAGCTACTAGGTCGGTAACAATGTCTTCAACCGTTTCTTCACCTGTATCTCCCTGCTGATTAGCAAATAATGCTAAGTGCTCAGTAAGGTACTCAATAAGCGCATGATATCCATCAGTATTGACAATCATAATTTATCCATCTTTAGTCGTTCATTTCAAGTATGTATCGTATAATAAGTTATTTTAAACTCTAGCGCTCAATTTATCAAAATAGAGAAAAAGTCTCAAATTCTTTCCTTTTATTATTGACATTTATAAAATATATTACATAACGTTAACCTGATGCCTCACTAATGTTATAGATCACTAACATGAATTAGACTAGCGAAAACAAGATAAATTTTAGTCTTAGTTCACAGTTATTTATCTAAAATGCACTATTCTTAGTACTGACATATTTCAGAACTTAGAGAGGCAATTATGTGGCAAGCTATCGCTCAACAAATCTCTGACGTAACCGGTCGCCCCTTTATCATAGCTGAACGTGAAACTGTGAATGGTGGCGAAGTAAATGATTGCTATATGATTAGTGACGGTTCTCAACGTTATTTTATCAAAGTGAATGAACGTGCTGAACTCCCTATCTTTGAAACTGAAGTTGAAAGTTTAAAACAACTTGAAAGGTCTGATCATATTTTTGTCCCTCTCCCTCTCCATGTTGGTATAACCAAAGAACATGCATTCCTTGTGCTTAACTATTTACCGACTAAACCTATGGATAAAAAAAGTTCTTTTGAGTTAGGGGTAAATCTTGCTAATCACCATTTATGGGGAGACCAACTCGAATACGGTTTTGATTGTGACAACTATCTTGGAAATATTTTACAGGTCAATACATGGCATCGAAAATGGGCCTGTTTTTTTGCAGAGCAACGCATTGGTTGGCAATTGCAGTTACTGCATGAAAAAGGCATTGCACTTGGTGATATAGATACCCTTGTAAAAAATACGAAACGTATTCTACATAACCATCAACCTAAACCAGCTTTGCTTCATGGGGACTTTTGGCACGGTAATATTGCTCTTAGTGTACAAGGCCCTATTAGTTACGATCCCGCGTCTTACTGGGGTGATCCGGAGTGTGATCTTGCAATGGCTAAGTTATTCGGTGGTTTTCAAGACAGCTTTTTTGAAGGTTATCAATCTATAATCCCTATTTCTGAAGGGTTTGAAATACGTCAGCATTTATATAGCCTTTATCATGTACTTAATCATTGCACCATGTTTGGTGGTGAATACATGTTTCATGCACAGCAGTTAATAGAACAATTAAAATTAAATCAAGAGTAAAGTATCAATAAGATAATGGGATGGAACTTACCATCTCATTTTTTATCAAATAAACAAAAAAACCTCGAAACTATCAATGTTTTCACTTAATTCACTACAAAAACCAACTCTTTTTTCTACTATGAATAAACAAAAGAGTCAGAGTTATGTTATTGACTCAGTAATTGCAGAACAATAATAAGGAGTTTGTTGTGAATAATTACATAAAGCAAAATATGCAATGCCCTAACTGTCACCATTCAATTAATATGGTTGTAGCCCAAAATCAACCTAGTCAGCAGATTTATGATGATTGTCCATCATGTCATCGTGCTATTGAAATGAAAATGGTGGTAAACCCACAGACTCAATCAGTTAACTTTTCGATTGATAGTAGTGAAGACGGACTTTTCTAGTTTACTCTATTTGTTCTTTATTTTGATTCGCTAACACTCGCTCTACGGTATCAACAATCGCTTGTGTTTGCGGATCAATTTCTAAATTAATTTTATCGCCAATATCACGACCACTTAAATTAGTTCTTTCCAGAGTTTCAGGGATCAAATTAACGTTAAAGCCTTTTTCATCAACATCACCAATGGTTAAACTAATACCATCAACGCCAATATAGCCTTTATGTAAAATATACTTTGTCCACTGCGGCGCAACATCAAACCAGATCTGACAGTTTTCTGTGGTTTTATTAATCTCTCGTACTGTCATAACATCGACAATATGACCAGACATTGAATGACCACCAATCTCATCACCAAAACGGGCTGCACGTTCAATATTAATGAATTGCCCTACTTCTAATAAACCAAGATTGGTTAAACGTAGGGTTTCTTCAATTAAATCAAAAGAAATAAGGTGTCCATCGATTTTGGTTACGGTTAAACAGCACCCATTATGAGCAACAGACGCACCTATTTCTAATCCTTGATGATATGGTGCAAGTATTTCTATTACATGAGTCTGAAAATTCTCTTTCTTTGTAATTTCAATTACTTTTGCAGTTGTCGCAACGATCCCAGTAAACATCAGTATCTCCAATCTATACAGTCGAATTAATTCAAGAGTTTTATCTTACTCTATCCATTTTAAAAAATATCCACGATACGTTGAATATTTCATTTTGTGAAGTGTGGCTTAATCTATATACTGTCCGATTCTGCTTACCTTTAACAGTTTCCTCTGTTTAAAGCACTCAATCAGACCTTTTTCCTTTGATTACGATAATCGTGATAAAGAACCGACAGTGATAGTCCTTAATTTACATATTTATAGATATGGTGACGCAGTGCACAGATACCAAAAAGAAATCGTTCGATTAATTAAACTCTCTACACCTGTATTAATTGCAAGTGTGGCACAAACCGGCATGGGCTTTGTTGATACCGTTATGGCTGGTGGAGTCAGTGCTACCGACATGGCAGCAGTAGCAATTGCAGCAAGTGTTTGGCTTCCATCTGTATTATTTGGTGTTGGCTTGCTAATGGCGCTTGTGCCTGTTGTTGCTCAATTGAACGGTTCAGGAAAATCTAAAAAAGTTCCATTTGAAATCCATCAAGGTATTTATTTAGCCTTAATTGTTTCTGTACCGATTATGCTTATCCTCTATAACGCTGGCTTTATTATTGCGGCTATGGATGTGGAACCTGAGTTATTTGAGAAAACTCAAGGGTATTTACATGCGGTGTTATGGGCTGCTCCTGCGTTTTTATTATTCCAAGCGCTACGTAGCTTCTGCGAAGGTTTATCTTTAACCACGCCAGCAATGATCATCGGCTTTATCGGTCTTGCCGCTAATATTCCTTTGAACTGGATGTTTGTCTATGGCGAAATGGGCGCACCAGCTCTTGGTGGTGTTGGCTGTGGTGTGGCAACGGCTATCGTTTATTGGCTGATGTTTGTGACCATGGTTATTTATACGTTTATCGCGCCGAAACTACGTCGTGTAAACTTGTATGAAAACTGGAATAAGCCACAAGCGAAAGAGATTTACCGTTTATTCAAATTAGGTTTACCTGTTGCTTTATCTATCTTCTTTGAAGTGACGTTATTTGCAGCGGTTGCACTATTAGTATCGCCATTGGGTTCAATCGTTGTCGCCGCTCACCAAGTCGCGATTAACTTCTCATCGTTGATCTTTATGGTACCGATGAGTATCGCTATTGCTGTCAGTATTCGCGTTGGCCATAAACTAGGAGAAAACGATCTTGAGGGCGCAAAGATTGCAAGCTTCTGTGGTCTGGCTTTTGGTTTGATGATGGCATGTTGCACCGCAGTATTGACCTTCATATTCCGTGAAAATATTGCGTATTTATACTCTGACAATAAAGAAGTGGTTGAGCTTGCTGTGAGCCTGATGCTTTTGGCTGTAATTTACCAATGCACCGATGCCGTACAAGTTGTGGCTGCTGGTGCTTTACGTGGTTATAAAGACATGACAGCCATCTTTAAATGTACGTTTGTCTCTTATTGGATTGTAGGGCTACCAGCAGGTTATATCCTTGGTATGACAGATTGGATTATTGAACCTATGGGTGTATATGGCTTCTGGATTGGTTTCATTGGTGGTTTAACTACCGCAGCCATTTTACTTAGCCTTCGTCTGCGTTGGCTACAGAAAAACCCATCTCAAATTGATATGGAAGTTGATGAATTGCAAATAATGCATTAATTCAGATAATCATAAACAACAAAGCCCTCAATGTTGATCATTGAGGGCTTTTTCTATTCATACTGTTTGTTAGAGCTAGCGCCGAATACACGTAGTACAACCGCGACATGCAGAGCGAGTGTGGGGATCTAACCGCCCTCTTTGGATCTTACAATATGCATTTTTAATAGCACGACGAGCCGAGAACCAATCACCAGGTTTAGCAAGCAGTAAGTAGCCATTACATCGTTTCATTAATGGCTCTCGATATTCATCAATAAACTTACTGTCAAAACCAATATCAAAATGCTCAAGAAGCTGCTCTACTGAAGTAAAGCTAGCAATGATTTTTTGAATTTCAGCTTGGCTCATCGTAAATACTAATGCTTAAACGTATTCATTTCAGTGGCACTTGTTGCGGTAAGATCGCCAGCAGGGTTTAATAAATGCGGTAAGATCTTAGGTAAATTTAACGTAATGTCTTTATCTTCAACGGCATAAATCACTTCGTTATACCAACCTAATAATCCCATTGCTGCATAACCAATTGCATCATTGTCTTCACGATGCTCAATGATGATTTGTAGAAAGCGTAAAATCGCTTTATCGTTCGATCCTGCCTCTTCACGCGTTGAGTGGAAAATCTTTGTCGATTCAACGACTAGCCCTGCATACTCGGTTTCGACTGAAACTTGAAAAGAACCACCATCAACAGATATTTTCATAAGATTTATTGCCAATTCATTATTCTAATAAAGGCGCATAATATCGAATAAATATCACCTTGTCGTTAACCACAATAAAAACTATTTGATCTAAGTAAAGAAAGCTCTCTTCATGATTAGTTTTTAATCTTCTCCACACCAATTACTGGCATATGCCATAAATAGTTATTGGCATATGCTGATAATGTGCTTATACTCAACTGGTATTTAATGGAGATAATTTATGGCAAGACCTAAAAAATGCCGTCGTATTTGCGGCAGAGCCCCTTATAGTTGCTTTAAGCCCAATGGTGTGCCAACGACTGAGTTACCACAAATAGAGCTACTTGCAGAAGAGTTAGAGGCATTACGTCTCGCCGACTTTGAAGGACTCAGCCAACAAGAAGGCGCAGATCAAATGATGATCTCTCGCCAAACCTTTGGGAACATTGTTAAGCAAGCAAGATTCAAAGTAACAAGTTGCTTAGTGCAAGGAAAAGCCTTAATGCTGCAAGCGGAGATTGAAGAATGATATTTGCAATTCCCTACCAAAATGAACGTATTGCTGGACATTTTAGCAAAGCAGATGCGTTTGTATTTACAGATAAACAACAGTCAACAACAAAAGAAAATCCAGCCCTAAACAGTAGTAATTGTGGAGGAAAAAAAGATCTGTTGGCACTATTAAAAAGCCAGAAAACAAATACTGTATTAGTACGTAATATTGGACAAAAAATGCTAGCGAAACTACTTAATGCTGATATTAGAGTTTTCCGTACAAGTAATCGTATATCGTTAGATACTTTGCAATTATCTGAACTAACAGAATTGACCAATGCCTCTCAAGGACGTCCATGTAAAAATAGCAAACAACACTGCTGTAAAAAATACACAAGCATAAAGCCAACAACATTAAAGCCACTACAAAAGATTAGTGAGAAATTTACAGTACTTGGAGTAAAACAATGAATACCCTATTCATTACTTTTGGCGTTTTTATACTTGTTATTTTATTAATGGCATTAGGGGTAATCTTTGGGCGAAAAGAAATACAAGGCAGTTGTGGCGGGTTAAATACGGTAGGAGTTAATAAGGTCTGTAACTGTGAAACAACTTGTGATGATCACAAGCTTTATCAGATTTCTGAGCCTAATCAATCTTCCAACGAGAGCATGCTTAATAATTTATAATTTTTCTCAAAAACTACTTACCTCATCATTTTCAATTCATTAATTCATACGATGAGGTTAGTTTTTTTCAATTTCAGATTTAGTTCTTTTAATAAAAAAGTATTTCACTTACAAATAAGTTTGAAAACTCTTTTACTTCTCAAGGTATGCAGTACACTGACTTTTATATGACACAAGGACTGCATAACTATGCATCGGAAAAACCATCATAAATACGATAAATCACAAGAAAATAACTCATAATAATATATTACCTAACAGGACTAAGCTCTGGTTCTTCTTCCTGAACATTTTCTGCTAAACCTATCTCTCCAGCAAAGAATATAACATTACTTAATCCGGCAAGAGTTTCGTTCATATTTCTCTCAGGAAAATCACCTGCTGAGTTAACACTTTTAGATTCAATAACTTTATTACAAACGATACTAGAGCATCCTATCTCATTATCAGATATTTCCAAACTCTCTTCACTATGATAAGAATGTAAATCTACTTCTGCATTTGCTATAGACAAACTACTCCAACCACATATAAATAGTAACCAATACTTCATTATTCATCCTTTATTATGTTCTTTCCTAGACCTCAGAAAATAAGACTAAGATAATGACAAAACGTTCAATTAACTATCGCCACTTATTCGCTTCAGCTTTTGCATTAGCATGACGAGCAGCGGCAGCAACTTCTTTATCTACAATTGTCTGCCCAATAGGAGCAATTGAAATAGCCGCTAGTTTTAAATGCTGAATAGCAAATGGAATACCTATAATAGTAACAAAGCAAGCTACTGCCGACATCACATGTCCAATCGCTAACCATAATCCAGCAAAAATGAACCAAAGCACATTGCCAATAAAACCAAGACTTCCGGTCCCAACATCTTCAGATAGCGTTAGTTCATCACGAGCAATGGCTTCTTTACCAAATGGGAAAAAAGAAAACCCTGCAATCACAAAACACGCCCTTCCCCATGGGATGCCAATGATACTAATAAAGGCCAATACACCAAAAAAGCACCATGCTAGCCCCATGAATACGCCACCAAAAAGGAACCAAATTAAATTACCAATTGCACTCATTTTATTTCCTTACTTTACATTCGATTACTACAGTCATGACATCTCAAATAAGATCACAATAATTAGTCGTCAGCGCCACACTTTGCACAACTATCATAGGTTCTCTCACCCTCACTAATAACTGTGTATTTACCTACACAGTTTTCACACAGTGCGAGTACAGGATAGGCCTCTTTCTTCTTTTTGGAAGTACTATCGCCTTCGGTTGTGTAATATTTTCTCATTTCCATCTCTCAATTCGGACTAAGCTTCAGATTATAACAATATTCCATTGAATTCTAAAAATGATTATACATGAGAATGATTTTTACCAAACTTAGCTAAAATAGTCTGAGGAATAGGTATATCAGCACATTTAATAAAGAAAAGCAGAGCAATAACACTCAAAAAAAGACCAATAACAAGCTCAGGTACACCAGTAAGTAGTTGAGATAGAAATTGACTTAGTGCTATAGCAGAAATCCCGACACCAATGCACGCAACCCACCTAATATGGCGATAAGGAAGATATTCCATCGTCTGACTGACTTTATATAATAAAATCAAACGCAGTGCATAAGCGAGTGCAAGTATCCCCGCAGCCCCCCATAAACCAAACGTTGGCACCGCAATAAAATATCCACCCGCGGCAGTAATCGCACAAATACCTTGTATCCACATTTGAGAATAACTGGACTCTCCGCTATAACACCCTAAATTAAGATAATCCCCCGCGTTTTTAATCATACCTATCGCTAATAGTGCAACAACAATTGTTCCAGCCATTTGATAACTCTCAGGTAAAATTAGCCTCATTAGTCCAGGCACAATCAAGATCATCATTGTCCCAAAAATAATACCTAGGTTAACGCCAAGTAACCCTTTATCTGCACAATTTCTTTTACCGTTATGCTGTTGAAGAATAGAAATACGATTAGGAAACCACCACATAGCATAAGGTTGAAGTATAAGTCCTAATATTAAAGCAAACTTAGCACTAACCGCATATACCGCTAATTCTTCTACACCAACAAAACTGGCTAAAAACCATCTGTCTAACCCTGTGATCATATAAATAGATGCGCCACCGACTAAAACAGGAACTCCAAATCTTAATAGCTGTTTAGAATGCATTAAGTGCCCAAACTTTCCCATCTCTTTCCATTGATAGGTAAGTAAACAGAGTAGCAAACCCACACTAGAAACCGCGCCTGAAATAAGCACCCCATCAATACCAAAACCACTTTCTAATAAAACAAACGTCATTAATGCTTGTAAGACTCCCTTGCCGACACTAAGTATACAAAAACGCTTCGCCATCGAATTCATACGTAACAATGTAAGTGGAATAGATATCACGCCATCTAGCATGGTGGGAATAAGTAGCAACAAGATTTGATAAGCTTTAAACTCCACAGGCAACACGGTAAGCAATGATGACAAACTTACCGCAATGACAACCCCTCCCAGCAAACAAACCAATACACTCAACGTAAAGCAATTGGAGATTAACTTTCGCTTCTCTTCACCTTCTGATGTACCAACATAGCGATACATCGCATCAACAATGCCAAAGCCAAATAGAATGGTCCCAATATCAGCCAACAAGATCAGCGCTTCTAAAGATCCATATTCTTCAAGGCTCATTTGATGAGTTATATAAGGAAGCATGACAAGAGAGATCCCCTTCATCATAACGATCCCTATCGCGTAATAGGCTGATTGCTTTAACAAATTCATACTCGCCTTCCTTAACTTACTGAACGTAATACCAATCTAGATAAACAGTGAATCAAACATTATTTAGATAGATATAAAGCCTTACTGCAATCACCAAGCAAACTACGAACCCTTCTTAGTTCTGGTACGAGAATCAATGATCGTAAACCAAATGCTATCGCCTGCTTATAATGCTGCAATCCACGATGATAATCGGCATAACCCTCTAGAACCCTAGCTCTAGCATTTTTAAATGATGAAGGAGAGAGATCCCAGCGCTGACTTTCATTTTGATAACGGTTTAAAATAGATTCAATACATTGAAGGTTTCTAAGTCGTAAACTGTCAGTTTGAGTGGTCGAGCTTTGACGCATTAAATAACCGACTTGAACTGAATTTAGCGCAGCCACTTCATACTCTTCACATATTCTCAACCACAGTTCCCAATCTTCTGCGTATTTAATATCAGCATCAAACATTCGTATCTTCGGTAAAATCTCCGCATTAATCATTACCGTTGAAGTACCTATAATATTGTTTTTAATAATAAAATCTAAAGGATGTTCAAGGTGAATATAAGGACTGTTATCGTCTTGAAATTGATTCCAATAAGAAAAGCAATCCACTATCGATTGGTACTCTTCTGTCAGGTGGTCATAATTGGTAAAGCTCATTGCCACAGTAGGATTGGTTTCATGTAATTTAAGTTGTAGTGACAGTTTTTCTGGCAACCAAAAATCATCAGCATCCAAAAACGCAATATAATCACCACACGATTCTGCAATACCGAGGTTCCTTGCTTGCGAAGCACCAACACCACCAGTAGTAATCACTTTTACCCTTTCATCAGTAAGATTATTCAAATAATTTTCAGTATCGTCACTACTATTATCATTAATAATAATTAACTCAAAATCTTGATGGCTTTGCGAAAATACACTCTCAACAGCCTTTGGTAAAAAAGCTAAGCAGTTATACGTTGGAATGATAATAGATACTTTTTTCATAATTCAGCCTCTGAATATACTCGTATAATAAGTTATCAGAGCATAAAACGCGCCAATTTATAACATACTGATTTTTAATACGAATTAGCCAGATAACTCAAAATAAATAGCCGAAAAAGTAAAACTCCCTATCATGTTTTCATATTGATTGTCATATTGAGAAAATCACTTTCAAATCCAAAATTAGCAAATTGAAAGTAAATAACATACTGATATTAAACAACATATTTTATGGCCTGCATTTTGCTCTACTCATTTAAAACATAATATTAAAGGGCTTTAATATGAAAAAAGTAGCATTCATCGCACCAACCTACCCTGTCCTTAGTGAGACGTTCATTCAAACAGAGGTCGATTCTATCAAGTCGTGCGGCCACGATGTCTGTGTTTTCGCTTTTGAAATTGAAGACAGTCAGTATGAGTTTGATTACAGCATTATTAAGATTGGCAAAAATATACAAGCAGGTATGTATAAAAACCTTCATTTTTCTGGTCTATTAGAAGCAATGAAATTTGTGCAACAACAGAAAAGTATGCCAAAAAAATCTCTCTTTCATTATGGGCTAAAATTAGCATTACAATTAGCTGAAAAGGAAATTGACCACGTTCATGCTCATTTCGGGCAACATACCGCAGCCCACGCTATCGTCGCTGCAAAATTACTGAATATTACCTGCTCATTTGTCGCTCATGGACATGATGTATATGAAACTGCTTACGATATCGAAGAGAAAATTATAGCTAGTGATTTTGTTGTCGCTGTATGCAAAGACATGCAAAACGATTTTAATAATATGGCAAAAGGCAATATTAAACTCTTACATTGTGGTGTGAAAACAGAGCAATTTAGAATGGAAAATAAAACACCCTCAGATAGCCTACGACTGGTTTTTCTTGGTCGATTAGTTCAACAAAAAGGTATCCATCACTTAATTGACGCACTGGCGCCTGTCGCTCAACAACTCAATATCCATCTTGATATTGTAGGTACTGGGGATATGAAAGAGCAACTAGAGAGCCAAGTTGAACAGCAAGGTTTATCAGAGCGCGTTCAATTTTTAGGTTCAAAACCTCATGATTGGGTAAAGCAGAATTTATCAAAATATGACTGTTTACTCGCTCCATTTTGCTTCTCAGAAACTGGATGTGTCGATACTGGGCCTTTGGTATTAAAAGAAGCTATGGCGGTCGGAACTCCTGTCATTACTACCAATATTATGGGATGCAAAGAGATTGTCACTTGTGAAACGGGTTATCTGGTTAATGAAAAAAATGTAAGTGAATTAAGACAAAGTATCGAACAATTTGCAAAACTGACCTTTAAAGAAAGAACACAAATGGGACAAATGGCTAGAGAACGAGTGGTTACGCATTTTAATGCATTTACCCAAGCTAAACAGTTATCTCGTTGGATAGAGAATCCTGCCTAATGTTATTTCAAAAGAATACTTGTTTTAACGGCTATTTCGCCCATAAAAAAACACTCGGTAGGATTACATACCGAGTGTTTTTTATTACATCAATTCAATAAACTTATCGTATTGCTTACCAGTTATCTGGGTATTTTCTTTTGTTCTTCTTACCCGTACCTTCTGGTTTTGCTACTGGTTTAATCGCTTCCAATAAAGCTTCTGTGATCTCTTCATCTACTTCAAAACCCTCTACTTGTTCACGCTCAAGTCGGATTTTGTTTTTCTTTTCAATAATTTTAAAGTGGTGGTAATCTTCAAAATCAATTAATGATAGCGCTAGACCCACTTCACCAGCACGGCCACTTCGACCAATACGGTGCATATAATCAGCAGGACTTCTTGGTAAATCAAAGTTAATCACAACAGGTAGCTTTTCAATATCTAAACCACGAGCGGCAATATCAGTTGCGATTAGTACATCAATCTCACCCGCTTTAAAGCCTTCAAGCACACGACTACGTGCGCCCTGACCTTTATCACCATGAAATACTTCTGCAGTAATTCCACGTTTAGATAGCTTATCTGCTAAGTGATTACAGCTGTTTTTAGCATTAACGAAAATAAGTGCTTGGCGCCATTGTTGCTGATGGATCAAATGCGCTAATACTGCTGTTTTTTCACCTTTATTAACGGTGAATACGCGCTGCACTAACGTACTTGCATCTGCACTTTGTAATTGCAGTTCTACTGGGTTATTAAGTAGCGCTTGGGTTAACGTCTCTACTTCTTCTGGGAACGTTGCTGAGAATAATAAGGTTTGTTTTTGCTTTGGCACTAAAGCAAGTAATTCATTAAGCTCATCAGTAAAACCAAGGCTTAACATTCTATCTGCTTCATCAAGCACTAAGGTTTTTACTTTATCAAGCTTAATCGCGTTACTTGAAATCAAGTCAATCAAACGACCTGGTGTTGCTACCAAAATATCAGTACCACCACGAAGTGCCAACATTTGAGTATTAGCAGATACACCACCAAATACAGCAACGGTTTTAATTGCACCATTAAAATGCACAGCATAAGATTTAATGCTATCAGCGACTTGTTTAGCAAGCTCACGCGTTGGAACCAAAATTAAACCAGTAACATAGTTACCTTTAGAATTTTGGGCTTTGCCTGATTGCTGAAGTTCAGCGATTTGCTGCAACATTGGTAATGCAAAAGTAGCTGTTTTACCTGAGCCGGTATTTGCCCCTGCAATTAAGTCACGTCCAGTTAATACACTTGGGATAGCTTGCGCTTGAATTGGCGTTGGCTGTTGATATTCCAGCTCAGTTAATCGTGCTAACAAAGGTGAAATAAGGCCAAGTTCCGTAAAGTTGGCTGGAGTTGTGATAGTGCTCATTAATATAAAGGGCTCAATGCTAGGATAATAGCCCGATATTTTAACTTATTTATGCTGCAGAAAGTGAATTAAATTGGCCTTTTTATTTCGACCAATTTCGACAGGGACTAAACTAAGACTTGGCGGGTATTTTTGATGAAATGATGTACTTGCTGCTCTACTTTTTCATTGACCATTTGCTCTGGTCGGCAGCCATTTGGACATGGCATTCGTGGTGTTGTACCAAACAAGCGACAAATCAACGGACGTTCTCCATATACATTGCAGCCCTTTTCACCTAAATGAACACAATTGAATTCATTTAATGCGGCTTCGTGCTCTGCATCCGTTTTTCTTGGTAAGCGCGACATTTCTTCTGACGATGTAGTAACAGGTCCACAGCAATCATGGCAACCCGGAGTGCATTCAAATGAAGGAATACGCTCCCGTAATATGGCAATGATTTCACGGTTATTTAGGGGATCGTTCTTACTCATAAGCACCTAGTCTCTGTAAATTCAAAATTATTATACCGTCATACGGTAGATAATAGAACAAATCACCTATCCTCTTCTACTAGTTAGTAAACTCTTTCAGTGCCTTTAGTGCTAAGTCTGCCTTGTCTTTTTGAATAAATACATGATCGTGATAGTAAGCCGCAATAACGTTAGCACTAATACCGTTAGCCGTTAATTTAGTTGCAATGGCTGCAGTAAGGCCTACCGCCTCAAGACTTGAATGAACCATTAATGTGATCTGTTTATAGATACCATCAAACTCAAAGCCCCCTAATTTCGCGTCATTCACAGGCAAGACAAGTGTTAAGCCTTCCTTTTCTTGAAACATGGCAATTGGATTATATTGAGCATAATCAGCCAATGTTCCAGACACAGTAATAAAAACAAACTCTCCGTCCATTAACTCTGGAGACATTGATGCTAATAATGTATTTAAATCACTAATCCCTGACATTTTGCATTCCTTAATTTATTTAAGAGTTTTATAACTTTGATTTAGTATTACACTTTCTTCACAAACTTAGCAGTCACCATCATTTCACCAGCCCCATCTACTTTGCAATCAAGTTGATGATCTTTTCCTTCTACAATTCTTTTAACCACGGCTTTTGTGCCAATTTTAAGTACTTGAGAACTGCCTTTAATTTTCAGATCTTTTGCTAGTGTTAATTTATCACCCTCACTTAGCTGTGTTCCATTCGCATCTTTCACGACAAAGATATTCTCAAGCGCTTCCGATGGGTCCCATTCATGCGCGCACTCAGGGCAAATTAATAAATTTTGGTCTTGATAAACAAAATCAGACTGACAATTTTCACAAGGGGGTAATGACATTGGCGTATTCTTCTCAATAGTAAATTTGTGAATATAATAATGGTTATTCATCATGTTATCGAGCCTGATAACATTAGTTCATTAACTTATCTAATTACTATTCATCGTATTATAAAAAATAGATGTTAAAATAAGCCACAAATAATTTAACGAGAATATTCAATGCCTGTTAAAAACCCTATCCTTGATGATGTATTTGTTGCTTTTCAAGTGATCCCACGATTAAAAGAAGGCAATAACTTTGAAGTTGTAGATAAAGCAATTGAAGTTGTTAAAGCCGCTGATGTTCCATATCAAGTTGGCGCAATGGAAACTACAATGAAAGGCGAACTGAATTATTTATTAGAAGTCGTTAAGAAGGCACAACAAGCGTGTTATGACGCCGGTGCAGTTGAAGTGATTACCAATATAAAAATCCACAGTAAAACAGAAGCTGCAACAGATACTTTTTGCACTTATGATCGCGGCGTAACTAAAGCGAATCATATGTTTGTTTAATTGCTCGTGATAATTTAGCCGTCAGTAAGATGCTGACGGCTAAAACTGAGTATTGCCCGCGTTATTCAGACTCTATACTTGACCTGAAAATTTAGAATACAATTCTGGCTCTTTACTTAATAAGTTAAGAACCTTGCTGGCTAAACCTGTTGGGTTACGTCTTCCTTGTTCCCAACTTTTCACTGTATCAACACTGACATCAATTGCCATTGCCAACTCTTTCTGCGTTACATGCAGCTGTTCTCGGATGGCCTTTACATCGGCAATTTCATAACGAGTAACGTTACCTTCTAAATTTCCTTTTTTATTTCAACCGCTTGCTCTAGTGATTTGATGATGTCATCTGCAATACTGCTCATGGTTGTACCTCATTTTTCAATATAGAAACTAGCTTCTTCATTTGATTCTTTTCGGCTTGGTTTAAAGAGTCCTTTTGACCTTTCTTATACATTGTTATCAAATATACAATATCAGGTAAAACCAAAAGATAGATAACTCTATGCCCACCACTCTTACCTACATTAGAGCCACCAAGCCTTACTTTTCTTAACCCTCCAGTCCCTACAATCAAACTCCCTATTTCTGGTTTTTTAATTATATCTGACTGAAGGTTCCTAAATTCTTCATCCGTGATTAAAGCTTTACGCTGTCCTTCAAACAACGGGGTTTCAATAAACTCAATTGCATGACTAATAACTCTATCCTCATTGATAGCAGGGTGGGGTACATAGTACCCCTTTAATTATGAGTATACATGAGATTTAAAATAGAGCAATTTAGAGTAACCTTTCTTTCTCCTGTCTTTTACCTTTAATCCATCCACCAAAATTTGACCAAGATCTCTTATTTAGTATTTCATCAATTAGATTTCTGCGCGTGATCACACTTAGTTACATTCTTGGGTGCAAAGTGCCATTTCTTGCTCTAAATTCACCATCGAAACGTTTACGCAAACGTTTCGATGAGCATTAAACAAGCAGTATGTGTTCATTATTAATTAACTAAAGGTATTCTCATGAAGAAAAATACACTACTAAACGCAGAATTATCGTATGTAATCGCCACTCTTGGCCATACTGATGAAGTCACCATTTGCGATGCTGGTCTGCCGATTTTTGAAGAATCACAACGCATCGATTTAGCCGTAGTTCAGGGAATACCAACCTTTATTGATACCGTAAAAGCGACACTGTCTGAAATGCAAATTGAAGGCGCTATCGTTGCTGAAGAATTCAAAACCGTTAGCCCACAACTGCACGATGAGCTAATGACGCTTATTGCTGCTGAAGAAGCACTATGTGGAAAATCAATTACCGTTTCTTATGTGCCTCACGAAGCATTTAAAGTGCACACACAACAAAGTAAAGCCGTCGTTCGTACTGGTGAATGCACTCCTTACGCTAACGTGATTTTCCAATCTGGCGTTGTATTTTAAATAGGACACGTTATGACTCAAGCTATCTTAGAATTAAACGGCATTGAGAAAGCCTTCCCCGGTGTAAAAGCACTGGATGGCGCTTGTCTTAATGTCTATCCCGGCAAAGTTATGGCCTTAATGGGCGAAAATGGCGCGGGTAAATCAACATTAATGAAGTCATTAACTGGCATCTACGCAATGGATGCAGGTGAAATTCGTTACGAAGGCAAAGCGGTTAACTTTAATGGCCCTAAGCACTCTCAAGAATCTGGTATCAGTATTATTCACCAAGAGCTGAACCTTATTCCTGAACTGACCATTGCTGAAAACATCTTTTTAGGCCGTGAGAAAACCAATGCCTTTGGTGGCATCAAATGGGCTGAAATGTACAGTGATGCTGATGCCCTACTTAAACGTTTGAATGTAAAACACCACTCTCGCCAACTATTAGGTGAACTGAGTTTAGGTGAACAGCAAATGGTTGAGATTGCCAAAGCTCTGTCGTTCAAATCTAAAGTTATCATCATGGATGAGCCAACAGATGCACTAACAGACACTGAAACTGAATCTCTATTTAAAGTGATTAATGAGCTTCGCGATGAAGGCTGCGGCATTGTTTATATCTCGCACCGTCTAAAAGAGATCTTCGAGATCTGTGATGACATTACTATCCTTCGTGATGGGAAATTCATTGGCGAACGTGTGGTTGCAGAGATTAATGAAGATATCCTAATTGAAATGATGGTTGGCCGTCGTTTAGATGAGCAATACCCTCGCATTGACGTTCAACACAATGAAAAATCATTAGAGCTGTTCGATGTTTCAGGGCCTGGTGTTCATAATGTTAGCTTCTCATTAGATCGCGGCGAGATCCTTGGCGTATCAGGTTTGATGGGTGCAGGTCGTACTGAGTTAATGAAAATTATCTACGGTGCAGCACCAATGACGTGTGGCGCGATTAAACTAAACGATAAGATGATTAACCCTATTTCTCCTCGTGATGGTTTAGCAAATGGCATCGCTTATATCTCTGAAGACCGTAAAGGTGATGGCCTAGTACTTGGTTTATCCGTGAAAGAGAACATGTCTTTATGCTCGCTAGATCAGTTATCAAAAGGCGTTCAGATTGATCATTATGCAGAAGTCACTGCAGTAGAAGATTTTATTCGCTTATTCAACATTAAGACCCCGACTCGCGACCAAATTATCGGTAACTTGTCTGGCGGTAATCAACAAAAAGTAGCGATAGCTAAAGGCTTAATGACTCGCCCTAAAGTCTTGATTTTAGATGAGCCTACTCGTGGCGTTGATGTTGGTGCGAAAAAAGAAATCTACCAATTAATAAACCAATTTAAAGCCGAAGGCATGAGCATTATTTTAGTCTCATCAGAAATGCCAGAAGTATTAGGAATGAGTGACCGCATCTTGGTTATGCATGAAGGCCGTATCAGTGGCGAATTCATGGCAAAAGATGCCGATCAAGAAAAATTATTGGCTTGTGCAGTAGGTAAAACTGTTGAGCAAAACGTCGAGGTAATAGCATGAGCACTAAATCAATGACTTCATCTGAAACGCAAAAAAAGAAAGGCGGCATGTTCTCTAAAGAATGGCTGATTGAACAAAAATCGTTAATCGCGCTATTGTTGTTAATTGTCGTGGTGTCATTTTTAAACGAAAACTTTTTTACTGTCGACAATATCTTAAACATTTTACGCCAAACCTCGGTTAACGCGATCATCGCGGTAGGTATGACTTTAGTTATTTTAACGGCCGGAATTGACTTAAGTGTGGGCTCTGTATTAGCCTTATGTGGTGCCTTTGCTGCCACCATGATTGGTCTTGAAATTCCGGTAATGATTGCGGTTCCTACTGCGCTACTTGCAGGTGCTGCACTGGGTGCAATAAGCGGTATTATTATCGCTAAAGGTAAGGTTCAAGCCTTTATCGCAACCCTAGTAACAATGACGTTATTACGTGGTGTGACAATGGTTTACACCGAAGGTCGCCCTATCTCAACAGGCTTTACTGATGTTGCTGATAACTTCTCATGGCTTGGTACAGGTTACGCACTTGGCATCCCTGTTCCAATCTGGTTAATGGTTATTGTATTTGCATCGGTATGGTACTTACTAAATCACACACGCTTTGGTCGTTATGTTTACGCACTAGGTGGCAATGAATCTGCAACACGCTTATCTGGTATCAATGTCGATCGCGTTAAAATCGGTGTTTATGCTATCTGTGGTCTACTTGCGGCATTGGCTGGATTAATCGTTACTTCTCGTCTTTCTTCTGCTCAGCCTACTGCTGGTATGGGTTATGAGCTAGATGCTATCGCAGCGGTAGTGCTTGGCGGTACCAGTCTAGCGGGCGGTAAAGGTCGCATCATGGGTACACTCGTTGGTGCTCTGATTATCGGCTTCTTAAACAACGCACTGAACTTATTAGATGTTTCTTCTTACTACCAAATGATCGCCAAAGCGGTGGTTATCCTACTGGCAGTATTAGTAGACAACAAAAACAAGTAATACCCATTATTTATAACACTTAATAATTTATACGAATAAGAGTCACCCCTATAAATTCGTTTGCTATTTAAAACAAGAAATCGGCACAACCAGACGTACCATGTTTGATTTGTGCCGCCCTACACTCTACAAGGAATATAGAATGAAAAAGTTAGCAACCCTAATCTCTGCAGCCCTACTTTCTGCTTCTTTCACATCGACAGCTGCGGCTCAAGACACAATGGCAATGGTCGTTTCTACGTTGAACAACCCATTTTTTGTGACCATGAAAGAAGGTGCTGAAGCAAAAGCAAAAGACCTAGGCTACAAACTGATTGTTCTGGATTCTCAAAATGATCCGAGTAAAGAGCTTTCAAACATTGAAGATCTTACGGTTCGTGGCGTAAAAGCAATCCTAATTAACCCAACAGATTCTGATGCGGTTTCAAATGCGATTCGTATGGCTAACCGTTCTGGCATCCCAGTATTAACTCTTGACCGTGGTGCAAGCCGTGGTGATGTTGTAAGTCACATTGCATCAGATAACGTTGCCGGTGGTGAAATGGCGGGTAAATACATCATGGAAAAAGTGGGCGAAAAAGCGCGCGTTATCCAACTTGAAGGTATTGCAGGGACATCAGCTGCGCGTGAGCGTGGTGAAGGTTTCATGAAAACAGTAAACAGCGGTGGTCTTGAACTACTAGGTAGCCAACCAGCTGATTTTGACCGTACTAAAGGTCTTAACGTAATGGAAAACATGATTGCAGCAAACCCTGATGTTCAAGCGGTATTTGCTCAAAATGATGAAATGGCGTTAGGTGCTCTACGTGCAGTTCAAGCATCAGGTAAAGACGTATTAATCGTCGGTTTTGATGGCACAGAAGATGGTATTGCAGCGGTTAATCGTGGTCTACTTGGCGCAACTATCGCACAACAACCAGACCTAATTGGTGCTCTTGGTGTTGAAACTGCCGTTAAAGTACTAAAAGGTGAAACAGTAGAAAAATACATTCCTGTTGATCTAAAAGTTATCGCTAAGTAATTGAATAAATAGCTTAGTAAGTAAAAATAGAGCATTGGTGCGCTCACAACTAAATTGCACTGATGCTCTACTCTTCTCCAACATAGAAATACGAAAACATATCGTTAAATGAATGAAACTATACATAAGTTAGCCACCCATTTACCCATATGTTTTAAGACCGATAACTTCAAGGTCATTTCCAGATAAGAAACAAAGGCGCATTATGAATAAATTAGTTGTTTTAGGTAGCGTAAACGCAGACCACGTTCTTCAAGTTGCTTCTTTCCCACGTCCAGGCGAGACGTTACACGGTCACAGTTATTCCGTTATTCCTGGCGGAAAAGGCGCAAACCAAGCTGTTGCTGCGGCACGTTTAGGCGCTGATATTGCTTTTATTGCAAGCGTAGGTGACGACAGCTTTGGTCACCAAATGATTGAAGCATTTAAGTTCGATGGTATTAATACTGAAGGTGTGATGATTGAAGAAAACACACCAACCGGCATTGCGATGATCCAAGTTGCAGCAACCGGTGAAAACAGCATCTGTATTTCTGCTGAAGCAAATGCATGCTTAACCGCGGAACGCATTGCGCCTCATCACGGATTAATTGAAGCGGCTGATACCTTGTTAATGCAGCTTGAGACACCGATTGAAACCATCGAAAAAGCAGCTCAAATTGCAAAAGCAGCAGGCACTAAAGTCGTTCTAAACCCTGCTCCTGCTCACCAATTAAGTGATGACTTATTACAACTTGTTGATATGATTACGCCGAATGAAACAGAAGCTGAATTGCTAACGGGCATTGAAGTGACAGACATGGCAAGCGCTCAGCAGGCTGCTGACGCACTTCATGCAAAAGGCATTGAAATCGTGATGATCACTCTGGGTAGCAAAGGCGTGTGGATTAGCCAAGATGGCAAAGGCCGTCAAGTTGAAGGCTTTAGAGTTCAAGCAACCGACACAACAGGCGCCGGTGATACCTTTAACGGTGCGTTCTTAACAGGCTTACAATCTGGCCGTAAATTGGATGATGCGATTAAATTTGCTCATGCTGCGGCGGCAATATCAGTAACTCGAATGGGTGCTCAAACCTCTATTCCTTCTATTACAGAAGTCGAACGTTTTTTACTAGAGCACTAATACCGACTTTCATGTCTTTATGAGCTAAATACCTTGGTAATTTACTCATAAAGACACAAACAAAGGATTGAATTTATGGCAACAATCAAAGATGTAGCCAAACATGCGAGTGTCTCTACCTCTACGGTGAGTCATGTCCTAAATAAAACACGCTTTGTCAGTGATGATATTTCTGAGCGTGTAATGACCGCGGTATCTGAGCTTAATTATGCGCCCTCTGCGCTCGCTCGTAGCTTAAAAGTCAACCACACGAAAACCTTTGGCATGCTAGTTACTACCTCTACCAATCCCTTTTTTGGCGAAGTAGTAAAAGGCGTTGAACGACGTTGTTATGAAATGGGTTACAACCTAATTTTATGCAATACCGAAGGCGATGCAAAACGTGTCCATTCAAGTTTAGATACCCTACTGCAAAAGCGCGTTGATGGCTTATTGCTGATGTGTACCGAAATTGAAAACCAAGTGCTTGAACTATTTTCTCGCTACCAAGCCGTCCCAACGGTTGTAATGGACTGGGGCTTGATTGATTTTCCAAGCGATAAAATCCAAGATAACTCCCACCACGGCGGTTACTTAGCAACAAAACATCTAATTGAACAAGGTCATACTGAAATTGGTTGTTTAACGGGCCCTCTGAACAAACTGCAAGCGCAGCAACGTTTAAGTGGTTTTGTGCAAGCGATGGAAGAGTCAGGATTAGAGATTAATAAACAGTGGATCGCCTCTGGTGACTTTGAATGCGAAGGTGGCGAAACTGCATTTAATGAGCTTCATGGCAGAGGTAAATTACCTACCGCTCTGTTTGTATCAAATGACATGATGGCAATGGGTGTGATCAATTGCGCGAGTAAGAAAGGAATTTCAGTTCCAAATGATCTTTCTATCGTAGGTTATGATGATATCAAGATGGCCAAATACATTACGCCATCGTTAACCACTATCCACCAGCCAAAACATCGATTAGGACAGCAAGCCGTTGATTCATTGTTGGAAAAAATCCAAACCAAATCACAAACAAATCATGTGATACAGCTAGAACCGACATTAATGGTTCGAGACAGCGTTAAAGCTGTAAGTTATAAGATCTAAGCTCAAGCACTTGTGAATAATCGAACTATTTAATCAAACTATGTAATTTGGAGTTTATGCTAAATATAAGCTCCATTGCTCTCTTTAAGTAATCTGTATTAATAACCTTCGCGAACCGCAAGATAACGAGCAAATTTGGGGATCCCATTATCAGTATATCCATTATAGCGATATGTTATCTGCGTGCCTATCTCTGGTGGATTTGCTCTTACTGCATCACTTAGTCCACTACCGATTTTGAACTCTTTTCCATTAGGCATTCGTAATATAAAGGCTCCGACCATTCCTTTATACTTACCTTTCCCATCGGTATACCCTACAATTATTGCTTCGTCGTCATCATGTTTTTTGACTTTAATTAAATCATCACTACGGCCAGGGCGATAAATCGTATCTAATTTTCGTAGCATCACACCTTCGCCGTTACGAGCAGAAATATCATCCAATATATTAAAAAGTTGTTCTTCAGAGTTTACGGGGTGATGCACGACAAGCTTTAAATGTGGTACTTTAAAGGATTTTTCCATTGCTGATAATTCATCATATCGTTTTGGGAACATTCCTGCCGAGCGTGGTAAATCAAACATCATAAAACGAATATCACGCCATGCCTCTTCATCCGGTTTAAAATCCAATACCGTTCTAGCTACTTTTTGAAACCCACCTCTTCCCGCCCATAATTCACCATCAATCGCATCCGTAGGGAGCGGATCAGTAAACCACTTTGGTGCATATATTTTATGCCCTTTTCGAGTAAGTAGCTCTGAACCTGTCCAATAAGCTCGTATGCCATCAAGCTTTTCACTTAACCAATATAAATTAATATCTAATTCACTTTGATAATTATTTGCCAAAGTTAGAGGTATTGAAGCAGTATTAGGTTCGTCAAATGCTAATGCTATTGGGGATAATAGTCCTATAGCGACCAATGTCGATAACGTAGAGTTTTTCATAGAAACCTAGCCTATTTATAATTAATCTCACTGGTTATCATTGCACGTTAAAATAATATTCTTTACCAATTCAGTCGTTACATTTTAGCTACTTCGATCCATCTCTAAATTCAATGTAATCTATTCAATTCAAAATTACTTAGCAAAAAAATGGCAAGTACGATCACTCAAGTAAGCACCGTATTCGCCATTTCTTAGATTACTATTGATACTATTACTTTAAACCAAAGACAACCGTCTGATTTTTACCTTTATTTTTCGCATCGTTTAACGCTTTTTCAGCTGTAGCTATCCACTGCTGATAACTTGACATCGCAGGGTTAAATTGACTTACAGATAAGCTGATAGTGTAATTCTTCTCTATATCATTGCAATTGATAGTTTTAGTTTCTATTCGCTTACGTAAACGTTCAGTAAAAAACATAGCTTGGTCAGCAGATGTTTCAGGTAAAATAGCCGCAAAGATTTCATTACTGTAACGACCAGTAAAATCACTTCTACGCGCTGTTTTATGCAAGGTACTTGCTGTTAATTTAACAAACTCATCACCAATCACTCGGCCATAATTTTCATTGATTCCTGACAGACCATCAATGTCTAATAAAACCAATGTAGAGACTTGTTCAGAGGTGTTATTCTTATGAAATTCATCGCCCAACATGTTGATAAGTTGACTTTTGTTATATAAACCTGTTAATTCATCAAATTGATTAAGTTTAGATAAGTTATGACTAGTTTCACGTAAATGCAGCTGATTTTTTGCCATTTCTGAGACATCATGAACCATAATACAAACGTGGCTCACATCACCAGATTTATCTAACATAGGAGAAAATACTAGATTTTGGTACATGCTTGCTACACCATCAGAGACTGGTGTGAAGTTTTGAAATGGGAATACTAGTGGTCGCTCTTCCCAATTTGAAAAACCATTAGAACTTAAATGACGAGTTAAATTAATTTTCGCGGTTAACCATGATTGTGGTGCGGTAGGAAATAACTCAAACAATGATTTTCCTAATGCTTGATCAATATTAACGCCACTGTATGCCTGCATAAAGTGGTTCCATGCGCATACTTTATTCTCAAGATCGACAACAACAACACCTGCATCCATATTGTCAACGGTCTGCACAGCCCAGCTATATTCTTGAACCGTCAGTTCTCGCTTAGTAATGTAAGTCATTATACGTTCTCCAAGAAAGATTGAATGGTGTTCACCGAACCTGAATCAAGTAATAAAAGCACCTCACATTCAAAATCCATCGTTTCAGCTAAAAAGCTGTACTCCAAAGCAAACATATCTTGAATATTTCGAGCATTACTCGTATCAATTTCACGCTGAATACGATCAACAATACTTGGATGCCTTGTTGTAAACATTGCCCCTAATTGATCACCCAATGCTTGAAGATAAGAAGATACAACGACACTCGAAACACTTAGTACGATTTCATTCGTGGAGATCCCCTCATCAGTGAATCCCATATTACGGCCCATCGTTGTAATGTCTTTACCGCGCATACAAACCAATGCTTCACCATGAATACCATGACCACTAAACCGTTGAGAGATAGCCATTGAACCTTGGTGTGAAAAGACATCTTGCAACGTCATATCTAACTCACCCGCTCCCATCGCCCACGCATGAGGAACAGGTATGGTAATAAATTCACCAAGATATTCCGAAAGTAAAGATGCACCGCGGCCTAATGCTACGTTGGTTAACTCTTTCAACTTCTTCATGCTGCTGACTTGGTTATTTTCGACGTCAACTGATTCAGATTTAGAGAAAGTAAACACGACACCTAGATCATGTTCATATTCAAGTAGCTCTTCTGGAGAGATTGGCTTTTTAATAAACGCAAACGCACCGAGTGACATACATCGGTCAATGGCTTCTTGCTGAACATCCCCTGAAATCACAACAACTTGAGTTGGGTAATCAATATCAGGCATTTCTGCAAGCACTTCATAACCATCCATTATTGGCATAGTCAGATCTAAAAACATCACATCAATGTCTGTTTCTTTCATCACTTCAAGTGCGTGCTTTCCATGCTCAGCAAAAATAACATGTTGGTCATTCGTTTTCGCGATACAGCGGGCGATGGCCTTCCGTGCAAAGGAAGAATCATCACAAATAAGGATATTCATTATGGTTGTTCACTCTTAAAATACATACAACGCACTGTACCATAAACAAGCAGAACATCGAACTGTTTATAGCAACTGTACTATAAAATGATTAACCAGAAAGAAATGGATGCTTTAAATTATCATTATCATTATCATTTTTTATACCATTCTGCATAATAACAGCATCATTGTTACAAAATGGGGACATCGTTACGCTAACATTATTAATAACATCATCAGGAATCGATTTTACGTGTTTCTCTACCATACCGACAACATGAACTCGTAAAACAATCAGACTGATAATACCAAAAACAATATTCCCTAATGCTTGTCCATATAAAACACCAAGACCGCCATACCATTGAGCACCAAAATAAACAAATGGAAGCGTTCCTATCGTTGCTTTACTGAGATTTAATGCTGTTGAGTAAAGCGGTTTACCTAAATTGTTAAATGATGTATTAGCAACAAACATCGTACCATTGAAAATAAAAGTAACAGCGATCACACTACAGAATGTAGCCATAATTAAGGCTGCGTCTCCAACTAGATTAAACCAAGTAATGATATAATCTTGAAGAACAAATAAAATTAATGCCACCACCATGCAATAAATAGCCATAAAAAATAGGGAATTTCGCAAAGTTTCTCTTACCCTATCAATACGTTCTGCTCCATAATTTTGTCCAATGATCGGACCAATAGCCCCAGACATGGCAAAAATAACTGCAAAAGTTACTGGTATTAATCGTCCAATAACGGCAAAACCTGCAACAAAATCTTCGCCAAATGGTGCTAAGGTTGAAGTAACTATTGCATTTCCAATAGGTGTTGCTGTATTTGTAAGAATGGCAGGAATGGCAATGGTAAAAATAGCCGGCGAGTGAAATTTAATGTCTTTCCACTGAGGCAAAGAAACAAGTTTATGAGTAAAAACAAGAGGGTATAAAGAAAACGCCAACACGGTAATCCTAGAGATAACAGAAGCTATCGCAGCCCCTTCGACGTTCATATTAAAACCGAAGATAAAAATTGGATCTAAAACGGCATTAACGATTCCACCATACAATGTTGCTAGCATCGAGCGTTTTGCATCACCAACAGCCCTAAGACCCGCCCCTGCCGCCATAGCTATTGCAATTAATGGTGTACTTGGTAAAAGAATAGAAAGGTAAGCTTGGGCTCGCTCAGCAACGACTCCTTTTGCTCCAATCATTGCTAATAATTCAGGAATAAAATAAAACATCGTCATTGTTACAATGCTATTAACAATAAACGCAATAAATAAAGTACTGCTGGCAAGTTGTTTGGCTTTTTCATTTTCTTTTGCTCCGAGCGCTTTCGATACTAAGGCCCCCATCGCAATAGAAGAACCAATAGAAACAGAAGTAGAAAAGAAAATAATGGTACCTGCAAACCCAATGGCAGCAGCCAACTCTATTTGCCCTAGTAAACTAATGAAAAACATGTCAAGTAAGTCAACGACAAACAAAGCCATTAGCCCTATTGAGGCTGTTCCCGACATAACTAATATATGACGTATTGTCGAACCTTGAACAAATTTAGCTGTTTGATTGCTCACCTGTCTCTCCATTCATAAAATTTCACAGTATGCTATATTCTTTACAATTAAACCTCAAGCTAAATGTGAATAATTCTCAACTAAAATTAAGTGCATAAAAAAAGCCACGGTATGAACTACCATGGCTCTCATGTCATCACCCTTATTTAAGGAGAGAAAGCCCCCTTTAAAGGATAGTACTACATTCCTAAATCTTCACTGATGAGGTCGATTTCTTTTATATCCATTTGTAATAATTGAAGTTCATCATTGTATTGATTTATCTGCTTCTGTGCTTCTTCTTGTTGTTTACACACATCAGATTTAACATCCCAACTTTTTCCTTCAAGGTACACTTTACACTCTTTTTCTAGTTTGCTTTCTGTTGTGCTTGCCGTGTCAATTTTCATTTCTAAATGGTTTGCTTCTTCTTTAAGTTGAAGTTGACGCTGAAATAATTGCTTTGAACGAGACAACATCGTAATTTGTAGATCCACTTGGTGTGTTAATTTATTAATCTGTTTATTTTGTTCTTCAACTTGCATTTCTAATGATGCCCCACGAGACTGTAAAGTCTCAACTTCGCTTATTAAGGAACTATGCTTTTTCGACTCCAGTAAAATAGCTTGGGCTTTTTCTTCATCTAAACTTTTCTTTTGAGCTTGTAGTGCCTGCTGTTTCTCTTTTGCAATCAAAACATCAAGCTCAGAACTTTTAAGCTCAGCTTGATTTAAATCTGTTTGATACTGCTTTGTTTTTACTTCCAACTGAGTATATGCTGCAGACCATTTACTATCAGATACGCTAGAGCCAACTAACCCACCCGCAATCGCACCAATAATCAGAGTAACTCCGGCAACCCAGTGACTCAATTTAGATTTTTCTTCGATAATAATAACGTCATCATCATGATCGTCCGTCATTCTGGTTTGATTTTCTACACTCACGCATTAACCTCTAAGCATTTATAGACAGGATATCTAGTGTAAATAGTTATCTACACCTTTTGTTAATTATAAGACAACTTATCGGATAAGTTCTGAAATCATGATATACGCTACATAAATCACAACACTTGTAACGGATATATAAACAACCGACTTTTGTATTTTTTCATTCGCTCTGTATTTAAATAAAAGCGCAGAAAGAGCAAACAATAAAATAATGACAGCAATTCGTAACATAGTACACCTCACTTTTTATTTATTTTAGCACACTTTAATAAGGTAAATACTTGAGTTATCGTTGTTATTTTGAGCAAAGAAACCGATTTCGATCAATTTATCTTTAATTTATAAAGAAAATACATGACAAAAAAATGTGACTTGTCTAACATACCTGACTTAGCTACTTCGTAGCTTACAATTTGTTGATCCGATGAAGACTGCAGGAGAGCGGCAACGCCATTATTTGGCAACGCCCACCGAAGAAGTAAATCTTTCAGGTGCCTAATTCAAAACCATGAATAAGGTGAGGACTGTAGTTGGAGGAATCTCTGGAGAGAGCCGTTAAATCGGCCGCCGAAGGAGCAAGCCATTATCTGAAAAATGATAACGGTGAAACTCTCAGGCAAAAGGACAGAGGAGAAAGTGAACCGATTAATCTCGGCTTCTATGCTTTGATCTGTTTTTTTGATCTAAGTACACCACTCTCTCTTCTCCTTTCTATATGTTTTATTAAGGGGAAACCATGAACACCTTTCACAATCTACTTGTTACTATCGATAATTTTATCTGGGGCCCACCACTGTTAATTTTATTGGTTGGTACAGGTGTCTACTTTACATTCAAATTACGTATTTTTCAGTTGCGTCACTTACCCACTGCGCTAAAAATGGTCTTCTCAAAAGAAGAAAATGAAAGCAAAGGAAAAGGAGATGTATCAAGCTTTGCTGCCTTATGTACCGCCTTATCTGCTACGATTGGTACAGGTAATATAGTAGGTGTAGCAACTGCAATTAAAATGGGTGGCCCTGGTGCCCTATTTTGGATGTGGCTTGCCGCTGTTTTTGGCATGGCAACAAAATACGCTGAATGTTTACTGGCAGTAAAATACAGAAAAACCGACAGCAAAGGCCAAATGATCGGCGGGCCGATGTATTACATTGAATATGGCATGGGCAATAAGTGGCTTGCTAAACTATTTGCTCTCTTTGCTTTAGGTGTTGCTTGTTTTGGCATAGGAACTTTTCCTCAAATCAATGCGATTGTAGATTCAGCTCATCTGACAATGAATGCCCCTGCTTGGTTAACTGGTGGAATTTTAACGGTTCTTGTCGCGGTTGTTACTTTAGGTGGGATTAAATCTATTGCTAAAGTAGCAGAAAAAGTGGTTCCAACAATGGCTGTCATTTATGTGGTTTCATGCCTTTCGGTATTAATCATGCAAGCTGAAGCTCTACCTTCTGCAATTCAACTGGTTGTAACATCTGCTTTCACTGGCACCGCAGCTACTGGTGGTTTTGTTGGTGCATCAATCATGTTAGCCATTCAATCTGGTGTTGCCCGTGGTGTATTCTCAAACGAATCTGGTCTTGGTAGTGCCCCTATCGCAGCCGCAGCCGCAAAAACAGACTCTTGTGTAAAACAAGGTTTAGTTTCTATGACTGGGACGTTTTTCGATACTGTTATTATTTGTACCATGACAGGTTTAACCTTAGTGGTTACCGGCGTTTGGCAAGGTGATGCTGCAGGTGCATTAATGACAACTCAAGCTTTCGCTATTGGTTTAGGTTCTAACCAACTTGGCCCTTATTTAGTCTCTATCGGCCTAATGTTCTTTGCTTTTACTACTATTCTTGGTTGGAACTATTACGGTGAGCGTTGCGTTACCTATTTATTTGGCTCTAAAGGGGTAATACCTTACAAAATTGTTTTTATCTCTTTAGTTGCTTCAGGCGCTTATATGCAACTAGATACCATTTGGGTTATTGCTGATATTGTCAACGGTTTGATGGCGATTCCAAATTTAATAGGATTAATTGCATTACGCCACGTTATCATTGAAGAAACTCACCTTTTCTTTAAGAAACAAAAAGATAATGATAAAGGAATCGCTTTCAATCAAATATAAAACACTTTAAAAAGTAAATTCAAAGTGTATCGACACATATTGATACACTTTGTTAACTAAACCTCAATAATGTAATTTATAAATTTGCTATACTAGTCTTGAACTAATTTACGAGGTGATATATGGAAATATTAACTTTGTTGTTTGGCTCAGTATTATTGGTAATGACAATTGGATTTTTTTGGTCCTTTTGCAAAGCACTAATTATTGAGTTTAAAAAACTTGATTAAAAAAAGCACTACCGTAATAAAAGCAGCTTTCGTGGCTGCTTTTTTATTTCGCTAACAAATTTTCTAAAAGTTCTCCTGCTACTTTCTCTTATTTTTCATTACAATAAAGTGATATCCACCTAATTCATACCCCTGTTAGAGAGGCTCTATGCGTAATTTAATTTGGCTATTTCTTCTTTTCAGCTCGCTCTCTTTCGCTAATCAATCCCAAGACTTAGTGGAGTTAGACAACATCAATAATGAGGTTACTCGTTTAAAACAAGAAGCCTCTTCATTTACAGGAAGCGATCTTGCTGTAATTCGCGTTCAACAAGTCGATAAAAATAATGAACTTCGCATTGTATTATCAAGATTAGTTAATCGCCACAATGAATCAACTTCTCCGTTATTAGTTAAAGAGGTAAAAGCTCAGATCATATATGCTGAGCGCTCTATCGCTTATTTAGATCGAGACATAAAAGATAAGCAAGAGCTAATAGACAGCTCAGATATTGAACATAAACTCGTACTACAAAATACCTTAAAAGAATCTAAAGATTATTATTACCTCGCTCTAAATGATCAATTTGAAAACTATCAATGGTTAACTCAACTTGATAAGCCAGAGAAAACAAAAGCCCTCGCCTTTAAATTGCTAATTGATCAAAAAATCAAGTTTCTTTCTGCCTCTCTAAGCTTCGATACTAGCCGTGAACAACTGCTTTCAGATCAACTTCAACACTCTTCTGATTCGGAAAAATCGTCTTTAACCCTAGATCATTTATTTTTCGAGAGAAAAGTACAAAACTCAACTAATGGACTTGAACTGTTAATTGCTATTGCCGACAATTTAGACATTGATACAACAGAATATAAACGCCAACTTTTCTCAACGACAGGTGATTTAACGGAAGATATTCTTAATTTCCCTGTTATTGCAGTTATTTTAAGTGACTGGTTCGCATCTGGCAGCGACTGGGTACTAAAGCATGCCCCTGATCAATTTTTAAAATTTCTTGTTTTCATTTTAATTCTTGTTGCAACACGTTTCATTGCCCGGCTTACAAGTAAAGTAGTACTAAAAGCTGTAGTTCAACCTCACTTACACATGAGTAAACTAATGCAAGACTTCTTTGTTTCGATGTCTAGTAAGCTCATCTTCTTCATCGGTATTCTTATCGCTTTTTCTAAAATTGGATTAGATCTTGCACCTGTTCTAACTGGTTTTGGGGTTGCTGGTATTATTATTGGTTTTGCATTGCAAGATACATTATCTAATTTTGCATCGGGTATGATGCTACTAATCTACCGTCCATTTGATGTCGGTGATTTTGTTGAGGCAGGAGGCGTGTCAGGTAAGGTAAGTCATATGAGTTTAGTAAATACCACGATTAAAACGTTTGATAATCAAATCATTATTCTACCTAACAGTAAGATTTGGGGAGATGTGATTAAAAATGTAACTCATGAGCGATTACGTCGTGTAGATATGGTTTTTAGTATTGGTTATAACGATAGCATTGAACATGCTGAAAATGTATTAGCTGAGATTATAGATGCTCACCCTGCTACCCTCAAAAAACCTGAACCAAGCATCAAGGTTCATACTCTTGGTGCCTCGTCCGTTGATTTTATTGTTCGCCCTTGGGTTAAAACTGACGATTACTGGGATGTCTATTGGGATGTTACTCGTGAAGTAAAGCTTCGCTTCGATCAAGAAGGTATTTCAATCCCGTTTGCACAGCAAGATGTACATGTACATTTCGCAAGAAAAGACAAAAAATTAGCTACCACACATAATGCTGATAATGATTAAAAATAGAGCACCCTTAGAGTAAAGCTTTACAAGGGTGCTATATAGATAATTTAACACTACGTAGATGTAGCATCTTTATGTATTCTTTTTAACTTTATTTAGAGACTAATAAATTAGCCCCTAATAAAATCAATACTCCGCCAGTCACTCTTTCAATGCGCTTTGTCATTTTCTCACTCGACATTAAATCTTGTGCCTTTTCAACTAATACTGCAATTCCACTCTGCCAACACATAGCAATAATAAAATGAATACTTGCCATTAAGAGTGATTGAATCAATGCACTGTATTCTGGATTAATAAACTGGGGTAATAAAGCCAAATAGAACACCGCAGTTTTAGGGTTTAAAATATTAGAAAGAAAGCCCTCTTTAAATGAAGAGACTAACGACTTATTTTCATTCGGTGCCATTGTTGCAATGTTAACTTCTTGATGTTTATTAAAAGTACTCTTAATTGATTGAATACCTAACCATATTAAATACAACGCACCTATTACCTTTACTACTGTAAACAGCTCAGCTGAACTCACAAGTAGAACTGACAAACCAATAGCTGACATTGTGGCATGTACAAATAATCCACAACAAATACCGAAACTACAAGTTACACCTTCTTTCCAACCACCTCGAGAGGAGTTTCGTATCACTAGAGCGGTATCTAACCCAGGAGTAATAGTTAACAATACAATAGCAATAAAAAATGCCCAAAAGTCCATTATCATTAATAACTTCCATATATTTAGTAATTAATCAATATACCTTATTTATTATTGATTAACAGTTCATTTAAATTAATTTATAAATAACTCAGATGATTCTACATAAATTTACTTATTTAATATGATCCTATTGTTTATATAAAATTAGTCCATATATAGATCTTTCTGACCTCGATATGAAAGTTATTCATAGCTAAGATCGTTAAAGTACATGCATTCATATCCGGGGGGAATTTATAATGAATCATGTTAAACTAGAATATCAAGTAATGGGTTTTGGCAATTGGATTACAGCGACAGTATCTACTGAAATCGCAAATAAGCTAGCAGAAGAGTATAAGTCTTATGGCTGGCCTGTAAAAATCAGCTAATATCATAGAGTTATAACACACTTTGTTAATTTAGCGAGGTGTGTTATTAGAAAAAACGGGGTATTATAAATAACATTTTGATTACAAATAGAGAGCTAATCCACACTTCTGCATCAATTCTGAGACATCACTTCATATAATCACTAGTTTATTCTATAATTTCTTGTAATATCATAAAAATTATAAATATAAAACTATGGCTAATAATCAATGGTACGGGTACTTGCTCGAACAAGTGCGTCAGCTTCCAAGGGCTTCATCCAAAGAACAAGTTCAATTTCAGCTCAACACGATTGCACTTGAAGCATCAAAAAACTCAGAAGAGATCCCTTCTGAGTTTGAGTTAATATTTCAAGCTTATCTTCTCTCACGTTCAGGCAGACTCATCGAATCAATCAGTCAGTTTTTTGATGCGATTAACTTTGCCCAACAAAGCAACCAAAAGTTTCTTATCTGTTTCTGCCATTATAACATTGGTACAGTCTATGGCATGTTAGGTAATTATTTCTACGCCCATAAATTTTTAACCAAAGCAGAAAAATCACAACAATTCTGTGATGATTTTATTACTGGGATCATTAAAAATAATATCGGTGATATTTTCCGCCAAATTGGTAATTTCAGCGAAGCTCTTAACTATTTGCACGAAGCAACAATTCTATTAGAGCAAAGTGGGCCAAACTCTCCCACTGCTCTTTCTTGGTTAAATATAGCTGAAATAAAAGCAAAACAGACTCATTTTGATGAAGCATTAAGTATTCTCAATTACCTTTTTCCTAAAATTCAAGACCAACCACGATATCTAGGTTTTTATTTTAAAATTCATGCAGAAATAGCAAATGGATTAAATGAGATTGGTGATGCAGAACATTACCATCTGCTATCTATTGAAAATATGAAACAGTGCCAAAATGATTATGACCATTCCGAAATGATCTTAGAATATTGCCAGTATTTAACCGGATATAACCAACATTCAAAATTGGATGCTTATATTGAAGAAGGGCTTAATATTGCTAAATGCATTGAAAGTGATAAGCTAATTGATGGTTTTAACGACATCATCTTACTTCGTATTAAAGACATTGAAAATATTGAAGTAAGGGAAAAACATTATCAATCATTAACTTCTTCTTTACTCAACTCAAGAAGAGAGCTATTGAAAAGAGAAAGTGATTATCTACAACAACTTTATCGCTTAAATACGGCAAAATTAGAACTCAGCACGATGAAGTCACTGTCTCAAAATTTATCAGTGATTAATAAAATCGGTCAATACATTAATAATAATACTGATATTCAAACTATTTTACCGCAAATACAAGAAGACTTATCTACGTTATTTCAAATTGATATGCTTGGTTTAGGTTTCTATGATAGTGAAAAAGATAGTATCACCATTCATTATTTAGATGATAAAAAAGCTGCACATCCTCCCTATATTTCTCCTTGTCATACACAAGCAACTTACATGAGTTATTGTATCAAAAGTAACTCAGCTTTCTATTTTAATCATATGAATAGCGAACAAAAAGTTGCAATGCTTGGAGAGAGTTGCGACCCTCAAGTAGAATTTAAATCTGTTATGTTCTCTCCAATTAAAATTAATGGCGAGATACAAGCAGGTTTTACCCTACAAGCAAAAGAAAGTTATCAGTACCAAGCTTTCCATTTTGAGCTTTTTACTCAACTGATAAACTACATTTCTATTGCGCTTGAAAACCAATTTAACCGCAAGCAGCTTTTACATCTCTCACAAACAGATCATTTAACTCAGTTATTAAATAGAAAATCTCTTGAGGCGAATTTTAAACAATTAAAATCTCAGCACTGCCAGAATTACACCGGCATTATGATTGATATTGATCACTATAAAGAATATAACGACACTTATGGCCACGTTGCAGGTGATAATGTTCTAATTCAGATCAGCCATTTAATTAAGCAGCAGTTCTACGGTCTAAATCAGCAGGTATATCGCTATGGTGGAGATGAGTTTTTTATACTAGCTTCTGATATCTCTCAAAAAAGCCTGAATAAAAAATTACAGTCATTATTGACTAGTATACAAGCCTTATTGATCCCTCATCATGAATCAACATGCTCCCCTTACCTTTCTGTTTCTATCGGAATTAGTCAAATTATCGATCATCAACATATTTTAACTCTTAATCAATTAATTGAACGTGCAGATAAGGCTCTTTATACCGCAAAAGAGAAAGGTCGAAATCAATATCATCATCAATCAGAGGGTGAGATATTATACCAACTCAGTTGATTATGTTATGATTTTATATCGATTTTCACGTAGAAATAACAATGAAAAAGATAGAAATAAATAGCACGATTACAATAAATGATTCATCTAATAATTCATTATTAGAAACGTTAGAAGATCAAGGTATTATAGCTGAATCTCAATGTCGAAATGGTGATTGCGGTAGCTGTCGTTGTACTTTAGTTTCAGGGAAAGTTAGTTATTCGACGTTTCCCCTAGCCTTTTTAGCGCCTAATGAAATCTTACCTTGTGTCTGTAAAGCAGAAACTAGCTTAGTAATAAAAGATCTTAATTATCAATTATTCAATGATAGAAAAACAAAAAACGACTCTAAATAGAGCCGTTTTAATCGCCATAAATCTGAGTTTAATTTAATGCACTTTGGGGCACATAAATCTCAGATTCTCTATTTAATGACTCATAATGACCAAACATAGGTTTCTTTTCTAAGCATCGACGTAGCATATCTAACATTAAAGTTGATAATATAGAGCGCACTTCATTATAACTGTAATCTCTTTTTAGACTAACTAGCTGCCCCCATTCACCGTAAGAGGTAGATAAAGCGACGGCAACTTTGCCTTGTAACATAGGGCCTGACGACAAACCTATAGCTGTTTGAGTACGTTCACGTGTTGCAGCAGCTAATGCTAAGGCAGCGGCAAGTGGGTCTTGTCCTGCCATTTGTTGGTCGACTTGAGAAGATAGGATCCAACCCTGCTTCATATGAGATCTGACCTGCTCATCTTCCTGCAGCCAATTAGTTAACCAACCACCTGTTGATTGTTCTGCTACTGTGAAGCTAAGTGAGAATTCATTTAATAACGCACCAACATTAGGCAATATAGATTCGTCAACGCTAACTACATTATCCCCTAATAGATGATACATCTTTTCTAAAACAGGAAAACGACCATCATGATTTGCAGGGCCAAATAATTTAACCTCAATAAAAGGTAATGAAGAGCGATAGCCAATTTCGAATCCATGCGATAAACGAAGTTGTTGTAACTTATCCTGAATACCAGATTCTGACAAACCAAAAGTAAATAGACGGCTGCATTCAGAAGCTTCTACCATTGGGTGCCATTGCTTCATTCGAGGTAATATCTGATGCTCAGTCATCACTTTAAATTCAGATGGCACACCTGGAGTAAAAATCACAATAGACTTATTAACTTCAATAAAGAAGCCACAAGCAGTACCCACAGGGTTATCAATTAGTTGCGCCCCTTCAGGTAACATCGCTTGCTTGATATTACTTTTTGGCATTTCCTTGCCCTGCTCTAAATAACGAGCTTGCATTCTATCTAACCAATATTGAGACATCACCAATGGTGCATTTAACACCTTAGCCGCAGCCTCGCTAGAAATATCATCAGACGTTGGCCCTAAGCCACCATTTACAATCACAACTGACGCACTTTTCGTTTGATGCTGAATCTCAGCCACTAATGCCTCAATATTATCACCCACAGTAGAGCGGTTAGATAACTTAAAACCATGCTGATAAAATAATTGAGATATCCATGCCGCATTAGTATCTACAATGTCTCCATGTAGAATTTCTTCACCTGTGCTAATCATTGCTACTTGCAACATGCACCTTTCCTCTTTTGATATTTCTATAATTGACTTTAATTTATCATATTAATCGATTTAAAAAACCTATGTCACTTTAAATTTCGATCAGCATCATCCCCATCACTAGGTGTAAATATTTAATTACAGGGCGTGTAATTTAATTATTACATTAATTTGAATTAACAATAAATAAAAAGTACATTGCACTCATAGATAAAATCATCAAATTTCAATTTATTTAGCATAGAAGTATAGATATATGAAAACAAAAGTACTCGGAAGCTCATTAATTATAGCAGGAACAACAATAGGTGCAGGTATGTTAGCCTTGCCTCTGGTATCTGCTAGTTTAGGATTCTTTACAGCAAGCTTATTAATGGTTGGGATCTGGGCTATTATGAGCTATACAAGTTTATTGATGCTAGAAGTACACCAACACGGTGAGCGTAATGCGACACTCCACAGCCTAGCATTTCAGTTCTTGGGGAAATACGGACAACTCATTGCTACATTTGCTATGTTATTTCTCTTCTACGCTCTTTGTGCAGCCTATATCGCAGGCGGGAGTGAGCAGTTTCATTCAAAAATAAATTCTATTACACCATTTGAGTTATCAAAAACAGCTTCTACTGTGTTATTTACTGTTATCGTTGCCACCGTTATCTCACTAGGAACCAAGGCTGTCGATATTATTAATCGTGGTTTATTTACCTTAAAACTGGTCATGCTGGTTTCTATTTTAGTTTTTTTAACACCAAATATTACAGGTGAATACTTATTATCATTGCCTGTTCATCAAGGTGTTTTTATTACTGCGTTACCTGTAATCTTCACATCATTTGGTTTCCACGGCAGTATTCCTGCCATTGTAAACTACCTAGAGTTAGACATAAAAAAAATCAGATTAAGTTTATTAATTGGCTCATCCCTTCCTTTAATCATCTATCTTTTCTGGCAAGGGATCACTTTAGGTCAATTATCTCAAGCTGATTTTGAGCAAGTCGAAGGGTTAGGACATTTTATTCTAACCATTCAGCAATCTATCGATATGACTTTTATACAACAAGCATTATCATTGTTTGCTGATTTGGCTTTATTGACCTCTTTTATTGGTGTTAGCTTGGGCTTATTTGAATTCCTTCGTGATTCTTCAAAAAAATGGCAACAATCTTCAATTATTACAGCTTTACTAACTTATACACCACCGGTCTTATTCGCAATTTTCTATCCTGAAGGTTTTATTCTCGCGCTTGGATACGCAGCAATAGCTCTAGTAATTCTAGCTTTATTTTTACCAGTAGCACTGACTATATCTGCACGTAAGATCCACAAAAATGCAGCTTACCAAGTCGCAGGTGGCAACATTGGGCTTTTTGTTGTAACCATGTTTGGCTTCATTATTATTGGTAGTCAAATAATTAATTCTCTCTAAGTTCTCGCAAATAGATTTTTAACATTCAGTAGCTAAAACTGCTTAACACTCCAAATAAGGTTTGCCTCTCTTATAAAAATAAGATTAACAGACCTTTATTTGTTTTATGTTTTGCATTTTATCTCTAATAGTAGATAATTGTGATCTAGCTCGGTATTTTATTAAGGACTTTTCGTGAAAAAACAAGCAATCGCCAGTTTGCTTTTAGGGTGCGCTGCTTCAACACAGGCACTAGCATTAGATACTAACAGTGCGTATGACATAAATTATCAAACGGATTGTTCTATAGATATTTACTCTAGCTATTGTTCCACTGCATCTTTTGACTTTTCACCAATGCGCTTAGATAGTGATATCACTCCCTCTAAAATTGCTGAATCTGATTCTTTTTCAACAGATCAAACTCTGCCTCATTATTTGCGAGTTTCTGATGAACGTGATTGGGATTACCTAATGGAACAATCTTATACCATCCTAGGTTTAAGTGTTGCGACTGTTGGTCTAATGACCCTACTTCCAGAAAGCATTACTAAATGGGATTCAGAGGATTCTAGTTTTAAGAATATCGGAAGTAAATGGAAAGATAATGTAAGTTCAGGCCCTGTATGGGATAAAGATGAGCACTTTTTAAATTACGTTATGCATCCTTATTTTGGTGGGGTGTACTACACTGCTGCACGTCACGCTGGCTTTAATGAATTTGAATCCTTCTTATACTCAACAACAATGTCTACATTCTTCTGGGAATACGGCGTTGAAGCCTTTGCAGAAGTTCCTTCTGTTCAAGATTTATTTGTAACGCCTTTCTTTGGTGCTGTTGTTGGTGAACTAATGTTACAACAAGAATTAAGCATTACCGATAATGGCGGTGAAGTAATGGGCTCAGAAACGCTAGGTAGTGTAAGTTTATTCTTCTTAAACCCTGTTGGACATATCCACTATTGGGTAACTGACGCTTGGGGTGATGATACAGAAGTAAACCTTGCTTATAATGCATGGTTTAGCAATGGAGATGCAGCTCAGTTTGCTTACGATGCTGGAATGCCTTATACCGACCAATTTGTTGGCTTAGAAGTTAAATTAAAATTCTAATAAGTAATTATAATTATTGGAATTAAACTAATTAAGGGGATCCGTTGCGATGCCCTTTTTTATGAATTTATACCAATCACAGTAAGTAAGTGAACAGAAATAGCGAAGGAAAAATGCTTGAAAACAAGGCGGCACTTTTCGACAAATAGTTTCGATAAGTAGTTATTCTACAATCAAAAATTTCAACCCAGTTATCGAGTATTTTAACCCGCTAGGATGATCAGTTATTCACTACGATTGGTATGATAATACCAACTATTTCATTACTCCAAGTGTAGTAAAAAAAAGAGCATCGGTTAATATTAGCATTGTTGAAAAAACAATCAGATATAACCGTGTTGATTGTTCAATATTGAAAATATAGATTAAAGGTTTATATTCAGTAAGTAGCCATAAAATAACCAAAAGTAATATTTTCAATAAAGGTATTATTTCTATAAATAGCATAAGAGTAAATATTATAGCTATATACCCATAAATCATAAAGGTATTGCGGATTAACTTATTTACTTTGATGTAAAGAAATTGCAACAAGCCAATTGTAAATGCTAGTGTAATACTAATTATAATTGTATTCATCTACGCTCTCCGCAATAACTATTTCCAGATGTGTAGCATGAGAGGCACGCTCCAGATAAAGATTTATTTAATGCAGCGCCTGCTGTTGCTCCAATTATTATTCCACCGCCACTAGGAATCGCTAACATTGAAGCACCTAATCCAGTAATAGCTCCTACTATAGCTCCTCTAACCACGTCTGGACCACAAAACCCATTAGGATCCCATGCGTTTATAGCCCCTGCTATTCCTCCACCTATACCGACGGCTATAATGGCAGGAAAGGCAAAGAATAGTAATGATACTCATTATTATATGTATATTTAAAAATTATTACTATCGCTAAATTTGACAATCTCTCAAAAATTGAAGGGTATATCAATAATTATGGGGAATTTTAATTTCTTATAATCTCATCCGACCAGAAAAGGAAACGAAGACCATTTAATTAATAGCAATGGTATTGTAAAAAAGCCGCTAACTGTTAAGCGAGCGATATTAAACCGTTGCGATGCCCTTTTTTATGAATTCAAAATATTACAGACACAAAAAAGCCGAGATAAAAATAATCTCGGCTTTTTTGTGTCTTAAAGAGATTTACAGCAGCATTATGCAGCTTTATAAATCACTTTATTACCAGCAAGTTGTTCACGAACAACTAGGTTTTCTTCAACTAGCTTTTTCAAGCCACCTGTAGCCCATGCTGCCGCTTTTGATTCTTCTTGACCTGCTGCTAGACCAATATTCTTTGAATTGATCCCTTCAGGGTTCTGACAAACAACATCAAATACAGTCTGTTGCTTTGGCGTTAGAGCGATGTCTGTCGCTACTGTTGCCGCTTTAGGTGCTGCTGTAGCTACTGCTTCCACTTTTGTCTCAACTGGTTTAGCTACTTTTGCAGGTTTAGCTGCTTTTTTCACTTCAGTTGTTGGTGCAGATTTCGGTGCCGTTGCTTTGATGCGTTTATGCAGCTTAGACTGTACTTTACGTTTGTGAGCAATTTTCATGAAACTTAAACTCCGTTGCGCTATTTCTACTTTGAAGCAATCAAGGCTCAAAAATGATAGCGGAAAAAAGATGTCAATTCCTAAAATGAAACTCATAATAGTTGTATCGGAATTGGCGAAGCGCGTTTTATACCAAAAAACGAGCAATATTTATAGAGATGGAAGCACTGTATGGCGAAAAGTGCGGCACTTTTGCCAAATTACTTACCAAAGGGGCATTTCATCCGCCACAAATGGGTTAGTTTTACGTTCATGACCAAATGTAGATTCTGGTCCGTGACCCGGAACAAATTTCATCTCATTACCTAAAGGCCACAATTTTGTTTTAATTGAGGCAATCAACGTTTCATGATCTCCTTTAGGGAAATCAGAACGACCAACACCGCCTTTAAATAGCACATCACCAACAAATGCCATCTTTGCTTCTTGATTAAACAAAACAACGTGACCCGGTGTGTGACCCGGTGTATGTACTACATTTAATTCTTGATTACCAAATGTAACTACATCACCTTCATTTAACCATGTTGTTGGTTCAAATGCGTCAGTGTGAGGAAAACCAAACATATGGCTTTGTTTTGGTAATCCTTGCAACCAAAAATTGTCTTCTTTATGAGGGCCAACAACTGGAGCATTGGTAATTGCTGCTAACTCCTGTGTACCACCAACATGATCCAAATGACCATGAGTTAATACCAAATTCACAACTTCAATTTTAAGCGCATCAATCGCTTGTTTGAGTAATTTCACATCACCACCAGGATCAATAACGACACCTTTCATGGTTTCATCACACCATACAATTGAACAGTTTTGCTGGTAAGAAGTCACTGGAATAATTTGGTATTGTAAGCTCATAATTTTCTCTTTCTAAAATAATTGCGCTAAGAATAACACGGCGATTATTGTAGGGGAATTATTCAGGCATTTGGCATATGATTCCAATGATTGTCCCACATAACATTTGTTTGATGACCCTCCACATAACCCTCCTCAGTTCGACTGACGATCTTTCCAGTCCCTGAGCTGATATACCATTGTGGTGTTCCATTGTTACTTGTACTGATCACAACACCTGACGCATCAGATAGAGCCGCGATTTCAATCAATTGATTCGTTGCTAAATTCCACACGCCATAACAGTTTCCTCTAGGAGAAGTCGCCACCACATGCTCACCAAGCACTGCAATACTTGCCACATAATGATTAAATCGAAGCCACTCTTCTGGCTCAGCATTTAACTGTATTAATGGTCTACCACGTTGATGTATCGCAACAAGTGGCATGCCCTCTTCAGGCTCTCCACGGTACTGCTGGCCACACAACACTCTGCCATCATCAGTCAATGAAAGATGCCGGATACTCAGCTTATGATCTGGTAAACCAACACGTTCAAGTACCTTCCCTGTTTCTGTAGAAAGGTAAACCAAAGCGGGATTCATCGAATCGATATTCATAGGAACTCGCCCTTGAGTATGAACACCGCCAACGCCAATCGCTAATGTTACTTCATCAACGCGTATTACCTCATGAGGGCCAATACCAAATCCTGAGAACTCATTAACTTTTATAAGCTGAGATCCCTGTAATTGATACACACCAATAATGCCTTGGCTCGTTTCTTTCTCACCTTCTGTCGTATAAAGCGTTAAACCGTCAGAAGAAAATACTCCATGCCCATAGAAATATCGATTAGGCCTTGATGGGGTAATGGGATAACTCACACCGGTTTTTATATTAAACAATTGCATGTAATTACCCGGACGTCGAGCAAAGGCAACCGCCAACTCGCCATTAGGCGTAATCGCAACACCATGCCCTCTTTCTGGTAAAGGTATCGAATGAATCGGAGATCCTTCTTTATTCGCAACAACCGCACCAAAATTCCCATTCGAGGTTCGAGAGCAGGAGATCAATGCAGGTCTATTACCTACCCCAGAAATCGACGAACATGCAGTAAGCCATGGCGATAAAGCCATAGCTCCAATCCCAGCTTTTAATATGCTTCGTCTTTGCTTATTAATCACCATCGGTTGCATTAAACCCTATAGCAATGTCTAATTCTATAGCTACTTCTTCATGAATTAGATATTTCAAATATTCTAATTTATTGTACAAAGCTAAGGTATTTTGATAACCAGATTTGGTCTGCAATTCCGCAAATAGTGATGACGACTCAGGCCATGTTTCTAACGTAGAGTTGAAATGGTCTTCAATTCTTTCTGCTAAATCTGAATGACCTTGCTCTTGTAAATAACGATTAAGCCCAACACCATTTGCCAAATACAGATCACGCATAGCCACTACATTATATTTAAGCCAAGTCAGTGAAGTTTCTGAGCGCCACGATTCAGAAAAATAAGGTCGAGGCTGCCCCACTTTTGCCAACGGGCGACTGAGTTTTTTCATACTGTAATCAAGTTGATTAGCAAGCAATGCTATGTACTCATTTAACCACATAGTTTCATCTAACTGTGACCATGGGTTGGCCTGCCATGCTTGAGCAATCTTACTCGTATTAAGTGCCAAATTTGCAGTAATCGCTTGGCCTAATTGACACGAATCTACTTTTGGTAACGTCGATGAAGGATCAAATAATAACCATTCCACCGCACCTAAACCTTGAGTCGTAACACTCTGTTGTTGGATCAACTCACTATCCCAAGTTTGATCTTTTTTCAACAGTTGAGACATTTTACGCCCAGTGGTGTTTTTCTTATCAGGCCAAAATTGAATATTCCAATTTAAGCTCAATGCCGCTTCTGGCCCTCTCTCCTGACCTTGCAATGCCATCCACGATTGCATGGTCTGCTGCCATTGTATAACCACCGTCTCTTTTGCTGTTTGATTCGTACAATACCCTTCAAAACTCTCAGCCAATCGTTGACTAGATTCAAACAAACGTTGGGCAGATTGTTGTTCAATATAATAAACATGGTCAATCATATTTGTTGAATCAAGGATTTGATTCGCATCATTGGTGCTTTGGCAGGCTGTAAGTAACACTGTGCTGCTCAATAATAAATACGTTGTTTTCATGACCAATTCCTTATAACGAATCTAAAAATGCCAATAACGCCTTGCGATCTTTTGTTGATAACTGAACCACGTTATCGCGAGCTTGCTGTGCCTCACCACCGTGCCATAAAATCGCTTCTAGCGTATTTCGAGCTCGGCCATCATGCAGCATTTCAGTATGGCCATTCACTTCTTGTGTGTAACCAAGCCCCCATAACGGTGGCGTTCTCCACTCTTGGCCATTCGCTAAGAACTCTGGTCGATTGTCAGCAAGACCTTCGCCCATATCATGAAGCAACATATCCGTATAAGGATGAATTAACTGATTAGATAACGCCGGTCTGTCTTCAATTTTTGCTGTCTTAATATTCGTTTTATGACAACTTTCACAGCCGATATCTTTAAATAACTGTTGTCCTTTAATTACTTGAGGATCTTGAACATTTCGACGAATAGGCACGGCTAAATGTTGTGAATAGAATTCAACAAAATTTAAGATCTTGTCACTCACTTCTGGTGTTCCACCATGAGGCAGTTTTTCACAAATAGTTTGAGCTTGAGTACAATCATCTTTAGGAAACATATTACTGGTTAAGCCTAAATCACCATTAAACGCCGCGGCATTCTGTTGCATTAGCGTTGGCTGCCCTGCTTTCCAACCAAAACGACCTAACGCTAACTCTTGAGCCTTAGCATCCCATACTTGATTAGCTTTACCTGAAATCCCTTTATTCTCTTGTTTCTGTTGCTCAGCAAAACCTAAAATTGTAGATTCAGGGATAGATTCTAATAAACCTAAACCAATCATTGGTGGAGCAACACGTGCAGACATCAATACATTATCTGCCATATCCCCATACGCTAATTCTGTGATTGATAAATTGGGCTTACGTAACGTGACAACGTCACCATCAGAAAGCGTAATATGTTGTGATGTGTAAGTTATATGGATTTGCCCTTCTGGTTTAGCTCCAGATAGTGAAAAATCTTGTAACTGACCACCATAAATAGGCTCAGGGATCACCCCTTCTAAAATGACACGCCTTTTTTGCTCAGGAGTTAATGCTGGAATACTTAAGCGCACCAACATGGATACCGCATTTGTATCTCCCTCTCTCGGAGCATGACCTCGACCATCTTTAATATGACAATTCTGACAACCATTAGTATTAAATAATGGCCCTAAACCATCTCTCGCATCAGTAGAGGCTGGAGCTTGTACCCAAGGATTACGAAAAAAACTATTACCGACACTAAAATCTAATCGCTTACTCATAGGTAGATTTGCTGCGGGTAAAGAAAATGCGTTTTGGCCCTCCTTCTTCACACTCGTTTTACCACCAGACGTGATATCCATAGAAGTGTTATTTGAAGAAGCAGAGAAAGAAAGAGTTGAAAGTAAAGCTATTGCTCCAAGCATTACAGGTTTCATAATATCTGTATCCTGATAAATATTGCGCTTATCGATATACCTAATGTCGGTATAATTATATTTGTTTTATTTTGTATCAATAAGGCCAATAGTTGAAAAATAAAAGAGCTCAATCACTATATCGGGGGGGAGTGATTGAGCTAATACCTATTTTTTAGATTGGTATAATGGTACTACTGCTTTTTCTTAAAATTCATGATCCGCAGTATCAGGATTTAAGCTTGTAATGCCAATTACATTTGCTGCACGCTCAATTGACGCCGTTTGCAACACTAAAGACATGATTGATTTGTTCACCAACGCATTACCCGCTGCATTATCTGATGCAATCAACTGATCAAAATGTTGGTTATCTTTTTCAGCCGCTGATACTAACGTACCAACTTGAGTGCGCGTTGCATCAAACTGCTGTTTAATTTCTTTCGCTGCTTTTTTATCTTCTTTAGCAACAAGATCATGGATACTTGGGCCAGATAATAGAGAGCCATCAGCACGCGTATAAGTACCTGTATATACGTTATAGATACCTTGCTCATTATAATAATGAGAGTTATGCGTGTTATCAGAGAAACAATCGTGCTCATCTTCGGTAGAGTTTGCTTCTAATGCCACTTTCATACGCTCACCAGCCAGTTCACCCAGCGATAATGAACCCATGCCAAACAACATTTTGCGTAAACCTTGTGTTGAAGACTCAGATAGCAGCTCAGCGCGGTAGTTTTTCTCGCCTTCTTTCCATTGTTTTTCCATCCAAGCAAGATCTTTAATTAGCAATTCAGATGCTGATTTTAAATATTCAACACGACGCTCACAGTTACCATTAGTACATGCAGAGCCAATAACATAATCGGTATATGGACGCTCACCTGCACCTGCATTCGTACCGTTTAAATCTTGGCCCCATAAAAGAAACTCAATCGCATGGTAACCCGTTGCTACGTTTGCTTCTGAGCCACCAAGCTCATTAAGATCAGCCAATTTATCCGCTTCAATACTTTTAACATCCAGAGTTTCTGCACCAATTTTGATTGAGGTAGAAGCAATGATATTTGCTTTAGCGCCATCATTACCTAATTCATATTGGTAATCATCAGCAACATAATCAATTAAGCCTTCATCTAATGGCCATGCGTTTAATTGCCCTTCCCAATCATCAACTACCGCATTACCGAAACGGAACACTTCTGATTGTTGGTAAGGAACTCGCGCTGCTTTCCATGCAGTTTTAACCGTTTTTAAGCCTTTCTCAGATGGGTTATTCAAAAAAGTGTGAATGGCTTTATCAAGTTGCTGAGCTGTCGTTAGTGAATCACTGTATACCGCGTGTGCAATATCAGCATAATGCTCTACCACATCCGCTTCTGTTGCTGCATAAGAAAAAGTCGGTAAAACAAAAAGTGATGCTGTAATAATGTTTCGAGCAAATTTGACGTGGTTCATAAATCGTCCTTGTTGAGCAAATGAATAGACTATGTGAATCAATAATTGAAATCTGTAAGAATTCATTAATGATAATAATTTTTATTTGCGTAATATACTTAAATCAAATAGAAATGCAAATATTTATCATTTAGATTAACTAAAATACTGGGGATACAAAAAAGCCCCGTACAACGACGAGGCTTGTAATTTAACCAGCTAGGATGACCAGTTATTTACTACGAATTGGTATTACTTATCTAAATTCAATTTATGACCATGATTTACTTTAGATTGTAAGTAGTGCTCATTCCCTTTTTTTACATGGGCGTGCGTATTCACAACCTCATCAAGTTTTATACCAAACCCTTGAATATCCTGTATTTTCTTAGGGTTATTGGTGACTAACTTAATAGTCGTAACCCCTAATGCTGCCAACATTTGTGCCGCTTCTTCAAAGTCACGTAGATCATCACCAAAACCTAAATGATTGTTGGCTTCATAGGTATTCATACCTTGGCTTTGAAGCTCATAAGCATCTAGCTTGTTATATAAACCAATACCACGCCCTTCTTGACGTAAATATAAAATAATTCCGCCACTTTCTGACATTCGATTAATCGTTTCTTCTAATTGCTCACCACAATCACAACGTGATGAATGAAAAACATCACCCGTTAAGCACTCAGAGTGCATACGAACTAATGGTGTTGTTTGTGTTTTATCTGCTTGATTAAAAATGACAGCAACGTGCTCTTTTTCTGTTTTTAACCCCTCAAATGAGAGCATTTCTGCAGGGATATTACTTTGCTGCCCTACCATTAATTCAATACGAGCTCTTACGTTTGCCATGCTGATTTACTGCCTTTTTCAATGAGAAGATAAGTCTTCTACGATTTAATCAGATAAAAAGATCATAATACCAATCTAAATAAGTGACACTAACTTAAATTAGATGGCTATAAGCATACCTAGTGAAAAAGCAAGAATCAAAAAAAAGGCCTAACAAATGTTAGACCTTTATAGATAAATGACTTATTTATTACATTGCTGCTTTAAAAATACTCACAATTTCTTCATGAGTTGCTTGTTTAGGGTTAGTAAAACCACACGCATCTTTTAATGCATTTTCTGCTAGTGTATCAAAATCTTCTTCTTTCGCATTTAACTCAGTAAGGCCCGCAGGAATACCAACATCAGTTGACAATACCTTAATTGCATCTAGTGCAGCTTGAGCACCTTCTTCGTTTGTCATACCTTCAACGTTTACACCCATTGCTTTTGCAACATCTTTTAGACGCTCTGGACATACTTTTGCGTTGTAGCTTTGTACGTGAGGAAGAAGAATTGCATTACAAACACCGTGTGGAAGGTCGTAAAAACCACCTAACTGGTGTGCCATTGCATGAACATAACCTAAAGAAGCGTTGTTAAATGCCATGCCAGCCATGAATTGTGCATAAGCCATTTGCTCACGAGCTTCAAGGTTTTGACCATCATTTACTGCTGTACGTAAGTGCGCTTGGATTAGTTCCATCGCTTTAATCGCTACTGCATCTGTAATTGGTGTTGCTGCAATTGATACATACGCTTCGATTGCGTGCGTTAATGCATCCATACCTGTTGCCGCTGTTAATGATGCAGGCTTAGCAAGCATTAACTCAGGATCGTTCACTGACATTAATGGTGTTGTATGCTTATCAACGATAGCCATTTTAATGTGACGAGCTTCATCAGTAATGATACAAAAACGTGTCATTTCTGATGCTGTGCCCGCTGTTGTATTGATAGCAATAAGTGGCATTTGAGGTTTTGGTGATTGATCAACACCTTCATAATCTGCAATTTCGCCGCCATTAGCCGCAACTAGTGCCACGCCTTTCGCACAATCGTGCGGAGAACCACCACCTAGAGAGATAACAAAATCACACTCATTTTCTTTTAAAATTGCAAGGCCTGCATTTACATTGCCAATCGTTGGGTTTGGTTGTGTACCATCATATACTGCAACTTCAACATTACGCTCTGCCAGTAAATCAGAAACTTGCTTTACCATACCAATAGCAACTAATACATTATCAGTAACGATTAACGCTTTTTTGTAGCCTTGAGATTTAATGCTGTCCATTGCTTCTGTAAGACAACCTGCGCCCATAAGGTTAACCGTAGGGATAAAAAATGCACTCATAACTAACTCCAATAATTTGATATATAAATTTTAAGAACTGACTATGTTGTACCACTTTTTAGTTACACTTACTTTTGATCTAAAACAACTTATGCAACGGGTTTATTTCTTTGCAACAAAAACGTGAACTAGAGCATTAATACTAATGCGTGAGATCACATAAAAACACGCTAATTTATTGATAACAAAGACAATAAATTACACATTTAGTAAATGACCATTCTCTTTTAGCCATTTTTTACACTCTTGAAAATCAGGCATCACTCGTTCAACCTCTTTCCAAAACTGAAGCGAATGATCATGATGAATGAGATGACACAATTCATGAATCACCACATAATCGACCACGCGATTTGGTGCTTGCATAATTAACCAATTAAACTCTAAATCCCCGTAAGGCGTACAACTCCCCCAACGGCTTTTAAACTCTTTAATACGAATAACCGCAGTTTCAACCCCTACCATCGGCGCATAGCGGTGAACTTTTTCACGAATTTTCTTTTCTGCATTCCGCTTATACCAATTCACCAAGGCGCGATTAATATACTGCGGTTGATGTTTAGGTTCAGGCACTGTGACGAGAATACGCCCTGCAATCAATTTGGTTTGAGTTAGATCACCTGCCACCACTTTTAAGCGATAATTACGCCCAAGGTAAGGGAAAGCTTCACCCGACACATACTCTCTCGTATTCGTTGGTGTTGTATGCTGATTTATAGCGAGCTTTTCGATAATCCACAGGTGCTTATCTGTAATTACCTTTTCTATGCGATCAAGATCGAGCTTTCTTGGCACAACAACAGTCACCTTTCCCTCTTCCACTTTTATGGACGCGGTTTTTCTGCGAGAAGTGCGTTCAATGTAAACGCAATAGCTTTCTCGCTGAATAATCTCTTTCTCTTTTGCCATGCTACTTATTTCCAAACTTGGTTTTCGCCAAGTCCATAAAGCGATCCTGTAGAACCGTCACCAAGGCCTTATCACCGAATGGTTGATCAAGAACAGCACGTTTGATCTCTTTCTTCATCCGTTTTACTTCATCTTGCTTATTGAAGAAATCGACAATTTCCGTCGCTTCATCAAGCATAACCACTAACGCCTGGGTTACCGCTTTAATCTCATCATGGGTTGATTCGGCAATCACATCGCCATCACTGACGTTGGTGACTTCAGCGATAAGAATATTGTAAAAAGCGAACTCCGTTTCAGACAAGCCGACATCTTGCGCCGCCTGTTGATACGCTGAGCCAATATCGCCTCTCATCTCTAACATTAACTCAAGTTGCTGCGCCCACTTGCCTGCTGTTTTTTCGATAATGTCACGCAGACGCAAACTCAACGAACGGTAAAATTCTGGGTCTTCATCTAAATTAATCGTGATGTGGTGCTTAATGGCACTCTCTATTTCAGAGGCTTTTGATTCATCTGATTTAATCGCTGTAATGCTTTCTTTAAAATTGGCTGCCAATAAATCAATCGGTGCGATTTTGGGATCAACACCCGTGCTGAGGATATGCTCATCCACTAATTGGCGCACTTTGGCACCAATCTCGTTCATATCTAGCCCTTCGTCTCGAAATTTGGTTTTTGAGGCATTATGGATCTTGCCTAATAACTTCATATCAGGAATAAACGGAGCCGCTTCGGCATCAGGTAAAATAACATTTAACTGCTTACCAAACTGTTTGAATGCCATGTCAAATTGCGCTCGCACCGTTTCATCTTTTAATGCTAAAACGTAATCATCAATATCGTCACTCGGCTTGCCATTTTTAAGCACCTGCTTAAAGAACGACATGGCACGAGTATGCTTGGCTTTTAGCTTTGGGATTTCATCTTTTAAGCTTTGATACGAGCCTTCTACATCATCGCTGCTGAACAGTTCTAACGCCTCAGTAAGGTGCGTTGCTAAGCCATGATAATCCACCACATAACCGCATAATTTGTTTTTATAAGTCCGGTTAACGCGGGCAATGGCCTGCATTAAGGTGTGATCTTGCAGCTTTCTGTCGATGTACATCACTTGAGCAATAGGTGCATCAAAGCCCGTTAACAGCATGTCTTTGACTATCAAAAAAGCGGTATTATTAAACTTTTTATTTTTCTCTTCAGTGCCTTGTTTATCGATACCAAAAGGCTTTTTAAAATTGGCGATAACCTTCTTTTGATGCACTTTATCTGTGTATTGAGAGAGGTACTTTTCATCATTGTGATCGCCAGAGATAATCACCTCTGAGTGAGGCGCACCTAATTCATCTAAAGTCTTTTTAAAAATAGCCGCCGCATGACGACTGCCCACCACGATCATTGCTTTAAAGCCATCAGGACGAATATGTTCTTTGTAGTGTTTGATTAAATCGATACACACCCAACGAATACGAGCTGGAGCTTCACGAACCGCCTTCTCTACACCGTATTTTCTTTTGATCTCACGTTGTTCTTCTTCAGTGTATTCACCAAAGTATTCCTCAAACAGTTTATCGAGTGAATCACCTGCGACTTCCGATTTCACTTCACGGCCTTCATAAAGCAATTTAACCGTTGCCCCATCTTCTACTGCTTGGTTGATTTTGTACTCATCGATGTAACCACCAAACGCTTGGCTCATTTTTTGAGTTTTCAGCAATGGCGTGCCTGTAAAACCAATTTTAGGTGCATTGGGTAACGCGGCATTAATCGTCATTGCCAAACCACCAAATTGGGTTCGGTGCGCTTCATCGGCCAAGACAATGATTTTGTCGCTTGGGTTTAAATCAGCAAAGCCTTCGACTACCGTTTTTTGTTTCTCTTGTTCTTTTTCAAGATCGGCAAATTTTTGCACCATCGCGGTCACAAGATCAGAGCTGTCTTTTTTTAGTAATTCTTTTAATTCTGCCACTGAGCCTGCGTTATACACCGTCTCACCCTGCGCATCACGGAAGGTATTTGATAACTGCTCATCAAGTTGAGTTCGATCGGTAATAAACACTAATTTGTACTGTTTTAACTCTGCATCACGACGCATTTTTACAGCAAGCATGACCATGGTCAGCGATTTACCACTGCCTTGAGTATGCCAAACTACGCCACTTCTTTCTTTTCGATCCTTGCCTGATTTCAAGCGTTCAATCACTTTATTAACGGCTCGATATTGCTGATAACGCGCCACTTTTTTAATTAATCGACCGTCATCAGTTTCAAATAAAATAAAGTTTTGCAGAATATCAAGAAAGTTTGAAATACTGAACATGCCCGCTAATAAACGCTGTTGCGCGGTGACTTCCGTTAATACGTCGTAACTTGCTGTTGGCTCTGCGGCTTGTTGCCACTCATCATGCTTTGCTAAGTTATCTTCACTCTCATCTAACGCATCGTCAGGGATTTGAACTGTAATAGCAGAATGAAGCGGAACGATATTATCGCGTAATGACTGTTGAGCTAATTGTGCATCAGAAAATGGATACGCATCTTTCCAATCACCATAATGCTGACTGCTTGAGCTGATGGTGCCAACTTTGGCTTGATCTCGGCAGGTTGATACCATGAGTTGGTTATACCAAAACAGTTTTTCAGCCCCTTCGTGATCATCGGTATGGCGTAGATTCGCGTAACGGCGTAATTGATTAATGCCATCACTCATTGGCGCAGAGATATACGGTGATTTACACTCAATCACGGCGAGCGGAATGCCATTAACAAAGCAGACAATATCAGGAATGATGCTTTGGTTTGCGCCTTCTACTTTAAATTGATTGGTACATAAGAATTCGTTATTACTTGGGGTTTCAAAATCAACCAGTTTAACCGTCTGCCCTTTTCGCCCTTTGCCTAAGTCTTGCTCTACTGAGAGGTAATTAACCATGGTTTGATAGAAGGCGTGATTATATTCCATTAAGGCGGCGAAATTGGGATGCGTAACTTCACGAGAGACTTTGCGAAGGTTCTCATCACTTATCCACGGATTAATGCGTTTAATCGCAGCTTCAAGGCGTTTGACTAACACCACATCACGCAAGTAAGTACGCTCAGGAATGCCATCGGCGCAAGCATAATCTGGTGACAATTGTTTACCTTGAATGTAAGTCCACCCAAGTTGAACCAACTGAGCGATGGCAGGGGCTTCTACTTTATTGAATTCGTTGTTAGCCAAAATGTATTCTCTGCTAAAAAGAAGGGATTAAACTTTACCGCCTTGGGTAAGCCTATCTGAATTAAGTGCAGGTACGATTGAAGTACCTGTTGTCATATCAAAACAGCCGCTCTCTGCGGTGCCTTCGAACGTCTGGATAAATCGAACTTTCATATCAGGATAAGCATTGAATACTTTCATCCAGATACTAAAAAAACCGGCTTGCTTAGCCATCATAACAATCGCTGCTTTTGTGCTGTCACTATTAGGCTCGTTTTCCAATAATGATAAGGCGACTTGTGCCACCCCAAATGCTTCCATTCTTTGAGCACTACGGTCTAAAGCAACTTGCTGATTATTTGAATCAGTAAACACCTGAACTGGTTTTTCTAAGCCGACTAAGCGCAAGGTATTTCTTGCCATAACCTTTTGACGAGGCAGCAACTGAGGTGAATAATGAACCGTACCATCAAAGTCGTAACTATAAGCGTAAAACGTATTATCACGGTCGGGAAAGAGTAACCGTTTAAAATCCACTTTTTTACTGCCTTTACAAGAATTACAATTAGTACACGCTAATAAAAAATTTGACCATTGTTTTTCTAAATGCGGTTGTCCATAAGCGCCATCTTTTGGCTCAATATGCTCAACGGCCAATAAGGTGACGATTTTCCTTTCACAATAACTACAATATAAACCTAATCGACTAACCAGTTCTGGTTTAGCATCCTCGTATTTATTAAAGTCACCAGCAACTGGGGAAACGCCTTTTCTGATTGGTCGCATTATCTACTCCCCTAGTTTAGCGACTCGTTGCATTTCCAAAAAGGCTTGGAATGCTGGATTATCCGCATAAGGCGCTAATGAGTTAGCCAGTCTCTCTTTATATTGTTCAAGCTTATCTTCAGCCACCATATCCGTCTCACTTAGTGCTTTTAGGTATTCTGTCGCAACCCCTTTCATCTTGGAATATCTTTCACTGACTTCAGGTGAATTGACATTCATGATACCAACGGCAATGTCTTCTAAGGTTTTATTTGCGACCTGTACTGGCACTTGTCCATCAAGCATAATCAACTCTTCACTTGAGCGTAAAGATTGAATTAAAAATGGCGAATGCGTAGTGCAAATAAACTGAACATTTGGGAATGTAGTGCGTAAATCCTCAATGACATGACGTTGCCATTTAGGGTGTAAATGCAGATCAAGCTCATCGATTAAAACCACACCTTCTGTTTGTTCTAAAACAGCTTCACCAAGATGTGGGTTTAGTAATGCGGCTTTTTGAGCGATATCGGCGACTAAAGCTAACACACAGCGTTGACCGTCACTTAATAAATTAAATGGTTGAGGCTCTGCGTCTTTGAGCGTTAATAGTAACTCTTCTCTTTTAGGATCATAACGTAGCTGCTCTGCGTTATCGATACAACTGACCACGGCTTTACGAACGACCGTCAACATGGTTGGCTCTTTACCTAGCTGAAACGCTTGCCACTCTTGGCGAGCAAACCAAGCAACCAATTCTTTAAGGGCAATACGTGGATCAACACAATGCTTATAGCCATCAAGTCTGGATGGTTTGGCACTTGATTTAGTTAATGAGGGTTTGGCTTTCGATGCTTTAGGATCTTGCCATAAACGCATAGTGCCGTAATAACTAATAAGAGGCAGTGAAATATCATCAGCAAGATTGTCATCACACGCTTTCGCTAATGAAATTAGATCTCCTGCGTTGCCATAGCGAGTATTCCCTGCTGGTGACTCTTTTGATCGCTCCCACGAGATGGTTTTTTCTTTTACCATTCCCGAGGCTGAAACAACCACAGGCCACGCCTCTATAAATTGAGCTTCATCTTCTTTTTCTACATACGATAAGGCGGCATCGCTTGGCTCTAATCGTTTTTTATCGTTCTTCTTCTTAAAACCAAGTAACCATGTTGCGATAGCGACAGAAACTGCATCCAGTACCGCTGTTTTACCTGTCGCATTTTGCCCTACAATTAAATTAACTTGAGGGTGAAAACGAAACGTTTCGTCTTTATAACAACGAAAATTTTTAACTGATACGGTATGTAGTTTCATTGAGTTACCAACGTAAAGAAATATCTGCCTAACATCTTAACCTATAACCACTGTCTTTTCAGGTGGTTGCTTCACTATTTTTATGTCCCGACTTGGGGGGGCATTGATAATAATCACCAATGACCCAAGGTGTAATTGACGCTAATGTGGTTATTCTGTGTCTACTCGTACTTTACCTGTTAGGAGATCTTGCATAAGGGCTTTTTTGAGGTTTCTATTCTGTGCAAGTTTCACCTGATTTTTGGCGATAGTTTGATCTACTGAATCTAAAACTTCACAAATAGAATCTTGTTCCTCCAACGACGGTAGAAGTACTGGAAATTGCTTAAGCTGTGTAGAGTTTATTGATGCTAAATTTGTCGTTTGTTTTGCACACCCCATATAATATTTCTTGCCATATTCAGATCCAGAAATATGATTAAAAAACATTGGGCTTAACTTTTTACTATCTGTCCTAACGACAAAAACATGATTTTGGTGAGCACAAGGTGTAATCTGACTATGCCAAATACTTCCTCGTCCTAGCTTATCGAAATCACCACCTTCATTAACCAGAACATCATTATTTTGAAGCAAGAAGCGCTCGGATTTATTTCTCGGAATCATAATCTTTTTTATTTCAGCTAAGTTGAGATAACCATCTTGTACATTCGCAACTCGTAGATAGGGTAACTCAATTAAATCACCTGTTAGTTTTGAACTCTTTGCTGCACCAGTTTGGATAGTGGCAACATTATCTAATTTAACAACCTCCCACCCCTTCGGAATTCTGCCCACTGGTGAGTCTTTAAACTCGGTATGTCGTTTTCCATCGACACCAACACCGCGCGTTAGTAGCTCTTGCATCATGCCTGTTTTTAGGTCTTTGAGCTTATTAATTTGCGCCTGTGTGTTTTCTATCACTTCATCGACAGAGGTGAGAATAGCGGCAATTTTTTGTTGTTCTGGGAGTGGTGGGACTAAAACTAAAGTATCCTCAATACGAAATAAAGCCAACTTAGGGACTCCTCCACCAGTACCTTTCGACTGATTAAATTGTTCCTGAGCTTCAATACTGTTCAAGTAATACTTGAAAAATACTTTATCTGTTAATTGTGAGCTATTAAAAATAATTTTCGCCGCATTTTCCGTGAGCAAAGCACCATCTAATTTTTTAGGAACCTCCCCTACAAGCCCAAGAGTTCCTGCAATAGATATATATAAGTCATTTGATGAAATTACATATCGTTTAATTTGATCTCGAATACATTCGCTAACATAACGTAAATCACGTTGATCAATCGAACCATTTTTAAAATCAGTAACTCTTATATAAGGGTAATCAGTTTTTATCGATGAAAATTGCTCACCTTTAGGAAGCCGCTTACCTCCTTTGATTGATGCAAATTCATTAAGCGTTCCAATAGTCCACCCCTCAGGTACAAACTCACTCATAACCTAACTCCTTCAAGTAACTTTGCATTACTTGTTCGGCTTCGGTCACTTGTGCATCTAACTCATGCAGTGATACTTGGTATTTGTCCCACCAGTGTTCTAGTTGGCTGATGATCTTCGCATCAACATCACCCACTTGTTCTTCAACAACCGCTCGGATCTGCTCTTTGCTTTCAATGCTTGATTTGAATGCATAATAGTCGTTGTCTTTTTTATCACTTTTTATATCAAAGACGGTCGATACATCAAAGCCGTTTAGCATCTCTTCTTGAATGTATTCGTCATTTACTTCACGCAGTGGAATGCCACCGTGAAGGATCGCACGTACATCAAAGATCTCCGCCGGAGGTGACGTATCAGCATAACGGCGAATGTTAAGGTTAAAATCGTTCTCTGCAATTTCTGAGAATGGCACCACACGCGCATAACGCTTAATATCACACTGGCTTTCAAACGAGTGGTTTTCAAAGGTGGTTACAATTTTAGCAATGTCTTCTGGGCGCAGTTTGTTTTGGTTTTTGCCCTCTGCAAATTCCAACTCACCATTAATGAACAATACCTTGCCTTTACGTGCGCTTGGTTTGTTTTTATTGATGATAAGTAAACACGCAGGAATGCCTGTACCGTAGAATAATCCTGATGGTAAACCCACCACGGCTTCTAATAAATCGTCTTCTAAAATCCCTTGGCGAATGGCTTTTTCACTTGAGCCACGGAATAACACCCCATGAGGCATAACCACACCCACCATGCCTTCGCTGTTGGTGCTGGCGATCATGTGTTGTACAAAGGCTAAATCACCCGCGTCTTTTGGTGGTGTGCCGTAAGGGAAACGTCCAAAACCGTCGTTATCACACTCGTCTTTACCCCACTTTTTCAATGAGAACGGAGGGTTGGCAATAACGCGGTCGAAGCTCATTAACTCGCCGCCTTCGGTGTGTTGTGGCTCGCGCAATGTATCGCCTTTACGAATATCGGCATTTTGTACGCCATGTAAGAACATGTTCATCTTACAAATTGCCCATGTGTTCAAGTTCATCTCTTGACCATACAGTGACAAGTTAGCGGCGTTTTCACCCTGCTTTTCTAATTGGTTACGCGTTTGAACAAGCATGCCGCCCGACCCTGATGTTGGATCGTAAATACGCATTCCTGCATGGGGCTTTAATAACTCAACCAATAGCTGAACCACTTCACCTGGGGTATAAAACTCACCGCCTTTTTTGCCTGCGCTGTCGGCAAACATTTTAATCAGGTATTCGTAAGCCGTACCCAGTAAATCAGGGCGATCAAAGTCTTCATTACGTAAGCGGTATTTATTGAAATGCGACAGTAAGTCTTGCAGCTTTTTATCTGACAATTTGTTTTTGATGTTGAAATCAATCGTCACTAACACACCTTCTAGCGCCGAGTTTTTTTCTTCAATTGATTCTGTCGCTACATTTAAACTTTCACCGATGTTGTGCTTTAAATCTTTAAGCACTGACCAACGAGCGTTTTCTGGGATAAAAAAGGTGCTGTCGTATTCGTCTTCATCATTCGCTAACTCTTGTGCTTGTGCCTGTGTTTTGCCTTTATCTAGGTAGTATTGAATGACTTTTTCTTGAGATTCTTCAAACGCATCCGATAGACGCTTTAAAAACATCATGCCGAAGATGTAATCTTTAAATTCAGACGCATCCATATTGCCACGAAGAATGTCGGCGGTTTCCCATAAGAAGGATTCGAGCTGTTGAAGAGAAAGCTTGTTAGTCATGCAATTGTGCCTATTAAATTAGGGGCAAACTCGTACAAAGTGGTACGGGTTTATTCAAACGAATTGATATGTGCGAATTTTACGGGGTTATGGGGTTGGGGGCAATCAAACAGTAAGATAAACGTAGACAATAGATAAGAAAAAAGCCAACGAATCAATTCATTGGCTTTTGAAAGTAATGGGTTCTAAACAGTAACTAAGAACGCTTTGGCTGCTGGTATGTTTTACCTGCTGCTTGATAGGTTTCTTTTTGCTTGATGTCGAACATTGCATAGAAGAACCAAGCAACGAATTTAATGACGTCGTCACCTTCGTTCATGATCCACTCTGCAAGTTCTTGCGCTTCGCCATTTTCGTCTTCATCATTAAATACATGATAAATACGTTGCTCGCCTTCTACTTCAGCAAGACGGAATTGACCCGCTAACGATTGTGCTGCATCAACAATATCTTGGTCTTCGCATGCTTTTAATGCTTCTAGCACTTGAGGAAGGTTTTCTTTTTGGCATAACTCTTTAACTAGTGTTTCAAATTCATTCTGTTGCATGATTATTAAACTCTTTTATTCAACATTTAATCTAGATAGTGCAATTTTAGCAGCAATAAAAAATTATTCGACAGGAATTCGTTTTAATCCTTGATATTTCGTCTTCACTTTGGCTTTATGGAGATATTATTTACTTATTATTGAATGGATTCAGATGTCAGATAAATTAGATACCAAATACGTTACCGCCGGTCGCAGTAAAAAATGGACAAAAGGCGTGGTAAATCCACCGGTTCAACGCGCCTCTACCGTGGTATTTAATACCGTTGCTGAAAAAAATCATGCCATGGCTAATCGTGCCAAACAAACTCTTTTCTATGGTCGTCGCGGTACTGAAACCCACTTTGCCTTGCAAGATGCGATGGTTGAGTTAGAGGGCGGCGCAGGTTGTGCCTTATACCCTTGTGGTACGGCTGCAATAGCTAATGCGATTTTATGTTTTGTAAAAACGGGCGATCACATTTTAATGGTTGATGGCTGTTACGAGCCAACCCGTGATTACTGCGATACTATTTTAAAGAAAATGGGGATTGAAACTACCTATTACGATCCAATGATTGGTGAAGGCATTCGTGATTTAATTAAACCAAATACGACGGTGCTGTTTACTGAGTCTCCTTGTTCTATCACGATGGAAGTTCAAGACGTTCCGCTACTTGCTCGTATTGCGCATGAGTCCGATATTGTGGTTATGCTTGATAATACATGGGCTGCCGGTGTGAACTTCTCTCCTTTCGATCATGGCGTTGATATCTCTATTCAAGCCGCGACTAAATACATTGTCGGTCACTCAGATGTGATGCTTGGTACCGCTGTAGCGAATGAAAAGCACTGGGATCAACTGCGTGAACAGAGCTATTTAATGGGCCAGTGTATTTCACCTGATGATGCGTATCTTGCTATGCGTGGTTTACGTACTATGGGCGTTCGTCTAAAGCAGCATGAAGCAAGCAGTATTAAAGTGGCTAATTGGTTAGCAGAGCACCCACTTGTCGATCATGTTCGTCACCCTGCACTTGAAAGCTGTCCGGGCAATGATATTTATCAACGTGATTTTAAAGGCTGTAATGGCTTGTTCTCTTTTGTACTAAAACAGTCTGATAGCAAAGCGACAACCGCCCTGCTTGATGGCATGAGTCATTTTAGTATGGGTTATTCTTGGGGTGGATTTGAAAGTTTGATCTTAGCAAATGAGCCAAAAAGCTTTAATGCATTAAGAACCGTTGCTCATCCTCAATTTGAAGGGACTTTGATCCGTGTGCATATTGGCCTAGAAGATGTGGATGATTTGATTGAAGATTTAGAGCAAGGTTTAGCTCGATATCAAGAGATGTTATCTGCTTAATTCAGTTTATATCGTTTTACTTACAAAAATGGCGACTCCTAAATGGGTCGCCATTTTTATTTATATTAATTCAATATTAACGCTTTCTTTCTTGCTTTGTTAATTCAAAATCAAATTCGTCGGGAAAAAGGACTTGCCCTTCTTCGTTTTGATTTGGGAATACAACAACCGCTAATTCATCATCTTCAAGACCAGTCGTCCAACGGCTATGCCATTTATTTAATGAAATAGACTCGGCTTTACATACATCCCATTCGCCTGTTGCCCATGCTTCTGCAAATTCTTTGTTTGGCCATACAGGAACGCAATCTTCTTCTTCGGTATTCAACATCACACAACCGTGTTCATCAGTCAAAATCCAAATCTCACGATTAGCGACAACTTCTTTCATAAAGTAAGTAAAACGCTCTTCTTCATGAGAATTTACGATTTTGTCCATTGCTTGTTGATCTAATTGGCTCATTTACTGTTCCTAATATGTGGACTGCATTTGTATTATCCAGATTGATACAGATAGAATATCACAAAAAAAGCCCATACTAGATATTCTAATATGGGCTTTTGAACATTTATTCTATGCGTCTATTTTAGTATTCGACGACTTTAATTTTATGGAACATCCGGTACAGCACAGGAACCACAATCAAGGTCAGTACGGTTGCAAAACCTAAACCAAACATAATGGTTACGGCCATTGGTTTGAAGAAGGTATCTGGCAATAGTGGGATCATACCTAGAATCGTAGTGATCGCCGCCATACAAACCGGACGAACACGACTCAATGCGGCATCAACGACTGCATGATACGGTTCTTTTCCTGAGTGTATTTCTATCTCAATTTGATCAAGAAGTACGATGCCGTTTTTCAACAGCATGCCACTTAAACTCAAGAAGCCAAGCAGTGCCATAAAGCCAAATGGCGTATTAAGTAAGAGTAGACCGCTAGTTACACCAATGAGTGCCAATGGCACTGTTAACCAAACAATCACCGACTCTTTCACACTGTTAAACAAGAACACTGTCACTAAGAACATGAACAGATAGCCCATTGGCATAGTTTGGAATAACGACGCTTGAGCATCACGTGACGATTCATATTCACCGCCCCATTCTAAGCTGTAGCCTGTAGGGAAATCGATTTTCTCTATTTGTGGTTGTAAGCGCTTTTGCAGTGTCGCCGCCGTTTCTTCACCTAGAATATCTGGATCAGCCATTACGGTTAACATACGTTTACGGTTTTTACGCACAATCAGTGGATCTTCCCAGATTACATCGTAGCCCAATACCACTTGTTGTAATGGAATGTATTGTGATAATGCAGGGCTCCAAATCTTCATCCCTTCAATGGTGCTGATATCAACACGTTCATTTTCAGGTAAACGAGTCACAATTGGCATTAGAGTTGTACCATCACGGTAAACACCAATCGCTTTACCAGAGAACGCCATTTCAAGCAGTTCATTGACATCTGTTTTTGAAATACCGTAACGACGTGCCTGACTTTCATTAAATTGAGGCTCCAGTACTTTAGTACGCTCACGCCAATCATGACGAACGTTGGTTGCACCCGGATCGTTATGCATAACTTCAATTACTTGTGCAGCTAAGTCACGTAAAATGGTTGGATCAGCACCCACAATTCGCGCTTCAACTTTTGCACCACCACCAGGCCCTAATTCAATTTGTTTTAACTTGTATTGAACTTGAGGATAGTTGGCTTCAATGTGCTGACGGAAATTCGCCATTAAATCAGGTAAGGCTTGATAATCATCAACCCTTGTCATGATTTCGCCATAAGCGGCGTAACTCTTCTCCGGTGCGTAAGTCAGCATGAATCGTTGCAAGCCTTTACCTGCTGTTGTGGTTACGTGATCAATATGTTCCTGCTCTAAAATCCACTCTTCTAATTCTTTAAGTGTGTCATTAGTTGAGCGAATATCGGTTCCTTCTGGCATCCATACATCTACCAAGAAAATTGGGGTTGTCGATGATGGGAAGAACGACTGTTTAACCTTGGTAAAGCCATACATGCTGCCGCCAAGTGCAATAACCAAAATAATCATGGTTACCACTGAGTAGCGCATACAAAACTCAAGGAATCGCTTATAAATAACAAAGATCATTCCGTTGTATGGATCTTTTTCTTCTTGCTTTTCACCTTCTTTTTGTACTGTTTCTTTAAAGAATAAAGACGCAAAGAATGGCGTAAGAGAGATTGCAGTGAACCAACTCAACATTAATGAGATCAATAGAACGGTAAATAAGGTTCCACAATATTCACCCGTTGCATCATCCGATAAACCAATCGGAGCAAAGGCAGTTACAGCAATAACGGTTGCGCCAAGTAGTGGCCATTTAGTTTGCGTGACGATATCGGTCGCAGCTTGCAGTCTCGTTCGGCCTTTTTGCATACCGATAAGAATACCTTCTACCACCACAATGGCGTTATCAACCAACATCCCTAGTGCGATAACTAATGCACCTAACGAGATACGTTGCAGATCTATCGCAAAGTACTTCATGAACACGAACGTACCGCAAACTGTCACTAATAGGATTAATCCAATAAGTAGACCAGAGCGAACACCCATAAAGAAAAGCAATACGATGATAACAATGGCAACCGCTTGAGCAAGGCTGACCACAAAACCACTCACCGATTTATCGACTTCTTTTGGCTGGCTGTATATTTCAGAAATATCAATGCCAATCGGTTGTTGATCTCGCAGCTCTAGCATACGTTGGTCAACTTGTTTGCCGATCTCAACAACGTTAACACCCGCACTAAAAGAAACGCCCATGTTCAGTGCAAAGTTACCATTAAAGTTAACCAAATTACTTGGTACTTCAACATAACCTCGTTTTACTTCAGCAATATCTTTTAAGTAGATTAAACCTTGAGCACCGCCTTCTGTGATGATCAAGTCACCAAGCTGTGAGACGTCTTCAAACTCACCCGTTGGATGAATTTGAATAAACTCTGAACCGATTTTCACAGCACCGGCATTGGATACGGTATTTTGATTTGACAGTAAACTATAAAGTGTTTGCGGTGAAATGCCTAAGCTTGTCATGCGTTTCAAAGAGGCTTCAATAAAGACTTGCTCTTGCTGAACGCCAGAAACAGAGACCTTACTTACCCCATCAACCAACTCGAGTTCACGTCGTAGATAATCAACATAATCCAGTAATTCTTTATAGGAATATCCCTCCCCCGTGACGGCAAGAAGTACCCCATATACATCACCAAAATCATCAATAACAGTAGGCTCTCCAACTCCCGGTGGTAATTGACGCTTTAAGTCGTTCACTTTACGACGTAATTCATCCCAAATTTGTGGTAAATCATCCGGCCCATAGTTGTTTTTCATGGTTACGGTAATTTGCGACAAACCTCGACTAGAAATTGAATTCACTTCATCAACATAGGTCAGCTGCTGAATGGCTTTCTCTAATGGGTAAGTGACCTCTTCTTCAACTTGCTCTGGCGTTGCCCCCGGATAATTAGTTACCACCATGGCATCTTTAATGGTAAAAGCCGGATCTTCTAAACGTCCAAGACCAAAAAATGCCGATGTACCGCCAATCATGAAGATCAAAGCCAACATCCAACTAACCACTTTATTATTAATAAAGTAAGCTGCGATTCCTTTTTCTTGACTCATTATTTCTCCTCCTTATTGATAATATTCACTTCGATACCATCACGTAAACGAGAGACGCCCGCAATTACAATACGATCGCCTTTTGAAATACCATCAACGACTCGTAATCCAAACGAGGAAGCTTTTGTGGTCACTACTTTTTGTTTTCTTACTTTACTGTCGGGATCTATTACCCAAACGTATTTTTCGTCTCTATCAAGCGCATCACCATCTTCATTGAAAACAGCTTCAATAGGAATGATCATTCCAAACTGACTCGATTCATTCAATGCACTTTGTTGGGTTGTGACTTCTACCGCCATTCCATCTAAAATAAATTGATCTTCAGGCATCGGCATTGTCAAAGTAACAAGGTATGCTCCTGAATCAGGATCAGGCTCTGTCGTGTATTCTTTTACTTTTGCCTCATAAGACGATCCATTATCCAAACGAACGGTCGCGTTTATCTTTTCGACAACGCCACTGTTTGGCTGTTTTGAATACAATTTATCAGGCACCTGAACAATAATATCCACCGCATTACGATTATGAATATTTACGATCTGTTGCCCTACTTGGATATTCTCAAACTGTTCAACACTAACCCGTGAGATAATGCCATCTATCGGTGCTTTTAATTCAGTAAAACTTAGACGAAGTTTCGCCAACTCTAAATCTGCTAAGGCAATTTGACGCTGTGCAGCTAACTCATCAAATTGGGATTTTGCAAGCAAGCCTTTATCAACTAACGGTTTTGAACGTCGATATTGACTGTTTGCTACGTTATATCGTGCTCGTGCATTATCAACATTGATGTTGTAATCTGTTTTATCTAACACGGCTAACACTTGGCCTTTTTTCACCGTTTCACCGGCTTTAACATTAAGGTTAGTGATCTCACCAGAAAGGCGAAAGCTTAAATGAGAACGATCGGCTGCCGTTGCAACTGCTGGCAGGTATAACTTATCACCAACTAACCCTGAATCTATGGTTTTAATTTCGACTTTTGGCAGCTCAATCACCACATCAACAGGGGCTGGTGTACAACCACTGAGTATCAAAGCGGTGGATATTAAAGAAAGCGTCATTAACTTTTTCATGCTTACAATCCTCTTTCCTTAACCCATTTACGCACTTTCATGCCTTCTTCTAAACTAGCGATACCCGAAATAACAATTTGTTCTGCATCGTTTAAGCCTGAAATCACTTGACGTTTTTCACTCAATTCCACCTCAACTTTTTCAATTACGCCATTTTCGCCAACTCGCCATACATAGGCGGTTTCGCCTTCATACTCAATAGCTGATAGAGGTAGCTTTTCATTCTCGCCACTTGGAATAGTAACTTTAACCTGACCTGACATACCAGGAAGAATACCTAAATCAGTGGGTCTAGCCATACTCATTTTAACAGTATAGCTCGATGTTTTACTGTCGGCTTCTGTATCAATTTCTTCAAATTCTAAAGGGAAATTAACATTAGGGAACGAATCAAAAGAGACGGTAGCGGCAACTTCTGTAAAGCTGAATCGTTGTAATAAATAATCAGGAAGTTGGAATACCACAAAAAATAGATCATTGGTTTGAATATGCATGATCGATTGCTTTGCGTTTACGTATTCAAAGTTTTCGGCTGGTAGTAAAGAGATAGTGCCATCATAAGGCGCGATAAGTTTGCTATAACTTAAATTTGCGGTTGCTTGATCTAATGTCGCTTTCGCTGTTTTACGGTTAGCTACCGCAGTATCGTAATCTTGCTCTGAAACGACTTTATCTTTACGTAGTTTTTTCACTCGCTGATATTGCACGTCTATTAATTGATATTGCGCTTGGGCTTGTTTTTGAATTAAACGATATTCATCAGGGTTAATCGATGCTAATAACTCCCCTTTTGATACCTGTTGTCCTGCATGCACATCAAGTGTATTTAGTTGTCCTGGAACTCTAAAGGCTAATACTGCCTTGTCTCCCGCTTCCGCTTGTGCTGGGAATAGTCGAGATGTTTCATTATTACCAACAGAAACTGTCATTATTTTCGCTGGGCGAGATTCAGGCTCTGCTATCACAGGGGCTTGTTTATCACACCCCGCTAATAAAACGGAGCCCAGCACTGCTGCAATGGCCGTTTTCTTGAACATATACTGTTCCTTATTGAAATTATTAATATAGAAAGAATTATTGCTGATTTCTTTCTTTTCATCCAACTAATATATGAGATTTAGTTATTAAAACTCTGGATTTAATTCTTTTCTATGATTCCTACCTTGTTGGTATTCATCAATACAATTTAATCACCTTGATCACATAGTTCAAAATATGGTTCTCTATTAAATGGCTTTCAGGTTGAATTAAGCATCCATTGTTATTCTGCTCCTATCCTACCTCCATACTAAATATCAAACACTTACTCATACCAAACTATACTACACTCAATTGATTTACATTAAAGACACAAATATAAAAAAAGCACTCATTTACTGAGTGCTTCTTAAAATTATAGAATAAATTTAATTATTTACAGATTTATTCCATTTCAGCGATTTTGACCTTCCATGTATCTGGACCAATTTGGTGAGCATTCGCTCCTGTTGAATCTACCGCTACCGTTACAGGCATGTCTTCAACATCAAATTCATAGATGGCTTCCATTCCAAGCTCTTCAAAAGCAACAACGCGTGCTTTTTTAATCGCTTTAGATACAAGATACGCAGCACCACCAACAGCCATTAAGTACACCGCTTTTTTGGCTTTAATAGAAGCAACGGTTGCAGGGCCACGCTCTGCTTTACCTATCATTCCCATTAGACCCGTTTCTAACATCATGTCAGTAAACTTATCCATACGTGTTGATGTCGTTGGACCAGCAGGACCTACCGCTTCATCACCTACGGCATCAACAGGGCCAACGTAATAAATGAACTTGCCATTAAAGTCGACACCTTCTGGTAAACCTTCACCACTTTCAATCATGCTTTGTAGGCGTTTATGAGCAGCATCACGACCAGTTAAAATCTTACCGGTTAATAGAACCGTTTCACCAGTTCGCCATTCTTGTACGTCAGCTTTGGTCAGTTCATCAAGATTCACACGGCGAGTATTTGCACCGGCTTCCCAAGTAATATCTGGCCACTCTTCAAGTTTTGGTGGCTGTAAGTCAGCAGGACCTGAACCATCAAGTGTAAAATGAACGTGACGAGTCGCTGCACAGTTCGGGATCATACAAACAGGCTTAGAAGCCGCGTGAGTCGGTGCTGATTTAATTTTCACATCAACAACCGTGGTTAAACCACCAAGGCCTTGTGCACCAATACCCAGTTTGTTTACACGGTTAAAAATATCAAGACGAAGCTCTTCTTCCGCATTCTCTGGTCCACGATCAATCAATTCTTGAATATCGATGTGGCCCATTAAAGATTCTTTTGCTAAAACTGCCGCTTTTTCTGCTGTACCACCGATACCTATTCCAAGCATACCAGGCGGACACCAACCAGCGCCCATTAACGGTAAGGTTTTTTCTACCCACTCAGCAATATCATCTGATGGGTTTAACATCACCATTTTCGTTTTATTTTCAGAACCGCCGCCTTTTGCTGCGATTTGAATTTCCACTTTATCGCCTGGTACCATATTAATGTGCACAACCGACGGTGTATTGTCTTTGGTGTTAATACGTTTGCCTGCAGGATCAGATAATATTGATGCACGCAGTGGATTTTCTGGATTAAGATATGCTTGTCGTGTGCCTTCATCTATCATTTGCTGGACAGTCATATCCCCTTCCCAGCGAACGTTCATACCAATGTTAACAAAACACGTAACAATCCCCGTATCTTGACAAATAGGACGACGTCCTTCTGCTGACATACGTGAATTAATTAAAATTTGAGCAATAGCATCTTTAGCCGCTTGGCTTTGTTCTCTATTATATGCTTTTTCTAGTGCTTGAACGAAATCAAGTGGATGATAGTAAGAAATATATTGCAGTGCATCAGCAACTGAGCTGATCACATCTTCATTACGGATGATAGTCTCTTTACCAACAGTCATCATTAGACCCTCTTATATATATGCTTCCATAGCGGTGTGAAGTGTGTTTTTTATATTATGACGTGAGCATTCGCCATCTATTATTTTCTTTTAGAACTTGCAGTATGATACTCTTGCTCTCCATTCAAGGCTATCGTTGCTCATCACATTCTGGTTATAAAACTCAAAATGAACAATCAATTAGACACAAAGTTACATCTCTCCCTACTTGATTATCAATCGAATTCCGTGATTGATTTATTTTCTGCTATAGAAAACCAACCTTGGGCGATGCTGCTTCATTCATCCGCTCAGGGCCACATTGATAATCGTTATGATATTTTAGTCGCAGACCCTATAGCTACATTGCAAACTCATCATAATGTGACTCGTATTAATGTGATAGGTAAACAACCTGTCACCAGTGAGGCATGCCCTTTTCAGCTACTTTCTCATTATCAAGAGCGCTTGACTCCTCATTGCCAACCTCTAAATGATCTCCCTTTTATAGGTGGAGCTTTAGGTTATTTTAGTTATGATTTAGGACGTAGAGTTGAATCTATTCCTAATATTGCAGAGCAAGACATTCCAACAGCGGATATGGCTGTTGGTATTTACGATTGGGCACTAATCGCAGATCATAAAACCGCTACACTTACTTTGGTTCAACCTGAAGGTGCTGACCGCCTTTATTGGTTACAGCAATTTGTCGCTATAAAAGAAAAAAAAGAGTCTTTTTCTTTACAAACTGAATGGCAATCAAATATGACTCAATCAGAATACGCTGCAAAATTTACAGTAGTTCAAGAGTATCTTCACTCTGGTGATTGTTATCAAATTAATTTAGCTCAACGTTTTCACGCTCAATATCATGGTTCTGAATGGCTTGCCTACCAAAAACTGGCAAGTCATAATGGCGCTCCTTTCTCTGCATTTATTAGGACACCTGAAGTAGCTATCCTTTCTGTCTCACCGGAACGATTTTTACAAGTAAAAGATAAACAAATTGAAACTAAGCCGATTAAAGGGACACGTCCTCGATCATTAGACGGTGAACTTGATATAAAAGAAGCTGAGACTTTACGTAACAGCCCCAAAGATCGCTCTGAAAACCTAATGATTGTTGATTTATTACGTAATGATATCGGTCGAGTCGCTAAACCCGGCTCGGTTAAAGTGCCTAAATTATTCGATATTGAGTCTTTTCCTGCGGTACATCACCTTGTGAGTACTATCACTGGCGAATTAAAAACTGAATTTTCTTCAAGTGACTTATTAAAAGCTTCCTTTCCGGGTGGATCTATCACTGGTGCACCAAAAATTCGAGCAATGGAAATTATTGAAGAATTAGAACCACACCGTCGTAATTTATATTGTGGCAGCATTGGTTACATTAGCCGATGTGGAACCATGGACACTAGCATAACTATACGAACGTTAATTGCTTATCAAGATACTTTATACGCATCTGCTGGTGGTGGAATTGTTGCTGATAGTGAAGTTGAACTAGAATATGAAGAGACGCTGCATAAATTGAGCAAAATATTACCTATTTTATAATTAAGGATCCGGCTTATGGATACGCATTTGATCTCTCAACTTCTCTTACATCAGCCGAATTCTTATAGCAAAGAATTACTCTCTCATCCTCGCTTCCAAAATAGCAACTTTAAACCTGCGGCGGTTCTTGTTCCTATTGTTCAAAGACCGTCGGGTTTACATTTAATTCTTACTCAAAGAGCGTCACATTTACGTCATCATCCAAGTCAAATTTGCTTCCCTGGAGGTAAGGTTGAGCCCTCTGATTTATCCCTAATTCATACTGCTATTCGTGAAACAAACGAAGAAATAGGGATCCTCCCATCGCAGATCAAACCATTAGCAAAACTTAACAATATCTCAACAGTATCGGGTTATAAAGTAACCCCTATCGTGGCACTCATAGATGAAAATTATACCACCGCAATCGATTACGGTGAGGTTAGTAGCACATTTGAAGCACCACTCCATCATCTGATTAACCCTAAAAACACCTTTAAACACCACGTATTTAACAAAAAGCACACGTATGATCTAATTTTAATTCCATTTGATAAAAAATTGATCTGGGGAATGACTGCCGAAATCATTCATTCCATGAATTACATTTCAACTTAAAAAAATTAGCATTATTGATAAGTTTTACTAATATCAAAGTCACATCTATTGTGATCATTATCAATTATTTTTCGATCTCGCTTCCTCTTTTTTCATTATCCGATCTGGGTCAAAGTTTTTCTCGTCAAAATAACGACAATAGCGCCGTTCCCAAAATTCCTGTTCTAAAAATTAAGAGTATAATTATTATGCAAACAACAAATACTGCATCAATAGGTGCAAAAAAAGCAAAGTGGACTTATAAAGATTTCACTTGGTGTCTGTCTCTTTTCGGTACTGCGGTAGGTGCTGGTGTTTTATTCCTTCCAATTAAAGCTGGCGCTGGCGGTTTTTGGCCTCTAGTTATCCTTGCATTAATCGCTGCACCAATGACTTGGTTTGCACACAAAAGTTTAGCTCGCTTTGTACTATCAGCTAAAAATCCTAATGCAGATATCACTGATACTGTAGAAGAACATTTTGGTAAAACTGGCGCGAACCTTATCACTTTTGCCTACTTTTTCGCGATTTACCCAATTGTACTTATTTACGGTGTTGGTATTACAAACACGGTAGACTCTTTCATGGTTAACCAACTTGGTATGGAATCTATCCCACGCTGGTTACTTTCAGGTGTTCTTATCACTCTGATGACATGTGGTGTTGTATTTGGTAAAGAACTTATGCTGAAAGCAACTTCTGCAATGGTTTACCCACTTGTATTCATCCTAATGGCATTGTCTATCTACCTAATCCCAGGTTGGAATACTTCAATGGTTTCAGTTAGCCCTGATTGGAGCTCTATGCCTTCAATTGTTTGGTTAGCAATCCCTATCATTGTTTTCTCTTTCAACCATAGCCCAGTTATCAGCCAATTCTCTAAAGAACAACGTCGCGTATACGGTGAAGATGCAGTTGCTAAAACTGACATGATCACTGGCGGTGCGGCTATGATGCTGATGAGCTTTGTTATGTTCTTTGTTTTCTCTGTAGTTCTTTCTCTATCTCCAGAGCAACTAGCACAAGCACAAGCTGAAAACATCTCTGTTCTTTCTTACTTAGCTAACGTTCATGAATCTCCACTGATTTCTATCATGGGTCCTATCGTTGCTTTTGCTGCTATTACTTCAAGCTACTTCGGTCACTTCCTTGGTGCTCACGAAGGTCTTGTTGGCCTTGCTAAGTCTCGCTCTAACGCTCCGATTGCTAAGCTTGAAAAGTTCTCTCTTATCTTCATCGTTGTTACTACTTGGATCGTTTCTATTGTTAACCCAAGCATCTTGGGCATGATTGAAACAATGGGTGCGCCAATGATTGCCGCAATCCTATTCCTAATGCCTGTATTCGCAATGCGTAAAGTACCAGCTATGGCTAAGTACAAAACTTCAGCACCTGTGCAAATCTTCACAGCATTATGTGGTGTTGCAGCGATTACTTCTGTAATCTACGGCGCTCTTTAATAAAGACTTTATAAAACCTTGTAAGGTTTAGCTATACGAAGTTAATAATAATGATAATAAAGCCCCCTCTTTTTGGGGGCTTATTCGAGGTAATAACATGATTAGTGTTTTTGATATCTACAAAATCGGAGTTGGTCCTTCTAGCTCTCACACCGTTGGTCCAATGAAAGCAGGTAAAGAGTTTATCGACGATTTACGTGGCATGGGCAAACTACGTGATATCACTAAAATCACTGTTGATGTTTACGGTTCATTATCACTGACAGGGAAAGGTCACCATACTGATATCGCTATCATTATGGGTCTGGCAGGTAACACGCCAGAACACGTAGATATTGACTCTATTCCGGGCTTCATCGCTCGTGTTGAAGAAACAGAGCGCTTACCTGTGGGCATGCACTGCCATACGGTTGAATTTCCAAAAGAAGGTGGAATGAACTTCCACACATCTAATCTTTCACTTCACGAAAATGGTATGCAGATCCATGCGTGGATTGATGGTGAGGTGGTTTACTCTAAAACATACTACTCTATCGGTGGTGGTTTTATTGTTGATGAAGAGCACTTCGGTAAAGAAGTTGAATCATCAATCCAAGTTCCTTATGCATTTAACACAGCAGAAGAGCTAGTTAACTTATGTAAAGAGAATGGTTTATCTATTAGTACATTAGTGATGAAAAACGAACACGCTATTCTTGCAGAGGATGACGTTCGTACTTACTTTGCTAAAATCTGGAAAACCATGCGTGACTGTATGGAAAAAGGCATGAACACTGAAGGTATCCTTCCTGGGCCTCTACGTGTACCTCGCCGCGCAGCTGCACTTCGCCAACAACTACTCACTTCTGAAAAGACATCTAAAGATCCAATGGAAGTTGTTGATTGGGTAAACATGTACGCATTCGCTGTAAATGAAGAAAATGCGGCTGGTGGTCGTGTTGTTACTGCTCCAACAAATGGCGCGTGTGGCATCATCCCTGCTGTTTTAGCTTACTACGATAAGTTTATCCAAACAGTAACTGAGAAAGATTACATCCGTTACTTTGCAGCTTCAGGCGCAATTGGTGGTCTTTACAAGCAAAACGCTTCAATCTCTGGTGCTGAAGTAGGCTGTCAAGGTGAAGTCGGTGTTGCCTGTTCTATGGCTGCGGCAGGTCTTGCTGAATTAATGGGCGGAAGTCCTGAGCAAGTTTGTATGGCTGCAGAAATTGGAATGGAGCATAACCTTGGTTTAACTTGTGATCCTGTTGCAGGCCAAGTACAAGTTCCTTGTATCGAGCGCAATGGTATTGCTGCTGTTAAAGCAATTAACGCAACTCGTATGGCACTTCGTCGTTCGTCTGCCCCTCGCGTTTCTCTTGATAAAGTAATTGAGACTATGCTTGAAACAGGTAAAGACATGAACGCTAAATACCGTGAAACCTCTCAAGGTGGTCTAGCAATTAAAGTTGTTTGTTAAGAAACATAAACTTTATTAAACAGTAAGGGCGCATATGTAGCGCCCTTTTTATTTTCTACCACTCCTACCAAACTTCTTCTATACTCAAATTAGTTAATAAATTGGTGAATAAAACACCTTTGCTATTAACAAATGACTCAGTTGCTGTAATAATACCTTTATGCAAATAATTAGTATATTTCTATTATGAATAAGAAAAAACATACGCTTTCTCCAAGAGCACAAAAGTTAAGAGCAGAATGGACAGGGATGGAAAGTAATCATCGCTTTATTTCTCATTCATTTAATTGCGTTAAAATCCATATTCATACACCAGATGATGGCATGTATAACCGCTCTGTCGGTTGTTTAAAAGAAGGCAGAGAAAAGGCCTTGAAAGAGGCAATTAAGCAACGCAATAAAGTTGGTAAAGAATTATGGGGTACTTGTTGGAGTATGGTACTCAACTACCCTAGCTTATTCGAACGTCTACCACACAGTCTAGAACCAGATATCATCACAAAAAAACGCACCTTACTTTCAGGGGAAGTTCGTACCACTGATTATTATATCGTTCGATGGAAAGAGTTAGTTGATGGCGAGTATAAGCCTAAAAGTCGTTTATTCTCTCATGGAAATGGGAATGACAAATTAAGTGCTTACAGTAAAGCCAAAAAAGTTATGCTTGAAGTAAACAAAGAATTCTTACCAATTTTGAAAAAAATGGGCCGCTTTAATATTGTTAAAGTACATTAGAATCAAACTGTATATAAAATGGCTGTCGTATTGACAGCCATTTTAACTTATACACAATATTTATTAAATTTGACTCATTAATAACAGAAGACCAAAGATTAACGTCAGCCCTAATGCAATTTCCCCACCTTCAGCTTCATAAGTATGAATCGATAATTCCGCCGTATTTTTGTCTTTCTTTCTTAGCGCTACTACCATCGCCAATGGAATAAAAATCGCTAGAAATACTAAGATCACCCCCGCATAACCCAATACTGACAAAAACTGGTCAGCGGCAAGACTTGCACCTAATAGTGGAAGAATAAAAGTACATACATACGTCACGACTTTATTGTGTGAAATCATGTCTTTATTTTGATTGTAAAGCGCCATTGCCACACCTAGGAATGACGTCAACAAGGCTAATGACGTAAAAACAGAAAGAATGATTTCAATGTATTCGTTCTTAGCGCTAAACGTTTGGATCAAATCAGAAATATTAGAAAAATGCGTAATATCATCTGCATTTAGGTTACCGACAACGGCATACAACCAAACGAGATAACAGATAAGAGGAATGATTGATCCTAAAATAACCATATTTCTAAGCTGTTTACTTGTCGCTTCTTTGTTATACGCAACAAGCGATGGGATAACTGGCATAGAGGCAAAACTAGTAAATAAAATAGTGCTGGTATTGAGCAGCATTCCTTTATCTGTATTCGTTACTTGCGTTAAGTTATCTACTGAAATACCAGGGACTAGTATCACCAAGGTAATCGCAAGCATTGAAACCATGAACAAAAACAAAACACGATTTAACTTATCGATTATTTGAGTACCACACACCACAAATACACTAGCGACAAGAGTAAAACCAATTTGAGCCGTTTCAATACTCATCTCAATAGTAAACATTGAGAAGATACGCTTAATTAAGTCAGCAGCTCCTAAAATATAGGCAATTAACATACAAAATAGCAGTAAATAAAACAAAATATTGGTGACCACTTGGCCACCCTTACCTAAAGTTCTATTCGCAACGGTATTAATACCAAAAGCTAATTCTGTTTTAGAACATGCTTCGGTTAACAGTAAAGCTGAGTATGTTGTGCCTGCACAAATAGCAAGCATCAGTAAGGTGCTGTAAAAAAGACCAAATTGCGCTAATACCATTGGAATCGCTAACATTCCAGCGCCAAGTGCCGTGCCAGATAAAATCAATGCACTGCCAAATAATTTAAAATTCATTACTTATTCTTAATTTTAGAGATTGGAGGCTCATAAAGAGCAGAAAAGAGGAGCTCTACTCATAAAAAAGTAGAGCACAATACAACTAGAGAACGTGATAACTAGATAACTTGTGAGATCAGTAAGAAACAACCGAAAATGAACGAGAAAATTAGCATTGCCACTCCCCCTTCAGCTAAGTAATTTTTTGTTTGGCCATCTGTTTGACGAAGCTTAATAACCATTGCGAGTGGAATAAATACCGCAAGGAAAACCAGAATAATACCGGCATAACTTAATACCGCTAAAAATTGATCTGCTGCAAAAATAGCACCTGCAAGTGGTAAAATAAAACTGATCACATAGGTAACAACTTTGTTTTGCTTAAACGTATCTTCATTTTGTGTAAACAGCGCCATTGCCACTCCTAAAAAAGAAGTCAGCAATGCAAGTCCTGTAAAGCTCGATAACACAAGATTGATAAACGAATGCTCAGCACTAAATACTGAAATTAGCTCGGACACATTAGAGAAGTGCGTAATTTGCTCTGGGGTTAAATTACCTACCACCGCATATAACCAAATTAAATAACAAACTAGAGGGATAGAAGACCCTATAATAACCATATTTCTCAATTGCTTAGGCGTTGCTTCATGGTTGTAAGAAACTAATGAAGGAATAACAACCATAAAGCCAAAGCTGGTAAAGATAATAGCACTGGTCTGTATTAGTTCTGATGGATTTGAATTAGATACCTGAGTCATGTTATCTAATGAAATACCTGGAACCAAAAAGACAAGAGTCAGCAATAACATGAATAGCATGATGGCAAATAAAGCGCGATTAATCTTATCAATCACTGCCGTTCCCGAGGCAACGATCACCCCTGCAATTAATGTAAATGCTATTTGGCTTTGCACCAAGCTTAAATCTAATCCAATATTACGGAGTAACTTATTAAGTAGATCGCCAGCGCCTAAGATATAGGCCATCAGCAGACAAATAAGTAACGCATACAGTAAGCCATTGGTAACTAACTGTCCTCCCTTACCTAAACTTTTACGAGCGATGGTGTTCATACCCAAACCACCACCCACATTAATACTTGCTTCTAGCAACAATAAAGCGGCATAAGTTGTTCCAATAAAGATAAACAACATTAACGCAGTTCCCCACAGCAGGCCAAATTGAGCCAAAACCATAGGAATTGCAAGCATACCAGCACCCAGTGCAGTACCTGAAATAATAAGAGAGCTGCCGATTAATTTTAAATTCATAATTGTTCCTTCGTTTTTATTCGAGTTTGAACTTTCGTTCTAGTTTATTTTTAGTTTTAGCTTTTCAAATTCAACGCGCGTAAAAATACACCACAAATAAGGGCAAACGGTTGAAGTTAGAACTGATTAATTACGAATAAAAACGGAGAAATCGAAAGTACGAGAGGAAGCGAGACGCGAGAAACTGAAACGAAAGGAAGCGTGGAAAAGTAATTGCTGTCGATGTAGAGCAAGTAGCGTGTGGTGAACCTTCTGTAGGCTCTAATAATGGGCCTGATGTTAGTTGGAAAATCATGTGTACATCCTAATTAGTCACATTCCATTTTATAAAAACGTCAATAAGTCCTTTACTGAACGAACTACCAATAGATAGTTCGATCCATTCTATATAATGAGGTTGTCAATGCAACCCCTTAAAGTACAAGTTTTTCCTATGCTTCTTTCTCAACTAGGTTATTTATCCATTTCTTACTTTTTAAACGATAAGCGCAGACAATCACCATAACCACCACCTTATTTATACAAACTGAATTTCTTTGTTATTGCTTTAATGGTTTCTGTATTTCCAAATAAACAAATACCAAGGTATTCAAAATCTTCATCTTTCGTTTCACTGGTTATTTTCTGTTGAACCGTTGAACCACCGTCAACCATTGTATGGGTAAAATCAGTAAACGTAATACCAAGCTCTATCGCTTGCTCACGTACTTTTCTTATTTTATTTGAGTTATCAGCCTTTAAAGCAATAAATGGATAATGAGAAACATTAGGGTGAAGAGCTCTATCGCTATCATGATAGTCAACATATGTCGCATCTTGTTCTTCAAGCAAATCAGACAAGCCAACACTAATATGGCCTAGTACATTAAGCGTACGCCCTAGATCCATTTTTTTATTTAAGATTGCAACAAAACGCTTTTGATTTTCGTCGGGTAATGATGTCATTAACATGTGCCTCTATCTTACTGTGTATGTTTTATTATCTTAATACACAACAAAGTAAATTTTATGCCTACATCTACGTCATAAAAGAAAAATACGCAATAAACCACCACTAAGAATAACTAAAGTGAAGATATATTGCGTAGATAAAGATTAATGAGAAATATAGCGTTATTTTAAATACTTAACGTGTGCTTCCATCTCTTCGCCAATCTCTTTACGCATATTCATCAATCTGATGGCTGATTCGCGTAAATGAATATCTTCTTTGGTTTGAGGGATCCACTCAGGTACTTCTGTTGGTTTACCATGTTCATCAACGGCAACCATAATGACAATACAGTGAGTCGTTAATCTATTTTCTAATTCTTTTGGATCACTGGCTTGCACATCAATAGCAATGTGCATTGATGATTTTCCGGTATAAATAACTTTACCCGTCACCTCAACAAGGTTACCCACATGAATAGGCTGAACAAAACGAATACCACCAGCATAAGCGGTAATACAATATTTACCACTCCACCCAGCAGAACACGCATAGGCAGCTAAATCGACCCATTTCATTACCGCACCACCGTGAACTTTACCACCAAAGTTTACATCACCAGGTTCAGCTAGAAAACGTAGTGTTACTTCGCGTTTATTCTTACTCATTTTAATTTCCTTTTACTGCTGACTATGAGCTATATACATTTAACTGACTTTTTATATTGTTTTTCTAGTTCACTCACGCCTAAACCACTGCGTTTGGTGACTTTTATTTGTACTAGAATACGTTCTTTCATCGCTTCAATATGGCTTATCACACCGATCATTTTTCCTGATGCATTTAAGTTATCTAACGCATCAAGCGCCATGTCTAATGTTTCACTGTCTAGCGTACCAAATCCTTCATCTAAGAACAGTGAATCAATACTTGTTTTGTGACTGACTAAATCAGAAAGCGCCAAAGCCAGAGCCAAACTAACAAGAAAACTCTCACCGCCAGACAAGGTTTTAGTATCACGAACTACATCACCCTGCCACGTATCTACTACTTGTAATTCTAGACCATCACTGGCTTTGCGTTTAAGTTCATAGCGACCATGCAAACGAGTTAACTGCTTATTGGCTAAATACACCAAGTTCTCTAACGTTAATCCTTGGGCAAATTTACGGAATTTATCCCCTTTTTGTGAACCAATTAATGAATGCAGATATTGAATATCATCGTATTCAGATTGATACGCCTCTATTGCTTCAAACAAGGCTTTTTGATTAGTTTTACGCTCGCCATCTGAACGCAATGCTTGAGCTATTTCACCCTCTCGCTTCACTAATGTTTCAGATTGAGATTTCACTTGAGCTAACTCAGCCTCAACCGCTTCTTTTGGCATTAATTGCCATTCAACTGCTTTTGGTACTTGATAATGGTGTTCTTTGATTTGCTGTGCACTCTCTAGCAAAGCGCCAGTTCTCTCAATCGCTTGTTGTATTTCAGCTTTTAAGCTTAATAGGTGTTGGCGATCTTCTTCTGAAATCAATGCCGCTTGGAATAACTCAAGCGTTTCAAACGGACTTTGTAATAAAGCGCCTTTCCATACATCAGAACGATCTACCGATAGTTTTTCACAACTTAAATAACTCTCTTTAAGACTATTCAACTTACCATCTAAAGCCGCAAGGTCTTGTACTAATGCTTGTAATTTCTGTTGCTCAACATCATACGTTTGCTCTGAAATTGACAATTTCTCACTCATCATAAAGCGCGCTGTTTTGATCTCTTGTGTTCCAAACAACTCAATACGTTTTGCTTGTTGCTTCTCTAACTCTGTTGTTAATGCTGACATTTCAGTTTGAGATTGTTGCTGTTGAGTGTTCAATTCAACCAATTGCTCGGCTAAATGAGCGTGATCACTTTGTAGCGTTTGCTGTTGTTGAGTTTGCACTTGCTGCTGTGTGATTTTTTCCTGAATTTGTTGTAAATCTTGCTCTTTTTGTACAAACCAAGAGGTAATTTGAGTCAACTCTGGTGCATTAAAGCCTGCTTGCTCCATTTCGGTGACCAACTGCTGCTTAAGTTCCGTTTGACGCAATTGCAGCTGTTCTCTTTTTTGATTGTTATCTTGTTGCTGTTGAAGCGCCGTTTGGTGTGATTGACGATCAAAATTTAACGCCGCAGTGACAGCGTCAAGACGATGCTGAACTTGTTGTAATTGGTTTTGTTGCACTCGAACCTTATCACCCGCTTGGCGTAATTGCTTTGCTTGCTCATTAAGCGTAGATAAAGAGGCTTCACACTCACTAATGAACTGATTAATCGAATCAGTATCACCTAAGATTAGAGTGAGTTGCGTTGTTTCTAATAACGTAGACCATTGCTTTTGCGTGGATTCAACCGTTTGTTGCCACTGCACTGATTGAGATTGGCAATGATCTTGTTTTATTTTAAGCGAATCTAATTGTTCACGTACTGATTTACCTTGCTCGACAATCTCTACGCGTTTTTGCTCGGCTTCTTTTTTACGTTGTATTGTCACGCTCAAATCAAGCAATTGAGCTTGATCTAATAGTGGATGATGCGTTGAACCACACAACGGACAATCTTGATCTTTTGCTAATTCTGCTCGATATTTTGCTAACTCGCCTTCTTGCTCGATTAAGGTAGTTAAATCGATGACTTGCTGTTCTTGTTGCTTAAACTGAGTCGCTAGTTCAGTACGCTGCACATCCAATTTTTCAATGTCATTCGCTTGTGTTTTCTGCACAGTGGCAAACATTTTCAGCTCTTTTGTCGCTCGTAAATACTCATTATTAGTATGAGTTAATTCAACACGGTATTGATGACGAGTCGTTAGTGCAGTTATCTGCTCAGTCAGTTGTGCTTCTGACCCTTTATCTTGCCATTGTTGTAATTCAAGCTCTGCGCACTTCGTCGCTTCTATTTCGTTATTCACCATAATTTGAGCTTGATTTAATTCTGCTTCTTTTTTGTTGATAGCATCAAGCAGAGTCTCTAGCGCTGCATTCGCTGATGTCAATTGACCATCTAAAGAGGCTGTATCTTTATCTTGTTGTAGAATATGGCTAACTTGGTGCTTCCACTGACCTAAATAACGTTCAATTTGCAGATCAGCTTTATGCTCTTCAACATAATTGGCCAATAAAGAAAGTTTCTCTGTTATGTCAGATAATGTTGCTGTTAGACCTTGTTGTTTTTTATTACCATCCTCAAGACGCGCAGTAAGGTTTGCGATTTGGTGCTGCTTCTCTTGAGATTGTTGAGTCAGTTGAGCAATCGCAGTATCTAACGGTTGCACCGAATCATTAATTAAGTTTTCTAATGTTTTACTCTCACCTTTAATAGTATCAAGCTCTTGTTTTAGCTGTGTAACATGAGACTCAAGTGCTTTTTTATCACAGGTCTTTTGTTGGTGAGATTGCTCAGTCGTCTTTAATTCTTTAACCAACTCTTCAAAGCGAGTTTGTGCTTCTTGCCATAATTGATATGGCGTACGTAGTTTTTCTGCTGGCTCACTTTGTGCCAAGCGGTGCAATTGAGCGCTGGCTTGTTTTTCTTTATCTAACGCGAACTGGTTATTTTCAGTAGCTTGCTGCCACTGCTGTTGATTTTTTGCATCTGCAATCCACCACTCAACATGTGCTTGCCATTCTGCTAGTTGAGCTTGCTGTTGTTTTTGATTCGTTTGCAGTTCAACTTGCTCATCGATTAACGCTTGCTTATCTTCTTCAGAAAGCAGTTCAACCCCTTCTGCTTTCGCTTTAAGCTCGGCTAATTTCTGCTTTGATGCGGTGTAATGCTCATGCACTTTTTCAGAGATCTGACCGTAAATCTCAGTACCCGTTAGCTCTTCTAATAAACCGGCGCGATCATTCGCATCAGCATTTAAAAACGCCGCAAATTGACCTTGAGAAAGCATCATGGATTTTGTAAATCGAGAGAAATCAAGACCAGTAATCGAGTTGATTAGCTCATCTTTCTTTTTGACTTGCGTTGCTAATACTTTTTCAGAATCGACTTCAGCAAGCTCAACGGTGGCTGATTGTAAATTACCATCGATCTTGCCACGAGAGCGACGCTGACTCCAAAACGCACGATACGCTTTGCCTTTTACTTCAAACTCGACTTCCGCCGAACACTCCGCTGTACCACGCGTCATGATCTCATTGCTTGAGGTTGAGATACCACCCAGTCGAGGGGTCTTATGATAAAGCGCCAAACAGATCGCATCTAAAATCGTCGTTTTACCCGCACCTGTTGGGCCAGTAATCGCAAACAATCCGTTTTCAGCAAAAGGCGACGTTGAGAAATCAATTTTCCACTCACCTTTTAGTGAGTTTAAATTTAAAAAACTTAGGCTTAAAATTCTCATGCATCACCTTCTTGTAAATCGGTATCTTTATGTTCAACTTCTGACAAAATCTGCTTAAACTTGGTTGTCATTCGTTCTGCGCGTTGCTGCTCTTTTTCTGTTTCAAACGTCTCTTGCTCTATACGTTTAGTAAACACATCAAAAGGCGTTAACTCCGCTAGCGTTTCTGTTTTTTCTTGCGCTAAGGTTTGTTCACTGCGGTTTCTCGCTCGACGCAGTTGCAACACCTCAACATTAAGATCTTGAGTTAGTGCCTGAATGCGTTGTTGTAGATCGGATAAGTAATCTTGAACTTCGACTTCAATGCATAACCACGTAGTTTCTTCGCACTCTTTAAATTGCGCTAATTCTTGCTCTATTGTCTCTAAATCGCCTTTTAATGCCTTCATTTGTTGAAACATAGGGACATTAATCGGTGTGATTTGAGTTAGGCTCGCTTTATTAAACTCAACCATCACCACTTGTTTTTGAGATTTAAGCTCATCAAAACTTAATGGGATTGGCGAGCCTGAATAGCGAATATGATCAGATTTAGCCACCAATTGCGGGCGGTGAATATGACCTAATGCGATGTAATCAGCAGGCGGAAAACCATCGGCAGCAAAGCCATCCAATGTGCCAATGTAGATATCACGAACTGAATCTGATTGTTTAACACCAAGTGCCGTCAAGTGACCCGTAGCAATAATAGGTACATCAAGATCTAACTCAGATCTTAGTTCTAGCGCTTTTTGATACAGTTGATGATAATGCTGCTTGATCGCTTCGCCGAGTGCTTGTTGCTTCTCTACACCCGTTGAGCCCGCCACACTAGTGACAACGTCACGTGGCCGTATAAACGGAACCGCGCATAAAATAGCACCGACAGAACCGTCACTGTTTGGGAGTGTTAATAATTGAGTCGATAAATCATCATTGGTATTAGCAATTACTCGTGCGTTTAAATGTGCTAACAGTTGTTTTGATTCATTGAGTGTCGACACAGAATCATGATTTCCACCAAGCACGATCAATTCGCAGTTTACTTTGTTCATCTCCACCACAAACTGGTTGTACATTTCACGCGCGTAACTTGGTGGCGCGCCCGTATCAAATACATCTCCGGCAATGATAACCGCATTAATGGCATTTTCTTGGACTTGTTCAAGTAGCCAGCTAATGAATTTTTGATGCTCATTACGGCGGCTTTTTGTGAAGAAATTTTGACCTAGGTGCCAATCAGAAGTATGTAAAATACGCATAAATATCAACTTGTTTGATGGATAGAGAAGACGATACCCCTTTTATACCATCTGGGAGAGAAACTATGTACTTTTATAAGCTTTTAAACTTAAAACTATTAGCAGGTGTTGACCTTACTTCATGCTGTTATACTTTATTTAATAAACGTCGATTCCATCGATAATAACAACATGAGTATCTAATTTGCCATCTCCTGAAAGCCTAACGTTTACCACCATCAATATGTTCAACTTTGTTGAGCCACCTAATGCGTATTACGATTTTGAAAATATACTAACTCAAGATGAATGGCTGAAGAAACAGGGCTGGTTTAAGGATAAGATCACGGCGTTAAACTCTGATGTGATTGGGTTTCAAGAAGTCTTTAGTCCAAACGCTTTAGAGGCTTTAGTGAACGAACTTGGTTATTCATATTTTGCCACTGTCGATGAGCCAGAATCTGAAGATGGTTATGTTTTCAACTCTCCTGTTGTTGCCTTTGCTTCACGTTACCCAATTCTAAATGCTCAACCAGTGATTGCCGAACAAGCTCAATTATCTCGCTTTGGGATTGAGTTTGAATTTAATCGCATACCAGTCCATGCCTCTATTGAACTGCCTCATCTTGGGATTACTGACTGTTATGTGGTGCACTTCAAATCTCAGCGCCCTAAAGAGCCAGAAGTTAGTAATGTAACGGATGACGTCAACAGCTCACCTCTTCATCAACTTCATGATGAACAGCTAGGATCTTGGCTTTCTACTGCACAACGTGGATTAGAAGCGAATATTCTACATAACCATACCTGATTACCATCGAGACTCAGCTAGCTTAAGCAACCGCTCTGGCATCGGTGCAGTTTGAATACTTGAGTAAATAAGCTGATCAAGCATCTTTTCAAGATTGAAGCGCCTATTGAACTTAAAACAAAACTCTCCCAAATAACGAGGAAGGTGTTTCTTGTTTATTGCATGGTAAGTCCCATGCATTGAGTTTTTTACATTACTAATCATGGTGTTGACCCACTGAAAGTAGGGTAATTTAACGCAATCAGCTCCGCCACCTGTAACAATAGCATGGTGAAACACATCGGCTTTCTCAACGCCTTTAAAGCAAGCTAAACCATCAGAGATAACCAGTGATTTTGGCGTTAAATGCGCTTTTGCCCAACTCGTTAGTTCTTTGATTTTAAAGCCAGTCACAACACTAAATCGCATACTTATTGGATGTCCTTCGCCATTCATAGATACCGCCGCTACGAAAGGACGTTTTCCTTTTGCCCCTCTACCACGAGTGCCACGTTGAACGCCTCCCCAATAAACATCATCTAGTTGAATGTAACCATTCAATTGTGTTTCATCGTCTCGTTCCTTCATAGCTTGCATTAGTTTATGTTTCATACGCCATGCCGCGTTATAAGAAATACCAAGCTGTCGAGAAAGCTCTAATGCTGAAATGCCATTCTTCTCTTGAGTGATGAGATAAATAGCTAAAAACCATATGTTTAATGGCAATTTTGACGCGGAAAACAAGGTTCCAGAAGTTAATGAGCCTTGGTAGTGGCACAGGTTACATTGGAAAAGCTGCCTTGATTTAAGTTCGCAGTATTTATCATGACCGCAATTATCACATCGATAACCAGCAGGCCATCGCATATCGAACAGTCGTTTACGGCATTGTTCTTCAGTACCTAACTGTGAAATAAACCCATGTATTGAAATACTTTTTTGAAATTGGACTTTATTTTTAGCCATGATAACCACCTCATTTTTCGCTTCACTTTAAGTGTAGTCTAATAAGCTGAGTTTAAGTGGTAATCAGGTAACCATATAATTCAACAGCGTAAAGAATCAAACCAGCCTGTAATTGTAATGGGCGATTTTAATAAACCTTTGTTTCATGATGAATTTAAAGGATTACTTTCTCATTCATTACGCTTTGATAAATTTAGTACTGATTATTTAGCGCGATTTATACTAAAAGACAGTTGGGATATTTACTGTGGGTTAAAAGGCGCAGATTTATTGGAAGAACGAGTAAGTACCCATTATTACGGAGCAAAAGGCTCGGTATTGGATTACATCCTGCTGTCTAACGAATTTGATAGCTCATTTTCGGGCAATATTTTAGAAGTCATTGATTACACAGTAACAGATCAGCACATTGTGAATCCAAGATTCGATATTGACCAATTCAGTACCGATCATGCGCTAGTTTCAATTACTGCACATATACGGCAGGCATAAAAAAGACGTTTGATATCTTACCTATTTGGATAATATCAAACGCCTGATATTCAATATGAATATACCAGTGAAACTAAGCTAAACGCTCATCTGCAATTATTTTTCCATCTTTAATATTGATAATGCGCTTTGTTCTCTGAGCTAGGGCATTATCGTGAGTTACAATAATTAAGGTTCGTCCTTCCTGATGCAGTTCATTAAAGAGCGCTTCTATGTCTGCCCCTGACTTTGAATCCAAAGCCCCTGTTGGTTCATCAGCCAATATAATTTGAGGATCATTAACTAAAGCTCTCGCAATCGCAACACGCTGTTTTTGCCCACCAGATAGCTGATTCGGTTTATGATTCATCCTATCACCTAGCCCAACTCGCTCTAGTAGAGCTGCCGCTTTCTTTTTCCTTTCTGCGGATTTAACTCCACGATAAACCAAAGGTAATGCTACATTCTCAAGTGCACTCGCATACTCTAATAAATTAAAGCTTTGAAATACAAAACCAATGCTCTGATTTCGTATTCCTGCTAGCTGGTGACTACTCAAGGCTGATACATCTTTACTATCCAGATAATATTCACCCATTGTCGGGGTATCTAAACAACCTAGCATATTCATCAAGGTTGATTTTCCAGATCCTGATGGCCCTAAAATCGAAAGAAATTCCCCTTTTTTAATTGAGAGAGATACGCAATCCAAAGCTCGAACTTCTTCTTCTCCGCTCTTATAATGCTTGCTAATATCACGCAACATTACTAAGTCTTCAGATCCAGATATAGCTGTATTGTTATTACTATTCACTTTGTAATGCCTCTAATGGGGTTATTCCTGCGGCTCTATTTGCGGGGAACCAAGCGGCTAAGATACCGACAAATCCTAAAGCAAATATAACTAAACCAACAATAGGTAAAGAGAGTTCTGGTTTTGGCTGGCCTAGTTGATCATACAAACCATTTCCAGTCAAAGGGAGCGTTTGCATTAATACAATCAACAGATAAGTTAAGCTTAAACCCAACATACCTCCAAGGCTCATAGTAAACAATGATTGTGTTAAATAGTGTAGACGTATGGTTGTTGGAGTTGCCCCAATTGCCATTCTGACACCAATATCTTTAGTCGCTCGTTTAACTGTGGCGTACATTACATTTGCAATCCCAATCCCTGCGACCCCCAAGGTAACTAAACCAATAATGCCTAAAAAACTTTGTAAACCAATTAAAAATTGTCGCATGGTTTTTTGTCTTAATAACATATCTTGAACTTGAACCAATTGATCATCTTCAATGCTTGCACCATACTTTCTAGCAATCACTTGTTTAACTGTTTTCGCAACTTGTATGCGATCTGCACTCGCTATTGGCTCTATATTAATGGCAGAAATGGCACTGTTTTGATGAAAACGCTTCCAAGTAGTAAACGGTACAAAAAGAGACTCATTAAGTGGTATACCTTGCTCTATATTTGCACTACTGCGCTTAATTAAACCAATGACGGTAAACTCTTCACTGCCTACTTTTACTTTTTTACCAACCGGATCAACCTCTAATTTCGGGGTATTAATCCAATCAAAGTCATCCGACTCATTGAATAAAGAAATAGCGGCGCTTTCACCTAATATAATCACTTTACGCTGTTCTTTGATATCTAAAGGATTAAACCATCGCCCTCCTGGTACTATTTTTAAGCCAGTTAATGCTTGATAGCCAGGGAATACGGCAAGTGGGTTTTGCCAAGTCCGATGATCTTTATAACTTGCACGTTCATCCCAAATAGCACTTGGTTGAGCATGCTTTACACTTGGTAAGGCTTTTATTACATCTAAGTCTTCCGATTTAATCTGCAATTCTTTACCTGTGTAGAAATTGCCTGAATTTATAGTGGCATAACCTCCGGTAAGGTAGATTAACTTCCCATTCCCATTCTCTGAGCTTCGGATCAACCCCTGACGTAAGCCTTCACCGGCAGCAAGCATGGTGGCTATACATAATGTCGCCCATGCAACTGCTAAGATAGTTAAACTCAAACGTACTTTCTCAGCAGCCATTTCTTGAAATATTTGTCTCATTGGCAACAGCATTATCAAGCCCTCGCACTTAAGGCAATTACAGGAAGTAAGTTCGATGCTCGACGTGCAGGAAAGTACGCGGCTAACAATGCAAATACTGCCGTTACTCCTAATGATATTTTAATGGCATCGAGTGTGATCATTGGTTCGCCAAGCCATTCAGGCATACCAATCATATTTAATAGCATGACTATGCCATAGGAGAACATAACTCCAATGACGGTTCCGCACACAACGAGGATCCCTCCTTCTATTAAAAATTGGCCTAAAATATTATTAGGTGTTGCACCTATCGCAAGTCGAACTCCAATTTCTCTAGTTCGTTCAGTTACTGATAAAAACATTATATTTGCAACACCTAGTGAGCCAACAGCTAGAGTCATGGCACCACTTGCTCCTAAGAACAGTTGAATACCCCTTAATAGTTTTTTAAAAAATTCAGCTTCTTGTCCAAAGTCAGGCATATACATCGCATCTTTATCATTAGGATCAAAATGTTGCTGATTAGCAAAAAATGACAATATACTCTTTCTTAATAGCCAACCAGAAACACCTTCAACAGGAGAAATAAGCAACATATTCGGTTTACTTTTCCATAAATCAGTAAAGGTTGTACTTGGGATCATTGCTTGACTAGCATCATCATTTAATGAAATCCCACCTTCATTTTTCTTTGTAATACCAATAACGTTAAAAGGGATACCATTAATATTTAAAGAGCTTCCTATATGTAAAGAACCTATCTCTGCTAACTGCCAACCAACCAAGGCAACACGGTTATGATTAACCAAATCACTACGGTTAATTTGTCGTGAACCCTTGTTTAGTTTAACATTTCGCAATTCAATAAATTGATCATCGATACCAGTAACATTACCGGGTAAAGAGCGACCTTGATTATCCGTAACGCTAGCATCCCATTTACCATATATCACTGATATATTCTCAATCGCGGGGTGATGAAGCATTTGGCGAGCTTCTACTTCAGAAGGCAAGATCAATCTTCTAACGGGCCTTCCTTTCCACTCCTTGGTAGTTTGTCCTGGAAACACTATCTGAGTATCACTCATTAATAGGGCAAAAGATTTTGTATTTGTCTGATAGAACCCCTCACCAAGAGCAACTAAAACCAAAACTGAAATAATGCCCCATACAATTGCGAGGATAGCCAGAAAGCTTCTCAAACGATGAGCCAATAAGGTCTGTATCGTTTGAGATAATAAAGCTATCATGATTGCAATGCCTGTGAAATCAAGGCTATGGTTTCATTATCTAATTTACCAACAGACTTAAGTAAAGAAATACGATATTGCCAATATTGATAAAGCAATGACTGCAAAGTATTTTTACTGCTAAATAAACGATTATGTGCATCAATAACATCAGATGCTTCAGCCATACCTGCCTTATAAATCGCTTGTTTACTTTTTAACACTAGTTCTCTCGACGCAACTTGTTTCTCTGCCATTTCAACACGTTGCCAATTCAACGAGAGCTGAGTATATCGGTTAGAAATGGTACTTTTTATTCCGATCTCTACCGCTCGAACATCTTGTCTAGCACGATGAACTTTTAACTTAGCACGATCAACACTGGCTGCTGTTGAACCATTTAAATCAAGAGGTAAACTCAAGTTTAAATTTGCATTCAATTCATCATCTGAGTGGGTACTGTCGCTATATCCCACAGACCCTGTAATCGTAGGGTAATAACCTGTTTTAGCCTGCTCTGTCTCCAACTCTGCAATTCGAATACTTTGTTTTGCCGCTAATAATTCAGGGCTATGATTACTTGCTAATTTCAGCCACTCTTGTTTACTGTTCACTATCAATTTCGGCGGTGATAAGTTAGTAGTCTTAATTTCATCAACTTGAGTAGGTTCCATATTGATTAACCCAATCAAACTAGCTTTTTTATCTTCAACTCGTGAGCGACTCGCTAATATCTCTGCTTCTTCATCAAGATGGTTAGATCGCATATCCTCCAACTCAACAGATTGAATTTTCCCAGCTTTGTAACGTAGCTCAATGATACGTAACATTTTTGTGCCTTCATCAAACTTTTGCTGTGCTAAACGGAGGTCACCTTGAGATTGGGCAAGGTCAAGATATGCATTAATTAATCGTTCAGCTAACTCATTATGACTCTGTTTTACTTTCAATTGAGAAGCTAATAATGAGGCTTGAGATTGATCAAGTACTGACCATTTGCTGCTATCCCAAATGGTTTGATTTAGCCTAATTCCGTAATTATTGGTATTATCACTACCTTCATTCCAAGTAGAACCTGCAGTAATCTCTGCACTCGGAAGTAGAGCGCTTCTACTTGAGCGTATTTCAGTTTCACTTATTTTTTCATCTAATTGTGACTGTAAATACGTTGGGTCATATTGCTTTGTCGCTTGCCATGCATCTTCAATAGTTAACGCATAACTCATCGTACTTACGCTATTAACCATAAGACTAAAAGAAAGAAGGCGAAGAGCATTTTTTACTGAGGATTTATCACGCATTTGGTTCACCCATCATCATACTCATATCAACAATCTCTTCACCCTCAGCTAATCCAGAAAGTACTTCTACCATGACTCCATCAGATAAACCGAGTGTCACCGCTTTAGGTGAATAACCATTTTCACTCTCATCAATAACCCAAACCTCTGGCTCATCTCCATTAAATTGTAATGAACGCTCTGGGATAGTGATTACATTGATTGATTGTTGAAGAATAATTTGAGCCGTTGCTGAAAAACCTGAACGAATAGTGATGTTCTTTGGAAATTGGATCTGACCAACTTCAACTTGAAAACCATTATCAAAGCTTTGTGAGCTGTTGGTGGTTGTTAAGTTTAATGTCTCTGACTGCACTGCAACTTTACTTAATTCTCCTGACATCACAATATCTGGATATGGAGCTAAAATAACGGTTACTGGAGTTCCAACAGTTAATTGAGCTGCATCATGCTCACTAACACTGCCTTTAAAAATAATATCGCTCATATCTGCAATCGACATCATCTCCGTCGCTTCTTGATTCGATACTGTAGATATAATGGGCTCACCAATTTCAACTTTCAAATTTAGTATAGTACCGTTAATTGGCGCGACAATTGTTGAGTTCAATTTAGAATTACCAACAGAAGACTCTCCACTACGGATAAGATCAAGATTTTGTCTTTTTTGCTGTACATCTGCCTTGCTAGATTTCACATCAGATTTAGCTTGAATATATTCTCCATAATTTTTAGGAATAATATTTTGCTCAATTAATTGGTTAAGGTTCTCTAGCTTTTTCTGCGCTGATTCTAGTGTTGCTTCACTTTGCATTAAATCCGTATTTGCTAGCATTAATGCAGCTGGCGTTGGGTTTGGTCGAACTTTAATTAATGGTGTATTAGCGGTAACGACTTCACCAACTTGATGATATATTTCTCCAACAATTCCATCTATTTGCGATTTGATTGAAATGGAATGAGCAGGAACAACATGACCTACAGCTACTGCTTTCTTCTCAACAGAGCCAAGAGAAGCAACCACAAACGGTAATGCCTCATTTTGTACTGCTGCTTGTGTTGAAAAATAATACCCTGCTCCGGCAATAGATGTAGATAATAAAGCCATAAAGAGCCAACGCTTTTTCATAATGAATTCCATATAAAAACTGAATAATAATATTAATAAACATAGGACAAGCAGAGGTTTATTATGTTCAATCCAACTATAATAATATATTTTTATAAAATCAAATGTATGGATTTGTAGAGATTTGTATTTATACCAACCTGAAATAAGCCAGTGGCGAGATAATTACGTAAAAGATTTGATTAAAATAAGAAAAAAAAAGGCGTCTAAGTATATAGACGCCTTTCATCATTTAACGAATATACGTTAATTATTCACCGCGGTAAGTACAACCTGCAGTACATGTTTCTTTAATTTCTATTTTGCTTAGTAATGGAAGGTTCGGTTTTACTTCGTTCCAAATCCATTTAGCTAATACTTCACTTGTTGGGTTTTCTAACCCTTCAATATCGTTTAAGTAGTAGTGATCAAGACGATCATACGTTGGTTTAAATGCCGCTTTAATTTCAGAGAAATCAATAACCCAACCAGTATGTTGATCAACTTCACCTTCAACATATAGACGAACTAAAAAAGAGTGACCATGAAGACGACCACATTTATGACCTTCTGGTACATGTGGTAAATGGTGTGCTGCTTCAAACATGAAGTCTTTATATAGTTCAGTTGTCATTAGTTAAAATCTCTATTACCTATATTATGAAGCGGGAATAGTACTCTACTTCCCTATTCTTCGACAAGTAAGTTCCCAATATGCAGCTATTATTGGTGGTTTTTTCGCCTTTTGACACGTGAAAATTGATTCATCTCCTGAATTTTTACCTTTATAGAGCAACAACACTTGATGCGAGCGACAAGAAAGGTAATATGTCTCTCTTGAAATGAAAATATTCGTGCATGTAGCACAACAATGGAGAATGTAATTAACATGACTTACGCGCCTGTAACAGACGTATTAAGCGGCAAACTAGCGGTTGACAGTGAAGTAACTGTTCGCGGTTGGATCCGTTCACGTCGCGACTCTAAAGCGGGAATTTCATTCCTAGCTATTTATGACGGTTCTTGTTTCGATCCGATTCAGGCCGTAGTTCCTAATGACTTAAATAATTACAATGAAGAAGTCCTAAAACTAACAACAGGTTGTTCTGTTGAAGTCACTGGTACTATCGTTGCATCTCCTGCTAAAGGTCAAGATTTCGAACTTGCAGCAACTGGTGTTAAAGTTGTTGGTTGGGTTGAAGATGCAGATACTTACCCAATGGCAAAAACTCGTCATTCTATTGAGTATCTACGTGAAGTTGCCCACCTTCGCCCACGTACTAACGTGATCGGTTCAGTGGCACGTGTTCGTAACTGCCTATCTCAAGCGATTCACCGTTTCTACCATGAGCAAGGTTTCTTCTGGACTTCAGCTCCGCTTATCACAGCATCTGATGCTGAAGGCGCTGGTGAAATGTTCCGCGTATCAACGCTTGATCATAACAACCTACCTTTAGATGACAAAGGCAACGTTGATTACGACAAAGATTTCTTTGGTAAAGAGACGTTCCTTACTGTATCTGGTCAATTAAATGCGGAAGCTTATGCTTGTGCATTAAGCAAAGTATACACATTCGGCCCAACTTTCCGTGCTGAAAACTCAAATACTAGCCGCCACCTAGCTGAATTTTGGATGGTTGAACCTGAAGTTGCTTTTGCTGATCTAGATGATGTAGCAAAACTGGCTGAAGACATGCTTAAATACGTTTTCGCAGCGGTTCTTGAAGAACGTCGTGATGATCTTGAATTCTTTGCTTCCCGCATTGATAAAGAAGCAATCACTCGTCTTGAGAAATTTGTTGACGCAGATTTCGCACAAGTTGACTACACTGACGCAATCCAAATCCTTATCGATTCTGGTAAGAAATTTGAATTCGACGTTGAGTGGGGCATCGATATGTCTTCTGAGCATGAACGTTACCTTGCTGAAGAGCACTTCAAAGCACCTGTTATCGTTAAGAACTACCCGAAAGACATTAAAGCTTTCTACATGCGCTTAAATGACGATGGTAAAACAGTAGCAGCAATGGACGTACTTGCACCTGGTATTGGTGAGATCATCGGTGGTGCACAACGTGAAGAGCGTTTAGACATCCTTGATGAGCGTATGATTGCTATGGGTATCGACCCTGAGCACATGGGCTGGTACCGCGATTTACGCCGTTACGGTACTGTTCCTCATGCTGGTTTCGGCCTTGGTTTTGAGCGTCTAGTATCTTACGTAACTGGTATGGGCAACGTTCGTGACGTTATCCCGTTCCCACGTACTCCACGCTCAGCTAACTTCTAATTGGCTTTTCTTATAGGGTATTAGCTCCATAAGAATAGGTTAAGCTAGAAAGTAATGAATACAAAAATGGCGACCAATGCGGTCGCCATTTTTTATAACTAATTATTATTCTGCTACTGCTGTTACCAGAAACGCACTCGACCAGTATCAATATGAACAAAGTTGCTACCTGGGTAATACCCTACTCCACCTGCTTTTAATGATAACGCCGCTTTTCTTACTTCATCCAATGGTACGCCTTCTAAACGAAAATCCATGGCGCGACCTAACATATGTAAACTTTTTTTAGCAACACCACCTGACTTCGCACTTAGCATTTCATTCGTCGCCGGGGAACGGTAACCCGAGATAATTTGCACTTGAGTATCGCAACCAATTACTTTTTGAATCGCTGATAATTGATCAAATAATCCCGTATCCATTGCTATGCTTTCATTGCGACGAAAATCGCGACACAAATGATTTAATTTTTCTAGTTCATCATTCTGATAGCCTAAGCCATTAAAATATTCAGTGTGTAACTCTTCACCTGTGTGTAAATTATTTAAAGCTAGCTTTCGAGGCGTCTCTTTAAATTGAGAAGCAAAAGAAAATGATGGGAAGGCACTTAAACCAACAGCAGCAATACCGCCAAGAAATATCTTACGACGTAATGGACTAAACTCAGACATGTAGCAAATGCTCACTTATAAATAAAACAATCAATAACTGAGCAAAAGATACACATTAAATTATTCATGGTCAAATAACAGGCAAACAACTTTTTCCTGTTCATTTGAACTTTCTAGCACTTACTTGTTAAATGATAATGACTTAGATTGATTTAACGATGAATGTTAAAATTAAGTCAATTTCTGGATTTACTCCATTTATCATATTTATATATATCATTTCTAAATTGAATCTGATTTTTATCATCAACCCAAGCAGTTTGATAAATTGTATAAACTAATATCCGCTTACCGAGCCCCACGGTATTAGTCTTTGGTAATTGATGATAATTTTTATAATCTTGAACTGAAAATTGAGATTCCTTCATCAATAATTGTGCAAATTCAGAAGCTCTTTCTACTCGAATACATCCTGAGCTATATGCTCGATGCTGCTTTTTGAATAACGATCGAGATGGAGTATCGTGTAAGTAGATGGCATTTCTATTAGGAATATTAAACTTATAGCGACCTAATGCATTTGAATTCCCTGATTTCTGTCTTAATTTATAAGGGAAATTATCGACTGTCATCGTATCCCATTCAATTTCATTAAGAGGGATCACATCATTACTTCGCCAAGTAGGGATCACTTCATAGTTATGCGTTAAGAGATAATCTTGATTATTAAAAGCTTTTGGCAAAATATCTTCTTTCATGATTCTTATTGGTACTTTCCAATTCGGATTAAATACGATTGAATCGAGTCGTGAAGATAGCAATGGTGTTTTCCTCGCTGGCTTTCCAACAATCACTTTACTATGAAACAACAGCTTATCTTCTTGCCAATACCCCATTTCATAGGAAGGTATATTAACTAACACAAAGCGGTTTTTTTTATCTTGCCATAAGCGTAGTCGTTGAATATTTAATGCCATAATCCTTACGCGTTCTTGTGCTGACATATTTAACCAAAATATCGTTTTTGGTCCAATAATTCCATCAGAGGCTAAGCCATGCCGAGTTTGAAATTGTTTTACTATATCAACTAATTCAGAGTGATAAATACCATTAACGTCTTGAGAAAGACGTTCAACATCCTCTTGATTTAATTCACCAGAAACTTGAAGGCGTAATAATAAATTCTGATTAGATAAGACTTCATTCGGCTTAATTACGCGAGAAAAAGGCATTTTATCAACGGGGACATGATAAGGGTCATAATACGATAATAATTGCTCATATAATGCCGCGTATTGTGAAGAATTAGGCGGTAACGTTTGAGTGATGTTCTCTAATTCTTTATTTTCGAATGCTTGATGTAATTGAGTAATTATTTGTGGTGATGGCTCCCCTAGATGACTTTCAAGCCGTCCACCAAAAAACCAACTAGTTCCCTTCTTAGATATTAACGATTGATAAGTCAGTAAATAAATTAACGTATCCGTTGCTAAAATATCATACTCTAAGCCAATGGCCTGTTGCAGTAGATAGTAACGATTTTCAAGCGCGCTGTTAAGATCGGCGAGTATTAATAGAGCAAGCTGATTCTCTAAATCTTTTTGTGCTTTATCTGAGTTCCATTGACGTTGAGAATTAGGATATAACATAGAAACAGCTTCAGGATAAAATAACTGCATATCATATTTGTTAATATACTCGTCCACTCTTGAGGCCTGGCTCAAAAATGACACCGACATTAAGCATATAAAACACAAAGCCGTTAACTTACCCATTAATATCCCTTACAAAATAACAACACTACATTCATAGTAGTCTCAATGCTTTGAAGATCAAGATATTATCCTTGAATAGCACCGTCTATTTGACAGGAGTCTTAAATTAAAGAATCAATACTCAAGCCCAGAGTAAAATTGCTAAGATCTAGATAAATAACAAAAAAAGGCTAGAACATAAGCTCTAGCCTTTATTTAAAGTTGATTTAAATAGTTATTAGCTATTTAAGTAGATATATCATTCAATATTATTGAACAACTTCACCACTCTCAATAACCGTTTTACGAACTAGTTTTGTAAATTCAATGACTTCTTTTCGGATCTCTTCTTCATTTACAGTTAAGATAGCACGATCTTTCATGATCACTTTACCATCAACAATGGTATGACGAACATTACCAGAGTTTGCTGAGTAAACTAATGCCGAATATGGGTTATAAACAGGCATCATATTTGGTGCTGTTGTATCAACGACAATAATATCCGCTAATTTTCCGACTTCAATTGAACCGATTTTATCTTCCATATGAAGTGCTTTTGCTGCACCCATTGTAGCCATATCAATAACTTTGATTGGAGGCATTGCAGCACGGTCTTTATTGACTAATTTATGTACTTTAGCTACTTGGTTAAACTCATCAATAATACTTAATGTATTACCAGACATTGGGCCATCAGTACCTAGCCCGATGCGAACGCCTTCATCATACATCTTAAGAGCTGGAGAAACACCTTTAGCCGATTTGATATTAGCGCTCATATTATGAGCAACACCCATATCAGATTGTTTCACTAATTCGATGTCCTTATCATCAACTAAGATCATATGAGCTCCGATTAAGTTCTTGTTCAGCGCACCGATGCTATCCATGTACTGAACTGGAGACAAGCCATTTGAACGTTTTGCAATTTTCTCTTCTTCACGATGAGATTCAGCTAAGTGGATCATAACTGGAACATCAAGCTCTAAAGACAGTTTAGCCACTTTTTGCAAAATTTCTGTTGTATTCGTATATGGTGCATGAGGAGCAAACGCAGGTGTAATACGGGGATGATCTTTATATTCTTCAATAAAGTTTAAGGCATATTGAATGCCCTCTTCTGCATTTGCAGCATCAGCAACAGGGAATTTGATAACGCTTTCACCTAAAATGGCACGCATACCAATTTTATCAACCGTTTTAGCGACTTCATCTTCAAAGTAATACATATCAGCATAAGTCGTAACGCCGCCCTTAACCATCTCTACGTTACCTAAGTTAGCACCAATACGAACCATATCGCGTGATACTAACTTTTTCTCTAAAGGAAAAATATAACGATGGAGACGATCTGGTACATCATCAGCTAGTGAGCGGAAAACCGTCATTGAAGCATGCGTATGTGTATTAATTAAACCAGGTAAAACAATATCTCCATCTACATCTAGCACTGTTTTTGCCGTGTAATTTTTTGCGATGCTTTGGCCACCAACCGCAACAATTTTATTACCTTTAATTGCAACAACACCATTATCGAATGTTTGTTTAGTTTCGTTCATTGTTAACAATGTTGCATCAGTGATCAACAAATCAACTTGCTGAGCTGCAAACGCAGAAAAAGCAGTAAACGCATTTGCTGCAATTGCAGCGGCTACTAATGTCTTTTTTAAATACATGGATTAACTCGCTAAAAGTAAGGATAATATTCAATGTCGGATGGTATACGTTAATTTTCTTTTATCAAGTTAATTATCAATAGAGAAAGTCAACATTCACTCAAAGTAGTGATCAGCTTCATACTTTCGGTAATTAACTACTCTCTATAAAATATAAAGAACCGTACGTAAAACCTTTAACGTTTTAAAGTTAAGTAATTGGTTTTAATAAAATGTAAATGTTAATTCGCTCAATAAATTATTTTAACTCACATGAACTGGTTAACATTACGCCGTTTTTTTTACTTTGAATTTCATTAACAATATGTAAATATCCTCTCGATTTTTGAAACAATAGTGAAACATAACAAGGATTCACCCAAAGGTGAGCACAACATTCTGGAGAAACCCCATATTATGAAAAAGTCACTTTCAAGCAGAATATTTGTAGGTCTGTTCGCAGGTCTATTAATTGGTACAGCGATACAATATATGTTTAATGGCATCGCTTTCTTTGATTCATTTCTATTAGGAACCGCTGAAGGCGTTGGTGGGATGTTTGTCTCATTGATCAAACTGCTAGTTGTTCCTTTGGTCTATGTTTCAATTGTCTGCGGTATTGTTGAATTAAAAGATATTGCTTCATTTGGTCGTCTTGGTGGTAAAACTTTTGCTTTATACCTTATTAACACCATCATCGCGATTACAGCAGCACTTACTGTGGGTATGATTTTTGCCCCAGGTGCAGATGCTAATCTAATGGGAACGATTGCTGCAGGTTCTGTTGAATTAAAAGCAACAGAGACTCCTGATATCTTCTCACTGATTACGAATATTGTACCTAGCAACCCTGTTGAAGCATTTGCAAGTGGTGATATGCTACAAATCATCTTTATGGCGATTCTAACTGGTCTTGCTATTCAAGCCTTGGATCACCGTGGCGGTCCTGCAATTAAAACATTTAAAGTTGCTAACGAAATCATGATGAAGCTTATCAGCTTAGTGATGAGCCTTGCTCCCTATGGTGTATTTGCACTTATGATCCAACTAGGTGCGACATTAAATGCTAATACTTTAATGTCTGTTGCGGGTTATGTTGCTCTTGTTATCTCAATGCTGACTTTCTGGATTTTCATTTTCTATCCATTAATGGTGAGCATTACGACAGGAATTTCTCCAAAAATATTTTTACGTGCGGTACGTGAGCAGATCTTGTTCTCTCTATCAACAGCAAGTTCAAATGCAACAATTCCAGTAACTATGCGTACGCTAACAGATAAGTTAAATGTATCTAAATCTGTAGCAGGCTTTGGGGTTCCGCTAGGTGCAACCATGAACATGTCTGGTGTATCTATCTATATTGCACTTGCCGCTATCTTTGTTGCTAACGCATTTGGTCAACCTATCGATTCTGCAGATTTATTTACTCTAGGGTTTACTATTCTACTACTTTCAATCGGTGCCGGTGGTGTTCCTGGTGGTGGTGTTGTTATGGTCGGTGTTATCTTGCACCAATTAGGTCTTCCACCTGAAGGTCTTGCTATTGTTGCTGCCGTTGACCGTATTAATGATATGTTCTGTACGTCTTCTAACGTAGTTGGTGATACAGCAGTAAATACTATCGTTGCCAAGTCTGAAGGTGCTATTGAAGTAGCAAAAGAAGATGAGACATTTACAGAAAAAGCTAATAGCTAATAGCTAATAGCTAATAGTTTTGAATAAAAAAAGCCACTACTTAATAGGTAGTGGCTTTTTTATTATATAAAGAAAAGGAGATTATTCGCCTTCTACCTCAGCATCAACATCAACATCATTACGTTGGTTGTGTTGAACACCTTGTAAAAAATTACGTAAAACTTGATCTTTACAGATACGGTAGTGTTTATGATCTGCCTTGCGGAAAAATGCACTTAGTTCATGCTTACTTAAACGGAAGTTAACTAGCTTCATCAGGTCTAGTACATCATCTGCTTTTAAGTTTAATGCAATCTGTAGCTTCTTAAGAATAATATTGTTCGTTAGCTTTTCTTCAGGCTTTGGTTGCTCGCCTTCGCGCTTACCACGACGATCATTAATTAAGCCATTTAGAAACGTTGCTAATTGAACATCTTGACAGCTTTTGTAATCTTTATCGTCATCTGCTTTTAACCAGTTACAAACTTGCTCACGAGTTACTTCTAGATCTGCTGCTGCAAACAGTGCAATCATCTTAGTATCATCAAAGTCAAAAGCGTAGCGAATGCGTCGTAAAATGTCGTTATTAGTCAAGGTATATCCTAAATGTTTTAATTTAAATGAGGGGCAGACTATAACTTGTTATCCCTCTCGGTAAAAGATTTATGTGATCTCCACATACAAAAAACCCGAGAATTACCTCGGGTTTATTTTAATCTTTTACTAATGTATTAAATTACATTTGGCGTAATGCATTAATACGCTTATCTAATGGTGGATGACTCATTAATAATTCAGTTAATGATTTTTTACCATTAATACCAAATGCCATCATAGAGCCTTCTAGTTGAGATTCTTGCCCCATACGTAGACGTTCTAAAGCAGCGATCATTTTTTCTTTACCAACCAATTGAGCTGCACCTGCATCGGCATGGAATTCACGATGACGGCTAAACCACATCGTTAAGAAGCTTGCTAAGAAGCCAAAGGCAATTTCAAGAATGGTAGAAACGATGAAATACGTCATGAAACTACCGCCTTCGCCCTCACCTTCTTCATCGCTTGATGTGAAACCACTCACTGCATTTGCAATCATACGTGATAAGAAAATAACGAAGGTATTCACGACACCTTGCATTAACGTCATTGTTATCATGTCGCCATTCGCAATGTGACTCACTTCATGAGCAAGAACCGCTTCAGCTTCATCACGAGTCATGTTGTGAAGTAGGCCAGTAGATACCGCAACTAAAGAATCATCACGCTTAGCACCAGTAGCAAAAGCATTCATATCAGGCGAGTCGTAAATTGCAACCGTTGGCATACCAATACCAACCTGTTGAGCTTGACGAGAAACCGTCTGCATTAGCCAATGTTCTGTTTCATTGCGTGGTTGCTCAATAACTTCACCGCCAACAGAACGTAGTGCCATTGATTTTGACATCATTAGTGAAACAATTGACCCACCAAAACCAAATAATACCGCCATAACCAGCAACCCAGAAAGGCTACCTTGTTGAATCCCCGTAACAGAATAAACAATATTCAGAACAATACTGAATACAATCATTACCGCTAAGTTTGTTGCTAAAAACAGCGCAATACGCTTCATTTATATTTTCTCCAATTAATAATAAACTCTACTTATTTATTCTATATTCTTAAGTAGACACCCTACGTATTTGTGACACGTTTTAGGTATAAGCATAAGATAGTGCCATTTAGCTCAATTACAAGGGCTTGACGCACTTTGATACACTTTCTTGCTCTCTATTTATCTTTATTCTTACTTTTCCATGATTAGAAGAGTAAGAATAACTTAGGAATATTAGACTTAAGTCGTATTGTGATCATTTCTCTTTCACTTTACTTTGTCATTATTGATTTAAAACATAATGCTCAAGGATCGAACATGACAGAAAACGAAACGCACTTAATGGCTATTGATATGCTTTGTTGCCATCTAGGGTTATCAAAAGAAGAAGCGCAAAAGCAACTTGGGATCCAATCTCAAACGGATTTGCAAACTCAAATCATGGAAACTCAAGAGTCGTTGATGGGCCTGAAACGATAAGAACTGAAGCTATTTATTTCTTAAACCTATTTAAAGCAAATAATAAAAAAGCGGCTCACTATATTATATAGTGAGCCGCTTTTTTAATTAAAGTAGATGAAAAATTTAAGCCGTTACTGTTGCAGCTTTTGGTTTCATTTCACCGACAGGTAAGACTGTACGACCGTATTCAGCGTTAATTACTTGTGCCATAGAGAAGTACATTGCACTTAAACCACAGAAGATACCTTCATAACCTGCAATATGACCAATTAACTCGCTACCTGTGAAATCACGAATCGCTAACAAAGCAAATAGAATGGTTAAGCTACCAAAGATCACCTGCTTAGCTCGTGGGTAGTTAAATGTACCTAAAAATAGGAAAAACGTTAGTACGCCCCACATTGAAAGATACCAACCCATAAACTCTGGTGATGTTGCTTGGCCTAGACCCATTTCTGGCATAATAATTAAGCCAACAAGAGATAACCAGAAAAAGCCGTAAGAAGTAAACGCAGTAGTACCAAATGTATTACCCTTTTTATACTCCATAATGCCAGCAATTACTTGCGCAAGACCACCGTAAAAAATACCCATCGATAAGATCGCTGTATTTAAAGGGAAAAAGCCCGCATTGTGTAGGTTTAGTAAAACAGTTGTCATACCAAAAGCCATTAAGCCTAATGGAGCTGGGTTTGCAAGTTTGTTTGACATTTAGATGCCTCAAAAAAAAGTGTAATGATTAAAAAAATGTTTAGGAAGCGCATTCTATTTACCAGTGACAAAGATCACAAGTATCATTAATGGAATCTTACATTTCATTTATTGCATTATTAAATTTAATCTGTTTACTTATCATTATTATAAATAAGACGCCTTACTTTCCCCCTCTTCTATTTAGACACAATACTTAATTACGATTACACTAAAGACCCCTGCTTTATCTATAGAGAATCTTCATGGAATTGGTGTTTTCCCTACTACAGCAATTAAGTGTTTACCTCGTACTTGCTTACCTATTAAGTAAGACGCCTTTATTTCTGCCTATTACTACCATTTCAGGTCGATGGAGCCATCGCTTTCTTTGTTACATCATCTTTTCTGGCTTCTGTATTCTAGGTACTTACTTTGGTTTAGCAATTCAAGACGCCATCGCAAATACAAGAGCAATTGGTGCTGTCATGGGAGGAGTATTAGGCGGACCTTTAGTTGGTTTCTTTGTTGGTTTAACTGGCGGACTACACCGATACTCTATGGGAGGATTTACCGATCTAGCCTGCGCTATTTCAACCACATCTGAAGGGCTTCTTGGTGGGTTATTTCATCTGTATTTTGTTAGAAGAAATCAAATAGAACAGTTATTTAGACCAAGAACTGTTCTCATGATTGCTTTTATTGCTGAACTTCTACAAATGGCTATTATTTTAATCGTAGCCAAACCATTTGATCAAGCTTACATCCTTGTCTCTTCTATTATCCTACCTATGATTGTAGCCAACTCTGTTGGTGCTGCCATGTTCATGAGTATTATCCAAGATAGAAAAACGATTTATGAAAAATACTCCGCAGCATTCTCCAATAAAGCACTTAATATTGCACAACGATCTGTTGGTATATTAAGCCAAGGTTTCAACCAAGAAAATAGCAAACAAATCGCTGAAATCATCTACGAAGAGACCGGTGTTGGCGCTGTATCTATTACTGATAAAGAGAAAATACTGGCCTTTATTGGCATTGGTGATGATCACCATTTACCAGGAACCCCTATCGCTTCTGATTACACTCGCCAAGCGATAAAGCAAAGTAAAGTAATGTACATAGATGGGGATGAATACCCTTATCAATGCTCTATTGATGACAAATGCAAACTCGGCTCAGCATTGGTTATTCCTCTAATTGGGGTAAATAATGAGGTTATTGGTACTATTAAACTGTATGAGCCAAAACTGAAGTTATTTTCCTATATCAATATTACTCTTGGAGAAGGTATTGCCAAATTACTCTCTAATCAAATTTTAGCTGGTCGCTATTTGCAGCAACAAACCTTATTAACTCAAGCAGAATTGCGTTTATTACAGGCTCAAGTTAATCCACACTTTCTGTTTAATGCATTAAATACCATTAGTGCAGTTATTCGACGAGATCCAAATCGCGCTCGTGAACTAATTCAACATTTATCTCAGTTTTTCCGCCGAAACTTAAAGCAAAACTTTGAGCAAGTCACATTAAAAGAAGAGTTACATCACGTACAATCCTATTTAGAAATCGAATTAGCTCGGTTTTCAGATCGATTAACAGTAACGGTTGATATCGATGAGAGTTTATACGACTTAAAGCTTCCTACATTTACTCTTCAACCTTTAGTTGAGAATGCTATCAAACATGGAACCTCTAACATGTTTGAAGAAGGAGAGATAAAAATCAACGCTTATCTATCCCATCATCAAGTCATCCTTGAGGTTATAGATAATGCAGGGCTGTACGTAGAACAAACTAACAGTGATGGTTTAGGCACAACCATCGTTGATAAACGTTTAAAAAATCAATTTGGTGAGACGTTTGGGTTAACCATGTCTTGCATTGAAAACCAACAAACCAAAGCTACTATTCACTTACCACTAGAGACGATAAATCATGCTTAAAGCGATTGTGATTGATGACGAACTATTTGCTCGTGAAGAGTTAATTGAACAATTAAATGAAATTGGTCACATTGACGTTATTGCCGAATGTGGCAACGCTATTGACGGATTAAAGCAGATTAATCAGCTCAAGCCTGATGTGGTATTTTTAGATATTCAAATGCCAAAGATTACTGGAATGGACTTGATTAGCATGCTTGATCCTGAAACCATGCCAAATGTGGTTTTTGTTACCGCTTATGATGAATTTGCAGTAAAAGCCTTCGAGGATAATGCCTTTGATTATCTACTCAAGCCTATTGAACCTCGCCGCCTTGAAAAGACAGTCAAACGCTTATTAGCTCTAGAAACCAAGCTAGATCTTACGCCTATCACTCAAACTGAAATTGAGCTGATCCCATGCTCTGGCCACAACCGTATTCTTCTACTTCCCTCTCAAGAGCTTGAGGTTGCAAGTATTCAAGCTTCAGGGGTTCAGCTACTAACAAAAACAGAAGCCGCTTGTACACAATTAACATTGAAAGTACTTGAAGAGAAAACGCCACTCATTCGCTGTCATCGACAATTTCTGATAAACCCTCATTTTATTCGAGAGATTAAGTTACATGAGAATGGCACGAGTGAGATCCTCACTCAAAGTGGGCATATAGCTCAAGTGAGTCGACGTTATCTTAAAGAAATCAAAGAACGATTGGGGATTCATGGTTAGTTTTAATTTACTCATACAAACCAGTTAATATTACTCAAAACCACTTAACATTAAATAACACCGTTTAACCTCTCATCACAACCACTCACCTTTTTTGGGCGTGAACTCTTTACGCCCACCAGTATGATAACCAGCATATAAATTTGTTTATTTAATTAACCAGTAATTCAAACAAGGAATAAATTATGGTTTGGTTTCTAACCTGCGTTGCAGCACTTATCGGTGGTTACTTCATCTACGGTGCGTTTATCGAAAAAATCTTCGGTATTAAAGAAGACAGAAAAACCCCCGCTCATACAAAAACAGATGGCGTAGACTTTGTTCCAATGTCGACACCAAAAGTATATCTAGTTCAACTTCTTAATATTGCAGGCGTCGGTCCAATCTTTGGCCCAATCATGGGTGCCCTTTACGGCCCTGCAGCTATGTTATGGATTGTACTAGGTTGTATTTTTGCAGGTGCTGTACACGATTACTTCTCAGGTATGCTTTCTATCCGTAATGGCGGAGCGTCAGTTCCAACGATTACTGGTAAGTACCTAGGTAATGGCGCAAAACACTTTATGAATGTGTTCGCGATTGTTCTGTTACTTCTTGTTGGTGTGGTATTTGTATCTGCTCCTGCAAGCATGCTTACAAACCTAATGAATGACCAATTTGATTTAGGCATCACAATGACGGCGATGGTTGTTATCATTTTTGGTTACTACATCATTGCAACGATTGTTCCGGTAGATAAAATCATTGGTCGCTTCTATCCGTTGTTTGGTGCACTACTAATATTCATGTCTGTTGGTTTGATTACTGCAATTGCACTTTCAAGTGACCACTCTGTTCTTGGTAGCTATGAGCCAAGCCAAATGTTCACTAATATGAATCCAAACGACTTACCATTATGGCCTGCTCTATTCATCACTATCGCTTGTGGTGCTATCTCTGGTTTCCACGCAACACAATCGCCACTTATGGCGCGCTGTATGGAAAATGAAAAAAATGGTCGCTTTGTATTCTACGGAGCAATGATTGGTGAAGGTATTATCGCTCTTATCTGGTGTGCAATTGCTCTCTCTTTCTTCGATGGTATGGAAGCACTTCAAGCAGCAGTTGCAGACGGTGGTCCTGGTAATGTTGTTTATACTGCATCATTTGGACTTCTAGGTACGTTTGGCGGCATCCTTGCTTTCTTAGGCGTAATCATTCTACCAATTACCTCAGGTGATACTGCGTTCCGTTCAAGTCGTTTAATCCTTGCTGAGTACTTCAACATGGAACAAAAAACACTGCGTAACCGCCTACTTATGGCCCTACCATTGTTTGTTCTTGGCGGTATCTTGACTCAAGTTGATTTTGGTATTATCTGGCGTTACTTCGGCTTTGCTAACCAAACAACAGCAGTAATGATGTTATGGACAGCTTCAGCTTACCTGCTTCGTCACAATAAACTTCACTGGGTTACCACGGTTCCTGCGATATTCATGACAAGTGTTTGTATCACTTTCATTCTAAGCAACAGTCAGTTAGGTTTTGGTTTACCAATGACGCTATCGACTATCACAGGTGTTGTCTCTGCGTGTGTAATTGCTGGTCTAGTGATTGTAAAATCAAAAGGCAAAGGTGAGATTGATTCAGAAGAAGAGAGTCTACAATCTTAAACTAATGTTATAACTTTCCCCCTATAACTTTAGACCTAAGCCGAAACAAAAAAACGCCAGTGATAATAACCACTGGCGTTTTTATAATTTGTACTTACTTTGTGTTTATTGACAGCGTTACTTTTGTTTCGCTGCAATTGCGGCGTAATCACCAAGCAATTTAGATAAAACCGGCAACCAATTCAATGCATCTGTTGGTGGTTTCGCCAAAATCTGCTCAACCAATTCACAGTGTTCCTCTAATGATACCGCTTCTTCTAAGTTAAATAACATTGCATAAGCATGCCATAAAACCAGACGCATCATACGTAAGCTATTTTGTTGTGAATTATCAGACTCTGAAAATGCATGAGTCACTTCACCAAGAGCAACAGCAGCAAGACGAAGCATGGCATCTAGTTGAGCCGTTTGCATACGATCTTGATTGGCTGTTTCTTCTTGTTCAAACGTAAAGATCTCTTTTATTGTCTCTTCAGGAACCATGCGACTAATCACACGGTGGCTGAACTCTTCAAGATCATGACGTGGCATTGTTACCAAACAAGAGAAAGTATAATCACGTTCCATTTTACTCTCCTACTTTTTAAGCTTAGTAATACCAGCTTTCTTTTGGATCACGTTCTTCAAACGCATACGACGCTCTGCAGAAGCCTGATCTTGATTCGCATTGGTTACATTATTAGTACGACCTTTACGATTTTTAAATCCTTCTTTCGTGTTCACTTTTTCAATGTAAGCATCACGGCTCTTAGGCTCGTAACCCGCTTGAACTACACGGTGAATACGTTGCTGAATTAGCGTTTCAACTTGAACAACTGTTAGCTCTTCTTCACGGCTAACAAATGAAACTGCATGACCTTTTTTACCAGCACGACCAGTTCGACCAATACGGTGAACATAATCTTCCGCTAAGAAAGGCATATCGTAGTTAATTACGTGTGGTAAGTCAGCAATATCAAGACCACGAGCAGCAACATCCGTTGCAACCATTACACGAGCTTTGCCTTCTTTAAACTCTTCTAGTGCACGACGACGAGCACTTTGTGCTTTATCACCATGACAAATAACTGCTTTAATGCCATCAAGCTTAAGTTCTTTAACGATGTTATTTGCTGTTTCTTTGTAGTTTACAAATACCAAAACTTGCTGCCAGTTTTTACGGCCAATCAATTCTGATAATAATTCTGTTTTACGCTCTTCATCTACAGGATAAACAACGTGAGCAATAGTCGATGCTGTCATGTTTTCACGATCAACAGAAACACGTTTTGGACGACGTAAAATATCGCTCGCTAACTTGTTCATTTGCGCAGAAGACGTCGCAGAGAACAGCATGATTTGTGGTGCAGAGTTCACTTCCATCATGATATTACGAATCGCATTAACAAAGCCCATATCTAACATACGGTCAGCTTCATCAAATACTAAAAACTCAAGATTAGCGATGGAGATATTGCCCTCTTCGATGTGCTCTTGAAGACGACCTGGAGTCGCAACCAAGATATCAACACCTGGATCCAATGCTCTCTCTTGAGAAGACATTTTCTTACCGCCAAATACAGCGGTTACAGATAATGCTGTATATTTTGTGTAATCAGCAATGTTTGATGCGATCTGCTCTGCTAGCTCACGAGTTGGCGCTAAAATTAACGCACGAGCTGAACGACGCGTTGCTGATTTTTTAGAATCAAGCAATTGCTGAATAACAGGCAATGCAAATGCAGCCGTTTTACCAGTACCGGTTTGAGCATTCGCAAGAATATCATGACCTTTACGTGCCAAAGGAATGGCTTTTTGCTGGATTGGGGTTAATTTCTGATAACCACATTCAGTTAATGCTTTTACGACTTCAGGTGAAAAACCTTGAGATGAAAATGACATAAAGTGGATTCCTTAAGCGAACAGTCTATGTATTCAATGATCTATAATTTAGCCGCGCATTATAGATGATTTACGGTGAGTTAGCGCACATTTTTTGTTATTCCATCATAAAAAAAGGCAGAAATACCAAAGTATCCCTGCCTTTTTACTGATTTATTTTTAAAACACCGTGATTAGTGAAGTTTTAAGTTTGGACGAAGTACTCGGTTAATACGGCCAACCAACATAATCAAGGTTGTTTTAAATACACCATGCAGTGCAATTTGGTGCATACGATACAATGAAATGTACACAACACGAGCAATACGGCCTTCAACCATCATAGAGCCTTTAGTTAAATTGCCCATTAAGCTACCAACGGTTGAGAAGTTACTTAATGAAACTAAAGAACCGTGATCTTTATAAATATATGGCTTCATTTCACGGTTAGTCATTTTAGCAACGATATTCTTAAAAGCATGACTTGCCATTTGGTGTGCTGATTGTGCACGAGGTGGAACAAAACCACCTTCAGGTTTCTCGCAACACGCTAAATCACCAATAACAAAAATATCATCATCACGCGTTGTTTGCAGCGTTGGCTTAACAACAAGTTGGTTAATACGGTTCGATTCTAAACCTGCGATGTCTTTCATAAAATCTGGTGCTTTGATACCCGCAGCCCAAACCATGATTTGAGCCGGAATAAGCTCACCATCTTTGGTATGCAAACCTTCAGAATCGGCTTTGGTTACCATCGTCATCGTTCTAACGTTTACACCCAGCTTTGTTAATTCACTGTGCGCAGCTGAAGAAATACGAGGAGGAAGAGCTGGAAGAATACGCTCACCCGCTTCAACAAGGTTTACATTTAATTTTGCAGAATCTAAATCACCGAAGCCATATAAACGTAGCTCTTTAATCGCATTATGAAGTTCAGCAGAAAGCTCAACACCCGTCGCACCTGCACCAACAATCGCTATATCAACGGTTTTTTGTGTTGGATGCATATGAAGTTTTAAGAACTGATTATTCATTTCCGTACGGAAGCGATGTGCTTGCTCTGGGCTATCAAGGAAAATACAATTTTCACGAACCCCAGGAGTATTGAAATCATTCGATGTAGAGCCAATCGCAAGGATTAAATAATCGTATTCAATCTCTCTTGTTGGGATGAGTAACTCACCATGCTCATCTTTAATTTCAGCCAAAGTAATAAATTTACGATCACGATTAATATCGCACAAGCTACCCATTTGAAAATCAAAAGAGTGATTTTTAGCATGTGCACGGTAACTGATTGCATCAACGCCTTCATCTAAAGAGCCTGTTGCTACTTCATGAAGTAATGGTTTCCATAAGTGACTTGCTTTACGATCAACTAAAGTAACTTCTGCGCGACCTTTACGACCTAATGTACGACCAAATTTAGTAGCAAGCTCTAGACCACCAGCTCCACCACCAACAATAACAATCTTAGTCATTGCAATCTTCCTCTAAAAAATAAAAAACGGCATTAACCTAAGTAACTCAGATTAAAAAATTTGTGCTCTCTTTGTTTTGCTAACCCGCAGTACAAAAAATAAGAGTCTTGAGGAAACAGCGTTCACGTTACGCTAACTTGAGCAATTTATGCTTCTTTTCTTTGTTTTTTGCATTATATAACCCTATTTCTGATGTTATCAAGCAGATATAGATGTTATACAGAAGATTTTTTTAGATGTGTAAAATAAATAGGTAAATTGATCGAAATTGTAACAGTAGATCGTTTCTTTGGTTTAGATCAAAAAACCTCACGATAATGTGAGGCTTTTATTATGTTACTGAGGTTTTTTGGCATCAAATCAAATGAATCAATATAGGCACTAAATGAGCGTTTCAGCTTCTTTAAAAGCTTTCATTACCTGTAGATGCTGAGAGATCTTCTTAAATTTATGCGTTTCATTCTCATCCCAAATAATTTGATAATATGGTTCAAGCTCTGTCGCCGTTGCTGAATTATCACGAATCTCATCACTTCTTGATAAAATACATAAACAATTTTCTTTATTTTTATTACGGAACTTCTCAACACACTTGGTTGCAATATCAGTATACTCTTCCGGGCGATCTATTCGGCCCTCCATGTTCACTTCTGGATGCAAATTAGGATTAAAAATCACTTGGCGAATACCGCATAAAAAGCCAATGCGTTCAGCCCAAAAACCACCAAGGCCAACACCACAAATAATTGGGTTTGGATCACCAGCTTGTTCTATTACCTTATACACTTCTTTCAATAAGTACTGCATGTCATGTTTAGGATGCAGAGTGCTGTAGTTAATAAAGCGCACATCTTCATCAATAAACTGAAGCTGCATAATCTTTTCATGATTACCTGGGCTTGTTGAGTCGAAGCCGTGAAGATAAATAATCATGTATTCCCCCTGTTTCCTGAATAAGAATTTTCCATATAGTAAATTTAATCTACCATGAAAAATAAGGTTTTAAAGCCCTTAGCTTGAGCAATAATGAGAACAGTGATCTAGCCTAGATAATTGCCGATTTATTTCTTAATTAATGGTAATAATTTCTTGAGCTTGTTCATTTCTCGCTCAGCCAATTCTTGATAACAACTATCCTTGAGCAACTGATAACCTAACGAAAACCATAATGCGCCCATAAAACAGACCCAAGGCGTCCAGTATTTAACGGCGTACTTCCATTCATTATCATCAAGATCTCTTTGCATACAATAACTATGGATAACTTCATCGACATCAAATTGATTGGCAATGATCATCGTTGCTAAGTCTTGGCTCGGGTCCCCGATAGAAGCGTATTCCCAATCAATTAAGCCATACCCTTGCTCTTTAACAATAATATTATAAGCACCAATGTCGAAGTGGCATAAGCAAGGTTCAAACAACGGCCGTTCATCTTTTTGAGAGAAATAATCAACATAAGCGTGCATTTCATTTGTTTGGTTTTCTGGTTCTAATGATGACCAATAGCTCAAAATTCGTAATTTCAAACTCATCACATCATTAGCAAGCTCATCATCAAACCCATTCGTTGTAAGTTGATGAACCGACGCTAATAACTCAATCGCTACCTGTTGAGCTTTATCAAGTGCGATAACCTCCCCATCAAACCATTCAACTAACAAACCCTCGCCATCTGAATCGTAGACCTTAGGAGCAAAAGACACTGCATCTAATGCTGTTAATATATCTCGCTCTTTATCTCTATCCGCACCAAGTAATGTCGCTTGTTCAGAAACAGGCCGCCAAACAAAAGTCCCCTCTTGCGCTTCGACTTTTAAACAAGCATTAGTTAGTCCCCCCGTGAGTGGCTCAACATGAATAAGATCTAATTTTAGCGTATTTAAACTCATAGGTATCCTAGACTCTTTAAAATGGAAACATGGTTTTATTGTTTGAATTTAGAAGTTCAAATAATGCTTTTAAACCCTTTTTAAATTTCTCATCTGAATTAATTGACATTAAAGATAAACGAACATGGTTCAAGTGCGTATCTGTAGCATTAAAATAGCTACCACTACTTACAATTAATCCTCGATTTTTTGCCTCTAAAACAAATTGATCTTGTTGCCAATGCGCCATAAGCGGCAACCAAACATGATAACCATCTGTTTTTAAATAACTATTCCCAAAAATCTCATACACCATATCTTGTCGACGTAAAGCTATCTCACGTTGATAGTTTGCTAGTTGATAAGCGACTCCTGTTTCAATCATATCACTCGCAGCAATGTAATTAATTGGAGAAGATAACCAAATACTGGCTCGAATTTGAGCACCAACATTTGAAATATGTATATCAGGAACCTTAACAAAACCACATCGAATTGCAGGGCTTATTGCTTTAGATAAACTTGTAATATGAAAACCTTGTTCCGGTAACCAATTACAAATAGCAGGAATAACTTTTTCATTCAAAAAACCATAAATATCATCTTCGATCAGATAAATATTATTCTTAATAATGACGTCTGCAATTTCTTTACGACGAGCTGTGGGCATCGTTATACCAGTTGGATTTTGAAAGCTAGGAATAACGATAACTAATTTAGGTTTATGCTGTTTAATAACTCTAGTTAAATCTGTTGGGGACATCCCTTTGTCATCGAGCGCTACACCCACGATTTGCCTACCAAGCAAACTCGCAATAGCAATAATTCCGGGGTAAACCAACGCTTCAATAGCAATAGTATCACCGGGCTTAGTCAATACCTCAATCAATAAAGAAAGAGCATGTTGTGCGCCATTTGTCAGTAAGGTGTTATTGGCATTACCACCAACTAAACCATATTCTTTCGCCCAATTCACACCTGCTAAACGGTGAGTTTCATGCCCTGAGTACTCCGTATATCCAATGAGATCTGAGGTTAATTGACTAGCTGCTTTCTCTAATGCTTCTTTTAACGGTTGAACATTATGGCTCAAGCAAGGTTGTAATATTGAAAAATTATAGTCTCCGTTGTCCTCAGAAGATTGAATCACTTGTTCTAAACGTGACTCACCACATACAAAGGTTCCTCTGCCTACAAATGGTTCAACTCTCTTTTTATCAGCAAGCAATTTATAAGCTTTCGCGATAGTCGCAGGTGTTGTCGATAACTCATTAGCTAGCTCTCTATGAGGTGGAAGTTTAAAGTTTGGGGGATATATACCGTCAATAATTCGTGACTCAATAGTCTCCGCTATTTGCTTAAATTTATTTTCACTCATCTACTCACCGGCACTAAATCCAAATATGACAACATTATGACCTAGTTTATTACTAGCAGATTATGAATGAAATACTTTAATACAATTTAATTGACATATGTCACTAGGTTGTTTTATAGTCAATTTCCAGTTGGTAATTAACATATAGGACATACGGAAAGTGTTCAATTTAAAAAAAGAAAGCAACCAAGAGTTGCTAAAAATAATAGAAATTCATATTCCTTACGATTCAGCAAGGAAATTAAGCAGCGCATTTTCTCACTTGAGATTAGGAGATGACAAATCATGACTAAGAACTAGCCACTGGTTCGGAACCACAATAAAGCATTGTTTAACAAAAGAACTTAATTATACAATTTCTAATTTCAAAGAAAATAAAGATCAACAGGCATTAATTATTAGAGGCTTACCTATTGATCAAAACCTTTGTAAAACACCATATAGTGGCTATGTTTCACCAAGTAAATTACCTATCATCAGCGCCATTAACATTGGCATATATCAATTAGCTAAAATTGAACCAACTTCATATCAAAGTGAAAACGATGGACTGCTATTTAGACATGTCGTTCCATCACTAAAAGGGCGAAATGATAAATCCTCACTCGGCTCAAAAATACAGAGTTAAATAATGCCATTACTTATCAACCTGGCGATTTCTTGATCATAAAAAATCAACGATTAATGCATAGCAGAGAAGGATTTTCACCGCGAGATGACGGAACAGATCGCTGGTTAATTCGCTTATTCGGCATGAGCTCATTAGAACGAATTATCCCTATTAATGAAGAAAATAAACATATTGCACAAGACTAGGAGCATAGAATGGAAGCACAAAAAGTAGCATTTATTGGATTAGGTGTAATGGGATACCCAATGGCTGGGCACTTACAACACTCAGGACTAGAGACAACTGTTTATAACCGTTCTTTAGATAAAGCCCTTCAATGGTGTACTGAATACCAAGGTTTTTTAGCCTCAACTCCTGCTGAAGCAGCTAAAAACTGTGACATTGTATTTATTTGCGTAGGAAATGACGATGATGTCCGAAGCGTTGTCTATGGGCCAGAAGGCGTGCTGGAAGGAATGAAAGAAAATGCCATTCTTGTTGATCATACAACAGTTTCAGCTGACTTAGCGATAGAGCTTGCGCAACAGTGCAAACAAAAAAAGATCAACTTTATTGATGCTCCTGTTTCTGGGGGGCAAGCTGGTGCAGAAAACGGAACACTTACTATTATGTGCGGCGGAGCAAAAGAAACCTTCGACCAAATTGTTACTACAATAGATTGCTATGCAAAACAGGCAACACTATTAGGAGATAATGGGCAAGGACAACGATGCAAAATGGTTAATCAGATTTGTATCGCTGGTGTATTAAAAGGACTAAGCGAAGCTCTACTTTTAGCAGAAAAATCAAATCTTGATATTGAACAAGTAGTTAACGTACTTAAGCACGGTGCTGCTGGCTCATGGCAAATGGAAAACCGAGCAATGACTATGGCTGAGCGTAAATTTGATTTCGGCTTTGCTATTGATTGGATGAGAAAAGATCTCTCTATTTGCTTAAATGAAGCTAATCAACACAATTTATCTCTACCTATGACACAAGAGATCGATAGGTCATACGCGCTCTTACAAGACCTCAATCTTGGTCGTATGGATACCTCAATTTTGATTAAAAGTTATGATCAACCAACTACAGATGAATTAGCGATTTAAGGAGGCAATAATGGAATGGATAAATAATGACATCACACTATGGATTTTAATCGCGTTAATGTTATCTGCATTTGCAGCTGGATTCATTGACAGTGTTGCAGGCGGAGGTGGTTTGATCTTAGTGCCCTCTTTTATTCTTGCTGGACTTCCACCTCAAGTCGCCTTAGGTCAAGAAAAAATAGTCAGTACATTAGGGACTATCGCTGCTATTCGTAATTTTATTCGAAACAAAAAAGTGGTATGGGCAGCAGTAACAACAGGGATCCCCGCAGGATTATTAGGCGCATACATTGGCGCAGAAGCCATCTTGTATTTTGATCCCGATACGATAGGCAAAATAATTATGGGCATGCTACCTATCGGTATTGTTCTATCTTTTATACCTAAAAAAGCCAAAGAAGTTAACCAAAGTGATATTAACCCTAAAATTATTCTTTTTGGTGTCCCTACTGCTGTTTTTGTAATTGGTTTTTATGATGGATTTTTTGGACCAGGAACTGGTAGCTTTCTTATCCTAGCTTTACACTATTTACTTCGCTTTGATCTTGTATCTGCATCTGCCACATCGAAACTGTTTAACTTTGCATCAAACATAGGCGCTTTAATTGCATTTACATTATCTGGCCATGTTCTGTACTTATTAGCGATCCCTTTAGTTATCATGAATCTATTAGGAAATCATATAGGAAGCTCATCAGCTCTCAAATATGGACCTAATCTAGTGAAGAGAACATTAACCTTATCACTCACTTTGTTAATGGGTTCCTTAGCTTACAAATTCATTGTCCTTTAAAAACTTAGCCAGGATCTTCCTTTTGATTCTGGCTTCACTTCTTCATTTTTATCTTTACTAAAATACCAAAAAGTACAAATTCCCCCCACCATAAGATTTTAGTATTCTTAATTCCTTTTTTGGATTACTATCCGCGCCCTACGCGTCTCTTCAGGCTTAACTATTTATACAGTTCCTTATCTGACGTACCTACTACACACCCCTCAAAATAAGCTGTTAATCAAACACTTAAAGTAGACTGGTGTTACTTGGATAGACTATAAATGCCTTCTAACGCTTTATATACTGATTTATCTGGCTATTATGATTTAATGTGTGCTGATATCGATTATCAAGAGCAAAGTAATTTTGTTCGCCGTATGCATCAAATCTTTGGTAATCAAGGAAGAGATTATCTCGATTTAGCGTGTGGTACAGGTCCACATGTTAAACACTTTATTAATTATGGATATCAAGCAAAAGGGTTAGACATAAACCAACCTATGCTTGATATTGCCAAACAGCGTAACCCTGAAGCTGAATTTATTTTGCATGACATGAGTAACTTCAAGGTTGAAGAACCTCTGGATTTAATCACCTGTTTTCTCTACTCGATTCACTACAATGCGAATATTGAAAAACTGTCAGAATGCATTGCCAGTGTTCATGCCGCATTAAAGCCAGAAGGCGTGCTGTGTTTTAACTCTGTAGCAAGAAACAAGATCGACAATCGCTCATTTGTAAAACATCCAGCAGAGCATGAAGGCAGCCAGTTTTCCTTCCAATCAGGTTGGAACTATTGCGGTGAAGGTGAGCAACAACACTTATTGCTTAAAATAGAAAAGACAACGGATGGTGTAACCGAAGTTTGGGATGACAGACACCCAATGGTTGCGGTTGATTTTGAGCAACTGAAAACACTGTTAGAACCTTACTTTGAGGTTCATATGTTTGAACATGATTATGAAAAAATCACACCATTAAATGATGGTTCAGGCAATGCTATCGTTGTTTGTGTGAAAAAATAAATTTACTACCAATATCATTAATTAAATGATCTATTTAGCCGTAATACATATAGCTAAAACAAAAAATCCGCCAAGCAAGGCGGATTTTTATTTAATTAGTAATCAGAATAAAACTATTTCTGAATATTACAGGTAGTTAGCATCAACTAGTTCGCTGATCTCTACTTTTTTCACTTCAGGACGGCTGTCTAACCAGTTAGCCACTAGAAGCTGCTCTTCTGCTGTTGCTGAACGGTAACGCTCAGTTGAACAGATAAAGCCTTCAAATAGCTCTAGGCCACCACCACCAAAACATAGCTCAATGCTGTTGATGTAATCAATGAAGTCATCTACGAATACATCATATTGGTCAAAGTCTTTAAATTCAGTAGTACAGCTTACTTCAAAACCAAGAATCGCAAACTCACCTAAGTATAACTTTTTACGAATACGACGATTTTTACTTTCTAACTTATTCAGTTTCATAGCATTTCTCTCTTTGATTTATCTAACACCTTTATACTCCTTTCCACCACTTTTCCCAAGCTTTGATTGAAAGAAATTAATAAGTTTTCATATAAACAAAAAGCCAGAGCAGTTTCCCGCTCTGGCTTTCATCTCATCAAATTAGAGTGTAGTAATTACCAACCTAATAGACTTTTCTCTTGTTGTTTACGGATCTCAGTTTCATCAGCCCATTCGATAAGGCCTGTTTCTAAATCCATTAAACGCATTGTCATTTTGTAGTAAACGTCTTTGTCGCTACCTGCATTTTTCACGATGCTAGAAAGGTTGCCATAAAGCATGTATTGAGCGCCGACCATTTTACCAAATTGAATTGCTGTGTTTTGGTTTACTAGCTCATCATTATTTTGGAAGTTAAGTTGTGAACGTACCGCTTCTACACGATCCATATCTACAAAACGGAACTTACCAGAATTAAGCAGTTTAGTACTGATTGAATCTGTTACTGATTCTGTATCAATGTGCTCGCTTGTTTTGTTCTTAATGCTCTCAACAAAAACAATTGGACGATTGCCTTGAGTAATTTGAGCAACTGAACCTGATGACAGCATACTTTCTGTCATTTCTGCAGCAATTTTTTGTAGATCAGTTGAACCAAAGTCTACTGTTGTGGTTTCAACGGCTTGGGCGTCACCATAGCTTACTTTGTTAGAACAGCCACCGAGTAATACAGCTAAGCTTAATAATGCAATAACACTTTTTTTCATTTTTCATTTACCTCTAGTGAGTGTTTCAAATTATTCTAATGTGCGGATTTGAACACGGAATTGAGTCGCTTCTGGTTTCATAGCAACTCCCTGAATACTCATTGTATCTAAACCACGAATAATAAAGGTACGCCATGGTGAATCTGAACCAGCAACTTCTAAGCCTTGAGCATCATACCAATAAAAACGATATTGAAGACGTTGGTCTCCTGAAAATTTACTGGTAACTGCAACAATACCGCGAGCTAATCCATTGTTATACTGAGTATTAATCTGGTCTACCGCTAATCGATAGCCCAGGACATTATCGCCAAATAAGACTTTTTGTGTACCGCTATCAACACTTATCCCCGCAGTTTGACTTGAACTACAAGCCATTAATGCAAATGGTAATAATATTACGATAAGCCATTTTTTCATTATATTTCCCCTAGTTGTTTATACCACCATGTGACCGCATTCCCTTGTCTTGATACCCAAACCACTACGGTATGACCTTTTTGTATAGTAAAGTCTAGTTCATGATTTAAATATTGAATTCGATTCGATCCTGCATTCACATTTTGGCTTGTTACACTCACTGTTGATGGCAATGTTTGCCAACTACGAGTATCTGGCTGTTCTGTTAAAGAATTAAAGATGGTTAATACTACATTTGCCAACTCATCTTCTTTTGCTTTTCTTGACGTTTTTCTTAACTCATCTTTTGCAAATACTCGTAATGCCTGACGAAGCACCATCGCAGGCATACGTTCACTCAAATCATTTCTCGCCATTAATGTAACATCTGAAATTTGATCTGATACAGAAGCATTACCGTTTAACTTAAGAGGGAAAAACGTTTCATTTTTCATTTCCTGATAATACGGTAATGCTAGATTATATTGAACAAAGTCACCTCGACTATCCCACATTGGCAATCGTAATCTCCAATCAGATAACTGCGGTAGCACCCCTTTCTCATCAATAATAATAACTCGACTTTGAGAGCTATTTGGAACCTGATACGCACCATATTTTTGCTCTAACATTTTTATGTCGTTACGCATTCCTAATCGACGAGCAAGACGCTGAACCGATTCAATCACAGTTTTATTATTCGGAGCAACCGCTAATGCACGCTTATAATCAATATAGGCATCGCTAAAATTTCGATTAACCTCAAATAATAAACCTGAATAATAAAAAAGGTAGCCGTTTTGTACTGCCGCTAGATCGCCAGTTACATCTGGGTAGTTCGCTAGAATCGCTCCAACATTAGCATCTACCCCTTTCTTTTTAGCCTCTTTCTCAGCTAATCGTAATTCTTTCTCACGATCTTTCTTTGCTTTTTCTTGAATATAATTGGCTTTCCGAACTTCAACTAAAGCGCCTTCCAAATCATTATTTTGTAAGTAGTTCAATGAAAGATAAAGATGTAGATAACCTAGTTCATAATCAGCAGGCTTATAAGCAAGTAAGTTATCATTAGTCACCAAAGAGCCTACTTGGTTCGCAGAATCTGATACTGAAATTACCGCTTGCTCACTCTGTATCCTGACCGCTTGTTCCGCAGCTTCAAAATCAGATTGGCTTTTTGCATACTGCTCACTGAGTAAACTAATTCGCCCTTGCTCTAAGTTAGCTAAAATAGTCCCACCGACCTCAGAAGTTTCTTCTGTGTATGCCTGTTGTGCTCTCCCACTTTTAACTAGTTGATAAGTATCGGCAGTTTGAGCAGAGTAGTGACTAAAGAGATTACCAACAGATAGGTTCGCACACCCTGATAGCAACAGAGTGAAAGAAAGTATGATGGTTTTTTTAAATATCGACGTCATTAAAATAGAAAAACTCTCAGTAGAAAAAAGTAAGGCTCCGAATATAGGAGCCTTATTAGAGATCTATTAACTTAGCAGCATAGGGCCTAATGGACGACCGCCAACAAGGTGCATATGAATATGGTATACCTCTTGGCCACCGTGTGGATTACAGTTTACAATCAAACGATACCCATCTTTAGCAATGCCTTCTTCTATCGCAATTTTTTTAGCAACAGTAAATAATCGCCCCATAACTAATTCATCTTCAGCCTCGATGTCATTTGTCGTTGGAATCAACTTATTTGGAATAATTAGCACGTGGCTTGGCGCTCGTGGATTAATATCACGAAATGCGGTCACTAAATCATCTTGATACACAACATCCGCAGGGATCTCTTTACGAATAATCTTACTAAAAATCGTTTCTTCAGCCATGAAATCTCTCCAATAAAACACAGTTTTTTATTTTCTATTCGCTCTAGTATGCGTCACAACTTTCTCAAAAACAATAATTTGAATGTTAACTTCATGACAAAAAACCTTACATTTAACAGAATGCCAACTTATTAAGATGCAGAAAAACTCATGATTTATTATTAATTTTATAGACAGACTCGCAATATTGAAATGTAAAAAAACATAATATAGTTATTTATTGTCAATAATTAAGGCTTAATGTTATTCATATCATTAGTTATTAGAGCCTGAATAAAATAAATAATTAGAGAGAGATAGAACATGAATAGTTCGGTAGTACGTCGAATGTATGCAGGATTTTCACTTATTGTGATTTTGTTTATTACGACGGTGATTCTTATGCTCAATGGAACGAGTAATATCCACAAACAAATGCAATCTGTCTCTTCTGACTCTATGCCATTAGTTAGTTTATCTAATGAAACCAGTGTCGCTCTTTTTGCCGCAGATAAGTTGTTTAAAGATTTTTTAACCACTCGCAACCCTGCACAAATGCAGCAGGCAAAAGAGAAATTTGCAATCGCAGAAACTGGATTTAAGCAAACATTCCAGAATTTAGTTAATAAAGCTCAAAATCAAAATATAGGAGCTCAACAACGTTCTAAGTTAGCAACTCTTCAAAATGCTTATTTTAATGAAGCAAAAATAGCAATGAATAACTATCAAGCACTCCTTGTTGCTGAAAACAACAAACAGCAAGCAACACGGAGTTTTCAACGTCTTTATACTGAGCTAAGTGTTCGTATGAAAGAATTTGTTGATGCTCAAGAAAGTATTGCTGTAAAAGTAATGGCGAAGAGCTATTTTGTAAAACTAGAAGATGCAGAAGGAATAACTTCTGATGCACTGGCAAGTAATGATGTTGAGCTTGTAAAAAAAGCCGTCAATAAGAATAAAAAAGCCGTTACTCATTTAAACTATGCTTATCGTGGTTTAGTTAGTCAAGCGCCAGAATTAAAAGAAATGTTTGATGACTCTGTAGCTAAATTCAGCTTAGAGGTAGGCAAAAAAGAAGGTATTTTAAACACTCACTTTACTTATCTAAATGCAAAAAACACCTTATATAGCAACATTTCTACCCTAGCTAAACAAATTGATACTTCAATCATGGTTCTTACATCATTTAATGAATTGGCCACTAAAGACCTTCAAGACTCTTTAAATAAAGCTGATACCATTTATCAACAAAGTTTCTATAAAGCTATCATCTTAGGTTGTTTCGTTTCTTTATTAGCGACATTCATTGGTTTCCATTTAGCCTCATCAGTAAGAACACCATTACAAAACATGCTTAAGATTTTAGAGTCATTAACCTCTGGGGATATGACTCAACGAATCGAAACAAAGCACAACACTGAATTTAGCCGAGTTTCTCGACATATCAATACCTTAGCGGATAATTTACAAAAAGTATTATTGCAGCTAAATGGCGCTTCTGATGAGTTAACTGAAGTTGCTCAAAATAACAGTACAACGGCAGAAAGAGCCAAGCAACAACTGCTTAATCAACGTGAAAAAACAACCAACGTCGCTGCTGCTATGACTCAGATGGAGCACTCCGTTGTTGAGGTGGCATCAAGTTCAGAAAGCTCTCTACTCAAAGTTCAAGAAGTAGAAGCCGCCTCTGAACATGGCCAGCAAGTAATGCAAAGTAATTTACAAACGATTGAGCAGTTATCAAGTCGTCTTGATGAGTCAGTACAAGCTGTTGGTAATTTACAAAAAGTCAGCGGTGAAATTGGATCTATTCTCGATGTAATTAATAACATTGCAGAACAAACGAACCTACTTGCACTTAATGCAGCAATCGAAGCAGCACGCGCAGGCGAACAAGGTCGCGGATTTGCCGTAGTTGCCGATGAAGTTCGTATTCTTGCTCAACGAACAGCAAAATCGACCTCTGAAATTGAAGTCATGATTGCGAATCTTCAATCAAGCTCAAAAACCACCACCATCGTTATTGAAAGCTGCGTTGTTGATATGCAACAAAGCGTCACCCAAACTAACGAAGCCAACAATGCAATGGTGATGATCCAAAGCCTGATTGATGAGATAAGTCACATGAGTAATCACATATCTCAAGCTGCTAACGAGCAAAGCGCCACAACAACAGAAATTGCACGTAGTCTTGAAGATATTAGCCACATTGCAGAAGAGAACCAAACCGCAATGAATGATATTGCCAATGTCAGCTCAACACTTAATGAATTAGCTCATCAGCAAAGTGATATTGTTCATCAATTCAAAGTCTAGTTAACATTATTTCAATAAATAAAATAAAATATTTACCTTTTGCGTACATGATACTATCATAATCATAATCATAATCTTACATCTCTGTTGTATTTATAAGGAAATAATTTATGAAGAAGTTGTCTATTTTAATCGCTGCGACATTAGCTACTGCTGGTTTAACTGCTCCTGCACAAGCCGAGTTTTATTATGGTGCAAAACTTGGACTGGGCTTAATGAGTGACGCTTGCTCACTTTCATCTCCATGTGATGATGACTCTTTTGGTTACGGTGCATACGGTGGTTATAACTTTACGGAACGACTAGGCCTAGAGCTTGGACTTGATGCCATTGGCGATTTTAAAACAAATCACAATTACAAAGGTACTAACTACAGCACTGATAGCATCTTGAGCGCGATTTCTATTGCTCCTAAATATACGCTTCCATTAACAGAGTCTGTAGATTTATTTGCTAAAGCTGGTGCCGCTTTCATGAGCCATAGCGAAGCAGAAGATACTGTATTTACAGTAGGTTTTGGTAGTGAATTCGAATTAACTCAATCTTTAGCGCTTCGCCTTGAATACCAATATTTTGATGGTATTGAGGATAAGTTCATCAATGATGTTGCCTCTCACTTTACCTCTATTGGTTTAACTTATACCTTTGGTGGGTCTTCAGATTCAGCAGCGGCGGCAACAGCTGCTGCTACAACCGCTGCGGTTGCTGAAACAGTGAAAGAAGAACCAATTGTAGAAAAAGTAGTGCAAGAAGAGAAAGTTGTTGTTCCGACGTATATCACAAAGCAGCAGCAACAGAAAACACATCAAAACCTATTTGCTAACAACAGCTCTGAGCTATCAGCCGCTGCGGCCTCTGAACTAGAGCCTGTATTAGCAATTTTACTTGCACACCCAGAAGCAAAAGCAACTATTGTAGGCCATACTGATTCTTCAGGTAGTGAAGCGTATAACCTACAAATTTCTGAAAAACGAGCTCAAACTGTTGCTGATTACTTTGAACAAAAAGGCGTATCATCAGAGCAACTAACAGTTAGTGGTGAAGGTGAAGCAAACCCAATCGTAACGAATACAACACGAGAAGGTCGAAGCCAAAACCGTCGTGTTGATATCACGGTTCCAGGTTTTGAGTACCAAGTTTTAAATAAATAAAACAAATGTAATTAGTTGAATAATCAAATAAAGGGCAAGAGTTAATTCTTGCCCTTTCTACTTTCTACTTTCTACTTTATAAAGACTGAAATAATAAATACGAGTGCTTAGGGATCTCAAACGTAAACTTCCCTTCAAGATTACTGCTCTGCTTCGCTGAGGTCAGTTCAACCCATTTATTATTTGATTTTAAAGAAATTTGAACAGGCTTATTCGATTTATTAATAGCAACTATGCCGCTATCTCCCCTCATAAAAACCAAATGATCATCACTTGCTTCAATTATCTTTTGCGGTTTTCCATACATTGCATGATAAAATGCAATCAACTGCGCCATTTTTTTACACGACCACTCATCTTTCCATCTAGGTTGGCCTAATGTATTTTTTATACCACTAATCTCCAATTCAGAATAAATTAGCGGGATCCCACCTTCTCTACCAAATAAATACGCATAAGCTAACCATTCATTTTTCTCTGTCATCACTAAATTCTTAAACACATCATTATTAGGAATATCGTGCGTGACAGCAAAGGTGATAGCTCTAAGCGGTGAAAGTGCCATACCATAACAATAAGGATCAATTAAACTCGATAGTGAGCCTTTCTTTTCAAATGCTTGGTGTAAGGTATTAAATAATGGGAAATCATAAGCCCCTAACCTTGTTTCTTCCAAGTAAGGACTTAAGAAAGTTTCATATTCTTCTTTTGTTGCTCCACCGTCTGTAATGATCTCACCAAAGATATGTACATCTTTTGCAATCTCCTCATCCCAGACTTTATTGAGGTGTTCTAGTGTCATATGTTTCGCGGCATCGATACGAAACCCTTTTACCCCAATTTTTTTCAATGCTTTTAAATAAGCACGTTGCTGGGCAATGACATGGTCACTGTCTGATAATGTTGGTAAACCGGGATCATGCGCTCCACCTGAAATGCGGCCATTTTGCACTTCCCATTTATCATTCCAGTTTTCAATCCCAAACGCTTCTACAAAATCAGATTCAGAAAACAGCGGTTTAGATAAATCACCAAATAATCTTAATGACTCATATTTTTCAGGATAACGAGCGTAATCTTCTCTATCCCATTGATTTGGATATTCTAAATCTGCTCTAATATCTGATTCATTTGCCATGTGATTAAACACCACATCCACATAAACCCAAATATTAAGCTCTGCTAATCGAGTAACCATACGAATAAAATCAATGGTATTACCAAGTGCATTATCAATTAAACGGTAATCTTGTGGCTGATATCTCTGCCACCATTGAGTCCCTGATGGCAAGCATAAGGACTTCATCGCTGGTGATACCAATACAGAACGATATCCTAAGCTGGCAATTAATTCAGCCTGTTCAGTAATATGCTGATAACTCCAATCAAACGCATGAAGAATGATATTACTAACTGCGGGAACGTTACCTGAATGCCATTGTGTTTGCTGGCTCATTATTTTTATCCTTTTGCATAACATCACTCAATTATAAAAGCCCTGATTTTACTGCCCTCCTCCCTAACTCTATAAAATGGAGTAGGAGTCATAAGGCGTAGAGCCAAATGCAAACACAAGCTTTCGCTGATACCGTATTACCAACCAATTATTAATGTCTTTTATAACAATAAATTATCTTCAATTGGAATAAAGCGATCTGCCGCCTCAATTAAGGAGTTTGCGGTTAAATTGGCTACACCATACACTTCAACTTCTTTGTTAAAACGTGACTGAATTCGCTTAACGAGTAAGTCAAAATCACCATCGCCCGACAAAATCACCACAATATCCGCCTGCTCAGCCATCTCAATAGCATCAAGGGCAATACCAACATCCCAATCGCCTTTTGCTGAGCCATCACGACGTTGGATAAAAGGCTTAAGCTTTACATCAAAGCCAATACCACGAAGGATATTATGAAATTGCTTCTGTTTATCATCACTACGCGCAATGGCATAAGCGTTAGCACCGACGACTTTACGACCATCAGTCACTTTTGCCCATAATGCGTTGTAATCAAAATGACGTTGGTAGACATCACGCGTGGTGTAGTAAATGTTTTGTACATCAACAAGAATCGCAACCGTTTTCATATTTCACCTTCCTAGGAAATTATCCAATGAGTCTATATGAATCCCTTTAATTTAGGTATACTTCGCGCAAATTTTGTATTGGAAAGACGGTAAAATGACTAAAGGCTACTCTTGTATTGGATTGGTAAACCCAAAAACACCTGAAAACGTAGGCTCGGTAATGCGAGCGGCAGGCTGCTATAATGTAAACTCTGTTTTTTACACAGGTAAACGTTACGATATCGCAAAGCAGTTTTGTACGGATACAAAAAGCCAGCATCTTAACGTTCCATTGATCGGCGTTGAAGATCTAAAAGACATCATTCCTTTAGATTGCGTGCCAGTCGCAGTTGACCTTATTGAAGGCGCAAAACCTCTGCCAGATTACAAGCACCCACCACGTGCGTTTTACATTTTTGGCCCAGAAGACGGTACATTGAAAAAAGAGATCACTGATTTCTGCCGTGAGACTATTTATGTCCCAACCAATGGCTGCATGAACTTAGCCGCTGCTGTGAACGTGATCATGTATGATCGCATGGCAAAAGGCGAAAACTTCTCAAACCATAAATAATCTACGTTAAGTTAGATGAATAAAGGAACTCGACATGTTTGATTTATCACGTATTTCGGGTTTCGAAAACGCATCAATTACCCAAACCGATACCCTACAAACCTTGTGGGGCGGCTATGGGGAGTTGGTGCGTTTGCATTTAATACAAGCACCCACCTCTTCTATCATCATCAAACAGATCACCCTACCCAAGCCTAAAGTGCACCCTAGAGGTTGGAATACGGATTTATCACACCAACGTAAACTCGACTCTTATCAAGTGGAACTCAATTGGTATCAAGATTACGCCAATGCGGTTTCTACCCATTGTCCTGTACCGCGCTGTTTATACGTAGAGCAGCGTGATAACGAGCTAATCTTAGTACTGGAAGATTTAGCGACCTGCGGATTTCCAATCGTAAAAACAGACACCTCTATAAGTGAAGCTAAAGCCTGTTTAACTTGGCTTGCAAACTTTCATGCAGCACACATGAATGTCGAACCGATTGGATTATGGCAAACTGGCACGTATTGGCATTTAGACACTCGCCCTGATGAGCTTGAAGCCTTAACGGATTTACCATTAAAGCAAGCCGCAGTTAAGATTGATGAAACACTTAAAAATAGTCGCTACCAAACCTTGGTTCATGGTGATGCTAAATTAGCTAACTTCTGTTTTTCTGGAGATGGCGAACAAGTTGCAGCCGTTGATTTCCAATACATAGGAAAAGGCTGCGGCATGAAGGATGTGATCTTATTTATCAGCAGTGCAGTAAAGCCAGAACAGTGCGCAGAGCTTGAAACTGAGTTGCTGGATCATTACTTTACGCAACTAAAAATCGCCCTATTACGTTTAGGTCACACAACAGCAAGCGACGATATTGAACAAGAGTGGCGACCACTGTTCAGCGTTGCTTGGGCTGATTTTCAACGCTTTGTAAAAGGCTGGAGCCCAGAGCATTGGAAGATAAATGGGTATACGGAAGGGCTTAAATTGAGGGCTTTGGAGGTGTTATAGGGAAAGGTCGCAAAGGAGCAACCTTTTTTGTAAGAGCTTTAGTGGTTAGCTTATTTTTGGACAAATACATTTCAGAGCCATTCTATTAACTTTCGATATTCTAAATGTGTCACAAAAGAAAACTCTCAATTTAATTCACATTTGGATAAAAATAACTTATAGCCAAGGAGCAGTTCCAAACACAATGGATACCTTTAATCATGAGCCCCTGTAAAGCTATCCCTTAAGCAATTCCGTTATGCCAAACAAAACCAAACCCCCTATGACAGTTACAATAACCCCTAATATAATGGTTTCGAGCTTTGATTTTGAAGACTCTCCCTCTGAGACTCTAATATTAGTATCAGAGCTATTCATCGCCATAGCATTGTCTTGAACAGCGTTAGAAGTATCTCTGTTCGTTATTTCACCAGAATTTTGAACGACAGTTGAGTTGGTTACGTTGCCAATAATCATTGCTGGCTTTTCTATTTTACTTTTTTCTCCTGAGAACTCAGAAAACTCTTTTTCTGACATTGATTTGCTATCTCCATCGTTAGCGGCTCTTTCTAAAGCCAAATGTGCAATCCAGGATTCTCGCCAAGGCATATCCGACCACATTTTAGCAATACGTTTTAACGCGTAATAGCTTTCCTCTCCTGGGATACCTTTTATTGAAGAAAATATTGCATTTCTCGCATCCTGAGCGTGATCTCTAGCAGTGGGACTATATACCCCACCACCAGTACGATCTATGTCATCTTCTTCTCGAATGTATTTGTACATTAATGTATATAACGATACTAAATTGGGAACGTTGATATACTCTTCCCGATTAGTTAAAGCTCCAAATCCACGTTTATCATTCAAGCAACTCAGTACGTTAATAGCCAAATTAGTGGCTTTTTTATCAGGTAATTCTGCCAAGTGTTCTTCAAATACACTTAAAATACCGTTAGGCTTAGTAGCGATATATAACGCCCACCACATATAAACTAAGACATTCTCTTTTTCTGAATTTAATTTTTGTTTTGCTAATTCCGCTAGTTGCTCATTATTTATATCAGACATAGATAATAACCGAACAGATTGCTTTAATAACTGGTAGCTCGAAATAGTATTTTCGGTTAGTAATTCATAAATAGGTCTAGCAATATCATTATGCAAATACGAACAGTTATTAATTATCTTATCTAATACAAAACTAGAGTTATCGTTTTCAGACTCATCTTCATAGCACCACTTCAATCCAGATAAATAAACTCTTAAAACTTCACTAGTGTATTTTTTATATACCTTTTCCACCCAAGAAGGAATTTCATTAAGTTCACATAGCGATAGTCTTGTTGCCTTAATAGCTTGTTCAGCACTAATCCCATCAACCCAATTATGGTTGGTTTTATTTTCTATTTCAATACCACATAACGCCATGATTGTTGCGTAAGTAGTCGAATTACGTTTACTCCCCTCAGAAAGCAGTATGTTGTCTTCAAAACACTTCCAATAATTAACTAAAAAGTTTGAGAAACGTGATGTAATTTCTTCACCAAACTCTTCAATTAAAGGCGAGCAGTCATCTATAATGTAGCTATTATTATCTATAGCGTGATTTCGTAATCTAATGTACAAATGAGTTTGAGCTCTGTTTGTTTTGCCTTCTGGTGCTAATTCTAGAGCATCAATGAAGTGGGGATTTTCTTGTAAGTGAATAACCCAATTTTTAGCATTGTCCTTAGACTCTTCCTCCTCCCTAGCTCGTTCCTCAATATATTTACGGTTTCTTTCCTCTTCTTTAATTTCCCAATCTTCTTTTTTCGGATTACGAAAGTTAGATATTAGTTCTGGTGCACCTTCTAAATTGACTGTTACAGAATCGAGCAGTTCTTCGTCTTCAACTTTGCAACCTTCGTCTTTAATTAACTCCCAAGCCAACGTTAATGCTACGAACTTATCATCATCTAACTCTTGAGAATCAATCCAACTTAGAACGGTATTTAAGTCAATATATTCAAATCCCCAAAACCTACCGTAACAACCTGCCTGAAACCATCTATTTAATGGCCGACTCGTTCCAGTTTTTTCTTCTTCTCTTTTGAGTCTCGCTCTAGAGTTCTCAACTTCATACCAAAACAAAGCGTTATTTAATGGCTTCCATGAGTTTACAATGCTTCGAAGATTGTCATTAAGTTTTCCATCGCTATGATAGCTAGTCTTATCATAGGTACTAAATTTAGATATAGAGGCTAGTAATTCATGGCATATATCACTCTCCCTTTTACGATCAATGATAGTTACTACTACTCTCTGCGCTACGGGTATTAACCACTCATATTTTTCTGAAATATCGCACCTAAATTTATTCATATAGGGTTTTTCATCTATTAATGGATAAATTAATTTCAAAGCAGTTATAGCGCTTTCAAGGTCTAACTCTTCAGCAAATTTGTCAATGAAGTAGTTAATATCACTAAACCCCCTACGCCCAGACATATCTAATGAAGTGAAGCTTTCTAAAAGGAGGTCTAATGGAAGATCGTGACCAAGTTCAGATACAACTACAGAGAATAATCGAGCACTTTCTTTTGGTACTACATCAAAAACAGCTAAAGCATGAGAAGAGATAAATTCAGGGCTACTATTAGCCTTAATTATTCTAATCACTAAACTAAGGGAAACAGGATCCATATCAGTGTCTAGCGACATTCTTACAACCGTATCAAAACATTCTTTCATAGAACTAGATTCGGCTATTTGTAGAAGGATTTGGCGTAGGTCTTTGTATTGATAATAATCGTTCAACAAGCTATTAATAAGCCCCCCCATTTCAGGGTCACTGAAACGTTTTATTGCTGCCCAATCAAACGTTATATAGCATTGCTCTTTATTACTATCAAAGCTCGCAGAAGCGAGAAATTAATTTCTTTCTAGTCTCAATATGCAGTTGTGATGAATCTCCCTCACCTATAAATACTTCTGGTGACCTATCTATTACTAAGTCTTCAATACTATTATCAAGTAACGAATACCAAGCCAAAATAGGTTTCATTGAAGGAGCTAATACCTCTAGTCCATAAACGTTTTTATAGAAAAAACCACGTAATTCTGGCTGGCTAATTGCTTTACTTTGAACACGTTTATAAATCCATTTAGCCGCTAAATATTCTCTTATTAGCCTATTTGGAAATCTTAAAGACCCATATCGTGAAGGTTCAAATATTGGTCTACTTAGAAGAGTCTCAACATCACCTTTTTCCCACTCATTTAATATTTGCTCTACTTCTAAAACATCATTAACCGCCCTAGTACCGTAACTAGAAACATTCGACTGTTTGCATAAAACCATCGCAGCAGCAATTTCCTCAGATCCTGCACTGAGCTTTCCATATGGTACGTCTGCTAAATCTCGACCTACATCTTCAATTTTTAGTTTATTAGCTATTGAACTTTCAACTACCTCCAAACGGCACCCTACTTGCCCATGATCATTCCAATAATCAATCAGGCCTATTAAGTCTAAAGGACGATTCGCAAAGTCATCTACTTCTTTTTCTCGTAGTTGACGAATAAACTCTTCAGTGTCAACAACACCAAACTTATCAGAAAATCGCTTAATTTCGTCCGTGCTTAGGTTATTAAGTAAATAAACAGAGAATTGATCATTAAGTTCATCAGACGACTTACTCCTAGGTTTTTCACATAATTCTCTATTAACAAAGCTTAAGTCTGTTTTTGTTCTCCAAGCGGATGCACGTGAAGTAATATACAAGTGAGCTCTATCTAGACAACCGCTTAATACTTTCCTTAAAGCCCTAATAGCAGAATTAAAGTCACGTTCATTTTTTAACTTAGCTTCGTCTACAGAGTCCAAAAAGAAATAAGCCTTTTTGTCACTTGCTAGCCAAGAATTGAATTCACCTTCATCCCCTCCATCTAATTCGAAAGCAGACCTAAAATCACTGTTGATATCTTCAAGTCTCAGAAAGAATGAATACTCACCACAAGATTTTAACTTGGAGGCTTGGTTTCTGATTTCCTCAGTTTTTCCAGCCCCAGCTTCAGCCAAAATTATGACTCTTGAGGATTCATATAACTGCTCCCAGCTTTTAGTGTCGACTCCTGAAAAAAGAGAAAAGTCCGAAATATCGCTATCATAACCCTCACGGTTGGTGACTCTATTAAACTTTCTATCTAAATCAACAAAACTCTGGGTCATGACTGATATCCACCTTATGAACAACTAGAAAGTATAGTAATAACCATATGACAATAAAGCAAATTTTAGATTTTTGTGATAAAGGTTTGTCGAAAATAGTTATTGGTACGAGTAACGCTATGACAGTGATTAGAATACCCTTTAGGGAAGGAATGAGTTAGCTAAACGCCTGTTCTCAAGAATTTAACAATACACTTGCAATCATACCGACCGTCTTAAAATCATTCAAAGCAGAATTAAAAAATAATAAAGTTAACTCGTCTTGGGGCAGAAACAAGCTAGACAACCCTGAAATTATTCAAGCATGGAATAAATACGTATAATGAAAATAAAGTAACTTCGTCACGTTTCCATTACAACTATGATTCATTCAGGAAAATTATCTCCTAGTTCAACTTAAACAAAAAACTCCCTAGCACAAAGTACCAGAGAGTTTTATTATAGATCTAACTTTTACTTTAGCTCTTAATCTAGCTACAAACTAACCTAATTAGTTAACTCGCTTAGTGGCAGCCTTTGGCTTTTCAACTTCCGTCAATAGCCCTTTAAGTAGACTTACACTGCCTAACAAGAGAATAATCGTAAACGGCATTGCGGCAATAATGGTGATTGATTGCAGCGATTGAATAGACTGAGTGCCACCAATCCACAACATAATCATGGCGATAGCACCAGAGATAACAGCCCACACTACTTTCTGTTTAACTGGTACTTCTAATTTACCACCCGCAGTCATGCCATCAATAACGATAGAGCCTGAATCCAACGTTGTCACAAAGAAAACGATGATCAATGCTACCGCAATAAAAGATAAAATATCCCCAAACGGATAAGCATCTAGCATGTGAAACAAGCTTAGAGATACATCGCTAATACCTTGTTGAGCACCTAATAATCCAACTTTATCCATTACTTGTTGAATAGCCACACCACCGAAGATTGACATCCAAGCCGTTGTTACCATTGTCGGAATAAGCATGACACAAAGAAGGAATTCACGAACCGTACGGCCTCTAGATATACGCGCTACGAACATACCAAAGAAAGGTGCATACGCAACCCACCATGCCCAATAGAACACTGTCCAACCATGCAACCAAGAGGTATCCTCACGGCCAGAGGTTTGGCTTAATGGAATAATGTTTTTCACATAGCCCGTCAATGCGGTCACTAGAGAATCTAATACGGTTGTGAAGTTCAACACAGCAATCAGACCAAGGAAGATGAAGGCAATAACCATATTCAGGTTACTAAGAAACTTAACACCCCCATCCATACCGCGTAGAACAGAGATAATAGCTAAGCCCATGATCAATACGATAATAGCCTGTTGAAGATAGATGCTATTGTCCATTCCGAAAACATGACTAATACCACTCGCCGCTTGCGTACCGCCTAACCCAAGAGATGTTGCCAGACCAAACAAGGTAACTAATACGGTTAAGATATCAATCACATCACCTGTTTTACCCCAAACGCGATCACCTAATAGTGGATAAAACACCGAGCGCATTGATAATGGCAACCCTTTGTTATAAACAAAATAAGCAAGGCAAAGTGCTGTCATGCCATAGATTGCCCATGCATGTAAGCCCCAGTGGAAGACAGTTGCGCCTAATGCTAGCTCACGACCTGCTTCTGTAAAAGGTTCTACATTAAGTGGAGTTCCAAACCAATTGGTAAAGAACGCAGTTGGCTCTGCAACACCCCAGAAAATAAGCCCAATACCCATACCGGCGGCAAATAGCATCGAGATCCAAGAGGCTTTGGAATAATCAGGTTTTGCACCTTCACCACCTAAACGAATTTTACCCAAAGGTGAAAACGCGATAATAATGGCTAAAATTAATAATATGTTAGCTCCCCACATAAAGAGGAAGTCAAAATTTGATAATACAGAGCCTTTAAGAGAATCAATGGCGGCTTTTGCGTCTGCTGGTGGTAATGCGAGAAGAGTGATAATGAAGAGAAGAGATAAGCCGACTGAGGCTATAAAAACTGTGTTATGGACATCCATGCCCCATTTACTAATGTTATCTTGACCGACTTCATAATCCGTCGATTCAATACTGTACTTTTCTGATTTAAAACCCATAAACGATAATGTTCAGATACCCGACTAAGCGAACGGCTAGGCGAATATAAGGACAACTCCTTATCCAATTACTACTTGATTGAGTAGCGGTACCATATAAATAAACATGATAAAAATCACCACTATAGGTGATTAATTGCTCTTTTTCTCAATCCCAAGCGGCGAATTATAACACAAAATGGGTAGTTATTGGTGAATTGGTATTACCACAAGTGTTTAGAACGAAAACCATACACAAACGTTGAGGCTATGAATGATATAAATATCACATCAAAAGCCAAAATAAAAACCCAACTATTTAGCGAATCCATCTCAGTAAATGCCCATGACCAAACATTAACCATATAAAGTATTGGAATAGCAAATAATATTTGCAAAATAGAGAGCACTTTCCACGCTTCACTTTTAAAGATTGCCTTTTGATAAACATACCCATACGAAGCTAATATCGAAACGGAGCTTCCAACTAGCACATACAGTGATTGAAATAGACCGCCAATACCCTCTTTATAACCTATCACTACACAGCACAAAGCGACAATTATGCATTGACCCAATAATATAATCTTCCACATACGCCTACCCTTATCAATCCATTACTGTCAGCTCTATTACTGATACTTGTTACGCTTGATTTTATCATATACAGGAACAAAGGGTAACCATGCTCTTTAAAAAACTAGCAGTACTCACTCTTTATGCGCGTTAAAAAAATAACCCACATAGATTAGCAAACCTAATGCTTGTTATTACACAAAAACACAATGGAATCACATTGTAAAATTAAAGCTTAACTTTTTAGTAACTTAGGTAACCTTAAAGATACTTAATTGAACTATTAACTCAAATATTACTAATGGTTAATTATTAGAGCATTTAATCTAATGCGACATAAATCACAGAGAGTAAATTACAAAACAAACAAATATCACGTTTTGATTTGTAATATTAGTTTTTAATAGACGCACAATAACAAATAGCTAGGTGAAACAACTAATATGGACAACAAAACAAGTATATTAAACCAACCAAAACCATTTAAGATGATATTTTTCATTGAATTATGGGAGCGATTTGGTTACTACGGACTTCAAGGGATCCTTGCCGTCTACTTTGTAGATAAGCTTGGCTTTAGCATGCAAGACTCTTTCGTTACCTTTGGTGCATTTGCTGCTTTAGTTTATGGCCTTGTCTCTGTCGGTGGCTACGTCGGAGATTATGTTCTAGGGACTAAGCGCACCATGGTTTTTGGTGCTATCGTTCTTGCATTAGGTTATTTCTTAATGGGCTTCTCCATTCTGAACCCTAACTTTATCTATTTAGCTCTTGGTGCTATCGCTGTTGGTAATGGTTTATTTAAAGCAAACCCATCAAGCCTATTAGCTAAGTGTTATGAAAAAGGCGATTCTCGCTTAGATGGCGCATTTACCCTTTATTATATGTCAATCAACATTGGCTCTTTAGTTTCGCTTTCTCTAAGCCCTGTCATCGCTAATAATTATGGCTATGAATATGCATTTCTGATCTGTGGTCTAGGTCTTGTTGCCAGTCTATTTAGCTACTTTGCATTACGTAGCACAGTGCAAGGCATTGGCTCTGAACCTGATACCCTGCCACTCAATAAAACCAAAGCCTTAATTGTTTTGATCGGTACTGTTGCATCGACTCTAGTGTGTGCATGGTTACTGCAAAATATTATGATGGCAAACTTGGCATTAGGTGTGATTGGTGTTGGTGTGGTTGGCTTCTTCTTAAAAGAAACCTTTAAAGAGACTGGCGAGCAACGTAACAAAATGATTGTGGCTTTCATTCTTATGCTACAAGCGATTATTTTCTACGTACTATATGCACAAATGCCAACGTCACTAAACTTCTTTGCGATTAATAACGTCCACACTGAGCTGTTTGGCATTGATATTAACCCTGTTAGTTTACAAGCGTTAAATCCATTCTGGGTGGTATTCTGTAGCCCTATCTTAGCTTACTTATACACTTACTACGGTAACCAAAATAAAGACTTATCTATGCCAGGTAAATTTACTGTTGGTATGTTTATGTGTGCCTTTGGTTTCTTATCTGTTGCTGCCGCTGGTAATTGGTTTGCTGACCAAGCCGGTATGGTTTCGGTTTGGTGGATGGTTCTGGTTTACTTATTCCAAAGCTTAGGTGAGTTGATGATCAGTGGTCTTGGCCTTGCAATGGTAGCAAGCTTAGTTCCACAACGTTTAATGGGTTTCACTATGGGTGCATGGTTCTTAACTCAAGCGGCTTCGTTCATCATTGGTGGTTACATAGCCACATTCAGTGCGACTCCTGAGCATCTTACTGATCCTCTAGATACCCTACCTGTCTATACTGAGCTGTTCCAAAATATCGGTTTTGTGACTCTGGCGGTTGCTATCGTAATGGCGATTACAGCACCAAAACTTAATCGTATGATGACAAGTTCACAGCCAAAAGAAATTGAATTAGTTGAGCAGCACTAATTAGTATTCGCTCAATGACTTAATAGAAAAAAGCAGAATGAAGCGTGATGCTCATTCTGCTTTTTATTACTGATTCCTATTTACTGTAATTTGATTATTACTAATAAATATTCAAATTACTTAAACGGATCCACCTTCATATTACTTAGCGTAAAGGCATACACATCTGCCATTAAATCCATTGATTTTGAAATTGGCATACCTGCACCATGACCTGCGTTTATATCAATACGAATTAACACAGGATTATCACCGGATTGCTTGGCTTGTAGCTCGGCAATGAACTTATAAGAATGTGCAGGGACAACGCGATCATCATGATCGGCGGTGGTCACTAATGTTGCAGGGTATTCAACGCCCTCTTTCACGTTATGCACTGGCGAGTAATTTAGTAAATACTCAAACATCTCTTCACTTTGTTCTGATGTGCCAAAGTCGTACGCCCAGCCCTCACCAGAGGTAAAAGTATGATAACGGAGCATATCCAACACACCGACGGCAGGCAGAGCGACTTTAAATAATTCAGGTCGTTGTGTCATACAAGCGCCAACCAATAAGCCACCGTTTGAACCACCACGAATCGCAAGATATTCTGAGCTTGTATAACCTGAATCTATCAAATATTCCGCAGCTGAAATAAAATCATCAAATACATTTTGTTTTTTCTGCTGTGTTCCTGCTTTATGCCATTCTTTGCCATATTCACCGCCTCCGCGAATATTTGGGACCGCATATACACCGCCTAGCTCTAACCAACTTGCCATTACTCCACTAAAGCTTGGAGTTAGGCTGACATTAAAGCCACCGTAACCATAAAGAATCGTTGGGTTTTTACCATCTAAGACAATCCCTTTTTTATGCGAGATAATCATAGGAATTTGATTACCATCTTTTGAGGTGTAGAACACTTGAGTAGACTCAAACTTTTCACTCTCAAACGGTGAGGCTGAAGGTAAATACAGCTCGATATGACCCGTCTTAGCATCAAATTGATAAATGGTCGGTGGCGTTACGTAATTGGTAAAGGTAAAGAACAGATCGGTTTGCTCTCGCTTGCCAGAAAAGCCTGTAACTTGTCCCTCTCCCGGTAGTTCGATCTCTCTTAGTAAATTGCCTGAGAAGTCATATTGTTTCACTTGGCTTAGCACATCAACCATATAGCTTGCGAACAAGGTTCCACCGCCAACGCTGATTTCAAGAGGCTGTAATTGCTCTGGAATAACATCGGTCCAATCGCATGTTACTGCGTTATAAGAGACAATTTTACCGTTTGGTGCATTCAAATTAGTAAACATTAGCAGACGAGAATCATCATTTTCAATCACGTAGGTATCTGAATCAGTATGATCTAACACGGTAATTCTTGTTGAGTTCTCACAGCTTAAACGCTCAAGATAAAGTTTGTTACCAGAGGTTGATGTCGCTGCCGTAATAACCAAGTACGCATCGTCTTCTGTTGTATAGCCACTGACATAACGATGCTTCTCTTCTTCTTTAGCACCAAATACCAAGGTATCTTTAGCTTGCGGTTTACCTATCTCATGAAAATAGAGTTTATGCTGCTCGGTTCTTGCTGATAGTTCACTGCCTGTTGGCTTGTCATAACTTGAGTAGTAAAAGCCTTTTGAACCTAACCATGAGATGTCGGTAAATTTCGCATCAATAATAGGTGCTTCGATCTGCTCTTTGGTTTCTGTGTTTAATACGAAGATTTTGCGCCAATCACTGCCCGCTTCTGAAATTGAATAAGCCACTAATGACGTATCTTTAGAAAAGCTAACCGCACCTAACGAAGTGGTTCCCTCTTCACTGAAGGTATTTGGATCAAGAAAAACGTCAATTTTTCCGCCTTCTTTTGAGCGATACAACACACTTTGATTTTGTAAGCCGTCATTTTGATAGAAATAAGTGTAATCGCCACGCTTAAATGGCTGAGAGGTCTTTTTGTAATCTTGTCCTGTCGCAATTAAATCACGAATATCATCGCGAAAACCAATATGAGAAAGAGCATCAAACGTCACTTTATTTTGCTCTGTCACCCACGCTTCTGTTTCTGCACTGCTATCGTCTTCTAGCCAGCGATATGGGTCAGCGATGGCATGAGAAAAATAATGGTCAAGTGTTGAGTCTTGCTTTGTTAAAGGATAAATCATGGTACATCCCTATTTATAATTAGTTATCTATTTGTAGAATACGCTCATTAAAAATAGGAATACAACTGTTTGATGGTTTAAGGCTAGTTATTGACGTCTAGGGTATTAAGATCCAGTCTGTGGTCGATTCATTAAGGCTTTTGGTAAGTTTAGGGTGTTTATTAAACAACAGATTTTTGGGTTAAATCTTTATGATATCTCGATCACAGTTTTTATAAAATTTAGATCTAAGTTTGTCGACAGATTGAAGAATTAGCACTATTTTATCTCGAATCCACATCAATCGTGATTTGGATAATTTTCGAGCACTAGATTACTCACAAAAAACCGTCCGCATACACTATTTATACTCTATTAATTTTAAGTTAAACCCGTCTGATCCCCTCAGTACGGGGAGTTTTGGTGCGCGTACTTAATAATTGACTCTGTTTTTATTACGGACAATAGAAATGAAAAAACACTTCGAGCTTATCGATAAACCCACTTTTTTCGGCGCAATATTATTACTTTGTGCTGTTGTAATCCCTTTACTGGTATTTCCAGAAGAAGGAGCTGCGTGGATTGCCGTTGCTAAAACATTTATGACCGACAAACTAGGCTTTGCTTATTTAGGTCTAGGACTGGCGGCATTTTTCTTCATGATCTACATCGTTTTCTCTGACATTGGCCAAATCAAACTGGGCGATCCAGATGAAAAACCTGAATTTGCATTAGCGTCTTGGGCGGCAATGCTATTTTGTGGTGGTATCGGTGCAAGTATTTTGTACTGGGGTACTATTGAATGGGCATACTACTATCAAAACCCACCGTTTCAACTAGAAGCTGGCAGTGAAGAAGCAATCCGTTGGGCTGCGACTTATGGCCTGTTCCACTGGGGTCCAATTGCTTGGTGTATCTATATGATCCCTGCAATTCCAATCGCTTACTTCTTCTATGTGCGTAAACAACCTGTACTAAAAGTTTCTGCTGCACTTATGCCTGTTATTGGTGAAGCAAACAGTTTTGGTAAGTTAGGTAAAGTCATTGATGTACTGTTTATCTTTGGTTTATTAGGCGGCGCGGCAACGACCTTAGGGTTAGCAGCACCACTGATTAACGAAGGCATTAGCTACTTATTTGGTATTCCTGCATCAACAGGCAGCCAAATTGCTGTACTTATGGTGTGTACCGCTATCTTTGCTTACTCATCGTACATGGGCATGGACAAAGGCATTAAGATTTTAAGTAACATTAACTTCTGGGGTGCGTTAGGTTTATTGCTGTTTGTATTGGTTTGTGGTCCAACAATCTTTATGTTGGAAACGGGTCTAGATTCAATCGGTCGAATGCTGTCTAACTTCTTTGTAATGGCAACTTGGGCTGAACCTTTTGGCGGTATGGGTCCTTTTGAAGATACTCACTTCCCACAAGATTGGACTATTTTCTACTGGGCGTGGTGGCTAGTATTTGCACCAAGTATGGGTCTATTTGTAGCTCGTATTTCACGCGGAAGAACAATTAAGCAAATGGTATCTGGAGCTGTGTTCTTCGGCTCTCTAGGCTGTTCAATGTACTTCATCATTCTTGGTAACTACGGTTTATCATTGCAGTTATCGGGTGAGTTAGATGTGGTAAGCGTTCTTAATACTGAAGGGGCAACTCGTGCCATCTTCGCCATTTTAGAAACACTGCCATTTAGTACCTTTGTTATTGCTGTATTTACCTTGTTATGTGTGATTTTCACCGCTACAACGTTTGACTCTATCTCTTATATTTTAGCATCAGTAGTACAAACAAACGTGACTGAAGATCCAATGCGTTGGAACCGTCTGTTCTGGGCTTTCACTTTATCATTTATGCCATCGGCGTTGATGTTTATGGGCGGCTTGGCAACATTACAAACAGCGGCAATTGTTGGTGGTTTACCGCTATTAGTTATCGCAGTTATGCTAATGATCTCTGGTGTTAAAGCGGCAATGCTGGATTTATCACACCAAGATGATTACGTAGATCCTGTGATCAACATTTCTGACTTACCAGATGTAGATCCTTGGAGCAAAGAAGGCCAAGCATTAGCTCGCTTTGAGCAGCTACGTGATAACGCAATTGAAGCAGCCGATCTTGAACGTGAAGCTAATGACGCGATTTGGATGCTGAAAAAACAATTACGTAAAGAAGCATTAGCACGTGGAGAATCAAGCGTTGATTTAGGCGATGCGCCTGATGAAATCATTGAGAAATTACGCCAATTAACGGATGACTCAATGAATGCTAAAGATGCGAAACTAGCAGCGTCTGAGCTTGCTCAAGAAGCGCGTGTTTCTTTTGATGATCTAATGCGTCAAAAGGGTGAAGACGAAGCTTTACAAGCGAACGAAGATGTTAAGTTAGCGATTAAGACAAGATTGAATTCGCCAAGCTAATCTACCTTTGTGGTTAATGTCTGCTATGAATTCGCAGGCATTAACCCTTTTCGCTTTCTCTTTTCATCGATTTACAAGGCGCTACCTCATTCCCAACACAATCGCCGCTACACCCGATACTGAACACATCACTAAAGACACCTTTCTTATTGTCTCTTTATCTATTTTATCCACCACTTTCATTGCAACCAAATAACCAATATATGACGCAGGTAATAATGGTAAAGTAAGATAAAAATGCGACATGCTCATATAGCCTGCTGGTACTTGAACTATCAGTGAAATAACACTACTCACCACAAAGAAAGCGGATAAGTTAGCTCGAATAAGATTTGCTTCTTGATGCTGTAATAACAGCGCCATTGGCGGTCCACCAATACCTGAACTGGTGCCAAATAGACCAGAGAAGAATCCGGCAATCGTCATTCTTGAGTTATTCGGCTCGATACGAAATGGCAGCAAGCTAATCGCAACAGCAAGTAATACAACCACGCCAATCCAAAGTGACAGCAGTTTTGCGTCTACATAATAAAGCAGTAAACCACCACATATAGAACCGGGAATTCGACCTAAAAAGGCATAACCTAATCCACGAAAAGAGACATTCGCTTTATGTTTATAGGCATTAATAATGGATAAGAATAAACCGACAATTACGATGGGTGCAGGTACATAGCTTGGAGAGATTAAAAATAATAGTGGAGCAGTAACAATGGCTAAGCCAAAACCAATGGCACTTTGCACAAATGAGCCCATAAAAATCAAGATCATTGCAAAGAGTAAACCAAGATCCATCAGTGGTAGTTCCATAAAAAATGCCTTCTGATTATTAATATAAAACAGAAGGCATTATGAACTAGATTTTAGAAAGGAAATAGCAGTATTACACTCTTTACCCTTTCATTATTATTCAACCGATTGCAAAGTTTCCCACGTCACTTCACAGTCACCTTTCGCTGCTGAAATAAACGCAGAGTTTCCCGTGATCATCACTGACATCTCCATCGTTCTTTCTAATAATGCAGAAAATGAGTGAATTTGCTCAGAGTCAAAACGAACCACATCAACAGGGTATTGTTTATATTTGCTTTCGTTCTGTTTCCACCACACTTCAGATTTCGAATTAAAGCTGTATACCTTAGTGACTTTGGACTGACGCGATGCTTTTTTCATGCGCTCAGGATCAGGTTCACCGGCATCAATCCAAAGAGAGATCGTATCGTCGTATTCACGCACCCAAATATCAGGCTCATCAATCGCTGACAATCCTTTCGTAAACGTTAGGCGCTCTTCTGCATTCAAACAAAATGCCAATACACGAGCCATCATACGCTCTTCACTTTCTGATGGGTGCTGAGCGATGGTTAAACTGACTGAATCATAATGGTCACGGTTCATGTCCGTTAGAGCAATACGAAATTTGTAGATGGTTGGTTTGATAGCCACTGGCTTTCCTAACTATTGAGAATTGCAGGCATTGTACGTGATATACAAAATAAACCTAATTTATTTCAGAGCATCACGAATAAAGCCATTTGCTTGTTCAAGTTTGCTTCTCGCTTCTGAAGCAGAAATATCAGCCAAAATCATCAAGATTGCCGTTTTACAGTGACGGTCACATTCAAACAGTGATTTTTCAGCTAACTCTGCATTACAACCAGTAGCTTCAACGACTATGTTTTGTTGACGCTGTATTAATTTAGCATTAGTCGCTTCTACATCAACCATTAAGTTACCAAACACTTTCCCCAGTTTAATCATTGCGCCAGAGGTGATCATGTTAAGAACAAGTTTCTGAGCTGTTCCCGCCTTCATTCTCGAAGAGCCAGTTACAACCTCAGGACCAACAACTGGTGTTATCGCAATATCAGCTAATTCTGTCATTGGACTATTGGCATTACAGCTAATACAAGCAACCGTTGCTCCAACTGATTTTGCAAATGTCATTGCTCCAATAACATAAGGAGTTCTACCACTTGCAGCAATACCTACTAATACATCATTTTGATTAAAATCTAATGCTTGTAGATCTGAAGCGCCAAGATCTCGATTATCTTCAGCGTTCTCAACTGCTTTTAAAATAGCTTTATGACCACCAGCAATTAAACCAACCACCATTTCAGGATCTGAGCCATAAGTTGGAGGGCATTCACTTGCATCTAAAATACCTAAGCGCCCAGAAGTACCTGCACCACTGTAAATTAAACGTCCACCTTGTTGAAATGCTTTAGTCACCGCATCCACTACTTGCGAAATCTCAAAGATAACCTCTTCTACTGCGAGTGCTACTTTTTTATCTTCAGTATTGATAACTTTTAACATGTCAATTGTAGATAAAATATCAATACATTCACTTTCTTTATTACGACTCTCTGTTATCAACTGAGTTAAATCAATTTTCATTATAATCCCTACAAGCTAGAGTGTTCATATACACTAAATATTAATACAATTAATGTTTTTTTTGAACCAATATCAAAATTTTCACTAACTAAAATTATATATTTAAAATAAAAGTAACTATTGATAATAATGTCACATATTGCCATTTAAAAAAAACACTAGGAGACTTTGCAAATAATAGAACTATCAATTTGAAGATATTATATTAATTACTGTAAAATCTATTTCAATTTATATTATTTTACGTATAATCCGGTCGCTTATAATTATAAAGGAAGGACAAACAATGAAATCTATTCTATTTTCGTTTAAAGGACGTATTGGCCGTAAACAATTCTTTTTAGGTATAGGCTGTATGTTATTGCAAACACTAATCTTATTTCTATTATTATCAATGACGTTGAATCCAGAAACACCAGTTCCTGGGCCAGCAGGTTTTGCTATATTAGCTATCATGATGGTTTTAAATACATGGCAATCTTTTGCTCTTTATACTAAAAGATTTCATGATAGAAATAAAAGTGGTTGGTGGGTACTAATAAGCCTTGTACCTCTTATTGGTGCAATATGGATTATCGTTGAGTGTGGTTTCTTAAAAGGCTCAGACGAAGAAAATAGGTTTGGTGAAAACCCTATATTAAATAAATAGTCTTGAACATTTAATATACAAATAATGGAGTTTTAAATCGAATATACAAATTAAAAACTCCATTTTATTTGTGCGTATAATAATGTGCTTGGGCTCTCACCAAATACGCTATTATTTTTCCCATCAAAATATTGTGCTACACCGAGAAGTTCCCAATCATCCGCTAATGAATAAGTCTGATTCACACCTACAAAATACGAACCATCACCGTAATAACTATTCATGAAGGTGAATCTCGATAATGGCGATATATCCACACCTAAGCTTGAATACCATGTCCAATGGGTAAAGCTAAGGGTTCTGGCACTAAGTGGAAGGTTAAGATAAGCCATTGCATTGCCAGTATCTTGAGGCTCAGAGATATACATGAGCGAGCCTTGAATTACCCAGTTTTGAGTTCCATCAAAGCGATAATCCATCTCAACACTTGATACACTTGATGCGATTAACTCTTCTTGTTGAGTGCTATTTTGTGATTGATAGCTATCTTGTGTCGGTTCAAACCAACTGAACTCACCACGCAACCCAGCGCCATAAATATCCCCTGCAAAGCCTGCACCAATGACATAATCTAAGTGAGATTTACCTAGCAGAACCTGCATATCCCACCCTTGATGATTAAACAAATAACGCGCCGCATAGCTGTTTAATTCACGGTCGCTATTGGGGTTAAACACCACATCAATCGAACTTGCAAAGCCAAGTCTTTTGGTGACCATGATTGCATCGGTTCCCGGACGTTCTTCATAATCAAAATCATAAATTGAATACGAGTTGAAGATATCATTTGGGTTCCATACGGTGGTCATTCCCCAATTAATGCGAAAGCGCCCAGCTCTAAATTGCCAATCATTTTTATTCCAATTGAGATAGGCGCGATCAAATTGAGAATTCCCCACCATTCCCTCTTTATCTATCCAATTTTTAGATAAATCAACGTAGCCGGGATCATAAGAGATAAAATCACCATAACTTGAGTACTCTGCGCTATCACCAAATAACAGGCGATTACGCATACCCAAATTCACTCGTAACTGATCATTGAAGCGATATTCAAAATTAAAACGTTGATGGACGATATTATCAAAAATAGCCTCGCCAGAATTAGGGATGGTACTGGTTGCCATGTATTTTACATAACCGTTTAAATCCCAACTTTTCTCTGGGGTTAAACCTGGGATTTGAGCATAGCTCGATAGGCTACTGAACAATAAAAAAGGCACAAACCTTGTGAATACTTTCTTCATCAGTTCATGCCCTCTTAGTGATACCTATTCTAGATAAGTATTATGTCTGCTTGATAATGATTAAGTTACGACAGTTCCTTGAACTTTATCAACAACTCTTTCTGCTCTTCAGTCAGATTCGTCGGGGTTGCCACAGTAATGACAACCATTAGATCACCCGTCGCGCCTTTACGACTCTTCACGCCTTTTTCTTTCATGCGGAACTTGCGACCATTTTGTGTTCCTGCTGGCACTTTTAATTTAAAGCGACTTTCTAAGGTTTGGATCTCAACCTCTCCACCTAATGCTGCTGTCGCAAAATTAGTGGTTACAGGACAAATTAAATCATTGCCTTCACGTTTTAAATGAGTATGTTGGCGAATGTTAATTTGAATTAATAAGTCACCAGCAGGACCGCCATAAGCACCTGACTCACCTTTACCAGCAAAACGAATTTTTTCACCGTCTTCAATACCCGCTGGAACTTTCACATTAATTTTTTTGCTTACACCATTAACGGGCAATTCAATCACTTGCTCACAGCCATTAATCGCCTCAGCAAATTCAACGGTTAGATTAAACTGACGATCTTGCCCCTTTTGAGGACGAGGCTGACGCTGTTGAGAGAACATATCGTCAAATCCACCACCAAATCCTCCACGGCCTCGACCGCCGCCGCCAAATCCACCACCAAAAATATCTTCAAAGCCACCGTAACCTTGACCTCCGCCAAAGCCACCTCCGCCACCATTTTGGAATGCTGCATGACCATAGTCATCATATTGGCCACGCTTGTCGGCGTCAGTTAGAATTTCGTAAGCTTCTTTTATTTCTTTAAACTTATCTGCGGCATGTGCATCACCCTGGTTCTTATCTGGGTGGTATTTCATCGCAAGACGTTTGTATGCTTTTTTGATCTCTTTCTCTGTGCTGTTTTTTTGCACACCAAGAACATCATAATAATCACGTTTAGACACGACTTAACCTCGTCAATGAATAGAAACAGGGTAAGAGATAGCTCAAAAACCTGTTATTGAATAAATCTAATCAGTGAAGTTTATGTCCTATCAGATTTAGGTCAAGATCTATCTCACATTATGCGATAAGTTCCTGTCATTTATCCTCTTTAAGCATACCATCTTCAAATACTATAACTCGTTTTGCTCTCTCAAATACTCTGGAATCATGGGTTGAGAAGATAAATGTAGTGCCCTCCTCTTTGTTTAAGCTCTCCATAATATCAAGTAATTCAGCGGTGCTTTTAGCATCTAAGTTTGCCGTTGGTTCATCGGCCATAATAAAACGTGGTCTTGGGGCAAGCGCTCGTGCAACTGCAACTCGTTGTTGCTGCCCACCAGAGAGTTGAGCGGGTCTTTTATGTTGCTGATCTTCTAAGCCCACTTTTTTCAGTAAGTCTTGCGCTCTTTGTTTACACTCAGCCTCTGCGTGGCCCTGTAACTGCATGACGAACTCCACATTCTCTAATGCAGTCAATACCGGTAATAAACTGTAGTCTTGAAAAATGAATCCTATATTGTCACGACGAAACTCTATCAACTTCTTTTCATCCAACTGCGTCAGCTCATTTCCATCAATATTTACTTTTCCTGAGGTAACGCTGTCTATTCCGCCAAGCATATTTAACAGCGTCGTTTTCCCTGAGCCTGATGGACCAATCACGGCCACAAACTCCCCTTGTTCAATCATCAAATCAAGGTGATCAACCGCATGAACAGGGAAATCCGACTCCGGATTATAGGTTTTGCATAACTGCTCAATTTTTATCGTCATACTTTTTACCTTTATTGTTTCTCTGCCATGGCTTCGACGGGTTTCTTCTTAATAATTTGATGAGCAGGATAAAGGCCAGCTAATACACTGACACACCACACCATCACAAAAACGGTAACATAATCACTAAAGGAGACACTTGGATATAAGACAGAATCAATACCAAATGCATTTAATCCTTCAGCCATTGTATCTAGTGGTATACCAGTTTGATTAAGAACATAAATAAAGAAGATCGAACAGATCACGCCTGATCCTGCACCCACGCCTCCAATAAACCCAGATTCAAGTATGATTAAACGGCGTATATTGGTTTTTTTCATACCAACAGCCATTAAGACTCCAAACTCTCTGGTTCGCTCAAAAACAGACATTAATAATATATTAATAATGCCAAAGCCCATTGCGATAACAAAGATAACTAAGATCACTTGATTACCCGCATTCATCGAACTCATCATGGTAGATAGCAGAGGTTGTAGTTGCAGCCAATCTTGCACGCTATTGTTATTTGAAGAATAGTTATTTGAAATGGTATGGCGTAACTGATCGCGAAAATCACTCACTTCATCTTCATCGTGCAGTAAAATTGCGATTTCATGATCATAATGCACTTGGCCAAGCTGTTGAATATCGGCTTTTCTAACATATACATTAGCATCATCAAAGGTGCTGGATGAGGTCTTAAAAACCCCTCTTACCCGAAACGCAGCACCCGTAACATCACCTGTCGTATCCGTAAACGTAAGTACTATTTTAGAACCGACTCTCAGCTTTAATCGATCCGCGGTTTTCTGTGATACTAAAATAGGGTTACGCCCTTTATCATCAAGCCATTCTCCTTCAAGAATATGCTCTGCTATCGGTGTGATCTTGGGCTCTGACTCTAAATCAATACCATTAACTTGAATACCACGAGTACTGCGAGCTGACGCTATTATGCCATTAACTAAGGTTCTGCTTGTCCACGCTTTTACTTGTGGTGCTTGTTCTAACCACTTTGTTATTTCAGCTTCATTATCAATCACCAGATTAATGTCTGGATTTAAGGCGTAATTTTTCTGATGAATTTGAATATGACTGGTTTGCCACTGAATGGTATTTTTAACGAGGTTATCGATTATACCATTCATAAATCCCATCATTAGCATTACACCAACGACACCAAAGATCATCGCACCTAACATAATGGAGGTTCGTAATTTATTGCGCCATACATTACGCCACGCTAATTTAACCAGCATGCGAACCTCCTTTTAACGCTGAAACAATATCTAAATGATAAATACGCCATAATGGATAAATAAGACAAAGCAGTAACAGCCCTATCACGATCATAATTTGATCAATAAACAGCCATGAACTAATTAATACCGGAATAATTGGTTCATAGCCCATTTCAAGCATGGCTTGTGCCGTATCTCCAGTTAAAGTAATAGGGTTAATATACAAATAGCCTAAGATTGGAGCAGCGATGATTAGCCCAATAGCAATACCTAACAAGCCTATAAAAAGGGATTCAAGAGCCAATAATTTTAATAGCTTTGCTCGAACCATTCCTGTGGCTAGCATGACGCCAAATTCACGTTGTCTTTCTAAGGTCATCATTAATAGAGTAGCGAATAGACCAAAGCCAACAATGCCATATAAGAGGTACATCATAATAATGCCACTCACCCGATCAATTTGGATCTGTTGTTCCATTTCGGGGCTAAGATCATTCCAAGGTCGAACGGCCACAGTTGATCCATACCCTATTTGTAGCTCATCCACCGTTTGTGGCAATTGTGAAAAATCACGAGTATGTAATACCCAAGCAGTGACTTGATCTTCTGTGCTAAATAAATTGGACGCTTCCTTGATGGGTAAATAGATAAGTTGATTGTTCAGCTCTGGCATCGGAAAATGCACAATCCCCTTAATGAGATATAACCCTGCAGCAGTTTGACCCCGATAACCTTGGCCATACAGCACAATTTCATCACCAATGGTGAGATTAAAAAATTGAGCCAGCCCCTCAGACATCAATACGGATTTATCATCTCGTGAAAGATATTCTCCTTTAATCACTTTCTCTGCCAAACCGGAATAACTGGTTTCTGGATTTGGATCAACTCCCACCACCATTACGCCTTTTGATTTATCATTCGCGGCAGCAAGAGAAAAGGTTTCAATACGAGGAAGTGCAAATTCAATATTAGGCTGTTGCTTGGTTAGCTTGATAAAGTCATCGCTCATTGGCAATAAATCATCAATGCTTTGGCTTTGTTTAAATTCGGGGTTTTGCAGTTGAATAAGGCCCGTAGATAAACGCGCCGCATTCTCAATATTTGCGGTGTAACTGCCCTCTTGAATGCTTCGCATTAATAAAGAAAGCAGTAAGGCCAATGCTAATGCAGAGGCCGTTAATAAAGTTCTTCTTTTTTGTCGCCATAGGTTTCGCCAAGCTAACTTAATAAGCATGTTTACCGCCTAGAAATAAAATGATTTGAGATATTAATTACGTAATGACTTCATTTGCCCTTGTGAGAAAAAATCATCATTGATCAGAAAATTAAATTGCGCTTTATGAGTGAGCATTTCAGTTTTATTGCCTGGCTTATCGGCAGGAACCATTTCCATTCTTGTTGCTACCATACGATTACCCATTTCTTTAATATCATAGGTTGTCATCGTATTAACTAGCTCATCGAATTCATCATATGACTCTACTTTGCGTTGTAAAAACGTCTCTTGTGAGATCCACAAACGCACTTTACTCCACACGACTGGCGCATCTGGTTTTGCTATTGCATCAATCACCCATGTTTTATCGCCGTCGATCACTTCTTGTTTAACCATTTTGTGATCATAATCCACCACAATTGACGATTGGTTGATCAAATCATCATTGGTAAAATCAGATCCCATCCATGATTGACCCAACATTGAAGGGGCTATTTTTATCACTCGTTCAATATTTGGTATCCAACTCCACATCTCTTTATCACGCTTAAGAGAAGCACTGCCACGATCTTTTGCTGGCCCTGTAATCAGCACTAAAGAGAGGTTTTGTTCTTTAGTCCAACTCTTCATGCTCATGCTACGTGTCCAATCAGGACGTATAATATTCATGGTCAATTCGGTATAACTCGAATCACCACGCATCTGCTCATCTGATTTTTCGACTATTGCATTTGCACTGAGTTTTTCTGCTGCGAACACGTGGGTAACCACACCGAAAAAGGCAAAAAACAGGACAATTTTAATGATAAATTTAATTTTTTGTTTCATATAACACCCCAGCCATGATGCTTAATTTCTAGACATATAATAGGATATTTAGACTGGGTATTTCGTGACCTCTAAGACGAAATTATCTAAATCTCTGTCATGAAAATGTCAAATTCGTTCCATAGCATTCATAATGCGTTCGATTAATATGGTTAGTGCTTTGGGTTGAAATTTTCGTTGTTTATAGACCAGATAAGATTGCCTTGGTGGAAATTGATATTCAGAAAAAACCTCAACGAGATCCATCTCTGGAGTGACAAGATGAATGGGTAATCGTGCCGCGCCTAATCCTTTAATAACCGCATGCATGACTTGATCCAAATCGTTCACTTGCAGACGAGGGTGTACATTAATCTGTTTTAGCGTTTGCTTTGCATCGGTATAAGTTAAACTTTTCTGGTCATCTAAGCGGATCCAATCAATAGTCTCTATCTCTGTTACGTCATTATTTTGCCAATACGATTGAGAGACAAACACGCTATGCTTTGCTAAAAATAGCGGACGAGCGATCATCCCTTCCGCTCGGCTAATATCAAAAGTTAGAACTAAATCTCGATCTGTTTCAGGTAATGCGTCTTCAGCACATAAATTGACTTCTATTTGAGAGTGGGGAAATTCCAATAAGAAATCAGTAATCAGCTCTCTCACATAGCTATTATAAAAACGATAAGGCAGGGATAAACGTAACGTGCCTGTTACTTCCTCTTTGTGGTCTTTTAACTGATGGCAGTGACTTTCTAAATCGGTAAACTGACTTTCAAGCAGTTGGTAATATTGCTGACCTGTTTCTGTTGCAACCAGCTCTCGTCCCTTTTTTTCTAACAAGCGAACACCGAGCTTTTCTTCCATTAAAGAGAGTCGTCGGGACACGGTTGATACTGGTAGTTTTAACTCTTTGGCTGCGCCTTGCTGAGATCCAAGCTGAACCACTTTACAAAATAAAAACAGATCATCAATACTTCCAAATATGGAATTCATGGTTTTATTTCTCGCTATTTTTTATCATTAATGAAATTAATATACTTCACTCTATCGAAACAATCACGATTAGTGTTAAAAAATAATTCGTTAATAAAGAGAGAGATATTTATGAGTAAAAAACAATTTTGGCTTTCTGCCTTACTGTCTTCAGTCACAATGGCATTAATAATGTCTGGTTCAATGTCTGCAATTAGAATGGGGGGATTTAGTTCGGAATGGGTATCTGCGTGGATGAATGGGTTTACTATTGCTTGGCCTGTTGCGATATTTGCTAACTTAACTATTTTACCGAAGATTCGCGAACTCGCCGCGTGGTTATGTAGAGATAACAAAACCAACACAGCAACGACGCAATCTAAAATGGCAAATTAGAACCAACGTTTTACTTGATTGCTATAATCAACAAACTCATCACCAAATAGCTTAACTAACATTTTTTCTTCTGGTTCAATTTGAAAGCGATTCATGTAAGCAACAAAACCTAGCGCACTCACCAACCCTAGTGGGTGTTGGCTATAAATCACTGCACTCAATAAGATAAGTAACAAACCAAGATACATAGGATTGCGTGTGTATTGATAAATACCAGAGCTTACTAATGATGAGCTGCTTTCTGGCTTGAGTGGATTGACTGTTGTTTTGGCATCTTTAAACTCTTTCACTCCCCACAATGCAATGACACCACCAAGTGTGACTGAGCTAATAACCGAAGCGTAAGTTAACCATGGTAGATAAAATAGAGTAAATGGCATTATTTTATCAAAGCCAAATACAGTTACCATAAACAGTAGCATGACTAACGGCGGTGGAATTCTCAGTTCTAGTTTTGATAGCATTTATTCTCCTTAAAAACGTGGTATATTCTTTCCATATAATTATTGTATTAACTTTAGCAGTCGAGATTTATATGTCATCAGATTTTTATGGCTCTAGTGCCACTTATGCCCGTCAAGAAAGTGGCTATCGTGAAAAAGCATTAAAATTGTACCCTTGGGTTTGTGGTAACTGCGCGCGTGAATTTGTCTATTCAAACTTACGTGAATTAACCGTTCACCATAAAGATCACGATCATACTAATAACCCAAATGATGGCAGTAACTGGGAGCTTTTGTGCCTTTTCTGTCACGATAATGAGCACTCTAAATACACAGAGCATGATCAATTCGGAACAGAAATTAAAGCCGGAGAAGATGATCATCAAGGCGCAACGCACAACCCGTTTGCAGCTTTAAAATCAATGATGAAAAAGTAATTCTCATTACAGATTTATATGGCCTTTCACCTCACTGAAAGGTCATATCTCCTACCCTACACTCTATATTTATATCTCATCATGAAAATCCAAAACAGCCCAGTAACTCAGCATCAATTTAATGGTGTCGATTTCTATTTAAAGCGCGATGATAAACTTCACCCTCAATTTTCTGGCAATAAAGCTCGTAAGTTTATGGGGTTGTTAGACGGTGACTTCCCTTCGATTACCACGATTATTGGCTATGGCTCACCACAGGCAAACTCACTTTACTCGTTAGCGGCACTGGCTCAATTAAAAGGCTGGCAATTAGACTTTTACGTTGATCATATCCCGTCGTTTTTACAAGAAAATCCAAAAGGAAACTATCGCGCTGCGTTAGATCTTGGGGCTAATATTATTGCCTTGAATGACACTGAAAATGCCAAACTAGATAACGGTAGCACGCTAGGCAGCTTTGATTACATTCAACAAGTTAGGCAACCAAAAAAGCATGAGTTATTTGTGCCTGAAGGTGGACGCTGTGGTTTAGCTGAAAGTGGGGTAAAGCAACTGGCCATTGAGCTTATTGAATGGAAGAAGGAACAAAAACTCTCCTCTCTGACGGTGGCTTTGCCTTCTGGTACAGGAACAACGGCTTTATTTCTTCATAAGCACTTAAAAGCTCATGATATAAAAGTGATTATCTGTGCCTGTGTCGGTGGTAATTCTTATCTTACCGAGCAATTTTTAGAGCTTGGTGAAACAGATCATCCTGAGATTCTAACGCCAACGAAAAAACACCATTTTGGTAAGTTATATCGTCACGATTACGAGATGTGGAAAACGCTTCTCTTACAAACTGACGTTGAATTTGAGCTTCTATACGACCCGCTAATGTGGCGCTGCTTGAGTGATTGGTTACCAAACAACACCAATCAGACTCTACTGTACATCCACCAAGGTGGTTTGTTAGGTAATGAAAGTATGCTGCCTCGCTACCAACGAAAATTTGATTAATCTATCACTGTATATACAACAAACTTCCATTTAGGCGTAATAATGAAACGTATCACTCTTCTTTTTTGTTTAACTTTGCTTTCTCACACCGCAATAGCTTCTTCTGTATTAGAAACCGTTGAAACTATTGAATTATCAAGATCTGGCACTATCGGTGTTTCAGTTCTAGATACCGAAACAAATACAACATGGAGTTATAAAGGCGACCATCGCTTTCCTATGATGAGTACCTTTAAAACTCTGGCTTGTGCTCAGATGCTTTATAACTCTAGTAATGATCTCTTGGATAAAGATGCGCTAACAAGGATCACCAAAGAATCCATCATTCCATGGTCCCCTGTCACTGAAAAGTTAATCGGCGAGACGATTAGTACCGAAAAAGCCTGTGAAGCGACCATGCTAATGAGCGATAACACGGCTGCAAATATCGTACTAGCAGAAACAGGTTCTCCTAAGTCACTGACTCTTTTCTTACGTTTGATCGGAGATGACATTACTCGATTAGACCGTATTGAACCTGAATTAAATGAAGCTCAAAAGGGAGATGTTAGAGATACGACTACCCCAAATGCGATGACAAATACACTCAACGAATTGTTATTTGGTCAAACACTTAATACCAAAGACAAACGCACGCTAAAGGCCTGGATGGTCGATAACAAGGTATCTGATCCGCTATTACGTTCTATTTTACCTGCTAAGTGGTCAATTGCTGATCGCTCTGGCGCAGGTGGATTTGGATCACGCGGGATCACGGCCATTGTTTGGAGTAACAAACGCGCCCCTATCATTATCTCTATCTACTTAACTCAAACGAATTTAGATATGGCCTCACGCAACCAAATTATTGTGGAAGTGGGCAATGCAATATTCAAAGAGTTCAACATAAACTGAGAAACTACGTATAATCTTTCTCAATTAACTTTTAAATAGACATTAACTATATGATCATTTTAACCACCAATTTTGGCGACATTCACATTGAACTTAACAAAGAAAAAGCACCGGTAAGCTCAAAAAACTTCTTAAAATACTGCCAAGAGGGTTTTTACGAAGGCACTATTTTTCACCGTGTTATCAAAGGCTTTATGATCCAAGGCGGTGGTTTTACTGCGGACATGCAAGAAAAAGAGATGCGCGCTCCGATTGTGAACGAAGCGAACCGTGGTTTGAAAAACTTAAACGGCACTATCGCTATGGCGCGTACTGATGCGCCTCATTCTGCAACCAGTGAGTTCTTTATCAACATCGCCAACAATACTTTTCTTGATCACACTGCCACCACTAACGCTGGTTGGGGCTATGCGGTATTTGGTGAAGTAACTATTGGTATGGATGTAGTTAAGAAAATTGCCAAAATTAAAACAAAATCTGTCGGTGAATTTGACGATGTTCCAAAAGAGATCATCATCATTGAAAAAGTAACGATTACTGAAGATTAAATCATCTCATCATATTAACGAGGCATAAGTAGCCTTTGCTTATGCCTATCATCAATACCTCCTTAATAACACATTCATCAATAAGATACTACGACTCACTGACAAAACTTACAAACCCAGACATTACATTACAAAATCGCGACAGATCTATAAAACAAAACCCTGTACATTAGCCCACAGTATTTCAGTCTTATACGGTTAGTGCTTCATCAAGAATAAACCTTTCCTATATGTATAGAAAAATACAACAAATAAGTCACATCTTATTTAACACCACTTTTTCTGATTAATTAGAATAAAAGCACCCCTAAATTATGTATACAAAAATGCAAGCTTTAGTGTGCTCCAATAACTAATTATCAGTAAATAATCATTACATAATAACAATTAATAGGTCTTATTTTGAAACCAGGACAAACAGGTCTTCGCCGCGTTGTAGATGCAACGGGATATTCAATGAAAGGATTAAAAGCAGCTTGGATTAATGAGGCTGCTTTTAGGCAAGAAATTATTTTAGTTCTTGTTCTTTCTTTTATTGCTTTCCAATTACCAGTAAGTCATTTAGAACTCGCTCTTCTTATTGCTAGCTTGCTTCTAATTGTTATTGTTGAACTTATTAACTCTGCTATAGAAGCTGTTGTCGATAGAATCAGTGATGACTGGCATGAATTAAGTGGTAGAGCTAAAGACATTGGTTCTGCTGCTGTTTTTGTTTCTCTCTTCTTAGCATTTGTTGTTTGGGCTTTAATTTTAATTGATAAACTATGAAAAACAATAAACCACTAATGAATAGAAACCTACCTTTTGTTGCTTTCACTCTCTTACTTGCTATCTATTTTATTACCGTTATTAATATTTCGCTTTATAAAGAGTTAAATAATATTTTAGGACAACTAGATAATGTAAAAATAGGGTTTATTCTCTCTATTCCATTCTTCTTTTTGGCCATCTTCAATTTACTATTTACTCTTTTTACTTGGCCAAAATTTAGTAAACCTTTTTTTATTATTATTACAATAATGTCAAGTGTCGTAAGCTATGCTAGTTATAACTATGGCATACTTTTCGATCAAAATATGATCGTTAATATTGTAGAAACTGACAGTAGTGAAGCCACCTCTTATTTAAGTACCTACTCTGCCATCTGGGTTCTACTAATGGGAGGGATCCCTTCTCTTTTAATCTTCAAAGCTCCTCTACCAAAGCGCATTAAACTTGTGAAGTTGGTCTTAGCAAAAATAGTCTCAATACTGGTATCTATTGCTGTTATCGGAGTTATAGCTAGCCTGTATTATCAAGATTACGCCTCTGTCGGTCGTAATAATACGATCTTAAAAAGGATGATAATCCCTAACCAGTTTATATCCAGTACTGTTGGCTACATTAAAAAATCCTATTTTTCAGAGCCTATTCCGTATAAGAAAATAGCCCTAGATGCCAAGCAAATAACAAAGCTACAGGATAAAAACAACACAAAGCCGACATTAATTGTTTTTGTGGTTGGAGAAACAGCACGCTCACAAAACTATCAGGCAAACGGCTACCCTCGCCCAACCAATCAATATACTCAAGATCTTGATATGGTGTCTTTTCAAGATGTTGATGCCTGTGGTACAGCAACGGCTGTCTCTGTGCCTTGTATGTTCTCTGCGTTAACCCATCACACCTTTGATCGCAATACAGCAGATAACCAAGATAACCTCTTAGATATTCTACAACGTGCAAACATATCTCTATTGTGGAAAGAAAATGATGGTGGTGATAAAGACGTAGCCAAAAGAATCAACAAGGTGTCGATTGATCGATCAAGAAAGGATGCAGTGTGTAATGGAAATACCTGTTATGACATCGCTCTTTTAGAGAATTTCGAACAAAATGTTGACGACCTAGCGGGTAATAGAATGATTGCTATGCACTTAATTGGTAGTCATGGACCAACTTATTACCAACGCTACCCACAAGATAAAGCGACTTTTCAACCTGATTGCCCACGTGCCGATATTGAAAATTGCTCAATAGAAGAGATCGTTAATACTTACGATAACACCATCCTCTATACAGATTACGTCATCAGTCAAACTGTCGCTAAATTGAAATCATTACAAGATAGATACAATACAGCACTGATTTATGTTTCTGATCACGGTGAATCTCTTGGTGAAAATGGCATTTTCTTACATGGTTTACCCTATAGCCTCGCTCCTGAGTATCAGACAAAAGTACCTCTTATGGTGTGGATGTCTCCAAGCTTTAAAGAAAGTAAAAATGTGAATTACGACTGTTTACAACGCCGCTCACAGCTACGTAACAGTTATTCCCATGACAATATTTTCCATTCAGTTCTCGGCATCATGGATATTGAAACAAAAGAATATAACAAGACATTAGATCTGTTTAGTTTATGCCGAACATCATAGAGAAAAATCACATGAAAAAAATACACTTTGGGCCATTGCAGCCCATCATTACCTTTGCTCTCATCGCCTTTAGTATTCTAACTATTTCACGCTTAGGTCTTGCTATTTGGCTTTCTGATCGCGTATCAAACGTTAACGGTTGGAGTGACGTTCTATTACAAGGAGCGAGGATCGATATTGCTACATTATGCTGGTTATTTATTTTGCCTTCATTCCTTGCTTCGTTAATACCAATGCGCGGTATTATTGGCAAGATTTGGCGACTAATTTTACGTATTTGGTTAGTTCTTGGTTTGTGGATCATTGTCTACATGGAGTTGGCAACACCTTCCTTTATTATGGAATATGATTTACGACCAAATCGTCTTTTTGTTGAATACCTCATTTACCCAAAAGAGGTTTTTGGCATGCTATGGTCTGGCTATAAACTTGAACTTTTTATTGGATTTATTGGCTCTACGCTAACTTTATTCTTTGGTTGGATGTTAAGTGGGAAAGTCACTCAACGTCACATACCAATGAAGATTTACCTACGTCCACTTCTGGCAATTTTAGTATTACTCATTGGTGTTTTAGGCGCTCGTTCATCTCTTGGTCATCGTCCTATTAATCCAGCTATGGTCGCTTTTTCAAGTGACCCATTAATTAATGACTTAGTATTAAACTCTTCTTATTCGCTATTGTTTGCTGTTAATAATATGAAATCAGAACGCAGTGCAGACAAGTTCTATGGCAAGATGAATAGCGATAAGGTGATCGAGTTGGTAAAAAGATCATCAGCAAAATCAAATTCTTTTGTTGATGGTAAATTACCAACGTTAAACCAAAATATTGCGACTTATCAAGGTAAAAAGAAAAATCTAGTTATCTTGTTACAAGAGAGTTTAGGTGCTCGATTTGTTGGTGAAATGGGGGGGTTACCACTAACACCAAACCTAGATAAATTACTAAAAGAGGGTTGGCGTTTTAACCAAATGTACGCAACAGGTACACGCTCTGTTCGTGGTATTGAAGCGATGACTACTGGTTTTCCACCGACACCATCACGCGCTGTTGTTAAGTTAAGCAAAAGCCAAACTGGGTTTTTCACTATTGCTGATTTACTTAAAAATGAAGGGTACCACACACAGTTCATCTATGGTGGTGAATCTCATTTTGATAACATGAAAAGCTTTTTCTTTGGAAATGGATTTGAAGAGATCGTAGAAGAAAAAGATTATATAAATCCTGAATTTAAAGGTTCATGGGGAGTAAGTGATGAGGATTTATACAATAAAGCCCATGATGAATTTACTCAACTGAATAAACAAGATAAACCTTTTTTCAGTTTGGTATTTACTTCAAGTAATCACAGTCCCTTCGAATACCCAGAAGGAAAAATTGAGCCCTATGATACAGAGTTTAAAACTCGTAATAATGCCGTAAAATATTCAGATTACGCTTTAGGAACTTTCTTTGATAAAGCGAAAAAATCAGAGTATTGGGACGATACCATATTTATTATTATTGCAGATCATGATGCTAGAGTGTATGGATCTCAGTTAGTACCTGTCGCTCACTTCCATATTCCTGCACTTATTTTAGGAAAAGGAATTGAGCCAAAAATTGATGAGCGATTATCTAACAACATTGATATGCCGCCAACTCTTCTTTCTTTAATAGGTGTTGATGCATTAACACCTATGATTGGACGAGATCTAACTAAACCTCTGGCAAAAGAAGATGAACGCGCAATGATGCAATTTGATAAGAACTTTGGTTATTTAACCAGAGATAACTTTGTTGTTTTATCTCCAGGAGAAAAAGTAACCAGTTATAAATATGACTTTTCAGATAAGACATTAACCCCTAGTGAGGTCGATAAATACTCTCTAGATAGAGCAAAAGCAAATGCCTTGATTGGATCGATGGCTTATAAAAATAATTGGTATAGCTCTAAATATTAGATTAGCGCCACTTATCATAGAGCTGTTTTACATACTAGAAATAAAAAAGGTTGCGACTTATTATCGCAACCTTTTTATTGTCTCATTGTCTTGAAATCTGTTCTTAATCTATAGTGATAAAATTACCCCAGCTATCGCCGCACTCATCAAGTTTGCTAATACACCAGCAGTAATCGCCCTGAAACCCATTTTAGCTATGAATGGACGACGCTCAGGAACAAGACTCCCCAAACCACCAATCAAAATAGCCATCGTTGAAATATTGGCAAAACCACACAATGCGAAAGTCACTATTGCAACTGAATGCGGACTTAATTGATCTTTCACTTCCATCAATTGAATAAAGGCAACAAATTCATTCACAACAATCTTATTACCAATTAATGAACCAGCAAGAACAGCTTCGTTCCACGGCACACCTAACAAGAAAGCCACTGGGGCAAATAAATAACCAAGGATCAATTCAAAGCTCAAATTAAAACCAAATAAATCACCTACATGACCAAGCAAGCCGTTTAATAGTGCGATCACACTCACGAACGCCAATAAAGTTGTCCCGACTGCTACTGCAATACGTAAACCAGACATTGCACCATCAGCTAATGCTTCAAATACATTAGTTGCGTGATCGATTTCTACTGAAGTAATCTCATCGTCATTGTTCTCTTCGTCACCCGGTGGCACCATCATTTTTGCCATTAATAAGCCGGCAGGTGCTGACATGAATGCCGCTGAAATAAGAAAATTAAGATCTACGCCCAGTGAGGCATAACCAACCATAGTACCACCAGCAACTGACGCTAAACCACAAGTCATTACTGCAAAAAATTGCGAATCACTCATGTGCTTTAAATACGGTTTAACTACAAGTGGAGCTTCAACCATACTTACAAATATATTTGCTGTAGCAGCAAGTGATTCCGCACGGCCAGTGCCCAATAAACGTTGTAACCCACCACCGATAAAGTTGATCACTTTAGGCATTATACCAAGGTGATAAAGTGCTGAAATTAATGCTGAGAAGAAAATAATGATCCCAAGAACATTAATCGCAAACACAAAGCCTACTTTACCAGTCGCTAACCCACCAAACAGAAATGCGATACCTTGTTGACCGTAATCAATGATGCCTGAAACACCTGCGGTTACTGAGTTTAAAATCTCTTTGCCAGCAGGAACATAAAGTACCAACAGAGCAAATAAAACTTGTAAACCAAACGCCAAAGAGACAGTTCTTAAAGGGATATTACGGCGATCAGTCGAACAAAGATAAGCAAATAGTAAAATGGATAAAATACCAACGAGCGATGTCATGATAGAAACCTGTGCTATCGAAAATGAATCCGCATTCTAATGCGCAAAGGTTTGCGTGCAAGTCGGGTTTGCTAACACCCTGTTAATGGTGATTTAGATCACACTCTGTAGGTATTTTCAAGTTATTGATTTATAGAATAACTTGAGATTTAAAAGTAAAGATTATTGCCATATGGAAAAGATATTTTTTTCAAGGCAAATAATTAACATAACACATTGATTAAAAAGGAATCATTACCTAGGTGATAATTCAATCAATAATGTATTGTGCTCATCATTTCTAATTACAGCTTTACCCATTTCATCAGAGCTTTATCCCAATATGGTTGTGGACCAATATGCTGACGTAAGAAATCAATAACAGCGCTTATCTTTCTTGGTAAATGCTTACGGCTTGGATATACCGCATAAATTGGCATTTTTTGACTTGCTTTCCAATCGGGTAATAGCTGAATTAATTTACCATCATTAAACTCATTAGTTAGCAAATAACTGGCTAGATAAGCCACGCCCCACCCTGAAATAGCAGCATCCCTTACCGCTTCTGCTAAATCAACACGATAATTTCCAGACACCTTAATACATAATGCTTCGTTGTCTTTAGTAAAATCCCAATTGCTGTAATCGCGATGACAACTTTGATAAGTCAAACAATTATGCTCTATTAAATCTTCAGGGTGGTGAGGAACGGTTTTATCAATTAAATAACTAGGGGCAGCTGCAAGTATAAAGTGTGAATCAGCTAATCTCTGTGCTACATACCCTTCTGGTAAATCTTCAAAATTAGTAACCCATAAATCTAAACCATCTTTTAACATATCAGCACGATGATCAAACAATCTAACTTCCACTTGAAGATCAGGGTATTGATGACGTAATTTATCTATTGCTGGAATAATATGCATAGTACCGAAAGATTGGGATAAACCTAAGCGTAAAACCCCTGCGACTTCATCTCGCTCATCATCCATAATGGCACTGGCTTCAATCATCGCACTGTGCATCTTTTCACAATACAAATAAAATTGTTGTCCTGCATCGGTAAGCGTTAATGATCGTGTCGTTCTTTGCACTAACTTAACGTTAAGATCGGCCTCTAATATCCCAAGCTGCTTGCTTACATGAGAAGTTGACACTCCCATTTGTTTTGCGGCAGACGTAAAACTCCCCGCTTTTGCTAGAGTGTAAAATATCACCATTTGACTGGCACGTTCATGCATCATTGTTCCTTTAACACGAAGGATAATTAGGGCGCAGATAATACCATTAGTAAAGAAATTTACCGAAAAATATCCTAATTGCAAAAATTAGCACAGTAAACATCAATCTCTTAGCCGTATAAAAATTACAAACACCTTCGGCACATTAATAAAACACAACAAAATGTGATCAAAGCCACTAAATTTAAGTAACAATATTATCATTTCACAGCAAAGTGAGGCTCAGCACATTAAAATATATTTGATTAAGACAGAATCACGCAAATATTATTTTATTGCGGGGGATTTATGAAAGAAGTGGAATTCAGAACAATTGATCGGCTATTTATAAAGATGTCAATTAATGACAAGATGTGGGTGGTGTTCATTTTATTTTTGATCGCAATAACATCGACAGCGGGTGCTCGTTATTTCAACAGCATTGAACAAATTAAAACTCAGTCTATTACTACTGTCGAATACAAACTTCAAGGTATATTAACTAATCCGGATGTTAATACACTCTCATCATCTCTGCATAAAAGTAATAATATTCAAGCGACTCAATACAAAAATGGTATTGTTACATCAAGTGCATCTCATTCCTCTGGTCAAGTATTTTCATTAACAGAAAATGTACGTTCATTGGAGGAGAATAAAAAACGACAGGCCCTAACTTCCTTCTTTCTCACTTACCTTTGGGTAATTCCTTTTGGTATTTTCATTTATTGGGTTGCCACTTTTCTTGGTGGTGCGCTGTGGGTTCTATATACAACCACAGAGAAAATTGGTGCCGGAGATCTTACCTCACGCCTAAACTTTCACCCAGGCCGTGATGAATTTGGGATCATTGGTTGTGCTTTAGATAAATCAATGGACACTCTTACTGATCTTGTTGTTAGTGTTAAAAATAATGTAGAGACTCTTACTGATACTTCATCCTCTTTTGAAGAGGAAATGAAAAAAAGTGAAGAACAAATCGCAAACCAATACGCATCTCTAGACTCGGTTGCTACTGCGATGGAGCAAATGACCGCATCGGCACAAGAGGTTTCAAATATTGCGCAAAAAGCAACAGAGCAAACAGATCAAGATGCCAAGCACGTAGATTCCAGTAATCAACGAGTTCAAAAAGCCATTAATGAAATTGGTCAGCTTTCTCAATACATTGAGCACACCTCCCATTCAGTGGCAACTCTGAATGAGAATACCACCCAAATTAATGACGTCATTACAACAATCAATGCAATTTCTGAACAAACGAATCTATTGGCATTAAACGCTGCCATTGAAGCAGCTAGAGCTGGAGAGCAAGGTCGTGGTTTTGCCGTAGTGGCCGATGAAGTTAGAACGCTAGCAAGCCGTACTCAAAGTGCAACCGTAGAAATTCAAGTAATGATAGAAAAACTGCAATCAGAAAGCCAAAATATTGCCAATATCACCAAGCAAACAGTCAGCCAAGCCCATAGCAGTAGTCATTTGATTTCAGACATTGGTAATAATGTAAGTACCATTGCTAACTCTTCGACGACTTTAATGGATATGAGTATTCAAATTTCAACCTCTTCTGAAGAACAAAGTGCAGTAGCTAATGACATTGCCTCTGAACTCAGTGATATTCGACTTCAATCAAGCACGATAAAGGCAGTGGCTGAACAATCATCAATTAAGATCTCTAACATCACACAAGCCTCGCTTTCTCTTGGAGAAGCATTAAAGCATTATCGTACTATTTAATTCTAACGCTAATGCAACCGTTAATTTTATAAAACATAGGTCAATATAATAAGCATATTGACCTAATTTTATAGCCTAATTTTCATCCATAAAACCACTTAGGTTACGGATATCTTAAACTAGATTATTTTTCTATAAAATATTCCGACAAGATTTCATGCCATTCTGTCGTTTCACGTATATGTAATAAGGCTCGATTAATCTCTTCAGCATAAGGACTACCTTCAATCAAAATTAATCCGTAATTTTGTTTTTCAAGTTGATAAGGAAGTACTGTGAAATCAGAAAAATACCCTTCTGTTTTCCCTTGCTTTATCATATAACGTAAGACGGCGTCGTCTGATACAACCGCACTTATTTCATCATTATCTAAAGCTATTAATAGATCATCCATCGTGTTGTATTTTTCATGTGCAATACTATGATCACTTAAGAATAAAGAAGATGTTGTCGATTTTAATGCTCCTGTTTTTATTTTAGATAGATCATTTACACCTTTCACGTCAAATCTTAATTGCTCTAAAGTTAACGAACTTGCGAGAATTGCTGTAATACTGGCAATAAATACCGTAGAAAACATCGCAAGTAATACTGTCATCATACGAGCTGGTAACGTTTTGAACTCAAAATAATTAAAAGGACCTTTACTAATGAATAAAATTCCTAAAATAAATGCTTCAGCTAAACGCCCCATTTTCGTTGGCATCGAATATAGCTTATCGTTCTTCTTATGCTCTAAACAGTAATAAAAGCTACCTACCATCATTGCAACGAAAAAGAATGCACCAATAACTTTCCACAATTTACTGTTTGTTATCACACTGATAAACGAATCCCAATAACTTTGTTTTTTTACTGCAATAGCTAAATGAGTTTCATAAAAGGAATGAGAGAAATCGACGTGTTCTTCACGATCTGGGGTTATTGAAATACAAGAAACACCGACATCAATAATCTCTTTTTCCGCCGACAGTAAGAGATCTTCTAATTCATAATTTTGAACAGAGTAACCGACTCCCATAGTTTCAGCTATTCGCTGCCATAGCATCATACTTAACCCATTCTGACCTTTAGCTTCTGCATTAAAGATAAACGGTGGGCAGTGATACGTACCGACTTTTAGGGTTCTTGCTTGAACTTGATTTGGTAACGTAATTAAAATTAAAATCGCACATAAAACAATCAATAAACGTATGTGATAATAATATCTTTTACTTTCATCTAGCATAGTATTCTCCCTAATACGTGGTATCACGCTCTAGGGTAGTTCGAAAAAGAGATGAAATAGAATATACAATATCGAAATTACCCTACCGAATTGATTTCTCTTACTAAAATGTAGCAGCTGAACAACATTTTCTCGACTAGTTATCGCTAGATCGTAACAATAACCGACACACGCTTACCGCTTAAAAACTCACTCGGACTCAGAAAATTTAATGCCTTTCTAGGTCTCGAATTAATCAAAAACTCTGCCTGTTTAACCTTCTTTTGCAGCAAGTTCTCCAATGGCCATTCCCTTTGGGAAAAACGCCTTAGTAAACCATTGGTATTTTCATTCAAACCTCGTTGCCAGGAATGGTAAGGTTTAGCAAAATAAATGTCACAGTTCAGATGCTTAGCTATCTTAGCATGACCCGCAAACTCTCCGCCATTATCAAATGTGATTGTTTTGCAAAGTTCTTTAAAGGGCTTCATCATGCGATTTATCCCACGAGTGACTGCTTTTTTAGACTTGCTACGTACTTTGCAAGTAACTAATAGCTTAGATACTCGCTCTACCATAGTGACTAAATACCCATCTTGACCATAAACAGTATCACCTTCCCAGTGGCCAATTTCTGAGTTATCGTCAACAATAGCAGGCCGGAGAGAGATATCAGCGCGGTTGGGAATTAGTCTTGCTCCAGCTTCTACACCTTTACGCTGTTTGTATTTTTTTACCTTTTCGAGCAAGCATTCTTTGCCAATGCTCTCTTTTAACTACATTGTAAATAGTACTGCAACATATTGTATTTTCTATTTTTTCTTTATGCATTCGTCCAGATATTTGCTCTGGGCTCCAACCAAGTTGTAGGTATATTTGAATTATTTTCTTATTCTTTTGGCCACACTTTGTGTGCTTAATTGAAAGTGTTCTTTTTTGAAAAGCATGTTTATGCGCTTGCTCGGCAGAATAACTTCCAACAGGACAGCGTCGTAATTCCCTTGAAATGGAGCCATTGCTCCGTTTTAATTTTTGTCCTATTTCCCGAGCAGAAATACTATGTGTATTCCAAGCTTCAATCTGGTATCTTTCACTTAGTGTCAGTTGCTTATATTGGTGTCCCATGTGGTTACCTTAGTTGATTGTGTGAGAGCTTGAAGCTTATAGGCAACTGACTCTCTAATCTATACCAAAGTGTGTCGGTTATTCTTGGGATCTAGGATCCATATTAATTAAGCTCTTTAGCCAAATTTATCATGAAAAAGTCTATATATCAGAGGTAACTCAACATTTTAAAAATCAATATTAATGAGGTGAGACTTAAATCAATTCCTCAATAAAATGACCATCACTATTTATAATAGTAGGACACAGAATCAATATTCTAGGATACACTGTAGATATTAAATTTTGCTCAATAATTAAAATGAACATCGCTCATCTAACACTAATTACAACACGACAATTCACCTTCATCATTGATAACTAAAAAGAGAATATATTTTGAACGACTTATCGAAACTAACCGTTAGAACTCGACTTATTATTGGATTCGGACTCACCCTTTTCCTTATGCTGCTATTAACCATACTAGGTATCCAAAAAGTAAATATTATCGATCATACGTTAACGGAAATTACAGATGTTAACTCCGTAAAACAGCGTTATGCCATTAACTACCGTGGTAGCGTTCATGACAGAGCGATTGCAATCCGAGATATCGCAATTGCAAGAACACCTCAAGAAATATCCAAATTGGAACAAGAGATTAATCAGTTGAAAGAATTCTACCGAGATTCTGAAAACAAGATGAATCAAATGCGCTCGCAAGGTGTAATGTTCACCAGTGATGAACAACGAATTTTATCGAATATAGAAAATATTCAACAGCAAACATTACCTTTAGTTGAACGTATAATTAATGATAAAAAATCAGGTTCAGTGATGACTGATACCATTTTAGACTCAGCTCGTCCTGCCTTCATACAATGGTTAAAAGTGATTAATGAGTTTATTGATTATCAAGAGGCTCGTAACCAAGAGCTTACTCCTGAAGCACGAAATGTTGCAGGTGGTTTCCAACAGTTAATGCTTTGGTTAAGTGCATTTGCTTTAACGTTATCTTTATTTATTGGCTTCCTAATTGAACGCAGCTTCCGAACATCTCTAGGTGGTGAACCATGGCAGTTATCTGAAATGATCAAAAAAATATCAGAAGGTAATTTATCACAATCATTTGATAAGCCAGAAGAAGCTGTTGGTATTTACCGTTCATTAATTACTCTTAATGATAAAGTCGGCTCTGCAATTAAAAACAGCAGCGAGATATCAAGCCGAGTAGCCCTATCTTCAGAGCAATTAACCGTTGTAATGCAAAATACGGCAAACAATGCTCAACATGAGTTAGCGCAAGTAGAAGAAATCTCACACTCAATTAGTGAATTATCTAACACATCAAGAGAAGTGACCTCTAACGCTACGCATGCTGAAGATGAAATGAAAAAAGCCATTGATAGTGTTTCACAAGGTAATAAAGCCTTAGATGAATCAATTTTACTGACTCAAAATATTAATGAATCAGTACAGCAAACAGCAAATATGATTGCTGAGCTAAAAACTAATGCGATGGATATTGGTGAGGTAACTGCTGTAATCAGCTCTATCTCAGATCAAACTAATCTTTTAGCGCTAAATGCCGCAATTGAAGCCGCCCGTGCTGGTGAATATGGCCGAGGCTTTGCCGTGGTAGCTGATGAAGTACGTAATTTAGCCTCTAAAACACAAGAATCAACACAAAGTATTCAAGACATCATCGCTCAGCTACAGGCTCAATCAGAAAAAGCCAATGATAATATGATCAGTAATGTGGAGTTAATTCAAGAATCAGTGGTTTTATCTGAGAATGTAAAATCATCTTTTGATTATATTTCCAATTCTGTCGAATCGATTTCAAAAATGAATTCTTTGGTAGCTAGTACCTCTCAAGAGCAATTTAATTTAACCGAAAAAATTGCATTGAATACCACTAATACTTTTGATCTAGTAAATCAAAATGTCTCTGCGGTAAATCAAACACAACAAGCCGCAAAAGAGTTATCTCAACTAGCTATAGAACAAAAAGAAGAGTTAGCTTACTTTAAAATGTAACTCGATAAAATAAGGGCAATCACACTTATGATTGCCCTTAATGTTAATTCCCACTCCACATTATTACGCAGAGAAGCACACAAAATTACTGTCTTCATTGTTGATTCTATTGTAGAAATACAATCGTTCATCATCAATAAGGAATTTTAAATCCGCTTTAAACCCTTTAAGGGAGTCTGCATCTCTGACAAAAATAGGGGAACCTTCCGGCTTTTGATACCAATCAATACTCTTATAAGCGAGGGATATTCTATTCTTGTGTACTGTATACGTCATATCAAACAGCACTTCATATTTTTCACGTTTCCCTGTTTTAAATACTAATTCGCCTGATTGAAAAATGGTTAAATTAGAAGAGGAAGCAAATGTTAAAACATTACGTTCACCAATTTCTTGGTATTTTTTATAGGGCTCTGATGTGAATTTTTTTGATAACTCATGACAAGACCAACGCGTCCCTGATAGCTCTGAATCATCAAATTTCCATTGATAAAAACCAAAGATAATCAAAAAGACTAACAGCATAACATTGATTATTCGCATATTCGTTTCGCTCTTTTTAACGCTTCTGTAATAACAATAGGAAGCTCATCAAATGAAAACTGGCTTAACGTGTAATTACCATTACGATGACTATTTTTTGCCATCATATAACCTTTTAACGAATAGATGTCGTCATCATAAACAGAGCGATATATTCGAATATACATATCAGCATGGCAGGTAGTTAGGGGTAAAGATTCAAGCTGGGATTTAATCTCAGTAACATTCATACTTTCTTTAGTTTTATTCAATAAATAGAAATCAGTATTGCTTATCTCAAAATGCTGATAATCACTTTTAACAAGAAAGTGGGGAATCGAGGAGGCTTTCCCGTACCAATATACTCCCCCAATAGCAATGAGCAGGCATAGCGTAATAAGTACCGAAGCTATAAATCGCTGTACAGATATATGTTGATGAACTGAAACTAGGGCATCTTCCATCACTGCTTTTTTATTATGGTTTAAGGCTGGATCTGCCATTTGGGTGTTATTACTTTCTTTGGAAGAGAGCTCATTGGTTTTTTCTTGATGAGATGTAACCGAAGCCTCTTCATCGATGGTAAGTAAATAACCTATTTTACTCACTGTTTTTAACGTAATACCGTTAGCTTGTAATTGCGTAAGGTTTTGTCTTAATCCAGAGATAACATTCGTTAACGCTTGATCGGTAACAACAGATCCTTCCCAGCATTTATTAAAAAGTTGATCACGCGAAACGCTTTGTCCTTTTTGCTCAAGAAGTAGCGTGAAAACATTGTAAGGTAGTGGTCTCAGTATTATTGTCTGCCCAACATGATTGATTAGCGTCCTAGTTTCTGGGTCTAAAGTCAAATTAGCGATAATTATTTTCTTCATCTAAGCCTTATAACAATAAAAGAGTCTATTAATTTTTAGGAAAAAGTTAATAAAAACAAGCCTAAAGAAACTTTTATGAGCTTATTTATAAAGCCTGAAGTTTACCTCATAAATAATACAAATCAACGCCTTGCTACTTTTTCCGCTTTAAGAATAAAGAAATTTAATAATAATCAAGACGTTAAAAGCAACTGAGCTTTCAACATATTTAGTTATCAATAAATATAAATCAAATAAAAATCAAATATGTGAATTTAATTTAGTTTAAATTATCCAACCTCTTATAATTTTTCTAACTTTTATACACTCAATTTAAACGAGATTTACATGAAAAAGATTGTATTTTTATTAGCCCTATTTTCGGCATTTACTCACGCTAATGATGACATTTCAGGTTTTTACTTAGGTGGTGGTTTTGGTACTACTAACTATGATGATGGTGGTGCATTTGATAATACATCGATTTACACTAACGAAGATGATAGTACTTTAAAATTAATTGGTGGTTATCAATTTAACCGTATCGTTGCAGTAGAAATGCAATATACTAATTACGGCGATGTTACATTGAGCCATGTAAATTCGACTCAAAAAATTGCTGTTGAACCGTCTTCTATCTCACTTGCTGCAAATTTAGGTTACACCTTTGATAGTGGTTGGCGACCATTTGCTATTGTTGGTCTAGGCTCAACTGAATTTGAAACAAAAGTTCAGGGTCTCTCTGTTAGTGATAGTAAAACATCATTCCACTTCGGTACAGGGGCAGAGTTCGCACCAAAAGCACTGGAAGGCTTAGCTTTTCGTGTGGCTTATGAAGGTGATGTTTTCGTAGAAGAAGGGATAAGTAATTACGGTTATAACGAAGATTACGCAATGACTGTTGGTACATTTTACGCTGGCGCAACTTACAAATTCTAATAATAACAATTGTTAGTTGGCAGATCGATAAAACGGGGAGCATATATATGCTCCCCGTTTTCTATGGATTTGACTAACGGTGATGAATCAATATCAAGCCATATTCTAATCTCATCGAATAAAAATCGGCTAACTCTTCATCTCTCTCATCATGACAATCAATACACATTTCTTTTGGATCAGACTGTTCATGAGGAAGGTGGCACTCTACACACTCCATATTCTCACTCTCTTGGTGCTTCATGTTATGTTGTTTCCCTTCTAAATTTGATAACGTATCATGACACTCCACACAGCTTTGATATTCGAATACAAGGTCATCTGAAGGTGATTCATCTTGATGGCATTGTCCCGAGCAGGTCTCATCTAATAGATGGAAATTCGCGAGGTTGTCCTCTTTAGGGTTAGGCAACTCATCGGCCACCACTAATCCGTTAGTGATGATAATAAATAATACCGTGGTAGCCCATCTAATTATATTCATGAACTCGCTCCTTATTATTCCTCTGTGCTTTTTTATCTCGCTGGATCGCCTCATGACAAGTCGCACATAAACCAATTCTGAAGGTTCTATTTATACCAATAATTGGATCAGATTCTTTATGCAAACTATGACAAGCAGAACAAACAAGATTTGTCGCATGAGTATCATGTGTCCATTCAATATTTCGTAACTGTTCAGGAGAATGGCATACAATGCATTGTTTATTTTGTTCAAAAATTGGGATTTCACTATCTGTATTAAATGGAATAATGGTTGTTAAATTAGTCTCTTTAGGATGCCCCCCTTTATTACGATGACATGCAGTACAATTATTATGAAATTCAGAACTAACATGAGCTCCTACAGTAGTAATGGCATCAATATCTTTAATTAGACGCTTTTTTTGATGGCATCGGATGCAGCGTTGATTTTCTTTTATCAAGATTCTCATGTCATCATCATTAGTCACTTGCCTAGAAAAGGCTTTAGGTACGAGTTCGGTTAACTCACCAATTGCAAAGTCAGAAGAATAAGAAACTGATGCGGTCAACATTACCCCAAGCAGAACGCATAGAAACCGAGAAATTGTTTTAACCATAATCGCTCTCTTTTTAGGTTAATGACTTTTCTTGGTAAAGTAGAGTCAACATTAACTGACCCTACTTCATTAAACGATTCGAGTTATTAACATTATTTAAACTCAAGATTCAATACACCTCGATGGAAGATATGATTAATTTGTGAGTTATCAAACACTGCAATTCCAAATGGATATTCTTTTGATAAGTCATTAAATTGCACATCTTGCGTTTCTGCATTCTTTCCTGTTGTTACAAGTTTACGCTTCATCTCCAGTATCCATACACCCACATAGCACCAACTTCTATATCACCACGAGATCCCATAAAAGGTTTACCTGTTAGACCTGGAATTCTGTCAGTTTTATTGTAGTCAATGGTAAAAGGAATTTTCTCAGAATCTACAATAAGCAAGGTTTCATCAGTCAAGGTTTCTGATACATACGCAGGTTGGCCGTCTTTTATATTATTAACATAACCACCACCTGTTTTACTATCTCCTTTACGTCCCCACCCTTTATTCGCTTTTGGATCGGTATTACTATCAATGTATTGATCATCTAATTGATTATGGACAGCAGTTCTTACCCCTTTCCAATGCCACATATCAATATACTCATCTTCTTGCGTGTATTTACGCGCAGGATTTTTATCTTTATGACCCGCATTCATTCCTTTTTTGACACGATGACAGGCGTCATTACAGCCTTTTTTAGCAAATCCTTTAGTATTTATATCCCAAAAAACAGCAAATTTATCTTCATAGTAAGTATTATCATGTCCTGTGCTGTCTTTGTTTGATAGTTGCTTCCAAGTGCCATCTTCTTGTTTTATCCAAGGAAATCTATCAATACTTTTGGTTGGGTCGGCATAACTAAATAAGAAATAAATATACTCATCGTCATATAAGGACTTCATTTCAACGCTTGTTTTTTTTATTCCTTCATACCCATTATTTGGTTTGTACGGTAATTTATTTAACTTTTGAGTAATTGATGCTGCTTCTTCCCATATAGCATCAACATTTCCATCAATGACAATATGTGAATTAATCTTACTACTTTCTAAAGTACTCCCTTTAGCTTGTACTGTACTAGCTGGGACTACAGCTAAAGCGACTATGATAGATACTGCAATAATAGAAAACTTCATTGCTATTCTCCTTGTGTTCATTCATCTATTTTATGGACCTAACCTTTTCGTTAAGAAATCTTGTTATACCAATCTAGGCAAACGTTGTTCACATGGATGCATGAAAATTGATGCGAATATTATTTAGGCAGGTATTAACATAAAGCTTAGTAACGATACAAATAGTTACAATTGATTAACATCAAAGAAAGGGAAGAAAAATACATTGGAAAGATAATTAGCGAGTTACTTTCAGCCTTAATGATTCAACATGAACCTTATATAAAGGCTGAAAATAACTACAATTGGCTAGGCATTGATTTCTACATTTACCAAGTTTGATTTTCGGCTTATCAACTTACTAATTAAGATTGCGGTACATACAGGTAAAAACCAACTCGCATGTGCTTCAAACATTGGAACATAATCATTTAATGGCGTAGCTAATGATTCAGGCTACAACCCAAGAATATGCAATGCATCTAAACTACCAAATAGAAGTGTAATACACACAATTGTCATATAAGTAGCTACATTTTGCGCATCTATTCTGGTTGCAGCAATAGAACTTCAATGATCTCTTTTTTACTATGACGCTCAGGCAATTGCTCCCATACTTCTCCCCATGTTCGATTAACGACTCGACCACGCTTAACTGCTGTTCGAGCTAACATCATTTTTGCCCAACTTCTCACATGAACATAGCTATCAACATCTAAAAACGATTCTGCACCATATAAATTACCTAAAACTAAATTACCATACCATGGCCATACAGCCATATCTGCAATGCTATATTCATCACCCGCTATGTATTGATTCTTAGCCAATTGCTTATCTAATACATCTAGCTGACGTTTTACTTCCATCGTAAATCGATTAATAGGATACTCAAACTTCTCTGGTGCATAGGCATAAAAATGCCCAAAACCACCACCAAGATATGGAGCAGAACCATGTAGCCAAAACAACCAATTCATCACTTTTACGCGTTTTTCAGGATCTTTTGGTAAAAATACATTAAATTTTTCAGCTAAATAAAACAAGATTGACCCAGATTCAAACACTTCAATTGGAGTCTCTTGTGAAAAATCAACAAGAGCTGGAATTTTAGAGTTAGGATTCACATCCACAAAACCTGATGAGAATTGATCACCTTCGCTAATTTTAATTAAGTGTGCGTCATATTCTGCTTTCTCGATACCTAACTCTAACAACTCTTCAAGCATGATGGTTACTTTCTGGCCATTAGGAGTCCCCATAGAATAGAGTTGCAGAGCGTGCTTACCGACCGGCAATATTTTTTCATGTGTTGAACCAGAAATCGGACGATTAATCTTTGCTCACTCGCCACCACTTTCACTATCAAACGTCCACACTTTAGGTGGGATGTATTGCTTTTCCATACTGACTCCTAACACCGTTATTATTAATGTTTAACTTCAACCAAAAATGACTCTTTCATTCTTCTCTTTATTTAAAATTCTGCGGATAAAGAGATCGGTTGGCTTTTTCATCAAACTCAGATTTAAACTCAATGTCATTAGCGATATTTCGAGCCTTTTCAACAGCTGGGCGATTATTTACGTTATCAAACCAACGTTGAATATTTTTATAAGGGGCTAAACCCTCTTCGCCCAAAACAACTGTCGCTTTATCTATCCAACCCCATGCAGAAACATCAACAATACTGAACTCACCTCCAACGATAAATTTACGGCCTTCAAGATGACTATCTAACACTTCGTAATGACGCTGTGCCTCTGATAAATAACGGTTAATCGCGTAAGGTATTTTTTCAGGTGCAAAATGACGGAAGTGAACAGATTGCCCAGAAAATGGCCCTAAACCAGACGCAATAAATAGCAACCATGAAAGAATTTCTGCACGATCTTCAACTTTACCACCAAGCTTTCCTCTTGTTTCTGATAGATAAAGCAAAATAGCGCTCGAATCAAAAACACGAACTCCATCATCAACGATAGCAGGCGCCTTTCCGTTAGGGTTAATCGCTCGATACTCCTTTGTATGCTGCTCACCTTTTAATGTATCTACTGGCATTAATTCAAATGGAAGTTCAGTTTCTGTTAAATATAGAGCGACTTTCATTGGGTTTGGCGTTTGATGAAAATAAAACTTAAGCATATTGATATCCTTTAAATTATGAAATAAACCAACATTACAGCCATCTTGTGTGCGTTGGTGTAGAAACAATATAACTAGACCTGAACGATCGTTCAATATAATATTTGAACAAATGTTCAAGAAAGTTTATCAAGGTATCTTTTTATGGCTAAAAATTCGAAGTTTGATCGAGTTCAAGTTGTTGATAAAGCAGTTGATCTTTATTGGGAGAAAGGGTTTCACGCAACATCAATGCGTAATCTTCAAGAAGTAATTGATATGCGCCCTGGAAGCATTTATGCCACATTTGGAAGTAAAGAGGGGTTATTTAAAGAGTCGTTACAGCGATATACCCATTTAGGCATTTTGCATTTACAGCAATGCTGCAATGAAAAACAGTCTCCTCTACTAGGATTAAAATCATTTATTCATCAGATTGTGGTTGAAAAACGCTCTAGTTCACCAAGCGGCATGTGTATGTTGGTAAAAACAATTACTGAGTTAACGAATGAAAATGAAGAACTGTTAGCTGAAGCCAAACGTTCTTTAAAAATCATGGAAACTGAATTTGAAAAGGTATTAAAACAAGCGCAAGTGATTGGAGAAATCGAACAAGGAAAAGATACAAAGCAACTTGCTCAATTTGTTCAAGTACAAATTGCAGGATTAAGAACATATGCCCGCACTGTAGATAGCGATCTTCCATTGCAGAAAATGCTTGATAATATGTTTACTCATTACCCATTTTAACCGTAATTTACTTGTGTCAGATAGTATCTGAACAAGCAAATTACAATGGATTATAGATGCATTGATGAACTAGTAAATTAGGTTTCATTGGTGCTTTATCTCTTATACCATTGCCATTAATTAAATGTAAGCGCTCAATGAACTAGTGATGCTTTACTCTGCATCACTCATTTCAACGAGCCACGGCATAAGATCCGACATATCATCAACTGGATCACGTTTAGGTAATTCCGTAAATAGATACTGGAAGTAATAATACGGGTTAATGTCATTGGCGCGGCACGTCATTACCAAGCTATACAAGTTAGCACTGGCCTTCGCTCCATCAACAGACGTTGAGAACATCCAGTTTTTTCTACCTGTGGTAAACGGCCTAATGTCTCTTTCTGTGACATTATTATCGATGCTGATATCACCATCCTCAAGATAGGTGAGTAATTTAGGCCATTGCTTTTGAGTGTAGGCGATAGCTTTACCTAATGCCCCTTTGGGTAAGACATTTTGAACATCAAGCCACGCTTTAAATTCACTCAATATTGGCTCAGCTTCCTGTTTTCTTATCTTCTGCCGTTCATTTGCGGATAATCCCTTTGCCTTTCTTTCTACGCCGTAAAGTTTGGCGATGAAGTTGAGGGCTTTTTCAGGTTTTCCCGCTTTTTTAGAGGGTGACGCTTTTTGTGCATCGGTGAACTTTCTACGAGCATGCGCCATACATGCTGCTTGTGTCACTGCATCTAATGTGTCGTATACGCTGTAGCCATCAGAGAGTAAGTACCCTGAGTAATCACCTAAAAAGTCTTTTGCACACGTTGCTGCACGGCTTGGGTGATAATCATAGATAACAACAGGGGTTTTAATGAACTCACCACTACGGTAAACCCACATATAAGATTTGGTTTGCGCTTTTCTATCTTCTTCGCGTAGCACTTGTACTGTGGTTTCATCTGCGCAGATAAGCTTTTCATTAAGCAGCCTTGATTTCATCTCATCAATGACTGGTTTCACTTTATTACCCAACTGAACACACCAATTAGCAAGCGTCGCTCGGCTTATATCAATATCAGACCGATTTAGGATATCTACTTGGCGATACAGTGGCAGTGCATCTACGTATTTTGCTGTGACTACCGCCGCGAAAGCTCCTGCGCTTCCCATGCTTTTGGGGATCATACTAGCGGGCTTTGGTGCGGTGATAATTTTGGATTGGGTTTGCGTTTTTTCACATTGGCGACAAGCGTATTTAGTGCGTTCGTGGCGAATGACAGTGACCTTTTGAGGAATAATTTTAAGCTCTTCTGAGGTTTCAACGCCACATTCATGCAATGGTTCATCACAACATTCACAATAAGGTGCATTGAGTTCATGCTTGTGTATCTCACGCTCAAGCTCTTTTGGTAGAGGCTTGCGACCTGTTTTTTTCTTCTCATCATTCGATTTAGGGAGCGAGTTTTGCTGCTCAGCTTCATTGAAAGTACCTTTTGGTACTTTTTCACTTTGCGATGAGAAGCGCTTGGATTTATTTAGGTTTAATTGCTCAACCAAGAGTGCAACTTGAGTTTTTAATTCAGCGACTTCTTCTTGCTTGGCAACAAGCAGCTTCTCTTTGGCTTCATTTTGATTATGAAGCTCAAGTAGCATCGCTTTTAGTTGCTCAATATCATTAGGAAGATCGGTCATGCTTTAGCTCAAGGTTGTTTAATTACCCTAAGTGTGACATCGAAAAAGGATCGTTCAAGTCCAATTTGATGATCATTATCAGCGATCACACTTCTAGGTTAAATAACGGCTTATGAGCTTTAGCATGATCTAAAGTCAGTCCAGATAAAAGCCAGTTGAGTTGTTGTCTGCTAATGTGGAGCGCACCATCAATATTGGGAGTTGGCCATTTGAACGTCCCTTTTTCTAAGCGACGATAATAAAGCCAAAAACCATTGGTATCCCAAAACAAGATCTTGAGTTTATCTCGATTGCGGTTACAAAAAATAAACCAGGCTTCACTGAATGGGTCCATTTCCAGCGTTTCGGCGACAATGAGTGATAAGCCATCAATGGATTTTCTCATGTCGGTGACGCCAACGACGAGGTAAACCTTTCCTGACTGTATCATTGCAATGCATCAACCCAATGTTTTATTTGTTTGGAATTAAGGTTTGCTGGTAACTCGGCACGAAGGCCATTATTACATGTCAGCACCACAATATTTGACGGCTCTTGTGTTGGCTCTGTCACGATAATGGGGTGAATTTTTGTTGTGACTTCTGACTCGCTGAGCTTCTTTGACCAGTAATAAAGGGTTTGGTAGCTTATTTCATTATCAATACAAAATTGCTTGATAGATAGGTTACTCTCTTTCTGCTGCTCTAAAATATTAGCCCAATGGTCGCGCTTACTTTGTTGATTCATAATACCTCCGATTAAAAAGATACTATGGCAAAGCATGCTTAATATTGATATGTGTGGTTAGTTAAGCGCTTACAATTAAATGGTCTATTTATTACGCAGGAAAACCACTTAAGAGCAAGGCAAAAATTCTGATAAGTAGTTATTCTACTTAAATAATTTTTAACGAAGCTATTATGTGATTTAACCAGTAATAATGACTAGAGAATTACTGGAATTGGTATTAGTCCTTCAGAGTAAAAATTACAAGACCGAATTAAAAAAGCCCTGCTTCGGATAACCAAAACAGGGCATTTCTATTCTCTTTCTATTTATAAAGCTCTATGCAGAGACATTTTCCTTTAAGAGTTTTTATTATCGATAGTATCTTCAACTTGAGTTGCATCGGCAGCTATACCCATAGCGTCACCTATTAAGCTGTTTTTACCATTCAGTAAGTCGCCAAGAGTACCTGCTTTATCATCAACTAAGCCAAGATCACGGATCATGGCATCAACCATAGGCGCATTTGCACGATAGTTTAATGCTGCGCTCGTAATTTGTTCTGCTAAACCGCCAGAATTCGCATTACTTACTGCTCCTGCACCTGATGTTGATCCTACGTTGCTATAACCTTGTAATATCTTAATACCTTCAATATTTTCAAGTGGTTTCACTGAATTAGCAACAATCTCAGGTAATACTCTTAAAATAGCTAATGATTTTTGTAATTCTATTTGCTCTGAATTTAGACTATTATCTGCTGCATATAAAGCACGCTTACCTTCTGCTTCTACTGCTAGAACTTTTTCATCAGCTTCAGCTTGCAATTTTTTAGCATCAGCATTTGCTCTAGCTTCAATAAGTACAGCTTCTGCTTTATCTTGTGCTGCTTGTTTGCCAGCTTCAGCTTGAACAGTAATACCTACAGCTTCACGTTCCGCTTCTTTCTTCGCATCAATAATTTCAATTTCTTTACAACGGTTCGCCGTTGCAACTTCTTTTGCCGTAATTACTGCTTCTTCTTTCTCTACTTTAGATTTTTCAGCATCAGCTGCTTTAGCACGAGCTGCTGATTCTTCTTCTGATTTTTGAGCAATCGCAATACGCTTATCTTGCTCAGATACTTCTATATCTTTTTGCTGTTGAATACGAGCCTGCTCTAATGTCTTAAGCTTTTCAATTTCTTGTGCTTCAATCTGTTTAGCTTTTTCGATTTCAGCCAGTTCAATTGTACGCTGCTTAGAAATCTCAGCTTGACGCTCTTCTTGCTCACCTTGCTCTCGTTGCTTCACAATCTCAGCTTGTTGTTCAACACGTTTAAACTCTAACGCTTGTTGTTGTACTAACAGGGCTTCTTCTTTCTCTTTTTGAATGGTTAATGATAATTTTTCAGCTTCTAAGTTTCTTTGTTCAATTAAAATACGGTTCTCTTGCTCAATATCATTTGTCTCTTTACGCTTTTTCTCAATGATATTTGTTAAACGAGCACGACCTTCTGCATCAAAAGCATTGTTCTCATTAAAAAATTGCAGCTCTGTTTGGTCAAAACCAGTTAACGATACTGATTCTAATTCTAGCCCATTTTTCTCTAAGTCATTCATTACATTTTGTTGCACTTTTTGAACAAATTCAGCACGTTGTTCATGCATTTCAATCATGGTCATCTCAGCAGCTACAGCACGTAAAACATCAACAAACTTAGACTCCATTAATACTTTTAACTCTTCAACACGCATCGTACGTGTTCCCAATGTTTGTGCTGCCATTGAGATCCCTTCTGAGTTAGGTGCTACACGCAAGTAAAAATCAGCTTTCACATCGACACGCATACGATCTTTAGTAATTAATGCATCTTTTTGAGTTTTTCCAACTTCAATACGTAGTGTATTCATATTCACGGGAATAGTCTCATGCAGTACTGGTAATACAATTGAACCACCGTCTTTTACTACTTTCTCTCCTCCCATACCTGTACGAACAAAGGCGACTTCTTTAGTTGCTCGCTTATACAGCTTGGCAAAAATAATGCCTATTGTAATTAAAGCGATTAAGACTACTCCAGTGATTACCATAGTAAACTGTAGATTATGCTCAAATAACGATCCCATTTCTAATTTTCCTTCAAAGTTAATCAATGTTACTAAAATATATCGGATGACACTCTAAATATTAAAGGATAGCTATAACGCTTCCCAATTAAGAGCATACGGTTCAGAAAGTTTAATAATTGTTTGGGATTAAAATAAATCCAAATATTTACCCAATTAATTTTCATCAAAAATACAAGGGCTAATGTAACTTTAATTTATTCCTTAGCTTAAGGTTTTTAAATATGGTAATAATTAAAAACCAATGGTGTGAATATAATATTATTTACCACCTATAGTGAAGAGTCTCGGTTACTCTTGGTATCGAATAATTCAATTGCCAACCAACTATTAGTTAACTTTTCGACTAATATCACTTGCTTTCCTTGTTCAAAGATCTGCTCTTTACATTCAGGTTCTACTAATACGTAATGTTTTTGATTAAATTGGTCATGAAAAACAGCTTCTGCTGCATTACCCTTAGAGGCTTTTCCAATAGTAATCGTCGCTACTTGTCCTGAAAAACTACTCAATGAAATTGCAGAGCTCTCATTTTTAGGAATGATTTTTACAATACTCTCTGCTAAATATCTAGTGATAAAAATAGTACAAACAAAACTAATTGGTAGACTGACAAATAGTGGAATAACGAATATAAAATTCAAAATACTACCAATTACACCAAAACTACAGAGTAAAAGAATAGCCCAAACTAAAAAAGGGAGACGATGATAATGCAGCCAGCCTAATATAGAAGACAAGCTAAAACTAAATGACCTAGGTTCAACTTCTATATCAATTGAAAATAATTCATCTAATAAACTAGAAAAGCTAAACCCAATTAAGAATACAATCCCTTCTAACAGAGCAATAGCCACAACCAATGTTAGTGCTAATGTGTATGGGAGGTTTAAATCGGCAAAGAAAAAATCTAACACAAAAAAATCCTTGAATATTAGCTAAAATATTAATCAACCCTAACTATATCCTATCATTAGCAATGATCATATTTAAACTCGATACACTGTTAAATAATTCATGTTAATTTTTCCCTATAGAACCCATATAAATTTTATCTAGTTCTTAGCCTTACAGCGTTTCATTTAATCAAATTCTATTAGGTATTTAGGTTCCTCTATTAACAAAAAACAATTTTGTACAATACTTACCATGTCTGTATCGTTTATTGTTATTAGGATAACTATCATCTAAATCTCTAAAGGTACGCTTATATGACTCTATTTCTCGCGATGGCAATGTTTGCATTCATTACTTCCCTCTCTCCTGGTCCGGTAAATATTCTGGCTACTATCACAGGAGCGAATCATGGCTATGTAAAAACCATTCCTCATATTTTTGGAGCGACCCTTGGATTCGTCTCTATTCTTATACTCTTAGGATTAGGCCTGATACAAGTTTTAGATGATTCTCATGCAGCAACATCCGTTTTAAATTATCTTGGTAGTACTTTCCTGCTTTATTTAGCTTATAAAGTAGCGACTAGCGATAGAACGGAACAAGACAAAAATAAAAAAGGCAATGCTCCAACTATGACTCAAGGCTTATTATGCCAATGGTTAAATCCAAAAGCTTGGATTGTTTCTTTATCTGGTATCACCGTTTTTTCTAGTAATGGTGTGATTCCTCTCGAAGACCTTGGCGCATTTAGTGTGATATTTTTTATCGTATGTTACTTCTGTATATCCACGTGGGCTCTATTAGGGTTAACTATTGGTAAATACCTTGAGCATCCAATCCATTATAAAATTTTTAACCGGATCATGGGATCTTTGCTTGCCTTAACAGTAGTATATGTATTCTTCATATCAAAATAACAATGGACGTTATATTGGCTAATTCAAAAACACATTTTTTAAGACCTTCTATTCTTCCGTTTGAACTACGTTATTCAAATGATTCAAATGCCTGCTATAAAAAACACTCGCATCCAGAGTTTTCTATTGGTGTCGTAGATAATGGTGTTAGTGAATACATGAATCAAAACTCAAAACAAGAAATAAGCACAGGCTCTACTGTAATCATCAATCCTGAAGCAGTACATTCTTGTAATCCAAAACGTGGGACTAATTGGAGCTATAAAATGCTTTTTGTTGAGCCTGATTGGTTAATACAATTGCAAACAAGCATCTCTGGTATTAAGCACAATGAATTTCAACCCTTTCAGAAAAATCACAGCCGATGTCCTGCTCTATATCAGAGCTTTCAATCGTTAGCACAAATATTGATTGAAAATGAATCGTCATTATTGGTCGAAGAATCAGCGATCGCTTTTTTCTCTACACTTATCTTTAATGAGCTTAAAACATCACCACCACGCCACATTATTCCCACACAAGCAACTCATCTCGCATACCAATACATTTCAGATAATGTTGATAAAAATATGTCTATCTCTGAAATAGCGAGGGAGTCTGGTTTGAGCCATTTTTACCTTATTCATTCATTTAAAAAACAATACGGAATAACACCGCATGCGTACCAACTGATGATGAAGATAAATAAAGCCAAAACCTTACTAAAAAAGGGAAATGATATTGCCTCTATTGCTACAGATCTTGGGTTTACCGATCAAAGTCACTTTCATCGTCATTTTAAAAGCATCGTGGCTGCAACACCAAAGCAATATAAAATAGACAAACACTTAATGATTAATGATTAATGATTAATGATTTACTATCCACAATTTAGCTAAATCACACCAGCCAAAACCATTCATTCTTATCTCTTTTAGGCTTTCAGATGTGATGAGTTCAAACGAATCTTTCTTAACGATATCAATAACGCCTATCTGCTGTAGCCAATCATACAGTCGTTGAAGTTCGTTAACAGCTTGCGCCAAGTCTGGAGTATTTTTTATCTCAGACACTTTATTTAAAAAGAAGCCGTGATCAGTTTCTTTAACCATTTGGTTTTTAAAAGGGTAAAGGGATAAAAAAGCCAAACGACTGTATAACCGATCACTTTCTTCAAGAATGCTACACAATGTGGTATCAGCTTGATAATGGTAGTCACCATAAAGTACCTTTTGTCGTGTCTGAGATGGAAAAAATGTATCTGCTAAGGCTTTGCATTCATTATTATTTTCATAAGTCACTAAATTAGAGCTATTCAAATTACTGCCTTGTTTTTTTATTATCATAAATAATGAATAGTATTTACTTTTATACGTAACCGTCTTCTCTGGAAATGACAAAATTAACTGATTTTGAGCACAAACTTTATCTTTTGCCCATTCTTCATATACCCACAAATCCACTCTTTCTAACAACGGTAATATTAAAACATAGTGATCAAACCTGCCTAATCGGATCATTCTTGGTGATAATACTTCAACCTGAAATGGGCCTGAGCCAACAATCCTATCTGTTGATAAATGAGTAGGATAAATAGATGCTTCACTTCGAGCTAATAATCTTGGTAGATGGAAGTCACCTTCAGATAAAGTAATTTCCACACACTCTTCAGAAATAGACGTTATCTCAGTGAGATTTAAATAAAGTGAATGCCAGTAAGAACTGGCTATCAATTTGATTAAGCAACGTACTACATCTTTTGCCGTTAACGGATTTCCGTCATGGCACACAACTCCACTTCGAAGATAAAAGCGCCACTGCGTTGCTGAAAGATCGCTTTCCCAGTAATGAGCAAGATCAGGACAAATGATATCATTTTCAATACTCACCAAACGTTGAAAAATTTGAGTAACCAAATAGCGCTCGGTACGACAGATTGCTTTATAAGGTAATAACGAGCCAATTTTCCGATGAAAAGGCATACAAACCGATCGTGGTACCGTTTTATTAGAATGAAGAAGATACTTTTTAAGCTCAATAGAAGCGTTACGTCCACCAAAGCTTAGTATATTTAAAACAGAGTCAGTATTACCAGAATCAACCACATTCAACACACAGTCATAACACGCTTCAATGGGTTCTTTAAGACACTTCAATTTTGCTTTTTTGCTGCGGCCAGGCGTTGCTTCCCATTCAACCCACCCCACATTAACTAATCTCTTAATCACAGTTTGAACATGGCGCTCACTGACCTTCAATAACCATGAGAGTTCTGTGATATTACAGCTTGATGCTACAGGTCCATACTTACGAAAAAATATTTCATAAACCTCTAGTTTTCGTTTTATATTTTCCATAGCTCCAAATTCTATCTTTTTGTTAAATGAGCATATCCGTTAGTGATTAACGTTTGCTCTAGTATAGACAATACCTGCCCACTGAGCTCGGTATTAAGCACTGAGGAGGTTTTAACATTGTTTAGTAATAATGCTGAGCAATGATCTATTTCATGTTCAAAACCACCACCACTGTTATGCATAATTGTATGAGTCTGATCTCTTAAATGCACATCAATTCTTGATGGGTTCCACCATTTATCATGTATGACGATCTCAACGCCATCACCTTTTAAAATGGCATGTCTTGGTAAGTTTTTTGAAATTGACGCGCCTATTTTTCCTTTAATTTTACCTTCAAATAGAAACTCTACATTTTCATCAACTCTCCATTCAGGGTGCTCCCCAGTTATAGATACCGATGGCGTTGGAACATTTTCCCCAAAGAAATAGCATAAATCACAATAAAACCAAACACCATATACCCCAACATCAAGAGTCGCTCCTCCTGATAATTCAGGATTAAATACGAATATATTAGGATCATACACATTTTCATTACCGAAAGAGGCTTCTATTGAATCCACGACAATCTCGTGTTCATTCATAAAAGTCTTCAACTCTTGATAAGCAGGAAACACAACGGTTTTCATCGCTTCAAGCAATAAGACGCCATTATCTTTAGCAAGTTGTTGCATGTCTTGCCAATCTTGGTAGTTAGTAAAAGCAGGCTTTTCAACTAAAACGTGTTTATGGTGAGAAAGAAATAACTCAACAAGTGGCCTGTGGTAAGGGTGAATCGTCGCCACATAAACAATATCAACGGTAGGATCCGTCGCTAATTGCTCATAATCTCCATAATGTGATATCACCCTATAGGTAACAGCAAACTGCTCTGCTTTATCACAATTTCTAGCCGCAACGGCTTGTAGCTCACCTAATTTACTGTTGTTAGTTAAATCTTGAGCAAATCGATGCGCTATATTCCCAAGTCCTGCAATACCCCACTTTATTTTTTTCTCATTCATTATCTCGTCCTATTCTTTTTTAATTGAAATAGTGTAGTCGCCTCAACATAAAAGAAAAATAGAACAAATAAGCTCACTTGTTCCTATTTAAGAAGAATCAGAATATATACTAATAATATAAAAGCCCTGCTTAAATTATTCAGCAGGGCTTTTTATAAGCGACTATATTTTTCTAAACTGCATATAAGTCAGAATAGAAAGTAAAGCAAAGAAGGCAGGATCGCTCCATCCAAAGCCAACAAATATTCCTGTAATTCCTGCATACAAGGTAATAATCAAGCCCAATAGGTTCGTGATCAACAAAGCTAGAAACAGCTTCTTCGCTATAGGATTATCTCCTATATCACGCAGTAATAAACTAATGGCTGCAATACCGCCTAGGAAAATACTGGTATGTTGTGACAAGAACACTGCGTATTGATCGTTTAGCTCGACACCATACATTGGCCACATTAAATGCGGACCAAAAAACAACGCCAAAGCAAATACGGTATAAATTGTGCCATGTACAGTTAAGAAAGTTTTGTTACTCATTACTCTATATATCCAATTAAATTATGCGATTGGACCATTATTAATCATTGATAGCGATTCGTTAATATCAAAAATATAACCTCGGATATTAGTGATCCCCATGCTAGTTAAACGTGCCGTATGCATTGCTAAATAAGCTTGAGCAGAGGCCTCGTCTTCAAACAAATAAATACCTCCGCCAAGTTGAGATTGCTTACTTGTCGTCCAAATCTTCCAAATAATACCCGGTTCTTGGTTAATAGACTCAGCTAAACCTGTCATCATATCTGTCATTTCATCACCAAATGGACCTGTAAAATCAAAATCAACTTGCAATAATTTACTCATCTTTATCTCCAACTAATTAAGCCATTTGGAATGGTACTTAGCGTGCCTTCTCCCTTGCGATAGATGCTATAATACCTACAAAAATTGAACAGAAAAGTTCATAAAACTGCGTATAACTGTGAGTATTTTAGACAGATGAGATTAAAAACAACGTTAGACCAATGGTTAACTTTATTTGAAATAGATAAAGCGGGCAGTATTCAAGCAGCCGCTATTGCACTAAATAAAAGCCATACCACGCTCATTTATGCCGTAAAAAAACTGGAAGACCAACTCGGGGTTTCATTACTTAAAGTCGAGGGACGTAGAGCGGTATTAACGGATGATGGAAAGTCATTATTACGCAGAGCACAATCAATGCTTGAGCAAGCAAAAGCGCTTGAAGAGATCAGTATACAACTATCTCAAGGCATTGAAGCTGAAATCACGGTCGCGATAGATCACCTATGTGATCGTTCATGGTTATATTCCGCCATGTCTGAATTTCTTGATGACAACAGTACGACTTCGGTTCAAATCATTGAAACCTCACTCTCTAAAACAACCAATATGGTCACCTCTGAAAGCGCCGATATTTCTATTATTACTCTGCCTATTACCAATCATTCTTGTGAGGCTTTTGGTATGGTTGAGATGTTTCCCGTTGTTGTAAAACACCACCCATTAGCATCACTTTCTAACCCTTGTCTATCTGATTTAATAACCAACAATCAAATTGTCATTCGAGATTTGGGCTTAGAGAATAAACAAAATGCAGGTTGGCTAAAATCAAACCAGCGTATAACCGTTGATAATTTTGATCATGCATGGCAAGCCACTAAGCAAGGATTGGGGTATTGTCGTCTTCCATTGCATATAATTGAACATCATAACGATAAAAATATGATAATTTTAGATATAGAGGGCTCGACCAGTTATCAAGTTCCCTTACACCTCACACTACCAAAAGGCACTAAAACAGGTCCTGCTGCCAAGTGCCTTTATCAATTGCTGATTAAATCCGTACAAACAAGAATCATACCGCCACAGAACTGATAGAGTAGTGGCATACTACTATAAAAATAGAAAAATAAGCGCCCTTTCTATAAAGGATAATTTAAATGCCTCTACTAGTAAAAAATCGTCTTCATAGCTCGATATTTGCGAACTACCTATGCTATGGTTCTTTTGATAATAAGGAATCCAATGAACGATTATGAGCTTTTCATCAAAGTAAATGATGCTATTTTACTTGAGTTTGATGTGTTTAAACCATGGGAAAAAACATTACTTTTAAATATTCAAAATCAATTAATGGAGCGATTTCCGATTTCGGAACCACAAAGAAAGCTACTCACTAAAGTACTTGAGAAAAAAAGACCAAAGAAAAAGAAAAAGAGAGCAATATAAAAGCCATTATGACCTTAATCATAATGGCTTCTTATTACGTTAAGTTTCATAATTAACTGCGTTATTTTTATTTAAAACGACCTATTTTTGAGAGCGAATAATTTCTTCATCCACCCATTTAAGTAACTGTTTAATTGCTTTAGATAAAATCTGATTCTGTCTCACAATGTAACCTAAACTGGTTGTTGGAAACTTAGGTAAAGGCGTTACTGTTGTTTTAATATTTCGCTTTGGGTGAATAGAGAACTCAGGGACTATCGCCACTCCGAATCCCGCCTCAGCCCAATCAATCTGGGCATCTACACTACCCACCTCCATGATACGATATTTAGGTAGATTTAAAGATGGTAAAGCTAAATCAAGTAAGTCTCGTGTTCGCGTATCGTGACCTAATAAAATCAATGTTGGTTCATCATCTAGAGTAATTGTAGGATCAAGATTCGCTTGTTGCCACTCTTCAAGATGATTACCCAGTGCACACCATTTTATTTGCTGTAATTCAGTAAAATGCAGAGGCTGACTTTCTTTCTGTGCAATAACAAAGCCTAAATCAGCCTCTGCACTTTTCACTAATTCAGACGCTTGCGAAGAGGTGGTATTAAGCAGAGAAAAATCGATACCCGGGAACTCTTGCTTAAATAATTGGAATGGCCCAATCAATAATAAACGCGAAATAATATCACTAGCCGCAATGGTTAGTGTTCCACGGCTCATATCATTAATCGCATTCAAATCGGCTTGGCACACTTGCAATGCCATTAGTGTGTCTTGGCTGGTTTGTAGTAAACGAGCCCCTGCTTCCGTTAAATGAAAGGGATTTCTCTCAATCAACTTTACTCGAGTGGTATTTTCTAACTGTTTGATGTGTAAGCTAACATTGGGTTGTGTCATATGAAGGGCTGTCGCTGTTTTACCAAAGTGTTTTAATTCAGCTAACGTGACAAATGTTTTAAGCCAATGGAGATCAAGCATTCCCATACTCTCTTTTTGAATACATTTCACCCAATATGATATATGGATTTCTTATCAAGTCGATAATTATAATTAATTTCTCATATTAACTTATTGGGATTAGCATAGCGTCTTAATCATTTAGGAGTTTGTGTTATGCCGTCTATTGTTGTTGTTGGTGCTAATTGGGGCGATGAAGGTAAAGGCCGTATCGTTGATTTTCTTGCTGCGGATGCGTCTGCAAGTATTCGTTTTCAGGGCGGTAATAACGCCGGTCATACTGTGGTAAATGACTTCGGTACCTTTAAGCTACACCAACTTCCAAGCGGTATTTTTAACCCAGATTGTACAGCGGTTCTTGGCCCTGGCATGGTAATTAGCCCTGCGGCATTAAGCGAAGAAATCGCAGAAGTTAAAGCCGCTGGCATTGAAGTAAAAATGCACATTTCTGACCGTGCTACACTTTGTCTTCCTCTTCATGCGCTTGAAGATACACTTGAAGAATTACGTTTAGGCGACGGTGCTTACGGTTCAACTCGTCAAGGTATTGCTCCTGCGTATGGTGATCGTGTAATGAAAAAAGGCATCCTTGTGGGTTGGTTAATGCAACCTGAAGTATTGCTTGAACGCATTCAATTCATGCTTGATTGGAAAATGCCACAACTTAACGCTCTATACCCAACGTGTGATTTCAGCCAAACGGCAGAAGAAATGACAGAATGGCTATTAGAAGTGACTGCTCCTTGGCGTAAATTCATCTGTAACGTGACTGAGCCTCTAAAAGTAATGCAGAAAAACGATGCAAACTTATTGTTTGAAGCACAGTTAGGCGCTGGTCGTGATTTAGTTTACGGTGAATATCCATGGACTACCTCTTCAAACGTAACAGCAGCTTATGCAGGTATCGGTAGTGGTTTACCTGCTTTGCGTCCTGAACGTATTATTGCCGTTGCTAAATCTTTCAGCTCATCTGTTGGTACAGGTACATTAGTTACTGCCATGGAAGAGCAAGATAACTTCCGTGAAGCGGCTAACGAATATGGCGCAGTAACAGGTCGTCCACGTGATATGGGCTACTTTGATGCAGTAGCAACGCGCAACGGTGTTGAACTGCAAGCTGCAACTGAAATCGCACTAACAAAAATTGACTGTTTAAGTGGCATGGCGGATCTTAAAATTTGTACGTCTTATGCTGGCGAACACACTGAGAACCCAATCTGGCCTCAAACTTCAGCATTAAGCCCTGTTTACGAAAACATGGAAGCATGGCAAGAAGACATCACAGGTTGTCGTACTTTTGAAAGTCTACCAAAAGCAGCTCAAGCATATGTATTACGTATTGAAGAACTAATGGGCGTGCCAGTAAGTATGGTGTCTGTTGGTCCTGAACGTGAACAAATGATCATCCGTTAATCCGAATATCATTATATACATCCACCTCAATGGCTGATGTGTAGAATCAAAAATTAAAACCGCACTACCCTATTTTGTGAGAATTTTAGGTGGTGCGGTTTTTTGATCAAACTGTCGCTTTTATTCAATCTTCCTTTTTTACTTTTGCCTACAATCTCTACCAAGAAATAATTCAAAACAATAAACAGATAAATGATGGTCTTATGCATCATTTAGTCTTTCTCTATACAGGTAGAAGCAATGATCACTATCGAAAAAATTGAACAACTAGAAGAATTAAGCACACTAAAAAAAGAGTACATTAAGCAAGCTACAGCGCCACTAGATGGTATGTGGTTATGCGGATTTGTACCAATGGCAGACCATTTTGGTTTTTATAAAAATGAAGCGTTGATTGGATTTTGTTGTATAAATAGCGATGGTTACCTACTTCAGTTTTACGTAAACCAACCAAATCAGGCTCTTGCTGATGATATTTTCACTTCTATTATCAATAAAGAAAACCAGCTTATTGGTGATGTGACTGGCGCATTTTCTAGTACTGCAGAAACGCATTATTTATCATTATGTCTTGAGCATGCGGCGAAAACCCAAGTAAATACGCTGATGTATCAACAAATCGAAAAAGCCATAAAACAAAAGACTGACTTACCAATGGCAGCAGCAACGGTTGAACAACTAGCCGAGTTTGTTGAATTTGCAAAAACCAATATAGGTGCACCTGAGGAATGGGTTACTGGGTATTATGCAAACCTAATTAGCCGCCAAGAGTTATTTGGTTACTGGAAGAATAATGAATTACTGGCTGCAGGTGAATGCCGCTTATTTGACGAGTATCAAACAGAGTATGCTGATTTGGGAATGGTTGTTGCTGAATCTGAACGCGGTCAAGGCATTGCAACTCAAGTACTCACTTACTTGATTGCTTTAGCAAACGGTAAAGGGTTAATCGCCATCTGTTCAACTGAGAAAACGAATATTGCCTCACAAAAAGCCATTACTCGTGCCGGTCTTACTTCTTCACATCGCATTGTTCAGTTTGATTTTTAAACTCATCGACATATCAACTTAAATACTAAAGCTAGTGACTTATTCTTTGAGTCATTAGCTTTATATTCTTACTATAATGGTTATTGGTTATTGGTTATTCAATTCCACCATAAATATCAATCGTAAGATCTCGTTGCTTTGCGTACTCCCCAGGGGTAACTCCCAAAGTACTTTTCAAATAACGGATCAAATGTGGCTGATCACTAAAACCAAACTCGTAAGCAACCGTTAACCAATCAATATCGGTTTCTTCTCGCTGATACAGATACGTAATTAACGCTTCCAATCGATTCATTGACTGGCATTGTTTTAAAGTAAACCCAGTAACTCGAACAAAACTTCGCTCTAACGTTCTTTGTGAGCAATGCAATAACTCCCCTAGTTGAGCAATGGGCGTTTTCGCTAATAGAGGTAGCGCTTTTGTTGTCAGTTGATAATGTTTATCTTCTTCTGCTTTAGATAACCACGGTAACAATATCTTATCTAACTTAGTACAAAGCCTCTGAGGATCTTGTTTGGCTAGCTCAATCAGATCTATTTCATTTATCCCTTCAGTTCCAAATAACAGATTCAAATCTGCTGAAACAATAGTATCTGCTACTGCTTGTTGTGGTTCTTGGTTTAATAAGTACAACGCACCAACATGAAATTTAACCCCGATGATCGCAAAGCCATGCGAGTGATCCATCTGTAATGTCTTACTGTATGGGTATAACCAATGGGACCCTTTTCCCTTTAATCGATCAGATTCAATATCATAATGATAAGGCTGCTCAGGAATAGCAATGATCAAATGCCCTGCAGGCTCAGGGTTTAATTTGGGAAATGGGTTACTGTCTGTCTCCTCTGGCCTTTCTAAAAACCAATAACAATCGATCAGTTTAGCCACATCCGAATTTTTAGGGGGGTGAATCCAATTGATCATCATTAATACCGTAAAGAGAAAGGAATAACCATTCTAACTGACTTATCTCATTAACAGCACAACAGATCACCATAATTATCTATATGATCCTATTCGTAGTTGAGCTAGAGATCTGATTTTTGACTAAAAACTCAACAGAGTACGATTGAAAAAAGAGGAGTTCAGGTACACTCTGCATTGCATATTTAAAAACCAAGGATAGGAAAATGAATTCGGTTCGTTTTGGAGAAAAATTAATTACTCCATCTAAATTATTATGTATTGGCCGTAATTACGTTGCCCATATTAATGAGTTAAATAATACGATCCCTGAGAAAATGGTGGTGTTTAATAAACCAAATTCATGCATCACTTCTACCCTATCTTCTTTCCATCAAGAACGTTTACATTATGAAGTTGAGATCTGTTTTTTAATTGAAAAAGAGCAGCTATCTGCCGTTGCAATAGGTTTTGATTTAACCAAACGAGACTTGCAATCTGAGCTAAAAAGCAAAGGACTTCCTTGGGAGCGAGCAAAAGCCTTTGATGGCTCAGCGGTATTTAGCCGTTTCATCCCACTTGATGGTATCGACAGTAATCAACTTCAAATTGAGCTATTCATTAACAGTATGAGAGTTCAATGTGGCCAAGTTAGCCAGATGATTTACTCTCCAGAAACTATCCTTGCTGATTTAAAATCCTATACCCAACTGTATGATGGTGATGTCATCATGACTGGTACACCTCAAGGCGTTGGTGAAATTCACATGGGTGATATTTTTCTTAGTCGCTTAAAACTCGATGGAAAAACACTGATTGAAGCTGAGTGGGTAGCAAGATAATAGCCTCCCACTCTTTGACCCTATGCTGAAAATACCCATAAGTTAAGCACTAAGAATACGATCATGCTGATAATCGTTGTCAGTAGTACATTCTTAGTTTTCCATGCAATGAGAGCTGCAGTTAATGCCGCCCACAAATACGGATTCGACCCAGAAAGCGATAATTCATTGTCAGGCATAAATACAATCGGAGCCCAAATTGCAGTTAAGACCGCAGGACTTGAATAGCTTAATAATCTCTGAGTTTGAGCGTTTAATCTAAGGGGTAATTGGGGTTCTAAAAACAAGTAGCGACTTAAAAAAACTAACGCCGTCATTGCTAAAATTGATATGAAAATCATCCTCTTTTCCCTCTTAATGTCTCTGTTAAATACCCTGCTACCATACCGCCAATACTCGCTATCATTAAACTGCCTTCAACTGAAAAATACGTTAGTGTGACAGATAAGATTAAGGCACTAATAACAGATACCAATACTGGGCTATTTTTAATGGTAGGTACAACAATGGCAATAAAGGTCGCTGCCACCGCAAACTCTAACCCAAGCTCATTCAATGAGGGAATATAACTACCCGCAACAATTCCAGCTAAGGTTGCTACATTCCAAAAGAAATAGAAACTGAATCCTGCACCTAATGCGTACCAACGATTAAATTGTTTTTCTGATTGGTGTCCACATACAGCAAACAGTTCATCGGTTAATAAAAAACCAAGGGATAAACGCCAACGAAGCGGTAAAGGGCTAATTTTATCTCTCATCGAGACACTATATAAAAAATGACGCGAGGTAATAAAAAACGTAGTCAGCAACATGGTTGTTAACCCTGCGCCTGTTTTGATCATCCCCATTGCTACTAACTGTGCTGAACCTGCAAACAAAATTGCTGACATAGCTTGACCTTCAAAAGGAGTAAGACCTACATCAATAGCAAATGAACCAGCTAATAACCCCCATGGTAATACTGCGATGCTAAGTGGGATCATCGCTAATGTTCCTTGCCAAAAAAGACGAGAATTTGAACAAGGCTGTACGGCGGTATTTATATCCATAAACGACTCTTTATTAAATCAAATCAGCCTATATTAGAGCTGTATTCCTTTAGCTAAGATTGTACAAACTTGCTAAAACAATTTGAGGTATTGTCCCGGGGTTATACCCATCGCTTTTTTAAAATGACGGTGTAAATGGCTCTGATCATGAAATCCCGTTTCTTGTGCAGTATCAGACAACGAATGCCCTTGCTTAAGAAGCTTTCTGGCCATTCGTAAGCGAGATTGAATTTGATAACTATGAGGAGGAAGACCAAACGCTTTTTGAAATGATCTAACTAGGTGATAAGCACTCAATTCACTTAAGCGTGATAAATCATCTAATGACACGTCAGCTTGAGGAAAATCGTCTAAAAACTCTTTCACTAAATAAAGAGGCCTTTGAGCTTTAGAAATTGCAGTCTCAGTGTAGCGTGTACGGCTATGTTTGCACATAAGCTTAACCAAAGCGCCATAGACTAAGGTTTCCCTTAATAAACGGTTATCTGACTGCTCTAACATGGTAAATACTAATCTAAGTTGGTTCGCTAACTCTGGATCATAAACTACTGGCTCTGCAAAATATGGAGCTCCAAACTGCCCACGACTTAGCTCTTTACTAATGCTTTCTAATTGTTCAGGCAGTGGATACATCGCTTTATATCCCCAACCACCATCTGTTGCAGAATGTCCACTGTGTATATCATCGGCATTAATTAAGATAATACTGTCTTGCGGTGCGGTATGATTCCCCCCAGTGCGATAAAAATTTTGCGCACCACGTTCAATCACTCCAATCGTATATCCTTCATGGCTGTGACGTGAGAAAGTCTGCTTTTCATAATCAGCATTTAATATTTCAAGCCCTCCAAGCTCTTCTGCTACTTGGTAGTGTGCTATTTCTTTTTTTACTTTCTCATTTGCCATCATTCATCATGAACACATTTATCCCTATTTACTAAAGTATATAGTAAGCCCTCTCATTTCTTTTGTACAAAATTGCGCATTATTATTCTTTAATATTATTAACAATAATATCTATATTTTTTAATGTATCGATTTTATATCACTAGGCGACTTTTTAATCATGGATCTTACCTCTTCACTACTATAAAATCCGCCTCCTGATTTATAATTCAAAATAAAATAATGATTGATATTACTATTCTTCCGGTTTACTTAACCGCTGTTATCGCTCTACTGCTACTGCCTGGTCCTGATATGCTGCTGATTGCTAGTTCAAGCATGAGTTACGGCCGTAAAGTCGGTTTATTTGCCAGCTTAGGTAATGCGACCTCGGGTATCATTTTAACCTTGCTTGCTGCTTTAGGCGTATCGGCCTTAATTGCAATGAGCCCTATAGCCTTAAAAGCATTACATCTCGTTGGTGGTGCCTACTTATTAAAAATGGGTTGGGATTGTATTCGAGCAGAAGCGGATGAAGCACCAGAATTACAACAAGGTTCGACAATGGCGACCACGTTTTACCAACGTGCTTTAGTCAGTAATTTATTGAACCCTAAAGCGTTAGTCTTCTTTGTGATGTTTTTACCACAGTTTGTTTCTACCAATATTGCGGCAACCTCTGGCGAGCAAATGTTGGTGCTTGGCTTATTGCTTAACGTTCTTGGCTTATTGTTTAACTTAATCTTGGTAGCGTTAGTGGGAACACTTGGAAAGTCGCTAATCAATAATGTGAAATTCAGAACGTATCAACATAAATTCATGGGCGGGATTTTTATCATTCTTGCATTGTGGATGTTAAGTTCTTTTGTTATTGCGCTTTAATACAGTTCAATATATATAAAAACGGTGAGCATTGAGCTCACCGTTTTTGTTTCTAACCTACTTTTTAAAAGCTTAGTTTTTTGATCTTCTCACTTTCAAACTAGGCTCTTTTGATGCTCTTCAATTAAATGAACCATCGCTTCATTGGCTTTAGTTTGAATGACCGAGTATTCATCTGTTGGTGCAATCGCTGCCACCACTTCGTAATAACACTTCAGTTTTGGCTCAGTACCTGATGGACGAACAATAATACGAGAGCCATCTTCTAAATGATAAATCACGACATCACTGGCTGGTAAATCGATTGATTCTGTCGTGCCATTTGAAAGATACCGTAACGACGCTTTTAGATCTTCAGTAACCGCAATATTTATTCCAGCGATTTGCTTTGGTGGGTTTGCTCTAAGTTGATCGCCAATTGGTGGAGAATTAGGATCTAATGCAATACTTTGTTGCGCGTTTACATATAAACCGTGAGTGCGATAAATTAATTCTAACTCATCCCAAACACTCTTACCTTGTGTTGACAGCTCTGCCGTTAATTGAGCAAAAGCAACTAAAGCAGATAAACCATCTTTATCCCACACTTCACTGCCAATGGTATACCCAAGTGCTTCTTCATAAGCAAAAAGAAATTGCTTCTCATCACTCTGTTTTTGCATTGCGACATTAGTCAGCCATTTAAAGCCAGTAAGTGTCTGGAAATACTCTGCACCGTTTGCCTCAGCTATTTTCTTTAATAAACGAGAAGACACAATCGTATTGCCGACTAACTGTTTAGTGGCATCCGTATGTTTCAACAAATAATGACCAAATAAAATACCAACTTGATCTCCTGTCATCATTTGATAACTGCCATCTGCTTTTCGTGCTGCAAGGGCAAAGCGATCCGCATCGGGGTCATTAGCACACGCAAGTTCAGCTTGTACTGAATCTGCCAGTGCGATCACCATATCCATTGCCCCTTTTTCTTCTGGATTAGGGAAGTTTACAGTAGGAAAAGTGCCATCTGGCTCTTTCTGCTCAGCAACACTAAAAAAGTGATTAAAGCCTGAATCACGCAACAGGGTTTCAGCCATATCAGCACCAACACCGTGCATCGCGGTATAAGCAATCGAAATGGCTGATGGATCCGTATGGTTTGAAAGTAATGGGTTACTGTTCATTGTATCGCGGTAGCTTTGATAATAATCATCATCCAACCACACCAATAAGCCTTTTGCTTCCGCATCACCAAGCGACATTAACGGAATTGGCTTAGTCGCTGCAATATCGATCTCATTAGCAATGCCAGAATCATGCGGCGGGATAATTTGCGCACCATTCTCCCAATACACTTTAAAACCATTATACTCAGGTGGATTATGGCTTGCGGTAACCACAACAGCTCCGGCTGCATTAAGCTTCTTTATGCCATAAGCAACAATAGGTGTCGCAGCTACTTTGGTTGTTAAGAATACCTTAATGCCTAATGCAGTTAATACACTGGCGGTATCATGAGCAAATTGTTGCGAGTCAGTACGGCCATCATAACCAATAACAACGCCTCTTTTACTTGCATTAATAATATGTTCAATTAAATAATGACCTAAACCTGTCGCTGTTTCTTGAATCACGAGTCGATTCATTCGGTTAGGTCCTGCTCCTACCATACCACGCAACCCTGCAGTACCAAATTGCAGACGAGAAGAGAAACGATCTTCTAATTCTGAAACATTATTACTATCAACAATGCATTGAAGCTCTTCACGTGTTTTTGGATCTGGATCTCTAGTTAACCACTCTGTTATTTTTTGCATCATAATGAAAACCTCTTTACTGAATATGCTACAATTCTAAATGATATCTATTATCAATTACATGAACGCAATCGCTAAACTTAGGAAAATAATAGTTCACTATGAACAAATTATAGTTCTGATACGTAAATACTCTTAATACCATAAACATTAAAATATGTTATCTACCCTTTTTATCTTATTTTTAGTTAAATAAATGGTAGAGTGGAAATAGTTAGTACAATTATAACCTGTTTATTTGTAAGGATTTTATATGAAAATCGCTATGTTTAGCACCAAGTCTTATGATGAAACATCTTTCAATAGTATCAATCAAAAATACCAATTCGAGTGCCAGTATTTCAACTTTCAACTCACAGAAAGTACGGCTCCTATTGCCGATGGTGCTGACGTTATCTGTGCTTTTGTCAATGATGATTTATCTGCGCCAGTCCTAGTTAAACTCGCTAAGCAAGGTACGAAATTAATCGCAATGCGTTGTGCAGGCTTTGATCGAGTTGATCTTGATACGGCAAAAGAACTAGGACTGCAGGTTGTTCGTGTTCCTGCTTATTCTCCAGAAGCGATAGCAGAACATACCGTGGGAATGATGATGTGTCTTAATCGCCGTTTTCACAAAGCATATCAACGGACTCGTGATGCCAACTTTTCTCTAGAAGGCTTAACTGGCTTTAACTTCTTTGGTAAAACAGTGGGTGTTATTGGTTCAGGTAAAATTGGCCTTGCAACGATGCGAATCCTAAAAGGGTTAGGGATGGAGATCCTTTGCTATGACCCTTACCCAAGTCAAATTGCTATTGATTTAGGAGTAAAATACACTACCTTAGATGATATTTTTACCCACTCAGATGTGATCACATTACACTGCCCACTAACTCCAGAAAACACACATTTGTTAGATACTGACTCATTTGAAAAAATGAAAAATGGTGTGATGATCATCAATACAAGTCGTGGTGGGTTGCTTAACTCAGCCAATGCGATTGAAGCATTAAAAGCAGGAAAAATAGGCGCGCTTGGGTTGGATGTGTATGACCATGAGAAAGAGCTTTTCTTCCAAGATAAATCAAACGACATTATTACTGATGATGTATTCCGTCGTTTATCTGCTTGCCATAACGTCCTCTTTACTGGACACCAAGCATTCTTAACAGATGAAGCATTAGAGAATATTGCTAGCACGACATTGAGGAGTATTGACGCCTTCATTAAAGGCGCTGCGTCTGGTAATGAATTAATTCAAGCATAATTATGATAACTCCCTCATGTAAAAATAGTGCATGGGGGAGTTATAGTAAAAATACGAGATTATCGTAGTCGGTTTAGTACCACTTGTTGATCAAGATGTTCTTGATAATCGGTATATTCAAGTCCTTTATCAAACACAAACTCTGTCACTAAACGAGTGACTAATGATCTTAATTCATCGGCATTCCATGGTTTTTCAATATAACTTTCAATACGAGCTCGATTAATCGCAATAATGGTATCTTGATGAGTGGCTTGTCCTGTTAGCAGCACCTTCTTGGTTTTTAAAAAGCGGTAGTCATGAGATACATCCGTTAATAACTCCACGCCACTTTTACCCGGCATCACATGATCAGACAACACTAGTGCAATGTGCCCACCTTCACTGTCCAATTCATCCATTAAATCTAATGCTTCATCTGCCGACTCACACTCCTCAATGTTTATCCATGATTTGAGTGGGGCGAGATCTTGCAAAACGGCACTCAGCACTTCCCTTTGATCGTCTACACAAATCAGATTAAGTTTTTCCATGACCGTCCTCCACTGGCAATTTAATTCTAAAAATAGTTTTTTCTTGATTACTTTTTACTGCAATCGAGCCACCGTATCCACTCAAGATCCGCTTCACGATAGCCAGTCCTAACCCTAGCCCAAAAGAGAGTCCGCCTTTTTTGGTGGTAAAGTTAGGTTGAAATATTTTACGTCTCGTCGCTTCATCAATTTCTGGTCCATTATTGGCAATAGTTACGAGAACAAAGCGATTTGATACTCTGGTAGAGATCTCAATCTCTGGTTCTTGCACTTTCTCCATGGCATCGCTGGCATTTTTGATAATGTTCGCCCATATCTGCACAAGCTCTGTGGCTGAGGCTTTCACCATTGGCATAGCCGCAGGGCTTAAATGCACAGAGACACGGCGTAAATCACTTTGCAGTAAGACTAAGGCTTTATTAATACTGTCATTCACATCTAAGATTTCATCGGTATCAATGTCTGTTCGACCTAACTGTTTGACTGAGCGAACAATCCCAACGGAGTGCCTTGCAGCCAAACGCATGTCATGCAGATCTCGACCTATGTTCCAATACCTTACTGCTTGCTCTGGGCTTTTAAGCCAAAATTGAGAAAGTTCACCCTCTGGTACGGCACGGGCTAATTCTCGAGCGGTATCTCTATCAATACCGTAGCTAACTTCAAGTTCTCTGCCTCGCTTTCTTACTTCAGAAGAGCTAATGTTTTGGCCATTAATTAATCCTTGATCGACAAAACTACTCGCTTCTGGATGTATCTCTTCAAGTAATTCTAAAATAATAGATTGAAGTCGTTCTGTTTTACTGCTTAAGACCCCGACCGCATTATTAAGCTCATGAGCAATACCCGCAGCCAGTTGGCCTAATGTGGTCATTTGCTCTGCCGAATAGAGTTTTTGTAACGCTTTTTCTTTCTCTATCGATTCTTGCATGGCTCTGCGCTGCCGACGAGAAAGTTCATTAACAATAATAGGCGTAAACTGCGCAGTGAGTGGCCCATAACGCTCCAGCTCAACCGCCGTAGTTTTTGTATCGATCCACCCTAACTCGCTTTCTGTTTTACTGATTACCGTTGAAGAAGCAATTAAAGTTTCAGAAAAAAAACTGTGTACCCCAATAAATGCGCCTTTAGAAGCACTAAATACCATGGCTTGGCTTTCACTGTCTTCTTCTTGATAAAATCCTTCTAACTCCCCAGAACAAACATAATAGAGCCGATCATTATCAGCACCTTGCTCTAAGATCGTCTCACCAGCAGGAATGACAATTCTTCGTTCTTCTTGACTGAAATAAGCATCAATCAAACGCTGAAATTTCTCTTGATTCATAGGCTATCCAATATGACCAACAGTATGAAGGACCCATACCATAATAAAGCTTAATAACACACCAACGACACCCAATATCACACCTGTTTTTGCCATTTGGCTACTTTCAACATTACCCGTAGCATGGGCTAACGCATTCGGTGGCGTACTGATTGGCAGTGACATACCTAGAGAAGCAGCAAATGTAACTATCAATATTAAGGTTAGCTCACCACCTAATGGGGTCAATGACGTCATTGATGTACCTAACGCAGCCATGATCGGCATTAATAAGTTAGCGGTTGCTGTATGTGACATAAAATTTGCCATGATTAAACATAAGAAAGCCGCACCAAATAAAACGACATAAGGTGAGTAAGCATCAAATGGAATGCTATGAACCACTAATTTAGCTAAGCCTGTCTTATCTAAAGCTAAACCAAGCGCAATACCACCCGACACTAACCATAGAACATCCCACGAAATTTTCTTAAGATCTTCTTTATTAATGATCCCAGTAAGAGAGAACACCGCCACTGGAATTAATGCAACCGTATATGAATTCATGCCATGACTTGACCCCATTAACCATAAAATGATCGTTCCTGCGAAAGTAATGTACACCATGATAGCTTTTGGTGTTTTTAAGAACTTACCTTTGATATCTAAATTCATTGATGTTTGTTTAGCTGGATATAGATAAACAATTAAAAACCAAGCAAGCGCCATCATTACAATCACAAATGGCACACCAAATACCATCCATTCACCGAAAGTAATTAAGTTATCACCCACTAGATATTTTAGTGCGATAGCATTCGGTGGCGTTCCAATCGGGGTACCAATACCACCAATGTTCGCCGCAATAGGGATACATAAAGCAAACGCAACTCGACCCGGGTCTTTAGGACCAAATACAGCGATTACTGGCGTTAAGATCGATAACATCATCGCCGTTGTCGCAGTATTCGACATGAACATCGAGAAAATACCCGTGATCAGCATCAACCCTAACATTACAAATTTTGGATCGGTTCCGAACGGCTTAAGTAATACTCTGGCTAAATTGACATCTAAGCGATATTTCGTTGCCGCCATTGCGAGGAAGAAACCACCTAAGAACAGCATAATTATCGGACTGGCAAAGGTTGCCATAATGTCACTGTAATTGAGTAACTCTCCAAAATGAGGGGCATCTTGATTCATTTTAAATAAAATAAACCCTTTGTCAGAAACCATTAAAAGTTCTAAAACAATGATGACTACTGAGGTTGCATAAATTGGAATAGGTTCAAATACCCAACACAATGCTGCCAATAAAAAGATAGCAATGACACGCTGCTGAATAATCGTCATTCCTTCAAAAGGAAAAGCAGACAAAGGCATCAAAAGAATGATGAGTGGGATAATTGTTGGGATTAAATACTTCATGTATTGACGCATAACGTTACCGACTTCCATATAATTGCACGATATTATATAATTATTACTCGATAAATTATTTTCTATACAGAGTTAGATCAAAATTTTTTTCAAAATAAAATCAAATGTTTAAATATGTGATCTAGTGACGATATGACATCGGGTTAATCTAAAAGAGTTCTGCATTTTGGTTGATATGTTAATTAAAAAACCGAGAAAAACACATCGTCATCTCTCGGATTTTAATTGTTAGCAAAAGCCTCTATTTTTTCACATGGAAAAAAGACAACTCTCCTTCCAACTGAGTCGTAATGTTTGAAATATCATCATTTGATTGTTCAGCCAATGTTACGCCAGTAAGGTTATGCTTAACGAGATAATTAATTCCATCTAATTGTTGTGAAATATCTTTTGTTACGTCAGATTGTTTTTCTGATGTACTAGCAACCATTGCATTAATCTTTGAAATTCCGCTCACCTTTTTGGCTATCGTCTGAAAAGAGTGCGCTAAGTCATTAGAAATAACCTGAGATTCTTGGATCAACTCAGAATTCAAATACATTGATTCATCTGCTTTTTTCGATTGTTCTTGAAGCTGTGAAATAATGTCTTGTATATTGACTGTCGATTGCTGTGTTTTTGCAGCTAGTGATCGAACTTCATCCGCAACGACCGCAAAACCTCTTCCCTGCTCTCCTGCTCTTGCCGCTTCAATAGCAGCATTCAACGCTAATAAATTAGTTTGAGCAGAAATAGAATTAATTACTTCTATTACTGTGCTAATTTTTTCAGAATGCCCTCTCAAATCATTAACTATTCTGGTGGATTCAAGCATAGATTCACTGACACGTTTAGCCGTACTTTCTGAACGTTCTAGTGTTTCTCTACTTAATGAAAGAACATCAAGTGCAGAAGAGACTGCAAGATCGGCATCAATTGCATTTCTTGCTACATCCGCAGCCGTTACTGATAAATCAACGGCTGCACTCGCTGCTTGCTCTACTGATTTTAATTCTTTTTGCGTATTAATTTTATTTTCAGACATCGTTTTAGAGATTGCAGCTTGGCTCGTTGAAAGATCAAGCATCGTTTTGTGAGATGAACCAACAAAATCCGTTAAACTGTTTTTTAATGTTGATAATGCACTAACAACGTCATCCAATTCATTATTAGATTTTGGTATTTTTTTATCATAAAAACGACCATTCGACATACCTGAGACCCACTCTTTAATTAAGGATAGGTTTCTTAATTCTCTTTTAAGAATAAAGTAAATGGCAAACATTAAAATGAACGAAAAACAGGTGGTCGATAGTACATTAAACATAATGTCTTTCTTCGTTGCCGTAGCTAAACTATCAACCGCGCTATTTAATGTCACAAAACTAAATAAATCATTACCATCAAATAATTTAATTTTTGAGCCTGCAAACCAATCTTTTTCTGGATTTTGATATACAAAAGGATCTGAATTAAACGTTTTAAAAATAGGTCTAATCTCATACACATTTTTCCCTAACCAGTGCATATTAACTGGATCAGAGGCAAATATAATACCCTCTTCATTCGTAACAACAAATTCTCTTGAGGTATCCATTAGCAAATGTGTGCCGGGTACATCAAAAAGAAACACACCAACTATCTCATTTTTAAATAGAATGGGTACAGAAAAGGTTAATACCATCTTCCCTGTTTCTTTCGATTTATATAAATCTGATTGATAAAAGTTAGTTTGTCCTTCCATTACTTCAATAAACCACGGGCGACGACGTTCTCTGGCATTCCAATCCAATACTTTTCCGGTAGAACTGTATATCTCACCTTCTACCGTCACTATATCGACTTCAACAAGGCTATAACGTTGAGAGAAGGTTTGTGCCTGACTAATCAAAACACTTTTGATCTCTTGATTAATTTCAGTAGAAAGATGAAAAGACATCCCATCAGAAAGTGACTTCATCAATAACTCATAGTAATTCACAGATCTCTGATAATTGTTAGAAAGCAAAGCATTGTTGCTATCCGTCATTGATTGAATAATAAGGTCTCTTTCTGACATTTTCTTTACATATAAAATCGAAGACGATGCAACGGTCACCGCAATTAAAGTAAAAAAGAACATCAAACTAATTTTTTTAATCATTATGTTAATAACACCATCTATTAAGTTTATTTTCTAAGTCTATTGCTTAGGCTTTAACTTATAATAGACGATGCCCTTTATTTATGCAATTGTCAGCAAGTTTCCTAGGGAAAATAAAAAAACCGCTCACTTTTCAGTGAACGGTTTTTTAAATTTATTCTCTTTTGTGTTTATTTCTCAGCTTTTGGCTTTTTACGTTTATCAGTAATTGTCCATTTTCCATCAATGTATAAACCTGTCCAACCTGATGGCTTACCATCATTTTCTGAACGTACATAGTTTTCTTTAGTCTTACGACTGAATCGAACGACTGCAGGCTTGCCATCTGGATCGTGTGTTGGCGCTTCCGTTAAGTAAGTAAACTTAGGAGATATACGATCTTTAAAGCGAACTAGTTCTTCCACTAACGGTGCACGAGTTTCTCGCGATTTAGGGAAAGTGCTTGCGGCTAAGAATAAACCTGATGCACCATCACGCAATACAAAGTACGCATCTGATTTCTCACATTCCAATTCAGGAAGATGAACAGGATCTTCTTTTGGTGGCGCAACTTCACCATTTTTCAGGATTTTACGAGTGTTTTTACAGGTTTCACTCGTACAGTCCATGTATTTACCAAAGCGACCATTCTTAAGTTCCATGTCTGATTCGCATTTGTCACACTCGACAACAGGACCATCATAGCCTTTAAGTTGGAATTCACCTTTCTCGACAATGTAACCATCACAGTTCGGGTTATTACCACAAACGTGCAGCTTACGATCTTGATCGATTAGGTAAGGGTCCATTGCTGTTTCACACTTAGGACAACGTTTCTTGGCACGTAACGCTGCGGTTTCTACGTCTTCTTCAAGAACATTAATAATGCCCTCTTCATTACCTAAGTTAATGGTTGTTTTACAACGCTCTTTTGGTGGTAATGCGTAACCAGAACAACCAAGGAATACCCCAGTTGATGCAGTACGAATACCCATATTACGTTCACAAGTTGGGCATTTAATATCGGTTTCTACGATATTATTTGGTGACATACCACCTTCTGATTCATCAAGCTCTGCTTTTGCAATATCGTCAGTGAAGTCTTGGAAGAACGCGTTAAGTACGTCTTTCCAATCTTTATCGCCTTCAGCAATTTTATCTAAGTTGCCTTCCATACGCGCAGTAAAGTCGTAATCCATTAAATCATCAAACGATTGATTTAGACGGTCTGTTACGATCTCACCCATCTTTTCAGCGTAGAAACGACGAGTTTCAACACGAACATAGCCACGGTCTTGAATCGTTGAGATGATTGATGCATAAGTTGATGGACGACCAATGCCTTTTTTCTCAAGTTCTTTAACCAATGCCGCTTCTGTGAAACGCGCTGGTGGCTTAGTAAAGTGTTGTTTTGGATCAAGCTGTTCTAGTTTTAGCTTATCACCAAGCTGAACGGCAGGAAGCAATTGATCTTCGTTTTTGCCCATTGGACGTTGCACGCGAGTCCAACCGTCAAACTTAAGGATACGACCTTTCGCTTTTAGGGTAAATTCATCTGCTTTTACACTCAATGTGGTTGAATCATATTGTGCTGGTGTCATTTGACACGCCACAAATTGATTCCAAATTAAGTTGTAAAGTTTATGTGCGTCCGCTTCCATTCCTTTTAGGTCATCTACTTTTACATCAACGCTTGAAGGACGAATCGCTTCGTGGGCTTCTTGAGCGCCTTCTTTGCTACCGTAGGTAATTGGAGAAGCAGGTAAATAACTGTCACCGTACTCTGAACCAATAAACTCACGTAACGTCTCTACCGCTTCTTTACTTAAGTTAGTTGAGTCAGTACGCATATAAGTGATGTACCCACCCTCATAGAGGCGCTGAGCTAACATCATGGTCTTTTTCACACCGTAACCTAAGCGGGTACTTGCCGCTTGTTGCAGTGTTGAGGTAATAAATGGTGCCGACGGCTTACTTTTCGTTGGGCGATCTTCACGCTTACATACTTCATATTCTGCTTTTTCAAGAATACTTACTGCTGCTTCTGTATCCGCTTGCGTTAGTGGTTTAAATACAGAGCCATTACGCTGTGCGACTTGAAGACGGAAATTTTCTTTGCCTGCCGTTAATGTGTCTGCGTGAATATCCCAAAACTCTTCAGGGATAAATGCATTAATTTCACGTTCACGCTCAACTAACACTTTTACTGCAACCGATTGAACACGACCTGCAGATAAACCACGAGCAACTTTTTTCCATAGCAATGGTGATGCCATGAAGCCAACCACACGGTCTAAGAAACGACGTGCTTGCTGTGCGTTTACACCTGGCATGCTTAACTCACCCGGAGTTTCAAACGCCTGTTGAATCGCATTTTTTGTAATTTCGTTAAAAACTACTCGTTTATAGCGTGAATCATCACCACCGATGATCTCGCGAAGGTGCCACGCAATAGCTTCCCCTTCACGGTCTAAATCGGTTGCGAGATAAATAGTGTCTGCGTTTTCTGCTAATTTCTGTAATTCAGCAACAACTTTTTCTTTACCCGGTAAGATTTGGTAATTCGCAGCCCAATCATTATATGGGTCAATACCCATTTTATTGATTAAGTTCTTTTTGTCTCTTTCTTTCTTAATGCGTGCTTTTTCTTCAACACTCATGCCTTTAGTCGATGCAGCTGTGGCTTTCTTGCCTGTGCTTGTCGAGCCCATAGGCAAATCACGAACGTGACCTACACTGGATTTTACGATGAAGTCCTTGCCAAGGTATTTATTAATTGTTTTAGCTTTGGCTGGTGACTCCACGATAACTAGAGATTTACCCATAATGTCTCACTAACGTCCTCGTGCTGAAATACAAAACTGTCGAAAATAACAATATCCACAGCTATAAATTGAACTTTTATCTATATATTACTATTGAGGGAGGATGCCATCACGTCAACCTCTTTTTTTACAATTGCTACTGAATGGTCGCGCTTTGGACAGTTGTTAAGTAGATGTAATGATCATCTAATACTTTTTCAAGCGCCCTCATTTCGGTCAAATCTATTAACATTTACTGACTAATAGCTCAAAAAGTTCATTCAATATCTTGCACTAGCTCACAATAAAGTAGCTATTTATTCTGATATTTTTATTTTCATACTCATGATTTACATCAATTGTCTTTTAAAATTTTTATGCTTAAAATCCCTCTTTTATATAACAAAAAATGAGTGACGTATGAACGATAAAAAATCCATTTCTGAGGCTGATTTACTGTTAATAGCCAATCAAATCATTCAAGATCACGAAAATTATGTTGACGGTATGCGTGCAACGAGTGTCGAAGAAAAAGAAGAGATATTAGTATTTAAAGGCGAGTACTTTTTATCAGATCAAGGCTTACCAACAGAGAAAACAACCGCTGTTTTTAATATGTTTAAGTACCTTGCTCACCAGCTTTCAAAAAAGTTTACTATTAAGTGATTTTGCTAATAAAAAGTAATAAAAAAGGCTGAATAATTCAGCCTTTTTAAGTTAGTCACTACTGCTTATAAACGTTATATTATTGGGCGTTGACCTTTACTAATTAATCGCATAAACACATTTTCTGCAGACTTCCCTGCAACTCCTGCAATTTTATCACTTAACTTTTTCTTTTGAACATAATGAATAGCTAAGACTTCACGCTCTTCTTTACATGCATTTGTTAAGTAATCATCTGACGTTTGAATTGCATCAATTAAGCCTAATTCTAGGGCTTGTTTTCCAAACCAATGCTCACCCGTTGCTACTTTTTCAAGATCTAATTCTGCACGGTGCTCATGGATGAAATTTTTAAATAATACATGAGTTTCTTCTAGCTCTAATTGAAATTTCTCACGAGCTTTATCACTGTTTTCACCAAACATTGTTAGTGTACGTTTGTATTCACCAGCCGTCAGTTGTTCAAACTCAATATCATTTTTCTTTAATAATTTACTGAAGTTTGGAAGTTGTGCAACAACACCAATCGAACCAACAATTGCAAAAGGAGCAGCAATGATTTTTTCACCAATACACGCCATCATGTAACCGCCTGATGCAGCAACTTTATCGACTGAAATCGTTAATTTAATACTAGCATCACGTAAGCGATCTAATTGCGATGAAGCAAGGCCATACCCATGAACCATACCACCACCACTTTCAAGACGAAGAAGAACCTCATCTCCCTCAACGGCAACGGCTAAAATTGCCGAAACTTCTTCACGAAGTCCTGCAACTTCTTTTGCATCAATACTGCCATTGAAGTCCAAAACAAATAATCGAGCATCACGGATTAAGGTTAATTCACCAGATTTCGCGGCTTGTTTGACCTCTTTTTGTTTTGCTTTTTCAGTTTCTTTATCTGCTTTTTTCTCTGCTTTTGCGCGCGCTTTTAATTCAGCCTCATCAAATAAATGATGCTCTAGCTCTGTCACTGTCTCTTTGTATTGCTCTGTTAAATTAGTTATTTCTAACTCACCTTTTGCTGCTGCAGATTTTCCACCTACCGCTTTCACCGCTACTAAAATGGCGATAATCGACACAATCACCGTGGCTATCTTCGCTAAAAAGAGACCGTAATCAAACAAAAATTCCAATGTAATACCCTCTTAAGTATGTTTCGTGTATTGTACCTAACTTAACCCTAAGTTAATTCACCTTATGATAGAAATTCGCACTAAATGCGCGTTTTTACATCAATACACTGCAAAAACAAGCAGTCTTATTTATGGTGAGCGTTGAAATACAAGGATTACAGAGTGGACTATCAGGTTTCAGCTGACGCATTAAAAAACAAAACAATTCTGATTACAGGTGCTGGAGATGGCATTGGTAAACAAGCGGCATTACATTACGCACAACATGGTGCAACTGTCATTCTACTTGGTCGTACCGTGGCTAAATTAGAATCCGTATATGATGAAATCGAGGCTGCTGGTTACCCTACTCCAGCAATTGTCCCTCTTGATTTGAAAGGTGCAACCAAACAACACTACATTGATATGGCTGAAACAATTAAAAGTCAATTTGGTCAACTTGACGGTCTATTGCACAATGCAGGACTACTTGGCATGTTAAGTCCATTTGAGCAATTCGAAGAAGCGATGTTTGATGAAGTAATGCAAATTAACGTCAAAGCACAATTCTTAATGACTCAAGCTTTACTACCTGTTTTACAGCAATCAGATGATGCTCGTATTATCTTCACTACATCAACTGTTGGACATCAAGGTCGCGCTTTTTGGGGAGCTTACGCTATCTCGAAATTTGCTACTGAAGGCATGATGCAAACATTGGCTCATGAAATGGAAGGCACTCAAGTAAAAGTAAATGCCATTAATCCGGGTGGCACCCACACTCGTATGCGAGCACAAGCTTTCCCTGCTGAAGATATTAGCTTACTAAAAACACCAGCTGACCTTATGCCGCTTTATGTCTACTTAATGGCACCAGAAAGTTGTGAAGTTAATGGTCAATGTATTGATGCACAACCGAAATAGTTGCGAATATTAATATAAAGTACAAAAAAAGGGTTGAAACCATATGGCTTCAACCCTTTTTATTTGTTTAATTCTCGCTTAGTTCAGGAATTCAACTTAACGCTGTCTTGGGGCTGATTTTGGCGCTTTACCATTTGGTGAGAATTTACTTCTTACTGGTTTAGCTCCTGGTGCTGGCTTCTTACCTTTGCCATTTGACTTACCTGTAGGCTTTCCTGTTGGTTTACCTGTAGGCTTAGCATCACCAGTTGAATTACGCTTTGCAGAAGGTAAAGAGCTACCTACTGGTTTTTTGTTGTTACGACCACGACGACCTGAAGGTGTATTACGATCTTCAACTGTACGCTCGTCATGACGTTTTACTGCACGACGGATCTTTTGAGATTTAGATTTAGCACGCTTACGTGACTCTTTATCTAGATCTAATAAACTTTCTTTTTCGTGTGGTAATTCAACCATTTCACGTAAGTAGTTTACTTCTTTAAGCTCAAGTTCCATCCAACCGCCACGTGGCAATCTTTTCTCTAGGAAAATATCACCGTAACGAACACGCTTCAGACGACTTACCGTTACGCCTTGAGAATCCCATAAACGACGAACTTCACGGTTACGACCTTCATTGATTACAACGTAGAAAGTATGATTCATACCTTCACCGCCAGCGTACATTACGTCTTCAAAACGAGCTTCACCATCTTCCAGTTTTACACCTGAAACAAGGTTTTTAATCATTTTGTCGTTAATATCACCGAATATACGACACATATATTCACGTTCAACTTTACGGCTTGGGTGCATTAGGCGGTTTGCTAGTTCACCATCAGTGGTAAACAACAGCAAACCCGCGGTATTTGCATCTAGACGACCAACAGATACCCAACGAGAATCTTTGATTTTTGGTAAACGATCAAAAACGGTACGACGACCTTCAGGATCGTGGCGAGTACATAACTCACCTTCTGGTTTGTGGTAAGCAAGAACACGACAGATTACTTCAGTAGACTCTTTTACCGATACAACATGGCCATCGATACGAATTTTCGCATCAACATTTTCTAGGCGATCACCTAGTTTTGCAATCTGGCCATCAACACTAACACGATTAGACTGAATCATCGTTTCTAATTCACGACGAGAACCAAGACCTGCTCGTGCTAATACTTTCTGTAATTTTTCGCTCATTTTTTACCTTATTATGTCGCCTTCACAGGCGTCAATTAGCTTTTATTAATCAAGGACCTATCTGAATAAGATAAGATTCCTCAATCACTTTAAAATTCTATAGAGGCTGATTATACAATAAGGTTGTGACGAATGGTAAAAAATTAAGCACAAATTTATTTCATGCTGACATTTTCAGTATGATGATAGAGCAGCTTATAAAACAAGCTGCTTATATCTATCAAATAAATAACTGAACAACAATTGCACAATTGAAATGCTCAAATATTTATTTCAGGCTGATATTACTTAAACCAAAGGAGATCCATATGAAATCGTTATATAAAAAGTTATCAACATTTGATCTAAACAATCTAGATGAAGGGGCACAAAAAAAATCAACAAAATGAGTTTATAAAAAAGCTGTACGATTACTGCATAAAATCAAATACACCGAACCTTTTACAACAATTAATTGAAGCTCGTAAACAGACTATTTTATCTAAATTAAGTAACACAGATACAGGTAACCTTTCGCATCTATTTTCGACAGAAGAAGCCATAGCTCTCATAGGGAAGCAACCCTGCAATATCTTACCTAAACATTATTTTATGATAGAGCAACTTGCACATAAATTATTTGGATGTTTATTAAGATGTTGGACTGAGTTTGAAATTTTCCGAACCATTCAACATTCATCAAATAACTACCACACATATTCTAAACAAGAGCATATTAATTCGGAATCAAACATCATTGATGAAGATTATCACTATGAAATAGTTAATGATATTTCAAAGGATAAACGTCTATTTTATACCGATTTTTGCGCACAACCACTGCTACTATCCGACGCCATTGTCTTAATAAATATAACAACATTTATTAAAGAACATAAATGGTATGAAATGCTTAGTATTCTTGACATCTCATCAAAAGGAGAGCATTTTATTCTGTACCAATTAAAGACAAACAATAGTTACCCTACCATTATTTCTTCAGCGCTTATTGAACCATATCAAGACAAAGCAAACTGGCTGTTCTTTAATGATTTCTTCCAAACCAAACATTGGAAAAATGAAGGAGTAACAGATTCTTTACTATCTTTTTTCCCTAAACTGAAAACAACATACTCTAATGACCTCTCATCAGATAATTCTAATTTATCCAGTTCAGATCTAGAAAATGCTATTTTCTCTTCTATCATAGACAAAAGAAGTGTGTGTGGAGTGATCCGATTTACCATCAATGGACCACGCCCTAAATTAAACCAATATATGTATTTAGCTCAAAAAGGATTAGCCAATGCACTCTACAACTCAGGAAGAGATATGATCTTTTCTATTATAGAACAACCCGCAATGGTTTTGTTTTACCAAGCAATAAATAATGATAACTGCTATACACCCTTTCTTTTTACGAGCCACCAAGATATCAACAACTCAGGATTAATCACATATAAAGGGATCTGCTTAACTAAGCATACAAGTAATGTGTTCAATCAATATGATTTGAAATCTTATAATGCTAAAATTATAAAAAGAAGAAAAGATTTAAAACAACGATGAGTTTCTTATAAATGTTAATTGGCTTCCCTAAAGATAATCTATTGCTATTTATTGCGGTATTCATTTTACTATGGGTAGCCTTCTTTATCCGATCTTTATTTAAAGATCGGATGGAGGTTGATCCTAAAATCTACTACCCCTACATAGGGTATTCTATTTTTATAGTCATTTGGATTTTAACCAACTTCTATTTTCAATCTGAATTATTATTAATCTTCAGTGAAAAAATTGCTCTTTATATGGCAATAGCGGCCAACCTCGCTTCATATTTTGCTTTTGCTTTTGCCTTTCTTTTTTCTTGTCGGCTCGTATCTACTAGAAAAGAGAAAAAAATGGCATCTTGGCAGGTAGTTTTATTTTACGCAGAAACCGCCTTTGCTCTCGCTATCAACCTAATACCTAATTTAGCGGTTACTAATGTAACTATTATTGATAAAGGTGTTTTTACCATTAATTTTGGACCATTTGCTTCTATTTTCTTTATCAATGCCTTTGTCTTTATTGGTTTAATCATCCATAATTTTTTACAATTAAGAACAAGTAAGCTAAAACTTAACAAAGAAAAGTCCATTTACTTATTATTTGGCATTCTTATTTTTATGTCTTCAACCATCATATCTCAAGTTATTATTCCTATCGTATGGGGGGATTTCTCTTTTGCATGGCTTCCGCCCGCACTTTCTGTAACTGAATCCGTCCTTATTGGTTATACCCTACTCTTTCATAGATTATATAGCCTACGTTATATTTCATACTGGGCATGCTCATACACGATTAATATAACTATATATCTAATACCTATTACTCTTATTTATTTAACAAATGACAATATCAACTTACTATATACTTGCATTTTTCTTATTATATATACTGGGTTGTTTTGGGAAAAAACACTTAAAAAATCAAAACTAGTTTCTAGTCTATTAATTTACAAAAATAAGAAAACACCTGTAGAAGAAATATATGATATTGCCGATGAATTCAAATACTCTAGTCAGCATGCTATGATCAAGTTAGCTACACTTCTAGATACTCCACAAGAAGAATTATTACTTGTTGGAAAAAATACTAATTATAATATTTTTATTCCACATCTTAATCAATCTAATTCGGCACTAGTTAAAGACGAACTAGATTACCAAATACATTATTCACCAAATTCCAAAGTATCAAGCTATTATGATGTTAAAAAAGAAATGGACTCCCAGAAAACAGCATTGATTTTACCTATTTTTGGGAAGAACAAACTAGTTTCTCATTTATTCATCTCCCCAAGTAAACGCAATGGTTCTACGTTTTCAAATGAAGAAATCACCGCAATTCAATGGGTATTAACCAAAGTACAAGGCTATATTGAGAGTGAACGTAAAGTAAAACAATCTCAAGCACTTGCAAACTCAATCGCTCATGAAATGAGAAACCCTTTATCACAATTACAGTACCATTTTGAGCGCATTGCTTCCCACTCAGATGAAACTAGTATAAATAGTGAATTAGAACAGGGAAAACTGGCCATTCAGCGAGGTGCACAACTCATTGATATAATTCTAAGTGAAGCAAAAAACAATGAAATTAATAAATCTTTATTTAAGCATTATTCTATTGCAGAAATAACTCAACAGTTTATTAATGAATATGCCTTTGACTCAAAAGAAATTAAAAATCGGATTGATCTTGAACTCAATCAGGATTTTATTATTAATGTAAACGATACACTCTTTGGCTTTATTATTTTCAACCTAATACGTAATGCTATCCATTACTTCGATACTTCCGATTGTGTAATATCGATTAAGTTACAGAAAGGAAAGTCGTTCAATACATTAGTATTTAGAGATACGGGCCCAGGGATCTCATCTAATATTTTACCTCATATTTTTGATGAATTTTTTACTCATAACAAAGAAGGTGGTAGTGGCTTAGGCCTTTCTTACTGCTTAAGAGTAATGCATTCATTTTCTGGGAACATTGCCTGTTATTCTCAACAAGACGAATTTACTGAATTTGTATTAAGCTTTCCAATAATTGAAGGTAAGAAAAAACATACAATAAATAGCCCAGAAATCAATAATATTACTAATAAAGAAAATTATGCTAAAACAATGAGTAATAACATAAAAACAATCCTCATTGTTGATGATAAGAAAGTACAACGAATGTTAATTCAGACTTTTATTACTAATAAAAGTTTTCATATTCTCCAAGCAGAGAATGGTTTAGAAGCGGTTCGTATTGTAAATAATACTCACATTGATCTGATCTTCATGGATTCCCGTATGCCTGTGATGAATGGAACTGAAGCGGCTGAAAAAATTAAAGCTACTCACCCATCAATCCCTATTATCGCTCTGACTGGTGAATCTGGTCATGAAGAAATACTAAATATCACATCGATAATGGATACTTATTTAACTAAGCCAATATCTAAATCACAATTACTGCACACTCTCGAAAAATGGATAAAAAAATAGCCAGACACTGCTGGCTATTTACACACTCTGTTATTTTTAATTATTCAAATGGGCTAGGATCACCAGCACCAACACGTACAACGTTAATTTCATCATCACTAAAATCAACTACGGTTGTTGGTTGCTCACCTAAATAACCACCATTCATGATTAAATCGACAGCATGCTCAAGTTGATCGCGAATTGCTTCAGGATCTGACTCAGCCACTTCATTTCCCGGTAAAATCAAAGTCGTTGACATTAATGGTTCACCTAATTCCTCTAGCAGAGCTAAGGCTATTTTATTGTCAGGGACACGCATACCTATCGTCTTACGTTTTGGGTTCATCAAACGACGTGGTACTTCTTTGGTGCCTTTAAAGATAAACGTGTAAGCGCCCGGTGTATTATTTTTTAATAAACGGAAGACACTATTATCAACACGAGCATAAATTGATAACTCAGAGAGATCACGACATAACAAGGTAAAATTATGCTTATCATCTAAACGACGGATCTGACAAATTCGCTCTAACGCCTGTTTATTCTCAAGTTGACAACCTAATGCATAACCTGAATCGGTTGGATAAATAACCACTCCACCATCACGAATGATAGCAACCGCTTGGCTAATTAAACGGACTTGTGGATTATCTGGATGTACATAGAAAAATTGGCTCATTATTCCTCCTGCCTAGCAGGTCATTGTTATTATTTAAGGATTAAGCCTACTCAAATGTTGGTAAATCCCATTCTTGCCATACTGGAACTACCCCTTCAGGCAGCCATAAATTTCTTCCAAGCTCAGTCCAAGGGGACGGATAATGGAAATCTGAACCTTGTGACGCTTGTAACTCATAATCAATTGCATAGTTTGCCAGCACTCGTCGCTCTTGTACGCCTTGCTGAGGTAGAGCAACTTCCATTGCGTCCCCTTTTGCTTCAACAAAAGCAACTAACAATCGTTTAATCCACTTTGCGGTTAAATTATAACGCCCTGGATGAGCTAATACTGCCGTTCCTCCCGCATTATGAATCACTTTAACGGCTTCTTCGATTGAGCACCAATCTGGCGGAACATACCCTATGTTATTGCGTGTTAAGAACTTTTTAAATACCGCTTGCATGGTTTTTGCGTGACCTTGGTCAACTAACCACTTGCCAAAATGCGCTCGTGTTAATGACCCACCATTAGCAAGAGCCACGGCACCTTCAAATGCTCCTGCATAACCGGCTTTATCAAGACGCTCAGCCATTTTTCGTGCTCGAGAGTCTCTACGTTGCGCTTGTTCTTCTATCAATGCAATTAATTCAGGGTGATTAACATCAACATTAAGGCCTACAACATGAATATCCTTGTTGCTCCATAATGTAGAAATTTCAATACCATCAATTAAATGCACTGGTAATTCTTTCTCTTTGATCGTTTGATGAGCTTCTGCTAAGCCTGCAACGGTATCATGATCGGTGATAGCAAGCACCTTCACATTAAAAGTAACCGCTCTTTCTACTAATTCAGCAGGAGACATACGTCCATCCGACGCAGTTGTGTGACTATGTAGGTCTATTTTCATAATAATTCTTGACTTTCACCTCGCGTACTAGTTTACTGGTACGCAGTTAAACACTTTCTCAATGAATAATTGATATTATCTTTGTTTTAATAGTAGGTACTTTATGTCACAGCTTAGCAAACAACAAGCATTCTTAAAAACTAGCGTGATGACTAAACGTTGGTGGCACTACTTCGGGTAGTGTTTTGTGCTTAGTTAAGTGACATAAAACCTTGCCCGCCATCTAGCGGGTTTTTTTATGTCTTAAGCACGACCAATCAGTAAAACTAATAATAGATGAAAATCTAAACAGTCAGTCATTCAGCCCTCACAAGTTTTAAGAAAAGAGTGGCAACAAAAGTGAAATATGCGACTATGAAAACCAATAAAAATGTAACATCAATTCAACGCATTAGCAGGGAGGCTGGAATGCAGTCAGTAATATCCAATGATGGTCAGCTAGAAGTTCTTTCCCTTGACGTTCCATACGTTTCCGATCCAACCCAACTTTACTCTACGTTATGTGAAAATAAAGAAATGAGCTTGTTGCTCGAAGGGGCTGAAGTAAACTCTAAGCAAAACATTATAAGCTTAATGCTGATTGATGCGGCGGTACGAATTCATTGTTTTGATAAAGACGTTACCTTAGAAGCCCTAACGCTGAACGGTGAACGTTTATTACAGACCTTAGCGCTATCTCTGCCTTCTTCTTTGATTACTCTATCTTCTCAAACTCTACTCACGCTGCACTTTCCAGAGATTAACCAAGATCTGGATGAAGACAGCCGTTTACGTGAGCTTTCTTCTTTTGACGCTCTGCGTTTTATTCAAAATCACTTTGATGTAACTGGGTTACCCTCTAACGCGCTATTTTTGGGCGGTTTATTTGCTTATGATTTAGTGGCGAATTTTGAAAACCTTGGTAATGCAGAAACAACCAATAAGTGTCCTGACTATGTGTTTTATGTTGCGGAATCACTTTTGGTCATCGATCACCAGACCGAATCTTCTGTGCTTCAGGGCTCATTGTTTAATGCTGATGAGACTATCAAAACCAGTATTTCAGCTCGACTTCTTGAAATTAAAGAATTTTGCTCAGAACCACATACGGTTCCTGCTGCTCCAACACTAGAAAATTGTGAAGCGGTTCCAAGTGTCTCTGATGAAGATTTCTGTCAAACCGTATTAGATTTAAAAGAATTTGTAATTAAAGGCGATATTTTCCAAGTTGTTCCTTCTCGTCGATTCACTCTTCCTTGTCCTGCGCCATTAGCGGCTTACCGTGAACTGAAAATAGGTAACCCAAGCCCTTATATGTTTTATCTGCAAGATCGCGATTTCACCCTGTTTGGTGCATCGCCTGAATCTGCATTGAAATATGGCAAAGAAACAAACCAAGTTGAGATTTACCCAATCGCAGGCACACGTCAACGTGGTAAAAATAGCGATGGATCTATCAACCATGATTTAGACAGTCGTATTGAATTAGAACTGCGTTGTGATATCAAAGAAAACGCAGAACACATGATGCTAGTTGATTTGGCTCGTAATGATGTAGCTCGTATTTCAGAAGCAGGCACTCGCTATGTGGCTGATTTATTAAAAGTCGATCGCTACAGCCATGTTATGCATCTGGTTTCTCGTGTTGTTGGTCAATTACGCGGGGACCTTGATGCCCTTCATGCTTACCAAGCGTGTATGAATATGGGGACATTAACGGGCGCTCCAAAGATCCGTGCTATGCAGCTCATTCGTGACGTAGAAAAAACACGCCGAGGCACTTATGGTGGCGCTGTGGGTTATTTAACAGGCGATGGCAACATGGATACTTGTATTGTTATTCGTTCAGCCTATGTTGAAGACGGTATCGCTCAAGTTCAAGCCGGAGCTGGTGTGGTGTATGACTCTGATCCACAAGCTGAAGCCGATGAAACTCGTGGTAAAGCCCAAGCGGTGATCTCTGCAATTCAAAAAGCGCACTTAGCTCAACCAGCAAACACGAAGGAGAAAAACTAATGGCTCATATTGTATTACTCGATAATTTCGACTCCTTTACTTATAACTTGGTTGATCAATTTCGCTCACTTGATTACCCAGTCACTATTTATCGAAATAGTTTGTCAGCCGTAGCTTTTGAAGAGGCGGTAAATAAACTAGAAAATCCGGTAGTTGTACTATCTCCAGGACCAGGCGCACCATCTGAGGCTGGCTGTATGCCTGAAGTCATTCAACGCTTAAAAGGCAAAGTACCTATGATTGGGATTTGCCTTGGTCATCAAGCGATTGTAGAAGCGTATGATGGGACGGTTGCAGGTGCTGGTGAAATCGTTCATGGTAAATCGGCAATGATGAACCATAACCAACACGCTATTTTTGATGGGTTACCAAACCCACTCTCTATTGCTCGTTACCACTCTTTAGTGGCAACAAAGGTAACAGAGCAATTAACTATTACAGCAACCGTTGATGATTTAGTCATGGCAGTGATCCAAGAAGAAGATAAAGTGTGTGGATTCCAATTTCATCCTGAATCCATTTTAACGACGCAAGGCGCTGAGCTACTAATTAATACATTAAACTGGGCTTTAAATTTAGATTCAAGCCGTTCAGATAATAAAGAATAAGGATATTCGCATGACTCAAATTGAAGCCATTTTTACTAAACTGTATGATCAAACTTCGCTTTCAGAAACAGAAAGCCAAGTTCTTTTTGACACCATAATTAAAGGCGAACTAGACCCAATACTATTAACTTCAGCGCTGACTTGTTTAAAGATCAAGGGCGAAACACCAAACGAGATTGCAGGTGCTGCCAAAGCACTGCTTGATAATGCCAATGAATTCCCTCGCCCTGATTACGATTTCGCCGACATTGTTGGTACAGGTGGTGACGGTTCAAATACGATAAATATTTCCACCACAGCGGCGTTTGTTGCTGCGGCATGTGGATTAAAAATCGCAAAACATGGCAATCGCGGCGTATCAAGTAAATCAGGGTCTTCTGACTTATTAGATTCTTTTGGTATTAATTTAGCCATGTCTGCCGAAGACACACGAAAAGCGGTTGATGATTTAGGTGTTGCTTTCTTATTTGCACCCCACTATCACGGTGGTGTTCGACACGCGATGCCAGTCCGTCAAACCATGAAAACCCGCACCATCTTTAATATCCTTGGCCCGTTAATCAACCCTGCTCGTCCAAACATTGAGCTAATGGGTGTATACGATGAGTCTCTGGTTCGCCCTATCGCAGAAACCATGGTGAATATGGGAATGAAACGCGCAGCGGTTGTCTTTGGCTCTGGTTTAGATGAAGTTGCTATTCATGGTCCAACAACCGTCGCTGAGATTATTGATGGTGAAATCAAAGAATACACATTGACGCCTGAAGATTTTGGTTTAGACACTCATCCTCTTGAAGCGATTAAAGGCGGAGAGCCAGAAGAAAACAGAGCGATTATTACTGATATTCTGACAGGTAAAGGCACTGACGCTCAACTGGGTGCTATTGCGGTTAATGTTTCACTATTAATGCGTCTGTTTGGTCATGAAGATTTAAAAGCCAATGCACAAAAAGCCATTGATGCGATGAACTCAGGTAAAGCATTTGAGCTAGTTCAACAACTGGCTGCACGAGGATAAGAAAGATGACACAGCAATTGTCTGAGCACATCTCAGTAGAAAACACCCAAATGGCTGAAGTGCTAGTAAAAATTGTCAAAGATAAAGCGATTTGGATAAATGAGCGTAAAGAAACACAGCCTCTTGATACCTTTAAGAATGGCCTAACCAGCTCTGACCGCAGTTTTTACCAAGCATTAAAAACGGGAAAAACTGAGTTTATTCTTGAATGTAAAAAAGCATCACCATCAAAAGGATTAATCCGACAAGATTTTGATCTTAACTACATTGCTTCAGTCTACAACAAACACGCCAGTGCGATTTCTGTGTTAACGGACGAAAAGTATTTCCAAGGTCGTTTTGATTTCTTACCAATTATTCGTGACCAAGTTAATCAGCCTATTCTGTGCAAAGATTTTATGATTGATGCATACCAAGTGTATTTAGCTCGCCATTACGGTGCTGATGCCATTCTACTCATGCTTTCAGTGCTTAACGATGAAGAATACAAAGAGCTTGCAGAAGTGGCTCATTCATTTGGCATGGGTGTACTCACTGAAGTCAGTAATGAAGAAGAGTTACACCGAGCGGTTGCATTAGAAGCGCAAGTGATTGGTATAAACAACCGTAACCTACGTGATTTATCAACCGATTTGAACCGCACTAAAGAACTTGCACCACTACTGCCAAAAGGCACAACCATTATTTCTGAGTCTGGTATCTATAATCATCAGCAAGTAAAAGATCTGGCTAAACACGCTACGGGATTTTTAATTGGTAGCTCACTAATGGCAGAAGAAAATCTAGAACTGGCTGCACGAAAAGTGATTCTAGGTGAAAACAAAGTATGCGGCTTAACGTCTGTAGAAGATGCAAAAGCAGTTTATGACTCTGGTGCCGTATATGGCGGACTTATCTTTGTTGAAAAATCACCGCGTTTTGTTTCATTAGAGACAGCAAAAGCCATCACTCAAGCGACCACGTTGAATTATGTAGGCGTTTTCCAAAACGATACAGTGTCTACTGTTGCACAACGAGCAAATGAACTATCTCTTGCGGTGGTTCAATTACATGGTACTGAAAGCGAAGAATACATTGCAGAGCTAAAACAACAGCTACCAGCAGGTTGCCAAGTGTGGAATGTTATTTCTGTGTCAGATGACGCACAAAGCATTTCCCTTCCTCAAAGTCTTGCTGATAAAGTGTTGGTAGATTGTAAAGTAGGCACTCAAACAGGCGGGACTGGCGTTAGTTTTGATTGGGATAAACTGCCACATAGCAATATTATGCTAGCCGGTGGTTTATCACTAGAGAATACCAAACAAGCAGCACAACTTGGTTGTTACGGATTAGATTTCAACTCTGGTGTCGAATCGGCACCTGGTAAAAAAGATCACAAAAAATTACGCGCCGTATTTAGCGCATTACGAGATTATTAAGGAAAATATCATGGCAAAATTAGATGCCTACTTCGGTGAATATGGTGGTCAATACGTTCCACAAATTTTAGTACCTGCATTGGACCAACTTGAGCAAGCCTTTATTGATGCTCAAGCAGATGAAGATTTCCGCGCTGAGTTTATGACGTTACTGCAAGAATACGCAGGCCGTCCTACCGCACTTACGCTTTGTCGTAATCTAACCAAGGGCACTAAAACTAAATTGTACCTAAAGCGTGAAGATTTACTGCACGGCGGCGCTCACAAGACCAACCAAGTATTAGGTCAAGCGCTACTTGCAAAACGCATGGGTAAAGAAGAGATCATTGCTGAAACAGGTGCAGGTCAACACGGCGTTGCGACTGCGCTTGCTTGTGCTCTACTTGGCTTAAAATGTCGTGTTTACATGGGCGCTAAAGATATTGAACGTCAAAGCCCAAATGTATTCCGTATGGAGCTAATGGGTGCAACAGTGATCCCTGTTCATTCAGGTTCATCAACGCTAAAAGATGCGTGTAATGAAGCACTACGTGACTGGTCTGCAACTTATGAAACTGCGCATTACCTATTAGGTACAGCCGCGGGCCCTCACCCATTCCCAACCATTGTTCGTGATTTCCAACGAATGATTGGCGAAGAAACAAAAATGCAGATCCTTGCACGTGAAGGTCGTCTACCTGACGCGGTGATTGCTTGTGTTGGTGGCGGTTCAAACGCGATTGGTATGTTTGCTGATTTCATTGAAGAAGAAGATGTGAAATTGATTGGTGTTGAGCCTGCCGGTAAAGGTATTGATACCGACCAACATGGCGCGCCACTTAAGCATGGTAAAACGGGTATCTTCTTTGGTATGAAAGCGCCATTGATGCAAGATGAACATGGTCAAATTGAAGAATCTTACTCTGTATCTGCTGGGCTTGATTTCCCATCAGTTGGCCCACAGCACGCACATTTGAATGCTATTGGCCGTGCAGAATATGGATCAGTTACCGATGATGAAGCGCTAGAAGCATTTCAAACCTTAGCAAAAGGCGAAGGTATTATTCCTGCATTAGAATCGTCTCACGCTCTGGCTTATGCACTTCAACTAGCCCATGCTGAACCAGAAAAAGAACAGTTGTTAGTTGTTAACCTATCAGGCCGTGGTGACAAAGACATCTTCACTGTTCATGACATTCTAAAAGAAAAGGGAGAAATCTAATGGATCGTTATCAAGACCTCTTCGCTAAATTAGCAGACAAAAACCAAGGTGCCTTTGTTCCTTTTGTAACCATTGGCGATCCAAATCCTGAGCTCTCTTACCAGATCATGGAAACGTTAGTTGAATCAGGGGCAGATGCCCTTGAATTAGGCATTCCATTTTCTGATCCTTTAGCGGATGGCCCTACTATCCAAGGTGCAAACATTCGTGCATTAGACAGTAAAACAACACCTGCCGTTTGTTTTGAATTGATCTCAAAAATCCGAGCTAAATACCCTGAAACACCAATCGGTCTTTTAGTGTACGCAAATCTTGTGTTCGCAAATGGCATCGATACTTTCTATGCTAAATGCCAACAAGCCGGTGTGGATTCAGTATTAATTGCTGATGTACCTACCAATGAGTCTGAAGAATTTAGAGCAAGTGCACTCAAGCATAATGTTCATCCAATCTTTATCGCTCCACCATCAGCATCAGATGAAACGTTAGAAACCGTTGCTAAATTAGGTGGCGGCTACACCTACCTTCTTTCTCGTGCTGGTGTTACTGGCGCAGAAACTAAAGCAGGTATGCCTGTTGCTCAACTATTAGAGCGCTTAAACCAATTTGATGCACCACCAGCTATCTTAGGTTTTGGTATTTCAGAGCCTGCACAAGTTGAAGAAGCTATTAAAGCAGGCGCAGCAGGGGCTATTTCAGGCTCTGCGACAGTAAAGCTCATTGAACAAAATCAAAATAATCCAGCCGCTTTACTTGAGGCTCTTTCGTCGTTTACTTCATCGATGAAATCTGCAACACAAAAATAACATTTAACATATTACCCCATCCTAAAAGAGCTTATCACGAGCTCTTTTTTTATTTATCACTTTTCTCACTGCTTTATTACGTTAAATATTAATTAGAGTCCGCTTACTAACATAAGTAATAATAAGCATCACGGCGCACAAAAAAGAAACAAATACCCTACATAAAACTACACAAAATGAGATCTATTTGATAAAACTATTGATAGATGTAAATATTGCGTGTAAAACAGCTCCCAATATATTTAACCAATAAATACATATTTAACAAGATATACAAACTTCATCTTGTTACAAAAACAGTGCAGAGGTAATCAAAGTGTTACAACAAAAAGGACTTCTCAACAATATTGGCGTTCAAGTCGTTATTGCAATGATCGTAGGTACCATGGTTGGTGCAACAATGGGGCAATCTGCCGCTATGTTTGCTCCATTAGGAACCATCTTTATTAACCTAATTAAAATGCTAGTGATCCCACTGGTTGCGGTTGCTCTAATCTCTGGTGCTGCTGGGCTAGGTAATAGCAGTAATGCAGGTAAAGTGGGGTTAACTACTTTAGGTTACTTTGGTATCACTTCAGCACTTGCAGTTGCACTTGCACTGTTCATGGGTGAGATTTTTGAACCGGGTAAAGGTATCGATGTCTCTGGCGTTGAAGGTATGTTCTCATCAGCGTATGCCGCAAAAGGTGAACTGCCAACGTTCTGGGCGACCATCACTGGTATGATCCCAACTAACGTTTTCCAATCATTAAATGAAGCAAACATTCTACAAATTCTTGTTTTCTGCTTATTTTTTGGTATTGGTCTTTCTAAACTAGAGAAAAAACGTCGTGAACCAATGCTTAATACGGTTAATAGCATTGTCGATATAATGGTTTGGATGATCAACAAGGTTATGATCATTGCTCCTATTGGCGTGTTTGGCTTAATGGCTGAAGCAGTAGGTACATTTGGTTTTGGCGCATTAATGGTCGTATTTAAACTATTCGTTGTTTATATCGTAGCTATTCTTGTATTTGGTTTTATCGCTTACCCGTTAATGGTTGGCCTACTAACTAAAACCTCTGCAAAGAAATTCCTGATTGCAATGAAGAAGCCACAAGCTGTTGCATTATCAACAGCGTCATCAATGGCAACACTTCCTGTAACTATGGAAACCGTTGAGAAAGACTTAGGTGTTCGTAACTCTACCGCATCATTTGTTCTGCCATTAGGCGCAACGATCAACATGTCTGGTAATGCAATTTACTACGGTCTCGTCGCTATCTTCTTTGCTCAACTGTTCAACATTGATCTGTCAATTGGTGCTTATGTAGCAATTATTGTGACATCAACACTGGGTGCTGTTGGTCAAGCCGGTGTCCCTGGTCCCTCTTTCCTAGTCGTTGCTGTTCTACTTGCTGCTGGTATTCCAATCGAAGGTCTACCACTTCTATTCGCATTAGACCGAATTTTTGACATGATCCGTACCGCTCTGAACATCACTGGTGATGCTGCATGTGCTGTGATCGTTGATTCAATAGTTGAGGAAGAAACACAAAAAGAGATGAAACAGTAAGAATCTTAAATCGAGTAGGAGGAGGCCTCGCGGCCTCCGTCCTCTCACACCACCATGTTTTGCCATTTGCTTCCTTCAGATTTCACCTCACGGTGAACACCCTTGTATAGGCTAACGGTTCTCGTTCGACTGAGCCCATAAGGATTGCCACTTCCTCGAACAACGCCATGTTCGGCGCACAATAACGCAAGGCAAGCAATAGCTGCATTATTTTAATGTAGTTAATTAAAAACGAAATATATTAACAAAGAAAACTTAATTATTAATGTAAATATAAATAGGTATTGATATATTAAAAAAAAGACTGATATAATTTAACTTTATCTCAAAAGTAAACTCATAGCCGTCTCATGTTGAAATTTTTCCACGTAAATAAACAACGGACCATTGCATATAATAACTTTACTCTACATCTAGATAAAAAAACTATTATTAGTAATGGTATAACAACTCATCTTACTGATATTGAAGTAAAAATATTATCTTTATTAACTCAAGAGCATACAAAAACGTTCAGTAAGGAAGAGATCCTTGCTTGTGCGTGGAACAGTACTGATAACTATACCAGTGTAGTACCTCAAGCTATTTCTTTACTAAGAAAAAAACTACATAAGCACCATATTGATGCAATAGAAACAGTGAAAGGGAAAGGCTATAAAGCAACGAAAAAATGCGATACTTCAAATATAAACAAAAAGACGTTATTTAAATTAATTATCATTATGGGATTAAGCATTTCTATAGGTTATATTCTTTCTATTATCGCTGAAAATAAAGATCTAACCCCTGAAAATCAATATTTAATTGAATCATTACCTAATGTATATACTCCTAGCAATTCACTTCCAATTAAATTTGATCATAGTGAACTAAAAGACAATGTTGCTTATTATATTAATAGACAATCTCGTAATCTCAGCATTTCAGCTTGTCTACAAAAAGGAAACTTCTGTAAGGCGGTATACAACAAGGTTTACTTTACTAACAGCGAAAATACACACGTTGATATAAGTTCATTTTTAAAAGAAGTAACGTTTAAATACGAACCGCCAAAATTATTGGTTGCTCATCAAGAAGATAGTGAGTTTAAAGTTGAAAGTAGCATATGTTTTGCCGCATTAGATAATCCTGAATATTCAGGTCATGCTTATATGTATTATGATATTAAGACAGAATCAACAACGAAATTATTAAGCGAGCTCTCTATTTACATTACTGAATCAGGTTATGAAGGGGGGTATAGTTTCTCATCTGATTTAATCATAAAACTAGATAAACAAGACAGTAAATACACCGCACTATTGAATAATATTAATGAAGAACGGAACTTTAAAGTAGGCAGAAAGCACTTTGGGATCATTAAAGATCAGACTCAGCTTTACGCATACCCAAGATTACTCAATGGGCCCGTAAAACAGTTTTTTGCTCATATCTACCCAATCAACAAAAACACCAATTTTACTTACTTTGAAGACACTTCCATTTCCATCTTAATGTTTGAACATAAATAACCTGACACATTATGTTTATCCAAGTACCAAATAGAGGAACGCCATTTGGCTGTTCCTCTTTATTTTTATACCTAACAATTAGTTTTTTAGTTAAACTTTAAAAAACGACAACTTCGCTTTCTGTCCCTCAGACAATTCTGACAAGTGGTTACTCGCTTGGCTTGTTTCTCTAATACCTTCTACATTTTGATTTATACTTTCACTTATCGTATTTACATTCTCGCTAATAGATGAAATAGCACGGCTTTGTTCATTAGCAGCATTCGCCATCTCAGAATTAGTTTGAGAAATCTCTTCAATTGCGACTGAAATATTATCTAGCTGAGTATTCGTTTCCTTACTCATTCTTGTAGTTTCATGAATTATCTTAAGCGAGTCGTCAACAGCTCCAACCACATCAAGTGATTTTTTTTGCAAATTATCAATTATATTTTGTATATTCTTTGTCGACTGCTGCGTTTTAGCTGCTAATACCCGAACTTCATCAGCCACGACGGCAAAACCTCGACCACTATCTCCTGCTCTAGCGGCTTCAATAGCTGCATTCAAAGCTAATAAATTTGTTTGCTCAGAAATAGATTCAATAACGGTAATCACTTCACTAATTTTATCCGTTTGATCTTTTAAAATACTTACTTCTTCTGATGTTGAGCCCATTTGTTCAACTAAAGTATTGCTCAATGCCGCACTTTCATTCGCTATCTTAGAGCCTGTTACTGTCAAATCTAATACATCTTTTACTTTCACTTCAGCTTGACTGGCAGAGGCATCCACTTGTGTTGCAGAGGCAGATAATTCAATTACGGCTGTTGATATTAGTTCTACTTGTGCTTTTTGCTCATTCGCATTCGATTCACTCTGCACCATGACTGCTGCAAGCTCAGTAGATGCAGATGAAACCTCATCACCTACGTTTCTTAAATCATGAATTAAGTTTTGTAAATGTCGTACAGTATCATCGGTATAAGAGCATAACTCTCCAACTTCATTAGTTCCTTGAATTCCTGAAATTTCCGTTAAATCTCCTGTCGCGATAGACTTCATTTGTTGCTGAATACGAAGAATAGGTTTGGAAATGATTTGAGCGATAACCCAACCACTCAAAATTGAGGTGATAATAATAAATACGAGAGAGAACAGCATCATTGACTTGCTTTCAGAAATTAACTCTGTCGATTCCATTGTTAACTGGTGTGTTCTTTCTATTAGTTGCTCAAGTATACCTGATAAAATAGAATCAGCCTCAGTACCTGTTTGGACTAAGTTGTCACTATATTGAACAATGTCACGTCCTTTCTCCCATAAAAGGCCGTTTGTTCGCGAATAAGTACTAAAGCCTTCAAATAAAAGATTTCTAGCTTCTTTGTTGTCTATCTTTTCAATGGTTGTAAAGGCAGTTGAAAAATAATCAAATAACTCGTTCTCAAATTTAGTCTGTAAATCCAATCCTTGAACTGACGACATTCTTACTACAATTTTAGTCCCCACTGAGTATAATTTTTGACGAAGGAGTCGCCATTCATTTTTTTCTACTTCACCAATGTTCCCTTTAGCAATGAGTTCATTAGCCTCATCAATATAATCCGTTACCCATGGAAGTGATAACCATACGGCTGTCATCTCACTATAGTCGGTATCGGCTTTATTTAAGTTGCTACCATATTTACTAATCAGAGACTGAATTTCTTCAATTCGCTGTTGAAACTCCTCAGAAGAGGTAGCGCTATTTTTTGAGTTCTTTACTTCTGATAGTAACCTCCCTACCTTTGAATTCACATCAACAAAAGTAGCTAATGCTGTATTAAATTCATCTGGGTTACCTAATGCACGGCTCGTAGTAATACGTAAATGAAGCAGTTCTTCTTGAGCATAAGTTAATTTAGCGCTGTCTATTGAATTATAATCCATAGATAATGAGTTATCCGATAAACGGCTATAACTGTGTATTACAATTGAAGACGCCAATATTGTAATAAGAATAGCGAGAGCTACAGGAACCAATATTTGGTATCTGACTTTAAAGTGCATAAATAAACGTTCTAATTGAAGCAAAGTTAATATCCTTTCATGTTTAATTAATATCTATTCCGTATAACTCAACTAGCGGCTTACCAAACACACTTTCAATAAACGCTATTTCTTCATGACTTAGTAAACTAAGGACAAGGTGAATATGATTAGGGCTGACTCCATTACCCGCTTGATAGTCTCTATCCTTAATTCTATTTTTTTTCATTGAGTTACATCTCTGATTTAAGGGTCGATAAGTGTAAATGATTTAATTCACAATTAGGAATGAGCCGCACTAACGAATAAAATATAAATCATTTAAAATCATAACTTTAACGTGTTAAATCCATGTTTAATTTAGAATATTTTTTATTTAACATGGATACCAGAGTACTTACACCGTCACTAATGGGGTTCAATTGGCATTATTTTAAAATAATCCAATTTATTTCCAGTTATACCAACTCAATCACAACAATCAACAGCGACACATTTCCATACTTATTGCCACAAAAATAAAGTATTTTGATAAAGATTTATTAGGGTATTTATTTATGAAGAGAATCAAGATATACATCAATAAAAGAAAGTATAAGAACGTTCATCTTGTCTAAATCAGCGTGCTTAATAGCGCTATTAAAAAATAATCGAGTAGGAGGCGACTTCCGTCCTCTAATATATTGAGTTAATTATTTGATTGCCTTTAACCCTCTTCCTCGATTTCGTTTTGTTATCTCTCTGACCCGCTTTTTCATCCTTGCTTTCAGATCTTTTGATACGAGCTAGCTAAGCATTTATGTCTAGGTCACAAAGATTCATTTACTCCACCAAAAACAAACCTGCCACCTCTCAACTTCTAATCCACAAAGTTCTCCAGTGGAGGAAGTTCACTGCCAAATGAACCTTTGGCAGCCATAAAACCAAAAGTATATTCGTTTCGGTCTTTCTCTATTCTCTCTGTCACAGTCATAGTTTGCTTAAGCATTGTAAACATCCAATCTACAAGTCTTGTATTGAGTTCTTGAAACTCATTCGCTGTTAACTCTGCTTTAAGTGATATTAGAAATGCTTCATTGTCTTCTGACGTTACACGCAATACACGTTCTTGTAGAGATTCAAGCCTTTGTTGAGTAAAGAAAGATGGGAAATGCGCTCCTTTATCAAAAGCAGTGTGGCCTGGCACCAATAGCTTTGTTTGATTGTTTAATCCTAACTGAATGAGATTAACGGACTCCAATAACCTAAGATAGCGGTATGTGGAAGCTTGGTTCAGGTTGTACTGTATCGCTACTTCGGTGACACTAAGACGATTAACCACAAGTTCACTCCAAAAAGTGAATAACGCTGGGTTGCTAACAAAAGCTAAATCTTGAGCGTTATTAAATAGAGGCAAAGTTTGCAGAATGTCTTCTGCCTTTGAAATGAGCTTAGATAGTGGATATTCTACAAGCGTTGCAATTAAGGCTAGTCGTTGAAAAGATATTGATTGAGTTTGATTAAGAAGTCGCTTAACACTTACCTCTGATATACCAAGTTCCTTTGCTAGTTCTTTGTATGATATCCCACAGCGCTTAAGTTCATTCTTTAATAATCTACACACTTCTTTAGTCAAACGATCATCCATACTGATTCCTTTCTAGCAAAATACGAACACCACGGTATCGCATAACGATACAAAAAATCAAATAATTGAAATGAAGTATCACTATGTGCATTGTAGTACGAAGCAAACGATAGATGAAATCGCTTACTACTCACTATTCAATTCTGATCAGGGATTGTATTTACAAAGAAAGAAGGAAACTATGGTCAATAAGAAAGCATTACTTCAAAAATATGCTCTACATCAAGGATTTCATTGGTCAGTTATTGGTATTGCTATCCCTGTATTAGTTCTTATATTTCAATCTCGTGGATTGAATTTACAAGAAATTGGTGCAGTTATGGCTGTATGGGTTGGGAGCACCGCTGCGTTAGAAATTCCACTAGGTGGTATAGCTGACAAATACGGTAGGAAGAAAATATATTTACTATCTTTAGTAGTAAATATACTAGGTTGTTTTATTCTATACCTTGCTTCAAATTCATTTTTCACGATTATAATCGCTGCATTCTTTCTCGGAGCTTCAAGAGCTATTTATTCAGGAACATTAGATGCTTGGTTTTATGATACTTTTCATACTGCCAAAGGTAATTTAACTTATCATAAAGCTGTTTCAATAGTTAATGTGGTAATTACAATAGGCTTGGCGATTGGGTCACTGCTTGGAGGATGGTTACCAGATTATGCTGTAAGTATTTCAATAAACCTTAATAGCATTTATGATCTAAACCTCATTCTCATGTGTCTAGCAAATATAGTTTTATTTCTTGTTTCATTAGCATTAATTTCTGATGATAAAGCTGAACACCACAACTCATCCCAACAAAAATTTAAAGAAATTATTCGCCATAGTATTAAGGTGCTCCAAGAGTCATTTTCACATATTATTTTGAAAAGAATAATGCAGACAACGCTAGTGTTTGGCTTTGTTCTAAGTAGCGTAGAAACTTTCTGGCAGCCATACCTTTCAGAAATGGTCAGTAATAATACTTATGGAATCTCAATTTTTGGTATTATTTCAGCTTTATACTTTCTAATGGCTAGCGCTTCATCGCTTTTATCAGTCCAATTACTTCGTCTATTTAACGATTCGCACCGAAAATTAATGTTTTTTACTCGTTCTCTATCTGGTGTGTTATTCATTGCTCTTGCACTATCTGACACTGTTTATTCATTTACTGTTTTCTATTTGCTTTTCTTCTTTCTTTTTACTGCGGGTAATAATTCTGAAATGGTTTTACTTAATGACAATACGACAGAAGATCAACGCTCGACGATGTTATCTATCAGCTCATCTATAGTAACAATCGGTTCAGTTTTAGCATCATTAGTCTTAGGTTATGTATCTCAGCAATATGGGATACAAGTCAATTGGACTGTCTGTGGATTTCTACTTATCTGCACATCACTGTTGTTTCTTTTGATGCCAGATAAGGAAGTTCAGGCAACTGTATAACGTATAGGGATTATAGTTAGCTAGGCAAAACTCGAATGTTTTTTTGCTGCTATTCTTGTGTTTGGTTTTATTGCTTATCCATTAATGGTTGGCCAACTAACTAAAACCTCCGCAAAGAAATTCCTGATTACAATGAAGAAGCCACAAGTCGTTGCTGTTCTACTTGCTGAAGGTATTCCAATCGAAGGTCTACCACTTCTATTCGCATTAGATCGAATCTTCGATATGATCCGTACCGCTCTGAACATCACTGGTGATGCTGCATGTGCTGTGATTGTTGACTCAATGGTTGAAGAAACAGCAGAAACAACGGCAGAAAATAAAGAAGCGTAGATTCATTATTTCTTTACATCAGATATTATTAAGCCAACTCACACTTGCTCTTTCTAGTTGAAAGCATATGAGTTGGCTTTTCTTTTTCACCAACAAGCACGCATAAAATGTAACAAGTAATTTTTAGCGATTCCCTCCCCTGTAAATTTTAGATACACTCGCTACATAATTAATTATTGGCTCAACCTATAACTATGAAACAGATTTTAGATTTTATCCCACTGATTATCTTTTTTACCCTGTACAAAATGTACGATATTTACACTGCAACAGGTGCACTTATTATAGCAACAGCTGTTCAACTTGTTTTGACTTATGTTCTTTATAAGAAAGTTGAAAAAATGCAGCTAATCACCTTTCTTATGGTGACCGTCTTTGGTGGCATGACGATCTTCTTACATGATGACAACTTCATTAAGTGGAAAGTAACAATCGTATACTGCGTCTTTGCGGCGGGTTTATTAGTCTCTCAAATTATAGGTAAACCTGTAATTAAAGGTATGCTAGGTAAAGAAGTAACGCTAACTGATCCTCAATGGAACAAAATCAACTATGCATGGATCTTATTCTTCACTGTATGTGCTATTGCAAACTTATATGTAGCGTTTGAAATGCCATTAGATGTATGGGTTAACTTTAAGGTATTTGGCTTACTTGGGCTCACCTTTTTATACACATTGCTTACAGGTATGTACGTTTATAAACACATGCCAAAAGAGGCAAAAGAAGAGCAAGAGTAATCTTAGTTTCCTATACACAAATAAAATCAAGTAAACGATTGAATAATAAATAATTTTATAAATTATAATTATCATCAAAAACTATAATAGAACTCTCTGAGCCGTGCTGTTTTATCGCACGGCTTTTTTATATCTGTTTTTTTATGATAGACTGCCGCCAATTTCATTTTTGCTGTATTGGAACCTACTTTGACTACCCCAGATAACCTTGGACAAGCCCCTAAAGGCCAACTTCTTCTTCGTACTCTTTCTATGCCAGCAGACACCAATGCCAATGGCGATATTTTTGGTGGCTGGATCATGTCTCAACTCGATTTAGCTGGTGGCATTTTAGCCAAAGAAATTTCTGGCGGCCGTATTGTTACCGTATCTGTTTCTAGTATTACCTTTAAAAAGCCAGTAAAAGTAGGTGATGTTGTCTGCTGTTATGGCGAATGTATAAAAATTGGTCGTACTTCTATGTCGATTAATTTAGAAGTATGGATCAAGCCAGTAAAAGAACACGGCATTGGTGACCGTTTTATGGTGTGTGATGCCACATTCAATTATGTAGCTATTGATGCTAAAGGGAAACCGCGTCCAATCAAAAAATAGAAAAAAAGCAGAAGACAACCTTCTGCTTTTACTTATTTTTTAATAAATAAAGCTATTAAAAAATAATAACCTATACTATTTCATTGCTGCTTTAATTAATGCTTTTACTGTTTCAGCATCACTCGCGGTATCTACCTTAGTAAAATAGGTCAATGCTAACTCTTCAGGTTGGTCAACATTTGTAATAACGAGATAATCATCTTCAACACCATAGCCTAACAACCTTTTTGATACTTGCATATTGTCCTTTGGTGAACCAACAATCACAATTGACTTTGCATTGGCAAAGCGTTCTTTTTCTAATGAAGAATGCTGTTGAAGCACAAGACTTGAATCTAGCACAACCATTGCATGATTACTCGAGGCATAGAGCGCCTTTTCTCCCGATGTAGATTCAACGGGCCCTTCCATACTAACCATTTCTGTTACTACATCAAGCGACGAGTTCGTTGCATTATCCACTAACAAATGAACTGGATTTGCCAGTGTAGAAACAGAAAGGAACGTTGCGACAGTTAAAGTCAATATTGATGTCATTTTCATAATTTAAGTCCTAATATAATTATCGGTTTAACGTTCCAGTTTCATGAACTCGATACAACTTACCTGATCTGCCCTCAACACATTTTGTCTCAACCAAGAAGTTTTTTGACGTTGCGTAAGTATCATAACTTGCACTGTAACCTGGAGACTTTTCAACTACCGTTAGTACATTACTGTTATAATCCGCATCATATTGACCACGATCCATACTTAAAGTATGTCTAAATATCTGCTCCCTAAGACCTTTGTCTGGTTTACAGTTGCCCGAATTTATCGTTTCTCGCCAAATGGTAAATGAACTAAAATCAATGTCACGCCAAGCCGACTGACCTATTTTATTATCAACAACGCTACTAGATCCTGAATGAACTTCAGTATTAAAAGCAGATATAGGCCAAATTGCATCTACGTTAAGTTTAAATTCAGAACTAGACCCCGTATCTGATGTTAACTCAGTGCCATGAACTGTCATTACTGTTTCTTCAGTTGAGTATCCACTTTCATAACCAACCGCAAAATTTACTGAAGCACCTTTAGCATCAGTAGCTATACCACCATCAACGTCAAATGTAATGCTTGTTGATTTTGCAATATCTAATGTTTTATTTTGAGTGCTTGTTTCAGGGAAAAATTTATCTAGTCGCCAATAACGTGAATTGGAATCTCCACCCGGTATTGCTGGACTATTTTGAGAATTAACAGTTTGTATTTGTGTTTTTACGTTATTAAATACATTATTTAATTGTCTGTAGCCCCAAGCATCCCAACTAGCAACTAAATTTCCTTTTATATCGTTGTTATTATAATTTGGAGCATGAGAGCAAATTCTCGGAGTGATCGTTCCAATACAACGAAAATTTTGTTCTCTAAGTTGAGCTCCTCCAGTTGCATAAACCACATAGGTAGTCTCATTACCACCAGATAGCATAACTAGCTCAAGTTCATTGGTAATATCTACCTTTTCTGTCATTTGAGCCCAAGAATTATAACCATTTGGATATACACTGTATTTAAATGGATGCAATGAAACTTCTATTTGTCCACGACTTAAAGGGACGTAAGTACAAGTATTTTGCGATTCAATTTCTGCTAAGTCTAACCTTTTTAACTTAGCATTCGCTATTTTTACTCGATCATTATACAACTCACAAATGTCTTTTTTTGATGCTCCAAAAGGATTCGAAACGATTGGATTTATTTCAATCACATTAGCATTAACACCTAATGAAAAAAATGAAGCAATAATCACACTGGATAATACTCCAAATTTTACGGGCTTATTATGGATATAACTGAACATAAGATCTCCTGATTAGTAATTTATAAACCATTCATAGCCTTAACAATATTCAGACACCCGAAAATTAAAGCTATATAAAATAATTGAGAGAAACTTAACTTTACAACTTAATAAAACTACAAGCTTTAATATCAAAGAGATTACTATAGAAAAAACAAGAACTATCTTTTAATTTGAACAAGCTAATGTAGATTATAATATTAATTTATGATTATCTTTCATTTACTGATTAATTAAAATTTAACTACTCAAATTCATTATAGCAACGAAAACAATATGACATTCAATAAATTGAAATATGTTTTGTCCCCCTAACCATCTTTATATTAATCACTTAAATTAAAATAAATAGACTTAAATCCACATAACACTTTTGCAAAATTCGCACTAATATTAATTCCACAAAGAATTTAACGACATTTTATTAGAAACAAAATCAATAAACCGTCGATGTAATAAAGTCATCTGCTTCCTATTAGAATAGACAAGGTGTACATCTAAATTCTTAGCTTCCCAATCCGTTAATAGTTGAACAAGTTTTCCAGATTGAATTAAAGGCCAAGCACACGCTAGAGGTTGATAACTAATTCCAGCACCATCTAAGGTAGCTTTAAGTAAGATATTAGAATTATTGGCAATCAATCTCCCTGAAATAGCTACATTTTCATTTTCGTTTTCACGGTAAAAACTCCACTCATGTTTACCAAAATAACTAAAAGAAAGGCAATTATGTTCAATTAAAGATTTGGGGGTTGTAATCTCAACCTCATTGGCTAATAAATACTGAGGACTAGCGACAATAACTGAGCGACAAATACCAATTTTTTTCGCAACAATATTAGGATCTAAATCGTTACTAATTCGAACGGCTAAATCTATTCCATCTTCAATTAAGTTAATATGTTTATCTGCAACAATAAGTTCAATTTGAACTTGAGGCCACAATGTACAAAATTCATTAATAGCTTCTAATAAAAAAACATCAACCATTGCGTATGAACTAGTAATACGTAAGCGACCCGATAATGTGTCATTTTGGCGATCTATAATTGTATTAATATCACCCGTTAAAAAATCTATTTGATAAGCTCGTTGTAATGTTTTTTCACCTGCTTGGGTCAAACTTTGATTTCGTGTTGTTCTATGTAATAAACGTGTTCCAACCCAATCTTCTAATTCACTTAAATATCGAGAAACTTTGGTTCTTTCAATATCTAATAACTTTGCTGCTCCCGATAAGCTTCCTTGCTCCACAATCGTAATAAATACCTTTAATGCACTTAATCTGTCCATAATTCGAGGCTCTCTTATTTTATAAAAACTGAATAATGACTCTAATTCATGGTTAATTTATATCCAAGCTATCTAATTTTGAATAAGAATCACAATAATTAATAGTAAGAGAGAGCACTTCAAGATTAACAACAACAGCTTCCTTGTGAACATGTTAGGATCACACCAAGAACTGGTCGCTCAATCCCTAAAAATGCGTAGTTATTAGAAATTTTCTGATTAATTATCAAAAAGCTCTGGTTTATAGTCTGAGCTTTTTTTATGATGGGGTATCAATGATGATACAAAATAAAAGGATTCACCATGTGGTATGTAATTTTTTCTCAAGATGTTGAGAATAGTCTGGAACGTCGTTTAAGTGTTCGTGAAAAACATCTAGAGCGCCTTACTTTATTACAAAATGAAGGTCGTTTATTAGTTGCAGGACCAATGCCAGCAATCGACTCGGAAAACCCTGGAGAAGCAGGATTTACTGGTTCAACCGTTATTGCAGAATTTGATTCATTAGATGCAGCTAAAGAATGGGCAAACAACGACCCATATATTGATGCAGGGGTTTATGCGAATGTAGTCGTGAAGCCATTTAAAAAAGTACTTCCTGCTTAATAATATAAATTTAAACTATAAGAACTATAATGAAAAAACTTATTCTTACCGCGTTAAGCACCCTACTACTTTCTGGCTGTGCCTCTAACGAACAGCAACAAGAAATTGAAATGCTAGCTGATTATCGCGCTAGTATTCTTTCGAGCACCCTTCCACTTGAGATTGGATCACTAACTTTACTTCAAGTAAAAGAAAGACAAGGTGTGGTTGAAATGGTCTTTTTAGATAGTGGTAATGGCGACACGAATACGAACCAGATTATAGAAACAAGTATTACCACTTACTGTAATGATAATGAAATTCGACCGGTTCTAGAAAAAGGGGTTGCTTATCGTTATTTGATCCGTAATTCACGCGGCCAAAAACAAAATGACATCTTAGTTACTGAACAGTCTTGTTTGGCGCGAGAAGCAATAGACGTAACTAAATGAACCAACGTGAATCGATAGCTAATTTAGCAAAAAGGTACTAGCCTATTAATAGCTAGTGCCTCTACATACTGCAATATCTAACTATTTATTCGTATTTGAAACTAAAATAGGTGATTCAAAACGAGTACAGTTAGTATTTAATAGAAAAGCTCTAATCATATAAATTACTTCCACTAAAATAAGGTTTTGTTCAATCACTTGATCAGCAAGGTTTGAGAAGCCATAGTCTCATCAGCATCAAAGTAAGCTAGATATCAAATTGAAAAAGATAATTTCTTTTTAAAGATAATAAAGTGTTCTAAGCTTAAGTTGAAGGCCTTGTCGCTGAAAGAGAGTACGATATGAAACAGATATTTCTTATTTTCTGTCTACTATTCCCTAGAATGTCAAACGCAGAAATAAAATTAGTTACACTGGACTATCCTCCATATATAACTCAAAACAACGATCAATTAGATGGTGTTGCTGTTAGGCTAATAACGCATATCTTTCAACAGATGAGCACTCCTATGACAATTGAAATTTTACCATGGGGAAGAGCTATAAGCTCTGTTGAAAATGGTAGTGCTGATGCCATTTTTACAGCATTTAAAACACCATCTAGAGAAAAGTTTGCCGATTATAGTAAGGAAATTCTGTTTAATCAGACTATTAGAATAATTAGATCAAAGAGCAGTACTGTCAATTGGGAAAAGTCGAGAATTGGTGAATATAGACTCTGTGTAGTTAATAACGTGAGTTATGGCTCGTGGTTCGACAGTATGTTGGATAAAAAGCAATTTAAAGCAGTCTATAAAGTGGATTTTGCAGAGCAATGCGTCTTAATGATATCTTCCAAAAGGGCTGATTTTTGGGTTAACAATGAACTTGGTGCTCGATTTATTTCTGCTAATATGGGGGTAACAAATAAACTTCACTTAGAGGAACCTCCAGTAGAGTCAACTCCAAGCTATATTGCATTTTCTAAAAAAAATCAGCACATAAAGTTAATAAATAACTTTGACCAAATTCTTAATTCAATGAAAAAAAGTGGCACCTATCAAAAAATAATCGACGAATATTTCAATGAGTTAGAGATAAGTAAATAATACTTAAAAATAAAAAATATTGTGAAGAATATAAATATCATGCATCAATTAATATTAATACATGATATTTAAAGTTCCCTTTCTACGTAAGCGCTCAATGAACTAGTGATGCTTTACTCTGCATCACTCATTTCAACGAGCCACGGCATAAGATCCGACATATCATCAACTGGATCACGTTTAGGTAATTCCGTAAATAGATACTGGAAGTAATAATACGGGTTAATGTCATTGGCGCGGCACGTCATTACCAAGCTATACAAGTTAGCACTGGCCTTCGCTCCATCAACAGACGTTGAGAACATCCAGTTTTTTCTACCTGTGGTAAACGGCCTAATGTCTCTTTCTGTGACATTATTATCGATGCTGATATCACCATCCTCAAGATAGGTGAGTAATTTAGGCCATTGCTTTTGAGTGTAGGCGATAGCTTTACCTAATGCCCCTTTGGGTAAGACATTTTGAACATCAAGCCACGCTTTAAATTCACTCAATATTGGCTCAGCTTCCTGTTTTCTTATCTTCTGCCGTTCATTTGCGGATAATCCCTTTGCCTTTCTTTCTACGCCGTAAAGTTTGGCGATGAAGTTGAGGGCTTTTTCAGGTTTTCCCGCTTTTTTAGAGGGTGACGCTTTTTGTGCATCGGTGAACTTTCTACGAGCATGCGCCATACATGCTGCTTGTGTCACTGCATCTAATGTGTCGTATACGCTGTAGCCATCAGAGAGTAAGTACCCTGAGTAATCACCTAAAAAGTCTTTTGCACACGTTGCTGCACGGCTTGGGTGATAATCATAGATAACAACAGGGGTTTTAATGAACTCACCACTACGGTAAACCCACATATAAGATTTGGTTTGCGCTTTTCTATCTTCTTCGCGTAGCACTTGTACTGTGGTTTCATCTGCGCAGATAAGCTTTTCATTAAGCAGCCTTGATTTCATCTCATCAATGACTGGTTTCACTTTATTACCCAACTGAACACACCAATTAGCAAGCGTCGCTCGGCTTATATCAATATCAGACCGATTTAGGATATCTACTTGGCGATACAGTGGCAGTGCATCTACGTATTTTGCTGTGACTACCGCCGCGAAAGCTCCTGCGCTTCCCATGCTTTTGGGGATCATACTAGCGGGCTTTGGTGCGGTGATAATTTTGGATTGGGTTTGCGTTTTTTCACATTGGCGACAAGCGTATTTAGTGCGTTCGTGGCGAATGACAGTGACCTTTTGAGGAATAATTTTAAGCTCTTCTGAGGTTTCAACGCCACATTCATGCAATGGTTCATCACAACATTCACAATAAGGTGCATTGAGTTCATGCTTGTGTATCTCACGCTCAAGCTCTTTTGGTAGAGGCTTGCGACCTGTTTTTTTCTTCTCATCATTCGATTTAGGGAGCGAGTTTTGCTGCTCAGCTTCATTGAAAGTACCTTTTGGTACTTTTTCACTTTGCGATGAGAAGCGCTTGGATTTATTTAGGTTTAATTGCTCAACCAAGAGTGCAACTTGAGTTTTTAATTCAGCGACTTCTTCTTGCTTGGCAACAAGCAGCTTCTCTTTGGCTTCATTTTGATTATGAAGCTCAAGTAGCATCGCTTTTAGTTGCTCAATATCATTAGGAAGATCGGTCATGCTTTAGCTCAAGGTTGTTTAATTACCCTAAGTGTGACATCGAAAAAGGATCGTTCAAGTCCAATTTGATGATCATTATCAGCGATCACACTTCTAGGTTAAATAACGGCTTATGAGCTTTAGCATGATCTAAAGTCAGTCCAGATAAAAGCCAGTTGAGTTGTTGTCTGCTAATGTGGAGCGCACCATCAATATTGGGAGTTGGCCATTTGAACGTCCCTTTTTCTAAGCGACGATAATAAAGCCAAAAACCATTGGTATCCCAAAACAAGATCTTGAGTTTATCTCGATTGCGGTTACAAAAAATAAACCAGGCTTCACTGAATGGGTCCATTTCCAGCGTTTCGGCGACAATGAGTGATAAGCCATCAATGGATTTTCTCATGTCGGTGACGCCAACGACGAGGTAAACCTTTCCTGACTGTATCATTGCAATGCATCAACCCAATGTTTTATTTGTTTGGAATTAAGGTTTGCTGGTAACTCGGCACGAAGGCCATTATTACATGTCAGCACCACAATATTTGACGGCTCTTGTGTTGGCTCTGTCACGATAATGGGGTGAATTTTTGTTGTGACTTCTAACTCGCTGAGCTTCTTTGACCAGTAATAAAGGGTTTGGTAGCTTATTTCATTATCAATACAAAATTGCTTGATAGATAGGTTACTCTCTTTCTGTTGATCTAAAATATTAGCCCAATGGTCGCGCTTACTTTGTTGATTCATAATACCTCCGATTAAAAAGATACTATGGCAAAGCATGCTTAATATTGATATGTGTGGTTAGTTAAGCGCTTACCTTTCTACTAATAAGTTCTCTTTATATAATTCAATATATTAACGCGTAAAACGCATCACTTTTAAGCCGCTTTCAGGATTAATATCTGCAAACTCTGGCGGGTTATCTAAACGCTCTACAAACTTCAGCTCTGGCGCTTCTTCAGCCATACCATCAATTAAGAAATCAGTAGATACCGCTGGCGAATTCACACAAGCTAATACTTCACCCGTTTCACTCAATAAACTTGGTAAACGGCGTAAGATCTTCTGATAATCTTTGGTTAATGCAAAGCTGCCTTTTTGGAAACTTGGCGGATCAATGATGATCAAATCATACAAGCCTAATTTCTTAATCTTACCCCACGACTTAAAAATATCATGACCCAAGAATTTAACTTTAGACAGATCATGACCATTTAAACGATGATTATCACGACCACGACTCAACGGCCCTTTCGCCATATCTAAATTAACCACTTGAGTCGCGCCACCCGCAATGGCAGCAACAGAAAAGCCACACGTATACGCAAACAGGTTTAACACTGATTTGCCTTCACTGTGCGCTTGAACCCATTTACGACCATAGCGCATATCTAAAAATAGCCCCATGTTCTGGTTCTTTTTAAGCTCTAGCTGATATTTTAGGCCATTTTCAATAGCTACAGGGAAAGTCTCTTCACTGCCCCACACCACTTGAGTTGGTGCTAACTCTTGATAACGATGTTGCAATAAAATGGCTTGGCCTTTGGCATTTTTCCATGTATCAGATCCAGAAAATGTGTTCAGCTTTGATTCTAAAGCGTCAACAAAAGTAGGATCTTGCTCTTTAAATAGCGCCACCACTAGTTGACCTTGAAGCCAATCAACGGTGAGCTGCTCTAGACCGTCAAAGCACTGACCTCGGCCATGGAATAAACGACGAAGCTCATTCTGTGGTGCTGCTAACTGCGCCTCTAAATGGGTAAATAACGTATCTAATGCTTCTATCTTCATGATTTCTTCTTAATCTCTGGCCAAGTTAATACCCACGGTGTTTGCCACTGCGCTAATCCTGCTTGAATAGTGTCATCTTGCCACTCTTCACCTTGCTTTGGTGTTTCAACAAATTCAAACGCTTGCTCTTGATAAGTAAAGCGTAAAGCATATGCATGAAGATAACCGCGATCTGCTTTAGATGAGCTATAAATTGAATCACCCAAAATCCCCGAACCGACACTCTTTAATGCGACTCGAATTTGATGAGTTTTACCAGTATGAGGCTTACATAAAAATAGACGATTGCCATTATGTGCAGCCGTTGAAAAAAACTGAGTAATTGCAGGGTTTTCTTTACTGTTGATCAGCTTCCATGACGCTCTACGTGAACGTTCCATATCGCCAATAACCAGACCTTGTTTTTTCTTAGGCTTTTTATCACCAATAGCGAGGTAATATTTTTCAACCAAACGCTTTGCGAACAGTTGTGATAATTCACTTGCAGCAGACTGACTACGACCAATCAGCAATAGCCCTGACGTCATCTTGTCTAAACGATGAATTAAATAAAGCTGCTTATCACCAGTCACTTTAGCTAACTCAATCAATAATGAGGTTTCACCATCGTCTTTATGAACACTGATGTTTGGGTGCTTATTTATAACAAGAAAATCTGAATTTTGATAAAGGATATCGAACATTGGCGCTCCTAAAATTGAGCGCAGAGTATAGCGAGGATGGTATCTCAATTCCAATAAAAACGCCGATCAGATGACCGACGTTGAGTTATTATTTGTAATTAAAGAGACTTACTTATGACGTTCTTTCAGTTTATTAATAACATCATCGAACGATAGGCCTTGATCTTGAAGCAGAACAAACAAGTGATACAGTAAATCTGCTGATTCACACACTAACTCCGCCTTGTCACCCGACGTCGCTGCAAGCGCGACTTCAACGCCTTCTTCACCAACTTTCTGCGAAATACGTTTGGTGCCACGGGCATAGAGACTTGCTGTGTAAGATGAGTCAGGATCAGCATTCTTACGCTCGGCAAGTAGTTGTTCCAACTGATGAAGCCACACCAATTGTGTTTCTTCGGTTTTATCACCGTCCCAACACGTAGTGGTTCCTGTATGGCACGTTGGTCCAACAGGATTTACTTTAATAAGCAGAGTATCGTTATCGCAATCTAGTGATACATTCACCAGATTTAAACTGTTCCCCGACTCTTCACCTTTGGTCCATAAACGGTTTTTAGTGCGAGAGAAAAATGTGACTTTTTCTGTCTCTAGCGTTTTCGCCAAGGCTTCTTGGTTCATGTAACCCATCATCAATACTTGGCTTGAACCAAAATCTTGAATAATAGCAGGCACTAAACCATCCACTTTTTCCCAATCAATTCGTGTTGCTAATTCTTGTTGGCTCATCGGCGCACCTCTACATCCTGTTCGGCTAAATATTCTTTCAATTCACCAATATTGATGATTTGTTTGTGAAATACTGACGCTGCTAACGCACCATCAACATTGGTTTTTTTATAAGCATCCGCAAAGTGAACCATTTCACCTGCACCACCTGACGCAATTAATGGAACATGGCACACTTCTCGTACCATTTTCAATTGTTCTAAATCGTAACCATTACGAACCCCATCTTGGTTCATCATGTTTAATACGATTTCGCCTGCTCCACGTTTTTGAACTTCTTGCACCCAATCTTTGGTTTCCCATTTGGTTGCTTTGGTACGCTCTTCATCACCGGTAAACTGGTAAACTTGGTATTTACCCGTTTCTTTATCAAAGTAAGAATCAATACCTACCACGATACATTGAACACCAAATTTATCGGCAAGTTCTGTGATAAGTTCTGGGTTCGCCAGTGCAGGTGAGTTAATTGATACTTTGTCAGCACCAAACTCTAAAATCTTCGCCGCATCTTCGGCGGTTTTAATACCACCAGCCACACAGAATGGAATATCAATCACTTCAGCTACGCGTGCGACCCAACTTTTATCGACTACGCGGCCATCACTTGATGCGGTAATATCATAAAATACCAACTCATCCGCGCCCTCTTCTGCGTAACGCTGTGCTAGAGGGACAATATCACCAATAATTTCATGGTTACGAAATTGAACGCCTTTTACTACTTGCCCATCTTTAACATCAAGACAAGGAACTATTCTTTTAGCTAGCATCTAGTACCTCACCAATAAGCTTTTGAAATAACACTCGTTAACTCCATTTTATACGTTCAAAGCCTGTAAGAAATCAGTAAATATCAACTTGAGAAATATGAATTACAACAGTATGTTTGTTTTATCATATTTAAAACTGAATATCCGTGAATTTTTATTCAAGACTAAATCGTTAATTCATAAAGACAATGTACACATTTTTGTTATACATAAAAAGACAAAAAGTAAAAATTCTGATAGCAAACCTTCCAGCTTACACACTGTCTTGATTATATTTTTTACGCTACCTTGCTAGTGTCGAACTTTTCTTTCCAAATAAGGAAGATATTCTCAGTGACACCAAGTGAAATAATCGCGCCACTATGAAGTTTATCAAGTTCAACCGTAGTGATAGAAATGAACTTATCAGCATTTTGAATCTTATTCTCAGTACAGAATAGCTCCAAATGAGCCTGAACCTCCACACCAACAATCATTCCTCTGATAATTTCACCGATCACTTGTTTACGTTCACTGCGATATTTAATCCTGTACGAATCAATAACACCAATCGACTGTTCAACAATCTTATACTGTTCGCTAGAACGCTCATATGCCCACAAAAATACCTCTAGTGCAGGAATGTAATCCCCTGTTTCATAAAAATAAATCAGCGTTTTAACATAGTCATCTCTAGGGACATCCACAAAGCTTAATGGACATAGGTTTTCTTGGATAAACGGTAAATTACAACTTAAGCGTGCCGTACGCTTGTTAACATCCTCAAAAGCTTGAATATACGATAGATGCATAAATAGAAAGAAGGATTGCTCAAACGGGTCATTAATTTTTACTGCCTTTCTCAAAAGCAGTGTAAATAATTCTTCTAATTGCTGCGGAGAATTTAACGGTAGGTAGGAAGTCTTAGTAATTTTGACTTCAATTTGCCTAATTTTACCGCATGAAGAACTATCAGATAACAAATCTTGAGACAATAACTGATGTAAATTTCTGATCACAAAAGGAGTTACGGAAATCTCTTCAGCATTTTCAATCAAAAACAGAATCGCCTCTTTGTGGTTTAAGATCATAATGGTTTCTTCATCGAACTTACCATTAACAGCTTCACCAGCTTGAAGTAGCCTTTCTGTATCAAGAATTGAATATGTATTTCCCTCTAATCGACTTGAATTAAATGATAAGTCGATGAGAAGTCTCTGTGCAATGTCCTTAGCATAAGTACCTGCAGCAAGCTTTTTATTAAAACGTTTACCTAGAGTTCTGAGTTTCAGAGCAATATCTTCAGATACGTACCTCGTCTGATTAGGGACATAACTTTCGACTATAGACTGATCATAGGACACTTTAACGCGAGCATAAGAAGGTGTATCGAGTCTCTTAAGTTTCTCTAGGGACTCTTGAGTTAACAAGAAACTATGGCTATCAACTGATTTTCTGTCTTGAAGTTCTGATGAATTGACCATATTCTTGTTTAAAGACAAGTATTTAAGAGCACTTCGTTGACCCGATGTCGCAATATGAGACTCATCAGCGAGTTTTTTAAGTCGTCTCTGAAGCGTTTTTTCATTGATATCAAAAGACAACAGTTGATGAATTTCACTCTTTGACAACGGTTTATTTACCCGTTCTATAACACTTTTAATTTGCTCTAACTCTTGTGTAATAGAGATTGAATTGTTTTTCATAATCGAAGGCTCATTGTCTTATATACCTCATCATAGCCCAGCTAAGGACACCCAACAACAGTTAGGGACACGCAAAGGACAACCTTAAGGACAAATCAATAACTGAGCCTATAGTTAACGGCTATTCGCTTTGCCAACATTGGAATGCCTCCTCTGCGGTGAACTTGCCATCAAGCAATGCTCGACCAACAATCACTCCTGCAACACCTGAGCCTTTAAGCGCAGCAATATCATCCAGTGACCCTATGCCACCTGATGATTGAAATTGCACTTGTGGGTACTGTTTGCATAGGTCTACGTAGAGTTCTACATTCGAGCCTTGCAACGTGCCATCGCGTGAAATATCAGTACATAACACGTGCTTAAGGCCAACCGTTAGGTAATCTTCAAGCAATGCTTCAATCGTTACGCCTGAATCTTCTTGCCAACCTGAAATAGCAACGTTACGAGTGCCGTTTTCATCAATGTTAATATCTAGCGCTAATACGATTTTTTCTGCACCGTATTTTTCCATCCAACCTTTGACTAATTCAGGCTGCTTTACTGCGGTAGAACCAACCACCACACGTTGTGCACCGGCGTTTAATAAATCTTGAACGTCTGCTTCGTTACGTACGCCACCACCAATTTGAATATTGGCAGGGGTACTTGCTAACAAACGTGCAATCAAATCTAACTGGCGTGCTGTTGTGTCTTTTGCACCCGTTAAATCAACAAGGTGTAGCCAATTTGCACCTGCTTGGTGATACAGATTAAACTGCTCAGCCGGATCAACTTTATATTCTGTTACTTGCCCGTAGTCGCCTTGAAACAGACGAACCACTTGGCCTTCAATTAAATCTAATGCTGGAATGATCATAAATATCCTTATTAGCAGAATCGAGGACACTCGCTACGCTCATTACGAGATCCGAGGGACGAGTAAGAGCCCTAAAACCTCGAAGCGAAGCGACCTCGCACCTCGTCCCTGCTCTATAGCTCCAAAAAGTTCTGAATAAGCTTTGAACCTACTTGACTTGAACGCTCTGGGTGAAACTGAACACCGTAATAATTACCGACTTGTAATGCGGCGGTAAACGGTTGTCCATAGTCACAAGAAGCAATGGTGTAATCACCCACTTGCATGCCAAAGCTGTGTACAAAGTAAAAGTAACTGTTCTCTGGAATGTCTTTAAACAGTGGGTTACCTTCAACGGGTTTAATTGTGTTCCACCCCATGTGAGGCAGTGGTAAGTCACCTGTTTGAAGCTTACGAACTTCACCATCACATAAGCCTAAGCAATCCACAATTTGATCTGCCTTTTGACCTTTCTCTTCAGAGAGTTTACCAAGCAGTTGCATACCTAAACAGATACCCAATAGCGGTTTTTCAACTTGCTTAACCAACTCAATAAGATCACGTTCAGCCAAGTTCTTCATCGCTTCGCTTGCTGTGCCAACGCCCGGTAAAAACAGCTTACCTGCCGCTAATACCACTTGTGGATCTCTGCTTATCGTAACGTCATAACCTAAACGCTCAATAGCAAATCTCACTGACGATACGTTAGAACAGCCTGTATCAATAATAACGACATTTTGCTTTGTCATAGTCACTCCTACAATACGCCTTTTGAGCTTGGCAGTTCATTACCTTCCACTTTAATCGCTTGGCGTAATGTACGACCAAACGCTTTAAATAGGCTTTCAATAATGTGGTGATCATTATGACCGGCAGAAGAAAGGTGTAATGTACAAGCAAGGGTATCCGTTAATGAACGGAAGAAGTGGACCACCATTTCTGTTGATAAATCCCCCACTTGATCACGACTAAATTCCGCATCAAATTTCAGATATGGACGGCCAGATAAATCCAACGCACACTGCGCTAAACACTCATCCATTGGTAGGCTAAAACCAAAACGACCAATACCACGCTTATCACCCAATGCTTCTTTTAACGCTTCACCTAGTGCTAGAGCCGTATCTTCAATGGTGTGGTGATCATCAATGTGTAAGTCACCCTCTACATTGATCTTCATTTGGAAGCCACCGTGCGTAGCAATTTGATCAAGCATGTGATCAAAGAAACCAAGACCCGTAGTGATCTCATTTCCACCCTGCTCATCCAAATTCACAAACACTTTAATGTCCGTTTCTTTAGTTGTGCGGATCACTTCTGCAGTACGTGCATTTACGGTCAGATCTTTTAAGATCGCAGGCCAATTCATTGTCTCAGGGTGATATTGAATACCGCGAATTGCCATGTTCTCAGCTAGTTGAAGATCCGTTTGGCGATCACCAATGACTACTGAGTGTTGAAAATCGACTTTTCCACCTTGAAGATACTCTTTTACCATGCCCAATTTAGGTTTGCGGCATGAGCAGTTATCTTCTTCAAAGTGAGGACAGATAAGAACATCATCAAACTTAACGCCTTGAGATTCAAAAAACTCCATCATCATATTGTGTGGCGCATCGAACTCATCTTGTGGGTAGCTATCTGTCCCTAAACCATCTTGGTTGGTTACCATCACTAAACGATAACCCGCGTCTTGAAGAGAAAGTAGAGATGGGATAACCAAAGGTTCAAACTTTAGCTTATCTAAACGGTCTACTTGAAAATCGACAGGTGGCTCAACAATTAAGGTGCCATCGCGGTCGATAAATAAAATCTTTTGTTGTTTACTCACAGGAACGTCCTTTTAATTTTTCTAATTTTATTCTTGATAAGCCCCAAGCCTTATTCCTAAGCTTGGGGATAAAATTACATTAATTGATTACGAATAAATCCAAGTGTTTTCTCACACTCTTCTCGGTTACCCACACTGATACGCACACAATCTTTAATTGGTGAGTTACGTAAAATAATGCCGTGATCCCATGCTGCTTTAAACACTGCATCGCCATCAGAGAACTGCACTAATAAATAGTTACCCCAACCCTCATGAACAGTGACACCATTCAATACCATTAACCCTGCGTGTAAATAAGCACGGTTAGCACTTAAATCAAGCATTTGGTATTTCATGCGAGCTAACCCTGCTTCTGATAAGGCTTGAGTCGCAATTTCAGCCACAGGAACTGGCACTGGATATGGTGCAATCACTTTAAGTAATACATTAATCAGTTCTTCATTTGCTAATGTAAAACCACAACGTAAGCCAGCCAATGCAAAGGCTTTTGACAACGTACGCAAAATAGCTAGGTGTGGATAATCAGCCAGTAAATCGACCGTAGACTTCTCCATACAAAAATCGATGTAAGCTTCATCCATTACGACAATGGCACGATCTTTTGTCATCTCAAGTAGTGAAAGAATGTCTTTACGATTAACAATGTTGCCTGTTGGGTTATTTGGACTACACACAAACACAACTTTGACGTTTTCTAAGCTTGCTTCTATTGCTGGAAGATCTAGCTGCCAATCAGAAGTAAGTGGAACCGTTTTAGTCTCTACCCCAATGGTTTCAGCGCTGATTGAGTACATGCCATAAGTTGGTGGACAATATAGAATTGCGTCTTCATTTGGCTCACAGAACGCACGAACTAATAACTCAATACCTTCATCAGCACCGCGTGACGTTAGCACTTGCTCTGGTTTTACTTTTGCATAAGAGGCATAAGCATTGAGCAACTCTGGTGGCTGACATTCACTGTAACGGTTAAGGCGTGCAAAATTGAATTTGTATTCATTATCAAATGGAGATTCATTGGCGTTTAACCACACATCCCCTGTGCCGCCAATGCGACGGGCTGAGAGATAAGGCGTTAATGCTTGCACTTGTTTTCTGGCTAACTTTTCCATCATGAATTCCTATTGATTCGTATCTAGCTGATTAGCTTCTAACTTAGCTAATTTTTCAATTCTGATTGTAACCGCTCGTTTGTGTGCATCAAGTCCTTCTGCATCCGCCATTGTTACCACTGTAGGCGCTAATCCTTTTAAACCATCCGCAGTGAGTTCTTGTACTGTCATGCGTTTAGAAAAATCAGCCAAACCTAAGCTTGAGTAAGTTTTTGTATAACCATAGGTTGGTAGTACATGATTGGTGCCTGAAGCGTAATCCCCTGCTGATTCTGGTGAGTAATCCCCTAAAAAGATTGAACCTGCATTATCAAGAAGCGGCAGCAATTCACGTGGATTTTTAGTTTGAACAATTAAGTGCTCAGGGCCATAAAAGTTTGATATTGAAACACACTGAGTTAGAGACTCTGCAATAATCAATAAACTTGAACCTAGCGCTTGGCGTGCAATGTCAGCACGAGTCAGTTCTTTTAGCTGTTTCTCTACTGCATCGGCCACTTGATCAGCGATGATCGGAGATGGAGTAACAAGAACCACTTGTGAATCAGGACCGTGTTCAGCTTGGCTTAAAAGATCCGCAGCAATGAAGTCTGGATCTGCCGTTTCATCTGCAATAACTAACACTTCAGATGGGCCAGCAGGCATGTCGATCGCCGCACCACGGAAGTCATTGGATACTTGGCGTTTTGCTTCCGTTACGTACGCATTACCAGGGCCAAAGATCTTATCAACTTTAGACACGGATTTTGTGCCGTAAGCCATAGCCGCAACCGCTTGAGCGCCACCAATGTTATACACTTCATCAATTTTACATAGTTTTGCAACGTATAAAATTTCATCTGCAATTGGTGGTGGTGAACATAGAACCACTTTATGACAACCCGCGATTTGAGCAGGAATACCTAACATTAATACCGTTGAAGGCAATGGTGCACTGCCACCTGGAATATACAAACCGACTTTGTTGATCGGCATCGTGATTTGTTCACACACCACACCTGGCTGTGTTTCTACTTTAATTGGTTGCGGTTTTTGAGCTTTGTGAAATTTAGAGATATTACTATACGCTTGTTGTAGCGCCGCTTTCATCTCTTCAGATAAACGTTCACTTGCCGCATCAATCTCTGATTTAGAAACTCGAATTGATTCAGGTTTCACACCATCAAACTTTTCAGTCAACGCTAACACACCAGCATCACCGTCTTGTTTTACGGTATTAATCACGCTAGTTACCGCTGCGGTAATATTTGCACCTTCGGTAATAGCAGGACGTTGTAAGACAGTATCTTGCTGTGAGTCACTAAGTGATTGCCAAACTAGGGTTTTCATAATGGTTACTCCATCATCTTCTCAATTGGCAATACAAGAATAGAGCTCGCACCCAGTGCTTTTAGTTGCTCCATTGTTTCCCAGAATAGATTTTCAGTACTTACTAGGTGAACCGCTACTTTTGCACCATCACTTGATAGAGGAAGTACCGTTGGGTCTTCAGCACCTGGCAGTAATGATTTAATCGCTTCTAGCTTATCTGTTGGCGCGTGTAGCATGATGTATTTAGATTCTTTGGCTTGAATACAACCTTGCATGCGTGTCAGTAGCTTTTCAATTAGTGCTGCTTTATCTGCATCGAACTCGCCTTCACGTTGAATTAGCGTTGCTTTAGAGCGGAAAATCACTTCAGCTTCTTTTAAGCCATTTGCTTCAAGCGTTGCGCCTGTTGATACTAAATCGGCAATTGCATCAGAAAGGCCTGCACGTGGGGCAACTTCAACAGAGCCGTTTAGAATACAAGTAGAGAATGGGATATTTTGCTCATCCATAAAGCTTTTAAGTAGTTGTGGGTAAGTCGTTGCGATACGTTTACCTGCAAGATCTTGTGGGCCGTTGTAGGTTTCATCTTTATCGATAGCGATAGATAAACGACAACCACCAAAATCTAAGCGACGTAGCGTAGTAAATGCTGAAGGCTCACCCAACGCTTTACGCTCTAAACGCACTTCTTCTAATTCGTTTTCACCAATCACACCTAAATCAACCACACCATCCATGATTAGGCTTGGTATATCATCATCACGAACTAACAATAAATCAATTGGCATATTTTCAGAATGAACCACTAAGCGCTCGCCTGAGATATTAAATTTCATGCCACAGCGTTTGAATAGCTCTTGGCACTCTTTAGATAAACGGCCTTTCTTTTGAATCGCGATGCGTAGACGTTGTGCTGACATAATTTCTTCCTTGTAAAAATGTAATTCTAAATTTGTTGTTAACTATCAATTGCTCAATTATTTGGTCATAAAACGAAAAAACCCTCAGAAGTTTTACCTTCCGAGGGTTTGAAATTGTATTCACCGGAAGGAAATTCTAATTGCCTTCCCGGATATGCATATCCTCCCGAAAGACTACTCAGGATGATGGTGGTGATGAATGTTCAGACCTTGAATACGCATAATTATAAACCTTTAGTAACAAATTGATTTTGTTTTTAACCTTGTAAACACATTATCAAACTGTGGTTTTATTTCAACAAAAAAGATCATTTTTTTTAAAGAAAGTTTTAATGCAGTGAAAAGTTTAATAAATACTCTAATATTTTATTTTTATTCAGACGAAAAAAAGCCAGTCGTTATGACTGGCTTAATAATTCAGCTTACTTTAAATCAAGAGATTAGAAGTAGTAGTACGCTGCTGCGAATACGTAAGTTTCTTCCTCGTTGCCTTCGCCCATGTCTAGATCTTGACGTACGTCGATACCCATGTCCATGTTTTTAGCCATTGTGTACATAGCTGCAACGTTCATGTAAGAACGATCAAGGTCGCTTGCATTATTTTCTTCTACTGTATTAGCTGCATAACCCGCGGCTAAAGTTAGCTCTTCGTTTAATGCATAACCCACAGATAGGTAGTAACCTACATCTGTCTTATCAGTAGCATTTGTACCTGTTAGGTCACCTTTGTCGCCGTTATCAGACCATACGTTAGCACCTAATTTAACGTCACCAAATTTCACGTTACCAGATACAGAAATTACACTGTAATCAGCAGCATCACGAGTTTCGTAACCTACATAAAGGTTGTAGATTTCTTGCTCAACACCTACATAACCATTGAAGCCTTTATCACCAGCACTGTGGTCATCATCAGTTTCAAAGTAAGACACACCGTATGCAAAACCGCTTGTAGCACCTTGGAACTTAAGTACGTTAAATGCATCTGACGCATCACCTGCAGAAGCACCGAACTCGTATGTGTTGTCGCCAGCGCCGTCAACTTTATCTAAGGCTGTATCATTTTCCCAACCAAAAGATGCAATACCGTAACCAGTATCAAAACCTAACCAAGCTTTATCTACGTCTGTTGCTGGTCCAGAGTTCTTCTCTGTAGAAGATGCATGCTTAGTTGCACTGTCTGTTGTGTAGTTCAACATAAGGTCTGTTTCAAAGTAACCAACGATACGATTGTTACGGTAGTTAACTGCTAGAGTTAGGCCAGTAGCCCAATCATCATAAAATGCTTTAGTACCAGTGTCGTAGTAACCACCAGCGCCAACAGAACCAGATACTGAAAATTGATCTTTATGCATAGAGTCAAATGCAAACATATCTTCATTTTTGCTGTTTTGGCTGCTAGTTTGAACAGCAAATGCTGAAGTTGAAATACTTGCGATTGCAAGTGCTATAAGAGTCTTTTTCATAATAAATCCACTGCCTTTTCTTAGAAAGATTTGGAAATCCGATTTCCGGTTCCCTATTTTATATTCCATTACGGCCACATCTTATTGTGCAACTCGTGATGTCTTTAAATCTGGAGCATACTTTGCTCAAGATTTATCTTGATGTCAACGGAGAAAGTCAAGGAAAGTAAAAAATAATAAAGAGTTCTAATACAACAAGTTATAAGGTACGGCGTAAATTTGAGACACAGATCACGCGGATAAATATAAATAAATATAAAACAAAACAGTGCAAGCAACAGAAAAAGATCGAAAAACCCTTTTTCGGAAAGCACTCTCAGTATAAAAAAAGGTAAAAGTATTCTTGTTGGGGCGTTATTTGATATCTGCTGTATTTTACTTTAATACACACAAAAAAAAGCTAAGCAATTCTTTAAAAAATCACTTAGCTATTAATATATTAAGCTAATAATCAGATCTGTAATAAAATTAATTGTGATCTATGATCCACTTTTGAAAGGCTTTACGCTCTTCTTTATTTGTTTTTAGGTAAAGAGATTGAAGCTGACTTAGGTTTGAAAGCTTAGCATTTTCTGAATTATTGCCTTTTTCTGTCGACTTAGATGCTGTTACTAACGCAGAAGAAGAACCAAAAATAATACCCTTATCTTGGTTGTACTTTTCAAGCATCACTTCAAGATCGTAATAAGGCATAAAACCGTCGTTTGGCTTTAATTTTTCTTGTCTATAATTAATTTCATTATCTTTGTTATCAGTAATTAACCACTCAGGTGCAGTTTTAAACTCTCTCTTTGCTTTTTCATAACTATAAACTTTTGGCGCATTAACAGTGAGATCGCTATCTGGAACATTAATTGTGATAATAAATGGAGCAGAATCAAAAATTTTCTTAGTATTACCATTACCTACTTGCTTACTATATCTCAACATTAATTGTGTAGTTTTAGCATCTAAAGTAATTTTTTCTCGCTTTTCTTCTACTTTAACCCCATCGACAAAAAGAATCTCTATCCCTTTTTTGGGTGTTATTGTTGCCGCTTGTAGTGATGATGCAAATAGCAGCCCTAATAAAACAACCTTTCCTTTCATTATCTGTTCCTTAAATATAATAGCTAAAAAAAACCACCCTATATAAGGGTGGTTCAATTATATCTTAATTAACTAAGATTAGAATGATGCTTTAACACCTACAGCAACGCCAGTTTGGCTGTTATCTTCACTATTGCCACCAACTTCAGCATAAGCTGTTGTGTTTGGAGCAATTGGGTAACCTGCATTTAGGTACCAAGCGTTGATGTCATCATTTGCATCAACATCATCAGAAGATAAGCTGATACCTGTTGCTAGAGCAACTTTCTCAAGTTGGTAAGTAGCAGAAAGACCAAAAGTAGTTGTTTTAACTGCTTCGTTATCTAGAGTGTAAACTGCAGCAGCTAAACCTAGGTTTTCAACACCATTGAAGCGAGCTTCTGCGCCTAAAAGTGTTTCAGTGTTTTTAGCATCAGTTTCACCAGAACCACCTAGAACTGTAAAATCAAAATCAGCTACACGGTAACCAACACGAGCATCAAAGTAAGTTGCATCTGTACCAACATCAGAAGAACCTTCTGCATAATCAGCATCTGTACCTGTTTTATCTTGAGCAAGAGCAACTGTTGCGTAGAAGCTTTCTTTATCAAGGTCCCAACGAATAACTTCATCACTACAGAACATATCTGAACCACTGAAGAATGTCGTGATACCAAATTGGTAATCTGAACCGATACCCGCATCATCAAGTGCTGTACAAGTACGACCAACTTTAATTGAACCCATAGAATCAGAGTAAAGTGCTACATATGCATCACCCATGTTTGAACCAGTATCTTGAAGCTCAAAGAAACCACCAAATTGTAGATCATCATTTACAGCGTAACGAACATCAAACTTAACATCTGCGTCTTGGATATCTTGGTGTAAATCGTCACCGTCAGCAGTACCCTGTAGGTAAACAACTTCAATGTCGCCGCCCATGTCAACTGTAACACCATCTTGGTTGTATAGTTCAAATGCTTGTGCTGAACCAGCTGATGCTGCTAATACTGATAACGCTACTAGAGTCTTTTTCATAATAATCCACTGCCTTTTCTTAAAAGATTTGGAAATCCGTTTTCCGGTTCCATGTATTTATATAATTTCTTTGACATCGACCAGCACATCTAACTGTGTGATTAATCAATGTTTCTAAATTTCGAGTGCTACTTTGCAAAATCTTGACTCACATGTCAACGGCTAACAAAAAGATTCATAAAAAAACATAAAACCAACAAAACCAAAGACTTAACCATAAATAACCATAAATGAGACACGGTTCGAACATGGAAATGAAACAATATGTAAAGAATTATTTCGCAGTAAAAAAGAATATCAATCTATTAATTCCATCTATAAAGCAATAAATAAGAATAAATGACTTAAAATCACAACAATACAGAACTTTAACTCCATCTAAAAATTAACATTTAGATATTTCATCTTAGTTCATTCTATTTTCGTGACCTACATCCCGATTTAATTACATAAGAATCCATTCTTTGCAGAAGATCACACTCAAGGTAGCGTGCTATAATGGATTTTCTTATATTACTAGAGTTAAATCATGCTGAACAAAGCGGTTACTGATTGCATACGAGAGAGCTATAAAACACTACAAGATCAATTACCCGGCTTTATTCCTCGCCGAGCACAAAACTATTTAGTAGCAGAAATCACTAAATCTCTAGCAGGAGAATATAGTGATACGCATCGCATGATTGTTGCAGAGGCAGGTACTGGGATTGGTAAATCACTCGCTTATCTACTTAGTGTCATCCCATTCGCTAAGTTAAATAATAAAAAAGTCGTGATTTCGACTGCAACGGTTGCACTGCAAGAACAGCTAGCGCATAAAGACCTACCATTTTATCGTCGTATCTCACCATTACCTTTTTCTTTTATTATTGCGAAAGGCCGACAACGTTATTGCTGTAACCATAAACTCGCTTTATTAGTTGAAACTAACCATGAAGAAGATAAACAAGCAGCCCTATTCACTGAAAAACCTAAAAAGAAAGATTTAGATCTTTTGAGAAGAATGTATAAAGCATTATTCGAAGGTAAATGGGATGGAGATATAGACAGTTGGCCTACCACTATTCCCTCTTCTATATGGCAGAGTATTGTTTCTGATAAATACAGTTGCCATAACGGGTTACCTATGCACCGTGATTGTGCTTTTCAAAAAGCCCGTGAGCATCTTGATAAAGCCGACGTTGTTATAGCAAATCACAGTCTTGTTATGGCAGATATCGATCTTGGTGGTGGTGTCGTTCTTTCTGAACCAGAGCAAACTATCTATATTTTTGATGAAGCTCATCATCTTCCGAATGTCGCTCGTGAACATTCATCAGCAGCGGCAAGCTTAAAGGGAACGTCATCTTGGTTGGAGTCGCTAAATAAGTCTGTTAGTAAATTTTGTAATCTAGCAGATCAAAAACGCGTTAATCGTTTTCAAAATACGTTACATGATAACTTACAAGAGCTCATTCCTTCGTTAAATCAACTAAGCAAGCAATTCGATCCCACCCTCTTTAACAGTGATGGCATCTATCGCTTTGAACATGGGGAAATTCCAACATGGTTAGCCGAACAATCAAAAGATTTAAAAGATATCTCAACGAAAACAAACCAAGCCTTAGCAAAAATTAGTGATTTAATCTCTGAACGCATGAAAGATGGGGAATTAGCACCAAGAATGGCAGAGCCTGCATTGGCTGAAATGGGCTTCTATCTACAACGACTAGAAAATCTCGCACAAGTTTGGTTCTTAATGGCAAAACCAAACAGTGATAAAGGTGCCCCACTCGCTCGTTGGTTAGAAAAAAGCAAAGATAGAGAAGGTGACGTTGTAATTAATGTCTCTCCACTAGAAGTTGGTTGGCAACTGGATCAAAACTTATGGAGCCGAGCGGCAGGTGCTGTCATTGTGTCAGCCACCATGCGTGCACTTAATAGTTACTCATTCTTTTGTAGACAAGCAGGGATTTCAGAGAAACCTGAAGATGGCGTTCGTTTTCTATCTTTAGCTTCTCCATTTAATTATCAAGAAAATGCACAGTTGGTTATTCCAAAGTTACCAATGGAACCATCAGCTCCAGGTTTTACTGACTTATTAATAGAAGAGCTTCCTTTCTATTTAGCAGATCAAGCCTCAAGCTTGGTATTGTTCTCCTCATATTGGCAAATGAATAAAGTAGCTGAAGGCATAGAGGGGATTACTAAAAAACATGGGTGGAGTTTACTCATCCAAGGAAAAGAGTCTCGACAAGAAATCCTAAAAAAACATAAAAAACTTTGTGAAACTAATAAAATCAGCATCTTATTTGGGACAGGGAGCTTTTCTGAAGGGTTAGATTTACCGGGTAACCTCTTAACTAATTTAATTATAACCAAAATTCCATTTGGTGTTCCAACCTCTCCTGTAGAGGAAGCACACTCAGAATATATTGAAAGTAGAGGCGGTAATCCGTTTATGCAGATAAGCATTCCTGAAGCGAGTAAAAAGTTAATTCAATCCGTAGGTCGATTACTGCGTAAAGAAGAAGATTCTGGTAGAGTTGTGCTTCTTGATCGCCGCGTTATAACTAAACGTTATGGTAAAGCGCTTTTAGATGCATTACCTCCCTTTAAGAGAGTGATAGAGTAAGTGTGGCTATTAACGGTCATACATTACGATACTAGGGTCTGTTGCCCTAAACTATACTAATAATAAATAAGAGCTTATATGGAATTTCTTGAGCCTAGTACCCTGATTGTTTTGGGATTAGTTGCCTTTATTGCTGGATTTATTGATGCTGTTGCTGGTGGAGGTGGAATGCTAACCGTACCCGCATTACTATCAATTGGTTTACCACCGCATATAGCTTTAGGCACTAATAAGCTTGCTGCTACTTTTGCATCATCAACCGCTGCTTTAACCTATTTTAAAAAGAAACTGTTTGATCCTACCTTTTGGAAAGCCTCCTTTATTGCTACTCTCTGTGGTGCAATCTTTGGTACATTATTAGTGAACTACATTTCAACTGAATGGCTAGAGAAAGGATTACCTTTAGTTATTCTTTGTGCTGCTATTTATACTATCTGGCCTACTCAGATTGCATCTGAAAACAATCAGTTACCCGAAGTAACTCCTAAACTAAAAAGACAGCAGACAATACAAGGCTTAATATTAGGGTTTTATGATGGTGTAGCTGGACCCGGAACTGGGGCTTTTTGGACGGTAAGTAGCATGGCTATGTATCGACTAAATATTTTATTAGCTTCTGGATTAGCCAAAGCAATGAATTTCACCAGTAACTTTACCTCTTTAGTTACCTTTGCCATTCTTGGTCATATTAACTGGGCATTAGGGTTAACAATGGGGATCTGCTTGATGGCGGGAGCTTTCATTGGTGCTCACTCTGCAATTCGTTTTGGCTCTAAGTTTATTCGCCCTGTATTTGTCACTGTTGTTTGTATTTTAGCAGTCAAATTAGCATTAGATGCTTGGTTCTAAACCTACTGAATTCATTTCGAGGCTCCTATGATAAACCTCAGTTCTATTGAAATAATGCTTGAACAGTTAAGTAAAACAGCAGCAGAGATCGATCGTCGTCGAGGCGAACAACGCTTGCCTCTTTTTGATGAACGTCTATTTGGCTGTCGTAGTCGCTATCTTGTGCCTTGTATCACCGAAACTAAATCAACACTGGCTTCTATTCAGCGAGAAGAGAAAGCGGGGATCCTCACCAGCCAACGTGCAGAGTATTTAACTCAAATGCTAATCGCCCAAATAGAAGCTGTTCAACGTGAAGTTGCCACTCAACGTATTCGCTCTAATGAACCTCGTCCAAAAGGCAGTTATAAAAAACCAATTAGTGATATGTACCAAGATCTAGCTCAACATCAAGAATGGGAGCGCCGACTCAGTCAAATGGTTCGAGAACAAGAGCACTCTGTTAATCATTGCCACTCTTTTTCTCAGCAACAAGAGTTGCAAAAAACACTCCTTGCAACAGAGAAACGATTACAGCGCTGTAAAGATGCAATGAAACGATTAGAACAACAAATTACTTATAGAGAACAACATGATTAAGCACTCTAAACACATTGAAGCCGAAGCAACCCTTGAAGTTGAACAAATAACTACACCTAGCCCGTTAGATAATGCTCCTGATGAAATTAAACTGGCAGTGGATTTAATTTATCTACTCGAAAAAAATAATGTAGATAAAGATACTGTAATAAAAGCCTTAGAAATAGTGCTAAATGATTTTAAAAAAACAAGACACCTGTCTTAAAATAGAAACAGATTTATTACTCCTATCTCTATAGAAATAGTTCTATTTATTTTATTTACACTAAAACTTAGATCTATTTCTCAATTAATTTCCTTCACGAATTATTCCGCTTCCTTAATCACATCTTCCGACTTATTCTTTAATCCATAAATAGGTTTTTAATAATAAAAAAATCAATAATAAATGACAGCATCATTTAGCTAGGGTAAATATGTTTTCTTATAACTTAATTCTTTCTGATATATCAGAAGAGGATCGCTTAGGCATAGATTTAACTTATGAACCTGAGTTTGAATCCATTGAAAGTGAAATTCAAAAATCAACGGACATATTTGCAACCAGTAAAACTGACTGGAAAGAAGTTCACAGTAAATCATTGAATTTACTATCAAATAAAAGCAAAGACTATCGTTACCTTTATTGGATACTATTATCAATTCAGAAGGGACAACTTCCTATTGACCCACTGCACTTAGTATCAATAATTAATGGTTTCATCAGTAAGTATAATATTGAAATATATCCATCAAGAAAGAAAAACTTATATTCGACTATAAATCAAATTATTCAAAAACTTAACGACATTGTAAAACCTTTCATAGACAATATTAACGACCTTATATCAGCAAATGATTTTATTGAAATGTTAATACTTTTAGACGACTCAATAAATGAAATTTTTAATGAAAACACCGATAATATTTCATCTATTATTAACTACGTAAAAAGTCATAAAAAAAGATTGAAATCAGTGGATAGTTCAAAAGAAGAAGCCTTAAATTTACTCGATTATAATAAACCAATACAAATAGAACCAACAAAAGAAAGCACATCAATTTCGTCTAGTGAAATTACTAATGACCGCGAGGCAAATAAAGCTTTACGCCACTTGCAAGATGTCGCTCGTTCACTTTCAAAATATTGGTTAACTGAACGTATTAATAATGAGAAAGCATATCAACTTAGTCGTACATTAACATGGTTAACTATCACACAAGTTCCAGCAAGTAATAGTAACGATGTCACAATGTTAAAACCTGTTCCTCAAACAAGGAAGCAACACTTTAATAAACTTAAAGCGGACTCTGATCATGTGGGGCTATTAATAAATCTTGAAGAAAGCCTCTCAAAATCACCTTTTTGGCTCGATGGGCATTTTATGGCTTGGGAAAGCTTAATTGAACTAAACCATCATGATGCAGCTCAATGTATTGTAGATCAAGTTTCATTATTAATAAAAAAACTACCTGAAATTACTCACCTAAAATTTGATGATAATTCTGAATTCTCTACTTCAACAACTAGGTCTTGGCTAGAAGAGCATTGCTATCAAGAAGATTACTCTAAAGTCACTGAGAACATTAATATTATTGAAAAGAATACTGAAAGTGAATGGGATCTTGCATTACAAAATGCACAATCATTACTAAACCAGAAGACTCTCACTGAGATATTACAACCTTTGGTGATTGGTCACCATCAATCTCGCTCAAATCGAGAGGCTTTTTTTTGGCAATTTTCACAGGCTAAATTGTTATCGCAAGCACAGAAATACGATCTAGCAAGTGCTCTTTTAGGTTGGCTTGATTCTCAATATTCTCACAAGGTGCTAACTCATTGGGATCCTTCACTTGAAGAACGGTTACTCGAACTATGGTTATCATGCCAACAAAAGTTGCCTTCCAAAGAAAAAAACAATCAATTAACTACCACGTTACGTGAAAGACTCTGTTGCTTAAATCCAATGCGAGTTCTTAATTAAAAAACTAGGAGACCCCATGTCAAAAGATGGATCTGTAGCGCCAAAAGAGCGTGTAAATGTGACATTTAAACCAGCAACAGGTGACACAACAGAAGAACTTGAGTTGCCACTAAAAGTGATGGTTCTTGGTGATTTTACTCAACAACATGATGAGCGAAAACTCGAAGACAGAAAGCCTTTCACTGTTGATAAAAATAACTTTAATGATGTTATCGAAAAACAAAATCTTAATATTGAGTTTAGTGTAAAAAATCAGCTACAGGATCATGAAAAAGGCAATGATGAAATACCAGTGAATCTTACCTTTAAGAATATTAATGATTTTAATCCTGCAAGTATTGTTGAACAAGTTCCTGAACTTAAAGGCTTAATGGATTTAAGAGAGGCTCTTGTCTCTCTTAAGGGCCCACTCGGTAATGTACCTGCATTTAGAAAAGCCATTGAAGACGCTTTAGTAGATGAAAATGCACGTGAGAAACTTTTAAACGAACTTGGCTTAGCAACAGAGAAGGAGTAATCCAATGTCAGAGACCAGTACATTACAAGAAGCACAAAGTGAAACCACCGTAGGCCTTCTTGATCAAATCGTTGCACAAACTAACCTTACACCAGAGGATGAAACCTATGGTATAGCAAAACGAGGAGTCAGTGCTTTTATTGAAGAGTTATTAAAACCTCATAATCAAGAAGAGCCTGTAAAAAAAGCTTTAATTGATAAAATGCTAACTGAAATTGATCAACGTTTAAGTAAGCAAGTAGATGAAATCCTACATCACTCTTCTTTTCAACAGTTAGAGTCTTCATGGCGTGGGTTAAAACTTCTCGTTGACCGCACTGATTTTCGTGAAAATATCAAGATTGAAGTTATCAGTGTATCTAAAACCGATTTATTAGAGGACTTTGAAGATGCCGAAGAAATTACCCAATCCGGTCTCTATAAGCACGTCTACACTAATGAGTTTGGTACATTTGGTGGGCAACCTGTTGGTGCTATTATTGGTAATTATGATTTTAGCCCTTCTGCGCCCGATATTAAAAACCTGCAAAATGTGGCTTCAGTAGCAGCAATGGCTCACGCTCCATTTATTTCAGCAGCTGGACCTAAATTCTTTGGATTAGACTCTTTTGAAGGGTTACCTGATCTGAAAGATCTGAGTGATCATTTTGAAAGCCCTCAATATACAAAATGGCAAAGCTTTCGGGAACAAGAAGACTCGCGCTTTGTCGGGTTAACACTGCCAAGGTTTTTACTGCGTCAGCCCTATGATCCTGAAGAAAATCCGGTTAAAACATTTAATTATCATGAAAATGTCTCCACTACCCATGAAGATTACTTATGGGGAAATACTGCATTTACTATGGCTTCACGCATTACTGATAGCTTTGCTAATTTCCGTTGGTGCCCAAACATTATAGGTCCTCAATCAGGTGGAGCAGTTGAAGATTTACCTCTTCATCACTTTGAAAGTATGGGCGATATAGAAACTAAAATTCCAACCGAGGTCCTAGTTTCAGATCGTCGTGAGTATGAATTAGCCGAAGAGGGCTTCATAGCATTAACCATGCGTAAAGGTTCCGATAATGCGGCCTTTTTCTCTGCTAACTCAGTTCAAAAAACGAAATTCTTTGGTAACTCAGAAGAAGGGAAAAGTGCTGAACTTAATTATCGATTAGGTACTCAACTTCCTTATCTATTTATCATCAGTCGCTTAGCTCACTATATAAAAGTATTACAGCGAGAGCAGATCGGCAGTTGGAAAGAGCGAACAGATTTAGAGCAAGAATTAAATGGTTGGATCCGACAATTCATAGCAGATCAAGAAAATCCACCAGCAGAGGTAAGAAGCCGTCGACCTCTCAGAGCTGCAAATATTGAAGTATCCGACGTAGAAGGAAATCCAGGCTGGTATAAAGTCAATTTATCAGTTCGACCACACTTTAAATATATGGGTTCAGATTTCACTTTATCTTTAGTCGGTAAATTAGACCAAGAATAATTCACCCTCCCCTGAAATTACAACATGGAATGAAAGACACGTAAGTCAGGGGAGTTTTATTACTTAATGATACTTCATAAGAAATTTAAATACATAATTATTCGAGGAATAACAAATGTCATCACAAAGACTATTTGAACGGCTATTAGCCGGAACGACATCACATAATCTGGCATCAAATACCCAGACAATTACTGACTCTATTCATACTCATGTGACTCAATTGCTATCAATTCGACAAGGCGCTGCATTGATCCGTCCTGACTTAGGGTTACCAGATCTCAATATGTCCCATATGACACCCCACGACGCTATTATGTATGTTAAAAAAGAAGTCGAACGAGTAATTACACAATATGAAACACGAATTACCAATATAAAAGTTCATTATCTAGGGGATATCCATAGCCCGCTTCATCTCTATTTTGATATTCAAGGCGATATTTTATTAAATGGCCAATTGGTTTCAATTTCATTTACTACAGAAACACATGCTAAGAATAGAAAGCTAAACAATAATCATATTCAAGGTGCTGCATGAGTTTTAATCAATATTATCAATCAGAATTAGTTGCCTTACGTGAACTTGGAAAGTCCTTTTCAGAAGAGAACCCAGCTCTAGCACCTTTCCTTGCCCAAGAAGGGCTTGACCCTGATATTGAGCGCTTATTTGAAGGGTTTGCTTTTTTAGTTGGCCGTTTGCACCAACGATTAGACAATCAACTTCCTGAGTTAACCCACTCTTTGATGAGGTTAATATGGCCGAATTATGTTCAAGCTATACCAGCAATGAGCACCTTAAAGTTAACACCTTCTGAAGGATTAACACAAAAAACAACTATCACACGTGGAACAGAAGTACTAAGCCAAGCAATAGAAGGCGTACAATGCCAATTCAAAACCTGCTATGATGTTGATATATATCCAATTGCAATTCATTCATCTTCATTTACAGCTAATGGTAATGGAGGGATATATCAACTTCAAATCGAATTAGCTTCAGGGGTTAATCTTCATTCATTGGATATGAAGAAACTTAAAATTCATTTTAATGGTGACAAAGCCAGTTGCCTCTCTTTAATAATGGCGCTGTGTTCAACGACAACTCAAGCCGAATTTTGTGCATTAGACGCTGAAAAATCCCTCATCAATCGTTCAACATTCCCTATTGAGAGTATTCGAACCGTTGGTTTTGAAACTGAACAAGCTATTTTTGACTATCCTCTTAACACTTTCGAAGGCTATCGTCATATACAAGAATTTTTTTGCTACCCTGAAAAATATTACTACATTGACTTAACTGAACTTCCTATTTGGCCAGCTCAGTTTAGTGAAGGCTGTAAATTTATTGATATAAAATTCACCCTAGCTAATATTACTCACAAACCTTTTTATGCAAGTCGAGTTCAGCCTGAGCTGTTCTGCACCCCTATTGTGAATGCTTTTAAAACAGATACTCAACCTCTTTTATTAAATCATCGTAAAGATCAATATAAAGTAATTCCAGCCTCATTAAACGATAACAATAGTACTATTTTATCAATTGAAGAAGTTCATGGTTGGAATCCTGGGCAAAAAGGTCGTATCAACTTCTATCATTTTGAATCATTTGAACATAATGACGCTAATAATCACTCAAATTATTACAGTATTAGGCAAGAAAAAAATATTGTAAATGGACATTTTGATACTTACTTATCATTTCGTACTCAATACAACTCTACCAATAATATAACGGTATCATTAACAGTAAATGCATGTAATGGAGCATTAGCGCAACGTTTACCTATTGATTCTATTACTGAAAGTACATCACATACGACAGGAGCAATAGCTTTTACAAATATTCGCTCTGTCACTCCTTGTTATGCTCCGCCAATCGAAAAAGATGGGTTATGGTCACTGATTTCAAACATGTCCCTCAACTACCTTTCACTTACTAAGCCAGAAGCCTTTAAACGAATTCTATTAGCTTATGATTTTGCAGGACAGCAAGATGATGCTAAAGGCAAAAAACACCAACGCTTGATTGATGGCATTAATGATATAAATACAAAGCCTGGAGACATGCTCTATCAAGGTTCTCCTGTTAGAGTAATGAATACACATTTGCACCTAAATAGTAAACACTTCCTCTGTGAAGGCGAATTATACTTATTCTCGGAGGTGATTAATGAATTTTTATCACTGTATACCAGTCTGAACTCGTTCAACCGACTCAACGTAACAAGTACTGATGGAGGCGACTATTCATGGCTACCACGAATGGGGCAACAACCTCTTATTTGACTCCCAATTTATCTATAGATCAAACTCTTTCAATTGATATTACTATTCAAGATATTGGTCATTTATCATTAATGAAAGCTCTTGATCATATCTGTAATCAATTAGCTCAATCTTATGATATTTCTCATGATGAAGCTTATAACCGTATTCAATTTATCGCGAATCCATCTCAAGGTTTTGCCGCTAGAGAGATCCAAGCAATTACCATAAATTCGCATTATGACGGCTTACCAAAAATAACTTTGACATTAAATATGCTGTCACTAATTGGAGCCTCATCGCCCTTACCGCATTATTACAACGATTATCTATCTCAAGATGAGAATAATATTCTTAAACCTTTTTTAGATATTTTCCATCATAGATTACATCGGCTTATCCGCAATGTATGGCAAAAATATCGCTATAATGCGGCATTCAGAGAAGGAGCTAACGACCCTTTTTCTCAACATATATTTGCATTGCTTGGTCTTAAAAGCCAAGAATTAAGAGAAGATAATACAATAGATTGGCCTCGCCTATTCCCTTATTTAGGCTTGCTCTGCCAGCGAGTACGCTCGGCAAACACTATAGAGGCACTGTTACGTTACTACTTCCAACACGCTGATATATATATCGAAGAATGCCTCTTCCGTCATTGCTATATACCAGAAAAGCAACGATGCGAATTAGGACAACGTAACTCAGCTCTCGGTAATAATTCTGTCTTAGGAGATCGTGTACCTGATCGTGCCAATAAATTTAGGATCCACATAAAACAACTTACGTGGAAAGATTTTCATTCATTTTTAACCGATAAACCTAATTGGATTACTCTCAATCGATTAGTGCAATTTACAGTAAAAGACCCTCTTTCTTTCGATATTCAGCTTCATTTAAAAAAGGGAGAGCCTCGCCCATTAAGACTCTCTCACTGTAATGAATGCTGCTTAGGGTGGACTAGTTGGTTAGGCTCTGATGCAAATGAAGGGCAAATTACACTTTCAGGGAAGACATTATGATTAACGTAGAATTACCTCAATTAATAAAAACATTAGATAAAGAATCTCACTTAGCGTTAGAGCAAGCAGCACAACTGTGCGTCACTCGTGGAGGAAACGAAGTTCTCTGCGAAGATTTCATTTTAGCCGCATTAAATAACCCACAAAGTTTTTGGAATAAAGCATGTCAGCAATATAACGTCTCTACCGAACACTTAATTGAAACATTACAACACGGTAGAAAAAGCACATCCTCTGAAAGTAACCACCCCGTACTTTCGACTGCTTTAATTGAATGGTTACAAGAAAGTTACCTATATTCGATGCTTGAAATGAAACTCCCTGAAGTACTCGCCGCTAATTTATTATTAACCTTACTGACTCATCCCAATAAATATGGTCACACTCCGTATTATCGAGAATTAAGCATTATTCCTGCCGCATTATTAAAGCAGCAAGTAGAAGGTCTTATCGATTCTGTGACTCAAAACGAACATACAAATCATGAGCACCAGAGTGCATTAGAGGCCTACACCACCAATTACACTCAACTCGCTAAAGAAGATAAAATCGACCCAGTATTATGCCGAGACAGTGAGATCAGACAAATGGTCGACATTTTAGCTCGTCGTCGTAAAAACAACCCGATGATTGTTGGCGAAGCTGGAGTAGGAAAAACTGCGTTAGTCGAAGGCTTAGCCATCAAAATAGCACAAGGTGAAGTTCCTGATCTTTTACAAAATGTGTCTCTTCTTTCGCTAGATTTAGGCTTATTACAAGCCGGCGCAAGCATTAAAGGTGAGTTTGAACGCCGTTTAAATCTCGTTATTACTGCCGTTCAAGAAAGTCCAAGCCCCATCATTCTTTTCATTGATGAAGCCCACACCTTAATTGGTGCAGGTGGACAAGCCGGGAGTAACGATGCGGCGAACTTATTAAAACCCGCACTCGCTCGTGGTGAATTACGAACCATTGGCGCGACCACTTGGTCTGAGTACAAAAAATACATTGAAAAAGATCCTGCTTTAGCACGTCGATTCCAACCAGTAACAGTTCTTGAACCTAGCGTAGAACAAGCCGTCACTATCTTACGTGGACTTGCTGAACGCTATGAAGAGAGTCACGGCGTTTATGTCCGAGACGATGCCATTATTGCCGCCGCTGAATTGTCTTCTCGTTATATTAGTGGGCGTCAATTGCCAGATAAAGCTATTGACCTGCTCGACACGGCTTGCGCCCGAGTAAAAATCAACCTCAAAGCCAAACCAGAATCGTTAGAAGCGCTTTTGCATACCATTGCAATTACCCAGCGAGAATTAAATTACGTTGTAAGAGACAAACAAGCTGGAATTGATATCGAAGAAAGCCTCATCACTCGTCTTGAAGACACCTTAGTCCAAACGCAACAGCAAGCTGACGATCTAGAACAGCAATGGTGCGAGCAAAAAGAGTTAGCAGAAGCCTTACTGACTTCACGAATCGATATTTCACAATGCGATGAAGAAGCAGAACATAAACGCTTAGTTTGCAATCAACAAGAAATTTATCAGCAACTCACTAATGCCCAGACTTCGGGTTCTCTGGTCAATTATGAAACCTGCCCTTCTCTTGTTGCAGAAGTGGTATCTCACTGGACAGGGATCCCACTAAGCACTTTACAACGCGGACAAGCAACCCAAGTGCTGAACATAAAACGCCAACTTAAAGAACAAATTAAAGGTCAAGACCAAGCCGTTATCGCACTAGAAAAAGCGATTCAAGCTACGGCTGCGGGTCTTAATAACCCAAATGCCCCAACGGGAGTTTTTCTGTTTATCGGCCCAAGTGGCGTTGGGAAAACACAAACCGCACAAGCAATTGCTGATCTTATGTATGGCGGTGAGCAATTTCTTACCACCATTAATATGTCTGAGTTCCAAGAAAAACATACTGTTTCACGATTAATCGGCTCACCTCCAGGTTATGTTGGTTACGGCGAAGGTGGTGTATTGACCGAAGCTGTACGCCAACGTCCCTACTCTGTCATTTTATTAGATGAAGTGGAAAAAGCAGATCCTGACGTAATGAACATTTTCTATCAAATTTTTGACAAAGGTGTTGCTAATGATGGAGAAGGGCGCGAGATAAACTTTAAACAAACCTTGATTATAATGACCTCTAACTTGGCATCAGACCAAATTGAAGCCCTGTGCAGCCAAGAAGAAAAACCCACCACTGCCGAGCTAACCAAAGCCATTCGCCCAACGCTAAATCAATACTTTAAACCAGCACTGGTTGGTCGAATGAACGTCGTTCCTTTTTTCCCGCTTGAGCTAGATAGTATGGAAGCCTTGGTGACTATTCGATTAAACCAACTGCAAGATCAGCTTCTACAACAAGACATTACGCTAGATTATGATAAAGACATTGCCCATCACATAGCTCAAAGCTGCACCTTAACCGAAACTGGTGCTCGAAACATTGATGCCATTATTAATCATCAATTAAAACCTGCGTTTTCATCTCAAATTTTATTGGCACTTGCTCGAAAAGATCCATTACGCCAAATCACTCTTGCTATCGACTTTGATGGACAAGTTTGCTGTGAGTTTGGGGAGTAACTATGTCAGATCAAGGGGAGTTTACTCAATGTTGGTTATCTGGGGTTCTCAAGCACAGTGGTGCTCAAAAAGTCATTTGCTTTTTATCTCAAGCCTCAGGAACTCAACTGTTTAAAATGGCAGAAGGCTTCACACAAACAAATGGCGATAGCAAAATCAAACTCGTTTCTGTCGAGCAGAGTCAACACGCCAATCAACGTATTAATACAGACTATAGCGAATTCAACACTTTAACGCTTTGCATGAGTGAAGGACGTAATTTTAACCTTCATTTCAGTCAATGTAGTGATGAAATTAAAGACACCCTATTTGATCATTCTGAACATTATTCACTCACTGATGGTGAAGTTGAATTCATGCCATTAAGAAATGCTCAAGGGCGTGTTTCAGGGGTATTGATGTTCTATTTTTCACGTTTTACTTGTTATCAAAAGAGCGACAGACAAACCATTAATACGCTTAATTCATTAGCAATTGATCGCTTAGCATTCACCTTAAAAACCCAACCTCATTCCTTGGAAGAAAAACTAGCTCCTCAATCACAATCGGCTCATATTCCTTCTGACTTAAATATCATTGGAGAAAGCCAAGCGATTAAAAACGTACGATTAACTATTTCTAAAGCACTGCATATACATCGTAATGTGTTAGTTACTGGTGAAACCGGCAGTGGTAAAGAGCTAATAGCCAAAGCAATTCATCAATTTGGTAACCGAAGAAACGAGCCTTATATAATTCAAAATTGTGCATCTATTCCTGAACATCTATTAGAGAGTGAATTATTTGGTTACCAGAAAGGCGCATTTACTGGAGCCGATAGAGATTATATTGGATTAATTCGTTCAGCAGATAAAGGCATTCTATTTTTAGATGAAATTGGGGACATGCCATCCTCACTTCAAGCCAAATTGCTGCGCGTATTGGAAGAGAAAAAGGTACGCCCTCTTGGCTCAACCACTCTCTATGATGTTGATGTAAAGATTATTTCTGCAACTCATCAAGCATTAATAAAAAAAATAGAACTCGGTGAGTTTCGTCAAGATCTCTATTTCCGTTTAGCCCAATTTCCCATAGCGCTTCCTCCACTAAGAGAAAGAAATGGAGATATTGCGCTTCTTAGTCGCTTTTTTGCAGCTAATTACTCCCAAGAGCTTCACCAGTCAACACCTGAATTAACTAAAGATTTTCTCGAATATCTAACTACGTATTCATTTCCAGGCAATATTAGAGAATTAAAAAACATTATAGAGCGTTGCTGTATGGAAGATCCTGATACTCAACAATTAAATAAATCCATCATCAGCAAAGTGCTCAGCGATATTATGCTAATGACGCCTAAAAAACAGAAAGAAACAACACTCACAGGCAGTCTTTCTTCTCAAATAGAGCAGTTTGAAAAAACAGTACTGACGACTTATTTAGAAAAACATCAAGGACATTTACAAACAATTGCCAACCGACTCGAACTATCAAAAGGTTCACTCGATTATCGATTACGTAAATTTAATTTATCAGCAAAAGAATGGAGATATTAAGCATGTTGTTACGCTTTTCACTGATCACGACCCTACTTCTACTCTCAGCATGCAGTAATTACGATGACTATCGCCCTGTTGGTAATCCAGAACCACAAAAACAAATCACTTTAATTTCAGAGGAAGAATAAGATGGAATTAATTTTTGACATTATTCAATCACAAGATCTTCCTATGGATACTCTTCCTACTTTTACATTTAAAAAAGCCGGAGGGACTATAGGTCGAAGCAGCGATGCTGATTGGTATATTGCGGACTCTAAGCGCCAATTATCAAATATTCACGCCTCAATTAGTTTTGATAATGAACAATATTTCATTACTGATAGCAGCACTAATGGGACTTACCTAAACGGCCAAGAAGCTTCTTTAAATAATGGTGAGCTACATCCTATTTCTCATGGTGATGTATATGAACTTGGGTTTATCAAATTGAGAGCTCGCCTCCTCCAAGATCCAACTAATTATATTTCTCCTAATAAGAATAATAACCCATTATTAGATCCATTAGCGAATCACGGTACAGAACAAGCCCCCTCTGTATTTGACATGATCCCTGATGATAGCTTTTTAAGTAATACTCCCATTGAAGAGTTACTCAATAGTGATGAAGATATCATTTTAAAACAAGTTGAAGAGACTATTCCTTCTCAATTGATCATGGATGATGCATTACTTAAAGAACAATTTATTTCACCAGTATTAAATGAAGACGTTATCAATGATGATATTGAATTAGAGCCTCAACAGATAAAACCCAAAGCAACCACACAATCAACATCAAATAGCTCAACTCATTTAAATTCACCTTCTCATATAGAACAAGCTCTTAGCAATAACGAGGCATATTTAGCAGCACTATCCAAAGGCCTAGGCATTGAGTTAACTGATTTAGATGATCCAGAACAAACTTTATTTGAAATTGGGGCAGCTTTACGCAGCTCTATAAGTGGTATACAGCAACTGCTTCGTACTAGAACTGAAATGAAAAATAAGCTGACGGCGAACGCAACTACAATTCAAGCTCAAGGTAATAATCCAATCAAATTCAGCCACGATGTAAACGATGCACTCAATGTCATACTTCATCATAAACCAGGATACTTACAAGGTATTGAAGCTATCAATCAAAGCTGTAAAGACATTCAAGCAAATCAACTTGCTATTCATGATGCTTGCCAAAGCACTTTAGATACTCTCATTGAAAAACTGTCTCCTCAAACCTTAGTTTATCGATTTGTTCAAGAAGGCGTCCACAGTAAATTTGGTAAAGCCGATGCGCAATATTGGCAGTCATATATAAAATTACACGAAAAAATAAACAAAGATCCAGATTGGAGAAATGCTCTATTAGAACAAGATTTTGCTAAACAATATGAAACTCAATTACAAATGCTCTCTGCTGCACTGCGTGTGTAATAGCTAATATATGAATGATTTAAAGGATGTAATCTAATGAAAAAATTGTTTCTTCTCATTACCATATTTTTTTTGAATGCATGCAGCAGTGTTCCAGACCCGACTTATGTTGCACTAACTCTTAACGCTTCAGCCAATCTAAACCCGGATCATGTAGATCGCCCCTCCCCACTAGTAATTAGGGTCATTGAGATCTCATCAATCACTAGTTTTGAGAATGCTGAATTTTTTGATTTATACAATAATGCCCAATCAACTTTAGGTGCTGATTTTATTGCTGAAGAAGAGATGATTCTACGCCCTGGAGATCGGAAAACCATTAAATTACAACTCGATGCCAAAGGGCAATACCTTGCAATTATTGGGGCTTATCAACATATAGAAAATGCTAAATGGCACTACATATATACCGTTGAGCAAGAAGAAGCACAGAAGATTGAGCTCATTGCCACAGATAATGCCATTGTAAAATTAGAACGTGTGAAAAAAAAATCATCTTCACTAAAAAATAGCACTCGTATTTAGAGGGAAAATAAATGCAAAAAGTCATATGGAAAGAAGGCATGTTATTACGCCCTCAGCACTTTCAGCAAAATGATCGTTATTACCATAATCAGTTGCAGATAAGGACTCAACAACAACATAGATTTAATTGGGGATTTCATTCATTAAGTTTTGATACCCACCACCTATCCGTAGGTAAGATAGTGATCAGTCAAGCATCAGGGGTTCTTCCTGATGGGTCTTTATTTGATATTCAACATCAAACCACTCCTATCATATGGGAATCCAACGCGCCTGAAACAAATCTCAATCTTTACTTAGCTATTTCACTCTCAACGTTAAATAGCCCAGAAGCTCGTGAAGAAAAAGAAACAGAAATTAATACTCGCTACGTAGCCTATGAGCTGACTGTTGCTGATAACAATGCACAAGAGCAAAACTTACAGACGATCAACTGTGGTGAACTCGATTTCCATATTATTACCGAGGATGAAATTGACAGCCATTGGGTAAAATTAAAATTATGTGAAATAAAGCAAGTCACTCCCGAAGGAGCAATTCAACTAAATTCTCACTTCGAAGCGAGCTTTATTAATGGACTTAACTCCTCTTTAGTTCATCGTGCTTTACGAGAAGTCCTCACATTACTTAGCCATAAGGCCAATATATTAGCAGAGCGAATTACCAAATCAGGCCATGCAACATCTGAAATTGGAGATTTCTTACTACTACAATTGCTTAATAAGTACGAGCCTCAATTTCACTACCTAAACAAATGTAGATCTTATCACCCTGAAGAACTATTCTTACTTTTAACTTCACTACAAGGTGAGTTATCCACCTATGACTCGACTCACCGAAGAGCAAATCTAGAAATAGCATATAATCATAAAGAACAAGGTGAATCTTTTGAAACTATTCTATTTCAGCTCCGTAAACAGTTAAATCAATCTTTAAAACAAAATGCATTTGAGATACCCCTTCAAAAAAGAAATCATGGCGTACTCATCGCTCCAATTTCAGACGAAAATTTATTACAAGAAGCTACCTTTATTCTTGCGGCTCGTTCTCATACTGATGCAGAAAGCTTGCGTAAACAATTACCACCGCAACTTAAAGTAGGCCCAGTTGAAAAAATACGGAACTTAGTAAACCTACAACTGCCAGGAATAACTTGTCGTTCTCTTTCTGTTGCGCCAAGACAGGTACCATTTCATGGTGACTACTGCTATTTCACATTAGATCTCAACGCTAATGACCGTTCTCAATTAGCTCAATCTGGTGGTTTCGCCTTCCATATCGCAGGGGACTTCCCTGACCTATCTCTCTTCTTTTGGGCAATAAGGAATAGCTAAAATGAACAGCAGTAGCATGGATGATCGCACAGTCCTAATCACTCAAGAACCTAATCAAGTTAACCCAACTCTTACTCAAAATGTAGGAGCACCTAAATTCGATCAACTTCAAGACCGTATGGTTTATGCCGCTCGCATTAAACCAGAAGAATATAATTTTGCTGGAAATAATCCATTAATTAGTGCGGCCTCTTCTTTACTATGTATTACCTGTGATTTAAAAAAAGAAAGCTATCAAGACATCGAACTACTTAAACAAAAATTAGTTGAAGAGCTAAAATCTTTTGAATTTCAAGCTCTTAATTCAGGGGTTGAAAATAACTATGTCGCACTATCACGCTATCTATTATGTACCTTTGTTGACGAAATCATTGTAACTACCCCTTGGGGTTCTGAAAGTCATTGGGCTTCACAAAGTATGCTAAGTAGCTTTCATAATGAAACCTATGGCGGTGAAAAATTCTTTCTATTATTAGAAAAGTTAAGTCGAAATCCAGCAAAATATCTAGATCTTCTCGAGTTAATGTATTTATGCCTTAGTTTAGGGTTTGAAGGGAAATATCGTGTTTTATCAAGAGGATTAATAGATCTCGAAGCGATTCGAGATTCACTATACCGTCAAGTTCGTTCTTTACGCTGTAATGAAGAATCTAGCTTATCTCCTAATTGGGAACCTAAGCAAGTACAGCGTCATAAATTAACACGACAAACATCATGGATAGGCATTATTTGTGTTGTCGCTTTTTCTCTGTGTGCCATTTATGGCGGGTTTTACTATGTATTAAACCAACAATCAGAGCATGTTATTCAAGTATTTCAACAGATTGAATTATAGGATTTTCACGGATGAAATCATTTTTTAGATCACTATTTACTCTTTTAAAAAAAACATGGTGCTGGAGTTTATTATGTAGCTTAATTATTGCATTGCTAATCTGTTTGTTTGGTAAGCATATAGCTATTGCTAACATTCCATTAATTGAAACTACCACTGGTAAAATACTGACTGTTTTCATTTGCTTATTATTATGGGGAGCTTTAAATCTTACTCTTTGGTGGCTAGAGAAACGTGAAGCACAAAAAGAAGAAAATAGAGAAGCGTACGAAGCTGCACAATCTGAACAGGCTTACATACAAGAACACAGTTCTACTCTAAAAGAGAAACTAGACACAGCTATTGCGACCATCAAACGCGCAGGGTTATATGGAAAGCTCAATAGTAATGTTAAATATCAATTGCCTTGGTATATGGTTATTGGCCCACAAAACAGTGGAAAAACGACATTATTAGAATGCTCAGGCTTAGATTTCCCACTAAATCAAACCGATGGGCACTACACCAGAGATATTCAAAATAGTCAGCACTGTGAATGGTACTTTGCTAATCACGCTGTTCTACTGGATGCTGCAGGGCGTTTTTTTGACCAACATGAGCATCAACTTAGTAAACCTATTTGGAATCGATTCTTAAAATCCTTACGAAACAAACGTCGTCGTCGCCCAATTAACGGCGTGATTTTAACAATAGACATTACTGAATTACAGGCTCCTGATGAGAGTAGCATAGAGCTTCAAGCTCGCTATGTTAGAGAGCGTTTACAAGAATTAAGGCATGAATTAAGTTCAGATATGCCCATCTATTTCCTTTTAACTAAAATGGATAAAGTAGAAGGTTTTGAGCCTTTCTTTGCCTCTCTTTCTCGCGAAGAAATGGATCAAGTTTTTGGTATTACCTTTAACGAAGGAGAAGGACAACAAGCAGATAAAATAAAACAGGAATTTGAAAAGCTTATTTTACGAGTTGACTCACAGGTTATGTCACGCTTACATGAGGAGCGTGATGTAATGAAAAGAGCTGAACTATTGCAGTTTCCAAGACAGTTAAGCTTTCTTGCAGAGCGTCTTGCTCTATTTTCTGAACTCGCCTTTACTAAAACACGTTATCATCAGGCATCACATCTACGTGGGTTGTATTTAACTTCAGTGCCTGCTCCTACTAATATTCAAGCCGACTCAACTACCTCCAATATCGGAAAAAATATTGGTATTAGTTCTCGAGTGTTACCCACCTATCAACACCAACGAGGCTTCTTTATTCGTAAACTCTTAGATGAAGTTATTTTTCCAAATAGTGAGCTAGCAACACTCGACCAGCATTATGAAAAAAAAGTAAAACTCAAAAATACAGCGATTTACGCTGCCTCTTTTGCTCTTATTATTGGTTTTGGTTCATTATGGGCGACAAGTTTTTTAACTAACCATCATAAGCAGCAGCAATTACTCGCTTTAACCCAAGATTATAATCAAAATATCGTACACTTATCACCTTTAGCCCCCTCAGTTGAACTATTGCCGACTCTTAATGCTTTATTAAAAGCGACTCAAATTTATCCTGAAAATAGTAATACCTTTTCAGAAGAAGTCTCAGGTCTTCAGCAAGGTCAAAAATTAAGAATCGCAGCAGAAAATGCTTATCAACAACAATTAATTACTCTTCTTCTTCCAAAAGTGACTGGGGAACTTGAACATCAGGTCACAAATAATCAAGAAAACCGAGAATTTCTAACGCCTTCATTACGCGCCTACTTAATGTTGAATTTACATGAACATTTAGACAAAGATTATTTAAAACAATGGATGGGACTACATTGGTCTTATCTATACAGTGGCTCAGCAACAGAGCAAAATTCATTACAAACTCATTTTTCAAATCTATTAAATATTGGTTTCGAACCCGTATTACTCAACGATAATTTGGTTGCGAAATCTCGCAAGTACCTAAGGGAAGCTGATATTTCAGAAGTGGTTTACCAGCAATTAAAACAAGATGCAAAAGAAATAGATTTACGAGATATAAAACTAGGTGACTATTTAGGAGTTAACCAAAGTATCTTTAATAACACCACTAGCGTGATCCCAGGCCTATATACACAAAAAGGCTACCAAAGCGTTTTTTTAAGTAAAGGGTTAGATCAAGTAAAACAACTCATCGATGAAAATTGGGTGATAGGTTTATCCAGTGATTTAAGTACTAACGAAATTCGTTCTCTTTACGCTAAAGTGGAAGACTTATATTTCCACGACTATATCCGTTATTGGAAAGAAGCGGTTGACCAATTACAAATTAAACCATCTAAAAATATAGATGAAGCAATATTGCAGATATCTAACATTACTGGTTCAAGTCAACCAATTTTAAAGCTACTTAATTTAATCCGCGAAAACACAACTTTTATAGACCAAACTCAATTAGCTTCAAACGCTGTAGAAGTGACAAAGAAACTACCAGTGAGTACTAAACTAAAAAAGGTAGCCTCACTTGGATTACACAGTGTTGAAGAACGCTCACAAAGTGCGAGAAAAGCAGTGAGTAATCAATTTGAGCCCCTTAATTTACTTTTAACCGATAAAGCACAAGCCACAATCCCTCTTGAAGATGCTCTTGTGGTAATCAACGAATTAAGTGGGCGGCTTTCTATGGTTAAGTTCTCTCCAAACCCTGAACTTTCAGCATTCAAAATTGCACGAGATCGTATGCAAGGGATCCCCAATGAGTTAAACGACATTCGAGTCATGGCTGAAACATTACCTCAACCTTTACAACAATGGTGGAAGCAGCTTTCTAATAATGCTTGGGGGATTGTATTAAATCACTCAAGAGAACACGTTCAAATGGCATATCAGGATAAAGTAGTAAACCATTACGCTATTGCCCTCTCTGGTCGCTATCCATTTAAAAATAGTAATCAAGACGTCAACATTGCTGATTTTGATGAGTTTTTTCAAAATGGCGGAATTCTAGATAACTTTTTTGAGGCTTATCTAGCCTCATTTGTAAATAAACAAAAAGGAACATTTACACAAAAAACCTTACATGGACATTCACTCGGACTATCTAAATCCTTTTTGAATCAGTACAGCTACGGATTGACGATTCAAAAAATGTTTTATGGTTCTAAAGGTAAAGAGGCCAATGTTTCTTTTCGTATTGCTCCGTTTGAGCTTGATGCTAGCGCACTTCAATCCACTTTTTACTATGGTAAAAATAAATTTGCATATCGTCATGGTCCAATTCAGAAAAAAAGCTTTACGTGGCCTATAACCAATCAACGCCAATACGTTAGCTTTGTTCTTCAAGATTTAAGCGGTGCTAAAGTTGTTAATCAACAAAACTCTGGTCCATGGGCATTTTTCCGAGTATTAGATAAATTTAACGTCAATAAATACCGTGGTCATGATGTCATTAAGTTAGATCTTGAAAATAAAGGAATGAAAGCAAAATACTTAATTTACAGTGATCGCACTCCAAACCCATTTAATCGTAAGCTCTTAAGTAGTTTTTATCTTCCAAAAAGGATTAATGGATGAGTCCACAATTTCAAACTGCTTATTTTTCAGAAGAAGGAAAAGTAAGGGATAAAAATGAAGATGCTATTTTATCCTTTACAGATCAGCGAATCTGGATTGTTGCAGATGGTATGGGAGGTTATGAATACGGTGAGATTGCAAGTAACATGATCACCGACGCTTTCAGTTCTGAATTATTATATGGCACTTTAGAACAGAAAATTGAGAAAGCAAAACGTATACTACTCAAAATAAATCATCATTTAAGTCAAGAAAAAACCCTTTCTCACTGCGCTATTATTGGCAGTACTGTTTGTATGCTGATAGCTCAGAATGGTCATATTGCTTGTCTATGGGCAGGTGATTCACGTTGTTATTTATTTAGACATAATAAGCTTTATCAAATATCCAAGGATCATACTCGCCAACAACATGGCAAAGAAGCATTAACTCAAGCGATAGGGATGGGAACGAACCTGCTAATTGATCACTGTATTGTTCCATTACAACATCAAGATACATTTCTACTTTCTAGTGATGGCGTTCATAAATATTTGGCAAACTCAATGATAGAGGCATGTATGGCTCTGCCTACGGCACTAAAAGGATGCTACCACTTAAAAGAGCAAGTATTACTTACCGAAGCTAATGATAACCTATCAGCTATCATAATTAAGGCAAACCAATGACGGAATTAAATATTGATCATTTTTTGGCGACCGAACCTGAAATAAAAACACCAGAAATATCACTAGAAAATAACCTAAAGCCATTACCTAAAATAGTTAATAATCGTTATAAAATATTACGCGTTTTAGGCATTGGCGGTATGGGTGTTGTTTATCAAGTAGACGACCTATTACTAAAAAGTATTGGGGTGCCTCAAAGTGAAATGGCTTTAAAAATACTAAATAGTGAAGTGTCTGTATTTAATGATTCAGATCTGCTTTTAGTAAATGAATATGTACAAGCGAATCAGTTGCATCATCCCAATATTGTTCCAATACAACATTTAGCATTATGCGATGAATCTCAACGAGGGTTTCTTGTCATGCCTATGATCAAAGGAGAGTTACTTTCTTTATTACTTGATTCGCCTTTTGAGAATATCCCTGATGAACACCGATTAAAGTACGCAGTTACCTTAATTAATTGCGTAAATCATTGCCATAAACAAAAGGTGATTCATGGTGATTTAAAACCTAGTAATATTCTGATTGCAGACAGTAATGAACTGTATCTCTTTGATTTTAGTATTAGTAGAAATATAAATTCTGATAAGAACAATTTTACGGTCAACTTTAATCAAGTTCATGCTTGGAGTAGTGATTATGCTGCACCAGAGGTACTTCAAGGCAACGCTCCAACCATTAAAAGTGATCTCTACTCTCTTGCCATTTTACTTTATAAACTACTACTTAACACTCATCCATACCAACAAAATGAAAAAATGTTAGAAGTCAGAAATAAGGAGCAACAGAAGCTACATCAACTGCTGTTACAAGGTATGGCTCCTGTACCTGCTGAGCGAATACTAAATTTTAAAGCTTTAATACTCTTATTCAAAGAAATGAAAAAAAATCTATCTTCAGATAAAAAAATAGCTATTTTACAAAAAGTTGCTTCTGTATTCTCAATGAATAAAAATAAATCTTAGGCTATTTGTTCCATATCATCAGTACTGAAACAAGATATCTGATTACGACCTGCTGTCTTTGAATCATATAAGGCTAAGTCAGCACGTTTGTAACTTGCTTCACTACTATTACAAATATCAGTTACCCCACCACTTATAGAAACTTTAACTTCATCATATAAACTGACAGCGGCACGTAATCGGTTTAAAATAACTTCTGCTTCTTGCAATTGGGTATTAGGTAAAATAACTGCAAACTCCTCACCACCAATACGAGCAACAAAATCAGATTTTCGGCTCTCTGAACGTAAAATTTCTCCTACCTTAATGATTACTTTATCCCCTACATCATGACCATATTTATCATTTACACGTTTAAAGTGATCGATATCGACAATAGCTAAACAAGAAGTAGCAAACTCTTTTGTTAAAGATCCATCACCAATAGTTTCTGAAAACTCTCGTTCAAATTTACGACGGTTCCAACATTGAGTTAATGAATCTCTTTCACTCAGCTCTCGAAGACGATTTTCTAATTCTTTACGAGCAGTAATATCGACAAAAGAAGCAATGTAATACTCCATTTTTCCATCTTTACTCAAAATAGCTTGAATACGTAAGATCTCAGTTAGTAAGGAACCATCTTTTCTTTTATTTGTAACCTCTCCTTGCCACAGTCCCTCATCCCTTATCGTCTCCCACATTCGAGAATAAAAGGCTTTATCATGATAACCAGATTGAAATATAGAAGGCGATTTGCCTAGCACTTCACTCTCATGCCAGCCACTCAAGCGAGTAAACTCATCATTTACTTTAATAATTCGGTTTTTTTATCGGTAATAACAATTGCTGACATACCATTTAATGCAGCTAAAGCTAATTGGCTTTCTAGACTTGTTGTTCTATGTTTTGCAATATAACGAGCAATAATCGCAGATAAAAACACGATCAACAGCATGGTTACAATTGCTTCATATTTAATCAATAGTAGCTCGCCATTTGATGCTTCAAATTTTATATCTTTATTACAACTTAATAGTAAATACATGGTACTGCTATCAAATTCTCCACCTAGTGTGAGCTTAGAATATGAATAATATTCATCACCTTTAACAAACTCTCCCTCACTAGTCTGTTTCATTAAATCCCATAATTTAGGCATTTCAATTAAGATATTATAACTATCTCGCTCAGAAATAAGGTGTCCTAATGTTTTCCTTCGATCTTTTGAGGCTAAATAGTAACCAGCTTCGTTAATGAACTCGATTTTGTAACCATCATCTATTGAATGCTCAACTTGCGCTACAATTCCATACACATTCAAATTAAAAAATAAATAACCTTTACGCTCTCCATGTATTTCTACGGGTGTAAATATACGTAATGAAGGCTGAGGAGGCATAACAACCTCACCATATTCTTTCTCTAAATCTATTCCAAAGAAGCCTAAATTGCCGGCTTTAAGTGTCTTAGCGTAAATAAAGTAATCGCGTAATGATTTGTTCTGTAATTTAGGTATTGGAACTATTGAGATTTCACCATCAATATCATCTACACGAGCGACCTCTTGCCCTTCAGTATCAATAAAACGAACTTGGGAAATATAAGAGTAATTAGTGGCAGTTAAAGACAATAGTCCTTCTAAAATCGCTCTATTTTTGATAGAAGGGGATTCAATAAATTGCAGTAAAACACGGCTATCAGACAAGAGCTTTAATGAGGTACCCAACTCAGAAGCGATTGAGTTAACCTCTTTTTTACTGTAGACAAGTTGATGTGTCGCTTCTATTTGTCTTTCATTATGAATTGAGTTTAACTCAGTACTATACTGTTTATTAAAGTATAGGATTGGCGTTATACCAATCAACAAGAAAGTAATAACGAAATATTGAATTTGTTTGAGATGAATTCGATTAATCAAAATTAGGCCAACGATTATTTTTATAATTTTATTTTTCGCTATATTCTAACAAATAATCAAAAAATATTAGTGATCATACTCTAATAACCCTCATAAATGTGTTGCTTAATTGTTTTGTATTTTGACGTCACTTTAATGTCACTCATACCTTATCTCCAGTACAGTGATACATTGAAACTGTATTCTCATACAGGTACTGAATGATTAATGAACACAAATAATCATTAATATCATATTTCGGGCATTTATTAATCACTTGATTGATTTTTTACTTTTTCTTCTTGCAATATACCTAATGTTATTCAATAATCACCTCGTTCTCAGGAACAATAGAATCTATGGAGGCCCTGGTCCTCCCGCAACACTAACTCGTGAACTCGGTCAGGCCTGGAAGGGAGCAGCCGCAGCGGGCGACGTGTGTGCCGGGATGTGGCTGGGGCTTCCACCCAACTGATGCTTGCAAAATCACTCATATTTATACCCCCTCTAATATACTAAATCCCTTAAAGCACTAAATTCTAATAGACCTAACTCTTTAATCATTCTTTTTGATTAATATCGCTGATAACGTCGAAAAACGTATGAATGAAGCACTTAACAAAGCCGATAGAATTATTTTTTGATGTTGCTTAAAATATAAGAGCCTCGAAAGCACACCTTCTGATTAGTTAAAGATTACCCTCTCCCATCACTCCTAACCTCAAGATAAAAGATCTTAAAATCTCAATCAATCTCACACATTTTTTTAAGTATACTTACTCATTCAAGTAAATTTGTTAATTACTTCCATATAATTCATTAACCTAGTTTATATATCTACTCATTAAGATCACTATCATTTATTACTGAATTTACTATTAGAGAGCAGTATGCTTATTCAAAAAAATGGGATCTTTTTATGCTTAGCCACCTTGTTCATCAGCGGCTGCAATGACAAATTAGACATTACATTCAATCAAAGTGTTGGTTTGGTTGAAGAAACAGAAATTGAAATAACAGAGGCATTAAAAGGCATTGCGATTATTGATAATTTTGAATGGAGAAACAAACCGAGTGATTACTCTGAAGATGAAGACAGAGTAACATGGTATAAAGTTAGACTAGAAATGAGCGCTGATGAACTTAATCCTAACTATTCTATTCCACAAATATCCAAAATAATTAAGAATCACTTCGCTTATCAAGAACAAGACATCACCCTTACCATTGATATCTTTGAAAAAAGTAAACAAGTATTAAAAACATTAGCCATAGAGGAAGATCTTCAAATAACCACAAAACTGGATTGGAAGAAAGCCAGAACTAATATTTTTTACATGAATAAAGAGAAATTTAGCTACCAATCAACACGTGAATTTTTTTGTGCTATCAGTGTACCTCTTAAAACTAAGATACAACCTCTTACCTATCAATATCATAAAGAGCCCGGATTGAATGGCATTGAGATTATTAAGGCAAGTAACGGTAAGAAAGATAACTTAACTTTTGAGGCGTTAAACATCAAAAAACTCACGGGCTTACCAGTTGATGATGATCTCTTTACAATAAAACTGCAGTCGACATCGGCTAGTGGCGAGAAATATGGGAAAGCCTTTTTAATATTTAAACATCTCGGAGAGACTAAATTCGATAAATATGCAATTTATGACAATGTAAGCGCGCCTGATAATGCCACAAAAGAAATGTGTGAAGAGCTATTAATGATACGTGCTAATTCTAATCTCTTTGGTGCGGCTAGTCACTTTACTGCAAATGGGAATATTAGATCTATCAGAATGGTATATTAACTTAGCGTATAGTATTAACCAGACAGCAGCATAGTAAATGAGCAACCTTGCTACAAAAATCAATGTAACTTTGTTTACTAACATTGGTTTTATTGCGATCTGCCCTGTAATTTATAAATCACTTCTAGCGCATTTTTTTTTCTATTCTAATCTTAATTCACATCAATTAAAAAGATGGTTGATGTCTTTTGAATTACCTTTAAGGATATGAAATGGAACATTCAAATTTAACAAAAAAACATAATTATAAATTTGCTCTCTCTACTCTCACACTCTCTTGTTTAATGGCATTTAATGCACAAGCTTCGGTTAATTGTGACCCACTTCTAGCATGGGACTCAGGTACAACTTACAATGGTGGAGAAGAAGTAAAACAAGGCAATAATGCTTATAAGGCAAAGTATTGGACTCAAAATAATGATCCTGCAACCGCTGGGCAATGGGGAGCATGGCAAGATTTAGGTGTCTGTTCAGGAGAAGCGATTAACGTTGCACCAAATGTTGATTTAACCTCTCCTAGCGTGACTGATAACATTACAACGGGAGATATTGTCACATTAACCGCTTCAGCGGCTGACAGTGATGGCTCTGTTGCTCTTGTTGAATTTTCCGTTGATGGCGTTATTATTTCTTCAGTAACAACCTCCCCTTATAGTGCGATTTGGACAGCTACTGAGGGTAATCATACCTTTAGCGCTCAATCTTATGATGATAAAGGTGCTGTTAGTCTCATTAGTTCAGTCTCAGTTAATGTGGCAAACGTGCCTACTGATAATACCGCACCAACAGCGAGCCTTAGTTTATCAGCATCAAGTGTTGAACTTGGGGCAACGGTTACCTTAACAGCTGAAGCTTCCGATTCTGATGGCACTGTCGATAAAGTTGATTTCTATATAAATAATGCGCTTGTCGGCACTGCAGCAACAGCTCCTTATGTTCTTCAATATAAAACTACAACTGCTGGTTCACTTTCTGTTTATGCGAAAGCAACGGATAATTTAGGCGCAGTTGCCAACTCAGTGGCTGCCACATTAACCGTAACGAGCTCTTTTCCTATTGCTGACAATTGTCGCCCTGATGGTTTATACCAAACAGAAGGCGTTAATGTTCCTTATTGTACAACTTATGATAAAGAAGGCCGTGAATTAATGGGAGCGGATCACCCTCGTCGTGTGATTGGCTACTTTACAAGTTGGCGCGATGGTGGCGATGAACAAAACAGCTACCTAGTTAAAGATATCCCTTGGGAGCAATTAACACACATCAACTATGCATTCGTAAGTATTGGCTCTGACGGAAAAGTGAATGTTGGTGATGTAAACGATCCAAATAATGCAGCAACAGGTAAAGAATGGGCAGGTGTAGAAATTGACCCAACTCTTGGCTTTAAAGGCCACTTTGGCGCGTTAGCAACTGCAAAAGAGAAGCACGGCGTTAAAACATTAATTTCTATTGGTGGATGGGCTGAAACAGGCGGCCACTTCGGCGCAGATGGTAATCGTGTTGCTGATGGTGGCTTTTATAGCATGACAACCAATGCCGATGGCAGCATCAACCACGCAGGTATTGAGAAATTTGCAGCATCTGCTGTTGAAATGATGCTTAAATACAAATTTGATGGTTTAGATATTGATTACGAATACCCGACTTCTATGGCTGGTGCTGGTAATCCAGACGATAAAGCATTCATGGAACCTCGTCGTCAATATTTATGGGCATCATACCAAATATTAATGAAGACACTTCGTGAAAAATTAGATGCTGTTTCAGCTCAAGATGGACAACATTATATGCTGACCATTGCTGCACCATCTTCAGGTTATTTATTACGTGGTATGGAAACCTTTGATGTTACTCAGTACCTAGATTACGTCAATATCATGTCTTACGATTTACACGGTGCATGGAATGATCACGTAGGCCACAACGCCGCATTATATGACACAGGTAAAGATTCAGAACTGGCTCAGTGGAATGTTTATGGCACAGCCGCTTATGGTGGTATTGGTTACTTAAATACCGATTGGGCTTACCATTATTTCCGTGGTTCTATGCCAGCTGGTCGTATCAATATCGGTGTTCCTTATTATACTCGTGGTTGGCAAGGTGTGACAGGTGGTGATAATGGTCTATGGGGACGCGCACCATTACCTGATCAAACTAAATGTGACGCAGGAACTGGCGAAGGCGAGAAAAATAACTGTGGTTACGGTGCTCTAGGTATCGATAACATGTGGCATGATAAAAACTCATACGGGCAAGAAATGGGCGCAGGCTCTAATCCTATGTGGCATGCTAAAAACCTTCAAGAAGGCATCTTTGGCTCTTACGCAAATATTTACGGTTTAGATCCTGTAAATGACCCTGCTGACCAATTAGTAGGGACTTATACTCGTCATTACGATAATGTCGCAGTTGCTCCTTGGCTATGGAATGCAGAGAAAAAAGTCTTCTTATCAACAGAAGATAAAGCTTCAATTAATGTAAAAGCTGACTATGTCATCGATAAAGAAATCGGTGGTATCATGTTCTGGGAATTAGCAGGCGATTATAGCTGTTATGTTCTTGATGCTAAGGGGAAACGTACCTCTGTAGATGCTACTGAAGCTGCTTGTCAAACAGGAAATGGTGAGTACCATATGGGTAATACCATGACTAAAGCTATTTACGAGAAGTTTAAGTCTGCAACTCCATACGGCAATACTGTCGCTACAGGAGCTATTCCAACGGAAACCGTTAATATTGCAGTGAATGTCGGCGGATTTAAGGTTGGTGACAAAAACTACCCAATTAATCCGAAAGTTACATTCACCAATAATACAGGCCAAGATCTTCCTGGTGGAACAGAGTTCCAATTTGATATTCCAGTATCAGCACCTGATAATGCGAAAGATCAATCTGGCGGTGGTTTACAAGTCATCGCTTCTGGTCACACTCGTGCAAACAACATTGGTGGTTTAGACGGCCCAATGCACCGTGTTGCATTTACTCTACCAACATGGAAAGCGCTTCCTGCAGGTGCTGTTTATGAACTAGATATGGTGTATTACCTACCAATTTCTGGTCCTGCAAATTACTCTGTTAAAATAAATAACACAGAGTATGCGTTTAGCTTTGAACAACCTGATTTACCTTTAGCTGATTTATCAGCTGGTGGTAACCCGGGCGGTGGTGATAATGGTGGAAATCCTGACCCAGGTTGTGATGCCGCAGGTGTAGTTACTTATCCGGATCTTCCACAAAAAGATTGGGCAGGCAATCCTAGCCATGCGAATACCGGAGATAAAGTTATTCACAACAATGTAATTTATCAGGCAAACTGGTGGACAGCAGCGGTACCGGGAAGTGATGGTAGCTGGACTAAAGTATGTAACCTTTAACTTTTAACTTTTAACTTTTAACTTTTATCGTTATTAATGAAATAATAAAACGAACAGCAACCACTTGCTGTTCGTTTTTTATTTAAGACGATTTAAGATTATATTACCCAGTTAGGAACAGAAAAATATATAAAAAGGCTGAATATGATTCAGCTTTTTAACATCATTTTATTGCGTATTTAGAACAAAGATCTTCAATGAGTAAAGGTTTATCGAAATAATAGCCTTGAACTAAATCACAATTGTATTCGATGAGTTTATTCAATTGCTCTTCAGTTTCAACCCCTTCTGCTACCACTATCATTTGACATGAGGCTCCAATTGCAACAATCGCTTTAACTAAGGTTTCACTCTGCTCATTGATAAATAGACTATTAATAAAGCTGCGATCAATTTTAATCTCAGTAATGGGTAAAATATTTAAATAACTTAATGATGAATATCCTGTTCCAAAATCATCAAGTGATATACCAAAGCCTAGTTGTTGTAATTGCTGAAGTACTGGAGAAACACTTTTTAAATCACTAATCAAAATATTTTCAGTGATCTCTAAAGTAACTCTTGAGATATCAATCCCTGTCAGCTTAACAATCTCCATAACCCTTGGGATAAAGTTCGGCTGAATAAGCTGTTTAGGCGACAGATTAATAGAAACCATAACAGCCTCTTTGCCATTGGGCATAAATTTCAAGATATCTTCACAAGCTCTTTGTAAAACAAAATCACCTATCGAATATATCATGCCGATTTCTTCAGCAACTGCGATGAAATCAACAGGAGATACAAAACCTAGCTTTTTATTATTCCAACGAGATAATGCCTCAACACTACGAAGTTTACCCGTTTTTATGTCTATTTGAGGTTGATAAGTTACAAATATTTCATTGTTAATGATCGCTGATTTTAACTCTTCTTCTAAGCTAAATTCATAATTGACTTGAGTATCGATACTTTTATCAAAGAATAAAGCGCCACCTTTTTGATTAGCTTTCGATTTATATAAAACAATATCAGCCTTAGAGATCAAATCGAGTGAGTTATCTGCATCACTTGGGTACATCGCGACACCAATACTCGCACTGGTTGTAATAGATTTACCATTGATCATAAAGCCGTCTTCAAAAACCGTCTGAATCAATTTAACCTTTTCCTCAGCATCATTTTTTGAGATTAACTGTGGAAAACAAAAAACAAATTCATCACCACCAAAGCGTGAAACAATATCATCATTAACTATGAGAGCTTTAAATTTCTTGCTAATACACTTTAATAACTCATCACCGACTTCATGACCAAAACGATCATTTATTTTTTTAAAGTCATCTAAATCAACAAACATAACCGCTAAATACTGGCCATTTAAGTGAGCATGCTGAATACCTGATTCAATTTTTGTTTCTAACATAACTCGGTTTGGAAGTTGAGTTAAATCATCATGCAATGCCATATGTTGCATTTTATTTTTTGTTTCTTCTAGTAACATAAAGTCACTTTGAATGCGCTTTTGAAATTTTTTAAAACGTCTTCCAACATATTTACTCACGCCTAATGAAAGCGCAGTTAAAACAAATGCTAAGCTAAAAGTAAGAATAAGTATTTTGGCCAATTCCATTTCATTTTGACTGACCAATAACACTTCTTTCTCTTTTAATAAGCGTTTATTTTCGTCAATATATACTCCAGCACCAATTGCCCACCCCCAATCCTGATAGCCTTTGATATAACTCAATTTTTCAGCATGCTGTGAAGAGTTAGGTTTAAATGCACTAAGGTACTGCATGAAACCATCACCATTACTCGCTAGGGTTAGTATATCTTGGGTAATTGAACCTTGATGAGGATTACTTTCATTATATTTATTGGGGATTACTCTTTCTTTATCATAATGAGCTAACGTATTTCCATACTGATCTAATAAGAAAATATAACCGTCTTCACCAAAGCGAACCTCTGAGATCCACATCACTAGGTCTTCTTTAATATCATTTTCTACATTAATAATGTATTCACCAGTACCAATATAGAGATCTAACGGGGCAAACAACTTGGTATAGCCTATTTTTTCAAACTCTTCATCTTGAGCATCTGGTTTGGGATACCACCAACGACTAAATCCCTCACCGTTTTCTTTCATAAGAGCAATATGATCTTGAAGAATAAACTTACCATGCACATCTTGTAATTGAAGTAGACTCTTCCCTTCTAAGTTAGGGAAGATAGGATGCATGAGATTAGTACCATCCAAACTATACATAAAGAAATAGCCGCGCCCATCATTAAAGCGCGACTGCCTTAATGCATCTGAAATTAACTTAATAACTTCATCTTTAGGTTTATCTATATTTTCTTGATAAATAAAACTCAACGTATTAAAGGCATCGTCCACACGCAATTTTATCACGTGTTTTAATGTTTCTTCTGCTAAGTTTCGTTGATAACTAATTTGTTGATAAATAGTATCAACTTGGTTTTTAATCTGGGTTTTTTCTTTCTCTACAGATTCTCTATATAACGAATCAATTAACGTCTCTACTTTCATTTTATTATCATGAATAACAACAAAACTCAAAATGGACGTAAAGATACCAATCAGTACAACGGGCATAACCGAGATGAGAGTCAATAATTTTTTATCGGTTCTACGAGGCATACAAAACCATTACAATTCCTAAACAAACCATAATAATGATTTTAAACATGAATAACAGTACTATTTACCATACGCTGACAATAATACTTATTAGATGTGATCTCTCTTTAAAAAAACGATAAAAAACAGCTAACCCATTGATAAGATTACTATCGAGATATTATCTTAGCCTCGTTCGTCTTGAATAAAGACTCAAGGCGATGCGCCTACCAAGCTCGGTCGTACAACTTACTATAAAGAAGTGCCTACGGGCTTGTTCAAAACCCGGGATTTAACGCTGGCTGCGCAGTGCTTAATCCTTATTTGTTAGGCGATTATTGCTCAATTTTTTTATACGTATTTTCCCAAGTTCATTTAAGCTACTATACCGATACTTAGGATAGAAGACCCAATACAAGTGCGGGTACTTGGAATCTTGAGCAACTTGTAACTTAACCTCCTCTTGATGGTTAACTATATGTATATTCCTCTTTTCTAAGGGGCGAGTTCTATAGGTATAAACAAATCGCTTGCTCTTTAGTGCTTTAAGGAACAGCTCATTATCAAAGCCTTCGTAAGTTTCAACGACAAAACTGTCTTCATTAATTAATTCCGATATTTCATTTGTTATCTTATGCTCCAACACAAACAATGATAAAAAACTGAAAGCAGCAGTACAAAAGAATACAATTACTACGCCCCCCCTTTTCTTCCACTTATAAAATGGGATCGTGAGAGCCGATGAGAATACACATAATGCAACTATCCAGAACACCGTAAATTGCCATAAATCATATATTTCTACCATTTTCCTCCCTATCGCCAAAAACACATTTTAATCAATTGGACGGTACGATGCGCGATATTCAAATTCTACACCAAACCATTCAGAACCAATGCCCTATAATTCACAAAAAACGCCTTAATTCTCTAATACTTGCCACAAAAAGTGTGCTTAGGGGCTCTGATTTAACTCTAACCAAGCTGGGGCGACAGCTCGACACCAAGACCACCGTTAAACATGCCATTAAACGCGTAGATAGATGCTTGGAAATCGTCAATTACACCGCGAAAAAGACGTCACCTACAAATGGGATGCTCATTTAATTACAAGGGCGAACCCATACCCTGTTATCCTTGTAGGTGGGCAATGTTCAAATATCAACGTCTCACACACAACACAGAGCTGGGGAAATTATGAGGGATCCGCCAGCGCCGCCATAAACACCCAAACTAAAGACAAACCGACAACGCCGAATGTAATAAATCGTGTTGATGGCTTTGTTAAATGCTTTCTAACGGCATATACTGAATCCACATAATCAATGCGCATAAATGGTCACGTTATGAAAAGCCAATACAATACACAAGCGATAAAAAAAGCAACCAATTTAACATTAAATAGCGATCTACTCGCTGAAGCAAAACGATTAAAAATAAACCTTTCAGCAACAATGGAGAAGGCATTATCACAAGAAGTAAGCAAACTAAAAAAACAGGAATGGTTAGAACAAAACTCTGAAGCTATTAATGCTTGCAACGAACTAACCGAGAAACACGGTCTTTTTTCTGACTCATACCGAGTATTTTAAATGTCACAATTTACGCTATATAAAAACAAAGACAAAAGCTCAGCTAAAACCTACCCTTATTTTGTAAATGTTCAAAGTGATTTATTGGATAACCTAAATACTCGATTAGTCATTCCATTAACGCCAATTGATCTACTTGATAAAAAAGCCCCAAGTCACCTTTGCCCAACAATTCATATTGATGAAGGTGACTTTGTCATGTTAACTCAACAAATGACAAGTGTTCCGGTTAAGACCCTAACCGACCCAGTTAATGAATTATCGACTTTCAGAAATGAAATTATTGCTGCAATCGATTTCATAATCACAGGCATTTAACCCCGTATTAAATAGTGAGCAACGCTGCCATCACACCTAAGCCATTGTGACATAATCACTTAAACCAAAGTACGTCGAAAATACCAAGCATTGGGACTCCATCTGAAATACTTTGTTAGCCCAATTTTTAACCGCCAGCTATACCAGATAAAGACTTGCACAAACTTAAATCTTTTTCATAAAACCTCCAGCTATTTTTAGAAAAAGTTCGTGACTCATTGATACACTTTACATAACCAGACTTGGTTACTTGGTATCCGAGATAACTTATTGAAACTAAAGTAAGTAAACCTATCGCTAGTGATATATAAGCAACTTTGAGCCATACCTTACTATAAGACGTCACTTCTCTTTGTGGATTGCATAACTGATGCGTCATTATGCTAATGCAAGGTAGGATGGGTATCCAAGCAACCTGACTCTTAGTTCTAATGGCCGAAAGGGAAGCGCCAATTCTGCTGGCGCTCCAATTGCCAAATAACCGACAAGAAAAAGTGCAAAAAAACAATTCCTGAGATTTAACGCTGGCTGCGCAGCGCTTATTTGTTATATATTTGGCGTGCTGTAACCATTAAGGCACTATCTGCATTGCCAACCATACTGCCATTAACGCCGGTTTTTTCTCGCCTTCAATTTCAACTACAACTTCTGTCTTAAATGTATACTGACCTGAATTCTTTTCTTCTACCGAAACCAATTTTGCATGAGCTCGAATACGGCTATTCACTTTTACAGGATTAATAAATCGCACCTTATCGAACCCATAATTGACACCTATGCTGTTCCCCTCCAAAAGATACCCAAAACTCTCAGCAAAATGCGGGAGCATTGATAGCGATAATAACCCATGTGCAATCGTAGACCCAAATATTGTACCTTGCGCTTTAACTGGGTCTGTATGGATAAATTGGTGATCTAGAGTACAGTCTGCAAATTGGTTAATTTGGTCTTGGTTTACAACAAACCAATCTGTTGGTTCTATATCAACACCAATATACTTATTGATATCATCCTTCGAAATAAATTTCATAGCTTCCTTTTTGAGTTGAACTCGAATTTTGTGTGACATTGAGTGTATCAGACAAGCTTACTCCAACTGAAATAACGTCAAGTACATACTTTAATTAAGGACTACATATAACGCCCAATTCTTACGAACCCCTTATAATCTCCTATAGACACAATAAGGCAGACACGCATCGATACCTTTGATCTAATAAATATCGTCAAGCACACATTTAAATCAATTTAACAATAGGCGTGCGATATTAAGATTCTACACCAAACTATTCAGAACCAATGCCCTGTTATCCTTGTAGGTGGGCAATGTTCGAATATTAACGTCTCACACACAACACAGGGCTGGGGAAACGATGAGGGGACCGTCAACACCGAATATAGTAAATCATGTTTATTGCTTTGTTAAACGCAGCCAAAAAACAATGCTGGGCTGATATTATATTTAGATGAAATAGCCTGAATATGCTCTTTCATTAGCTTACGAGAACCATTGAGGATCATTGAAACTAAACTTTTACCACCAATGACATCTTTTAGATCATCAGCTTTAAGTTGATACTGAACCATTAATACACGTAGTGTTGCTACTCCATCATCTAAGTTCTCAATACGAACATTAAACTCTGCAAATTAATCTGCACGATTTCCCCAACGTTCGATAGATACTTCCAAAACCTCAATTAATGGTTTGTAAATATCATATTCTTCAATAAGATCTTCCATTAACTCCAAGGCTTCAGCGTATTCTTCTTCCGTTGAAATATGACCGACAAAACTAGCCATTGAAAATAATTGTAATGCTGTTGATTTAACTTAATTAAAATTTTTCATTTCGACTCCTTTGCGTATTTAGCACATAACTTGTCATATTCTGCGTGAGGAACAATATGCTTAACAAACATTCTATTATCTCGAAATTCGATAAAGTCATTAATCGTAAATTATCCCCACCGATATTCAGAACATACCATTTATCTTTATACTTAAAGTTATCTAAGCTAGGGTAAACATTTTTCATTTTCAGAGGATTTGAAAAGTTATTATTTTTAATGATTTATATAACGCATCAATGGCTGTAGCATCATTCGGGTACTTTTTCGCTGCACCACTAAATAGTTTTCTTGATATTACGTGCATAAACACCTCTAAGTGCACTATATGTGAATATATAAGGAAGCGTTTAACGCAGCATTAAGGTGTGAGCAACGCTACCACCACACCTAAACCATTGTGACATAAACACTTAAACCAAAGTAAGCCGAAAACGCCATGCGTTGGGAATCCGTCTTAAACGCTTGTTAGTTTACCTTTCGCACAAATAGCACGATTTAATTGAATTGCACATTTAGAGCGATACTCTATAATGATACTGTACTTGCAGACTTGGAGCTTAACCATGTACACATTAACAGCAAATGATGCCAAACGTAATTTCGGTGAACTGCTTCTAAACGCTCAACGCGAGCCAGTTAAAATTAGTAAAAACAACAAAGATGCCGTTGTTGTGATGTCGATTAGAGACTATGAAGAACTTGAAGCTATGAAAGCCGATTACATAAAACATTGCTTTGAGACTGCAAAAGCAGACTTAGCCCAAGGCAATGTAGTTGACGGTGAAAATTTCTTAAGCGCGTTGTAAGTAGAGTATGTACAAGAGCAAATATAAACTAAGTAAATTAGCGCAGGCTCATTTACACAAAATAAAAACTTATACTGTTACAAACTTTTCCCAGATGCAGTGGAGCTCATATAAAGATACTCTTCTTACTGGTTTTCAGATGCTCGCTGAAAACCCGGCAGTAGGTAGAAGCTGCAACGATATATATCAAAACGGTTTTTATTTCCCGATCGGTAAGCACACGGCTTACTTTACCAGAGAAGACGGCTTTATTTTAGTCGTTGCAGTTCTTGGCCAATCGCAATTACCGCAAAAACCATCTGCGATAATTACCACACCCTAGCATGTTTAGTTAGGGTGTTATTTTGATTGGTAAACTAACGCCGCATTAAGTGGTAAACAACGCAAACCACCATACCTAAGCTATTGTACCTTAAATAATTAAGCTAACTTGGACTGAAGTCGCCAAGCGTTGTTAATCCGTCTTAAACGCTTTGTTGAACGAAGCTTCTTCGCCAGTTTGATTAGCTCTCACTCGTGGATCACCGTTAAACTCGACCGCAATGGCTTACAGTTTTTCTATCGCCACACTTTAAATAAACAATGGGTATGACTTGATATCGTTAAACCTCCTCAATCTAAAAAACTGCCCGATATCATGACTCCACAACAAGTGGCTCTACTCATTAGCAGGACTCGACAACGCCGCTATCAAATCTTCTTTTTAACCTTATATACGATGGGACTTCGCTTGAGCGAAGGTCTTAACTTAACAATCCATGATATAGATGCCCACACCATGCAAGTACACATTCGAGATAGTAAAGGCGGCAAAGACCGATTAGTGCCCTTACCCAAGCGAACCCTTCATGCGCTTCGAGTTCATTGGGGCTCTCATAAGCACCCTAAATTAATCTTCCCAGGATTAGAAACAAACCTTGATAAGCCGATGGACCGATGGACCGAGGCGGTATTCAAAAGGCCATGAAGTTGGTGCTCAAAGACTGTGGGATCCAAAAAATGCTCTCTCCCCACTCACTTAGACACTGCTTTGCAACGCACCTTTTGGAGCAAGGGCTCGACCTTCGGTCGCTGCAAACTTTGCTGGGCCATGCCAGTCTGAACACTACTGCCCGTTACACTCAAATGACACCACTCAAGCAGCGTGACGCTGCTCTAGCCATCAACCTACTTGCAGATTCGTTAACCTTAATCTGGGAGGAAGCATGAGTACTTTCATTGATCTGTTACGCGCTCATAAAGATGAGCTTGAGCGTCACCTCTTATCACCAAAAGTGAACACTCAAGTCAGCCACGACATTCGCAAGGCGGTATCCGCCATGCTTAGATGTAAAACCGAGCAACAAGGCCGCTCGCAATGGTTTTGCTCTAACTGCCATCACGATGACCGATTACCCTTATCCTGCGGGCATCGACATTGCCCACAATGCCAACACCGCACCACTTGTGATTGGCTTCTGCGCCAAAAACAAAAGCTTCTACCTACGCACTACTTTATGACCACCTTTACCTTGCCATATCAACTGAGAATACTCGCTAAAAAACAGCCCAAAGCGCTGTATCAAGTGATGTTCTCGGTTGTTGCCAGCGTGCTAAAAAGCTTCGCTCAAAAAGAGCAAAAAGGGGTACTGGGTTTTACCGCCGTACTGCATACCCACAGCAGAAGAAGAGATCTGCATCCACACATACATGTTATCTCCGCAGGCGGAAGGTATGACTCATCTAAACAAGTATGGCACAAAGGCAACAAAAGGTACTTGTTTAACGAGTTCGCTCTTGCCAAGGTCTGGCGAGCACGGTTACTTGAGGCCATCAATCAACATCCTCAACTGTGGCTGCCAAAATCCATACCGAAACAATGGGTCGTTGACTGTCAAAGCGTAGGTTATGGTGAGCCTGCGTTAGAATACCTGTCGCGCTACCTGTACCGAGGCGTACTACCAGATAGCGACATCATCCACAGTGATAAACATAACGTCACCTTCCGCTACAAAGAAAGCAAAACCAATGCAATAAAGACACGCACCTTACCCACCCTTGAGTTCTTGCTGCTCATCTTACAGCATGTACTGCCTAAAGGCTTACAAAGAGTTCGTGACTACGGTTTTTACGTGGCCAAGCGAGAGCCCTGCGAGTTCGTATTCAATTACTCATGCTTGGTGTTTTTTATCAAACTCCGCCAAGCATTATACCCATCCGAGCCAAAGCAATACGAACCTGCCCGCACTGTCACCATGACATGGAGTGCGTGGGAATAACACGACCGAGATAGCCGAAAGGCAAACATAATAAGGATAATGGCTAAAGTTAAACCAGAGGAGAAACAACAAATAAGACAATTTTAAAAATAGCTAACCCATTGATAAAATTACTATCGTAATCTTATCTTGGCCTCACTCGCCTTGAATAAAGACTCAAGGCGATGCACCTACCAAGCTAGATCGCACAATTTACTATAAAGAAGTGGCTACGGGCTTGTTCAACACCCGGGATTTAACGCTGGCTTCGCAGCGCTTAATCCTTATTTGTTAGTTGCGTTCTAACCACTCCGTGCGCAACACCCCATACTTGACTGAATCATAATACTCACCATTGTAATAGCGAACTTTTCGCAGCCTAGCTTCTTGCTGAAAACCCAACTTCAAAGCTAATGACATCATTCGAGGATTACCCGACCAAGTAGTAAAACCAACCCTTTCAATTTCCTTACTTTCGAACAGATACGACACCCACAACGGAATCGCTAACGCAGCAATGCCTTTACCCCAATACTCTTTATCATAAATAATAACACCAGCTTCAAGCCAACGAGTTTCTTCACATTCCCAGTAACAACTAACCATTCCAACTGGAATATCATCGACTGTAATCAATCGTGAGTCTAAACCCGATAAAAGACGCTGAAATGAAGAGTGTTTAAACTGTTCTAAGGATGGGTGTGAATATGGGAAATATGGACCATTAAACTTAGTCCATTCGTCATTTGAGATAACCAAGGCATGGATAAACTCCAGCTCATGTTCTCTTGCAGGTCTAATATTTACTTCCATTTCTTGCGCGAAACTCCTTGATTCTTTGTAGCAAACTAACGCCGCATTAAGGTGTGAGCAACGCTACCACAAAACCTAACCATAACACCGTAAACACTAAACCCAACGATGGAATGAAAAATGCCAAGCGTTGGGAATCACTCTTAAATGCTTTGTATGGATAATAAACACTCAATTAGGGTAAAGTGAGACCCAGACTTTAGCTGCAACTAAAGTTGATTTATACAGTAGTTCGGTTGATGCATGGCTCCTCTATCGAGAGACCGATAACAAACGCGAACGCTGTATAAACTCCAAGCCTACACTCGAATAGTCGACTGGGTCTCGAACCCGTATTATAGCAAACAAGAGTAAGCTTATTATGAATAATCCTACATTTCAAAGCATCAATGTCGGTGTTGATACCGGTAAAACTCAACTAGACATTTTCATCAGACCTATAGGCCTGTTCTTCTCTGTTTCTAATGACGATAAAGGCATAAAAGAAGCCATTACAACTATTAAGAAACATAAACCAGAACGTATCGTTATTGAGGCAACAGGTAGACTTGAAGTCCCCTTTGTTCTTGCTTGCACAAAGGCTAAGCTTCCATACGTTGTTGCTAACCCTATTCATGTAAGACGATTTGCTGGCGCTATTGGACAAATAGCCAAAACAGATAAATTAGACGCCCAATTAATTGCATTGTACTCGGAAAGAATTGAACCCCCACTGTCAACTCTAAAGCCTGAAAACATAAGGCTAATGAGCGATTTAGTCATTCGTAGAAATCAATTATTATCCATGCAAACTATGGAAAAGAATCGCCTTCAAATACTCCCTAAAGAACTAGCGATGACCATTAAACCAATATTGACAACCTTCAAAAATCAAATCCAAAAAATAGAAGAAAAAATCATTAAGATTATTGAATCTTGTGATGAATATAAGCATAAAAATGAAATCCTTCAGAGCGTTCCTGGCATAGGAAAAGTTGCTGCTGCATCGCTAATAAGTAATCTCCCTGAGCTTGGAAGTATTAGTAATAAAAAAGCGTCAGCTTTGGTTGGAGTAGCCCCTATGAATCGGGACAGTGGTCGCTACAAAGGTCACCGAAAAATCAAAGGAGGCCGGAAGCAAGTGCGGACGGTTCTCTATATGGCCATGATGTCAGCAATGCAATGTAACCCCGTTTTCAAGTCGACTTACAGTCGCCTCGTAGCTGAAGGAAAACCCAAAAAACTCGCTATTATAGCCTGTGTTAGAAAGATGGTTGTCATACTTAATTCAATGATACGAGATGGTGTCATGTGGAATGAAAACCACGCTAATAATTAGTTATTGACACCATAGTCGTTTGTTATAAGCGTATTTGAATTTATCGTGGAGGTAACACAGTGTAAAGAATATCTAATTCATCGTCCTTGTCACCCAGTTTATGCCAAGCCTTGTTTGAAGTAACTTTACACACAATTAAGAAATTTTGACTCACTTGTTTCTCAGTCAATTTGATTTCGATGCTCTTGCCTGTAGGATTTTTTTCATACCAAGGAGTATTTGAACTCCACTCAATAGAATACTCATCTTCGTCAAAAGATTGATCAATTTCAACTTCGATTCTTAAAGTGTCGCCTACGTTTAGGTAACGGTTAGGATCTTCATTAAAGAAAACCCAAATATTATTATCATCATTACCTCTCAAGTGGTGACCAGATTTAGAGTTTCCCACTGAGTCCCTGATAGAAAGTACTGTAGGAACGTTAAAATCTTTTTGCATATTTATTTCTCTATAATATTCCTTTAGAGAGTCTATAACATCATTTGAGTAGCATAGAATTTGCTCTGCTTGACGCACAGATATTGGGTTTGCATGGGCTAAATTATTTCTTGGTTCAGAGATTCGCTTAAGAAATGTCTTTGCCTCATTACAACCATTAGGAAATGCACATTTAAAAGCTTTTGAAAAATGTTCTGTATAAAGCCTTGGGTTAGTCACAATTGATATTGCGTCATCTAGTAAGATCGCATCGATTAACCTCGAGTATCTATCTGGCTCTCTTTGCTTTCTTTGAACTGCAGATTCAGTAATTGATTTTTTTATTATGTAGTTACCTTTTTCATCAGTATAGTGGAAATAATCACCAAACTCATTACTCAAAGTATCATCAATTAATCGTCGCAACCAATGTTCTAGTGTTGTTAATTTATGCTTACAACCACTCTCAATTTCTTCAAATGTAAATTTATTTAACATCTACAGTATACTCGCGAAAAATTCTATTATACCTACAGCTAGAGGTGCTGTATAAGCTTATAACGCCGCATTAAGTAGTGAGCAACGCTACCACCTGACTAAACCATTGCACCGTAAACACAAAACTCAACTTGAATTGAAAATGCCGAGTGTTGCGAATCTGGCTTAAATGCTTTGTTAGGTTACCTACATGATGCAGCCAAAGTTTAGCACCAAGGTGCTGAATTAGTTACAAAACTACTGGCTTTCGACGCAGATGTAAAACTGAAAACTACGAAACTCAAACCCAGCCAACAATATTTAATTGGCTAAGAAGCGACATGCGCTAAAAACCACAGTTCGAAGTATTTTTACTGGCAAAGGATTCGTTCGACCAACCTGACAACCAAGTGCGACTAAAACCAACATTACGGATTAGCCACCAAAAAAAAGAAGCCGCGCCAAAGAACCATCACGAAAAAGTTAGAGCCAGTAAGTAACTACCCAACCGCGAACGCTTCCCATATAGTGCCACCGGAAAGTTCGTGAGATTAGTAAACCAATAGGTGAAAAGCACAATAACCGGACAAGCTCTTAGAATAAAAATCCTTTTCTACTCTTGTAAACTAACGCCGCATTAAGTAGTGAGCAACGCTACCACCTGACTAAACCATTACACCGTAAACACAAAATTCAACTTGAATTGAAAATGCCGAGTGTTGCGAATCTGGCTTAAATGCCTTGTTAGGTTACCTACATGATGCAGCCAAAGTTTAGCACCAAGGTGCTGAATTGGTTACAAAACTACTGGCTTTCGACGCAGATGTAAAACTGAAAACTACGAAACTCAAACCCAAACCCAACTAACAAAACGAACTTGGCTAAGAAGCGACATGCGCTAAACAACCAAAATTGAAGCTCTCAAACTGACAAAGGATTCATTCGACCAACCTGACAACCAAGTGCGACTAAAACCAACATTACGGATTAGCCACCAAAAAAAGAAGCCGCGCCAAAGAACCATCACGAAAAAGTTAGAGCCAGTAAGTAACTACCCAACCGCGAACGCTTCCCATATAGTGCCACCGGAAAGTTCGTGAGATTAGCAAACCAACAGGTGCAAAACACAATAACCGGACAAGCTCTTGAAATAAAATCCCTTTTCTACTCTTGTAAACTAACGCCGCATTAAGTGGTGAACAACGCGACCACCCTACCTTAAACCTTGCCACATTCAGCACTAAAGCCGACCTAGACTGAAACCGCCAAGCGTTGAGAATCCGTCTTAAATGCTTTGTTATGTTTTAGCACAATTCGTTGATTTACTTGGCAAAGAACTGAGATTCAAACCTAGATTTCTGAACTAAATCACAAGCTCGAACTTACTTGACCAGCAGGTGCGCCAAAACCAAAAGCGAGTAAGTCCACTTCCCTGATAATGAGGCAACTGCCAGGGTTATTGGCTGATTGGGAAATATACCTAAAGCGACTTTGAGCCAGAGAAACAAGACGATCAAACCACCCGAAAACTTGAATGAAGCAACCCTCGAACATTGGCATGTTTTACGGGTGAAGTGATTCAAGAATTGGGGCAGACAATAGCGAGTTGCTGAGTCTACCCCCAACGAATGGTTAAAGGGACAAAGAACGATTAAAAGGCAGTTAAGCCATTGAAATCCAAGTAAAACATAACGCCGCATTAAGGTGTGAGCGACGCTTGGCTATACTTGAGCGAAGCGAAACTGCCGAGCGTTGCGAATCACTCTTAAATGCTTTGTTAGGGCTATATTTCGTACGGCTTCAGCTGTTCTTCCGTAAGCATATCACCACTAAATGATTGAGCCCCTGCTACAATAAACCCGAGTATACGATGGACTCCATCCAATATGGCTACTTGCTGCGCTGTATTTTCAATAATTAACGGTTTAGTCATAACTTTTTGTTTGCTGTGCAACAACACTAAGTCTAAATTTAAGTTCGCTTGAGAAATGCATGCTTTAAGCTCAGTAGCGGAGTATTCAAAACTCCAAAAATATTTTGCAAAATTTTCAAAGGGTAGAGTGTTATAGGATTTACTTTGAGGGGTTAATGTCCCTGCATTGATGTCGAGCAAAATTCTATCCAAGTCATACTTCTTAGTTGTATCAAGAGTACTTGTTACGACCGTTTTCTTCTTCGCTGTGCATTTAACTTGTTGGAAATTAGCACTTAACTTAGTTACAGATTGAGAACGCAAGACTTTCTTTTTACACATTTTTAACCTTATTATGAATATTCTGACTCATAGCCCTAACGCCCAATTAAGGTGTGAGCCACGCTGCCACTGCACTCAATTTGGACACCGTAAACACTAAACTAAACCCAAACCAAAAATGCCAAGCGTGGGGAATCACGCTTAAATTGTTTGTTATGTTGAGGCTACTCGTCTATCTTCTTTGACATATTGAAACCTGTAATTTCAAAGCCAACGTCTTTATACAACTTAAGCGCACGCTCATTATGATAAGCCACTCTCAGTTTAATTTGATTAATACCAATAGATTTCAACTGATTTTCAAGCTCTGAGATTGACTGAGTGCCATAGCCAAAGCCTCGATACCCGTTTGAAATATAAAAATCATAAATAAATGTAGATTTATCTTCAATTTTCACTGAATGCCAGAGATAACCTACAAGCTTCATTTTACCGTCGATTTCAGCATCAATACACAGTAGAGAATGCTCACTACTTTCAAGCCCGTCAGGAAAACAACGGTGCAGATCTTTCTTTGCTAACTCGATAGCAAGCTCTAAGGAATGACCATAATTTTCGGCAATTTCCTGACTGTAATCGTCAATAAAATACTGACAATAATCTGGATATTCATCTTGCCGCATTTCTCTAAGTACAATCATATCAACCCTTTAAATACGATAAATTTGAACCGCAACATAACGCTTTGCTAAGTGGCAGACAACGCAACACTTAACCTAAAGCAACGCACCTTAAACACAAATCCAATTGGAACTTAAAATGCCACGCGTTGGCTGTCCGTCTTTAGCAATTTGTTATACAAAAATGGCCATTACACCATTTAATAGCAGTATTGGTATTGTCGGCCACATCATTAATGAGCTCAAATTATTCGTCCATTCTGATTGAAGTTCATAAGAGTAATTTATCTGACTATGATTTAGCGTTTTAGCCTCAAAAGCATCATTCAACTCATACCCCGACATTGTGGCTTCGACATTTGTTATAGAAAACACAGGATAATACAACGTTCCTAAATCTGGATGATGTACAAATACACGTATTAATTTCCAAGAGGCATCACAAGAGATTAAACGCTGACTTATCACATATTGCTCATCAACTTTAGCACCTTTAGGTATTAATGTTTCGTAGTTATACCCAGTATAGCTTTGTTCGTATTTAACAGCTTTCCAACCACAATCAGCTACAAACTCATCTCCAATCCAAGGATATATTATTTTATTTTCTTCGTGCTTCCAAACTAATGGCGTAATAAGTATTGCGACAACAACAATCGAAGAAACCTTCACTTTAAATGAACAGCCCTTCAACGTATAAATCAAAGTAATCATAAAAGGTAAAGACATAAAAAACCCGCTAAACCCTTGATTTACAGCCCCTGAAGCAATAAACAATACGCATATAATTAGAACTAAAAATAATTTAATTTTTTGCATTACTATGAAGCCTATCGATTTTGTATAACGCCGCGTTAAGTAGTGAGCAACGCCAACAACCAAACCTAAACCATTGTGCCGTAAACACTAAATTCAAAGCAAACCGAAAATGCCAAGCGTTGGGAATCTGTCTTAAACGCTTTGTTATGCAGCTAGTTAAACGTCGCCAAAGGTACACTATTTTTAGGCACAAAATTTTCAACTCTGGACACATTAGTAACTTTGCATGCAGAAACAGGGCTACGTACAATAAACGCTGAGTGATAGTTACCAAGATGACCTGCTTTGAGGCAAACTTTAGTATTCTGGTGATGGGCTATTATGAGTTTTGTATCTTGTCTTGCTAACCTTAACCATATATCGAAATCAAATTTAGGGCTCGTTGAACGTATCTTGTTTACATAATGCTCAATTTCTTCTCCGTAGATCATTTTTGCAAGCATTAAATCGTCTTGACTTTGAGGCTTCCAAATAGGCAATTTATTGAAGTAATCATTGCCATCAATCATTAACTGGTCCAACGAAACTTCGAATTCAACAACTAATCCGACATCTCCCTCCACAGCACTTCGTCTAGAATAAAAATCTGCACCATATTTATCACCTGTAGCAAAAATGTAGTGGCTACAAACAACATTCTGAATATCGCTTTCACTAACAGCATTTTTGTTCTTCAGAAGTGCAACTTCTGACTGGTCTATGAAATCAAGTTGATTTTGAAACCTTGATTCGCTGTACAAATGATTTATGCCATTCGTTAAAATATCTTGTTTCACACGTTCAAAGTCAGACTCTTTGACACAAATACCACGATACAACTTCATTTTCATATGCTCTCCGATCCTGCTTATTCGATTTGCTGCATAACGCCCAATTAAGGTGTGAAGCACGCAACCACACAACTTAATTAGACCACCGTAATCACTGAATTCAACCTAAACCAAAAATGCCAAACGTGCAGAATCACTCTTAAATTATTTGTTAGAGTTCCTTTTCCACAACCGTTTCCGTGTTTTTTACACCAAATGGAATATGAACTGAAGGAGCAACTGAACTTGTTGAATTTAGGTGACCCGACTGATCGTCGAAGAAAATATGAGGTTTTAGTACACCTAAAATTAGCCCCTTATCTACACCACCTAAGAAGAATGCATCATTTGTCATTACACCCCAGTCTTTCAGTGTGTTTAAAGCTCTTTCATGGGAAGGTGCATTTCTTGCCGTAACGATAGAAACTCTAAGTCGGTTACGATATTCAGGATTTGATTGTTTCTTTTTCTCTTCAATTTTTTGAATAGCAGAGACTTTAACTAAAAACTCTTTCAATGGTCCGGGGTTATGTGGTTGCAAAACATTCTTAGTTTCATGCTCATGAAACTGAGTAAGGTCATTGGTATTATGCATGACAGCCTCTGACTCATCGTCAGCAAGAACGCCATCAAAGTCGAATGCAATTCTTAAATCATCATCATCTTCATCAATAATAGTTGATTTCATTACATGACCTGCTGGATAACCTAGCCCTATTGCTTCTTTTACGTCAGAAGAATTACCTGACAAAAAGAGTGAAATACTTAATGCGGGAATATACGGGTATGGTGATTTACCTTGCATAAAGATTGCACGAGAGATAGGCAAGTTATGATGTTTAATTGATTTCATTACACGAAGCCCTGTATCTGGATCATTTCGGGATAACAAAACAACTTCAACTAATGGATCAGACTCTGGATTTTCGCTTAAATTATTGAGGGAAAGTAAGCGTTTTACAAATGAAAAAGACACGCCTTTATTTAATGGGATATCTATATTTTCCGCTTGATATTTACGATATTCTTCTTCGCCTTTAGTTCGAAATACTGTATCAGATTCAGTCAAATCAAACATTGCACTCGAAGCGACACCTATTACTAATCTTTGACTCAACTCATAGGGCATATACAAACTCCTAATTTTAATGACATATCATGAAGAACTCTAACGCCGCATTAAGGTGTGAGCAACGCCACCACGAAACTCAACCATACCACCGTAAACACAAAACCCAACGATTGAATGAAAAATGCCAAGCGTTGGGAATCACTCTTAAATGCTTTGTTAGCAAACTTTATTGAGATAAAATACTTTCAATCTTGTTGCCAAAAACATTGATCAGTCGCATTTTTTGAATCGGTGACTCACTTAAATCGGAAAGAGCTTCTTTTAACGCAGAGCCTTTTTCATTATTCAAAAATTCCATAATATCATCTGGTATTCTACGAAACACCTCTATAGGATTGTTAGATTTTATATAATTCACCCAATCATCTTTACTATAAACACTTAAATCATCTTCAACAAAGATAAATCTAGAGTGCAATGCATTAAATAAGTACCCTGAGATAAGATCATAAGTTTCATCCAAAACTATATCACTGTTTTCTACTAATTCATGTTTTTCTAGTGAATTCTGATAATTAACAATAATATCACGTACTTCACCATCATTCAGTATATTAAGTAGGTCACGGATGAAAAAATCACTTTTTTTATCTACACCTATCCAGCTTTCTACAGCTGATTTAGGTATATCCTCACCTAGCTTAACAAGAGTACTAATAATAAATTTCAATTGACTTTCATTCAGTGAACTTCTAAGGATAAACTCGTGTGACAGTGAAATAATATCATTTGAATTATCCTTAAATGTGCTCTCAAAAAGTTTTATGATCTCTTCAAACCTTTCATTACTATCATTGGAAATTTGATTATTGATAATGTAATTAATATTTTGTTCAAATAATTCATTATTAAAAATTTGAGAATCCAGATATGAATTAATTAAACCATTAAGAAAAAAGTGTTTGTCATATCTACTATATTCATCCAGTCGATTATTATCAAAACCTTCGCTAGAATAATACTTAGCAGATAAACATAAACAACTTACTTTTAATCTCTGTAAGTTCTCGAGCGTTAAGCCCTCAGCTTTATCAACAAAGACTTTCATCACATGGCTAGATTTTATAATAACTCTTAAATTAACCACTTTTAACTGACTAAAAAGTGTTATCGCAAGCTCTTTATCTTCTTGGAATACATCATCAATTATATTCTTAAGAGTATCTTTAATTCTTACTTCTCTGTCAGTTATCTTTTCTTTCAAATCCCATATTTTTTTGTCTTTAAGTTGTTTGTCATTTAGAGCTATAACTACCTTAAATGGTGATGTATTTTTCAATCGATCTACATATCCAAAAAACATTTGTAGATCCAAAGTCATTCTCTCAATATCATCAAAGAAAATAACAAATTTTGTAAATGAGTTTTCTATTGAAATTTCATCGAATGAGGGTAACTCTTTCGGTATAAACTTGGATATAAAAGGTACCGATGCAACCGTTTTCCCAAACTTGCTAACAGATGGTGATATATAATTATTAATTAGACTTTCAGACACAGCTCTACTTAGATCTTCAATATTGTCAAGACCAAATAAGGAAACTTTAATGTATTTATACTTTTCTTTATTTTCTTCTAAACATTGTTCAATATGAAATGTTTTACCAACCCCCCATTGCCCCTTAACCAATAGAACGTTTTCAGTTGGTTCGTCAAGAAAACCTAGAAAAGAACTTTTAAATTTGTCAGTATTCAAGCGACACTCCTATTTTGATAACACTTTGTTTGCTAACGCCGCATTAAGTAGTGAGCAACGCTACCACCTGACTAAACCATTACACCGTAAACACAAAACTCAACTTGAATTGAAAATGCCGAGTGTTGCGAATCTGGCTTAAATGCTTTGTTAGGTTACCTACATGATGCAGCCAAAGTTTAGCACCAAGGTGCTGAATTGGTTACAAAACTACTGGCTTTCGACGCAGATGTAAAACTGAAAACTACGAAACTCAAACCCAACTAACAAAACGAACTTGGCTAAGAAGCGACATGCGCTAAAAACCACAGTTCGAAGTATTTTTACTGGCAAAGGATTCGTTCGACCAATCCGACAACCAAGTGCGACTAAACCAATATTCACGGATTAGCCACCAAGAGAAAGAAACCACACCAAAGAATTATCACGAAAAAGTTAGAGCCAGTAAGTAACTACCCAACCGCGAACGCTTCCCATATAGTGCCACCGGAAAGTTCGTGAGATTAGTAAACCAACAGGTGAAAAGCACAATAACCGGACAAGCTCTTAGAATAAAAACCCTTTTCTACTCTTGTAAACTAACGCTTTATCTACGACAAAATGTCTTATAGTAAACCTATAATTTTTATCTATAGTTTACCGTTCAATAACCCCATTTTGCTCTGAAGTTACATGTAAATCAATGCAATAAACCATTAACCTCAGTGATACAACTCATGATCTACGACATATTGTCGTCTTATGGAGGAAATTCAAGCTAAAGTCTATTGTATGTTAATTATTAAAAGTAAAAATGATGCCTGTTAAATCTCCATTCCTCAAAAGCATTGAAGACTTTATGAGCGCTCGACATTATGCCAAAAGTACCATATCGGCCTACTTATACTGGGTAAAACAATATATTTATTTTCATAACAAAACACACCCAAAGCTACTTGGTTCAGACGCTGTAGAGGCTTTTCTTAGCCATTTAGTTATCGATAAAAATGTCGCGTCAAAAACTCAGTCTCAAGCCCTCAATGCACTGGTTTTTCTTTACAAACAAATCTTAGAACAACCAATCGACATTGATATTCGCTTTAAAAAATCGAATAAAGATAGAAAGTTGCCAACGGTACTAACTCGCAATGAGGTATCTCAATTGTTATCACAAGTCTCCCCTGATTTTTTATTACAAGTGCAGTTAATGTATGGTTCTGGGCTTCGAGTTACAGAGTGCTTACGATTACGCTATCAAGATATCGACTTTCAATATTTAGCGCTAAGAATATGGCAGGGGAAAGGAAATAAACACCGAGTAGTAACATTAGCAAAAGAGCTCGTTCCTATTCTTCGACATCAACAACAAACGGTACGAAGTTATTGGAAGCAAGACCTTAATAATCCCCACTTTTCTGGTGTACAGTTAAATAGCGCATTAGCGAAGAAATACCCTAATGCTCCCAGAGAATTAGGATGGCAGTTCTTATTTCCATCTCAAAAGTTATCATCAGACCCTAAAACAGGAGAAATACAGCGTCATCATATTCATGTAAAGTCGCTACAAAGGGCAGTGAAACAGGCAAAACAGAAAGCATACCTCGAAAAGCAGGTAAGCTGTCATACACTACGTCACTCTTTTGCCACTCATTTATTAGAATCAGGTGCTGATATCCGTACTGTACAAGAGCAGCTTGGACACAGCGATGTTAAAACCACACAAATCTATACACACGTACTGCAAAGTGGAGCTAATGGTGTTCGTAGTCCTTTATCCAATTTGTAGCCTATGTTTTGCTCAATCAAAACAAACTAAGCACCGCTGACATCGCGTGTTGAGTAAGGCATCTCATTTCGATATAGAGAGCTATAGATATAGATAAAGCTATTACACTCTTATTTTCTTATCTTTCCCTTTACTGATAGTAAATCTCATTTAGAATGCTACCACTGGTTTTATTAATGGATTACTCATGTCATATTTACTCTCAATTACCCTTCTTTGGGCCTTCTCCTTCAGTTTGATTGGGGTTTACCTCGCAGGACAAGTTGATGCTTGGTTCTCTGTACTGATGCGCATTGGTTTAGCTACTTTGATTTTTATTCCATTTTTACGCCCTAAGCAAGTATCCATCTCTATAGCCATCAAACTCATGCTAATTGGTGCTATTCAGCTTGGTTTAATGTACGTTTTTTATTATCAGTCATTCCTATATCTAACCGTTCCTGAAGTCTTACTGTTCACGGTTATGACACCAATTTATATCACTTTGTTAAATGATGCCTTTGAAGGTAAATTCCATCTTAACTTTATGATTAGTGCCGTGATCGCAACGTTAGGGGCTATCACCATTCGCTATAACGGTCTTGATTCTAATTTCCTGCTTGGGTTTGCTATGGTTCAAGGGGCTAATTTATGCTTTGCGACTGGTCAAGTTTGCTATAAACGCTTAATGAAAGATCAAACAATTGAACAAAAGAATGTTTTTGGCTTCTTCTTTATTGGCGCATTAATTGTCGCGACTGTCTGCTACGCTATTTTTGGCAACAGCGAAAAACTACCAACGACAACCACACAATGGGGCGTTCTGGTTTACTTAGGCACTATTGCTTCTGGCCTTGGTTACTTTATGTGGAATAAAGGGGCAACATTGGTCAACGTTGGTGTTTTAGCCGTGATGAATAATTTACTTATTCCTGCTGGTATATTAGTGAACTTACTTATTTGGAACCGTGATGCTGATATTTTACGTTTAAGTATTGGAGGAGGGTTAATCCTTCTTGCTTTGTTAGTAAATAATCAACTTGAAAAACGACGTCATCACTAAAAAAATGGTGAGTATGTACCTCAAGATACTCACCATTTCTCACCGCCCCTCTCTTTATTATTTTATATAAATCGCCTTTCTTATAGTCATTTTTTCCATAAACAATATTCATCTTCACAAGAAAAATTGCTTGTTTTACTTGCTCTCTTTTTAGCCTCATAGTCGCGGAAAATCTACTTCCTACTATTACTTTTTTGAGGCACCGCGGTGAACACAACAACATCAACTCAATCACAACCGACTCTACTTATCCCTGTGATTGCACTTTCTTTATTTGCTGTCGCATCAGGCTATTTAATGAGCCTTATTCCATTGATGCTAAGCCAGTATGGGATTGAGGCGAAATACGCCAGTTGGTTAGCCAGTGCATTTTATGCAGGCCTTCTTGTTGGTGCAGGTCTTATTGAACCGTTTGTTGCTCGTCTTGGGCATAAGAACGCGTTTGTATTATTTTTAGCATTACTTGCTGCAACAATTGTGATCCTTCCTGCTATGCCTGTTGAATGGGTATGGATGACTGCACGTTTTGTTGCTGGTATTGCGGTTGCAGGCGTATTTGTTGTTGTTGAATCTTGGCTATTAATTGGTGATGCAGAAAGCCGTCCAAAACGCCTTGGTTTATACATGGGCGCGCTTTATGGTGGTTCGTCTTTAGGTCAACTTGGTATCGGTTTTATCGGTATTGAAGGTTTACTGCCTTACTACATGATCATTGGCTTAATCATGATGGCCATTGCTTGTTTACTGTTTGGTAAAGGTGCTCAACCACAAGTTCAGCATCACAATGTGTTAAACCTGAAGCAAATTTTAAAACTAAACAAAGCATCAATCATGGGCTGTGTGGTTTCTGGTTTATTGCTTGGTGCGGTATATGGCTTAATGCCTTTAGAGCTGAAACATCGAAATATTAACACAGCTCAAATTGGCAGTTTAATGGCACTAATCGTTCTTGGTGGTATGGCTGTTCAACCTCTTGTGTCTTACTTATCTAAGCACTTAGGAAAAACACTGTTAATGGCGCTATTTTGTATTTTAGGAGTATTCTCTATTGGTTTAACTACATTAAGTGACAGTACTGTAGTTCTTGCTACGGCATTGGTTCTTCTTGGTATGGCTGCGTTTGCTATTTATCCTATCGCTATTTCTTTAGGGTGCGATACGCTAGATGAATCATATATCGTATCAGCAACACAAGTAATGCTATTTAGCTACAGCATTGGTTCAGTGTGCGGTCCTGTACTTGCAAATAGCTTAATGAATACGGCAGAAGGTTTAATGAGTTACTTATTTGCCATTCTATTAGCAACAGCTATTTATATGTTATTAGCAAGTATGCGCCAACACCGTCCAATGGTTGCTGGTGAATAAGCAGTAGGATTTACGAAAGGTGCGCGTTACAATGCGCACCACAATCGCTAAAGGTAATAGACAATGGAAGATACTCAATACGTTGTAGAATGGGGTGATACGATTACCCTTAATTTTGAAGGTGCCCAACTTGTTTCGGCTTATCATACTTGCCCTGAAGAAGGTGATGAGATAGAGCTAGAATTTGGTGAAGGCTGGTTCCAAGGCCCTGATGATGAAGAGTATCGAATTGAGATGCAAATGGCGCCTTTTCACCCGTATGATGAAGACCCTGTTCGCCTAGCAAATATCACCATTAATGGCGAAATCGTAAAAATTCTAGAAATCGCAGAAACAGTCGATGGTGAGTTTTTTATCGAACCAAGCGACAGCGATTACTAAATAATCAACCAATTTAATAAAAGGCGCAGCGTTTAATTACACTGCGCTTTTTTGTATTTATTTATCGCTATTGATATATTACATACTGTTTTCTACTTTAAGAATGTATGCAGGTAATACTTGATGAGAGCGATTGTAAATAAATTTGGTCCACCACTAGAGTCCATTCAATTAGAAAACAGCACTCCTGAGCCTCTTTCTCCTCATCAACTTCAATTAAAAATGAAATACAGCTCTATTAATCCCTCTGATCTTATTACTATTTCTGGCGCATATCGCTCTCGTATTCAATTGCCTTTTATTCCTGGCTTTGAAGGCATGGGGATCATCAATAATTGTTATGATACTAAGTCGTCATTTACTATTGGAGATCGTGTATTACCCATTGGCAGTGCAGGTTCATGGCAAACCTATCGAAATATTGATGAGAAATGGTGCTTCTCAATTCCTGATTATCTTAGCGATGAGCAAGCTGCAACGTCTTACATTAATCCGATGACAGCTTGGCTGATGTTAACCGAGCAGTTAAATATCACAGAAGGAATGTCTTTAGTTATCAATGGAGCGACCTCTGCTATTGGTCTAATGATAATACGCATGCTTAATCATTTGGGAGTTATACCTATTGCCTTGGTTCGTCGTGATAATACTGAATCTCTCTTTGAAAATTGCCAACTAAGCGCCATTATAAATACTCAAAACAGTACGAGTTATCAGCCGTTTCACTCTCTCAAAGAGCACGGTGGCGTTGATGCTATTCTGGATTGTATTGGAGGAGACCAAGCGTTAGAACAAGCAATGCTATTAAAGATAAATGGACAGTTTATTAACTATGGGTTGCTCTCTGGTGTGCCTATTTCTGCTCGTTTTTGGCAAGAAAGACCCGATGTTAAATTCTCATATTTTCACTTAAGGCAATGGATTCATTCTGCTTCAAAAAAGGATATCCAGCATAAACTGAATGAGGTAATGAAATTGGTTCATGATGGGATTGCAGAAACAAAAATAGATAAAATAATACCTATCACATCTCTCCACTCTGCTATTGAAGAAATACAAAATAGAACAGTAAATAATAATGGGAAAATACTGATTTCTTTTTAAGGTCTCGCTCTTTATAACGGCCGCTATTCAGTCACAAAAGAATGATAGAGTGCAGAATAAAACGCACTCTATTTACCTACACTTTAACTGTATCTCAATTATTTATTAAACAGCTTTTCCATTGATAAATGTGGGATACCAGCTTCCATAAATTCGTCACCAAATGGTTCAAAACCCAATTTAGTATAAAAATCTATCGCGTGCTTTTGCGATCCTAAATACACTCGTGGATAGCCTTTATTTGTTGCTTCATCAATCAATGATAAAACAATTTTAGAGCCTAGACCTTGCCCTCGAAATGCTTTAAAAATAGCAATACGTCCAATATGCCCATCGTCTAAAATACGGCCTGTACCCACTGGCTGAGCATTACTATAAACAATTGCGTGTACTGCTGATTCATCTAATCCGTCAAACTCAATGTCAGGATCTATACTTTGTTCTTGAATAAATACGGTATCACGAATAAATCGAATATCGACGGCACCTTGCTCTTTATAAGCTGTATTTTTAACTTCAAACATTAATACTGTCTCTTACTTTTATTGAATTAGTCATCTTTCTAACGTCACTAAACGACGTAATAGAGGCCGCATTGAGGTGGTCTCTCGATTACTCTATCTTATAGTTTAAACATCAGTTTTTTCAATCTTGCTAAATCAATAGCACTTGAACGAACTGTTAATTTAACATGATCATATTCATATTCTTCAGTGACAACACTCATGCTTGAGCGGATTTCACCCATAATACCTTTAGCTGTATAAGGGACGATGATCTCTTCTTCAATCATTCCTTGCTCAGAAGCATTCACAATGTATTTATGCAATTTTGCTACATCAAGCGGATCTCGAGTAGATGTCATCATTGCATCTGGAAATTCTTCCATCAATGCTTCTTGCTCTTCAGGAGTCAGTTGATCTGATTTATTTAAGACTAATAATTTATCAATCCCATCAACACCGACTTCTCCAAGCACTTCATGCACAACGTCAAGTTGTGCTCTAAACGTTGCGTCTGAAGCATCAACTACATATAGCAGTAGTGAGGCATCATGCGCTTCTGCTAACGTAGAATGGAATGAAGCAACTAGATCATGAGGTAGCTTTTTAATAAAGCCAACGGTATCTGATACTAAAATTCGAGGCTGAGTCACTGGGTACAGTGCACGTACCGTCGTATCAAGCGTTGCGAACAGCTTATCTTCAACAAGAACTTCACTACCTGTTAATGCTCGCATCATTGATGATTTACCCGCATTGGTATAACCAACTAAAGCAACACAGAACAGCTCTGAACGTTGTTTACGGCGACCTTTTAACTCATCTTGAACACTTTCTAGCTCACGTCTTAATTCAGCTAATTGATCTCGTACTTTACGGCGATCCAGTTCTAAATCTGTTTCACCCGCACCTTTACCCATTTGGCGTTCATTATCACCAACGGTTGATTCTCTTAATCGCGGCGCAACATAATTAAGACGAGCCATTTCAACTTGTAATCGAGCCGTACGAGTACGAGCATGACGACTAAAGATCTCAATGATGATGCCGGTGCGATCATAAACTCTCACACCAAGTTGGTTTTCTACATTACGTAGTTGTGATGGACTTAAATCACAGTCAAAAACCACCACATCGGCACTACCAAATGGAAGGTTTTCTGATGGGATATCATCAAAGTCTGTTTCATCAAAGAAATCTTCAGTGTCTGAGTCACAGTCCTCACCTTGATTACCTGTAATGTGAGCGATTTCTGCCAACTTTCCGGCGCCCAATACATTTACTTTTTGAGTGGAACTTTGTTTCTGTGACTGCGTACCAACAACTTTGAAGCCTAAAGTTGTGACTAAGCGCCCCAGCTCTGCAAGGGATTCTTTTGCTTCATCACCTTTGAATTGCGGTGTGCAAATAGAAATAAGCAAGGCATTATTTAGTAGTGGTTTCTCTGTTAGTTTCATGATTTTATCTTAATGCACTTATAGTGCAGCCTGATTTTTATCTAAAGTTAGCCTGATCCTACGCTGTTATGGATAAGCTTGATAGATAAATAAAGGCTAAATGTAGAGAATTAAGAGAAAAGCAATAACGTGATTGTGTATTTAATAATTTAGACGTCACTAAAGCCCCCCTAAATAATCACATAATTTTACATCAAAAAAGCAAATGTAAAGAAACTAAGCAATAACATAAATTATCTACATACTTAAAGAGGAGTCAATTACTTATAATTATTTTCCGTGTGATTATCTACCTAAATTGTACTAAAATTTAGGTAGTAACCTATCTCTATCTATATCAAATCTGTCGGTTACTCTTAGCACCTGAAGAGTTAGTTAACTCATATTGGTGTTTGATTTTCACTCCAAAGAATAGAGTATGAATTTAAGATGCAGCTATCTCATCGGTCTCTAAAACAGCTCACCATATTAGTCTCACTGACAATATCTCTTATGTTTGTCATAAGTTATCTCTGTATTCATTATTTTTGGAGCTACGATAAAGCACTAGAGGAGGTTAAAAAACAACAAGTAGAAGAAGTTAATCGTATAAAAACCGTTCTTAACTTAACCAAACATGATTTAACAAACTCTTTAGAAGATTATGCTGCATGGAATGGCCTTTCTGATTACATTGATAGACCTAATCAAGAGTTTATTGATGACAGTATAAATGACCATGCTTTTGCTTCATTAAAACTAAACGGAATTTTTATATTTGACAGTAACGTGAACCTTATCTGGGGACGGCATTATGATCCATTTTGGGATCAAGAACTTTCATATGATGAGATCCGTTATAAGTTTGGTTCTTTACTTGCTAACACATTAAAATCGCCTCAAGATAAAATAACCACTAGCACTCAATTTTTAGTCATAAATGGTAATCCAGTTCTGATGGCTACATCGAGAGTTTGTAATAGTCATGGAGAAGTTTGTGATAAAGGTTATATGATGATGCTTAAACCTATCAACAAAAATTTCACTGACACCCTGAAATTGGCAACAGGTATTGATGTCATCATCCTAACGAAAAAAAAATCTAAGACTCAAGACCTACTATCCCAAAAAGATACTTCTATAATTAAAAAGTTTTATTCTGAAAGTGAATCAACTATTCATTTTATAATACGGCACACAATAAAGGCACCTAATTTTATTAGTTTTGGGGAACTTAGCGCTATTTTATCTTTTGCTAGCTTTATGTTTATTGCCAACCTATATCTTGCCCATTTGCTCCTTAAGCCATTTAAAACAGCTCGACTTACATTAGACTATTTGAGTAAAGGAGAGATCCCCACCACTACCTTAGCTGATCGCTTTATATCACAAGAAATACGAGATTTTGCCCACCACATTAATCAAGTTTTTATTGAGTTAGATGCGCAAAAAAAAGAACTCGAATGGATGTCTTACCATGATACCTTAACAAAAGTAGCTAATCGCCGAAAATTACAGGTTCACTGGGATGAAATATCAAATGATAATCAAAAGAAGCATATCAGCGTTGCTTTAATTGATATCGACTATTTTAAGCCATTTAATGATAACTACGGTCACTTAGAAGGAGATATTGCACTTCAGATGGTAGCTCAAACGCTAAAAAAATCAGACACTGAGTGTGATAAGTTTGTCGCTCGCTTTGGAGGAGAGGAGTTCTACATTGTTCTTTCTTCATCTCAACCAATTGACTGCGAGAAAGAAGCTAGTTTACTTATCGAAAATATCAATCAACTTGCAATCCCTCATAAATATACAGAAACAGAGGTTAATTGGTTAACTATTTCGTTAGGTATGATAAGTTGCCAACAGCAGCCACTACACTGTCAAAAAGAAATATTACTTATTGCAGATCAAGCACTCTATCAAGCGAAAGCTAATGGTCGAAATAGGTATGTGATTGAGAAATATCAGTCATGTACTGTTAAAAGTAATTATAATACCAACCCAAATAGTGGTTAGGGTTGGTATTACTGCTTGTTATTTACTTATTCGCATTTAATTGCTCAGCAAAATCTAACATGCGATTTAATGGAATTAAAGATTTTATACGGATCTCTTCATCAACAAAGATTTCATGCTCTTCGCCACCTTCATTCAACGCTTTCTCTATCGCTACAAGGCCATTCATCGCCATCCACGGACAATGAGCACAACTACGACATGTTGCACCTGCACCGGCTGTTGGTGCCTCTAACAATTCTTTTTCTGGAACCATTTGCTGCATTTTAAAGAAGATGCCTTTATCAGTCGCTACAATCATTTTTTGCTGTGGCAACTCTTTTGCTGATTTTATTAGCTGACTTGTAGAGCCTACAGCGTCAGCTAACTCAACCACACTTGCTGGTGACTCAGGGTGAACCAATACCGCCGCATCTGGGTGAAGCGCTTTTGCATCTTTTAATGCTTTTGCTGAAAACTCATCATGAACAATACATTCACCTTGCCACAACAGCATGTCTGCGCCAGTTTTATTCGCAATATATGAACCTAGGTGACGATCTGGTCCCCAGATGATTTTTTTATCATCATCATCTAGGTGCTCTACAATTTCCAATGCAATACTAGAAGTTACAACCCAATCAGCACGTGCTTTAACTGCTGCTGAGGTATTTGCATAGACAACAACAGTATGATCAGGATGAGCATCACAAAACTCTGTAAATTTGTCTGCGGGGCAACCTAAGTCAAGTGAACATTCTGCTTCTAACGTTGGCATTAAAATCGTTTTTTCAGGCGTTAAGATCTTTGCAGATTCGCCCATAAAACGAACACCAGCAATCACTAATGTTTTTGCATCATGACGATTACCAAATTTAGCCATTTCTAATGAATCACCAACAAACCCGCCAGTATCTTCAGCTAATGCTTGGATCTCTGGATCAGTATAGTAATGCGCTATTAATACTGCATTTTTATCTTTCAATAACTTCTTAATTTTTTGGATGTACTGCGTTTTTTCATCGGCAGCTAACTTGATAGGTTTTGGTGGAAAAGGATATACGGTGTCGACATGATCTAGAATATGGCCCATTGCTTAGCTCATCAATTTCTTCAAATAATCTGAACATTATACCTCTAATGATATAAGCGGCAAGTTGGAGGTAATAAAAAAGGAGCTATTAGCTCCTTTATATCAATCTAGTTTTAGTATTAGTACCTAATACACTTATAGATTTTTTAGTTGTTTTCTTGCTGTTTGTGCGCTCGTACTTTCAGAATATTCTGTCACAACTTTTTGATAATATTTTTTAGCTGCTGCAGTATTGCTATTACGTTGTGCAAGATCTCCTAATTTCAATAACGCATCAGCACGCTTATTTGAATCAGAATAGCTCACGACTTTAGCAAAACTTTTGGCCGCTTCAATATCATTCTTTTGAGAAAAGTATAATTGACCTAACCAATAATGTGCATTAGAGGCATAAACAGAATCAGGATAACCAGCAATAAAATCTTTAAATGCTTTGGCTGCACCTTCATAATCTTTTTCTTTTAAGATTAAATCAACTGCATTTTGATACGCCTGATTCTCATTAGTATCTGTTGCATAAGCACCAGTAGATTTATCTGACGGATCTGTAGGAGTGGTTACGGTTACTGCTGGCTTAGCGGTTCTCAGTGTATCTATTTCGATATACAACTGACGTTGGCGATCTAACATCTGATCAAGTTCGTAGCTATTACGTTCAACCATACCACGCATTTCTGATAGTTCTTCTGATAAACCATCTAACTGCTGCTGTAGCTGTAGTTGAATCTGATTTCGGCTATTAATTAAGCGTTCTAAACGCTCTATACTTGAAGAGGATGCAGTGCCTGAAGACGTTGAACTCGAATTGAGATCGGTGACTGGAGCAGCAGCGGCGACCATAAAGGTCGCCGCACTAGCCAGCAACGTAAGCGGAATAATTCGCTTAAGGTTACTGTATTTCATATTAACTCAGCCTTAAACTGTCGTATTAGTATACTAATACTGCACGACGGTTTTTAGCGTAATCTTCAGCAGATTGACCTAATACTAGTGGTTTCTCTTCACCGTAGCTTACGATAGAGATTTGGTCAGAAGAAACACCTAGAGCTTGTAGGTATTTAGCAACTGCACTTGCACGGCGCTCGCCTAGTGCAATGTTGTACTCTGGAGTACCACGTTCGTCAGCATGACCTTCTACAGTCACTTTAACATTAGATGACTTGCTTAAGAATGCAGCGTGCGCAGCTAGCATATCTTGATACTCTGAAGAAATTGTAGAGTTATCAAATGCGAAGTAAACAGTCTGAACTTTACGAAGCTCTTGCTCTGCTTGAGCGCGGATTTCTTCTTCTGTCATTTGAGCTTCAGCATCGATAGGTGACACTACTGCTGTATCTGTTTGTTCTTGTGCGCCTTTGTTCGTCGTTTCTTGGCCAGCAGTACTGTCAGTTGCGCTGTCGCTAGAACTACAAGCAGAAAGAGCAACCACAGGCAGTGCGATTAAAAGACTCTTAAGAAGTTTATTTAGTTGCATTGTATTTTCCTTATTTTCCTAAATATTTAGTAGCTATAAAAATGGCGACCACGCTGGTGCCCGTACACGTCCGTTCGTTGCTGGTAATCGAGCTTTGAAACGGCCATCTATAGATACCATCGATAGTACATTTTGTTTTCTATAAATAGAACTGTAAATCACCATGCCACCATTGGGCGCAATACTCGGTGACTCATCCAGTAATGTCTTAGTTAAGACCTGAACAGCCCCAGTTTCTAAATCTTGTTTTGCTAGATTAAATCCAGTCTCTGAACGATTTACCATGACAATAAATTTACCATCAGGGGTGATCTGCCCACCAAGATTTTGACTGCCTTGCCAGGTTAAACGTTTTGTCAAACCATCGCTTAAATTTACTCTATATATCTGAGGTTTACCACCCCGATCTGAGGTAAATATAAGTGACTTGTTATCTGGAGCCCAAAATGGCTCGGTATTATTCGACCTTCCACGCGTAATTTGACGCATATTTTTAGTTTTTAAATTTACAATATAAACATGTAAACTTCCCGACTTTGATAAAACTATCGCTAATTCTTCACCATCATGAGAAAAACGAGGGGCTCCATTATGGCGAGGGTACGATGCTATTAACTCTCTCTTTCCAGTATATATGTTCATAATGAAAATTTGTGATTTACGATTTTCAAAACTTACATAAGCTAACTTCTTACCATCTGGTGACCATGCAGGTGACATGATTGGTTGTTTTGATTTCAATACCAAACGTTCGTTATAGCCATCGTAATCTGCAATTCGTAACTGATATGGATACTGTGAATCATCATTAACGACCACATATGCGATACGAGTTAAAAATGCGCCTCTTTCACCTGTCAGTTTTTCATAGACAACATCTGAGATACGGTGTGCATATTTACGTAACTGTTTCTTTGATAATGACGCTACTTTATTTACTAAAATATGATCACGCGTTAATACTAACTCACCAGAGCTATTTAACGCCTTTGACTGGCCCTTAGTAAGTTGTCCTCGAACTACATCAATGAGTTTATAGGTGATTTCATATTTACCTTGAGCATTAAGCTTAACTTCACCTGTAACAATGGCATCAACACCCATTCTGGTCCAAGCTTCGTAATTAATATCCGAATCTTTATAAGGTGTCTGTGGCATTTTATTAGTAGCAACAGGACTAAACTTTCCACTGCGCTGTAAGTCAGATGAAATGATAGCAGAAATATCTTGAGGTAATTTACCTTCACCATGCCACTTAAATGGCACTATACCTATCGGTCTTGCGGAATCAATACCCTCGGTAATAACCAGTTCTAATTCAGCTTTTGCTACCTGACTAAATGTCAAACAAGTAACAAAGAGAGTTAATATCCATCGTTTAAACACTTTATCTTCCTTATTCTGGTTGAACCGTAAGGTTTATGTTTGTAAGTTGAGACGCTATATCTGCATCTTTCGGCATTGGAAATACATTAACTTTTGTTACGGCTGTTTTCGCTGCACGACATACTTGCGCATCACCGCTTAACGTAGTAACCGAAAGCAGCAACCCTGATGAAGTTAGCTTCATTTTTACTCGGCAGCTTTTGCCAACATAAGTTTCATCAATTAACAGGTTTTGCTGAATCATCTGTTTGTATATTGCCCCAAAACGAGATTTTTCATCATTAATATGTTGTTGTTTAGCCGAGCTATTTTGAACTGTTTCATTTTCTAAACCAGAAAAAATATCATTTAGAGCTGCTTCTTTCTGTTTTCTATCAGCTTCTGCTTTCGCTGCTCGTTCTCTCTCTTTTTTTGCTTTTTCTGCGGCTTTCGCTTTTGCTATTCGTTCTGCTTCGGCTTTAGCTTTGGCTTTTTTCTCAGCTTCTGCTTTGGCTTTTCTTTCTGCTTCAGCTTTAGCCTTTTTTTCAGCTTCTGCTTTGGCTTTTCTTTCTGCTTCAGCTTTAGCCTTCGCTTTTTTCTCTTTAGCTACACGGTCAGCTTCTAGCTTAACAGCTCTTTCTTTATCTGCTTTTACTTTTGCGATTCTTGCGGCTTCTGTTTTTGCGGCTTCGTCAGCCTGACGCTTGCGCTCTACTTTTTCTGCGACAGCACGCTCTCTCTCTTTTTCTGCTTGAGCCACTGCTTTTTTACGCTCAGCTTCTGCCTGTCGAGCTGCTTTTTTCTCTTTTACTTGCTGCGCTTTTAGCTGACGAATTCGCTCTTCTTCTGCTTTGCGATTTTTCTCTAATTGTGCTGCTTGTTGCTTTAAACGCTTTAGTCGTTCTTGCTCAGCACGCTCAGCTCTTTCTCGCTCTTGACGAATTTGAGAAGCTTGCCTTGCGATAGTGTTTGGATCAATCACAACTGCTTGAATGGTATTAGGCTTTGCCTTCTCATCCATAGAAAAATCACTGCCAAAAATAAGCGCTGCAACTAATAACAAATGCAGCACAACAGATACGACAATGGCGAAGGTGTAATTACTGTCCGATTTCATTAATGATTATTCACTTCTATTCCTTGAGATCGGTAAGTAGTCCAACTTTACTTACCCCGGCACGACTTAATTCATCAAGAACTAACACAATCTCTGAATACGGCGTGCTTGCATCCCCACCAACCGCTACTGGTGAGTTTGGTTTAATGCTTAATTCGGCTTTTACATTTGTGATCATTTCTTGCATTGATATTGGGCGACGAACTTCTTGATTATCAACACTTAACCCTAAATTACCATCTTGATCAACTTCAACAATAATAAAAGTGGCGTTAGGATCTTCACCTGCCATTGCTTGTGCTGATTTTGTATTTGTCATTTCTGGCAACTCAACATCAACGCCTTGCGTAACAAATGGAGCTGTTACCATAAAGATAATTAGTAGTACCAACATAACGTCAATATATGGAACAACATTGATCTCTGCGGTTAATTTTCTTTTTTTAGGTTGATAGCCAGACATTATTGCTCCTGACTTGACATAGCTTGACGGTGTAAAATACTAGAAAACTCATCCATAAATGCAGCATAGTTGTGTTCTAACTTACCCACTTTAACGCTTAAACGGTTATAAGCAATTACCGCAGGGATTGCAGCAAATAAGCCCATAGCTGTTGCAACAAGTGCTTCAGCAATACCTGGAGCAACCATTGCTAAAGTTGCTTGCTTCACTGCACCTAATGCAATAAATGCATGCATAATGCCCCAAACAGTACCAAAAAGACCAATATAAGGAGTAATTGAACCTACTGTTGCCAAAAAGGGTAAATTAGTTTCAAGGCTATCAACTTCGCGTGATACGGTAACGCGCATTGCCCTTACTGTGCCATCCATAACCGCTTCAGATGAAGATCCATTTACTCTAGATAAACGTGCAAATTCATTAAAACCAGAATAGAAAATCTTTTCTGTGCCACTAATTCGGTCTTTACGTACCTTCACTTCATTAAACAATTGAGATAAATCCATTCCTGACCAAAATTTATCTTCAAAGCGCTCTGCATCACTGCGGGCAATAGATAATATTTTAGAGCGTTTAAAAATCATTGCCCATGACATTACAGATAAGCTCAATAAAATAAGCATCACGATCTTAACTAATAAACTAGCTTGTAAAAATAGATCGAGAATTGATAGTTCACCTGTCACAAGATATCTCCGATAGTATAAATGATGGTATCGCTATTGGTTTCATTTTTGAATTATCAATACAGGCTACCTTAACTGTAGCTTTGCACAATACCTTACCTTCAGAATTAACCAATAACTGACAAAAGGTCAATGATACCCTTTTAATTTCTGTTATGAATGTTTCAACAATAAGGTGCTCATCTAATCGAGCACCTTGAATAAAATCAATAGTTAAACTTTTAACGACAAATCCAACTGATTTTTCTAATAGTACTTGTTGAGAGACACCGTGATGACGAAATAATTCCGTGCGAGCTCGTTCAAAAAATTTAAGATAGTTAGAATGATATACAACCCCACCGGCGTCGGTATCTTCATAATAAATGGTTATTGGCCACTTAAATTCACTTTTATTCACGACACTGCTTCTCTTTTTTATTGAAAAATCAGATGGTAACTATAACTGATAATTAACTATGTTCACTATCCAAAATAATGATTTTAGGGTTAAATCGCCAAAAAAAAGCGGTTTATCACTTTAAAAAGTAACAAACCACTTAGTATGACGTTCCAATAACCAAATTTATTGGTTACTAAAAGCTACATAAGATAAAGGTAGCTAAAGTAACTTAAAATTAGTATGGAAAAATATGGACTAAATAGTAGCTTCCAAATCCATTTTTGCGGGACAAACCCAACCGCAAAAATGAATGCCGTACATACCGAATAAATCAAACTAGGTGCTAATAACCCACCAAAACCGCCAATCTGTTCCGCATATACTGTTGGCTCCCACATTAGCATTGCCATGTGAAAAATAGCCGCTCCAACTAATAATAATCGTACAATGATATTATTAATTGGGCGTTGAACGTTATCTATTTTGTCAGCGAGATTACTCACTGTCTTTGTCCATCATTTCTGAATGCTCTAGCCAAAGCGCATTAATGATTGCAAATGAGCATGCTAGTAGCACGCCTAGGATCCATGCGAAATACCACATAATTATGCTCCTTAATAAAGCGAATTTTTGTTTTCTTCAACAAATTTAGTGTCGATACGACCAAACATTTTATAATATGTCCATGCTGTGTAAGCAAGAATGGTAGGAACCATTACTACTGCCACTACTGTCATGATATTCAATGTTAGTTCACTTGATGTTGAATCCCACATAGTCAAACTATGATCTGGGTTTAAGCTTGATGGCATTACAAATGGGAACAGTGCAAAACCAGATGTTAAAATAACACCTGCATTGGTTAGGCTTGATGCAATGAACGCAACCCATGCTTTCTTCAGCTTAGTCGCAATCATGGCAATAACAGGCATAACAACCGCAAGAGCTGGTGCAATCCATAGTAGTGGATATTCTTTAAAGTTTAAGAATAAAGCGCCTACTTGACGGATAACATCTTTATTTAATGGGTCTGATGGTGCGTTATGATCCATTACACTTGTAATCACAAAGCCTTCAATGCTTTGAGCCCAAAAACCGGCAACGGTAAACAATACGATAATCAACGCTGAACAAATCATTGAAACTTGACTTGCTCGTGCATGTATTTGATCGGTTGTTTTCATTTGTAACCAAGTTGCACCCTGCAATACAAACATTGCTGAACTCACCAAGCCACAAATTAATGCAAATGGATTTAGTAGGTCAAAGAAACCACCATGATACTTAAGCATCATTAGGTTGTTCAATTCAAATGGAACACCTTGAAGAAGGTTACCAAATGCAACACCAAAAATAATTGGCGGAACAAAACTACCAATAAAGATGGCTGCATCCCACGCTGAACGCCAGCGCTTATCTTCAATTTTAGAACGGTAATCAAAACCGACTGGACGGAACCATAATGCAGCTAAAGTCAGCATCATTGCTAGGTAAAAGCCAGAGAATGATGCAGCGTAAACTAAAGGCCATGCAGCAAATAGTGCACCACCAGCAGTTACTAACCAAACCTGGTTACCTTCCCAGTGAGGAGCGATTGAGTTAATCATCACTCGACGTTCTGTATCTGTCTTACCGATGATAGGCACTAGTGCACCTACCCCCATATCAAAGCCATCTGTTACAGCGAAACCAATCAGTAATACACCGATCAATGCCCACCAAACAAATCGCAATACTTCGTAATCAAACATTACTCAAATCTCCGTTGTTATGCTTCTACTTGGCGAGATAATTTCGCTTCTGAATCTTGACCATCTTGTTCAAAGTGGTAGCGGCCTGTTTTCAAGCTACTAGGACCTTTACGTGCGAATTTCACCATTAAGTAAACTTCAGCAATCAAGAATATCGTGTACAGACCAATAATCATTGCCATCGAGATTAAAATCTCAGATACCGTTAATGCCGACGCTGCAACATTTACTGGTAAGATTTCACCAACAGCCCATGGTTGACGACCGTACTCTGCAACAAACCAACCAGCTTCGATTGCGATCCATGGTAGTGGCATACCAAATAAGGCAGCTTTAAGTAACCATGATTTTTGGCCGATCTTTTGGCGACATGTCTGAACAAAGGCAAAACCAAAGATAAGCAGCATTGCTACACCACAAGCAACCATGATACGGAACGAGAAGAATAGTGGCCATACTGTTGGAATTGAGTCATCCGCAGCGGCTTTAATTTGATCTTCTGTTGCATCAACAACTTTGTCAGTGTAACGCTTAAGTAATAAACCATAACCTAGGTCATGTTTAACATCATCAAATGCAGCAATGTTTTCTGGTGTTTTATCACCATTACGTAATTTTTCTAGCAATTCATACGCAATCATACCATTACGAATACGAACTTCATGCTGTTCTTTTAAATCACGTAAACCTGTTACTTGTTTATCCAATGAACGCGTTGCAATAATACCCATTACATATGGGATCTTAATTGCGTAATCCGTTTCCATTGATTCTTGGTTTGGTAAACCAAAAACAGTAAAGGCAGCAGGTGCTTCTTCTGTGTGCCATTCAGCTTCAATTGCTGCTAGCTTCACTTGTTGAACTTCACCTAGCTCATAGCCAGATTCATCACCAAGCACCATTACAGATAAGATTGATGCCATACCAAATGAGGCTGCAATCGCAAATGAACGGCGAGCAAACGCAACATCACGACCTTTTAATAGGTAGTAAGAACTGATACCAAGAACAAACATTGCACCACAAGTGTAACCTGATGCGACTGTATGCACGAACTTAACTTGAGCTACTGGGTTTAATACCACTTCAGCAAAACTCACCATTTCCATACGCATGGTTTCAAAGTTAAATTCTGCGCCAACTGGATTTTGCATCCAGCCATTTGCTACTAGAATCCAAAGTGCTGAGAAGTTTGAACCTAACGCCACCAACCAAGTTACAGTAAGGTGCTGACGTTTTGATAAACGATCCCAACCAAAGAAGAATAAACCAACAAAAGTAGATTCTAAGAAGAAGGCCATTAGTGCTTCGATGGCAAGAGGCGCCCCGAAAATATCACCAACATAGTGAGAATAGTAAGACCAGTTTGTACCAAACTGGAACTCCATCGTTAGACCTGTAGCTACGCCTAATGCGAAGTTAATACCAAACAATTTACCCCAGAACTTTGTCATGTCCTTGTAAATTTGCTTGTCTGTCATTACATATAAAGACTCCATGATAGCCAATAAGAAGGCCATACCTAAAGTCAGGGGAACGAATAGGAAGTGATACATCGCTGTCATTGCAAACTGCAATCGCGATAACTCCACTACATCAAAGATCATGAGAACTCCTTTGTGTCAGGCTGAATGACACAGTGCTTCCACACTTTTGGGTGAGCGTAATACTTTATGCATTGGTTTTAATATTTATACCGTATTAATAACCATAAAGTGTTACATGATTGTGTAAAAAACGTTAGCTTAATGTTAAGCTTAACCTAATATAGAACTTGCTAATATTAATGGTAAATTCATTTTCTTTCAAAAGGTTTGTCCATTTTTTGTAAGTTAATTACAATAAAAATTGTATAAACGACCATTTTTCACACTTTACACATTTTTAGTACGTAAAAGCGGATGATTTTGATCACCCGCTTTCAATTAACTTACATTATTATTAATAATTTATGAAGGATTATGAAAATGATTTCGCTTTATTTATCAGGTTTATCAATACCAAAATGCAAATAAGCGCGATCTGAGACAATACGGCCTCTTGGTGTCCTTTGAAGGTAACCTTGCTGAATTAGATAGGGTTCAATGACATCTTCAATCGTATCTCTTTCTTCACCAATCGCTGCTGCAACATTATCAAGACCAACTGGCCCACCATCAAATTTTTCCATGATCGCTAATAAAAGCTTTCTATCCATGTAATCAAAACCACGGACATCAACATCAAGCATGTTCAACGCTTTGTCTGCAATCTCAGAAGATATATGACTATCACTCATTACATCCGCATAATCTCGTACTCGGCGTAATAATCGGTTAGCAATACGCGGAGTACCACGAGCACGACGAGCAACTTCAAGCGCGCCTTCTGATTCCATTGATAAATTCAAGCAATCTGCACTACGTTGAACAATATATTGAAGATCATCGACTTTGTAATACTCTAATCGTTGCACAATACCAAAACGATCACGCAATGGAGACGTTAGTGAGCCCGCCCTCGTCGTTGCACCGATAAGAGTAAAAGGGGGCAAATCGATTTTAATCGAACGAGCTGCAGGACCTTCACCAATCATAATATCTAACTGATAATCTTCCATTGCTGGGTACAGTATTTCTTCAACAACTGGGCTTAATCGATGGATCTCATCAATAAATAAAATATCGTTTTCTTCTAAGTTTGTTAGAAGCGCAGCCAAGTCCCCTGCTTTTTCAAGAACAGGTCCAGAAGTCGTACGAATATTTACTTCCATCTCGTTGGCAACGATATTCGCTAATGTCGTTTTACCCAAACCTGGAGGACCAAAAATCAATAAATGATCTAGGGGTTCATTACGCATTTGGGCAGCTTTAATGAAAATTTCCATCTGGCTGCGAACATGATCTTGACCTCGATAGTCTTCTAATTTCTTAGGTCGTATCGCTCGATCAATGACTTCTTCTTCACGAAAAACAGGGTTATCAGCAGCAATAAGGCGATCAGCTTCAATCATAAAATGGCACTCAGCGATTCAATAAATAAATAGTAATAAAGAATAATGAAAATAATTAGATCATCGATTTCAATGATTCACGAATTAATGCTTCGCTTGTCATATCTGGTTTAGCTACTTGAGAAACAATTTTAGACGCTTGTACTGGCTTATAACCAAGAGATATCAGTGCACTTACGGCTTCATCTTGTGCGCTTTGAGGAGAAGAAATCAAATCAGAACCATCGTCCATTGGCGCAGCATCAGTCGCAGGAGTAAATAAATCACCAGCGCCCCATCCTTTAAGACGGTCTTTCATTTCTACCACTAAACGCTCTGCTGTTTTCTTGCCTACACCAGGCAGTTTTACTAATGTTGAAATATCTTCACGCTCAACACTTTGTACAAACTGAGATGCTGTCATGCCAGATAGGATAGCCAGACCAAGTTTAGGTCCAACTCCATTCGCTTTAATGACTTCTCTAAATAACGCACGCTCTTTTTTTGTGTTAAAACCATATAATAATTGAGCATCTTCACGAACTACATAGTGAATGTATACGATCGCTTCAGTGCCAATTTCGGGTAACTCATAAAAACAACTCATCGGCATTTGGACTTCATAGCCAATACCACTCACTTCAATTAATAATTCTGGTGGTTGTTTTTCTAATAGATTTCCACGAAGGCGTCCGATCACAATAGATACTCTTTAAATAAATTAACTACATCGAATAGTAATAAAGAACTGGATAGATATCCAGTAAAAGAAATGAGAATTTGGTAGTGCTTAGCGATATCTTCCACGTCGGGCACTCGTTGCTTTGCCTGCCAAGGCTATTAAGGTTTTATTGGTATTTGCATGACAAATCGCAACCCCTAATCCATCTGCTGCATCGGCTTGTGGTTTTGCTGGCAGTTTTAGCATGCTCATTACCATATGCTGAACTTGTGCTTTATCTGCCCCACCCGTTCCTGTCACTGCTTGTTTAATTAAACGTGCTGCATATTCATATACTGGTAAATCTGCATTTACTGCGGCGACAATTGCACTGCCTCGAGCTTGCCCTAACTTTAACGCTGAGTCTGCATTTTTAGACATGAAGACTTGCTCTATGGCGAATACATCAGGTTGAAACTGAGTAATAATTTCAGAAACACCTGCGTATATTTGTTTTAAACGACCAGGAAGTTCTTTTTCTGACATACGGATACAACCGCTACCTAAATATTGTAGGTGTCGGCCATTTTGACGAATAACACCATAACCGGTAATGCGAGAGCCGGGATCGATCCCTAAAATGATAGACATAGTAAAACCACTGAGTATTTATACATGTATATTAGCGAGGTATCCCCATAAACTCAAGGTATTAGTCATGTGCTACTTTCTCATTTTAGATATAACAGATACAAAAATGCCCGCATAATGCGGGCATTTTTAAGAATAAAGAAAACTTAATTAAGCGTCTTTTTTCTCAGCAAGTTTTACTGCAATCGATAGCTCAGTAAGAGATTCTGGATTTGCAAGACTTGGTGCGTTCGTTAATAGACACGCAGCTGCTGTTGTTTTCGGGAATGCGATAACATCACGGATGTTTTCAGTTCCACAAAGAAGCATAGCTAAACGGTCAAGACCGAATGCAAGACCTGCGTGTGGTGGCGTACCGTATTTAAGCGCTTCAAGTAAGAAACCAAATTTCTCTTGTTGCTCTTTCTCTTCAATACCTAAAATACTGAATACTGCCGTTTGCATTTCAGCATTGTGGATACGAACTGAACCACCACCAACTTCATAGCCATTGATAACCATGTCGTATGCATCAGAGTTTGCTGCTGCTGGATTTGCTTTAAGCTCTTCCGCTGTCATACCTAATGGAGAAGTGAATGGGTGGTGCATTGCGTGCAAGTTACCTTCGCCATCTTCTTCAAACATTGGGAAATCAATAACCCAAAGTGGAGCCCACGCTTTCTTATCTGTAAGCTCAAGATCATCACCTAGTTTAATACGTAAAGCGCCCATTGCTTCTGCAACGATACCAGCTTTATCGGCACCAAATAGAATGATGTCGCCAGTTTCAGCTTCAGTACGCTCTAAAATGCTGTTTACGATATCTTCGCTTAGGAACTTAGCAACAGGAGATTGAACACCTTCAAATCCTGCAGCACGATCGTTCACTTTCATCCAAGCTAGACCTTTCGCGCCGTAGATACCTACGAACTTGCCGTATTCATCAATTTGCTTACGAGAAAGCGATGCGCCACCAGGAACGCGAATAACCGCTACACGGCCTTTTTCATCGTTAGCAGGACCAGCGAATACTTGGAATTCAACTTCTTTAAGAAGATCAGCAACGTCAACTAATTCTAGTGGGTTACGTAGATCTGGCTTATCAGAACCAAAACGACGGATCGCTTCAGAGAATGGCATGATTGGGAATTGACCAAGTTCAACATCTAATAGCTCTTTCCACATATCATGAACTAGACGCTCTGTGATTTCACGAACTTGAGTCGATGATAAGAAAGACGTTTCAATATCGATTTGAGTGAATTCAGGTTGACGGTCAGCACGTAAATCTTCATCACGGAAACATTTAACGATTTGGTAGTAACGGTCAAAACCAGACATCATCAGAAGTTGCTTAAACAACTGTGGTGATTGTGGAAGTGCGTAGAAGCTGCCTTTATGAACACGGCTTGGTACTAGGTAATCACGAGCACCTTCTGGTGTTGCTTTAGTTAGTACTGGTGTTTCGATATCTAAGAACAAGTTCTCATCTAAGAAGCGGCGAACGAAGCTAGATGCACGAGCACGTAACTTGATACGGTCACTCATTTCTGGACGACGTAGATCAATGTAACGGTACTTCAGGCGTTGTTCTTCTGAGTTCGTTTGGTTGAAATCCAGTGGAAGCGCTTCTGAGCGGTTGATGATCTCAAGACCTGTCGCGTAAAGTTCAACTTCACCTGTAGCCATATCTTTATTTACTTGGCTGTCAGGACGAACACGTACTTCACCAGTAAATTTGATACAGAATTCATTGCGCAGTTGGTTAGCGATTGAAAAGATATCTTTCATATCTGGATCAACAACTACCTGAACGATACCTTCACGATCTCGCATATCAATAAAGATAAGACCGCCTAAGTCACGGCGACGGTTTACCCAGCCGCAAAGTTCTACAGTTTGCCCTGCAAGGGACTTGTTCAGGTTACCACAGTAATGGGTGCGCATGATGATTTTCCCAATCTAATATACATATCAATAGTAAACGCAGTAAAAAGACTTACTGCACTTTTCATAAACCAATTTACGCTTGCTAAAATGACGAATAAAACAGCTACCTTGCTGAATTAATAAGCTAAACGCAAAAATATAGCGACATTATAAAGGAAAATCCCTTTAACGACATAGTAAGGAGAAAAAAAAGTTCACTTTCAATTTTCATAGCCCTAAAGACATTAAGATAAGAATTAACTACAATAGCGACCTAATGTGCAGGAGAGCACAAGAAAATGCCATTCTAGGTAAGTAGTACACCAATATTTACCTAGAATTGTATGATGTCGTATGGATATAAAAACTGCCTTTGTGAGAACCCCATGGCTAACCCAGACACAATATTTTCAGCACCGATTGATAAAATTGGTGATTTTACGTTTGATGAACGTGTTGCTGAAGTCTTTCCAGATATGATCCAACGTTCAATCCCAGGCTACAGTAATATTATTTCCGCAATTGGAATGCTGGCTGAACGTTATGCAAAACCTCATTCAACGGTTTATGATTTAGGCTGTTCATTAGGCGCTGCAACACTTTCTATGCGTCGTCATATTGATCAAGAAGGTTGCCAAATTATTGGTGTCGATAATTCATCAGCAATGGTTGAGCGATGCCGTCTACTTATCAATGCTTATCGCTCTGACACACCAGTCACCATTATTGAAGCAGATATCCGTGATGTCGATATAAAGGATGCCTCTGTTGTGGTACTTAACTTCACTTTGCAGTTCTTAGTTCCTGCCGATCGTCGTGCTTTACTTGAAAAGATTTACGCCGGTTTGCGTCCTGGCGGCATTCTTATTTTATCTGAGAAGTACATATTTGAAGATGAAAGTGCGAACGAGTTACTTATCGACCTGCACCATGATTTCAAACGTGCAAATGGCTACAGTGAACTAGAGATCAGCCAAAAACGCAGTGCTATCGAACATGTGATGCTACCTGACACTATTGAAACTCATAAACAGCGCTTTAATGATATTGGCTTTAAAAGCGCAGAAGTATGGTTCCAATGCTTCAATTTCGGTTCTATGTTTGCCATTAAATAACTGAATATTGCCATTTATTTTTTCTAATTTATTAATTTAAGATGCCTCAATGATTAACTTTGCTAATTTTTACACTCTAATTTCTCAAGATACTATTCTTCAGCCGTGGTTAAATGTTCTTCCTCAGCAACTCACTGATTGGCAGAACGCAGAGCATGGTGATATTGAGCGCTGGACTAAAGCACTTAAAAAAATCCCTGAAGGATGTGCAGATAACATTGATTTAAAAACATCGGTGACATTATCAAATAATGAGCCTTTAGTAGATGGACAGCGTAAAAAATTAGAAAACTTATTACAGACCTTTCATCCTTGGCGTAAAGGGCCTTTTACGGTTCATGATATTCATATTGATACAGAGTGGCGCTCAGATTGGAAATGGGATCGTCTACTGCCTCACATTACTCCACTTAAAAACCGCTCAGTTTTAGATGTTGGTTGCGGTAATGGCTACCACATGTGGCGTATGCTAGGCGAAGAAGCTCGTTTATGTGTTGGTATTGACCCATCACATTTATTCTTAATTCAATTTGAAGCCATTCGTAAATTAATGGGCGATGATCAACGCGCACATTTATTACCTTTAGGTATTGAGCAGCTTCCTGAATTAAATGCGTTTGATACTGTATTTAGCATGGGGGTTCTTTATCACCGCCGCTCTCCATTAGATCACCTAATTCAATTAAAAAACCAATTAGTCGCTGGTGGTGAATTAGTATTAGAAACACTGGTTATTGATGGTGATGAAAACGCAGTATTAATGCCTGTTGACCGTTATGCTCAAATGCGTAATGTTTTCTTCTTCCCATCTGCACGAGCATTAAAAGTATGGCTTGAAAGTGTGGGTTTTGTAGACGTTAACATTGTTGATGAATGCGTGACTACAACCGGTGAACAACGTTCAACAGAATGGATGAAACACAATTCATTGCCTGAATATTTAGACCCAAATGACCCAACAAAAACAATTGAAGGCCACCCGGCTCCTAAGCGTGCAATCTTAATTGCTAAAAAACCTGACTAAACTCTAACATTTGGGGGCTATTCGCTCCCATTTATTATCGTTATTATTCCTATGTTACTCTAACTCAACGGAACATCAAATGATCCAACGAATTCTACCTCTGGTTGCCATTTTAAGTCTTTCGGGCTGTGCATTAACGCCACAAGTTCAGCAAGTATCAACCGATAACACCGAAACAGTTGCAGCAATTAAATCCATGGAATCAAATTTAAATACACGTTTAAGCGGCATGGAGAGCAAGATTGAAATTCAAAATGAGTATATTGCGACGTTAGAAAAAGAGTTATCCAATGTTTCTGAAGAACTGTCATTAGTTAGATCGGAACAAAATAAAATTCAGACTGCACTAAAATTAGTAACAGAAAAGAAGAAGCACTTAACACCATCTCCGGTATCACTTCAAAACCAAGTACTCAAAGACACTCTTATTTTAGGTGCGATTGAAAATGTTGAAATAGCTGATATTGAACAAGGTTTTAGCGCCCGAATTGATACAGGTGCAACCACTTCATCTCTTAATGCTATCGATTTACAAGAATTCGAACGAAATGGAAATAAATGGGTTAGATTTCATCTACTTAACCAAAATATACAAAAAGGTAGTAATGAACTAGAGTGGATAGCTGCTCCTGTTATTCGTAGTGTAAAAATACGCCAATCCACAACAGAAGAACTGGAGCGCCGTCCAGTAGTTGAACTGTGGATCAAACTTGGCGCTATCCATGAAAAAGTACAGTTTACTCTTGCTGATCGCTCCCATATGACCCATTCTGTTTTATTGGGTAGAGAATTTATTCAAGACATTGCCATTGTTGATGTTAGCAAAGAATTTGTTCAAAGCAAAAAGTAGTACCTATCTCATAGAAGCGGTAGTTTTTTCAATATCTTAGTAGCATAATTTGCCGCTTGAATTACAATTATAATTATCTTTTCGATATGCTATTACAACGAGGATGTTATGCCATCAAGAGTGCCTTTTTATTTTCTTATTTCACTATTAATTGTCGCCGGGCTTACATTGAGCTGGTTACGCCATGATTCATACGGAGTACCTTGGACACCAGGTGAGAGAAGCCAAGTATGGGATGTAGAAGCCCGTATTCAATTTGATGCCGCAAATAAACCCGTTAAGGTTTCTATGGCAGCACCGCAAACACAAACCGGTTTTACTATTGTTGACGAGAGTGCGTCTTCTCCTGGCTACGGTATTGCTTATTTAACAACAGAGCACGGACGTCGCGCAGAATGGACTATCCGCCAAGCTGATGGACCACAGACTCTTTACTATAAAACTCAAATTTTAGTTGACCCATACGCTGAAGCGATAATTGAGCCGCCAAAATCTGATAAACCAGAGGCGGTAACATTTGAAGGACCACATGAAGCTGCTGCAATTTCATTATTAGATCAAGCAAGAGCTCGTTCTTCTGATGACATTACCTTAACTCGTGAGTTAATTAAGCAATTTAATGATCCTGACAATCAAAATGCATCGTTACTTCTTAATGACTTAACCAAAGTTCAAGCAGTATCTAAACTATTAAGTTATGAAGCAATTCATAATAAGATTGTTGGTGCTCTTTGGTTAGAAGATGGCCGTCGTCGTCAATCTGTTCAACACATGGTTGAAGTGTGGAATGGCGAGAAATGGCAACTGTTCAACCCTGCAACCGGCGAGCAAGGTCAACCAAACAATTTACTACTTTGGGATGAAACTAATGTCTCTCTATTGGACGTTGTTGGTGGTAAAAATAGCCAGATTAACTTCTCAATGATTGCACAAGAAATTTCACCTACAACTGCAACCGAGAAAAAAGTAGAAGCAGATAACCTGTTAAACTTCTCTATCCATAGCTTACCTCTTGAAGAGCAATCGATGTTTAAAACCATTATGCTTATTCCGATTGGTGCATTAATGGTTGTGTTCTTACGAGTTATTATCGGTTTAAAAACATCTGGTACTTTCATGCCAGTACTTATTGCCGTTGCTTTTGTTCAGACTCAGCTAGTCACAGGTATTGTTGGTTTCTTACTGATTGTTGGTACGGGTTTAGTTATTCGTAGTTACCTATCCAAACTCAACTTACTTCTGGTGGCTAGGATCTCCGCGGTGATCATCACCGTTATCATGATCATTTCAATCTTTACGATTGTTGCCTTTAAGATTGGTTTAACCGCTGGATTAAGTATTACTTTCTTCCCGATGATCATCCTTTCTTGGACTGTAGAACGTATGTCTATCCTATGGGAAGAAGAAGGTTGGAAAGAAGTTGCGACTCAAGGTGGTGGTTCACTGTTAACCGCTGTTCTTATTTACATCGCAATGACAAACCCATTTGTACAGCACTTAACCTTTAATTTTATTGGTGTTCAATTAATTGTCTTAGCGGTAATTCTAATGCTAGGTAATTACACTGGCTACCGTTTAAGTGAGCTTCGTCGCTTTAAGCCTTTAGCGGAGGACTAGCCTATGTTTAGTCGATTTACGTCTCCTTCAAAACTAAAAGCTAAAGGGATCATGGGAATGAACCAACGTAACGGTGGCTATATTGGCCGTTACAATGACCGAAGCAAGTACCCATTAGTTGATGATAAATTAAAGACTAAGATCATTGCCGAGAAAGCAGGGGCTACCGTTCCTAAACTTATCGGCGTGATAGATAGCCAAGCTGAAGTGAAAAATATTCACAATATCGTTAAAGATTGGCCTGGTTTTGTAATCAAACCAGCCCAAGGCAGTGGCGGTAAAGGGATTTTGGTTGTTACTTCTCATAAAGATGGCGTGTATTACAAGCCCTCTGGTGCAGAAGCGAATAAACAAGATGTTGAACGGCATATTACCAATACATTAGCGGGTCTTTTCTCCCTTGGTGGAAAAAACGACGTTGCAATGATTGAGAATTTGATCGAATTTGATGATGTATTTGATGGTTTTAGTTATGAAGGGGTGCCGGATGTACGAATTATCGTATTTAAAGGCTACCCTGTCATGGCAATGATGCGCTTATCAACCACAGATTCAGATGGCAAGGCAAACTTACACCAAGGTGCTGTTGGGGTTGGTATTGATATTGGTACAGGAAAAGCAGTACGCGCAGTACAGTTTGACTTACCTGTTGAGAAACACCCTGATACAGGCAAATTATTAAGTACCTTAGAAGTTCCGCATTGGCATAAACTGTTAACCCTTGCATCAAGTGCTTGGGAAATGACAGGCTTAGGTTACATGGGAACGGACATGGTTCTAGATAAGAAATATGGCCCAATGGTTCTTGAACTTAATGCTCGCCCTGGTTTAGCGATTCAAATTGCTAACGGTACTGGTTTATTGCCTCGATTAAAGCATATAGAAAGCTTAGAGGAGACGGTTCCATACCCTACTCCTGAAGCACGCGTTGCTTATGCAATGGAGCAATTTGGTATTTATAATAAATAACAAATTGTCACTAGCTTAATCTAAATAGAAAAAGGGAAGAAAGCATATGCTCTCTTCCCTTTTTATTTATCTTCTATCAATAATTCCGAAGCGAAATACCAACCGAAATACCTAAATCAAATAATTACTTTTCCCAGCGTTGTGCCGCTGATTTATCCGTATCTCTTGATTCAACCCAGCGCACTTCTTTGGTTGTACGTTCTTTTTTCCAGAACGGTGCATTGGTTTTTAGGTAATCCATTATGAACTCACAAGAGTCAAACGCTGCACCACGGTGAGCACTTGAGACACCAACAAAGACAATTTGATCGCCAAGTTCTAAGTCACCAACTCGGTGAATCACTTTCACTTTAAGTAGTGGCCAACGCGCTTTTGCTTGTGCAACGATATCATTCAGAGACTTTTCTGTCATGCCTGGATAATGCTCTAGAGAAAGCCCTGTAACATCATCACCAAGATTCATATCTCGAACTTTGCCAATAAAAGTAACAACGGCTCCTGCTGCTGTGCCTTCCGCTAATAATTGATATTCATCGCCAACATTAAAGTCATGCTCTTGAACAGAAATCATATTAACCACCTGTCACAGGCGGAAAGAATGCAACTTCGTCACCATCTGCAACCGCAGAATCTAAACTTGAGATTGTTTGGTTAATCGCAACTAACAACTTGCCTTTTTCTAGGGCTAAATCCCACTTACCTTCTTTTTTGCTTAACTCTTCACGAATCGCTTCAGCTGTCGCGTAATCACCAGTAAGCTCCAGTTTGCCAGTGCCTACAAGCTCTTTTGTTTGAGCGAAAAATAATACTGTGATCATGCGTCTGCCTTAAAGTGTCCAGATTTACCGCCCGTTTTTTCTAATAAACGAACTTGACCAATAACCATGTCTTTTTGAACGGCTTTACACATGTCATAAATAGTTAATGCAGCAACAGACGCAGCAGTTAATGCTTCCATTTCCACACCCGTTTTGCCCGCTAGTTTACATACAGATTCGATACGAACCATATTTTCAGCTTCAATCGCTTCTAATTGTACTTCAACTTTAGTTAACAATAATGGATGACACAGTGGAATAAGATCCCACGTTTTTTTCGCCGCTTGAATGCCTGCAATACGAGCGGTCGCAAACACGTCGCCTTTATGGTGAGAACCAGACACAATCAGATTCAAGGTTTCTGGAGCCATGTGAACAAATGCTTCTGCACGCGCTTCACGAACCGTTTCTTGTTTAGCTGATACATCAACCATGTTCGCCTCACCAGAGGCATTAATATGAGTAAAATTTGACATAATTCTTCTTTATTATCCGCCAATAGAGGCTAAATGTGGGGTCATACCTGCATGGCCATCATGTAGAAAGTGGCCTTCAGCTTTATTATCTAACTGAGTTTGAATGCGCTGAATTAATTCATCTTGCTGTGTGTCTTCTTGCAACAGTTCGCGTAAATCAACCCCATAATCACCAAACAAGCACATATGCAATTTGCCTTTTGCTGATACACGCAATCTGTTACAGCTCTGACAGAAATCTTTTTCATACGGCATAATCAAACCAATCTCGCCCATATAATCGGGATGAGTAAAGACTTGAGCAGGGCCATCACTTTCACCGCGTGGTTTTAATATCCAGCTATTAGCAATTAAGTGATTACGAATAGACACACCAGACTGATGATGATTTTTAAACAGATCGTTCATTTCACCCGTTTGCATCAATTCAATAAAACGTAATTGAATTGGACGAGTTTGAATCCATTTTAAAAATAGAGGTAATTCGGTGCTATTGAGATCTTTTAGTAGAACGGTATTAACTTTTACCTGCTTAAACCCCACTTCAATTGCTTTATCAATACCAGCCATAACTTCGGCGAATTTATTTTCACCTGTGATCTGATAAAACATATTAGGATTTAAGCTATCAACACTCACATTAATATCCGTAAGGCCCGCTTCTCGCCATTCAGCGACATGCTTCTCCATACGATAACCATTCGTCGTCGTCGCGACTTTAGTAATGCCAGGTTGAGAGGCAACAGTGCGGATGATCTCAGTAAAATCTTTACGCAGACTTGGTTCACCACCCGTAATACGTACTTTTGACGTACCACAACGCGCAAACGCACTAACTGTACGTTTGATTTCATCAAGCTCTAGGAAGGACTCTCGTTTACCATTTTCAGGTCTATAACCATCAGGTAAGCAATAAGTACATTTAAAATTACAGACGTCTGTAATCGACAACCGTAAGTAATAGAACTTACGATTAAAGTTATCTTCAAATTGTTTCGCCACGGAACACCTTTCCAAACACGGGAGGCTTGTTCATTTCCAAACAAACCCTTGTGACCGAATTGTCACTGGCTCACGCTACATATTGAGTGTTTCTTAAAAACAACTTAGTCGCTTGAGCTCGGAGTTATGGCAACCAAACCTAATCAACTATTAATTCATCAACAGCTAATGATCAAATTGGTGCTCTTATTAAAATACTCAATATTTCTATGGTTTTCCAATTTTTTTCCAATTTAGCTCAATTTTCTCCAATTTGTTTGACTGATGTTATTTTTATGCTGTTATTCAATCTAAAAACTGTGATTAATTCAACATTTCCCCAATGACTACTTGTTCTAATTTTCTAGATCCACCACACTGCGATTAATACTAATTCGACTAAAGTTAATCAATGTTATGAGTGAACATCAAATTGTTGCTATCGGTGGCGGACATGGCTTAGGGCGTGTTCTTGCTGCTTTAAGTGAGTTTGGCGGTAATGCAACAGGAATCGTAGCAACCACAGACAATGGTGGCTCTACAGGACGAATACGCGAATGCCAAGGTGGTATTGCTTGGGGAGATACGCGTAACTGTATCAATCAGCTTATTACTGATCCCTCAATCAGTTCTATGATGTTCGAATACCGCTTTAAAGGCCAAGGTGAGCTCCACGGTCATAACCTTGGTAATTTGATGTTAACGGCACTAGATAATCTTAGTGTACGTCCACTTGATGCGATAAATTTAATTAGAGACATGCTTAAAGTCGAAACCCATATTATACCAATGTCAGAGCATCCATCAGATTTAGGGGCATTAACAACTGATTTAAGAAAAGTTTCAGGAGAAACTAATGTCGATGAGATGGATGAACTTCCATTACGACTTTTTTTAGATCCAGAAGTTCCTGCAACCCTTGAAGCGATTGATGCGGTTAACAATGCAGATTTAATTTTATTAGGTCCAGGTAGTTTCTTAACTAGTATTATGCCTCCATTACTTCTACCTGGATTAGGAAAAGCAATTGGGGCAAATAAAAAAGCAAAAGTCGTCTTTATTGATAACCTATCGAAAGAATTTGGTCCCGCAGGACAAATGGACCATAAAATGATGCTGGACTGGTGTGAACGTGCGTGCTCTGGAAGAAAAGTAGATGTGATATTAACGGATAAAGAGTTAGTGGCTCTACAACAGGAGTACCATTGTAAAACCACTGATCTTGCTTCATTAAATCACGATTGGAGACATGATAGAGATAAATTGAAGCAAGCTATTGTAGAATTACTTAATTGATCATTTGACGATACGCTAGCTCAGTACCGCGCGCAATATTGACAAATTCAGAAATATTGCGCTCAACCCAGTCTTTCTGCTTATGCTTTGCTTTTTCTTCAATATGGATAGCCATATTAGCCAATTTATCAGCACCAAAGCTACCCGCACTGCTTTTGAGGCAATGGCTTATTTCTCTTATTTTATCAATTTCTGGTTGAGAGTTTAAAGTATCAATAAAGTCATCCAACTCATCACAAAAAATACCAAATAAAAAAGGAACGTTTTCATCTCCTACTTCTTGTATTAATTGATCTACTGCTATTTGATTCACATACTGACTCACGTAAGTACCCTCTATTTATCATTCCATGATTGTAATTTTCTATATATCGTGGAGGGGCTAACCTCTAACTGTTTAGCGGCCTGTGGAATATTCCCTTCACATAGAGCTATTGCGGCTTCAATAGTATTTTTTTCAGATTGCCATAAAGGAATAATAACTTTTTGTTTTAAGCTATCTACTTTTTTCAAAGCATGGCTTTCTTGGTGATGTTCACGATCTATTGAACCACTTAAAGTATCTTTCGATGCAAGATTTAAACCATGCTTATTCTCTAATGATAATGGAGGGGGCAGCATCGATAAAATCACCTCCTTTCCTTTATTCAAGACAACAACGTTTCTAATCACATTTTGCAATTGACGTACGTTTCCAGGCCAACCATAATGCAAAAAACACTCAGTCACTTCTGGACTAAATGTAATAAATTCTCGGCCTTCCTCGTGAGAAAAGTGTCCTAAGATTGAGTGTGCAATTTCAATAATATCTCCTCCACGTTCACGCAAAGGTGGCAATGTTAATGGAATTACATGCAAGCGATAATACAGATCTTCACGAAACCGACCTTCTTGAACTTCAAGCCAAGGGTCACGATTAGTTGCACATACAAACCGCACGTCCACTCGGCTCATTTTTGAAGAACCGACTTTTTGAAACGTACCAGTCTGAATAAAACGTAATAATTTCGTTTGTAAATCCAAATCCATTTCACACAATTCGTCAAGAAATAGAGTCCCTCCATCAGCCTGTTCAGCTGCACCTTTTCGATCGACAGAAGCTCCAGTAAACGCTCCTTTCATGTGACCAAAAAGCTCACTCTCGATCAAATCTTTTGGTATCGCAGCACAGTTAATAGCGATGAATGGCCCATCATCCCGCTTGCTTGCTGCATGAACGGCTTCTGCACACACTTCTTTACCTGTCCCTGACTCTCCCGTAATAAAGACGGTAGCTTTACTCGGCGCTGCGGAATCAATGGTACGATAAACTTGATGCATTTGAGGGCTACTGCCAATAAAGCCTTGGTATTGCTTATTAGTATTTTCAGGGTTTTCCTTTATATCATCCTGATCTTTTTGAGCTCTACGCAATGCATTATTAACCGTCACCCGTAATCTATCTGCTTCACACGGTTTAATTAAAAAGTCTTGAGCTCCCAATTGCATCGCTTCTACTGCAGCATCAATTGAACCATGAGCAGTCATCAAAACAACAGGAAGATCTTTATTGTTCTTTCTAATCTCAGATAAAACATCGAACCCGGTCATATCTGGTAAACGTAGATCTAACAAAACTAAATCAGGTATACGTAAAGCGATCGCTTCTATCGCTTCAATACCTTTTGCCACAACGTCAATATCGACGCCTAATGGATTCAAGTAAGAGCGATATAAAGCCGCAACTGAAGCGGTATCTTCAACCATTAGTAAGTATTTTCTTTGCATCACGAACTCTTTATATTTTAAGTTGCACCATGGTAATTTGCATTATGCAATTGCATTATGCAAATATCAAATTGCATAATGCGATTTAATTGTGACTTTGAGCAATTTTTAGACTTAATTAGGTTATTTTTCTAATTGAAAAAGTTGGCACACTACCTGCTATATGTATAGTGACCCTTTAAGCCAAAGGGTCACCTAGCCAACTGACGTTGTTAGTGAAATTTACTTTCACATGAACAATAAAGCCAACCGGGATATTGCGGTTGGCTTCTTTTTTGCCTAAAATCCTTAATTTATAAAATTATCATTAACTATTGGTTATGAATTGCCCTCTTAAAGTCTCTATTTCATCTCTCACTTGTGCAGCCAATTCAAATTCCAAATCTTTCGCATGTTGATACATTTTCGTTTCTAATTTTTTAACTTCTTTATCTAATTGCTGTGGCGTCATAGAACGATAATTCGCACCTTCTTCTGCAACCTCAGACAGTTTAATTTTAGGTGCAACTACTTTACGTTTGTTCTTAGTCATATCACCTAACTCTAGAATATCCGCAACGTCTTTTTTCAATGCCGTAGGTACTATCCCTAAAGCTTTATTGTGTAAGATCTGTTTTTCACGTCGTCTTTCTGTTTCACCTATCGCTTTTTCCATTGAACCTGTCATTTTATCTGCATAAAGAATCGCTTTGCCTTCCAAATTACGAGCAGCGCGACCTATCGTTTGAATTAATGAGCGTTCTGAACGTAAAAAACCTTCTTTATCTGCATCTAAAATCGCAACCAAAGACACCTCAGGCATATCTAAACCTTCACGAAGTAAGTTGATACCAACAAGTACATCAAACTCCCCTAAACGTAAATCACGAATAATTTCGACACGTTCAACCGTATCAATATCCGAATGTAAATAACGTACTTTGACCTCATGCTCTGCAAGATATTCGGTTAAATCTTCTGCCATTCGCTTAGTTAATGTTGTAACTAAGACACGCTCTCCCACTTTTGTTCTAATTCGTATTTCAGATAAAAGATCATCTACTTGTGTTCCGACTGGACGCACTTCAATTATTGGATCAAGTAAACCTGTTGGCCTTACCAATTGCTCTGCGATATCTGTTCCTGATTTTTCTATTTCATACTTACCAGGAGTAGCAGAAACATAAATGGTTTGTGGAGCTAACGCTTCAAATTCGTCAAAACGCATTGGCCTATTATCTAATGCTGATGGAAGTCGAAAACCATATTCCACCAAGTTTTCTTTACGTGAGCGATCACCTTTATACATAGCACCAATTTGGGAGACTGTAATGTGAGACTCATCAATGATCAACAAGCCATCTTTTGGTAAATAATCGAATAACGTTGGTGGCGCTTCACCTTGAGGTCGACCACTTAAATAACGAGAGTAGTTTTCGATACCAGAACAAAAACCTAATTCATTCATCATTTCAATATCAAACTGAGTACGCTGAGTAATCCGTTGCTCTTCTACTAATTTATTATTCGCCAGTAGTTCTTTTTGACGTTCAGCCAGATCGACTTTTATTTGATCAATCGCTTCAAGTACCTTTTCTCTTGGTGTTACGTAGTGCGTCTTAGGATAAATAGTACAGCGAGGCATATCTTTCGTAATAATAGAGCCCGTTAATGGGTCAAATTTACTAATACGCTCTACCTCATCATCAAACAATTCAATTCGAATCGCTTCATGCTCGGACTCAGCAGGAAAAACGTCCAACACCTCACCACGGACGCGGAAAGTACCTCGTTCAAACGCCATGTCATTACGTTTATATTGCAGTTCAGCTAAGCGACGTAAAAGATCTCTTTGGTTAACAACATCTCCACGTCGTAGATGAAGCATCATGCTTAAATAGGCTTGAGGGTCACCTAAACCATAAATAGCAGAAACGGAAGCAATAATAATCGCGTCTTTACGTTCTAAAAGAGCTTTCGTTGCTGATAAACGCATTTGTTCGATATGTTCATTTACTGAGGAATCTTTTTCAATAAAGGTATCTGTGGTCGGTACATAAGCTTCTGGTTGATAATAATCAAAGTATGACACAAAATATTCAACGGCATTATTTGGGAAAAAAGCTTTCATTTCTCCATATAACTGAGCCGCTAATGTCTTGTTATGAGCCATGATCACCGTCGGACGACCAGATTTAGCTATCACATTGGCTAATGTGAACGTTTTTCCTGAACCAGTCACTCCAAGAAGGGTTTGATGAGCAAGACCATTCTCTAAACCTTCATTCAACGTTTTTATCGCTTGAGGTTGATCACCTGCCGGCTGATAATTAGACATTAATTCATACGTATTGGCCATTTGTAATACTCCACATACACTCATTTTATTTAGAATAAATACACCCTATCAAATCCACTCGGCTATTTATAGAAACTCTTAACAAGATAAAAGTTTTCCCCAAGACTGATTAAATTATAAGCATTTAATTTTACTGCCACCCACATAGGCCGAATAATAAACAAATTGAACGCTCAAACACCAGAAAAAATTCAACCAACTGATTTTAATATAAAAAACACCAATTAATCGTAATTAAAAGTAATAGAGACAAGGTAAAACCTTACTTTTTCAGAGTTAATATAGTTTCATTAACACACTTATCCACAGTTTTAGTGGATAAGTACCCACAACCATTGACGTGTATAGCGCAGAGCCAATGTCAATGATTTTTTATATTGTTTTTCATATTGTAGATAAAAGAAACAAAGGGGATTTTTATTGTTATTTATTCTTGACATAACATTTTAGAGCCGATAATATTTCGTCCGTTAAATCGATTCCCTTTTAGTTCAGTTGGTAGAACGCCGGACTGTTAATCCGTATGTCGCTGGTTCAAGTCCAGCAAAGGGAGCCAAATTCTAGAGCCTTGTCTTAATGACGAGGCTTTTTTTTGCCTATTATTCGCTTAAAATTTAAAAACCTATTCTTTCTAAGGTTGTTATCACGCGCTTAAAGTCCGATAATAACCAGATCATCTATTATCATAAAAATCATTGGCATGACTGAGTATCTATTACTACTTGTTGGTACTGTTTTAGTAAACAACTTTGTATTGGTTAAGTTTTTAGGTCTTTGTCCATTTATGGGCGTATCTAAAAAACTAGAAAGTGCAATTGGAATGGGCCTTGCGACAACTTTTGTCCTAACGCTTGCTTCGGTATGTTCATACCTTATTGAAACCTACATTTTAGCGCCTCTTGGCATTGAGTATTTACGCACCATGAGTTTCATACTTGTGATCGCGGTTGTGGTTCAATTTACTGAAATGGTCGTGCATAAAACAAGCCCAACGTTATACCGCGTTCTTGGTATTTTCTTACCTTTAATCACGACTAACTGTGCCGTTCTTGGTGTTGCATTGCTCAATGTCACAGAAAACCATAATTTCATCGAATCTATTATTTATGGCTTCGGTGCTGCTGTTGGTTTTTCATTAGTTCTCATTCTCTTTTCTGCCATGCGTGAACGAATTGCTGCTGCCGATGTTCCTTTGCCTTTTAAAGGCGCTTCTATTGCAATGATCACCGCAGGTTTAATGTCTTTAGCCTTTATGGGCTTTACTGGTTTAGTGAAATTATAAACATGAGTTCAATTCTTATTGCTGTTATTGCTATTGCCGCACTTGCCTTAGTATTTGGCTTAATTCTGGGGTTTGCGTCAATTAAATTTAAAGTTGAATCTGACCCTATTGTTGAGCAAATCGATGCCATTCTTCCTCAAACTCAATGTGGTCAATGTGGCTATCCAGGCTGTAAACCTTATGCTGAAGCCATTGCGAACGGGGATATAATAAATAAATGCCCACCAGGTGGCCAAGCAACGATTGAAAAACTAGCGGATCTTATGGGCGTTGATGTTCCAAGCGCTGATGATGAGGTAATCAATGTAAAAACAGTCGCCTTTATTCATGAAGATATGTGTATTGGTTGTACTAAATGCATTCAAGCCTGTCCTGTTGATGCCATTGTGGGTGGGACAAAAGCGTTACATACTGTCATTGAAGCTGAATGTACCGGTTGTGATTTATGTGTCGCACCCTGCCCTACCGACTGTATTGAAATGATACCGGTCAGCACGACCCCTGATAACTGGAAATGGGACTTACAAAGTATCCCTGTTGTTAACCTTCCGGCAGATAAGCCTTCTCAAACATCGGAGCTGTAACCCATGTTGTCCATTATCGAGCAAATTAAACAAGGTCAACTTTGGGATTTTCATGGCGGTATTCATCCAGCAGAAAATAAAGTGATCTCTACACGTAATGCCATCCAGCACGCTGGTATTCCTTCTGAGTTGATCCTGCCATTAAAACAGCATATTGGTGGCAAAGGCGATATCCTTGTCACGGTCGGTCAAACTGTATTAAAAGGTCAGCCACTTACACAAGGTAATATTGCCATGTGTGTGCCTATTCATGCGCCAACATCTGGTAAAATTGTCGCGATAGAACCACGAACGGTTGCTCACCCATCAGGCCTAACCGATCTCTGTGTTGTTATCGAAACCGATGGTAATGATCAGTGGCTTGATAATCGTGAACCAATCAATGACTTCTTAAATGAAGATCCTATCGATCTTATTGAGCGAATTCGTCAATCGGGTATTTCAGGAATGGGTGGTGCTGGTTTTCCGACTAGCCGTAAATTACAAAGTGGCGTCGGTAAAGCTGATATTTTAATTATCAATGCGGCTGAATGTGAGCCATACATCACCGCAGATGATCGCTTAATGCAAGATTGTGCAAATGAAATAATTACTGGCATTAAGATCTTACAACATATTTTAACGCCTAAACTGGCTATCATTGCTATCGAAGACAATAAACCAGAAGCGGTAAAAGCATTAAATTCTGTCGTTTCAGAACACGATAATATTCTTATTCGCGTTATTCCAACGAAATACCCATCAGGTAGCTCTCGCCAATTGGTTAAGATTTTAACGGGTAAAGAAGTTCCAGCTAACGGACGTTCAACAGATATTGGCGTTATTATGCAAAATATCGGAACTGTCTTTGCGGTTAAACGTGCTATCTGTAATGCAGAGCCTCTAATTGAACGTGTTGTTACTCTCACAGGTAACAGCATTGATGCACCTGGTAATTATTGGGCTCGCTTGGGAACCAGTGTGCAATTCCTAATGGATCTTGTCGGTTATAAAGCGGATAAAAAACACCCTCGTATTATTATGGGCGGCTCACTAATGGGCTTTACTCTTCCTCATCAGCAAATCCCAATCACTAAAATTACGAACTGTATTATTACGCCAGATAGAAAAGAGCTCCCTCTTTATAACCATGAGATGGCTTGTATTCGATGCAGTAGTTGTGCTGATGCTTGCCCAGCCTCATTACTTCCTCAGCAACTTTACTGGTATGCCAAATCTGAAGAGTTTGATAAATGTGAGGAATATAATTTATCTGATTGTATTGAGTGTGGTGCTTGTGCTTATGTATGCCCAAGCGAGATCCCATTAGTTCAATATTATCGCCAAGCGAAGTCTGAAATATATTCTCGTAAACAAGATGCATTGGCAGCTGATCGTGCAAAAGTACGATTTGAAGAAAAAAATGCTCGAATGGAACGAGATAAGTTAGAACGTGAAAACAAATTCAAACTTGCCGCAGAAAATCGTCGTAAAGAGATGAAAGCAGAAAAACCTAATGGTTCAGGTAATGATGCGATCGCCGCGGCTATTGCAAGAGTAAAAGCTCAAAAAGCGGCTGAAGAATCAGGCGCAGCAGCACCAAGACCTGCCGTTGCTGCTGCCATTGCTCGTGCGAAAGCAAAACAAGCAGAAGCTGAAAAAGCAAAATCAGACGGACCAGATAATACTGAGATGATGAAATTGCGCGAAGAGCGAAAACAACAAGCAAGAGAAAGAAAAGCCAAACTTGCTGTTGAAACTAACGATTCAGAAACAGAAAATTCTGCAACGGCTACTGATAAAAAAGACGCGGTTGCAGCTGCTATTGCTCGTGCAAAAGCGCGTAAAGCGGCTCAAGCTGAAAAAGAAGCAATAACACCTGAACCTGTTGCGGCTAAAACAGAAGAAACAGAGAGCAGTACTGAATCGGTTGACCCGAAAAAAGCCGCTGGTCGCCGCTGCCATTGCTCGTGCCTGCCATTGCTCGTGCAAAAGCGCGTAAAACGGCTCAAGCTGAAAAAGAAAGCAGTAACACCTGAATCTGTTGCAGCTAAAACAGAAGAAACAGAGAGCAGTACTGAATCGGTTGACCCGAAAAAAGCCGCTGTCGCCGCTGCCATTGCTCGTGCAAAAGCGCGTAAAACGGCTCAAGCTGAAAAAGAAGCAGTAACACCTGAACCTGTTGCAGCTAAAACAGAAGAAACAGAGGACAGAACTGAATCAATTGATCCGAAAAAAGCCGCTGTCGCCGCTGCCATTGCCCGCGCAAAAGCGCGTAAAGCGGCTCAAGCTGAAAAAGAAGCAGTAACACCTGAACCTGTTGCAGCTAAAACAGAAGAAACAGAGAGCAGTACTGAATCGGTTGACCCGAAAAAAGCCGCTGTCGCCGCTGCCATTGCCCGCGCAAAAGCTCGCAAAGCAGCTCAACAAATTGAAAAGAATAAGGAAGAGTAATAGTGGCCTTTTTTATCACTAGTTCACCACACGCTCATAGTTACAAAAGTACTAGAACGATCATGAAAATGGTAGCATTAGCAACTATCCCTGGATTAATCGCTCAGACTTATTTCTTTGGTTGGGGAACGATTTTACAAGTTTTCATTGCCATTATTACTGCTATTTTAGCTGAGGCTTTAATTTTACTCTGTCGAAAAAGGCCATTAGCACCCTATTTAAGTGACAATAGCGCCTTATTAACTGGATTATTATTGGCACTTGCTATACCTCCATTGTCACCTTGGTGGATAACCGTCATCGGAGTAACATTTGCTATAGTAATAGCCAAACATCTATATGGTGGGTTAGGTCAAAATATATTTAACCCAGCAATGGCTGCTTATGTTGTCCTGCTGATCTCTTTCCCTGTTCAAATGACAACCTGGCTCCCAGCCAAAGAGCTTCTCATCGAAAGTATTAGTTTTTCAGATTCTATCTGGCTAATTCTTAATGGATTAAATCAAGATGGTTTTTCTGTTCATCAACTCACGATGAATGTAGACGGAATGACAATGGCAACACCATTAGATACCGTAAAAACAGGGCTCAAAGCAGGATTAACAACAAACGAAATCTTATCAGCACCAATTTTTAATGGCATTGCTGGCCTAGGTTGGTTGTGGGTAAATATTGGCTTCTTATTAGGTGGTGTATTTTTACTACAACAGCGTCTTATTCACTGGCATATCCCTGTAAGTTTTTTAGTCAGTTTATTTATCGTTAGTGGTATGTTCTCTCTATTATCGCCAGATACTGCAACCTCACCAATGTTCAATTTATTCTCAGGGGCAACAATGTTCGGGGCTTTCTTTATCGCCACTGATCCTGTCTCTGCAGCGACAACATCAAAAGGTCGCTTGTATTATGGTGCACTTATCGGTGCTCTGGTTTACATTATTCGAACTTGGGGTGGTTTCCCTGATGGTGTTGCTTTTGCCGTACTCTTAGCCAATATGTGTGTACCTCTAATTGATTACTACACAAAACCAAGAACTTACGGTCACAAAAAAGGATAAAACAATGCTAAAGACCATGAAAAAAAGCAGCCTTGTATTAGCGCTTTTTGCTGTTGCATCGACAGCCTTAGTGACCATTACGTTTGCACTAACTAAAGACCAAATCGCGTATCAGCAGCAACAACAGCTACTAACTACACTTAATCAGGTAGTACCAAGGTCACTGCATGATAATGAGCTATATAAAGCCTGTACTTTAGTTTCCAACTCTGATGCCTTGGGTACAGAACAACCAATGCCTATCTACTTAGCATCACTGAATGACAAACATTCTGGTGCTGCAATAGAAGCCATAGCTCCTGATGGTTACAGTGGAGCGATTAAAGTCATAGTGGGCGTTGATGCCAACTCAATGGTGACAGGTGTTCGTGTATTATCTCATCAAGAAACGCCAGGGCTTGGTGATAAGATTGATACTCGAATTACTCGCTGGGTTGATTCATTCCTAGGGAAAAGTGTCGATAACTTAGAAGATAAAAGTTGGGCAGTTCAAAAGGATGGCGGTCAATTTGATCAATTTACAGGAGCAACAATTACTCCTAGAGCAGTTGTAAAAGCAGTCAAAAAAGCAGTGTGGTTCTACAAAACACACCAAGATGAATTACAGACTCTTCCCCTTAATTGTGAGGCTAACTAATGACAACTCATCAAGAATTAATCAAGAATGGTTTATGGGATAATAACCCAGCCCTAGTGCAATTATTAGGCTTGTGTCCATTACTTGCGGTATCAGCCACAGTCACTAACGCATTAGGCTTAGGTATTGCTACAACGTTAGTTTTGATCGGCTCAAACTTGATAGTTTCTCTTGTTCGTCAATGGATACCACAAGAAGTCCGTATCCCTGTTTTTGTTATGATTATTGCCTCATTAGTTACCTGTGTTCAATTATTAATGAATGCTTATGCTTATGGTTTATACCTTTCTCTTGGTATTTTTATCCCTCTTATCGTAACCAATTGTATTATTATTGGTCGTGCTGAAGCTTTTGCATCAAAAAGTGACCCAATACCAGCTGTATTAGATGGATTATGGATGGGATTAGGTATGACTGCTGTTTTAGTTCTACTTGGTGCAATGCGTGAAATTTTAGGTAATGGAACTTTATTTGATGGTGCTGATTTATTATTAGGCGATTGGGCGACGGTATTACGTATTGAGCTATTTCATGTCGATAGCCACTTTCTGTTAGCAATGCTCCCTCCGGGTGCCTTTTTAGGGGTTGGCTTTCTTATTGCTTTGAAAAATGTTATTGATAAAAAATTAGCTGATCGTCAACCAAAACAAGAAAAAGAAAAAATTGAACGCGCACGAGTATCGTAAATAAGGGCATGAAGCAGTATGAATAATGTAAAACGTCGTGAAATGTTAGAACGCTTAAGAGCCGATAACCCACACCCTCAAACTGAGCTTGAATGGTCTACGCCGTTTGAATTATTGATCGCAGTTTTATTATCAGCCCAAGCAACCGATGTCAGTGTTAATAAAGCAACTCGCAAACTTTATCCTATCGCGAATACGCCTCAAGCTATTTTAGACTTAGGAGTTGATGGCCTAAAAACTTATATAAAAACCATTGGCTTATTCAATACTAAGGCGGTAAATGTCATCAAAACTTGCCAGATGTTAATTAACCTTCATGACAGTGAAATACCAGAAGATCAAGATGCATTAGAAGCGCTACCAGGAGTCGGCCATAAAACTGCAAATGTGGTACTTAATACTGCTTTTGGTTGGCCAACGATTGCTGTCGATACCCATATCTATCGTGTATCAAACCGAACAAAATTGGCAATGGGTAAAACGGTAAACGATGTTGAAAAAAAACTGCTCAAAGTCGTTCCAAAAGAATTTAAGTTAGACGTTCATCACTGGTTAATCCTACATGGGCGTTATACCTGCATTGCACGTAAACCACGTTGTGGCAGTTGCATGATTGAAGATTTGTGTGAGTTCAAAGAAAAAACAGATATCTAAAAAACAAATATTTTAAAATAAGACTAAAAACTGGAGCAAAAAAATGGCTAATGGACGTATTTTACACACGATGTTCCGTGTGGGTAATCTAGACAAATCAATCGAGTTTTATACTAACGTCATGGGCATGGATCTTCTTCGTCAAAATACCAATGAAGAATACAAATACACTCTTGCCTTTCTTGGTTACGGTGATGAATCTCAAGGTGCAGTTATCGAATTAACGTATAACTGGGGTACTGAAGAATATGACATGGGTACTGCTTTTGGTCACATAGCTATCGGTGTCGATGATATTTATGCTACTTGTGACGCAATTAAAGCTGCTGGCGGTAATGTCACTCGTGAAGCAGGCCCTGTAAAAGGTGGCTCAACACACATTGCTTTTGTTAAAGATCCTGATGGCTACATGATTGAGCTAATTCAAAACAGTAGCGCCTCTGCTGGCCTAGAAGGCTAATATATTTAGTATCTAAGTAAAGCTGCTTAAATCTTTATTTTATAAAACCTGCGATCTGTGCAGGTTTTTTTATACCCAAAACTTTTAATGATAACCATTCTCAATTAAGATGGCGTTTATCTAGACACTAAAGAAGAATATATTATGATAGAGCTCTGGGAAAAACACACTATATTAGCCGAGCAATCTTTTAAAAAGAAAGATTTTTGGCGTACTATTTTACATTACCAACAAGCCTATGCTATTTCTGAAGAATTAACCAAGAGAAATAAAGGTTCATTAATTGATCAAGTTACTATCTCTGTTATTTCATGCCACAACTTAGCCCAGTTCTGGCGAAGCCAAAATGATAATCGATTTGAATTAAAATATTTACAGATTGCTTCCGAAAAGGTACTCACATTAGTACCTCAATGCCCGCGCAAAGATTGTGAGTCTTTTGTTTCTAATTTAGGTTGCTGCAAAAATGCCCTTCTCGACTTCATGAAGCGCCACCCTAACCCTGCAATAGCTAAGCATATCCAACATATTGATAGCGCGGTTCAATGTGAACTAATTGCAAGTTTTAAATTACAATAAAAAGCGCCTATACATTAGACGCTTTTTAAAAACATTTTTCTTAAATAATAGTTCTACCTAAAGAAATAACTACTCTTCGGTTTTTATTCTTACCAATTGGTGTTTCATTATCCGCTATTGGACGACGCTCACCATACGATTGAACTCGAATTCGGTCTGCCGGTAAACCAATTGATTCAAAATAGTTTTGTAATTTTACAGCGCGTCGCTCAGACACTTGTTGGTTCACGTTTTTACCACCACTTGAATCGGTATAAGTCGCAACCAAAACCAAATCTACATCTTTAGTATATTTAATAAAATCTGCAATTTGAGATAGACGTTTTTTCGATGATTTATTTAATTCATCACTGTTTTTATCAAAGTGTAAAATAGTAAATGAGATATCTTCAAAGCTATATGGCAATAAATTAGCAATACACATACTGAATACATTGTATTGTTCTTGGAATACAACAGGTGATAACGCAACTTCAATTAGCTGTTTAGGGCTCTGCCAATCAGCATAGGTAAATGTCGGAAAACGCCCATTCTCTAGCTCAGCTAACATCGACCATGCAGTTGTACCACCAACATAGCCATCGAATTGTTTAAAGAATTTTAAATTCGTCATAGAATCAGCACTCTCGCCAGGCATCCAACGAGCAGGCATAGAAACTAAATTAACTGAACGCGTCTCTCCCATTGGTCGACTCATTTTTAATTCAAAATCTAAGTTCATCTTTTTATTTGCATAAGCCGTAAACTCTGCATTACCATAATTGGGGATATTATGAGATAAACGACACTCCAGTGGCGAGTTTTCTAGCATCATCCATTTCGATTGTTCCGGCTTAGCAACATAGTTCTTATTTGCTAATGCTGGCATCGCAATCAATGAGCTTACTAGTAGGGCTGAAGTAAAAAGTGTTTTTTTCATAATACCTAAATCTATTGGTCATGCCGTTGACGATAGATTTAACAAAGCAAAAATTAGACCAACAATATTCATTTCTTAACTCTATTTTGTTTCCGCTTTACCAATCTTCAATAAATATATCTTCATCACACCTTATTTACAGTTTTTATGCTTACGATTATCTGCAATAATAGCGGTAACATTTTCTTACGTACCGAATGATGACTGAAGTAGAGCAACATAATTTATTAAAAAACCGTTTTCGTGGTTATTTCCCTGTCGTTATTGATGTAGAGACCGCAGGTTTCAACTCAAAAACTGATGCTTTACTTGAAATTTGTGCCGTCACTTTGACAATGGATGAAGAAGGTTATTTAAAACCTGCAACAACTATCCACTATCACGTAGCTCCTTTTGAGGGGGCTAATCTTGAAAAAGAAGCGTTAGAATTTAATGGTATCCGTGACCCCTTTAGCCCTTTACGTGGTGCTGTCACTGAAGATATTGCCTTGAAAGAAATATATAAACAGATCCGAAAAGAGCAAAAACAACATGATTGTCGTCGTGCAATTATGGTCGCCCATAATGCTAACTTTGATCACAGCTTTGTTATGGAAGCTTCTGAACGTTCTAAATTAAAACGCATCCCTTTCCATCCTTTCTGTACTTTTGATACAGCAGCTATTAGTGGCCTAGCATTAGGTCAAACCGTTCTAGCAAAAGCTTGTAAAACAGCAGGTATGGACTTTGATGGAAAAGAAGCACACTCCGCACTTTATGATACACAAAAAACCGCAGAGTTATTCTGTCATATCGTGAATAAATGGAAAGATCTTGGTGGCTGGCCTCTGTTGCCAGAACCAGAGGAAGATAATACTAATAATAATTAATAGGCTACTTTGCTAATGCCAACAACAATGTATATTTTTGTTGGTATAATTACACAACATTTACAGGGAAACTAAACAAAAATGAATCCAATAATTCTTTCTGTTTCAGTAATGCTTATCCTCGCTTTACTTAGAGTTAACGTTGTTGTTGCTTTAACATTCAGCGCACTAATCGGCGGTTTAGTCGGTGGTTTGTCATTATCTGATACGATCTCAGCCTTTGAAGGCGGTCTAGGTGGCGGTGCGACTATCGCATTAAGTTATGCCATGCTAGGTGCTTTTGCTGTTGCTATCTCTAAATCAGGAGTTACTGATTTACTAGCTCATAATGTAATTAAACGCATTAATGGTAAAGATAATCTACATGCAGCCACTGGCGTTAAATATCTATTACTATGCTTAATTCTTTTGATCACTGTTTCATCTCAAAACGTTGTGCCTGTTCACATAGCATTTATTCCAATTTTAATCCCGCCACTTATCCAAGTATTCAATAAACTAAAACTTGATCGTCGCTTAATTGCCTGTGTGTTAACGTTTGGTTTAGTTACTCCATACATGGTACTACCTGTTGGTTTTGGTGGTATTTTTCTAAATAATATCCTACTAAAAAACCTACACGACAATAATTTAGATGTTGTGGCGAGCCAAGTTCCTTTAGCGATGGCTCTGCCTGCTTTAGGCATGGTGACAGGTCTTTTAATTGCGGTATTCATCTCTTATCGTAAGCCTAGAACTTATGCGGATGTTGATAACGCAGAGATGCAAGCAACAAACGCAACACCTACGTTTAATAAGCGTCATATTCAAATCTCTATTGTTGCTATTATTGCCGCTCTGTCTGTTCAATTAGCAGCAGGGTCAATGATTGTTGGTGCGTTAGCAGGTTTCATGGTGTTTACTTTTGGTGGCGTTATTGCGTGGAAAGAGACTCAAGATGTCTTTACTCGTGGTGTGCATATGATGGCGATGATTGGTTTTATCATGATATCTGCCGCAGGTTTCGCTGCTGTAATGAAAGCGACAGGCGGCGTTGAAACTCTTGTTCAGGCACTATCAACTTCTATTGGTGACAATAAACCACTAGCAGCACTACTGATGCTAATTGTCGGGTTATTAGTTACAATGGGAATTGGCTCATCTTTCTCTACCATCCCAATTATTGCTACTATTTACGTTCCACTTGCTGTTGCATTTGGCTTCTCTCCAATGGCAACAATTGCCTTGGTTGGTACTGCCGCTGCCTTAGGTGATGCTGGCTCTCCTGCTTCGGATTCGACATTAGGTCCAACATCAGGTCTTAATGCAGATGGGCAGCATGAGCACGTATGGGAAACAGTTGTCCCTACATTCTTACATTATAACCTTCCACTTATTATATTTGGTTGGATTGCAGCAATGGTTCTTTAACCTTATGTATAACAAGGTTTAATTATGTATATTTAATTAAACCTTTATCACCTTTATCACCTTTATATAAAGTGGCTGTAATTCTGCCACTTTTGTATAAAGATCATAAAATATATTTTCTAACTTTGGCTTTGGTGTGTTTTTAATGAATACTGTTGCTATACTCTGCCTCTATTTCACTTATCACCTATTTGAGCTTGCATGAAATTAATAAAGCTATCTTCTTTTCTTATTATTGATGACAGTAGCGTTATTCAAAATGCGATTCGTGCGTTATTGAGTCGTATAGGTGTACCTATTAATAATATTGCTTGCTGCCCAACCGCTGGTGCTGCAGTTGGTAACTGTAAGCGTCAAAAGTTTGATGTACTTTTTGTTGATCATAATTTAGGTCATGGAAGTACAGGTCTACAGATGCTAGAACAATTAAAGTTACTACGATTAATTAATGATAATACGTTGATTTATATTGTAACTGGGAATGAAGACCCACAAATTGAATTAGCTTATAGCGATTACAGTCCAACAAAATACATTCAAAAACCAATACGTCCAGAAGAGATCATAAAAACGATTAATCATGATCTAATCAAACGTAAATTTTCTATGGGAATGATTGCTTCATACACAAAAAGTGGTTTGGCTGGCGTAAAACCTCTAATTTTTCAATCACCAAGTAAAATGATCTTAAAAGACGCCATGCTTAAATTAGCTTCACGCCTTATCAAAGTTAATCGATTAGATGAAGCAATGAGTGTCAATAAAGCCTTATTATCTATCATTAAAGCATCACTTGAAGCTGAAGTTCAGCAAGTTGAAATATATGTTGCAAAAAAAGAATTTGATGCTGCAAATCAGCTAATCGATACTCTATTACAAAAAGATGAGCAGAATCTTCGCCTTCTTGATTTGAAAGCAGAAACAGCATTTTATCGAAATAATCTTTCTATCGCTGTACGTTACTGGAAAAAAGGGTTTGAACTCGCTCCCTTTTCTTACTTACGATTCAGTCATCTCACTTGGTCATTACTGGCTAAAGGTGATAGATATGATACCTTCGATTTATTAACTAAATACGCGTATTTACTTCCTCACTCCGCCTTTGATTCTGCAGGTAAACGAGCGATGGTTGCTTGGGGTGATTTATTTTTAGCTTCAGAAGAAATACTTCAAGAATGGTCACCAGAAAGTGCTTGGCAGCGCGCGAGTGCTAAATTAAAAGGTCGACTACGAGGTATTCCCTGTACCTCAGCTCAGCGTGCATTGTCTGCTTTGTGGCAACTAAAAATGAATCGTTATGGTGAAGCAAACCGTTTAATATCTGATATTCAACTGGCAGATATCACTGATTATGAAACTGCTTATATTGTTTATTTAGTGTATTGTGAAATGAAACTTGATGATGAAAAGAAAATCATTGAGGAGAAATGGCTAGCAAAACTACAGCAAGGAACTTCTATCCTAGCTAAGCTACAAAGCCAAGCATTTGAAAAAGCAAAAATATAGAATTAGGTTCAACTGAAGAGGTCGGCTAATACCACCATAACGATATACTTAGTTAGATAGCCTATTGACGACGCATGAAAAAGCCACGTATTTTATTAATACGTGGCTTTTTGTTATTTTGTACTGAAATTCTTATTCAGCAGCAGGGGCATTACGCTCTGCAGCTTCTTGAACCAATGGCTTTAACTCACCTTTTTGGAACATTTCAAGAATGATGTCACAACCGCCAATTAACTCACCTTCAACCCAAAGTTGTGGGAAAGTAGGCCATTGTGCGTATGCTGGAAGTTCAGCACGAATATCTGGGTTTTGTAGGATATCTACATAAGCAAACTTCTCGCCGCAATTCATTAGCGCTTGAGATGCTTGAGATGAAAAACCACAGCTTGGAAGCTTAGGTGAGCCTTTCATGTATAGAATGATGTGGTTTTCAGCAATTTGTTGCTTGATCTTATCGATAGTTTCCATTGTATCCTCTAATGGGTCGACACTAAGTTGTATCCATTCTACTTGTTATGCAGCCAGAAAAAAATACCTAATATTTGTAGTGGTATTATTTATTGAAAATTCACCACTTTTTCTTTTAATAAAATCAAAACTTGCTAGAATCAGATCGAAGTCAGAATAAATTCTACACTCCATTGAGTGTATATTTTTGGAATTTAGTGAGGCGTAGACCTCTTACAACATGGAGACATGAGCAATGTCATTTGAATTACCAGCTCTACCGTTCGCAAAAGATGCACTATTACCACACATCTCAGCTGAGACTTTAGATTACCACCACGGTAAACACCACAATACTTATGTGGTTAAGCTTAACGGTCTTATCCCAGGTACTGAATTTGAAGGCAAAACTCTAGAAGAGATCATCAAAACTTCTACTGGTGGCGTTTTCAATAACGCAGCGCAAATCTGGAACCACACGTTCTACTGGAACTGTCTTGCTCCTCAAGCTGGTGGCGAACCAACTGGCGCTGTTGCAGAAGCTATCAACGCTGCATTCGGTTCTTTCGAAGAATTCAAAGCGAAATTCACAGATTCTGCAATCAACAACTTTGGTTCTTCTTGGACTTGGTTAGTTAAAAAAGCTGACGGCTCTCTAGAGATCGTTAACACTTCTAACGCAGCTACTCCTCTAACAGAAGAAGGGGTTACTCCGCTTCTAACTGTTGACCTATGGGAACACGCTTACTACATCGATTTCCGTAACGTACGTCCTGACTACATGGCTGCGTTCTGGGCTCTTGTAAACTGGTCTTTTGTAGAAGAAAACCTAGCTAAGTAATAAATTAGAATTAACTGGTATATTCTGGTTAACTCCCAATCAAAAGGTCAGTATTCGTACTGGCCTTTTTTATCTCTAATCATCTGCGGTAAGTAATTGCCCTAATATTAAAATAATTTCAATAAACGGCAATTATTTTCCTAAAAACACTAAAGTATTTTAATTTCTTTCCGATAAGTATTTATCATTAAGAGGAATTGATTCATGAAAGTACATACTTTAGATAAAGCAGAGTTAATCAACGAAGTTCAATTCGGTTCAAACCTAAACCATGCAATGGAAGCGGGTCGCCGAGCTGATTTTGCTTTAATGATGTCTTTACTATCTAATGACTTACGTGAAAATACGCCTGTTGAAAAAATTAATGAGAAAACATTAACTGAAAATTTGCTTCGTCAGCGTTTCCAGTTAGCTGATGCACAGATCCTTCGCAGCAATGAAGAGAGTTACTCTCGTTCTGCTTCTCAAGCAAACCAATTTCATAATGGTGGCTTAGCAAGTGCAAAGCTACAACACGGCCTAGCACCTGATGCAATGGCTTACATGCCTCAAGACACGTGTGATTTACCAGAAGATGTTTACCACAATTTATCTGGACACCAACGCCGTCAATTAGAATCAGGTAACGAGATCTTTAACGCTATCCCTCAAGATCTTTACAATGAATTAGTGACTGCTAAGCGTCATTCAGAAATGAACTTATACGTTTAACGCACACTTAAACTTCTTTGTTAAGTCATCACTCGATTTATCACCATTTGCTATATCACCCTTACAACTCATTCGTAATTATTATGTGAGTTAGTGCATAAATCCTATCATTGAATACAATTTAACCCTCATTTTCAACAAAGCTCACAGCAGATACCCTATTTCTATCCCATATTAATAGCACCTATTTCAGTTAATTCTGCTCTTCTAAGGAAGGATGCTATGAAAATTGAACACTCAACCATTCTGATAACATCAGCTGGCAATTTTATGGGTCGAGCTGTTGCTTGCCATTTTGCCTCACTTGGTGCACTTCTTATTATTGCAGACTCCAATAGCGATGCGCTTATTGAGACACACCGCCTCTGTAGTCAACTTAATGAAAATGTGATCAGTTTTGAGTTAAAAGATCAATCTTCAGAGAGCATCTGTCATTTATTTAATTCTATTGATAATCAATTCTCTCACGGTATTGATGTTTTAATCAATAACTACACTGATGTTGCTCTGCCTAGTTTATTTACTCCTCATCAAAGTCATTGTTCTTTTCAATTAACTGAATTAGCAACAACTCTGTTTACTTATGGTCAATTCGCAGCTCAGCATATGCGCGATCATAACAAAGAAGGCGTTATCATCAATTTGGGATATCACGAACACTCACAACAAGAGAAAACAATAGAGAGCTCTACGGCTTTACTCGCAGGGTTAACAAAGAGTTGGGCTAAAGAATTAAATCCTTTTAATATTCGCATTGGTGGCGTAGCTCCTCGCTTCTCTTCTGCGTCTTCAGAACTTAACTTCAATTCAATTAATCAAGAACTCATAAAAAACACAGAGTACATTCTTGAAAATGATTACTTTAATGGCCGGATTATTGAAGCAACTGCTTAAAAAATTACCCCCCTTGGCACAACAATAATAAAAACAAAAAAGTAACAAGCATAAAAAAACCACCTTATAAATAAGGTGGTTTTTTTCATTTCAATATTTTCAAATCAGTGAAAACATCTTAGCTTATCCGCATCGAATTATTTCTTTGCTTTTTTAGCTTTAACTTCTTCTTTCACTTCTGGAGCGTCCATTACGTCAGCGTAAGCCGTACCGTAGTAAGAAGCGATTAATACTTCTTTAAGCTCTTTGATCAATGGGTAACGTGGGTTAGCACCAGTACATTGGTCATCAAACGCATCTTCAGCAATTGAATCCACTTTTGCCATGAATTCAGCTTCGTTAACGCCAGCAGCTTGAATTGACAGTGGGATATCCAATGCAGTTTTAAGCTCTTCTAACCAACCAAGTAACGCATTAACTTTCGTTTCAGTATTACCTTCACGGTAACCTAAATGCTCTGCGATTTCAGCGTAACGAGCACGTGCTTTAGGACGGTCGTACTGAGAGAACGCAGCTTGTTTAGTTGGATTGTTAGTCGCATTAAAACGTACTGTATTAGCAATTAATAACGCGTTAGCAAGGCCGTGTGGAATGTGGAATTCTGCACCTAATTTATGCGCCATTGAGTGACACACGCCTAGGAAAGACTGCGCAAAAGACATACCTGCGATTGTTGCTGCATTGTGCACTTTCTCACGTGCAATTGGATCTTTCTTACCGTTAGCGTAAGAGCTTGGTAGGTACTCTTTAAGCATCTTAAGTGACTGTAGAGCGTGACCGTCTGAATATTCGTTTGCAAGAACAGAAACGTAAGCTTCTAATGCGTGCGTTACTGCATCGTAACCACCGAATGCACATAAAGACTTAGGCATATCCATAACAAGGTTAGCATCAACAACAGCCATGTTTGGCGTTAGTTCGTAATCTGCTAATGGGTATTTTTGACCTGTTTTTTCATCAGTTACAACAGCAAATGGGGTAACTTCAGAACCTGTACCAGAAGTCGTTGTGATACATACTAATTCAGCTTTTTGACCCATTTTAGGGAACTTGTAAATACGTTTACGGATATCCATAAAACGCATAGATAAGTCTTCAAAATCAGTTTCTGGGTGCTCGTACATAACCCACATGATTTTCGCTGCATCCATCGGTGAACCACCACCAACTGCTAAGATAACATCAGGTTGGTAGCTTGCACATGCTTCAGCACCGGCTTTAACTACTGCTAATGTTGGATCCGCTTCTACTTCATGGAAAACTTCAACTTCCATGCCTTTTTCTTTTAAGATTGAGCGTAGGTCATCGATATAACCGTTGTTAAATAAGAAACGGTCAGTAACGATTAATGCTCGTTTTTTACCTTCAAGGTCAGTCATTGCGATTGGTAAACAGCCGCGACGGAAGTAGATAGATTTTGGTAGTTTATGCCACAACATATTTTCTGCTCGCTTAGCTACAATTTTCTTGTTGATAAGGTGCTTAGGACCTACGTTTTCAGAGATAGCGTTACCACCCCAAGAACCACAACCTAACGTTAATGAAGGTGCTAATTCGAAGTTGTAAAGGTCACCGATACCACCTTGAGATGCTGGTGTATTAACAAGAATACGAGCTGTTTTCATCTTGTCGCCGAAGTACGCGATACGCTCTTCGTTGTTATCTTGGTCAGTATAAAGAACTGAAGTATGACCAACACCGCCTATGTCTAATACGATACCCGCTTGACGCACAGCATCTTCAAAGTTTTTCGCTTTGAATAGACCTAATGTTGGAGATAGTTTTTCATGAGCAAATTCGTCATCCCATGAAGCTTCTAAGCCTTCACCAATAAGAATTTTAGTAGAAGTCGGTACTTTAACATTTGCTAGCTCAGCAATTTTGTATGCTGGTTGACCAACGATTTTAGCGTTAAGTGCGCCATCGATAAGTAATACTTTACGTACTTTATTTGCATCTTCTTTGCTTAGAACAACCGCGCCGTATTTAGCGAAACGAGCTTTAACTTCGTCGTAGATAGATTCAACAACGATTGCCGCTTGCTCAGAAGCACAGATAACACCATTATCGAATGTTTTAGACATTAAGATAGAAGAAACAGCACGTTTGATATCAGCAGTTTCGTCGATAACTACAGGAGTATTACCCGCGCCAACACCGATTGCAGGTTTACCTGAAGAGTAAGCCGCTTTAACCATGCCTGGACCACCAGTAGCAAGGATCATGTTGATATCATCATGCTTCATTAGGCCATTTGATAATTCAACAGATGGTTGGTCAATCCAACCAATGATGTCTTTTGGTGCGCCAGCTTGAATTGCAGCATCTAATACAACTTTAGCTGCGTAGTTAGTTGCATTTTTAGCGCGTGGGTGTGGTGAGAAGATACAACCATTACGAGTTTTAAGACAGATTAACGCTTTAAAGATTGCCGTTGAAGTAGGGTTTGTCGTTGGAACGATTGCACAAACAATACCTAGAGGTTCAGCAATAGTGATCGTGCCACCTTCATCGTTACGGTCGATGATGCCACACGTTAATTCATCTTTGTACTTATTGTAAATAAACTCAGAAGCAAAGTGGTTTTTGATAACTTTATCTTCCATGATACCCATGCCAGATTCAGTTGCTGCCATTTTTGCTAGTTCAATACGAGCTGTTGAAGCTGCTAGAGATGCTGCACGGAAGATTGCATCAACTTTCTCTTGAGGAAAGTTCGCAAATTCTTTTTGCGCCGCTTTAACGCGTGCTACTAGAGCATCAAGTTCAGCTAAATTAGTTACAGGCATATTGTTTCTCCTAAAAATAAAAATTATAAAAATCGTTAAAAACTATTTAGTAAGGATTTTGCTTTTACATCCTTTCAAGCGATTAAGCTTAACCATTCATTTCTGGTTACCTTGCTTTGCTTACTTAGTAAATTGCTTTCAAAACTGATTATATTCTTTCACAATTTTAAAAGTATTGATTCAGATCAGTTATCGGAAAATATTTACCACTTTCGTCTTACCCCTAACGGGTATCTCAATAAAAAGACCTTTCACATCACATACTTAATACAACTTACGATCCACATCAAAAAGTACACTAGTAATAAAAGCATCATTTAAGCTAACACTAACTGTAATAAAATTACATATATCAGGCTGAAAATGACAAATTATGGCGAAATCTCCGTGCCACTAAAGAGTAGTATAACTGATAATAAAATCACATCATTTATCACTAAAATAACCTGTTCCAGATCACTTTATGATGAATATTTTACAATTGGGATATAAAGGTAGGCACAGTCATTCCAATCTAGGTGAATATTTACTCAGAAAATCGTTCAGAAAATTCCCTAAAAACTTAGACAAGGACAAAGTGAGTTAAAATAACTAGTAAAGCTGACTATTTATTAGGTATGCTCGATTTGAGCAAGGTAAAATGCTCAATTATTTAGATTACTATTATAGTAAAGACAATTTATTACGCTTTATTCAAACCGTTCACTTATTGGTAGCTATGAAAAAACAACGTATGAAACATTATCTATATACCATTATTTTTGGTACACATACTAAAGCTGGTAAACGATTTGATATCATGTTGATTATCTTAATCCTCACCTCTCAAGCAACTTTAGTTTTAGATTCTATTAGTTCTATCAATGCTAGTTATGGTCATATACTGTGGCGACTTGAATACACCTTTACTGCAATTTTTACACTTGAATATCTTTTTCGGCTCTATTGCTCACCTAAACCTCGTTCTTATGCCCGTAGTTTTTATGGTGTTATTGATCTACTGGCGATATTACCTACTTATTTAGCTCTGTTTTTCCCTAGTGCTAGTTATATTGCCATTATTCGATTATTACGAGTAATGAGGATCTTTAGAGTATTAAAATTAGTCCGCTATTTACAAGATTCTAATATTCTCTTACGTTCTCTGCTCATGGCTAAAAGAAAAATTTTCATTTTCTTTAGTACGGTTGCAATTCTTGTTTCGGTATTTGGTTCATTGATGTTTGTAATTGAGGGGCCAGAGAATGGTTTTACAAGTATCCCACAAAGCATTTATTGGGCAATAGTAACAATAACAACGGTTGGATATGGTGATTTAGTACCTCATACCGCATTGGGGAAAGCAATAGCATCCATAACAATGTTATTAGGCTATTCTATTTTAGCGGTACCAACGGGCATCATTACTGCAGAGTTAAATCAAGAAATGAATACTCATCGAAATTTAGTTCGCTGCCCTAACTGCTTAAAAAGCGGGCATGAATCGGATTCTATTCATTGCAGGCATTGTGGGGGACAGCTTCCTGAGCCAGAGAGTCGAGTAATCACAAATCACTCATAAGATCGTTGGCTCAGAAAAGAAACGGGGCTATATTATTCAGAATAAAGGGTTAAAGTTCCTTGTGATGCGCTATTTACAGTCTCACCCCCGAGGAATTTTGGAGCGGCAATCACTGCAAGTAAAACGAATACAGCGGCAAATGCTGCAAATTTAGTAAGAACCTGTCCTTTGGTTTTTTCATAATAACGTCTTATAATTTATTAAATTGTCGATAATCTACTTGAGTAAATCCCTATCGACAATATTATAAATTCATTTTGGGAGCAATGTAGCATTTATATTCTTATTGCTGATAATTTAAACATTATAGTTACATTAATCCAGAGATATATTAACACGCACAATATCTTCTTGCCCTTTAGAGAATTGCTTCTTTAATTCAGCTTTTGATTTAAAGGCAATTTCACCACCTTCTGCCACTGTCATATGTTGTGCATCTTTATTATGTTTCGATTGGTACAGCATCATCGCTTGCATACAAGTGCTTCGTTGCTCAGCAGACAAAGGGGTTCCATTATGCCACTTTCCTGTTTCTACTGCATATTGCAAATTTTGAAACACGTCTGGGGTCATCGATTCTAATAATTTATTTACGTCCATCATTCACTCCATATCTAACGACAAGTAAACGATATCTTTTCATTAATGTTAGTCAACAAAGTGCCGATAAATAAGAGTAATGGATCACACTTCCCTCTTCTATATATAGGATTATCATGTTTTCAACTATTCAAAGGTTTTCTTTACTCACTCTGACGACTCTTTTGTTATCAGCATGCTTTGACTCAACCCCTACTACTGAACAGTTATGTGAAGAGCACAAGGGTTTACAATGTAATCAATTAAACATGCATGATGGACAATGCTTACGTCAGCGTGACGCTCTCATTTTAAGCCGTTTTAAAACATTAAAAAGTCAACATGATTTAGATAAACTAAACACGATTAAACTCACTTATAATTATCAACAATGTTTAGGTTCAGCAGCACAAATTGAACCTATTACCGCTAAAGAAGTTAAATCTAAACGCTCAGAAGCTTTATTGCATACTTATGATGCAATTGAAGCAATATCACTTGATCTACAAGATTCAAAAGAGCCTAAAGTGCTTTATTATCGTTGGGTAACCGGTGATAAAAACGCATTACGTGAATTTTTACAACTTGAAGGCACTACAAAATTAGAATCAACAGAATTACAATATGCTCTAGCGACTTTCTATACTCAACGAGATGGTAATAAAACAATTTTGATTTTAAATCATGCTCTAGAACTACTTACAGAAGATGATTATGAAAAAAATCTGCACGCTACAGTTATTAAATCTTTAGCAAGTATTAACCACAAAGAAAATAATAAAGAACACGCTTATATCTGGGCGTTAGTTGGGAAAGAGTTTGAACTTCAAGTTGCTTCTGAAAAACAACTGTCTTTGCTGTATAAATTTTCTGCTATAGAAAAAGAAAAATTAGGACAATTCAGTGAAGCTATAACTGAAAGCATCAAGAATCAAAACTTTAAAGCCTCATTGCTACCAGCTGAAATAAAATAAAAACTTAGCTTATATCATTAATTAAATGCTCTATTTATTACTGGTATGGCTATGTTCATCAATAATTTATTTAAGTAATGAAGGCCAACGCCATACCTTCATTACTTTCTAACTTCTTTTTTCAATAACGAAATGAAAAGCTACTTCTGTATTTTCATTCCGCTATCACATCGTCATTAAAACTTAAAGAAATTGAATTAACACAAAAACGCTCACCTGTCGTTTTAGGTCCATCATTAAATACATGCCCTAAATGACAATCGCAAGTCCTGCACCTGATCTCAACTCTCTCCATTCCATAACTGCTATCTTTCAAATAACGAAGCACATCTTTATTAATTGGCGCATCAAAACTTGGCCAACCACAACCTGAATCGTACTTGTTTTCAGATTCAAATAAAATTGTCTGACAGCAAGTGCAGGCATATTTCCCTGTCGATTTATTATGCAATAACTTGCCAGAAAAAGGGGCTTCTGTACCTTGTTTTCTACAAATATCAAACTCTTCTTGTGTTAAACGCCCTTGCCAATCTTCTTCTGTTAATTCTGAAAAGGGTTTTGATCTATCCATTTGAAATTCTACCTCTTAAGACTTATTTAAATTAAACCTTGCTTATACTCACCTTTGTAGCACATACTTTGCCAAAGTAATTTTACACCAACCGCGAAAAATGTAATTAACAGTTATGTCACTATTTTTCACAACGTGTCATTAAGGTTATTAAATAACCAACATTTCTATAAATTACGTAAGAATTTTTCTTAATGTTAACAGAATATGGTCTATTTTTTGATTTTAAACAATATAATTGGCATTTTCGCTTGCAGGTTGGCTCAGGATTTTGTAATTTTACTACCAGTTAATTTAAACCTGAAAATCAAATTTAAGTTGTGGAGCAACATATAATGACTATCAAAGTAGGTATTAACGGTTTTGGCCGTATTGGACGTTTTGTTTTCCGTGCATCTGTAGAGCGCAACGACATCGAAGTTGTTGGTATTAACGATCTTATCGACGTTGAATACATGGCTTACATGCTTAAGTACGACTCAACTCACGGTCGTTTCAACGGTACTGTTGAAGTAGTAGACGGTAACCTAGTAGTTAACGGTAACACTGTACGTGTAACTGCTGAACGTAACCCAGAAGATCTTAAGTGGGATGCAATCAACGTTGACGTTGTTGCTGAAGCTACTGGTCTTTTCCTTACTGACGAAACTGCTCGTAAACACATCACAGCTGGCGCTAAGAAAGTAGTTCTTACTGGTCCTTCTGGTGACGTACCAATGTTCGTTATGGGCGTTAACGCTGCAGATTACGCTGGTCAAGATATCGTTTCTAACGCTTCTTGTACTACTAACTGTCTTGCACCTATCGCTAAAGTACTTAACGACAAGTGGGGCATTGAATCTGGTCTTATGACTACAGTTCACGCAACTACAGCAACTCAAAAAACTGTAGATGGTCCTTCTGCGAAAGACTGGCGTGGTGGCCGTGGTGCTTCTCAAAACATCATCCCATCTTCAACTGGTGCAGCTAAAGCAGTAGGTAAAGTAATTCCTGAGCTTAACGGCCTTCTAACTGGTATGGCTTTCCGCGTACCAACTGCAAACGTTTCTGTTGTTGACCTTACAGTTAACCTAAAAACTGCTGCAACTTACGAAGAAATCTGTGCTGAAATGAAGCGTGCTTCTGAAAACGAATACGCTGGCGTTCTAGGTTACACAGACGAAGCTGTTGTTTCTCAAGACTTCATCGGCGAAACACAAACTTCAGTATTTGATGCTGCAGCTGGTGTTGCTCTAACTGACAAATTCGTTAAGCTTGTATCTTGGTACGACAACGAAATCGGTTACTCAAACAAAGTTCTTGACCTAATCGCTCACGTTTCTAAGTAAGCATTAGTTTAGACTTTCTTTGAAAGCTAACTTAAAAGGTTTTAATATCTTTTAAGAATGAAAGGCGACTTAATTGTCGCCTTTTTTGTATCTGTAATTTAATGCCAAATTAGAGAATTGCCTCTACATTATTACATTGATATAAGTATCTATTCCTTTTCGGTAATCGACTATCACTGATGTTTGCAATTAGCTTGGTAGAAAGTATCTAAAAAGAATACGTATTTACTATTTTAGGAGTCACCTATGAATCTTACTCACCTTCCAACCATCAGTGTGTTATCTGATTGCGTTACCATTGCTCAATTAGACGATGTAAAAGTGGTTCGTGTACTTCATGAGAAAGCAGAAGCCGCAATTTCATTACACGGTGGTCATGTATTATCTTTCACTCCAAAAGGGCAAGACGACCTGATTTGGATGAGCAAAGACGCTATTTTTAACCCTGATAAAGCAATTCGTGGGGGCGTGCCTGTATGTTGGCCTTGGTTTGGTCGTATCGCAAACCCTGCACACGGCTTTGCTCGTAATAGCACTTGGACACTAGTAGAACATCGTGAAAATGAAAATGGCGTTATGGTCGTTCTTGGATTAGAAACGTCTGAAGAAACCAAAGCTATTTGGCCATGTGAGTTTGAAGCACGATTAACAGTAGAAATTGGCGATCAGTTAACGATTACTCTTAATGCGAAAAACACAGATAATAAAGCGTGGAACTGCTCAGGTGCATTACACTCCTATCTAAATGTTGCTGATATTAACACGACAACAATTACCGGTATGGGATCTAGCTATATTGATGGCTTACTGGAAGGGAAAGTATGTTCTGGCGGTGATACATTATCGATTGATGCGGCTGTTGACCGTGTCTATACCCAACCACAAGAGACAATTACAGTATCAGACACGCAACGTAGCTTATCTGTCACTAATGCGGGTCACAATGCGGCTGTTATCTGGAATCCTTGGATTGAAGGTGCGGAGTCTATGGGTGACATGAACAATGATGGTTACCAAACCATGGTCTGTGTTGAATCTACTTATCATGCGACAAGTCTTGACGTTGCTAAAGTAATTCAACCTAATGAATCATTTACATTAAGTACAACAATCACAGCTTAATTATTTGATTCTAAAAAACGGAAGCACCTAGGCTTCCGTTTTTATTTCATCTATTTTTAGCTTAGCTATTTTTTATAAATAAGCACCCACAAAAATTATCTTTCCCAGTACGACTCTTCTAATGAATCTTCACGCTCTGGTAAACCACGAGATAAACGTGGTGAATGTTGTGCTAATACTTCAAAGCTTACACGGTTTGAATACTTACATACTTGAGAAAAAGACGAATATGTTAAGTAAGAGTGTTGGTGCTTGCTTGAGTTCGGTACATTGTTACGATGATAATGGTTTGCAGCCATATCATGCAGTAATGCAGATAAAGCACCATCTCCAGCGCCATTAGTATTTTTGATTTTCTCTGGGCCACCCATATAAGGGGCAATGTGCGAGTAAACCTTAATTGGATTTTCACAACTGTCTTTAATCGCTGGGCGACTAAACTCATATTGGTTAAATTCAGCAATCGAACCTGGAAGCAATGGTAATGATGTTTCGCGCTTAGCTTCTTCTTCTGTATAACCAGCCATATATAGCCCTACAGGCCCTGCTGTACAAAGAACTAAATCAACCCATTCAAGTGCCTTATCAGCAGCTTGTAGAGGATCTGTCGCACCAGTCAACGCTTCACCTTCCTCTTCATTCATTGCAACAACCGATACATGATCGTTTAGGAAATCACGCCAGTATTGAGGGTCATCCTGAACCACAAACTTAGTACCCATGGTTAATACTACTGGTACGTCATGCTTTTTCGCGTACTCTATCGCTTGCATCGTCGCCGCTGGCATTGGGTCGCCATCTTTACAACGAACTAGATAAGCAGTCAGTACTAATGCAGAGGCATTTTTAAATATTTTCTCTGGAATGCTTTCTGCACGAAGTTGGTTCATGTCACCTTCGCTGATCGCAAACGTACGCTCACCATCTTGACTAATAAGTGCAAAACAACGACCAATCGCACCCGGAACAGGTTGAAGGTAATTCAAATCCATACGGCTAGACGTATTACAAAGATAGCGATAAGAGTAGCTACCAATGTGAATATCTTCACTCATAACCCCTAGTAATGTTGACTTGTCATCAGCCAATACTGAGTAGTTATGAAGTGTATTACCAATTGTACCACCAGCAAATTCATTGGTGATCATGTTGTTATCTTTAAGCTCGTTATAAAGCATTTCCGCTTTATCATTATCGATAACCAGTGAGTGTCCTTTACTCAAGTCATATTTTTCAATAAAAGCATCATCCACTTTCGCTTCAATATCCACTAACGTTTGGTCAATACCAATAATATGAGTACGTGACATTTTTTTAGCTTCTTGAGCTTGGCTAACTAATGGATCACGAGCGTGAACAGGAAAATAATGCTTGGATTTACGCTGACCTGGAAATTTCATAAAATAATCATTCAACTGGCTAATGGAAGAAGTGCGAAGTTTAGCCGCTGAATAACTCTGCCGCAACTACTGATATTACCCTCAACGAAAGGCAAACGTTTGCTCTTTCTATTTGTTGATAGCTCTAGCCTTATAGAGGACATTCGTGATAATTTATGGGCGTATTTTTTAAAGGTAACCACCATGACAACTGAACTAATTAGCTATGATGACGTAATCGAAGTCGCTTACGATATTTTCCTTGAAATGGCTCAAGACAATCTTGAACCTGCTGATGTTGCATTATTCACTCTGCAATTTGATGACCGCGGCGCCGCTGAAGTCGTAGATACTGGTGATGACTGGTCTGAACAAGTTGGCTTTGATGTCGATGGCGAAATCTACGCTGAAGTTTTAATTGGCTTAGTTAATGAAGAATCTGATGTTTTAGATGATGTCTTTGCTCGCATGCTAGTAAGTCGTGATCCTGAACACAAGTTCTGCCACATGCTATGGAAGCGTGATTAATTTCACCAACCTTACCATTTCATACTAAGGAGCATCTATTTGCTCCTTTTTTATTACTCTTTCTAATTGAATATCTCACTTAGCACCCCCATTATTTCTTTATGCTCACAAACTGCTGATAGCAGAAAATAATAAAGGAATACCATGTCTCAATTTCAATCTCGATGCCCATCGTGTAATGGACTCAATCGCCTTCCTATTGAACGTATTAATGACACGGCTACATGTGGTCGTTGTAAAGAACAACTATTAGATGGAAAACCACTAGAGGGAACGTCTGATAACCTTGCCGCTTTAATGAATAGTGATAAACCTGTTGTTATCGACTTCTGGGCCCCGTGGTGTAATCCATGCGTTGGATTTTCTCCGGTATTTGAAGACGTTGCAGCTGAACGCAATGGCCAAGTTCGTTGTGTAAAAGTAAATACGGAAGCTCAACAACAAATTGCTGCACAATATCAGATCCGCTCTATCCCTACGATTATGGTCTTTAAGAACGGCCAGCGTGTAGATATGATTAATGGTGCATTACCAAAAGGCCAATTTGATCAGTGGCTAAATCAAGCACTGCTTAAATAATGTAAATAGCAGACAAACAAAAGCCGCTTTATGACTTAACATAAAGCGGCTTTTTAGTGTTTATCTAGTCTATGTTATAGAACAGATTAACCGATGAACTCTACACCGTTCATGTACTTACGTAGTACTTCAGGGATAGCAATCTTACCATCAGCTTGTTGGAAGTTCTCTAGGATAGCAACCATTGTACGACCTACAGCAAGACCTGAACCGTTCAGTGTGTGAACCAATTCTGGTTTCTTCTCGCCTTGACGACGGAAACGCGCTTGCATACGACGAGCTTGGAAATCCCACATGTTTGAACAAGAAGAAATTTCACGGTACGTTTCTTGTGCTGGAACCCACACTTCTAAATCGTAAGTTTTACGAGAGCCGAAGCCCATGTCGCCAGTACAAAGAACAACTTTACGGTATGGAAGTTCTAGTAGTTGAAGTACTTTCTCAGCATGACCTGTTAATTCTTCTAGAGCAGCCATTGAATCTTCTGGTTTCGTAATTTGAACTAATTCAACTTTGTCGAACTGGTGCATACGAATAAGACCACGAGTATCACGACCGTAAGAACCTGCTTCAGAACGGAAACATGGTGTGTGAGCTGTCATTTTCAGAGGCAAATCAGCTTCTTCAGTAATGGTATCGCGCACCATGTTTGTTACTGGTACTTCAGCTGTTGGGATAAGTGATAGCATCTTAAGAGGAACATCACTTACTTGCTCTGTTAATGGGCTTGTGTGGAATAGATCTTCACCAAACTTTGGTAATTGACCTGTACCATATAAGCTATCGTGGTTTACTAAGTACGGTACATACATTTCCATGTAACCGTGCTCTTCAGTATGAAGATCAAGCATAAATTGTGCTAGTGCACGGTGAAGACGTGCAAATTGACCTTTCATTACGATAAAACGAGAGCCTGAAATTTTAACTGCGCTTGCAAAATCAAGACCATCAGCCATTTCACCCAGTTCAACGTGATCTTTCACTTCAAAGTCATACGCTAGAGGATTACCCCAACGTAATACTTCAACGTTTTCTTCTTCATCTTTACCATAAGGTACAGAATCATCAGGAAGGTTTGGGACAGACAAAGCGATAGTTTCGATTTGTTGTTGAAGATCAGCAAGCGCTACTTTTGCTTCATCTAGATCAGTACCTAGTGTTGCAACGTCAGCCATAATACGAGCCGCTTCTTCATGATCGCCCTTCGCTTTTGCTTGACCAATGGACTTCGAACGGGAATTACGCTGCGCTTGAAGCTCTTCAGTTTTTACCTGAAGGGACTTACGTTGTTCTTCAAGATTGCGAAGTGTCTCTACGTCTAGCTTAAAGCCACGACGTGCCAGTTTCTCTGCTGTTTCATCCAGCTCTGTACGAAGTAATTTTGAATCAAGCATTTGTAATCCTATGCCTTATGGTCATTGTGTGTTCAAAGTAAACGAACTCACTTAATAATAAAATTTTGTGCAATTTTTAATTCTAAATTGCGATTTGAATAAGATACCGAAAATGCCCTTTTATTGGTAGCGTTTTAAGGTACTGTTTTGATCTAATTTAGCTAAATACTCTAGCTTTTCGCTAATTTTGGTTTCTAGACCACGTTTTGTAGGAAAGTAGTACTTACGATCCTGCATTTCAGGCGGAAAATAATTCTCACCAGAAGCATACGCATTTGGTTCATCATGCACATAACGATAGTCAGCACCGTAACCCATATCTTTCATTAATGAGGTTGGCGCATTACGTAAATGATTAGGCACATCGTAATCTGGTGAGTTAATGGCATCCATTTGCGCTTGTTTCCACGCGGTATAAACCGCATTACTTTTTGGTGCACACGCTAAATATACCACCGCTTGGGCAATTGCTCTTTCCCCTTCTGCCGGACCAATTCGCGTAAAACAATCCCACGCATTCATCGCAATTTCCATCGCGCGAGGATCGGCATTACCAATGTCTTCAGAAGCAATCGCCAACAAACGACGCGCAACATAAAGTGGATCACCACCAGCAGCAATAATACGCGCAGTCCAATATAAAGCTGCATCAGGATTAGAACCACGAATTGATTTATGAACGGCTGAGATTAAGTCGTACCACATGTCCCCTTTATTATCGAAACGTGCCAGTTTTTCACCCGCCACTTCCGCTAATAAAGGCAAGTCCACCACTTTCTTACCTTCATGATCTTCTTCTGCCATATCATGCAGAAGCTCAAGATAATTGAGTGACATACGAGCATCACCCGATACTAAATCGGCCAATTGCAGTTTCACATCATCAGGAATAATAAAATTATCATCATTTAAACCACGATTTTTATCAGTTAGTGCCTGATCGATAACGTGTACAATATCTTGTTTTTCTAATGATTTTAATTTGTATACTCGTGCTCGCGATAACAATGCGTTATTGAGCTCAAAAGAAGGATTTTCCGTTGTCGCACCAATAAAAGTAATCGTGCCATCTTCAATGTGCGGTAGAAAAGCATCTTGCTGGCTTTTATTGAAGCGATGGACCTCATCCACAAACATGATGGTTCTTCTGCCTGTTACTTGATTCTCTTTCGCTTTTTCTATTGCAGCACGAATGTCTTTTACACCAGAAGTGACCGCCGATACTCGTTCAACTTCTGCATTGGTGTAATTAGCAGCCACTTCCGCTAATGTTGTTTTACCGGTACCGGGAGGCCCCCATAAAATCATTGAGTGGATCTGTCCGGCTTCTAACGCGCGACGCAATGGCTTACCAACGCCTAATAGATGCTGCTGACCAATGTATTGCTCAATATTTTGAGGGCGCATTCTAGCAGCAAGGGGACGAAAATCGTCCCCTGCTGAAAAATCTAAACTGAAGTTACTCACGTTTATCCTTCATCTTTCATCTTTCATTAGCGTTGATCATCGATATCAACACCTGCTGGCACAGTAAAACTGAAATTACTTTGTGCGGGTTTTTTCGCTTCAAATTTTGTAAAACTAAAGTCACTACGTTGTCCATCTTGCTCTACAACAGAGAATCCAGTGACATTACCTGATGACTGTATATTAACAATAAAGTCGCTTTTTACTGCTGAATCAGACTTTGGCGACACCGTAAATGCATCACCATTTTGTGTCACAGAATAATTATCCCAATCAGAAGACTTATTACGTGTTAATAATACAAATGGAGTCTGTGTCGTTGCTTTTTCAAGTCCCATCAAGGTCACTTGTTCAACAAATGGATTGTAATACCATAGTGTTTCGCCATCAGTGACCAATAAATTCTCATCGGGAGTTTGAGTATGCCAACGAAACAAGTTAGGACGTAGTATTTTCACATCCCCCTCCCCTTGCATTAATACGTCCCCTTCAGGACTCACTACTTTTTGAGTAAATACCGCTTCAAAGCCAGCATTTTGATTTAAACGCTCAGTCAATTCACTTTGAGGAGACGCCAACACTGCAGCGCTAAATACGCCAGAACTTAACAAACACAGAGAAACTAAAAAATTTTTCATCAATAATTTTCACTTATCTAAATAGAAATAATGCCAATACCATTAATCGCCACTGCCTACTGGAGGTGGGGCTATCACTTCACGGTTACCATTATGGCCCGGAGTACTTACTATTCCATGAGCTTCTAATTGTTCAACAATACGAGCTGCACGGTTATAACCAATTCTAAATTGACGTTGAACCCCAGATACTGAGCCTCTTCGAGAGGTCGTTACAAACTCAACCACTTGGTCGAACAATTGATCAAGCTCTTCTGCATTATCCGATTTTTCGCCTGGTAGCAATGATTCTGCACCTTGCTCACTCTTAGTAATCGCTTCAATGTAATTTGGACGACCACGAGCTTTCCAATCATTCACTACGGCATGCACATCATCGTCCGATGCAAACGCACCATGAACACGAACCGTATGGTTAGAGCCTGGAGCTAAATACAGCATATCCCCCATACCTAGTAGTGATTCAGCACCACCTTGATCAAGAATCGTTCTTGAATCTGTTTTGGTTGATACAGTAAAGGCAACACGTGTTGGAATGTTAGCTTTAATTAACCCCGTAATTACATCTACCGATGGACGCTGTGTTGCAAGGATCAAGTGAATACCCGCAGCACGAGCTTTTTGAGCTAATCGTGCAATCAGTTCTTCTACTTTTTTACCAACAACCATCATCAAATCAGCAAATTCATCAACAATAACAATGATAGAAGGTAGTTTCTCTAACAATGGTGGCATTTCATCCATGCTATCACCCGGTTTCCATAATGGGTCATGAATTGGATGTCCTGCTGCTGCGGCCATTTTCAATTTATCATTAAAGCCTTGTAGGTTACGAACCCCTAACGCTGACATTAATTTATAACGACGTTCCATTTCACCAACACACCAACGCAATGCATTACCTGCGTCTTTCATGTCAGTTACAACTTCAGTTAATAGATGTGGGATTCCTTCATAGATAGAAAGTTCCAACATTTTTGGATCGATCATGATAAAACGTACATCTTCTGGTGTTGCTTTATAGAGCACACTCAAAATCATGACATTTACACCCACAGATTTACCAGAACCAGTAGTACCAGCAACCAGTACGTGAGGCATTTTTGCTAAATCAGCAATAACCGCTTCACCTGCAATATCAAGCCCCATAACGACAGTTGTTGGCGATTTTGCATTAATAAAGGTTTCACTGCCTACAACATCAGAAAAGAAAACGGTTTGACGATTAAAGTTAGGAAGTTCAAGACCTACATAAGGTTTACCAGGAATAACTTCAACAACACGTACAGCCATCGCAGATAAAGAACGCGCTAAATCGGTTGCTAGTCCTGAAATTCGGCTTACTTTAACTCCTGGGGCTAAATCCAATTCAAAACGTGTAATTACCGGACCTGGGAAAATATCGACTACTCTTGCTTTAATTTTATAATCGGCTAACTTCGCCTCAACTAAACGAGCGGTTCGCTCTAGTGATTCACGTGACTCTAATTCTTCACGAGTATCTGGAGCATACAATAAATCCAACGTCGGCATCGGAGAGGTCGGTTTTGGTAAATTCGCCTCAGATTGAACTAAAAATGGATTCTGTAATGCGGCTTTCGTTGCTTTTTCTTTCGCCACCAATGCTTGGAAAGCGGCAATATCAGCATCACTATGTGTCGGTAACTCTTCGGCAGGTACAAGTTCTTCAGATACTAGTTCCTCAGCAGTCACCTCTTCAAATATATCATTAGCTTCAATATTTAAAGAACTCTCAGTGTCACTCTCTTCTGCAATGGCACTAAATGCTGGCAACTCATCATCATCTAAAGAAAAAGGCTCTTGTGCTAATAGTGGCTCTTCATTTATCACCACTTCTTCTATTGGTTCAAGCTGAGTTGAGAATACTTCATTCATTTCAGCTTCAGTATTAGTGCTAACTTCTAAATCAGCATCTGAATCTAGATCGTTATTCTCTTGAACCAAAAAGGTGCGTTCTTCTTCAAGTTGCCAAAGTTTTGGTTCATTCGTAAGCTCTTCTTCTAATTGCTCATCTGTAGATTGAGCAAGAATTTCATGATTATCATGATTATTTTGTACAATAATAGGCTCTTCAGGCATTGATAAAAACGGGGCTGTTTTTTCAGCATTATCTAAATTTAAAAGCGGATCTTTTTCTTGTGCTTCACTTTCTAATTCAGCTATCGTTGCCTCACTACACGTTACTAAACTAATACCATCATCTAAATCTTCAGGATCATCCATTCCGTCTAATAACTCAGAAACTGTTGGTTTATTTGCTAAATCAAATTCTGTTGCAGTTTCCACTAATTCAGATGTCACTAACACTTCACTACTATCAATACCAGCCATGATCTCAACATTAGTAACTGACTCTTCTTCAGTAACTTTAACCTCTTGCTTCAAAGTATCAGGTGTCGATGGAGAGAAAAGTGGATCATCAAACAACTCTAGAGAATTATCGTGTTCATAAGTACTTTCATTTCCAAGCCCCAACGCTTCTTGAGATGAGATTTTAGGCGTTTCAAAAGGGTCTATATCTACAATTTGCTCTTCTTTAATAGAAGTAAATGAGGGGGTATCAAGCAGCGTTTTTTCTGATTCGTCTATATTAATGTCATCTTCTACTTGATATGTTTCATCTTCTGTCTTTCTCATTTTATTAACAATAATTCGAATGCACTCTAAAACGAATCCACCTAAATTATCCACAATAGTAAGCCAAGATAGCCCTGTAAATAATGTTAAGCCAGCCCCCCATAGGAACATAAAGATAAGTGTTGAACCTAATAAATTCAAAGTCGGAGTTGTAATGCTAGTCAAAACATCACCAACGACACCGCCAGATGAGAAATACCAAAGATCATCAAAGCTAGTATCAGCGAGAGCGCAACTGGTAAAGAATAAAATTAGCAAACCAAGAATACGGCTACCAACAATCATTAAGTCAAGTTCTGCTTTTTCTACTGGTTTTTCTTTTTTTCTAAAAACTAACCAAGTGCAGCCCATTAAAATCACAGGTAACAGATAAGCAAGTGAACCAAAAGCAAAAAATAACGTATCTGCTATCCAAGCCCCCAAAGAGCCCCCTGCATTTTCAACCTTTCCACTCCATGACGTTTGGGTCCATGCTGGATCCGCAGGATTAAAGCTAAGCAAAGAAACGGTAATAAAAATGGTTGCTAATAAACCAACAATAAACAACGCTTCTTGTAAGCGCTGATTACCATTTAAACGTTCTTTTTCTGGCTCAATAACCGACTCAACTTTTAAAGTGGTGAGTTGTTTTTTTCGTTCTGATATTTTTTCTTTAATCTTGGTAAACAAAATACTATCCAATGCTACTGTACTTAGATTTAGTCATCCCTCTTTAATACAGTCGTATATTCAGAAGGCACAGTAAGAGTAGATCACTAAATCTTTATAAATTAAAAACAAGTCGAGCGGCATAATGCCGCTCGTCATTGCTTAAAGGCCTAAACAGATAAAATATACCTAAAAACCTTTAAGCTCTTCAAGATTATACAAATTAAAAACAAAATATTCTAATTTTCAACCTTGATTCAATTAGCGAGTTTTAATCACTAAATGATTAGTTTGTTTTACCTCTTCCATAACAACGTAAGTACGTGTGTCATTTACCCCAGGAAGACGTAATAGTGTATCACCAAGTAATCGACGATAAGCACTCATATCTGATACTCGAGTCTTTAAAAGATAATCAAAATCACCAGATACAAGGTGACACTCTTGAATATCATCTAATAACTGTACCGCTGTATTAAATTGCTCAAATACATCCGGCGCACCACGATTAAGCGTTATCTCAACAAATACTAATAATGATGCATCAAGATATTGTGGATTCAACAAGGCTGTATAGCCATTGATGTACCCTTGACGTTCTAAACGACGAACGCGTTCTAAACATGGAGTAGGCGATAAACCCACTCGCTTAGATAATTCAACATTAGAAATTCGCCCATCTTTTTGAAGCTCATTTAAAATATTGCGATCGATACGATCCAGTTCCTTGGATGGTTTCTTATTATCTACCATTTTTTATTCCACCTTATTACTTCCTTGCAAAAAAATATACTACAACTTTTTAATATTTAGCATCAAATTCTGCCAATTACAATCTATACTAGATTAAAGTTCGAAACAAAAACCCTACAAGCAGTCAAAATAACTATAACATAAAAGGAAATCAGGATGATCATTGGAGTACCTAAAGAAATAAAAAATCATGAATACCGCGTTGGCATGATCCCAGCGAGTGTTCGAGAATTAATATCTCATGGCCATGACGTTTTTGTCGAAACAAAAGCCGGTTCTGGCATTGGTTTTACCGACGATGATTACATCGCGGTAGGCGCATCCATACTTCCTACAGCTGAAGATGTTTTCGCTCAAGCTGACATGATAGTAAAAGTTAAAGAGCCGCAAGCTGTTGAGCGTGCAATGCTACGTGAAGGGCAAATTTTATTCACGTATTTACATCTTGCACCAGATTTTCCACAAACAGAAGACCTAATTAAGAGCAAAGCTGTCTGCATCGCATATGAGACTGTAACAGATTATATGGGTAGACTGCCACTATTAGCACCAATGTCTGAAGTTGCAGGCCGTATGTCTATTCAAGCAGGTGCTCAAACTCTTGAAAAATCAAACGGTGGTCGTGGTCTACTTCTTGGTGGCGTACCAGGTGTTGAACCAGCAAAAGTTGTTGTTGTTGGTGGCGGTGTTGTGGGTGCAAATGCTGCACGTATGGCTGTTGGCATGCGTGCTGATGTAACGATTTTAGATCGCAACATTGATACTCTTCGCTCTCTTGATGAAGAGTTCCAAGGTCGTGCTAAGGTAGTTTATTCTACGGTTGACGCGATTGAAAAGCATGTATTAGAAGCTGACCTAGTTATTGGTGCTGTACTTATTCCTGGTGCAGCAGCTCCAAAATTAATTACAGCAGATCACATTAAGCGCATGAAACCAGGCGCGGCTGTTGTTGATGTTGCTATAGACCAAGGCGGTTGTTTTGAAACCTCTCATGCAACAACACACGCTGATCCTACTTACATCGTAGATGAAGTGGTTCACTACTGTGTTGCTAACATGCCAGGCGCTGTTGCACGTACTTCAACATTTGCTCTAAATAATGCAACACTTCCTTACATTATTAAACTAGCGGATAAAGGCTATAAAGCAGCACTTCTTGAAGATAAAGGCTTCCTAGATGGCTTAAACGTTATTCACGGTAAAGTGACTTGTAAAGAAGTAGCAGAAAGCTTTGATTTAGAATATGTTGCACCAGAAGCAGCACTAACTGCTTAAAAGACATATCCTATAACAAAATCATTTGAGGGCACCCACTGTGGTGCCCTTTCTTTACTGCAATAAATTCCATACAATCACCTTAATCACTAAGGATGATGAACACACCCTTGTCGTTCCCACCTTAATTTCCTGTTTTTTTTGATTTTAGCTCGGAGATCCTATGAGCAACGTTAAGCATTCTAAATTATTGATCCTTGGTTCTGGCCCTGCTGGTTATACTGCTGCTGTATATGCTGCACGAGCAAACCTAAATCCTGTAATGATCACAGGTATGCAGCAAGGTGGACAATTAACCACAACGACAGAAGTTGAAAACTGGCCAGGCGGCGCTGCGGATATGACGGGCCCAGGTTTAATGGAAGAGATGAAAGCACACGCTGAACGTTTCAATACTGAAATGATTTTTGATCATATTAACGAAACTGATTTCAGTCAGCGTCCTTTCCGTTTAAAAGGCGATTCTGCTGAATATACCTGTGATGCTTTAATCATCTCAACAGGCGCTTCCGCTAAATACCTAGGCTTAGAATCTGAAGAAGCATTCAAAGGCCGTGGAGTTTCAGCTTGTGCTACGTGTGACGGTTTCTTCTACCGTAATCAAAAAGTTGCGGTTGTTGGCGGTGGTAACACTGCTGTTGAAGAAGCGCTGTACTTATCAAACATCGCCGCTGAAGTGCATTTGATCCACCGTCGCGATACCTTCCGTTCTGAAAAAATCCTAATTGACCGCTTAATGGATAAAGTTGAAAACGGCAATATCATCTTACATACCGACCGTACGCTAGATGAAGTACTGGGTGATGAAATGGGTGTTACCGGTGTTCGATTAAAAGACACAAAATCTGATGCGACTGAAGATTTAGAAGTCATGGGCGCATTCATTGCTATTGGTCATCAACCAAATACCGCTATTTTCAATGGTCAACTTGATATGGAAAATGGCTACATTAAGGTGAAATCAGGCCTTGAAGGCAATGCAACTCAAACGAGTATTGAAGGTATCTTCGCTGCGGGAGACGTTATGGACCATAATTATCGTCAAGCAATTACCTCTGCTGGTACCGGTTGTATGGCCGCATTAGATGCAGAGCGCTTTTTAGATGCGTTAGAAGCAAAAGAAAGTTAAACTATCCCCTAGTTAACGTTAAGCCCGAAGTAAACACTTCGGGTTTCTTTTGCTCACCTTATTTTACTGATGTACATATGGTTTCTTATATTCTAATTATTAAAATAGATACTGTACGTATGTAAAATAATACAAAACGTAAGCCTTCAATATTATGGATAAAAAACAACAACGTGAGTTAGGACAATGGCTCAAAGGCCAAAGTAAACTTGCAAAAAAATGGCTAACCCTCTCTATCGGGCTTGGCTTTCTTTCTAGTATTTTTCTTATAGTACAAGCTGCATTACTTGCCGATATATTACATCAGCTGATTATTGAACAAGTTGATAAGTATGAACTCATTTCCCACTTTATCGCTATTCTCGCTATTGTTGCTATTCGAGCAATTTGTAGTTGGGGCCGTGAGATTGCTGGCTATCGATGCGGTGAATATGTACGTGTACATATCCGTCAATTGGTGATGGATAAACTTCAAGAGTTAGGCCCTGCCTATATAAAAGGCAAGCCAGCAGGTACATGGGCAACCTTATTACTCGAACAAGTAGAAGACATGCAAGATTTCTTCTCTCGCTATCTGCCACAAATGTCTTTGTCCGTATTAATTCCTTTTGCCATCTTGATTGTCGTCTTCCCACAAAACTGGGCTGCAGGTTTAGTATTCTTATTAACCGCGCCATTGGTTCCATTATTTATGGCTCTGGTTGGTATGGGTGCTGCTGACGCTAACCGCCGTAACTTTAAAGCGCTACAACGTTTGTCAGGCCATTTTTATGATCGCCTGCAATCGATGACGACTATCCGCTTATTCAATAAAACCGCTCAAGAAACCGAGCATTTACATGGTGCTTCTGAAATCTTTCGTAAACGCACTATGGAAGTACTAAGATTGGCTTTTTTATCCTCTGCGGTATTAGAGTTTTTCACTTCAATTTCAATTGCTATCGTAGCAGTCTACTTTGGTTTTACCTTTATTGGTGAATTAGACTTTGGTCATTACGGAACCACAGTTACGCTATTTACTGGTTTATTTATTCTTATTCTTGCCCCAGAGTTTTATCAACCGCTGCGAGATTTAGGGACTTTTTACCATGCAAAAGCACAAGCTGTCGGCGCTGCTGAATCTCTTGTTGAGTTTTTAAATACTGACACTAATGCTCAAACTAATGGCACTAAAAAAATCTCTGATTCAACCACGCTTGATATTCAAGTTACCGATCTAGTTGTGACTACACACGATGACAAAACGTTATTAGGCCCTATTAGCTTTCACCTTTTTGAAGGTTCTCAAACTGCGTTAGTCGGTCCAAGTGGCGCGGGTAAAACCAGCTTAATTAATGCCATATTGGGTTTCTTACCTTATCAAGGCAGCATTAAGATTAATGGCATAGAGCTATCTGAGTTAGATAAGAAACAGTGGTATCAAAACATTAATTGGGTTGGGCAAAACCCTACCCTAGTTCATGGCACCATCGAAGAAAACATCACCTTAGGTAAACAAGAGATCACAAAAGAACAACTTGATTCAGCAAGTAAACAAGCCTTTGCTAATGAATTTATTGATGATCTTGGTTATCAGCACGCTATTTCAGATCGTTCAGGTGGTTTATCTGTTGGACAGGCTCAACGTTTAGCGTTAGCTCGTGCGCTGTTACAGCAAGGTCGCTTATGGATTTTAGATGAGCCAACCGCTAGCCTTGATGCTAAAAGTGAACGTCTGGTAATGAAGAGCTTAAATGAAGCGACTCAAGGGCTAACCACCTTAATGATCAGCCATCGTTTAGATCAACTTCATGCGATGAACACCATATTAGTTATGGATAAAGGTCAAGTGGTTCAATTTGGTTCATTTGATGAAATTAAAGACTCCGGCTTATTTGCAACCATGCTTGCCGCAAAACAACCAAAGCAAGGTGATCTTGATGCGTGATTTACTGCCTTACATTAAATTATACAAAAAACATTGGTTTGGCCTAACACTAGGTATGTTACTTAGCTTTGCAACCTTATTTGCATCTATCGGCTTATTAACGATTTCAGGCTGGTTTATTTCAGCTTCAGCGCTTGCTGGTTTAACCATTGCTCGTGAAACATTTAACTACATGCTTCCTGCGGGAGCGGTACGTGGTTTCTCTATCGGCCGAACCGCTGGTCGTTGGGGAGAACGAGTCGTTAGTCACAATGCTACCTTTAAATTACTGACTGAATTACGTATTTTCTTCTTTAAAAAATTAATACCGTTAATTCCAGGTCGTTTTTCAAAGCTGCGTGACGCCGATTTATTAAACCGCCTTGTTGCTGATGTCGATGCGATGGACCATGTCTATCTGCGTCTTATTAGTCCAATTATTGTTGGTACATTAGGCATTATCGGACTAACCGCTTTTCTTGCGTGGTTTGATGTCACTATTGGCCTGACTCTTGGCGCGATTCTATTTTCTCTGCTGCTTATCTGGCCTACCCTTTTCTATAAGTTAGGCAAACAAAATGGTGCAGATCTTACTCAAAATAAAGCCACATTGAGAATTAAAACCTTAGATTGGCTTCAAGGTAATGCTGAACTGCGTATCTTTGGTGCAGAAGAGCAATATCACCAACGAATTCTTGATGCTCAAGTCGCACTGTTATCTAATCAACGTCACATGGCAACATTGACCGGCTTAGCTAATGGGCTGCTGCTTTTAGCTAACGGCTGGACACTTCTATTAATGCTGTGGATCTCTGCTGATGGTATTGCTGGTATGACGCCAGATCCAATGGTGGCTATGGTTGCCTTTGCGACAATGGCAAGTTTTGAGTTATTAATGCCAATTGCAGGTGCTTTCCAATATTTAGGCCAGACATTAAGCTCTGCTCGTCGCTTAAATGAAATCATCACCGCGGAACCAGATACTGTCTTTGATGAAAATGGCGTGACTCAAGAGATAAAAGGTAACTTAACGATCTCTGATGTGAGTTACCAATATCTTGATGCTGATACCGATGCGATCACACACGTCTCACTCGATCTACTTTCAGGTCAAAAAATGGCGATTGTGGGTCAAACAGGCTCAGGTAAATCAACCTTATTGCAGTTGCTGACTCGTCAGTGGGACCCTAAATCAGGCTCTATTGCCATCGATGGTGTCCAACTGCCTAAATGGAAAGAATCAAGCCTACGCAGCGCTATGTCGGTTGTTAGTCAGCGTGTTGATATTCTCAATGGCTCGTTAAGAGATAACCTCTTACTCGCAAACGATGAAGCAAATGATGAGTTATTAACCCAAACGCTAAATAAGGTCGGCCTAGGCGATCTTACTGCTGATGAGGGTTTAAATACCTGGCTAGGAGATGGCGGACGTCAACTTTCTGGTGGTGAACGCCGCCGTATTGGTATTGCACGAGCTTTATTACACAACGCTCCTATCGTGTTACTCGATGAACCAACCGAAGGCTTAGATCAAAAAACAGAGCAACAAATAATGTCTGTATTAAATGATCATATTAAAGACAAAACCGTGGTATTTATTACCCACCGCTTGGTTAATTTAGAAAATATGGACCAAATTTGTCTTATGGATCACGGTGAAATAACGGAACAAGGCACACATGAGAGCTTGCTGGCACTCAATGGGGCTTACCATCAGTTATGGCAACGTTTTTAAATAAATCATTGCTTGGTAAGCATCAACTTATTCTGAAACCATAAAAAAGCCGATACTGTTTATTCAGTATCGGCTTTTTATTTACTCTGTATTTATACCAATTCCATTAATTACCTGATCATTATGACTGGTTAAATAACTCAATAGTTGCGTTAAAAATTATTATTGTAGAATAACTACTTATAAGAATTTTTGCCTTACTCTTAAGTGATTTTCCTGCGTAATAAATAGATCACCTAATTAGTTACATTGGTATTAGCTCATCTAGTTACTAGATAAAATCAACATCTATGCGTATTTAGTTTCAAATTCTTTCATAAATTCAACTAACGCTTGAACACCTTCTAATGGCATTGCGTTATAAATCGATGCACGCATACCGCCAACCGCTCTATGGCCTTTTAAGGCTTTTAGACCAGCATCATCTGCTAATGATAAGAATGTATCATCCAGCTCTGGATTGGCTAACTGAAATGGAACATTCATTAACGAACGGTTATCTGCATGAACATCGTTACGATAGAAATCAGAGTGATCAATATAATCGTATAGTACCGCTGCTTTCTTACGGTTATGCGCTTCCATAGCCTCAATGCCACCATGAGCTTTTAGCCATTTGAAAACTAAACCTGAAAGATACCAAGCGTATGTTGGTGGTGTATTGAACATTGACTCTTTATCAGCCAATACGCCATAGCTTAATACACTAGGAAGAGCATCTGCTGCTAGTTCAAGCAAATCATCACGTACAATAACAATGGTTAAGCCTGCTGGACCAATGTTCTTTTGCGCACCTGCATAAATAACACCGTATTTTGATACATCTATTTGACGCGATAGGATTGTAGATGACATATCAGCGACAATTGGTTTATCAGTGACAGGCAAATCATTAATTTCGATACCATCAATGGTTTCATTTGGACAAAAGTGCACATAAGCCGCATCATCACTTAATGCCCATTCAGCAGCAGGCTGAACGGCTTTTTTACCATCTACAGTAATAATGGTTTCAATGACATTCGGCGTACAATATTTTTTTGCCTCAGTCACAGCACTTTGAGCCCAATATCCCGCATCCACATAGTCCGCTTTAGTGTTTCCACCAAGTAGATTCAATGGAACCGCAGCAAATTGTGCTCGTGCGCCACCTTGGCAAAACAATACTTTATAATTCTCAGGAATTGATAATAAATCACGCAGATCTTGCTCAGAGTCTTCCGCAACTTTAATGAACTCTTTACTACGGTGGCTAATCTCCATCACTGAAGTGCCTAAACCGTTCCAATTCACCAATTCCTTTTGAGCTTGGGCTAGAACGTCTACTGGCAGCATTGCTGGACCAGCACAAAAGTTAAATACTTTTTCCATGTTTCTCAAAGGCTCCTGCTATTTTATAAAAGGTATTTACATAAAATAATGTATAGAAATTAATACCACCTTTTCTCTCACAAGGAAATCAGAAAGTGATCTAATTCACTAAATCACTCAAATATTGTCCCTAGATAAAAAAATAGCCCACCTAGTGAGCTATTTTGATTCAATAAAAGCGGTTAACGTAAATAGCTTAAAAAGCCTAATAGCATAAACAACGGCATTTTTTGTCCGTTAAGTAGCTCAATTTGACCATTTGCAATCGTTGCAGCTAAACGGTAATTATCACCCTCTTCTACAGCAAACTCATTAATCAATAATTCATCCATTTGCATACGCAATTCTGGTGTCTCATCGACCAATTTCTTTGCAATAACTAATTCCGTTTTCCCTTCTAGAGTTTGAACTAATTTATCTGCATTTTGAGAAGCTCTTGCTGTGCCAGCAGGCAGTGTTAATTTAATACTGCTATCGACTTTACTACCAAGTACTTCAGCACTGAATTGATTAATATTAACTTTAAAACCTTTTGCGGCTAACAAGTCAAATGAAAGCATTAACTGCTCTGTTTTTTCAGGAGTAAGCTCTTGATCTTGCAGTAAAGGAATAAGTTTTACTAAACCGTCATAATTAAGATCTTCAAAGCTAATATCAAAGATACCATCTTTTAAAACACCTGCACTAGTTACAACTTCAGCAAGTGATACTGTATTTTGAGAGGTAAAAGTTGCCTCTTCCGCTCTATCTTTAACTTCTACTAAACGATTACTAGTCGAGTAATTAAAGCCTTTAACTTCATTTTGGCTAGCAGTATCGATATCATTAAATATTAATTTATCTATACCTCCATTTGCTTCACCAATGAAGATATCGCCCACATAGTGACCCACACTTTCACCTGAGATGTTATCCATAACAACTTCTGACTGGTTATTTAAACGTAATTCCGCTTTTGGCAACTGATAAAACAGATTAAATTTACCATCTTTCTCAATCGTTGCTGATACCTGACTCGCTGCAAAGTACAGTTTTTCAATCCCTTGAGAGCGTAAATCTTCCGTAACAAAGTCATTTTCTTGGCTAGTTAACAATAAATCTGTTGCTCCTGTTAACTTGCTTTGAGTCGTTAATGTTAGCCCCTGAATAAACGCAGATGGTTCTATAGCATTTTTTTCTACCGATTCTTCAAATGTAGAAACAGAAGATACTGATAATAAACCGTGTGATATTTCATGGTTAATTATAATCTCAGTAGGATAACCAGCTTCTTCAAGCTCGTGACTTAGCCCTTGATCTATCACATAAATTCTACTTTGAGCTTGCGAGCTTAAATAACCCCTATCATAAGAGATTGATTCTATAGTAATAATAGAGTTTTCATAAGACGAAATGCCATCTTTAAAAATAGCTTCTCCAATCTTTCCGGTTGCAAAAGGCCAGCACGCAACAAGTGCTATCGCACCACCAATAGCCGCGTATTTCTTTAAGTCATTCATATTATTGTCCATTTTATTTATTTTCCCCAGTGTACCTAAGGCTATCAATTTAATACAAGTCAATTTATAACTATCATCTCTGTCTATATAATGGGTTTACTCTAATAGCAGGTTTTAGAACACAGCTTGACTTCACTCTGGCTTAAATATTGCATAAGAAATAAGTAAGAAAACGTAATTTTTTTGACAATTTGCTGCAACTTCAAATTTATATATTGCCATCTAGTAAAAATGCTTCTTTCTGTTAGTATTTATGGCATATTTTATTTACAGCACTCAATTGATAGGTTTCAAGTATCATGATCCGTAAAACACTTTTAGCATCAAGCCTAATGTTTATCTCTGCGACATCAATGGCTGCCGATAATGATCCAAACAATACAATCATGAGCAACTTTAGTTATGATTACATGGAAGCTCGTATTGGTTTTAGTCCGTCAACATTTGGTGGTGGGTTCAGCAAATCTATTCACCCTAACGCACATGCAATTGTTTCTCTTGATTCTGAATTAGATGGCGATTTTGATCTATCTACAGGCCTAGGATTTCATGCTCCTGTAAATAATTGGGCTGATATCACTGGTGAAATGCTATTTCGTATGGTTGATGACAACAGTAAATACGATGGTGATGCAGGTATGGAATTAAACTTAGGCGTACGCCAATGGTTAGGTCCACAACTTGAAGTCGGTGGTAAAGTTGGTTACCTATCAATAGATAGTGAAGATGATACTTTATTCTCTGTATATGGTCGATTCCATTCAACAGAACTATTCTCTATTGGTGCTGAAGGTCGATTTAACGGCATCTATGGCGATCAAGTGATGCTAACTGCTCGCTTTAAGTACTAACTAAGTTTTAATATCAAAGAAACAGCTTAAAACAAAAAAACCTCGTTATTTCTTAGTCTCTAAATAAAGAAATAATGAGGTTTTTTTATTAGCTATATATTCTATCTGTCTACAATAGAAATTAAACCAATGTAAAATTGGTATTAAACCTGCCGTAATAAGGCTTTTTTAGCTGGGTCCTGTAACAATGTCCAATGCACCCCTGACTCTGCGCCAGCAAACTTCCATAAAAGCTTCACATCTACATCCCCACCATAGGCATGGTTTACCTTTCTAAATACATCCACAGCGCCGATCTCTAAAAAAGCATCTACGTCTGGCACACCTGATTTTTTTACCATTCTTTCTAATGTTAATTGCATGTTTGGTAAATCACGTAATCGACGGTTTTCTTTAGATTTCTTAAATTCTCGCTCCGCTCGTGAATTATCCATTGCTTCTTTAATAATCGTCAGCAATAGCGTTGGTTTCTTCTCAAATAACTCACTGATATCAAAATAGTTAACCGTTGCGATAGTCGTTTTCTTTACGTGTTTAAAACGCTCACAGCCTAGTTTTTCAAATTGGGCGTCTACTTCACCACCACCACGAACATATAAACGTCCTTCAGTAACCAATGAAAACATAGCTTCGTCTGTAAATAACCCTACACCACCAAACATTGATCGTTTATTAAAATGACCGAGTTTTTTTACAAAGTTAAAAAAGCGTTCTTCTAGATGACTCATATTAGATCTCCTTGATCTTGAATTATTGACCCCCGTCCCTGTCATAAAATTGACATCAAGCAATTGAATCTTAAACACACAATAAATAAGTTACTATGACTTTTCGCTTACACCCTGAATTTACTCTATATTTTTTTATTTCGATCACACATTTTAGTATTATTTCATGTAACGAACTAAGTTTTAATTCAGGGCCTTATCACATTATAGTCTCACATCATGTCCTATTGATTCGTTGATGAAGTTCACAAGATTCATTTACAATGCCAATAAATCGACTCTTATTTCTCAATTCGTAATAACTTTTAAATCACTCAATATAAAAATGATCTTTTTTCCTGGTAACTTCTCTCAGTTTTAAGAGTTTTTTTTAAGATTCAATGAAAATGATGTATGATTAAAGCATTATTTAAAGATATGAATTAAGAATGGATCATTTATCGTTTTTCTGGCTATCCCACGATAAAGAAAAAGTGCTAGCTGCCTTAAGAACTGAATTTAGCCAATTAGCAGCTAAAAGTATCTCCTCAGGAAATATTCAACTACCACCAATCCCTGATGTTGTACTAAAAATTCAAAAATTATGTACTCTTGAGTGCACATTGATTAAAGAGGTCTCTGATACTCTATTAGAAGATCCCGGCCTTACTGCAATTGTCATTCGAATGGCAAATTCTGTTGTCTTCAATCGTCGTAATATTACCTGTACTGATGTACTAACTGCGGTTTCACGCCTGGGGATTTTCCGCGTTCGTGATATTGTAACAGCTCAAGCTATCGAACAATTAAAACACTCTAGCGATTTAAATAAAGACTGTAACACCCTACTTCGTAAAAGTGCGGCACGTTCACGAGAGTTTGCTGCTGTTATGACGATGGTTTGCCAAGAGCTTATAAATTCATGCGAGGATAACTCTTTAGATTATCTTGAACCAGAAAAAGCCTTACTGACCGGGTTACTTGCTGATATAGGACTATTCTGTCTTGTAAATGAATATTATGATTACCTTGAGAGAGGTAACTACTTAGATCTCGATTTAGCAATATATGTTTTTGATAAAGAATGTAATGACACAAGCTACCATATTTTAAATCACTGGCAATTTGATGTGGACTTTTTAGCCGTTGCTACTAATGAGCATAAAAAATCAAACACTCAGCAGTCTATTAATTACCTCGACATGGCTCGTATTGCTAATCATCTTCTTATGTTTAGAAGTAAAGACGATGCTATTGAAGATCATGACATTGAAATTACTCTTGAAGGAGCTGAAGCACTATATACGCTCAGTAACCTAACAGATGCTCAATTCAGTGACCGAATTAAAGAAACACTGAGAAGTAGTGGTTTGTAATTAAATTACAAAAAAACGAATAACTTATATTGATGTACTTAATAAGCCTTGATATTCTCAAGGTTTATTCATGGACGAGATAAAGAATAATGCTTTCAGGAATGCTATTTGTTTTTTTACCACTACTTTTTGGCTATTTAATCCCCTTACATAAAAAAAAGCCCCTTCAACATATTAATGCAGCAACTGGGCATCTAGTAACCGTTATCCTTGCTTTAATGGGATTAAGCCTTGCGGCTCTCGATAACCTTGCTGAAAATCTCAACCAGATAATTATCATTACTGTTGTATTTTTTGCTTCTATTAGTGTATGTAATTTGGCTATCCTTCCCATTATGGATAAACTCTTCCCTCTAAATTCAGAAGGGAATAAAAATACCCTACCTTTATTTAAAATGATCCTTGAGTCCGCTAAGTTATTACTTGCAGTCGCTGGTGGCTTACTTGTTGGTTTATTGAGCGGAATTGACTTATCTTGGGTTGAAGAGGCTAGTGAGCTTACCTTACTTATCTTATTATTTCTTATTGGTATTCAGCTAAGAAATAGTGGCTTATCACTTCGTCAAATTTTACTTAATAAACACGGTATTATCATCGCCGCGGTCATCATGCTGACCTCTTTGATTGGGGGATTGATTGCTGCACTAATTCTAGATATCCCCCTACAACATGGACTTGCTATGGCTTCTGGCTTTGGTTGGTATTCTCTTGCTGGGATTTTAATGGGAGATGCGTTAGGACCGGTGTACGGTGGTGCAGCCTTCTTAAATGAACTAATGCGTGAACTGGTCGCTCTTTTATTAATTCCAACACTAATCCATCGCTACCCTGTTACTTCTATTGGTTATGCTGGAGCAACAGCAATGGACTTTACTCTACCGGTGATTCAAAACTGCGGCGGTATCCGTTGTGTCCCAATAGCTATTGTCAGTGGGTTCATTCTTAGTTTATCCGTTCCATTCTTAATGCTATTTTTTGTTTCCCTGTAATATTTATTTTCCAATATTAAATTTAAGAGGGAAACATCACACTGTGGATTGTTTCAATTGCATTTAATGCAACGATCCCTACAATCACAACCAATAATAATGATTCATTTCTAAGGATTTGTAATGAAACTTGCTGCTATTATCTTGCCGTTTGCTTTGCTAACCACCTCAGTTCAAGCTGCCGATACTGAATGCTTAAGCAATAAATACAGCCAATACGTAGACGCATCTTTAACTTGGTATAAAGAGTTAATTGCGATTACAGTAAAAAAAGATCCTAACTTACAAAGCGTAGGAGATTGGTTTCTAGAAGGTCGTCAGCATCACTTTGAACTAAATCGCGCAGCTGTTGATTTCTATCTTAAAAATGATTCATCAAAAGTAAAAACAAATCAGTCTATTGAATCTTGGTTACAATTAGATCAAAAAGAAATTAAAAACCTAGCTTCAAATAATGACGAATTAGGAAAAATAGCCAAAATTACCTTTGATGATCGTCAAGCTCAACCTCATAAGCAAAACTACGAACTACGCTCAGCGTTTGCCGATATCTTAAGTCACCCAAAAAAGATTGATACTCCATTAAACGCGTATAATCAGAAAATGACTGAGATCAGTGAAATAAACTGCAAATAAATTGTTTATTATTTAACCTTTTGGTTTGATTTTATAACAAATTGCCTTATCAATCGTTTGTATGGCACATTTTAGACAAGACATTTTTCTTATTTTGTTCTAAATTGTGCCTTTCGTCGTAGGTAAAGAGAGTGATCCCTTTGCTTTTCAATCATCAACAGAATAGAACAGATACCATGGTAACAGACAACAAAACAGCGGATGCCAATTTAGAAAGCATGCTGCGAATTTTTACTGTTCCGGAAGCTCCCGATTCGACTCTTGGAAAAATTGAGCAAGAACTCTCTCAAAACCTGAATCAATTCTTACGAGAACATATTGTCGCAGAAGAGAAACCTCTCAGCGAAATTGAAAAAGATTTTACTGATCCTTCAATGCCAGAATCTCCTACCTATGTTTCTGAGCATACCGAGCATTTACTAGATACTCTAGTTTCTCAATCTGTTCATACTTCAGCACCAAGTTTTATTGGTCATATGACATCAGCATTGCCTTATTTTTTAATGCCGCTGTCAAAAATCATGATCGCGTTAAACCAAAACTTAGTGAAAATTGAAACCTCTAAAGCGTTTACACCACTAGAGCGTCAAGTATTGGGCATTTTGCATCGTCTTATTTATAGTAAGAAAGATAATTTCTACCAACATTGGATGCACAGTGCCGATCACTCTTTAGGTGCTTTCTGTTCAGGTGGAACCATTGCCAATATCACTGCATTATGGGTAGCAAGAAACCGTTTATTACAGCCAGATGGCGACTTTGAAGGTATTGCAAAGCAAGGCTTATTTGCTGCATTAACTCATTATAAATGCAATGGCCTTGCTATTTTTGTTTCTGAACGTGGTCACTACTCCATCAAAAAAGCCGCTGACGTATTAGGGATTGGTCAAGATGGAGTTATCGCGGTAAAAACAGACAATAATAATCGTATTTGTTTAACCGATTTAGAGAAAAAAATAGCGGCAGTAAAAGCAAACAACATTAAACCACTAGCTATTATCGGTGTTGCAGGTACAACAGAAACAGGCAGTATTGATCCATTACGTAAATTAGCTCAAATCGCTCAACAAGAAGGATGTCATTTTCATGTTGATGCAGCTTGGGGTGGTGCGACACTGATGTCTAACACATACAGAGACTTACTCGATGGTATAGATTTAGCCGACTCTGTCACTATTGATGCCCACAAACAACTTTATGTCCCAATGGGCGCAGGCATGGTTATCTTTAAAGATCCTGAATTAATGTCTTCTATTCAACATCATGCTGAGTATATCTTACGTAAAGGTTCTAAGGATCTAGGACGCCATACCCTAGAGGGTTCTCGTAGTGGAATGGCAATGTTGCTTTATTCTTGTTTCAATGTGATCAGTCGTCCAGGCTATGAACTATTGATTAACCAAAGCATTGAAAAAGCAAAATACTTTTCAGAGCTAATTCAACAACAAGATGACTTTGAAATTGTTTCTAAACCTGAACTTTGCCTGCTAACCTATCGTTACGTACCAAGCAAAGTAAAGGCAGCACTAAAAATTGCAAGCGCTAATCAAACAGCCGAAATTTATGAACATTTGGATAATTTAACCAAATACATTCAAAAGACTCAACGAGAAACAGGTAAGTCCTTCGTCTCTCGAACTCGACTAACACCACGAGCATACCAATATAACCCAACGATTGTCTTTCGAGTGGTATTAGCCAACCCGCTAACCACCAAAGAAATTTTACAAAATGTGCTAATTGAGCAACGAGAAATCGCAAGTAGCAGTAAAATATCTTTACCACAACTGATAACGCTTGTTGATACGATTCTAAAGTAATCTGTTTTATCCTTACAACAAATAGGTCGTTTTATCGCCATAAAGTAACCTATTTGTTGTAATTATTTTCCCTTGCTACTGAAATTTAATCACAAAACCTCACGCATAATGACGAAATTATCGCATTTATAAATAAATCAACTTTCAAAATTGAAAGTATTTTTAGAGTTCTGTCATACTATTGTTATTAAAATACACTCAAGCCTGCCATTTGTTAGAGGCTAACAAAACAAACGTATATACTAATTATAAACTAGATAGCATTAACCAAAGTAATCTGAAACCTACTCATTTTGGTTAGGGTTATACCAAGAACTGAATGTAGAAGAGCGCATTATGAATACCATTGAAAGAATACAAAATAACCTAGATAACTTCAGTAAGTCAGAGCGCAAAGTCGCTGAAGTTATTATGGCATCACCACAAACTGCTATTCACTCAAGTATTGCAACACTTGCCAAAATGGCAGATGTTAGTGAACCAACAGTGAATCGATTTTGTCGCCGATTAGATACCAAAGGCTTTCCAGATTTTAAACTTCATTTAGCTCAAAGCTTGGCTAACGGCACTCCATATGTAAACCGTAATGTGGAAGAAAATGACGGTCCAGACGCTTACACTCATAAGATTTTTGAATCTACAATGGCGTGTTTAGATGTTGCAAAAAACAGTTTAGACCCGATGCAAATTAATCGTGCAGTTGATTTATTAACTCAAGCGAAAAAAATATCATTCTTTGGCCTTGGAGCATCAGCCTCTGTTGCTCATGATGCGATGAATAAATTTTTCCGCTTTAATATCCCTATCACTTGTTTTGATGACATTGTAATGCAACGCATGAGCTGTATTAACTGTACAGAAAATGATGTAGTCGTATTAATATCTCACACTGGCCGTACAAAAAGCCTAGTTGAAATTGCTGAACTAGCAAAATCAAATGGTGCAACAGTAATAGCAATTACAGCTAAAGATTCTCCGTTAGAAAAAATAGCTTCTTTAGCAATTTGTTTAGATGTTCCAGAGGATACCGATGTCTATATGCCAATGGCAAGCCGTGTTGTACAAATGACAGTTATTGATGTATTAGCAACAGGCTTTACACTTCGTCGCGGTGCAGGATTTAGAGATAATTTAAAACGCGTTAAAGATGCACTTAAAGATTCTCGTTACGAAAAAGACAGCTCAAATTAATTATTCGTTTTAAGAACTGCCTAGAGCGGTTCTTTTTTTATAAAAACCATTAGCTTACTCGCTTTATTATCACATTAATTACCCACACAATTAATAGGTATTACCAATCAATCAAAAAGGTGAAACCATCTTTACTTTGCTAATTTCAACAGGCATAGTGTACTTATTGATTGCGAGTATTACGCATAATTTACTAATTGTTTGGAGTTAACACTATGTTTGTTGTTATTTTTGGTCGTCCTGGTTGCCCGTTTTGTGTTCGTGCAAAAGATCATGCGGATACGCTAAAAGAAAAGCGTGAAGACTTTAACTACCGCTATGTTGATATTCATGCTGAAGGTATTTCTAAGGCTGATTTAGAAACAACTGTTGGTAAGCCAGTTGACACTGTTCCACAAATTTTTGTTGACCAAGAGCACATTGGTGGCTGTACAGAATTTGAAGCGTATGCAAAAGAAAACCTAGGTCTTTTTGATTAATTCATCGCTTAAATCAATGTATTCTAAATCACCGCTTATTAGCGGTGATTTTTTTTAATTTTATTTATAAATACGGTTATACATTCACCATTTTTACGTTAGACTTGCATCACACTTTCTTCTTCTAAATTTCAGGCAAAATACAGTGAACATTGATGTTGCGACATTATTATCGCAAAACGATATCTTACTTTTATTCGTTGTTCTCGCTCTCGGCTTATTTATTGCTAAAGTTAAAATCGGCAGCTTTCAATTAGGCAGTTCAATTGGTGTTCTTATCACCGCCCTCTTTATGGGAAGCCTCGGCTATACCTTTACTGCAGACTCACTCAATATTGGCTTTATGCTATTTATTTTCTGTGTTGGCATTGAAGCTGGGCCAAACTTTTTTGGTATTTTCCTTCGTGATGGTAAACATTATTTATTATTAGTGTTGGTTGTCCTTATCTCCGCGATCTCTCTAAGCTTTTTGATCGACCACTACTTTCAATTAGATTATGGCCTTTCTACCGGAATGATGGCTGGTGCTCTTACTGCAACTCCTGTATTGGTCGGTGCAAAAGATGCCTTAAACTCTGGGTTAGCAGTACTCCCTGAAGGCGTTGATTTTAGTAAAGTAATAGATAACTTAAGTGTGGGTTATGCTTTTTCTTATCTAGTAGGTTTAACCAGTTTAATTTTATTAGCCCGTTTATTGCCTACATTGCAAAAACAAAATTTACAAGACAGTGCAATGCAGATAGCCCAAGAACGTGGTATTGGCAGCGCAGGACAACGTAAAGTTTATCTTCCGATTATACGAGCTTATCGCGTAGGCCCAGAATTGATTGAATGGACTGATGGAAAGAACTTACGTGAACTAGGCATTCACCGCCAAACAGGTTGTCACATTGAGCGCATTCGTCGTAATGGTATTCTTGCGAACCCTGATGGCGACTATATCCTACAACAAAGTGATGAAATAGCGTTGGTTGGCTACCCAGATAGTCATGCACGTTTGGACCCAAGCTTTAGAAATGGTAAAGAAGTATTTGACCGTAACCTATTAGATTTGCGTATTGCAGAAGAAGAAATCGTTGTAAAAAATGACAACATTGCAGGAAAGCGCCTTTCTGAACTAAACCTTTCTGAATACGGCTGTTTCTTAAACCGTGTTGTCCGTGCTCAAATCGAAATGCCGATTGAACATGATATTGTGTTAGCTAAAGGGGATATCCTTCAAGTTAGTGGTGAAAAGAGTAAAGTTCATCATATTGCTGATAAAATTGGTTTTATCTCTATCCATAGTCAAGTATCAGACTTACTTGCCTTCTGTAGCTTTTTCATCTTAGGTATTATGTTTGGGATGATAACGATGAGCTTTGGGCAGGTTACTTTTGGATTAGGTAATGCGGTAGGCTTATTAATTTCAGGTATCACTTTAGGTTTCTTACGAGCAAACCACCCTACTTTTGGCTATGTCCCACAAGGAGCGCTAAATATGACCAAAAACCTTGGGCTACTTGTTTTCATGGTTGGGATTGGTCTGAGTGCAGGTGGAAATATTAGTGAATACTTCTCTGAAGATGGCTTAAAAGTACTCGCAGCAGCTCTCATTGTCAGTGTCGTACCTGTTATCCTTGCTTACCTTGTTGGTGCTTATATTTTAAATATGAACCGTGCGTTATTAATAGGTGCCATCATTGGTGCTCGCACCTGTGGCCCTGCAATGGATGTCGTAAATGAACACGCGCGTAGTACTATCCCTGCTCTTGGTTATGCGGGAACTTATGCCATTGCCAATATTCTAATGACCGTAGCTGGTACCATTATGATCTTACTGGCCTAACTCTTTTATACCAACACACCATTTATACAAACAATTTTTTAGTGGTGAGTAATAAATAGTAAAAAGCCCTAGAATGATTATTCACTCTAGGGCTTTTTTTTTATTCATTGATTATAGCAAGGCTATTAATTAAATAGCGGCAACATCAAACTCAACCATTGGGTTCACGTCTGCGTCGTAATCAACACCATCAACGCCAAAACCAAACAGTTTTAAGAACTCTTCTTTATACTCAACGTAATCCGTTAAATCTTTTAGGTTCTCAGTCGTTACTTGTGGCCATAGCTCACGACAATGTTTTTGAATGTCTTCACGTAGTTCCCAGTCATCTAGACGTAGACGGTTTTTATCATCAACTTCAGGAGCTGAACCATCTTCTTTATATAGACGTTGGCTAAACATACGTAAAATTTGCTCTTGGCAACCTTCGTGTACGCCTTCTTCACGCATTTTCTTAAATACCATTGCGATATAAAGAGGCATAACTGGAATTGCAGAACTTGCTTGAGTTACAACAGATTTAAGAACCGCCACGTTTGCAGTGCCGCCTGTCGCTGATAGTTTCTCGTTTAGCGCTGTCGCTGCACGGTCTAAATCCATCTTCGCTTTACCTAGCGCGCCATCCCAGTAGATAGGCCAAGTTAGCTCAGTACCGATGTAGCTATAAGCAACAGTTTTACAACCATCAGCTAAAACACCAGCATCAGATAATGCGCTCATCCAAAGTTCCCAATCTTCGCCACCCATTACAGTAACAGTATCTTGGATCTCTTCTTCTGTTGCAGGCTCAACTGAAGCTTCAATGATTGCATCTTTATTAGTATCAACAGCGGTTGCTGTATACGTTTCACCAATTGGTTTTAGTGAAGAACGGATCACTTCACCTGTTTCTGGCATTTTACGTACTGGAGAAGCCAGAGAGTAAACCACCATATCAATCTGACCTAAGTCTTCTTTGATTAGATCGATTGTTTTTTGTTTTGCTTCATTAGAGAAAGCATCACCATTCAAGCTTTTAGAGTAAAGGCCTTCTTCTTTTGCAAGTTTGTCAAAAGCTGCTGAGTTATACCAACCTGCGGTACCTGGTTTTTTCTCTGTCGCTGCTTTCTCGAAGAAAACACCAATTGTTGATGCACCACCACCAAACGCAGCAGTAATGCGAGAAGAAAGACCGTAGCCACTTGAAGAGCCAACAACCAATACACGTTTTGGTGCATTAACAATTGGGCCTTGCGCTTTAGTTAGAGCAATTTGTTCTTTAACGTTGTGCTCACAACCAACTGGGTGAGTGGTTGTACAAATGAATCCACGAATTCTAGGTTTGATGATCATGTTCAACTTTCCTTTTAATAATTACCTCTAGGATAAAAGGTTCTTATCCAGTTCGCATCCCATTTATGACAATTTTTGTCAAAATAGTGAGTGGTTGGAGGTGTGAAACGTCTTTTCATCATAAAAATGGAATTATCTTCACTTTTTTTGAACTATCTAAAAAATACGAAGTCTGATGTTATGTTCATAATTCCACTGCTTTTTCTTGATTAATTCAAGTAACCCGTTATCTCGCTTTTAGCACTAAAGATAACGGGTTTTTCTTTTTAAGCGATAAAACAAAAAATAAATATAAAAAATTGAACTAACTCGAATATCGCTAGTCATAATAAATACCCGTTGATAATAAACGACTATAAGATTTAGCAGGCCGCCAGATTTTATATTATCAACTACATAGCTTTTTCATAACTCCTTATATTCCTTTGCCCATTCATTTTTGTTTGGGCTTTTTTTTACCTTAAGAAAGGTGAAAGCCCTATAATATCTCTATTAATAGGGCTTTCTGGGGGGGCTTATATCTAACTCAATTAAGCATACTATCGGCTCTTAATTAGATTAATATTGATATAATAGTTATGGCTTAAATAATACTTTGACACTCCCGTCAACATTAGCTTCGTCAATGTAACCAATGCCTTTAGGATTTTGAGCTATCATCGCTTTAATCATATTCGAATTTGAAACTTCTACTGGTGGCTTTCCTTTACCGGTAAATAATTGCTTTGACCAGTAAGATTCTAGTTGAGCCAAACTCTTTTTTGTTACCTTACTGTGAAACTCTTTTTTTTCTGCATTCGCGCTAGTCAGCTCAATTACCTTTAAGTTACCACCGGCATATTTTGATTTTTTGCCTAAGAAAACTTTTTTTGCATCACTTTTTGACATGCCATCAGGCAGTGCTGGGTTTCCAACAACCACTACATCAGCTAAGCTAGAAAATGAAAAAAGAGAAGTAAACGCTAAAATAATAATATTCTTTTTCATGATTCTATCCTTAGAATGTAGCATCTAGTTTAATTGTGTATACCATTGCACTGTCTTCGTCAGTCGTGTTTCCTGACATACCACCAGCAGTGTCACCAAAGTTAGTGGTATAAGTGGTATCAAACTTCATTGCTAAACCAGGTTGAATATCCCAACGAGCACCTAGGCTATAAGCTACGCGCTCATAGGTTAATGTTTCAAATCCAATAGAATGTATAGGGTGAGTCGTAATTCGCTCATCATTGTCCACGGTTTCTAAGCGTGCTAATGATACATACGGCATTACTGTATTGATGTGATAACCCACGGTTACATAACCAGAATCTGAATCAGAGAAGTAGCCATCTACACGAGTTTGAGTAGCTTCACCCATTACTAACCAAGTTTCGTCTTCATAGCGAATACCAATACTTGCATATGATCCTTTTTCTGAATCTATCTCAGGTAGAATGGTTGCAGGGCCACTTGGTAAAACAATCGATGGAAAATTTACATCTTTAACTGTTGCAACAGTATAGCTACCACGAACAGTCCAGTAGTCATCACTCCATAACATCACTGCACCTACGATATCTTCTACCTTACCAGAACCACCAGCAGCACTTGCCCCACTCATGTTCTCATTACCAGTAAAACCTTGCAGATTAATGTAAGAATCATCTAGTTCTATTTCATAGTTTACGTCAACACCTGTAAATGAAGTGATAGGTACACGACCATACACTTCTTCAGGGCTAGTAGCCCACGGCATTGCATAACCCACATCGATATATTCAGACAACATAAATAGAGGAAGACCAAGTTTACCAATACGTACTTTTACATCGTTATCAAATGTGTAGCCTAAGTATGCCCAAGTAATCTCTGGCTCCCAGTCATACTTCCCTTTTGCCACTAATTGAATGGTTGCTTCAAAATTTTCAGTAGCTTGAAATGTCCCTTGCAAACCAAACAATGAATCTTGATTATAACTACCATCAGTTGTGTAACCTTTGTAGCCTATATCATTATCAGAGATACCAAACGCACCAGAAGCAAAGCCATTTACACGTACTTTTTCAGTCGTTGCGCCAGCAACTAAACTGCTAAGTGAAGCAATTTGTTGTTCAAGCTTTACAATCTTTTCGTCTGTAGTTTCTGCCATTACAAATGGACTGGCTAATGCAGCGGTTATCGCTGTTGTGATTATTGTTTTTTTCATGATTTGTCCTAATTCCTATTTCTTGGCAGACTAAATTTTAAATTGTTTAGTAAAGTTAAATAATTCGTCACTGACCGATTGAACTTCATGGCTAATTTGAGATAGTTCATTGGCATTATTTTTAACTTCGGAAGAACTACTTTCAATCGTGTGAATACTGGTTTCAATTAAATGTGATGATGAGCGCTGCTGCTCCGCCGCAGAAGCGATTCGCTCATTTATCTCATTTATAGCGCTGACCTTTTGCGTTATTCTTGCAAGAGCTTCAACTGCATTGTATGACTCTTTAACCCCTTCATTTGCTTGCTCAACACCACGATGCATTGCTTGTGAAGCAGTTTCTGAAATTTGATTAAGCTCTGCGAGCATTCCTTTAATATCAGCTGTTGACTCTTGCGTTCGAGAAGCCAGTTTTCGCACTTCATCCGCAACAACAGCAAAGCCTCGCCCTTGCTCTCCAGCACGTGCAGCTTCAATTGCCGCATTTAATGCCAATAGATTCGTTTGTTCTGCAATATCGCCAATAATATTAATTGCCCCACCCACTTTTGACGTGTAAGAGACTAATTGATTAACTACATCTGCACTATTTTCAACTTCACTTGCTAGTGAGGTTATTGAAGTAATTGTATTTTCAATAATACTATTACCTTCAATGGCATTATCGTTTGCTTCTGTTGCCTCTTTTGAAGCTTCTAGCGCACTTTCAGTTATTGAACTAATTGCTAAAACCATCTCATTAATACTACGAGATGTTTCTGAAACCTCATTTGCTTGTTTTTCTGAAGACGATACATTGTTATTACTGTTATCTTTAAGGCTCTGGGTAATCGTTACTAATTTATCAACATTTTGAGTAGTATGTTTCATTGAGGTTTGTAAACGCTCAACAAATCGATTGAAACCACTTACAAGCTCAGCAAGTTCATCTCTTCCTGTATATTCGATACGAACTGATAAATCACCATCACCATCACCATCACCATCAGCAAAACCGTCTAACGACTTACTCACTGCTTTTAAATTTTTACTCATTGAGGAGTTTGTTCGCCATGCGTACCCGCCCATTAACATTAATCCACTTAGTCCAATAATGTTAAACCAAATAAATCGTTTTTTAGCAACATGTCCTTCCTCTAAAGTAGAGGAGATCATTTGCTCAAACTCATGCTCTAGTTGTCTTTTTAATAATTCAAAACCATCAACTAAACCACGAAATTCCTCACTATTTCTTTGAGCGTTAATTAATAACTCATCCATACTTTTTTCAGAATCAATAAAGTCCATTGCTAATTGATTCGCATGTTGAGCATAGCTCTGTAATGCAGTATTAAGCGAACGTGCATCTGATTGATATAATGTTGTAATATTTAATAATGTATCTAGATTCGAACTCATCGTTGTTGCAATATCAGTCGCAAATTCCAGGTTCTCTTCTTCTGATAGCGTTACTGCTGTCTGTATATGCTGATCAAACTGCATCAGTAAATTATTATTGGTAATAGCCAACTCTAGAGATGGATAAAACTCTGTTTGAATTTGCTTTAAATTGGAGCTCATCACATCTTCTAATTGGCCATGCAAATAAAATGACGTACCAAATAAGCCAAAGATAAAAGAAGCAAATAATAAAAATTTTAATTTCAACGTCATTAGTATGCCGTATTGTTAAGTGGATGACAGAATGATATATCGTTATATTTAGAATTACAAGAACTTAACATTACGTTTACAGTTCATTATTTAGCCAATTAAAGAGAGGAGCTCGGATGAGTTAGGTAAGGTATTGTTAAATATTATTTTTTTAAATATAACAACAATTGTTAGGATGTTTAGAAATGAGATATTTATTCAAAATTCAGATAAAAAAATGCCCCGTATTAAACGAGGCATCTATTATTTTAGCTCAAACTATAAAGCTTATGCTTTAGTTTTCTTCGGTAAAGAAACGCTCAATAACACGTAACCAACTACTGCTGCTAGCGTCGAGCCCATTAATATACCCAGACGAGCCAATTTATCAAACTCAGGATTTACCCCACCAAAGGCCAGTGAAGAGATGAAGATCGACATGGTAAAACCAATACCACATAACACAGACACTGCAAATATGTGTCGCATCGTAATTCCTGTTGGTAACTTAGCAACACCAGACTTAACGGCAAAATAGCTGAAGCTGAAGATACCTAATGGCTTACCAAGGAACAAACCAAGTGCCACACCTAATGGTAATGTTGTCGTTAAGCTATCTAATGATACGCCTTCTAATGAAATGCCTGCATTGGCAAAGGCAAACAACGGTAAAATAGCAAATGCAACGTACGGATGAAGCGCATGTTCCATATGTTTAAGTGGTGAACGTTCACCTTTATTGCCTTTAAGTGGAATCGCAAAACCAAGAACAACACCTGCTAATGTAGCATGAACACCAGATTGAAGAACGCTGAACCATAAGATAAAGCCAACCAATAAGTACCAGCGGATCTTAGAGACGTGCTTCGCATTTAGTAAGAACAAAATCCCTGTCATGATAAAGCCAATCACTAGCGCTAAGATTGATAAATCACTTGTATAGAAGAAGGCAATAATCACGACAACACCAAGGTCATCAATAATTGCTAAAGCAAGTAAGAATACTTTTAAGCTTACAGGAACACGGTTACCAAGCAGTGCCATGATACCTAACGCAAAAGCAATATCGGTTGCCGCAGGAATTGCCCAACCAGATAACGCTTCTGGATCACCAATATTAAATGCCACATAAACAAGTGCAGGTGCAAGCATGCCGCCGACCGCTGCAATAGCAGGGAAAATAGCAGTTTCTTTAGATTTTAAAGCACCTTCAAGTAGCTCTCGCTTCACTTCCAAACCAATTAAGAAGAAAAAGACAGCCATTAAACCATCATTGATCCAATGTGAAACTGACATACCACCAATATAAGTATGTAAAAAGGTATTGTACATTGGTGCTAAAGAAGAGTTTGCAATAATCATAGCAATAGCTGCTGCAATAACCAGAAGGATCCCTCCTGCTGACTCTAATTTAAAAAAATTCTTAATTACATCACTCATAAGATGTCCTTCACTTATAATTATAGTTTATTGAAATAATGAATAGGAAAAGTCTACCTCTTGTTCGAGATCAAGAATAATCGCTTCTTCAGAGAAGTTCCATCGGAAATTCCGAACTATTAGTCCTTATAGTCTGATTTATTCGCATCGAATAGAAATCAGTTCTATTTAGTAGACATTATCTAAACTCAAGATCTATTAATATCCCGTCAACTGCATAAAGCCTGTTACTTGATGAGAGCCTGTTGTGGTTATCGGCCCCTGCCAATAAGGAATAAGGGTATCTAGCCACTGTTCATTTCTTACTACCTGTGTCGTGAGGTTAATATTGTAACTGGGCAAATTAATTATCCACTGAAGTGGTAATCTTCGGCCATTTTTTAATTTACGAGCAGGCAATGTTTGTAAAGAGAAGTCATCTTCGCTAAGAGGTTTATATTCCCCATTTTTATAAAGTAACACACCATAACGATAAGGTGTCTGATTTTTATGTCTATATTGAGCTACCAGAAGCTTACTATTTTGATCAATATTTATAATGAACCAGTCCCAACCCTGTTGGTGTTCATCTAGAAAACCACTTGCCCATTCATGTTCTAAAATCGCCTGACCTGAAATAGTGTAAATTTGATTATTCAAAGTTACATTTCCACGAACGCTAAGAAACGGAAAAATATATTCATAAGAAGCTACGGGGATTAAATCGTGTTTTCTAGAATAGCCATCCTCACCAAGTGGGATTACTGGAGAATTGGAATTTATAGACAACTTTAGTGAAAATTCATCTGATATTATGGATAATAATCCAGGAAAAGGGCTACTACCTAAGCTTCTCCATTGCCAATCGTCAACCCACATACGATAAGGCTTAGCTGAAACCCCAGCTTGACCAATCCCTCCACGAGCTAAACGCTCCTCAACCCATTTACCATCTTTTGTAGTAACAACGACTTTGGCCACATACAAACGAGGATCTAACCAACCTTTTGTTTCTCTATCGTCATTTGAAATACGAAATATTGTCCATTGAATAGCAATCTCTTCGCCCGCTTGATTCAAAGCATTTACTGTCATCACCCACTTTTCATGCTGAAAGCCAGAGTGCTCACTAAAATCTTTAGGAAAACGTAAGGGTGAATTAGGTAAAACAGGATCAAAGTAAACCCCATCTGATTGGGAGAAAATAGAGTTGATCTCGTTACTTCCTTCGCTATCAACTTTTCTCCAATTAAAATAATAAGCAACGCTAAACATTAAGGCACATACTACAATAATGAGGGATACTTTTAGGTTGTAGGCATTTTCATTATTTTCCTGCATTACAAAGATTCCCTCAATGAAGTGATAGCTTGCCGTTTAGTTACTCTCCACACGGTGGCGGCACCTGCAATTGTTAAAACGAATAATGTCCACATGAATGTTCGTAGATATTCTAATGGATAATAGTTAATTTCCATTGTCCATCCAAATGCATATTTCATAACAATATCAATTAGTAACTGAGAGAGAACCAACCCTAAAGGCAACGCGATCAAAATGGTAAATAACCCAATAGTAAGTAATTGTAAACCACCTAATAAGATCAATTCTTTTCCTGACAAACCTAAACAACGTAATAAAGCAGTTTGTCTCTGACGAGAGATCTCACCAACCAATGTAGCGAAAAACAGCCCAAATACAGCAATAATTAATGTCAAATTACCTAATGTGTCAGTCACAATAAAGGTACGGTCAAAAACCTTCATTGCTTGAATTTGAATCGAATTATTATCACTTATTTGTTCAATTGGTAATCGATACTGCTTTAAAATCCTATCTATTAACTCTGTGCGTTGATCTTTATCCGTAAGCACAATCCCTATTCCGGTCTTTCCTTGTCCACCAAATGCTTTTAACCACGTTTTATGAGAAAGCAGTAACTGATTATAAGGATTACCGTAGTCATAATAGACACCAGAGATCTGCCAGTTGTCTCCCATAGGTACTGGTAAATCTAAATAATCCCCTGGTTTTAAATCCCATTTCAAAGCCATTGATTCGCTAATTAATACGCTACGACGATGATGAAGTGAATACCAAAATTCAGGAATAGCCACTTTCATAGTCAGTGCACTCTTCTCTCCAAGAGTAGCTCCTGTGCTTAAAATCTCAAGATTACCATATTCAGTTTGATAATCTATTTGCCACTGTCTCCATACCGATTCTACTTCTGGTTGCTTTTCCAACCAGTAGCTAATACGACTAGCAGAAGCTTTACTTGGTTGAATATAAATATCAGCAGCGAGGCGCTGTTCAAGCCAGTTATTAGTTGTTGCTCTAAAGCTTCCGACCATAGTTTCAACACCAATATTGGAGGCCAACGCCAACATAAAGGCCATTGCTGCAACACCACGATAACTTAGGCTAGCTGCAGAATCAGAGAAAAACCACCGTGCTTTTGCTGAAGGTAGTCGATAAGATAACCAATCAAAGAACTTCCAAATAATATATGGGGTTATTAAACCAACACTAATCATTAAAAAGCCAATAAGGTAAAATCCATTTTCATGGCTATGAGGCAGTAAATTAATTAAATAAGCTGCTACAAAAAATACACACGCAACAATGGCTTGAACTTCAAACTCTTTACCTGCAAAACGAGCGATAGACAAACGTGCAGTTAAGCGAATAGGTTCAATGCTTAATAGACGGTAAAGTGGCCAACCACAAGCCAAAATACAACCTAAGATGGCCATCCATAAGCTTTGATAGCTCCAACTCCATGAGATCAAAAGATCTACGTCTGCGTTATAGAGTGAATATAAACTATTAGATACCGTTGGTATTAACTGGTTTGCCAATATTAAACCAAAGAAATTACCACTAACCCAACCGACTATAACCCATAGAAATACTTCTATCCCCATAGCCAAAATAAGCTCTTTTGTAGACACTCCTATCTGCCTTAACGTGCCAACAAGCGGCTGTCGTTGAACAAAAGAGAGAGACATAGCTTGATAAAAGATAAACAAACCCACGACAAAAGAGAGCATACCCATAGCAAGTAAATTAGTATGAAATGCTTTTGTTAATGCTGTTAATCCAGATTCTTTATGCGTTTCTAACTGTAAACCTCGTGGTAGCATTCTCTCTAATCGTGCTTTTTTCTTATCTGATATTTCACCGCAAAGAATAATATCTAAACCAGTTTTGTGTCCTAACATTTTGGTTAAAGCAATATCAGAGAAAATTCGAGAACCTGATAAACGTTGGTTTTTATCGATAATAATAGGGCCAACATTCGATTCATTTTGCAAATCGATGTAATCACCATCGCTAAGACCAAAATACGAAGCTAAGGGCTGGCTAACCAATACAGGGAACGGAGGTCTAATTAAAGAAAGCATGTCTTCTGTACTAGCTAAATTTTTTACTGATATTTGCATTAAGGCAATAGGGTCAATACCGACTAACGAAATATCAATATCATTTTTTGTTTCTAAATGTAGAGTTTGTACTGGCATACAAGAGGAGTAACCAGCACGACGTAAGTTTATATAAAACGCCTGAGGGATCGTAATGCTTTCTTGAATAGCGCGAATACGATTAGGAAAAGGATTAGAGAATAATTTCTCCCCTTCACTATAGCTGGTTTTTGCATGGTTATTAATCGCTAGAACACCGACAAGCAGTGACACGCCAAGCGTTAAACCAAGCCAGACTAAAAAAATTTGTAGGGGATGTTTTCGGTAGTGCCCAAAAAGTGCTTTAGCTACCGGGAATAACATTTAATAACCCTCCTTGAAGCTTAACTAAACCATCCATATGTTCAGCCACTTTTTCACTGTGTGTCACTAATAAAAGCGTACAGTGAAGATCGCGAGATAAACGCGTCAATAATCGCATTACCGCTTCTGCATTTTTCTCATCTAAACTTCCTGTTGGTTCATCTGCTAACAATAGCTTAGGTTCCATATATAAAGCACGAGCAATAGCAGCACGTTGTTGCTGTCCACCAGAAACTTCTTCAGGATAACGACCTAGTAATGGCATAAGATCCAATGCAGAAATGATTTGACGCCATAACGCACCATCATCTCGCAGCCCTTTTAATTGGCGACAAAAACGAATGTTATCAGCAATGCTTAAGGTCGGTAGAAGATTGAACTGTTGAAAAACAAGGCCTATATTATTACGGCGATAAGAAGTCCGAGAGCTTTGTTTTGGAGAATGCATAGAAAAGCCAGCAATATCTATTTGACCACTGTCGACACTATCTAAACCTGCAATTAAATTTAAAAGGGTACTTTTGCCTGAGCCACTTTCACCCATTAATGCAATTTGAGCGCCCTGCTCTATTGTTAACTCTGCCCCTTGAAGGATAGGATGAAACTCTCCACCATCCAAGTAACCTTTATTCAGGTTTGTCAGCTTTAACATGTACCCTCTCAAAAGATGTTTTGTGATATCGGTAACAGAATTTACACTATAACCCTGCTTTCATAAAGCTTTTTATACCTTAGGTTAATACTCTGTTCCGATAGCAACTAAAACCCATCTTTTGTTATGCATCTACCAGATTTTTAATCCATTTTTTTGATTTCATTCTATAAATTGAACCAAACCATTTTACTATTTCTTCAACAATAAATAGTGCATAAACATACTCAGGAGGGAAGCCTAAAACTAATGCTCCAATAGCTGCAATAGGAATACCAATAAACCACTGTGAGATAATATCCTGATACAAACAGTACTTAACATCCCCACCCGCTCGCAACACTCCTACAATAGCCGTTAAAGGCACACTTCTGATCACAATAATAATGGCAAGAATTGCCATAAATTTCTCAGCAATAGCACGAGTTTCATCAGTTAATGCAGGAAACATATCCAAGATTTGATGCTGAAAAATCATAACAAATAACGCAATGACAAAGCTCGTCACTACACTTAAACCTAAGACTCCCCAACTTTGGTAATAAACCGCTTCGTATTTTTTTGCTCCCAACTGATTTCCCATCAATACTGACGCAGCCCCTGCCGCACCAATAAGAAAACTTAATGCAATAGATTCAATTGGAGAAATAACAGATAACGCAGCTAAACCTTGAACTCCCGATTGACCCATAATGGCATGATAAGTAAATATACCCGCCGACCAGACTAAGAAATTAAACGTCGTAGGCAAAGATAAAGAGAGGAACTTAGATATTTTTGGCCAATTTAATACCGCTTTAATTTCAACTAAGCCAAAACTTAATAAATGAGAACGACCATAGAGGTAACCATACAAGCAGATAATCTCAATAACACCACTGATCAAGGTTGCTAAAGCTGCCCCTTTTATCCCCATAGCAGGCGCACCTAAATGACCAAAAATCAACACCCAGTTCAAGAAGACGTTAGAAGCGATCCCTATCCCACTAAAAAATGTACTAACTCCTGGTTGATGAATAGAGCGTAACCCTACCGCCATACTGCTACCACAAGAAACAACGTACATAGTTAATGCCGTTATAAAGAGATACTCCGCCCCTAGGTCAATAACTTCTTGAGAATCGGTCGCTAAAGACATAATTTGCTCTGGGATCAAAAAGAACAGAGCAACAGGAATCGTCGCCATAGCCATGCTTACCATCCAAGTAAGCGCCGTACTTTGACGAACTCCTTCCTTATTTTGAGCTCCCCAGTATTGGGCTGTTAATAGCGCACCACCTGTTGTTACACCAACCAACATAATGGTGGTCACAAATGTTGCACGGCTAGCAACACCAACAGCAGCAATATCTGCTTCGCCAAGTTGACCTAGCATAAGCACATCAACCAAACCACGGCTAGAGAACATAATATTTTGCAGAGCAATTGGAATTGCGATCATCAATAATCGCTTTAGAAATTCACCGCGAGTGTGACCAATAACATTAGAAAGAAAAACAGACATGAAGAACCTCAAATAAACAACAAATTAACCATTTGCACTGCACAAGATCCATTAGGTATATGCCTACAAATTGTACTAGAATCAAACCGTAATTAATATTTATATTCACAAGGTAAAGGAGCTGTCTTGAATAAAAAAAGTACAATTCTCATTGTTGGCGCATCAGGGTATGTTGGCTCTCAATTGATCCCACAATTATTACAGCAAGGGCATATCGTTATTGCTTGCGCTCGTAATATTGATTACCTACTTGATAGGGTGACTGAGCACCCCAACCTACAATGTCATTTCCTTGATTTAGAAGATTCAGATTCTATTCTTCCATTAATGAAAGACTGTGATATTGCCTATTTTTTAGTTCATGGGATGTCCCATGGCCATGACTTTCTTGACTATGAAGTCTCTCTTGCTGAAAACTTTAAAATCGCCGCTGAACAATCATATCTATCAAAAATCATTTATTTAAGTGCATTACAGCCAGAGGGATATCAATCTCAGCATTTACTGGCTCGTAAAAAAACAGGTGAATTACTTCGTTCAACGGGCATTCCTACCATAGAGATCAACTCAGGAATAATCATTGGTACCGGATCAGCCGCTTTTGAAATCATGACCGATTTTGTTAATCATTTCCCTGTATTGATCTGCCCTGTTTGGATTAACTCGCAAGCAAACCCAATTGCGATAGAAAACCTCAATTACTACTTAATCCAATGCATTAATTATCCTCTGACCAAATCCATCACTTTTGAAGCGGGTGGGCCTGAAACCGTAAGCTACCAAACCCTATTTCATCTTATTGCTAAGCGGAATCATCGTTCTATAAAGATCATTCCAACACGCTTTATTAGCCCTTCTTTTGCTGGCTTATGGCTTGGTGTTGTGACCTCTGTTCCGTCTGATTTAGGAAGAGCATTATTAGCCGGAATTGATCATGATTTAATTGCTGATAATTCGGTTATAGAACGCGCATTCCCACAACCATTGCTCTCTTTATCTGACGCAATAAATCGAGCTCAAGAAACCAATGAAGAAACAATAAAAACAGAAATTTGGGGCTTTGATCCAAGTGCATTAAAACGTTGGAAGTCAGATTACGGTTATTACCCAAAGCAAGCGGGAGCAAGCTTTACAACCACCGCTTCACCTCAACAGTTATGGACAGTCATTGAACGTCTCGGTAGTAAAGAGGGTTATTTCTTCGCCAATGCATTATGGCGAACCAGAGAATGGTTAGATCCTTTGCTTGGTGGTTCATTTCCAATCAGAAGAAGACCTGAGTCAGGCAAAGTTCAGCTAGGCGATCATATTGACTCATGGAAAGTGATCCGCTGCGAAGAGAACAAATTCTTATCATTACTTTTTGGAATGACGGCTCCTGGACTAGGACGATTAGAGTTTTCAATTAAAGAAATTGATGAGGGGCATCGCCAATTAGATGTTCGAGCATGGTGGCACCCTAAAGGCTTTTGGGGATTAATGTATTGGTTCGCTATGTTCCCTGCCCATCTATTTATCTTTAAAGGCATGGTGAAAGCGATTTGTAAAAAAGCAGAAGCCGAAGAGCTAAAAGAATAAGAAAAATTTCAAAACAGTAGGCATAAAAAAAGCGCAGAAGATCTGCGCTTTTTTTTAATAAATTGAAAAATCTACTTTTTCACATTAAATGAGAATGGGATCTCACCCAATTGCAAACCATGGTTATTAGGGAAAATCAGGTATTCACCGTGATATTTCACTTTTGATTTGTAATCAGAACGTTTATGAACAATTAAACCATGCTCATACGCCGATTCAATAAACTCATGGTGATTACCACGAACATAACACGTCAGCGGTTTCACTAACTCAGCTGAGCCATCCTCACCGTCAAAGCAAGACTCTAGTTGTGTTGAACAGATAATCAACGAGTGATCACCATCCGAAAATAACGAGGCTTTTGGTAATACTTCGTACTCAGTTGTCACACACCATTCTTTATCTTCTTCTAAAAACTCACTCCACGCTAAAATCGCATCTTTTGTGATAGGTTTTGTCGCTTCAGCAGGTGCTAATTCACGATACAATCGTGAATAATGCTCAAAACGTGTCGGTAGCTCAGTACCCGTTCCTTTTGTACGACCTTCTTTCTGCCACGTTACTAAATCTTTTGCAGCACAATGAGCAAAACGTTGTGTTTTAATTGCCGTAGTTACCCAGCGAATTAAAAAGTGATTTGCACTTACAGGGTTCTTAGGTAAGCGTCCACTGTCTTTACTTTCTTGTAAATCACCTAATGCCGCATTGATTACACATTGAATTTCTTGATAATACTGCGCTGATTTTTTTTCACTCATTTACTATTTTCGCCCAAAAACAAAATAACAACCAAAAGATAAAATAGAACACGCCGTCATTGCACTAACCATAGGCCACGCTGAATCTGACGGCAACATGGCAATACTAGCACCAATTAATGAGCCAGTACCAAACCTCAATGTACCCGCAAGTGATGACGCCGTTCCTGCCATCTTAGGGTAATGACTTAATAACAGAGCCATACTATTACTACCAATAGTAGAAATACAGCCAACAAATAGCACTACAGGGATCACTGTGCCCCATAACCCCCATTCAAACCATTGACCAACGACCATCAATAAGCCTGCAAATAACTGAATAGATAATCCCAACTTAAGCATATTATGAGAGCCCATTCTTTTCACAATACGGCCATTAATTGTAGTCATAATAATTAAGAAAATGATATTTAAGCCAAAAAGATAACCAAAATTAGAAACACTCACACCATAAATATCAATATAAACAAATGAGCCTGCGGTTAAGAAAGCAAACATCCCTGAAAATGAGAATGCTCCGGCAAATATCAAACCAAGCGACACTGGGTTTTTAAATAGAGATAAGTAATTACGAAAAGAAGTTGTTAGCTTAAAAGGTTCTCGATTCTCTTCTTTCAGTGTCTCGGGGATTTTCCAAAAAATGGCTAAAATAATTAGGACAGAAAAAGCAGCCAATAACCAAAAAATTGAACGCCAGCCAAACCAAACCGCTAAGTGACCACCAATCATAGGAGCAGCTAAAGGGGCAATTGTCATCACCAAGGTAATAAATGCCATGGTACGAGCAAAATCTTCTTTATCAAACATATCACGCACAATAGCCTGAATAACCACAGAAGAGGCTGCGCCTGCAACACCCTGTAATACTCGGATATACATTAATGATTCAATGCCATCGACTAAGGCACCAATAACCGCACAAATAGCAAATAAAACCGTACCGATAATAAGAACTGGACGTCGGCCATAACTATCAGCAAGGGGACCATGAATTAACTGTGCAATAGCAAAGCCTGCTGTATATGCCGTTAATGTCATTTGAACAGAGCCGGCAGACACTCCAAGATCTTTTGCAATACTTGGCATTGCAGGTAAGTACATATCAATCGCAAGTGGTGTTAACGCAGCAATAGCTCCAAGAATAACGATTAAAAGTAAACTTAGCGGTGGACTTTCAGCTGATTCAGGAGAGCTCGTTGACATAAAAAACCTAAAGGAATAAAGAGCGATTAATGATCGTTAATTTTATCATGAGCCGTAAACTAAGCCTATTTAATACTAATTATTTTCATTAATTTACAAAAAACGGTATGACATAACATCATACCGTTTTTATACCAATGTAATTAATTAGATGATCTATTTATTACGCAGGAAAATCGCTTAACAATGATTAGCCAAGAACAGCAATCACTTCTTCTTCTGTCAAATAGCGATATTCACCAGGTTCAAGTGAGTAATCTAAGCCTAATTGACCAATTTGAGAACGGTGTAAACCTTCAACTTTGTTACCAAGCGCTGCGAACATACGCTTCACTTGGTGGTATTTACCTTCTTGGATCGTTAATAGAAGCTCATTTTCGTCTTCATTAACAATTTCCATTACTGCTGGCATAGTTAAGCCAGTTTCGCTCTTAAGCTGAATGCCTTCAGCTAGTTGCTCAGCATAATCAGCACCAATCGATTCATCTAACCATACACGGTAAGTTTTAGAGCACTTACGCTTTGGTGATGTGATCTTATGTGACCATTGGCCGTCATCAGTAATAAGAACTAAACCTGTTGTATCAACATCAAGGCGACCCGCGAAATGCAGTTTATCTACATTCACTTCATCCAATAACGTTAACGCTGAAGGGTGTGTACTGTCTTCGTGAGAACATACATAACCATCCGGCTTGAATAGCATAATATAACGAGGACCATGGAATTTAAGTTCACGACCATCCCACTCAACGGTTGAATCATCGGTTACTTTTACTGAAGTAACTTTTGTTTTCACACCATCAACGGTAACCGTACCACTTTTAATAATACGAGTTGCTTCTTTACGAGTGGCACCTGTTGTTTCGCACAAAAATTTATCTAAACGCATGAGAACCTCATTTCAATATTCTGCCGCATTATACCCAAACCACTTAAAGATGCGAGTACACATAAAAAATTAATGCGCTCCACCTTCCATTGAGCCCGGATTCGAATTCGATTTAACAAAAAACATCATAAAAGCAGCAAAACCTAAGAAGAACGTCATCATTAAGAAAACATCGTTGTACGCCATAATGGCCGCATCTCGCTGCATGGTCATGGTTAATGACGCCTTCGCTTGCAGCATTGCAGTTGCAGGATCGCTCCCCTTTGAAACAAACATTGCTGCGCTTTGTTGCAGTTGATACCAACCATCCGTACTGACACTGGTTAATGTCTCTTTAATATGCCCTAAGTGTTCACGGGTTTTGTTATCCAGCATGGTCGCGATAATTGCAATACTGAATGCACCACCCAAATTACGTAATACATTGGTAATGGTTGAGGCATCTGCCACTTGATGCTTTTGGATCTCTTCCATTGCAACCAATGACAAAGGCACCATAATAAATGGACTACCAATCGCACGTAATAGCATGGAGAAAATCAGCTGATCACCACCAAAGTTATAGCTCATGTGCGTATTTACAAAACAGCTAATGCCAAACATTGAGAAGCCAAAGAACACCAAATATTTCGCTTTAATGATCTGCGTTAATTTCGGTACTAATGGGAAAATCAACAGCTGAGGGAACCCCATCCACATCAATACTTCACCAATTTCTAACGCGTTATACCCTTGAATTTGGATCATATACATTGGTAGCACGTAAATAGATCCCAACAACGCCATCCCTAAGATCAAATAGGCCATGCATGACATTGCAAACTGACTTTGTTTAAGTAGCCGCAAATTCACTAGTGGGTTCTTATGCTGCAGCTCATTAATCACAAAATAGATAAGACTGATGGCTGAAATAATCGATAAAGTCACAATGAAGCTAGAGCTAAACCACTCTTCACGGTTCCCCTCTTCTAGCACCACTTCTAAGCAACCCAGACCAATCGCCATCGTCGTAATACCAAACCAATCGGCTTTTAATAAACTGTCTAATTTTAACGGCTCATCATCAAGACCATAATTGACCATACAGATAAGCGCGATGGCTGGTGGAATATTGATATAGAAAATATAGTGCCACGAGAAATTTTCAGTTAACCAGCCACCTAATGTAGGACCAATTGACGGCGCAAACGTCGCTGTTACCCCAAATAACGCCATCCCAACTGCACGCTTATTCAATGGCAATAACTGAACAACCAAAGAGAAAGCCAGTGGGATTAACGCCCCACCACTAAAACCCTGAATAGCACGAAAGACAATCATTGAGCCCATGTTCCAAGACACAGAACACAGCACAGACGCCACAGCAAAAATGATGGTGGTCCAGGTTAAATAACGACGCTTACCAATGGCAACTGACAACCAACCACTCAATGGGATCGCAATCATTTCAGCCACAAGATAAGAGGTAGAGATCCACGAACTTTCATCCATGGTTGCCGATAACGCGCCTTGAATATCTTTTAGAGACGAGTTGGTGATCTGAATATCCAGAATCGCCATAAACGCACCAAGCAAACCACCAAATAGTGCTATCCAATGGCGTCTTGGTATTTCAGGTTCTATTGGTACATCGGCAGATTCATTTTGATTTCTCACCGTTAATTCTTGAGTCATGACTAACCTCGAGTATCAACCGTTGCAACCACTGAAAGACCTGGGATCAACTTACCTTCTAATAAGTCTGCATTTAAAATACTGATTTTAACCGGCACACGTTGCACAATTTTAGTGAAATTACCCGTCGCATTCTCTGGTGGCAGTAACGCAAATTTAGCGCCCGTTGCAGGAGAGAAGCTATCAACAATCCCTTTTAGGTGTAGATCTGGATACGCATCTAAATCGACAAATACTTTTTGACCTTTATGAATATCACCAAGCTGTGTTTCTTTAAAGTTCGCTTCAATCCATACTTCTGTAGTTGGAACTAGACTAAGTAAAGGCATACCTGCTTGAACCAATAAGCCACTGCGCAAACTACGTTTACCAACCACACCATCAATCGGCGCATAAATATTGGTATAAGAAAGATTAATTTCAGTCTGTTCTAACGCCGCTTTTGCTTGAGCTAATCCAGCCTCCGCTTGAGCAATCTCGCTTTCAATCACATTGATTTGCTCTTTTGATGCTTGATAATTAGCCTTTGCCGCATCCACATTTGCCAGTGATACTTTAAGGTGGGAAACGTTATTATCTAACTCATCTTGTGACGAATAATTCTTTTTGATTAACGCTTTAGTACGTTTAACTTGTTGTTGAGCACGCTCATGTTCAGCATTGGCTGATTCAATCTCACTCGCCGCCTGACGAATACGAATGTCTTGTAGCTTGCGCTCTGCCGCTAAATTTTTAATCGCCGCTTCACTGACTAATACATTGGCTTCTGCTTTCTCTTTTTCAGCTTCAAAATCACGACTGTCTATGGTTGCCAATAAATCGCCCGCTTTTACCACTTGGTTATCTTCAACCAATGTCTTGGCAATATAACCACCGACTTTAGGGCTGATCGTTGTGATGTCACCTTGCAAATACGCATTGTCTGTTGATTGGAAATATTGACCATAACCATACCAATAACCACCACCGGCAAGGCCACATAAAATAATAACGATTGTCGCAATCAAAGGTGCTTTATTTTTTTTCTTCTGTTGTTCTGCCACTGCGCGTACCCACTTGAAAATGAAGCCATTCACGTTTGCAATAAACATGAATGTAATAAATAAGAGAACGACAGTATAAAACGAAAATGATTTATTGATTAGATAGGAAAAAAAGGAAACACTGTTGCACAAATCTTACCAATCAATAAGGAACGACCTAATGATGGATTTGAATAACATAACTATATTAAATCAAGTCATTGATTCTGGAAGTTTTACTCAAGCTGCTACTAACCTTGGTATGACAAAATCAACAGTAAGTAGAAAGCTTGCTGAGCTTGAGGAGCATTTAGGTGTGAAGCTGATCACTCGCTCAACTAGAAAATTAGGCTTAACCCAAGAAGGTGAGATTTTTTATCAAGCCAGCGTCAAAGTGCTTGATATTATGCAACAAACTGAATTAGAGCTGACCGCAAATCAAAACTTAATTCGTGGTCACCTTAATTTGGCCATGCCCGTAGAGATCGGCCACAACGTTATGTCTGATTACATCAACAGCTTTCTTAAACGCTACCCTGAAGTCTCTGTTAATGTTGAAATGACCAATCGAGAAGTTGATATTATTGGTGATGGTATTGATCTTTATGTTCAAATTGGTGAGATCAACGACTCTTCGTTAGTCGCTCGAACCATCGACTTTTCCGAGCGTATTATTGTGGCAAGCCCTGAGTATTTAACTACATATGGAGACATTACTTCTCCAGAGGATCTTGATTCGCCTCATCATCAGATCAAAGTCGTTAACGCCGTTAAGGTCCCTAATCTTTATTTTAATCAGGTAGATAAAGCCATTCGCGTTAATCTGCCTTATCGCTTAAAAGTAAATACAATAACTGCCTGTAAATCTGCCTGCTTAAGTGGGTTAGGCATCGCCTCTTTGCCTGAATTCTTATGTCGAGAGCACATTAAAAGTGGCGAATTGGTGCAAATTCTTCCTGATTGGGATTTACCGAAAGCCGCCATTAGCTTGGTTTTCCCACAAAATAAGCTGATACCAAAACGATTACGTGTTTTTATTGACCATGTTCTTGAGCGATTTGAATTAACGGCAGCAGAAAGAAATAAAACCAAATGATTTCACTAAAATTACATCAATTTTTCTGAATTTATTAATTTCACTTGCCAGTAAGGTCATTCATCGAATACGATGCGATGGTCTATTAACATCATTATTGGATTTTTCGTGGTTCAACTGTTTCGATTATTGATAATTTGTCTTTGCTTTGGGGTAAGTTCGCTTGCTCAGGCATCTGCATATCATCAAAACGACGACAGCCACTTTGTAGAGCTGACAATTGAACAGCACTCTACGGTTCCAGTAACGATTTCCGTTGATAACTCTCATATCCAATCTATTGATTTTGTTACTTGCAACATCGATAGTGCTCAAACAGACTCGACGACATTACATTCTAAAAGCGCCTCTCAAAGCCACGATGTAAATTTAGGCATCGCCTACGCTTCTCGTATGGCGAACTTGGCGCGCCATGAGCCAGAAGAAGTCTTTCCGGTTTATGAACTGGCGTTAGAGATCCCTGCTATTCCCTCTGAACAATTAACCATTGGTTATCAAGAAAAACCAAAACCAACGGTCAATTGGGCATTAAATACCTATTCATCTACTTCTCGAATTTCGGCTTGGAAGGAAAGTAACCTTCTCTACAGCCAGCGGTTATACCCACACTCTTAATTTCACACTCAAAATCCATTGATTTATCACTTAGTTATTATTCGTTTATTGCGAACTAACTAGATTTGTGACTTTTTCGCATACGCAACTTCGTATGTGAGGTGAAATTATTATGCAAAGAAAACAACCGATACAACGACTAAACCATTATTCAAAATGGAAATACGTTGTTCTTATTACGACCCTTATTATTTTATTATTAAGCGCTATCCCTACTTGGTATGGTGAAGATGCTGCCGTTCAAATCACCAATAAAGACGGACAAATTCCTTCTATTGTTCAATTACAAAATACGTTAACCGACCAAGGAATAATCGTTAAACGCATTGAACAAAAAGGCGATAAAACCATCGTTATTTTGCAAGATGAAGCACAGCAAGCAAAAGCAAAAAGTGTACTTGGTAGCGTCATTGACGAAGACCAAAAAGGCACAACGATTGCGTTATCTTTAGCGCCAGCAGCTCCTGCTTGGTTACAAAATATGGGATTTGAACCAATCAAACTTGGTTTGGATTTACGTGGCGGTGTGCAATTCTTACTCGATGTTGATGTAAACCAAGTTTTCCAAGCACAACGTAATGAGCTTTCAGATTCTTTAAAACAAGAGTTACGTGAAGAGCGTATTCGTTCAGTTCGTATGCAAAAAGAAGGCACTGATAGCTTAGTGGTTCGCCTTCCATCTAAAGAAGCAAGCCACGCTGCTCGTGAGTTTATCCATAAAAACTACCCTACTTGGCAAATCTCAAACGGTGACGGCTTTGATCTTAAGCTAACACTAAAAGAAGAAGAAAAAATTGCGGTTCGTAACCTTACGGTTCAACAAAACTTACAAACCATGCGTAGCCGTATTGAAGAATTAGGTATCACTGAAGCCTTAGTTCAACGTCAAGGTGAAAACCGAATTCGTATCGAGCTTCCGGGTGTTCAAGATCCTGCTGCTGCAAAAAATGTTATCGGTGCTACCGCGAGTCTTGCTTTCTATGCAGTAAAAGAACAAGGCACTGGCAGCACAATGGAAGTTCCTGATGAGAATGGCCGCCCTGTACGTGTAGGTAGAAAACCAGTACTAAGTGGTGACCATATTGTTGATGCTCGTGCAAGCTTAGGCGAAATGGGCATGGCGGAAGTAAACATTGTTCTTGATAGTTCAGGCGGCAAAATCATGTCTGAGTTCTCTCGTCACAATGTTGGTAAACCAATGGCAACGTCGTACAACGAGTACGGTCGTAACAGCAAAGGCGAAACCACTCAAAGTAACAAAATCATCAGTGTAGCAACTATCCAAAGTCAACTTGGTAGCCGCTTTAGAATCACAGGTTCTGGCTCACTTCAAGAATCTCAAGAGCTTGCTCTACTTCTTCGTGCTGGCTCACTAACTGCGCCTGTGACTATCGTTGAAGAGCGTACTATTGGCCCGACACTGGGTGCTGAGAATATTCAAAATGGTTTTGCTGCTTTAGGTCTTGGTCTTGGTCTAACTCTACTGTTTATGGCGTTTTGGTATCGTCGTTTAGGTTGGGTGGCTAACATTGCCCTTGTTGGCAACATGGTAATGCTATTTGGTTTACTTGCGCTTATTCCGGGGGCGGTTCTTACCCTTCCAGGTATTGCAGGTTTAGTACTAACGGTTGGTATGGCGGTTGATACTAACGTACTTATTTTTGAACGTATTAAAGATAAACAGAAAGAAGGTCGAACATTAGCACAAGCGATTGATAGAGGCTTTAGTAGTGCATTTGGTACCATTTTCGATGCCAACTTCACCACAATGATTACCGCGGTGGTTCTATACACTATCGGTAATGGCCCTATCCAAGGCTTCGCATTAACTCTGGGCTTAGGTCTATTAACCAGTATGTTCACAGGCATCTTCGCGTCACGTGCCATTATCAATTTAGTTTGGGGTCGTGATTCTCGTCATGATGTTAGGATTTAAGTTATGTTTATAAATATGAAAAATGCAACAAAATGGCGTCACATGACGAGTGTGGTTTCTATCGGTTTGATGATTTTTGCATTATCGATGATAGCAACCAAAGGCCTTAACTGGGGCTTGGATTTTACTGGCGGTATCGTGAGTGAAGTTCAAATTGATAGCAAAATCACAAGCAGTGAAATTGCGCCGTTATTAGATGCTAGCTTTAAGCAAGATGTGGCGGTTATTGCCTCTGGTGAGCCGGGTCGTTGGGTATTGCGTTATGCGATTCCACCCAAAGGCGTTGAGCTTCCACCACTGACTGAGGTACTTGCTCCTCTGCATTCAGATGTTCAAGTATTGAATACCAGTATCGTTGGTCCACAAGTAGGCCAAGAGCTAACTGAGCAAGGCGGCATGGCTTTATTGGTGTCAGTTTTGGTTATCTTAGCGTACTTGAGCTACCGCTTTGAATGGCGTTTGGCTTCTGGCTCTTTGTTTGCCCTAACCCACGATATCGTGTTTGTACTTGGCTTCTTTGCTGCGACTCAAATGGAGTTTAACTTAACCACCCTAGCCGCTATTTTGGCGATTTTAGGTTACTCGTTAAATGACTCGATCATCATTGCAGACCGAATTCGTGAGCTATTAATTGCCAAACCTGAGTTATCTATCCAAGAGGTAAATAACGAAGCGGTTGCTGCAACCTTCTCTCGTACTATGGTGACATCAGGAACAACTCTAATCACTGTTGGTTCTTTATGGTTATTAGGTGGCGGTCCACTAGAAGGCTTTGCGATTGCAATGTTCATCGGTATCGTGACGGGTACTTGGTCTTCTATCTCGGTGGGTACAAGTTTACCTGAGTACTTTGGTTTGAATTCGGATCACTATAAGCCGAAGCCTATTTCTGAAGAGCCGTAAGGGTTAGATTAGATAGATAGTAAAAAGCCGCAGGGAATGCGGCTGATGTTGAGGGGATCTGGCTTAGGCTAGATCCCTTTTTTGTGGATTTGGAAAAGTCACTTCAACTAATAAATATAACTCTACACAAATCGTAATTTCGACATTAACGCTTGGCCATAATAATCAAAGAGCATTAATGGGAATGATGAAATTACGGCAATGTTGCCATTAGGAACGTGCTTATCAAGCTGTTGAATGAAAATCTCTTGTTGCTCAATTTGACTCTTAGGAAGTGATAGTTCATTTGTCACTAAATGATTAGCGCGAGCAAGGTGCTGAGCAACGATTTCTCTCCAAGTATCAAAATCATATGCACCCCAATTATGGTATTTTTTATCTAGATCGGCATCCTTGTTAGTCCAATTCTTATATTTACCAAACTCACTCAATGCGTATAGCTCTTCTCTATACTCAACACTTCTTTGATGCCTTATTGCTTCAACCATTGGGTAGCTAACAATTAACAGTCCTTCTTCTTGCGGATTGTTAAACTTATCTAGCATTTCAACTAATTTCTTATCATTAGCATTGCTGCAATGGGCGTCATAATCAAAGATAAGATAAATATCACTAATTAGGCTTGAATCATCAATATTTAAAACAGCAAGTTCTTCTTCACGTAAATCGCGACCTAAACGCTGTTCTTCTTTTTGCCGCTTTATTAATTCTTCTACCAGTAGTTCGTAGGTATCTAAATACGGATCTTTTTCAATCTCTGCATATAATTTATAAATATTACAACCATAGGATGCCCTAAGAATAACCTTGTCCTCATCTTGCAGAAGGTTCACACAAAGGTTATTAGTAATATTTGGCTCTGCACGCTTCCCTTCAAATATGCAAAGAACGTAACTACTCATCAAAAGCTCCAGAGCGATACATTTTCTCTAAATTATGCGCTTTTCTGATCTCTCTATCAGTTAAGTTATAAAGAGGATTTAGTTTTTGCTTGGCTAGAACAAAATAGCAATCTGGTCTTAAAATATTATTAGACATCAATGTACTGTTATGAGTTGTCATAAGGGATTGGCAACTCGTCTTTGCTATGCGCTCAACAATATGTTGTGATAAGTTAAAATGATAATACGCATCGAACTCATCAATATACGCAAATGAGATTTCACCAGAGGTAAGCTTTAAATACCAATAATAAAAATTACCAAGAGAGATCGTCCCAGTTGAAGCCGCTTGAGAAAATTCAATGCTGCGTTCACCGAAATCAAACTCAATAATCTCTTCATTCTCAGCACCCGATTGTTTCAGCTTACAAGCCACTCCTGAATCATTAAGAAATGTTTCAAAGTCTTTGAGTTTGCCTTGCTCAATAATAGCTTGGGAAACACGCTGCTTACCTGTTGGCTGGCCATAAAACTCTTGAAGCTTAGAAAGCGTTCTAAAAAACACCATGCCATCAACAAACTTCATAAACGTATCGAAGGCATTATTAATAACATGATCATCAAGTAATGCGTTTGACTTTATATACTTAACCGGTGAAATATCCTTTCCTTCAAAATCGTTCTTTAATGTCTCTGAACCTGGTAGGTTAAAGTCTGCAATGGATGAGACTCTGCGATCAAAATTAACGACCTCAACACCATCAATGATCAGTTTTTCATAAACGGTTGTCGTGCATTTTTCTTTGCCATAATTATAAAGTACCTCAATACCATCAAAATCAAACTGATATTTAAATTCAGCCAGTTTATCTTTCGAGTTTGCATTTAAGTAGTTCGTGCTCAATCCTGCCTGAAGATTGTTATCTGTTAGATGGCTCGTGACATCAATAATGGCAAGCCCAAGGTTTGACTTACCCTCACCATTAATGCCGTAAATAACACCATGCTTAACGATTTCATTTTGCACTGCATGCTTGCTGAATTCATACGAGCGATCACTTTTGAGATCGATCTCAAACCAGTTTTCAAAGTTACGAAAATTTTTGACGACAAGTTTAGCGAGCATCTTGATTATCCAGTATTAAAGAAATTAACAGTGTTAACTATAGCACACCACCAACAGTGCCGTAATTTTTTTACGGCAAAATTGGAGCGAGGTACAAATCCAAGACTTATTGAGTGATGTGGTTTGAATTCAGAACACTACAAGCCAGAACCTATTTCTGAAGAACCGTAAGGATTGGTTTAGATAGATAGTAAAAAGCCGCAGAGAATGCGGCTGATGTTGGGGGATCAGGTTTACTCAGCCATCAAAATTTTTTAGCCAAAGCCTTGCCTTTTCTATATTAAAAGTAGCCGAACCAAAGTTTAATGCGAGAATATCTTCAGGAAGGTACTCATCAAATTTATCTATGCATTTATCACGTACAGAGTTGGCTAATGATTGTTCTGTGGGTAATGAATCTAGCAAAAGTTGTTTAAGTGATATTTCTATACTTTCTTCTTTCGCATCTTCAATTATCAACACGCCAGCAAAATTCCCAACTTCATAGCCTAAGTTAATAAGCAGCGCCGCAATCGTATTTACTACTTTGTCACCCATCCATGTAAAAATACATGTTGATTTTCCAACTTGCAGGATAGACTTTTTTGCTAACCCTGCTGCATTAAAATATTCAACACTTTCAGTGAATAACTCTTTTGCGGTAGTGTCAACAAAATCAACTTTTTGACTGCCTATCGAGATTCGATAGTCGCCATCTAATAAGATATTGAACATTTCCTTTCTGATTTCATCATGAATGGTTAAACCACCACCTCCAAACTTAGGTGCTTGACCACCGCGAGCATACTCTACACTAATAACTTTTTTGTCTGGGTCTACATCTAAAACCTTCCAGCGTTTTCCTCCAAATACTATGTGCTGCCCTGTCATTATTAAAGAATCTACAGGCAATGAACCAAGCGTTTTATCACCGTTAACAACTCGATATTCTTCTGGTGTTTTAAATACTGCATAAAAGGAATAATGATTAACTAAACGCTCTCCAGTTAAGCCCAGAGATAACTCACCACTCCCTAACTGCGTGATCAGGTCTTGCTGCCCCATGTGTATTAAAAGCGCTTTAAACTGGTTCGCATTGATTTTTTGAAACACGCCATTTTTACACAATAATGTAAACAACTGATCTGCTCTAACGCCGCCCCATTGGGCTACAACAGACAGTATTTGGTGAAGAAGCGTTGAAAAATGATATTTATCCGTATCCGCAGGTTCATACCATTTATTTCTAATTAAAAGTCTTATCATGGCAAGCGACTGGACAAGCTGTAATCTTAATTTACTCACAACATCAGAGTTTTTTTCAAGCTCATTTTCTGTGATTAACATCCTTAAAACAGATGGACCTCCGCGCCTTCCAGATCGCCCCATTCTCTGCCGCAAGCTCGACACTGAGTGGGGTGCTGTAACTTGAATCACGGAGTTAACCTTACCAATATCAATTCCTAGCTCTAAAGTCATGGTACAGATTGCAGTGGTAGGTAATTGCTCGTTCTGTAGTCTTCTCTCTAGATCCTCTCGCATTTCCTTTACAAGCGAGCCATGATGAGGGAAAAACTCATTCGGTACGACCGCTTCCTCACAGAAGTCAGTTAAGGTAGCCGTTAAGCTTTCCGTTCGCTTTCTGCTGTTAGCAAATACGAGGTGACTGTCACCCCTACAAAACTTAAATAAATCTCTACAAACCTGGAACTCAGCACTTTCAGAACTTTCATTCCGCATTTCTTTTGGTTCTACATATCCTTTAACTTGCACTTTTAATGATGTAGTTGATTGCGAGTTTCTGATAATTTGACAAGGTAATGACTGATTTGGGCGCAAAAGTACTGGCACGTCTTCAATATTGCCTAGCGTTGCACTTAATGCAGTCCTAGGAATCGGGGATTTTAAACGTCCTAATAAGTGCTCTAATCGATGAAGCAGTGAAACAAGATGATGGCCTCGCTCTGTCCCCAAAAAGGCATGGAATTCATCGATAACGATATGGTCCAATTTAGAAAACGCCAGCTTTACCCATCCCGAATCCCTTATTAACATCGACTCTAACGACTCAGGTGTGATTAAAACAATACCAGAAGGTGACTTCTTGAGCTTATTTTTTCGGCCTTTGGAGCTATCACCATGCCAAGGGGTCACATTTAGACCGATAAGATCTACAAGACTTTCTAAACGACGATCCTGGTCATTAATAAGTGCCTTCAAAGGACTGATATACAAAATGCTTACACCACTTTGTTCACCGTTTATCATCTTGCTTATTGCAGGCAAGAAAAAGGCTTCTGTTTTACCTGCAGCTGTAGAAGCGCTAATTAATACATCTGTATCCCCTGCCAGAATTGGGGCTATTGCCTTACACTGAATCTCACGAAGGTTGTACCAACCTTGATTAAAAATCCATTGTTGAATTCGAGTGTCCAGTTTTGTGTGCGCATCTATCATAGTTTGAAATCGGTCAACTCATCATCCTCAGCTCCATCTCCATCTCCATCTCCATCTCCAGGTAACTCTAAGTCTGATGGTTGTTCATTTGAGATAGAAACTGACTCAATTAATTGGTTCCACTGTATTGATGGATTTTGCTCTATGACTGCCAACATATCCAAAAAAGCCTTAATCGTATTCCGAGGTGTACGAAAGTAGGCATCACCTATAGTTTTACTGCAATGCTCTAGGAAAGAGATCAAAGACTCATCTGGAACCAAGTAATTGGTTTCATCTCCAGAAGCATACACATGCCGCAGGTTTCGCAATAGAATATACAGCTCTTCCGGAGTCAAACTGGCTAAATGTAAAGCAGTTGACGAATAATCAATAACCCCTGCTTGTTTAGCAAAGCTGTTCTCAGCCAAGCGTGAATGTAAAGCCTCATAACTATAGAGTCCTTTTCGTGGGTCCAATAGAAACTCCGGCGTTCCGCCCAGTAAAAAACCCAAGCTTTCCGCAGATCCCTGCAAGCAATCATTTAGAATTCGTAAGAGCTGTTCATAATTTGAGGTTCGAGCCTGAGTGCTATTTAACTTATACAAATTAACCATTTCATCGAGGTTCACTAGCAACCCCTGGTAGCCAGCTTGACGAACAAACATACTCATTAATTTAAGTGCGTCATAGAAAGATGAGTCCGAAATAATAGAACGTACACCTAACTCTTTTCGAGCTTCTGTTTTGGTCGAATATTCAGCTCTAAGCCACTTAATCGCATTGATTTTTAAATCTTCACGGTCGTTTTCATAACCATTCCAGTATGCTTCGACCACTTTTGCAAAATCATATCCACCAACAAACTCCGTCAGCGATGCAAGCTTTTCATGGATAGCGGAGTTTATAGTGATTCCTTCCTTCTCTGCGGTCTTTCTAGTTTCTGTAATGAACTTTTCTACAACACTGGTTAGCGCGTTTCCGTCGGGCTTGTTTCGAGTTGACATGTTTCTCATTAATTCTGAATACAGGTTCCTTGCTTGCCCTGACGATGCGTGAATACGCCTATCAGGTGACAAATCTGCATGCACACTAACCATCTTTCTTTCTAAAGCAATCGCTCTCACAACGCTCAAAAAAAAGGTTTTTCCAGAACCATACTCACCGATTATCAACCTAAATGCTGCCCCCCCTTGAGAAACACGATCAATGTCTTGAATGAGGGCTTTTAATTCATTTACTCGCCCTACCTGGATATGTTGAATTCCAACTCGCGGGGTTACACCAGCCTTTAGAGATTGAATTATGGCATCTCTTTCTTTCGATCTAATTTTTTTACCCACGATCTTATCCTTTCAATTCTTCTACGATTTCTAAATCAATAAAAATATCATCATCTTGCTCTAAAACGGGAGCATCAACCATGTCAAAAGACCAGTCATTGATGGTTTCAATAGCCCCATCAATCATTAGCTTATATTCGGAGAATATAGATTGCACTTCATTATGCGACCACTGACCTTTTGTCACCAATATGTCGTACACCGCCTTATGGGCGTCATCTAAACCATCACTATTACCCTGAACTTCAACCTCAATCACAGGTTCTTCTTCAGCGAATATGCTCTCTAGCATACTCTTAGCATTTTTAGTGTCATTTTCATGTATGGCCAATACCTCTTTATCAATACTAAAAGAATTGAGTTCAGCATTAATTGATATGCCGTTTTGCGCTTTATCCACATAACTTGACGTTAATTTATGAATATCACTAGATACTTGTGACTTATCTAAACCAATCGCAGTATAAAGCTTTTCTAACTGTCGAATCTCTGACACGTCGGCTGAGCCGTCGGCTAGCGCTATCGACACAATGATCTTCTTGACGAATTCTATTTCGTCATCATTCAAACTTACCACTCTGGCTTTCAAACCTGCCATGTTTACAGGACTATTTAAACGCCACTTAAGATAGGCGTGCAGTGATGTTTTTTCACCTGATGATAAACTGTCATCACGATCAATAAGGCGTTTCAATACTAGCATTTCACTGTCATCAACACGTCCATCAATTGTGGCAACCATTGCACCTAGTCGGAGTGCTGTAGCAACTTGATAGTAAGTACGGCTAGGTTCAAAGAATTCACCGTGCCCAGGTATAAATAAGACTAAATTACCATCAAGCTTTACATTAGACTGATGGAATCTAAAGTCAGGAGCGACACCAACACCAACCTTATTTGCCAGGCTAATAATCAGTTCATTTTCTTTTTTATTGGTTGCTTTTGGCAAAGGCATATCGAGATGCTTCCAAAACTCTTTAACGCTTGTCAGCCCATTATCTTCATCAATCACTGCCATTGACCACGATTTAAACCTTTCAATCACAGGAGAGTTAATTTCTGTAACCAGTTCATTTGGAAGCAACAATAACGCAGCCACATCTTGTCTTGATGCGTCTGATTTAGTTAAATATCGACTATAAGCATTCAACTGTTCAGTACACTCGTCCGCTATTGGGATAAGCTTTTTGATTGGCCCTTTCAATATACTAGGGTCAGGTAAATCTCCAGCGTCGATCTTGGTGATTGAAATAGCATTACTTGCCGCACGAAATGTCAACTCTAATTTTGTCTTATTCGGCTTTACGTTAAGCCCTTCTGGATATTTCTTATCAAATTTAAGCTTAAATAGCTTAGCAAACTCATCTTCACAGCGACGCGCTGGAGCCTTAAGTGAATACTCCCCCGTATCTTTAAGCCATTCCAGTACAAGCTCTGATTTTAGAGCTACTCCTGATTGCACGTTTTTTGCTAGTCTAAACTTAAACGCTAGTGAATTATTACTTTCTGGTACTTTTACTCCTGCATCGTCTATTACGTTTTTTCTAAGAAAATACATCAGCTCAAGCAATCCTGACGAATAACTTCGAAACGAACGATTCGTACCGTATATACAAAGCAATCTAGTAATTTCATTAAAAATAGCTAAGAACTCAACATCATTAACTTTAATGTCACCAATATCTTCAATTATTCTTCTTTCAAAGCCATAAAAGTATATGAATATATAACCGATCGATATGTCTTCATTTGTACGGTCCGATGCTAACCAATCTAAGTACAGGCCTCGACATTCTTTAGATAGAGTCGCAAAGCTTGGCCAATACCCCAACGAATCGTCTTGATATTCGAAGTCACAATCGTTCATATCTGAAGCTGGTCTATCTTTATCAACCAAAGACGGTTCTACCCCATAACCATTTAACCCACTTAATACCCCACCAAAGTAAAAGAAACCTTTAGTAAATTCTCGACCATTAATAACAAGTGTTTCTTCTTCACTTAGCCATCGACCTACAGAGGTATTTTTTGAACGAGTGGGTTCACTACCAAAGCTTGTATGTATCTCGAATGTTGAAAAATCATCTTCATTACTATCATCAAGAGCTGAAACTCTAATTTTATTTTTACTTTGATTACGCAGACTTGATTTACTCATATTAGAAGATCGTGAATTATAATTGGTAGCTTCTACGCCTGTTTTCTTTCTGCCGGACAATAGTTTATATATAAGGTAGATAACTACCAAACCTATGATCAGTTCCATTTAGCCACTCATTTTGTTGTTAAAATATTATTTTCTTTAGAATGTTATTTATAACATAACAAGAAGTCGTTTTTATCTGTGATTATATACTGTACCACAGCAAATATCCCTAGCCATTTAAAGGTTATTAGTATTAGAAAAGTAAGCCAACTAACGCTGCTAAATGCCGAGATACAGTGGGCTTACTTACCTTTGCAACTTTATGGTATTGAGAAGTGTTAATGCCCTCTTCAAAATCACCATCTAGCATTCGATTAAGCACTTTTACTTGCTCTTCAGTCAGCGTGGTTTTTTTAACCCAACTTGAGATATGGAAGAACATAATTAAGAAGAGCACTCTCAATCTCCTCTACTTTATTTAAAGAGTTAGGTAATACGGCATTAATTGTGGTTTCAATATCAATAACAGTCACTACTCCATTTGCTCTTTTTATTGTGTGTTTTTTAACTGCTAGGGCTACATGACTATTCAATAATTTTACTTCCTCAAATAATCTCTCATGCATATCAGTTCTTGGAGTAAGTCTAACTAGGAAACGTTCAGGATGAATAGGGTTTATATAAATATCACTGGCAAATTTTGTTGTCGGGTGAGAAAAGTAACGCTCTACAATATCACCAACACTAACCTTCCATCCCAAATTCATTGCTTCTACTTCAGTTTCAAGCCAAAAATGACTAAAATTTTCTCGGTGTGATTTTGGGGCCTCTCGTGACAGATCGCCAATAACTGGATTGGGTGGAATAAATCCCATAACCTCAAAACCTAGCTTTAACTCCTTAACGAGTGAATTGTTATCCGCTTCTAATATGGCGTAAAAGTCTCGCCATAAAAAATGAGGCTTATCTATTGGCTTAATGTATTTCGCATGATCCAAAACCTTCTGTGAGGGGGATTTCAATCTCGATCGAATATACATAACACCATCGACAGGCAGTTGCAGATACCTTTCTAACTGTAGCTTGAATTCGGTCAACTCATTTCCTGTGGTTTCAAGCGCTTCAAGTTTGTTTTCACAGAGAATAACCGAACCATCGTCAAATATTAATTTCATATCAGGCCGACAATTTGGATAAGAACTTTGAGTTTCAACCTTGATTAGATGCTTTTTTACGTGATCTCCAAATACCAATTGCACAAATGCAACCTTCAGAGAGTCGGACGCATTAAGGCTAGCTGCAAAAAATTCAGTAAGGTGGTCTTCTTTTTCATTGGTTAATTTTTGAGTATTTCTAAATAGAGCCATTCTTTAATCACTCACCTTATACTGGTAGAACTTCATATTGTAAACAATATACTGATTAAAAGGAGTAGATCAACTATCTGACTGTCAAAGGTGGATAACCATAACAAACTACTCTTTAGAACATTTCAGTAGAATAAAAATCTACTCTATATACGCCACCTTCAAAATCCATATCTAACATTCGATTAAGCACTTTTACTTGATCTTCTGTCAGCTTGGTTCAATGCACAACCGTCAATATTAGAACTTGCATTTATCAACCTGTTAATCCAAGATCATTTTGTAGGCACATTAAGCCTACAAGATAAGAGAGAGACTAAGTCGGATTGAAATATCCTCTCCTCCCGCTGACTAAAACAGCATTTTAAGCGAGTAATGTCGGGTTAAAGTGTATGCCAGTGACCATGCAAGACATGGTGTTAACTAGGTAATCCGGAATGAATTATAAAAAAGGATGTAGTAATGAATAAACCTGTTGATGCAAAGTACCATAATTTACTAGGTATTATTTCTACTACTTTCTCACAAGGTCAAGCGAAAACAATCTCAGCGATTAACGCTGGGTTAGTCATGACTTATTGGAAAATTGGACAACATATAGTTGAGTTTGAACAAGAAGGCCAAGTAACCGCGCAGTACGGAAAACAGTTGATCACAAACTTAAGTCGAGATTTAAAATTAGCCCATGGTAAAGGTTTTAGTCTTTCTAATCTGAAGAGATTTCGTCAGTTTTATCTAGCAAATCGAAATGGTGCGACACTGTCGCACCATTTGAGTTGGTCACATTATGTAGAGTTATTAAAAATTGATAACACGACAGAACGCGCGTTTTACATGAATCAAGCGGTTAATGCTAATTGGAGTGTAAGAGAACTTAAACGCCAAAAAGAAACCGGCTTGTTTTTGCGTTTAGCGGCAAGTAAAGATAAAGAAGAAGTTATCGCTCTTTCACAGCAAAATACCTTAGTTGCTAAACCTGAAGACATAAACCGTGATAGTTACGTTTTTGAGTTTCTTAATCTGCCAGAACAAAATCACTACAGCGAAAAAGACTTAGAAACTGCCCTATGTGAACACTTAGAACATTTCTTATTAGAGTTAGGCAAAGGCTTTACCTTTGTTGGCCGACAATACCGAATTACATTAAACAATAGTCATTACAAAGTTGACTTGGTGTTTTATCATCGTATCTTACGTTGTTTTGTTCTCATCGATTTAAAAATTAATGACGTTAAACACCAAGATATTGGTCAAATGAACATGTACATGGGTTACTTTGCAGCAGAAGAGAATATCGAAGGAGATAACCCACCTATCGGAATTATCTTAAGCAAAGATAAAGATGAACTACTGGTAAAGTATGCGACTTATGGCATGGATAAAAACTTATTTGTGCAAAAGTATCAGCTGTATTTACCGAATGAAGAAGAGCTGCGCCGAGAAGTGGAAGCGACATTATCAGAGCAGCGAGAGTCATTAAAAAATAAGCAGTGATTCTAGGTACTATTCGTACCACAAATGCATATTACTGAAAATACAGGGATAAATTGATCTGGGTATTTGGGTGTGAATTAGACACGACTAAACTGTCTGCCCCCCAAAACATAACGAGTACTTCGACCACCCGCCCCAGTTTTAACCAAACAGCCAAGTTCAACCAGCACTGCTAAATGCCGAGTTGCAGTGGGCTTACTTACCTTTGCAACTTTATGGTATTGAGAGGTGTTAATGCCATCTACAAAATCCCCATCTAACATTCGGTTAAGCACTTTTACTTGCTCTTCTGTCAGCTTGGTTTGATCAACCTTGCGCCAAAAGTTGGTTTTAAAAATGGTTCTGTCTATTTCGTTAAAGACTTCTGCAAACGTACTCTCAAGGGTTTTAAAAAACCACTGTAGCCAAGCGGTAATATCTAACTCCCCTTTTTGGGTTTGCTCTAAAATCTCATAATAGCTTTTTCGGTTAGCCAAGATACCAACCGACATGGCGTAGAATCGAACCGATTGATGCTCAGCTTGAGCTAATGCGAGATCCGTAAGTAGACGAGTGATTCTTCCATTACCACCATCAAGTGGATGAAGCGTCACAAACCACAGATGTGTCATTGCCGCTCTTAATAGAGGGTCTAAAGAAGCATCGCTTTTTGATGTGTTAAACCAATCAATAAACTGACTCAATTCAGCACCAAGAATATCTCGACTTGCTGCTTCAAAATGAACCAAAGGACGATCAATGCGGCCTGATACCACTTGCATAGACGCATCGCCACGCAATTGTCCACCCACCACAGGGTTAAACATGGTGTAACCTTGAGGAAATAAGCGATTATGCCAGTATAAAATACGATCTAGCGTTAAAGAGGTGTCTAAGTTTTCTACCGCATCAAGCATGATCTCGGCAAGGCCATCAGTCTGCTCTGTAGTGGGAAAAGGTCTTTCTTCACTTACCCCTAATTTATTGGCTAATGAAGAACGCACCGAAAACGCATTTAACGTTTCACCTTCAATCGCACTTGAGTGAACAATATTGGCAAGTAACGTATCAAGCATGGTTTTTTCTTGGTCTTGACTCGTCATCTTCCCTAATAAAAGCCCTTGGTTAAATCTAACCGACCTTAATAACGGTTCGATAACGCGTTCATCCCAATAAAAGTGAGGCCATTTATCTTGCTGCCATATCCACATAATGCTTTCCTCTGATCCAATTTCGCTTAATCTAATCACAGTATGATGCGATTAACCCCCCTATTCACATCAAAACGTGATTAGATTAGAGGTGCTATTCAACTCACGACAAACCAAAGGTATTCAAGTTGACCTAGTGAATGCTCGGAAATGGCACTGCGTCACCGCCTTTAGCAACTAAATCTCTACTACGCACTCCCTTGATGGTGATACAATCGCCGCATCAGAATTACCGAGAAACTCTATGTTTATTCATCATGTTAACGACATCGACTGGCTAGTGATTACCGCTTTTGAAGAATTGAAAACTATGTTTATCGAAGAAGCAGGTACGATCCCATCTTGCTTCTCTACCGCCAGTGAATTGAGCCTGATTGATCAAGCCAAACGCAGTTATGGATATTTGCCTACATTCAGCGGTGTAATCACCGATACTGGCACGTTTCAAAGCCAAAATAATGAAGAAGATTTAAACCCACAGCTTGCCTGCCTAGTTGAGGGGCGTGGTCGGGTATTTATCTATCACGGCGGCTTTGTCGCTTTTGTGGATGACGAAAAAACCTTTATTACCCGAATGGACTGAAAATAGCAGTATCCCTAGCCTTCAGGCTTTATATCAAAACTCGTCATATAAAGCCTTAGATCCCCACGACCAACTCGATTCACTTTACTTTGATAACCGCTACTCGCGATTTTTCTTCGTATCGTAACTGATGTGTTTATCTACGTTCTTTAGTTGAACCCCAACTTTATCAAACGCCTTTTGGATAGCTGTTGAGACATGAAACTGGTCTTCTCCCATTAAAAAGTTTGCTCTATCTTGATCCGTTTCAAATACGCAGACGATTTTTAAGCTCTGTGGAAAAGAAGAATATTTGACTGTATGAGTCACCCAAAGGAACCCCTCGTAGCCTTTTAACGTATCTTCACAAACTTCGGTTAACACGTCTCTAATTTGATTTTCAATCTTCTTATCTGATTTACGCATAATGCAAACTTCCTATTTAACACTTCTAAAAACGTTTTCGATCAATATTATCTTAAACGTTACTTTGCTTTTGCTATTGCGTGCTGCTCTGCAATGAAAGCGATCTCTTTATCATTTAAGCAAGATTTACTGACATATTGGCGCTGTTTACCTATATGCAAAATAAACCCTAAATCGCTTTGTTCAAGTTGATCAATTTCACTCCATGCGATGCTACGAGTGATTTTAGCGCTTTTATAACTCACTCCTTTAGCGTCAGCCTGAAACACCACTTTAGTGCCAGAGAGCGAGCTGATTTTTTGTCGCCATAACCACCACGTTCTTTTAAAGTAGATACTAAGCCCCTCAATAATACTCAAAACAATAAAGAACCAACCAACATATCCATTAGGTAATAGTTCAAGTTTTAATAAAATCACACCAAAAAGAAGAAATAATATTCCTTTTAAATAGGCTTTGGGAAATTTAACAGGGTGACTAGTTTGATCATAACACTCGGCAAAGAAAGTTTTGTCGAGTGTGTATTCTGTGGTGACACTAAAATCTTTAGACATATAGGGCTACTTTACGCTTTTATGTGAATGAGTTTCTTATGCTGCGATGTGCAACTCGGATATTGTACCGCTTCTCGGTGCTTTTCTACATTCAAATATATCTTAAAGTCGATTAGGTATATAGAATCAGCCCAATCAAAATCAGTGAACTCTATAGGGAAATAAAATGGTATATGAAGTGCTAGATGTCAGCCAGTGGGCGCGAGCTCAACACTTAAAATTTTATCAAGGCTTTAGTCACCCTTGGTATAACATCTGTTCCAATATCGACGTAACCGCCCTGCACCAATATTGTAAGCAGCATAATCACCGTTTCTTCCACGCTTATCTTTACCTAACTCAGCAAGCACTAAATAAATGTGAACCGATGAGCTATCGCCTTGTAGGGGAAGAAGTACGTATTTACTCGCCTATGTGTGTCAGTGTCGCGCTGCTCGCCGATGATAATACGGTACGTTTTTGCGATTTAGACCATGAGCCTACATTTTCTGACTTTACCATCAGTGCAACAAAATCAGAGACTAGGATTAAGAACACACCTTTTATTGTAGAGCAGTTCATTGGCCAAGAAATGAAGCAGAACACGGTTCATTTAACCGTATTACCATGGGTAGATTTCACTAGCATGACTCATGCTCGGGACGTTAACTTCCCAGATAGTGTGCCTAAAATGGCATTTGGGAAATTGGTTCAACAAGGTGAGCAATGGCGTATGCCACTGTCTGTTGAAGTGCATCATGGTTTGATGGATGGTTTACACGTGGGGCAATTCATACAGACATTACAAGCGATGTTTGATAATCCATCACAGCTTGAACAAGCTAAATAAGGTTTATACCTCAACTAAGATGAGCGGTAGTGCGCTCATCTTAAATGATATCCTCTTGAAGGGATATCGAGTTCATTATCCCTTGCTGGGGATATTTAAGGATTCAATTCTATTGACGATCTTAACCATCCATAAATTGACTTTTTGCCGATGAACAGACATGACCTTCTTGTGTAATTTTGCTTCGTAATACATGTAAATGACGTCGGCTACTTACCCATTCAGCATGAACTTCAACCTTCACTCCCAGTTTTATTGGTCGGTGAAAACGAGTAGACAAACTAACCGTCATTGCGTGGATCTCAAGGTTATATAAACAATGCAACATAGCACTATCATGTAATGCTGTAATTAATCCTCCCTGCATAACTCCATCGTAACCTTCTACTTTTTCTGTGGGTACAATCTCGGCATATATGTCTTTTTCATCATTAACTTGAAAAGTGATCGGCTGTTCAGAAAAAAAGGCATGCTGACAAACCTGACATTGTTGGTGATCTTTAGGTATAGAGAGTGACATTATTCACCTATAACTTTCGTTAATTTCATGGATAAACTATAACGCCACATTATTAGCATATGCCAATAATTATTTCGTATTCTAAGATCCCATATATAACTCATGTTTAAAGATGATTTTCTATTCGCCACAACTGAAAAAATTGGAACGCTTAGCGTCCCAATTAATTATACTTGCTCGGAAGGATGACTCCATATTAGTGGTTCTGAATAAGGACCAGTAATACTTGATGTCGACTCACCTACACCGTCTAATGCACCTTCAGTCAACGCTAACGCGAACCAATTGTCTAATGGTGCTAACGATTCCACAGGAAGTCCTACTTTATGAGGTGTATTGTAACGTTTCGCGTAATGATGGACTTCACCCATAATAAACACTACATCTGGTGCTAACTGCTTTTCAGCCTCTTCCATTAATCTCGTTGCGTAGCCTTGGCGTTGGTAGCCTGGTAATACGGCTAAAGGAGCCACTACATAACATTTTAAATGTGGTGCTGCATCTATAGTAATAGGTGTATAACACGCATGTGCGACGCCTTCATAAACGATAGAGAAGCTACCGTCTGCAATTAGGTTATCTGCAAATTCAGCATACAGTTTTGCGTGTCTTTCATCATAAATACCACCTGCTGCTGCGAAAGTGTCGTATTGAATTTGATAAGGTGTTTTCATTTTTATAAATCCTTAATTGTATCTTTATTAAGATAGAGTATTGCTACTATTATTCGTTAACCAGAAACACCACGGCCAATGGTTAATTTTCTAAAAACAGTTATAAATCGAGTAATAACTGATATTTTTTGATAAAGCGTTCTTTAATTTGCAGTAATGGGTAGTCTTCATCTGAGAACAAATAGTTAAGTGCAATACCGTCTATTTCTGCAATGAGCATATGACTATCAACAAAGTGATTAGCGTTAGGTATATCGCACAAAATCCCATCAAAAGATGCCATCATTAATTTATAACGCTCGTCTAATAAATCTTTCAGAATCAACCTCATTGATGGCTGACATTTCACCTGATAGTCAAACTGATAAAATAATTTTTGCTCTGGATTTGTCATTGATAAAAAGATGTGTTCTAACAGATTAATAAACTTCTCTTTTACCGACGCCTCTTCACTAAGCGAACTCGCATTTTCATCAACGTCACTAATGATCTCTGCCATACGAACAAAAACAGCTTTTAGTAGATCATCTTTATTTTTAAAATGATGAAACACCAAACCCTTTGATACTTTTGCAGCCTCACAAATTTGTGCAATAGAGGTTTTCTCATAACCTTGCACTGCAAACAGCTTAATTGCTGCTTTTATTGTTTGTTGTTTTTTGTCCATGACAATGCCCTTTTAATTCACAAACCGACTATCCGGTCGGTAATTATGGTGAGATATTATATTAGAAGAATAACGTTGGCAAGCGTTTAAAAAATAGGAACCTCTTAATCTTTATAAAAAGACGGCATTGTTTAATCGCTAAGTAAGCGATGAATTCTCAATTCAAATCAAAAGTTAACCATAAAAATTATTATTACCTTTCTTATATCAATAACAAAATATTATTATTTCAATAAAATTTGATAATTTCACGTAATCAAAATTCTTACCTATACTCTCTTACATCGAAACAACATAACGAATTATTAAAACTTATTTGGAGCGCATTATGAAAATGAATCACGTTGGTATCATGGTTGGCAACATGGATAAAGCTGTTGAGTTCTACACTAAAGCGTTAGGCCTTGAGATTGTAATGGGCAATACAAAAGTGACAGAGGAACGTGAAACCGCAATTGGCCGTATGTGTATTGCTGTTTTTGGTGAAGGCTTTAAAGGTTTTAACATTGCGCATTTATTAACTAAAGATGGCATTGGCTTTGAATTATTTGAAATGAAAGAGCGTCAAGAGCGCCACGAAGTTGATTTCTCTCGCATTGGTATCTTCCATTTTTGTCTTCAAACCGATGACTTTCATGGTGTAATTAAGCGCACAGAAGAATTTGGTGGCAAGGTACGTATGGATATCATGCGTTACCACCCAGAAGATGATAACAATACAAGCCAAATGGTTTACCTAGAAGACCCGTTTGGTAACTTATTTGAGCTTTATTCTCATACATATAAAGAAACATACACTGCCGATTACGAGTAATCGAACTCTAGTAAAAGCGGCATTAAAAAAGGATTGGTAGAAATACCAATCCTTTTTTAATGTGAGCAATTGAATGTTTAATAAGGCATCTATCGCTTAATTTGTAGTAAGTGCTAAATCACAACTTAGCACATTAAGATTATTCGCATCACAGATACTTCTCTATTGGCAGCAACTGCAAAAATTGGGATTCAAAACGTTCCCATCGCCCTGTTTCTGGCTCATCTTCCCAGCTTTTATCACCAGAATACCAACGAACATCACCCTCTTTCAGCTTCAAATGCCAACTGTTCTTTTCATCCATCGTTTTTTCTATATCGCTAGCAAGACGCTCTGCAATCTTTTGATTTTCAATAATTAGAATTGATTCTGTATTAAGGTAAGTTGAGCGTAAATTGAAGTTAAAAGAGCCGATACTCGCTATTTTATCATCAAAAACAGCAGACTTGGCGTGAAGTCCATAAGGTAATACTGGCGCACATTTGGTAATGTCACGGGTCGATTCTTCACATAACCCTGCTTCTGGTTTTAATTCATATAGCTGAATACCATGTTCAAGCATATCTTTACGGCGGCCTGCATAACCTGAATGATTAGTAGTTAAATCGTTCGATGCCATCGAGTTAGTTAGCGCTTTTATCTCAACGCCCTTACTAACCAATTCTTGCCATCCTTCTAATTGGGCATCATCAAAAATTAAATACGCCGATTCTAATAAGATTTCTTTATCTGATTCACTGGCTAATTTCGCGAGCGCTTTCGCCGTTGATTTTGGCTCTCTGGTGTTATCTTTATCTAAAGGAACAGGGCGATCAAATACAAAACGGGCGTTAACCCAAGTCATTTTACCCATCAGATCTTGTAAGAATTGGTGTGCGATTTTATTGCCTTCTGGTAAGGCCGGATAATTTGTGTAAATTGGTGCTGCTATCTCATCCAATACGGGTTGATCGGGTGATGTTGCTTCCCCCAATAAATCGACAGGATAAGACCAAGTACTGCCCCAATATTGACTAAAGCTCATCTGAATATCAGCCACCACAGAGCCTGTCACTAATACATCGCGATCACGAAAATTAATCTCTTCAGACAAATCAAAATATTCATCACCAATATTACGCCCACCCACCACAGAGAAAGCCCCATCAACGGTAAACGATTTATTGTGCATACGACGATTTAGACGAGAGAAATCCCCTAAGAAGTTCACCCACTTGGTAACACCACGACGAGTTGGAATAGGGTTGAATATACGGATATCGACTTGAGGATGTGAGTTAAGTGCAATCAAGAGATCTTCACGCTCGTTTAAGTTGATGTCATCGAGCATAACGCGAACTTTTACACCGCGATTAGCCGCTGCAAGTAAACGGCTGGCAAGGTAATGACCTGATGCATCTGAGTTCCAAATATAATATTGAATATCAATGCTGTGCTCTGCTGTCTCAATTAATGCTAGGCGTTGAGCTAATGCATCCCAACCCTTATCTTGTAATAAAACTGCACTGGTTTCTTTTGTCGCTGGTTTAGGCTGATATGCCTTACTTAACTCAGTTAATGCACTCGATAATGGTGTAACGATAGGTTCATTAGGATGCTGAACCTCATCAGGAAGCGATCCACACCCTGAAAGAATAGCGACGAAAAATAAGGTGATATTAATGCGTTTAAGCACAGACATTTATTAAACTTCCTTTTTTAATATTGAATAACTAACCTTGAAAGGTCTGAAATTGATGACGATGTCTCTATAAAAAGAGAGTATATCAGACTCATCACTCACGCTCTGTCTCTATCCAAAAATTCGATAAATCATCAAATAACTCGTCATTATTTAAAATACTTAAATGGTTTTCATCATAGCCGCGGATCTGTTCCGCATGTAACTGTGCTTGGCGGTTTAACTGGCTTGATAAATCAATCACACCATCATTACTGTCTGTATTAATGAAATTACCTGAGTTATAACCAAATAACAAAAAGTGAGGAGTGTTGGCTTTATTTCTATCTTTGAATAGCTCTTTAATAAACTCACCATCTGGATTTAAATCCACCCATACAGGCATGACGACTGGTGAGTATTCTACGCCCTGTTTTGCTGACTCGACGCCACCAAATGGTGAAGAGATGGTTGAGACACTATTAACGAAATCACACAGTGTTCCAAGATTACATTGGCGCATATAGTTTTCAACGACAAGGCCACCCATGCTGTGCGCGACAATATGCATTTGTTGGATATTGTATTCACTCGCTACGGTATACAACACATTAGCAAGACCTTTTGAGGTTAAAGACAACGATAGGCCTGAAGGATAATTAAATACCCACACTTGGTATTTGGATTTATCTACTTTTTCAATTAACGGCGCGAGCTCTAACGCCGTTGAGTTGATCCCATGAACAAATAACATTGGGATCTTATTTGGATCATATTCAGATAAAAAATAGAGCCCAGTATTGTTTTCAAGCAAAAAAGTGAGTGGCTGCCACATGCCTAGCTCTGCATTTTCTTTATCGAACGGTGGATCATTTAAATTGACTACTTTACCAATATTTACTAAATCTAATTCAATGTTAAGTAATGACGATAAAGAGCGTCCAACAAATGCTTTAGGGATCGTTTTTTCATTCACATTTAGGGTGACAAATATTTCCGTTTTCTCTTTATAATCGTGCAGATTAATAAGGCTAAATGCTTCGTCAGCTTGCAGTGTTAAATCTTTATTTTTATCTTCAAAAAGTAATAAATAATGGATGTCATTCGACATTTGTAAATTAATGCTCTCGCTACCAATAATGGCATCGTAGCCATCGATCTCACTCTTATTAATGTCTTTAATTTGCTCTATCACAACTGCTGAACCAGAAACAGGTTCACTCAAGGTAAGCGTATACTCATTAGTCAATGAATCAAGCGTCTTCATCTCACGGGATAAGTTTTTAAAATTACTGCAACCAGATAATACTGAGCTCAGTAATAACAAAATACATAGAGATCTCACTGTCGTACTCATCCTTAAATTAACAACCTGTTTTAATACTAGCAAGAAAACAAAGAGAGTAATTTTTTATATTCTGATATGATGCGAGCTTGTCTTTACCACTGTGTTTATATCCATGTATACATTACGACCTTACCAACAAGATTCTGTTAAAGCCGTTATCCATTATTTCCGAAAACACACAACGCCTGCGGTGTTAGTGCTGCCTACGGGTGCCGGAAAAAGCTTGGTGATAGCTGAATTAGCACGAATAGCAAAAGGTCGTGTGTTGGTACTTGCTCACGTTAAAGAGCTTGTCGAACAAAACCATGAGAAATACGAAGGCTATGGTGAAGAAGCCTCTATTTTCTCTGCAGGGTTAGGTCGTAAAGAAACCGATAAGAAAGTGGTGTTTGCCTCAGTGCAATCTGTGGTGCGTAATCTTGACTCATTTAAAGACCAATTTTCGTTATTGGTTATTGATGAGTGCCACCGCGTGCCAGATAACAAAGACACCAGTTACCGTAAAGTGATTGAGCACTTACAAACCCAAAATGCGGGTATTAAAGTACTTGGCTTAACCGCGACACCTTATCGTTTAGGGATTGGTTGGATTTACCAATATCACACTCGTGGACAAGTCAAAACTGATACACCTCGTTTTTTCCGTGATTGTATTTTTGAATTGCCTATTCAATATCTATTGGATGAGGGCTTTTTAACGCCGGCAAAACTCTTAGATGCCCCAGTATTAAGTTATGACTTCTCACAATTAAAGCCCGCTTCTACCGGTAAATACAAAGAGTCTGAATTGGATTTGGTGATTGAAGAATCTAAACGCGCCACCCCACAAATTGTTCAGCAAATAGTGGAGTACGCCAAAGACAGAAAAGGCGTGATGATCTTTGCTGCCACGGTTCGCCATGCTCAAGAAATATTGTCACTACTACCACCAGAGCAATCTGAGCTGGTAATTGGCGATACTAAAGTTGTCGACCGTGATGCCATTATTCAACGCTTCAAAAAACAACAAACCAAATTTTTAGTTAATGTCTCGGTATTAACAACGGGCTTTGATGCCCCTCATGTTGATTTAATTGCTATTTTACGTCCAACCGAATCGGTCAGTTTGTATCAACAGATCATTGGTCGAGGGTTGCGTTTAGCGGAAGGAAAAACAGAGTGTACGATTTTAGATTACGCGGGTAATTGCTACGATCTCTACCAACCTGAAGTGGGTGACCCTAAACCTGACAGCAACAGTGAGATCATCACTATTCCCTGCCCTGCTTGTGGTTTTAATAATAACTTCTGGGGTAAATTAGACAGTAATGGCTTTTTACTTGAGCACTTTGGACGTCGTTGCCAAGGCTATTTTGAAGATGATGAAGGGACTCGTGAAGAGTGCGGTTATCGCTTTAGAGCCAAATATTGCAATGAATGCGGTGCAGATAATGATATTGCTGCACGTATTTGTCATGAATGTGATGCGATCTTAGTTGATCCCGATAAAAAGCTAAAAGAAGCACTAAAATTAAAAGATGCTCGGATCCTCAACTGCATCGACTTAACCCTTACCGCGGGGAAAAATCAGTTCGATAAACCACAAATCAAAGTGACCTATTTAGGTGATGATGATTCTGAGCTGCATGAAGTGTGGCAAATGACGACTAAAAAACAAAAGCAATTATTTTTGAATAACTTTGTGCGCCCTCATTTGGTTGATAGACACCGTCCATTTGAAGAAACAACCGCAATTAAAATCGCGAATAACCAACACCGTTTTCGTCCACCGAGCTTTGTGATTGCCCGTAAACAAGGTAAGTTTTGGTCTATTCGCGATAAGATCTTTGAAGAGTAATCTGTTTATAACAGTCATCCGCTTTTAAAACACGATTACCACAGCGAACGATAATTCATGTGACAAGAGCGGCACTGAGAGAACGCTTTATCAAGGGCTGCCCGTGCTGCCACTTCATCTTGCTCTACTGCCGCTTCACTAATTAGCATGAACTGCTGAGATAAAGTATTAAACTTGCCTTCAAACTCTGCTTTTTGAACCCAAATTTTAGTCCGCGCTCGGCTGTTGTCTGCGCTTCCTTCTGGAAACAGGGTTTTCTGCTCTTCTACTGTTAAATGCGCACTTTGGGCTAGCGGCATAATGCGATCCCAATCTAATACACCTTTATCAAATTCATCATCTAACAAATCAGCGGTCGCATCGAGATGTTGAAAATTATCTTGCCGAGTCTCTATCTCTTGAGAGTAATCTGCTGCCATTACTGAAAAAGAAAATAACGCGACTATCCCTATTTTTTTCATATTTGCCTCCATTCGTTTCAATCAATCCAATGCCAATTGAGATTGCATGCCATGTATGCTCTATCTTAGCGGTGATTTCTTTACATTAGAAAAATACTATTTAAAACACACGAAAATAGGTTGTTAGATAAATAATCTGATGGTACTATTCGCGCTCGTTTTTCGAAACGAAAAGTCTGTTAAGTTAGGTCGCTAAGCTTAATGGCATTTTTTTATTTTACTATTTTTGAGAGTAAAGACTATGAAATTTGAAGCAGTAGTACGTACTGAACAAGGTAAGGGTGCGAGCCGCCGCCTTCGTCACGCTGGTAAATTCCCTGCAATCGTTTACGGTGGCACAGAAGCTCCAGTATCAATCGAACTAATCCACTCTGATGTTATCAACCAAATGGATAAGCCTGAGTTTTACGAAGCAATTGAGCTAGTAATCGATGGCGCTACTGTTAAGGTTAAGCCGCAAGACGTTCAACGTCACGCGTTTAAGCCTAAAGTTGAGCACATGGACTTCATCCGCATCTAATTCGAGTCTTTTTTACTCTTTTGCATTATGTTATTTCTTTCTTACCAATTGAAATAACAACCCCTTTAAAGCCCTGATATTACCAGTATCGGGGCTTTAATCTATCTGGGGTTTCAAATAGCTGCCTTTCTATTACTCTCTATTTTCACTATCATCTAATTAATTGCCTTCACTTTATTTTTCTATTTTGAAGCTAGACACCATTTCACCTAACTCTTTAGAAAGTAATGTAACTTTAGAGCTTGATAGTGCAATTTTTTCTGCACCATTTTTACTCTCTTGCGTTAATGAACTTATACCAGATAAAGATCTGTTAATTTCTTCGGATACTTGTTGTTGTTCTTCACACGCTGACACGATTACGGTATTCATATCCGTAATACTTTCTACCGATGTTATAATTGACTCAAGAACATCTCCTGTCTCCCCTACCTTATCTCCTGTAGTTTGCGCTTGGGATTGGCTTGATTGAGTCTCTCTTACCGCTGATTTCATGCCTATTTGCAAACGTTCAATCGCACTTTGAATTTCAGTGATCGAAACTTGAGTTCTCGATGCTAAGGTTCTTACTTCATCAGCAACAACCGCAAAGCCTCTTCCTTGCTCACCTGCACGAGCAGCCTCTATTGCTGCGTTTAAAGCAAGTAAATTCGTCTGTTCAGCAATGCCGTTAATCACATCAATAACTGAACCAATACCATCAGTTTCAACCTCAACAGATAATACTTGTTCGCTTACTTGATCTATCTGTCCAACTAAATTCAGGGAGGCAGTAACAGAGCTATTCACTACATCTGTTCCTTTATTCGCTTTCTCTAATGTTTCTTGCGCAGATAAATCGGCTTTCGTTGCACTTTCAGTGACTTCACGAGAAGCACATACCATCTCTTCCATCGCTGTTGCTACTTGTTCCATTTCTAGCGTTTGTTGCATTATCTGTTCATTAGCTTCAATACTAATTTGATTCATCTCTGCTGCACTGGATGCCAACTGTCCCGAGACGGTATTCATATTATTCACAAGCGTATTAATATTGCTGAGCATCTTATTAAAGCCCGTTGATATATCGACTAAATCAGCCGGACCTTCTTCACTAGCCCTTACTCTTAAATCCATATTTTTTGAAACGTTTTTCATTGCCGAGCGTAATATAGTGAGAGAATTTCGAATAACTATGAAATTATTCAGATTAAACCCTATCAATAAAAGAGAAACGATAACTGAGATAACCGACATTACAACTATCGATTCATCATAGATCTTGTTTATCTCACGGTACTCTTCTTCTGCTACTCTAAGCTGTAAATCAACTAACTCAGTGATTTTCTCACTTATTGGATCAATACTGGTATATAAAGCGCCATCGAATTCATCAAGCTTTCCCGTAACATCACCTGAACCTAAGTTATTTAATTTTTGCTTTAGACTGACTAATGCGGCTTGAGCGGGTATAAATAAAGTTTCTGCTTCACGAGCTAACTTAGATTCCTCTAACGTTAACTCTGTCGACATATAAGACTTCCACTCTTTATCAATATCTTGGATTGCATGCTCAACATTGCTTAAAGCTTCTGAACCTGTAATAAGCCCTGAATTAGCTTTATTGACAGCATCAATAATCAAGACTGCATAATCGTCAGCAATAACCTTTAATCCTTTTAATGGAACCACACGATCTATATAAATCGTTTCAGCACCACGATTGGCTTTACCTAATTCACTCATTGCTAAAATACTGAGAGAAACGATAACTAACACAGGTAAAATGGTATTAATAATTAAACGATTTTGAACTGAAATGTTATTTAGCATACTAACAACCTTAGTACTTAAACATAATAAGGCGCTATTCTATAATTATCTGCGCTCTATTTTATGTAAGATAAATGCTACCAACCTGACTATTAAATATGAATAATTTCACATCAACAGTATAGTCAAGCCTAGGTAACATTACTAATTAGTACAATAAATAACCAATACGATTCTTAACTCGCAGTTTTAAAGCTCGCTACCATTTCACTTAATTCATTAGATAAGTCTGTTACTTTAGAACTCGCTAACGCTATATTTTCTGAACCATTTTTACTTTCTTGTGTTGATGCACTAATTCCAGATAAAGAGCGATTTATCTCTTCTGATACTTGTTGTTGCTCTTCACAGGCTGAAACTATCACGGTGTTCATATCAGTAATTTGCTCTACTGATGTAATAATAGATTGAAGTACATTACCTGTTTGACCAACCTGCTCACCAGTAGATTGAGCGTGAGACTGGCTTGATTGCGTCTCTTTTACTGCTGATTTCATACCTGCTTGTAAGCGTTCAATTGCACTTTGAATTTCTGTAATTGACGTTTGGGTTCTTGATGCTAAGGTTCTTACTTCATCAGCAACTACAGCAAAACCACGACCTTGCTCACCTGCGCGCGCGGCTTCAATCGCCGCATTCAATGCCAATAAGTTGGTTTGCTCTGCAATACCATTAATCACATCAATAACAGAACCAATCCCATCCGTTTCAACTTCAACTGATAGCACTTGTGCGCTTACTTTATCAATCTGACCAACTAATTCATTTGATGCATCTACCGAACTTGTTGTGACACTTTTACCTTGTACTGCTTGTTTCATTGTCTGTTGAGCAGATTGATCAGCCTGTGTCGCACTTTCTGTTACTTCTCTTGATGCACACACCATTTCTTCCATTGCTGTAGCAACTTGTTCTACTTCAGAAGTCTGTTTTGCAATCTGCTCATTGGCTTGAATACTAATTTGATTCATTTCGTTAGCACTTGATGCTAGTTGTGTAGAAACACCATTCATATTGATAACTAATCGATTAACGTTATTTATCATTTTATTAAAACCAACTGAGATATCCGCAAGATCAGAAGGTCCATTTTCATCAGCAACAGTTCGTAAATCCATCTCTTTTGATACTTTTCTCATTGCCGAACGTAAATCAACCAATGAACAATTAATCGCACGATACGTGTGCAGGTTAAACAAAATTAGAATGAATGTGATACCCGCACTGATCCCTAACATTGCCATAATTGAATTGTCATGAATTCGAGTTATCTCAGTATACTCCATCGCTGCAACGTCTAACTGTAAATCAACCAACTCTGTGATTTTTTCACTAATGGGATCAATCGTGGTATATAAAACACCATCAAAGTCATCCAGTTTTCCTGCAAGGTTTCCTGAACCCAGTTCATTTAATTTTCGCGTAAGAGCCATTAATACATCCTGCGTAGGAATAAACAACCTTTCTGCTTCACGAGCCAGTCTTGCTTCTTCTGTTGTCAATTGAGTGGCCATATAGCTCTTCCACTCTTTATCAATATTACCTACTGCATAATTAATATTATTTAAAGCTTCTGCACCAGTGATTATGCCTGAATTTACTTTGTTAACAGAATCAATAATTAACACGGCATAATCATCTGCAATCACTTTAAGCCCTTTTAATGGCACCACACGATCATTATATATGGTATGAGCACCAGCATTAGCTCTATCCAACATGCCAATAGTAACTTTACTTAATACGAGAATAGCAATGACAATTAAAACCACATTCATGATTAATCGATATTGAACGGATACTTTATTTAACACGAATTTACCTGCCATTAACTTTATTAGAATATCGTTTCATATTGCTAGCATCCTTAGTTATTGTAAAACAAATGTTAAACCTAGTATTTTAAAAGTAGAACTCGATCACATTACAGTATGAAACCCTGTTAGGTGTTACCCTAATACCGTATTAATTTAACTCTGTTTTTTACTTTTTTTTGACAAAAGATCCAATTTATCTCTTATACTTAGTGACATTAAACATTAGGCATCCCTAATGAGTCTCTCTAGGAGTAAAAATGAAAAAGTTATTAGTAGCTGTATCTCTACCTGTATTAATGGCTGCGTGTGCAAGCAATGGCGATAACCTAATAGCTGACACTCAAGTTTCAGCAGATATGCTTCAGCACCACAACTGGCAGTTAACGCAAGTTGACGGTGAAGACGTTGCTACTCCAGAGAAAATGGAAGCTCCTCGTCTTGAAATTGGTGAGAAAATGACAGCTAATGGTAACGCTGGCTGTAACAATTTCTTTGGCCAAGGTGAACTAAATGAAGAAGGTCAATTCCGCATTGAGAAAATGGGAATGACGATGAAGATGTGTATGGGTGATGTAATGACAACGGAACAAGCGATGTCTAGCACGCTATCTACATGGAGCGACATTACGCTTACTAAAGAAAACTTGATCCTTAAAGGTCAAGAGCACGAATTAACATTCACACTGCGTGATTGGGTAAACTAATCAAGTCGTGTTAATGGCTATCTCAGTCATTATTTTATCTTTGATCTAACCAATCTGAAGATACAAAAAAACCGGTGAATTCCCCTCACTGGTTTTTTCTTATCTGTTATTTCAAATTTATCGCTTAAAAAAACTACGACTCAATCCAACGCTTAAAAATAAGTGATGTATTAATGCCACCAAAAGCAAAGTTATTGCTCATGATGTAATTACAATCAATCTCGCGACCTACGCCTGTGATGTAATCCAACTTGCCACAACGCTCATCAACATTGTTCAAGTTCAAGGTTGGGCTAAACCAATTGTTACGCATCATCTCTATCGATAACCACGCTTCAATTGCACCACAAGCCCCTAATGTATGGCCAAAGTAAGACTTCAGTGAACTGATTGGCATCGATGAACCAAATACGTTTTCTGTTGCTGTACTCTCTGCAATATCACCACGTTCAGTTGCGGTACCATGAGCCGATACATAACCAATACTCTCTGGCGACAAGTTTGCGTCTTTTAATGACATTTCCATACACAGTTGCATGGTTTCCATTTGAGGTTGTGTTACATGGGCTGCATCACAGTTGCTCGCAAAGCCAACTAATTCAGCATAGATGGTTGCACCACGAGCTTTGGCGTGTTCATATTCTTCTAATACTAATGCGCCTGCCCCTTCGCCAATCACTAGACCATCTCGGTCTTGATCATATGGGCTTGGTGAGGTTTTAGGTTCATCATTTTTTAAGCTTGTTGCAAACAGAGTATCAAATACCGCAGATTCTGTTGGGCATAACTCTTCAGCACCACCAGCAACCATTGCGGTTTGGTAACCGTGTTTAATGGCTTCATACGCATAACCAATCGCTTGGCTACCTGACGTACACGCACTGCTTGTTGGGATAACGCGACCACGTAAACCAAAGAATAAACCCACGTTTACTGCTGCTGTGTGAGGCATCATTTTTACGTAAGTTGTTGCTGTAATCGCTTTGGTACTTTTCTCACTCAGCATGACACCGAATGCACCAACAGCGTCTGTTGAACCTGTCGATGAACCAAAAGCAATACCCGTTTGTCCATTGGTTAAAACGTCATTACCAATCAAACCACTCTGCTCTAGTGCCTGTTCAGAAGCAACAGTAGATAGTAGTGACACTCGGCCCATTGAACGGATCTTCTTACGGGTGTAATGCTTTGGTAACGTAAAGTCATCAATCGGTGCAGCAAGCTTTGTATTTAAGCCATCATAAACCTCAAAGCTTGGCATATATTGAGTGGCATTTTCACACTTACGAAGGTTTTCGCCTACTGTGTTCCAATCACTGCCTAAAGCTGTAACACCAGACATACCTGTAATTACTACGCGACGACTCATACTAAACCACCATTAATAGAAATAACTTGGCGAGTCACATAACCTGCAACATCTGACATAAGGTAGCTGACAAGACCTGCGACTTCTTCTGGATCACCCATACGGCGCAATGGTACTTGTGGCAAGGCATGTTCTTTTACATGCTCATCAACCATACCGGTATCAATCAAACCTGGAGCCACACAGTTTACGGTGATTTTTCGTTTGGCTAATTCTAACGCTAACGATTTAGTCGCCCCAATCACACCCGCTTTAGCGGCACTGTAGTTGGTTTGACCACGGTTGCCAACAATGCCCGAGACTGACGCTAGTGTCACAATACGGCCACCTTTACGTTTTTGAACCATTGGCATTACGCAAGGATGAAGCACATTGTAGAAGCTGTCTAAGTTGGTATGAATAACCCCATCCCACTCTTCTTCTGTCATTGCTGGGAATGCGGTATCACGAGTAATACCGGCATTACTCACAACGCCATAATACGCACCATGAGTTTCAATATCGTTTTCTAATCTCTCTTTACACTGGGCGCGATTACTAATATCAAATTGAATTAAACGGCCTGAACCGCCATTTTCTTCAATCGTCGCTAATGTTTGTTCTGCGCCTGCTTGATCACTCATATAGTGAACAACTACATAAAACCCATCTTTTGCTAGCTGCTCTGAGATAGCGCGACCAATACCTTTACTGGCTCCGGTCACTAATACTTGTCTTGTCATGGTTCCCTCTACTGCTTATCTTGCTTAGGAGCGAGAAGCTCTTCTAATTTTTCTTCTGTTGGTACAAATACATTAAGCTGGCTCGAAGCCACTTGCTGACCATTTGATTCAATATAGCAACTGAATACTGCCATGCCATTATTCTCAAGTACTTGCTCTGCAAAAATGTCGAGTGTGTCGCCTTGTTGAAATTCACTGCACTCTGCTTTGTATTTTCGGCTGCCAAGCAAAAAGCCTATCGGTGACTTATTGCCTTTTTTCCATGCGTGGTAACCAGACCACCCTGCAACACTTTGTGCCATGAACTCAATACCAACCCATGCAGGAATGGTTTTTGTTTCATGGTTAAAGAAAATATTCTGATCGCTAATGGTCACTCTGCAATGAATGGACAACTCTTGTACATCAATCAACTCATCAACTAAAGCTAATGGCATATCATGAGGCAAAAGGTCGATTAAATCTGGAATATGGCTCATGAATGATACCCAAAAATTAAACTAATATTGTTGCCACCAAAAGCAAATGAGTTACTGATGATCGCTTTCTTTTCTAAACTCTGGCTTTGAACTAAGTTAATCTCGGCTAATTCAGGATCAATCTCACCATCGTTGATTTGCGCAGGTAATGCTAAATTGAATTTAAGTATATGCCAACAAATTGAAGCCTCAATAATACCAGCCGCCCCTAGCGTATGCCCAGTTAATGGCTTGGTTGAACTGATTGGCGTTTGAGAACCAAAAACAGCATGCGCAGCTTTCGATTCCATTGCATCGTTCAATGGTGTCGCTGTACCGTGAGCATTAATATAACCAATGTCCGTAGCATTAAGTCCTGCATCTTTTAAGGCTTTTTCCATCGCTTCTATCGCGCCTTTTCCTTCTGGATGAGGGGCTGAGATATGATGTGCATCTGAGCTATCTCCAGCACCTAATAGAGCAATGGGATCATCGGAGTCTTTTTGCTCTGCACTCAGTAGCATATACGCACTTGCTTCACCGATGTTAATCCCTTTTCTATTCGGGCTAAATGGCAAACAAGGCGTATTTGATAACGCTTCAAGGCTATTAAAACCGTTTAGCGTTAACTTACATAACGTATCTGTGCCACCAACGATAACTGCATCCACAAAGCCTGATTTTAATAATCGCTTTGCTGATAAAAAGACACGGCCACTAGAAGAACACGCCGTTGAAATTGCATACGTTGGGCCTGTAAGTTCTAAATACTTTGCGATAAATTCTGCAGGATTACCCAACTCTTGCTTATGGTAATGATAACCATCAGAAAACTCACCAGAATTTAGCTTTGCGCTAAGTGCGACTTCACCATCAGAGATCCCAGAAGTACTTGTTCCTACTACCACCGCAATACGATCAGCGCCGTACTTTTCTTTTGCTTGCTGAATTTGATTTTCGATTTGCTGTAATGCTGAGAGCACTAATTGATTATTTCGAGTATCAAGTGCGGCTAAGCGTGATGGAACGGTAGGCAGTTCACCTTCCGCTTTTCCAACAACGGTCGATTTTCCATCATTTAGCCAACCATCTTCTGCTCTCATTGATGGCGCTTTGGTGCCTTGAAGAGTCTGATGGATATCAGCTGTCTCTTTGCCTAATGCGGAATGCGAACCACAGGCATGAATATATACAGGAAATTCGCTCATTTTATTTATCCATTATTCTTTTGAGTTTGTGCTTCTTGCGAATGTGAAAACGTTTTTATGGTAATAATATAGCCCAAATGAGGGCTGCTTAGCGTGATATCACCACTCAGCTTGTCTTGGATTGAATCATAACGAGCATCAAGGATAATATTACCCGACTCATCACGCAGTATGCGATGGTTTCCATTTTCACTTAACTGCCAATTGATACTATCTAATGATGACTGCCACGCATCCAGCGGCCACAAGGTAATCATCACATTAAACAACACTTGCTCTGGAGGCGGAAGCGTATCCGCAAGCCCTGCCATCACATAGGTATCTAAGGTTAGACCGTCATAATCTAAACTCAATAGACGAGAGCCCCATGAAGCAAAACCAGCAAGAACGAGATCATTGCCCGTTAACTGTAATTGCACTGGAAGTTGTTGTTTAGAACCTTGAAACTCAACCGAGATCAGCTGGCTCAACGATAAATCACTGCCATATTGCTCTGGCTGAGGTAGCGTAACAAAGGTTCCTTGAGCCACCTCAACTTGATTAGGCTGTTTGATCGGTTTTGATGCACATCCCATAAGGATAAACGACAAAATAAAGACACTAAAATAACGGAGTGTTAACGGCTTACTCTTCATTATTTATCCCTTTGACTGTGAGTATGAGAGGGTGTTAATTGACTGAGTGGTGCAAGTAACCAAGCGACAATGATACCTGTTAATACGGTGATACCAAAACTGTGGATCGCTTGGGTTTCACTTAATGCCAATAATCCAAAAGAAAGAATGGTCGTTAGTGCCGATAAGGAAATCGCCAATAAGGTACTTTCTTTATGAGAATTATCTGCTTGCTTGTTCTGCTCAGCAAAAAAGAGGGTGTAATCTATCCCTATTCCTAAAATCAGCATTAACGCTAATAGATTAAACAGGTTTAATGGCACACCCGTTAATACTGTCACCGCAAGGCCTGCACAACCTGCGATAAACGGAGGCAGTACAATTAAAAAGGCTTGTTTGACTTTATAGCGAGGCAATAGCAGTAAAAATATTACTCCATAGGCCATTAATAACAGTTCGGTAATTCGTTGGCGGTATTGAGCAAATAAGGTAGAAATCTCTTCGGCTTTATTGAGATAGGTCGCGTCGTTATTTTTAGCAAACTCACTCAATGTTGCACTGTCTACCTCTTGATTAAAGGTGATCACCGAAGCAAATACATCATCAATATGCCCAAGCCACAAAAAGCCTACGGTTTCTGATATTGGTGATGCTAAAAACCCTTCAATCGTTAGAGCTTGATACGGTTGTAATGCTGCTAATGGTTGCTTTTGCTGTATCACTTCTTGATAAGCATCTGCTTGCTGTTCATATAAATCAGTAACGAGTTGATAGTTCTCTTGCTGTGTTTTTTGTGATGGCACATAACGGCTAATGGATTGGAACCCACCAAAGTCACCACTCTGCTCAAGCTTATCTGATACTCGCTCTAATTTTTGTAATAACGCTTCTTCTGTCTTTGCTCTGACCAACAATAATTGTTGAGAACCACCCACACCCGTGATGGCTTTTATCTCTCTTTCTTGCTGTTGTAATACTTGAGGTAGCGCTTGAAGTTGGCGAATATCATCATCGTATTTCGCCTGTGTTACTCCAAATACTGAAGCGATTAAAAGGCTGAATGGCAGTACTAAGCGTATCAGCGGTTGTTGCCATACCAATAGCCATTGACTTAGCGCTCGTTGAGCAGGGATAACATGGTGTTTATTCGGCTTACTGGCTAATACAGGATACCAACAGACAACGGTAAAATAAGCGGCGGTTAAGCCAATCGCAGAAAAGAGGGATAATTGCTGTAAACCAGGGAATGGCGCAATCAACATGCCAAGGTAGCCAATTAAACTGGTAATTAAGCCCAGTGTGATTGCAGGTAACAGCTGTTTAATGCCTTCGACAGAGTTCCACTTAGCTCCTGCATTTAAACGATCGGTTAAGAAGTGAAACGCATAATCAATCGAGACGCCGATTAAACTTGCGCCAAATACCAAACTAAATAAATGAATAGAACCAAATAAGCTAATGGTTAATACATAGGCACAGAATAAGCCTGTGGTTATAGATAACAGGGCTAACGCTAATGGCAGCGTACTGCGATAGACCACCAAAACCAGTACAAAAATACCAATTAATGAGCCCAGACCTATAGTACTGATCTCGCCTTTTGCACTCTCTGTTCCATGAGCGGCATAAAAGATAACGCCAGTATGTTGAATATCAACGTCAAACTGGGTTTCTATCTTCTGCTCTACTGTCAGTAAATCAGGTAATTGCTGCTGTAAAGAGAGCTGATAGGATGATCCGGCAAGATCGGCGGTGATCACGATGTATTTCTGTTGATCCACCATGGCTGTTAAGTAGCCATTCTCAATTTGGATATTACCTGAGCTTTGAACCAAGCCAGATAAATAATCTCGAAACAGTAAAAAGGGATCACTTTCTAACTCAGCGCCAGTGACACCAGAAAAAGGATTGTATAGCGCATGCAACACTTGCTGTATTTGCTGCTCTGGTTTATCGGTTAACTGCTGTTTCTGTTTCTCACTTAGCAATTGCGCTCGTGCAGGAAAGTAGTATTGACCCCACGCTTGCTGCTGATTTTCACTCACCGTTGCCGTCACTGAATCAAACATAGGCAATTCAGTTAAGGCTTGGCTAAAATTATCAACCGCTGTAATCAGTGTTTTATCTTGGCCCTGCGTTTGATGTACGACAAACACCACTTTATCACTCATGGTGTTGGCAATATTATCAAAGGCTTGTTGAGCGACCGGATCTTGTTGATTATCTGGCAGCAGCGCTAGAATATTAGTTTCAATCGGTAATGCGCCCTTGGTGCTGGCTGGATAGCCAAACACACCCAAGATTATCAGCAATACCGATGACCAAATTAACGCCAGCAAACGCGGTTTCATTATCATCTATTTAATACCGTTAGAAGGCAAATGCAGCTAACTCTTTTTCAGTTAAGGTGTTTGGCTGAGTGGATTGTTGAGTAAATACCATTTCAGTAACATCACCACGAACTTCGCTTAATACGACTCGGTTCAGATACTGTCCGCCTTCAATTTTAATCGATTTAAATACACTATCGATTGGCGATGTTTTTGGTATAAGTAGCAATGTCCAAACGTCTTTCTCGCCTGAGAGTTGTAATGTGAAATTTTCCTTTATCGCATCGGTATCGCCTTTAAACAGAGACAAAAATAGACGCGTAAAATAGAAAGCCATCGGGTTCTCAGAATCATTCATTACTTGAGCGTCACCATTAATAGACTGGCGAAGTTTGTTCTGAGTTAATGTTAGATTAATTGGGAATGGCTTGGTTTGTTGCCACAACAGCCCTTTTTCATGATCCAACAAAAAAGTGCCTGATGTCGATAAAGGCTGATTAAACATCTGCATGGTTCGAACTTGCTGAAACTCACCACGAACCAGTGTCGATTGCGCTAATTGCTGTTGTAAATCACTAATGCCAAAAGCAAAGCTATTCACGCTAAATAATAAAAAGATCGAAGCAATCCATAATGCACAGCGATGTTGACGATTAACCATGTTGGTAAGCCTCTACTTTATCCGTAAATATACGAGGTGATACAAAACACATCTCTTCAGTTTCAATTGAAACAGCGACTTGCATCGTATGAGCTTTTGTCATTCTAACGCCTGAGTCGGCATCATAAATGACGTAATCTACACGCATACGATTTTCCCATTCGGTTAATGTTGCTACCACGCGAATGGTGTGATCATAAGGAATGGATTTTACATATTTCACACGAGTGTCAATGATGGGCCAAACATAGCCTGACGCCATCATATCTCGGTAGCTATACCCTATCTTCTCAAGCATTTCATGGCGTGCTTTTTCGAAGAAACGAAAATAATTACCGTGATACACCACGCCCATAGGATCTGCATCCTGAAAGGCGGTGGTGATCAACACTTCTGCACTTAATACGTGAGTATTCCCTTCAGCATTAACTACAGAGTTTGACATTAGTATAGTGTCCAATGTTGTTGTTGGATTTTATCAATGAAGTTACGTAAGTCTTGCTCTAACGGACGATCTTCATCTACAAATGCAAACTCTGACAACACAGCATCACGCATGGTTTTCAGCTCAACACTTAGCTCGTCATCACTTAACTCGCCTTGTCTCTCACGTAGTACTAACGCTTGAGTCGCCGCTAGTAGAGAAGCAGAGGTAACTTGCTCTGTCAGTTGAAGTACACGTAAACAATCACGTGAAGCAATAGTTCCCATGCTTACTTTATCTTGGTTATGACACTCTGTTGAACGCGAGAATACACTTGCTGGCATCGTGCCTTTTAGCGCTTCTGCCGTCCATGCTGAGATACCAATTTGTACCGCTTTAAAACCATGGTTAATTGGTTTGCGAGCGCCAGTTGCGCCAGTCAGGTTGAATGGTAAGCCGTTATTAAACTTGTAATCCATTAACTGTGCCATTTGACGATCCAGTAGATCAGCAATGTTAGCAACCGCTGTTTTTAGCATGTCCATCGCCATCGCAATGTGACCACCGTAGAAATGACCGCCATGAAGAACACGCTCATTATCACCATCAATAATTGGGTTATCGTTAGCGCTGTTCAGTTCGTTCTCAATCATTTGACGTAAGAACGGTAGGCTATCTTGAAGAACACCAATCACGTGTGGTGCACAACGTAGAGAGTAACGATCTTGCAGGCGATCACTGTTTCTTGGTGGCGTTTCATTGTGTAAATCAGAACGTAACCATGATGCAATTTGTTGTTGGCCTGGATGCGGTTTTACAGCAAATAAAGCTTCATCAAAATGGAAGTCGTTACCCTGCATGCCAACAGATACCATTGCGGTGATCTTCGTTGCCATTTGCGCTAAGTATTCTGCACGTTTATACGCTAAACACGCCAATGCCGTCATTACTGATGTACCGTTCATTAATGCTAAACCTTCTTTTGGTTTTAGCTTAATCGGTGTGATGTTTAGCTCTTTAAACACATCGGCAGTTGCGCGAATTTCACCTTTATAGATAACTTCACGTTCACCTATTAATGCTGCAGCAAGGTAAGAAAGTGGGGTTAAATCGCCACTTGCGCCCACTGAGCCTTCTTGAGGAATACGCGGTGAAATTCCGTGATTAATTAGGGTAACAATTTGATTTAACAAATCGTGAGTGACGCCTGAGACACCTTGAGATAAAGAACACAAACGAGTGGCTAATACCGCACGAGATTGTTGTTCATCTAGGTTTTCGCCTAAACCACAGCCATGAAAACGAGTTAAATGTAATGGCAGTTCATCCACTAAATCCATAGGGATCGCAACCGTACAAGAATCACCATAACCCGTTGTTACGCCATAGATAACGCCTTCTTCTTTTAGAAGTCGCTCAAGGAACTCAACACCACGATCAATTTTAGCAGTGAATTCGTCAGCGTTATTTAATTGTGCATCTGCACCATTTGCAATCTCAACAACGTCTTCAATCGTCAGACGTCCCTTACCAAATGTAATTGAATTAGTTGTCATCTTTCTTTCCAGTTAACTGCCAAAAATTAAAAAAGTTATACCACTGTGATGGTGCCTTTAATGTGAAATGCTCCAAGCGTTGGGCATAATTTTGTACGACTTCTTGCAAAGCCTCTTCTCGCTGTCCACGAGGTAAAATAATTTGTTCTGAAAACGGTTCAAAATACACATCAAAACGTGGATCTTTTTGTGTATCGTCACGTAATCCAAACATCAAATAAACCGGTTGCTTTAAAATAGACGCCAACATAAATGGCCCCTGTGGAAACGGTGCTGGTTTACCTAAGAAGTCCGCCCAAATAACACGATCTTCTTTAGTAACGGAAGTGCGGTCACCCACAATAACAATCCACTCACCTGCATCTATTTTTTGTTGTAATAAAATAGCGGTATCAGGGCCCATTTTACTGACTTGAATCACATTAACTTCAGATTGAGGATTAACCGCTTTCATTACTGCATTAAAACGCTCTGCGTGCTCAGTAAACACCAAAGCATTAATTTTAAGATCTTTATGTCGACGACTCAGAGCACGACATAACTCTAAATTACCCAAATGAGAACCTAGCATTACAATGCCTTTTTCTCGTTTGGATAACGCTTCATAATGCTCAGTGCCATGCACAACTAAATTCTTCTCAGAAAAATCGCCACGCCATGCTGCCAATTTATCTAACATGGTTTCACCAAATGAAACTAGGTGACGATATGGAGATAATTTTTCAGGCAACGTAATATTTTTTACTCGTGCATAAGCATTTACTTGTTGAATAAAATCATCAGATGCTTGTTTTACAGGGCCACCACGTAAGTAGTAATACGCCATAACGGGTTTTAGCAATACCGAAAACACACCACGGCCAAACGTTGAGTAAATCCAAAGAAGAAATTGAATCCCCAAAATCGTACCGCGCTCTGCGTGTGAAGACCAATGATCGTCTTGAACTGGCTTACGACGCAGTAACGAAGGAATACGTGGCAACATACCCAAAGCAAGCTTGGTATGCATCCAACTGATTTTTACGTTATCCCACAAAGCATCAAAATGAGAAATGCCATCTTCAGGATAAATAACACGAGTATTAACAAAACGGACATCCGTCTCATTCCAATACATGCGAACCATGATTTCAGTATCAAAATCCATTCGACGGCCAATAACAACACGCTCTAAAACACCTATCGTTGGTCCGATTGGGTAAGAGCGAAAACCACACATACTGTCTTTAATCGCAAATGAAAGCGTCTCAATCCAAACCCAAACATGAGTCACATAGCGGCCATATAAACGAGACTTAGGTACACTCTCATCATAAACAGGTTGGCCTGAAATCAATGCGGTAGGATGAGTTTCTGACTCTTTGATCAGTTTAGGTAAAGCTTCTAAATCATGCTGACCATCAGCATCAATTTGAATCGCATGGCTGAAACTTTGTTGATACGCCGCCTCTATCCCTGCAATTACAGCTCCGCCCTTGCCTTGATTTTCAGCTAGCGTAATTAAGGTTATTCCATCATTACTTGCTACTACATCCGCTAATATCTGTTTTGTTTCTCTATTGCTGCCATCATCAACAATTAGCATTGGATAACCAAAGCTGAGTAATGATTTCACCACAGCTGGAACGGTTTTACCGTGGTTATAACAAGGAATGAGAAAACAAGGACGAAAGGTTGTCATATTATTGTCCTAATAAAATTCGGCCAGAGGAGTGTTTACTCATACTCTCGCCTTGTTTAGAACTAAAAGAAAAATATAGCTTTTCTTTATCTTTTACCCAGCGAAGCTCTAATTCAACTTCTGCATTAGGTAAGATTGGTTCCTGAAATTTTAAAACTTCCATACCCTGGAAAACAGAATTCGCTTGTAGGTATATCTGGCCATAATAAATAGCCCAATCTACCTGAGTAACTCCTGGTAATAATGGATGGCCAGGAAAATGCCCAGTAAAGTCCAAAATGTCATCATCCACACGCATCGTAATAACAACACTTGGCTGATTATCATCTTGAGCCTGTGTTTGCGTAGAAATAATTGTCGGTTTACGTTTTGTCATGAGTGCTTCTTTTAATCATTAACATCATTAAATAGCTGCTGTAAGTCGTGCATTTGACGCTTACCTTGGCTATTCAATGGAATTTCTTTAACCGCCCTAAAGCGACGTGGAATACCAACAGGTTCTAACCACTCTCTTAATTCAGAGCGTAACTTTAACCAAAACTTACCTTTAGAGCCTTGTTGTATTGATTTGTTCCCTGCATCTGAAAGAACAATAACCGCACCCAACACGGTACGTTTCGCTTCTTCCATTGGGATCACAGCCGCTTCATCGATCCACTCTAGTTGCATCAAACGCTTTTCAACTTCAGTGAGTGAAAGGCGTTTTTCTTCAATTTTGATAACTCTATCGACTCGCCCTTTTAGCATGAATTGTCCATTATCCAACAAATCACAGTAATCACTGGTCGGATACCATAATGACTCATCAATAAAGGGAGATAACAATTCGAGACAATGCTCAATATTTAAGCGAGCTTGGTGAGATGGGAAGAAGGTCCAAAGTGAGGCTGGTTCTATTTGTTGGCGATATCCAACACCACCCGTTTCGGTGCTTCCGTAGACTTCAAATGGACGTAAAGAGAGTTTAATTTCACTCTGCTCTGCCCCCTCAATAGCAAGAGGACCACCTGAAGAAAAAACCATTTGATAGGGATTGTGACCTTCATGATCGGCAAGGCGCTTTAATAATGCAGGGCTACAAATGAGTGTTTTTTTATGCTCAGGTTGATGAGATAAAATTTGTTCAGGGTAAATGAAATTTGTTCGACAGAACGCGCGCCCAGCACACAATGGCCATAATACTCGAAATAACAACCCATAAATATGTTGATGAGAAACGGTGCTGTAAATTTCAGTCGCGTCTAGCTTGTCACCCCATAACTGCTCCAATTGCTGGATTTCGTTACTCAGTAACTGCAACGTTTTTTCGATTGGTTTTGGGGTATCAGTAGAACCTGAAGTAAATAAAGTAAGGCGAATATCATTTAACACTAACGGGGATAATACGCTCATGACATTATCGGTGATAGTTTGATAATGGCAATGATGTTCGCATGGCATTACTTGAATTATGTCATCATGCAACAAGGCATCAAAATGTTCAGATAATTCAGTCAACGCAGCAGGCTGATGATTACCTGGTAAAATAATGTGTTTGCCAGCATGAGCTAAAGCAAGAAAAGAGACGGAAAATTGATAACTATCATCAAAACATAATGCCCATTTTTTTTCTGGTTGATGAGATAAATAACCACATACTCGTTGCACGTCATGCTGAAACTGCTCATAACTTACATAAGTGTGCTGCTCATCAAAACACACGTTATGAGCTAGGCTTTCTTGATTGGTAAGATGGGAAAGTGCTGTGTAGCTCATACTTCTTTTCTCTTTATCCATTGACGCACTAACCATTCAGTGACAAATAAAGTCCCTATCAATAAATAGCTAATAAAACCGTTATACAACATCCATACTTTCATCTCTAAAAAACAGGTAGAGAGTGAAATAGAACCATTAATGATAAAAAACACACACCACACTTTGGTTACGGTTCTAGTGTAGACTACGCCACTCGGCGGCAGATCAGGTTCTTGAAGGCGAGCAAAGCGTTCAATCATGCTTTGAGGTTGAAATAACGTCCAAAAAAAGACAGTAAACATCACTATGTTAACGATCACAGGGTAAAACGTAAACCAGCCTTCAGAACGAAATAACCAGCCTAAGCCAGCAAGAATAATCCCGGCTCCGCCACTGATCATTGCAATGTATTTAAGCTCTTTTATTGGAACTTGTTTTCCACCAACCATTCGCACCAAAAACAACACCGCTAGCACGCCTGCTACGGTCGTAATACCACCAAAGTGGAGACCGTAGTAAACCGCTAGCGGGTAAGCAAGCAGTGCAATGGCTGACAATACCGTCAGCCAACGCATTATTTTAGCAGCGCTGCTACAGAGTTAACTACGTCATCAACGGTGCGAACTTCTTTAAACTCTTCTGGCTTGATTTTTTTGCCTGTCACTTTTTGTAAGTGAACAACCAAATCAACCGCATCAATACTGTCTAAATCAAGGTCTGTATACAGTTGAGCTTCTGGCGTAATATCCGCTTCATCAACTTCAAATAACTCAACTAATGCAGCAGTTACTTGCTCTAATACTTGCTCTCTATTTACATCTGTCATGCTTTACTCTCTTACGCTTGATTTGCAGTAATGTATGCAGCTAAGTTTACTACTGATGCAAAATGTTCACGAGTTTGAGTATCATCAGCATCCAAGACTAGGTTGTACTTCTTCTTAATTGCTAATCCTAGCTCTAGAGCATCAATAGAGTCTAAGCCTAAGCCATCACCGAACAGCGGCGCATCAGTTTCAATATCATCTACTGAGATATCTTCTAAATTAAGCGCTTCTATAATTAATAGTTTAATTTCGTTGTGTAATGCTTGCATCAATGACCTACTTATTTTCTTTTGATGTATTAAATTCATTTTGAGGATACAAAGCTGTATCTAAAAATCGATTCACGTTTCGAGCCGCTGAAGATGATGAATCAGCGCCTTCAATAAAAGAGGAGATGGCGACCTTTTCTTTCACTTCAACATGAAAAAAAGGACGGACATCTGGTACTTGATACCACTTCGCTTCTTTGGTTAAAAAACTGGGTGTCACTGTCACATGCACAATACGTAAATCACTTTCACTACGTACTGCAATTTGAGCAGCTCCACGTTGAAGCTTAGAGATAATACCTGGTGTCGTTCGTGTTCCTTCTGGAAAAACCAATAATACATTTCCAGAATTTAATTTCTCTGAGCACTCTTCTAAAAATGCTTCAGGCTCTCTATTTGGAATATAACCTGCGGCTCTCACAATCCCTCGAATAAAGGGATTATGCCATAACGCCGCTTTAACAATGCAATCACACTGTTTCAATTGTGAAGCAATCAAAACATAATCAATCAAGCTTGGGTGATTAGCGACAATCAAGCAATTCTTATCTCCTTGTAATAGCTCTGCACCATCAAATTGGTACCTTATTGCACGGCTATAATGCATTGTTTTACAGAAGAGAAGAAAGCTTCTTTGTATTATCGCTTGTACTCTAACTTCACGTTGTTTGGTATTTTTCGCCGTAAATGTTAATAGTGGAAAAATAATAAACGTTAAGCAAAGCGCACCAACCCCAAATAAAGAAAAACAGAGTCCAGTAGCTACGATTCGCCAACATTTATCAATACGTAAAATCAAAGTCATTAGTTATTTATGCGTCCATGTCCATTGCGTTAATGAACTTTCGATCATCCATTGAGAGTGCGATCCTACTAACTTAGAAATACATTGCAACCCATGAGGCATCTCATTATGTTTATTTGCAGGTTTATTGTTCCATTGTAGAGAGTATTCACTACCTGCATTCAATATAAGCCCGAATGCATAACCTTGATATTCTTGTTGTTCGAATTCTTGATAATGTGAAGGAAGTGGTTCATCAAAGTCTACTAGAAGTACTTTATCATTCGAGTTATCACTCAAATATGCAGCCGCTTCTATTAATGCTGAATGAAATGTATTTTCTCCCGCAGCAATTGAAGTCACTGAAATCGCTTTTTTAGCGGTAATAGTAAATAACCCTGCGGCGGTGTTATGTACTGACTGAGAGAACGCCATTGGAGAGGCATCTTCGCCTTTTAAAATATCTTCTAATAAAGCACACGTCCTGGTTAACTCACCATGACGACTGGCAAAGATTAAATAATCAATATCTTGTTCTTGAACTAAGGTAAGCGCGGTTTGAACTGCGAGTTTACTTAATGAGCTCATTCTTCTTCGAGCCATCGCGGGAATTTTATCGACGGGGGCTTTCTCGCCCTCAGGCCAAGTGAAATTAGCTTCTTGCCACTGTTGCCAAGCCGCTTTGGTATCTATTCCAGCCGAAATTGCGTGCCAATCGATAATATTAAAATTTGCGTATGCCATGATATCCATCTAGTCGTAAAAATATTACAATTTGTTACCCTACTCGTATAGGATATATGAATTCAGGGACTTGGCGCAAATACAAAAAACAATAACGCATACGGTAAAAATATATAAAAAAAGATAATTTAAGGACTAACGATGCTATTTAAAAAACCATTAATGCTAACTACTGGCTTACTTCTTTTATCTGGCTGTGCAAGTGTTATGACACTGACAGATAAACAATCTGGCGAAGATTTATTTCAAACCAACAAACCTGTTTATACTCTGGTAAATCTTCATCCTGATGAACAGCGAGCAAAACTTTATTCTGTTAACTATCAACAAGCAGGTTTGATTCCTTTATGTACTCAAGTGAATATTGTTAATGCTACAAATAAACGATTAACATTTACAGTTGATAAAACGGAAAAGCAATACAGCTTTGATAAACACCGCTCATCACCAGACTTTGCAAAATATTTAAGTAATTATTTTGGAACTGAATGTAATACTTCAAAAGTAAAAAAACTGAGTGCGATAGATCAACAAGGAATTAAAGACGGTATTGCTAAAAAAGGCATGACTAAAGAAGGGATAAAATATGCAATTGGTTTCCCTCCTGAACATAAAACACCTGATTTAAATAGCGATGAATGGCTATATTGGAAAAATAGATTTAATACGTTCAGAGTCGAGTTTAAGAATAATCGCGTAGCCAACATTGTTGATTAATTAAACATTATTGTTAAATATCAGTGGTTTCTTGCTTTTAAACAAAGTTTCACTCGCAACCACTGATATGATCATTTTCATCTTCTAATAATATGGTTAATTTCGTGACTCAATATAAAAATGACCCTTTTAATGCACTAGAAGCAAAAACAGAAGCTCAAAAACTCTCTTTTGCCCCTATCGTTTTTCAAACTGTTCGTACTCTTAGAGATCTTGGTATTCTTACTGCGCTAGATAAAACAAATACTCAAGGCTTAGATGCCGTTCAATTATCTCAAGAGACTGGCGTTTCTGAATATGGAGTTAAAGTTCTTCTTGATATGGCTCTTAGTGCACATATTGTGACATGGGACGAACCAAATTACGTACTTGCTAATCTTGGGCACTTTTTATTACACGATGGAATGACTAATGCGAATTTAGATTTCACTGCTGATGTTTGTTACGCCGCAATGATGCATCTAACAGAAGCAATTCAAGAAGGCACACCTGCAGGTTTGAAAGAACTGGGTGATTGGCCAACTATCTATGAAGGTTTATCTCGATTGCCAGAAAAAGCAAAAGAGAGCTGGTTTAAGTTTGATCATTTCTATTCTGACCGTTCATTCCCTATTTTATTAGAAAAAGTATTAAGCAAAAAACCTAAGCGTCTTTTTGATATTGGTGGTAACACTGGTAAATGGGCGCTGCAATGCTGTAACTACGATCAAGATGTGAATGTCACTATTATTGATTTGCCACAACAGATCGAAATGGCACTAATAAATGCAGAGCAACAAGGCTTTGCTGATCGTATTAATGGTCACCCAACCAACATGCTAGATAAAACACTGCCTTTACCTCAAGGTGCTGATGTATGGTGGATGAGCCAATTTTTAGATTGCTTCTCCCCTATGGAAATCTTAAGCATTCTAAAGCGTGTTCGTGCTGCAATGTCTGCTGATGCAAAAGTTTATATTCTTGAGCTATTTTGGGATGAGCAAAAATACGATGCCGCGTCATACAGCCTAAATGCAACATCATTGTACTTCACGTGTTTAGCTAACGGTAACAGCCGTTTCTATCGTTGCAGCGATTTCTTAGAAATTATTGAAGAAGCTGGCTTTGCGGTTGCTGAACAAACTAATAATATTGGTTTAGGTCATACGCTACTTGAGCTTAGAGCTAAATAGGAGCCACCTGTGCTATCAAAACAATCAATCAACGTAGAATCAACTCAGGTTGCTATTATTGGTGCCGGTCCGTCGGGTTCGATTGCAGCTGCGTTATTAAAAAAACACAATATTGATTGCATAATCTTGGAGAAATCGACCTTTCCTCGCTTTTCAATTGGTGAGAGTTTGCTTCCTGCCTGTATGGAATCAATTAAAAAAGCAGGAATGCTTGAGGCAGTAGAAAAGGCGTGTTTTCAGTATAAAAATGGCGCTGCTTTTCATTTTGATGGTACGTTCACTTCATTTGATTTTACTAATAAGTTTTCAGAAGGTGCAGGGACAACTTACCAAGTTCAGCGTGGCAACTTTGATAAAGTGCTTGCTGACAGCGCTCAAGAGCAAGGGGTAGAAATTCGTTACCAACATGAAATTACTGATGTTGATGTTTCTCAACCTAAACCGCTCCTTTCTGTGTTAGATACTCAAGGCAACCCTTATCAAGTTGAAGCAGATTTTATCTTGGACGCGAGTGGATTCGGTCGTGTATTACCAAGATTGTTAAACCTAGAAGAACCTTCTTGTTTACCACCACGAAAAGCCATTTTCACTCACCTTACTGATAATATCATTAGTGAAGGTTATGACAGAGATAAAATCCTTATTTCTGTCCATCCAATCAACACGCAAGTGTGGTACTGGCTAATCCCATTCAGCAATGGAACCTGTTCTTTTGGTGTGGTTGGCGAGCCTGAGTTTTTTGCAGATTACCCTAGTGATAATCTCGAGGCATTAAAGCAGTTGGCAACTGAGGATAAAAACCTCAAGCAATTACTTGTCAATGCCGAGTACCCAAGTCCATGTGGTGAGATCATGGGCTATTCAGCCAATGTCACCAAGCTGTTTGATCGTAACTTTGCACTTTTAGGTAATGCTGGTGAATTTCTTGACCCTGTATTTTCTTCTGGTGTAACCATTGCGATGAAATCGGCAGAGTTGGCTGCTGAGTCGTTGATTAAACAATTTAACCAAGAAGAGGTTAATTGGCAGGTTGATTACTCAGATAAACTAATGAAGGGCGTAAATACGTTCCGCTGCTATGTAGAAGGCTGGTACGAAGGCTCATTCCAAGATGTTATCTTCCATGAGGATTCAAACCCTAAAATCAAACAAATGATCAGTGCTATTTTGGCAGGTTATGCGTGGGATGAAGAGAATCCTTTTGTGGCAGAGCCTGAACGACGCTTAAGAGTAATTGCTGAATTATGTAAACCATTAACGAAGTAAATCTTCATATAGATAAATACCTAAAAAAGGCATCCAAATTCTACATTGGATGCCTTTTATATTATTGAGATATCAAGCCTTATGCCTGCTCACTCTCGATAACCGCTTTTAAGCTATGTGGGTGCAATTTAATACATACCCCTTGATATTTAAAAGCAACGGTATAATTTGCAATTCGCTCTGCATCACCCGATGGACAACTCTGTTTTACTTTAACGCCTAAAGACGCCAAGCTCTCCCACTTCTCTTCTAACATTGGAAACGTTTTAAATACATATTCCAGAAACGCTTCTTGAGAATTAACATCGCATGGGATGACCCACTCTACATGTTCCCAACCTTGCTGCGGATAACTTTTTTCACCAGGATATGGCAACTCTAAACATTCAATAGACCAACCACTCATCTCGATAGGTTGATGAAAGCCTAAAGCAATAATTGGGCGGCCATTAATCTCATTATTTGACCATTCTTCAGCTTGTTGTAACCACGCTTGATGAGCGGCTTCAGCGACACCGCGATCATTAATTCGTAATGCAATATGATCCGCTTGATAATCAGTAAGATCTAATCCCAACACATCAAGTAAGCTTTGAATTCTATCCATAAACACAGGTAACGCATTAATTAACTGCTGAGGCTCTAATTGTTGTTGTTTTAATAATAACGATGACATGAAGGCAACCTAACGGTAAAAAAGAGAAACCGAATTGTATCAACCTCTTTACTTGATGTTTAGCGTCTTAAGAAAAAATAGCAGAAACTATTAAATATCCCCTGTTTTATTGCTATTATTAGCGACTATTTTGCTTTCCATGCAACAGCATTCCTGTTTAACAGCGATATGAAGGATAACTCTTTGAATATTCAATCACTTATTAACGACAAAGTATCTCAAGCCTTAGAAGCAGCCGGCGCACCAGCAGGCAGCCCTGCCGCAGTTCGTCAATCTGCAAAAGCTCAATTTGGTGACTACCAAGCTAACGGCGTAATGGGCGTAGCTAAACGACTAGGTACTAACCCACGAGAATTTGCTCAGAAAGTACTGGATGTTTTAGATCTTGATGGCATCGCTAGCAAAACTGAAATTGCAGGCCCTGGCTTTATCAATATTTTCTTGTCTGAAGAATTTCTAGCAAAACAAGCTGAAGCAGCATTAGCTGACGAGCGCTTAGGTGTTGCTAAAGAAAAACAACAAAACATCGTTGCCGATTACTCTGCGCCAAACGTTGCAAAAGAGATGCACGTTGGTCACTTACGTTCAACTATCATCGGTGATGCTGTTGTTCGTACTCTTGAGTTTTTAGGTCACAACGTGACTCGTGCTAACCACATCGGTGACTGGGGTACTCAATTTGGTATGCTTATCGCAAACCTTGAGCGCATCCAAAAAGAGAAAGGCGAAGTTTCTATGGAACTGTCTGATCTTGAAGGTTTCTACCGTGAATCTAAAAAACTGTATGACGAAGACGAAGAGTTTGCAGTAACTGCACGTGGTTACGTTGTTAAACTTCAAGGCGGTGATGAGTTCTGCGCAGAGATGTGGAAGAAGCTTGTTGACGTTACTATGGTTCAAAACCAACGCAACTATGATCGTCTAAACGTGTCACTGACTCGTGATAACGTAATGGGCGAAAGCATGTACAACAGCATGCTTGCTCCAATCGTTGCTGATCTTCAAAAACAAGGTCTAGCGGTTGAGAGTGATGGTGCTCAAGTGGTTTACCTTGACGAATATAAGAACAAAGATGGCGAGCCTATGGGCGTTATCGTTCAAAAACGTGATGGTGGTTTCCTTTACACAACTACTGACATCGCTTGTGCTAAATACCGTTTCGAAGAACTGAATGCTGATCGTGTTCTTTACTTCATCGATTCACGTCAACACCAGCATCTAATGCAAGCGTGGACTATTGTTCGTAAAGCGGGCTATGTTCCTGAAAGCGTATCTTTAGAGCACCACGCGTTTGGTATGATGCTAGGTAAAGATGGTCGTCCATTTAAAACTCGTGCTGGTGGTACGGTTCGTCTTGCTGATCTTCTTGATGAAGCAGAGCAACGTGCAACAGCACTAATCGAAGAGAAAAACAAAGACCTATCTGCTGAAGAAAAAGCGAAGATTGCCACTACGGTTGCAATGGCAGCGGTTAAGTACTCTGATCTTTCTAAGCACCGCACGACAGATTACATCTTCGATTGGGACAACATGCTTGCATTTGAGGGCAACACAGCGCCTTACATGCAATATGCTTACACTCGTGTTGCTTCTATCTTCAGCAAGGCTGGCTTGTCTATGGATGAGTTAACTGGTGAAGTTAAGATCACTGACGAGAAAGAAAAAGCACTTGTTTCTAAGTTAATGCAATTTGAAGAAGCAGTTCAAGCAGTAGCAAGTGAAGGTCAACCTCACTTAATGTGTGCTTACCTATTTGAACTTGCTGGTCAATTCTCTAGTTTCTACGAAGCGTGCCCAATTCTTAACAATGAAGACGAAGCTGTTAAGCAAAGCCGCCTGAAACTAGCTGCACTAACCGCTAAAACAATCAAACAAGGTCTAGACCTATTAGGTATTGAAACGCTAGAGCGTATGTAATTCCTATTTTACTACTCTGAGTACTTATTTATTCAGAGTAGTGATAAGCGAAGATCAAAAAAGGAGCTAATTTTAGCTCCTTTTTTATTATGTCGACTTTGTGTTACAAATTATTAAAACCAACGTTCTAATGCAGATTTATCCAACTGCTTAAACGCTTTATTCAAAATGTTCGCTAACTCTTTGTATCGAGGTTGGCTCTTCATTGGCTCTAAAGCAGCCCCTGATTCAATAATTTTCTGGTATAACTCGCGATACCAACTTGCTAATGCTGGTGGTAATACTGTATTTGCTCGATTACCTAACCACCAAAATCCTTGTAGTGGCATACTTAGCGCGAATAGAGCAATAATAATCGCTTGCGGCAAGCCTGCTGTATTATTGAAAGCCATTTGAGTCAGCACACTGATAACAGCAACGGCTGGCATTACCTTAACTGCAAACTTAGTGGCTTTAATCACTCGTTGCTCTGGGAACATTGGAGCTAACTCTTTTCGCTCAGGCCAAACATCCATGTAAGTCTGGCCGTCTCGAAATCGGAATAGAAAACCGTTTTCACTCATATTGCCCCCTTAATTTCTAAACAAAAGTTTAATTATTCAAAAAAACAGAGAATAAACTTGATTAGAATTAATATTATCTTAAAATATTTTTGTTATCTTAGCGCACAATCGTTATCCTATGCGCTGATTTATTTTTTGCTGTAGTTCTACTATAAGCTAAAAAAGGATAAATCGGCAAGGACTGCTGTAATGCTCTTTCTAAGGATAGCCAACTTTTTTATGCAAATGTGGTAATAATTTTTAAATTAACTGCATTTGTCATTGTTATGTCACTACGATATAACTTTATTACTGATGAATAAATAGGTATTTATACATGTCTAAGCTGGTTTTAGTTTTAAACTGCGGTAGTTCTTCTCTTAAATTTGCGGTTGTTGACGCAGAATCTGGTGCAGAGCACTTAACTGGTCTTGCTGAGTGTCTTGGTCTTCCTGAAGCTCGTATGAAGTGGAAACTTGATGGCAAGCACGAAGCTCAACTAGGTGCAGGTGCTGCACACGTAGAAGCTCTATCATTTATGGTAGAAACTATTCTTGCTTCTAAGCCAGAGCTTAAAGCTAACCTAGGCGCTATCGGTCACCGTATCGTACACGGTGGTGAGCAATTCACTGCATCAGCACTTATCACTGATGAAGTACTTAAAGGCATTCAAGACGCTGCAACTTTTGCACCTCTTCATAACCCTGCTCACATCATCGGTATCGAAGCTGCTAAAGCAAACTTCCCTGAGCTTCAAAACGTTGCTGTATTTGACACTGCTTTCCACCAAACAATGCCTGCAGAGTCTTACCTATACGCTCTACCGTACAACCTATACACAGATCACGGCATCCGTCGCTACGGCATGCACGGTACTTCTCACCTGTTCATCACTCGTGAAGTAGCTGGTCTACTAAACAAGCCAGTTGAAGAAGTTAACATCATCAACTGTCACCTAGGTAACGGCGCATCTGTATGTGCTATCAAGAACGGCGAATCTGTAGATACTTCTATGGGTCTTACTCCTCTTGAAGGTCTAGTAATGGGTACTCGTTGTGGTGATATCGATCCTGCGATCGTTTTCCACCTACATGACGCACTAGGTTACTCTGTTGAGCAAATCAACAACATGCTAACTAAAGAGTCTGGCCTACAAGGTCTAACTCAAGTGACTTCTGACTGTCGTTTCGTTGAAGACAACTACGGTGAGAAAGAAGAAGCAACTCGTGCGATGGATGTATTCTGTCACCGTCTAGCTAAATACGTTGCAGGTTACACAGCAACTCTAGAAGGTCGTCTAGACGCAATCACTTTCACTGGCGGCATCGGTGAAAACTCTGCTCCAATCCGTGAAATGGTTCTTAACCGTCTAGGTATCTTCGGTATCGAAGTTGATGGCGAAGCTAACCTTAAAGCACGTTTCGGTGGTGAAGGTACTATCACTACAGCAAACAGCCGCATTCCTGCAATGGTTATCTCTACTAACGAAGAGCTAGTAATCGCAGAAGACACAGCTAAATTAACTGGTCTATAATATATCTCCTAAAAGGCTAGCCATTAGGTTAGCCTTTTTTCTTTCTATGGCTTTATTTTTTCAATAAAGTCTCTTGCCCCAATAGTGTAGAGGAATCTTCCATGTCTCGTACTATTATGCTTGTTCCAATCAGTGCTGGTGTTGGTCTAACTAGCGCAAGTTTGGGTGTTTTACGTTCTATGGAACGTAAAGGCGTAAGCGTTTCTTTTTACAAACCTATCTCTCAACCTCGTCACGGTGGTGATCAACCTGATCTAACTACTTCAATTGTGACTAGCAGCAGTGATATTAAAGCAGCAGAACCAACAACGGTTTCTCGTGCTGAACAGCTTCTACGTAACGATCAAACTGATGTTCTTTTAGAAGAAATCGTTGCTCGTTATAAGTCTATCAGTGAAGGTACTGATGTGACGCTTATTGAAGGTCTTGTTCCTACTCGTAAGCACCCATTTGCTAACCAATTAAATGGTGAAATTGCAAAAACTCTGGGCGCTGAGATTGTGTTTGTAGCTACTCCTGGTACAGATAATCCTTCTCAACTTAAAGAGCGTATCGAAGTAGCATGTTCTAACTTCGGCGGCACTAAGAACAAACAAATCGCTGGCGTTATCATCAACAAGCTAAATGCACCTGTTGATGAAGCGGGCCGTACGCGCCCTGACCTATCTGAAATCTTTGATGATGCAGATGCAACGACTAAGACTAATCTTGAAGTAATGCAAATCTTCAACTCTAGCCCTATTCGTGTTCTTGGTTGTGTGCCTTGGAAAATCGATCTAATCGCTACGCGTGCTATCGATATGGCTAAGCACCTTAATGCTGAAATCATCAACGAAGGTGAAATCTCGACTCGTCGTATTAAGAGCATCACTTTCTGTGCACGTTCTTTACCGCACATGATTGAGCACTTCAAACCAGGTTCTCTATTAGTAACTTCTGCTGACCGTCCTGACGTTATTGTTGCTGCATGTCTTGCTGCAATGAACGGCGTTGAAATCGGTGCAATCTTACTAACTGGTGGTTACGAGATCCCTAAATCAATCGCTGATCTTTGTAAGCCTGCACTAGATGCTGGTCTTCCAATCTTCACGGCTCAAGGTAACACTTGGCAGACTTCTCTAAATCTACAAAGCTTCAGCCTTGAAGTTCCTGCAGATGATAAAGAGCGTATTGAGTTTGTTAACGAACACGTTGCTAGCCACATTGATGGTCCTTGGATTGATTCACTATCTGAAGGTACTGAAGGTATCCGTCGTCTAAGCCCACCAGCATTCCGTTACCAGTTAACTGAATTTGCTCGTAAAGCGGCTAAACGCATCGTTCTTCCTGAAGGTGATGAGCCTCGTACAGTTAAAGCTGCGGCTATCTGTGCTGAACGTGGTATCGCGACTTGTGTTCTTCTTGGTAACCCTGAAGAAATCCGTCGTGTTGCAGCACAACAAGGTGTTGAACTTGGCGCTGGCGTTGAGATCATCGATTCTGCTGCTGTACGTGAAAACTACGTTGCTCGTTTAGTTGAGTTACGTGGCGCGAAAGGCATGACTGAAGTTGTAGCTCGTGAGAAACTACAAGATTCAGTATTCCTTGGTACTATGATGCTTGAAGCGGGTGAAGTTGACGGTCTTGTGTCTGGTGCGGTTCATACCACAGCAAACACTATCGTTCCTCCATTCCAAATCATCAAAACAGCACCTGATGCTTCTATCGTATCTTCAATCTTCTTCATGCTTCTGCCTGATCAAGTTCTTGTATACGGTGACTGTGCAATCAACCCTGATCCAACAGCTGAGCAACTTGCTGAAATCGCTATCCAATCTGCTGACTCTGCAGCGGCATTTGGTATCGACCCTCGCGTTGCAATGATCTCTTACTCTACTGGTGAATCTGGTAAAGGCGCAGACGTTGATAAAGTACGTGAAGCAACAAAACTTGCTCAAGCAAAACGTCCTGATCTAATGATCGATGGTCCTCTTCAGTACGATGCTGCAATCATGGAAAACGTAGCTGCTTCTAAAGCACCTAACTCTCCTGTTGCGGGTAAAGCGACTGTATTTGTATTCCCAGACCTAAATACTGGTAACACAACATACAAAGCCGTTCAACGTTCTGCTGACCTAGTATCTATCGGTCCAATGCTTCAAGGTATGCGCAAGCCTGTAAATGACTTGTCTCGTGGCGCTCTAGTAGACGATATCGTTTACACTGTAGCTCTAACGGCTATCCAAGCATCTCAAGCTGAAGAAGCAGAGAAAGTAATTAACTAATTTAATTCTCTAGCAATAGAGTTTAGTTAACGAAAGTAGAAAGACACGCGATGTAAATTGCGTGTCTTTTTTTGTGCTTAAAACAGGGACTAGGTTTTAGAAACAAAAAAAACGAGAACCAATTGGCTCTCGCTTTTATTTATCACTTTAATCTAAGTTAAGCGACTATCGTATGTAAGTGGTCATTAACTCATCTTTATACACCGGACGATACCAAACACGCTCTGCTTCTTGGCAGCACTGAGTTTTATCACACCCTATCAATTCACGAGTTAACTTCCCTTTCTTCACCCAGAGCTCAAGCATTGCATCGACACCATCTTCACTCATACTGAACTTCTTAGCTAAAGTAATACGTTCAACTCGACCTTGTTCATCAATGTACTGTTTAAGCTCTGTTAAAATCATACTAAGGCTGCCTCTTGTTGCTCTACTTCTTTGCTTTTGTGCTTCAAGGCAAGATAAGTCACTGCCATTGCGATTAGCGAAATTGCAATCCACATGCTACTTGTCATTGGTGCATTAGAAAAATTCGCAATTTGGTAGTACAGCGTTGATGATACGTACGCTAATAACATCGTCCAACCAGCAATGAAGTAAGAGTACTGACGACCAAACTCTCGCATATATGCACCCATTGCAGCCACACATGGAGTGTAAAGCAGAATAAAGATTAAGTAAGCCATCGCACTTGCGCTTGTCACAAAGTGAGATTGTAGATTACCAAAGATTGAATCAGCCACACCCTGATCTTCAGCAACAGCATTAGAGTCTGTTAAGTCACCCACTTCAACACCTAGAGGATCTGAATAACTTAGGCCAGATAGGTTGTCAGGAATAGACATCACCGCTTCTTCAAGACTTGCCATTAAATCAAACTCAGCACCGTCATCTGCAGGATCTGAATATAAACTGTTTAATGTACCGACTACCGCTTCTTTAGCAAAAATACCGGTAATTATACCAACCGTTGCTGGCCAGTTATCTTCTTGAATACCAATTGGTGCTAATACTGGGGTTACAATTTGAGCTGCTTTTGATAACACAGAGTTTTCACTGTCTTCGTTACCAAATGAACCATCCATACCCAATGAGTTAAAGAAGCTTAAAATAGTTACAACAACAACAATCGTTTTACCAGCACCAAGAACAAAGCGTTTCAGTTTTTGCCATGTTTTAATCATGATGTTACGCATTGTTGGAAATTCATAATCTGGAATTTCCATGATAAACGTATCACTACGACCCGGATAAATAGTGTGTTTTAGCAATAAGCCTGTAAATACCGCAGCTAAAATACCAAGGAAGTACAAACCAAAGACTACGTTCTGACCATTTTCTGGAAAGAAAGCCGCAGCAAATAGAGCATAAACAGGAAGACGTGCACCACATGACATAAATGGAGCCATTGATGCCGCCAGTTTACGTTCACGCTCTTGCTCTAACGTACGAGTCGCCATAATAGCAGGAACGTTACAACCAAAACCTAGAACCAAAGGAACAAACGCTTTACCTGGCAAACCAATCTTCTGCATTACTTTATCAAGCACAAAAGCGGCACGAGCCATGTAGCCAGAGCTTTCAAGTAAAGATAGGAATAAGTATAAACAACCGATCACTGGAATAAATGTCGCAACGGTTTGAATACCACCACCAACACCATCAGCGATAAGTGTAACTAACCAAACAGGCAAATGACCATCTAATAAATAATGGCTACCATCAACCAGTAATGCACCAACACCAATATCAAAGAAATCAATAAATGCACTACCAATGTTAATAGAGAACATAAACATCAGGTACATGACAAAGAAAAAGAAAGGAATACCGACCCATTTATTCAAAATTACACGGTCAATTTTCTCACTAACACTGTGGCTTAAACCACCTTCTTGGCGACGTAATTGCTGACATAATTGATGTAAAAATGTGTATCGACAATCCGCAATATGAAAATCAGCTTCGACTTGCGTAGTTAATACATTAGCGATATTAACCACTGCATTTCTTTTTTCTGCTTCTAATGCATTCAATACTAATGCGTCATTTTCTAATGCACGAATAGCCAGTGAACGACTTGATGCATAATCACTTGTAAATAATGGTGCCGCTTCTTCTATTGCCGCCTCAACTTGCTCTCCGTATGTCAGCTCAAGCGGAGCCATTTTTATGCCTTGGGCAATAGATTTATGAAGTTTTTCTTTAAACTTATGAACTTGGCCATTATTGTTTGCAGAAAGTGCAAGTACTGGACAACCTAGTTTTTTCTCTAAACCTTTAATATCAAGAACTTGTCGTTGACGCTTTAATACATCCATTTTATTCAGCACAACGATCATTGGGCGACCCAATTCTCGCAGCTGTAATGTCATGTATAAACTACGTTCTAAACAAGAGGCATCCACCACATTAATAATCACGTCAGCGTCATGTGTTAGAACCGCTCTCGAAGCGATCGTTTCATCAAGGCTATTTACATCATTACCACTGTCTAGTGCATAAATGCCAGGTAAATCCGTTAATAAAAACTCATCACCAGAACACGTATATTTACCTGTTTTCTTTTCGACTGTTACACCAGCCCAGTTACCAACTTGCTGCTTAGCACCGGTTAGACCATTAAATAAAGTTGTTTTACCGCTGTTTGGGTTACCTACAGTTAATACTTGATACTGCATTCTATAATTCCTTAACTGTAATTTGTTCTGCTAGATTTTTACGAATAGCCAGAGAAGTACCTCTTACGCTAATTTGTAATGGGTCACCCATTGGAGCTTTACGCAAAATAGAGATTTCCGTATGCGGTAGCATTCCCATTACCATTAACTTCTTTCTTGTGTCTGTTGGTAATAAAGACATATCTGTTACTACGGCTTTTTTTCCACTGTCTAATTGCGTTAGTTTCATCTCAAGCTCCACGATAGTGAGAATCATTATTATTTCGTTTCATTCTATAACTTACGCTTACATTTATCTTGCGCTAAATCAATTTTTGTCAGTAAATTGACAAAAATCCTATAAATAGATATTTCACAACGGAAATATGGTTATGAGACTTTGCCTCCACGATTACGTCAATTACGTTAATTAAGTGGGAATGCAAATAACGTCAAAATATAAATCCGATAAAACAAAAGCGACAGATAGTAATAAATCAAACAAAAACAATAACTTATTGTTAAAATTTAACCTTTGTCGCTTTTGTACCTATTAATTGTCGTTATTTTGATATGTAAAAAAAGAAAGGGAATGTATAGTTATTTCATCGAGAGGGAGACCTCTTAAACTTTTATTCTAATAGAGGTAATAAGAGAAATCTTATTACTTCGGCAGCAAGCGAAGGTGCCTTTGGTACCCGTGGCGTAGTCCCCCCGACTACGTCACGATCTTTTTTTCTTACTTCCCCTCAACTTACTATCAATTACCAATATAATAGCCATAATCGACTTGATCAGAAAAATAAGTAGATAAATAGTAGAACGAATTGATACAAATCATTTAACTCTCTTCATTCTCACTGACAAATTGAGTTGGAGATAATCCATAGTGACGCTTAAATCGCTTACTGAAATAAGAAGGATCATTAAATCCTGATTCAAATGCCGCATCTGCAACCTTGCAACCAGAAATTAATAACTCACACGCTTTTTCTAATTTAACTTCAATTAAATATTCCATAAACGATCGCTGAGTTAATTGCTTAAACCTTCTTTGAAGATTTCGTTCTGAAACAAACAATGCTTTTGCTGCGGCACTCGTGCCAAACTTAGGGCTACGGTAGTTCTCTTCCACTATTTCATAAACACGAATTAACCAGTCTTGATGGCGTTGAAGATCGTCTGTATCTTTATTCTCTAGCTTTACACCTGATAACTCACTACTAAAGGAATCAATAGCAATAGGCCATGAAAGTAGGAGTTCATTTGCACCAATAATATTTTTTGTAATTTCAAAGTGTCCTCCATTTTGCACAGTTAACTGTTTAACGGAAGATAACCCAAGCGCTTGATTTATTACTTCAATTATTCTAGATAGATCAACTCTTTTTAATTCTTCAAGCTCTTCTGCTGTAATGCAAGAACCCTGACTAAGAAAACGGATACTTATTCGTTGTTCATTATTTTCAATGCAGATCGTAACCTGCTCTCCAAGGTCACTTCTTTTTAATAAATTAAATAATACATTATTAAATATCGCATCAATCAAGATCGGCTGGACAAAAATAGAACAACCTACAGAATGGTCATCTAAGCAAAGATTAACGCCTTTAAAATGGTATTCTTCTTCCCAACCTTTAATTGCAGCTCTTAATAAAGGAGATAATAATTGATTCATACGTTTGCTTTGTTGAAGCATCATTAAAGGCTCTATATGACTCAGTTGGCGTAATAATTTCAAGCTATATTCACATTGGTTTGCTAGAGCTAAGTTAGTTAATGAGCCTTTTTTATGTAAGTCATTTTGAATATCTTTAATTGGTTGAAGTGCTTGCTCTGCCATCTCCGAGATAACATGCTGCCTTACTGTTAAGAGTTTCTGTAATTGACGGTTACTTGAGATTAGAGCCTTACCTTGATGGCTTAACTGCTTCGTTTTTATATCTACACTCTTTCTTAGATTCTCATTACTTTTTTTAATTTCTTTTGAGCGCCAAGAATAAATGCCAATAATACTTAATAGCCCAATACAAAATAACGTAAATATAAACCACGGAGCAAAGAACCAAGGGATCTCAACATGAAATGAAAACTCCGTAACATAACTCGTTCGTTGTCCATCATTACGTGGGTTAATTCTTAAAACATATTTTCCTGATTTTAAAGAATCAAATATAAGTAGGCTACCATCAAAGTCTTGCCATGACTCATCACTAGAACCTAATAATTGATATGATAATGATGTATTTTGAAACTCAGGAAGTATCCCAAATAGAAACGAAATACTCGAACCATAAGGAACTAAGCTTTCAAGATCTTGCTTTCCTCCATAACTAACGGCCTTGTGATCAATTCTGACCTGCCCTAAAACAGCACGCGGTTTAGGTATTTGATACTCTACAAGATCTTGTTCATTTACAAAAAAAATCCCATCTTTACTAACAAACATCATTGTTCCATTAGAAGATATTGAGCATAAATCCGGTAATAATTCATTATTTATTAAACCTCTCTGACTTCCAAAATGCTTCGTTAATCTTCCTGAATGAGTATATAAAGAAAGCCCTTTACTTGATGAAAGCCAAACACCATTGTTGCTAGATAACACGCAATGAGGCGTTATATAGTTAGCTGATAACATGACGTCCGATCTCTCTCCTTTTGAATTACTTATTTGTAATCCATAATTACTGACAATCCAAGAGTTACCATATTCTGTATCTACCATGTCTAGAACACTACCAGTACGAATATAGGCATAATCAAAAGTTAAAGCTCCATTAGCATAGCGGTATAATCCAGTATTTGTTCCTATTGATATTTGACCATTTTTATTTTCATAAATATGCGTTATCGTGGTTGAGTATTTCTTCTCTAATGCCCACGAATACCCCAAAGTCATTAATCTGTTTGTATTCGTATTATAATGGAATAAGCCCTCTTTACTCGAAAACCAAAGAATACCTGTAGAATCCATTAACAAGTGCTCTATGTTCTCGCCTTCTAACCCTTTAAGCTCCTCAGGGGTACGTACTACAAAAGAGTCACTTTCAACTTGATAAATTCCTGTCGTTGTTCCTACCCAAATAAATTCTTCATCATAGGAAAGATCATTGACATAATAAGGAAGTATTTTTTTTATCGATTTTTTTTTATTAGACATTGGAATTAAAAATAAACCTTCAGGCGCACCAAACCACGATGAGTCATTTGAACTCTGTAATACTGCGTTTACCTTGTCTACATTTAAGTTTCCATTTGCTTCTTTATGCCTTATTCGTGTAAACAAGCGGGTACTATCTGAGTAATAACTTACACCGTTATCAGTTGCTATCCAAACTCCATTATTGTTATCGGATAATAGAGCATAGATCTTATCCCCTTCTAAAGAATAATCATCTCTTACAACAGATTCAAATCGATCAAGTTGATGACTAAGCGTATTCCATTTGTATAATCCACTGGCTGTTCCAAACCAAAAAAAACGGTCTGTTTCTGTAAAAGAGAGTAATAAATCACTTATGATTTTATGCTGTATATCTATCTCATTATTTTGAATTTTAGCTAGCCAAATACTGTCATGAGTACCTAGAATTATTTGGTTAGTTTTCTTTGAGTAAAAAATAGCATCAATATAGTACCCTAGATATAAAGGCGCATAGGTTTTACTTATTGGATCAAATTCAAAGATGCCTTCTGACGTTGATACTATCCATCGCTCTTTGGCATAAACAGCACCCGTAATTGTAATTTCATCAAGGATTGCTCCCGTATTTGCTTCATTGATATTTGAAGTTATAAACGTCATTTTTTTAGTATCATAAATAAAAAAATGATTATCGTTATAGCCCCACAAGGTGCCGTCTTGTTGGTTTAATACTTGTAAATCATCGATTTCTGGTAAATCTAATACAATATTAAAACCTGTGCTTTCAGACCACGATTTAAGTTTGTTATTCTTAATAAACCAAAATTTATTATCTACAAAAACGACTCTTCTGGGGGATTCTTTATTACTTCGTTCACCTAAAGTAAAAATATTCTGCCCATCAAATAAATGTACTTGCCCGTAAACGTCATACATCCATAAGGCACCATCATCACGTAAAAATAGTTGTTGAGCCGTGATATATTGGCCATCTGTATGAATAGACATTGGGTAAAAGATTGTATTATCAGAAAGAGAAAAAGAGTAAGTAGAAAACAAGAGAGAAATACTCAAAATAAGCATTCTTAATAAAAACATCTACTTGCCTTATGATAGAAGAAGGAAAAGGGAGAATATAATAGAAAAAGTCGTTCAATATAGCAATCAAGTCATATTTACTAAAGTTGATTTAACATGAATGATAAAACTAAAAAAGCCCTTTCTATTTGTCAAAATAAAAAAGGCTATTATATATTACTATTTACACCTGCTCACGTAGAGCATCAATGGTTAGTTTAGCTTGTTGCTTAAAATGAGAGCGCTCAGACGTTTTGATCGGTGATGCTTGCGGCAAAGGAACTTTCATTGCATTTACAGCTCGACCATTTTTTATCAATTCATAATGAAGGTGCGGGCCTGTTGAACGACCAGTATTTCCACTTAAAGCAATCTTATCTCCCATTGAAATTTTCTGTCCTTTTTTGACCAAAATTTTACTCAGATGTAGATAACGAGTTACATATTCACGACCATGCTTAATCACTACATAGTTGCCAGCTAATGGATGATGTAGCGCTCGAACCACAACGCCATCACCCGTTGCGTAAACTGATGTTCCTACTGGAGCAGCAAAATCGGTTCCATTATGTGGGGAAGTTCTGCCTGTTACTGGATGTTTACGATAAGGATTAAAAGATGAACTGATCCTAAATCGCTTATGAGTCGGATAACGATCAAATGCTCTATTTAAGCTTCTTCCTTGAATATCATAATAGTGACCATCAGTATGCTTAAGTAGGGTTATATCCCTATTACCATTTTTATATAAAACGGCTTTTACTTCACCTGAAGATATCGCTTTACCGTCAATAAACTCTTTATCGATCTCTACTGCAAATTTATCCCCTTTACGTGCTTCCTTGCCAAAGTCAAATTTCCACTGTAATTGTTTTGCTAATGTCTGGATTTGCCCCGGTGTTAACCCTGCTGAACGAGCTGAATTATAGAAATTACTCGTTACTCTTCCTGTCAGAAATACAGGTTTAATTTCCCCTTTTTCTTCTTGCTGAGTAAAGGTATATCTATCATCACTCCACGTATAAACGTCAGTATCTTTAATATTACGATGGATTTTCAATTCAATCAGCTTTCCAGCTTCATTTTGTTGCCATTCTAAATCAGCACCAACACGTATATTTGCTGCTGATTTATTTATTCCTAGCAATGCATACATATCAGACATTGGTAAGGCATACTGATTAAAGATCTCTCCTAAAGTTTCGCCAGAAGCGACTGTATGTGAATGACGAATATCTTGAACATCAATCTGTTTATCAAGTTCATCTTTAGGCGCATTAAAGTCAGGATCATCAGGTTCAAAAATTGTTTCTACTGGTTCACTATTTTGATCTGCTAAAGTTTGTAGATTTTCACTCGATAACTTAATCTCACTTCTTGAGTCTGTGGTTGAAACAGCATCAAAGCTATGAGTCGGTTCCCAGATTAAAATAACACAAGTAAATAGGGATAAAGAGACTAAAGCAAATTTGTGACTTTTTGAAAGAGTATTAATTCGTTTTACTACTACATCTTTATATTTCATTGATTTAAACAACGTGTTAGCTCATTACTTATGGTTAATAAAAAATCAAAATAAGCACCTTGTTCATTAGCTTGATGTATTGCTAAAGGATCTAATTCACCTTTATTTACATCTGTTCCTCTAGTAATCGTTGTTACGATTGCTGGTTCAAATTGAGGTTCAGAGAATACACATACCGCTTTCCGCTCAAGTAGTGATTTTTTAATTTTGATCAAAGATTTTGCACCCGGTTTTCTGTCCGGACTCACCGTAAAGTGCCCCAAGTTATTCATTTCAAAATAACGTTCAAAATAACCATATGCATCATGAAAAACAAAATAGCCTTTATGCTGCACTGGTTTTAATTGTTTTGAAATAGTCTCCACTGCCTGTGCTAACTTATTTTCAAAGTTGTTAAGGTTAGACTCATATTTATCTTTATTCAATGGATCATTTTTAGTCAACTGTACGGTTATCTCTTTTGCGACACCTAGGGCTTCCTTCGGACCTAACCAAAAATGAGGGTCAGTACTATGGTGATGATCTCCTTCGTGGGCATGTTCGTCCTCTCCATGCTCATCAAAATGATAAAACTCAACACTTGAAAACTCACTAATAGTGATTACATTTTTTTTATCCGCTATGATTTTACTTAAAAATGGTTCTAAGTCATCACCATACCAAACAACGATATCTGCTTGCTTAATTTTCCTCACATCAGATGGACGTAAGGCATAATCATGAGGAGATGCGCTACTTGAAACTAAATAAGAAGATTCAGATACACCTTTAGTTAATTCTTGAACGATAAGATTAATCGGCTTTACCGACGATAGTACCGCCATTGCCTGAACTGATGTACCACAGAAGGTCATAAGACATAGCAGTATTAATTGTATTTTTTTATTCATTTTCTTCTCTTAAAAAATGTGATGGCGATTGGATTTCTAAAATGTTACATTATAACACTTACTAATTGCAAACGACTCTTATTTAATAATGACTACTTTACTCACTTTACAAGATGTTTGCGTTGTCTTTGATGACCGCCATGTCCTCGATAATGTCTCTTTAACTATTGAACCAAATAAGATAATTACGCTTATTGGCCCAAATGGTGCTGGAAAATCCACATTAGTGAAAGCCATTCTGGGCTTACAAAAACCAACAAGTGGATTAATTCAACGAAACAAGAAGCTTCGAGTTGGTTATGTCCCTCAAAAATTACATTTGAATGATTCACTCCCTCTTTCTGTTCAAGGTTTTTTAAAGTTAGCAGGAAAATATAGCCAACAAGAGCACCTTGATGCTTTAAAATTGGTTGAAGCCGAACACCTTCTTCGCTCTAATATGCATAAATTATCTGGTGGTGAATCTCAACGTGTTTTATTAGCAAGAGCCTTATTGCAGCGCCCTGATCTACTTGTACTTGATGAGCCAGCACAAGGTGTCGATGTTCAAGGTCAAATCAGTTTATATGCGCTAATCGAGTCAATTCGTCATCGTTTCAATTGCGCTGTTTTTATGGTTTCTCATGACTTGCATCTTGTAATGGCAAAAACCGATGAGGTGATTTGTTTGCAACACCATATTTGTTGTTCCGGTGCGCCTGAATCTATCTCTAAACACCCCAAATACATTGCTTTATTTGGCCAACAACGAGATCAACAATTAGCGTTTTATCATCATGACCATCGCCATGACCATGATTTATCTGGTGAGCCAAGCGATGGCTCATGCTGCAGTAAAAATAAAAAGGCATAATCATGATTGAATTCTTACTTCCATCTCTGTTAGCAGGGCTTGGTATTGCGCTACTTGCAGGCCCTCTAGGTTCTTTTGTTGTCTGGCGAAAAATGGCTTATTTCGGTGATACTCTCGCTCATGCTTCTTTATTAGGGTTATCACTTGGTTTTTTATTCGATATTAATTTAAATCTTGCTTTAATCGTGTGCTGTGTAGCCATTGCATTATTATTAGTTACTCTGCAAAAGCAACGTTTAGTAGCAACTGATACCTTACTCGGCATTTTAGCTCATAGTTCTCTATCATTAGGCTTAGTTGCTGTTAGCTTCCTCGATAATGTTCGAGTCGATTTAATGTCTTATTTGTTTGGTGATTTACTTGCCGTTACTTATGATGACTTAATTTATATTTATACAGGCGTTATCATTGTTTTAGGTTTGATATACATCGTATGGCGACCACTATTATCGTCAACGATTAGTGAAGAATTAGCTCAAGTTGAGGGAGTAAATGTAGATTTAATGCGTTTAGTCTTAATGCTAATGGTTGGGTTAGTTATTGCTATTTCGATGAAATTTGTTGGGGCATTGATCATTACGTCATTACTTATCATTCCTGCGGCAACCGCTAGACGTTTTTCTCGATCACCTGAACAAATGGTTTTACTGGCTTCTATTTTTGGTTGTATTGCAGTTATCGCAGGTTTAGCCCTGTCATGGCACTACGATACTCCAGCAGGTCCTTCTGTGGTTGTTTCTGGAGCTGCTATCTTTATGCTAAGTCAGCTAAAGAAATCTACCCAATAATCATGTTTATACCAATTCCAGTAATTCTCTAATCATTATTACTGGTTAAATCACATAATAGCTTCGTTAAAAATTATTTAAGTAGAATAACTACTTATCAGAATTTTTGCCTTGCTCTTAAGTGGTTTTCCTGCGTAATAAATAGACCATTTAATTAATGGCAATGGTATTACAAAGCATGAGTATTACTACAAATAAAAAGAAACCCCAAACTCGTTAGAGTTCGGGGTTTTATTTTATTCTTTAGAGCTTAGTCGTTATTACCAACCAGTCACTTCACGAAGTGCTTTACCGATATCAGCAAGGCTTTTTACTGTTTTAACACCTGCGGCTTCAAGGGCTGCAAACTTATCTTCAGCCGTACCTTTACCACCAGAAATAATCGCACCGGCATGGCCCATACGCTTACCAGGAGGAGCAGTAACACCTGCAATGTAAGATACAACTGGTTTTGTAACATTGTGCTTAATAAACTCAGCAGCTTCTTCTTCCGCTGTTCCGCCGATCTCACCAATCATTACAATTGCTTCTGTTTCTGGATCTTCTTGGAACAGTTTTAAGATATCAATGAAGTTTGAACCAGGAATTGGGTCACCACCGATACCAACACACGTTGATTGTCCAAAGCCTTCATCTGTTGTTTGCTTAACTGCTTCATAAGTCAGCGTACCTGAACGAGATACGATACCAACTTTACCTTTCTTATGAATGTGACCAGGCATGATACCAATCTTACATTCATCAGGAGTGATAACACCCGGACAGTTAGGACCAATCATTACTACGCCTTCAGCATCTAAACGAACTTTAACGTCAAGAAGATCAAGTGTTGGAATGCCTTCTGTAATCGTTACGATAAGCTTAATGCCCGCATCGATTGCTTCAAGGATTGCGTCTTTACAGAAAGGAGCCGGTACATAAATAACAGAAGCCGTTGCGCCAGTTGCTTCAACAGCATCACGAACGGTGTTAAATACAGGTAGACCAAGATGAACTTGACCGCCTTTGCCTGGTGATACGCCACCAACCATTTTTGTTCCGTAATCAAGTGCTTGCTCAGAGTGGAACGTACCTTGACCACCAGTAAAACCTTGGCAGATAACTTTTGTATCTTTATTAATTAGTACAGACATTATTTGCCCTCCGCAGCAGCAACAACTTTTTCAGCCGCTTCAGTTAATGAAGTAGCCGCAATGATATTTAGGCCACTTTCAGCCAGTTTTTGTGAACCAAGTGGTGCGTTGTTACCTTCAAGGCGAACAACAACAGGAACTTCTACACCCACTTCTTCAACAGCACCGATGATGCCATCTGCAATTAGGTCACAACGTACAATACCACCAAAGATGTTTACTAGAACGGCTTTAACATTGCTGTCTGATAGAATGATTTTGAACGCTTCAGTTACTCGCTCTTTTGTCGCACCGCCGCCAACATCAAGGAAATTAGCAGGTTGGCCACCATGTAGATTTACGATGTCCATTGTGCCCATAGCAAGACCAGCACCGTTAACCATACAACCAATGCTACCATCAAGAGCAACGTAGTTTAATTCCCACTGTGCAGCATGCGCTTCGCGCTCATCTTCTTGAGATGGATCATGCATTTCACGCAGTTTTGGTTGACGGTACATTGCATTTGAATCAATGTTAATTTTACCATCTAGACATAGAAGATTACCTTCTGCTGTCACAACAAGAGGATTAATTTCCAGTAGAGCTAAATCGTACTGAGCAAACATGTTGCCAAGACCTAAGAAGATCTTAACAAATTGCTTAATTTGATCACCAACAAGACCCAATTTAAATGCTAATTCACGACCTTGGAAAGCTTGAGGTCCAACTAATGGATCAATCGCAGCTTGGTGAATTAACTCTGGCGTTTCTTCTGCAATCTTCTCGATATCCACACCACCTTCAGTAGATGCCATGAAAACGATGCGACGCGTAGCACGGTCAACAACCGCACCTAAATATAATTCATTTGCAATATTTGATGCTTCTTCAACCAAAACTTTAGTTACTGGTTGGCCGTTAGCATCAGTTTGGAAAGTCACTAGATTTTTACCTAGCCACTTTTGAGCGAACTCTTTAACGCCTTCTTTCGTATCATGCAGTTCAACACCACCCGCTTTACCACGGCCACCGGCGTGTACTTGACATTTTACTACTTTCTTAGCAGTACTGATTCGTCCTGCTGCTTCAAAAGCTTCTTGTGCTGTATCGCATGCGTAACCTTCAGGTACAGGAAGGCCATATTCAGCAAACAGTTGCTTTGCTTGATATTCATGTAAGTTCATTATGTTCTATCCATTTTATGTTATTCCCTTTAATGGGAATTTTTAATGTCCTAAGACGCTCTAAGGCATCTTTCTATTTTTATCCAATAATGAAGTTGAATAAGAGGCTGCCGTGAGCATGGCAGCCTTTGTTTATAACTAAAAGTTTACGATTAAACGTCTAGTAGTAAACGAGCAGGATCTTCAAGTAACTCTTTAATCGTTACTAGGAAACCTACTGATTCACGACCATCGATTAGACGGTGGTCATAAGATAAAGCAAGGTACATCATTGGTAGAATTTCTACCTTTCCATTAACTGCCATTGGGCGGTCTTGGATTTTATGCATACCTAGAATTGCTGCTTGTGGTGGGTTAATAATTGGTGTCGACATAAGCGAACCAAATACACCACCATTGGTAATAGTAAAGTTACCACCGATTAAATCTTCAACCGCTAATTTTCCATCACGGCCTTTGATTGCAAGCTCTTTGATCCCTTTTTCAATATCAGCAAAGCCAAGTGCATCACAGTCCTTAAGTACTGGAGTTACCAAACCACGCGGCGTTGATACCGCCATGCTGATATCAAAATAGTTATGATAAACAATATCATCGCCATCAATTGATGCATTCACTTCAGGGTAGCGTTTAAGTGCTTCAGTTACCGCTTTCACATAGAAAGACATGAAACCTAAACGTGTACCATGACGCTTTTCAAACTGCTCTTGATACTGCTTACGAAGTTCCATGATTGGCTTCATGTTTACTTCATTAAACGTTGTTAGCATTGCTGTGTTATTTTTTGCTTCTAACAGACGTCTTGCTACTGTTTTACGAAGACGCGTCATTGGCACGCGCTTTTGACTACGATGTGCTAACGCTTCTGCTGGCACTTCCGCTGATTTTTCAGCTTTTGGTGCTGCTTTTAATGCTGCAACGTGTGCATCAACATCTTCACGAGTAATACGGCCACCAACACCAGTGCCTTTCACATCGGATGAAGCAATATCATGCTCACCTAAAAGACGACGAACTGCAGGGCTTAAAGCATCATTACTCTCTTCAGATAAAGAAGCAGTATGGCGCTTATCAGGAGAAGGTTGAGTATCATTTGTTACATCTTTTGTTGGTTCTCCAACAACTGCACCCGGCTTAAGACGTGCAATTAATTGCTTAGAAAGAACCGTTGCACCATCTTCTTCTAAAATCGCTTCTAGTACACCAGCTTCAGGCGCTGGTACTTCTAGAACCACTTTGTCCGTTTCAATGTCTACAAGTATTTCGTCACGCTCAACTGCATCACCAGGTTTTTTATGCCATGTTGCTACAGTAGCGTCTGCTACAGATTCAGGTAAATCTGGAACCAGAATTTCGATTGTCATATCCGTTTTCCTATACTTTCTAGTTCTTATTTAGGGTCAGAGCGTCTTCAACTAACGCTTTTTGTTGTTTCACGTGCACTGACATATAGCCAACTGCCGGAGAGGCAGATGCCGGACGTCCTGCATAATGTAAGATTGCATTGTTTGGTAATGCCGAACGGAAGTTATGTTGGCTTGAGTACCAAGCGCCTTGGTTTTGAGGCTCTTCTTGACACCAAACATAATCCACTACATTCGTGTATTGTGCGATAGCAGCTTCTACTTCTTCTTTAGGGAATGGGTAAAGTTGTTCAATGCGAACAATCGCAACATCATTTTGTTCATTCAGACGACGCTGTTCTAGTAGGTCAAAATATACCTTACCCGAACAGAACACGACACGTTTTACTTGTGCTGGGTCTAGCCTATCAATCTCTGGAATCGCTGATTGAAAAGTGCCTTCTGCTAGGTCTTCTAATGACGATGTACACAATGGATGACGAAGTAATGATTTAGGTGACATTACAATCAATGGGCGACGCATTGGACGTACAACTTGGCGTCGTAACATGTGGTAAACCTGTGCAGGTGTCGATGGAACCACCACTTGCATATTTTGTTCAGCACACATTTGTAAGAAGCGCTCAAGTCGTGCAGATGAATGCTCTGGTCCTTGGCCTTCATAGCCATGTGGTAACAGCATTGTAAGACCACACATACGGCCCCACTTTTGTTCACCCGATGAAATAAATTGATCAATAACAACTTGAGCACAGTTAGCAAAATCACCAAATTGTGCTTCCCAAATCGTTAAACCACCAGGCTCAGCCGTTGCATAACCGTATTCAAACGCAAGTACTGCCGCTTCTGATAGTACAGAATCATGCACTTCGAATGGACCTTGCTTATCATGAATATTAGCCAAAGGCACATAAGTGCTTGCATCTAATTGGTTATGGAGAACAGCATGACGATGGAAGAATGTACCACGCCCAGAATCTTGACCGGTAATACGAATGCGCTTACCTTCATCGACCAGAGTTGCATAAGCCAATGTTTCTGCCATACCCCAGTCAATTGCTTTTTCACCAGCGACCATAGATACACGGTCGTTACACATCTTATTCACACGGCTGTGTAATTTATGACTTTCTGGATACTGACAAACACGTTGACCAAGCTCAAGTAGACGCTCTTTGTCAAACTCATTTGCCCACTCCATATTCCAGTCATGACCAATAAACGGTGACCAATCTACATTATGCAACTGCATTGGACGCCATTCTTTAACAACAACTTCACCATGATCGAGTGCATCACGGTATTCATTAATTAATTGGGTTGTTGTTTCTAATCCAAGCTCTTGACGTTCAACTAACGTATCTGCGTAAATTTTACGAGGTGTCGGATGTTTTTTAATTTTTTGATACATCAATGGCTGTGTTGCATTTGGCTCATCAGCTTCATTGTGCCCATGACGACGGTAACAAACTAAATCAATCACAACATCACGTTTGAATTCATTTCTGTAATCCAAAGCAATACGAGTTACGAAAGCGACAGCTTCTGGATCATCAGCATTAACATGGAAGATTGGAGCCTGAACCATTTTTGCAATATCAGTACAATATTGTGTTGAACGTGTATCTTTTGGATTCGATGTCGTAAAACCAACTTGGTTATTAATAACAATACGAACCGTACCACCCACTTGGAATGCGCGAGCCTGAGACATATTAAATGTTTCAGCTACTACACCTTGCCCCGCAATCGCAGAGTCACCATGAATAGTAATAGGAATGACTTTATCACCAGTGGTATCGTTTAAACGATCTTGACGAGCACGAACCGAACCGATAACCACAGGGTTAACAATTTCAAGGTGAGAGGGGTTAAATGCTAACGCTAAATGTACATTACCACCTGCTGTTGCAAAATCAGAAGAGAAGCCTTGGTGATATTTAACATCGCCAGTTCCCCATGATTCACCATGTTTGCCCGCAAATTCATCAAATAAATCTTGAGGTTTTTTACCTAGAACATTAATAAGCATGTTCAATCGGCCACGGTGAGCCATACCAATTACGACTTCACGACCACCATTTTCACCAGCACGACGAATAATTTCTTTCACCATTGGAACCATGGCATCGCCACCTTCCAATGAGAATCGCTTCGCACCTGGGAATTTAGCGCCTAAATATCGCTCTAGGCCTTCTGCTGCTGTTAATTCTTCAAGAAATGTTAGTTTCTCTTGATCTGTAAAAGTTGGATTACCTGCTACAGATTCTAAACGATGTTGGATCCAACGCTTCTCTTCAGTATTCGTGATATGCATGTACTCAGCACCTACTGAACCACAGTAAGTACCACGTAATGCTTTATACAGATCTGAGAGTTTCATTGTCTCTTGCCCTGAAGCAAAAGAACCTACATTGAACGTTTCTGCAAAATCTTCGTCATTTAAATTATGAAAAGAAGGTTCTAATTCAGCAACATATTCATGTTGTTGTAGCGCTAATGGGTCTAAATTTGCATTTTGATGACCACGAAAACGGTATGCATTGATTAACTGCAATACTCTTACTTGTTTAGCATCTACATCTGGATCATTAACTTGAGCACTAACTTGCTTTGTTTCTTTCGCAAGACGACGGAAATATTCTCGTACAGGGGAATGGGCCTGCTCAGATACACCAGTACTTTCAACTGGAAGCGTATCAAAAACTTCTCTCCATTCATCGCTAACGATTTCCGGGTCACTGAGATAGAGTTCGTAGAGATCTTCTACGTACGTTGCATTAGCGCCAGCTAAATGTGAAGACTCAAACCATGCCTTCATCACGCTATTCTGCATTATTTTCCCTTAATCCAGTAGTTTCACGTCTATCCCGGTCTTTTCTGCCGGGCTTATAAACCTCAACTAATATATGAGTAGTCATGTATTAATTGAGGAGATAATAGTTATACCGCTTTTTTCAAAAGCATCGTTTTTATATGACCAATTGCTTTTGTTGGGTTTAACCCTTTAGGACATACACTTACACAATTCATTATGCCATGGCAACGAAAAACACTGAAAGCATCATCTAAATTAGACAAACGTTCATTTGTCGCTGTATCACGACTATCAATTAACCAACGGTATGCTGCAAGTAGACCTGCTGGTCCGATGAATTTATCTGGGTTCCACCAGAATGATGGGCATGATGTTGTACAACATGCGCACATAATACATTCATACAAGCCATCTAAATGCTCGCGCTCTTCTGGAGACTGTAAGTTCTCTCTTGAGGGAGGGGTAGCACCATCATCAATTAAGAATGGCTTCACCTTCTCATAGTTCTCATAGAACTGCGCCATATCGACAATAAGATCACGAACAACAGGAAGTCCTGGTAACGGGCGAATAATAAGATCACCGCTACCAATCAAATCCGATAATGGCGTAACACAAGCCAAGCCATTTTTACCGTTCATGTTCAAACCATCAGAACCACACACACCTTCACGGCATGAACGACGGAATGATAAAGTAGGATCTTGCTCTTTAAGTAGGATAAGTGCATCAAGCACCATCATATCTGAGCCTTCTTCTACTTCTAACGTATACGCCTTCATATGAGGAGCATTATCTACATCTGGGTTATAACGGTAGATTGAAAAATTTAATTTCATCTTTCTTCCCTCTCTTAATACGTACGCGCTTTAGGCGGAAATGCTTCACGATGGATAGGTTCCATGTTTACACCACGCTTAGTCATTGATTCTGTCTCAGGGTTGTATACTGAGTGGCATAACCAATTTGCATCATCACGCTCAGGGAAGTCGAAACGAGCATGCGCACCACGACTTTCAGTACGGTAGTTAGCCGCTACTGCCGTTGCAAACGCTGTTTCCATTAAGTTTTCTAATTCTAAACACTCAATACGCTGCGTATTAAACTCTGTTGATTTATCTGCAAGATACGCATTTTTAAGACGTTCACGAATCACTTTTAGTTCTTCAAGCCCTTTTGCCATTGCATCACCTTCACGGAATACCGAGAAGTTATTTTGCATACATTGCTGTAAGTCTTTACGAATTTGAACTGGATCTTCACCGCCTGTACTATTTTCCCAGCGATTGTAACGCTCAAGTGAAGCTTCAATATCTGCATCAGTCGCAGGTTTTGCTTCTGCTTGCTTTTTCAAAGTTTCACCTAAGTGTAGACCAGTTGCACGCCCAAACACGACTAAATCAAGTAATGAGTTACCACCTAAACGGTTTGCCCCATGAACAGATACTGATGCGATTTCACCACAAGCAAATAAACCTTGAATTTCAACATCTGCACCAGAGTCATCTTGTTTAATCGCCTGACCTGAAACTTGTGTTGGTACGCCACCCATCATGTAATGACAAGTTGGAATTACTGGGATTGGTTCTTTTACTGGATCTACGTGAGCAAAGGTACGAGACAACTCACACACACCAGGTAAACGAGATTCAAGCGTTTCTTTACCTAGATGATCCAATTTAAGCTTAATATGAGGACCCCAAGGACCATCACAACCACGGCCTTCACGGATTTCGACCATCATTGAACGAGCAACAACGTCACGGCCTGCTAGATCTTTCGCGTTTGGAGCATAACGCTCCATGAAGCGTTCACCATCTTTATTCAGTAGGTAACCACCTTCACCACGACAGCCTTCAGTTACAAGAACCCCTGCACCTGCGATACCCGTTGGGTGGAATTGCCACATTTCAATATCTTGCATTGGAACGCCAGCACGAATTGCCATACCAACACCATCACCAGTATTGATGTGTGCATTGGTTGTTGATGCGTAAATACGACCCGCACCACCCGTTGCTAGAATTGTTGCTTTAGATTTGAAATAACATACTTCCCCAGTTTCCATACAAAGAGCAGTACAACCTAAAATTGCACCATCTTCATTTTTAACTAGATCAAGTGCATACCACTCTGAAAAAATCGTCGTTTTATGCTTAATATTCTGTTGGTACAACGTATGAAGAAGAGCATGACCCGTTCGGTCTGCAGCTGCAGCTGTTCGTGCTGCTTGCTCACCACCAAAGTTTTTAGATTGACCACCAAATGGGCGTTGGTAAATAGTTCCATCATCAAAACGAGAAAAAGGTAAACCCATTTTCTCCAATTCAATTACTGATTCTGGGCCATTTTTACACATGTATTCGATAGCGTCTTGGTCACCGATATAATCAGAACCTTTAACCGTATCATACATGTGCTGTTCCCAATGGTCTTCATGTGCATTACCAAGAGCTACGGTAATTCCGCCTTGTGCGGACACGGTATGAGAACGAGTTGGAAACACTTTTGATAACAAAGCACATGAAAGGCCTTGCTCTGAAATTTGTAATGCAGCTCGCATACCTGCACCACCAGCGCCGATCACCACGGCATCAAATTCTCTAACTGCAATGCTCACTACACACCCCACACAATAATTAAACCAGAGAAGAAATATCCTAATAACACTGAGACTAAACCAAGTTGAAGCAGAGCACGCAACATTACTGGTTTGATATAATCAGTGAGAACTTGCCATAAGCCAATCCATGCATGAATGATGATGGAAAAAAGCGCTAGCAGAGTAAAGACTTTAGTGAACATGCCACCAAAGAAGTTAGTCCATGATAAGTAAGTTAATTCTGGGCCAAACACACAGAAACCAACAATATAAAATGTGTAGAGGGTAAGAATGATCGCACTAGCACGAATTAAAATAAAATCGTGAACACCGTTACGACCAAAGGAAGATACATTAGCTACCATATTAATACTCCTGCTAAAAGAGATAACACTGCTGTAATTGCAAAAGCAACCTTAGCGCTTTGAGTACCTGATTCGAGCTCTTCAAAATGCCCCATATCCATCAATAAATGACGAATACCTACCACAATATGGTAAGCCAGAGCAGTTAGAATTCCCCATAGAATAAAGGTAATAAAAAAGCCATCGACATAATCAGCAGCTTGTTTAAATCCAATAGGCGAGGAAAGCGATAGGTTTAATAACCAAAGCAGTATTCCAACAGAAACAAAAGTAATTACACCACTCACACGATGTAAAATAGAAGCGATAGCCGTTAAGGGAAAACGGATCGTTTGTAGATCTAGATTGACAGGTCTTGACTTTTTAACTTTCACAAGGGGCTCACTCAGCTCCATTGAGCATTTTATTGTTATAGATACCTCTGAGCTATCAAAGCGACTAAATTTAACATTTTAGCAACTTTTCGTGTGAGCAACATCTCTTTGTACTGTCTAATTGTTAATTAAGACTCTATTTATAAGTAGATGAAAATCACGCCAACCCTATATAAAATAAGGGATAGAACAGAAACTCAGCCGCAGTATACGATGTGACACATCTGATTACAAACCTATAAATAATACCTACATCACACCACAGAAAATTAACTTTCTTTTCATTAAAAATATAAACAAGTGCACACATAAGCACACAAAAATTGACATTAGCCCGTGTAATGGGTACAAAGTTGTCACTCTCATATCCGGGATAAAATAAAAATATAACAAAAGGAGAATGTTATGGCAGATAAAAAGGCAACACTTCATATTGAAGGTCAAGCGCCTATAGACATGCCAATCATGGAAGGAACGATTGGGCCTGAAGTGATCGATGTGCGAAAATTAGGAGCAAGTGGTTACTTTACTTTTGACCCTGGTTTTCTTGCCACTGCATCTTGTGAGTCTCAAATAACTTATATCGATGGTGACAAGGGTGTTTTATTACACCGTGGTTTTCCAATTGATCAACTAGCCAACAACGCAGATTACTTAGAAGTCTGTTATATACTTCTGAACGGCCAAGCACCAAGCCGTGAAGAATATGAAGCATTTAAAGAGATAGTCACTCGCCATACTATGGTACATGAACAAATCTCAAGCTTTTTCCATGGATTCCGTCGCGATGCTCATCCGATGGCGGTAATGTGTGGTGTTGTTGGTGCATTAGCCGCTTTTTATCATGACTCATTAGATGTTAGCAATGATGAACACCGTGAAATTGCCGCATTTAGACTACTTTCTAAAATGCCTACACTTTCGGCAATGTGTTACAAGTATTCTATCGGTCAACCATTTATTTATCCACGTAATGATCTAACTTACGCAGAAAACTTCTTACACATGATGTTTTCAAATCCATGTGAAGAATACGAAGTTAACCCTGTTGTTGCTCGTGCAATGGATAAAATCTTTACTTTACATGCAGATCACGAACAAAACGCATCAACATCAACAGTTCGTTTAGCTGGCTCTTCAGGTGCCAATCCATTCGCTTGTATTGCTGCTGGTATTGCTTCCTTATGGGGCCCTGCTCACGGTGGTGCAAATGAAGCATGTTTACGTATGCTTGAAGAGATTGGTTCAGTAGATAATATTGATGAATACGTGGCAAAAGCAAAAGACAAAGAAGACCCGTTCCGTCTAATGGGCTTTGGTCATCGTGTTTACAAAAATTATGACCCACGCGCGACCGTAATGCGTGAAGCTTGTCATGAAGTATTACAAGAGTTAAACATTAAAGACCCACTACTTGATGTAGCAATGGAACTTGAACGAATTGCGCTTTCTGATGAATACTTTGTTTCTAAGAAGCTGTATCCAAACGTAGATTTTTACTCAGGTATTATCTTAAAAGCGATTGGTATTCCTGTGTCTATGTTTACCGTTATCTTCGCACTGTCTCGTACTGTTGGTTGGATTGCACACTGGAGCGAAATGCACAGTGATCCAAATAACCGTATCGGTCGTCCGCGTCAACTTTACACTGGTGAAGAGCTTCGTGAATTTAAACCACTTCATGAGCGTGAATAGGTTAGAACTTAAATTCAGAATCGAATTTAAATCATTAGACTTATAAGCAAAAAAGGTTGATGTATTAGCATCAACCTTTTTTATTATTCAATAATAGAAACTATACTGGATTATCAATATCAATAAACTCCACATCAAAACCGTGCTCTTTCGCTAACCATTCACCCAGAGCCTTAACACCATAGCGCTCGGTCGCATGATGACCAGAGGCAAAATAGTGAATACCTAATTCACGCGCGATATACGTCGTTCTTTCAGATACCTCACCAGAAATAAACGCATCAATTCCTTGTTGTGCAGCTAACTCAATGTAATCTTGTCCACCACCAGAACACCAGGCCACCGTTTTTATCTCTTTATCAACATCAGGTGTTATATGTAGAGGAGCTCTGCTCAATACTTGATGAATTCGCTCACCTAACTCTTCGCCAGATAACGCAGCTTCAAACTCTCCTTTCATTGCAATAGATTGAGGCGTTGCTTCTAATCCTTCCACATTTGAAATAGAGAATAAACGGGCTAATTCTGCATTGTTACCTAATGTAGGGTGAATATCTAAAGGGAGGTGGTATGCAAACAAATTAATATCATTTTTAATTAAAGAGCGAATACGGTTACCCTTCATTCCTTTAATTGATTCACTTTCACCCTTCCAAAAATAACCATGGTGAACGAGCAAAGCATCTGCATTCTTTTCAATAGCCACATCAATCAATGCTTGCGAAGCAGTTACACCTGTAATGATTTTTTTGACTTCATATTTACCCTCAATTTGTAATCCATTTGGGCAATAATCTTTAATTAATTGAGGTTTAAGCTCTTTATTTAATAGCAGTTCTAGCTGAAAATGATTCATTATCATACCTATTTATTTTCGTATACCCATCTAATGTAAGTAAATTACGCAGGAAAAGTGGTCTAATACTTATTTGGATCGATATTAAATGCTGACAGTAATAAAAAAGCAGCGACATGCGCTGCTTTTTATAAAGACTTAACTGGTTTTAAATTACAAACCTGCGTCTTTAAATACGTTACTTACTATCTCTTGAGCTTCTTGCTCAATCAATGCTAAATGATCAGCACCTTTAAAGCTTTCACAGTAAATCTTGTAGATTTCTTCTGTTCCTGATGGGCGAGCAGCAAACCAACCGTTCGCTGTTGTTACTTTTAGACCACCAATAGCTGCACCATTACCTGGAGCATGCGTTAAACGCGCAGTGATCTCATCGCCAGCAAGTGTTGTAGCTGAAACCATTTCCGGAGACAGTTTACTTAAGACTGCTTTTTGAGCTTTATTTGCAACAGCTTGAATACGGTTATAACTTGATTCACCATGCTGAGCAGCTAGCTTGTTGTAGTATTCTTGAGGGTTCATACCTGTAGTCGCTGTAATTTCAGCCGCAAGTAGACATAAAAGAATACCATCTTTATCTGTTGACCAAGGTGTCCCATCAAAACGTAAGAAAGAAGCACCTGCACTCTCTTCGCCACCAAAACCAAGAGATCCAGCATATAAGCCATCAACAAACCATTTGAAGCCAACAGGAACTTCACATAACTCGCGGCCTAAATCAGCAACCACTTTATCAATAATCGCTGAAGATACTAGCGTTTTACCTACAGCAACCTCTGGCTTCCAATCAGGACGATTACGATATAAATAATCAATACATACTGCTAGATAATGGTTTGGATTCATTAAACCTGATGGTGTAACAATACCATGACGATCATAATCAGGATCATTACCAAACGCTAAATCATAATCATCTTTTAATGATAATAAGCCAGCCATTGCATAAGGAGAAGAACAATCCATACGAACCACGCCATCTTTATCTAATGACATAAATTGAAATGATGGATCAATCGCTTCACTAACAAGAGTAAGATCAAGCTCAAACTCTTGACCAATTTGGCGCCAATACTCGATGCCAGAACCACCTAATGGATCAACACCTAATTTTAAATTTGCTTTTTGAATCGCTTCAATATTGATTACATTTTTCAGATCATCAATATATGGCTTCACTAAATCCACTTGCTTAACCAGCTCTGACTTCATTGCTTCATTAATCGCAATACGCTTCACACCACTTAACTCATTAGCAATATAAGCATTAGCTTGATCTTCAATAGCTGTTGTTAACTCACCCTCCGCAGGTCCACCATGTGTAGGGTTGTATTTGATACCACCATCTTGAGGAGGATTATGAGAAGGAGTAATAACAATACCATCAGCTTTATCATTAAATTTAACGTTATGCGTTAAAATTGCATGAGATATGCCTGGTGTTGGTGTATAGCCATTATCTTTTTGGATAATGACTTCAACACCATTTGCAACTAACACTTCAATGGTTGAAATGAAAGCAGGTTCAGATAACGCATGTGTATCCTTTCCTAAGAAAAGCGGACCTGTTACTCCGTTCTCTTTTCGAACATCGGCAACAGCCTGAGCAATAGCCCAAATGTGATGCTGATTAAACGTTGCTTTATCTGCTGTACCACGATGACCTGAAGTACCAAATTGCACTTTTTGATCTAGGTTAGAAGCATCTGGTTCTAACAAAAAATAATTAGAAACTAATGCAGGGATATTATGTAGGTCTTCTTGCTGGGCTTTTTGCCCTGCGCGAGGATGTATAGCCATTTGACGGTTCCTTGTGACAAATTATTATTTGAGTAATGGCTCAAAGGAAATTAAATTGCCGCGCACACTTTTTCAATTAAATCATGATGGAAGCCCATACGCTCCATCAATAAATCAACCATATGACGCTTGCGATTAGTATTTGTATTTGTGATAACCCAAAATGGGGTGCCATTGATTTCTCTTGGCTTGGTTGTTTTACCACTTGCAATCAATGTCTCTTGATTGTCTGCAAAATAAACTCGAGTTCTGCCTTTTACTTCAGTTGCTTCTGAAAAAGCTTTTGAGTCAATTTTATATAATTCTGATAGCACGGTTAGAAAGCGATCAATCGCTTTATCTAATGCTGAAAATTCATCAGAGATTAATAAGGTACGTACCGCTTTAACACGATCTACTGATGCCTCTTTACCCGCATCTTTACTGACTATAATGCCTTTTTTCTGTACTTCAACAGGTGCAGAAATAGCAAGGTCTGAAGGTGATGGCTGCAATAAGAGACGACGTAAAATATCAGAGGCACTTTCACCGATGTGTTGAGTTTGACTCGCAATAAAGCGGTATAGTTCTTCGTCTACTTCAATTGTCTTCATTATATGGTTCGTATTCTATAATCTATTTATGAAGGCACGATTATACCTTGTATAATCGTGATACTCTACGACAAACCTATCACAAAAAAGAAAAATGAAGCAGCTTAACTATAAAGAACAAGGAAATGGGGATCCTTTGATCCTTATTCATGGCTTATTTGGCAATTTAGATAATCTCGGGTTGCTTGCACGACAACTTGAAAGTGATTATCGAGTGATCAGTATTGATCTCCGTAATCATGGCCTTTCATTTCATTCTGATGATCATACTTATCAGTCATTATCTTCTGATGTAATCAGCTTACTTGATCATCTCAGCATTTCATCTGCGCATATTATAGGTCACTCTATGGGTGGAAAAGTTGCGATGGCCCTTGCTGACCAAAAAGCTGACTTAATTAAATCCTTAATTGTATTAGATATGGCACCTGTTGCTTATCCAGAACGAAAGCATGATGCTGTCTTTGCTGGGCTTCAGCATATTATAGATACTCCGCCAACAACCCGAAAAGAAGCAGATCAATTACTTGCAACTTCAATTACTGATCCAGGTGTACGTCAATTTTTAAGCAAATCATTATATAAAGACGATAAATTTCTTTCATTACGTTTTAATGTCACTGCATTACTTAACAATTATCATCATATTATCGGTTGGAAGCACATTAGCCCTTTTCAGGGAGATGTCTTATTCATAAAAGGCGAAAATTCTGACTATATTCAACCTGCATACCAACAAGAAATCATGGCTCAATTTCCAAAAGCTAAGGCACATATTGTCAGTGGTACTGGTCATTGGCTGCATGCAGAAAAGCCAGAAACCATTTATCGAGTCATAAATCGATTTCTAGTAAAAGCTGGTAATAGATAATCCATACCAACAAGGTCAAAGCTATGATATAGTTTTGCCAAATTATTCGATCAGATTTAGGTCGCTTACTTAAGATAAAGGGTGATTCATGCTGTATGAACATTTTGATCTCATTGAATCTATTGGATTAGATTTACTGTTTGCCTCGATATTTTTCTTTATCGGCATGGCTATTAAAGATGTATTAAAACAAGCGAATGTCCCCCCTTTTGGCCGAAAAATTGTTTGGCTAGTTCTCTTTTTAGGCTGTACAGGCTTTATTGCAAAAGGGATTATTCAGCTAAGCTGGGAAGGCTCTGGTCTAGGTTAAGTTACTGATCTAATAACATCTATTTTTAATTAATACAGACAAATACAGGTATTCATCATATGGCAAGTGTAGGACTCTTCTTTGGTAGCGACACAGGTAATACTGAAGCTGTTGGCAAGATGATTCAAAAACAGCTTGGGAAAAAGCTAGTTCACGTTCAAGACATAGCAAAAAGCAGCAAAGAAGATATTGATAACTTCGATCTTCTACTTCTAGGTATCCCTACATGGTACTACGGTGAAGCTCAATGTGATTGGGATGATTTCTTTCCTGAATTAGAAGGCATTGATTTCTCAACTAAACTTGTTGCTATTTTTGGCTGTGGTGATCAAGAAGATTACGCTGAATACTTCTGTGATGCTATGGGTAACATCCGTGACATCGTTGAAGCAAAAGGCGGCACTGTAATTGGTTACTGGCCAACTGAAGGCTATGAATTTGAAGCATCTAAAGCCCTAGTTGATGAAGATAATTTTGTAGGTCTTTGTATTGATGAAGATCGTCAACCAGAGCTTACTGAAGAGCGTGTAACTGCATGGGTTAAACAAATCCATGAAGAAATGTGTCTTGCAGAATTAGAAGACTAATTCTCATTATGATGCTCTCTTCTTACTTTTATAATTAAGAAAGTAGAGAGCATTATCTAAACTCTGGTTTTTTCCTCACATATAAAGTTCTATTTACTCGCGCTACTACCTTTCCTTTTTTATCATAGATACACACTTCAAATTTCGGAAAGCATTTTTCTCCACTCTCAGTCAACTGCTTAATTTCTTCAATTTTCTCATCTGAGATCAAAAAATGTGCATTCAAATCACTGGTACCTGGTGAAATAAAATCTATTTCAGACTGCTTATCCCATACGAAGTACTCTTCTCTTAGTATCCCCATTAACATTAACGAAAACACGGGATCTGTCATAGAAAAAATACTCCCTCCATACTGGCTTCTATTTGCATTACGATTCCAAAAGCGATCTTTTAATATCACTCGTACTTCTTGAAAATCAGGCGCAATAGTTTGGATAGATATCCCTGCGCCCCAAAACGGTGGCCAAATATTCAATGCCCTTCTTACGATTTTTGGGGTAAAGTACTTATACATATTTATCATCCTTGATTCTGGTCTGACCTCATCATAATAGTTTTATTAACAAAAGATCAACATCTATTTTTTTGTAAGAGATCGTACAGATAAGGTATCAACTGGATTGAATGTTCCCTATAATTAACTTATTAAAACTGCACAAAAAATCGATGCAGAATGTCAATACAGGAAAAGTCGATGTCAGATAACAACCAAGCACTAAAAAAAGCCGGTTTAAAGGTTACTCTTCCACGCCTGAAGATTTTAGAAGTGCTTCAACAACCAGATTGCCAACACATCAGTGCAGAAGATTTGTATAAAAAATTAATAGATATTGGCGAAGAGATTGGTCTTGCTACTGTATATCGCGTATTAAACCAATTTGATGATGCAGGTATTGTGACTCGTCATCACTTTGAAGGCGGAAAATCTGTATTTGAATTAGCAACTCAGCATCACCATGACCATTTAGTTTGCTTAGATTGCGGTAAAGTGATCGAATTCTCTGATGATATCATTGAAGATCGTCAAACAGAAATTGCTCAAAAATATAATGTACGACTAACGAACCACAGTTTATATCTATACGGCCACTGTATTACTGGTGACTGCGTTGATAATAACGAAGCTCATAAAGGTTAATCGTCCACTTTAGAAAATCATAGTCATAAAAAAACCAGCATTTCTGCTGGTTTTTTATTATTTGTTACTTAGTTAAGGTTAACCTTCCCAAGTATCACGTAAGCCTACTGTACGGTTGAAAACAAGAGCCTCTGGTGTAGAGTCTTTATTGTCAATACAGAAGTAACCAGTACGCTCAAACTGATAGCCAGCTTCTGCTTCTGCTGTTGCTAAGCTTGGTTCTACAAAACCATGCTTAGTAATCAATGACTCTGGATTAATGCTTTCTGAGAAATCTTCCAGAGCTGCAGGGTTTGGCACGTTGAATAAACGATCGTATAAACGGATTTCAGCAGGAATGGCTTTCTCTGCTGATACCCAATGAATAACGCCCTTCACTTTACGACCATCTGCTGGGTTTTTACCTAGTGTTTCTGCATCATAGCTACAGAAGATAGTAGTAATGTTACCCGCTTCGTCTTTTTCAATACGGTTTGCTTGAATAACATAAGCACCACGTAGGCGAACTTCTTTACCAAGAACCAAACGCTTGTACTTTTTGTTTGCTTCTTCACGGAAGTCATCTTGTTCAATATACACTTCACGAGTGAATGGTACATCGCGCTTACCCATTTCAGGTTTGTTAGGATGATTGGCTACGCTAAGTGTCTCAACTTTACCTTCTTCGTAGTTTTCAATTACGATTTTAACAGGCTCAAGAACTGCCATTGCACGAGGTGCATTTTCATTCAAGTCATCACGAATACAAGATTCTAGTGAACCAAATTCGATCATATTTTCTTGCTTAGTTACACCAATACGCTTACAGAATTCACGAATAGATGCTGCTGTAAAACCACGACGACGTAAACCAGAAACAGTAGGCATACGTGGATCGTCCCAACCATTTACTAATTTTTCAGTCACTAGTTCATTCAGCTTACGCTTAGACATGATCGTGTATTCTAAGTTTAGACGGCTAAACTCATACTGATGTGGTTGGCAATCAATCGTAATATTTTCTAAGACCCAATCGTATAAACGACGGTTATCTTGAAATTCTAATGTACAAATTGAGTGTGTAATGCCTTCAAGTGCATCCGAAATACAATGAGTAAAATCGTACATTGGATAGATACACCACTTATCACCTGTTTGATGATGAGTTGCGAAGCGAATACGATAAATTACTGGATCGCGCATTACGATAAAAGAAGAAGCCATATCGATCTTTGCACGTAAACAGATCGTTCCTTCTTTAAATTTACCATCACGCATTTGCTCAAATAGAGCAAGGTTATCTTCCACACTACGATCACGGTATGGGCTGTTTTTACCTGGCTCTTTAAGTGAACCACGGTACTCACGCATTTGTTCAGACGTTAACTCATCAACATAAGCTAGGCCTTTTTCAATTAGCTCTACAGCGTAACCATACAGTTTATCAAAGTAGTTTGAAGAATAATGAATATCACCACTCCAATCAAAGCCTAACCATTTAACATCATTTTTGATCGACTCAACGTATTCAATGTCTTCTTTTTCAGGGTTAGTATCATCAAAACGTAGATTACACTGTCCCTGGTAATCTTGAGCAATACCAAAGTTTAAACAGATAGATTTTGCGTGTCCGATATGCAGATAACCGTTCGGCTCTGGCGGGAAACGAGTATGGACACTGGAATGTTTACCTGACTTTAGGTCTTCATCAATAATTTGACGGATAAAGTTGGTAGGACGAGTTTCAGTTTCACTCATCTAAAGCACCTCATTGGTATTAGTAATTGCAAAAAGAACAGATTGTTCATATAGCCCTATGATCCACAATTATGCGCCAATACTCAATATATAGAATCAAATAGTTGCTTTATTTACATAAAAAAAGCCGCTCTAAAGAGAGCGGCTTAGTCATTTGAGTTAATTTACTCAATAATTATGGTAATGCAACTGCTGTTAGGTCTTCAGAAGCTGGGATTTTTTTCATTTCGCCAGCTACGATTTCAGCAAGAGGACCAAGGATAACTTGAACATTGTTTGAACCAAGTTTCACTACACCCATTGCACCTAGTGCTTTCAGTTGCTTCTCGCTGATTACGCTAGTGTCTTTAAGAGTTAAGCGTAGACGAGTAATACAAGCATCAATGTTTTCTAGGTTATCGTGACCACCTAGAGCTTTAAGGTATTGCTTAGCTAGTTCACCAGTTTCTTTAGAACCACGAACTGAACTTTCTTCTTCATCGTCGTCTTCACGGCCTGGAGTCTTAAGATTGAACTTAACGATTACAGCACGGAAGATGAAGTAGTAGATTGCGAAGAATACGATACCTTGGATAATTAGCATGTACCAGTTAACAGCTAGTGGGTTACGAGTAGAAAGAACCATATCTACTAGACCTGCTGAGAAACCGAAACCTGCAATCCACTGCATTGAAGCTGCGATGAATACTGAGATACCTGTTAATGCTGCGTGAACTACGTATAGTGCAGGAGCAAGGAACATGAATGAGAATTCAAGTGGTTCAGTAACACCAGTGAAGAACGATGCGAAACCTGCGGCAATCATGATTGATGCTACTTTTTCTTTGTTCTCAACTTTAGCTGTGTGGTAGATAGCTAGTGCTGCACCTGGTAGACCAAACATCATGATTGGGAAGAAACCAGCTTGGTACATACCTGTAACACCTACAGTTGCAGTACCTTCAGCGATAGACTTAGCGCCACCTAGGAAGTTAGGGATGTCGTTAATACCAGCAACGTCGAACCAGAACACTGAGTTAAGTGCATGGTGAAGACCTACAGGGATAAGTAGACGGTTAAAGAATGCATAGATACCAGCACCCGCAGAACCCATACCTTGGATTGATTCACCAAAATGTACAAGGCCACCGTAGATTGCAGGCCATACGTACATTAGTACGAATGCAATTAAGATACCTGCAAAAGAAGTTAAGATAGGTACAAGACGCTTACCTGAGAAGAATGCAAGAGCTTTATGCAGTTCAACAGCAGAGAAACGGTTGTAGATCTCAGCAGATACGATACCAACTAGGATACCAACAAATTGGTTATTGATTTTACCAAATGCAGCAGGAACTGCAGAAGGGTCAATACCTTGAATTTGAGCGACTGCACCAGGTGCAAGAAGTGTTGTTACAACAAGGAAACCAACAAAACCAGAAAGTGCTGCTGCACCATCTTTATCTTTAGACATACCATAAGCAACACCAACTGCGAACAGTACTGACATGTTATCGATGATAGCCGCACCAGCTTTAATTAAAAACGCTGCTAGTGCATTGTTGCCGCCCCAAGCCACTGGGTCAATCCAGTAACCAATACCCATTAAAATTGCTGCTGCAGGTAGTGTAGCAACTGGTACCATCAGTGCTTTACCTACTTTTTGAAAATATCCTAAAATATTCACCTTTAGATTCCCCCTATAAGGATTTTAGATTTTTTTGAATAACGTAATTTCGTTCACTAAAAACTTATTTCGCTACTCGTTATTAACTAGGCCAAGTGTAAGGGATTAATTTCGCCCCGCAAATTAAAAGCGAGGTAATTGTGATCATTATCACCTGCAGAGGCAATATTTAGGGGTTTTTGCTAGCGAGATCATAAAACTTATTTTATCATTCGAAAGAATAGAGCATCAGGAATAATATTTGGTGGATGCATCACCTAAATTTGTCATTACTGAACGAAACATTTAAATAATTGAGTGTACCGCTCAGTAAGCAGTTCTATTTTCACTTGCTTAAAAATTTCAACAAAAAATTAATATTTTTTTGTACTATAAATTATAATTAAAGGATTCAATCTATGTATGCGCTAACTAACTGTAAGGTTTATACTGGTACCGATGTTCTTGTGGATCATTCAGTCATCATAAATGGAGCAGAGATTGGCACTATCTGCCCTAACTCTGAATTACCTCAAGATATTGAATTAAAAGATTTAAAAGGTGCAATCTTAAGTCCAGGCTTTATTGACCTACAATTAAATGGTTGTGGTGGCGTGATGCTGAATGATGAAATCACAGCAGAAACAATGCAAATCATGCATGAAGCTAACCTTAAGTCTGGTTGTACTAGCTTCTTGCCTACGTTAATCACCTCTTCTGATGAAGATATGCGCGCTTCAATCGAAGCTGCTCGTGAATACCACAACAAATACCAAAACCAATCACTAGGTCTACATCTTGAAGGCCCATACTTAAATGTGATGAAAAAAGGCATTCACAGTGTTGATCATATCCGTAACTCTGATTCAGATATGATTCAACTGATGTGTGATAACGCTGATTTAATTGCTAAAGTGACACTCGCTCCAGAACTAAATGATCCAGAGCACATTGAACGCCTATACAAAGCAGGAATTGTTGTATCTATCGGCCACACAAACGCAACTTATGCTGAAGCTCGCCAAGGTTTTGAATCAGGTATCACTTTTGCTACTCACCTGTTTAACGCTATGACACCTATGGTTGGCCGTGAACCAGGTGTTGTTGGTGCTATCTACGATACTCCAGATGTCTATGCTGGCATCATTGCTGATGGCTTCCACGTTGACTACGCAAACATCCGTATTGCGCATAAAATAAAGAAAGAAAAGCTAGTATTAGTGACCGATGCCACAGCTCCTGCAGGTGCAGACATGGAATACTTTATTTTTGTTGGTAAGAAAGTATATTACAAGGATGGTAAATGTGTTGATGAAAATGGCACATTAGGCGGCTCAGCTCTGACTATGATTGAAGCAGTTCAGAATACAGTTGAGCACGTTGGAATCGCTTTAGACGAAGCACTACGTATGGCTACGCTATATCCTGCTCAAGCAATGGGTGTAGATAACAAACTTGGCCGTATTAAGAAAGGCATGGTAGCTAACCTTGCTATTTTTGATCGTGACTTCAATGTAAAAGCGACTGTTGTTAACGGACAATACGAGCAAAGTTAATATGACTGACGGACAAATTGGTAATGTAGATCTAGTAAAACAGTTAAACAGTGCGGCTGTTTATCGTTTAATCGACCAAAAAGGACCGATTTCTCGAATTCAAATCGCCGATGTTAGTCAGCTTGCCCCGGCAAGTGTTACCAAAATAACCCGTCAATTGTTAGAGCGCGGCTTAATAAAAGAAGTCGCGCAACAAGCATCAACTGGTGGTCGAAGAGCAATATCCTTGACTACTGAAACGGACCCTTTTCACTCTATTGCAGTTCGATTAGGCAGAGATTATATCCAATTAAGCCTTTTTGATCTTTCCACAAAAGAATTAGCTTCTGAGTATCACGAGTTCAATTATTCTCATCAACAAGAATTATTGGATGGATTAAGTCAATTAATTCAACTTTTCATTACTCGAAATAAAGATACCATTAAGCAACTAATTGCAATTGGCATTACCCTCCCAGGTTTAGTAAACCCTGAAACTGGGGTTGTTGAATATATGCCAAATACTGATATCGATAAACTAGCATTAGCAGATGTAATTAAAGAAACCTTTAATACACAATGTTTTGTCGGTAACGACGTTCGAGGTTTAGCTCTTGCTGAGCATTACTTTGGTGCATCAAAAGATTGTTATGATTCTATTTTAGTTAGCGTTCACCGTGGTACTGGTGCTGGTATTATTGTTAATGGCAAAGTTTTTCTTGGTCATAACCGCAATGTAGGTGAAATTGGTCATATCCAAATAGATCCTATTGGGGATAAATGCCAATGTGGGAACTTTGGTTGCTTAGAAACAGTTGCTGCTAACCCTGCGATTATCGCGAGAGTGAATAGCTTACTGCAACAGGGCTACCCTTCTAGCCTTTCTAAAGTAAATGATATTTGTATGGCTGATATTTGTCACGCCGCAAACCATGGAGATGAATTAGCAACGCAGACATTACTACGTGTTGGTAATCAACTTGGTAAAGCCATTGCAATGACAATTAACTTGTTTAATCCTCAAAAGATTATTATCTCAGGAGCAATAACTCAATCTGATAAAATCCTATTTGCAGCTATTCGTAATTGTATTAAAAATCAATCATTAACAGCTTTCCATAAAGATCTTCCTATTGTAGCTTCAGAGCTTCATGATCAACCAACCATTGGTGCGTTCTCTATGGTTAAACGAGCAATGCTTAATGGCGTATTGTTACAAAAATTACTTGATGAATAATCACGATTAAGTTTCAACGTGTTATCCTAAGGGCTGCTTTTGCAGCTCTTTTTTTTGATTACTTTCAGGGAAGTACAGTATATGGAGTTACTCTTTATCATTGCAGCGTTTGTGATGGGTTTTATTGCATTAAAAATAAATTTACCACCATTAGTCGGTTTTTTACTCGCTGGGTTTGGTTTACATGCCCTTGGTTTCCAATCTAATGATGCTTTATCTACCTTTGCTGATCTTGGTGTTACCCTTCTTCTCTTCTCTATCGGTTTAAAGCTAGATGTAAAAACTCTACTTGCTAAAGAAATTTGGTTAGGTGCTACGTTACATAACTTATTCTCAACGCTGTTTTTTACCTTTGCGCTTCTTGGTCTCAAATATCTTGGGATCACAATGCTTGCAGATATAGACATAACGCAACTTGTCTTATTTGGCTTTGCTCTCTCTTTTTCTAGTACAGTCTTTGCAGTAAAAGCATTACAAGAAAAAGGAGAAATGAACGCTACATACGGTACGTTAGCTATTGGTATTCTTGTTATGCAAGATATCTTTGCTGTTGTATTTTTAACTGTATCAACAGGAAAGATCCCTGAAATCACTGCATTAGCTTTATTTGCCCTACCATTTTTTAGACCTTTATTTTTCAAATTATTAGACTGGGCAGGCCACGGCGAAATGCTGGTGCTTTATGGTATATTTTTAGCGCTTGTAGCAGGAGCAGGAACCTTTGAATTAGTAGGAATGAAGCCAGATCTTGGGGCTCTTATTTTAGGGATGCTATTAGCGAGTCACTCCAAAGCCTCTGAGTTATCCAAATCTCTTTTCAATTTAAAAGAAATATTGCTAATTTGTTTTTTCTTAAATATAGGATTATCAGCAGCCCCAACTCTATCAGGCTTAGGCTTAGCTCTTATACTTATTCTCTTACTGCCAATTAAAGGGCTTTTATATTTTATTATTATTAATAAATTCAAGTTCCGTGTACGAACTTCTCTTCTCGCCTCCCTCACTCTGTTTAATTATAGTGAGTTTGGGTTAATTGTTGGGGGGTTAGCATTTAAGATGGGCTGGCTACCTGCTGATACTTTAGTCGCCATCGCCATTGCTGTTTCGATTTCCTTTATTATCTCAGCTCCGTTAAATAATTTTGGCCATACCATTTATCAACGCTCTCGTCATTGGTTAAAAGAACATACTGCAGAGCGTTTAAACCCAATGGATAAATTAATTAACCCTGGACGAGCTCAAATATTGATCCTTGGTATGGGTCGCATAGGTAGTGGTGCTTATGATGAATTAAAAGAAAAGTATGGCGATATAATTTTAGGTATCGAACTACGTGAAGAGTCAGCAAAACATCATCAAGATTTAGGTCGGAATGTTATTTCAGGTGATGCCACCGACCCCGATTTTTGGGAACGTATTCTATCAACCTCTCATGTAAAGCTAGTTTTATTGGCAATGCCAAACCATCAAGGTAACCAGTTTGCCTTAGAGCAACTCCAATCACGCAATTATCAAGGGCAAACCGCTGCAATTGCAGCTTATAATGATCAAATTGATGGATTACTTGAACAAGGTGTAGATGCAGCATTTAATATTTATCATGAAGCTGGTAGTGGTTTTGCACGACATGTAAGCGAACAATTGAATCCACAATTTAATCAACAAAAAGAATATATGAAGTATTAATTCTTTGGTTAATGACACTCTTCTACCGAAATCAGATTAGAACTTAATTAAAGTCTAATCTGATTTTTCATTTATATTCCCTCAGTTTTCATTCTTTTTGTTCAAAAAAACTCCTGTAACTAAAGATTCATAACCAAAATGGCAAAAATATTAAATATTTTCCAGTTAGGTTGCCTATTTGTAATTTTATTTGTATTTCTTGGTTGCTTTTTTTAGCGATCGTGGCAAATTGTAGTTAAGACAATAATTTATGATAAAAATTAAGAAGAGATTAGAGGGAACTTATGTGCTCAATTTTTGGAATACTAGATATAAAGACTGATCCTGCACCACTTCGTACAAGCGCACTTGAAATGTCAAAGAAACTTCGTCATCGTGGCCCTGATTGGTCTGGTATTTACTCATCAGATAAAGCAATTTTAGCGCATGAACGTCTGGCTATTGTGGGTGTTAACAGTGGCGCTCAACCTCTTTATAGCGAAGATAAGAAACACATCTTAGCTGTTAATGGTGAAATTTATAACCATAAAGAATTACGCGAAAAATACTCAGACGATTACGCTTTCCAAACAGACTCTGATTGTGAAGTTATTTTAGCTCTGTATCGCGAGAAAGGGGCTGACTTATTAGAAGACTTAAACGGTATTTTTGCATTTGTTCTTTATGATGAAGAAAAAGATGAATATCTAGTAGGTCGTGATCATATCGGTATTATTCCTATGTATCACGGCTATGACGAGCATGGTAACTATTACGTTGCCTCTGAAATGAAAGCTTTGGTTCCAGTGTGTAAATCTATCAGTGAATTTCCTCCTGGCCACTTCTACTCGTCAAAAGATGCAGAGCCAACACGTTATTATGTACGTGACTGGATGGAATATGATGCAGTTAAAGATAACCCAACCAGTAAAGAAGAGCTTAAACAAGCATTAGAAGATGCGGTTAAGCGCCAATTAATGACCGACGTTCCTTACGGTGTGCTTTTATCTGGTGGACTTGATTCATCAATTACATCAGCCGTTGCCAAAAAATTTGCAGCAATGCGTATTGAAGACAACGAAGAATCTCAAGCATGGTGGCCTCAACTTCATTCATTTGCAGTAGGACTAGAAGGTGCTCCTGATTTAAAAGCAGCTCGAGAAGTCGCTGATCAAATCGGCACTGTCCACCACGAAATGACTTATACGATTCAAGAAGGTCTTGATGCTATCCGTGATGTTATTTATCACATTGAGACTTATGACGTCACTACTATCCGAGCCTCTACACCAATGTACTTATTGGGTCGTAAGATCAAAGCGATGGGTATTAAGATGGTCCTCTCTGGTGAAGGCGCTGATGAAATATTTGGAGGTTACCTATACTTCCATAAAGCACCAAACAAACAAGAATTCCATGAAGAAACGGTTCGTAAGTTACTTGCTCTAAACATGTTTGATTGTGCTCGTGCTAACAAATCACTTGCAGCTTGGGGTGTTGAAGGTCGTGTGCCTTTCCTAGATAAAGAGTTTATCGATATTGCTATGCGCTTAAATCCACAAGATAAAATGTGTGGTAACGGGAAAATGGAAAAACATATACTTCGTGAATGTTTTGAAGATGATTTACCGCCCGCGATTGCATGGAGACAGAAAGAGCAGTTCTCTGATGGCGTAGGTTATAGCTGGATTGATACATTACGAGAAACGGCTGAAGCGAAAGTGACAGACCAACAAATGGAATCAGCTAAATTCCGCTTCCCTTACAATACACCAGTCACCAAGGAAGGCTATGTGTATCGTGAAATCTTTGAAGAGCTATTCCCTCTTGAAGATGCTGCTAAATGTGTCCCTGGTGGCCCATCAGTGGCATGTTCTTCAGCAAAAGCCATTGAGTGGGATGAATCATTCCAAAACTGTGTAGACCCATCAGGTCGAGCAGTACAAGCCGTTCATAATGAAGCCTATGATTAACTAATATTTGTTATTTAATTCTTAAAAAGCGCCGAAAGGCGCTTTTTAACGATCCAATCAATGGAAGATTCAATTTATTACGCAAAAAACTTAAGAGCAAAGTAAACCTCAGAACAAGCAGTGCTTTGCGAGATACTTAAATGACAAATCAGTATTCAATAATATTATTATCAATATTAATTTCCACTTCTTGATTGATTAGTGTTATCAATAGAATTGAACGTTTTTCCCCATCAGCTTCCTTGTAAATAGCCTTAACCCCAGAATAGGGGCCTTCCTTAATTCCTATTTTTTGTCCAGATTCTGGCAAGCATTCAATAGCTTCTTTGCTATCACTTTCATAAATCATCTTTAAAGAATAAATCAGATCGCCTTGAAGTACTTTTGGTTGAGACCCAAAACGAATGAAGTCGCTAACTCCACGAGTTGATCTTACTGTAGTAAAAGAAGGTCCAATCTTAAAATCAAATCGAACAAATATATAGCAAGGAAATAAAGGTTCTTTTACTAAGGTTCTCTTTCCTCTAATTATTTTTTCTATTTCAACTTCTGGATAAAAACATTCGACCTGTTGATTTTCTAAATGTTGCTTTGCTCTCTGCTGCTCTCCACGCTTACAGTAGAGTAAATACCACTCTTTCATTATTTTGATACCTAACTAACCGTTAGAAGATCATAACATGCAATTAGTAGCAAAAATATAATTAGGGAGTTATCTCTAAGCTTTCCTCTTTGTTATAAATGTTACAGTAACAAAAAAACACCGAAACAAACAAAAGAACCAAAAAAATCAACAAAACAAAAAGTTAACACTGCAATTAAAGTAAATTATCGAAATAAAAACCCATAATAAAATTAAAAAACAACATATTAAAAAAGTATACAATTTAATTATTTCTAAATATTTCAGCTAGTTAATTTGTTAATCAAATCACATAAAATTGTACATCATTGCAGATGTTACATTCGAAGAGTATAAATTTACCAATGAAAAATATTAAAATTTCATTAAAAATGAGTGAATTATGTCAAACAACAACAAATTAATTATGGGGCACCCTAAAGGGCTGTTCTTACTTTTTGGTACTGAGTTATGGGAGCGCTTCTCTTATTATGCAATGAGAGCAATTCTCGTTTTATATTTAACAGACAGAACGATTAATGGTGGCTTAGGCTGGACTGTAAAAGATGCCTTAAGCTTATACGGCACTTATACCGCTTTAATGTACATTACCCCTCTCATTGGGGGTTGGTTAGCTGATAATTACTTAGGTCAACGTAAATCCCTTCTCATTGGGGGAGCCTTAATGGTCGTAGGCCAATTCGTTTTAGCATTACCCCTAGATGTTCTTCCTTTTTCAGTTGAAACTCTATTCTATACAGGACTTGGTTTTCTGATTGCTGGTAATGGTTTATTTAAACCAAATGTATCTACTATGGTTGGTGACTTATATCAAGATGGCGATCATCGTCGTGATGGTGCATTTACCATTTTCTACATGGGAATTAATTTAGGTTCATTATTAGCGGGGGTTGTCTCAGGTTCAGTAACTGGTGTTTGGGGCTGGAAAGCGGGTTTCTTAGTTGCTGGTATTGGGATGATCATTAGCTTAATAATTCAAAGCCTTTTTGCTCAACGATTCTTAGGTGATATAGGGGTTCGACCTGCTGCTCATATTGCAAGAGAAAATGCAGAGGCAGAAGGAAAATCGAACACAGCCTTCACCAAGCAGGAAATAGACCGCTTAAAAGTGGTTATGATCATGGGGCTATTTGTTATTGTCTTTTGGGCCGGTTTTGAACAAGCTGGTGGACTAATGAATGTTTAATCTCAACAATATACTGACCGAATGATCGGCTCTTTTGAAGTACCTGCTGCATGGTTCCAATCATTAAACCCATTTTTCATTATTGTATTCGCTCCTCTCATTGCTATGTTATGGGTTAAATTAGGACCTAAAGAACCTAGCTCACCAGTTAAATTTGCAATGGCTCTATTCTTCTTAGCAATTGGTTTTGTCTGTATGGTAGGAGCAGTACTAGAGCAAGGTGGTGACTTAACGATTAAAACATCAATGTATTGGCTAATTGGGGCTTACTTTTTCCATACCCTAGGTGAGTTATGTTTATCACCAATCGGTTTATCACTAGTAACTAAACTTGCGCCTCTTCGTTTAGCTTCTCTAATGATGGGGACATGGTTTGGTTTCAACGCAATTTCAAACTATATTGCGGGTTTAGTAGGGTCACACGTAGAAAGTCTTGGTGCATTAGATATATTTGCAGGTATTGCCATTACTGCAACTATTTCAGGTGTATTATTACTAATAATATCAGGTACTCTTATTCATTGGATGCACGGTGCAGAAAAGGCACATTAAGACCAATACCTGCATAGTTAAAAATTCTATTAATCATATGGTTTAATTGATAATAGATGATTACTGAAATTAGTATCAATTAACCAAAATAAATAAAAGGCAACCTTAGCCAAGGTTGCCTTTTTATATCAACTATAACTCAATTCTATTTCGATTCTTTTCAAGTAACCTATTCCCTATCCCTTTAACATTAGATAGGTCATCAATAGAAACAAACTTTCCATTTGTATTGCGATAATCAACAATCGCTTTTGCTTTTGAGCTACCGATTCCAACCAGTAAGGTTTCAAGCTCTTCAATACCCGCATTATTAATATTAACCGTAATATCAATTCCTTCATGCTTACTAACTTTCTCATCTTTAGCATGAACAAAGCTGGTAGAAAATAAAGCCATTGTAAGAAAAAGTGTACCAATTAACGTTTTTAAATGTGCCATTATCATTCCTTGTTTATTATTTATCAATATGATGATATTTGATACTTCAGAACTACAATCTCTATCAGACATCAAAAAGAGAATAAATAAACTTAAGGAGAAATCCTACTAATGGGTTTATCCTTTTGATAAAAACACGACGGGCTCCATATAGGAGCCCGTCTATCTTATATATCAATTACAAATAAATTGATTACTGCTCTAGTAAAGGATAACTAATCTCAGAGCTTGCTTTTAGAGTGCTTAATGTTGCAGATAAATCTTGTTGAGTTTGAGTTCTGAGTAGACGTGTTGACACTTGCTCTGCCATTGCACTATTACTTAGTTCTAAAACACTATCAAATGCAACAATAACTTGATTGCCTTGGCGATCTGCTATTTGAGCATAAGTTGGTTTATCTTGCTCTGGTTTTTGCAAACGATATACATCACTTGCTAATTCATCAGCTCGAGTAATAACTCTTGCTTCAGTAAAGTTTAATCCATTATCACTTAAGAAACTCATGTCATCAGCATTTAAAGCTGTAATTGTACCTTGAGCTAATTCTAATGCTTTCTGCTCACCCTTTGATTGAGATAAACGAGCTATCACAGCCTCCTTAACGTCATCTAAAGGTAATACCATTTCATCACGAACATCTTCTACGCGAACAACAAGAATATGTTCTGGTGCTATTTCGATAACATCTGAATTCAAACCATCTTCTTTTACTTCTGGGCTGTAAATCGCTTGTAGTACAGCGCTATTTGCTAGTACCTCAGGTGCATCAGCTTGAGAGAAAAAATCCGAAGTCGTAATTTTTGCATTAACAACTTCAGCGGCATCATCTAGAGAATCTGGTGATTCAAACGCTTTTTCTGCAAGCTCTGTTTGTAAGCTATAAAACTCATCAGCGGCATGTTCATCCACTAAGAAAGATTTAATCTCAGAACTTACTTCCTCAAGAGGCTTTGTTTTTGGAGCTTCAATACCATCAAGTTGAATAATATGGTAACCAAATGCAGATTTAACTAAGCCTGAATGATCGCCGATATTAACCAGTTGGAAAGTAGCATCTTCAAACTCAGGATCAATAACACCACGTTCAATCCAACCTAAAGAGCCACCTTCTTTTGCAGTTGGAATATCTTGTGAGTCTTCTTTTGCTACAGTAGAAAAATCTTCACCTGCCTCTAAACGAGCTAGAACTACCTGTGCGTCAGCTTCATCACCTTTGATAAGGATATGACTAACTTCTCGTTTTTCTTGCGTTGAATACTTATCTTGATTTTCTTGGTAATACTCAGTCACTTCTTGCTCTGTAATCGGAGCTTGTGCTTTAAGTGAATCCCCAGATAATTCAATGTAAGCCACTTTAACTTGCTCAGGACGAATAAACTGCTGCTTATTCGCATTGTAGTATTCGGAAACTTCTTCATCTGTAACTGTTGCTGTTTTAGCAAACTCGTTAGTATTCAGGGTAATAGTACGAATTTCACGTTGTTGAGCTTCTAAAGTTCCTTGAGCTTGAACTTCATTACTTAGAGTAAACTCCGTTGATTCAAGAGCAATCATAAGCTGGTTTCGAACTAAATCTTGACGTAAATATTCAGCAAAACTATCTGATGTATAACCAGCACGACGAAGTGAAATATTATAAATCTCTTCATCAAATTTACCGTCTTTTTGGAATTGAGGCATAGATAGAATAGCTTGGCGAATTTGTTTATCACCTACTCTCAATCCTAAATCTTGAGCTTGATTATCTAATAATGCATCATTAACCATACGATCTAGCACAGATTTACGGAACTGTTCAACATAAGCTGGATCACCAAGCAATGTAGCAAAATACTCACCTAATTGTGATTGCATACGATTTCGCTCATTTTGGTAAACTTGCTCAAAGTCGTTTCGAGTAATTTCACGTTCGCCAACTTTTGCTGCTAATGGTTGACTTCCGTTGACTAAATAACTGCCTACACCTGCAAATACAAATGAGAAAATAATTAGACCGAGAATGATCTTAACTACGGGGCCTGTAGAGCCCTCTCTAATTCGATCCATCATAATATGTATTAACTCCTAATCACCGAGTGGAATAATTTATTCCTAAGAAAATGTTGTCATTTCTATTGATAGTGACAATTAAAAATAGTTCAACAAAAGAAAAATTTAACAATAAAAAAGCGCATCATGGATGCGCCTATGACTCATAGCTCTAGTCTACTAGCCTTATGCTAGCTTGTGTAGAGTTTTATCTATCTTTCGATTAGTTACACGCATCTTTTAATGCTTTACCTGCTTTAAATGCTGGTACTTTTGCAGCAGAAATCTCAATCGCTTCACCCGTTTTAGGATTACGACCAGTACGTGCAGCTCTTTCACGAACAACAAATGAACCAAAGCCAACAAGTGCAACTTGATCACCACTTTTTAGTGTCTCTGTTACTGTTTCAACTAAAGCATCTAGAGCGCGACCTGCAGCTGCTTTTGAGATGTCTGCACTTTCAGAGATTTGATCAACTAATTGAGATTTATTCACGGTATTCCCCTTTAAATTATTCATTCAATTATATGAATGAAATTCCATATTTAATCCTGTTCTGCGAAGTAGCTATCACAGTAATGTAGGCTAACTTAGCTACATCAATATAAGCTGACAAGCTCTTTTAGCCTGTCAGCCCTGTTATATCAACGTTTTTTGCTACACATCACTATTTAGAAGCTTCAGTACTAAAGCCTTGAGGATTATTCTTAAGCGCTAAGGTTAATACTTCATCAATCCACTTCACTGGATGCACGGCTAAATCAGCAATGACATTCGCTGGGATCTCTTCTAAATCACGTTCATTATCTTTTGGAATGATGACAGTTTTAATACCACCACGATGTGCTGCAAGTAATTTTTCTTTCAAGCCACCGATAGGAAGTACTTCACCGCGAAGAGTGATCTCACCTGTCATTGCAACATCAGAACGTACTGGATTACCCGTTAAGCTTGAAACAAGTGCTGTACACATACCAATACCGGCACTTGGGCCATCTTTAGGTGTTGCACCTTCTGGTACGTGAACATGAATATCACGCTTTTCATAAAAATCAGGGTTAATACCTAATTTATCAGCACGAGTACGAACTACGGTCATCGCAGCTTGAATCGATTCTTTCATTACATCGCCAAGTGAACCTGTGTAAGTTAACTTGCCTTTGCCAATCATAGATTCAGCTTCAATTGTCAGTAGATCACCGCCCACTTCAGTCCATGCTAAACCAACAACTTGACCGATACGATCTTCATCATCAGCTTTGCCATAATCACAACGTTGAACACCTAAGAAATCTTTTAAATTCTCTTGATTTATTGTGACTTTCTTAAGGGTTTTATCCAATAAGATTTGTTTTACCGCTTTACGGCAAAGTTTAGAAATTTCACGCTCTAAACTACGCACACCAGCTTCACGAGTGTAGTAACGAATGATACCCATAATGGCTGAGTCATCAATTTCAATCTCATGTGCTTTTAAGCCATTACGTTTAATTTGTTTATCCAACAAATGACTTTTGGCAATGTTTAGCTTTTCATCTTCGGTATAACCCGACAGACGAATGACTTCCATACGGTCCAATAATGGGCCAGGAATATTCATTGAGTTTGACGTTGCAACGAACATAACATCAGAAAGATCGTAATCAACTTCTAAGTAATGATCGCTAAATTTATTGTTTTGCTCAGGGTCTAAAACTTCAAGAAGCGCTGATGCTGGATCGCCACGCATATCAGATGACATCTTATCAATTTCATCTAATAGGAAAAGTGGGTTTTTCACTTCAACTTTTGATAGTTTTTGAATTAGTTTACCCGGTAAAGAACCAATATAAGTACGTCTGTGACCACGGATCTCCGCCTCGTCACGAACACCACCTAATGCCATACGCGTGTACTTACGACCCGTCGCTTTAGCAATAGATTGACCAAGTGACGTTTTACCTACACCAGGAGGACCAACCAAACATAGAATTGGACCTTTAAGTTTAGTGACTCGACTCTGAACTGCTAAATACTCAAGAATACGTTCTTTAACGCGTTCTAAGCCATAATGGTCTGAGTTTAATATCTCTTCAGCTTTAGCTAAGTCTTTCTTCACCTTAGAGCGTTTAAACCAAGGCACAGCAACCATGCAATCAATGTAGCTGCGTACTACTGTTGCTTCTGCTGACATCGGTGACATCATCTTCAGTTTCTGTAGCTCTTGCTCTGCTTTATCTTGGGCTTCTTTTGGCATTTTAGCGTCTGCAATTTTTTTCTGCAGTGCTTCAAATTCATCAGGTGCATCGTCTAAGTCGCCAAGCTCTTTTTGAATAGCCTTCATTTGCTCATTCAAATAGTATTCACGCTGGCTCTTTTCCATTTGCTTTTTAACACGGCCACGGATACGTTTTTCGATTTGTAATAAATCGATTTCCGATTCCATCATGCCCATTAGAAACTCTAAACGTGCAATGACATCAGTCAATTCAAGCACTTCTTGTTTATCAACTAATTTAAGAGGCATGTGAGCGGCAATGGTGTCGGCAAGACGTGCGGCATCTTCAATCCCATTCAGTGACGTAAGTACTTCTGGTGGGATTTTTTTATTAAGCTTAATGAAACCTTCAAACTGGTTAATTGCAGATCGCATAACCACTTCTTGTTCAGCATCATCAATAATAGGTGTTAGTAAAAACTCCGCATCCGCCGTAAAGAAGTCAGCTTCTAAAAACTGGTGGATTTTGGCACGCTGCTGGCCTTCAACTAAAACTTTAACTGTACCATCAGGTAGTTTCAATAGTTGCAAAATAGTCGCAATAGTACCAACAGCATGTAAGTCATCCAGTTGTGGTTCTTCTTTCGCGGCTTCTTTTTGTGCCACTAATAGGACTTGTTTATTCTGCTCCATTGCTGCTTCTAAGCAACGAATCGATTTTTCACGGCCAACAAATAATGGGATTACCATATGCGGATATACCACTACATCTCGTAATGGTAGAACTGGTATCTCAATGCGCTCGGAACGCTCCAGGTTCATATTATTCTCTCTTTTCCGTCAGTAACTATTAGAGATAATATGGGGGCAAGTCGCTAAGATTCAACATTATTTCTAATTAAAAATAAAAAAGGAGGCCAAGGCCTCCTTTTTGTCTGTTTATTAGCTAAATACGCTATTCAGCAGATATTGCTTTTGTTTCTGTATTTTCAAACATCAATAGTGGTTCTGATTCGCCATTGATTACAGATTCATCGATAACTACTTTAGATACACCTTCTTTTGAAGGTAGTTCATACATAGTATCTAATAATATCGCCTCTAAAATTGAACGAAGACCACGAGCACCTGTTTTACGGTTCATTGCTTTTTTTGCAATTGCTCTCAACGCATCTTCACGGAATTCCAACTCTGCGCCTTCTAAATCAAATAACGCAGCATATTGCTTAGTTAATGCATTTTTAGGCTTGCTTAGAATTTGAATCAACGCTTCTTCGTCTAATTCAGTTAATGTTGTTGTTACTGGTAAACGACCAATAAACTCAGGGATCAGACCAAATTTAACTAAATCTTCTGGCTCAATTTGCTTCAATAAATCACCAACAGTCGCTTTGTCATCTTTAGAACGAACATCAGCAGCAAAGCCAATACCAGTTCCCGTTGCAACTCGTTGTTCGATTACTTTATCTAAACCTGCAAACGCACCACCACAAATAAATAAGATCTTAGAAGTATCGACTTGTAAAAACTCTTGTTGTGGGTGCTTACGACCACCTTGAGGTGGTACTGATGCAATTGTACCTTCAATCAATTTCAATAGTGCTTGCTGAACGCCTTCACCTGACACATCACGTGTGATCGATGGGTTTTCAGACTTACGAGAAATTTTATCAATTTCATCGATATATACAATGCCACGTTCCGCTTTCGCTGGATCGTAATCGCATTTCTGTAGCAGCTTTTGAATGATGTTTTCTACATCTTCACCTACATAGCCTGCTTCTGTTAGTGTGGTTGCATCCGCCATAGTAAACGGAACATCCAAGAAACGAGCTAGCGTTTCAGCAAGTAATGTTTTACCACTACCTGTTGGACCGATAAGTAGAATATTACTCTTACCTAATTCAACGCCATCTTTTGTAGTATCGCCATTACGTAAACGCTTGTAGTGGTTGTATACCGCTACCGCTAATACTTTTTTCGCGTGCTCTTGGCCGATAACATAGTCATCTAAATGCTCACGAATATTTTGCGGTGTCGGTAACTCTTCACTACTCTCTTTTGGAGACAGAGTATTATCTTTTAGCTCTTCGCGAATAATGTCGTTACATAAATCAACGCACTCATCACAAACATAAACAGAAGGACCTGCAATTAGTTTACGAACTTCATGCTGGCTTTTTCCGCAAAAAGAGCAATATAGTAACTTTCCACTATTTTCGTCTTTACGCTTGTCTGTCATTTGCTAACCTCTTAAACGTTGCCTTTATGCTGTAAGTTTATACTAACTTACCTTCTTTGCTGTAAACGTTACTGCTTTTTTATTAATTAGTCACGTTTATTTAACACAGCATCTACAAGACCGTATTTCACTGCATCATCTGCTGCCATGAAATTATCACGATCTGTATCATTTTCGATCACTTCTAGAGGCTGGCCTGTATGCTCAGCAAGTAACGTATTCAATTTCTTCTTAATCGTTAAGATTTCTTGTGCATGAATTTGAATATCTGATGCTTGACCTTGGAAGCCGCCAAGTGGTTGGTGGATCATCACACGTGAGTTAGGCAATACATAACGTTTACCTGGTGCACCACCTGCAAGTAAGAAGGCACCCATAGAACATGCTTGACCCATACATACTGTGCTCACATTTGGTTTGATAAACTGCATTGTGTCATAAATAGACATACCTGCAGTAACTGAACCACCTGGAGAGTTAATGTATAGGAAGATATCCTTATCTGGGTTTTCAGACTCAAGGAAAAGTAACTGAGCAACCACTAGGTTAGCCATGTGATCTTCAACTTGACCTGTTAAAAAGATAACACGCTCTTTTAACAGACGGGAATAAATATCATACGAACGCTCACCACGTGAAGTTTGCTCAACAACCATAGGAACAAGTGCATCCATAATAGAAGGCATTGCATTGTTTTCTTGATAGCTCATAACCGTATCCCTTATAAAATAAATGGTCCGAATGACGCTTCATTCGGACCATTATTAGCAGATCTTGTGAAACTAAGTCAACTAACTACTTAATTAATTTAGAAATTAAGCAGGTTGTTGATTCATTAGTTCGTTAAAGCGCACTTCTTTATCAGAAACTTGTGCTTTAGCAAGAATTGCTTCAACTGCTTGTTCTTCTAGAGCAACATTACGCATGTTGTTCATCATTTGCTCGTTACCTTCGTAATAAGCAACAACTTCAGTTGGATCTTCGTAAGCAGAAGCCATTTCGTTGATAAGTACTTTCACTTTTTCATCGTCAGCTTTTAGTTCTTCAGACTTGATAACTTCACCAAGAAGAAGACCAACAACTACGCGACGTTTAGCTTGCTCTTCAAACAATTCACGTGGCAGTTCAGGAGCAGTCTCAGCGTTGCCGCCAAAACGTTGAACAGCTTGTTGACGTAAAACTTGAACTTCTTGATCGATAAGAGCAGAAGGAACATCAATGTCGTTTTGCTCAACTAGACCGTTAATTGCTTGTTCTTTGATCTTGTTTTTAACTGCTTGAGCTAATTCACGCTCCATGTTCTTACGAACTTCAGCTTTAAGACCTTCAACACCGCCTTCAGCGCCGAACTTAGTTACGAACTCATCGTTCATTTCTGGAAGTTCACGAGCTTCAACTTTAACTACTGTAATAGCAAATTGTGCCGCTTTACCTTTTAGGTTTTCTGCGTGGTAATCTTCTGGGAAGTTAACATCGATAGTTAGTTCGTCGCCAGCTTTCTTACCTTTGATACCATCTTCAAAACCAGGGATCATACGACCTTGGCCCATTTCTAGAGGGAAATTGTCAGCTTTGCCGCCTTCAAATTCTTCACCATCGATAGAACCAACGAAGTTGATTGTAGCGCGAGTGCCATCTTCAGCAGCAACGTCAGCATCAGCCCAAGTTGCCTGTTGCTTACGTAGTGTTTCTAGCATTTCTGCTACGTCTTCGTCTTTAACTTCAACTTGTGGTTTTTCAACAACAACTTTGTCTAGACCTTGAAGTTCAACTTCTGGGTAGATTTCAAATGATGCTGTAAATACAAGATCTTGACCTGCAGCAAATTCTACTGGTGCAAATGTTGGTGTGCCAGCTGGATTAATTTTTTCTTTAACGATTGCTTCAATAAAGTGACGTTGCATAACTTCACCCATTTTATCGTTACGTACTGCAGCACCGTACATTTTAGCAACCATCTTCATTGGCACTTTACCTTTACGGAAGCCATCAAAGCGACGATTTTTAGCGATGTTACGAAGTTCTGCATTTACAGCATCTTCAATGTTTGCAGCTGGTACAGTAATAGTTAGAACGCGCTCTAGGCCTTCTTTAGTTTCAACAGTAACTTGCATGTTTATATAAACCTCAAAATCGACTCAGGTTCTCTGAGTTTGCGACAAAAAATACGTGCCGCATCCTTGTGTTACAGGCCTAGTAAAATAGAAACCGTAACCCCTATGATTCGTGATACCAAATTGGGTATCTTCTTTTATCTGCTTATTTTGAATAATAAGTAGATCGCGTATTTTATTAAATAAAACACGGCATTTAGCCAAGTGGCAAAATAAGACGCGATATTGTAGCGATCTGACCCATCTATGTCGAGGCTCACTACTCACGTAGATAATCTTTAATAAGAAATTGGGCAATGAGTTGTACTTTTCAACCCTTATAAATGCTTTTTTTTCTAAAAAACAGACGGAATTACTGAGAAAACTTCTTATTAACGATATCCGCCATCATTTCAATATGTAATTGATCGTCATTTAAGCAAGGAATAAAGGTGTATTTTTGACCACCAGCATCCATAAATATCTCTTTACACTCTTCTGCTAACTCTTCTAATGTCTCTAAACAATCAGAAGAAAAGGCAGGGCTAATGATATCTAAAGATGCAACGCCCTTTGGCGCTAATTCAGTTAATGTTTCTGACGTATATGGCTGTAACCAAGCTTCTCGTCCAAAGCGAGATTGGTAACTCATACCAATTTGTTCTGACGTCAGATTTAACTCTTTTGCTAGTAATTCTGTTGTACGTTCACAATGCTTTGCATAAATATCACCATTATCGACAAAGCGCTGCGGGATCCCATGATATGAACATAAAACGTAGTCCCCTTTTCCATTTTCTTCCCACGATCGTTTAATCGAATCAGCAAGGGCTTTTATGTAAAGTGGGTGGTCATGATAATTATGAACCAGTGAGAAATCAGGTAATACCGGCGTGGTTTTATATTGCTTAGCAATTTGATCAAATACTGCTGCTGTTGTTGTTCGGGAATACTGGGGATACAAAGGTAGAATTACGATTTCTTCACATCCTTGTTCCTCTAATTGTTCAATTCCTGATTTGATCGTCGGTTGGCCATAAGTCATTCCTAACGCCACAGGAATGGAAAGATGTTCTTGCAACGCTCTCATTTGGCGCAGTGAATAAACCATTAAAGGCGAGCCCTCATCCATCCAAACACTTTGGTATAACTTTGCTACTTTAGGCGCTCGAATAGGAAGGATCACACCATGAAGCAAGGGACACCAAATAAAACGAGTCATATCGACAACGCGTTTATCATGCAAAAATTCTGACAAGAACGTTTTTACTGCCGATGCCGTTGGCGCTGTTGGTGTTCCAAGGTTAACTAATAGCACCCCTGCTTTTTTATTATTCACAATCATTATCCATTATTTTTATAAAAAAAGGCGACCAATAAGGCCGCCTTCAATATAACAATAAATTGTTCGTTAGGTAAGATTACGAAAGTGCTTTTTCGATCTCTGCGCTAACTTCTGCAACTAACTTAGTGCCGTCAAATTTAAGGTACTGAGTATTACCTGCTTCAGCTTCTTTATTGTAGTAAGCGATAAGCGGTGCAGTTTGCTCATGGTAAACACCTAAACGAGCAAGAACTGTTTCTGGTTTATCATCTTCACGAATAACAAGAGGCTCACCAGTTACGTCATCTTGACCTTCAACTTTAGAAGGGTTAAATGTAACGTGGTATGTACGACCAGATGGAAGGTGTGCACGACGACCAGACATACGCTCAACGATCACTTCGTCAGCAACGTCAAACTCAAGAACGTAATCAATTGATACGCCATTCTCTTTTAAGCCATCAGCTTGAGGAATTGTACGAGGGAAACCATCTAGTAGGAAACCTTTAGCGCAATCTTCTTGAGCAATACGCTCTTTAACAAGACCAAGGATGATCTCATCAGATACAAGTTGACCAGCATCAATTACAGACTTAGCTTGTTTGCCCATTTCTGTGCCCGCTTTAATCGCAGCACGTAACATGTCACCTGTAGATATTTGTGGAATACCAAATTTATCCATGATGAACTGAGCTTGAGTACCTTTACCCGCACCAGGTGCACCTAAAAGGATGATACGCATTGTTTTCCCCTTAAAATTTAATCTTGGAATTTATACCAAACCTTACAAATAGAATTAATCACTATCTATAAACTTAGGTATAAGTTTTATTTCTAAAAATAAGCCGTGAAAGATACACGGAACTGAGAACGCTATCAAGTTTGAGATGAAAATAGCGAAATCTATTGGCTCTAGAATGTAACGAATTCCAATAAAAAACAATGAGACCTTAGTGCACTATTGTCACTCAGATCTCATTCATTTTATTTTTACAGCTATTACTTAATTATTTTGATAATAATTGATTCATAGCACTTAAGAATTGTGATGGGTCATCTAAAGAACCACGTTCTGCTAACATTGCTTGACCAAGTAACATCTCAACCCAACGACCGAACGCTTCTTCATCCGCTTCATCCGCCATTTGCTTAATAAGAGCATGCTCTGGGTTTATTTCAAAAATGTACTTAACTTCAGGAGCAGCTTGACCAGCAGCTTCTAAAAGTTTCGCCATTTGTGTACCCATTTCAAAGTCATCAGTAACGACAACAGCAGGTGTTGTTGCTAATTTAAACGTAGTACGAACTTCTTTAACTCGATCGCCTAAATAAGATTTGGTACGTTCAACAACAGATTTAAACTCTTCTGCTGTTTCTTTTTGTTTCTCTTTCTCAGCATCATCTTCAAACTTACTTAGATCTAAGCCCGCTTTTGTAATTGATTGGAATTGCTTACCATCAAACTCTGTTAAGTAGCTCATCATCCACTCATCGATGCGATCATACATCAGTACAACTTCAATGCCTTTTGCTTTAAATTGCTCTAAGTGTGGGCTATTTTTCGCAGCAGCGTAACTATCTGATGTTAAGTAGAAAATCTTATCTTGATCTTCTTTCATACGCTCAACATAACCAGCTAAACTCATTGCTTGCTCTGAACTGTCTTTGTCTGTTGAAGCAAAGCGCAGTAAATTCGAAATTTTATCTTTATTTGCAAAATCTTCAGCCATGCCTTCTTTCAGAACTTGACCAAACTCTTTCCAGAAAGTTAGATATTTTTCATCGTCTTTCTTCGCTGTTTTCTCAAGCATACCTAGTACACGCTTAGTACACGCACCACGCAATGACTGAGTCACTTTATTATCTTGAAGAATTTCACGTGATACGTTTAGGGGTAGATCATTTGAGTCAATCAAACCTTTAACAAAACGTAAGTAACTAGGCATAAACTGTTCTGCATCATCCATAATAAAGACACGTTGGACATACAGTTTTAAACCACTTTTATGATCACGATTCATCATATCAAATGGGGCTTTCGCAGGAATATATAGAAGGCTTGTATAATCGTTCTTACCTTCTACTTTATTGTGACTCCACGTTAGAGGGTCTGCGAAATCATGCGACACATGTTTGTAAAACTCTTGGTACTCTGTATCTTCAATCTCTGATTTGCTACGAGTCCAAAGCGCTTGAGCCTTATTGATTTGCTCCCATTTACCTTCTTTATCTTTTCCTTCTTCGTCTTTTTCAATACTCCAAAGAGAAACAGGAATACCGATATGATCAGAATATTTACCAATCACTTCTTTTAGACGCCATTCACTTAAAAACTCTTTACCTTCTTCACGCATATGAAGAATGATATCGGTACCACGAGTTTCTTTAGTAATGTCTTCAATCGTGTAATCCCCCTCACCTTCAGAGTGCCACTGAACCGCTTGGTCTTTTGCTGTACCCGCTTCACGAGTACGAACCGTTACTGCATCAGCTACAATGAATGCAGAATAGAAACCAACACCAAATTGACCAATAAGTTGAGAATCTTTACTTTGATCGTCTGATAGTTTTGAGAAGAAATCAGCCGTACCTGATTTAGCAATTGTACCTAAATGTTCAATAACATCATCGCGGTTCATACCAATGCCGTTATCAGATATAGTTAAAGTATTCGCTTCTTCATTGAAAGACAGTTTAACGCCAAGATCTGCATTTCCCTCATATAAATCACCATTTGACAGTGCTTTAAAACGTAACTTGTCTGATGCATCTGATGCATTTGAAATTAACTCACGTAAAAAGATCTCTTTATTTGAATACAAAGAATGGATCATTAGATGAAGTAACTGCTTAACTTCTGACTGAAAGCCGCGTGTTTCTTTATTATTAATTGTTTGTTCGCTCATCTATAAACTCCGATATAAAGACAAATGTATTGTTATATATTCACTTTAATAGGGCCTAAAAGATGAAAATCAAGGTAAAGCAATGTAAAAACACTGTTTTTTTCTTTTTTTATACTGTAATATGATTAATGATAAATTTTGACATAAAATAGACATTCTAAAAATGATACTTAGATATCATCTAATATGAATCACCATTACTGAGTTAACAACCAATGAATATAGAAAATAAAAAAATTATTATTGGCGACCGGTTCCTATTTGATCCAAACGATAATAGTCTCATCGACACATTAAATGATGATGATATTATTCGCTTGGGTGGCAATGAAAGCCGTGTTTTAAGCCTGCTTATTCAAGAACCAGGGAAGGTTGTTAGTCGTCACGAATTACATGAATATGTATGGCGTGATCAAGGATTTGAAGTCGATGATTCCAGTTTAACACAAGCAATTTCTACATTACGGAAAATGCTACAAGATCCTACAAAGCTACCTGTTTATGTGAAAACAGTGCCTAAGCGTGGGTATCAGTTTATTTCAACAGCTGTCGCACACTTGGACCCAGAGAAAGAGGTTGAATCACAAGCTATAAATGAAAATATACCTTCATCTGACACTCGAGAACCTGTTGTAGAAGCACCCGTTGAGATACCGCAACAAGTTGCTGCTCATGTTACATCTACTGGTAAATCATCAAAAGATAGTAATAAATCTCAGGCTCATTTATCCTTATTGGGAACATTAACTCTGATCATAGCGTTTATTTTACCGATCATTGCTTATATTAATCACACGCCTAAATCAGATGCATTTATTCAAGTCGCCAATTACGATGAAACACCTATTTTTGTTCCAGTGAGTCATCCTAACATCGATAGGTGGAAACCACTTATAGAGCAATGCACTGTTTACTATAATTCAAACCATATTGGTGCACTAAAACCAATAGAAGTGATTGCGACCAGTGGTCAACCTAACCACATAACATTGAATTATATTCATAATGAAGAGAACAGTGATCAAAGCATTAGCGTACGTTTACTGATTGACCAACAAGAGGTGGATAAAGTATGTGGTTAAATGGCGAACAACTTCCAGTTATAAAACGTTTTTTTCCGATAACCCTTCTTTTTATCTCAATAATAAGCAGTGCTTGGTTTTATTGGGAAAGTGACAGTAAAGTTGAACAACTACTAACATCGAAAGAATGGCAGAGCATGAGTACGGTTCGCATTGATTCTAATTATGAAGATATGGGACCACTGAAGCGTGCAGACATTAAATCAAATGTTGTCTATCTACCGAATAAAACTTATTCAAAATCATCAACATTAGTTATCTATAGTGGCCTTCCTAATGAAGCAACACCTTTAACTATCAATGTAATGGAAACTGGAAATTGGGATTATAGTGGTGACTACTTATTGATTGATCCAACAGAGTTTAAAGACGTAACTTCAAATGATAATAAAGATTTTTCTGGCTCACAAAAAAAGTTGATTATGCGTGTATTTAGAATGGATGCTCAACAAAGTAAGCGTGTTGATGTCATCAATAATAAAACTCTATTATTGACTAGTTTGAATTATGGCTCTGGTATTTTATTTTCACACTAATATGATTGGTATCACATTAATATATAAAAGAAGCCTATACTGGCTTCTTTTTTATATTAGATCTTAACACTCAATGGTATTAAGAATATTTCCATCAAAGTCATGAACTGACAATCTTTTCCCATCAAATAAGCCATAGCTAGGCTTCCCACCTTCTTTTCGAGGAAACGTAGTTGAGCCTGGATTAAAAATAATTTGATCTCCCTGCCACTCTGCGACAGTAATATGAGTATGTCCATGCGCAATAATATCGCCCTTCTTTAATAAAGGACGTTTATCTGCATTATAAACATGACCATGCGTTAAAAATAACTTCTGCCCTGTCGGTAACAAAACAATATTGTAATCAGCCATGATCGGAAAAGATAACAGCATTTGATCGACTTCACTGTCACAATTTCCTCTTACTGCAATGATAGACTCTGCGTATTGATTCAGTAACTCAGCCACTGCAAGAGGGTTATGCCCTTCTGGTAACGGATTTCTTGGACCAAAATTAATCAAATCACCTAGCAGAATTAAGTGATCCGCTTTAGAAGCTAAAAACGTATCAATAACACGTTGTGTTGCAGGTAAAGAGCCATGCAGATCTGATGCAAAAAATAACTTCACGAAGAATCCTTAAGATTAAAGAGGTATTTCAAACATGAAGTATAAAGGAAAACATGATGAAAGTTGCCAATCAGTGAACTCAATTTATACTTACTTAATCAGATATTATATATCTTGCAGGAGACGAGATGAAAATACTTATCACAGGTAGTACAGGGTTAATAGGAAAACAGCTATTAGACCACCTTAAAGGTCACCACTTGGTGTTATTAACTCGCAATATTCAAAAGGCTGAATTAGCACTTAACCACCTAGCGCTACCTCATGCTGATTTTATATCAGACCTTTCCTCCTTTAATGATTTCAATGATATTGACGCCATTATTAACTTAGCCGGAGAACCTATTGCCGAAAGAAAATGGACTCAAAAACAAAAAAACATAATTATCAATAGTCGCTGTAACCTTACCGATGAGCTTGCCCAACTTTGTTTAAAATCACTCACTCCACCACGCTGTTTTATTTCTGGTTCTGCGATTGGTTATTATGGTAATACTGGCAGCCAAGATATCAATGAAACAACCGAAATTGTGTCATCAGATTTTTCCCATCAAGTATGCCAACAATGGGAAAATAAAGCCTTACAAGCTCAAAATAATCAAACTCGTGTTTGTCTTTTACGCACTGGTATTGTTTTATCACCACTAGGGGGCGCTCTTAAAAAGATGCAATTGCCCTACCAGTTTGGGCTGGGTGGTCCAATAGGGGATGGAAAGCAATATATGTCATGGATCCATATTGATGATATGGTTCTCGCTATATTACACCTCTTAGATCAAGAGGGTAGCAGTGGTATTTACAACCTAACAGCTCCTCATCCAGTAACTAACCAGACCTTTAGCAAAGCGTTAGCAAAAACGCTAAAGCGACCGCACTTCCTATTTACTCCTAAAATTCTCATTAAAGGCATTTTAGGCGAAGCTTCCGCCTTACTGACTGACAGCCAAAGAGTACGACCAAAACGTTTAGTTCACGAAGGCTTTAAATTCCGTTATTCACGTATTGAGTCTGCTTTGAAACAGTTATTTAACTAAGCAGGTCATTATCATTTAAAAGAGCCGTTGCAATCACTTACTTTTAGACCCATGATAAACAATCTTTATCATCAAGGCCTCGCAATATGCAACGATATATTTTTATCACAGGCTGCTCTACCGGTATTGGTTATACCGCAGCTCATCAATTACAAAAACAAGGCTTTCACGTTATTGCTTCGTGCCGACAACATAAAGATGTTCAGCGATTGCAAGAAGAAGGCCTTACCTGCTTACATTTAAACTACAGTGATCCCCAAAGCATTACCGATGCAGTAAAAGAAGTCATCCGTCTAACTGATGGCAAATTATACGCATTGTTCAATAACGGAGCATATGGCCAAGCAGGAGCCCTTGAAGACTTACCAAGGGAGGCATTAAAAGAGCAGTTCGAGTCAAACTTCTTTGGATGGCACCAATTAGTCACAGAACTCCTTCCTGTAATGAGAAAGCAAGGCCATGGACGTATCATTCAAAACAGCTCAGTGTTAGGCATTGTCGCGATGAAATATCGTGGTGCTTATAACGCATCAAAATTTGCTATTGAAGGTTGGACTGATACATTACGCTTAGAACTCTCAGAGACAAACATCAAAGTCAGCTTAATTGAACCTGGACCAATAGAAACTGAATTTAGAACTAATGCATTGAAAGCATTTAATAAATGGGTAAATATTGAAAATAGCCCCCATAAAGAAAAATACCTAATTCAGCAGCAGAGACTTGGAAAAGCACACTCTGGTAGTGCGTTTGTTTTGCCCTCTGACTCACTCGTTCCACCGTTATTGCATGCGCTTAATTCATCGAGACCAAAAGCTCGATATCGAGTGACTTTTCCCACATATCTTTTTGCCGTATTAAAACGATTATTACCAACAAAGTGGCTCGATATGATCTTAAATAAGAGTGATTAACCTAACTTTATGCTGTCACTACAGTGTAATAATTAAGAAATATGAGAAAAAAGTAATAATGTAATATTAGTGTCATATAAAATAAGTATATTCATTTCTATCCGGTAGATGGTGTTTTTTCGGGGGGAATATGACACTAGGTAAAATCAACTGGATCTGTGTGAGTGTAGCTGTTGCGGTATTCATACTGATCTAGCAGCTACACCTTCGCTTGCGATAGAAAGCCATTATGTTCTGCATAGTGGCTTTCTTCGTATCTGGCACCTTGAAAATCAAGTCGATACCCCATATAACTGTATATATCTAGAAACAATACTGATTTTAGGAAAAGACCATGCAGCCAGAACACAGCGTTGAACTGAACGAACAAAACTTCCAGCAAATCCTTGAAAGCTCAACACAAACTCCTGTGTTAATTCATTTCTGGGCACCAATGACCCAAGAGAGTCTTGCCGTTATTCCCGCTCTTCAGCAACTTTCACAACAATGTGGTGAGGCGGTAACCCTTGCGCTACTTAACTGTGAAGAGCAACAAGGCCTCGCACAGCAGTTTGGTGTACAAACATTACCAACCATCGCTTTATTTAAAAATGGTCAAGCTGTTGATGGTATGGGCGGACCACAATCTATTGAGGCGATTCAAGGCATGCTGAATAAACATCTGCCTAGCCAAGAAGAACTTCAATTAGGCCAAGCGTTTAAATTAGTTGAAGAAGGTGAATTCCAAGCGGCACTCCCAACCCTTCTTACTTTAGTTGAGCATTTTGGGGGCAATGGTCAAATAAAATTGCATATTGCTCAATGTTATATTGAGACTCAAGCCTATGATCAAGCAGAAACCATTCTATCTGAAATTCTAATGCAAGATCAGGACAGTAAATACAAAGAATTGGTAGCAAAACTTGAGCTGCACAAACAAGCCGGTAACACACCAGAAATCCAAGCATTAGAAGATAAATATAATACAGATAAAAATAACACAGAGGTTACTTTAGAGCTTGCTATTCAATACAGCCAAGTGAATCGCCAAGAAGAAGCGTTAGAAATTTTAATGCACATTTTATTAAAAGATCTTAACGCTCAAGATGGACAAGTAAAGAAAACAATGATGGATATTCTTTCTGCTCTTGGCCAAGGAAACCCAGTTGCAGGTAAATACCGCCGCCAGCTGTATTCTCTACTTTACTAATTTAAGTACGAATTAAAATTTATCCTGTTGTTACTTTTTATCGTGACAACAGGTTAACCCTTTAATAATTGGACAATCATTGCTTTCATCTCCAGGGCAAGAATTTGCCAACTCAAGTAAGGTTTGTTTTATTCCTTCAAGTTCTTGAATTTTTTCTTCTATCTCTGTTACTTTCTCTAGTGTTTTCTTTTTAACATCAGCACTTCGACGATTAGGATTATTTGATAAGCTCAATAACTCTTGGCACTCTTCTAGACTAAATCCAACCAATCGAGATCGCCTGATCAGTTGTAATTCTTCAACTTGCACCTGCATATATTGACGATAGCCGTTCGCACTGCGATTAGCCTCTCGAATCACCCCTTTACTTTCATAAAACCGAATCGCCTTCGCGGTTAATCCGGTTAACTTAGCCACTTCACTGATATTCATGTTAATTTACTCATTCAACTGCTTGACCTTCCATTTACTGTAAGGTTTATTCTTAGCAATATCAAGAATAGTTAATGAGGTTATTATGAGTCAGGAATTCACTCTTCCTTTATCAGGATTAAGTTGCGGTCGCTGTGTAGCTAAAGTAGAACAAGTACTTTCTACCAACACTGGTATCTCTCAATATTCTGTTACCAAAGCAGAGCTGACTCTTACCACTAGCCTTTCTGAACAAAATGTTATCGAGATAATTTCTCAACTTGGTTATTCTGTACCTGAAGAAAAAGTAATAACGCTTTATTTAGCAGGATTAAATTGCGGTAGATGCGTAAAGAAAACAACAGAAGCAGTAGAAACATTATCTCACTCCACTATTCTTTCTATTTCAAAAACAGAGCTTAATCTCAATACCATACACTCAAAAGAAAGTGTGGTATCTCTGATTGAATCCATTGGTTTTCAAGCCTCTGAAACTCCATTTGCCCTTGAAAATAAACCATTATCAAAAGAGTCAGATAACAAAGCCATTACTAACAAACCGGAAAAACCAGAATTCAATACAGAAAAAACAACTCAACTGATTTTATCCGGAATGACTTGTGCTAGCTGTGTTTCCTCTGTTGAGAGCATCATTTCAACTGTCCATAACGTTCAATCTGTTCGCGTGAATCTAGCTGAACGTACCGCCTTAGTAATTGGTGATATTAATGAAGTTGACGTAATCCAAGCGATAGAAAAAGGCGGTTATGGCGCTGAAATTAGCCTAAATGAAGAGCAACGTCGTAAAAGACAAAAAGAACTGTATTTAAAAACCACCACGGCACATAAAAAAAACACCATTCTCTCATTAGCGATTGGCGCACCATTAATGTTGTGGGGAGTGTTTGGTGGCAATATGCAAATCAACACCATAAATGATCAACTTGCGTGGGGAGTCATTGGATTAATTTGTTTAGGTCTATTACTCACTGCAGGTAAACATTTTTTTGTTAATGCTTGGAAAGCTTTCACTCACCACAGAGCGACAATGGATACGCTCGTCGCTCTTGGTACGGGATCAGCTTGGCTTTATTCTATGGCATTGGTTATTTCACCTGAATTTTTCCCTGAACAAGCACGTCATGTTTACTTTGAAGCAACAGCAATGATCTTAGGTTTAATCACTCTTGGTAATCTGATTGAAACCAAAGCACGTAATCGAACCTCTAGTGCGATTGAAAAACTGTTAAACCTTCAGCCACAAACCGCTACCGTCATTAAAGATGGGAAAGAGATTGAGTTGCCAGTTTCTCAAGTACTTCAAGACATGATTATCAAGATTAAACCCGGAGAAAAAATTCCTGTGGATGGCGTTTTAATTAGTGGTGAAAGCTATCTTGATGAAGCGATGTTAACTGGGGAGCCTCTTCCTAGCTTAAAAACAATCAATGATACCGTCCATGCAGGAACGATTAATCAACAAGGTAGCTTTACCTTTAAAGCAACCAATGTTGGTGAACACACCATGCTAGCTCGAATTATAACCATGGTACGTAATGCACAAAGCAGCAAGCCGAACATTGCAAAACTGGCCGATAAAATATCAGCCGTATTTGTACCAAGTGTCATGATTATTGCTATTGTCTCCGCGCTTATCTGGTACAACCTTGGTCCCGAGCCAACCTCAAGTTATATGTTGGTAGTTGCCACCACTGTACTTATCATTGCCTGCCCTTGCGCTCTCGGTCTTGCTACTCCAATGTCCGTTACCGTAGGAATTGGTAAAGCGGCGGAATTTGGGGCATTAATAAAAGATGCTGATGTACTTCAAACCGCAAGCACCGTAGATACCGTTGTGGTTGATAAAACAGGAACATTAACCGAAGGTAAGCCGACGGTTAGTAAGGTCATGAACTTTCATGACTACACAGAACAACAGGTAATCATTTTAGCTGCAGCTGTTGAAAGTCATTCTGAGCATCCATTGGCTCAAGCTGTGATGGCTTATTTAAACCAATACTCATTGGATCTTGTTACTGCTACTGAGTTTAACGCTCAATTAGGGCTTGGGGCTTCGGCAAAAGTAGATGGCAATACTATTTTTATCGGCAATATGACTTACTTATCACAAAATAACATTGCTCTACCTCAAGCTGAACTTTCACCTTCGTCAACACCTCTGTTTGTTGCAACTCATAAACAGTGCATCGGTGTTATCGAGGTCAGCGATGCGATTCGTACCGATTCAGCACTCGCGGTTAAGCAATTTACCGAATTAGGTATTAATGTCGTGATGCTAACCGGCGATCGTAAAGAAACTGCTGAGCATGTCGCTAAACAATTAGGTATAAGTCAGGTCATTGCAGGGGTATTACCTGATGGTAAAGCACAAGCAATCAAAGATCTTCAATTACAAAATCACAAAGTCGCTATGATCGGCGATGGTATTAACGATGCACCAGCGCTCGCACAAGCTGAAGTAGGAATTGCGATGGGGAATGGCAGTGATGTAGCAATTGAAAGTGCCCATCTAACCTTAATGAATCACTCATTACGAACCGCGGTAAGTGCCATTGAGCTTTCTAAAGCCACCATGACAAATATGAAACAAAACCTATTTGGCGCGTTTATTTATAACATGATAGGGATCCCTATTGCGGCAGGCATTTTATTTCCGTTCACAGGGATGTTATTAAGCCCAGTCATTGCCGGAGCAGCAATGGCACTATCTTCCATTACCGTTGTAACTAATGCCAACCGATTAAGGCTTTTTACGCCTAGCTATCAATTAAATACCCAACAACCTACTCAGCCACCAGCACAAGGAGCATCGCATGATTAATCTATTTGGTATTGTATTGATTATTGCCATCATCTACTGGTTTTGGCTATCACCTAATTCAAAATAACCTTTGGGAAACCCACTATGAAAAACCTTAAATTTGCTTTTGTTTCTTTCGTTTTATTTAGTACTTCAGCGTTCGCCTCAACTGAAGTAACGACTTATAAATCACCTTACTGTGGCTGTTGCACTGAGTGGGTAGAACACATGGAAGACAACGGCTTTACGGTCAAGATTGAAGACCATGAAGACATGAACCCTATTAAAGAGAAGCTAGGTGTCGAACCTCCTCTTGCATCTTGCCATACTGCGGTTATTGATGGTTACGTATTTGAAGGTCATATCCCTGCCGATGATATTAAGAAGTTTCTAGCTGACCCTCGTGATTTTAAAGGTCTTGCGGTTCCAGGAATGCCAATGGGATCTCCAGGGATGGAATATGGCGATAAGAAAGATACGTACCAAGTAGTCGCATTTAAAGAGAATGGAAAATTAGCATTATTTAATACACACAATGAATAACAACTAAAATAACCAGCGATAGCATATCAAATACAATTGGTGTGCTATTGCATCAATTTTGCACAGTACATCTTTGAATCTACGGTTTTTAAACAGCTATCCAATGATAATTTTTCATCACGATAATCAGAAACCCCAATCGCTAAAGAGACCATTAAAGATAAGCTCCCTGACACTACAACGATTGAACGACTTAACTCAATAAACTCATTAGCCTGCTCTTGGGTAACTTGACCCATTAAAACAAACTCATCCCCTCCAATGCGATAACTGTCTTCGGACCAATGACTTTTAATCGTTTTTGCAATCTCTTTTAATACAAGGTCACCAATCAAATGACCGTGAGTATCATTTATTTGCTTGAATTTATTTACATCCAAATAGAGAATTGTTGTTAATCTAGGTACCCCATTACGATATTTTCGGTAAATAGCTCGACGATTTTTCAAACCAGTGAGTTTATCTGTAGAGGCTAATTTATTTAAGTACCATATTATTAGAAAAGCGATGCTCAATATGCTTATAATCAAATATTTCATAAGTGAATTAAAAAGCTGTCTATCTTCCAGCATATTTCGCCAATCAGGTTTAAAATCATACTTTTGTTTAATCTTATGAGCATTAGCTAACAATAACGCTTCACTAAAAATAGGAGCTAATAATTGCCCTTTCTCTGTTTTACGAAAACCAACCGCAATTTCAGCTTCATGAAAAGTACCAATACCTAACTCCTCTTCTATTGCTATTTCAGAGCTATCTCTTAATATCTGATAGTACGTAGCTTGATCAAGCGCAATATAATCAACCTCTTTATTGATTAATGCGTTAATTTCGTCCATCTGATTTTGGTATTCATAAAGTGATTTGTAAGGCAATATTTTCTGGAACAGTACACTAAAATAGTCTCCTTTAACGACGCCTATATTTTCAGATATCATCTGAGAAACATCTGTATAAACCCCACTTTTATACTTCTTTCGTTTCACTAGAATTGAACGAGCTATATAGTAAGGTGCTGTATAATTGACCATGCTCTTTCTATCTTCTGTATAAGTCAAAGGAGCAATAATATCCACCTTCCCTTCTTTAAAGCCCTTCCATAAATCATCCCATGAATCACTTGATTGACTCTTTACATAGCACTCTATAGCTAAGATCTTACAAGCAATAAAGACCATATCAGCACTAACACCTGAGAACTTTTTGTTTTTATAAATAGTATGAGGAAATACATTCTCAAGATATATAGATAACCCAGCAGAAAGATCAAGCGGAAGCTTCGCTACTTGCTCACGTAATGACATTTGTCGCAAGTGGTACTGATAAGACTCAACACTCACTCTTAGCTCTTTTTGAGTCATCTCATCCAGAACTACCCGTCCAATATCATTGAGTAAGACTCTGTGTTTATTATTAGTCGCTGTTGCTATAGAAACGGGAGTTAATGGTAGTTCAGAATTAAGTAAGCGAGCATTCAAGTGTTTTTTAGAAGCGAATTCAAGAGCATTAATCGCATCTATTACACCATCTACAATTCCACTTTCTAACCAGCCAAAGCCTTCAGATAATGAATCATATTCCCAAATACTGATATAGGAAGAATAAGATTCAATAACATTTATGAAAGGAGAGTCTTTTGGGAGAGCAAGGCGTATTACACGATCAAGTGTTGTATTCCCCTTAGAATAAAGGTAAATGTTTTCAACATTGGTCGGCTCTGAAAATGCTAAAACAGAGGCTCTTTCTTTGGTATAAGTGACATTGGTTACAAAATCAACCGAATGACTTAATACACCTTTAATTGCTGCATCAGTCGTTGGGAAATCGATATACTTAACATCAATATCTAGTTTTTCTTCTACAGCATCAAATAAAATACGTGTCACAAAATCATTGTGTACAAGCGCAACAGATATTACAGGCTGCAAAGGGAGCTCCTTAGCGTGACTCGGTAGCCAAAATAGCAAAGCTAAGCACAATGTAATAATCAGAAGATAATGACGCTTCAAAACACAAACCAAATAATCAAGTGGAGTATACAAGACATCATACTACAAAGTAGATAGCACTGTAAATTTATAATATCACCATAAATAAGAGCTTCAACAATAGAGAAGTGCTAATTAGATAGATGCCCTATTACCACGGAAGAAAATCATTTACGAGAAAATATACAGACCGAAAAAAGCCGCATCATTTCTGATGCGGCTTCTTAAAAGTGGTCGGTGAAGAGGGATTCGAACCCCCGACCCTCTGGTCCCAAACCAGATGCGCTACCAAGCTGCGCTATTCACCGAGATATTTCTTTAAGACTTTACATTCTAGAGGGTACCCTCTGGTCCGCTATTCCTAAAAGCCCGAGATGCGCTACTAAGTTGCGCTATTCATCGAGCTGTTAAACAGAGACTGTGTCCGTGTCAACGAGGGCTATAATACTGTCTGTGAATTTTTTGACAAGCATTATTTTATTTTTTCTTTCCGTTCGCTTATAAAACCGACAAACTGTTGAATTCATAAACAAAAGCCCCTAAAGCAATAACGAATTAAGGGCTTATCTTCTTTTATTGATTACTTATAAGTAATCTCACCATGTGGGGCAAACTTATTTACATCAATCGGGCTGTTTGTTTCTAAGAACTCTTTAAGTACTTCGGCATCCACAAAACCAGTATTTACATAGCCAGGGTGATCTGAAATTTTAGGGTAACCATCACCACCAGCTGCATTGTAGCTTGGGATAGTAAAGCGATATGTATTATCTAGACGTAATTGCTTACCACCAATAAATACATTAGATACTTCGCCATTAGCAACAGTCATTTTTATGCCCGCAAATTGTGCGTAAGCACCAGAATCGATAGGCTTAGTTGCAACAACATTTAGGTAATCCATTACTTCCTTACCTGTCATATCAGCATACGTCACAATATTGCCAAATGGCTGTACTGTTAATACATCTTTATAAGTAACATCACCACCTTCAATTGAATCACGTACACCACCAGAGTTCATTACTGCAAAATCAGCTTTAGCACGAACCATATGAGATGTCGCAATTAAACGACCAAGGTTTGTTTGTTGGAAACGAACCACATTACGATCGCCCTCTAACTTACCGTTAGTTGATGCTATTTTCACATTCAGTTGGCCTTGGCCTTTCTCTTGGAAAGGTTTTAGGAACGCAAGTAATTCTGGATCTTGAGCAATTTCATCTTGAATGAATACACGTTGCTTTTTACCGTCGATTTTTACTTTTTTCTTCAAGTTTACTGGGATCAGGTTATAACTAACCATCTCAAGTTCACCATTACGGAATTCAAAATCAGCTTTACCTACGTATTTACCCCATTCATGAGCCTGAACAATCCAAGTACCATTTTGTTGGTCTGGTTGACACTCATCACCTGGTTTGAAATTTTTCTTCGCAACATTTGGGCCTTCCATACAAACAGGCTCTTGTGAGTGACCACCCACAATCATGTCTAATTCACCCAACTCAAGTGAACGTGCTAATGCAACATCACCAGGAGCATTGATACCACGTTGACCATTCTCATAGTGACCCATGTGAGTTACTGCAAAAATAAGATCTGGCTTTTCATTTGCTTCTAGCTCCGCAATAATCTTTTTCGCTTCAGTTTTTGGATCTCGGAATTCAATGCCACCGATATATTCAGGATTACCAATTTTTGCAGTATCTTCTGTTGTGAAACCAACAACTGCAATTTTAATACCTTGCTTCTCAAAGATTTCATAAGCTTGATACATACGCTTACCTGTTTCTTTGTCGTAGATATTTGCAGAAAGCATTGGGAATTTAGCCCAATCAATTTGCTTTTGAAGTACATCTAATGGATTATCAAATTCATGGTTACCAAGTGCTATTGCATCATAACCAATCTTGTTCATGCCTTTAAAATCTGGTTCTGCATCCTGAAGATCTGACTCTGGTACACCAGTATTAATATCACCACCAGAAAGAAGAAGAACACTACCGCCTTCTGCTTTTACTTCTGCTCGTAGCTCATCAATCAGTGTTTTACGCGCAGCCATGCCGTACTCACCGTATTTATTCTGCCAAAAACGACCGTGATTATCGTTTGTATGTAATACCGTTAGCTTATACGTAGTATCTTCTTGCCATGCATGCTCAGCCGTTGTAGCACAACCAGCAAGAGTTGTTACCAATGCTGCAGCAATTGCTGTTTTCAGAGAAAGACGTTCCATCATGTTTCACCATTAAATTCAAAGGGGATAAATTAGACTATTAAACTCATCAACAGCCAAATACCGGAGCAGTTTAAAAGAATTGTATTCTACTCTCACATCGTTTTCATATATTTGCTTGTTGGATCACTAAAAATAGCTCATAGAAAGATAAAAAAGAGTTATTAAAAAGAAAATGACCTCAAAGCATAATCAATCATTCACAAAAAAAACTTACTAATCAGCCCACTCCTCATCATAGCTTTCTTAAAAAATACGTTATAGATTGCACTGTTTTATTTCTTTTTATGTAAATTACCATTAAAGATTTCAAGAATTTTCCGATACATTAATGAGAGAATTATAAAATAAAAGACGCACGCCAATATTTAACAAATCCGCCACGAATTCATTACAGTATGGAAAAATAATGAAACTAAAACATAAGCTAATAAGTGCAAGTTTACTCGCTGTCGTTATTACCGCATCTTCCCTAACTTGGCTTGCATCAAACCAGTTATTTGAACAAACTCGTAATGGAGTTTATTCTCGTGCGGAAAGTGTTACTTCCGCAGCCACAACTGGTATTTCAAATTGGATTTCTATCAAAGCAGAAATCGCCCATGCAACAAACGATTACACTCAGAATGAAGATATTGTTTCTTTTCTGAAATTGAGCCGTAAGGCTGGTGGGTTTGATGATATTTTCTTTGGGACAGCTCAAGGCGAAATGCTTCGAGCACTTCCTGAACGAACAAAAGCAGGCTATGACCCACGCCAACGCCCTTGGTATCAAGAAGCACAACGTGAAAATAAGCAAATGATTACCTCTGCTTACCAAGATGCAATTACACAATCTTTGTTGGTAACCATCGCGGAACCAATATATAAAAATGGTACTTTCTTAGGTGTGGTTGGTGCTGATGTGCTTATTGATCAACTTATTGACGATGTTATCAGCCTAGACGCAGGTAAAGATACCATCACCATGCTAATAGATAGTGATGGTACTTTCTTAGCGCACCCAAACAAATCACTGATCAAAAAAGACGTAAATCGTTACTTTTCTGAGATGACTCCACAAAGTATTCAAGAATCAATTGCAACTAAGCGTATTGATATTGCGAATATCAATGGCGAAACTAAACTTGTTTATTTCGCAAAAGTACCAAACACACATTGGACGTTTGCAGTTGAAATGACACAAGAGACTGAAGAAGCTGCACATTCAGCGCTACTTCGTGAAATTATTCTTCTAAGTATTGTATTAACTGTGATTGTTGCCATTGGTGTAACGACACTAGTAAATATTCTATTTAAAGATTTACTACGAGTATCTAATGCCCTTGCTGAGATCTCTTCTGGTGAAGGTGATTTAACTCAACGCCTAGAGCCCCATAGTAACGATGAAGTAGGTCAATTAGCGATTAACTTCAATACCTTTGTGAGTAATATGCACTCAATGGTGTGTCGCTTACGTGATATTTCTACAACTTTAGCTCGCCAAGCAAACTCAACAGCAGAAAGTGCTGAGGAGCGCAACGTTCGCATTCAACACCAAATGGATGAGATAAATATGGTAGCAACGGCAATCAATGAGATGGCTGCAGCAACGCAAGAGATTGCAGGCAATGCTGATAATACAGCTCAAACCGCAGAAGAAACGGTGACGGCATCAAGTCACGGGGCTGAGCAAGTAAGCCAAAGCCAACACTCAATTGATAACTTAGCAAAAGAAGTTGAGACAGCGACAGGCGTGATTGAAGAGCTTCATCACAACGCGCAAAATATCAATACCATTCTTTCAACTATTCAAAACATTGCAGAACAGACTAACTTGCTTGCATTAAACGCTGCAATTGAAGCGGCTCGTGCTGGTGAACAAGGCCGTGGTTTTGCGGTTGTAGCGGATGAAGTTCGTATCCTAAGTCAACGTACCCATGCATCAACTCAAGAAATTCAACAAATGATTGAAGCGCTGCAAGGGACAACTCAAAAAGCCGTTGGGATCATGCAAGACAGTCAAACATTAGCTAACACCAGTGTTGAAGATGCTCAATCTGCATCAGCAAGTCTATTGCAAATCACCAATTCGGTAACACTGATTAGTGATATGGCAGCTCAAATTGCAGCTGCAGCAGAAGAGCAATCATCAGTAACTGAAGAGATAACTCGAAATACTGAAGCTGTTCGTGATGTGTCAAATGAACTAACTGAAGAAACAAAACAATCAGTTATTCAAGCGTCAGAATTATCTGAACTATCAAGTGAACTAAAACAAGAGATCGACCGATTTAAGTTATAAACCTTATATCAGTTACTTCTTAATTTAAAAAGACAGAATATTATATTTATATTCTGTCTTTTTTTTTCAAAATTACTGTTAAAAATAGAGTGCCCTTCCGAATATTTCACTATATATTGTAATAAAACAACATACAGATACCACGTGCTACAGGTAATTAATTGATTTTCTGCAACAAAACACCACTACCACCTTTGAACTACCCCTTTGGAGTAGTTTTATTTCGTAATTGATCCACATCATATCGACATATTCATTCATAATTCATCATATATGCATATCAATGATAATAGGAATTCTTATGAGCAAGATGAAGTTAGTCATCATCGGTAATGGCATGGTTAGTCATCGCTATATCGAAGATTTAGTAGATAAGACGGATGTGCAAAACATGGAAGTGATCGTGTTTTGTGAGGAACCACGTATCGCATATGATCGTGTTCACCTTTCTTCATACTTCTCTCATCATACCGCTGATGAACTTTCTCTTGTAAAAGAAGGCTTCTACGAAAAACACGGTATTAATGTATTACTTGGCGAACGTGCTATTAATATTAACCGTGAAAAACAAGTGGTTTACTCAAGTACTGGTCGTGAAATTCAATACGACAAATTGGTTCTTGCGACTGGCTCTTTCCCATTTGTTCCACCAATTAAAGGTAACGAAAGTAAAGACTGCTTTGTGTACCGTACAATTGAAGATCTTAAGTCTATCGAAGCAACAGCAAAAAACAGTAAAAGTGGTGTTGTTGTTGGTGGTGGTCTATTGGGTCTTGAAGCTGCAGGTGCACTAAAAGCATTAGGCGTAACCACTCACGTTGTTGAGTTTGCACCGGTATTAATGGCTGAGCAACTTGATCAACAAGGCGGTTTACAACTACGCAATAAAATTGAGCGTATGGGTGTTCAAGTTCATACCGGTAAAAATACATTAGAAATTGCTCCAGAAGGCAAAGACGCACGTAATGTTATGCGTTTTGCTGATGGTACAGAGCTTGAAACTGACTTCATCGTATTCTCAGCAGGCATTCGTCCTCAAGATAAATTAGCTCGTCAAATGGGCTTAGGCGTAGCTCCTCGTGGTGGTGTTGAAATCAATAACAACTGCCAAACAACAGATAGCAATGTATACGCGATTGGCGAATGTGCTTCTTGGAATCGTACTTTCTACGGTTTAGTTGCTCCTGGCTATAAAATGGCTACGGTTGCCGTTGACCATTTACTGGGTAACGACAGCACATTTGAAGGCGCTGATATGAGTGCCAAATTGAAACTACTGGGTGTAAAAGTAGGCTCAATTGGTGATGCAAACGGTCGAACTCCTGGCTGTAAGAGCTACGTTTACCAAAATGAAGAACAAGAAGTATATAAACGCATCATTGTTTCTGAAGACGGAAAAAAACTGCTTGGTGCGGTAATGGTTGGCGATACGTCTGATTATGGCGATTTATTGCAATTAAAACTTAATGATATTGATCTACCAGAACACCCTGATCTATTAATTCTTCCGGCGCATGCTGGTGCTGAAAAGCCATCATTAGGTGCTGATTCATTACCAGAAACAGCGGTTATTTGTTCATGTTTCGATGTAACCAAGGGCAAAATTGCTCAAGCGGTTGCTGATGGTCATCACACGATGGCAGACATTAAGGCAGTTACTGGAGCGGGTACGGGCTGTGGGGGTTGTATCCCTCTAGTAACTTCCGTCCTTAATGCTGAATTAGCTAAATCGGGCATTGAAGTAAAAAGCGACGTATGTGAGCATTTTGCTTACTCTCGCCAAGAACTATTCCATCTTATCCGTATCGAAGAGATCAAAACCTTCGAAGAGCTGTTAGAGAAATACGGTAAAGGCTACGGCTGTGAAGTATGTAAACCTCTTGCTGGTTCTATTCTTGCTTCTTGTTGGGGTGAGCACATCCTTAAACCTGAACTAGTTAAACTGCACGATACCAATGATAACTTCTTAGGTAACATGCAAAAAGATGGTACTTACTCTGTTATTCCTCGTATGGCGGGTGGCGAAGTCACTCCTCAAGCATTAAGTGTATTAGCTGACGTTGCGGCTGAATATAATCTTTATACCAAGATTACTGGTGCTCAACGTATCGGTCTCTTCGGTGCTCAAAAAGATGACTTACCTGCAATCTGGAAAAAACTCATCGCTGCCGGTTACGAAACAGGCCAAGCGTATGCTAAAGCACTGCGTATGGCGAAAACCTGTGTCGGCTCTACTTGGTGTCGTTACGGTGTTCAAGATTCTGTTGGCTTAGGCGTAATGATTGAAAACCGCTACAAAGGTATTCGTACTCCTCATAAAATGAAGTTCGGTGTTTCTGGCTGTACTCGTGAGTGTGCTGAAGCACAAGGTAAAGACTTAGGTATTATCGCAACAGACGCTGGCTGGAACATGTATGTATGTGGTAACGGTGGTATGAAACCTCGTCACGCAGACTTACTAGCAAGCGATCTAGACCAAGAAACCTTAATCAAATACATCGACCGTTTCATGATGTTCTACATTCGTACTGCTGCACCACTGCAACGTACCTCTGTATGGATGGACAATCTTGAAGGTGGTGTTGACTACCTACGTGAAGTGATTGTTGATAACAAGCTTGATCTTAATGACCAACTTGAAGCAGATATTGCAAGCCTTGTTAATAACTTCGCTTGTGAGTGGACAGACACCATCAATGATGAAGCTCAACTAAAACGTTTTGCTCACTTCATTAATGCTGATGATCGCGATGACAATGTGGTATTCGTGACTGATGGTCGTGAACAACACCGTCCAGCAACCTTTACAGAAAAACACCCAGAAGCAAAGGGTGACATCCTACACGTAGCAGCAACTGAATAAGAGCGAGAGAATTAATTATGGCTTCTAAATTCGTAAAAATCTGTCAACTAGAAGATATTGCTCCTGGTACTGGTGTTTGTGCTCTAGTTAATGGTGAGCAAGTTGCAGTATTTCGTCCATCAAAAGGCGAAGAAGTGCTAGCAATCAGCAACACTGACCCTTACTTCCAAGCAAACGTATTATCGCGCGGCTTGATTGTTGAACATCAAGGTGAACTTTGGGTGGCAAGTCCACTTAAGAAACAGCGCTTTAACCTTACTACAGGTGCTTGCATGGAAGATGAGCAATTTAACGTTAAAGCATATAAAGCTCGCGTTACTAAAGGTGAAGTAGAAATCGCTGCATAAGATTCAATAGCTTAAAGGCTTGCTGTTTCTCTATGAGAGCATAAAGAAACAGCGAGTTTTTCACTATTTAATTTTAACTTTTATAAGGGCACATTCATGTCTACTAATGACTTTAAACCAGCAGAATTTGTACAAACAATGATTAACGTTGGTGAAGCAAAAATAAAAACAAGTACACGAGATCTTCTAATACGAAGCACAATGGCTGGTATTATCTTATCTTTAGCGGTTGTTGTGGCTATCACAACAATTGTACAAACCGGTATTGGTATCGTTGGTGCGCTTGTCTTCCCTGTTGGTTTTGTTATTTTGAGCGTAATGGGCTACGACCTAGTTACAGGTGTGTTTGGGCTTGCGCCGTTAGCAAAATTTGATAACCGTCCAGGCATTACTTGGGGTCGTATTTTCCGCTGTTGGGGTCTTGTTGGTCTAGGTAACCTTATTGGTTCATTAATTGTCGCTTATCTTGTTGCGATTTCTCTAACGGGTAACTTCTCTCTAGAACTAAATGCGGTAGCGAAAAAGTTTATCGCTGTATCAACAGGCCGTAGCTTAGGTTTTGAAAATATGGGAATGGACGGTTGGATCACGTGTTTTGTCCGCGCTATTTTCTGTAACCTAATGGTATGTCTAGGTGTAATTGGTAACATGACGGCACGCACAGTAGCTGGCCGTGTTGCTATGATGTGGTTCCCAATTTTCATCTTCTTTGCCCTAGTATTTGAACACACTGTTGTAAACATGTTCCTATTCCCACTTGGTATGATGCTAGGTGCTGATTTTGGTATTGCGACATGGTTAAACTTCAACCTTATTCCTACTATTTTGGGTAACGTTGTTGGCGGCCTACTATTTACTTGTATCCCTCTTTATCTTACTCACGCAAAAACAGCACCATCACTGGATGTTAAATAAGCAGTAACGAATAAAGTTAGTTATAACTCATTCAAATTAAATCACTCTTAATCAAGTATTAAGGGTGATTTTTTTTATCGACTCTTACATACTAGAGTGAAATAAAAAACATAATGCAGGAATCGATTATGCCAAGTATTCAAGCTCAGTCTGAGCAGAAAAAACAAAACGGACTTGTTTCTCTTGTTGGCGCAGGTCCTGGTGATGCAGACCTATTAACAGTCAAAGGCCATCGCCTTATACAGCAAGCTGATGTTGTGGTTTATGACCGTCTTGTTTCTAAAGAGATCTTAGCGCTTGCCAATGACAGTGCAGAAATGATTTATGTTGGTAAAAAACTGGATTTTCATTTCGTCCCACAAGATAGAATCAACCAAATACTGGTAGATAAAGCACAAGAAGGTAAACACGTTGTTCGCCTTAAAGGTGGTGATTCATTTATTTTTGGTCGTGGTGGCGAAGAGTTAGAAACTCTCGCTGAGAATGGCGTTCAATTTGAAGTGGTACCAGGCATTACTGCAGCGGCAGGGGCAACCTCTTATGCGGGTATTCCCCTCACCCATCGAGATCATGCACAAAGTGTTCAGTTTATTACGGCTCATGTTCAAAAAGATGGTGCTGAAATTGAGTGGGATGCTTTAGTTCGTTCAAACAATACCTTGGTCTTCTATATGGGACTGAAACAATCGCCGCATATCTCAACTCAATTGATTAAATATGGTTTAGCTGCTGACACCCCTTGTGCCATTATTGAACGTGGCACAACACAAAAGCAGAAAGTCTTTACAGGAACGATTGCTGAGTTAGCTAACATGGCGGAAAAAGCCATTAGCCCATCATTAATTGTTGTTGGCAGTGTAACAACATTACACCACAAACTAGATTGGTTTACTCCTAATTCAAACGATGAGTAAATACATTTTTAGACAAGACACTAAATAGAAAAAGCCCAAGAAAGTTATCTCTCTTGGGCTTTAATTTATCTAGCTACTTTCAATATTATTTAATATCGATGTGCTCAAAACCTTTAATTAAATCATCTAGCGCCTTCATTTGTTTCAAGAAAGGTTCTAGTTGATCTAATGGCAATGCTGAAGGACCATCACACAGTGCTTTATCTGGGTTTGGATGCGCTTCAATAAATAGACCAGCAATACCTGTTGCTAGGCCAGCTTTCGCAAGTTCAACCGTTTGTGAACGACGTCCACCAGACGCTTTACCGCTTGGATCACGATTCTGTAGAGAATGCGTCACATCAAAGATGATTGGGCTACCATTTGATGCTTTTTTCATTACACCAAAACCAAGCATATCAACCACTAGGTTGTCGTAACCCATGCATGAACCACGCTCGCAAAGAATGATATTTTCGTTACCACACTCTGCAAACTTATCAACGATATTACCCACTTGATCAGGGCTCATGAATTGAGGTTTCTTCACATTAATTACAGCGCCTGTTTTTGCCATTGTCTCAACTAAATCAGTTTGACGAGCAAGGAAAGCAGGAAGTTGAATTACATCCACCACATCAGCGACTGGTTGTGCTTGTGCTTCTGTGTGAATATCAGTAATGATTTTAACGCCAAAGGTATCTTTCAATTCTTGGAAAATTTTTAAACCTTCTTCCATACCAGGACCGCGGTATGAATGAACTGATGAACGGTTTGCTTTATCAAAAGACGCTTTAAATACGTATGGGATACCTAGACGATCTGTGATCTCTACATATGTTTCACACATACGCATAGCCAGATCACGAGATTCTAGTACATTCATACCTGCAAATAAGGTAAACGGCTTATCATTTGCTACATCAATATTACCAATTTTTACTGTTTTTTGATTTTGCATTATCTTCACTCTTAATGGAGAACGGTAGGGTGTTGTTGTAATAATAGCTGAACTTGCTCTTTCATCAGCCTAACAGAAGGATCATCAGGACATTGCTCTATAAAATATTCTAAATCATTTTTTGCAGCGTCATGACAATGTAATTGCTGATAAATTAAGCCTCTATCCCGAATTTCAAAGGGATCATCTGGCATAATATTTAAAGCCAAATCGCTACAGGTTAAAGCTAATGAAAATTTACGCTCTCGAATACATGCAGCTTTAATCACTGCAAGTAAACGCCCAACTAAAGTCGCGTTATCCACTCCCTCAACATGATGAGGTTTAAGCGTCGCAAGTGGACCACCATAACCAATAAGCCACGCTGTCATTAAATGCTGACTTAAGTATTGACCATCAAATGGATTAAAATATTGTGGCTCTTGATTTGGCCATTCAATCTTCAAAACCAATTGCGTTGGAAAGTTGATAGCACTAACTGGTAAACCGATATGGTGACAAAGATATAAAAAAATAGCCCCTAAAGTAACCGGGATCCCTTTTTTATTTATCAATACATTATTAATAAATGCATTATCTGAATGGAAGTAAGTTTGAGTATCACCATGAAAGCCCCACTCAACATAAAATAGTTGAATAAGCCTCTCTAAACGCTTCTCATCTGTCGCTTCATAAACCAATATCTGCTCAGCATCTAAGCACAGCTGCTCTAATTTACTTTTCACCCAACGCTCATCAGTATCAGCATTAATGGCTAAATTTAGGGCTAATGCACCTTCAACTAAACTCAATTCATCTAAATTATCATCATGTAACTGAAGCATGATTACCCCAAAAATGTTGGTACTTTAGTAACAGCGATCTTTGCAGCAACCATTAACCATCCTAATGCACCAAAAAAGGCAAAGGTCTTAAATACCTTGTTCTTACCGTTATTCAACGTAACAAAAGCCAATGCAATATAGACCATTACACAAGTTATTTTCTCTGTTAGCCAAGGCGCAGAATCGGTAAATGGAATAAAACCAGTAATAAAAATAAGCGCAATACCACTTAATAACATTGCAGAATCAATAACGTGAGGTACGCGCTTCAAAAATGCTTTATTACGAAGATCAGAATTAGCCATCATTAATGCATAACGAACGACAAAAAGTAGTACGCTACAAGCGACCATAAATAGATGAATATGTTTAACTGCGGTATACATGAATTATCCTTTATTCTCTGTGTTTACTGTCCATTGACCTAAGGTAACTCGGTCATTGCCAGCATAATCTTGTTCTGTTTTGACATTAACAAAGCCATGCGCTTCAAAATAAGTACGTAATTGCTTACCTTGCTCAAAACCATGTTCCATTAGCAACCAACCATTCTCAACCAAATAAGTACGGCTATGTTCCATAATATGAATTAAATCAGCAAAGCCTTCTTGCTCTGCAACTAATGCTGTTTGAGGTTCGAACCGTACATCACCTTGAGATAAATGAGGATCATTACCATCAATATAAGGTGGATTGCTCACAATAATAGAAAACTGTTCATCGGATTTAATTGGAGTAAACCAACTTCCCTGACGAAATTCAGTATTCATAATATGGTTATCTTTGGCATTACCTTGCGCTAATTCAACCGCATCTTGTTGATAGTCAACGCCAATAACATGAAGATTTGGCATTTCAGAGGCAATCGCTAGAGCTATAGCACCAGTCCCTGTTCCTAAATCCAATACTTTTGTTGATGATGCATCAAGATGGTCAAGAGCTATCTCAACAAGACGTTCTGTATCAGGGCGAGGAATTAACGTGGTTGGTGATACTTTTAACGGTAGTGACCAGAATTCTCGATAACCTACAATGTAAGCAATAGGTTCGCCTGAGAGACGACGAGAAAGTAATGATTCAAATGCAGTAAGCTCTGCGTCTGTTAACTCTTTTTCAGGCCAAGTAAGTAGATAACTTCTTGGTTTATCTAAAACATGACACAGCAGAACAGACGCATCAACTTGAGGAGAATCACTCCCCTCAAGTTGCAGCAATTGAATTGAACGCTTTAATAGCGCATCAATAGATTGGCTCATTAGTTATGTTCAGCTAATGCTGCTAATTGGTCTGCTTGATATTCTAATACTACAGGTTCAATCAACGCAGCTAAATCACCTTCTAATACTTCATTTAAGCGGTAAATAGTTAGGTTGATACGGTGATCAGAAACACGACCTTGTGGGTAGTTATATGTACGAATACGGTCAGAACGGTCACCAGAACCTAGTAGATTACGACGTGTATCTGATACCGCTTCTGCACGGCGAGCTTGTTCCGCTTGAATAATTCGAGCTGCAAGAACTGACATCGCTTTTGCTTTGTTTTTATGTTGTGAACGCTCATCCTGACACTCAACAACTGTACCTGTTGGTAAGTGAGTAATACGGATTGCTGAATCTGTGGTGTTAACGTGCTGACCACCCGCGCCTGATGCACGGAAGGTATCAATTTTTAGATCTGAGGCTTTAATTTCTGGAAGATCCGCTTCTGGGATCTCAGCCATTACCGCTACAGTACACGCAGACGTATGTACACGACCTTGTGATTCAGTCTCAGGCACACGTTGCACACGGTGGCCGCCTGATTCAAACTTCAATACACCATAAGCGCCATCGCCGCTTACTTTTGCAATCATTTCTTTAAAGCCACCTTGCTCAGAAACATTCGAGCTCATGACTTCGATGCGCCAGCCCTTTTTCTCTGCAAAACGAGAATACATACGGAAAAGGTTACCCGCAAAGATACCCGCTTCATCACCGCCAGCACCTGCACGGATCTCTAAGAAACAATTACGCTCATCATTTGGATCTTTTGGAATAAGCAATACTTGTAGTTCATCAGTAAGACGCTCAATCGTAGCTTTTGCTTCTTTAATTTCTTCTTGCGCCATTTCACGCATTTCAGCATCGTCTTCTTGCGCCATTTCTTCAGCGGCAACTAAGTCTTCTTGAGCTTGCTCATACGCTTGGAAACACTGTGTTACTTCTTCCAATTGAGAGTATTCACGAGATAAAGCTCGGAATTTATTTTGGTCACCAATAACGCCAGGGTCACCTAATAAATGCTGAACTTCTTCATAACGCTCAACCAGCGTCTCCAGTTTTACTCGAATTGATGCTTTCATATAATATTTATTCTTTATGTTGGTAGCGAACGCTACACTTAGTTGTCTAGACCAATACTTGAGCGGATCACAGCAAGTTTCTCCGGCTCACCATTTTTGGCGGCCTGCTGCATCGCAAGTGTCGGTGCATGAATGAGTTTATTAGTTAATTTGTTACTTAGCTCTGCCAATACTTTTTCTACATTTTGGCCAGAAGCTAACGCTTGAATGCTTTTTTGTAATAATTCAGTTCTGATCGCTTCTGAGTTATTTCGATATTGGCGAATACTATTCACTGCTTGACGCGAACGGATCCACGTCATAAAGCTAGCGCTCTCTTCACTGACGATAGCTTCCGCTTGAATCGCTTCTATTTTTCGTTGCTCAATATTGTGATCAATAATCGATTTAAGATCATCTACCGAATACAAATATGCATCACTCAATTCCGCGACTTCCCCTTCTATATCTCTAGGGACGGCAATATCAACAAATAACATCGGTTGATGCCTACGTTGTTTTAATGCGCTTTCAACCATTCCTTTACCAATAATCGGTAATGGGCTAGCAGTAGAACTGATAATGATATCGGCTTTTGGTAGATATTCTGGAATTTCAGGAAGGCTAATAACGTCTGCATTAAATTGCTCAGCAAGCCCCATCGCTCTCTCACGAGTACGGTTAGCAACGATAAGCTGTTTACAACCTGCTGCATCTAAATGTTTCGCTACCAGTTCAATCGTTTCACCAGCACCAACAAGAAGTACGGTAGAATCAGCAAGAGACTCAAATATTTGACGAGCCAGAATACACGCGGCATAAGCCACTGAAACGGCATTACCACCAATATTGGTTTCGGTACGAACTCGCTTTGCTACCGAAAAGTCACTTTGGAATAGTTTTTCAACGGTTCCTTCAACTGCATTTCGCTCGCGAGCATCTGAAAACGCTTTTTTTACTTGGCCTAAAATTTGCGGCTCACCCAATACCAACGAATCTAAACCACAAGAAACGCGCATAAGATGTTTAACAGCCGCTTGCTCTTCATAAACATAGATACTTGGCATCAATATATCTAAAGAGACTAGGTGAAACTCAGCAAGCCAGTTAATAACGTAACCACTGCTGATCCCAATTTTTACTTCACAGTAAATTTCAGTTCGGTTACACGTAGATAAGATCACGCCACTTTGAATTGCATCACTGTTTTTTAATTCGTCTAGTGCCTTAGTTAATTTGTCAGGAGAAAAAGCAACTTTCTCGCGCAAATCAACAGAGGCTGACGTATGATTGATTCCAATAACAAGCAATGACATTCGGCAAACTGACCAGTAAAAAAATAACAAGGGCGAATTTTACTTGATACGACCGAATTTTAAAAGGCATCAGGTCACTCTGTCCGAAAATTAGTGGCGAATAAACACTATTTAACGCCAAATGTACGAACAATTTGCTACAATCCTAAAATCTATTTCAGATTAAACATGAGATTATCAATAATGTTTCCTCATTTTATCCGCCTTCCGTTTGTGATTCTCATCTTCTCGCTTTTTCTTAGCGCTTGTTCTAGTGTTCCATTAACCCCACAGCAATCGACTCATTGGGATAAGCATCAAGCTCAATTAGAAGCAATCACAGAATATAAAGTAACGGGAAAAATTGGTTATCAATCCCCAGAACAACGTCATAGTTTAAATTTTCAATGGACCCAAAAATCAGACAATAGTCAGCTATTACTCACCACATTTTTAGGGCAAACCGTTATAAAAGTCACTATAGATAATGGGCATACCCTTATTGAAACCGGTGATGGCCAAACCTTCGAAGGCAGTGACCCAGGCCGGCTCATGTATAGTCTGACAGGCCTTAACCTTCCTATTGGCTATTTAAATGACTGGATCAAAGGCTTGCCGACCGCTGCTGATAATTTCCAACTCAACGAACTTAACACCGTTGAGCATCTCGCAAAGCAAATAGGTCAAACAAATTGGCACCTACGCTACAATAGCTATATTGAAAAAGACAACATGCTATTACCTAATTCAATGAAGCTCACTCAATTGAACACCACCATTAAAATCATTGCCTCAAATTGGACTGTTTCTCAATGATAAAAACATCGACTCGCTGGCCCTCCCCAGCAAAGCTAAACTTATTTCTCTACATTAATGGTCAACAAGAGAATGGTTACCATGAACTGCAAACCCTGTTTCAGTTCATCGATTTATGCGACTACCTTACAATCACTCCAAATCAATCAGGAAAGATCACCCTATATCCTGATATTCCTGGAGTAAAAACAGAAGATAATTTAATTTGGAAAGCCGCAACGCTTCTTCAACAACATACTCAATGTTCTTTTGGCGCTCATATTGAAATTGAAAAAATATTACCTATGGGTGGTGGTATTGGAGGTGGTTCATCAAATGCTGCAACCGTCCTAGTTGCTCTAAATTTTCTTTGGGATCTACATTTAAGTAATGAGATTTTAGCCGATTTAGGCGTTAAATTAGGAGCCGATGTCCCTATTTTTGTTTACGGTTTTTCCGCCTTTGCAGAAGGCATTGGTGAAAAATTACAGCACGCCACCCCTAAAGAGTTATGGTATGTATTAATCAAACCGAAAGTCAGTATTTCTACGGTTGATGTGTTCACACATCCAGAACTGACCAGAAACACACCAAAACAGTCACTTAGCGCGCTTTTAGAGGCTTCGTACGAAAACGATTGCGAAAAAATTGTCAGAAGTGTGTATCCAGAGGTTGATTACCAACTTTCATGGCTGTTAGAATATGCGCCATCAAGATTGACTGGAACCGGCGCATGTGTTTTTGCTGAATTTAACAGTAAGAAAGATGCACAAGTCGTTTACTCCTTAATCCCTGATAATGCAACAGGATTTATCGCCCGAGGTATGAATACTTCGCCACTCAACCGCCAATTGGAAGAGTATAAATCATTATGCAACATATAAAATTCTCACAATTTGGACGCAACCCTGAGGTTTCCACCGTGCCTGACATGAAGCTATTTGCTGGTAATGCAACTCCTGAACTAGCGCAACGTATCGCTGATCGACTATACATTTCACTAGGTGACGCTACTGTAGATCGTTTTTCTGACGGCGAAGTAGCTGTTCAAATTAACGAAAACGTACGTGGTAGTGATGTTTTCATCATCCAATCTACGTGTGCTCCTACTAATGACAATATTATGGAATTAGTAGTGATGATCGATGCACTTCGTCGTGCTTCTGCAGGTCGTATTACTGCGGTTATCCCTTATTTTGGTTACGCTCGTCAAGATCGTCGTGTACGTTCTGCTCGTGTACCAATCACAGCTAAAGTAATTGCCGATATGCTTTCAAACGTTGGTGTTGACCGCGTTTTAACTATCGACCTACACGCAGAACAAATTCAAGGTTTCTTCGACGTACCAGTAGACAACATTTTCGGTACTCCGGTACTGCTTGATGATATGCGTACTCGTGGCCTAGAAAACCCTGTTGTTGTTTCTCCTGACTTAGGTGGTGTAGTTCGTGCTCGTGCTACTGCTAAAGCATTAGGTGATGTAGATATCGCTATCGTTGATAAGCGTCGTCCACGTGCTAACGTTTCTGAAGTAATGAACCTAATCGGTGATGTTGACGGACGCGATTGCGTTATCGTTGATGACATGATCGACACTGGTGGTACATTATGTAAAGCAGCTGAAGCCCTAAAAGAACGTGGCGCTAAACGTGTATTTGCTTACGCAACTCACGCTGTATTCTCTGGTTCTGCAGCAGACAACATTGCGAACTCAGTGATAGATCAAGTTATTGTAACGGATTCAATCCCTCTATCTAAAGAGATGGCAGCGACAGGTAGAGTAACTGAACTTAGCCTTTCTCGCATGCTAGCTGAAGCGATCCGTCGTATCAGCAATGAAGAGTCTATCTCTGCAATGTTTGATCACTAATCAAACCAAATACCATATAAAACGCCCTGCTTATGCGGGGCGTTTTTGTATTTGAGATTCTTGTGGTAATATGGCGCGCCTTTTTAATGGCACATACTAATACCATTAATTCTCTTTAGTTCTATTTGCGCTGAATAAGTTTATTAATGATATTAGTATCCAAATAGAGAGATAAGTCTTTGAGCAATCAAATCAAACTTCTTGTTGGACTAGCAAACCCTGGTCTTGAATACAAAAGAACTCGTCATAATGCAGGTGCTTGGGTTGTTGAAGAACTCGCTCGTGTACATAATGTATCCCTGCGAGAAGAATCTAAATTCTTCGGTTTAACTGGTCGTATTCAAACAAATGGTCAGGATCTTCGTTTGTTGATCCCAACAACATTTATGAATTTATCTGGTAAAGCTATTGCTGCTGTAGCTAAGTTTTACCAAATAAAACCAGAAGAGATCCTTGTGGCTCACGATGAGTTAGATCTTCCTCCTGGTGTCGCAAAATTTAAAAAAGGTGGTGGACACGGTGGTCATAACGGCTTGCGTGACACGATTAGTAAATTAGCCAATACGAAAGAATTTTATCGACTTCGTATTGGTATTGGTCATCCTGGCCATAAAGATAAAGTTGCCGGTTTTGTTTTAGGAAAAGCGCCTACCAAAGAGCAAGAGCTAATCGATGCTGCTGTAGATGAGTCTACACGCTGTTTAGATATCTTGCTTAAAGACGGATTAAGTAAAGCACAAAATCGTTTACATACATTCAAAGCTGAATAACAAAGATAAGGTTTACATCATGGGTTTTAAATGCGGAATCGTTGGTCTTCCAAACGTTGGTAAATCAACACTGTTTAACGCACTAACTAAAGCAGGAATCGAAGCGGCAAACTTCCCTTTCTGTACTATTGAACCAAACACAGGCGTGGTTCCGGTTCCTGATCTACGTTTAGATGCATTAGCTAAAATCGTAAATCCACAGCGTATTCTTCCAACTACAATGGAATTTGTTGATATTGCAGGTCTTGTAGCTGGCGCATCTAAAGGTGAAGGTCTAGGTAACAAGTTCCTTGCTAACATCCGTGAAACAGATGCTATTGGTCATGTTGTTCGCTGTTTTGAAAATGAGAACATCATTCACGTTGCTGGAAAAATTTCTCCGATTGATGATATCGAAATCATCAACCTTGAGCTTGCTCTTGCGGATCTTGATTCATGTGAGCGTGCAATCTTCCGTCAAACGAAGAAAGCAAAAGGCGGAGATCAAGACGCTAAGTTTGAAATCGCAGTACTTGAAAAGCTACTTCCAGTTTTCACTGAAGGTGGTATGGCTCGTACGGTTGAGCTTTCAAAAGAAGAGATTGCAGCAGTTTCTTACCTTAACTTCCTAACGTTAAAACCAACAATGTATATTGCTAACGTTAGTGAAGATGGTTTTGAGAATAACCCATTCTTAGATATGGTTCGTGAATACGCAGAAAAAGAAAACAACGTTGTTGTTCCTGTGTGTGCTTCTATTGAATCTGAACTTTCAGAGCTTGACGATGAAGATCGTGAAGAGTTCCTTGCAGATATGGGTATTGAAGAACCAGGTCTAAACCGTGTTATCCGTTCTGGTTATGAGTTACTTACTCTACAAACGTATTTCACTGCTGGCGTAAAAGAAGTACGCGCTTGGACTATTCCTGTAGGGGCGACTGCGCCACAAGCAGCAGGTAAGATCCATACCGACTTTGAAAAAGGCTTTATCCGTGCAGAAGTTGTAGGTTATGACAACTTTATTGAATTTAGCGGTGAGAGCGGTGCTAAAGAAGCGGGCAAATGGCGCCTTGAAGGAAAGGATTACATCGTTAAAGATGGCGATGTAGTGCATTTCCGCTTCAACGTATAATAAAAAAGGCCAGCATATTTGCTGGCCTTTTTATTACTTGTCTATAATTCAATCAGTTAAACTCATTATTATTCTAGCGCTCCCTATTCACTGCATCTTGTTTTCAACTCTTATTCTTATTCTTTTACTCTAACTTCACTCTATTTTGCATATAAAAAGTACGCTTTGATTAAAATCCGTTCGAACAAACAAAGAATTCATATTTTTTTAAAAAAAGTGTTGACGCATAAGCCTCTGGTAAGCATAATGCGCTCCGTCCTCACCGATAAGACGGAAGAGAGACGAGTTAGAAAGAAAGAAACAATTTGGCTACTTAGCTCAGCTGGTTAGAGCACATCACTCATAATGATGGGGTCACAGGTTCAAATCCCGTAGTAGCCACCATACAACTTTTAATTGGTTTACCATTCACCGATTAAAATATAGAATAACTACTCTTTGTAGATTAAGTAACGATTGTTCTTAATTATCAAGCAGTAGAACGCGGACGTGGCGGAATTGGTAGACGCACCAGATTTAGGTTCTGGCGCCGTAAGGTGTGAGAGTTCAAGTCTCTCCGTCCGCACCATATTTAAAGATGTATTATCTTAGTTTCATTACTAACGTAATCTTCTCTGTTGGGATATCGCCAAGCGGTAAGGCACCGGCTTTTGATGCCGGCATTCCCTGGTTCAAATCCAGGTATCCCAACCACTATTTACATAATTGATGCAACCTGATTAATTATGACAACGTTAGAAAGACTCTCCAATTCGTCTTCTAACTACAAAAATTTCTACTTTTGTTTGAGCAATAAACTGCTCTCGTAACAAATAGCAGAACGCGGACGTGGCGGAATTGGTAGACGCACCAGATTTAGGTTCTGGCGCCGCAAGGTGTGAGAGTTCAAGTCTCTCCGTCCGCACCATATTTAAAGATGCATTATCTTAGTTTCATTACTAACGTAATCTTCTCTGTTGGGATATCGCCAAGCGGTAAGGCACCGGCTTTTGATGCCGGCATTCCCTGGTTCAAATCCAGGTATCCCAACCACTATTTACATAATTGATGCAACCTGATTAATTTATGACAACGTTAGAAAGACTCTCCAATTCGTCTTCTAACTACAAAAATTTCTACTTTTGTTTGAGCAATAAACTGCTCTCGTAACAAATAGCAGAACGCGGACGTGGCGGAATTGGTAGACGCACCAGATTTAGGTTCTGGCGCCGCAAGGTGTGAGAGTTCAAGTCTCTCCGTCCGCACCATATTTAAAGATGCATTATCTTAGTTTCATTACTAACGTAATCTTCTCTGTTGGGATATCGCCAAGCGGTAAGGCACCGGCTTTTGATGCCGGCATTCCCTGGTTCAAATCCAGGTATCCCAACCACTATTTACATAATTGATGCAACCTGATTAATTATGACAACGTTAGAAAGACTCTCCAATTCGTCTTCTAACTACAAAAATTTCTACTTTTGTTTGAGCAATAAACTGCTCTCGTAACAAATAGCAGAACGCGGACGTGGCGGAATTGGTAGACGCACCAGATTTAGGTTCTGGCGCCGCAAGGTGTGAGAGTTCAAGTCTCTCCGTCCGCACCATATTTAAAGATGTATTATCTTAGTTTCATTACTAACGTAATCTTCTCTGTTGGGATATCGCCAAGCGGTAAGGCACCGGCTTTTGATGCCGGCATTCCCTGGTTCAAATCCAGGTATCCCAACCACTTTAAAGAAAGCTCATCATTAATTTGATGAGCTTTTTTTCGTCTGTACTATTCCTCTTCAATATCTCTTCTCATATATCCATGTTCTCTTTATATCACCCAATGTAAATTCGTAATCCGATAAGTTCGTAGCAAAATTAATTAGATGAACAATCACGTAATAAAAAAGGGTGACCAAATGATCACCCTTTCTTATACAGATTCGTTTTACTCCTCCCTAAGCTCTAGTCCCTGATATTATTTCTATAAGCCCAACGCATATTTCAATGCTTGCGTTTTCAATGCCCCAGATGAATCTGCTAGTTTTAAACCGACATTACGTAAAAATTTAACTGGTGGTAATGAGTTACTAAATAAAGTGTAAAACAGATCCATACTGCTTTGCATGGCTAAGTTATCTATTTTCCGTTTAGATTGATAAGACAATAAGGCTTTATCTGTCTCAGCTCCTTTAGTTTCAATTTCTTCTAACAGCACTTTTACATCTTTAAAGCCCAAATTAACACCTTGTCCGGCTAAAGGGTTAATCGTATGAGCCGCATCCCCTAATAAAACACAGCGATGATCGACGTATTTTTGAGCATGTCGACGAGTTAAAGGAAATGAGCCAGATTGTTCAACGGTAAATTCTCCCAGCTCCTGTGGAAAATAAGCTTTAATTTCTTTTTCTAACTGAATCGAGTTCATAGAAGAAAGCTGCTTAATTCGCGAAGGAGAGTCATACCAGACTAAAGAGCCTTTATTTCCATGTAGAGGAAGAAATGATCGAGGACCAGAAGGAGTAAACCACTGCCAAGTAATGTCTTGTTGAGCTTTTGCTGTCTCTATATTGATTAACATACAATGTTGACGATAATCCCAAGCCGTAATCCCTATTTTTGCTTTCTGACGAACATAAGAATTAGCACCATCAGCACCGATAACCCATTTTGTTTTAATCTTATCGCCATTTTCTAATGTCAGCACATTGTGGTCAGTAAAAAACTCAAGATCAGCGATTTTTGCAGGAGTAATAACAGTCAGGTTTTCATAAGTAGAAAACATTTGCCATAATCCTAATTGAATAAGACGGTTTTCAACGATAAAGCCAAGCTGCTCCATCTCTAAGGCATCAGAATGAAAACGAGTTCGACATTCAGGGTGCTCCCATGTTTCTAAGCGCTTATAAGGGCATACACGCATTTCTTTTATATATTGCCAAGCACCCAAGACTTCAAGCAGATCAACGGAAGATTGAGAAATAGCAGAAACACGAATATCCATTGGTTGGCTATCATCAAAAGAAGCTGGCGCTTTATGCTCAATGACAGCAACTTGATATCCTAACTTTGATAAACCGATGGCAGTAGCTGCTCCCACCATTCCACCACCAACGATCGTATAATCATATTCTTTCATCATCCATAGACCTTATATTAGTCAATAATTTCCTTCATTCTACCGTGATTTACGCTGAATCTGAATCACTCAAATAATACCCATAAAATATTCAAGGACGTCTACATCTAGTCATTAAGCGTGGAAAGCAGTACAATACGCGCCCTATCCGTTTTGATTGAGCTTGTCTCTCAAAACTGTACCGAATTCTAGTAATAAAATACGAGTGAAAAAGTTACATGACTAAGAAACTGCTAATCAAAACCTGGGGCTGCCAGATGAACGAATACGATTCATCTAAAATGGCCGATCTTTTAGGTGCCGCAAATGGTTATGAATTAACTGAAGATCCAAAAGAAGCGGATGTTCTGTTATTAAATACCTGTTCAATTCGTGAAAAAGCACAAGAAAAAGTGTTTCACCAGCTGGGCCGATGGAAACATTTAAAAGATAAAAAACCAGACTTAGTTATTGGTGTTGGTGGTTGTGTAGCGACTCAAGAAGGTGATCATATTCGTCAACGCGCTCCTTACGTTGATGTTATTTTTGGCCCTCAAACACTTCACCGTTTGCCACAAATGATCAAACAATCGCTGTCTAATGAAAAAACCGTGATGGATATTTCATTTCCAGAGATCGAAAAGTTCGATAATCTTCCAGAGCCAAAAGCTGATGGTGTATCTGCATTCGTTTCTATCATGGAAGGCTGTTCAAAATACTGTACTTACTGCGTAGTTCCTTATACTCGTGGTGAAGAAGTTAGCCGTCCGTTAGATGATGTGTTATTTGAAATTGCACAGTTAGCAGAGCAAGGTGTACGTGAAGTTAACCTGCTAGGCCAAAACGTAAATGCTTACCGCGGTCCAATGTATGATGGTGATATCTGTACGTTTGCAGAGTTACTTCGTATGGTTGCTTCAATTGATGGTATCGACCGCTTACGCTTTACCACAAGTCACCCTCTAGAATTTGGTGATGATATCGTAGAAGTTTATGAAGACACGCCTGAATTAGTAAGCTTCCTACATTTACCAGTTCAAAGTGGTTCAGACCGTATTCTGACTATGATGAAGCGTCCTCACACTGCTATTGAGTACAAATCTATTATTCGCAAACTACGTAAAGCCCGTCCTGATATTCTAATCAGCTCAGACTTTATCGTTGCTTTCCCTGGTGAGTCAGAAAAAGACTTCCAAGACACAATGAAGCTAATTAAAGACGTTGATTTTGATATGAGCTACAGCTTTGTCTTTTCTCCTCGTCCTGGTACGCCTGCGGCTGATTATCCATGTGATATTCCAGAGCAAACGAAAAAAGACCGTTTGGCTGAACTTCAACAACAAATTAACTTCCAATCATCACGTTTCTCTCGTCAAATGCTGGATACAGAAGTTCGTGCATTAGTTGAAGGTCCATCAAAACGTAACCCTATGGAACTACGTGCTCGTACTGAAAACAACCGTGTTGTTAACTTTACCGGTAGCCCTGAGTTAATTGGCCAATTTGTTGATATTCATATTACAGAATCATTCACGAACTCACTACGTGGTGAGCTAGTTCGTACAGAAAAAGACATGGGATTACGTGTTGCTGTCTCTCCTTCAGAAATGATGGAAAAGACTCGTCGTGAAGACGATCTAGGTGTTGGAACTTTCACACCATAATGTGACATTATCAGTAAAACCAAAGACAAAAAAAGATGATTAAGGTTTCTTGATCATCTTTTTTCTTATTTAGCCTTGAGATAATTCCGTCTTTGCCCAATAAATAATAGATATATCCCATCATTATTTAAATTCTGAGAGGCGACATTGAGCATTAAAACAACCAAATTAGAGTTGACCTTAGAGCCAGCAGATAACCAACGCTTGTCCAATCTTTGTGGTCCATTTGATGACAATATAAAGCACCTTGAACGTCGTTTAGGTGTCGAAGTAAACTATCGCGGTAATCTTTTTACTGTCGTGGGTAAACCTCATACCGTTTCTGCTACCATTGATATTTTAAAAGATCTTTATGTAGATACTGCTCCCGTTAAGAATCAGTACCCTGATATTGAACCTGAACAGATCCACTTAGCGGTAAAAGAGTCCGGCATACTTGAACAGGCAAAAGAAGATGTATCTACCATTCCTTACGGTAAAGAGATCTTCATTAAAACTAAAAAAGGTCTAATCAAACCAAGAACAGAAAACCAAGCTCAATATGTAACCAATATGGTGACTCACGATATTACTTTTGGTATTGGTCCAGCGGGTACAGGTAAAACATACCTTGCTGTTGCTGCCGCGGTTGATGCATTAGAGCGCCAAGAAGTTCGTCGTATTCTTTTAACTCGACCAGCGGTAGAAGCCGGCGAAAAACTGGGATTCTTACCTGGTGATTTAAGTCAAAAGGTTGACCCTTACCTTCGCCCTCTCTACGATGCTCTTTTTGAAATGCTTGGTTTTGAACGTGTTGAAAAGCTAATTGAACGAAGTGTTATCGAAGTCGCGCCACTGGCTTACATGCGTGGACGAACACTAAATGATGCCTTTATCATCTTAGATGAAAGTCAAAACACCACTGTAGAGCAAATGAAAATGTTCTTAACTCGTATTGGCTTTAATTCTCGTGCAGTGATAACGGGTGATGTTACCCAAATAGATTTACCTCGTGGTACTAAATCAGGCCTGCGCCATGCTACTGAAGTATTATCAGAAGTAGATGAGATAAGTTTCAATTTCTTTATTGCCGATGATGTAGTTCGTCACCCAGTGGTTGCTCGCATTGTCAATGCTTATGAAAAATGGGAAGCAAAAGATCAAAAAGAGCGTAAACTAGAAGAAATACGCAGAAAGCAAGAGCGTGATGCTCGTTTAGCTGACGCTGATAATAATAAGTAATAAATTTAGGTGAACAATGAGCATTGAACTCGATCTACAAATTGCCTGTGAAAATGAAAAAGACCTGCCTTCAGAGAAAGACTTGATGTCTTGGCTAAATGCAGTGCTTCCTCAATTTCAACCACAAGCTGAATTAACCATTCGAATTGTAGATGAAAAAGAAAGTCACGAGTTAAACCATCAATACCGTGGTATGGATAAGCCAACGAATGTATTATCCTTTCCGTTTGAAGCACCTCCTGAGATTGAAATCGATTTATTAGGTGACTTAATCATTTGTCGTCAAGTCGTTGAAAAAGAAGCTGTTGAGCAAAATAAGCCTTTATTAGCACATTGGGCGCATATGGTTGTACATGGTAGTCTTCATCTGCTAGGTTATGACCATATCGAGGATGAAGAAGCCGAAGAGATGGAATCACTCGAAACCGAATTAATGCAAGAAATGGGATTTGAAGACCCGTATCTCGCTGAGAAATAATTGTTGGAATAATCCAATAGTTACCTATGTGAGCTATCCACATTGATAGCAACTACTTTTAAAGAAGCCATGAACGACGAAAATTCACAGAATACAGAAGGCCCGAGTAGAAAGTCCTTCTTAGGACGCCTTTCTCAACTATTCCAAGGAGAACCTAAAGATCGCCAAGAACTGGTAGATGTATTTAGAGACTCTGAAGAGAATGAAGTTATTGACCACGACACCCGAGACATGCTCGAGGGTGTTATGGAAATATCTGAAATGAGAGTTCGAGACATCATGTTACCGCGCTCTCAAATGGTCACAGTTGAAAAAACTCAAGATTTAGAATCACTGATAGCAACAATCATAGAAGCGTCACACTCACGCTACCCTGTGATAAGTGAAGATAAAGACCATGTTGAAGGAATACTCCTTGCGAAGGACTTATTAAGATACTTAGGCTCAGACTGTGAAGCCTTTGAGATCGAACAAGTTATTCGACCTGCAGTTGTAGTACCAGAAAGCAAACGTGTTGATAAACTTTTAAAAGAGTTTAGAGAAGAGCGTTACCACATGGCTATCGTAGTTGATGAGTTTGGTGGTGTATCTGGTTTAGTTACCATTGAAGATATCCTAGAAGAAATTGTTGGTGATATTGAAGATGAGTTTGATGACGAAGAAGAAAAAGACATCCGTCAGTTAAGCAAGCACACATTTGCTGTGAAAGCCCTAACTGAAATCGATGACTTTAATGACGCTTTTGCATCACACTTCAGTGATGACGAAATCGATACGGTTGGTGGATTAGTGTTAACCAGTTTCGGGCATTTACCTGAAAGTGGCGAAACTATTGAAATCTCTGGTTTTACCTTCAAAGTTACCGCAGCAGACAATCGTCGTATTATTCAACTTCAAGTGACGATTCCTGATAAAGAGTCGATAAAAACAGAACCTGAAGAAGAATAACAAAATCAGCCACTGATCTTTCAGTGGCTGAACTTTATCTAAATAATAAAGACTAACTCTTTTTGCAATACCACTCATTTTTCTATCAGAGTTAATAAGCCATGCCTTTACTGTCTAATTACCTTTTTCGCATCATCATAGCTTTACTTTCTGGCGCCAGTGCAACATTAGCATTTGCACCTTACTCTTTGTGGATCTTTGCTTATATTGCTCCACTCTGCTTTTTGCTTGTTATTCATCAACAATCAACAAAGAAATCAACTTGGCTAGGCTTCTTCTGGGGTCTTGGTTATTTTGCGACAGGCATCAGCTGGGTACATATTAGTATTGATAATTTTGGTGGCATGCCAATGGCTGCTGGCTTATTCCTTATGATTGGTTTAATCAGCTACCTTGCCTTGTATCCGGCATTATTCGCCTTCCTTCTACAACGTTTTTTTACATCTCACTCCCTAACGAAGTACTTACTTGCAGTACCTGCTCTTTGGCTCGTCACCGACTGGCTTCGTGGTTGGGTATTTACTGGTTTTCCTTGGTTATGGTTAGGCTACAGCCAAATAGACAGCCCATTATCAGTATGGGGACCTATTTTTGGTGTTGAAGGGATCACGGCTATTATTCTCATTTCTTCAGGGGCTATTGCTTACGCTCTATTAGAAAAAAAATGGGGCTTATTACTAATACCTGCAATTCTTGCTGCAACCTCTTTTGCGATTAAGCCTTTTGATTGGGTCACCCCTCAGCCAGATAAAGTAACTAAAGTGGCTCTAATTCAGGGTAATATCAACCAAGCCTTAAAATGGTTACCAAGGGAACGTTGGCCAACCATCATGAAATATATGGATTTAACACGTAAGAATTGGGATGCGGATTTAATTGTTTGGCCAGAAGCGGCAATCCCTGCATTAGAAATGGAAATACCAAGTTTTTTACGTAATCTTGATAGTGCTGCCACAATGAATAATAGTACTATTATCACTGGTGTTGTTGGTCAAAGCCCTACTGGTAATTTTTATAACAATATAATTTCTTTAGGGATGAATGGAACTGGTGGTTATGATTATACTGATCAACCAAGATACAGTAAGCACCACCTTCTTCCTTTTGGTGAATTTGTACCTTTTGAGAAATTACTTCGTCCATTAGCTCCTATCTTTAATCTACCAATGTCTTCATTCAGTCGTGGTGATTACATTCAACCAAATATGGAAGCAAGCGGTACACGCTTAGCTCCAGCATTATGCTATGAAATAGTCTACGGTGAACAAGTTCGAGAAAACATTACCGAGCAAACGGATTACATTTTAACGCTTTCTAATGATGCTTGGTTTGGCACTTCGATTGGGCCACTACAGCATATGGAAATGGCACAAATGCGCGCACTAGAAACAGGCAAACCTGTTATTCGCTCAACAAATAATGGCGTAACTGCGATCACTGATTATCGTGGCAACATTACTCAACAAATCCCACAGTTCACCACTGCGGTATTACGAGGCGAAGTTATCCCTACGACAGGAACAACGCCTTATCGTTACTGGGGTTCAATACCTTTGTATCTGTTAGTGCTTTTATCTTTGCTTATCGCTTGGCGAAAACGAACCTAATTAAATTAGATCTTGGTCTGTATTTCTTAATTGATATACAGACCTCCTACTTTGTTAAACCTGACATCACTATGGTTTCAATGATAAACGAGTAAATTCTTCATTATCGCAATGAGTACAAGGTTGAATAATTTGGGCGTGATTAAACTGCTCACGGTGCCCACATTTTTCACATACTAAAATGCCTAATCCAACCATTTCTCCAGCTTGATATACTCCTTGATGCTCTAAATCATCAAATACTTCTTTCCATTCGACTTGTGTTTTGTCTGTTATTTCAAGTAAACCATGCCAAATTGAGTCAGCAATCAACCGATAGAAAGGGGAGTCTGGAAAAGTCGTTTTGCTCTCTTCATAGCTTTGAGCAAACTCTTTAATATCTCGTCTAACATAGTTTGAAATCAACGCTAATTCATCTTTAGTCATATCAGATGCAGCTTCCATCACTTCTTCTGATGATTTAGCCCAATGCTGAAACTCTTCAGGGCTTCTTTCCAATACATTCATAACACGCTCAAAGACAGCGTTATAACCTGTTTTTTGTTTAGACATAAGTCACCTCCAAGGATTCGCTAGATTTATATAGCGAAGAGTGAGTTAAAGGTTATCAGGTCGCTTGAGTATAAGCGCTCCATTAGTTATTCTATGCTGATCAAGTATTATCTGATCAAACCGATCTCACATTTTTTGTGATCCACTGACATAACTGGGTAAATCGATGCAAGAACAATATAATCCACAGGATCTAGAACAGAAGATCCAAAAACATTGGGACGACAACAAAACGTTTGTTGTGACTGAAGACGCAAGCAAAGAAAAATTCTACTGCCTCTCAATGTTCCCATACCCAAGTGGTCGTCTACACATGGGTCACGTTCGTAACTACACCATTGGTGATGTGGTTTCTCGTTACCAACGTCTACAAGGCAAAAACGTAATGCAACCTATCGGTTGGGATGCGTTTGGTCTTCCTGCTGAGAATGCAGCTGTTAAAAACAATACAGCACCAGCACCTTGGACTTACGAAAACATCGAATACATGAAAAACCAACTTAAACTATTAGGCTTTGGTTACGATTGGAATCGTGAGTTTGCAACCTGTACACCTGAATATTACCGTTGGGAACAAGAGTTCTTCACAAAACTGTACAACAAAGGCCTAGTTTATAAAAAAACCTCTTCTGTAAACTGGTGTCCAAACGACCAAACTGTTCTTGCAAACGAACAAGTTGAAGATGGTTGTTGTTGGCGTTGTGATACCCCTGTTGAACAAAAGAAAATTCCACAGTGGTTCATTAAAATTACTGAATACGCACAAGAGCTTCTTGATGATCTAGATAACCTTGATGGTTGGCCAGAAATGGTTAAAACCATGCAACGCAACTGGATTGGTCGTTCTGAAGGCGTAGAGCTATCTTTTGCTGTAAATGGCGAAGAAGCTCCTTTAGAAGTATATACCACTCGTCCAGATACGCTAATGGGTGTTACTTACGTTGGCATCGCAGCAGGTCACCCTCTTGCTGAGAAAGCGGCGGCAACAAACCCTGAGCTATTCGCATTCACAGAAGAGTGTCGCAATACTAAAGTTGCTGAAGCAGAATTAGCAACGATGGAAAAGAAAGGTATGGATACTGGCCTACGTGCTATCCACCCTCTTAACGGTCGTGAAGTGCCAATTTTTGTCGCAAATTTCGTACTAATGGATTACGGCACAGGTGCTGTAATGGCAGTTCCTGCTCACGATCAACGTGATTATGAATTTGCGACTAAATACAACCTAGACATCATCCCAGTAATCAAGCCTGAAGATGGTTCTGATGTAGACGTATCTGAAGCGGCTTACACTGAAAAAGGCGTTCTGTTTGATTCTGGTGAATTCGACGGTCTTGCTTTCCAAGAGGCATTTGATGCTATCGCTGCGAAATTAGAAGCAGAAGATAAAGGCAAGAAAACAGTAAACTTCCGTCTACGTGACTGGGGTGTTTCTCGTCAACGTTACTGGGGTGCTCCAATCCCAATGGTAACAACGGAAGATGGTGAAGTTCACCCTGTTCCTGCTGACCAACTACCAGTAATTCTTCCTGAAGATGTGGTAATGGATGGCGTAACTAGTCCAATCAAAGCGGACAAAGAATGGGCAAAAACCACATTCAACGGTGAACCAGCACTGCGTGAAACAGACACCTTTGATACCTTCATGGAATCATCTTGGTACTACGCACGTTACTGTTCACCACAAGCTGACGATATTCTAGACCCAGAAAAAGCAAACTACTGGTTACCAGTAGACCAATACGTTGGTGGTATTGAACATGCATGTATGCACCTTCTTTACTCTCGCTTCTTCCATAAGCTTCTACGTGATGCGGGTTATGTAAATTCAGATGAACCATTCAAACAACTTTTATGTCAAGGTATGGTGCTTGCTGATGCATTCCACCACACTAACGATAAAGGTACAAAAGAGTGGATCGCGCCAACAGACGTAACTATCGAACGTGACGCAAAAGGTCGCATCGAGAAAGCAGTTGATAACCAAGGCCGCAATGTTGAACACTCAGGCATGATCAAAATGTCTAAGTCTAAAAACAACGGTATTGACCCTCAAGAGATGGTTGATAAATTTGGTGCCGATACGGTTCGTCTATTCATGATGTTTGCAGCGCCTGCTGATATGACTCTAGAATGGCAAGAGTCAGGCGTTGAAGGTGCTAGTCGCTTCCTTAAACGTGTGTGGAAATTAGTTCATGACCACACAACAAAAGGCGCAACAGAAGCATTAGATGTTGCCGCTCTTTCTGGTGACCAAAAAGCATTACGCCGTGATGTTCACAAAACAATTGCAAAAGTAAGTGATGATATTGGCCGTCGCCAAACCTTCAACACCGCTATTGCTGCAATCATGGAATTGATGAACAAGCTAAATAAAGCACCTCAAGGCTCAGCACAAGATCGCGCTCTTCTTGACGAAGCATTAAAAGCCGTTGTTGTTATGCTTTACCCAATGACTCCACATGCAAGCTTTGCAATGTGGGATGCATTAGGTGAATCAAACATCGATACTGCAGCATGGCCAACATTTGATGAAAAAGCACTTGTTGAAGATGAGAAAACTATCGTAGTTATGATCAACGGTAAATTGCGTGCAAAACTGATCGTTGCTGCTGATGCAACAGAAGAGCAAGTGAAAGAGCTTGGTCTAAAAGATGAAAACGCACTTAAGTTCCTAGATGGCCTAACTATTCGTAAAGTTATCTATGTACCAGGTAAGCTGTTAAACATCGTTGCTAACTAATATTGCCAATTTACTGGCTTACTAGTTAATATCACATTAGTAGTAAAAAGTAATTTGAACCTTTTTTCTGATTACTTTTCTATTTGAAGCATAAGCGATTTACTCGCTTATGCTTATTTAACTTTTTTATCTTAGGCATCATACAAGGTTACCTATAAAATAGTTAAATAAGCATTTTTATCACCACTTGAGGGAGTTACTCGGTGAAACGACTTTTATCTCTATTTTCTCTTCGCACAACAATTATTTTAACCCTTTCATTAATGACTTCTGCATGTGGATTTCATTTACGTGGCGATTATTTATTGCCCGAGGAATTGCATGAGATCTCATTATCCACTTTTGATCAATATAGTGATTTAACACGTAATGTCCAAAAGCAACTTCGCATGAATGGAATTAGACAGGTTGCACCAACAGCATTAACACCAAGCTTAAACTTAATCAGTGAAAGCATTGGTGAGCGTACGCTATCACTTTACCAAAATAGCCGAGCAGCTGAGAAAGAGTTAACTTATAACGTCAAATATAGTGTATTAATCCCTAATCACGATATAAAAACGTACACGACTACGGTTAATCGTAATTACCTTGATAACCCATTAACCGCATTAGCTAAGTCCGTTGAACGAGATATGATTGAAGATGAGATGCGAACTCAAGCTTCAGAGCAAATTTTACGTCAAATGGCGCGCCTTAAAGCAGATGATGCAGCAACAGATACAACAGATAGCATCACAAATGAGGATGCGACAGAGACAACAATAACAACGACAGAAAACACTCAATAACAATGAGAGTATTTCCAGAACAGTTAGCTCAAAATTTAGAGCGTGGTTTACGACAATGTTATCTTTTATTTGGTAATGAGCCACTATTAAAACTAGAGTGTCTTGACCAAATTCGCCAATATAGTCAAAAACAGGGCTTTGATGAAAAACATCAATTTATCTTAGATAAACAACTTGATTGGGATCAGGTTTTTGATTGTACTCAATCACTTAGTCTATTTTCATCACGACAAGTACTTGAATTTAGCATCCCTGATACTGGATTAACAACGTCACATACCAATAAGATTAAAGAGCTAGTCCCAGCTCTTCACGATGATATTTTATTAGTATTTCAAGGCCCACGAGTCAATAAAAGCCAAGAAAACACGCAATGGTTTAAAGCATTAACCCAACTTGGATTATTTGTTCCTTGTAATACGCCAGACAACCAACAGTTGCCTCGCTTTATTCAAAATCGCTGTAAAAAACTGAAATTAAAGCCAGATAACGAAGCTGTACAAATGTTGGCCCAATGGCATGAAGGTAATTTGCTGGCTCTAGCTCAAAGTCTAGATAAATTAGCACTATTATATCCTGATGGGTTACTAACTTTAATTCGTATTGAAGAAGCATTAAACCGAAATAATCATTTCACCCCATTTCAGTTGGTGGATACGTTATTATTAGGTCAAGCAAAACGAGCACAGCGTGTTCTTCGCCAATTAGAAAGTGAAGGTATGGAAGTGGTTATTTTATTAAGAACACTGCAAAAAGAGTTCTTTTTATTACAAAACTTTCAGCAAGCAATTATTCAAGGTGAATCTATGTTTGTTGTTTTTGACCGTTATAAAGTATGGCAAAATCGCCGTCCTTTATATCAAGCGGCATTACAGCGTTTATCTATGGTACAAATACAGCGCTTAATTCGTTCATTAGCTCAAATGGAAATTGCGACAAAGACCGACTTTGATACTAATTGTTGGCCACTACTTAGCCAGTTGACATTAGATGCCTGTAATATTCACATTTCAGTGACACCCAACTTATCTCATTAAACTAAGTTCACTGGTATACTCTCTTACTACATTATTCATTTCTAGGTGATTACCTTGCAAGATAAAGAACTCCATGATTTTCTCTTCAACAACGTTGATGACATGAAAGCTGAAAACATCATAACGCTTGATGTTCGTGATAAATCAAGTATTACGGATTTTATGATCGTTTGTACTGGCACTTCTAAACGCCACGTTAGCTCTATTGCTCTTAATGTTTCAGATAAAGCAAAAGACGCTGATTTAATGTCTTATGGTATTGATGGTGAAGCAGAGGGTGAATGGGTTGTTGTCGACATGGGTAATGTAATGATTCATATTTTACAGCAAGAGTACCGTGATCTATACCAACTAGAAAAATTATGGGGCTAATGCAATGAAACTTCAATTAATTGCTGTTGGTACTAAAATGCCAAAATGGGTTGAAGAAGGCTATAAAGAATATAGTCGCCGATTCCCAAAAGACATGCCTCTTGAACTTATAGAGATCACTGCTGGTAAACGCGGTAAAAATGCAGATATTGCTCGAATTCTTCAAAAAGAAGGGGAAGCGATGCTTGCAGCTGTGCCAAAAGGCAACCGTATTGTAACTCTTGATATTCCAGGAAAGCGTTGGGATACGGAGCAACTTGCGGAACAATTAGAAGTATGGAAATTAGATGCCCGTGATGTATCTATATTGATTGGAGGTCCTGAAGGATTATCTCCAGCGTGTAAAGCTGCGGCTGAACAAAGTTGGTCTCTATCTCCTTTAACACTTCCTCACCCTCTTGTTCGTGTTGTTATGGCAGAAAGCCTATACCGAGCATGGAGCATTACTGCAAATCATCCTTACCACAGAGAATAAGAGTGATTAAACGCAAACGCACACAAATTCGTGATCATCATGCTGAAACGAGATTATTTGCTTCCCGTGCAATAGTCTCGTTTGCAGGTATCATTGTACTTATTAGTCTTCTACTAACTAATTTATACAATATTCAAATCAATGAATTTCAAGATTATAGAACACGCTCAAACGACAACCGCATAAAAATTGTACCTATCGCCCCAAATCGAGGGCTGATTTATGACCGTAATCGTTTACCTCTTGCAGAAAACCGTCCTGTTTTTAATTTAGAAATCAGTCCAGATAAAGTAGATAACTTACCTCTCTTATTAACAGAGCTACAAAGTATTTTACCAATCACACAAGAGAATATTGAAAATTTTAAAAAAGAACGCCGCCGTACTCGTCGTTTTAAATCTGTTCCAATTTTATCTCAACTCACTCAAGAACAAGTTGCCATTTTTTCGGTTAACCAACACAAATTCTCAGGAGTTGAGGTTAAAGCCTATCTAAAACGTTTTTATCCTTATGGAAAGACATTTACTCACGTACTTGGATATGTAGCTAAAATTAATGACCGTGATTTAGCCCGTTTAGCTCGAGAAGAGAAAGACGCTAATTATCAAGCAACACGCGACATCGGAAAGCTAGGAGTAGAGCGCTATTATGAAGACTTACTTCATGGCACTGCTGGATACCAAGAAGTTGAAGTCAATAGTCGCGGAAGAATTATACGTACATTAAAATACGTACCGCCTATCCCAGGAAAAGATATTGTTTTAAATTTAGATATTAAATTACAACAATTTGTTGAAAAACAATTAGATAGCCGCCGTGGTTCAGCTATTGTACTTGAACCTAAAACCAGTGCTATTTTGGCTATGGTATCAAGCCCTAGTTATGACCCAAACCTATTTGTTCATGGTATTTCTAGTAAAAGCTATAATGCTTTGTTACAAGATCCTAATCGACCATTAGTAAATAGAAGTACGCTAGGTATCTATCCACCAGCCTCTACTGTTAAACCTTTTATTGCCGTTTCAGCTTTACAAGAAAAAATTGTCACCACAAAAACAACCAGAAATGACCCCGGTTATTGGCGCATTCCAAACTCCAAAACTAAACCATTTAGAGACTGGAAACGTTGGGGACATGGTTCTGTTAACTTAAAACAATCTATTGAAGAGTCAGTAGATACTTTCTTCTATCAAATATCGTTTGATATGGGCATTGATACATTATCAAGCTGGATGATGAAGTTTGGTTTTGGTGACTATACAGGTATTGATATTTATGAAGAAAGCAAAGCAAATATGCCAACTCGAGAATGGAAAGTAGGCCGATTCCGAACTCCTTGGTATCAAGGCGACACTATACCAGTAGGCATTGGGCAAGGTTACTGGACAGCCACACCGTTACAAATCGCAAAAGCAACAGCGGTATTAACGAATCATGGTAAAGTTCAAGCCCCTCATTTATTAAAAACGATCATTGACGGTCAGCTTGAAACGCCATTTGTACCTGACCCATATCCGCCGATAGAAGGCGTACGAGACAGTTACTGGCAACTAGCAATTGATGGAATGATTTTAGTAAACAATGGAAAAAAAGGAACAGCCAGAAGAGCCTTTGCTAAAACCCCTTATGTAAGTGCAGGAAAATCTGGAACTTCTCAAGTATTTGGTTTAAAAGAGAACCAAGAATATAAAGCAGATGAAATCGCAGAACACTTACGAGATCACGCTTTATTTACTGGATTTGCTCCTGCGAACGATCCAAAAGTCATTATATCTCTTGTATTAGAAAATGGCGGCGGTGGCTCAAGTCAAGGTGGTCCTATTGCGCGAAATGTATTTGACTATGTTCTATTGCCTGACAACACGAGTGAAAAATAATGAGAGTAGATATTGCATCCGGAAAAAACCGTGATTTATTCCATCGCATTCATTTAGATTTACCGTTGTTGCTCGGTATTTTATTACTGATGGCCTGTGCTTTAGTTATTATGTACAGTGCCAGCGGCCAAAGTTTATTGATGATGGATAAACAAGCCATGCGTATGCTGCTTTCATTGGGGGTCATGCTGTTATTAGCACAAGTATCTCCTAGGGCTTATGAGGCAGCCGCCCCCTACTTATTTACCATAGGAATTGCTTTGCTGTTAGGAGTACTTTTTTTTGGTGAAGCATCTAAAGGAGCACAACGGTGGCTAAACCTTGGCTTTGTTCGCTTTCAACCCTCAGAGCTTATTAAACTTGCCGTACCACTTATGGTTGCTCGTTATATTGGTAATAAAGCACTTCCACCAACAATAAGAACGTTGTTTATCGCGCTGTTAATGGTTTTCATTCCTACTATCATGATTGCAAAACAACCCGATCTCGGTACCTCTATTTTGATTGCTGCTTCTGGTGTTTTTGTTATTTTCTTAGCAGGAATAAGTTGGAAAATCATCTGTGCTGCCACTATAGCCGTAGGAGGGTTCATCCCCATTTTATGGTTTTTCTTAATGCGCCCTTATCAAAAGGTGAGAGTTCAAACCTTATTTAATCCAGAATCTGATCCTCTAGGTGCTGGTTATCATATTATTCAGTCCAAAATTGCCATCGGCTCTGGTGGTTTATTAGGTAAGGGTTGGTTACATGGAACACAGTCTCAGCTAGAATTTATTCCTGAACGTCATACTGATTTTATTTTTGCAGTTATCGCTGAAGAGTGGGGGCTAATTGGCGTTATTGCTTTGTTGTCCATTTACCTATTTATTATTGGTCGAGGCTTATTCTTAGCTAGCCAAGCGCAAACTGCTTTTGGTCGAATGATGGGGGGTAGTATTGTATTAAGTTTCTTTGTTTACATTTTCGTCAATATAGGAATGGTAAGTGGTATTCTTCCCGTTGTAGGTGTTCCCCTTCCTCTGGTCAGTTACGGTGGTACATCTATGGTTACTCTAATGGCAGGCTTTGGCATCCTCATGTCAATCCATACCCATAAAAAAGTACACTCAAAGGCAAATTAATGCGTATTATTTTTCTTGTCATGTCATTATTCTTGATTGGTTGTACCTCTAAACCAGTCAAGGATACTCAAGATCAACCAAATGCAGGTAGATACCATATTGATAACGATATTGCGCCTAATAGCCCTATATCCATCGAGCATATAGAAGATGCTCATCCTCGGTATGAACCTAAAAGCCTCTATGGTAATAAAGATTATACGTTACTAAGTAAAAACTACTCTATCGTTAAAGATCCTAAAGGTTTTAGCCAAGAAGGAATTAGTTCTTGGTATGGTAATAAATTTCATGGACATAAAACATCCAATGGTGAAGTGTATGATATGTATTCAATGAGTGCAGCCCACAAAACACTTCCAATACCAAGCTATGTTAAAGTCACCAATAAGGACAATGGTAGAGCCGCTATTGTTCGAGTTAATGACAGAGGCCCGTTTCATGAAGGGCGCATTATTGATTTAAGCTTTGCAGCAGCAACCAAATTAGATGTAATAAGAACAGGCACTGCCAATGTTAACGTTGAGTACATCGCAATTGAAAAACCTAAAAACATACAGAATTGGCATGCAATTGATCCCAATCAATATCATATTCAAATGGTTGCTTTAAATACTCAAGAAAGAGCAAATTCAGCAGCCCTAGCATTACAAAAGCAATTTAATGCACCAACAAATATCATGAAATCAAAGACTATTTACCGTGTTCGTTTAGGACCATTTGTTGATAGAGATATAGCTAATGACCTGTTAATAAAAGCAAAAAGTGATAAATATCCTTCCGCATTTATTATACAAGAATCAAAAAAATAACCTTTCCAATGTCAAGGTTAAGTGAATATTGTAACGGAATATCACCCCTTATTTAGATAATAAAGATTCACAGAACTAACAGATAATTTAATTGTCTATATTTAACAATAAGATAGGTTTTTATAAAGATTCAGTGTCATGCATTTTTATTAACCTTCTTTTCATAGAAAATCAGTTATTTAATTACGCATCTGGTTATGAGATTCAAATCTGCTATTATATATCCAGTTTCACTACCTCACAGTGTAAAAGTTATTATTATGAAAAATTCAGCAAAACAGTTAAAACGAATCATCTTATCGAGCTGTATTCTTGGCTCTACTGTTGCAGTCGCTGCACCAGCCGTTATCCCTAATGCGCCTCAAATTGCCGCAAAGGGTTACGTTCTTATGGATTACCATTCTGGAAAAGTTCTTGCTGAAAACAACATGAACGAACGAATGAATCCAGCAAGTTTAACTAAAATGATGACGAGCTATGTTATCGGACAAGAAATTGAGAGTGGTAATATCTCAATGGATGACGATGTCGTTATCAGTAAAAATGCCTGGGCGAAAAACTTCCCTGGCTCATCAAAAATGTTCATTGAAGTTGGTAGTATCGTTAAAGTTCGCGAACTAAATAAAGGTATCATCGTTCAATCAGGTAATGACGCTTGTGTTGCAATGGCTGAGCATGTCGCAGGCTCTGAAGACGCTTTTGTTGATCTAATGAATGCTTGGGGTAGAACACTTAAACTAGATAACACACATTTTGGCAATGTTCATGGCTTAGATAGTAATGACCTTTACTCCACTCCATATGATATGGCTTTGATTGGCCAAGCGTTAATCCGCGATGTACCTGAAGAGTACCGTGTATATTCTGAAAAATCATTTACCTATAATGGTATTACCCAATACAACCGTAATGGTCTGTTATGGGATAAAAGCATGAACGTTGATGGCATTAAAACAGGCCATACTGACGGTGCTGGTTATAACCTAGTAAGCTCTGCAACTGAAGGAAAAATGCGTTTAGTTGCCGTAGTTATGGGTACTAAGTCTGGTAATGCTCGTAAAGCTGAAAGTAAGAAGTTACTTAATTATGGCTTCCGATTCTTCGAAACAGTTTCTCCACATAAAGCAAATGAAACCTTCGTTACTGAAAAAGTATGGATGGGTAGCACTGATGAAGTTGCTCTAGGTGTTGCTGAAGACACTTATGTTACTTTACCTCGCGGTCAAGCGAAAAAGATGACAGCAAGCTTTGTTCTAGAAAAAACACTAGAAGCACCAATTTATAAAGGTGATGTTGTCGGTAAGCTATTCTACCAAGCCGACGGTGAAGACATTGCTGAATACCCACTTCTTGCATTAAATGATGTCGAAGAAGGTGGTATTTTTAGCCGTCTAATCGATTACATCGTATTAATGTTTAAAGGCTGGTTAAGCTAATAATTAGCTAATTAATTGATTAAAGGCGGCTTCGGTCGCCTTTTTAATTTCCCTTGTTATCTGACTTAGGTCACAGTAAAATTCCCTTCTATTATTTATCACTTTCGACTGGAGACGGTTATGCAAGAGCAACCAAAGCTAAAAGATCTTCTAGAATTCCCGTGTAAATTTACTTATAAAGCCGTTGGCCTTGCTCAAGAACAGTTGCCTGAACTTGTACTTGAAGTGATTCAACGTCACGCTCCTGGAGATTACACTCCTACAGTAAAAGCGAGCGGAAAAGGTAACTACCACTCGGTTTCTGTTAGTATTACAGCGACATCAATTGAGCAAGTTGAAACTCTCTACAAAGAACTAGCAGACATCGATATTGTTCGCATGGTTTTATAGTTCTTTAGTGAGCACTATTTAGTTATAAATAGTGCTCGTCTTCTATAATTTTTGATATACCCCTACATTTCTTATCTATTCCTTCCTTTCTATCCTTGCTATCATTGGCCTAAATTTTCAAATCAAGTGTGATCCTATTGAACAAGCGTCTAGTAGTTAAAAACCTTGGCCGACAAGATTATGAGCCGGTGTGGAAAGCAATGCATACCTTTACTGATGAGCGCGATGAAAATACGTGTGATGAAGTATGGTTGGTAGAACATAATCCTGTATTTACTCAAGGGCAGGCAGGTAAAGAAGAGCACGTTCTTGCAGCTGGTGATATCCCGATAGTAAAAAGTGATCGCGGTGGGCAAGTTACCTACCATGGACCAGGTCAACTAGTCGCTTATGTGTTAATCAACTTACGTCGTAAGAATATCGGTGTTCGTGAATTAGTCACTCACATTGAAAATACAGTGGTTAATACTTTACACCAATTTAGTATTGAATCAGCAGCACGACCTGATGCTCCGGGTGTGTATGTCGATAATAAGAAAATCTGTTCTCTTGGTTTACGTATCCGCAAAGGATGCTCATTCCATGGACTAGCACTAAATATAAATATGGATTTATCTCCTTTCCTTCGTATTAACCCTTGCGGTTATGCTGGGATGGAAATGATACAATTGCACGATTTAGTCAAAGAAAACGATGAAGTAAAGAACAAAGCAGAACACGTTGAAGATGTTCATCCTCTACTCATTAAAGAATTAACAACGTTACTTGATTACACTGATATCGAGTACATAATGGAAAGCAGCGATCATGAGTAAGCCAATTCAAATGGAAAAAGGCGTGAAATACCGCGATGCCGATAAAATGGCTCTAATTCCAGTTAAAAATATGCCAACAGAAAAAAAAGAAGTATTACGTAAGCCTGAGTGGATGAAAATAAAACTTCCATCAAGCAGTAAGCGTATTGATGAAATTAAATCAGCAATGCGTAAAAACAACCTTAACTCTGTATGTGAAGAAGCCTCTTGCCCGAATTTAGCAGAATGTTTTAATCACGGTACTGCTACCTTTATGATCTTAGGTGCAATTTGTACTCGTCGTTGCCCTTTCTGTGACGTTGCTCATGGACGCCCTGTTACCCCTGAATCAGAAGAGCCGAAAAAACTGGCAAAAACGATTCAAGATATGAAACTGAAATACGTCGTGATCACCTCTGTCGATCGTGATGATTTACGTGATGGTGGTGCACAACACTTTGCTGATTGTAACCGTGAAATTCGTGAATTAAACCCAGAGATCCGTATTGAAACGCTAGTGCCTGATTTCCGTGGCCGTATGGACCGCGCATTAGATGCTATGCACGGCAATCCACCGGATGTGTTTAACCACAACCTAGAAACAGCACCGCGCTTATACCGTAAAGTTCGTCCTGGGGCTAATTATCAATGGTCATTAGATCTACTTAAGAAATTTAAAGAACAGCACCCTACAGTACCAACTAAGTCTGGTGTAATGATGGGATTAGGTGAAACTAAAGAAGAGATCGTCCAAGTATTAAAAGACTTGCGTGCTCACGGCGTGACAATGCTAACTCTAGGTCAATATTTAGCACCAAGTCGTCATCACCTTCCTGTTGAACGCTACGTTCCACCTGCTGAGTTTGATGAGCTAAAAGAGATTGCTCTTGAGCTTGGCTTTTCTCATGCGGCTTGTGGTCCATTTGTTCGTTCTTCTTACCATGCAGATCTTCAAGCAAAAGGCGAAGAAGTTAAGTAATTCAGGATTCAGGATTCAGGATTCAGGATTCAGGATTCAGGATTCAGGATTCAGGATTCAGGAAATAAAAAAAGGTTGACGTTTTGGCGTCAACCTTTTTGTTTATCTGCTAGAAGCTAATTCAGGAGTGATTAACTACGGATTAGGTAATCGGCTTTACCTACCCATTTATAACTTGTTAACTCTTCTAAGCCCATTGGTCCACGAGCGTGAAGCTTCTGGGTTGATACAGCAACTTCTGCACCTAAACCAAATTGAGCGCCATCAGTGAAGCGTGTTGATGCATTCACATAGACAGCAGCAGATCCCGCTGTATTAATGAACTTCTCAGCAGATTCGATATTATTGGTTAAGATAGTATCTGAATGACTCGCGTTATGCTTTTGCATATGAGCAGCCGCTTCATTAACATCAGCGACGACTTTTACACCTAACGTATAACTTAACCATTCCGTGTCAAAATCGCCTTCTTGAGCTTCACGTAACGACACACCGTCAAACTCTTTTAATAGTGCATAAGCTTTAGGTTCAGCAACTAATTCAACACGACCAGCCATGTTATCCGCAAGTAATGCTAAAAATTGCGGTGCGACTGCTTCATGAACCAGTAACGTATCTAATGCATTACATGCTGATGGACGTTGTGCTTTTGAATTATCTACAACCGCTAATGCTCTTTCCAAATCAGCACTATCATCAACAAACGCATGGCTAATACCAAAACCACCAATGATCACTGGAATTGAGCTATTTTCTTTACACATTTTATGTAAGCCAGCGCCACCACGTGGAATGATCATATCTACATAATCATCAAGAGTAAGCAGTTGAGAAACTAACTCACGATCAGGCTTTTCGATATATTGCACAGACGCCGCTGGTAATCCTGCTTTTTCAAGCGCAACTTGAATAACCTTAACCAACTCCATATTAGAGAAGAAGGTTTCTTTACCACCGCGTAAAATGCTCGCATTACCTGTTTTTAAACATAATGAGGCAATATCAATAGTCACATTTGGACGCGCTTCGTAAATAACGCCAATCACACCAATTGGCACGCGACGACGAGATAAAGACATCCCATTTTCTAATACTTTACTATCGATTTCGCTACCAACAGGATCATTTAAATTAATCACATTACGAACATCGTTAGCAATGCCAACTAAACGTTCTTCTGTTAGTAGTAATCTGTCTTGCATTGCTTCTGAGATGCCCGCTTCTACTGCCGCTTTAATATCTTTTGCATTTGCAGCAAGAATCGCCTCTTTATTTGCTTCAAGCTCATCAGCAATAATAGCAAGCGCCCTGTTCTTTTGTGCTGTTGGTGCAACAGCCAAGTCAAATGCAGCCGCTTTTGCTGCCTGACCCATAGTTGTTAAATTCACAATATATCCCTTTACTAAATCAGTACTAAATCATCACGGTGGATAGCTACAGGCCCATATTCGTAGCCTAATACTGCGTAAATATCCAAACTGTGCTTTCCTAAAATTTTACTTAAATCATCACTTGAATAGCGTGAGATACCACGAGCAATCAACTCGCCGTTTGTATTTACAATCTTAGCAACACCACCACGAACAAAATGACCCGCAACTTCAGTAATACCCTTACTCAATAAGCTACTACCTTTCTGTTGAACTGCGTTAACGGCACCATCATCAATGACAATGTGCCCATTAGTCGCAGGCCCAGCTAAAATCCAACGCTTACGGCTTTCAAGTGCACATTCAACAGGTAAGAACTTCGTTCCTTGTGGTTTTGAATGTATAACATCACTGATCACGTTTTCTGCACTACCCGCCGCGATAACAACTTCTATACCAGCGCGGCGAGCAATATCTGCCGCTTGCAGTTTCGTTGCCATACCACCAGTACCTAGCGTTGTTCCGCTACCACCAGCAATTTTTCGTAATGTTTCATCAATCGTATGAACTTCTTTGATCAACTCAGCTTTAGGATCTTTTCGTGGATCCGCCGTAAATAATCCCGACTGATCGGTCAATAATAACAGCTTATCTGCTCCGGCAAGAATTCCGACTAGTGCTGATAAATTATCATTATCGCCCACTTTAATTTCATTGGTTGCTACTGCATCATTCTCATTAACAATAGGCACAATGTTATTTTTAAGCAAAGCCGTTAGCATATCTCGCGCATTTAAGTAACGTTCACGATCGTCTAAATCTGCGCGTGTCAGTAACATTTGACCGACATCAACACCATAGATGCCAAATAAGCTCTGCCATGCTTGAATTAAGCAGCTTTGACCAACAGCAGCAAGTAACTGCTTATTGGCCATGGTTTTGGGTAGTTCAGGGTAGTTAAGATGTTCACGACCAGCAGCAATCGCTCCAGATGTAACAACAATAACTTGGTGGCCTAACTTTTTCAGATGCACACATTGGCGAACAAGTTCAACCATATGGGCTCTATCAAGTTTTAATGTGCCACCGGTGAGTACACTTGTACCAAGTTTAACGACTATGGTTTGAGATTGTGTATTCAATTCCCTACTACCTATTTATTAACTAATAATGTTTTAAATTACGATTTTTGTTCGTCGTAATAATAATGGAAAAACAGCCCTATTTTTAGCAAGCAAATCAGAACAGTACAAGCTTAAAATAGCATTTAATAACATTTCACTTTAATAAGATGAATTTAAAGTCAGATTATTGTTTCATTTCTTCTTTTATCCATTCAATCATCTGGTTTAGTGCTTCCTCATAGCCACTATATAAAGTCTTAGCATTCAACTCGACACCTTTACCATACTGACTAAACAAAGCGGCCAATTTGTTATCTGACTTAGGGGATACAGGATCCCCTTTTAAGCCAATAGAAAGAATAGAAACCGACGTTTTTCTTCCTCCAGAAAGAAAGCCTTGGTTTTTCAAAGACCATGCTTGCATCTGGCTTGTTAAACTATTGATATCAACAACCTGTTTTGCTAATCGGGAGGCCAATACATCTAAATACATCTTTGGCATCTTCTTCAGCTTAGTCGGTTCAGATAGAATATTATGTATTGGTGCGCCCAATGCCACACATGCTTTTAATCTACTAGATTCTAAAAAAGAGAGACGTAAAGCCACATTTCCACCAAAACGAAAACCCATAACAGCGGCATGAAAGCGGTCAACCCATGGAATACTTGGTAAATGGTTCAAGACGGCTTGATGCAAACAACTAGAGTCTTCCGTTAATGGCCAATGAGAACTGTGACCAATTGATGGCATATCAAGAGTCAGCATAGCTATATTATTTGGCGCAAGAAAATCACGATACAGTCGCCACATATCTGTTTGTAATGAATCCATTCCACCACTGACAATAACAACTGGTAATGGTTTTTCTGTACTTGGTAAGTGTAAATAACAAGTAATTTTCTTTCCTTCATAAGGCACGAGGATCTTCTCTATTCGATGAGAAGTTTCTTTTGCTGCCATGTCATAAGCTTGGTTTGCAAGAACTTGTGCTTGTGTCGCTAAGTTATCCCCTTTAATGTGCGGGTAGCCAGCAATGCTAAAGTATAAACTTGCTTTAAATAAAGATTCAGCAGCTTCATCACCCTCTAATTCTGATGCTTTTTTTTGATGATCCATTCCGGCATGGATCCACTCATAGGCCCAGTTTCCAGAATGATAGCCACTTACAGTATCGAGCCATTCATCACGGCTACGATTTTTGTCACTACTGGCGATACGAGCAAGAATTGACTCTAATTCGATAGGCTCAACACCTTGCCAAATCCATTGAGGACGGCGAAGTTCACGATACCAACGTCGGTCATCATCATTAGAGGACATTTGTTCCACACTACTTGGAAGATAAGGAACAAGACCTGACGTCTCTAAGGCTTGTTTTTGATTTTTAAATAATTTAACAGAGAGGTTTTCACTTTCAGGCTGAGTCATTCCAAACACCAGTAATACAAAGGTTGATGGCTATTACTATATACTGAAAGGCAAATAAGAAATACGCAGAGCGCAATAAAATCAAATTCAAGGCAAAAAAAATGACCCTACTAAGAGAGTCATTTTTATCAATTTGATTTAAATTATTTTTTACAAATAGGATCTACGTATGTTACCGCCATATCCCATGGTTGTTCAATCCACGTATCTTGTGGAATATCAACAACATATGCATCAACTAAATGAATACCTGCTGGTTTAGCACATACTGTCACTAATTTACCTTTAGGGTACATTTCACGTAGCTTAACCGCAGTATCGCCGCTATCAACAAGGTCATCAATGATGATAAAACCTTCACCATCACCTTCCATTGCTTTAACAACCGTCATATCACGCTGGTGATCATGATCGTAGCTTGAAATACAAACTGTATCAACATAACGAATATTCAACTCACGAGCTAAAATCGCAGCAGGCACTAAACCGCCACGGCTCACAGCCAAAATACCTTTCCATTGCTCGGCAGGAAGTAACTGTTCAGCAAGCTGACGAGTATACATCTGCATGTTATCCCAAGTGATTACAAATTTGTTAGCCATAATAGACAAAACCTCTAAAAAGCATAGCCAGTAGTGACTACGCCGTAAAAATAAATTTCAGCGTGAATAGTGCAGCAAGAACCCAAACACTGATATGAACGTCACGACCTTTCCCGCTTAACAATTTAATTGCAGCATAAGAGATAAAGCCTAACGAAATACCATCAGCAATAGAGAAGGTTAAAGGCATAAGTAAGCATACCACAACAACAGGGGCTGCTTCAGTAAGATCTCGCCAATCTATACTCACAAGACCAGACATCATTAAAATTGCTACATAAAACAGTGCGCCAGCGGTTGCATAGGCAGGAACCATTCCCGCTAAAGGAGAGAAAAATAAAGCAAGAAGAAATAATACACCAACAACAACAGCCGTTAAACCAGTACGACCACCTGCTGCAACACCTGATACACTTTCAATATAAGATGTTGTATTTGATGTTCCTAATAAAGCACCAACAGATGTAGCTGTAGAATCGGCTAAAAGAGCGCGGTTCAAACGTGGAATTTTACCATCCTCCCCCATTATACCAGCACGCTGAGAAACACCAACTAATGTGCCCGCAGTATCAAATAGATCAACAAATAAGAAAGCAAAAACAACCGTCAGCATACTTAGTTCAAATGCACTAGAGAAATCTAATTGCATAAAAGTAGGTGCAATGCTTGGCGGCATCGACATAATACCAGCGTATTGGACTTCACCAAATAATACCGCTAAAACCGTTACCGCAATAATAGCTAACATTACCGCTGCTTTATATCCACGATGAACTAAAGCAATAGTTAAAAAGAAACCGATAGCACCCATTACCGCAGGGAAACTAGTGATATTACCCATTGATACTAATGTTGCAGGGTTATCAACGACAATACCTGCATTTTTCAGTGCGATAAATGCAAGAAATAAACCGATGCCTGCAGAGATACCCGTTCTTAATGAAAGAGGAATTGAATCTATAATCCATTCACGTACTTTGAAAATGCTTAAGAAAATAAAAAGTACACCTGACATAAATACAGCAGCTAAAGCAACTTGCCATGTATGACCCATACCTAAAACAACGGTATAAGTGAAGAAAGCATTTAACCCCATCCCTGGCGCTTGAGCGATTGGGAAGTTAGCAACGAACCCCATAATGAAACAACCGATTGCCGCTGCAATACACGTTGCAACAAACACAGCGCCTCTGTCCATTCCTGCATCCGCTAAGATAGCCGGGTTAACAAAAATAATATAAGCCATGGTTAAGAAGGTGGTTAAGCCTGCAATAACCTCAGTACGAAAGTTCGTACCGTTTTCTTTTAGTTGGAACATTTTCTCAAGCATTAGGGGTATTCCTAGTCTATTTTATACAATCTAAACGTTTGCGTAATCGATTGGCTGAGGATTATAAAGAGGAATTATAGGAATTTCTAGCGATAGTTACCCTTTTAATGAGCTAATAATAAATAAAGTCAACACTCTAATTTATAAAGTAGAGTGTTTTCAATATTAATCAATTAGTTAAAGATAAAGATAACAAGTGAGGTAAGCGTCGAATTTATTTCAGACAAAAAAAACGCCACCCAAATGATTTGGATGGCGGAGAATTAAGTCACCCGTATTTGGGTAAAATAGAATTCCAACTATAGGGGTATTACTTTAACGATAAAACCGAAGTTTTATTAGTAACCAAAGCAAGCTGGGTATACAAATTGGTTTGTATAAATAGAGCGTTGGTTCCAGAATTTAGAAGAACTTAAAGACATAACATCACCTTATCAATTGACAGTTAAAAACAAAATAATTGATCTCAGTTCCTTGGAGGCGATAAATCGGACTCATCCTTTGAGCATTTACTTTTTGCTGTAGCAGCAGATGGAGTAACTATACCACCATGAAATTTAATTACAACAAAAACATGACACAGCTCACATAAATTTAATTACCCCTGCTTATTCATCTAAGTTTTGTAATTTTATTACTTTATCGTTTGCTATTTAAAAAATGGACCTGTATCTCATTTCTATTCATAAAATTTGATATGGTATTTACGATATCAAACAGAGTAATTCGCTAGATTCATAGGTATACTTGTTTTAATTAACACCCAATAACTCAAATAAATAGTGCATTCCTAAATAAATAATGTTCTCAAAAGGAGATTCTTGTGTCTGAGATCCGTCAACTTACCCCTCAACCACTTTGGCAGTTTTTCGATAAAATTTGCTCTATTCCTCACCCTTCTAAGCATGAAGAGGCATTAGCTCAATACATCATTGAATGGGCAACAAGTGAAGGACTAGAGGTTCGCCGTGATCCTACTGGTAATGTATTTATTAAAAAGCCAGCAACTGCAGGCATGGAAGATCGTAAAGGGGTTGTTCTTCAAGCTCACATCGATATGGTCCCACAAAAGAATGAAGATACGGATCATGATTTCACGAAAGATCCAATTCAACCATATATTGATGGCGAATGGGTAACAGCGAAAGGAACTACTCTTGGTGCCGACAACGGTATGGGGATGGCCTCTTGTCTTGCAGTCCTTGCTTCAAAAGAACTAAAACACGGTCCGCTAGAAGTACTACTAACTATTGATGAAGAAGCTGGAATGACAGGTGCTTTCGGCTTAGAAGCTGGCTGGCTAGAAGGTGACATTCTTCTTAACACCGATTCTGAACAAGAAGGCGAGATCTACATGGGTTGTGCTGGGGGAGCGGACGGTTCAATCAAACTTAATATTGAACGTGAAGCCTTACCAACAAGTTATGTTACTCGTCAAATCACATTAAAAGGCCTAAAAGGCGGCCACTCTGGTTGTGATATTCATACTGGTCGTGGTAATGCAAACAAACTATTAGGGCGTTTTCTTGCTGGTCATGCTGCTGAGCTTGATTTACGTCTTGTTGAATTCCGTGGTGGTAGTTTACGTAATGCTATTCCTCGTGAAGCGTTTGCAACCGTTGCCGTTCCTGCTGAAAACGAAGCTAAACTTGCTGAACTATTCACGTTTTATACTGAATTGCTAAAAGCTGAATTAGGCCGAGTAGAGACAAGTATTGTAACCTTTAATGAGGCAGTCTCTGCAGATAAAGGATTAACACCATCAGCTCAAGCACGCTTTATTGCAACATTGAATGCGTGTCCAAACGGCGTGATCCGCATGAGTGATGATATTGAAGGTGTCGTTGAGACGTCTTTGAACGTTGGGGTTATTACGACAGAGGAAGATTCAATTACCATTCTTTGTCTTATCCGTTCATTAATGGATTCTGGCCGTAGTATGGTTGAAAGCATGCTTACCTCTATTGCTGAATTAGCAGGCGCCCAAGTCACCTTCTCTGGTACTTATCCTGGCTGGAAACCTGATGCTGACTCTGAAATCATGCATGTTTTCCGTGATGTTTATGAAGGTATCTACGGTAATAAACCAAATATTATGGTTATTCACGCAGGTTTAGAGTGTGGTCTATTTAAAGAACCTTATCCTAAAATGGATATGATTTCATTCGGTCCAACAATCAAATTCCCTCACTCTCCAGATGAGAAAGTAAAAATTGACACCGTTGCTCTTTATTGGGAGCAAATGGTTGCTATCTTAGAAAACATTCCTAAGAAGTAATCCATTACTTGTTAATAAAAAACGGTCAGCATATGCTGACCGTTTTTATTTATATCAATACAATAATACCAATAGAACAGCTATTAGAAATATACTTTCGGGTTGGTAGCGCCCCAGATTACGTATAGCTCAGGCATACTACGACTACTAAATGCTTCCATTTCTTTAGTTTCAATCGTCTCTTCATTTTGAGAGCCGAAAAGAACTACTTCATCACCTGGTTGAACATCGGCAATATCGGTAACATCAACCATCGTTGTATTCATAGATGTCACACCCACTACATTTGCTTTCTGGCCATTAATTAATACATAGCCGTTATTACCAATTGAGCGCACATAACCATCAGAATAGCCTAATGGTAGATTAGCTAAAATTGAATCACGACCTAATACGTAAGTGCTGCTGTAACCAATAGTACTGCCTTTTGGTAGATAATTTAAAGAGGCTACAGAGGTTTTAAAGCGAACGATACGTTTGTATTCTGGGTTACTTGGCATATCACCGTACAGTAGGCCACCAGGGCGAACCATATCTAAGTGCGCTTCTGGTAGATTAATCGTGGTGTAAGAATTGGCGACATGAAGAGTAATATTTTCACGATTTAACTGAGCTTCATCAATAAGCCATTGGCTTTCTTGTTTGAATAAGTTCAGCTTTGTGCGGATCTCTTCAACTGATTCATTTGGGAAGTGGGTCATGATACCAACAATATTGATATGACCATTAAAGGCAATATTTAACGCCTCTTTCTTACCTTCTAATTGAGTTAGATCTAAGCCATTACGCCCCATACCACCTGCATTGATAGCTAAGTGAACAGGGATAATTGTATTATTTTTCTTAGCTAATTTTGCAATGGTATTTGCTTGCTCACTTGAACCAATTAACTCTTCAATTTGGTAATCTAAACCTGATTGAATTTCATTAGGTGTAGCAGCACGAACACGCATGATTTCACCTTCAAAACCTTTAGCTCGAACAATGCGCGCTTCTTCATTACTAGTAATGCCAATACAATCAACATTACGATCAATAACAGAAGCCATTAATCCTTCAATACCATTACCATAAGCATCTGCTTTCATGATTGCACAGACTTTTGTACTTTCTGATAATGTTTGTTTTAAAGTATCTATATTATGTTGAAAAGCTTTAGTATCAATTTCTAACCATGCATTGGTTTGCTGGATTTTCTCTTGATTTGTCAAAGTATCTAAAGAAAGTAGCGGTGCAGAAGTTGCTACTGCTGGAAAAACTAAACTTAACGCCAACGCACATTTTGTAAATTTCATAAACACTCGTTTTTATATAATTATTATATTATAAATCTTGAAATATAATTATATAGTGCTGATTTTATAAGCTCTAGAGAAAAATGCTTATATTACAACTACATAAATTACAACCAACAACATGAGATCATACCTAAACGAATGGACTACACTTAACTCTCATTTTATAAACATAAGTATCATTAGCACTACAGCCTTTATCTGTATTCTGCTTCTAAATTAAACTTAACTGCTGAAAAGCTTCTTTCTCTTTTAGCATCACACTAACCCCTATTAATCGGATTTCTCGTCCTTTTTGTCTCTCTAATACTTCAATAAGAAGCTCTTCGAAAAAAGGCAATGTAAGACTAGGATGCACATGCTCTATCGTCGTTTGCTGAAAATCGGCAAATTTAATTTTGATGCCTTGTTTCGCAATGCTAGATGAACCATTAGCTTTAAGCAGTCGCTTCTCTAATTCTGGATATAGTCGAGTCTGGATAACAGACCAACACTCATCGAAAGAACTTATGTTATGAGTAAAGGTCCTCTCTACTCCCACTGACTTCCTATTTCTCTCTGTAATCACTTCACGCTCATCAATCCCATGAGATCGTTTCCATAGCGAAGCGCCCATTTTACCAAACCTTAATAACAGATCTCTCTGCTCACTTTTTTTAACATCACTACAAGTATACAACCCAAATTGATGTAAGCGCTCTAAGCTAACCTTTCCAACTCCTGGTATTTTCTCTAACGGCAATTTATTTATTTCATCCATTACCGTATCTGGAGTGATCACGTATTGTCCGTTTGGCTTATTAAGATCTGAGGCTATCTTTGCTAAGAATTTAAGCGGAGCTATCCCTGCTGAAGCAGTTAATTGTAACTCATTAAAAATATCTTTACGGATCTGCTCAGCAATAAGCGTCGCTGAACCATAGAGAAGTGAGCAATCACTAACATCTAAATACGCTTCATCTAATGAGAGAGGTTCAATTTTATCGGTATAACGGCGAAAAATACGGTTAATATGATGGGAGACCTCTTTGTATACCTGCATTCTTCCAGGAACAACAACGAGATTTGGGCACAGTTTCAACGCTTTTCCTGTCGGCATGGCTGAGTGGATACCAAACTTTCTTGCGGCGTAATTACAAGTGCTCAATACACCACGCTGTCTTTCATGACCACCAACGGCTAAAGGAACATTCCGCAGTGCTGGATTATCTCGCATTTCTACTGCTGCATAAAAGCAATCCATATCAATATGAATTATTTTTTTTACTTTATTTAGGGTCATATCAGCACCGATAAGACTGTATATATATACAGCAACAATATCAATTATCACTCCGAGTCTCAATCATTTTATTTCTCATTATCGCAAATATTAAAATGACGCCAAGCTTATTCAAAGCTATGATTCATAGATGAATGTTTCAAAAATGTAGCAGGGAGGTTTTTTGAGCAGTAATAATATTTTAATTGTTGAAGATAGTCTGACATTCAGAAACTACCTACATCAACAAATTAGCAACTTAGGGTATGAAGTTATTAGTGCTGAGTCTCTTGCTGAAGCGAGACAGATACTCGAAAAGAAAACTGACTTCCTTTGTGCTGTATTAGATTATTGTTTGCCAGATGGACAAGATGGTGAAGTAATCGATCTCGCATTAGATAAGCAACAAAGAGTTATCGTTCTAACTGCTATATTCCAAGACGATTTAAGAGAAAGAGTACTCAGTAAAGGTGTTATTGACTATATTTTAAAAGAAAGTCTAGTATCAATTTCATATCTTTTACCCCTCATACAAAGACTGACTAAAAATCATCAACATAAAGTCTTAATTGTTGATGACTCTTCCGTAGTACGAAAGCATATCGACCAATTATTAAAACAATATTACATTCAAACTCTCCAAGCTGAAAATGGAAATCAAGCTATTGATATACTAAAAGAAAATCAAGATATATCATTAATTATTACTGATCATGATATGCCCGAAAAAGATGGGATATCTATGATTCATGAGATTAGATCCGATAATAGTCATAGCCAACTTGCTATTTTAGGTATTTCTGCCAGTGATAGTAAAACCCTCACTGCTCGCTTTTTAAAAGCTGGTGCAAATGATTTCTTGTATAAACCATTTCATCCTGAAGAGTTTTTTTGCCGTATTCATCAAATACTGCAAATTAAAGAGGCAAATGATGCATTGTTTATCATGGCAAACCAAGATGCTTTGACCAATTTATGGAATCGCCGTTATTTAATGGAGAAAGCCAATACAGGCATTAAACGTCGACATATTGCTATGCTTGATATCGATTTTTTCAAAAAAGTTAATGATACTTATGGTCATGATGCTGGGGATATAACTCTCGTTACAGTTGCTCATATTATGAAAGTTTGCTTCTCTGATAGCCTTGTTGCTCGCTTTGGTGGTGAGGAATTTTTAATTTATTCGGAACTACCATTAAGTGACTTTGTTATTCGATTAAACAAAATGCGAGAACGGCTTGGTAACGTATCAATCCCTTATCACGATCAAGAAATAACAATTACTATCAGTGCAGGTGTATCAGGTATTGAAGGGACATTAGAAGAGCAAATTAAAGATGCTGATGAAAAGCTATATCAAGCAAAGAATAGCGGAAGAAATAAAGTAATTTCTGAAATATAATTGATCAAAGCCTGAAAAACTCTCAGGCTTTGTTTATTACTGATTAAGCAATACGGTCTTTTTCCCAAGCGGCTAACTTTTCAGCTCGAATCGCTTCCTTCGCTTCACGTTTTTTACGTGCATCGCAAGGCTCAGGGCAATTACATACCTTATCAATCCCAACAGCACCAAGGCCACCACAGCTTCCCTTAACGACTTTACGTTGGACAATATAGCCAATAGCCATTGCACCAATCACCGCAAGAAAAACACCAAATGTAATTAGAAAAGTATTCATCATCTACTCACTTATTTCAAAAAAGGCTTAAAGGCTTCAGAAGCTATTTCTTTAAAGCCATCTTGGGTTTTCACTATCATGAAAACAGGAATATTATGTTGTTCTGCGACTTCCATGCCTTTTTCTTCGCCTAATACCATTAAGCCAGTTGCTAATCCATCTGCTGTCATCGACGATTTATCAAGTACTGTTACTGAGACAACTTTATTCGCAATTGGTTTACCGGTAATCGGATTGATAATATGAGAGTAACGAACGCCCTCTTTTTCAAAATAAATACGGTAATCACCAGATGTCGCAACAGCATGATGGCCAGGTTCAATGATCTCTTGGATTGAACGCTCATCGACAGATGGTTTTTCAATCGCGATACGCCAAGCAACGTTCTCTTTATTGTTGCCTTTAACGCGCATTTCACCGCCGACTTCCACCATGTAATCAGTTATGCCTAACTCTTCTAGGTAATTGGCAACAACATCGACACCCCAGCCTTTTGCTATGGTTGATAAATCAACATACAGCTCTGGAATGTCTTTTGTTACTGTCGTTTCTGTTACGTTTAAGTGTTGTATACCAACAATAGCACGACGAGTATTTAATTCATCTTCTGTTGGAACTACTTCAGGGCGAGCTTCTGGGCCAAATCCCCATAGATTGACCAAAGGTCCAACCGTTACGTCTAATGCCCCTAATGTCACTTCATTTAAACGCATCGCTTCTTTAATCACTGTTGCTGTGTCTTTCGATACGGTAAACGGAGTTAACTCTTCACTTGTATTAAATTGACTTAACTCTGAATCTTTTCGATACGTTGACATTTGATCATTAACTAACTCTAAGCGTTTATCTATCTCAGCATGAACGACTTCAGATTTAGGTAATCCATCTTTGCCAATATATTTAATATTATAGCTTGTCCCCATTGTAGGGCCATTTATATACACTTGCTCACGTTGATCACCACAACCAGAAAGTAGCACTAACGCTAGGCAAGACAATAAAACAATTTTAGCTTTATTTACTAAATGAGTAACACTGACAGTCACTGCCAACTCCTTAATTTAAATACATTAAAATAACGTAAACAATACACAGGAATATAGATTTACAAAACCTATAACCCTGTACTTTGTCAGGTTAAATACCGCTCATTAATACGAAAAAAGGCTGACTCAGTGATGAGTCAGCCAATATTTCTTACTTCAATGGATTAACCACCGAAGTCATCTAGTAAGATGTTTTCATCTTCAACACCAAGATCTTTAAGCATGCCGATAACAGCTGCGTTCATCATTGGTGGACCACACATGTAGTATTCACAATCTTCAGGTGCTTCATGATCTTTCAAGTAGTTTTCATAAAGTACGTTGTGAATGAAGCCTGTGTAACCATCCCAGTTATCTTCTGGCATAGGATCAGACAGAGCACAATGCCATACGAAGTTTTCATTGTTAGCCGCTAGGCCGTCAAAGTCTTCAACGTAGAACATTTCACGCTTAGAACGTGCACCATACCAGTAAGACATTTTACGTGTTGATTTAAGACGTAAAAGTTGGTCAAAGATATGAGAACGCATTGGCGCCATACCTGCACCACCACCGATGAATACCATTTCATTATCAGTATCTTTTGCAAAGAACTCACCAAATGGACCAGAAATAGTACATTTGTCGCCTTCTTTTAAAGACCAGATATAAGATGACATAACACCTGGAGCTACATCAGGATTATTTGGCGGCGGAGTTGCAATACGTACGTTAAGCTTGATGATGCCTTTCTCTTCTGGGTATGAAGCCATAGAGTATGCACGAATCGAATGCTCTTTAACGATTGACTCGTAACGGAATAAGTTAAACTTATCCCAATCGCCACGATATTCTTCAGGAATATCATAATCTGAGTATTTCACATGATGTGGTTCAGCTTCAATTTGAATGTAACCACCAGCACGGAATGGAACTTCTTCACCATCTGGGATAGCAAGAGCAAGTTCTTTGATGAAAGTAGCTTCGTTATCATTAGAGATAACCGTACATTCCCACTTTTTAACACCAAAGATTTCTTCTGGAAGTTCAATTTCCATGTCAGTTTTCATTGCAACTTGACATGCTAGACGCTCACCTTCGCGAGCCTCACCTTTAGAAATGTGATCAAGCTCTGTAGGTAGAATATCACCACCGCCAGATTTCACTTTCACACGACACTGACCACAAGAGCCACCGCCACCACAAGCTGATGATACAAAGATACCTGCGCTACCAAGAGCGTTAAGTAATTTGCTACCAGGCTGTGTAATGATCGCTTTTTCAGGATCACCGTTTACAGAGATAGTAATGTCACCTGATGGCACTAGTTTAGATTTAGCGAATAAAATCACTAAAACTAAAACCAGTACAATTATGGTAAACATCGCTACACCAAGAATAATGCTTTGCATTTGTTATTCCTTATTACTGGGTGCTTACCCTACAGTTGAACACCAGAGAAAGACATAAAGCCTAACGCCATCAAACCTACTGTAATGAAAGTAATACCTAAGCCACGAAGACCTGGAGGTACATCTGAATACTTCATTTTCTCACGAATACCAGCAAGTGCGACAATAGCCAACATCCAACCAACACCAGAACCAAATCCATAAACTACAGATTCAGCAAAGTTATAGTCACGTTGAACCATGAAAGATACACCACCGAAAATTGCACAGTTAACTGTGATTAACGGAAGGAAAATACCTAACGCATTGTACAAAGGCGGGAAGAAACGGTCTAAGATCATTTCTAGAATTTGCACAAGTGCCGCGATAACACCAATAAAGGTAATAAAGCTAAGGAATGTTAAATCAACACCCGCAACAATCGCATTTTCTTTCAATAAGTAAGTGTAAACAAGGTTGTTCAATGGTACTGCGATTGTCAATACAACAACTACAGCAACACCAAGACCAAACGATGTTTTTACTTTCTTAGACACAGCCAAGAAAGTACACATACCCAAGAAGAACGAAAGCGCCATGTTCTCGATGAAGATCGATTTAACAAGTAAACTAATATAATGTTCCATTTCGACCTTACTCCTTCGCTTCTACTTGTTCTGGTTTAAGGATACGGATAGCCCAAATCATAAAACCAATTAAGAAGAATGCAGATGGTGCTAGAAGCATTAGACCATTTGGTTGGTACCAGCCACCGTTAGAAACAAGCGGAAGAACCTCAACACCAAACAATTTACCTGAACCTAAAAGCTCACGGAAAAATGCAACTGTCATCAATACAAAACCGTAACCAAGACCGTTACCAATACCATCGATGAATGATGGAAGTGGTGCAGACTTCATTGCGAACGCTTCAGCACGACCCATTACAATACAGTTTGTAATGATCAAACTAACAAATACAGAAAGCTGTTTAGAGATATCGTAAAGATATGCTTTCAATACTTGGTCAACAACGATTACCAAAGAGGCAATGATCGCCATCTGAACGATGATACGAACACTGTTTGGCATGTGGTTACGAATTAGCGAAACGAATAAGTTAGATAAAGCAGTAACAAACATTACTGCAATTGTCATAACAAAAGCCGTTTCAAGCTTAGTTGTTACAGCTAAAGCTGAACATACACCAAGAACTTGCAGCGCGATTGGGTTGTTATCCAATACCGGTGCTAAAACGCTCTTTTTAATGTCTTTTACGCTCGCCATTAGTTCAGACCTCCATCACGAACTTTCGCTAAGAATGGGCCGAAGCCATCATTACCTAACCAGAAGTCAAATGTGTTTTGAACACCGTTGCCTGTTAGCGTTGCACCAGAAAGACCATCTACACCGTGCTCAGAACCAGCTGGAGCACCGCCTTTAACGATCTTAATTGCAGGGTTATGATCTGCATCAAACAGAGTTTTACCTACAAACTGCGCACGCCATGTTGGATTTTCAACTTCACCACCAAGCCCAGGAGTTTCACCTTGCTCGTAGTAAGTGATACCAGCAACAGTGTTACCATCAGTCTCAACCGCAACAAACGCATACATCATTGACCATAAGCCAGTACCGTGAACAGGAATGATAACTTTAGATACTTCATCACCGCTCTTAACTAGGTAAACGACACCTAAATTAGCACGACGAATGATCTTAGCTTTATCTTGCTCAGCAGTTAGCTTGATAGATTGTTTTGGATCTTTTGCTGCTTTACGCTGATTGTAAGTTGCAGCATCACCATCAACAAACTCACCTGTTTTAAAATCAACAAGACGAGGTTCGATGTTCGCAGCAAATAGTTCAGGAATAGTACCTGAGCCAGTAATACCTGCGACTTCAACGATTTTGCTTTGCTTATCTAGAACGGCATTTGCTTGTTGCTTCGGCTTAAGAACAACCGCAGCTGTTGATACGATGATTGAACACACTAAGCTCAAACCAATAACAACACCGAGTGTTTTTTTAATGCTATCGTTATTACTTGCCATAGCGTTTTAGTCTCCGTTTCACGTTACCTTCAACTACAAGGTTATCAAACAGTGGAGCAAATAAGTTTGCAAACAGAATAGCTAACATCATACCTTCAGGGTACGCAGGGTTAACTACACGGATCATTACAGCCATTGCACCAATTAAAATACCGTACCACCACTTACCTTTGCTGGTAAATGACGCTGATACTGGGTCTGTTGCCATAAAGATCATACCAAACGCAAAACCACCAAGAACTAGGTGCCAATGCCAAGGCATGCTAAACATTGCGTTTGTATCAGAGCCGATTAGGTTAAACAGTGTTGAAACTGCAACCATACCAATCATAACACCCGCAATAATACGCCAAGATGCAATACGCATGTAAACGATCATTAGACCACCAAGGATCAGAGCAAGAGTCGAAACCTCACCAATTGAACCTGGGATATTACCAATGAATGCGTCCATCCAAGAGATAGTGTTGCCAGTGACAGTATTAACTAAGCCACCTTGACCGCCTTGTGCCCATTGGCTAAGTGCTGTAGCACCTGAGAAGCCATCAGCAGCAGTCCAAACTGTATCACCTGAAATTTGAGCTGGGTATGCAAAGAATAAGAATGCACGACCCGCAAGCGCTGGGTTTAGGAAGTTACGACCAGTACCACCAAAGATTTCTTTCGCTACAACAACACCGAAGGTAATACCTAGCGCTGCTTGCCATAGTGGAAGTGTTGGTGGAACGATCAATGCGAAAAGAATAGAAGTAACGAAGAAGCCTTCATTTACTTCATGCTTACGCACCATACAGAACAATACTTCCCAGAAACCACCAACAATAAATACCGTTGCATAGATTGGTAAGAAGTATGTTGCCCCCAGTAGCATGCTACTGCCCCAGCCTGCATCAGCACTTATCGTACCGCCGAGCATCTCGGTTAACCAGTAGTGCCAATCACCAGCAACAACAGCTGCTAATTCAGCACCTGAGTACATATGATCCAGGGCAACAATTGCTTGATGTCCTGAGTTGTACATACCCCAAAATGTTGCAGGGAATACAGCAAACCACACCATGATCATGATACGTTTTAAATCAACGCTATCACGCACATGTGAACCACCTTTAGTAACTAAACCAGGGGTATAAAAAAGAGTTGCTGCTGCTTCATACAGAGCAAACCATTTTTCATGTTTTCCGCCAGGTTCGAAATGAGGTTCAATTTTTTCAATAAACTTTAAAAGGCTCATCGATTACCCTTCCTTCTCGATGGTATCCAAGATCTCACGAAGCATTGGACCATACTCATATTTACCAGGGCACACATACGTACATAGACCTAGATCATCTTCATCTAATTCTAATGCACCTAAACGTGCAGCACTGTCAACATCACCCGCACAAAGATCACGTAGTAACATTGTTGGTTCCATATCTAATGGCATTACACGTTCGTAATTGCCGATTGGCACCATTGCACGATCACTACCATTGGTAGTTGTCGTCATGTTAAACAGTTGACCTGAGAATACATGGCTTAGGAATGAGCGAGTAACAGAAAATTTGTTTTTACCAGGGACAGCCCAGCCAAACAACTCTTTCTCACGACCTTCACGAAGAACACATACTTGTTGATGGTAACGACCAAGGTAGCCATGAGGGCCAAACGCTTGTGTACCGTTCAATACAGAACCAGAAATGATTCGTACTTCACCAGGCATAACTTCGCTGTCAGTTAATTCAAGCAAGCTAGCACCAGAAATAGTGCGAACTAAGCGAGGATTATTTACTGCAGGTCCAGCTAATGAAACGATTCTGTCCGAGTAAATTTCACCCGTTAAGAATAGTTGACCAAAGGCAATAACGTCTTGGTAGCCGATGCTCCATGCAACATTAGTTGTATCTACAGGATACAAGTAATGCATGTGAGTACCAGCTAATCCTGCTGGATGCGGGCCATCAAATACATGTTCTTCAACATTACTTTGAGAAGAGCGAGGTAAGCTACCTCCTTTCTTACATACATAAACCTTCTCACCTGTTAATACAGATAATAGATCTAAGCCTGCAACGAAAGCATCTTCTTGTTGGTTAATGATCACTTCTGCATCAGCTGCTAGTGGATTAGTATCCATAGCAGTAACAAAGATAGCCTTTGTTTCAGAATCGATCGCTGGAACCTTGCTGAACGGACGAGTACGTAATGCAGTCCATGCACCAGAATCAATAAGCTGCTGCTTAACCGTATCACGATCAAGAGAAGCTAGTTGGTTCGCTGCATAGTTATTAAAAGTAACCTGCTCTTCGCCTTCAACTGCAATAACTACAGATTGAAGTACACGCTTTGCACCACGGTTAATTTCAACAACTTTACCACTTACTGGAGCAGTAAAAATAACACCAGGATTCTTTTTATCAGCAAAAAGAATCTGACCTTTTTTTACTACATCTTCCACACGGACATGCATCGTAGGACGCATACCGATGTACTCTTCGCCAAGCAAGGCGACTTTAGTGATGGATTTACCATCATTAATCACCTGAGTTGGAACTCCTGCAATAGGAAGATCCAAACCCTTTTTTATTGTAATCATACGCACTTGCACTAATTTAATTGGGAAAAAGGATTCTATATAAGACACGACATTACCAATGCACTCAACTCCAACAGAAAAAACTGCCAGAGTTGCAACATTTTAGTAATATGCTTTTTACATAAAGACGAAAAAAGCTATTTTAAGGCGGAAGATTCTAGCATTTTTTATGGTGTAGATGCCATGTTCAATAACTAGATTCCTAATATTTTTTACTATTCGTTGTTAGAAATCATTGAAATAGGTTTAGTATTTTAGAACTAGCGCACAGTTTTTGTTCAAAATCAAAAAATACCACCTTAGTAGCAATTAACTTCATAATTTGTCACTTTTTAACAAATCACATCACAACCCATTTATTTTATGTTAAAAATTAAACATTCGCGTTTCAAATTTAACCTTTTGAGCCACCCATACAATTAGGCGATTGAGGCACTTGTTCCGTTGCTAATGCTTGCCATTCTTCTTCGGTATAAGTATGAATCGCAAGAGCATGAATATGATTCGCCAGCTCATCTGCTAAAATCGCATTTATTATTCTATGACGGGCCAATAAACGCTTTCCTTCAAATTCATCACTAACCACAATCACTTTAAAGTGGCTTTCCGAACCCTCTGGTACATTGTGCATATAACTCTCATTAAGCACTTTTAAGTATGACGGCGATAGTTCTGTACGTAATTTTTGCTCAATTTGATGCTGAATCATATAAATCCCTTCTTTATTTCAATTCTTCTATTTCCACTTTATACACCATTTGCGACAATAGCCAGAAGCGATCCCTATTGAAGAATCTAAATTATGAAAACCGAATTATCTTTGTTTGACCGAAGCTTAAATTTACAGCGTTATCCAAAACGCGCTCAAGAGTTATTACAAGCTTGGGATGCCGGTGACGAATACGTTATCAAACACGTAGAAGAACTAAACTTAGAAGATGGCAAAAACATTCTTATCTTAAACGATAATTTTGGTGCTTTATCTTGTTGGTTCTCTGAAAAACATAACGTCACTATGATGACGGATTCTTTTGTTTCTCAACGTGGTACCTTAAAAAATCTACAACGTAACCAATGTAATCGTGTGCAGCTAATCACTTCAACAGAAGAGATGCCTCAAGGTTTCGATCTTGTTTTAATGCAAATCCCAAAAAACAATCGCATGTTAACTTGGCAATTACAGCAACTTCGTCAATCAATGACGGCTGAGTGTCCAATTATTGCCGTTAATAAGGCCAAAGAAATTCATAGCTCAACACTGGAACTTTTTGAAGATTTTTTAGGTGAAACAAAAACGTCTTTGGCTTGGAAGAAGCATCGTTTAGTACTTTCAAATGCAAACGCCACTAATCCTGCAACTATCGCAGAAGCAGTATGTTGGAGTGTAGATAATGAAGATATTGATCTTTTAAACTACCCTAATGTTTACTCTGGTGAACGTTTAGATCAAGGCGCTCGTTTTCTACTTGAGCATATCCCTGTTGATCCAGAACTTCGTCATATTATTGATTTAGGCTGTGGTAATGGTGTGCTTAGTGTGAAAGCTGCACAATTAAACCCAGAAGCTCGAATCACCTGTATTGATGAAAGCTTTATGGCAGTCGAGTCTGCTCGTCGTAATTTAGAAGTAAATCTGGGTAAAGAGCGTCAATTTCAATTTATCGCCAATAACTGTTTAGATGGATTTAAAAAACACAGTAGCTATTTAGTACTTTGTAATCCTCCTTTCCATCAAGGACAAGCCATTACTGATCATATCGCTTGGCAAATGTTCTGTGATGCTAAGCACATCTTATGCAAAGAAGGTAAATTATTAGTTATTGGAAACCGTCATCTTGATTATGATGATAAGTTATGCCGTTTATTTGGTGAAGAGAACGTCACCACTATTGCTAGTAATTCAAAATTCGTTATTTTAGAAGCTGTTAAAGCTGAAAAATCAAAATAAAAGGATATTCCAATGAAAAAGGCCATTATTGCCCTTTCTGCACTTTTCTTAGCTGCTTGTACTGCACCCTCTGATCCTCAATTGGATATCAAACCAGTAGCATCAAGCAATGCACATCAGATTGTTGATGGTGTAAAACTAACACTAGATAGTAGCGATTTACGTACTGCACAATACGTTGCCGTAATTGATAACGGACGTCAAAATGTTCAGCCGATTCATTCTCAGCAGAACCTGCGTGTTACTCTTGAAGATGTGCTATCAGATCAATTAAAAAAACAAGGCTTCATCATTACCGTTGATAGTGATAACACACTACGCTTAGATATTATCGAAGTATTAGTTAACGTTCAGCACTCATTAATGAGTAATGAAATGAATACACAAGTTAAACTGCAAATTACCGCTGAAACAGCACAAGGGAAATTTGTAAAAACCTACAACGGAGTATCTGAAAGATCAGGTTCAATGAGCGCTGATAATCAAGATATTGAATTAGTTCTTAATGACCTTCTTAATGCAGTACTAGATAAGATCGCTGTTGATGAAGAACTACAAACCTACATTAAAGGCAACTTCTAATGATGAAATGGACATCTAAAGCAGCTCTATTAATTGCTGCCTTGGGTTTTACTCAAGCAGCCGTTGCTGAATCTGTAAAATTTGAGACTACATTAGGTAATTTTACTGTAGAGCTTAACTCAGAAAAAGCACCTATTTCTGTAGCTAACTTTCTACGCTATGTAGAAGATGGCAGTTATGTTGGTACTCAATTCCACCGAGTTATTCCTGGGTTTATGGCTCAAGGCGGTGGTTTTGATAAAGATATGACTAAGAAATCAAGTTATGCCCCTATTAAAAATGAAGGCAGCAACGGTTTAGATAACGATACAGCAACAATCGCAATGGCTCGAACCAACGCACCAGATTCTGCAACTCGTCAATTCTATATTAATCTGAGTGACAATGGCTTCTTAAATGCAAACCAACGTCCACCAGGTTATGCAGTATTTGGTAAAGTAACTCAAGGTTTTGATGTTATTCAAAAAATGGCAACTAAAAAAACCAAAGCTCTACCTAATGGTATGCGTGACATTCCAATTGAACCAATTATCATAACTAAAGCAACACTGATTAAATAACTTAGTTTAGTATTGATTTAATTTCATTATCAAAGCAGCTTACGAGCTGCTTTGTTTTTTCTCATATAAATATAAGAACAAGGAGCGTTTCATGCCTCAATCCATGCAATGGAAATCAGCGATTAAAAGCTACATGGATAAACGTCTACTTTGGGTTTTCATGCTTGGTTGCTCTAGTGGTTTCCCGTGGGTATTGATTGGTTCTAACATGTCTGGTTGGCTAAAAGACGCAGGCTTAACTCGTGCTGCGATTGGCTACTTTGGTTCTGTATTCGCAGTATATGCGATTAACTTTATGTGGGCACCTCTGGTTGACCGAGTAAAACTCCCATTTTTAGGAGATAAATTAGGTCAACGCCGTAGTTGGATTTTTCTTTGCCAAACTATCGTTTTATTTTGTACCTTACAAATTGCAGGCTTAGATCCATCAAATAATCTGGCATTAACCTCGATATTCGCCCTTGCTATTGCGACGGCATCTGCAACCCAAGATGTCGCGATTGATGCTTTCCGTATTGATACCTTTCCTAAATCAGAATCAACCAAAATGCCACAAGCTTCTGCAATGGCCGTTATTGGTTGGTGGACAGGCTATTCATTACCAGGTTATTTAGCGTTTGTTAATGCAGATAATATTGGTTGGAATGGCGTCTATTATGGAATGGCTGGCATTGTAGCTTTACTCATGGTCTTTACTTTGCTTGTTGGTGAGCCAAAAACCAAACGTGATGCGCTACAACATGAGGCCGAGGAACGTCATAATAAATTAATCGGGTCTAAGACTACTGCTTGGTTTACCGTAACCGTTATTGAACCATTTTATGATTTCTTTAATCGTAATGGTGTCAAAACTGCTTGTACTCTATTACTGTTTGTTTTTCTCTTTAAAATTGGTGAAGCTTTCCTAGGCAGAATGTCGATCACCTTCTACAAAGAAATTGGATTCAGTAATGAGCAGATTGGCTACTACTCAAAATTAATTGGTTGGGGAGCTACGGTCTTCTTTACCTTATTGGGAAGCTTGATTAATGTACGATTTGGCGTTATCAAAGGCTTAATGATCGGCGGTATTGCGATGGCAGCAAGTAATTTAATGTTTGCCCTAATTGCCAATGTAGGACCAAATGAGCATTTATTCTTAGCGACAATCCTTGTTGATAATTTCACTACTGCATTTTCAACTGTTGCATTTGTATCTTTCTTAACCATATTAACGGGAGAGGCTTTCTCTGCCACTCAATATGCACTTCTTGCCTCTTTAGGTAACCTAGGTCGAACGACCCTTGCTTCCTTTAGTGGAGAGCTTGCTGATTATCTAAATAGTTGGCCTCTGTTCTTTATATTAACTGCTGTGATGGTAATCCCAAGTTTGATCATGTTACTTATGCTTAAAGGGCATTTCAAAGCCCTGCTTGATAAAGCTCAAAATTCTTAAAACAGCTAATAAATAACAATTGCCAATTCAAAGCTCCTTTACTTAAGGAGCTTTTTGGTTTTAGTTCACAAATTTATGTCAGGATAATGTCAATTTATCGACACAAATCACAAAATTAAAGATGTTAACTCTACAAGTAAGATCGAGATCAACATATAACATAGCAGTTACATAAATTGCATTTAAAAAAGTGAACTTTATCTATAATATGAACGCAACTTAAAGCAGTGCGATAATACTGTTTTTTATTTTTAGTAATACATAACCGTAGAGATGCCATTATGCGTAAATCCCTTTTAGCTCTATCTGTGCTTGCTACTCTTTCTGCACCTACTTTCGCTGCTGATTACAGCGATGGTGATACTCATAAAAATGATTACAAATGGATGCAGTTTAACCTAATGGGTGCATTCGATGAGAAACCTGGGGAATCAAGCCACGATTACCTAGAAATGGAATTTGGTGGTCGCTCGGGCATCTTTGACCTTTATGGTTATGTTGATATTTTTAACCTAACATCAGATAAAAGCAGTGATAAAGCTGGCGCAGCGAAATCATTCATGAAATTTGCACCACGTATGTCTCTAGATGGACTAACTGGTACTGATTTATCTATGGGCCCAATTCAAGAGTTATACGTTGCTACTCTTTTTGAATGGTCTGGTGATGCTGAAAGTACTTTCGGTGTAAATAATACGAAAGTAGGTTTAGGCTCAGATGTAATGGTTCCATGGCTTGGTAAAATTGGTCTAAACCTTTATGGTTTTTATGACATGAACCAAAAGGATTGGAACGGCTACCAAGTATCTGCTAACTGGTTCAAACCTTTCTACTTCTTCGAGAATGGTTCATTCATCTCTTACCAAGGTTACATCGATTACCAATTTGGTATGGAAGAAGAAATGGGCTCTACTGCAAGTAATGGTGGTGCTATGTTCAATGGTATCTACTGGCACTCAGATCAGTTCGCTGTTGGTTACGGCTTAAAAGCATATAAAGATGTTTATGGAATTAAAGATACCGATGCATTTGAATCTTCAGGTGTAGCACACTACGTAGCAGTTACTTACAAGTTCTAATCTAATTTAGACTTCCTATTTTACAAAGGCGCTCATCATGAGCGCCTTTGTTTTTTCTAGCAAACCCATTACACTACTTTCATTATTTATACTTAATGGATAGTCACGTGAATATCACTATTCTTGGTCCAGGATCTGTCGGCTCTTTATGGGCATGCTACCTTCAAAAAGCAGGGCATAATGTCTCGTTATGGACAAGAAGCTCAATGCCTTATGAGCTTTCACTTTCTTTAAATTCACAAGAAAACTCTTCGCATACTTTTTCTTGTAACGACAAAGAATCACTCATTCATTGTGATCTGCTTTTTATTACCGTTAAAGCATGGCAGGTAGAAAGCGCACTCCTCCCCTTACTTCCATTGTTATCACAAGAAACCATATTACTCTTTATGCATAATGGCATGGGAGCGATTGATGCAATAAAAGAGCACATTAATCACCATCCAGTATTACAAGCCACCACCACACATGGTGCATTAAAAGAGAACACTCACACCGTAAAACACACAGGTTTGGGTCATACCGTTATTGGTCCATTCAACTCATTGGGTAATCAATGCCAATTTATCCAAGAGGTGCTTACTCATAGCTTACCAAGTACCGAGTGGAACCCTGAAATTAAGGTCGCATTATGGAAAAAGCTTGCCATTAACTGTGCGATTAATCCACTAACTGCAATTCATCAATGTCAAAATGGGCACTTAGCACACTCTGATATTCATAAAGATGTCGTCCGTATTTGCAGTGAAGTGCAACAAGTATTACAACAAGAAAATGTCGAGTGGACAGAAACAGAGCTAGTTTCAATAGTAAACCAAATAATATCAGCGACCTCTGAAAACTACTCCTCAATGAATCGTGATTGCTTTTATCAACGAAAAACTGAAATAGATAATATTACGGGTTATCTATTACAAAAAGCAGAGCAACATGGTATTTCAGCACCAATCAACCAAACGTTATATAATCAAATAAAACAATTAGAAGAGAACACATTATGACAGCAAAAATTCTCGTATGCCTTGCTCCTGGAACAGAAGAGCTAGAAGCGATTACCGTGATAGATATTCTAGAACGCGCTAAATTTGATGTAACGATTGCCAGTACCGCTTTTGATGGTGCATTAACCATGAAAGCAGCACAACGAGTCACTCTTACTGCTGACGTAAAATTAGTTGAAGTGGCTGATGAAGAATTTGATTGTATTGTGCTTCCCGGCGGTCTTAAAGGTGCTGAAAATTTCAGAGACAGTCCACTTCTGATAGAAATGTTAAAGCAACAAAAATACGATGAGAAATGGGTTGCGGCTATTTGTGCTGCTCCTGCTGTTGTTCTTCAGCATCACAATTTATACCCTGATGCACGAATGACTTGTTATCCAAGTTTTATGAATTCCATCCCAAAAGATAACTTGCGAATTAAACGTGTATTTACTGATGTTTTAAATCATTTAATTACAAGCCAAGGTCCTGGTTCTGCACTTGAATTTGCGATGGAGATCGTAACATTATTGGGCGGAAAAGAATTAACGGCAAAATTAGCAGCAGATTTAGTGACACTACCAAACTTAAATTATCACCAAATTTAGTAAGGCCCTTTTAATACCCAATGCCAAATTACATTGGCATTGGAATTGTCACTCCTAAAGCTATGCCTTTGCCTCTTGCCTCTTGCCTAGTAACTATAAATGTTGCAATAAAAATAAGACTAGCACCAATAACCTGAACCAAAGTGAAGCTTTCACTTAACCATAAAAAAGCAAACAGAGCACCGAATATTGGTTCACTTCCCATTAAGATTGACACTTTCGTTGGCGACATCTTCTTTACACTATAATTTTGAGCATAAAAAGCAAACACGGTACAAAATAAAACAAGATAGATCGCTAATAGCCAGAAAGATAAATCAAGTGGTATCAAATTAATCCATTCAAACCCATGGATGGATAAAAGCAATATTATAGAAAAAATCGACACTACACTTGATTGAATACTTGTCACCATAATCGGATCAACGTCTTTATCGACCATCACCTTTTTAGTAAACACAACCATAACACCCCTCAATAAGGCTGCTATTAACATTAGAATATCGCCCATATTTATAGTAAGTTCGTGGGTAGTCATGTTTGTTAATAAAAGCACGCCAACGACAGAGATAATAGATAAAAAGAACAATCTATTTGTCGGTTTCTTCTTATTAACTAGCCATTCAACAAATGGCGTAAATACAACAAATAAACTAATAAGAAAAGCCGCATTAGACGCTGTCGTATTTTTTATACCATAGGTTTCACAAACAAAGATCAAAAATAAAATACCCCCTGTTGGGATAACGGATTTCCAATGCGCTATATTTTTTCGATAAATAACAATTGGCAATAAGACAAGAGTTGTCATTACAAACCGAATGACTAAAAAAACGAATACACTAGTAAATAGTAATGCTTCTTTTGCCACTCCATAGCTTGTTCCCCAAAAAAACGCGACAAGTAGTAGAATCACTGAAGGTAGGTATTGATTAACTGGTAGCTCTCGCCCTCTTTCTATACGCCTTTCCATCACTCTTCTCTTCTTCCCTGTGAGATAACATAAATCACATCCTTATTTGCACCAAGATACCGCAAGCTGATAAGTTAAATAATCCCTACATAAATCAAATCTTCTATGACTCATGGACATAAATAAACTCGTCACCTTATTACCAGACATGGCCGCCTTTGTAACTGTGGTTGAGTCAGAAAGCTTTAGTAAAGCAGCGCAAGTTCTTGATATGACCCCATCAGGAGTAAGCCGCCAAGTTTCTCGGCTTGAAAAGGCTCTACAACTCACATTATTAGAAAGAACAACAAGAAAACAGACCTTAACTATCGCAGGACAAGAAACGTATCATTACTGTAAGAACATCGTTGATAATGCTCAAGAAGTGGTTAACATTTCAGATAAAAGCAGTAATAACATAGAAGGGCTGTTAAGAGTTTCAACACCAAAAGCACTTGGAAACCAAGTATTACAACCTCTTTTTCTACAGTTTCTTGAGCTATATCCAAACATAAAACTGAAAATAAAAGTGACCGATCAGTCTTGTGATCCCATCAATGATAATTTGGATGTGATATTTAATTTAACCAATCAGCCACAAGAAAATTTAATCGCTAAGCCATTGGCTAAGGTTGACCTTGTTCTTTGTGCAACACCTGCATACTTACAAACACATGGTATCCCTAAACACCCTTTGGAGTTAGATAAACATCAATGCTTATCCCTTGGAGAGATGCAACACGATAACGAGTGGGGATTTAAACAAGGTTCAGAGTATTATCAAATCAAAGTTGATGGACGCTTTGTGGTTAATCATACTGAAATGCGATTGGACGCAGTCATACACAATCTTGGGATTGGTGTTTTTCCTAGCTTTGTTGTTCAAGAAAAGCTAAAACAAGGGGTATTACTCGAGGTTCTATCTCACTGGGAAGTACAAGGCAATTATCACGGTGATATTATGATGCAGTTTTTAAGAAGTAAGCATATGCCTAATCGATTAAGAGTATTCATTGATTTCATGGTTCAACAATTTGAAACTATAAGAATAAAAAAAGAGAGCTAACTACTCAGCTCTCTTCATCTCATTCTACAATGTTAGAATAGCAAAAATTACGGGCGGTAAACTTTTACATTCTTGTAGCCATTGTCGATCAACAGCAATGCTTGAAGACGACTCATTACGCCACGTTCACAGTATAAAAAGTATTCTTTAGATTGGTCTAAATCACCAAATTTAGTTGCAAGTTTAAAGAAAGGAATATGAGTAACTTCAATTCCTTCAACCTCGAATGGATTTGCATCTTCTTCTTCTGAAGAACGAATATCCAGAACAACCGCATCAGAGCCCAACTCAGATACCATCTCAACTTCAGGTGCTTGTTCTTGGCTCTCTTTTTCAATATCACGAATATCCATAACTCGCGCATTGTAAATTGCTTGCTCAAGTACAGAGAAATCAAACTTCGCTTCTTCTTTCTCTAACTTAGATTTTTCAGCTTTGATGGTCGGCTTTTTAGAAATAACACCACAGTATTCTGGCATTGTTTTAGCGAAATCTTCAGTACCAATTTGACGAGCCACATCAATGATGTCTTCTTTATCCCAGTTAATTAATGGGCGAAGGATCAAGGTGTCAGTTACATTATCAATATGACGTAGATTAGTCAGTGTTTGACTAGATACTTGACCTAGAGCTTCACCTGTAACTAAACCTTCAATACCAAACTTCTCAGCAACCATACCACCAGCACGCATAAACATACGTTTAAGGATCACACCCATTTGACCGTCATCTACTTTCTCTAGGATCTCAGCAACAACAGGATCAAAATCAACAGATATGAATTTTACTTTTGCTGATGAGCCATATTTTTTCCATAAGAAATGAGAAACTTGCTTAACACCGATTTCGTGAGCTGGGCCACCTAGGTTAAAGAACAAGTAATGTACTTTTGAACCACGCTTGATGTGTAAATAGCTTGAAACACCAGAATCAAAACCACCAGAGATCAAGCTTAATACGTCTTCTTGCGTACCAAGAGGGAAACCACCAAGACCTTTATGACGAGCAATAACTAAGTTAAGTTTTTCATTTTCTACTTCAAACTTAACCGTCACTTCTGGGTTCTTTAATCGAACTTTTGCTGATTCAACCGCTTGATTTAAACCACCACCAACATAACGCTCTAATTCAATGGATGTAAATTCATGAGTACCACGGCGCTTTGCGCGAACACAGAAAGTCTTGCCTTCAATGATCTCACGATTCATCTCTAAACATTGCTCATAGATATCATGCATATCTGCAAATGCTGATTGCTTTACTTCTAATACATGATGAATACCTGGAGTATGAGTTAGCGCAGTCAGTGTCTGCTCTCGATACTCACCACTTAACCCGGTAATTTCAAGGTGATCACGGCGGTTAATAACCTCAACCCCTTTGGTTTCACGTTGAATAATACTACGAAGGTTTGATTCTAAAATACGAATAAAACGCTTGCGTACTGAATCACTTTTAACAAAAACTTCTGGGTGTGGCTTAACGATAAACTTCATATATAGGCTTCACTGATGTGGAATAACAATCAAAAGGTTAGACTAAATGGATTTAAGACCTAATCTAAGGCGCAAGATTATACCGAAAAAAAAGGAGAGTTGCTAATTCAACTCTCCTTTCATCATTTACTTAAACTATCTATTATTTCTGCGCACTTGGCACTTCATCACTCTCATGCGCTTTACCTTGCATGATACTGATCTCAACTCGACGGTTACGCGAACGTTCTGCAGCCGTTTTGTTTGGGCCTAATGGTTCTGTTGATGCCATACCTCGAACACGTAAGCGATCACTTTCAAAACCTTTAACTCGCTCCATCTCATGGGCAACTGACACAGCTCGCTGAGCTGATAAATCCCAATTAGAACGATATAATTCCGAATCTAATGGTTGGTTATCAGTATGACCAGACACTCGAATTACACCTGGAACGTCTTTTACTAATTCACCAATTTGGCGAATAAGAGGACGAAACTTAGGTTGTAAGAAAGCAGAGCCTGCAGGAAATGCTCCTTTCTCACGAATTCGAATCACAAGTTGTTGACCTAAATTCTCAACTTCTAGCGCACCATCATCAATTTCACGTTCTAACGCTTTTTTAATGGTTTCTTCTAATTCTTGTTGTGTCTGACTCTGGCTTTCTGATTCAGACTCACTTTGTGAATTGGTCTGCGTTGACGTTGATGATGATTCACCACCTGTTTGTTTACCCGCATCTCTCTTCGTTCCACCAGCCCGATCTGATTCACCATCATGAAAATCTAATGTTTTCTGAGGGATATCTATCGTTTGCTGCATGATAACTTCAATCGGAGTTGGCTCAGGGCGACCCGGTCGAAACTCTTGAGCAATAACACTAGTACCTTTAGGGATATCTTTTACTTCAAGTACGTTTTGAACACCAAATGCAAACTTCATAGAGCCTGCAATCTGTTTGAACTTCAATACATCCATTTCAGAGAAAGAAAGTAACAGTACGAAGAAACACATTAAGAGTGTTGCTAAGTCAGCAAATGTTGCCATCCATAAGGGGGCTCCTGGAGGACATTTACAATCATCTTCTTCTTCCATCATTCGCTCCTAGTCTTATTCTTCGCCAGTATCAACAACACGTTTTTTCTCGTTTAAGTAGTTACGTAAGTAGCTATCAATAACACGAGGGTTCTGGCCATCTTGAATAGCTAAGATACCATCAAGAATCAAACGACGGTTTAATTTCTCTTGCTCTTTACGTAGTTCAAGTTTATGAGCAATAGGGAATGCAATCATATTTGAGATAACTGAACCATATAATGTGGTTAATAGTGCAACCGCCATCGCAGGACCAATCGATTTAGGATCATCCATATTCGAAAGCATACCAACAAGACCGATAAGAGTTCCTATCATACCCATCGCTGGCGATACATCACCAAAAGCACCAAACACACCAACACCACGTTCATGACGCTCATTAGTGAGTGCAATGTCTTTTTGTAATGTTGCTTTTACTACTTCAGCATCATGGCCATCTACGAGTAGATCAATACCTTTCTGCATAAAAGAGTTACTGATCTCTTTTTCTTCTAAAGCCAAAAATCCGCCTTTACGAGCAGCATCAGCCATTTCAACAATGGTTACAATTAAATCAACAGGTTCATCAGTCTTAAACATAAATGCTTTAGCTGCAATTTTCCCTGCGCCAAAAAATTGACCTATCGTAAATTTCATTAATACTACGAATGTTGAACCACCTACTACGATAAGAACCGAAGTAGTATCCATAAAAATGGCTAAGCCACCAGCCAGTACCATTGCCATAATAACAAATGCAAAACTACCAACTAAGCCTATTAACGTTGCTAAATCCACAGAGCGCTCCCCTATTTGCTGCTTGTGTTTACTTATAATATGCTAAGCAAAAATTAAGCCATAAATATCATCACTTTTTTGCCGCTCTCTTCTTATCGACCAAAGAGTTAGATGGTTTAACTTTATTTACTAAAAAAGATCACATCAATATATTATTGTTTAAAAAATAGCCCTTAATCATTAAATTTTACCTTTACGCATCACTTTATCACCTGTTCAATTGACCCTTTACGCTCTCTGAGTTACCTTTCTTGGATCATTTTAAGAGTGAATCATTATGGCTGTAAAAAAACCGGAAAATTTATCATTTGAAGCGGCAATTGAAGAATTAGATTCTGTCGTCAATCAATTAGAAAGTGGCGATCTTCCTCTTGAAGACGCTTTAAAGAAATTTGAGCGTGGAATTGCTCTAGCTAGGGCTGGACAAGAAAAACTGACTCACGCAGAGCAGCGTGTCGATATTCTTTTACAAGCTGATGATAACGCAGAATTAACGCCTTTTGATACCAATGATGACTGATTCACTTAAACAACAATTACCTATTTTCCAGCAGCGAAACATTGAACATTTACATCAATGGCTTAAAGAGATAGATATTCAACAGCAGCCGCTTACCGAAGCAATGAAATATGCATTGCTACTCGGGGGGAAGCGTGCGCGCCCTTATCTTGTCTACATAACTGCAGATATGTTAGATGTTAGTGTCGAGAACACAGATGCCGCCGCGGCTGCAGTAGAATGCATCCATTCTTACTCTCTTATCCATGATGATTTACCAGCCATGGATAATGATGATTTACGTCGCGGTCATGCAACCTGTCATATTAAATTTGATGAAGCTACAGCTATCCTTGCTGGTGATGCATTGCAAACTTTGGCTTTTGATATTTTAGCGAATGGCAGCATTGCAGAAAACGCAGAGTTATCTCGTATTGATATGATCCGTGTATTATCAAAAGCATCTGGAGCTTCTGGTATGTGTATGGGGCAGTCTCTTGACCTGCAAGCTGAAGGTCAACAAGTTGATCTAAAATCACTAGAACAAATTCATGCCCATAAAACCGGTGCATTAATTAAATGTGCAATTCAATTAGGTGCTTTATGTGCGGGAGAAAAAGGCAAAGCCATTCTTCCACAACTTGAAAAGTATGCAGATGCTGTTGGTCTAGCCTTTCAAGTTCAAGATGATATTTTAGATATCATTAGCGATACTGAAACTCTCGGTAAACCACAGGGTTCTGATCTAGAATTAGAAAAGAGTACCTACCCTGCATTATTGGGGCTTGAAGGCGCTAAGCATAAAGCTGCACAGTTATACCAAACAGCAATCGATGCATTAGATGGCATCCCTTATAATACGGATGCATTGCAAGCGTTCGCCCAATACGTCATTGAGCGTAAAAACTAAAACAGATAAGCGCTAATACTATGTCACTAGATATTTCAAAATACCCTATTCTGGCTTTAGCAAATACACCAGATGAACTACGTTCTTTACCAAAAGAAAGCCTACCTGCACTGTGTGATGAGCTTCGAACTTATCTTTTAAAATCAGTGAGTAAGTCAAGTGGACACCTAGCTTCAGGCCTTGGTGTCGTTGAACTTACGGTTGCTTTACATTACATTTACAACACACCATTTGATAAATTGATTTGGGATGTAGGCCATCAAGCTTACCCTCATAAGATTCTAACTGGACGTCGAGACAAGCTTTCAACTATTCGTCAAAAAGATGGATTACACCCTTTTCCATGGCGTGATGAAAGTGAATATGACGTGTTATCTGTTGGCCATTCATCAACATCGATCAGTGCCGCTTTAGGTTTAGCGATCTGTGCTGAAAAAGAACAAGCTAACCGAAAAGTGGTTAGCGTTATCGGTGATGGTGCCATTACTGCGGGTATGGCGTTTGAAGCGCTAAACCATGCCGGTGATATTCATCCTGATATGTTAGTTGTTTTAAATGACAATGAGATGTCAATTTCAGAAAATGTGGGAGCACTAAACAACCAACTTGCTCGTGTATTATCAGGCAGTCTATACACCTCTATTCGTGAAGGCGGTAAAAAAGTACTTTCTGGTACCCCAACCATTAAAGAGTTACTTAAGCGAACAGAAGAACACTTAAAGGGCATGGTTGTTCCTGGCACCATGTTTGAAGAGCTGGGCTTTAATTACATCGGTCCAGTTGATGGTCATGACGTGAACGAATTAGTTCGTACACTTAAAAATATGCGAAATCTAAAAGGGCCGCAGTTTTTACATATCATGACTAAAAAAGGAAAAGGCTACGAGCCGGCAGAAAAAGATCCAATCAGCTACCACGGTGTACCTAAATTCGATCCAAATAATGACTCTTTACCAAAATCATCAGGTGGAAAACCAACATTCTCCAATGTTTTTGGTGATTTTCTTTGCGATATGGCAAAAGAAGATGACAAATTAATGGCGATTACTCCTGCGATGCGTGAAGGTTCTGGTATGGTAAGGTTTTCAAAAGAATTTCCAAACCAATACTTTGATGCAGCCATTGCTGAGCAGCATGCTGTAACTTTAGCAAGCGGAATGGCTATTGCTGGTTATAATCCTATCGTTGCTATCTACTCAACATTTTTACAACGCGGTTATGATCAACTAATTCATGATGTCGCTATTATGGACCTCCCTGTCATGTTTGCTATTGACCGAGCAGGCCTTGTTGGGGCTGATGGTCAGACTCACCAAGGTGCTTTTGATATTAGTTTTATGCGTTGCATTCCTAATATGGTGATCATGACGCCAAGTGATGAAAACGAATGCCGTCAAATGCTTTACACTGGACATAAACATACTGGTCCAAGTGCTGTTCGTTATCCAAGAGGTAGTGCGACCGGTGTTGATGTCGATAAAGATATGCAACCATTAGAAATTGGTAAAGGCCGATTGATCCGTGAAACAAAAGTTACCGAAAAAGGTGAGCGTGTTGCTATTCTAAACTTCGGTACTTTCTTAGCAAGTAGCTTAGAAGCCGCTAAAAAACTAGATGCAACCGTTGCTGACATGCGCTTTGCCAAGCCTCTCGATGAAGCTCTTTTATGTGAGTTAGTCACAAGTCATGATGTATTAGTTACCATTGAAGAGAATGCTATTTCAGGTGGTGCTGGTTCAGGAGTGATTGAATTCTTGATGAAGAATCGCTTAATTAAACCAGTTCTACAATTAGGTTTACCTGATGAGTTCATCGCTCAAGGTACACAAGAAGAAATGCACATCGAACTTGGATTAGATGCACAAGGTATTGAAAAACAGATCAGAGACTATCTGGATCTTTAAATACTTCCTATCTAATTTTCAGTGAGACATAAAAAATGCCACAACTCTGTGGCATTTTTTGTATGTAATGGTTATGACATTTAATCTAATTTTGGTGCATCGAAATTAGTTGGTTCATCGGTATAAATACACACGTTCCACTTATCAACTAAGCCATCTTCTGCAATGCATTGTTGCTCAAAGAACTGCTTAATTTCTTCACGTTGACAATGTGCTTCAAATGCAGCGTTATCAGCCCAAACTTCATTAAATGCAATAGGAAAGCTTGCACCTTCTGCAAAAGGACTTTGTAACTGACGAGTCACGGTATATTGCAAACAACCATCTTCGCGCATTGTATTTGGTTCTAGATTTTGCAATACCGTAAATAATGCATCCAATTTACCTTCTTTTGGTAAAAATTGTGCAATACAATATACTTTCTTAGACATTTGAAATCCCTTGTAATAATTGACTAACATCCGTTTATCTTTCATTATCAAGCACACTATTTCTAACTTAACTGAGCCTTTTAATGAAATCAGACGTAGATAAAATGCTAAATAAACACCAACAACTTACGCACAGCACTGATGTAAAAGTGACGTCCCACACTCAACGTGATGTTGGTGATTGGATACAGCATACCATTATGATCGAAAACTGTAATGTTCCATTTAAGTTTAATAGAACAAAAGCTTACCAATCTCTCAAAGGCGCAAAAGTAAATTTAACTTACTATCCTTTTAATGAAAAAATTGCAGGCTTTGATATAGAGGTAATGAAAGTTGTTAGGATTAAACGCAGTTAAATAAACTCTTGATAAAATAACTATCGACTTGGAATCTGCGAGTTATAAAATACAAGAGCATCTAAAATTGATTTTTCTTTAATTGGCTTACTGATAATATAATTAGCACCTGCAGATAAAAAATCTTCACTCGCTTCTTTTAACACATCCGCTGTATAGGCATAAATAGGAGTTGTGATATTCAGTTCATTTCTTATATACCTTGTCGCTTCAATACCACTCATTTTAGGCATTTGATTATCCATTAAAATCAAATCAAATGATTGTTCTAGTAACCGTTCAATTCCATCCTGAGCAGACTCTTTCCATTCAACATTTAAGCCATACTTTTGACAATAAGCTTTTGCTATATAAGCATTAGATTTATTATCTTCCACTAACAATATATTAAGCCCTGTTGGTAACTGTAGAGAATTATTAAAGGTTTTCTCATTCTCTTCTTTTGCACTTTCATCTAAAATAGAAATAGGGATCTCGATATAAAATATTGAACCCTTCCCTAGTTTACTATCAACCTCGATCTTCCCCTGAAGTAATTCCAGTAACTGATTTACAATAGCTAAACCTAAACCACTTCCACCAACTTTTCTTATATTCGTTGATTCAAGTTGAATAAAAGGTTCAAACATACGAGACTGCTCTTCAATGCTAATCCCTATTCCACTGTCTTTAATCTCACAAAATAACAGTACTTGAGAATTGTATATTTTAAGAGAGATAATTAACTCTACTTCTCCTTTCTCTGTAAATTTGACAGCATTACTTAAAAGGTTAAAAAGAATTTGAGTTAATCGGACCTGATCTGAATAAACAAGAGCATCTTGGCTAACTTTATTTATTAGTTTGAAGGTAATGCCTTTAGCATCGCATAATGGTATATAGATAGCATTAATCGTATCTAAAACATCGCTTAAAACAAACTGCTCACAGTTTATATTCAGTTTATCTTGCTCTATTTGAGAAAAATCTAAAACATCATTTAATACCGCAAGAAGATGCTCTCCACCTTGATGTAAAATATTAACCTGTTTCTCTTGTTCATTACTTAAGTTACTCTGCCTTAAAAGCGCTGATATACCTAAAATGCCATTTAGTGGTGTACGTATTTCATGACTCATTTTAGCTAAAAAATCAGATTTCACTTGGGTAGATTTTTCAGCCGCAGCTTGAGCTTTATAGCTCTCCTCTTTTGCTTCTATTAATTCAACAAAAGTTTGTTCTAGCTTTGTGCCTATGTAATCAAACTCTAAAATACCGCTTCCTGAGTAATGCATCTCAGCGCCTTTTTTAGATACATTGTCGGTATATTTTAATAAAGAGTTTAAGGCTAGTAATATTTTATGCTCAAAAAGCCCTCTAACCAACATAGCAAAGGCAATCAATACAAAGAAAGAGAGGATCACGCTATAAATAAATTGCATCTCCAAATGCTCAATATTATCTCTATTGTTTAAAGATAATATTGATAGTTCCCCATTTAAAGACTTAACATTCAAATCAGTAAAGTTTATTATTTTACTCGGAATTTCGTTAATAGGAAATTGAAGAAGGCCCTCAACTTCTTTATATTCTTCTGAATTTTTTCTCATACTAGAGGCTATAATATTATTATTATTAATAATAGCGACATCTGCACTATTACTGATATTTTTTAAACTATATACAAATGATACATTATTATTTAAGATTGCTGCATTATATAGATAGCCTCTTATTTCTCCAGTTAAGGACATTACGATTGGTGTTTTTCTTATTAAAACATGAGCTTGTGGAGCCCCTTTTTCTAACATCATATAATACCAAGTATTAATATGAATATTTTTATTAATAATATCTTGAAGGGCATTCTCTTTTAGCCCTAAAAATAAATTATTACCGTCAACCCAATATAGTTTATTTTCCGTTTCTATAAATCGAAAATCTGGTGAATTGTACGGGGACTTAGCTTCGATACTTGAGAAATATCGCTCTAGATCCTGAATTCTATCTCTAGTTTTCGAGTCTTTAAGCCCCAAACTTCCTGCATCTGTATCTTGTCTAATCTGTAAGATAGATAAGCGATGATTTAAATAATTGGTAATTAAACTCGATGTCTTTTGTAAATTACGTTTAACTTCTTCATTAATCGTATTCACACTTAACTGGTAGGTATGGATAGTAATACCTACCGTTAAAATAGAAAATATAATAAAAATAGCTCGAAAGATTAAGTCTGCTAACGATGCTTTTTTCAAAATATTTTTACTAGTCATTCTTTATTTCCATACCAGAATAACGAAAAGCTCTCTCTTTCAGTGCCTGAATGTCTTTTGCTGAGGTTTCTGAAGTTACCATTTCAAAATCTCCTGAAAATACCGTTGGTACTGATTTCCCTTCAATATCTCGCTTAATAGCTTCAGCCATTGCAATGCCCGTATCGTCATTCATTCTCATAACTGTCGCATCTAATTGGCCACTTTCAATCGCAGCAAGCTCTAGAGAACCGCCCCCCCAACCATTAATCACAGGCTGAACTTCTGGATACTCATTCAATGCAGCAATTGCACCAAGGGCTATATCTGTCGATGAAGCGTAGATAAAATCAACATTCGAGTTATCTTGTAAAATACTTTTTGTGGCAGAACGAGCACTCTCTTCCGTGGCTTCTGTATAAAATGAGGAAGTTAATGTGTATTTTTGATTATCTAATGATTGAACAAAAACATCCCCTCTAGCAGTGCTTAAATAACCATAAGAGTAATACAACATTCCATATTTCGCACCATCCGGAAAACGATGTTGGAAATATTTAGATAACAATTTAGTTCCAATAACATGATCAAAACCGACGTATAATAACGGTTGATTATCTTGCCATGCTTTTACTGGAGTAGTAATATTTTGTAAGATTATTTGAGTTTCAGGCGTCTGAATCACATGCTCAATAAATTTACGATGACGAGTTGTATTAAGAGTAAAAATTAAATAATCCGCTTTGTTCTCAATTGCTTGATACAAAGAACGGCTCTGTTCTTTAAAATCGATATTTAAGCGAGTTGAAACTGGTGTTAGCTCATAATTTATATTTAAAGCTTTTAAACGTGACTCAAATGCGATTAAATTTCGAGTCCAATAATCAGAAGCCTGCTCACCAGGATAAATAAATGAGATTTTAACTGGCTTATCTTGCTTAAGAGACAATGGAACAGGATCGTTTTTTACGATACCCTGAAGAATATTAGTTAACTGATTTTCTTCAGGATACTTGTTAAGGTATTCATCATAGCCCCAATACCCAACTAATACAGGATCCGAAAATGCGACTTTTGAGTAACCTAAAAAAGTCAAGATGATGAAAAACAAAGAGCAAAACTTTACTCTAACTTTATACATTTTATTATAACCAACCAGAATATTTTCCAACTGCCCAAAGGCTAATTAGAGCCATAAATCCAGCGACAATATCATCAAGCATAATGCCAAAGCCGCCATGAACTTTGTTATCTAGCCATCCAATTGGCCAAGGTTTTACCATGTCGAAAAATCGAAATAAGATAAACCCTGTAAGTAACCATTTCCAATCAGTTACTGATAAGTTTAAATAAGGAACAATACTCATTGTGATCCACAATCCAACGAACTCATCCCAAACAATAGACCCATGATCATGTACTTTCATATCAGAAGAGGTAATATCACAGATCTTAATTCCCACTAACGCCGAGATAACAACAGCGATAAAAAATAGGTAAAAAGGCAATTGTGCAAGCAACAAATAGAGTGGTATTGCTGCTAATGTCCCCACGGTTCCAGGAATAACTGGCGCTAAACCACTACCAAATCCGGTTGCTAGTAGATGCCACGGATTTTTTAAGCTAATTAATGCTAAAGGGTTTGTCATATCTCACTCCTGAAATGATCGTATCCACATAATTGCCAATCCAACATAATATTATTTACCATTAATTGTACGCTAGACTGTAAATTAGTAAATGGCTTATCTACAACTTTTCCAATTATACTAACGTTTTGATTTAAAAGAATAGTTATTTGTTTGATTGCTTCTCTATTCTCTTTAGGAGCAGTGAAACAAAGTTCATACTCTTCACCGCTCGTTAGTGCTGTTTTCTGACATTGCTCTCTATTACCAGAATAATATTTCATCAACTCATCAGAAATGGGTAATTTACTCACATCTATACACGCATTCATATCTGATTGTTTTAAGATATGACCTAAATCTGAAATTAGACCATCAGATATATCAAGAGCAGAATGACATAAAGGACGTAAACGTTGAGCTAATTCAACTTTTGGCGTTGAGTAATAATGTCTGTGCTCTAACTCTATTTCAAGATCTGTTTTTATCTGCTTAGATGTATTTAATAACACTTCAAGACCAGCAGCACTGTCACCTAAAAGACCAGTAACATAGATATCATCCCCTGCTTGTGCTCCTTTACGAGTTAACGCTTCTCCTTTTGGTATAATACCCTGCACCGTTATTGTAATACTCAACGGGCCTTTTGTTGTATCACCACCAATAAGTTGAACATGATGTTGTTTAGCTAAACCAAAGAAACCTTTGCAAAAACCATTAAGCCACTCTTCATCAGGTTTTGGTAGCGTTAATGCGAGAGAAACCCACGTCGGCTTAGCCCCCATAGCGGCGATATCACTAAGATTTGATGCTAGCGCTTTATAACCGACACTTATCGGGTTCGCTGTTGCTAAGAAGTGAGTTCCTGCTGCTAAAGTATCTGTTGTAATGGCAACTTGGTGGTTTTCAGGAACTGTCACTAGTGCACAATCGTCACCAATACCAAGATCTACATCTTCTCTTGTAAGGTTTCCATGTACAAAAAACTTATCAATTAAATTAAATTCACTACTCATAGTATATAAAATGCTGTTTTTTAGTTATAAAAAAGGCCAGCGATTAGGCTGACCTTTACTATTAATTAGTATGCTAAATCCAAATTACTTTTTACGTAATGTTGGAGCCGCTTTATCTAATACACCATTTACAAATTTGTGGCTATCTTCTGCTGCGAATACTTTTGCAAGTTCAATCGCTTCATTAATAACTACTTTGTAAGGTACATCGTCACGATTCATCATTTCATAGATAGACATACGTAATAACGCAAGTTCCATCTGATCAAGGTCTTGAAGTGGACGAGATAAGTATGGACGCATTTTACCGTCTAACTTAATGTGGTTAAGAGCAACACCAGAGAAAAGATCGCGGAAGTACGCTACATCTGTATCTGGAGCTTGTAGTTTAGGCTCTTTTGCATGATGCTCTTCTTCATCATACTTATCTGCGGTTAAAAACTGTTCTTCAATAGCAGCAACATTTTCTTTGCTTATTTGCCATGAATAAATTGCTTGAAGCGCAAATTGACGTGCATTACGACGTGCGGCTGGTTTCACACTAACTCCCATTAGGATTCTATTTGAGACAGAACATTAATCATTTCGAGTGCGCTTAGTGCAGCCTCCGCCCCTTTATTACCAGCCTTGGTACCTGCGCGCTCGATTGCTTGATCGATTGTATCAACAGTCAAGACACCAAATGCCACTGGAATACTAAATTCCAAAGATACTTGCGCTAGACCCTTATTGCATTCACTACATACGTATTCAAAATGTGGTGTACCACCACGGATAACAGAACCCAATGAAACAATCGCATCATATTTTGCTGTTTTAGCTACTCGTTGAGCAACTAATGGTAATTCTACAGCGCCAGGGCAGCGAACAACAGTGATGTTTTCTTCAGATACTTGACCAAAACGCGTTAAAGTATCGATAGCGCCAGAAAGTAAACTTTCATTAATAAAGCTATTAAAGCGAGAAATGACAATTGCAATTTTCGCATTAGGAGCAGCAACGCCGCCTTCAATTACGTTCATAAGCCTTCCTGTATCTATATTATTCCAATTAAACTGGGTAACTATTTTCAACTACATATCATAGTGAGAATCGGCGAATTCTATCACAGCTTTGTGACAATTATCTAATTATTTGGGCTCTATTTACACAATAGAGCCCATCAATACGCTTATTCTGAAACGTATTCTACAACATTCAGACCAAAGCCTGATAATGAATGGTAGCGCTTTGAAGAAGATGATAGCAGACGCATATCAGAAATACCCATATCAGCTAAGATTTGTGAACCAACACCAACACGGCGAGATGTACCTTGTTTTTTAGCCATTGTAGGTGATTCACCGTTATCTTGGCGCTCTAACACTTTGATTTTATGAACAATGCTATCTGTTGACTCTTCATTGCCTAAAATCACAAGTACACCACCCTCGGCCGCAATACGTTGCATTGCTGTTGGTAATGTCCAGCTACGTTCTGCACAACGATCTGAATGTAAGATATCTGTAAACGTATCTTGAAGGTGAACACGAACTAATGGTGCAGTACCTGATGTATTTTCTTTTTTCATTGCATAATGAAGTTGATTATCGATCGTGTCGCGGTATGTAACTAAATCAAAATCACCGAATTCTGTTGGTAATTTACACTCAGCAACACGTTCAATCGTTGTTTCGTTATTATTACGGTATTCAATTAAGTCAGCGATAGTACCCAATTTTACATCATGTTTTTCAGCAAAGACTTCTAAATCAGGACGGCGAGCCATTGTACCGTCGTCATTTAAGATCTCAACAATCACACCCGCAGGTTCAAAACCAGCTAAACGAGCGAGATCACAGCCAGCTTCTGTATGTCCTGCACGTGTTAATACACCACCATCTTGTGCTGCAAGAGGGAAGATATGACCTGGCTGAACAAGATCAGCAGCAACGGCATTCTTAGCAACAGCGGCTTCTACAGTACGAGAACGATCTGCTGCTGAAATACCCGTTGTAACGCCTTCAGCGGCTTCAATAGAGACCGTAAAGTTCGTTGTAAATTGTGCATTATTGTCTTGCACCATTGGCGGTAGACCTAATTTTTCACAACGATCTTTTGTCATCGTTAAGCAAATTAGACCGCGACCGTGTGTTGCCATGAAATTAATAGCTTCTGGTGTAATTTTTTCTGCAGCAATAATTAAATCGCCTTCATTTTCACGATCTTCATCATCCATTAGGATAACCATCTTACCTAAGCGAATATCTTCAATAATGTCTTTTGCTGAGCTAATTGCCATGTGAAATACCTTTAATATATTAGTTAGGTTAAGTGGTTAATTTAAGAAACCTGATTTTGCCAAAAGATCCATCGTAACAGAAGACTGAGGTTGCTCTTCTTTCTGTCCGATCACAAGTCTTTCTAAATAACGAGCGATAACGTCTACTTCTAGGTTTACTTTTTGTCCTACAGAGAAGTTATCCATGGTTGTCTCTGCTGCCGTATGAGGTACGATCGTCAGCTTAAATGCATTTTTACGTAAATCATTCACCGTTAAGCTAATACCATCAACTGTAATGGACCCTTTTTCTACCACATATTTTGCTAAACTCTGTGGTAATTGGATCCAGAACTCAACCGCTCGACCTGTTTGATGGCGTTCAATGATTTCACCAACCGCATCAACATGACCAGAGACAATATGACCACCAAAGCGAGTGGTTGGTAACATGGCTTTTTCAAGATTCACTTTATCGCCCGCTTTGTAATCAACAAAACCGGTACGTTTTAAAGTCTCTAACGATAAATCAGCAGTATAGGTATGCCCAGTCATTGCAACGACCGTTAAGCACACACCGTTGGTGGCAATGCTATCGCCAAGTTTTACATCGCCCATGTCTAATTTACCAACATTGACGGTAACACTAATGTCTTCACCTTTTGGAGTGATAGCCTGAAGTGTTCCTATTGACTCAATAATTCCTGTAAACATCTGTTACCTTACTATTTCTGCTGTAATACGAATGTCTTTTCCAACCATTCGAACATCTGTAATGTTTAGATCGATAGCTTCAGACATGGCTTTTAATCCAATTAGATTCAATAAGCTGCGTCCATCAGCCCCCATAAGCTTAGGTGCAAGATAAATGATCAACTCATCCACTAAATTAGCTTCTATCATACTCGCCGCTAAGGTCGCCCCTGCTTCTACCCAAATATGATTAACATTGTATTCTTGCGCTATTTTATCGACAACTTCAGATAAGATAAGTTTACCATCGTCACACACATTGCAATGTAGATGACTATCTTGAGAACTAATAGGATGAGAGAACTGAGATGAAATTGTTGCGACATTGCCTTTAGTATTAAATAATTTAAGATCGGAAGTGAGTTGATGTTGGCGATCTAGAATGATCCTTAATGGTTGTCTTAGCTCTTTTTCTGGGTAGTTGTTTTGACTTGAGGACGGAAGATCATCCCAGCGTACATTTAGAGAAGCGTTATCTTCGATTACCGTCTTTGCGCTTGATAATATGGCACCTGATAACGCACGATAACGCTGAACATCTTGCCTTGCTTCTTTAGAGGTAATCCACTGACTTTCGCCATTTTCTAATGCGGTTTTACCATCAAGGCTAGCTGCCATTTTTAATTGAACAAATGGTTTCTTTGTTTCCATCCGCTTTAAAAAATAGGGGTTTAATGCTCTAGCATCTGCTTCAAGTAACCCAAATGCAGTTTCAATACCCACTTCTTTCAACATAGCTAGGCCACGGCCTGCAACTTGTGGATTAGGATCAACCATGGCACAGATAACCTTAGCAACGCCGGCTTTTATTAAGCCCTCAGCACAAGGTGGAGTTCTTCCATAATGCGAGCATGGCTCCAACGTAACATACGCCGTCGCACCTTTTGCATTTTCACCGGCTTGGCGTAATGCATGAACTTCAGCGTGTGGTTCGCCAGCTTTTAAATGTGCTCCCTCTCCAATAATCTGTCCATCTTTAACCAACACACAACCAACGTTTGGGTTTGGGGCGGTGGTATAAATACCTTGCTTTGCCAGTAAAATGGCCTTTTGCATCATTTGGTGATCTTGGGAGGTAAATTTCATGTTATTTCTCTAATTTTGCGATTTCTTCACCGAACTCTTTAATATCTTCAAAACTGCGATATACCGATGCGAAACGAATATAAGCCACTTTATCTAGCTCTTTTAATTGGTCCATTACTAGATTCCCAATCATATCAGAAGGCACTTCTCGCTCCCCTGTTGCTCGTAGCTGTGACTTAATAGTATTTAGCGCTAACTCAACTAAATCTGCACTAACAGGACGTTTTTCTAATGAACGATACAAACCACCCGAAAGCTTATCTTCGTTAAATGGTTCACGATTACCATTAGATTTAATGACTTTTGGCATTACTAATTCAGCTGATTCAAACGTGGTAAAACGCTCACTACAGGCTAAACATTGACGACGTCGGCGAACTTGATGACCATCAGCAACTAATCGAGAATCAATCACTTTTGTATCTGTTGCACTACAAAATGGACAATGCATGACTTGTCTCCTATTCTTTTTTATCAGTGTACAAGAAAACGAGAAGTCTGCCTATGTTCTAACGCTAGAAGCAGAATAGATATTGTATTTATTTACTAAAGTATCAATACATTAAGTCGATACATTTATGGCCCTTTTATTTAAATTATCCAAAGGATGTTTATGAATCTATCTATTTTAAAAAGTATCAAAAATCGGTTACTCATCATTTCATTATTACCTACCTTAATTATTTCTGCATTTTTAGTACAACTACTCAATCAGGAAAACAATAATGTATATGATGCTAATTTATCTTTAGAAGCAGTGAACCTTTTTAATACATTAGATAATGTAGCTCATAACTTTGCTGTTGAACGAGGTTTAACTGCAGGATTTCTTGCATCAAAAGGACAATCTGGAAAAGATAAACTGAATACTCAACGCAGAAAATCAGATTCAGCGGAACAAGAACTGCGTAATTTTAGTGCTAAATATTTAGATAAAGGTATGATAAATACTCTCTTATCTGATGTTATTCAGCAATTAAACAATAAAAGTACCATTCGTAGCCAAGTGGATAATTTACGAATCAAAAACTCCCCTTTTGTCTATTATTCGACATTAAACCAACTCTCCCTTGATTCTATCTCTGTCATTATTGGTAATATTAACGCCTCCGATTTACGCAATGAAATGTTAGGATTATCTGCATTATTACAAGTAAAAGAAGAAGCAGGTAAAGTCCGAGGTGCATTAAATGGTGCTTTTGCTGGTAAAAAATCAAGCTTAGATAAATACTCTGATATCAATAATTACCTAACAACTGAATTGCTCTCAATTCGTCAAGCTAAATCTGTACTTTCCTCCTCTTTTGTGGGGCAATTAAATTCAACATCCAATTCTAGCACTTGGCAAAAGGTAAAAAGTATTCAGAATAACTATTTATCGCAAAAGGAAAGTTTACATGCATTAAGTGGCCCAACAGCGAGTGATTGGTTTCCTTTAGCAACTCAACGTATAGGATTAATTAAGGGTATTACTGATAACATTTCTCAACAGCTCAATACTGCCGCGAATAAAGATATGATGGATGCGAAGTTCTCTCGTAATCTTTATATTGCCATTGCTCTATTATTAATTCTTCCAATCGCTGTAATGAGCTTATTTACAACTCACTCGATAAGTAAACGAATGGCTGCTTTTAGTTTGCGTATTAATGAAATATCCGCGACAAAAAACCTAACGCTAACTTTAGATGATAATGGTGAGAACGAATTTGATCATATTGCAAAAGATATCAATTCTCTAATCGAAAGTATCTCATTACCTTTACGTGCAGCCCACTCTGTTGCCACTAAAACCCAAGATGAACTTAATTCATTAAGCCGCCATTTAAAACAAGCAACGCAATCAAGCCAAACGACCATCACTCACTGTGAAACTATTGCAACTGCAATGACTGAAATGGCTCAAACTAGTAGTGAAATCGCAGGAGTAACGAACAGTGCTCATGAAACGACAACTCAGGCAACAAACTATGCAACTGAATGTCAGAACCATACGCAAACTACAACAACAATAGTGAATGATTTACATCATAGTATTATCAATACTCATGAACATGTTGAAAGCCTTGAAAAACAAACCTTAAATGTTTCTGAAATCTTAGATACCATCACCGCCGTTTCTGAACAAACAAACCTTTTAGCTCTAAATGCTGCGATTGAAGCTGCTCGAGCAGGTGAACAAGGTCGTGGTTTTGCCGTTGTTGCCGATGAAGTAAGAAAGCTAGCTCAACACAGTCAAGAAGCAACTCATGATATTCGTCAGCTATTGGATGCTATTGGTCATAGTGCAAAACACACTTTTGGCCTAATGGAAGAGAGTAAAGTTCTCAGTAACAAGACCCAAGACAACGTGCAGTTTTCATCAACATTTATTGACTCATTACACTCCTCTGTTACTGAGATAGATAGCTTTAACACCAGCATTTCGGCAGCGACTTTAGAGCAATCTGAAACCGCAAATTCTGTTAATGCTGACATTGATGATTTAGCATCACTAGCAAATGGTACTAATGATCTCATTCTTCACCTTGAAAAGGAGATGAGAAATATTGAACACACAATGTCTGAACTTACTTTGCAAATAAATACGATTAAAGTGTAGGATTTATTTTCTTTTTAAGCACAGTAATACCAATTCCATTAATTATCTGAACATTATTACTGGTTAAATCACTCAATAGTTGCGTTAAAAATTATTATTGTAGAATAACTACTTATAAGAATTTTTGCCTTACTCTTAAGTGATTTTCCTGCGTAATAAATAGATCATCGCTAGATCGTAACAATAACCGACACACGCTTACCGCTTAAAAACTCACTCGGACTCAGAAAATTTAATGCCTTTCTAGGTCTCGAATTAATCAAAAACTCTGCCTGTTTAACCTCTTTTGCAGCAAGTTCTCCAATGGCCATTCCCTTTGGGAAAAAACGCCTTAGTAAACCATTGGTATTTTCATTCAAACCTCGTTGCCAGGAATGGTAAGGTTTAGCAAAATAAATGTCACAGTTCAGATGCTTAGCTATCTTAGCATGACCCGCAAACTCTCCGCCATTATCAAATGTGATTGTTTTGCAAAGTTCTTTAAAGGGCTTCATCATGCGATTTATCCCACGAGTGACTGCTTTTTTAGACTTGCTACGTACTTTGCAAGTAACTAATAGCTTAGATACTCGCTCTACCATAGTGACTAAATACCCATCTTGACCATAAACAGTATCACCTTCCCAGTGGCCAATTTCTGAGTTATCGTCAACAATAGCAGGCCGGAGAGAGATATCAGCGCGGTTGGGAATTAGTCTTGCTCCAGCTTCTACACCTTTACGCTGTTTGTATTTTTTACCTTTTCGAGCAAGCATTCTTTGCCAATGCTCTCTTTTAACTACATTGTAAATAGTACTGCAACATATTGTATTTTCTATTTTTTCTTTATGCATTCGTCCAGATATTTGCTCTGGGCTCCAACCAAGTTGTAGGTATATTTGAATTATTTTCTTATTCTTTTGGCCACACTTTGTGTGCTTAATTGAAAGTGTTCTTTTTTGAAAAGCATGTTTATGCGCTTGCTCGGCAGAATAACTTCCAACAGGACAGCGTCGTAATTCCCTTGAAATGGAGCCATTGCTCCGTTTTAATTTTTGTCCTATTTCCCGAGCAGAAATACTATGTGTATTCCAAGCTTCAATCTGGTATCTTTCACTTAGTGTCAGTTGCTTATATTGGTGTCCCATGTGGTTACCTTAGTTGATTGTGTGAGAGCTTGAAGCTTATAGGCAACTGACTCTCTAATCTATACCAAAGTGTGTCGGTTATTCTTGGGATCTAGGATCTAATTAGTGACATTGGTATAAAAAGCCCTTCATCTAATTAAAAAATGAAGGGCTTTATTATTATAAATTAAGCATTTTTAGTTTAGCTTATTAATACTTAATGGGTTCAAAGGAGCTTTTGGTAGCCTTAACTGAGATACCATATTAATCCCTTTATTTGATATACCACCAGAATACATTTTTGTTCCATCTGGGTTCGTACTTGATGTTTCACCCGCATTCCATTCAGAGAAAAACTCACTTAAATCATAACCAGATACATAGGAACTACACACCATCAATAAATCGGCATCATTTAACCCCGTATCTTGAGCTGTACAGTAGTTCTTATCTATATCAAATTGATTATCACCACGTGACTTTCTGTGCATTAGTTTAATAAAGTTCCAACCTTGATCATCTCCATAAATACTTGGCTTATTTTCAGTATCTGAATACCAATCATCAATGTTAAATTGAGTTTCAGCCCAAATTTTCAACTGTCCAAACATAACTAAGCGCATACCTGCGTCACCATGACTCCATGCATGACCTACATTTTGATTCAGCCATGTTGGGGCTTTTTGAATATCAATGCTAATACGGTCCATTTGGGGCTCATCATTACGCCCTTCTAATTCTTGCATATAAAGCGCTAACATATTGTTAGTTACTTCTGTACTACCAGAGATCGTAAATGGTGCAGCCGCAAGGTTATGACCTGTTTCATGCCATAATAACCAATCATCTATCGCATTAGTTGGTATCGCACTTGAGTTACTATTAAATGAACTGCTCATAATAGGGTACCCTGAATGTGCTGAGCCAATGGAGATCTGAACATCATTAACAAAGCGATGGCGGTATTCCTTTAGCTCAGGATAAGTAAAGCGTCGATGTTCACCAACGTCTGTGGTTTCATCTCTACCATAGAAATCACTTGCGGCATCCGCAAAACGATTCATACCAGCACTAAACTTTATTAAATCGGTGGACTCTAGATTTTTCACTGCGGTTGTATAAATGAATGACCCAGTGTCTACTTCTGCAATAGGTGCGGTTGATTCATTTAGCCCTTGCTTCCAAAGCCCATTCTTCCACCATGCGGCTTTTTCTACGCCATTAAAAGTGAACGTTGTTGTGCTTGGGTTTACGACTTCTTCTACTGGTTTAATGTAAATTAAGCCACCATACGGCACTTTAAATGTCAGTGAGGTACCATCATACGCAAAGCTTGTTTGCATTCTTGGCGGACGACGTAAACTTTTCTCATGTTGAGGTTTACCCGTTAAATCATCTGCCATCATAATTGAGATGCTGGCTTTAACACCCCCAGACACTGACACCTCACTTAACTGTGGTGCCCATAATCCAGTCGATTGGTTATTACCTGCTGAGAAAGTAACGCCATTACCTGCGGTATCAATCGTCGTATCAGCAGATAGCGTGGAACCAGAGCTGTGACCAGGATATTGGGTGGTATCGACCTTAATTTCCTGATCCCAGAAAGAACGTCCTAGCATTATGCGAGTTAACGGCTTCTCCATGTAGTTTAATGGGTAGCTCGGGTTTAACTGACCATTTAACTTACTATCTTCTCCATGTAACATACCATTCGAAACTAATGTTGTTTTTAGATCTGAGGGACAACGTTGTCCCATACCGTGTTGATTATTGGTATAACAATTTAAGAAACCAACAGCCGTTTTAAAGCCAAGTTCATCTTGAACATTCGGATCATACGCATAGTCATTATTATTCCACATCCAAATAGAAAGATTGTCGTAAGTTTGATTCAACTCAACAGTAGATAGACGAGTACCTTGCTTACCTTTAGTGCGGTAGTAAAGCTCATGCTCCATTAAAGCATTGAAGTTATCACCTAGATTAGCTGCTTTAACCATGCTTGTTACCACGTCAGGGCTTACTGGGTAGCGATCAAAATCCGCTCGTAAGTAATTACCACGAACAGGAAGACCGTGGCCCTTTCTTGTTTCAATACAATTAAATTCATATTGATAGCTTTCTGTACATATAGGTGTACTAACAAACGCTGCTTTTAATTCAGCAATTGCAGCTGCTTTTTCTGCTTCATTAGTAACAAATATACGTGCTATTTTTGTTTCTATTGCTGGGCTACCATCTTCATCCATGATCGCTTTTTCATAGCTTGGGATCTCTAAATTCGACATGAATTCTTCTTTGTTCCAAATCGTATTTCCTTCACTATCAACAGTAAACGGCGGCTCACCATTCACATCAGGAAAACGTTCTAATACCACCATTTCATGCTGGCTTTCTATATGAATATTTGGACGAAGAGAGTCACCATGACAATAATATGAAGATCCACAATTACCTTGTGAGGTGGGCGTGACATTACTTCCGCCTAATGATATGCCCGCAGTGTCAGCTAAGCGTCCAATAGGTTCAGGATTAGTTTCGCCATCTATCGCATCCATGAATAAAATATTACCGCCTTGATCAACGTATTTAATTAAAGCCGTAATGTCTTCTTGCGTTAAATTCGGGTTATCTAGGTCCGCGATAACACGACTTGTTTGACCATCGCCTAAAATTTTTACAGGATATGCTTGCAAGACTAAAATAGGCGTGGTGTCAGCCGATATTCCATCAAATCCCCCTTTAGTTAGAAAAGTTACTGACGAAAAATTAAACGCTTTATCAAAGAAGAATGAATATTCACGTCCTTTAGACCAATTAGATCTTGCGGCATAAGCGATTTCAATATTGGTTGCAACATTTACCTGATGTTGAGAGTATGACGAAGTAAACCATGTGAATATATTGCTAAAAAATGTCTCCATGCTGCCATTGTCATTACGAGCATCTGCGCTTAAATCATTATTTGTTGTACATACAGAGTTTTCACTATCTATTTGCAATTCATCATTTGCCCAATAGTTTTCAGGACACGATAAAATGCTTGGGTATAAACTGTTCCCCATGAATACAATTTTACCTTTACCGATTTCACCAGCAGTAACAAAGGGAAAGCCAAAAGTTGCATTGTCTTTAGATACTTTTGGAATTTCAGGCATGATCACATTAGGGTAAGCAGCTATATAAGGCTTACCTTCACGGGTCCACGCTTGAGGTTCTCCAAAAGCAAGTTCTTTATTAATATCGCTACGTGGCATCATAATAGGGAACGCACGATTCGATAAGTTTAATGCACGCATACCTCTTGTATAACCACTGGCTCCATAAAAGCTACTGTGATCATTAAATACATGGAATTGCGTTACATTTTTAAAAATAGATTGCAGGCTTTCTGTGACGTAACCTGTGCTATCTTCTGAAAATACATTAGGTAAGGCATTAAATGTACTAAAAGAGGCATAACGAGAAATTTGCTTTAATTCATTATCGATTAATTGTGTGAGCCCTTGAGAAAATTGCGCTTCAAATTCATTAGGAAAAACAAATTCTGTCCCCTCAATCACACCACCATTTGGTAAAGAAAGGTTAATTAACTCATTAATTACGTTAGGATATAAACTAAAGACTTCTTGTACTTTATCATTAATAATTAAATTACCATTAGAGGCAATCGCATAACGTGTAAGTAATGACTGAATATTAGCTTTTTCTATTGCATTTTCAGTTACATCCGTAAGTTCATAATTAACTTGATTACCAATTAAACTACCAAACTCAAACGTATCAATACCAAATGTAAGGGTATCACCCCATAGGTACTCAAAATACCCGTTCTCATCTGTCATACCTGTTGAATTTTCAGAAAAGAAAGCCACTCCGACTAAAGGTGTTCCATTTACGTCGGTTAGCTGGCTTTTTGTTAATACCTTCGCTGCTTGACTTGGTTGGTAACCGTAAGTGTTCTCCGCATTAGCCGACACAAAATCACTGTTCAGATCATTGCTCGTACCTTCACTGACTTCAGGTTGAATATCACTATCCACGTGTGAGCTTGGGGCTTTACCTACGTCGTCTGTTGCTTCTTCGCCTTTCAATAGTAAGTAAGCATCAACGGCTTTGTCATCATCTAAATGCTGATAAATATCAGTAATATCTAGGCTGTTTATTTCTTCTAAACACAATTCTTCTGTGGTCGCACAGCTATTAATAGTTTGTAGCACTTTAGCCGCGTTATCACCTTCTACATTTTTTAAATCAAATGATGTAGGAATTACCTCTGTTAAATTTGAATCAGATAACGTCATTGGCTCTGGGGCAATAAATTGACCTAATACTACAGCGCCTAAATTACAACTGAATGAGAGCCCTTGCTTAACGGTAAATTTACCTAGCTCTAAGGCTTCACCATTACAGGTTACTTCACCTTTAATTGGTATACCTGAAGCCAATAACTCTCCGATATACGTCACATCCGGTGTTTCTGGTGGTGTAGGTTTAACTGTTTCATTTCCTGAGCCATTACCGCCATCATCCAAACAACCGGTCAGTAACGTGGCAATCAACGACGCTAATAATACTTTCTTACTCATGATTCAACCTTTTAGAAGTGCTGAAACTAATCGTTCAGTTCACTAAGATCGAAACATAGCACATTTATTTACACTAATTCTTAGAAATAACACAGAAATAGAATAGGAATCATGAAAGTGAATATGGTTTAGATTGAATTAAAGAATGATATGTAGTTACTTTCGTGTCGGTAGATAGGTAAATAAATCAAACCAACTATTAATAACTTGCTGAGTTTTATCCAAAAAAAAGGCCAACCTATAATAGGTTAACCTCTTTAATATTTATTTAAAGCAGATTTAGAGATTAAGCGTATACAGGTAAACGCTTACAAATTTCTAATACTTTTGCTTTTGTTGCTTCGATAACAGACTCATCACCCATGTTGTCTAGAATGTCACACATCCAGCCAGCAAGTTCTTTCGCATCAGCTTCAGAGAAACCACGACGAGTAATAGAAGGAGAACCAACACGGATACCAGAAGTAACAAACGGGCTACGTGGATCGTTTGGTACAGAGTTCTTGTTAACGGTAATGTTAGCTGAACCTAGTGCTGCATCTGCTTCTTTACCAGTGATGTCTTTGTCGATTAAATCAACTAGGAACAAATGGTTTTCAGTAGAGCCTGAAACGATGTTGTAACCGCGAGCAAGAAACTCTGCAACCATCGCTTTTGCGTTAGCAACAACACGTGTTTGGTATTCTTTAAACTCTGGCTCTAGTGCTTCTTTAAATGCAACCGCTTTACCAGCGATAACGTGCATTAGAGGGCCACCTTGACCACCAGGGAATACTGCTGAGTTCAGTTTCTTGTAAAGATCTTCGCCTTCATTAGAAAGGATAAGACCACCACGAGGACCAGCAAGTGTTTTATGAGTCGTTGTTGTAACTACGTGAGCGTGTGGTACTGGGTTAGGGTAAACACCAGCAGCAATAAGACCTGCTACGTGAGCCATATCTACAAAGAAGTAAGCGCCAACTTTGTCTGCGATTTCACGCATACGTGCCCAATCACATACTTGAGAATAAGCAGAGAAACCACCAATGATCATTTTAGGCTTATGTTCTACTGCTAGAGCTTCCATTTCTTCATAGTTAATCTGACCAGCTTCATCAATGCCGTAAGGGATGATGTTGTAAAGCTTACCAGAGAAGTTTACTGGAGAACCGTGAGTTAAGTGACCACCGTGAGCAAGGCTCATACCTAACACTGTATCACCAGCGTTTAGTAATGCCATGTAAACTGCGTTGTTCGCTTGAGAACCTGAATGCGGTTGTACGTTTGCATACTCTGCGCCAAACAATTCACATGCGCGGTTAATCGCTAATGTTTCTACTTTATCTACAAACTCACAGCCACCGTAGTAACGCTTGCCTGGGTAACCTTCTGCGTATTTGTTTGTTAGTTGTGAACCTTGAGCTTCCATCACTCGTGGGCTAGTGTAGTTTTCAGAAGCAATCAGCTCGATATGCTCTTCTTGACGTACTGTTTCTTCCTGGATTGCTGCAAACAAGTCTGCATCGTAATCTGCAATGTTCATATCACGCTTAAGCATCTGTATCTCCTGACTCAGATAAATATAAAACCCAAAAATAGCCCAGCAACGCAAACGATTACGTCGCTAGTCTTAACTGCGATGTATTCTACATAATTTGATCTGGATCAGATACCCTAAATAGTACTTTTCTTTGTTATTTTTGTTGCAGATTACTCATTATCAACATGAATGATACTAATAAACTGTCAATAGTAAGCTTTACACTCTGTAAAGTGTTTACTACAAAAACTAACCTATATTTCATTATCATCAATTGCATAAATTCATAATCACACTATTCTTGCGACCATTATTTATTTGATATTAGAAAGCAGAACCTGCCGTTATGGAAAAAATTAAACACACACACAAGGAAGATGTCATTGCTATTTTGACGGGTACTTTCTTAGTTTCTCAAGGTATTTTCTTTTTACAAGCAGCACAATTACTTACAGGTGGTACAACAGGACTTGCATTATTAGTTAGCCAAATGAGTGGTATCAGCTTTGGTATTTTGTACTTTCTATGCAACCTGCCGTTTTACGCCTTAGCTTGGCAACGATTTGGGAAGCGTTTTGCATTAACCAGCTTAATTTCTGGTGGTCTTGTTTCTATTATGACTGACCACTTGAATATGATGATTTCTGTTGATCATATCAGTGACATTTATTGCGCGATTGCTGGTGGCTTATTAATGGGATTAGGCATGCTAATCTTATTTAGACATCGCTCAAGCTTAGGTGGGTTTAATGTTTTATGTTTGTGGATCCAAGAAAAATTTGGTATCTCAGTAGGTAAAGTTCAGATGGTAATCGACTTCTGTATTTTAAGTGCCTCTTTCTTCTTTATTACCCCTTGGTTGCTTGTTGTTTCCGTTCTTGGCGCTATTATATTGAATATCGTTTTAGGAATGAACCATAAGCCAAATCGTTATATTGTGACTTATGGTACTTAAGTATTAGTTTAATAATAAAAATGGTCATAATATAGTTATGACCATTTTTACTTTTCTACCAATGAAACCACTTCATATTAAAGCTACTTCATAACAGTACAATTTTTTAATAATACCCGTCCTAGATCTAAACTTGCTTCATTACCTTTACCCTGAAAGATAATCGTTGTACTAATATCTGGCATCCCATCATCAGAAATGTATTTCATACCTGATGCTGATACTGCACGTTTTAGTGCGTAATCTTCTTTTGGAAGTTGTAGCAACGCTTTATCTTTATTAAACGTAATTTGAAAGTTTCTATCATTATCACACTGATAATGAATAGGTTGTTCAGTCCCCATATCTGGCATTGTTGCAGAACAACCAGCCAAAAGCCCTAATACGCTAAAAGTAAATATCTTTTCCATAACGACCTCTGGTTTTGATTAACTTATTCTTTACTCACTATAGAATAAAGCAGAACAAGTCGACTATTTCAAAAAAAGATATTTATTTATATAAATGACAAGCGACTTCATAAGCATTGTCATCAACTATCTGCCTTTGTGGTTCATCATGAAAGCAATTTTTTTCAGCTCTTGGACATCGAGTTGAGAATCGACAACCCTTTGGTGGATTAATCGGTGAAGGGACATCTCCCTTTAGAATAATCCGTTCTTTCCCTCTAAAACGAGGATGAACAACAGGTATTGCTGATAATAATGCCTCGGTATAAGGGTGCTTTGGTGAATTGTATAACGTATCAGCATTGCCATATTCAACAATTTTACCTAGGTACATTACCGCAACTTTATCGGAAATATGCTTAACCACGGATAAATCATGAGCAATAAAAATTAAGGCCAGATTCATCTCTTTTTGTAGATCCAGTAACAGATTGACTATTTGTGCTTGAACTGACACATCCAGTGCCGATACCGACTCATCACATACAATTAATTTTGGTTTTAAAGCAATCGCTCTTGCAATACCAATTCGCTGCTTTTGCCCTCCAGAAAACTCATGAGGGTAACGACTAACCGCACTTACTGGTAAGCCCACTTTAATTAATAGCTCTTCAATCCATTGTTTACGTTCTTCTTGTGTACCAACACCATGAATAACAAACGGTTCTTCCAAAATCATTTCAATCGTATGTCTTGGGTTTAGCGATTCAGTTGGGTCTTGAAAAATAATTTGCATCTCTTGACGTAAAGAGCGCATTTCTTTATTTCCAAGGTGAGTAATATCTTGACCTTCAAAGTAAATACGACCAGCAGTCGGCTCAAATAGCTTCAATAAACTACGACCAAGAGTACTCTTTCCACAGCCAGATTCACCAACTAAGCCAAGGGTTTCTCCTTTATTTACACTAAGAGATACGCCGTCAACTGCATGAACTATATATCCTTTATTAAAGATCCCTTTTCCTGAATGAAAATGTTGTTTGAGATCATCAATTCTCAATAACTCACTCATTTCATCACCTCATTGTTACTCTTTAATGCATTACTAAAATGACAACTCACTTGATGTAATAATCCAATCTCACGCATGGGCGGAACTTCAGAATCACACTTATCTTGCCTATATTTACAACGAGTTGAAAAACGACAGCCACTTGGCATCTCATTAAGTGAAGGGACGGTTCCTTGAATAGTCTCTAGTTCTGTTTTAGGTTGTAAGCTTAAACTCGGCATTGATGACATCAAGCCTTGTGTATATGGGTGCTGTGGATTATCAAATAGCTCAAAGATCCCTGCTTGTTCTGCTACTCTCCCTGCATACATAACAACAACTTCATCACATACCTCAGCAACAACACCAAGATCATGCGTTATGAAAATAATTGACATACCTGTCTCATCTTGCAGTTTTTTCATTAACTCCAAAATTTGAGCTTGAATAGTCACATCCAATGCAGTAGTTGGTTCATCACAGATCAAAATATCAGGCTCACAAGCGAGAGCGATGGCTATCATGACACGCTGTCGCATACCACCGGATAAGTTATGTGGATACTCATGGACTCGAGATTCTGGAGAGGGAATACCCACCTTTTCAAGCATTTCAAGAGAATAAGCTAAACGCTGTTTTTTATCTAAATCAGGACGGTGTAACTCTAGAACTTCATTAATTTGCTTTCCAATAGTATGGACCGGATTTAAAGCGGTCATTGGATCTTGGAAAATCATTGAAATACGATTACCACGCATCTCATACAATTTATCAGGACTTAACTGAACTAGATCCGTTTCACCATATAAAATACGTCCGCCCACCACATTGCCATAAGGTTTAGGTAAAAGCCCCATTATCGACATTGAAGTAACGCTTTTACCACAACCAGACTCGCCAACAATACCGATGGTTTTTCCTTTTGGTACTTGGAAGCTAACGCCATCTAATACTCTCACTGTGCCATCATCAGTTTGAAATTCAGTAACTAAATTTTCTACCGATAAAACAATTTCTCTATCCATATGCTTCTTCACTGTTTTTATTATTATCTTTCTCAAAGGTACAGCTAGGAGATCCCTCTCCTAGCTTTTAGTGCATGTTAATAAACCTACAGTTTATAAGTATCATCAACAATTGTGACAGGCTCAAACGTTTTACCTGACTTCATCGCAGCCTTAGTTTCTTTTTTCACCTGCTTATCAATCCAGAAAGTGCTAAATGTTTGAGAGAACCCCCAACCATGGAATAAATACCCAGTTTGTTTAGTCGCCATCTGCTCTGGTAGTTTCATCCAACGCCAGTAACCTGCTCTTGCATAGGGCACCATGTAACCCGGAACGATAACATTCGCATCAGCAATCAGTTGTTGTATTTCACGAGAGAGTGCTCGTTTTTTCTCAATATCAAATTCATTTTTAAATGAGTCGATTAATCCATCTAGCTCAGGAGAGCTAAAGTTAGTGAAATGGTTTGTTTGTGGTTTATTGGCATTATCTGAATGGAAGTATTCCCAATAAGCTGGGATATCAGCGGTTCCCATATTATGAAAAGAGATGTCATGTTTTTTCTCAAGCACATATTTAAACATACTTGAACCATCAATAAGATTTAGCTCTAGCTCCAAGCCAGCCAGTTTTGCTTGCTCTTTTAATACGGCTACACGAGGTGTAAAAGACTGTTGGGAATAAGTTACAGCAAAGCTTAAACGTTCCCCTTTATCATTAACACGAATGCCATCAGAACCTATGGTAGCAAATCCTCCTTTTTCAAAATATTTAATGGCTTTCTTAGCATTAAACTTTGGTGCTTGAATATCAGTATTATCATAACCAATATGACCAAACCCCATACCATTTGGTTTACGTGAATAATCACCACGAAGAACTTTCTCTATCATCATGTCAAAATCACTGGCAAACATGATGCCTTTACGGATATTAATATTATCCAACATTGGTTTTGCCGTATTTAGCCATAACCCACCTGCTCCAACTGCGGCTTGGTTAAATACCCACGCCTTTTGGATATAACCATTCTGATAATTTTTACCATCTGACTTTTCATGCCATAGATCAGGACGCACTAAATTAAATGAATCCAAATTACCTTTTTCAAAATGCTTTAAAGCGATATCTGCATCACGAATAACTTTTATATTTATTTTTTCTACATTAAAGCGATTCTGGTTATATTTATTCTCATAACCCCACCAATCTTCACCAACATGTTTAAAGGCGATATTCTTACCTTTCTTAATCTTGTCAATATAATAAGGTCCAGTAACAGGCTCTGGTTTAAAGTTGTATTTACGAACAAATTTATCTTCAATCCCATCGTTATTTTCATCAACTTTTGGGTTGCCATAAAAGTGTGCTGGACGAGGCATTAGATTGGTGTATTCGATTAACTCATCACGATTACGTGGCTTTGCCGATACAATACCAATGGTATTCTTATCAAAGGTTACAATGTCTGCAATTTCATTGGTAAAAAAGTCGTTATACCACGGCGCAACAATGTCAGTTGAACGCATTAATTTAAGCATGAACTGATAATCATCGGCGGTAACCGGCTTGCCATCACTCCATGTCGCTTTGGGGTTTAACTTAAAATAGACGGTTTTATTATCATCACCAAATGCCCATGATTGAGCTAAACCCGGCAACCACTCTCCCGTATTTGGGTGCTTAATTAAAGGAAGAATATTAGCCTCTAGAATCCACGCTCTAAATGCACCATTTGAATCAGGTCCAACAGTTCGAAATGTTTGCGGGAAACTTAGCGTATATGTACGATACGAACCTCCAAAGGTTGCTTCAGTAGAAGCAAATGTAGGTGCAGTGTCGTTGGTTTGCCATTGCAAATTATCAGGTAAATCTGCAGAAAATGCTTGCGAGCTAAATAATGCAACTGTAGATAATGCTAATGTTGTGAGTTTTTTATTCATATTCATCGAGTCCTTTCTTTTTATTATCTCTATATTCGATACTTATTTTATGATCATTTATTTATATAAAAATTTGGATAACTAGACGTATCTAGTATGTTTTTTGGGATCAAATGCTTCACGGATGCCTTCACCAATAAATGTCACCATAATTAATACCGTAACAATAGCTGTCACCACTGACGTCGCTATCCAAGGAGAATCGAGATTTGACTTTCCTTGTTGTAATAACTCACCCCAGCTCGGTGTTGGTGGCATTAAGCCAAGGCCTAAATAATCTAAAGCGGTCAGTGCCGTAATATTAGCTACAATGGTAAACGGTGCTAACGTCACGATCATGACCATGGTATTAGGCAAAATGTGATGAAATACAATACGTGAGTTAGATGCCCCTAGTGCTTTTGCTGCCATCACATACTCTCTGGATTTTTCTTTATAAGTCATGGTTCGCATATACCATGTCATTCCCATCCAACCAAACATGACATTAATTAAGGTAAAGAGCATAAAGCTTGGCTTCATTATCGAAACTAAAATCATGATGACGTATAAAAATGGCACCATAGACCAAATCTCAATAAAGCGTTGGAAAAACAGATCGAACTTACCGCCAAAAAAGCCCATTGCACAACCAACAGATACCCCTATCGCATAAGAGATCACCAAGGTTATAAGTGCGAAGCCCATTGCAATACGGAAACCATAAGCTAAGCGGGAGACGATATCTCGACCAATAGTATCTGTTCCTAAATAATGCTGACTCTCAATACTTGGCTCTGTCGGTGGAAAATCACCAGAAAAATCTTGCTCATAAGGGTTCCAAGGCACTATTGGCATGATGACAAAGTTCCCCTCGCCTTCATTCTCAAATTGACTCTGTAAATCACGATAATTAGTCTCATGCGCGTAGCCTAGGCCAAAGGTATCTCCTGACTTTACATCTCCATAAGTTGGAAAATGCCATTGACCTTGGTAACTCACAAGTAATGCTCGACTATTCACGAAAACTTCTGCAAAAATCGAGAGAACCAATAAAAGTGATAAAATCAAAAATGACCAGTAGCCACGCTTAATCCCTTTAAATCGTTGAATTTTTTTCTGTGTTAATGGGCTTACTTTTAAAATAGACTGCATCATTAAGCTCCAAATTTCACGCGCGGATCAACCGCTGCAACACACACATCAGACAGAATATTGCCTAACATTAACATCATGGCATTAATTGCAAATAACCCCATTACTACTGGGTAATCTCGCTCCATGATCGCCTCGTAGCCAAGTAAGCCAATACCATCAATATTAAAAATAACTTCAATCAAAAAAGAGCCTGTCATAAAGAACATTAATGAATTACCAAAATGGCTTGCCACTGGAATTAAACTATTTCGTAGTGCATGCCGACGAACGGCTTTTTGAAAAGGAAGACCTTTTGCTATTGCGGTTCGTACATAATCAGCAGCTAAATTTTCCATTAAATTATTTTTCATCGTCATTGTCAGAAGAGCAAAATCACCAATCAGGTAACAAAACAGGGGTAACACTGCATGCCACATAATGTCTTTTATTTGCTCAAAGGTTCCAAAATCATCAAAATCATCACCAACAAATCCGCCCATAGGAAACCATTCTAACTGGTAGCTAAACAAGCTGATTAAAAACACACCAATGACATAACCTGGTAAGGCAAAGCCAACGAAAATAGCAATGGAAGACGTAGAATCAAGAATAGAACCGTGCTTTAACGCTTTAAGATAACCAAGAGGAATGGAGATCATATAACTGAGTAGAAAGGTCATACCTCCATAAAAAAGAGAAACTGGTAAGCGCTCGGCTATCATGTCCCATACGGGTTCGTAGTAACGGGTAGACTCACCCAAATCAAGAACGACTAATTTAGTTAACCAATCATAATAGGCTTCAAATACGGGTTTATCCAATCCATAAAAAGCATTGAGTTCAGCGATTTGATCTTCAGATAAAGCATTGTTACCGTCAGTAACACTACTCGTACCACCAGTTTCAGAGGAACCTTGCATTTGTAAACTCAACAACATGCGTTCAACAGGACCACCAGGAACAAAACGTGTTAATGCAAAAATAAGTAAGGTAATGCCAATAAAGGTCGGGACAACCAATAAAAGTCGTCTTAGTAGGTAAGATATCATCCGTGACTATTGCTCCAAATCCAATACGCAGACTCTACCGCGTTTAGTTTTTTATAATAATTTTATTACGTTCATTTTTATATATTGTAATTCCAAGCTTATTTTTTACACACTTAAATAACTAATAAGAATTACAACTAACGATTATTGGTACTACCTCTGAATAGGAAGTAACCAAATAACAGTTTGCAGAATTGTACGCAGGTAGGAAAGAGAAAAGGTGTTTTCTTGATGTAAATGTTAAGAAAGTGTCACAAAATAAACCTCATTGGATTAGATTATCCACAAGGAAAAATAAAGGGCACAAACTAAACCAATAGTTTATTGAAATGGAATTGCAGTTAAGTGAGCTAATATATCTTGTTGTTGCTCATCGGTAAGTAGATCCCATGTATTTACGGTATTATCCGTCTGAATGGCTTGCTCACTTAGTACTTTTATTGTTTCTTCTCCTGAAACAGCTTGGCTAGTATTGTCTAATTTATTCATAATAGTTCACCCCATCCTTAGTACTTATTCATTAAGTGTAAGTGATTCTGCGTTATAAAAAACACCATCTCCGTTTTAATTTTGAGACAAAACAAAAAACGCCCACTACTTTCATGATGAACGTTTTGTATTCAGAGCTAATCACTCCACTGAGTATCAGTAATAATTAAACCAACTCTCCAGCCCCTTTTAACGACTGCTCACTGTTCTCAACTAAAATAGCGGTCGCGGTTTTTTTTAAATTTTCCCAATCAACGTCATCAACGGCAATGCCATTGCGCCATGCATTTTCTTGTGTGGCATGTAATTCGGTTGAATCAATATGAATGCTATAGCCTTCCGATAATGCCACCACATCAAAATCTCTTATCGATAATTCAATCGTCATATCATTGAGATTTATACTATTTAAATCAACTCTATCCGATAGAAATAACTCAGGAGAAACACAACCTCGATTAAGTATATACAGCGTTCTTTTAGGGCTGGTTCCATTATCCCAAAACGCCTTACACGCAATTCCTTTCGCCGCTAGCTTTACAAGCTCACTGTACGCCAACCAACGGTTATGACATTTTTTAAGTGTAATGGTTAACTGTTTTTCTCCCACCATGTTTTCAACGGCATAATCAATTATCACAGGTAAATGACAAGCAACACTACCGCCATGTAAATCAACAACAAGGTGATTTGAATCCATACTTTTTATATCGGCTGGGCAATCTTCTTCTACGGTTAAAAATTGAGTCGCATTATTAAAATGTTTCACCCCATTCAAACCAATCATTTGTAGATCTGCCACCATATTCGCAATCACGTCCGCCTCTCCACACGTACGTCGCATACCTAAAAATGCTTTATTCGTCACCGCGACAAGTTCATTATGTGAAACGATCATTGGCCTTCTCCTTTACTTGGCAGTAATGGGAACAACCACTCCCCATCATGGATTTCATCTAATAATGGCGATCCCTGAAAAAACGTGACTCGAACCCAACGTTCAGATCGAGGATCAAACTTAGTTGCCCCAAAGACGGCCAATTTACAGCGTAATAAATGCATTGGTAAAGACGACTTATGCAGTACATTCATTTGAATATCACCCATCGCCTTATGCCCTAACGTCCACACTCGACGCGCAATGGCACGATACTGAGGGTGTTCTACTAGAAATTCAGCCAGAGACATACTCGTTTCACACTTCAATAGTTCATGATAAAGGCGATACACTTGACGACCGATATCCAATGGTAACTCTCTGTCCTCTCCCTTCTCTTCTCCTCGAACACCTAATCGTGGCTCTTCTTTATCTTGTGAGCGATACCAAAACCAATAATTATTTTCTGCTTGAGTAAAATCGGTAGTAATGGCCCATTGATAACTATTTTCTAAGATAGCAATTAAGTCTTGGACCTTCTTGCCACTTGGTAAGGACAAGGTCTCACTGCAATTCATTTGCTCTTCAAAGCTATCCACTAATTCTGGATGAACTTCCATTAAACAAGACAGTACTATCTCTTGTGCTTCTAGACTCATGTCACTTGAGTTCATCATCACATCTTGCCAAGTGCGGCTCTGTGCAAGAAGAGTATCTAATGCATTAATTAAAGACGTTAATTCTGATGCTGCAATGTGATTTAAGTTATCCTGAAGCTCATTGATCGTAATAACCTGCTCTAAGTGCTGCACTGCTTTTTTCAACAAGTAACTAAGAGGCGCTTTCTTATTTAATGTAACTCTATGATGTAGAACTTCAGCCAGTGCCATCTCTCGAGCAAACATCCACTGGTCAACAATACAAGGGTGGTTAATCAAATAAGGAGCCATCCCTAAGCCAGTCGCGTTGCCTACCCCAAGGTAGCGCTGCAGTTGACGATCTAAATTAACGGCTTTTTCTCCACCTTGCTCGGTTGCTAAATAGTGAACCCAATCTAAACTAAATTGGCGCAACATATAAACCGCACACATTTGGGCACTAAACGACTGATTAAAATCAGGGTTATTTTCCAATAATTTAAAATCTGCAATGCCAAATTTACCATTACCATAAACAGCGGTCGTTCGAAGGATATAACCCACCTCCGCAAGCACTTTTTGGGCAGGTTGTTCCCCTTTAGCTAAATGAGAAACAAGATGTTCAAACACTCGTACACTTTTATTTGCTCTGGCTAACACCAATACATTATTCGGATTTCTTCCTGCTTCTTGTAATGGGACATTGGCTTTTAAGCGACTTAATAACTCAACATCCACATCTCCAAGAACTAATGCAAAGGTCACGTCCCACTTTTCAGCAATAACACGATCATTACGTTCTTCATCTGCTATCTCATCACAAAATACAACGAGATGATAAGTGTGATTGCCCGTAACTAATTTATAAATAACATGACCAAAACCTTGGGGTGATAATTGCCATTCATGTTTAGTTACTTGCCAATTTTGTTGTGCCATTTTTCGTATTAAGCTACGAACAAAACTGATCCTATTTTGATGCATAGCACCCAATCTTTCCGGCGCCATGACAATTTCAGGTTTACGCAGATGAGTTTCAGCGTACGTTGAACGATGTGCATCCATGTTGCTCACCACCATTTCTAGTTATAAGTATATTGATAGGCTCTTTATTATCTTAGAGTCTTTATTAGAGCCGACTTGAGCGGCGTATTTACCGCTCTTGCTTCACGTTATTGAGGGAGTTTAGAGGCCCTGTTCCTTTGCCATCTTCATTGCTATTTGTGGTGCGTTCCACAATGAAGGGAGCAAAATTAAAGATACGGGGACGGCGGTAATAACAATAAAAGACTGCAATGCTGAAATGCCACCAGATCCAAGGGAGATTAAGATGATTGCCGTCACCCCCATCATCACACCCCAGAAGGTTCTGATAATGGCATTAGGCTCGGTCTCACCACTAACAACAACACTGATGGTGTAGGTCATTGAATCCCCGGTTGTCACAATAAAAATAGTGGTTAAGATTAAAAATAAAATAGACATAACCATTGGCATTGGTAGCTGTGAAGTTACGGCAAGTAATGCTCCTGGTAAGTTAAACCCTTCAAAGGCTTTACTGACACTACCTGGTTCAGCAATTTCAAAAGCCAACCCAGAACCACCCACAATCGTGAACCAAAAACACGTAACAAGTGGCGCCACAATACTAATTGTCGTAATCAACTGGCGAATGCTGCGCCCTCTTGAGATACGAGCAATAAATATGGCCATCATCGGACCGTACCCTAAGAACCATCCCCAGAAGAAAACCGTCCACCAGCTTAACCAACCTTCGTCACCTCGGTATGTCGCCATTGGAATGAAGTTATCAATCATGCTTCCCACACCTTGGATATAACCGTTTACAATGAAGTTTGTAGGTCCAAAGATAAGGATATAAAGCATTAATGCAGATGCTAAAATAACGTTATATCGACTCAGCATTTGCATACCACGATTCAAGCCACTCAGCGCCGATATGGTATATAAAGCGATAGCAAATAAGATGATAATAAATTGCGTAGTAAAGCCATCTGGAATATCAAACAGAGCGTTTAACGCGTAGCTCACTTGTAAGCCTAAAAAGCCAATGGGACCAATGGTTCCTGCTGCTACCGCAACAATACAGCATGCATCAATCAGCGCTCCGGTATGCCCTTTGAGTACTCGCTCTCCAAAAACAGGATAAAGTAAGATCCTTGGCTTTAGTGGTAGCCCCTTATCATAATGAAGGTGCATAACAACGATAGAAGTTAGGCTCCCCACAATAGACCATGCTAAGAATCCCCAATGCATAAAAGATTGTGATAACGCGTTCACCGCACCTTGTTGGGCATCGACTTGCGCACCATACAATGGTGGAGGATTAACAAAGTGAGCAATCGGTTCTGCAGCAGCCCAAAAAACACCGCCCCCAGCTAATAAGGTACAAAAGATAATCGCCATCCAACGAAAACCATCCATCTCTGGCTTATCAATCCCTCCTAAGATCACTCGCCCAGTACGTCCCGCAGCAAGCCCAATACCAATAAGAAAGGTAAGTAATAATAGTAATTGCCAGTAAGGACCAAAGACTTTTACAGCCCAAGCAAAACCTGAGTTTACAATGGTAGACAGCAGTTCACTATCAACTAAAGCGATTAAAACAAATGCGGCAATAAAACCACCGCTATACCATAAGGCAGGGTTATTAAGGCCTAATTTTTCAGCGGTTGTTTCACTATGCTGTGCTTTTTTCGTTCCCTTTTGCTCTGTACTCTTGCTTGACTCTTTCACGCTATTCATTAAATCAGACATACTCTGACTCCAGGGTATTCTTTGCAGCTGCAAAGGTGTATTTACCACCGACTCTATTATTTTTATATTGAATCGGCTGCTCCATGTGTGGGTCTCGCTTTACGAAATAGGCTCTAGTCCTTGTTGTAAAAAGTTAAACCAATTTTCACCCAGAACTTTCCCAGCTTCCGGTTCACTGAATCCGTGACGCATTAATCCATTGTAAATATTTTCCATACCAGCACTACCGCAAAACCACGGCAACGCATCAGGCCAACCTGAATTACTCGCTGACCCTTCACCATAATTCATCGCTTTTGACCAACGACCATTACGCATCCACTCCAACACTTCTTGTGGTTGGTTTAAGCATAAATCACTGCCAATGCCTAAGTGTTCTATTCCGACCATATCGGCAGTTGTTGCTACCATTTGGCAAAAATCATCTAGGCTACATTGACTGCCATTTGGTAAATGAAATGGGTACAAACTAAAACCAAGTAATCCACCACGTTGTGCTAATGCTTTAATTACCGTGTCTGATTTATTACGTAATGCATCATGAGCAAAAGAAGGATTGGCATGACTAATACAAATAGGCCGTGACGATAAATCAATCGCTTCAAGGGTTGAACGCTCCGCACTGTGAGACATATCGACGATCATCCCTACACGGTTCATCTCTTCAATCACTTGCTGACCAAAACGAGTAATGCCAGTATCATTTTTTTCATAACATCCTGTCGCGAGTAGACTTTGGTTGTTATAGGTCAATTGCATGATCAACAACCCTTGTTGACGCATGACTTCAACTAAACCAATTTCATCTTCAATGGGAGAGCAATTTTGTGCGCCAAAGAAAATACCTACTTTTCCTTTCGCTTTTGCTTCTTCAATATCCATCATTGAATAGACTGGCATTATAAGATCTGCATTTTGCTCAAAGCGTAAGTTCCACTCAGCAAAACGACTCAACGTTTCTCGTGCGTTTTCGTGGTACACCATCGTGGCGTGAACCGCAGTAATACCGCTGGCTTTTAGAGTCTGAAAATACTCTCTATCCCAATTGCAGTATTGCAAACCATCGATAACAATCCGTTGTTGATACATAACACACTCCTTATTTCATTTCAGTTTCATCTAGTTGAGTAGATTTTTCATCCATTTTAATAAGGACGTTGATAAGCCGTTTTCACTACCGTATAAAATTCTTTTGCGTATTGACCTTGCTCTCGTGGACCAAAACTTGATTCTTTACGACCACCAAATGGCACATGGTAGTCCGTACCTGCGGTTGGTAAATTGACCATGACACAGCCCGTTTGCGCTTGTTGCTTGAATAACGCACTAGTACGTAAACTTTGCGTAATGATGCCGCCTGTTAAGCCAAAACGAGTGTCATTGGTCGTTGCAATTGCTTCTTCTAAATCAGCCACGCGGATCACACTTGCCATGGGTGCAAACACTTCTTCTTGGTTTACTTCCCATTTATTGTCCGTATTAATAAACAGAGTTGGCGACATGTAGTACCCATCATGAGCAAGATTTAAACGCTCACCACCAAATGCTAATTCAGCGCCGCTTTGACGTGCATTTTCAATCCATCCAAAATTTGCATCCAACTGATTACCGTCAACCACTGGCCCCATAAATACGCCATCTTCAAGTGCGTGCCCGACTTTTAATTCACTCATGCGCTTGATTAGCGCGTCTACATAAGCATCGTGAATGCCATCCATAACAACCAAACGAGACGACGCGGTACACTTCTGACCTGCGCCAGAAAAAGAACCAGCAATTGTCGCTTCCACCGCAGTTTGAATATCCGCATCATCAGCAATAACCAGCGCATTTTTACTGCCCATTTCTAATTGGCAACGTACAAAGTTTGGCGCAGTCGCCGTTGCTACTTTACGTCCCGTATCAACTGATCCCGTAAAGCTCACGCCATTGATCTCTTTTGAATTAATAAGCGCATTACCCACCTGAGAACCATTACCTAATACCAGATTAAAAGTACCTTCAGGCAGGCCTTGACGATGAATAATTTCAGTGAGGGCAACCGCACTTGCAGGTGTTAAATTCGCAGGCTTCCAGATCACACTGTTGCCAAATGCCAATGCAGGGGCAATTTTCCAAGCTGCGGTTGCTGTCGGGAAATTCCAAGGAGAAATCACCGCAATCACCCCAACGGCTTCACGCGTCACTTCAACAGAAACACCCGGTCTTACAGAATCGGCACTATCACCAATTTGACGTAATACTTCGGCTGCAAAATATTGAAAAAACTGACCAGCACGATAAATTTCACCACGCCCTTCCATAAAAGGTTTGCCTTCTTCACTTGAAAGCAAACGCCCTAATTCATCACAACGTGCAATTAACTCATCACCAATCGCCTGCAATACCGCTTGTTTACGCTCTAATGGGGTCTTCTCCCACTGTGGTTGCGCTTTTTTTGCGGCTGAAATTGCGTCTTGAACTTGGCTTTCACTTGCTTGAGCAAAATGACCTAAGTTCTGCGTGATATCTGATGGGTTAATGTTTGCTATCGTACTGATACCAGATTGCCACTCACCACCGATGTATAATGATTTTTCCGCTTGGATAATTTGCGCTTGAACTGTCATGCTATCTTCCTTGTTCTAAGATTTATTGCTTTCAAAAATAAACAATAAATAAACTAATTCGTTAATATTAAATGAGGGTGAATTTAACGTTATTCTGATTGAACAGCTGCATAGACAACCAACTCAACTAACATTTCTTCACGAGCTAACCCTGCGACAATCATTGCTGCACGGTTTGGATAAGGGGCGTTAAAGTATTCTGCATACACTTTATTTACGGTGGCGAGATACTCTCTGTCAGTGACATAAATCAATACTTGCAGAACGGAATCTAACGACTCTCCCGCACACTCTAATGTGTGAACTAAATTATCTAGAGTTTGACGAGTTTGAGCTTCAATCCCTCCTTCAACCACCATTCCTGATTGATCAATCGGTATCTGAGCCGTATATAAAGTGCTGTTATTTACAATTGCCCACTCAAGAGGTGCTTTTGACGCAAATAGCTCGGTTTTTACTGCATGCTTTTTCATTTTAGTCGTCACTCTCTCATTCGTCATGTAATAACAATGTTTCAACATGGTTAAATAATGCACATTGACAGGTGATAAATCTAACGGTAAATTTTTTACATTCGATAAGAAAAATCTATCACTTTAGTAAACGTTAGATAAATAAAGGGCTGACAAGGAGGGAGGATAAATGAGTATCAAGCTACAACAATTGAAACACTTTACTTTAGTCGTAGAAGAAGGGGGCTTTCGCGCTGCATCAAATCGTGCAAATCGTTCTCAAGCGGCGTTATCAACTTCAATTAAAGAACTTGAACGTATTTTAGAGCAACCTTTATTTGAAGCCGGTAATAAATCTAAATTAACCCCTTTTGGAGAGATCTGCTTTCCTAAAATAAAACAGTTCTTAGGCGTTTATGAACAGCTAACCAACGATCTACGTGCCGATGCAGCAGGCCAACAAGGACGGGTCCGTATTGCAAGTGTTCCTTCTGTTGCTGCAAAATTAATCCCGAGTGTACTGGGAGCATTTAGTGAGAAGTACCCAAATGTGGAAGTCAGTTTAATTGATGATAATGCCGCCGCCGTTGAAGCAAGATTATTATCTGGCGAGGTCGATTTAGCGTTAGGGAATTACTCGCAATTAGAAGAGGAAGCGATTCACTTTACTCCGCTTATCGCCGATCCTATTGGGGTGGTGTGCTTAAAAGATCATCCGATTGCCAATAACCTCGACGGTGTTGAATGGCAGGCATTACTCCCATACCCTTTTATTAAGAACGGGACTTGTTCTTTACTTAATTCCACTCCTGCTCACGTACTTAGCCAACAAGCCCTCTACTCTGTAGAGAATATCACCTCATTGTTTTCAATATTAGAACTCGGTATTGGAATTACGACCTTACCCAAATTAGCCTTCCCAACCAATGAAACCCGTTTAGTCTGGATCCCTTTGATTGATCCGCCACTGGAGCGACAAATTGGAATATTTCAGTTAGCAGGCAGAACCATCTCACCACAAGCTCAGCAATTCTATGAACTGTGCGTTGAGTACTTAAATTATCAAAAAGAATAACCAATAAAAAAGCCTACAAACAAAAAGTCTGTAGGCTTTCTAAAATTACAGTCGTGTGCTTTATTTAATTAAGCAAACAAAAACTTAGGCACATCCGCAATGCTATCAAGAACCGTTGTTGCTAACGCTTCGCCTTCTTCTGTTACTGGCTTACCTGTGCGAACAAGAATACGAGTACCAACACCCGCCGCTTGTGCTGCCATCATGTCTTCTTTCTTATCACCAATCATCACAGAGTTTTCCATGTCGATATCTAAGAAAGTTTGAGCAGAAATAAACATGCCTGGGTTTGGTTTACGGCAATCACACACTTCTTTGTATTGCTCTACCGTTGCTTCAGGGTGGTGTGGGCAGTAATAGATACCATCAAAGTCGATGTCGTTTTCAGCAAAATTCCAATCCATCCACTCTGTCAGTGTTTCAAATTGCTCTTCTGTAAACATGCCACGAGCAATGCCTGATTGGTTTGTTACCAATACCAGTAGGTAACCCATGTCTTTGCATTTTTTAACAGCATTAAATACACCATCAATGTATTCAAAGTCATCACGTTTATGAACATAGCCACGATCAACGTTAATCACGCCGTCTCTATCAAGAAATACTGCTGGTTTAGACAAGGTGAAACCCTCTATATAATCAAATCGGTTAATAAAAAATTATCGCACGCTTTTGGGTTCTTAGCATCTTATTTATACGTTTAGCCGTCTAGACGTAAAAATATCTATTGACTTAACACCGTATACCCAATAGCATCACTAATACATTAAAAATGAGAGATTGCTCAGGTTTCTTAACCTTTCCTATCTTTCTATTTACATTAGCTCCCTATTTATACAAAAATGCAGTTCAAGGCGAATCATGATTGAAATAAACCGTGTTAATAAGGTGTTTTATCAAGGTGCAAAGGAAATTAATGCCCTTAAAGATATTAACCTTCACATTGCCCAAGGCACCATCTTTGGTGTAATAGGCTCATCAGGTGCAGGGAAAAGCACACTGATACGCTGTGTAAACATGTTAGAGAAGCCTACAAATGGTGAGGTGATTGTTGATGGTGTTGATTTAACCAAACTGTCTTCAAGCGAATTGAGCAAGGCTCGTCGTAATATTGGGATGATCTTCCAACACTTTAATCTTCTCGCTTCACGAACTGTATTTGATAACGTTGCTCTACCATTAGAGTTGGCGGGCAAATCAAAACAAGAGATTCAGAAAAAAGTCACTGAGTTATTAGAGCTCGTCGGATTAACTGATAAGCATCACACTTACCCTGCTAACTTAAGTGGTGGTCAAAAACAACGTGTTGCTATCGCTCGTGCACTATCAACCGATCCTAAAGTATTATTATGCGATGAAGCGACCAGTGCACTTGATCCTGCAACAACAAAATCGATTTTAGAACTGATTAAAGATCTAAATCGTAAATTAAATATCACGATTTTAATCATTACTCATGAAATGGAAGTGGTTAAAAATATCTGTCACCAAGTTGCAATTATCGGTGATGGTGAATTAGTTGAGAAAGGCATTGTGAGTGATATTTTTGCTCACCCTAAAACCAAACTTGCTCAAGAGTTTATTCGAGCAACGTTAGATTTATCCATTCCTGATGATTTCAAAGCTCGCCTACAAGATACGTATGTTGAAGGTAGCTATCCTCTTATTCGCCTAGAGTTTACTGGCGCGAGTGTTGATGCTCCTGTTATTAGCCAAATATCTCGCGAATTTGATATTGATATCAGTATATTAAATGCGGATATCGATTATGCAGGTGGGGTTAAATTTGGCCTTATGTTAGCCGAGTTTTTCGGTAATCAAAAATCAACAGAGCAAGCAATTGCATTCTTACGTAATCATCACGTGAAAGTAGAGGTATTAGGTTATGTCATTTGATGTAATTTCTGCATGGTTTGATCTAAACAGCAAGCTATTATTAAACGCGACTGGCGAAACCCTTTATATGGTTGCAGTTGCAGGCATTGTTGGCTTTGCTATTGGTATTCCATTGGGCGTTATTCTTCATATCACCAAAAAAGGTGGTTTGATGGAAAACACAACGTTCAATAGTGTACTAGGTGCGATTGTAAACGTGGGGCGTTCAGTGCCTTTCTTGGTACTAATGGTTGCGATTATTCCAGTAACAAAACTGATTGTTGGTAGCTTTATTGGTACGACAGCGGCAATTGTTCCATTGACTATTGGTGCAATCCCATTTGTGGCTCGTCTTATTGAAGGCGCATTAATTGAAGTACCAAGTGGCTTGGTTGAAGCTGCACAGTCTATGGGTGCAACACCACTGCAAATTATTACGAAAGTACTGCTTCCTGAAGCACTACCAACAATCTTAAATGCAGTGACTATCACTCTAGTAACGCTAGTTAGCTACTCTGCAATGGCAGGTACGGTTGGCGGTGGTGGTTTAGGTGATGTTGCTATTCGATATGGTTTCCACCGTTATGATTTAACTATCATGGCAGTGACTGTTGTAATGCTGATTGTTTTGGTGCAAATCATTCAATCTGTAGGTGATAATTTAGTTAAGAAAGTTGATCACCGTTAATCTAATTTAAAATTTTTTGATTCATATGGAATTCATTTTTAAGGAGTAAATAATGAAATTAAATCTAAAAACACTGGCAGCAGTTGCTGGTCTAGCATCAACACTTATTCTTACTGGTTGCGGCCAAGAAGAAGCAAACACCAATCTAATTAAAGTAGGTGTAATGGCGGGAGCTGAAGCACAGGTTGCTGAAGTTGCTGCAAAAGTTGCAAAAGAGCAATACGGTCTTGATGTTGAGCTAGTTACTTTTACAGACTACGTTACACCAAACGCAGCGTTGGATGATGGGTCTATTGACCTAAATGCTTTCCAACACAAGCCATACCTTGATCAACAAGTAACTGATCGCGGTTACAAAATTGAAGTTGCAGGTAATACATTTGTTTACCCTATCGCTGGCTACTCTAAGAAAGTAACGTCTGTTGAGCAAATCGAAGACGGTGCACGTATTGCTGTACCAAATGACCCAACTAACCTTGGTCGTTCTCTTCTTCTTCTTCAACAACAAGGCCTAATCACACTGCGTGATGGTTCAGGTCTTGCTGCAACGGTTCGTGATATTACAGCTAACCCTAAAAATATCTCAATTGTTGAATTAGATGCAGCACAACTGCCTCGTTCACTTGATGACGTTGCACTGTCTGTAATCAACACGACTTATGCAAGCAGCATCAACTTAACACCAGAGAAAGATGGTATCTTTGTAGAAGATAAAAAATCTCCATATGTAAACTTAATTGTTGGCCGTACTGACAATGTAAACTCTGAAAATGTGAAGACTTTTGTTAAAGCTTACCAATCAGAAGAAGTTTACCAAGCCGCATTTAAAACGTTTGATGGCGGTATCGTTAAAGGTTGGTAATTCCTCTTTTGACTTAATCAAACCTAAAAGGTTGGCATAATGCCAACCTTTTTTCTATCTTACTTTTTCTTCTTTCCTTGCACTGCTTTAAATCGAGGATTTGTCTTACAAATAACAAAAACTCTCCCCTTTCGTTTTACGATTTGACAATCTTTATGTCTAGATTTAGCACTTTTCAATGAGCTTAATACTTTCATTATACTTTACCTTTTAATGCACCAAATCGACGGTTGAAATTTGCCACTCGGCCTTCGCTAGACACAACTCTCTGCTCTCCCGTATAAAACGGGTGCGATTCAGAAGAAATATCCAATGTCATATAAGGGTATTCCTTACCATCTTCCCATGTCATTTTTCTGTCTGTCTGCAATGTTGAGCCTATAAGAAAATATTTATTCACACTCGTATCGTGGAAAATAACCTTTCTGTATTCTGGGTGAATGCCTTCTTTCATCTTTTTTCTCCATATCAAACTACCCACCAATTGTTATGTTATAACATAACAATTGGTATTTGAGAACTATTATCATCATAAGTAAAAAAGTGCCTTTTCATTACTTATGATAAAATTCATTCATATTCACCGTTGAGCTTACATAAATGACTTATCACATCGAACCTGTTGGTTTTATCCAATCACCTTATAAAGAAAAGTTTGCGGTTCCTCGTCAACCTCGCTTAGCACCTAGCGCGACATCTCTCCTAAAATTGGTGGGAGATGCAAATTCACCAGAAGCAGTTCGTGGAATTGAACAGTTTTCTCATTTATGGTTATTATTTTTATTTGACCAAAATCTAGAAGCAGGCTGGAGACCAACGGTTCGCCCACCACGTTTAGGTGGAAACGAACGTATTGGCGTATTTGCTTCACGAGCGACATTTCGCCCAAATGGTATTGGTATGTCGGCGGTCGAATTAAAAGGCGTTGTTCAAGAAGGAAACCAAACTTATTTAGAATTGGGGAGTGTTGATTTAGTGGATAACACGCCAATCATAGACATTAAACCATACATCCCCTATTCCGATTCCATTCCTGATGCTTTAGGTGGTTTTGCCGAAAAAGAACCAGATGTTCTTGATGTGTTCTTATCGATAGAGGCACAAAAATCACTTAGCTCACACTCACAGAAAACACATATTGAAGCGGTGATAAAAGAAGTCCTTGGGCAAGATCCTCGACCTGCTTATAAAAAAGGAAAGACAGATACTAAGGAATACGCGGTAAATTTGTTTGATTTGAACGTAAAATTCACTGTAGATAGCAATTCCATCACGGTAACTGCAATTGATCGCTTTTGAGATCGCTTTTAGGCTGATATCATAGAGGGCTTAATTTTAGATTTGAATCCATTCTGATTAAAGAATTGGTCCAGGCTAAAATTGACCTCTCGATTTAACTGTTTAAATCGAGGTATTCCAATATTCATAACTAACAAATGGATGAAAACATGCGCACTAGCAAATACCTTCTTTCAACACTGAAGGAGACTCCAAACGACGCAGAAGTAGTGAGCCACCAGCTCATGCTACGTGCAGGTATGATCCGCCGTCTAGCTTCAGGTTTATATACTTGGCTACCGACAGGTCTACGTGTATTGCGTAAAGTCGAAAATATCGTTCGTCAAGAGATCGACAATGCAGGTGCAATCGAAACTTTGATGCCCGTAGTTCAACCGTTTGAGCTTTGGGAAGAGACAGGCCGTTCTGAAAAGATGGGTCCTGAATTGCTTCGCTTTACTGACCGCCATGCTCGTCCATTTGTACTTAGCCCAACAGCAGAAGAGGTTATCACTAGCCTTGTTCGTAACGAAGTTAACTCTTACAAGCAGCTTCCACTAAACCTGTACCAAATCCAAACTAAATTCCGTGATGAACGTCGTCCACGCTTTGGCGTAATGCGTGCACGTGAATTCTGCATGATGGATGCGTACAGCTTTGACATCGATAAAGACGGTCTACAAAAGTCTTACGATGCAATGCACGATGCTTACTGTAGAGCATTCGACCGTATGGGTCTTGAGTACCGCCCAGTCTTGGCTGACTCAGGCGCTATCGGCGGCAGTGGTTCTCAAGAATTCCACGTACTTGCAGAAAGCGGCGAAGATTTGATCGCATTCTCAACAGAATCTGATTACGCTGCTAACATCGAAAAAGCAGAAGCTCTAGCACCAACAACTGAACGTGCTGCTCCTACTCAAGAGATGACAACGGTTGATACACCAAACGCAAAAACAATTGCTGAATTGGTTGAGCAACACGGTATCGCAATTGAAAAAACAGTGAAAACATTATTTGTTAAAGCATCTGATGACGTTGACGCTGATATCATTGCTCTTATCATCCGTGGTGATCACGAGCTTAACGAAGTTAAAGCTGAAAACCTTCCACAAGTGTTATCTCCACTAGAGATGGCTGACGAAGCACAACTTCGTGATCTAATCGGTGCTGGAGCTGGTTCTCTTGGTCCTGTTGGCCTAGAACTGCCATTCATCGTTGACCGCTCTGTTGCAGTAATGAGTGACTTTGGTACAGGCGCAAATATCGATGGTAAGCACTTCTTTGGTGTGAACTGGGAGCGTGATGTACAGCTTGGTCAAGTTGAAGATCTACGTAACGTTGTTGAAGGCGATCTAAGCCCATGTGGTCAAGGTACTCTACAACTGAAACGCGGTATCGAAGTCGGTCACATCTTCCAATTAGGTACAGCCTACTCAGAAGCAATGAACTGTGGCGTACTTGATGCTAACGGTAAAAACTCTATCCTTGAGATGGGTTGTTACGGTATCGGTGTTTCACGTGTTGTTGCCTCAGCTATCGAGCAAAACAATGACGAATACGGCATTGTATGGCCAGAAGCGCTTGCACCATTTACTGTTGCTATCGTTCCGATGAACATGTACAAATCTGATCGCGTTAAAGAAGCGGCAGAAAAACTGTATGCAGAATTAACAGCGATGGGTATCGACGTTCTATTTGATGACCGTAAAGAGCGCCCAGGTGTTATGTTCAAGGATATCGAACTTATCGGTATCCCACATACTGTAGTGATCGGTGATCGCAGCATGGACGAAGGTAACTTTGAATATAAGAACCGTCGTGCAAACACAAAAGAAGTCGTAGAAATTGCAAACATCGTTGAGCACATTAAAGCTCAATTAAGTTAATTTCAATTACCATAAATACAGATTAAGCCAAGTCTCCTGACTTGGCTTTTTTGTATCTAAATCAATAGATTCATAATTAATTTTGTTTGAGTTTGGTATTACAAATAGCTCAGTGTAAACTTCATAACAGTTATCATTTTAAAATGGAAAGTCTAATGAAAGTATATGATTGTTGTGAGATGGTTCGTGAGTTGTATTCATTAATTGGCAGTGGTGATCAGGGTTACATCCCTCAAGCAATTACTTGCGCCGTAAAATCATTAAATGATATTGCCGCTGATGAAGCGCTTCCAAAAGCGACTCGTGAAAAAGCCGCGTTTGCTGCTGCCAACTTATTAATTTCTGATTTCGAGGATGAGTAATGACACCTGAAAAGATGGTTTCGATGGATCCTGTTATGCTAATGAGCATAGTTAACATGAAGATCCGCGATGAGTTTGGCGATCTAGATAGCTATGTTAAATTCTACGAATTAGATAAAGATGCGCTAATCAAAAAACTAGCAGATGCCGGTTTTGATTACTTAGAAGACGCGAAACAATTTAGATAAACATCTAATTACTGAGTAAACAAAAAAGGGCAGAACAACGTAATCATTGTTCTGCCCTTTTCTTTACTGTAATTAAATTAGAACGATGCCCAAAGAACGGTAATCACTAAGATAGGACACACAAACTTCACATACAGAGGCCAAATTTTACCAAAGAACCCTTGTTGAAATTCAGGATAACCTTGTTCAAGCTCTTTAATTTTAGAATGACGACTCCACACCCAGCCTCCAAATACACAGAACAGCAACGCAGCGACAGGTTGTAAGTACTGAGTCGCAATCATTGCAACTAAGCCAAATAATTCACCAAAATTAAATACAATTATCACGCTGAACACAGCAATCAGAGCACCTAAAATCCAACTTGTTGGCGTTCTTTTGGTTTTGAATCGCTCACTCACTAAAGAAACTGAACACTCAAGCATTGAGATTGAAGACGTTAATGCTGCAATCGTTAATAATAAGAAGAAAACAATCGCAAATAGATCACCAAATAGCCCTAAGCTATCAAACATCATTGGTAACACAGTAAATACCAAGGTATCAGAACTGATTAATGAACCATCTTCAGCATAGATTTGAACGCCCTTCTCCATTGCAACAAACATTGCAGGCATTACCACTAATCCAGCAATAAATGCCACTGCTGTATCCACTAAAGTAACGTTCATTGCCATCTTAGGGAGGTTTTCTTTCTTACTTAAATATGAACCATAGATAAGCATTGAACAGCCACCTATGGTTAACGAGAAAAAGCCCTGTCCCATCGCTGCCAATATCAATTTTTTATCCATTACCTTTTCAAAATCAGGGATAAGATAATGCTTTAATCCTTCAACCGCACCTTGTTGCATCATGATATAAACAAACAATAAGCCAAATAAAACAAACAAAGCAGGCATTAAACGAGTTGACCATTTCTCAATACCGTCTTTAATTCCACCTTGTACGATTAGAATAGTTAATACATAAAAGATTATCGTACCCAGTAAATTACGCTCAATACTAAAGCCTTTAAACCATTCAGCAAGATCATGTAATCCAACTAAATTTGCCATTGCGCCAAACAAGAAACAGATTAACCATCCGCCAACAATGCTGTAGAACATCAACACAGCACTAGGGACACTCAAACCAATCCAGCCAACAAAAGCTCCTACACGCTTACCTATTGGGTTAGAAGTCAATGAACGCATACTATCGACTGGGTTCGCTTGGCCATGACGACCAATCGCCATTTCAACAACAAGCATGGGAAAGGCCACCACAAGGATCATGATAAGGTAAACCAATAAGAAAGCTCCACCACCATTGCTAGCAGCTTGAGTTGGGAATCCCCAAATATTACCTAACCCAACAGCCGCGCCTGCCGCCGCTAATATAAAACCTATACGTGAACTAAAACTTTCTCTGTTATCAGTCATTCTCTGTATCACCACACTAGTACAATGCAGGCATGATAACTTCACTAATAATTAAACACCAGTTTTAAATCAAAATGTCATTTAATTATTTCTATTAAAAATAAAATAATAGCGAGTTCTGCTATTTTAAAATAGAAATACAGCATTATATCTATTCATTAATTTTCAAAATTACCTTAAATATAGCGCTCTTTTTTTAAACAGTATTAACAGAAGCGTTTATTCTATTCACAACTAAACCGCATTAAAAAAACTAATAGCTAAAGCGACTAAATTATAATGAATATTTTATTTGACGAAAATTAAAACTGCTGATAAATTCGCGCTATTGAGTCACGGTGTACATATCCTATAACACCTCTCTACGTACTCCACCAAACTCCAGACTACTGAGTTTACAGCTCAGACAACTAGATGGTAGCCAAATGGGTTAGATATCTGCAGTCAGTATTTATTGTACTCTCTGTAGTTTTTTTCTATTTGAGAAAAATTAATGACAAATAAAATCATGGTTGGATGGCGAGAATCTCTTAGCCTTCCTGAGCTTGGTATTAAATTAATTAAGGCAAAAGTTGATACTGGCGCCAAAACTTCTTGTTTACACGCATTTAAAATAGAGCCCTTCACAAAGGATAGTGAAGCTTGGGTTCGCTTCTGGATCCATCCAGAAAAAAGAAATAATGATTTCGTACAAATATGCGAAGCCAAAATTTTTGATCAGCGAATAGTAAAAAGCTCAAGCGGACAAGAAGAAATGCGCTACGTCATCAAAACAATGATCCGACTAGCAGGTCAAGAGTGGCCAATACAAATAACATTAAGTAACCGAGAAACAATGGTGTTTCGTATGTTACTTGGCAGAACATCAATGCAAGATCGTATTGTTGTTGATCCATCATCGTCTTACCTAGTTGATTTTGAGGAAAATTTATAATGAAAATCGGTATTTTATCGCGTAACCAAGACCTTTACTCTACTCGCCGTTTAATTGAAGCTGCGGAAAGTCGTGGCCATGAAGTAAAAGTCATTGATGCATTACGTTGTTATATGAATATCAATTCAGAAAAACCTCAAATTCATTTTAAAGGTGAAGAACTGATTAATTACGATGCAATTATTCCTCGAATTGGCGCCTCAGTCACTTTTTATGGTACTGCCGTATTACGTCAATTTGAAATGATGAATGTATACCCAGTGAATGAATCTGTTGCGATAACTCGTTCTCGCGATAAGTTACGTTCAATGCAACTGCTTTCTCGCAAAGGCATTGGTATGCCTATCACAGGTTTTGCAAGTAAACCTGATGATGTAAAAGATTTATTAGACATGGTTGGCGGCGCGCCAGTTGTGATCAAGCTATTAGAAGGCACTCAAGGTATTGGTGTTGTTCTTGCAGAAACGCGTAAAGCAGCAGAAAGTGTTGTTGAAGCATTCATGGGCTTAAAAGCGAACATCATGGTTCAAGAGTTCATCAAAGAAGCTGGCGGTGCAGATATCCGTTGTTTCGTTATTGGTGGCAAAGTAATAGCAGCAATGAAACGTCAAGGTGCAGAAGGTGAATTCCGTTCTAATCTACACCGTGGTGGTTCAGCGTCACTCGTTAAATTAACTCCAGAAGAGCGTAAGACAGCAGTAGCTGCAGCAAATATCATGGGGCTAAATGTAGCGGGTGTAGATTTACTTCGCTCTGAGCGTGGTCCACTAGTTATGGAAGTGAACTCATCTCCGGGCTTAGAAGGCATTGAAAAAGCAACAGGCAAAGACGTTGCTGGCCTAATCATTGATTTTATTGAGAAAAATGCAGCGACAAAAGGGACTAAAACTCGTGGCAAAGGCTAAAAAAAATCAAGCGTTTGAAATATTAACGCACTCGGTTGCACCTGGTGAAAGAAAGGTTATTGAGATTGAAGCCGCAAAGCTTTATACCCACTCACCTTTATCTATCCCTGTAGAAATCATTAATGGTCAGCATGCTGGCCCAATCTTGATGGTCAATGCGGCCATTCATGGTGATGAGCTCAATGGGGTTGAAATTGTTCGACAACTGATCAACAACGTTGATCCAAAAACATTGAAAGGGACTCTTATTGCAGTCCCTATCGTTAACGTTTTCGGATTCATTCATAAATCACGCTATCTTCCTGATCGTCGCGATTTAAATCGTTGCTTCCCTGGTTCTGAAAAAGGGTCGTTGGCATCTCGTATGGCACATACCTTTTTCACCCAAATAGCAAAGCGTTGTGATTATATTGTCGACCTACATACTGGGGCTATTCACAGAACGAATTTACCTCAACTTAGAGCGGATCTAAGCAACCCTGAAACGTTACGAATTGCACACGCTTTCGGCACGCCAGTGATTGTGGATTCGCCATTAAGGGATGGTTCTCTTCGTAGTGAAGCTGAGAAATGTAATATCCCGGTATTAACTTATGAAGCAGGTGAAGCATTACGCTTTGAACCTATCGCAATTAATGCGGGATATGTGGGGGTACAACGTGTAATGCAAGCCATTGGCATGCTAAAAGCAAGCAGAAAACGCCTGCCTGAAGCTGTCATTGCTAAGTCAACAAGTTGGTTACGTGCAGAAAGCGACGGTATCTTACGTACTGTTGTTACTCTGGGTGAGCAAGTTGAGAAAGGTCAAGTTTTGGCTTATATCAGCGCACCATTAGGTCATAGTGAAATCGAACTTCGAGCTCATAAAGGCGGCATCGTTATTGGTCAACAAACCTTACCTTTAGTTAATGAAGGTGATGCTGTTTTCCATCTTGCTTACTTTACCGAAGACGATGAAATGGTTGGTCAAACAGTTGAAACGTATATCGATGAAATTATCGAAGCGGATACTGACCAATTAACTAACGGTCAAATCACGACATCTACACTTTAGTATTTTTTACTAGCATGACTTATTAATAAGAGAGGTTCGCCTCTCTTATTTTATAACGAATTATCTATTATTACTGCACGTCTATAATTTCATATTGCTGCTTCTTGCCAGCTAAATTCAATTCAAATTCATCACCAAGTTGCTGCCCTATCATGGCTTTTCCTAGTGGAGCTGACGGCGTTATTAGTGAAAATGTCATCTTGTTATGAGTTACTTTTACTCCACCCGCTGACGGGCCGATAAAAAATATACTCTCGATATCATCTTGATTTACAAGCGTCACTAAAGCGCATTGGTTAATCGCACTCTCTTCGCTATATTCTAAACGCGGTAATTTACGATAAGCAAGAATATCAGCCTCACACTCAGCAACTCGTAGTGCTTGTCCATGCGCTAAATAAGAGGCTTCTAAGCCAAAGGTTTCATACTTACTACGTGCAATCGCTTCTTTATCTGTTGCTTGATCAATCGCTCGCTGCGTGGCTTCTACTGCCATTTGGTGGACTTGGCGCAACTCTTGAATGATTGACTCTAACAATGCTTCTTTTTCTATCATGAGATGAATTTACTTTATTGAGAATATAAAAAATGGCAGTTACGAATAACTGCCATTTCATGGTATCTATTTTTATCTCACATTACTGTGATAACGAATTACTCTTCGTCGTAATCGTATTCGTCTTCATCGTTTGCTGCATCACGAGCGGCTTCATATTCCGCTTTTTGTGCTGCTGATTTCTCTTTTTTACGAGCAATCATTTCTTCTTTTTCAGTGCGTTGCTCAGACTTACGATCATTACGTACAGCTTGAGTTTTTGCAAATTCAACAAGCTCTTTTTGAGCCCATTCAACTGCTTCTGCTTCGCTTTCAAAACCAAGCTGACGCTTAGATACAACCGTTCTGCGAGAAGTTACTTGGCGCGTAATTTCAGCAGCCCAAGCGTTACGTTTTTCTACAATACGGTAATCAAATTTTGCCATTTTTATTTCCTAGAATTCGATAGTTAAGGGATAGATCATTACTAAAAAATCCATCTATAACTGCAGTACAATAACTACATTCCCTTTAATGCCCGCTATTAGAACACATCTAGCCAAAAATGCACCAAAAAGATGTCAATCTACTCAGGCTTTAAAGGAGATATTGATCTTACTTTTTTACCACTAAATGATTGCGATTATCTCGACTACTGCGAATAAGTTCTTCGCTCTCGTCCATCTCTTCAGATTTAGCTAAGCGATCATATAAAAGAACATTCACCGTAGCGGCTAAGTTCATGCAACCTACCGTTGGAACATAAACTACATGATCAGCACAATCAGCGACTTGCTGTGTGATCGAGCCATCTTCAGGACCAAACACATACAAGGCTTTTTCTGGGTGCTTAAATCTAGGTAACGGTGTTGCTCCTTCAGCAAGCTCTACACAGACGATTTCTAAATCATCGGGTAAATCATCCAATAAAGATTCAACACTAGTTAATGGGATTTTATTCGCCACTTTCTTGGTATCCGTTTGAAACTTTGCAGCGCGATCATATCGTTCGCCAGTATAACGAACAGCATCAACTTGATAGCACCCTGCAGCACGCATCACTGCACCGACATTCGTTGGGCTTTTCGGGTTGCTCAAACCAATCGTAACGTGCGTATTTTTCATTGTTTCTTCCAACAGATAAAAATAAAACGCTATTCTAACAAAAAAACCGCTGAAGCCTAAGCTTCAGCGGTTTTTTTTAAAAGAGCCGTCTTTACCCAACTCTTTTATTTATTATAGAACAGTGCTTTGATTATAGAAAAGCGCTTTGATAAAAATTTTAATACTTATCACAATTTTTTATTCATCCTGAAAATACTTTTTTATCATTAACCCGCCCATCTAATTAGCCGATATTTTTACGGGCATTTTGGAACATACGCATCCAAGCACCATTTTCGCCCCAAGTCTCAGGAGCCCAAGAGTTAGCAACCGTACGGAATACACGCTCTGGGTGAGGCATCATGATCGTTACACGACCGTCCGTTGTTGTTAAACCTGTGATAGCGTTTGGCGAACCGTTCGGGTTATTTGGGTATTGCTGCGTTTGATTACCGTTGTTATCAACGTAACGTAGAGCAACAGTACCTGAGTTTTCAATCGCGTTTAGGTGGTCGTTATCACGAACTTCTACGCGGCCTTCACCGTGAGAAACCGCGATAGGCATACGAGAACCTTCCATCCCATTGAAAAATACAGAATCAGACTTCTGAACTTCAACTAGGCTGAAACGCGCTTCAAAACGCTCTGATTCGTTACGAACGAAACGTGGCCAATACTCTGCACCAGGGATAAGTTCACGTAGGTTAGATAACATCTGACAACCATTACATACACCTAGAGAGAACGTATCTTCACGCTTGAAGAAATTTTCAAATTGGTCACGCGTAGAGTCGTTAAACAGAACTGATTTAGCCCAACCTTCACCAGCGCCTAGTACGTCACCGTAAGAGAAGCCACCACATGCCACAAGACCGTTGTACTCTTCTAGTACCGCTTGACCCGTTAGGATATCACTCATGTGAATATCAGTCGCTTCGAAACCTGCGCGGTCAAATGCTGCAGCCATTTCAACGTGAGAGTTAACACCTTGCTCACGTAGAATTGCCATTTTAGGCTTAGCGCCTTTGTTGATCATTGCCGCTTCAATAATTGGAGCTGCAATATCTTCGTTTACATCAAAGCTTAGGCTAACGTTTAGGCCTAGGTCTGAGTTGTCTTTCTTCGCTTCGTGTTCTTGGTCTGCACATACAGGGTTATCACGTAAACCTTGCATTTTATGCGTAGTTTCAGCCCAGATAGTACGTAATTCAGTACGGTTACGTTCTACTATAACTTGCTCACCAGACTTAATAACCACTTCATCAGACGCTTCAACAGAGCCAATTACGTGTGAGCAGTCACCTAGCTCATTCGCAGCTAATGTTGACAACACCGAATCTAAATCGTCATTGCGAACCTGGATTACCGCACCTAACTCTTCGTTAAATAGTGCCGCTAACGTATCTTCACCTAAGGCTTCAATGTTTGCACTAACACCACAGTGACCAGCAAATGCCATTTCAGCAAGCGTTACGAATAAACCGCCATCGCCTTTATCGTGGTAAGCCACTACTTGATCGTTTGCTACTAAAGTTTGAACGCCTTCGTAGAAACCTTTTAGCTGTGCTGCATTATCAACATCCGCTGGTTTATCACCCAATTGCTTATAAACCTGAGCAAGGGCTGTTGCACCCATACGGTTTTTACCGTTACCAAGGTCAATAAGAACTAGTGATGTTTCACCTTTATCAGTGCGTAATTGTGGAGTTACAGTCTTGCGAACATCTTCAATACGTGCAAAAGCGGTAATCACAAGAGAAAGAGGAGAAGTAACTTCTTTCTGCTCGCCGTTCTCTTCCCACTTCGTCTTCATCGACATTGAGTCTTTACCCACAGGGATAGTTAGACCAAGTGCAGGACAAAGCTCTTCACCTACCGCTTTAACCGCTTCGTAAAGACCGGCATCTTCACCAGGGTGACCCGCCGGAGACATCCAGTTTGCCGATAATTTAATATTCTTAATATCGCCAATATTTGTTGCTGCAATATTGGTAATAGCTTCACCAACCGCTAAACGAGCTGATGCTCCAAAGTCTAATAGAGCAACCGGAGTACGCTCACCAAGAGACATCGCTTCACCGTGGTAAGTATCATAACTTGCTGCTGTTACTGCACAGTTTGCTACAGGAACCTGCCATGGACCTACCATTTGATCACGAGCAACAAGGCCGGTAACTGAACGGTCACCAATCGTGATCAAGAATGTTTTCTCTGCAACCGTTGGCAAACGAAGAACACGCTCAATCGCCTCGTTCATCTCAATGCCTGAGCAATCAAGCGCCGAGTTATTTGCTTTTAGTGTCTTAGCATCACGGTGCATCTTAGGCGTTTTACCTAAAAGGATGTCCATTGGCATATCAATTGGCGTATTGTCGAAATGAGAATCTTCTAATTTCAAATCACGCTCTTCAGTTGCTTTACCAACGACCGCATATGGTGCACGTTCACGCTTACAAATCGCTTCAAATGTTGCTAAATCTTTATCCGCAACCGCCATTACATAACGTTCTTGAGATTCATTACACCAAATTTCAAGTGGGCTCATGCCCGGCTCATCATTTGGAACATCACGTAAGTTAAAGATACCGCCACGTTCACCATCATCAACAAGCTCAGGTAATGCGTTTGAAATACCGCCGGCACCTACATCATGGATAAATGCAATTGGGTTTGCATCACCAAGCTGCCAACAACGGTCGATAACTTCCTGACAACGACGCTCCATTTCTGGGTTTTCACGTTGTACTGAAGCAAAATCAAGATCTTCAGAAGAAGAACCAGAATCCATTGAAGATGCCGCACCACCACCAAGACCGATGTTCATTGCTGGACCACCAAGTACGATTAAGCTTGCGCCAACTGGGATCTCTTTTTTCTGAACATGATCATCACGAATATTACCTAAACCACCAGCAAGCATAATTGGCTTGTGGTAACCACGTACTTCTTCACCATTGTGTGAATTTACTTTTTCTTCGTATGTACGGAAATAACCTAATAGGTTTGGGCGACCAAATTCATTGTTAAATGCTGCGCCACCTAGAGGGCCTTCAAGCATAATATCAAGCGCGGTTACGATACGACTTGGCTTACCAAAATCAGTTTCCCACGGTTGCACAAAATTAGGGATTTTAAGGTTAGATACTGAGAAGGCAACCAAGCCTGCTTTTGGTTTACCACCGATGCCAGTTGCGCCTTCATCACGGATTTCACCGCCAGAACCTGTTGACGCACCCGGCCAAGGAGAGATAGCGGTTGGGTGGTTATGCGTTTCTACTTTCATCAAGATGTGTGTTTTTTCTTGATGGTAGTTATATTGACGAGTTTCTGGATCAGGGAAGAAACGACCAACAGTAGAACCTGTCATTACTGCGGCGTTATCTTTATAAGCAGATAAAACGTTTTCAGGAGTTACTTCGAAGGTGTTTTTAATCATTTTGAATAATGATTTATCTTGTTTAACTCCATCGATAGTCCAATCTGCATTAAAGATTTTATGACGACAGTGTTCAGAGTTCGCTTGTGCAAACATCATTAATTCGATATCAGTTGGATTTCGACCTAATTTTTCAGTAAAGCTTTCTAGTAGGTAGTCAATCTCATCTTCAGCCAGTGCAAGACCTAGGGTAACGTTTGCGTTTTCTAGCGCTTTACGACCACCGACAAGTAGATCAACTTCTGCATACGGTGCTGGTTCAGCAACGGTAAATAATGCAGCAGCTGAATCAAAATCAGTAAAGACAACTTCCATCATGCGATCATGAAGAATTGCTTTTAGTTCAACTAATTGAAGTTCCGATAGTGTTTCAGAGGTTTCTATATAATAAGCAATACCGCGCTCTAAACGTGCAATTTTAGCTAAACCACAATTATGAGCGATATCAGTTGATTTTGAAGACCAAGGAGAGATGGTACCTGGACGAGGAGCAGAAAGAAGCAATAAACCCTCAGGCTTATGTTCTTCAATTGTTGGACCGTAAGTCAGTAATTTTTCTAACTTCGCAACCTCAGACGCATCAAGGTCTGCCGTTACATCAGCAAAATGGGTAAATTCAGCATAAATACCAGTGACAGGTAAATTTAGCTCGCAACAAAGCTCAAGTAGCTTGTTAACACGAAATTCAGATAAAGCAGGTGAACCACGCAAAATTCTCATGTACTTAGGTCTCTTTGGCAATGAATTAAAGGTAATATTGGAATAGTTTCATGACTTTATAAGTAATTAACTCAATTAATCACCTATATTACATAGCAACTATGCCGATGTTACCTCTGCTATTGCGAGCGCATTATAAAGGATTTTGTTATGTGAAGTAACAGCAAAAGCAACCGTTTGCGTATTTTTTTTAAAAAAAGGGAAAATCCTCTTCTAATTTGACATTTTTGGGCAAAAAAACATCAAAGATAAAAATAAACTGTCTCAAACTCTAATTATTGTTGTAATTTGTTACCGCCCTTTTGCCTCTTTTTACCCCATTTGATATAACTACGCTTCAAATAATAAAAAGAGCATTCCGACTTGAGCCACATTCAATATCACCGTCTTTTACAATCTTGTTTAGTTATTTCTACATTGATGTTTGCCTTAACTGGTTGCCAAGTAGAATCTGAACCTAAAACTAAATTAGAGCAAATCAGAGAACGTGGCACATTACGAGTCAGCACATTAAACAATCAACTTTCTTATTATATTGGTTCAGATGGTCCAACTGGACTCGATTATGATTTAGCCAAAGCGTTTGCTGAAAAATTAGAAGTTAAATTAGAGATAACCCCTGCCTATACTTATTCAGGATTATTTCCAGCCCTTTCTCGCAATGAGGTTGACCTTATTGCTGCAAATATGACAATAACCCCTGAGCGACTTTCCCAATTTAATCCTGGCCCTGTCTATTACTACGTTAGCCAACAAGTCGTTTATAAAAAAGGAAGTTGGCGCCCTCGCAATATCAAAAATCTCACTGAACTTGATGAAAATGTAACTATCGTTAAAGATTCAAGTTTTGAAGGTACACTCACTAAACTAAAAGAGAAACACCCTAAACTTGAGTGGCATACCGAAGCCGATACAGACGTTAGTGAGTTATTGAAAAAAGTAGCAAATGGAGAAGTTCACTACACGCTAGCTGACTCTGTTGAATTATCACTCACGCAACGTATTCACCCTGAACTAGCAGTTGCTTTTGAGTTAACCGAAGATCAACCTGTCGCGTGGTTCTTACAAAAAACAGAAGATGATAGCTTACAAGCGTTATTAATTGAGTTTTTTGGTGAACTAAAAGAAAGTGGCCAGTTAGCGCTTTTAGAAGAGAAATATTTTGGCCATGTTGAATCGTTTGATTATGTCGATACTCGTGCTTTTATTCGAGCTCTAGAAAGTAAACTACCAAAGTGGGAACCTCTATTTAAAAAATACGCAGGAGATTTTGATTGGCGTTTTCTAGCAGCACTCTCTTATCAAGAGTCTCACTGGAACCCATTAGCAAAATCTCCTACTGGAGTACGGGGCATGATGATGCTAACGCTTCCTACAGCTCAATCTGTTGGTGTAAAAAATCGTCTCAGTCCAGAACAAAGCATCCGTGGTGGTGCTGAATATTTACGCCGAATTGTAAAACGAGTGCCAGATTCAATCACCGAGCATGAAAAAATTTGGTTTGCTCTAGCCTCTTATAACATTGGTTTTGGCCATATGATGGACGCCCGCCGTTTAACTAAACGTTTAGGGGGTGATCCGGACTCATGGACAGATGTAAAAGATAACCTTCCCCTACTACGTCAGCAACGTTATTACAAATACCTTCGCTATGGTTTTGCTCGTGGTGATGAGGCTCAAGGATATGTAGAAAATATTCGTCGTTATTACCAAAGTATTATTGGCTATGAGCAAGAGCAAGCCAATAAACTTAAGCTAGAAGATACAACTATTGAGGACTTACAGGTTATTGATGTCCCTTTATCGTCTGCTACTTCTACCACTAGCAATGCAGTTTCAGAGACCACCATTAAGTAGGTTCATATAATCGTAACAATGAGCCCATATTCTAGATGAATTCGCTCATCGTATTATTCGAAATAAGGCTAAATATCTTAGCCTTATTTTTTATTTATTAAACCAAAAGGGGGAGTTTATGCTCTCTAATAGAAGAAAAATTAAAGCACAAACGTCTTTAAAAGGAAGTACTCAACGCCGACGTAAGTTATTAAATAATCATAAGAAAGTACTTCATCGCCAACGTCTTTATTCACTATCACTGTTTGATGAAGGCGAAGCATTCTCTTGTCGTTAATATCTCCTCTCCTAATTTTTATTAACACGCATTAAAAAAGGCAAATTGACGTTCAATTTGCCTTTTTCATTTAAGATAAATTACCTATTTATTCTTCAACTCTTCTGTTCTTTGCTGTTTTCGCTCTTCTTTTTTCTCTTTACGTCTGCGTTTAAAAAAAGCTTGTAGCTGTGCTCTACACTCTTCTTCCATCACTCCAGATTCACACTCTACAAAATGAAATGCGGTGGCTGAGGTAAATAAATTAATTACACTGCCTGACGCCCCAGTCTTCATGTCAGAAGCACTAAAAATAACTTTTTTAATTCTACTATGGACAATAGCACCGGCACACATAGGGCAAGGTTCAAGAGTAACGTATAAGGTAGCATCAATAAGTCGGTAGTTTTCTACCTTCTGTCCTGCTTGCTTAATTGCCATCATCTCAGCATGAGCCGTTGCATCATGAGAACCAATAGAACGGTTCCACCCTTCTCCGATAATTTCACCATCTAAGACAATCACAGCACCAACTGGAACTTCACCTTCTTCTTCAGCAATCGCAGCCAGTTCCATTGCTCGTTGCATATAGAAGTTCGCATTTTTATTTTCTTTTTCAACACTCATTTATTCAGCTAACTCTTGTGCTAGAAACTCAACGAGTAAACGTACCTTAGTGGAAAGGTGGCGGTTATTTGGATATACCGCCCAAATCCCTTCTTTGGGTTCACGATAAGGTACTAGTATCTCTACAAGCTCACCTTTATCCATCGACTCTTGAACATAAAAATCAGGCAGTTGAACAATACCTAAACCCTTTAATGCCGCATTCGTTAAAGCAGCACCGCTATTACAGTGAACGGACCCTTTCACTCTTACGCTTTTCTCTTTTTTATTTTCGATAAAGCGCCAAATAGGTAAGCTACCAACCAAGCAATTGTGTTGCGACAGTTCAGATAAGGTATGAGGCTCACCATGTTTTTCAATATAACTAGGAGAGGCGCATACTCGAACTTGTCTGCTTGATAAACGCTTTGCCATCATGGTTGAATCGGTTAATCGGCCCAATCGAATAGCGAGGTCAAAATCTTGTTCAACGAGATCTAACGTTTGGTTTGATAAAATTAATTCAAGTTCAAGCTGTGGATACATCAGCATAAACTCACTGAGTAATGGCGCGATTAACTGCTCACCATAAGTCACTGACGAAGTGATCTTTAAACGACCTTGAGGCGTTGCGTTAAGCTCAGTGATCGCTCTATCTGCTTGCTTTAACCCTTCAACCAAATGACGGCAGTGTTGGTAATAAGTTTGACCCGCTTCAGTTACCGATACCTTTCTGGTTGTTCTAATCAATAATTTTATTGAAAGACGATCTTCTAATGCCGCAACTTTACGGCTAATTTGAGCTACTGATGTATCAAGAGTTCGAGCTGCTCCTGTAAAGCTTTGCGCTTCAGTAACAGCAACAAATTCAGTGACCCCTTCCCAATCAATCACAGATTATTCCCCACAATTATTATTACATATCCGTAAAAATTATTTACTATTCTACCGTATTATCAATTGATGAGAAATATTTATAATGGCACCCAACAAGACGACGAGCACAGAAACATAGTGCAAACTTAAAATTAAATAGTTTATTAATGTCGTCAATTAAATTATTCCAATAAGGAAAATCCAATGGCTCTTGATATTAAACCTGGTCACACATCAATTAAATCTAAAGCAATGGTAGCTTGGGCTGCTGGCGAACCTCTTAAAATGGAAGAAGTAGATGTACAACTTCCTAAAGCGGGCGAAGTTTTAGTTCGTATCGTTGCAACTGGTGTTTGTCACACTGATTTATTCACTCTATCTGGTGATGATCCAGAAGGTATCTTCCCATCTATCTTAGGTCACGAAGGTGGCGGTATTGTTGAGATGATTGGTGAAGGCGTAACAAGCGTTGAAGTTGGTGACCATGTTATCCCTCTTTACACTGCTGAATGTGGTGAGTGTAAATTCTGTAAATCTGGCAAAACTAACCTTTGCCAAGCCGTTCGTGAAACTCAAGGTCAAGGTCTTATGCCTGATGGAACAAGTCGTTTCTCTATTAATGGTGAGACTATCTTCCATTACATGGGCTGCTCTACGTTCTCTGAATTCACAGTACTTCCTGAAATCTCTTTAGCAAAAGTATCTAAAGAAGCACCGCTTGAAGAAGTTTGTCTTCTAGGTTGTGGCGTAACTACTGGTATGGGTGCGGTTCTTAATACGGCCAAAGTTGAAAAAGGCGACACAGTTGCTGTATTCGGTCTTGGCGGTATTGGTCTTTCAGCTATCATCGGCGCGAAAATGGCAGGTGCAAGCCGCATCATCGGTGTTGACTTGAACGAAAGCAAATACGAACTTGCTAAAAAATTAGGTGCGACTGATTGCATCAACCCAACAAATTTCGACAAGCCAATTCAAGAAGTGATTGTTGAAATGACTGACGGCGGCGTGGATTACTCTTTTGAGTGTATCGGTAACGTAAACGTTATGCGTGCTGCACTTGAGTGTTGTCATAAAGGTTGGGGTGAATCAATCATCATCGGTGTTGCTGGTGCTGGCCAAGAGATCTCAACTCGTCCATTCCAACTTGTGACTGGTCGTGTATGGCGTGGCTCTGCATTCGGTGGTGTTAAAGGTCGTACAGAGCTTCCAGGCATCGTTGACCGTTACATGCAAGGTGAGTTTGCTCTTGATGACTTCATCACTCACACAATGGGTCTTGCGGATGTAAACGCAGCGTTCGATTTAATGCACGAAGGTAAATCTATCCGTACTGTTCTACATATGGATAAATAAGTTTCAACATTTAAAACTTAACGATCATTAACTAAATGTAAAGCCCGTTAGATTCATTTCAAACGGGCTTTATTTTTAAAGGTACATATGTTTATTAAAGGAAAAGTCCTTCAATAAACGTATAAAAGCCCCCTATCCAAATCACTGGAAACTATTATTATGTTGACCAAACTTCGTCAATCTTTACCCTTGCAATTGCTACTGGCTGCATTACTTGCATGGTTTTTTGCACTATTTATTTCACCAACAACTGACGTAACCCAAACAAACTGGTATCAATTATTAATGCTAGGAAAAGTCACTTATATTGGCTTGCTAAAAATGGTGGTTGGTTTAGTTGTAATGTTCTCTTTACTGCAAGGGATCACTAGTATAGGTTCAATCACTCGCTTAAAACAAGTTGGTCGTAATACATTACTTTTTTACAGTTTTACTACGTTATTAGCAATATCACTTGGTTTGGGGGCTTCATTGCTATTACCAGCATGGCAACCATTAACTGAGTTTTCACCAATTGCCGATAATGTTCAGTTAATTAGCAGCGAAGCTGCTGATGGTGCAGCAATTGCCGGTAAACTTTTAAATATGGCATTAGTTAATCCTGTGGCTGCATTAACTAATGGAAATCTACTCGCCATTGTTGTTTTTTCGTTTATGTTAGGCTTGGCATTACTTTCATCATTACCAGAAAAGCACCCTATTTTTGATGTATTAAGTGGATTAAATCAAAGTATTAATACTATCGTCGGTTGGATAATTCGCTTATCTCCACTCGCTGTATTTGCCATTATTTTTGATTTTAGTGTCCGTGGTGGTGAGTCTTTATTTGAACAATTAGCCCTTTTTTCTCTACTGGTTTTTGTTCTTACTTTAATTCATGGTGCTATTGTTTTACCAACGATTGCAAAAGTAGCAACAGGCATTAAATATACAACCTTATTTAAAGCAATCTCCGCTCCTATGGCGATGGCCTTTGCTACATCATCTAGCTCTGCGACTTTACCATTAGCAATGCAAAGCGTAGAAGAAAAATTAGGTGTATCGCAAAGTACAAGCAGTATGGTTTTACCTCTTGGCGCTGTAATGAATATGGACGGAACCGCATTATTTGAAGGGGTCGCTGCAATATTTTTAGCTCAACTTTTTGGGGTGGATTTAACTACATCAGGATTAGTAATGATCTTCATTATGGCAATGGTATCTTCTGTTGGTGCTCCTGGAATGCCATCAGGATCTATGTCTGGTATGCAATTGGTACTTTTAGCCGCAGGGATCCCACTAGAAGCCATCGCGATTTTATTAATAATTGAACGTCCGCTTGATACTTTCCGTACCGCTGTCAATGTTGAAGGAGATATGATTGCCGCTTTAGTTATTGATAAGTGGCAGAAGAAGCAAAATCTATCATCTGAAAAACCGTTATTATCTCAAACATCTTATTCTGCATAAATTTCATTCAAAGCCCGTTAGATAACATCTAGCGGGCTTTTTCATATCTAGCGCTTATTCAACACTATAACGTCAATAAGTAATTCACTAATTGGTTGTACTCATCATAACTACGGATCTCTCCTGGTTTAACAATGTATTTATTATTCACTAATACACCAGGAACTCCTGTTAAAGTACTTGCTTCAAATTGTTTATCGAAATTACGCTGCATCGAGTTCACAACAAAATTGTTATACGTTGCATCGTACTTCTTAGCATCAACACCATTATCAATAAATATTTGACGTAGTTCTGCTTCATTTTTTGGTCGAAGACCAAGCTCATGAATTTGCTTAAACATAGCCGGAACCATTGTTTCTTCAACGCCTAAAACAACCATAGTTGCATAAGACTTTGCCATTGGAACTGCCATTTCACCCATAAACGCTACATGTATTTTTTCAAACTTTACGCTCTTTGGTAATGCAGGCTTTAAACTTTTTACTATAGCTTCAAATTTATAACAATGAGGACAATAAAAAGAGAAAAACTCCGTTACTTTAGGGGTTTCTGATTTCTCAACATCGAGGATCTTATAATGCTTACCTTCTTCAAATGAAGCTGCTTGAACTGAAAACACCAACATAAGCGCAGAGAATAGCGTTACTATTTTTTTCATTTTGAATAATTCCTAAATATATACAGTTATACCTTTAGTCAGCGTTAAGTGAATAAACATATAACCTGCTAAATTGAACGATTTGGTCGTGTACAAAACACGTAATTGTAATGATTAGAAATTAAACGATGGGAGGGCGGAATAATGTCTTACTTCGTACAATAGCTTTATCAACTCTGTCTTCTAAAATTAAAGACCTAGTAGCTAAAATAGTAAGACCTACCGAAATAGATTGCCCGCAAGGCACTTTCAATAAACACATTGAAGCACAACAATGATGCTTATCTAGTTCATATTTTCCTGAAACAGAATGATCTTGTTGAGGGCAACCAGAGGTAACTTCGCTGACTGAAAAAGGATTATTTGTTCTAAGAGAAGAGCTTAACTGAGACGTAAGTAAAAGACTTGCAATAAAAAATGCAAATACAGTAACAAATGGTATCCAAATTTTATGACTAAAATGATACATAACAACTGCAAATCCCTACCAGAAGTGCACATCATAACTGAATTAAGTTTAACTTTCCTGACATAATCTTCATTTTTTATTGCCTCCTCCCTTTTAATTTTAGAGCTACTAAACACATATTTTAATCAGTTCGATATCAAAATACCCCTTATTATTACAGTTACGTAAAAATCATTTTCATTTTAAGGGGATTATCAATTCTTATGAAACACCTATACTAGCCACATTAAAACGAGACAGCAGAAAAGAAAATTTCAACTAGGCTTTAGTTGGCTGCTTATCTAAATATATTAAAAGGAAAAACCAATGGCTCTTGATATTAAACCTGGTCAAACATCAATTAAATCTAAAGCAATGGTAGCTTGGGCTGCTGGCGAACCTCTTAAAATGGAAGAAGTAGATGTTCAACTTCCTAAAGCAGGTGAAGTTTTAGTTCGTATCGTTGCAACTGGTGTTTGTCACACTGATTTATTCACTCTATCTGGTGATGATCCAGAAGGTATCTTCCCATCTATCTTAGGTCACGAAGGTGGCGGTATTGTTGAGATGATTGGTGAAGGCGTAACAAGCGTTGAAGTTGGCGACCATGTTATCCCTCTTTACACTGCTGAATGTGGTGAGTGTAAATTCTGTAAATCTGGCAAAACTAACCTTTGCCAAGCCGTTCGTGAAACCCAAGGTCAAGGTCTTATGCCTGATGGAACAAGTCGTTTCTCTATTAATGGTGAGACTATCTTCCATTACATGGGCTGCTCTACGTTCTCTGAATTCACAGTACTTCCTGAAATCTCTTTAGCAAAAGTATCTAAAGAAGCACCGCTTGAAGAAGTTTGTCTTCTAGGTTGTGGCGTAACTACTGGTATGGGTGCGGTTCTTAATACGGCCAAAGTTGAAAAAGGCGACACAGTTGCTGTATTCGGTCTTGGCGGTATTGGTCTTTCAGCTATCATCGGCGCGAAAATGGCAGGTGCAAGCCGCATCATCGGTGTTGACTTGAACGAAAGCAAATACGAACTTGCTAAAAAATTAGGTGCGACTGATTGCATCAACCCAACAAATTTCGACAAGCCAATTCAAGAAGTGATTGTTGAAATGACTGACGGCGGCGTGGATTACTCTTTTGAGTGTATCGGTAACGTAAACGTTATGCGTGCTGCACTTGAGTGTTGTCATAAAGGTTGGGGTGAATCAATCATCATCGGTGTTGCTGGTGCTGGCCAAGAGATCTCAACTCGTCCGTTCCAACTTGTGACTGGTCGTGTATGGCGTGGCTCTGCATTCGGTGGCGTTAAAGGTCGCACTGAACTTCCAGGTATCGTTGACCGTTACATGCAAGGTGAGTTCGCTCTTGATGACTTCATCACTCACACAATGGGTCTTGCTGATGTAAACGCAGCGTTCGATTTAATGCACGCAGGTAAATCTATCCGTACTGTTCTACATATGGATAAATAACCAATGTTATCTTATATAAAACAAACAATTACATAAGATAACACTGTTTAAACCTGCTCACTCTTAGCAGGTTTTTTCATTTTCACCTCCTTACTATTAGTAAGATTTTATCTAGATCGCAAAGATCAAAAAAAATCGTATTTTCTCACAATTAGTAATACTGATAAGCTATATACATTAAGGCACCCTAAAAATTATTTTCTATTAATAGGTTGGCCTTATGTTTAATCAATTAACTATCAAACACAAACTCTCATTTCCCATTGTGATACTTGCCCTCATTATCGCAGTGATAACTGTTATCAATGTTCTTCAAGCAAGGCATCAAGAGTCTCTCAATGAAGAGCTGAACCATACTGTTCAACCCGTTCTTGATAACTTAAAAGATGGTTATCGAGATTTATATCAAGTCATTACTGCAGCTCAGGGATTAACGCTCGCCAAAAACCAAAATGATATTGATTACAGCATCGCTGAATTTAAAGACAATGCTTATCGAGTAGTACCTCGTCTAAATAAAGTTAATGAATTAATTTCTGCAGGCTATTTAACAACAAACCACCAAAATGAAGTGTCCACTTTAATTAATGCAACGAAAAACTGGGTAAGTATTTATGAACCAATGTTTGCTAAACCACAAGAATCCACTGAATATTATGAACAAAATAGGACACAACTAGATTCACAATTTCAAGTGATGCGTCAACAGCTTAAGGCAATCAACCAATTAATCGAAGAAGTTAAAATTCAACTTAAAACTGAAATTTCTGATTCAATTACCTATAGTAAATTAGTGCTTGAAGTCGGTGCTATAATCGCCATTATCTTAGTTATTATATCTTTTGTCATTTCACATAAACTCGTTCTAAAACCAATACATAATATTAGTAAAGCCATGGCAGACATTGCAAATGGAGATGGTGATGGTGATCTTACAAAACGAATGGAGGTAATGAATAACGATGAATTAGGCCAACTTGCAATTAGCTTTAACCAATTTATGACTCGCATTCATTCAACAGTAGAACAAGTTATTATCTCTTCTAATGCTGTGCGTGCTGAAATGGAAAATATTAAAACATTAACGCAAAGTGTCGCTGAATTCTCAGGCCAACAGCAACAAGAAAGTGAAATGGTTGCTACTGCTGTAAATGAAATGCAAGCAACAAGTCAAAACGTATCATCGAATGCTAATGAAGCAGCTCAAGCCAGTACAAAAGCCGATACAGAAACACATAATACCAATCAGATTTTAAGTAACACAATTAGTTCTATTGAAACACTGTCCAGTGAAATAGATAACGCAAGCCTTGTGATTCATAACTTAGATTCTGATGTTTCTAATATTGCCTCAATTCTAGATGTTATTCGCGGTATTGCAGATCAAACTAATTTACTTGCCTTAAATGCTGCAATTGAAGCAGCAAGAGCTGGTGAGCAAGGTCGTGGATTTGCAGTGGTCGCTGATGAGGTGCGTTCATTAGCAAGTCGAACACAAGAAAGTACTGGTGAAATTCAAATTATGATTGAGAAATTACAAAATGGTGCCCATAAAGCGGTATCAGTTATGGATGCCAGTAAGGATAGTAGCCAACAAACAATTCATAGCGCAAGCAGTGCCTCGGAATCATTAAAAGAAATAATTGCTTCTATCTCATTAATGAATGAAATGAACTCACAGATTGCCACCGCGGCTAGTCAACAAAATGGTGTCAGTGAAGAAGTCAATAACAATGTTATTCGTATTTTAGATAACAGTAATAATATGGTAGAGATGGTAAGCAGCTCAGAAAATGCCTGCCTTTCTCTTTCTGCTCAATGTGAAGTCCTTGATGATTTAGTAGCACAATTTAAAGTCTAATTCATACAATTAAGTCAGTTATTATCATACTTATTAGCAGGTTTAATTTTTATTACAGTTTTGTAAAAATCATTTTCATTTTAATGGGATTATCAACGTTCAAGAAATGACTATACTTGCTTTATTAAATAAGAAGCACGATGTTGTTTCTTTCTACCTTTAAATGATACTGACTAAGTAAGCTAGATAAGCTATTTATATCAGTATCATCCTTTTTGGAGTGAAATATGAACGTTGAAAATATCAGCCAAGCTAAAGTTGCCGGTGGCTGGCACAAACAGTACACACACACTTCATCAGCATTAAACTGTGATATGCGCTTTGCTATCTTCCTACCAGCGAATGCCTCTGAAACTAACCCTGTACCTGTTTTATATTGGTTATCAGGATTAACTTGTACCGATGAAAACTTCATGCAAAAAGCAGGGGCATTCAAAAAAGCCGCTGACTTAGGCATTGCTATTGTTGCTATGGATACGAGCCCTCGTGGTGAAGATGTTGCTGATGATGCAGAAGCAGCTTACGATTTTGGTCTGGGTGCAGGGTTCTACTTAAATGCAACTCAAGCGCCATGGAATCGTCATTACCATATGTATGATTACGTAACAAAAGAGCTGCCATCTTTAATTGAAGATCACTTTCCTGTTTCAAATAAAAAATCGATTTCAGGACATAGTATGGGTGGTCATGGTGCAATTACCATTGGCTTAAAAAACCAAGATGCATATCAGTCTATCTCTGCGTTTAGCCCTATTTCTAGCCCAATCAATTGTCCTTGGGGTCAAAAAGCATTAGGTTTATATCTTGGTGATAATAAAGAGACTTGGAAAGAGTACGATAGCTCTGAGCTTCTGAAAAAAGGCTCTAAATTGCCAATTTTAGTAGACCAAGGTGAAGCTGATGGTTTCTTAGAAGAACAATTAAAACCGGAATATCTGCTTTCTTCAGCAGAGCAATCTGGTGCCGATGTAGAAGTAAGAATGCAACCAGGTTACGACCACAGCTACTTCTTTATTTCGACGTTTATTGATGAACATCTAGAGTTTCATGCTGCTTATTTAAATAAATAATACTGATTTAAGATAAGCAAAAACATAAATAGCAAAATCCCAGAGTAGGTTCTCCTTCTCTGGGATTTTTTATGTCTATATATTAATTTTCTATAATTAGATAAACGCTAACACTGGAGAGATACAAAGAAGAATACCTGTAACAATAATTAGGTTAGTTGATAAGCCTTTGTACTTATGAAGTGTTGGTACCTTATGAACAAGGTAAGCCGGAATTAAACAGCCAACCAAACCAAATACAGGGCTACAAATTGATGTAAAAGACAAGATAGGCGCATTTAGTGCGACTGCTGACCAAGCCAATAAAACAATAAATACCGTGATAAGTTTATTAACTAACTCTTTGTTAATTGCAGACTCATCCATACGTCTTAATAAAACATTCATAGCTAAACCACGACACGCTTCTTGGAATGCCATAAATACACCGAAGAATGACGTTACTACAGCAAAAATATTAATCACGATACCTGTAACTGTTGCCCAGCTCCCAGGGAAGTAATGAGCAATAATGGCTAGAGCGGAGATATTTTTATTCATCGCTTCAGCGGCTTGCTCTTGGCTGATAGCAAAAGTAAACGACACCGCAAAGAAGAAAACAACAACAAATAAGATTGAAAAAGCAATATTCATTGCTCTTAGTGATTTGTAACGCGCAACTTCAATTGATGTCTCACGTGAGCGATATGAGATAACCATAGGGCTAAGAGATTGAATAAAAAGAATAGACGTTAATGTGAATGGAAGCGTGATAATCGCATCTTTTAGCATTGGGCCAAACGAACCAATAGCAGGAACGTTAGCAAAATCCCAACGAGAAACCAGTAATAAGCCCATAACAGCAACTAATGAAAGTACCGTTACAGCCATAAAACCAGATAGTTTAAATAGTAATTTCTCACCTTTAGAGCCAATAAAAGCAAGAACACAGATCAGCCCTAAACCATAGAAAATATTCTCATTTAAGTGCCCTTCAGTAACGCCAAACGAGTGTAAGTATGAAGAACTGTCATTGGTTACCGCTAATGAGTAAACCAATACCCAAATAACCAACATAATAAAATAAAGAGCACCTAAAGCCACCCCCCAGTTTTTACCTAAATATCCAGTAATCACACCTGGGTAATCTGTACATGTTTTTGCTTCGGCAAGGGTATTGATAAAAAGTTTTTGAAACAAATACATTGCTGGGTAACCAATAATTGAAGACAAAAGGAAAACCCAAATCCCCATTATCCCAACTTGAACAGGCAAGAAAACAATCCCAGCCCCTATAGCCATACCAATACTGATAACAATCCAACCAATATCAACGCTATCGAATTTGGTGGCCTTTTTCCATTCAGAATCCGTCATATCACTTTGACCACGACCAAGTCCTGCTAATGTAGCTGTGTTCATATAAAACTCCATCTTTGTAGGGATCACTATTTTTATAATTTTAAAGCGACAAACTGCCGCCAATTTGCAACTTTTGAAGAATTTACTCTCTAATTTAAAAATAACAATGCAAATTTATTTGAAATGATAGCGAGATCTCAGTTCGTAAAATAAACAAAAATTTGCTACAAAGTAATTGCAATCCCTTACGAATAAGCATAAATTCAACTCACACAAACTAAATGCAATTATTTTTGCATATTTATAGTTAAAATTTAAAATCAAAAATAGTTGCAAAAAAAGGACAATACATATGAAGCAAATTATCGTGGCAAAATCAGCACCAGAAGCAATCGGTCCTTATTCTCACGGCACCGCATTTAATGGTCTTATCTTTACATCAGGTCAATTACCGGTAGATGGTTCAACAGGATCTGTTGTAGAAGGAGGGATTACCGCTCAATCTGAAATGTCTCTTAAAAACTTAATTTCAGTAATCGAAGCTGCTGACGGCGATGTAAATACGGTTTTAAAAACAACCTGCTACCTTGCTAACATCACTGATTTTGCTGCATTTAATGAAGTATATAAAACCGTTTTTCATACCGACTGCCCTGCACGCTCTTGTTTTGCGGTAAAAGATCTTCCGCTTGGCGTATTAGTTGAAGTCGAAGCAATTGCTCATAAGAAAACAACGGTATAACTAAAAAGGTGAACAAAATGAACTCTACCTGGAAGCAATACATTACTATTTTAAAAAATGTCGTAAAACCTGCTCTTGGCTGTACTGAACCTATTTGTGCGGCCTATGCGACAAGCGTAGCAACGCAAATGCTAGGAGAAAAAGCAGAGACAATTGATGTTTTTGTTTCTGATAATTTGTATAAAAATAGTATGGGTGTTTTTGTTCCAAGAACAGGTAGAGTTGGTCTTGCTATTGCCGCAGCGACTGGCGCCACTGGTGGAAACCCAGATGCTGGATTAGAAGTACTTGCAAAACTGACAGAATCTCAAGTAAATGAAGCACAACAGCTTATTGATGCAGGTCGAGTTCAAGTAAAACGAGAGGCCACTGATGAATTTATCTATTGTCGCGTTATCGTTAAAGGCTCACAACATCACGCAGAGGTTACCATCTGTGGGGGGCATACTCTCATTGTAGAAAAACGACTTGATGGTAATGTCACCTATACACTTGATTCTTCATTACCAAAAGCCTCTACCGCTTCTATTTGTGATGGCGTCGATATCACTATTTCCTCGATTTATGATTTCGCTACTCAAGCCAACTTTGATGACATTAAATTTATCCTTGAAGCTAAAGAACTCAATATTGCTCTTGCTCAAGAAGGATTGGATAACCCATACGGCTTAGAAGTGGGCCGAACTTATCAAAAGAACATAGATACTGGGCTGCTTTCAAAAAGCTTAGACAGTGATATTTTAATCTATACCTCTGCAGCATCTGACGCTCGAATGGGCGGTGCAACCTTACCGGCGATGTCTAATTATGGTAGCGGTAATCAAGGTATAGCAGCAACAATTCCTGTCGTTAAAATGGCTGACTTTTATAACGCCGACGAAGAGACGTTAGCAAGAGCATTTATTATGAGTCACCTTGGGGCTATTTATATTAAATCTCATTATCCACCACTATCAGCATTTTGTGGTAATGCCGTAACCTCTGCTGCTGCAGCAATGGCGATGGTATATTTGGCTGGTGGTACATTCGAACAATCTTGCTCTGCAATTCAAAATACCATTAGTGATACCAGCGGAATGATCTGTGATGGTGCGAAATCAACCTGTGCAATGAAAGTAGGCAGCAGTGCTCAATCGGCAATGAAGTCATCCCTACTCGCTTTGAATAATCATTGCGTAACAAAACAGGGCGTTATTGCTGAAGATGTAGAAAAAACCATTAAGAACATCGGTAGAATGATAACCACAGGAATGCCAAATATAGATCATGAAATCATTGAAATAATGGCGTCATAATGAAAAGATGTCACTTACACGCTAAGTGACATCATCTTTTTACCAACATAAAGAAAACATATGCTACATAAACTCTCTACTGCCGATAAACTCATACTGAAATCAACTTATAGTATTGTTGATGGCATTGCTGCTATGTTTGGAAAACATGTTGAAGTGGTACTGCACTCTCTTGATTCTGACAATCCATCAATCATTAAAATTGCTAATGGCCATGTCACTGGCCGCGGTATTGGTGCACCCATTACCAATCTTGCGCTAGAAAAATTGAAAGCCGGATCCGATGTATCAACGCCTTATTTCACTCGAACAGAGAAAGGTGAATTAATGCGTTCTGTCACTTCGATGATTCGAAATGAGGCAGGTACTCCTATCGCTTTACTTTGTATTAACTCTAATCTTGATGTGCCAATGAATAGCTTCTTTATGGACCTATTCCCACAAGCAAATCAATTAGCAGCGTCGCCTGAAACCTTTGCCAAAGACAGTATTGAAATGCTGACAGATTCGATAGCTAGAATACAAAGCGAAGTACTGGAAGACGAAAGTATTGCGGTGTCTCGAAGAGTAAGAACCATTGTTGAGCGCTTACATCATCAAGGGGCGTTTAATATAAAAGATGCGACTCAAATAACCGCCAATATTCTTAATGTGTCTAAAGACTCTGTTTATCGTTATCTGAGAAAATTTAAGTAATACCGAACATTGAAATGCAAAAAAGCCCTGAGAACTTATCATTCTCAGGGCTTTTATTTTTACTAATACAAATTAACCTGGAAGGTTATATGTATATGGCGCTTGGATACCTAGTGGAATACCTAGAGCCCAGTACGCTAGTAAGAAGATTGTCCAACCAATTAGCATTGCGATAGAGAAAGGCATCATTAGAGAAGCCAGTGTACCGATACCCGTTGATTTAACGTAACGTTGGCAGTAAACCACAACTAATGGGAAGAATACCATTAATGGTGAGATGATGTTTGAAACAGAATCACCTACACGGTATGCCGCTTGAGATAGCTCAGGAGAGATACCAACACCCATTAGCATTGGAACTAGTACAGGACCAATTAATGCCCATTTAGCTGATGCAGAACCAATTAGTAGATTTACAAATGCAGTAAGCAAAATCATACCAATAATGGTTAGCTGACCAGGAAGCTCCATTGCTTTAAGTACATCAGCACCGTACATTGCTAAGATTGTGCCGATATTTGATTGGCTAAAAGCAACTAAGAACTGCGCACAGAAGAATGACATAACCATGTATGCACCCATTGTGCCCATTGTTTCTGACATTGCTTTAATTACATCATTACTGCTTTTAAACGTACCAGAAACACGTCCAAAAACGATACCAGGGATGATAAATAGAATGAAGATAAGTGGAACAATAGACTTCATTAGTGGTGCAGAGAATGAGGTAATTTCACCATCAGGAGAACGAAGTGCTGAATCTTCAGGATAAATAAGTGCGATTAGTAATGCGATACCCGCAACCATTGCCCAACCTGCAAACTTAAATGCTCTTGATTCAATTTCAGTAAATGAACCTAAATCTGGCGCTGTTTCTGCATCTTTATCTACCGGTGTTTTTGCTAAACGAGGCTCAATGATTTTCTCTGTTACATACCAACCGATACAAACAATCAGTACTGATGAAAGACCAGTAAAGTAGATGTTTGCTAATGGGTTAACGATGTAAGAAGTATCTAATACTTGTGCTGCAGTTTGTGTAAAACCTGCAAGTAATGGATCAATACCCGATGGGATAAAGTTAGCAGAGAAACCACCAGATACACCGGCAAATGCTGCTGCAATACCCGCTAACGGATGACGACCCGCCGCGTGGAAAATGATACCACCTAGTGGAATAACTAATACATAACCTGCATCTGCTGCTGTGTGTGACACGATAGCAACAAGAATAAGCATTGGTGTTAGTAATTTAGCTGGAGTGAAGTTCAGCATTTTCTTTAGGCCAGTTTGAATAAAGCCTGAAGAATCAGCAACACCAACACCTAGCATTGCCACTAATACGATGCCTAGTGGAGCAAAACCGGTAAAGTTAGTTACCATGGTTGCTAAAAAGTTTGCTAAAGAATCACCAGTTAAAAGGTTTTTCACTTGAACTGCATCTTGAGTAACAGGATGAATCAAGTCAAATTGTACTTGTGATAATAGCGCTGAAAGACCCCAAACAATTAAAAGGCCCCAGAAAAACAGTAGTGCAGGATCAGGGATCTTGTTACCTACTCGTTCGATTGTATTTAGAAAACGATCCATACCACTTGGCTTCGATGCTTTCTCTGCTGCTTGGCTACTCATCCGTAACTCCATCTATTATTAATGTTGTATTTTCAGAAAAGAATTTGGAAATTATGTGACTTCTCTTAACTTTTCTTTTGCTGAAACAGTGTAAACCACTTAAAGAACAAATAGAGCATTTAGTTGAATAATTTAGAAGTGCAAACATATATTTTGTAAGATAAGTTTTCACCGAAACAAAAAACCAACAACATAGATCATTGCACTTTACAACTGAAACATCGAGTAGGGTGAGGCTTTTGCCTCATCCCTCTCACAGAACCGTACGTACGGACCTCGTATACGGCTCCTGCAATTTACTATTTCTTAATAAAAAGAAGCGAATACACCTGTTTTAACTTCGTCTATTGAATACAAGCCTAGATTTTTGAACCACTGATTAGGCATCGCATAGCTTGCTAACGGACTCGCACTGTTTCGCCATGAGTCCATTTTTATGGACTTAAATGGCGGTTTGTACTTTAGTTGCTTAAGACGACGATGCAATCTGCACGGCTTCTTCCACAAACTCATTTGTACCGCTCGCAATCTCCGCCTTATCCAAGCCGCAAGGCTTTTCAGTGTGCTCGTAATATTGGCTATTTTGAAGTAGTTTACAAACCCTCTGAGCACTGGATTCAGTTGCTTTAGCACTCTCGCTAAATTCACTCCTCCATTACGCTTGGTGAGTTGTCTTACTTTCGCTTTTAATGTTTTGAGCTTCTTTTCTTGAATTGCCGTGTAATTTGTAAAAATTTCCACTCCCAAGAATTTAATACCTGTATCGCTATGTGCTATATGGGTTTTCCGCTCATTCACTTTAAGTTTTAGCGTTACTTCTAAAATATGGCTAGCTACTTTTAATGCATTCTCTGCACCCTTTTTCGAGGTACAGAATATCAAAATGTCATCCGCGTATCGCACTATTCGATGCTTACGCCTCATCATTTCTTGATCGAATTCATCTAAGTAGATATTAGCAAGTAGTGGACTAATCACCCCACCTTGTGGACTGCCTATTACACTATTCTGCCAGTTTTCACCAACCATGACTCCACTTTTTAGAAATTGACGGATCAAGCCTAAGATACTGCCATCCACGATGCGCTTTCGCACGAACTTGATTATCAGATCGTGGTCAAGCATGTCAAAGCATTTAGACAGATCCATATCAACAACATGCCGCTTATTATATTTACGTATAAAGAGCGTAGCTTTGCTGATGGCTTGATGACAGCTTCGCCCAACCCGATATCCATAACTGGATGGATGAAAGTTTGGGTCAAATATGGGAGTCATTATATTCGTTAAACATTGTTGAACAATTCGGTCTCGAACTGTGGGGATCCCCAATAACCTGATACCGCCATCGTCTTTGGCGATCTCAACTCGTTTTACGGGGCGCGCTTGATAGCGCTTTTCTTGTAGTTCAAGTAATAGTTTTCTGAGCTCTACTTCCAAATTTTGTGTGAAATCATCGATACGCTGCCCGTCAATACCAGCTGCGCCTCCATTCTTTCTCACTTGTTTGTATGCCACGTAAAGCGCTTGCAGTGATAACATGCGCCCGTAAAGGCTATAGTGTACTCTCAAATTATTATCTCACATCACCTGCTGCTGACTTTATTTATGCTGGTTAGGTTTATTTCGTTGTCGCGTTAAGTTTTCTAGCAAGGCTACGCCCTTTTATTCGCAATATGCTTAACCGCCTCTATGCCTCTAGTAAAGAGAAACACTTACTCCCCGTGCCCAGTTCTATTCACAGCTTTAGTATCACCCTTAGCCATTAAAATAGAGACTTTACCTTATTTGGTAATTCGTGAACCCATCATAAATTACGTCACTTTAAGGTAATTTATAAATCACTTCCCCCCTTCGCAATCAATAAGTGCTTTTGGCTCAAATTGACTCTATCAGATATATTACTGATAGTCGGCTTGGTTTTGTCCTCCACACCATCACTGGCTTTCACAGGCCTAGCCTTACTCACTACTACGGGTTCATCTGCCACCTCACATCAACATTAGATCTTGAGTTTCTTCTTGAATCTAAGCCACTTACTGACAATTAAGTTTAGATGCCAGGCTTCCCCAGTTATTGCACTGACTCCCTGTTAGATATGCCACCCTCAAGCACAGAATTGGTCTGACTAAGTATTGGGCTTCGCGCTATTTTGGACGCTTACCCACCAATCCCGCCGAAACAGGTTACGGTTAGTTGTGTACATCTAACTTCTTATGGCTTCCTTCAGACCTCACCGTTGGCCAGTGGCGCCCTTGCCATTCAGATTGTCTTCCCCTTAGTCAGGGTGACTCCACTATCTTTAAAGTGGACGGGTTTGCCAGCTTTGCTGGGCAAACAAAAAAAGCGCCTTTCGGCGCTTTCTTAAATTAAACCAGATTCATTGAATCAGGGATTATTCCCATTCAATTGTTGCTGGTGGCTTACCAGAAATGTCATAAACAACACGAGAAATGCCACTTACTTCATTAATAATACGGTTAGATACTTTACCTAGGAAATCGTATGGTAAATGTGCCCAATGCGCCGTCATAAAGTCAATCGTTTCTACTGCACGTAGAGAGACAACCCAATCATATTTACGACCATCGCCCATAACACCAACTGAACGTACAGGTAAGAATACAGTGAATGCTTGAGATACTTTGTGGTAAAGATCCGCATTGTGCAGCTCTTCAATGAAGATAGCATCAGCACGACGTAATAAATCACAGTACTCTTTTTTAATCTCACCAAGAACACGAACACCTAGACCAGGTCCAGGGAACGGGTGGCGATAAAGCATATTGTATGGAAGACCTAATTCTAAACCGATCTTACGTACTTCATCTTTAAACAGTTCACGTAATGGCTCAACAAGACCCATTTCCATGTCATCAGGAAGACCACCCACATTGTGGTGAGATTTGATAACGTGCGCTTTACCAGTTTTAGATGCTGCTGACTCGATAACATCTGGGTAGATAGTACCTTGAGCTAGCCACTTAGCATTTGATAATTTCTTCGACTCTTCATCAAAAATATCAACAAATACGTGACCAATGATCTTACGTTTCGCTTCAGGATCTGATTCACCACCAAGCGCTGCTAAGAAACGCTCTTCAGCTTCAACATGAATGATCTTAAGACCAAAACCTTCGCTAAACATTTCCATAACTTGTTCAGCTTCATTTAAACGAAGTAAACCGTTATCAACAAATACACATGTTAGCTTATCGCCAATTGCACGGTGAGCAAGCATAGCAACGACTGATGAATCAACACCACCAGAAAGACCTAGAATGACTTCATCATCACCTACTTGCTCTTTAATACGAGCAACAGCATCTTCAATAATTGATGCTGAAGTCCACAAACCTTCACAACCACATACATTAAGAACAAAGTTCTCAAGCATTTTAAGGCCGTTTTTAGTGTGTGTTACTTCTGGGTGGAATTGAACACCGTAATATTTTTTCTCTTCATTCGCCATTGCAGCGTAAGGACAAGTTTCTGTCTCTGCAATTTTTACGAAATCAGCTGGAATTTCAACAACTTTATCACCGTGGCTCATCCAAACATCTTGAGTTGCTTCAAGATCTTTAAATAGCGCAGATTCACCTGTTACTTGTACTGCTGCATAACCAAATTCACGCTCAGTAGATGTTGCTACTTTACCGCCAAGTTGCTCTGCCATTGTTTGCATGCCGTAACACACACCAAATACAGGAACACCAGAATCAAATACATATTGAGGAGCACGAGGAGAATTTTCTTCAGTCACACTTTCTGGACCGCCAGATAAGATGATGCCATCTGGATTGAAATCACGGATGTCAGATTCTTCTACATCCCAGCTCCAAAGTTCACAGTAAACACCAATCTCACGGATACGACGCGCAACAAGCTGCGTGTATTGAGAACCAAAATCTAAAATAAGAATGCGTTGATCGTGGATATTAGTCGTCATTAGTCTTTCTCAAAAAATTCATTTTAAAAATATAGATTCGTAAATTAGTCATTTATCACATTACTATTTTGCTTTAGAACAAGAAGAAGGCGCGGAGTTTATAAGCATAAATGAGCACCTTCGACGCAGTTATCAAGCAAAATAGTTTGTGAGAAAGAGTAATTTTAGCCTAAGCGATAGTTTGGTGCTTCTTTCGTGATTTGAACATCATGTACATGTGATTCTTTCATGCCCGCACCAGAGATACGAACGAATTCAGCTTTAGTACGCATGTCTTCAATCGTTGCTGAACCTGTTAGGCCCATGCTTGAACGCAAACCACCCATTTGTTGGTGAACGATCTCTTTTAAACGACCTTTATAAGCGATACGACCTTCGATACCTTCAGGAACAAGTTTGTCCGCTGCATTATCAGATTGGAAGTAACGGTCTGAAGAACCTTGAGACATAGCGCCAAGAGAGCCCATACCACGGTAAGATTTGTATGAACGACCTTGATAAAGAATAACTTCACCCGGTGCTTCTTCTGTTCCAGCAAACATTGAGCCAACCATTACGCATGATGCGCCAGCGGCAATTGCTTTACAGATATCGCCAGAATAACGGATACCGCCATCAGCGATTACAGGAATACCATGAGCAGTTGCAACTTCTGCTGCGTCTGAAATAGCGGTAATTTGAGGAACACCAACACCCGTAACGATACGAGTAGTACAGATTGAACCAGGGCCGATACCTACTTTAACTGCACTTACACCAGCATCGATTAATGCTTTAGCGCCTGCACCAGTAGCTACGTTACCGCCAATGATTTGTAGATCAGGGAATGAAGCACGAGTTTCACGAATACGTTGTAAAACGCCTTCTGAATGACCGTGAGATGAATCGATAAGTAAAACATCAACGCCTGCTTCAACAAGAGCAGCAACACGCTCTTCGTTACCAGCACCAGCACCTACCGCTGCACCTACACGTAGACGACCACGTTCATCTTTACATGCATTTGGTTTACGTTCTGCTTTATGGAAGTCTTTTGCTGTGATCATACCGGTTAGTTGGAACTCATCGTTCACTACCAATACTTTCTCTACACGCGCTTCATGCATTTTCTCTTGAACTTCTTCACGAGTTGCACCTTCTTTAACAGAAGCTAGGCGTGCTTTTGGCGTCATTACAACGTCAACTTTCTTAGATAAGTCAGTTACAAAACGAACATCACGACCAGTAATGATACCAACAAGTTCGTTAGTTTCAGTTACTACAGGGAAGCCAGCAAAACCGTGTTTTTCAGTCAGTTCTTTCACATCTTGGATAGTTGCGTCAGGACGAACGGTTACTGGAGCAGAGACAACGCCTGCTTCAAAGATTTTTACTAAGCGAACTTGTTCAGCTTGCTGTTCAATAGACATGTTCTTGTGGATAAAACCGATGCCACCCTCTTGCGCTAATGCAATAGCAAGGCGCGCTTCTGTCACTGTATCCATAGATGCTGAAATCATTGGGATATTTAGAGAGATAGTCTTCGTTAACTGAGTGCGAAGATCAGCGGTGTTAGGAAGAACTGTGGAGTGTGCTGGGACGAGTAAAACGTCATCGAAGGTTAAAGCTTCTTTTGCGATTCGTAGCATTTGCAATATCTCACAACATAAGTGTTTAAAGGAATAAATCCCACTTTATCGTTTCGCATAATAAAGTGTTTTGGATTTGATATTGCAGACGGATTATACGCACAGCGCAATCGCTTGGCTACACATTTTTTTATTTTTAATTTGCATTACCCCCCTTGATATGTATTATATTGCCGCTAATTCCTATACTCATGTCTAAGGCATTTACATGTCTCTCGATTCTAATCCTCGCATCTTTACAGTCTCTCGTCTTAACTCTGAAGTCCGCTTATTATTAGAAAATGAGATGGGTATTGTTTGGCTTGTTGGCGAAATATCAAATCTAACCGTTCCAGTCTCTGGACACTGGTATCTCACCCTAAAAGACAGTCGCGCCCAAGTTAAATGTGCCATGTTTAAGGGCAATAACCGCCGCGTTACTTTTAAGCCACAAAACGGTAAACAAGTTCTTGTTAAAGCTCGCCTTTCTCTCTATGAACCTCGTGGTGACTATCAAATAATTATTGAGAGTATGCAACCAGAAGGTGACGGTCGACTTCAACAAGAATTTGATCAGCTAAAAATGTCACTGGCTGCTGAAGGCCTATTCGCTCAAACCGCAAAAAAAGCATTACCAGAACAACCAAAACGTGTCGGTATCATTACCTCACAAACAGGCGCAGCCCTATTTGATATCTTAAATGTATTAAAACGACGCGATCCTAACCTCCCAGTGGTTATCTACCCAACCTTAGTGCAAGGTGCCAACGCTGCAATTCAAATAGCGCAAGCCATTGGTCGAGCAAACAGTCGTAATGAATGTGATATTTTAATCGTTGGACGTGGCGGCGGTTCATTAGAGGATCTTTGGTGTTTTAATGAAGAGATCGTAGCAAGAACGATTGCGGCAAGTGAGATCCCTATCGTCAGTGCTGTTGGTCATGAGATCGATATTACTATTGCCGATTTTGTTGCTGATGTGAGAGCTCCAACGCCTTCTGCTGCTGCCGAATTAGTGAGCCGAGATTTATCTTCTCAACTGCAAATCGTAACGTATCAGAAACGTCGTTTAAATAGTGCAATGGATCGCTATTTAGCAGGGCAACAACGTCAATTATCAGCACTTCAACATCGTCTTGAAAAACAGCATCCACAAATGCAGTTAAACAGTCAAAGCCAAAAGCTAGATGACCTAAATCAACGTTTAATGACGTATATGCAGCAACGCCTACAGCGTCATCAGCATAAAATTGAAAATCTGACTTTACGTTTAAGCAACCTATCACCTGCAAAAAAAGTCTCTCAAGATAAGTTACGTATTGAAGAGTTAAAACGTCGCTTATTAGATTCAATGGATAGAAACCTACTCATGCAACGTCATCAATTAGCATTAGCCGCTGAGAAACTAGATACCGTCAGCCCATTAGCGACATTACAGCGTGGCTACTCCATTACTCGTAATAAAAAAGGGACGGTTATTACCTCAACAAAACAAGTTAATATTGGCGAAAACATTACTACTCGTTTTGTTGATGGTGAAATCACATCTACTGTTGTTCCTGAATAATTATAGTAACCAATTTAATAATCATCGCGATCACAGAAATTAAGCCCGTTTAAAAATAAACCGGCTTAACTTTCAATAAACTCAATTTTAGCACGCGATTTTGATTTCAATTCATTACAATCATGGCAAAAATAGCTTGGTGCACCACATGCATTAAGCTTTTCCATCTCCTTACTGCAATCTGGACAATAAGCCAATTTTTTAAATTCAACCTGACAAAAATCACAATGATATCCAGCTTTACTCCAACGTAATTCAGATTGACACTTTGGACATTCGTTTACTTGCATTTTTAGTACTCCTTCTTAAATTGATCCTGTTAGCTGTGGGCAATAAATAGTGCGGATCTTTGCCCTTATAGGGATCTGATCAGCGATCATGCCCTTTAAGAACATTTATACAACCACACCCCGAAAGCATTAGTTACATATCCTGCATTTCGATTTTAAACGATATAAAACTTCAATTAATGTCATAAAAATTAGATAAAACAGAGTATCAATAAAGGTTTTACTTCCCATTTAAGTCAAAAACACTCGATTTACCTTAAATACAGCATAAGATCTACATGTTATGTAATTTCAATTTTATATTCGCTGTTTAGATCGAGTCAGCATTAGTAGCTCTTGCTCACTTTGCATCTTTAATTGAACATTGATCTCTTGATACTCAATAAATGAAGAGACATGAGTACCACCACAAGGTAGTTTTGCTACTCCATCTATACCAAAATCTGCTATCCAGTAACGTGAATCTGTTAACGCTTTCCCTTCACATTCAATAATTACTTCATTTTCTAAGGCTAACCACTCAATTATTTGCTTATTAACTTGCTCTGCAATCACATCAAGATCGGTAATCATATCTGCACTATTTAGTCCGCGCTTACGTAATGTTTTACCTAGTCGATACACATCCTCGCAATGATCTTCTGTCACAAAACTGGTTTCTTGAGCATAACTATTAAAGTTGTAATGACCGAGCTCATCTTTTCGATCTGCATCTTTGCGCCAATAATTAGCATGAAGGATTTTATTTAATGCTAAATAAGCAATGTGCCCTGCACTATGCCCACGGCTTAGCGCATCTTGGTACCTTTTATCAACCTGTAAATTTGCAGAGTTTTCTACTGATAAATTGGCATCTTTTGAAATTAAATGTGAAATAACAAATACCCATCCCGATTCACCACGTTTAATTGGAATATCTTTGTCGATATATAGCTCACCTGTTGCCAATTCAATCGCCCCCGTCTGACAAGCAAGAATTGGGTAATCATTGTTGCCTATTTGTACTGTCCCTTTATCTTCTGGATGATCAGGCCAAATATGACTGACTGGATGAAAAGGCGTTTCTTTGGTCACAAACCACTTACCTTGATCTGTTTCTTTGACTAATTGAATAACTGACGTGTGCTGCCATGTGTTATGACAAAAAAGAATCTCTGTTGCTGATAACTGAGTCATGATTTTTACCTAAAAAAACGCCCAACTAATATGGGCGTTTTATTATTTAATAATGTATGAATAAAGTAACTACAAATTACTTTTTATTGCGGTTTTTCACTGCACCGACAAGACGCTTACGTTGACGTTCTTGAGATAGAGTCAACTTACCACCGCGATCTTCAAATGGGTTTTCACTATTCTGGAATTGAATGCGAATAGGTGTACCCATGATTTCTAATGATTTACGGAAGTAGTTCATTAAGAAACGTTTGTAAGAAGAAGGTAATTCTTTTACTTGGTTACCGTGAATAACGATAAGTGGTGGGTTATAACCACCTGCGTGTGCATATTTCAGTTTCACACGACGGCCACGAACCATTGGTGGTTGGTGATCATCTTGAGCCATCTTCATGATACGAGTAAGAACAGATGTACCTACACGCTTAGTTGCAGAAACATACGCTTCTTGTACTGATTCATATAAGTGACCAACACCTGTACCATGTAAAGCTGAGATGAAGTGAAGACGAGCAAAATCAACAAAGCCTAGACGACGGTCTAACTCAGATTTCACTTTCTCTTTAACTTCATTATCAAGACCATCCCACTTATTCACAGCAATAACTAATGAACGACCAGCGTTCAATGCAAAGCCTAGTAAGCTTAGATCTTGATCTGAGATGTTTTCACGAGCATCGATAACAAGCAATACTACGTTAGCATCTTCAACCGCTTTCAATGTTTTGATTACAGAGAATTTCTCAACCGTTTCATTGATACGACCACGGCGACGAACACCTGCAGTATCAATCAATACGTATTCTTGGCCTTCACGTTCCATTGGAATATAAATAGAGTCACGAGTTGTACCAGGCATATCATAAACAACCACACGATCTTCACCTAAAATACGGTTAATTAGCGTTGATTTACCTACGTTAGGACGACCGATAATAGCAAGTTTGATTGGTTGGTCTTGAAGACGTGAGAAATCTTTTTCTGCATCTTCTTCTGTACGATCTTTTTCTTCTTCTTCGAAATCTTCAAATTCAGTAAGATCCATGATCTCACCATTTTCATCTTTCAAAGACTCTTCAATTAACTCTTCCATGAAAGGAGCAAGAGCTAACTCAAGTAGAGAAGTTACACCACGGCCATGTGAAGCGGCGATTTGGTAAACTTTATTCATACCCAATTGCCAGAACTCAGCACTTGCTGCATCAGCATCAATACCATCGATCTTATTTACTACTAAGAACGTTGGTTTTTCACGTGAACGTAAGTGTTTTGCAATCGCTTCATCAGATGATGTTAAACCAGCACGGCCATCAACCATAAATAACACAACATCAGCTTCTTCAATCGCAGCTAATGACTGTTCTGCCATTTTAGTTTCTACACCTTCTTCAGTTCCATCAATACCGCCGGTATCGATCAAAATGAATTCAAGCTCTTCTAACTTAGCACGGCCGTATTTACGGTCACGAGTTAAGCCTGGAAAGTCAGCAACTAATGCATCCCTTGTACGCGTAACACGGTTAAACAGCGTCGATTTACCAACATTTGGACGCCCTACCAGAGCAACAACAGGAATCATATATACCTCTTAATTTAATCATAGGCATAGCGCGAGCTAATACCAATTTGATGATAGTTTTTTAATATGAACGGATAAAAACCATCACCAAATTGGATTATCTTTCACTATCTAAAAACAATAAAAGGCCCCAAAGTCAAAAGGACTTGGAGCCAATTCACAATTATAGCAAATAAAACTTATTTAATTCGCATTTTTTTGATATCGCCTTCGCGAGTTACAATTAAAAAGCCATCTTCAACAATAATTGGTGATACTGCGATACCATCACTATCTATTTCTTGTTGAGAAACAAATAGCCCTGTATCTCTGTCTAACCAGTGTAGATAACCTTCACTGTCAGCTAAAACAATATTATTATCAATGATCATTGGTGATGTCAGCTGACGATATTCAAGCTCTTCATTGCTCCAAAGCTCAGTACCACTTCGAGCATCAACTGCTACAACATGATCTTTCTCTGTTACTAAGAAAAGGCGCTTACCATCTGATGACATATCTGTCGCTGATGAGTAATTACGCTTCCATACTGGTTGGCCAGAACGAAGATCAAGTGCGATCAACTGCCCGTTATAGCCAATGGTATATAAACGCCCACCTAAAATAAGCGGAGAAGCATCAACATCAACTAAACGATCAATTTCTGTTGCACCTTTTGGCGTTCCTACTGGCTGCTGCCATAGCAATTGACCTTTAGAGATCAATGCAGCGGCTAAACGACCATTAGACATACCCCAAAATACGCCACCAGAAATACTAACAGGAGCACTATCACCACGAAGTGTTAAGTTAGGCACTTCACTGTTGATCTGCCATTTTTCATCACCCGTCTCAGCATCAAAAGCAATCAATGCACCACGGCTAGTATGAACAATCACATAACCTTCATCTGCTAATGGTTTTGCTAGTACTTCACCATCGACTTTCTTACGCCAAAGTTCATCACCCGTTTCAGCATCAAGGGTGATCACTTCACCATTTTCTGAACCGATGAAGACTTTACCATAAGTCAGTGTTAAACCACCTGACAATCGAGCAGTTCCGTCTTGTTCTAAATCTTTTTCCCAAACAGTTTTACCATTTTCAGGATCCAACGATTTAACAAGACCATCTCTGCTTGCAACATAAACTTTTTGATAAGCATATACAGGTGTTAGACGTGAAAAATAGTGTCCAACACCATCACCAATTGAACTTGTCCATTCCGTTGTTGGCTCAAACTGATTTTGAACCACAGGAACCGGTGCCATTACGATTGTATCTTCTTCGCTCGCACAGCCAAACAGCATGGAGAAACCAAAGGTACATAATGCCGCTTTCTTTAACACCTTACGCATTCAGTTGTCCTTATTCTGCTAAATCATCCAGTTTCATTTGAACCGCTTGATTGGTTCCAGCTTGCAATGCTTCTGTATACGCTGTGCGAGCTGTTGCTAAATCACCTTGACGAAGTGCAATATCACCTTTTAGTTCTGCAACACGTGCTGACCAACTTACTGGTTTAACACCTGCTAATGTCGCTAAAGCGTCATCGAATTTATCTTGTTCTGCTTGAATACGTGCAATTCGAACTTGAGCAGTAGCAATCAAAGATTCATCCTTGCTGTTACTTGCAACCCAAGTTAACTGCTCTAATGCGGCATTAAGTTGAGCAGCTTCAACTTGCACTTTGGCTAGTTGAAGTGCTGCAAGTGCTGCATATTCGCTTTTGGCATTAGCCGTAATAAAAGCTTGAGCAGAATCCGCAGCCTCTGCTCCAGATACTTGTAATGCTGTTAGTGTTTGCTCATAAGAAATTGAAGCAACTTCTTTTGCTTCAAGTTGTGCAGCTTGGTAATATTTCCAACCTAAAATTGCACCAATACCAACAACACCACCAATAACGACTGCTTTACCGTTTTCTTTCCACCAGCTTTTAATGGCTTCAACTTGTTGTTCTTCAGTTTCGTAGGCTTCCACGTCCTATCCTCTTAAATCAATTCAGCTAATTTTGCGAATACATCTGTTTGAGCTAGTGTTTCTTGTTCACCAGTTCGTAAGTCTTTTACGTTAACAGTTTGCTCTGCAACTTCACTCTCACCTAAAATAAGAGCAACGGCTGCACCAGCATTATCTGCACGTTTAAATTGCTTTTTGAAATTACCACCACCGAAGTGACACATTACACGTAAACCTGGTACTTGCTCACGCAGTGATTCTGCCAGTTTCATGCCTGACATCAAGGTACCTTCACCAGATGTCACCATGTATACATCTACTGAACGACGTACATTGGTTAATTCTAATGTTTCCATTAACAGCACTAAACGCTCTAGACCCATTGCAAAACCAACAGCTGGCGTTGCTTTACCACCTAGTTGTTCAACAAGACCATCGTAACGACCACCACCACACACTGTACCTTGAGCACCTAAGCTTTCTGTAATCCACTCAAAAACAGTACGGTTATAATAATCTAATCCACGCACTAAACGTTGATTAACTTGATATTGGATGCCAGCAGCGTCAAGTAGTTCACATAATCCAGAAAAATGTGCTTTTGAATCTTCATCTAAATATTCAGATAGTTTAGGTGCGTCACCTAAAATAGCTTGTACATCAGGATTTTTAGTATCAAGAACACGCATTGGATTAGTATGCATACGACGTTTACAATCGTCATCTAATACATCCAAATGCTGCTCTAAGAAAGCAACTAATGCTATACGGTAGTTAGCACGAGCTTCTAGAGAACCAATTGAGTTCAACTCTAGGCGTACATGCTTATCAATACCTAATTCACGCCATAAACGTGCTGTCATCATAATCAATTCAGCGTCAACATCAGGACCATTCAGACCAAATACTTCAACACCCACTTGGTGGAATTGACGGTAACGGCCTTTTTGAGGACGCTCATGACGGAACATTGGACCCATGTACCATAAACGTTGTTCTTGGTTGTACAGTAGACCATTTTCAATCCCAGCACGCACACAACCTGCTGTACCTTCTGGACGAAGTGTTAAGCTATCACCATTACGGTCTTCAAACGTGTACATCTCTTTTTCTACTACGTCGGTTACTTCACCGATAGCACGTTTAAATAAGTTTGTTTGCTCAACAATAGGCATACGAACTTCGTTATAACCGTATGCACTGATAACGCGTTTTACGCTATCTTCAACTTTGTGCCATAATGGCGATTGTGTTGGAAGGCAGTCATTCATGCCTCGAATTGCTTGGATTGCTTTAGCCACGTTCACTTCCCAATGGATTTATTTATATCTACAATTAATCAGTCTACCTGATTAATATCAATTTGGTTTTCTTTTGATAACATTGCTGCTTTTGCGCGGATCTTCGCTTCTAACTTATCAACAATATTGTCGTTATCAAAACGTTCCTTTTGGCGAATGCCATCTTCATAGAAGGCACTTTTTCGATTACTTCCGGCAATGCCCATATGAGAGACTTCAGCCTCACCTGGACCATTAACCACACAGCCAATAAGAGAAACATCCATTGGCGTGATTAAATCTTCTAAACGTTGCTCTAGTTCATTTACTGTTGCAATAACATCAAACTCTTGACGAGAACAGGTAGGACACGCAATAAAGTTAATCCCACGAGAACGAATACGCAATGATTTTAAAATATCAAAGCCTACTTTAATTTCTTCGATTGGATCTGCTGCCAAAGAAATACGTAATGTATCGCCAATACCTTCAGACAATAGCATGCCTAGGCCAACCGCTGATTTAACAGAGCCAGCACGAGCACCGCCCGCTTCAGTAATGCCTAAATGCAATGGCTGAGCAATTTGCTTAGCCAATAGTCGATAAGAGTCTACCGCTAAAAAGACATCTGATGCTTTTACGCTAACTTTAAATTGATCAAAGTTCATTCGATCCAAGATATCTACATGACGCATTGCCGACTCAAGTAGCGCTTGGGCCGTTGGTTCTTTGTATTTAACTTGAATGTCTTTTTCTAATGAACCGCCATTCACACCAATTCGAATAGGGATATTTTTATCTTTTGCACAATCAACAACAGAACGAATACGCTGCTCGTTACCAATATTTCCCGGATTAATTCGCAAACAATCAACACCGTATTCAGCAACTTGTAATGCAATTCGATAATCAAAATGAATATCAGCAACTAAAGGAACTGAGACTTGCTGCTTAATCGCTTTAAACGCTTCAGCTGCATCCATTGTTGGCACTGAAACTCGGACAATATCTGCGCCCACTTTTTCAAGGGCTTTAATTTGGGCTACCGTCGCCGCAACATCAGTCGTTAATGTATTTGTCATTGACTGAACAGCGATAGGTGCACCATCACCAATAGGAACATTACCCACATAGATGCGGGTAGATTGGCGACGTTTAATTGGGGACTCTATATGCATGGAATCAACTCATTATTGAGGTAAGGTTAATCGTGCAACTTTACCTGCTGGATAAGCAGATAAATCAACAGGTTTGCCTTTATAAGTTAGTGTAACGGCACTTGGTGCACCAATAATTAATTTATAAGGAGCTTTACCTGTCAGTTTCAATGTTTGGTTGGCTTTTTTAACACCAGAATATAAACGCTCATTCGAAGCATCTTTAATTTGTAACCAACAATCATTACTAAAAGTCATTGCTACATCTTCAATTGCTATTACTTCTGTTAGTGTTGTACTTTTCGGTTCTTCTTTTGGAACCTCTACCGCCTCTGCTACTTTAACCACCTGAGTAGTTACTGATTCAGAATTTTTTTCTTGTTGTTCTGGTTTAAGTATTTCTAATTTAGGCTCCTGCGCTGGCTCTTGTGATGTAATCTCTTCAACTACAGGTAGCACATTTGTATCAATTAAAGCATTTTCTTCAATCTCAATTTCTTCTGTAGGAACAACCCCAACACTAGAAACTTCTACCGTTTCTAACTGTTGCTGTTCTTGCCACCACCACAAAACAGACATGCTTAAGATCAGAGCAAAAATAACCCATGTTAGTTTCATAATACGATTGTCATGTTTTTCTCTTTTTGTCTTACGAGAAAAACTTTGCATATCATGCTCTTCAATTTTAGCCTTACCTAATTGATCCAATGCAGATAATACATCTGCTTCTGGGACATTAACTAATTTAGCGTAAGATCGATAATAACCACGCGTAAAGGTGGCTAATTTACCCATATCAAATTGGTCAGCTTCGATTTGCTCTAAGACTTCAACACGTAATCGTAAACGAGATGAAATATCTTCAAGACTAAGCTGCTGTTCTTTACGAGCGACTTGTAATAATAGGCCAGGAGCAGTTACTTCTTCTACTTTTTCTTCAATATGTTCATGAGTCATAATTTAAATAATTCTGATATTCTCTGGAGTCTGGATATTTAGCCTCGAGTAAATCTGCGTATTTCTTAACTAAATGCGCATTGCCGGCTTTTTTTTCTAATTCTATGAGTAAGCTTAGGCTGACAGGTTTATATCCGTACTTCTTAGTAAATTTAAACAGCGCAATTCTCGGTTCTGAATAGTTACCTTCATCAATATTTAATTTAGCCAATTGAAGGGTGGAGCGAACTCGATTCGGATCATGAGCTAATGAGCGCTCAAAATACGTTTTTGCTGTCACTGTATCCCCACTACTTAATGCACACATTGCTGCATTTTCATAGCTTGCCGAAACAAGATAGTAGTAAGGTTGTTCTATTGCTTGAGAAAACTTACGTTGAGCTTCCTCATACCGGCCACCTTTACAAAGAAAAACGCCGTAGTTATTTAATACATTACCATTTTTTGACGAAGAACGTAATGCTCGTTTGTAAGCCTTTTCAGCTAAAATATCTTCATCAACTTGTTGGTAATAATAGGCAAGGGAAGTTTGGGAGCGATAATAATCAGGGGCGTGTCGTACAGCCAATTCTAAGTTTTCACGGGCTTTTATCATATCTCCCGCATTTAAATAACTTAGTCCGAGAGTAATTCGAGCTTCAGCAGCTCGAATTACCTCTTCTTTACTCATTTCATTAGTCTCTGGAACCATCACACAACCACTACCCATTAACAGACCAAACGTTAATAGTGTTGCTTTCCATTTCTGCATTCTGCCTTCCCTTGCTGTGATGCACCTAGGCTAAACAGTTTTTACAGGAATTTCTTCACCTTGCTGTTTAGTTTGAGTACGTTTAGTTCTATCGATTACATCACCCACTAATTGACCACAAGCAGCATCAATATCGTCACCACGAGTTTTACGAACCGTTACCGTAAAATCATATTCCATGAGTGTTTTCATGAATCGATCAATTCGTGAATTACTTGGTTTCTTGTATGGTGACCCAGGATATGGGTTAAATGGAATCAAATTAATCTTTGCAGGGGTATCTTTTAGCAATTCTGCGAGTTGTCTTGCATGATTCATATCGTCATTAATATGATCAAGAAGCACGTACTCTACCGTCACACGACCACGGTTGGCATTTGATGATTCGATATACTCACGAACACACGCTAAGAATGCTTCAATGTTCCAACGATCATTGATTGGCATGATTTCGCTACGTAGCTCATCGGTTGGGGCGTGAAGAGAGATAGCAAGCGCTACATCCACTTTACCAATCATTTGCTCTAGGCCAGATACAACACCAGAGGTAGATACTGTTACACGACGTTTAGACAGACCAAAACCAAGATCATCAAGCATGATGTCTAGTGATGGGATCAAGTTTTTCATGTTAAGTAATGGCTCACCCATACCCATCATTACAACATTTGTAATTGGGCGGCGGCCTGTTTCTTTCTCTAAACCAATTTCACGAGCTGCACGCCAAATTTGGCCTACAATTTCAGATACTTTTAAATTACGGTTGAAACCCTGTTGAGCAGTTGAACAGAATGTACACGCCAAAGCACAACCAACTTGAGAAGAGACACATAACGTTGCACGATCTCCGTCTGGGATATATACCGTTTCAACATCTTGATCGCCAACTTTCATTGCCCACTTAATCGTACCATCAACTGAATGTTGAGCTTCAGATACGTAAGGTGCACGGATCTCACACTTGTGTTTTAGTTTTTCACGAAGCTTTTTGTTGATGTTATTCATTTGATCGAAGTCATCACAACCAAAGTGATACATCCACTTCATAATTTGATCGGCTCTGAATGCTTTCTCTCCTAATTCCTCAGAAAAAAATGCTCGAAGTCCTTTACGATCAAAGTCCAGTAGATTGATTTTAGCTGTAGTCATGTTGCCTCTCTGATAAATAACATCACCGCGAATATCGGGCGCAGAATTGTACAAGTTTTGAGAGAATATTACTAGAGGTAGAGGTATGAGGAAAAATCAAAGAATAGAAACTATATGCACTTCGTGCCTGGATACTATAAGAGCAGATAGGCAGACAGCGTAAGCTGCACTGCTCTTATAGGGAGCGAAGCAATTAGTTTCTAGTTAATATAGAAAGCTTAGCTCGCTTTTTAACATACCTTTATTCTGCTGGACGAGAACAAATTTCATCTTCAGCAAAGAAATAAGCAATTTCACGAGCCGCTGATTCTGGGCTATCTGAACCATGAACTGAGTTGTAGCGCATGCTTATTGCATAGTCAGAACGAATAGTTCCACATGCCGCTTGTTCTGGATTTGTTTTACCCATTAATTCACGGTAACGAACAATTACGTCTTCACCTTCAAGTACTTGAACCATTACTGGTCCAGATGTCATGTATTCTACCAATGCAGCAAAAAACTCTTTACCTTCATGTTCAGCATAAAAACCTTGCGCCTGCTCTTTGGTTAAAAGAAGCATCTTCGCGGCTACAACTTGCATACCTGTTTTTTCAATACGACGATAAATAGCGCCAATTAAATTACGTTTAACAGCGTCTGGTTTTACAATTGAAAAAGTACGTTCTATTGTCATTTTACTTTCCTTTAAAGTGTCTTTTTAGATCTTATATTAATTCTAAACAGTACTCTCTATTCTCTTAAATCGACAATAAAAATACTGATGGGAATTATCTAAAAGAAAAAAGAAGACCGAGCATGACTCGATCTTCATTCTATTTATTTCGTTAAAAGGTTTGCTAATGTTCTTACACCAACCCCTGTTGCTCCAGCAGACCATTTATCTGACGGGGCAGTACGGTAAGTTGCGGAACAATCCATATGCAGCCATCCTTTCTTATAATCATCAACAAAGTAAGAAAGAAAACCTGCAGCTGTACTTGCACCTGGTGAATATGGACCAGAACCGATGTTTGCTAAATCAGCAAAGCTTGATGGCAACATAGTTCGGTGGAATTCCATTAACGGTAAGCGCCATAGTCCTTCATTTTCTTCCTGAGCAGAAGCTAGTGCTTTTTGACTTAACTCATCATCAAAGCTTAACAATGAATGGAAATCATTACCTACGGCCATTTTAGCGGCACCTGTTAGTGTTGCACAGTCGATAATAAGCTCTGGGTTTTGTGCAGAAGCAAATTGAAGACCATCAGCTAATACTAAACGACCTTCTGCATCGGTATTTAAGATCTCTACTGTTTTACCATTTTTATAGGTAATGATATCGCCTAGCTTTAATGCTCGACCAGAGATCATGTTTTCAGCACAACATAAAATCAATTTAACACGTTTGTCTAAGCCCCGAAGAATTGACATTGCAAGACCAGCTGTTGCTAATGCAGAGCCGCCCATGTCCGCTTTCATTGATGCCATGCCGCCAGACGGTTTAATACTGTAACCACCCGAGTCAAAGGTAATGCCTTTACCAACCAAACAAGCGAAAACTGGTGCATCAGCATCACCTGTTGGATTGTAATCTAATTGCAGCATAGCTGAAGTTCGCTCAGAGCCACGGCCTACCGCATAAATACCAGTCCAACCTTCAGTTAATAAATCTTTATCTTTAACAATCTTAGCTGTCACTGTACCAGCAGGAGCTACCGATTTAATAAACTCAGCAGCCATTGTTGTTAACTGACGAGGAGCAACCTCTTCTGCAGTTTTATTGATGATTTCACGAGTCCAGTTAGTCGTTAGAATACGATCATTCAGCTCTTTTTCATCTGCCGTTTCAAGTGCAGTCCAAGTCACGTCATTATTGCTTTTTGAATCACGGAAACCTTGAACAAAAGACCAAATAGACTCTAAGTCCCACTCTGAACCTTCTAGTTCAACAGCAACAAGACCTTGACCAGTTAACTTTCGAGCTGCACGCTGAATTGCACTATAAACGTCGCTGTCAATACAGTGAATAACGGCACCTTCAGTCGTAAATGACAGTGGCGCATTAACACCCCAATGAGCGGGTGCAGCAATTGATGAAAGCTGTACAGTCAACTTTTGTGACATGGTGAATCTCCTTTAAGCACGCAATAACTCCATACAATCATACAGATTAGCTCTGCCAATTATTTATATTGCGCTAATACAAACAGGTAATAAGCGAACAGAATGTTCTTTTAATATAATTTGCCTACTTTACCTTGGCGATACAAGGCATTTACACAAAATGTAAGAGGTGGATCCAATCAGTTGATGGGATTTTATACTTTACTAAGTCGATTCATTAATACGATTAAATTAATCTCGCTCATCCATCCAGCAAAGAACTATCGCTTCTAATATTTTCTCACCAGAATGATTTGGATCATCATCAAATTCTTTTAAAGCCATAACCCATTCTCTTAAATCAGTAAAACGAACAGTTTGAGGATCAATCTCTGGGTATTGCTCTGAAAGCTCAATTGCAATGTCACGTGAATCTATCCATTTAATGCTCATAATTTCATCCTTAATTATTATAGATATAAAAAAAGGTAAGCTCTGAAATGTAAGTTTATCACTTACTTTTCATCTCTTACCTTTATCAACAGTAGTTCAATTAATCAGGTAAGATTAATGATCTTCTGATGCTAAGTTTAGTGTATATTTTGGAATTTCTACCACTAAATCTTGTTTTGCCATTCTTGCTTGGCAACCTAAACGAGACTCAGGCTCTAGACCCCACGCCTTATCTAGCATGTCATCTTCAAGCTCATCGCTCTCTTCTAGTGAATCAAACCCTTCACGAATAACAATATGACACGTTGTACACGCACATGATTTTTCACAAGCATGTTCAATCGCAATACCGTTTTTTAAAGCAACGTCTAAAACTGTATCACCTTCATTTGCTTCAAGCACTGCACCTTCTGGGCATAACTCATCGTGTGGTAGAACAATAATCTTTGGCATTTCTATACCTCATCAATAGATTGACCGGCTAATGCGGCACGAATAGAGGCATCCATTCGACGCGCAGCAAACTCTTGGCTTGCTTCATCAGCGTGTTTAATTCCATCTTCAATTGCTTGCGTATCTGTACCTTGACGTACTGTGATCAACGCTTCAACTGCTTGTAAAATTTCTGCTTGTTCTTCTTTTGATAGCAAGGTATCGCCATCATTATTTAATGCAACAACAAGACCTTCAATAACTCGATCTGCTTCAACTTGTTGTTCTGCTAATGCGCGCGCTTGCATGTCTTCTTTTGCAAACGTCATTGAATCTTTTAGCATATTCGCGACTTCATAATCACTTAAACCGTAAGAAGGCTTAACTTGAATATGAGATTGAACACCGGTACTTTTTTCCATTGCAGTTACAGATAAAAGACCATCAGCATCCACTTGGTAAGTCACTCGGATATGTGCAGCACCCGCCGTCATCGGTGGAATACCTTTCAATGAGAAGCGAGCAAGAGAGCGCCCATCTTCCACCATTTCACGCTCACCTTGAACGACATGAACCATCATGCCAGTTTGACCATCTTTAAAAGTGGTAAATTCTTGTGCTTTCGCTACAGGGATCGTGGTATTACGTGGAATGATTTTTTCAACCAAGCCACCCATAGTTTCAATACCTAAAGACAATGGAATAACATCAAGTAATAACATTTCAGCATCTGGTTTATTACCGACTAAAATATCCGCTTGAATTGCAGCACCAATAGCAACCACTTGATCGGGATCGATACTGGTTAATGGTGTTTTACCAAAATAGTCACCAACAGAGCTGCGCACGATAGGTGTTCTTGTCGAACCACCAACCATCACTACTTCTATTATCTCTTCTGAAATAATGTTTGCGTCTTTTAGTGCTCGACGACATGCCATTAATGTCTTTTTCACTAATGGTTGAATAAGTTGATTAAATACTTCAACCGTCAACACACCAGACCACGCTTTAAAAGAAACGGTAACTGAGTCTGTATCTGATAAAGCAACTTTAGTTTCTGTTGCTAATGTTAATAATTCACGCTGATCTTGTTTAGATAACTCCGCAATAATACCTGCTTGTTCTTTAATCCAAGTGGTAATTACATGGTCAAAGTCATCGCCACCAAGTGCAGAATCTCCACCCGTTGCTAATACTTCAAACACGCCTTTTGATAAACGTAGGATTGAAATATCAAACGTACCACCACCAAGATCATAAACTGCAATAACGCCTTCCTGACCTGAATCTAAGCCATAAGCAATCGCTGCTGCTGTTGGTTCATTCAACAAACGTAAAACATTTAAGCCAGCAAGTGTCGCTGCATCTTTTGTCCCTGCTCGTTGAGCATCATCAAAATAAGCAGGTACTGTAATTACAACGCCTTCAAGATCACCACCTAACGTTGCTTGAGCACGATTAGATAATGATTTAAGAATCTCAGCTGATACTTGAACTGGATTCACATCACCTTGAGGAGTGCTAATAACAGGTAACCCGTTATCACTCTCTTTAAACTGGTAAGGTAACTCTGGGTAGCGTGCTTGAATGTCTTTTAATGAGCGTCCCATTAAGCGTTTTACAGAAATTATTGTATTTTGAGGATCTAAAGCCGCAGACTGGTAAGCGTTGGCACCCACACAAATTTTATCGTTTTGATATTGCACTACGGACGGAAGAATTACATTGCCTTTTGTATCCGGTAATGTCTTTGCTTCACCACTTCGAACCGAAGCGACTAGTGAGTTAGTTGTGCCTAAATCGATGCCGACTGCTAGTTTATGTTGATGTGGTGCTGCACTTTGTCCAGGCTCAGAAATTTGTAGAAATGCCATGGGTAATATCCTTCACTTAATTAATCTAACAAAGATTAATTTAATAATTTATCTTCTAACTTTTCGACTTCTTGATTGAGCTTATCAATAAACTTCAATTTACGTACGCTTTGTGCTGCATCTTCCCATGCATCCGCGTCTAATTGCTGTTTCAACTCAGCCAATTGTGATTTACGCATTGCGGAAACATTTTCAGAAAAATCAAATAGTGCACTTTCAGGATCAGAACTTGATGAGATATCTTCTAAATCTTCTCGCAGTTCCATTTGTTGCATTAAAAACATTGGATCTTGCATCGTCGTTTGTTCACCACGAATGTCATGACCTTGTTCTGAAAGTAAGTATTCTGCACGGGAGACTGGATTTTTTAGCGTTTGATAAGCGTCGTTAATTTGCGCCGCTTTTTGAACGGAAAGTAAACGGTCACGTTCTGACGAAGTCGCGAAGTTATCAGGGTGGAATCGTTTCTGCAATTCACGGAATTGAGCAGAAAGAAGGCCACCATCCAGGTCAAACTGGTTTGGTAGCCCAAATAATTCAAAATGATTCATAGTTAACGTTATGCTCTATACGTTGAAGCTTTCACCACACCCACATTCACTTTTTACGTTTGGATTGTTGAATTGGAACCCTTCATTTAGACCTTCTTTGGCAAAATCTAACTCAGTTCCATCCATGTAAGCTAAGCTTTTTGGATCGATGATAATCTTAACCCCAAACTCTTCAAACACTTGGTCTTCTTCGTTTAGTTCATCAACAAATTCAAGAATATACGCCATACCAGAGCAACCAGAGGTTCTTACGCCTAAACGTAGACCAATGCCTTTTCCTCGGTTTTCAAGAAATGTTTGAACACGGCTTGCTGCTGCTTCAGTTACTGAAATGGCCATACTACAACCTTTACTATATTTGTTTGTGGTCATGGGTGTCGTTAATCAATAACGACCTATATTAGACAATAAAGCGCCGTATTTACACGATATCACGTAAACAGACGCTTTATAACGTTACTTAATCTTAGTGTTTATTACGGTAATCAGATACCGCTGCTTTAATCGCATCTTCCGCTAAGATTGAACAGTGAACTTTCACTGGTGGTAATTCTAGCTCTTCAGCGATTTCAGCATTTTTAAGCGCTGCTGCTTCGTCTAATGTTTTACCTTTAACCCACTCAGTAACTAGTGAGCTTGATGCGATTGCTGAACCACAACCGTATGTTTTAAATTTTGCGTCTTCAATAATACCTTCTGGAGATACTTTGATTTGCAATTTCATAACATCACCACACGCTGGTGCACCAACCATACCGCTACCAACTGATGGGTCATCTTTTTCAAATGAACCAACGTTACGTGGATTTTCGTAGTGATCGATTACTTTTTCGCTATAAGCCATAATAAATACCTCTAAATTCTGGAACGTCCGTGTTAGTGGTGTGCCCACTCAACCGTGTTTAAGTCGATGCCTTCTTTATACATATCCCATAATGGAGACATATCACGCAGTTTATTTACTGCTTGGCTAATTTGTGTGATTGCATGATCAATCTCTTCTTCCGTCGTATAACGACCAAATGAGAAACGAATTGAACTGTGTGCTAGCTCATCATTCAGACCTAACGCACGTAATACATACGATGGCTCAAGACTTGCTGACGTACATGCAGAACCCGAAGAAACCGCAAGATCTTTCAGTGCCATTAGCAGTGATTCACCTTCAACAAATTCGAAGCTGATGTTTAAGTTATGTGGTACACGTTGATCTAAATCACCATTAATGTGTACTGCTTCCATATCTTTAACACCATCAAGAAGACGATCACGCATTGCTAAACAATGGTCATAATCTTTTTGCATCTCTTCTTTTGCGATACGACACGCTTCACCCATTCCAACGATTTGATGAGTTGCTAACGTACCAGAACGGAAACCACGCTCATGACCACCACCGTGCATTTGTGCTTCTAAACGAATACGCGGTTTACGACGAACGTACAATGCGCCAATCCCTTTAGGACCATACATTTTATGAGCAGAAAGAGAGATTAAATCCACTTTCATTTCTTGTACATCAAGAGGGATCTTACCTGCTGATTGTGCTGCATCAACATGGAAAATAATTTTACGAGAACGACAAAGCTCACCAATTGCTGTGATATCTTGAATCACACCAATTTCATTGTTCACATGCATAATAGAAACAAGAACGGTATCTTCACGCATTGCTGCTTCTAATTTAGCTAGGTCAACTAAACCATTTGATTCAGGCTCTAGGTACGTTACTTCGTAACCTTCGCGCTCAAGTTGACGGCATGGATCCAGAACTGCTTTATGCTCAGTTTTACAAGTAATAACGTGCTTACCTTTCTTATGATAGAAATGTGCAGCACCTTTAATTGCAAGGTTATCTGATTCTGTAGCGCCTGATGTAAATACGATCTCACGTGGGTCGGCATTTAATAAAGCGGCAATATTATCACGAGCAGTATCTACTGCTTCTTCAGCCTGCCAGCCGTAGCGGTGTGAACGTGATGCAGGGTTACCAAAGCATCCGTCCATTGTCATATGTTGAATCATTTTATTCGCTACACGCTCATCAACAGGACAAGTCGCCGAATAATCAAAGTAAATTGGCAGTTTCATTTTCATCTCCGAGAATACAGACGTTTGACCGTCAAAGGCGGACATTAACACCCACAGAATTTATTATTTTAGAACCCGTTGCTAACCCATTATTTAAGGCTACATCGGTATTTTGTCTATCTGATACTTGCTGAACTTCATTATCAACCATGAGCTCACCAAGAGTAATACCATCTAAGAAGCTACTAATACGTGAGCTTAAATCACGCCACAAGGTATGCGTTAAGCAACGCGTTCCACCTTGGCAGCCTTCTTTACCATGACATTTAGTTGCATCAACCGATTCATCAACCGCTGAAATAACCATTCCAACCGCAATTTCATCAGGTTTTAATCCTAAGCGATAACCACCACCTGGACCTCGAACGCTAGCAACTAAACCGGCTTTACGTAATCTAGAGAATAATTGTTCAAGATAAGATAATGAAATCCCTTGCCTCTCCGAGATATCGGCAAGTGGCACAGGACCTTCTTGAGCATGCAGTGCAACATCGAGCATTGCTGTTACAGCATACCTTCCTTTCGAAGTTAATTTCATAAGTTACCTCATATCCACACTATTCGTATGGAATGAAGTTTCCCATACCTGACTAATTTGGTCAAGTATTTATCCTACTATTTTAGTCAAGTATTAATCTTGATGATAATTATTCTTTTATACTTCTTTCTACCGCAGTTAAAATACCACGAAGTGTACGTAATTCTTGTGTTTCCGGACGAGCACGATTAAACATGCGACGCATCTTATTCATAACTTGCCCAGGATGGGCTTTATTAATAAAGTCTGTGTCTGTCATGACTTTTTCAAGGTGCTCATAAAATAATTCTAATTCGTAATTTAAAGGATATTCATCTTCCTTAGACTCTCCTTTATAGGCAATGCTATCTAACCACGCTACACGAGCTTCATAACTAATTGTTTGCACAGCCATTGCTAGATTTAGAGAGCTGTATTCAGGGTTAGCAGGAATACACACATGAAAATGACATTTCTGTAATTCTTCATTAGTCAGTCCAACTCTTTCTCTACCAAAAATAAATGCGATAGGGTGCGTTGGCGCTTCTTCAATCGCTTTAACGCCAGCTTCACGTGGTTCAAGCATTGGCCATTCAAGCGTTCTTGAACGTGCACTAGAGCCAATAACCAAACCACAGTCTGAAATTGCTTCATCTAAGGTATTAACAATACGCGCTCGATTCGCAATATCACTTGCACCTGCAGCTAATGCGATGGCTTGACCATCAACTTCACACTCTGGCGCAACTAATACCATATTAGTTAAGCCCATTACTTTCATTGCACGAGCCGCTGACCCAATGTTTCCTGAATGGCTAGTACCAACAAGGACAATACGAATTCTATCTAGCATGTTATTTTTCCATATGATGAAAAGAGCCGCCGGATACTATCATAAAGCAATTTCCCTTTCTTCTTTATATGCCAGAGATTTTAACCCACAATCGCTTTTTTTATAATAAACCCATCAACTGAACAAAAAATAAACGCTTCCTTTTGATAACTACTTTGTGTATACTCGCCGCGATTTCTGTTCTTTAACATCTTTTGGGATATAACTATGCATCCAATGCTAAATATTGCTATACGTACTGCGCGTAAAGCCGGTGACTTTGTTGCTAAATCTTTTGAGCAAACTGACAAAATTGAAACAACAAAAAAAGGCAATAACGAGTTTATTACGAACATCGAAAACGATGCTCAATACATGCTTGTTGACATGATCAAGAAATCTTACCCTGATCACAGCATCATTTCTGAAGAGTCTGGCCTAATCGAAGGCAAAGACGCTGACGTTCAATGGATCATTGACCCATTAGATGGCACGACTAACTTCGTTAAAGGTATCCCACACTTCTCTATCTCTATTGCGGTTCGCATTAAAGGCCGTACAGAAGTTGCTTGTGTATACGATCCAATCCGTAATGAATTATTCACAGCTCAACGTGGTTCTGGTGCTCAACGCAACAACCAACGTGTTCGTGTTCAAGAATTAAAAGACATGAACGAAACAATTCTTGCGACTGGTCTTCCATACCGTCAAAAACAACACGCAGAAAGCTACTCAAAAGTGCTGGGCGCAATGTTTATTGAATGTTCAGATATTCGTAGTTCTGGTTGTCCTTCTCTAGATTTATGTTACCTAGCTGCAGCTCGCATCGATGGTTTCTTCGCTCTTGGCCTTAAGCCTTGGGAAATGGCAGCAGCAGATCTAATCGCTCGTGAATCAGGCGTTATCTGTACTGACTTCTCTGGTAACACTGACTACATGAAAACTGGCGGCCTAGTAGCTGGTAGCCCACGTATCGTTAAGTCTATGCTTAAGAAAATCCGTGAAAACGGTAGCGAAGCAATGACTAAATAATCTTAATTGATTATAAAGGTTTGACTTAAAAATCTTTATTAAAAAGGGAAGTGAGTTTATCTCACTTCCCTTTTTTATTGTCTTTAAGGCGACTATCTATAAAGATCCCAACCAAACTCTGCCATTAATCTCTGCCACGTTTCATCAACACTTGCTTTTATTACTATGTTTTCATCAGTAATTGGATGAGTAAAACTCAGCTCTGATGCATGCAATAACAAACGATGACTATCTAAATTTTCTTTAAATAATCGATTGTGCTTACCGTCACCATGACTCGTGTCCCCTACGATTGGATGACGTAAATGTGCCATATGACGACGAAGCTGATGCTTTCTGCCCGTATGAGGTTTAAGCTCCATTAGGCAATAACGACTGGTTGGAAACTTACCTGTTGAATAAGGCAGCTCTACCTTAGCTAATGGTTTGTATTCCGTTATCGCTTCTTTTGCTTCAACGTCTTTTGAGGCCTTTTTATCGGCTATTTTATCCAACTCTTTTTTAAGAGGATAATCCAACGTATCCGCTTCTTCTATCCAACCACGAACTATCGCATGATACGTTTTCTTAATTTCTCGACTCGCAAATAGCGGCGAAACTTGAGCGGCAATCTCACTTGATAATGCAAAGAAAAGTATGCCTGACGTTGGTCTATCTAAACGGTGTAATGGAAAGACATGTTGACCAATTTGATCTCGCAATGTCTGCATAGCAAATACGGTTTCATGTTTATCAAGCCACGAGCGGTGTACTAGCATTCCCGCAGGTTTGTTAATCGCAATTAAGTGCTCGTCACGATAAACAATCTCAAGCTCAATTGGCTCAACCTGATCTTCTAATAACTCATCGTGAGTCACTGCGTTTTCTTCTGTATTCACTTTATTTACCTAATGCATCAATGGCGTGACATAAACGAACAATGTCAATGTAGCCATCAACATCTTTTAATGCTTCTTCAATATAAGGCGCAATCGAAAACCCTTTTGGCGTCGGTTGACCATGAGAAATTAGCTGATTCATTTTAGGAATGAAAATCCACTGTAGCCATTCCGTAGCAGATAAGGTGTCGATTGAAAAAGGTTCTGTACTTGATAAATCAGCTATCGATGGTGCTGTGCTTTGCCAGTGCCCATGATATTCCAATTGTTGAGCTAACTGCTCTAGTAACTCTGATAATACTAACGATACTGTCATAACCGATTGAACTCGCACTCTCTGATACTTTTAATGACAAAGGATACCATCTTATCAAGGCTTGGGTATAATCACGATATTAACCATAGAATAAGACATATCATGGACCAGATTTATACGCTTAGCCAACTGATACAACAATCAGACTGTGAATACACAATTTATGATTTAGGTCGTCGTGTACAACCTATATCAAATAAACAATTTGAATCCATAGAAGCGGCTCAGCAACCTTATCCTTACCCTCTTCAACGTCATGCTCATTTAGCAATTGCGTATTGGAATAAAAGTAAACAACCTTGGATTTGGTTTTTAAAACTTCCTTTAGATGAACGCGGTTTATTACAACAAGGTGATATCGGTAACTTTATTAAATATGTTGTTGAAGCTATTGGCGTATCATTAAGTGGCGATCTAAACGAAGAGCAACAACAAAAGCTTTCAAGTAACCCATACACGTTTAAGCCTAAAGATGACAAGATGGCCATGTTTCACAGTGTATTACGTACCACGCTGAAACAGCCTATTAGTCAGTATTACGAGCATGCTCAAACTTACCTCTCTGGTAATAATGGTTGGGATAACTGGCAGTTTGTTGGAGTGCAGGGCTTAGCGGATGTCTGTGCAAATCTTGATAAAGAAAATAATGGCGTTGCATTACGTAAAGCATTACCGCATTTACCTACTACGGTTTTATATGCAACTCTTGGCTGCTTAGAGCACATTGAGCTACCAGAGAAGTTAGCGCTAAAACAACAAGAAATCATTAGCGATCTTTGTAGTGATGATAGTACTGATCTATTTTTACTATCTGCACATATTCGTGCTCTTTCTGGTGCGGAAACAAAAATCTTGTCTCAAGCATTAACTCAAATTTTATCGAGTGAACGTTTAAGTCACCCTGAGGTATTGGTAGCGATTGCTGGTCGTTGCTGGACAGGATTAGAAGATATAGCGACTGCGAATTTATTTTTACTTCGTTTAGCTCAAACGGGCGATCAACAACTGTTCAACCAGCTGTTTTCCGATTTAGTAATGCAACCTAAATTACGTATGTGCATGCTACAGATCCTTCATGGTGAAGCGGATCCTAAACTAGCAGACGCATTATTAACTTTACAGCAAACCACCAAGAGCTAATGATATGGATAATCTTTTTGCGATACTTGGCTTAACCTTTTTCTGTTTTCTTTTTTGGCAACAAAGAAGACAATCAGAATACGCACATCAAGCTATCCTGCAATACTGTAAAAAAATGGAACTACAGCTATTAAGTGTCGCAAGAGGATCATATGGTTTTCGCTTACCAAGTGGCAAGAAACGCTTATATACCACGTATGAATTTGAATTTTCTTCTGTTGGTGATGATCACTATACGGGCAAATTGATCATGGTAGGCTTTAAAGCGGCAAAGTTTAATTTACCTCCATATCGTATGGCTGAAGAGTATTAAGATAAATTTTTGGCTTAAAAAAGAAAAACCCCATTAAGCTTTTGCCTAATGGGGTCATAACTCTACTCGCAGCGATCCGGCTACTTATGGTGCTCCGTGCATCAAATCCTTGATAGTATGCTGAAATCCGTCAGCGTATTCCTTTCATCGCTATCCTAGCGGTGTCCATGATCTAGTCCTGATCCGTTAACAATCCATCGCTAACTCTCTTCACTTAATCCTTAAGCGGTGTCCTTTACATCATCCTGATGTTTAATCCTTCCTCTATCCTAGAGGTGTCCATTGCCTTTCCTTAGTAGTAACCATCCTAGCTACTATTGAATCCATTCAATGTCCAATTTTGCTTTCCATGCCGATTACTCATCCTAAGTAACCGAGTGCCTCATCCTGAAGCGTACCAAATCCTTGGTCAATTCCTGTTCCGTGTCAGCATCCTTCCGACACCAATAAGATTACGCTTTTGACTTTTTTGAACAATGGTATAGCGACACTTTTTTATTTACTTCTCGTTTCAATATATCAAATAAAAAACAATTAACCTTACAAAACATAAACTTAACAAATACATGGTATTTATTTATGATAAAAGAAACGATATTTCTCACCTTTTGTGTGAGAGATCTCGCACAGACTAATTCCTATTTTTCCATTTTTCTTTAACTATCCTGTCTAAAAATAGAGAGATCTAGATCACGTATTTATTCTTATAGTAGAAATGTTGATCTTTAGTTATCATGAGTTCATATGAAACATAGGACGTCATAATGAAAAACGTAACGGATGAACTGCAAAAAATATTGCAAGACTTGACCAATGAAGGAAAAAAACCAACAACGGCTCTTGTTCGCTCACGATTAACAACTCAAGTACCAATGCCAGCCATTATTACTGCGGTTAAATCCTTTAAGTCGACTTCAAACATTCCAAAAATTGAAGTCAAAGAGACCCTATTAACAGCAGATGAACGTATTGCTCAACTTGAATTTCAAGTAAAAGAGTTATCGCAACGTTTAACTGCTCTGGAGAATAAATAATGCAAATTTGGGTTGATGCTGATGCATGTCCAAAAGTCGTCAAAGAAGTACTTTGCCGCGCCGCTACACGTACAGGCCTTCAGATTACTTTTGTTGCGAACCATTACGTACCGGTTCCGACAGCGCCAAATATTAAATCAATACAGGTTGAATCTGGCTTTGATGTTGCAGATGATGAAATCGTAAGACGCTCAGAAGCGGGTGATTTAGTGATCAGTGGTGATATTCCTCTGGCGGCAGAGTTAATCGCAAAGAAAGTACAAGTATTAAACCCTCGTGGTGAGCTATATACAGAAGCAACCATTAAAGCACGATTGAATATCCGTGATTTTATGGAAACAATGCGCGCGAGTGGGATTCAAACGGGTGGTCCAGCGGCATTATCGCAGACAGATCGACGTGAATTTGCTAATCAATTGGATCGTATTTTAGCAAAAGTAAAAAAGCCAATTTGATCCATTCTAATTCGTAGAAGTAAAGATCCCGCATTCATCGCGGGATCTTATTCTGATCAATCTAATCTTTAAAATCCCAAGACAGATTACTAACCAATCTACACTCATCACACTTAAAATCAAACACTTCGTGAATTGGCTCTTCTAACGCCCACTCACCGTCACATACTGGACATTTACGAGCAAGTTCTTTTTCTTTGCTTTCGCCACCAACACGATAAATATATAGGTAAGTAGGAATTCCACTGACGACCGCCATACGACGGCATAAGTCCCAACCGCGTTTAAATAAACGACTCTCACTTGAGCTAACTTCATGCAATGCAGGATGTTCAACCACTGAGCCATTCATTTGTAGTTGATCACATGCACTCCAATCTTCCTGCCATTTGATGAATTGCTTTTGATCACCATTCGCAACCGCAGGTAAGCGATAAAGAGGAATTGGTTGAAAAGTTTCACCATGACGGATAGGCGAACAGGTGTGCAAATGAGTAGTGTACAAAATTTGCCAACTTACCTTCTCACTCTCATCACTTGGATCAGAGTTCATGTCTTGGCCTACCACTTTCACTTTTGGTTGTAACAGACCAAATTCACTCAATTGTTTAAACGCAAGCTTCACTTGTGGGCTATGATTATCAGGATGCAGTGAATCTTCTTCAGGACAAACCACTCGAGCGACAAAGTTGGTTCCTTTCATTACCACTGGCAGCTCGCGCCCAATTACTTGTCCATTATAACGCAGACAATCTAAACAATAATTGATGGCTTTCTCTACTGCTGCCATTGAGGTATCACAATACACTTCAAAATCTAATTCAGTTACAAACATTACCGCTTATTTCCTAACATCTTTACAATAAAAATTCCGACAAATACGTTTATCGGAATCTATTAAATCATGGCATTCATCTATCTATTTAAAGCCAAGCTTACTCAACAATAGGTTCAAGTTTTTCTAAAAACTCAGCCATGTTCTCAGCCAATACGGTTCTTTTCTTGGTGCCAACCGTATCTAAAATCACTTCGCCTGACTGGTTACAAATAGAAATGACTTCCATCTCATCATCAGTCACGGCAATAAATAATGTGGGTACTAACTTTAATCTACGTTGCATCACAAGATGACCTAGCATATTTCCTTGTAGGCGCTCTAAATCTTCATCACTCCATACTTGAAGCAACTCTACATTCATATCCTCAAATTTAGCGGTCATATCTGCGCTAAATTGAGCACCATAAAAGGCATGAAAATCATCATGAAGATCTAATTCAATGCCTTTTTCGATATTAACTAATCGAATGCTCTCTTCACGAGCAATAGGCTGCCATGAGATCTCTAAATCACGCGTTTCATCAATACAAGGAGAAGCTAATCCCACTAATTCATCATTTATCGGAAGGCTATTATGTTTTGTTTTCCATGCTTCGACATAACGTTGACTAAAGTTAGCAAGCGCTTGCTCTACCGAAAGTGGCATTCGATTCTCCTAATAAGGCAAAAATTCAAGTAAACTAGGTGACATTAAATGAATAACGTCTGTTTACTCCGTTATTCTTATTCTAATCTACTTTTGGCATTTTCAATATGACTAAATACACCAACGCTGATGAGCTAAAATCTCTGACTCTTGGCCAAAAAACCGAATATAAACACAGCTATGAGCCTGAATTACTGCAAGCCGTCCCTCGTAGTCTAAACCGAGACGATCTGGATTTAAGTAATGAACTGCCATTTGTTGGTTGTGATGTATGGACGCTTTATGAACTATCTTGGTTAAACCAAAACGGTTTACCTCAAGTAGCCGTTGGCGATGTCACTCTGCCTGCAACCAGCCCTAATCTTGTTGAATCAAAATCATTTAAATTATATTTAAACAGCTTTAACCAAACTAAATTTTCATCATGGGATGACGTTACTCGCACCTTAATTAAAGATTTAAGTGCCTGCGCTGGTGGTAATGTAAAGGTTGAGATCCACCCCGTTCAAACTTACTCACAACAACCGATTGTTGATATGACTGGTGAGTGTATTGATAACCAAGATATCGTTATTGATAATTATGAATTTGATGCTGAATACTTACAATCAAGTATATCTGAAGAGTTCGTTGAGGAAACCTTGCACAGTCATTTATTAAAATCTAACTGCTTAATTACCAACCAACCGGATTGGGGCAGTGTTGAGATTAGTTACGTAGGTAATAAAATTGATCGTGAAAAACTACTACGCTACTTAATCTCATTCCGCCAGCACAATGAATTTCATGAGCAATGTGTTGAGCGTATCTATACTGATATTATGAAATTCTGTAAGCCAAGTTCGTTAACCGTATTTGCCCGCTACACTCGCCGTGGTGGTTTAGACATTAATCCGTTCCGCAGTTCACATTTAGCTGAGCCTGAACATAATCTACGTTTAGCTCGACAATAATAATTTACACGTGAAAAGCCTCTAAAATGATACATTTTGTCTACTTTGGTTCGTATTCTTAGTAGACAAATATCGCCACATCGCTAGTATGTAATGGTTGTTTTTTTGTGGATCATTTACATGTCTTTGCGTCAGTGCCTTCTTCTTATTTTACTTTTTTTTCCGAGCTCTTCATGGGCAAAATTTTTCTCTGCGCCTATTTTAAATGACGCTTACCAATTATTAGATACCACCCCCGAACAATCTCGAGCAATTGCTGAGCAATACTTAGAACAACGACAGATTTCTCCAGAACAAGACCCAAATCGAATTCAAATCAACAATGATTCAGAACGTACTGTGCGAACTCCTATAAGTACAGTAGAAGCCTTTCAAATTATGGCTCTTGCAAATAAACGACTCGACCGAAATCGAGAATCAATAGAAGCGATCAAACAAGCCATAACACTGGCTAAAGACTTTAATTTAAAATCAGGATACTTAGAATCAAAACTCATCTATGCTAATCTTTGGTGGGAGTTGACTAAAGATGCTTCTGAAGCAAAGGTTATTCTAGATGATATCCAGCAAGAACTAACTGAATACAATAAAAAAATAGCTATTCACCAAAAATTATATTTTGGGTTAGCATTAATTCATGCCGAAATTGAATCGCAGTTGAATAATAATAGTAAAGCTCAAAAATACTACAAACAAGCTATGTCTCATGGTGGCTCATTAAATGATCCAAGCAGCATGATTTTTTACCATATTTCTTATGGTCATCATTTCTTAAAAAATAAACAATTTGATCAAGCTCTTACTGAGTTACTTAACGCTTATTGGCAATCTATTGAAGCCGACAAAAGTGGCCAACTTGCACGAACAAACTTTCTTTTAGGTGAGTTATTTTTCCAACGACAAGTTCTTGATAAGGCACTTGAGCACGCATCGCAATCTGCCGAGTTTTATGGCCGATATAATAATAATGAGCAACTTTCAAACGTACTGATTTTAATTGCTCAAATACACCTAAAACAAGGCCGCTTTAATCTAGCCCTTGTACAGTATTTTAATGCTCTCGATCAAGAGAAAGAAAAAAACAATGCTAACAAATTGATCTCTCTTCGCTTAGATATCGCAAACACCTATTTTTTACTTTATAACTATGCGCTTAGTGAACATTACCTTAAACAAGCTAATAACTTAAATGAATACGTAAAGTTGCCAAAATATAAAGCAAGTGCAGCTCTCTTAGAAGCAAAGCTCAATCTAGTTCAAAATAATCCAGAACAGGCAATTCAAAAAATAAAATACGCAATAAAGTTCAGTCAAGCAGATAAGAATAAGTCGTTAAAATTACAATCTCAAAAACTCTTATCTGAAACCTATGAAACAATGGGATTATTTGAACTTTCATTGAAAGCACAACGTGAATACGAAACAGTAAATTCATCAGTTCAAGCGATTCAAAATGAAATTAATGAGGAAGTATTTAGGCAACAGAAAAGCATCATTGAGCAGTCTTTGCACTATCAAGGCCTAGAAGCGCAGCTTAAAGAAAACCATCTACAAACTCGTAAAATTCAAAAAATAGCAGGTTTTTTAGTCGTATTACTGACGCTAATTTCAATTTATGCATTTAGAAAACAGCAAGTAAATCGTTTTTTAAAAAAACGTTTACACCTGTTATTAAACAAATATTACACTCATCCACGTAGCGGGTTACGTAATTTACGCTTACTGACAGAAAGACTACCATCATCATTACAGCAAAGTAGCTCTAATATTGAACAGTGGCATTTAGGTGAGTTAATCAACGAACCATTAAGTGATCGCCTTCGCTTCACTCTGTTCCATATTCCTATGCTTCAAGAGCTGTACTTTACACATGGTTATCAAGAAGGCTTATCAATAGAAAAAGAATTTGGTGATTATTTATCCACAGTTGTTACACTACCTAGTCGAATTTATCACTTCTCTGATGCGAGTTTTCTATATATTGAACACAAATCAGATTCAACATGCAGCGCTCAAGAAACCGCAGAAACAATCCAATCATGGATAAACGCATTTGAATCAACAATTATACTTGAGAGAACGGTTAATATTGGCATTGTGGAGTATCCGTTCTTACCTCGAGCTTACACCGCTATCAATGATAGAGAATTAATTGATATATTACTCATGGCGACCAATACAGCCTCTACAATAAGTAAAGAGAGTTCTGGTAGTCAATGGGTTCACTATAGAGCTATTGATAATGCGCCAGCCGCAAGTTTCGCTAGCAATAATATTCGTTTGGCATGCGAGCAAGCCATTAATCAAGGATTAATCAAAGTTATTAGCTCAGATAAATGAGAGACATTTGGATAACACATCACAAAAATAATACTAATAATTAGTAAGTGATTAACAAACAAACAAATGCCACACTTTATTTTAGTCTACTAATTATAAATTTGTTACTATCATTATATTGACCATATCAATATTTTGACACTTTTATTTAAACATGTGAGTTATACCCTGAATTATTATGATTGAAGTATCCATTGTTGCCTCAGAATTAAGCCAGTTAAAGCAACAGCTTGATCACACACGTCTATCACACCGTGATACTACATTAAAATCGCGTCGTGAAATATTGCTTCTAAAACGCATTATTTTACGCTTTTGTGCTGCGTGTAAACATCATGATAGTGAACTTGATAAAGAGATTGTAGATCTTGCTACTAGTATCGAACAAGTAGAAAACACTTCTGAACTTACTGTACGAATAGCAACATTTGAGCGATTAATTAACCGATATCAAATAAATGTTGAGAAAGAACATTCAATCATGGATGAGCATATCTCTTATTGTGGTGAAACACTTCAACGTGTTGTTGGCCTACCAGCAGGATTGAAACGAGATCTTCGCAACCTATTACAGCACCCCTCACAAGATGGTAGTAAGCATATTCAACGAATTGTTCGTCTTATTGAACTTTATGAGCGCGCTATAAAGTTTATTTCTGTTGGAAAACTATCAACAGAAATAAACACTAATGAAATCATCGATCTTGATACACAAGAGCAGTTGAGTAATGAATTACAACACTTTATCTCAGAGTTAGATTTTGATAACTACTCAGGTAATTCATTGCTAGATATTCGCAATAAGCTCTTGATTGGCGTTGATGCTGTTTCGTTGATTGATTTAGCTCTTCAGACATTACAACTTGTATTAGAAGGGACAAATAGTGAACGTAAAGCCTCGCAAAGTTTTATCGGTGATATGAACTCACAGGTCGCTCAAATAATAAAAGCAAGTGAACAAAATCAAGCTCAAGGGCAATCTAATGTTGAGCAACACTCATTACTTAATGAAGAACATTCTTTGCTTATCACACAAGCTGAAGGGTTATTAAAAAATCAAAACAATGAGCAAAACTATGCAACACGAATGGCATTGATATTGAGTGAAATGCATGATTTATCTGAACGCCAAAGCGCAATGCAAGAACGTGAAGCTGCATTAATTGAACGTCATAAATACGCAACGACTAAATTGAATCAACTTTACCAAGAAACCTTAGAATATCGCCGTCGATTGAGTGATCAACAAGAACGTATATACAAAGATCCTTTGACTAAAGTTTATAATCGCGCGGCAATGTATGAACGTTTGGATTTAGAATATAAACGATGGGTTCGCCATCAACATTCTCTTGTTTTAACGCTAATCGATATTGATCAATTTAAACGTATTAATGAACAATTTGGTCACCTTGCTGGTGATAAAGCGCTTAGTATTATTGCTAGAACTATTGAAAATAAAGTATCTGATATCGACTTTGTTGCACGTTTTAGTGGCGAAGAGTTTCTTATTATATTTACTGAAACAGAAAAAAGCGAAATAGAAGAGAAACTCAAGGCGATTCAAGCTGCTATCTCAAAATTACCTTTTAAGTTCAAAAATAATCATGTGCAAATTACAGTATCCGTATGCAGCACTGAATTCGCAAGCAGTGATGTTCCTGAAAAAGTAATAGAGCGTTCTACTCAATTACTCTATCGCCAAAGAGCAAAAGGAAAAGAACAATTTATTTATGAATAATACTCAAGCTAAATAAGTTTTTCATATATAAAAGAGAATAATAGCACCTATAACCTTCTCACTTTTTTACTCTTCTTCTAGCTAATCCTCCCATTGCTGTGTAAGTTTAATACCTAAACAATAATAAAAACAGCTAGGGAGGCGCTATATGATTACTCATATTAGTCCTGCAGGTAGCATGGATTTGCTATCACAACTTGAAGTAGACCAATTAAAGAAGACTGCTTCTAGTGATTTATATCGAATGTATCGTAACTGTTCGTTAGCGGTACTTAACTCAGGTAGTCACACTGACTCTTCAAAAGAACTTCTCGATAAATATCAATCTTTTGATATTTCTGTTACTCGCCGTGATCGTGGGATAAAACTTGAACTAAGTAACCCACCAGAGCATGCTTTTGTTGATGGTACGATTATAAAAGGTATTCAAGAACATTTATTCTCAGTATTGCGAGACATGGTTTATGTGAATATGCAAATTGCAGATCATGAACGCCTCAACCTAACTAAAGCAACTCACCTAACCAATCTTGTTTTTAGTATTTTACGTAATGCTAAAGCTTTACATACCGGAATAGAGCCTAACCTTGTCGTTTGTTGGGGTGGACATTCAATCAATTCAACAGAATACCAATACACGCGAGAAGTGGGTCATGAGCTTGGCTTGCGTGAATTGAATATTTGTACTGGCTGTGGTCCTGGAGCAATGGAAGGCCCAATGAAGGGAGCGGCTATTGGTCATGCTAAACAACGTTACTCTCAAAGTCGCTTTGTTGGACTAACAGAGCCTTCTATTATCGCCGCTGAGCCACCAAACCCTATCGTAAATGAATTGATCATAATGCCTGATATTGAAAAAAGATTAGAAGCATTTGTACGTATGGCTCATGGTATTGTGATCTTTCCTGGTGGCCCAGGTACAGCTGAAGAATTATTATATATCTTAGGTATCATGATGAACCCAGCTAACCGTCAACAACCAATGCCGATTGTTCTTACAGGACCAAAAGAGAGTGAGGCATATTTCCTATCTATTGACACCTTTATTCGAGAAACCTTAGGAGAAGAGGCGACTCAATATTATGAGATTGTGGTTGGGGATGCAGAAAAAGCAGCCATTCTTATCAATCATGGCATTAAAAAAGTAAAAGAGTATCGTAAAGCAACTGATGACTCTTATAGTTTTAACTGGGCTTTAAAAATTGAGCCCGAGTTCCAACTTCCCTTCGAACCAAATCATGAAGCAATGTCAGCTCTAAATTTACACCTTGAACAACCAACAGAAGCCCTTACTGCTAATTTACGTCAAGCGTTCTCTGGTATTGTCTCTGGTAATGTAAAAGCGGAAGGTATTGCTGAAATTGAAAAGCATGGTGTATTTAAGCTACATGGTGATCCTGATTTAATGAAGAAAATGGATCGCTTACTTAAAGACTTTGTTAAACAAGGAAGAATGAAGCTACCTGGCTCTAAATACGAACCTTGCTATGAAATCGTTGTAGATTAAGGCTGGAATATCTCCCCTTCTGTAACGTACAATATAAAGTCTATGTTAAACGCATAGACTTTTTCTTTTTTCTACATAGGAATGAATACGTTATGGCAATTCATCTGGTTATTATTGACGCATTAAATCTTATTCGTCGCGTTCACTCAGCTCAACCAAACCAAGATGACATTCAGGCGGTAATCACCACAACAAGCCGCACAATAAATCGTATTTTAAAAGAAACCGAACCCACTCATATCATTGCTGTATTTGACCACCACTTACAAGATAGAGGCTGGCGAGCTGAAATATTACCAAAATACAAAGAAGACAGAAAACCAATGCCTGAAGCACTACAAAAAGGCATGGATGATATTCAAGATGCATGGTGGAAACTCGGCATTGATTCATTGTTATCTGATGGTGATGAAGCCGATGATTTAGTCGCAACTCTCGCTAATAAAGTCGCTTCCCATAATGAACAGGTCACTATAATCTCGACAGATAAAGGTTATTGCCAGCTACTTTCCCCTACGCTACGTATTCGAGATTACTTTCAGCATCGTTGGTTAGATGCTCCTTTTATTGAAAAAGAGTTTGGCCTAAAGCCTGAACAATTAGCTGATTATTGGGGATTGGCCGGAATAAGCTCAAGTAAAATAACGGGTATTCCAGGAGTTGGCCCTAAAGCGGCATTAGAAATATTAACTCAATTCCCAACAATTGAGGCAGCAAACGAATCTGAAGAGTTACCGAAAAAATATCGCAAGAAGTTTGATGAGCATTATGACACCGCTATTTTGTGCCGTAAGGTTGCAGGATTAAGAACCGATATTGAACTTGGGTTTAATTTGCAAGATATTCGCTATGTAAAGCCTGATTTAGGGACTAGAGACTAGAGACTAGAATTATAAATCTCACAATATATAGAAGCTAATGTGCTTTGGAGCAAAAAAGCTGTTTGTCATCGCTGAACCATCAGCACCAAATATAGCCATTCTTCTTTTGAGGAAAAGCATATTAGCTTCTATGTACTTAGTTTATCTTAAATAAAAACGCCCGCAGTTCAAATGACCTGCGGGCGTTTATTTTTATCTCTCAATAATTGGTATTACACCAATATTAGTGAGGAGAAATATTAGAAATCGCTTGGATATGAACTGTGATTTCTTCACGGTCATGATACAAGTGCTTTGCTTGAAGCTTGTATTGGAAGTTATTCTTCTTCAAAAACTCTTTTAAGTTTTCAATATCTTGAAGTACTTCATCGTAACGGCCTTTCATCGGTAATTTAAGGTTAAATAGAGCTTCTTTAGCCCAACCTTTAATTAACCATTCACCCATAAGGTGTGCAACTCGTGCAGGCTTTTCAATCATGTCACACACGATCCACGTTACGTTCTTTCGTTGTGGTTCAAACTTAAAGCCATCAACCATGTGGTGCTTAACTTGACCTGTATCCATTAAGCTTTGTGCCATCATGCCATTATCAATCGCATGAACAAACATAGAACGCTTAACTAATTGGTAAGTCCAACCACCTGGACAAGCACCTAAGTCAACAGCCCACATACCAGAAGCCAAACGGTCATCCCACTCATCTCTCGGAATGAATACATGAAATGCTTCTTCCAATTTCAATGTAGAACGGCTTGGTGAATCTGAAGGGAACTTTAGGCGCGGGATCCCCATAAAGAACGTTGAATTATTGTTGGTGTAAGAATAACCTACATAACAGTGACCCGGTGCAATAAAGCAAATATGCATAACAGGGATTCGATCTGAATCTCTTGGTGTTAGCATCTCTTTACCACGTAATGCGATACGCATTGGTACTGTAAATTTACGACAGAATTTCAATAATTCTTTTGCTTCATTCGTATCAGGTGTTTCAATACGAATATCACCACAACATGGTAAATTTTCAACATCAACTAATGCATTCAAAATTGGTGAGATACGATCTTCAGAAGGTAAATCACTTAATTCAGTTGCTACCGCAAACATTTGACGAGCAAAAATCAGCTCATTAAATTTAATCTCACGGATCAATTTATCTGCATCGCCTTCCTGGTAGCATTCAAATAGCACATAGCCTGTATTATTTTTTAGGCGAGGAAAACCAAACACTTCAAGTTGAGTGGCTTTATCTTGGATCTCACCTGCACACTCTTTCTCAAAACCAGAGCGACAATAGAACATTACTTGTTTCACTTTGAAACCTCAGTCAAACGATAAGTTGAAACAGCCAGCGTTAGCCAACCGATAATAAAACAGAGTCCACCTAATGGAGTAATTGGCCCAAACCATTTTATTCCTGTGAACACTAATGCATATAAACTACCACTGAAAAGTAATATTCCAATGGTAAATAGCAAGGCGGCGTATGATACCCCTTTTGAAAATGAATTTCTCAACAAAATTCCACATCCAAACAGAGCAAGCGTATGCCACATTTGATATTGCACTGCAGTCTCATACACATTAAGTAGATATGGCGATAAAACCGACTTTAGACCATGAGCACCAAAAGCGCCTAAACCAACAGTTATCGCACCACTAAGACTAGCAATAAGTAAGCATAAACGACTATTCATCAACAATCTCTTGCTCACTACGTGCTTTGCTTAAAATCCACTCTCTAAAGGTCGCTATTCGACCTGTATCAGCCTGCTTCTCACTGCATACTAGATAAAACGCGTTTTTACTTATTAACAACTCTTCAAAAGGAGCAACTAATCGACCCGCATCTAATTCAGGTTGAGCAAGAACATTATTACCTAGAGCAATACCTTGTCCATGCGCCGCAGCTTGTAACACCATTGTTGAATGGCTAAAGATTGGCCCTTGGTTAACATTCATACCTTGTAAATCAAACTGTTTTACAAATTGCTTCCAGTCTTTACGTGACGTGTCATGCAATAACGTATGGAAACGTAGATCATCAATCGTTGCTAACGGCTTTTCATTTAACAGAACTTGCGGTGAGCATAATGGCAATAACTGCTCTTGGTATAACAAATCAACTCGTAAACCAGGCCAATTACCACGACCATAATAGATGGCTACATCGACATCTTCAGTTAACGAGCCTTCATCCATATCAACCGCTTTAATACGAACATCTATATCTGGTTCTTGATTATTAAAATCAGACAAACGTGGAACAAGCCATTGAATCGCAAAACTTGGTGGTAAACTAATGGTTAATGCACCCTTTGCACTTCTTTCCAATACTTTATCTGTTGCTTCTGACAACGAAGAGAAAATCTCTTTTATATCGAGAAAATAACTTTGCCCTTCTTCAGTAAGAAGTAAAGAACGATTACGGCGACGGAATAACTTCAAGCCAAGAAATTCTTCTAACGCTTTGATTTGGTGGCTAACTGCTGCTTGAGTAACAAACAACTCCTCTGCGGCACGAGTAAAACTTAAGTGTCTAGCTGCCGCTTCAAACACACGTAGAGAATTTAAAGGTGGTAATCTTCGAGACATAAGAACTCACATTTTGAACCATTAGTTTTTTTAATGCCAAGTATTATAAATTGTCCATTGCCGAACTACCAGATAAAACCTAGTATTAGCCCGTAGTTTAGAGAAAAGACATATATTCCTCCCTGAGTATTTACCCCCTATCTCTAAATTACAATGTTGTGTTTGCATATTGGCTCGACTGTTAGAGCCCAAGTATTGGTTTCAAACTATTTGTAAACAATACCTATTATTTCCTGTAGTTTTGACCTTTTGGTTAGAAAAATTATTAGCATCGTTTAATACGGTGCTTTTTTTGTCTGTAATTTTGACTTACGAGACAGAAATCCGCATCATTCTCCCTGTTTGCTTATCCTTATTAAAGAAAATCACTATGACTGCATTTACTGTTGACGCTGTTCGCTCTCAATTTCCCGCTTTAACCCAAGATGTTAATGGTCAGCCGATTGCCTATTTTGATAGTGCAGCGACGACGCAAAAACCATTATTGGTATTAAATGCAATTCAAGATTACTACCAAAAAAGTAATGCTAACGTGCATCGTGGTAGTCATAGCTTAACCGCTTCAGCTACACTGCAATTTGAGCAAGCTCGTGAAACCGTTCAGAATTTCATCAATGCTAATAGTAATAAAGAGATAATCTGGACTCGTGGAGCAACCGAAGCGATTAATTTAATTGCTCAAACTTACGCTCGAAGCACACTGCAAGCAGCCGATGAGATCTTAGTTAGTGAATTAGAACATCACGCGAATATTGTGCCTTGGCAAATTGTCGCAGAGCAAACGGGAGCAACCGTTGTAAAAATTCCAATGAAAACCGATTGCACATTAGATATGGATGCATTTGAGTCATTGGTAACCAAGCGCACTAAGATTGTTGCTGTTGCTCAAGTAACCAACGTAACAGGTACATTAAACCCAATAGATGACATCATTACGGCAGCACATCAGGTTGGTGCTATTGTGGTTATAGATGGAGCCCAAGGCATTGTTCATCATGAGATTGATGTTCAAGCAATGAATGCTGATTTCTATGTATTCTCTGGCCATAAGTTATTTGCTCCTGCAGGTATTGGCGCTCTATATGGCAAACAGCATTTATTAGAATCTATGCCAGTGTGGCATGGTGGAGGTAAAATGGTTGAGAAAGTCTCCTTTGAGAAAACCACCTTTGCAGAACTTCCAGGGAAATTTGAAGCAGGTACACCAAACGTTGCAGGTGCGATTGCTTTTGCTACAGCGATTAATTGGATTAAGCAATTCGCCCATGATGATCTTAATGCTCATATTGATGAACTTCGCCAAATGGCTATTGATGGCATCAAAGGTATTGAAGATTTACGATTCATCGGTTTACAAGATAACGCGAGCCTATTTTCTTTTGTTATTGATGGCGTCCACCACCAAGATATAGCGACGCTACTTGATCAACAAGGCATTGCCGTTCGCTCTGGTAATCATTGCGCTCACCCTATGTTAGATGCATTAGGCCTAACGGGTACTGTACGCGTTTCATTTGCTTTGTATAATACCAAGCAAGATGTTCAACGTTTTATCGACGCGCTAAATAAAGCCGCAGATATGCTATAAGCTCAAATTTAAGGTATTTTATTTATGTCTACATTCCCATCGTCACCTTTTGGTTTTGATATTACTCACACAACTGTTCTCAATTTAATGAGTGAAGCAAAAGGGTGGGAAGATCGTTACCGTAACGTGATTCAATTAGGTAAAAAACTGCCTAAAATGCCTGAAGAACTGCAACAAGATAATGTGACGATTTCAGGCTGTGAAAGTAAAGTGTGGTTACAGCATGAAGTAATCGATGGGGTTTATTTTTTCTGTGCTGATTCTGATGCAAGAATTGTTCGCGGACTTATCGCGTTAGTAATGGCTGCGGTTAATAATAAAACGGCAGAAGAGATTAGCACGTTTGATATGGATGAATATTTTGCTCAATTAGGGCTAATTGAACATTTAAGCCCATCACGTGGTAATGGACTTAAAGCGATCATTGAAACGATTAATAGCTTAGTATACTAGAGTTCAGATCGCTTCGCTTTCAGAATTCAGATGAGCTTGCTCTTAGCTCCTCCCCTTCATCTATAATAAATACTTGGCTATAAGTGTTGATAATAAGGGGAGGCTGGGAGGGGTTGCTAGTAAGTAGCTAGAAACTATACGCTTCGCTAACTAGAGACTATAAGTGCAGAGATACTGGTGTTGTAGCAATATTTATCACACCAGCCATACACGTACTTATAGTCTCTAGTCTCTAGTCTCTAGTCTCTAGTAGAGTGTTTCTCAATCAACTTCTCTACAATTCTCGACACCGCAACAAAACCAAAGGTCGCAGTTACCACCGTAGCTGCACCAAAACCACTCGCACAATCCATACGTTTTGGGCCGTCAGCAGTTGCTTTAGTCGCACATACAGAGCCATCCGCTTGTGGGTATTTCAAATGCTCTGTTGAGTAAACACAATCAATGCCAAATTTACGCTTTGGATTTTTCGTAAAATTATGATGACGACGCAAAGTGTCACGCAATTTTTTCGCTAATGGGTCTTGAATTGTTTTGGTTAGATCAGTGATTTGAATTTGAGTAGGATCGGTTTGACCACCCGCCCCACCCGTCGTGATAACTTTAATCTTATTACTCTTACAATAAGCCAGTAACGCCGCTTTTGGTTTCATGCTATCGATAGCATCAAGTACGTAATCAAACTCTTTAGAAATGTATTCAGCTTGGTTTTCAGGTGTAATGAAGTCATCAATCAAATTAATCTTACATTCAGGGTTAATTAATTTAATGCGATCAGCCATTACTTCGATTTTACTTTGACCAATAGTACCTGTCATTGCATGAATTTGACGATTAATATTAGTGACACACACATCATCCATATCAATCAAGGTAATCTCGCCAAGACCGGTGCGAACTAACGCTTCAACCGCCCATGAACCAACACCACCAATACCGACCACACACACATGTGCAGCACGCATAATTTCTACTTCACTATTTCCATACAAACGGCGAGTGCCACCAAAACGTTGGTCATAACTTTCAGAAGCAGGAGTAGTTAGTTCGCGCATGGGATTACCTTACTCAAAAACAAAAAAAGAGCACGATTTATACGCACTCTTTTTTAGAAGATCAAGTGTTAAGCAATACAAGCTATCAACACATTATTTTGATTTTGGCATTGCCCATGGATTTTCAGTTTCAGAATCTTTCAAACCCAATTTCCATACTCGACCAAAATGCTTAAAATGACCAGCAGCAATACCTGCATCAGAGCCCATACCGTAATACTGGTCTAAATGATTTTCTTTTACTGCGCCACCTGTATCTAACGACAGTAAGACTTTAAGTACGTGCTTACCCGTCCATTTCCCCTCTTTATCTAACTGTGGTACCTCAGCAAGTATTGGGGTTCCCATAGGCAATAAAGTACGATCAGCTGCAACTGCACCACCAGCAAGAAGTGGAATACCCGCACTTCCTAATACATGATGCGCTTCTCTTGGAGAGAAGAATACATAAGATGGATTAGTCTCTAACAACTCCCGAACAGTCTCATCATCATTTTGAACCACCCATTCTTTAATCGCTTTAAGTGACATATCTTTACGCTCAACTTCGCCACGTTCAATCAATACCTTACCAATACTTACGTAAGGGTGGTTATTTTTACCACCGTAGGCAAAATACTGAAGCTTGTCATCATCACCAAAATGAATAAAGCCACTACCCTGAACTTCCATAATAAACGGGTCAATCATGTTATCTGAATAACCAAGTTCTAAACCTAAACCAGATAATGCACCTGCATTAATCTCTGCTCGTGTTGGGCAATCTGAACCACAATCAGGTTTATCATAAACTGGATATTTAAACGTTTCATTTGGCGTGTGACGCATTTCAATCACAGGAGAAAAGTAACCAGTGAACATTACATTCCCCTGCTTGTCACCGCCGCCCATTTGAGCAAATTGAATACCATAGGTTGAAAGCTCTGCTGGATTAGAGCTCTCATCGATCCATTTTTGCAATTGAACGTACAGCTCTTCATAACGTAATGCCATTGATTCAGAGCGAGTAATCACTTCTGCACTCTGTTTTTTAAATGCACTAAAATCAGAAGGTTTATCTGATTTAATTTCACTTACTTCATTTAAGTTACTGTTGAAATCACCATCAAGATACTGTTGAGCGCGATCTGTTGGACGCTCAGCACAACCAGCCAAAGCAAGGAGAGCCCATACAAAAGAAAATTTACGAAGCACGATAAAACCTTATTGAAAAATAATACGGCAAGAATGACAAAGAAATGGTGGGAGAGCAATTCTTCGAATCGCAATAAGTGTAAGAAAAATCAAAATTTAACAAAATTTGACACAGTTAAATCAAAAATATTGAGAAGAGGATAAATGATGTTCGAGATATCAACTTATTATGCCTTATCTCGAACCTAAAAGATTATTGTTTACGAAAACTGGATTTATAATGAGTTGGTTTTATACGAAGAAGTTGTGAGGCACTGTCATCTTCGACCTGATAAACATACTCTACATCACCATGCTTATAAGTTAATACACTGCCATCAAACTCGTATTGAGTGTTGATTAAGCGCCCATGAGTATAAATACCATTTGCATTAATCGTAAAGCTATCTTGAGCATAGGCTGGGACACCTAATTCAACCCAATTACCATATAGCTGTGATGGTGGCATTTGCGCAAACATACCATTACGAAACAGTGCAGCAATAATGGCTGCGACTATTCCAACAGCAACGAAGCCGATGAGTAAAAGTAGTCTAACTTTTCTTCTTTTTAATTCTTTTTCTTGAGCCTGGCTCATCACGTAACCTAATAAAAATAGAAAGAGGCATAAGCATATCCGCAATTACAAAAAAAATTAAGAAAAACTTGTGTGACTTTTATCGAAACACTTGTAGTAAGAAGAGTATTTAGTCAGTATATGTGAATAAATAACTACTCATGGATGAATAGCGTGAAGTTTCGTAGTACTGCTTTAGTAAAAGGTTTTCGTCAATCAGCACCTTATGTCAATGCTCACCGAGATAAAACTGTGGTGATCATGCTCGGTGGTGAAGCCATTGCAGACCCAAATTTTGCCAATATTGTAAACGACATTGCCCTTTTAAATTCGCTAGGGCTACGCATCGTTATTGTCTATGGGACTCGACCTCAAATGCGAGCCCAATTAAAATCAACCTCACATGACGCGCCTTTTCATAAAGGGGTAAGAGTTACAGATGAGCAAACTCTTGAATTAGTTAAACAGATTGCAGGTCAATTACAACTCGATATTACAGCCCGCCTCTCTATGAGTTTAAATAATACCCCAATGGCTGGCGCACAAATTAATGTCATTAGCGGTAATTTCATTATTGCCCAACCGCTTGGTGTTGATGATGGCGTTGATTATTGTCATAGCGGGCGAGTTCGCCGGATTGATACTAATGGCATTAATCGTATGCTTGACCAGCAATCCATTGTTCTGCTTGGTCCTGTTGCCAGCTCTGTCACTGGGGAGTGTTTTAATTTACTCTCAGAAGAGGTAGCGACTCAATTGGCGATTCGTTTAAATGCAGATAAATTAATTGGTTTTTGTTCAGAGCAAGGAGTGCTAAATGAGCACGAACAAATTTTAGCAGAGCTATTTCCAAGTGAAGCTGAGACTATTCTTAAGCGATTAGAAGACCATATAGATCTAGATGATGGTAACTCAACCGGAACGATTCGATTCTTAAAAGGGTCGATCACTGCGTGTAAAGCCGGTGTACCTCGTAGTCATTTAATCAGCTACAAAGAGGATGGTGCATTAATTCAAGAATTATTTTCTTTTGATGGCATTGGAACTCAAGTCGTTATGGCAAGCTCTGAGCAAGTTCGTGATGCTGAAATCGATGATATCGGTGGCATTATGGATTTAATTCGACCACTCGAAGAAGAAGGCATTTTAGTTCGTCGCTCTCGTGAACAATTAGAACAAGAAATTGCCCAATTTACGATTATAGAAAAAGATGGATTAGTGATTGCCTGCGCTGCTCTATATCCTTTTCCTGAAGACGGAATGGCAGAGATGGGTTGTGTGGCGGTTCATCCAGATTATCGGGATGGTGATCGTGGTGTAATTTTACTTAACCGCTTACGAGTTAAAGCCAAACAGTTCAAATTATCACAACTGTTTGTTCTTACCACTCGTAGTCTTCATTGGTTTAGAGAGCAAGGTTTCATTGAAGTTAATGTTTCGCACTTACCAATGACGAAACAAAAGTTATACAATTTTCAACGTAAATCCAAAATTTTAGTGCTACAAGTTCTATAAAAGAAAAAGGCTGCAATGGAATCACTCCATTGCAGCCTTTTCAATATAATTAGCCGTTAGTGACCTGCGGTATTAGAAAACAAATTAACCACTAGTACACCTGAAAGAATAAGTGCGATTCCTGCTACAGCTGGTAAATCCAGTTTTTGCCCATAAGCAAAATATCCGATACCCGCAACCAAGACAATTCCTGCCCCACTCCATATCGCATACACAATTCCCACTGGCATCGTTTTTACTGTTATTGAAAGTAAAAAGAACGCGATAGCATAACCAATACCAACAATTAAGCTTGGCGTTAGTTTGGTAAATTGTTCTGTTTTAGGAATATAAGAGGTTGCTATCACTTCTGAAATAATAGCAATAATAAGCGCCATAGCAGGCGGCATTGAAACAAGTAATTTAAACATATAACGGAACAGCCATATTAATACCAACTCTATTAATCATCTAATTAATGATATTGGTAGAAAAAAGATCCGGTATTCCTTCCGAATTTTAGAGGCGCAATTATAAGCATTTATTTCATATTTACTAGAGCAAAAAGAGAAAATGACTATTACGCATATGAAATAATATAGCGGCTAAATACCCACTAACTACCAGTGATAAGTTCGCTGTACACTCTCTTACCTACGATAGCAAAAACTATCAATAACGCCAACTAAACAGTATAGTGGTCAAATATATTTCTTATTTAAAATTATAATGAAAAAAAGTATTTTAATCTTCAGTTGTCTTTTTTGGTCTTCATACTGCTTATCAAACCAAACATTAGACCAACTCAAACTCTGGGATACTGAGTTATATAAAAAACCTCAAAGTGTTCAAGAAGCCTTACTTCAACAAGATATCACTACCTACACAAATCTAGAAAAATTAAAGTATTTAACTCTATTACTCGCAAGTTATAATTTGCAATACCAATATGACAATAGCATTAAGCTAATAGAAGCATCAAAACTTCCAACTCCGCTTAATGATCAAGAAAGAGAAGCGTATTATTTTTTATCTTTAAAAGTTGCTTGGCCTTATGAGATGGCAAGTCAATTTAATATTGCAGAAAAGTGGTACCAGAAAGCTCAACAATTAGCTATTGAATTAAAAGACACCGAAAAACAAGGTTTTATATTACTCCAATTTAGTGCACTAGAAAATGCAAAAGGAAGGGACGTTTCCGCATTAAAACTAGCAAAAGAAGCAAACTCCGTACTAATCCATACAAAAAATATTGAGCTGTGGGCTGATTTGAATAGTCAATTAGGTATTTTATACTACTTACAACAAGATTATCCATCATCAATCAAACACTATTCTGAAGTACTATCCATCGCAAAAGAGAGTAACAGCATACAAGAGACTATTGTCGCCCACTATAACCTAGCCAATGCATATGCGAAGTGGGCAGAGCAATTACAAGGTGATACAGGTAAAGTATCCTCTGCCGAGCAGCACTACATAATAAGCTTAAAATTATCAGAAGAAAGTGATCTGAAAAACTTAATTAGAAACAACTTATTAGGTATTATTTCACTCTACTCAAAAAACAATCATGTAGAAAAAGCAGAACAATATGTGGCTAAATTAACCACTTTAAACCTTACTTATCAAGGTTATACATATTTATCTTACTCTCTTGTTTTAAGTAAATATTATTTTGAAAAAGATGAGCGAATAAAATCTCTAAAGCATCTCTCCAATGCATCGAATTACTTTAATGATAACAATAAAGAATACCCTTCTTATGCCATCACAAAACTACAAGATATAGCTCAACTGTATATCTCTCTTGGTGAATACCACTATGCTTATGACTACTTAAATCTATTTCAGAAATATACAATTTCCATGTACAAACAAAATATTGCTTCTGAGGTTATAGAATTAAAATCAGAGATTGATAACCAAAAGCTTACAAATAAAAATCTATTATTATCCATCAGCAATCAGAAACAAAAAATCTCATTATTTGCCTTTTCTGTATTAATCGCTTTGCTTGTTGCTTTGTTATACAAATCTCATAAGAAAAAGAAAATGCTCTTTAAAATATCAACCACTGATTACTTAACTGAAAGTCATAATCGACGTTATATTTTTGAGATAGGAGAAAAAGATTTTCATAAAAACAAGTTCTCTGTTGTTATTATGGATATTGATTTTTTCAAAAAAATAAATGACCGATTTGGTCATGACGCTGGTGATATCGTATTAAAATCATTCGCCTCAAGTGTTAAACATAACATTCGCAAAGGTGATTATTTTGGACGTATTGGCGGTGAAGAGTTTTTAATTTTATTTAGTAATATTAGCTCAGAACAACTAGTACTGAAGATTGAGAGTATTCGAACTCATGTAAATCAATTAACATTTGAATTTGATGACGTTAATATCAGTATAACAGCAAGTTATGGTTTACGTAGCTTTGATGCAACCTCTGTAAATAAGATGGTTAAACTAGCAGATCTGGCACTATACAGAGCAAAACAACGTGGTCGAGATAGAATCGAACTAGCAAAGTAATTTACTGGGTAACAGACTATTCACTACCTTCTATTACCCTATCTAATTTAACTCATCAATGATGCTAAACCACTATTCCTCTGAGTTTTAATCATAACCCCTCGAGCCACCACTTTTTCTGTTGCGAACAGATCGAGTTTTTTCTTCGCACGAGTCACGCCAGTATAAATTAACTCTCGGGTTAAAATTGGGCTGAACTCTGCGGGTAATGCCAATACTGTATGTTCAAATTCAGAGCCCTGAGATTTATGGATCGTCATGGCATAAACGGTTTCATGCTCTGGTAACTGGCTTGGTAATACCCCACGAATCGAACCATCTGGCATATCAAAATAGACTCGTAAACGTTTATCAATAGGATCTGGCATTGCGATACCAATATCACCGTTATACAAACCAACGCCATAATCATTTTGCGTGACCATGACAGGACGACCCGAATACCAAACTTCATCACCATGAGGAATTAAATCGGATTTCTTCAGCGCTTTCTCAATACGTTGATTTAAACCAACAACGCCGAAATCCCCTTCTCGCATTGCACATAATAATTGAATTTGGTTAAAGGCTTTTAATGCAACTTCTGGTTTATCACCAGCGTGAATATGACCTAAATAACTACGGTAACCATTAACCATCATGGTGATCATTGCATTATAGCTATCATTACTTAAATCATGAAAACGAATGTCTGAGAACCCTTTAGCCCATACTGCTTCTACTTTAAATTTACTGCCTTCATTAATGGCTTTGGCAAGTTGTCCAATACCTGAACGAGCATCAAAACGGTAACTCTTTTGCAGCATACATAGACTATCTGCAACCGCGTTATTATGTGATTGTGCCGGTAGATTAAAGCCTGTTAATTGAGATAATTGTTGGGCTTGATTCTGACTGTACCCCATTTTAGTAAACTGACAGATATCACCTAACACCGCTCCCGCTTCAACCGAAGCAAGCTGATCTTTATCGCCCAATAAAATGACGCGAGCATGCTCTGGTACGGCATCGAGTAGTCGTGCCATCATAGGCAAATCGACCATGGACGCTTCATCCACCACTAATACATCAAGGTGTAATGGATTGGCTTTGTTATGACGAAAATCCACTTGATTGGGAATATAGCCAAGTAAGCGATGCAGAGTACTCGCATCGGTTGGGATAGCTTCTTTCACTTCAGGTGCTAAACCAATGGATTGTACCGCCTGACCAATGGATTCAGTCAAACGTGCCGCCGCTTTACCGGTTGGTGCAACCAGTTTAATCGCTATGTTTTTATTGTCTTGCTGAGCTTGTGTCACCAAGGAGGCCAAAAGCTTAGTTACTGTGGTTGTTTTACCCGTTCCTGGACCACCAGAAATTACGGAGAATCGACGAGTTAACGCCACAGCTGCTGCTACTTTTTGCCAATTAACACAGTGGTTATTTGGAATTAATTTATCTAACGTTTCTAATTCAGAAGATTTAGTCGCCGCTAACAGAATTGCATCAATTGCCTGCCAATCCAGATCATCAGACTGAACAACATCAAGCATATCGCACACTAATTGTTGGCGAGAAACTTGATTGTTATTCTCTAATTTTTTTAATGCTGAAAATAAAAAATGATACTGACGAGAAAACAACTCATCCAATGTATTCGATAACTGAAGGTTTACCGCCACACTTTGCGCCGCTTTAGTAATACGATTAGAGACTCGTTGTTCAAATGCCCAGTAACGTTGTAAATACAAACGAGCACCATCAAAGGCTAAAGGGGTTGCTTCTGTACCATTTGATACTGTAGAAGCATTGGTTAACTCAGAAATCCAGCTACTTTTTTCTGGAACTAATTCTAATAGCGCATCACGATATTTTGCAGGTAAGGTAAAAAGGTCGCCCTGTTCTATCTGCTCAATATCAATACAGACGTGACCTTTTCCTAACTCATGACTTGTAATCGCAGACAACAGCATGATGAGATTTTTATCGCTATTTTTTTCTTGTTGAGCGATAAATTTAGCAAATTGAAGATCCAATGGGCGAAGTACACCATGAGCCATTAAGTGTTGTAATTGCTTAAGCATCGACTGTTTCTCCATCTACCAATTTCTCTAACTCTTCTAACAATACTTTGCTCGGTTTTGAATAAAATACGCCATTAGCGTTGGCATCATACCCCTCGTGAGTTTCTTCAACACCGCGCAAGAAAATATAATACGCACCACCAAAATGCGTATCGTAGTCATAATCGGCAATGCGACTTTTCAAGAATCGATGCAGTGCCAAGGCGTAAAGCTGATATTGAAAATCATAACGGTGATCTCGCATTGCCTCAACTAAGGCATCGCCACCGTAACATTCTGGGGAGTCTCCCAGATGATTTGATTTCCAATCGAGAACGTAATATTTACCTTCATGCTCAAACACTAAATCGATAAAACCTTTTAGCATGCCGCTAACTGTCGAGAAACCAAGATCCCCTGCTCGCGCTGAAACTTCATCATGTTTGGCGATAGTTTTATTAACCAAGCTTGAGTTCAATAACGTGATAGGAAGTAAAAACTCCATTTCAACCAAGCGTTGAGTTGGGCCTTTATTTGATAAACATAAATCTTGGCCATCCAACGGGCAATCTAACACTCGCTGCATCATAGCTTGAACGACCTCTAGCCATTCCACATCGTAGTTTTCTTTCTCTAACAACTTAATGATGATTTGTGTATTGTCTTCGCTATTGAGTGGTTGAGTAAATTCAACCTCTTCAAATAACGAGTGTAAAAACGTACCCGCTCTGGCACCGCGAGGGAAAGTAAAGATGGTGCGCTCTGGCTCTAAATCTAATTCTTTTTCGTCTTTATCTTCTGCTGAATCTAAATCCAAATTAATGAGTTCTAACGAGGCATCATTATGATGATTACCTTGTTTTACCAAACCTGAATAACTGGTCATCCACCAATTACTCTTAACGGGTTCAATTAATTTATTGGCATGTAACTCACTATGATCATCCTGAATTTCTTGGTATAACTCATCGGTTACCGTTTGAGGTGATTGGATCACCATAGGCGAATTGCCTGCAATCAGCTTTTCAAGACACGCTTGCAGCTCTTCAACATTGCATTCATCTGCCTGTTGAATTAGATACCCTAAGCCCGATAAATGAACACCTGTTGGTGGTTTTTTCGAGATACCTTTAGTGATTGGCGCCATGCCGATATAACAGGCATAAACCGCACGAGTCAGCGCTACATAAATCAAACGTAAATCTTCGGCTAAACGCTCTTTTTCTGCTTTTTCGACAGAATCATCTTCTTTTAGTAAATCCAGCACCGAATAACGATTAGCTTCATCATAGAAACTGACTTCGCCTTTTTTATCTATCGCTCGATAAGAACAAACAAACGGTAAAAATACCAAGTCATATTCCAAGCCTTTGGACTTATGGATAGTGACAATTTGCACCAGATTACGCTCTGATTCTAAGCGTACAGTCTGCTCTTCTGAGTCTCCATTAGGCTCTGAAATAGATTCAGATAACCAACGTAATAAACCATAATCACTGTCTAACGTTTGGCTGGTTTGTTGCAATAACTCACCAATATGCAGTAAATCAGTCAGTTGACGCTCACCGCCATTTTCAGCTAATAAACGCTCTGAAATACCTTGTTGGGTAATGATTTGATGCAACATCGGCATGATACCGCGCTGTAACCAATGCTTACGATAGGCGCGAAACTCATTAACCGCTTGCTCCCACTGCATTTCATCGACATTAAACTGATGCAATTGATCGGCAGTATAAGCAAATAATGACGATGCTAATGCTGAACGAACCGCCCTTGCATCTGTCGGCGTCATGGCCGCTTGCAATAAACGCAATACATCTTTAGCTAATGGCGAAGAAAATACGCTATCACGGTTAGATAAATAGACACTGGCGATACCTTGTTTTGATAAGGCTTCACGAACTAATTTACCTTCTTTGCCTGTACGAACCAGAACCGCAATATCACCCGCTTTGATCGCTTGTTTTTTCTCTCCGTTTTGTAAATACGCTGAGCCTTGCTGCGCACCAGTCAAAATAGTTTGAATTTGTGCCGCGGTTGATTCTGCCATAACACGCTGATAACTGGTTTTATTTACCGGATTACCATCTTTACTCTCTTGCAACCAAAAAGTCATCGCGGGCTGAGTTTGATTCTCTAACGCCCATGATTTTTGCTCGGCATTAACAGGGTTATATTTAACCGGATAAAATGGAATATCGTCATCGTACAAAAAAGGCTGTTTGCCATGTTCAAAAATACGGTTCACTGACGACACCATATCTGCGGTTGAGCGCCAGTTAGTATCCAAGGTGTAATGATCAGCAACTTGGCGGCGAGCTTGAATATAGGTAAAAATATCCGCACCACGGAAAGCATAAATCGCTTGTTTAGGATCGCCGATCATAAATAAACCACACTGTGGCTGATCTTGATAAAGTGTACTAAAAATCGAATATTGCAGCGGATCGGTATCTTGGAATTCATCGATCAAAGCGACTGGATATTGCTCGCGGATTTTTTCTAACAATAAGGCGTTTTCTTTATTTTCTGCAGCTTCAGATAACTGACTTAACAGATCATCAAACGATAACCAATTTTTTTGCTCTTTCGCCTGCTGTAAGGTTTTACGGCATTGATGGATAGCCAGTGATAACAGCGGCTGTTTGATTTCTAATGGCTGAGCCAGAAAATCATCAATGAGTTTAAATACTGCATGCTCTGGCGCTTCACCTTTTTTGGTTTTTTCAATTAATAATTCTTGAGAGAACTTTTCTAACTTATCGTGTACTTGCAATGAGGTTGTTGGGTTATTGGCCCACGATGACACTTGCTCTAACCAATTTGGTAAATTCTTTTTAGTGTAGCTGCGTTTATCTACACCTGAACCTGAAATTAGCGCTTCAAAATCTACACTATGTTCTGACCACTGTTTTTTTAATTCATCAATACGAGCAATGCCTTGCTGGCAAAATTCTTCTAATGAACTCTCAAGTGGCTCAACGGTTAAATGCTTTGGGACACCAGTAAGACTATTGCCCATATCACCTAATAAAGTAGATGGACTTGACCAACAATCATAAACACTTTCAGCCACCATTTTTGGTAGATGATAAAAACTGCGACGCCAAAAATCCGCAGCCACTTGATGCATTAATTTGGCTTGGTCGGTAACAAACTCACTCTCAAATTGCGCACCAGATTCAAAGGCATTCTGGGTTAGCATTCGCTGACAAAAGCCATGAATGGTGAAGATTGAGGCTTCATCCATGCTGCGTTCAGCATTCAAAAGGATCTGCGCTGCTGACTTATGATCACCAATAGATTCCAACAGTGGATCAATAACCGGATCACCACTCTTATAACCATTGTTATGCACAGCACGAGCAAAGGCTAAACGAGCATCATGAATTTTTGCTCGAATACGCTCTCTCAACTCAGCCGTTGCTGCTTCAGTAAAGGTTACGACCAGTATTCTATCTACAGTTAACTCTTCACTATGACGGCTATTTTCGTCGCCATGGCCCAGTAATAAACGTAAATATAAACTGGCAATAGTAAAGGTTTTACCGGTACCGGCTGAAGCTTCAATTAAACGTGTCCCATGTAAAGGAAACGTCATTGCATTCAATTGATTTGGAGCTGCGATTGTCGTCATCGAACATCACCGTTTTCTCATCAACGCTCTGTTTTTTACAGTACGTTTGTGTGATCCATATCGTAGTTCATTGGGAACAACGATAATTAAAATAATAAACCTATCAATGTGAGATCTTTCTCACGGTTCACTTAATACACTTTGTTACACTCAGCGCCACTTACAAAGAGCTCATTAAACGTGCACTTGTAATCAGGATTCGGTCAACCTCTGACCTGTGGCCGTACAGCGAACGCCCTACACTAAAAATGATTTACTGGCGGCCACCCTACTTCTGACTGATTACCAATTATCATCACTTATAACTTTTCTTTTTCGCTATGCAATAACGCATCGTGTAATACCGTTTTTGCATTATCAAAAATTGCCTGACCAAACTCATCATTCCATTCCGGCCACATACGCATTACGTAGTCATTACTGTTCTCGCCAGCAAAGCGAGTACCATTGTATTCATCTGCCATTTTTTTCAGTGCTTTTTGATGCGTTTCTTCGTCATCATTCCATACCCCTTTTTTATCAACGTGCGCTTCTAGTCCTGCTAATGCGGCTTTTGGTAAGTAAGTTAACGGGGCACAGTTACCTGAGATATAAAGAGTTAATATATTTTCTAAATGTTGATACGCTTTTTCTGCATCAATAGCTTCAAAGTGATAAATTGCATCCGTACCAAATAGATGAGTCAATTGCTGCTGGCCCATGGCACATAAACACAGATGATCAATCCAGGTTGCTAAAATTTCATGAGAGCGAATTTTACCGCCACGATAACGTAGCATTCCGGCTTGGTAGCGTTGCTTCAACCAACCTTGCAGTTCCATTTCACCATGAGGGAAAGTAAAGCGTAAACGCACTTCTTGATCGTCTAAAGGTAATGTCGTTAATGGCTGAATATGAGTCACTAAATCTTTTACGGTATTCACTTCTTTATCTGCGGCTATCTCACCAAAACTACCAATCGGTAATTTGCCTTGGGCTTTTTGCTGCTGATAAAACTCACGACTTATTTGAGAAACTTGGTTAGGATCATCATAGGCCAATAACGCTTCTAGCAACTCTGATTTCATGCCATAACCTGTACGACCATCAATAGAAAATGGTTCATCATCTTCGACTTGACTCTCTACCGTTTCAAAAAATACCTTCAATCCACGGTTAAAGAAATAAGCGACAGGTAAACGCCAAAAACGTTGCAGTTCAGTAAGCTCTAGCTCTTTTGTTTCAGGGGCGTATATCAATGGTTCTGTCTGAAATTGTGGCGCTGCTTGGCCTTCTAATTTTGCGGTAGGTAACCATTCACTGGCATAACTGGTGTTATTACCAATGAAACTCTCTTGGCTGTAAGGAACCAAAGGATGCTCTATGATTAATTGTGTAACTAACCGTTTTGCTGACTCTTCAGGGTTTAATGATTCATCACCTTCTAAGCAGTAACTTTGCTGACAATACTCAAGTAATTCACTGATTAGTACTGATGGTGCTTTCTCTGTGTTATCTCGTATTGAACGACCAATATAACTTAAATAGAAGGCTTTACTAGCGGATTGCAGCGCTTCTAAAAACAGGTATCTATCATCATCTCGACGTGAGCGGTCACCCGGTTTCATGCGTTTCTGCATTAAATCAAAACCTTCAACAGGCATGGTTCGTGGGTAAGAGCCATCCGTCATCCCAAGCAAACATACCACATCAAATGGGATTGAACGCATTGGCATTAAGGTACAAAAGTTAACTTGCCCTGCTAAGAATCGTTGACTCGCTTTACCGCCAGATAAATTATTTTTTAGGTAATTATTAATAATTGGTGCAGAGATTGGTGCATCAAAACCAGCGTCTTCTAGGTTCTCTTCTAGCTTTTGCAGTTGATCTCGAATGTTTTTAACGACCAACTCACCTTCTAACTCTACGTTTAAAAAGTCATCCATTAATTGGTTAATAATGGTTCGCCATGCACTAATGGTTTGCGCTTGGCCTAGGGTGATCTGATAAGTCAAAAGCTGATCAATAAAGTGCGCCAAGTTGCCAGCGATTTCGGCATTCATACCTTGTACTTGTTCGTAACTCGCCATGCCCTCAAATAAACCAGCATCTTGCTCCATGGCATAACCCAGTAACATCCTTTGGATACCAAATAGCCATGAATTTTGATTGTGTTCTGGAAGATCAAAATGCGCAGAGGTACTGTTGTCTAATCCCCAACGAATGCCTGTCTCTTCAGCCCAACGTTTTACTATCTCAAATTGCTCAGCTGTAAATTTAAAACGAGACATTACCGCAGGCACTTCAAGCAAACTTAATAACTCAGAAAGGCCACAGCGGTTCTCAGGTAAAGCCATTAAGCTCATGAAAGCCAATAACACAGGGTTTTCTTGCTCAGCACTTTGGTCTGAAATCGCAAAAGGTATATAACGATCAAAAGCTGCATTACCAAATACCGCTTGAATCGCTGCACTGTAGACATTTATGTCTGCCACCATCACGATAATATCGCGTGGTTTTAATTCTGGATCATTGGCAAACATATCCAATAATTGATCATGCAATACTTCAACTTCTCGCATTGGGCTATTGCATGAATGCAAAAGAATCGAGCGATCATTAGAGTCGATTAATTGTTTATGCTGACTGTTATCAAGCACATCATCACGACTGCGCTCTTCCAGATTTAAAATATCCGACTGAATGGAGTGCAGCAGATTATCGCTACCAACATCAACAAAAGCATCAATCTCTTGCGCTTCCATTTCAGATAATAGACATAGATTATCTCGACCTAATTTACCCCATGATGCAAGCAGTGAATTACCCACCTCTGAAGTGTGTAGTTCATCTTCAAAATTCGCATCAACCGAACCTTTTAATTGTTCGGTATCACCAATTTGCTCACTATGATCATCTAGCCACTTAACTTGCAGACGATTACGCGCTTCTAGGCGGGCAAGATACTTTCTGTCTCGAATTTCACCCCAGTAATAGCGACACGGATTAGTAAACATTAAGTGCACATCAATATGCTGACCTAACGCCGCAAGCGCATCTAAATAACGAGGAGGAAGCGAAGTAATGCCCACCACAAACAAACGCTTAGGCATCCCTTTTGGCAAGGTTCCCGTTTGTAGGTAGTTATCTAACGTTTCGATAAAATGCTCAAACATATTGGCACGATGGTAAGGAGAATGTCCCAAGGCTAAGGTTTGATCATATAAGGCTTGCCATAAAATAGGTTGCCAAGGGTGTTCACCTTCTAATTCAGCGACCTCTTCACCCGCTTCCCACTTTTGGATCCATTCAGGGCGAAATACTAAATATTGGTCAAAGATATCGGCAATTTTTGCAGCCAATTGGTAGCACTTAAGTTGGTTTTCATCATTGTCTAAATAGCGCTGTAGAGGTGCAAATTCATCTTGTTTTAATAACTCAGGTAATAATGTCACTATCTTCCAAGTCATCGCTTCTTTGTGAAAAGCACTGCGCTTTGGCACATCATCAAGAACCTGAGTAAACAGATCCCAAATAAAAGTAGCAGGAAGTGGAAAAGTAAGATTAGCAGCAATGCCTAACTCTTTTGCGAGTTCGATTTTAAGCCATTGTGACATGCCCGGACTTTGAACGAGGATTTGCTCATGCTCAAATGGGTTATCTAGAGGATTAAGACGAATTAATTCAACGACAAGTGATTTAAGAACATCAAGTTGATTTGAATGATAAACAGTAAACACACCCAGCTCGCTTATAAAGAAATGAAAGTCTCTATAGCTTAACGTAACTGGATGTGTTTTAAGAGAAAAAGATTACTAATTTAATGTGCGTGTTTAGGGTTTGCTAAACGATTAGCCATACGTGTTATTGGACGATAATGTGCTAGATAATGCGCTGCAACATAACTCACCACACAGGTTGCACCAACTAACTCTACAACAGCAAGAGTTCTAACTTGATAAATATAATCTGCTGCAATACCTTGAGATAACATCCAATTAGCCGTTTTAAATAAGGCTGTTGCACTAATAACAATTGGGAAGGTGAATGCTGCATAGCCAGGGCTAAATGGTAATCTCATTAGTTTGATAAAAGCCATGTAAATCACACTGGTCATCAACACTGCAATACCAAATAAAAGCGCAATAATTACAGGAGATGGCGAAGCAGTTACAGTTAGGTAACCGGCTAGCGATAAACTTGCTGGTGCAGCCATAACAGCAATTGTTGGTTTTGCAGCATCAGGCACTTCATGACAAAAAATCAAACGATAGATCATTATTGGTAGCATGATTGCATAACTAATTAAGCCAAACATCAATATCCAGTGAGTCACAGGAGCAAGGGCTGGTGCGCCAGAGAAAGAGACGTCCGCTACCACAATGCCAATCGGCGGAACAAACCAACTTGGTACCATATGGTGTAATTCAAAATCTTTTGCTCGATGATAAATAAAAGAGATTAAAAAGATAATATGGATAGCAACGGCCGCAAGCCATAATGCATTACCCGCTGCTGGGTAAAAATGACCGATACTGCTTGAAACTACCATTACACCCATCGCAAATGTTGGAGCTACGCTGCCGACAACAGGGTGAGCAAGTTCACTCCATAATACCGATGGATGTAATAAAAATTTAATCGCTAAAACCAGTAATAATACTGAAGCGATTGCTGCTGAGATCCATTGCGCATAACCATTTAGCGGCAATGCATTCTCCCAACACCAACCTAAACTGGCAATCCCAAGAGCTAACCCTGCCATTGGCGTTGGTGCACCTGCTACTTTTTGTTTTGTGTAATTAAGCATGACATTGTTCTCTTTGCTATTTAACGATGAAGCTATTTTACTTCTTGTCTATCATTAATAAAATTTGAATAATTTTAAACTTAGGTTAAGATAAATTAAACGATTGAAATTTTATTTATTAGGACTTCCTGTCATGAGAATTTCACTAAAACAACTGAATGTATTTACTGCTATCGCTCAAGAAAAAACAATGACTAAAGCAGCAGAGCGACTTTTTATCACTAAGCCTGCGGTAAGCCTTTCGCTCTCTGAATTAGAAAAAAACCTTGGCTACAAGGTCTTTGATCGAGTAAATAATCGATTAGTATTAAATAGTGAAGGCCGCCAACTTCTTCCTTTAGCGGACGAATTACTAGAACGAGCAGAGGCTATCGAACACCAATTTACGGCAGATAGTCAGTTGACGGGGTCATTAAACATTGGGGCTAGTGACACGATTGGTAATCATATCGCCCCCGTCTTACTGAGTAAGTTCCAACAACAGCACCCTTGCGATATCCAACAACTGTTTATTTCTAATACTGCACAAATTATAAATAGATTATTGGAATTTCAATTAGATATAGGTTTAGTTGAAGGTAAAGCACATCATCCAAAATTAAATATGATTGAATGGCAATCTGACGATATGTATTTAGTGTGCGCCCCTTCTCATCCGTTGGCAACTAAGAATCAGGTTAGCCTAGATGATTTAGAGCATTCGACGTGGTTACTACGAGAAGAAGGCTCCGGCAGCCGTGAATATTTTATTAATCATATAGCAGCGAATCTGAATGATTGGCATGAGTCATTACAACTTCATACTACTGAGGCAATAATTAATTGTTGCTCACAAAATATGGGGTTAGCGTGTTTATCTCAACTTGCTGCTCAAAATGCGATAAATGATGGTCGCTTGGTTAAAATTTCTTATAAAAAACTATTAACTCGCCAATACTGGCTGCTGCTTCATAAAGAAAAATATCAAACACCTTTATTAAAACAGTTTCTCTCTTACTGCGAAGAAAGTTAACTCTATCTGACTTTACTTCTCTAAAGTGGACAAAAAAACTATTTACTGTATAAAACACCAGTTAATTTTAAAGGAGAGACGACCATGGCTGTTATCGTCAAATATGTAGTTGAGCGCAACGGAGAAGAGAAGATGACTTTTACCTCTAAGACTGAAGCCGATGCTTATGACAAAATGCTGGATGTTGCAGATGAACTTTTTACTCTGCTAAATGAAAGTAATTTAATTGAAGATGAAGAGAAGCAAGAAGAGTTGTCTCTTTACCTAGCAAAACATAAAGAAGATGTATTAGTTGCATTAGGAGCAAAACGTAAACCTGCGCCTAAAAAAGCAAAGATTGAAGCAGTAAAAGACGAAGAATCTGACGCCGCTTAATTCAAAAAAGAATATCACTTCAAATCCTAATAGCAGCCTAATGAGCTGCTATTTTGTTTTTTAACTTCTACCTATCTATTTCCTCTTTCTTACACTTTTTCTTCATTCTTAGTAAATATTTATTACTTTCGCCCTTCTATATCACAGCAACTCTCTTTATGATGTGAAGTAAGATTTATTTTTAAATACTAATATTTATATGGAAATGGAGAATTATTACATGGCTCATTTTGCTCTTGCCTTTGGTACAGCGACAAAAAACCGCGACAATAAAATCATTGAAGCATTTTTCCCACACCCAGTATTAAACCCTTCAGAAGCGCTAGTTAATTCTATTGCTCAAGCAAGTGGTTATGCTGAAGGCAACCAGGCTATCGAAATTTCTTCTGAAGTTTGTACTGAACTTGCTAATGCATTTGCAGCAAATGGTGATGTGGCTAATGCTGCGTTCGCAGAAAAAGCAGTTCAATCTAAGCAACCTCTTGTTCTTGTTGTTCTAGCGACTGATGAGCAATCTCAATCTGTTGCTGAAGGTTTCTTAAAGCTTCAACTTATCTCTAACCGTTTAGTTAAGCCACACGGCACAGTATTAGACGGCATCTTTGGCCTTCTTCACAATATTGCTTGGACGAACCAAGGTCCTATCGATCTTCCTGAACTTGCAGACCGTCAAATCGAAGCTCGTCTAGCAGGCGAAACTCTGACTGTAGATTGTGTTGATAAATTCCCTAAAATGGTGGATTACGTTGTTCCAACTGGTATCCGCATTGCTGATACTTCACGTGTTCGTTTAGGCGCACATGTAGGTGAAGGCACTACAGTTATGCATGAAGGCTTCATCAACTTTAACGCTGGTACTACTGGCGTGAGCATGGTTGAAGGTCGTATTTCTGCGGGTGTTGTTGTCGGTAATGGCTCTGATATTGGCGGTGGTGCTTCTATCATGGGTACACTTTCTGGTGGCGGTAAAATGGTTATCTCTATTGGTGAGAACTGTCTACTTGGCGCAAATGCTGGTCTTGGTTTCCCAATGGGTGATCGTTGTACGATTGAATCTGGCCTATATGTTACTGCTGGCACAAAAGTAAGCATGCTAGACAACCAAGGTAAAGAAGTTGAAGTAGCGAAAGCTCGTGATCTTGCTGGCAAAACAGACCTTCTGTTCCGTCGCAACTCTATCACTGGTCAAATCGAATGTTTAACTAATAAATCTGCAGTTGAACTAAACAGCGAATTACACAGCAATAACTAATTTTTCGTTGCATGATTTGAGTATATTCATGCTCCATTCATGAAGACCAAGATAATATTATGGCCAGTAACTAAATAGTTGCTGGCCATTTTTTATTTATATAGGAAACTCAATGAGACTATTACTTGCTTTATTACTGCCTTGGTTACAGTTTTTTACTATAGGTCGTCCATTTAGCGGCATCATTTGTCTTATCTTACAAATAACCTTAATTGGTTGGATCCCTGCTGCTATTTGGTCGGTTTATGCGCTAAGCCAATATAGAACAGATGAAAAAATTAAAGACGCTTTTGGGCGATAGACATTAAACCCAAATAGTAATCGAACATTAAGTTCGATAAGTATTAACGCTTTTTTCAATGGTTTGAATGAGTAGCTCTTTGAGCCATTGATAGCGTTTATTTTCTTTATTTCTTGTCTGCCAAATTAATTGAATATCAAACTCACCTACATTAATTGGTGGCTCTGAATGCACTAATTTTTCTGAAAAAAGATCGAGCTGAGCCATTAACTCAGGTACTACACAAATTAAATCTCTTTTTTTCATTAAGTGTCTAATAGTTAAAAAATGTTTAGATGCAACGCTAACTGCACGATTCACCCCTAACGCTTTTAACTCTTTATCTACACCAGTTTTTAATGCTCCATCAGGACTCACTAGCGCATGGGGTAAAGAAATATAATCAGCCAGACTAATTGGTGCTTTAAATTGATGCCTCATGCCATCCCACATACATACGTGTTTTTCGGTATATAACGTTTGGTATTGAAACTCTTTTTGTTCTGGTTTCATGCTACCAATGATTAAATCAAGCGGCTCTGAATCAAATCTATCTTGGTAATTAGCTTTATCTACCGTGGTGAAACAGAGCTGTGCATTTGGTGCTAATTGATGAATTGCATCAAATATATCTGCGGCAAAAAGAAGCTCTGCGTAATCCGTCATTCCGATTTTAAACGTACCAGTAAATTCACTCACTTCAAATCTATCTACTTTTAAAATATCCCCTGAAATTGTCTGTAATACCTGAGTGATCATTGGATAGAGCTGATTAGCTTTAGCTGTTGGGATCATTTTATGCCCTTGTCGTTCAAACAAAGGATCATGCAACAACTCACGCAGGCGAGAGAGGCTGTGGCTCATCGCTGATTGCCCAACAAATAATTTATTCGCCGCTAATGAAACACTTTTTGTTTCCATTAATGCACTAAACACGACCAATAAATTAAGATCCACTGCTTTCCAATTAATTTCATTCATAGTTAGTAGTAATTTAATCGATTTGAATAATTGGATAGTAACTCGTAATCTTACTTCCATCAAAACTGAATATCCAAATTTGGATGACACATCAAAAAGCTGAGTACATTATGTTTGAAATATTTAAACGATTTTTTCTTTTAGGTTGGGTTAGCTTCGGTGGGCCAGCTGCTCATATTGGCTATTTCAGAAATGAATTTGTTCAAAAGCGTGGTTGGATAAGTGAAGAAGAATACGCTCAACTGATCGCCTTAAGTCAGTTCTTACCAGGGCCAGGTTCAAGCCAAGTGGGTTTTGCTTTGGGTTACCACAGAAAAGGACTCTTTGGTGCTCTACTCGCATCAATTGGTTTTACATTACCTTCCATTCTTATCATGGTCTTATTAGCAAATATAAGCCATTCATTCTTTGGTAATGACATCTTTGAAGGCATCATTCATGGATTAAAATTATTAGCCGTTGTTGTCGTTGCAGATGCAATCATGGGGATGTATAAGAGTTTTTGTAAGGACAAAATCACCGTACTTTTATGTATTATGACGGCGAGCTTGTTATTAATTTTTCCCTCTATAAGCACTCAATTAATTGCCTTATTAATTGCCGCTATCGTTGGACGAGGTTATCTAAAATCAGACCAACCTACTGAAGTTAAAAAAGAATCCAAAGGTATTAATTGGATACCGTTAGTTATCTTTGGGCTTTGCTTCTTTGCTTTACCTGCTATTGTTAATCATTCACCTTTGCTTGTGCTTTTTTCTGATTTTTTCCAAGCCGGTAGTTTAGTCTTTGGCGGTGGTCACGTAGTACTTCCATTACTGCAAAATATTGTTGGTGACCAAATTAGCACTGATAGCTTTTTAACTGGCTATGCTGCTGCACAGGCAGTTCCTGGCCCAATGTTTACCTTTGCTACTTTCTTAGGCTACGAGCTATGGAGTGAGCAACCTGTTCTTGGTGCTTTAATTGCAACGGTAGCTATTTTCTTACCGGGATTTTTATTAGTACTTGGGGTATTTAGTCACTGGCAGGTTCTGGCTCAAAAACCAGCATTAGCAGGGGCTATAACGGGAATTAATGCTTCTGTTGTCGGTTTGCTAATCGCTGCATTGTATGACCCTGTATTTACAAGTGCTGTAGGCTCAGGGCTAGATATGGCATTAGTTATTATTGGTTTTGCATTATTGAAGGTACTTAAACTACCGATTGTAGGTTTGGTGAGTTTCTTTATTGTTACAGGTGGAATCATACCTTTTATTAGCTAATAAGTTATAAATTAGGTTCAGATACGAATGTCTGAGCCTAATTAAATTCACTGTACCTTGATATCATTGTTTGTAAGGTTACTGCTTGGGTTTCACCCCATCGGTCACTCCATTCGGCTTTAACTTTCACTTCTTTTAACGTGTTGGTACTTGCTCCTGAAATAACGGCAGGCAAGCTATCTATAACAATCCAAGTAACTTTATAAGAATTAACCAATTCTGGCGCAGTTTGTGTTTGAATTGTATCAAACTGAATAGTTCCATTTCCTCCGTCAATAGAGCGGGTTCTGAAGTACTCTAATTTCGACTCTGCTGCATATAAAGCTTGAATACTTGATGCTGCATATTCTGCTTTTTTATCCATAAACACTTGTAATTTAATCAAGCCAATAACACCAGTAATTAGCAAAATAAATGAAATTAAAACTTCTAATAAACTAAATCCTTTTTGTTTAGAAATCATGCCAAGATCCTTTTACCCACCGAGGTTTAATTAACCCTTCAAACACAGAATCAATAACATCTTTATTATATTTAAAGTTTACAGAATTATAAAACAGTGCTGATTGACCAACAGAATCAAAGATTTGTCCGCCACTTAAAGTGAATGCACCATGTTGGTAATAAGAAGAGGAAAACAAGTAATCATTTGGAAATATGCTTGGTACATGAGAGAGATAAGTATAGGCTTCCATCCCTTGCCAACTTGATAGATCAGCCTCTAACAATAATTCAGTATTAAAATGAAACAGCAGACCTTTAATTGGAGAACTACCAGAAGGAGAACCCATTAATGACAGTACACCATCATGAACTAATATAAATACACCATCCGTCAAATTTGATGCATTAGCAAGAGCTGCGTAATCAGATGAGGTAACCTCACAGCTTCCCTCAACCCAAATATGCCGTGTCCCTGAGTTTATAACATTAGTTATCTTGCTTCCACACTGACTTGTATTCTGACCATTCATGTCAAGAATTTGGAAAATTCCATTATCACGAATAGTGTTATGATCTTCTTTCTTCACCCCAAATAAATTTTCAAATGGATTTACCGTCTCATCTCTTACAAAATCTTTTCCTATTCCATTCGTCAAATGACTATTATGTGGATCCGTAGGATAGTTCACGCAGTCATAACCTTTATTATCAAATGCTATAAATGGCTTATCTCCATGAATAACTCCTTGGTTAACTGGAGAAGCTGCAGATTCAAATCTATTTTTATACCGTAGCGCAACACATTCCCAACCATCGGTTGCTAGGCTACCAGGATCTGGAGTAGAAAATGTTGTACTTGCATAAAAATAGATATCAGCAGCTGATTTCATAGCTCCTGAATTACCATCACCACCTAAACTAAATGTTTTCTTAATCACCTGATTAGATTTTTCGGCGATGATTTGATAATTAACTCCTCGGTTAATATCTAAATTACCTAGTCCTAAAGATGCACACTCTAGAATAGGGATGCTAGGTACAACTCCTGTCGCAGAGGCCTTTGTAAAAGCACACTCAACCCCCCCTTCCGCAGCCCAATGCCCTTTTCTTGCTTCAATTTCATTCTGAGCTCTTTTTATCTGATAAAAAATACTTTTGTAACTACCTAAAGAAAATATTAATGTTACGACTAAAATTACACTAGAAACAAGAAGCGTGATAGCTCCTCTTTGCTTATTTATCATTTCCAGTTCCTCTGCTTAATTTTTATCGTTGAAGATAATTCATGCGTCGTATCTACTAAATTTGCCGTCGCTGATAATGATAAATAAGCAGAGCTAACGGAATTTCCAAGTAGTGTTTGATTAATAGTAAAATCTGTTATTTTTATAATATTCTCATCCAATAAAGAATAAAAACGTGTACAGGAATTAATATTAGGTATCGTTGGTAAATTTGATTCCGTGCATATTTTTAAAGCCTCTAACTCATGCTTAATACTAACACTACGCCATTTAACTGGAGACAGGTCACTTTGATAAACATAACTAATCTGCGAACCTGAAATATGAATAACATCAGTTGCTCCTGATAACATAGCTGAATAAATATTATCTCCACTAAAACCAGCTCTCTGAGTTTCTTCCTTAACGAAACGTAGTGCGTCATTGAACTCTTGAATTAATAATAAGTTTTTACTTCTATCTGCATACAGTTGTTGACCTTTTATATAAATATTTCCAACTAACATTAATGTAATTAACCCAATAGTTGATGCTATTAATAATTCAATAAGAGATGTACCAATTTGCTTTTTTCTAGCATGATTTAAAATCATAATATACTCCTCCTTCACCACATACAGTAATTCTTCCTGTAATGTTATGAATTGATAATTTTAATTTTTCATTTGTATTTTTATAAATTAAAAAACTCGCAGGCATATGTGGAGTTGCACGTACTGGATTAAAAGTAAGAGATAAAACACTAGATGAAATAAATAAATTCGGATAATCCTGTGACTGTATGTAGCTAAGAGAAGATAGCTTTATATCAGCGATACTCCCAATAGTACTACCCTCTGGATTTAAAGATATAATCCAATCATTAGATTCTACAATATAAAATACTTTTAATGACTTATTTTGTAATACTGATTCTGATTTAGCCTGAATAAAAAAACCTTCGACCTCTCCACTTAGTCGTTTTATTTCTTGTTGTTCTATCAGACGTGAAAAGTTAGGAGCTGCTGCCATTAACAAAATAGATATTACAGCTGTAGTTAAAACTAATTCAAATAGAGTAAACCCGCGAGGCATTTCGCAATTTCCTTTGCAACATTTCAATATGAAATTTTCATCTTGCTATAAAGAGTAACACTGACTAAAAATAGATATATCCTATTTCAAGTAAGTTATCGAAATGATTCAAAAAAATAATATACTGAATACATACAAGCCTCAAAATGGTGTGACATTAGTCGAAATATTAATAGCACTTTCTATTATTTCAGTATTAAGTGCTATAGCTTATCCAAGCTATACTGCTAACATCTTAAAAAGCCATAGAGCTGAAGCTATTGAAGCAATAACAAAAACTCAACTTCATATTGAAAGCTTATATTCAGAAAGAACCGAACCAACATCAAAGGCTAAATACGAAGCTTTATTAGAACTAGTTATCAATAAAAATAGTGGAGCTTGTTTGTTAGAACATGTTTGTAATATTGATAACGACAGATACCATTTATCTTACCGACTTACTGATTCTGGTATGGATATTTATACTTTAATCGCTACACCACAGGCTAATTTGGGGCAAAACAATGACCCATGTGGGACATTATCACTTAATGCAGCAGGAGTTGGCTCAGGAGCAGAAACTAACTGTTGGTAGTATTTTTAACCTTTCGATATAGGCCTTCTTTAAGATAGGTATAGCTGAAGGCATCCGAACTCCCAACACATGCGTTCTTATCATGGGGGAATCCGCGGCTCTTTTCTCAAATTACAAATAGCAAAAAGGCTCATATCTTTCGATACGAGCCTTTTTTAATACTAATTCCGTTAATTAACTTATCAAGTTTAACCAATCTCTAAAGCAGAGTGAGATGACTCTGCCTTTATCTTCACAAAACCGATCCCACGCTCTACATAATGTCTCTACGATATCGTCATAGTTTTCGAAGCACCTATTTGCTACTTCATTTTGGCGGAGCCAACTCCATACCTGTTCTATAGGGTTAAGCTCGGGAGAATAAGGGTGGGATATGAATTATGGTGAGGTTCTCAAATTCATCGGCAAGATAGCTCTGGTGCCAACTCGCTTGATCCATGATAACAACAGCATGCTTGCCAGCTGGTGTGGCTTGAGAAATTAATCTGAGTTGCTCTTTCATTGCTTCCATATTGCTCAGGGGAACCACTATCGCTTCAGCTTCTCCTGTCGTGACACATACTGCTCCGAAAAGGTATGCATACTCAAATTGCTGTTGTTGTACTACTCTAGGCTGGGTCCCTTTCTCTGCCCATATGCGCGTTGTTGTGTTGCGTTGACCAAATCTAGCCTCGTCTTGAAACCATATTTGAACATCTTTTAAGGGGACGTGACCAGGGATCTTAAGGATCGTTTCGATTGGGAATTTTTTTAAAAGCTTCTTGAGCTTCAACTGACTGCTTAGGATGTTTGGAACGAGTAGTAATCCAACTCAAACCTATGTCATGTAATAACTGATAGAGCGCCGACTTTTTATATGATGCATTGAAGTTGCTTTCTATATAGAGTCCAATGTCTCTTGCTTGAAGACGACCGCCACTCTCATTTACGGCATGTTCGATAACATATTCTTTGAGTTGTGATTTTTGCTCGTCTGTTAGGCGATGAGGTCTACCAGAATGTGGTTTCTCTTGAAGTCCTTGAAGACCATTGTTGAGATATGCTTTGACCCATTTATTGACGCTTACTCTGCTAACTTTAAGGTAGTTAGCTATTTGAGTGCGACTTTTACCGTCAACAAAATGAGAAACGGATAAATAACGCATTCTAAGTCGAGCATTGGATGTGGAATTAATCAGACTCGGGAAATCATGCTTCATAAGGACTCCTTTTAAGAGTCCATATTAGATCATAAAATTAACGGAATTGGTATAATATGGCAGGGGTGGAGAGATTCGAACTCCCAACACGCGCGTTCTTATGGTGGGGGGGAATCCGTGGCTCTTTTCTCAAATTACAAATAGCAAAAAGGCCCATATCTTTCGATACGAGCCTTTTTTAATATGGCAGGGGTGGAGAGATTCGAACTCCCAACACGCGGATTTGGAATCCGCTGCTCTGCCAGTTGGAGCTACACCCCTGTAGTTATTTTAAAGACTTAACTCTGTCTATAAATAAGTGGCGGAGTGGACGGGACTCGAACCCGCGACCCCCGGCGTGACAGGCCGGTATTCTAACCAACTGAACTACCACTCCGCAGTGTCTATTCAGCATAATGCTATTACTTAAATAAAACATATCATGTTTTATTTTGCTTTTATCTTTAAAAAAGATAAAAACGAATTGGAAGCCTGGCGATGTCCTACTCTCACATGGGGAAACCCCACACTACCATCGGCGCTATTACGTTTCACTTCTGAGTTCGGCATGGGATCAGGTGGGTCCATAACGCTATGGTCGCCAAGCAAATTTTTTTTATCTACCTCACTAAGAGATAAATAATAATCTGGAAAGCCGTTTCTCTATATAAAGAGTTGTTCTTAATCACATTCAATCTGTTTCTTGTCAATTTAAATCCGTTCAAAACCCCTTGGGTGTTGTATGGTTAAGCCTCACGGGCAATTAGTACAGGTTAGCTCAATGCCTCGCAGCACTTACACACCCTGCCTATCTACGTCGTAGTCTTCAACAACCCTTTAGGATACGTATAGTATCAGGGATGACTCATCTCAAGGCTCGCTTCACGCTTAGATGCTTTCAGCGTTTATCGATCCCGAACTTAGCTACCGGGCAATGCTACTGGCGTAACAACCCGAACACCAGAGGTTCGTCCACTCCGGTCCTCTCGTACTAGGAGCAGCCCCTTTCAATCATCCAACGCCCACGGCAGATAGGGACCGAACTGTCTCACGACGTTCTAAACCCAGCTCGCGTACCACTTTAAATGGCGAACAGCCATACCCTTGGGACCGACTTCAGCCCCAGGATGTGATGAGCCCACATCGAGGTGCCAAACACCGCCGTCGATATGAACTCTTGGGCGGTATCAGCCTGTTATCCCCGGAGTACCTTTTATCCGTTGAGCGATGGCCCTTCCATTCAGAACCACCGGATCACTATGACCTACTTTCGTACCTGCTCGAATTGTCATTCTCGCAGTCAAGCGGGCTTATGCCATTGCACTAACCACACGATGTCCAACCGTGTTTAGCCCACCTTCGTGCTCCTCCGTTACTCTTTGGGAGGAGACCGCCCCAGTCAAACTACCCACCAGGCACTGTCCGCAACCCCGATAAGGGGCCAACGTTAGAACATCAAGCATACAAGGGTGGTATTTCAAGATTGCCTCCACCAATACTAGCGTACTGGTTTCAAAGGCTCCCACCTATCCTACACATGTAGGGTCAATGTTCAGTGCCAAGCTGTAGTAAAGGTTCACGGGGTCTTTCCGTCTAGCCGCGGGTACACTGCATCTTCACAGCGATTTCAATTTCACTGAGTCTCGGGTGGAGACAGCGTGGCCATCATTACGCCATTCGTGCAGGTCGGAACTTACCCGACAAGGAATTTCGCTACCTTAGGACCGTTATAGTTACGGCCGCCGTTTACTTGGGCTTCGATCAAGAGCTTCGACCGAAGTCTAACCCCATCAATTAACCTTCAAGCACCGGGCAGGCGTCACACCGTATACGTCATCTTACGATTTAGCACAGTGCTATGTTTTTAATAAACAGTTGCAGCCACCTGGTATCTGCGACTCCCGGCAGCTTAGAGAGCAAGTCTCATCACCGCTAGGAGCGTACCTTCTCCCGAAGTTACGGTACCATTTTGCCTAGTTCCTTCACCCGAGTTCTCTCAAGCGCCTTAGTATTCTCTACTCGACCACCTGTGTCGGTTTGGGGTACGATTTCTTATAATCTGAAGCTTAGAGGCTTTTCCTGGAAGCATGGCATCAATGGCTTCACATCCGTAGATGCTCGACATCGTGTCTCAGCCTAACAAGAGTCCGGATTTACCTAAACTCTTAGCCTACGCACTTGAACTTGGACGACCGTCGCCAAGCCCACCTAGCCTTCTCCGTCCCCCCATCGCAATTATAAGAAGTACGGGAATATTAACCCGTTTCCCATCGACTACGCTTTTCAGCCTCGCCTTAGGGGTCGACTTACCCTGCCCCGATTAACGTTGGACAGGAACCCTTGGTCTTCCGGCGAGGGGGTTTTTCACCCCCTTTATCGTTACTCATGTCAGCATTCGCACTTCTGATACCTCCAGCATGCCTTACAGCACACCTTCGACGGCTTACAGAACGCTCCCCTACCCAGCACAATAAATTGCACTGCCGCAGCTTCGGTGTATAGCTTAGCCCCGTTACATCTTCCGCGCAGGCCGACTCGACCAGTGAGCTATTACGCTTTCTTTAAATGATGGCTGCTTCTAAGCCAACATCCTGGCTGTCTGAGCCTTCCCACATCGTTTCCCACTTAGCTATAACTTTGGGACCTTAGCTGGCGGTCTGGGTTGTTTCCCTCTCCACGACGGACGTTAGCACCCGCCGTGTGTCTCCCGGATAGTACTTACTGGTATTCGGAGTTTGCAAAGGGTTGGTAAGTCGGGATGACCCCCTAGCCTTAACAGTGCTCTACCCCCAGTAGTATTCGTCCGAGGCTCTACCTAAATAGATTTCGGGGAGAACCAGCTATCTCCAAGTTTGATTGGCCTTTCACCCCTAGCCACAAGTCATCCGCTAATTTTTCAACATTAGTCGGTTCGGTCCTCCAATTGATGTTACTCAATCTTCAACCTGCCCATGGCTAGATCACTTGGTTTCGGGTCTATATCCAGAGACTGAACGCCCAGTTAAGACTCGGTTTCCCTACGGCTCCCCTAAACGGTTAACCTTGCCACTGAATATAAGTCGCTGACCCATTATACAAAAGGTACGCAGTCACATAACAAGTATGCTCCTACTGCTTGTACGTACACGGTTTCAGGTTCTATTTCACTCCCCTCACAGGGGTTCTTTTCGCCTTTCCCTCACGGTACTGGTTCACTATCGGTCAGTCAGTAGTATTTAGCCTTGGAGGATGGTCCCCCCATATTCAGACAGGATATCACGTGTCCCGCCTTACTCGTTTTCACTGATGATGAGATGTCGGTTACAGGGCTATCACCTTGTATCGCGCCACTTTCCAGAGGCTTCACCTGTCTCATTAAAAGCTTAAGGGCTAACCCAATTTCGCTCGCCGCTACTTTCGGGATCTCGGTTGATTTCTCTTCCTCGGGGTACTTAGATGTTTCAGTTCTCCCGGTTTGCCTCCTGTTGCTATGTATTCACAACAGGATACTAGCTTATGCTAGTGGGTTTCCCCATTCAGAAATCGTAGACTCAAATGGTTTTTACTACCTAATCTACGCTTATCGCAAGTTAATACGTCTTTCATCGCCTCTGACTGCCAAGGCATCCACCGTGTACGCTTAGTCACTTAACCATACAACCCCAAGAGGTTTCGTATGGACCATTTGCTTTCACTTTTCAAAAGTGAAGACAAAACAGCAACCAAGGTTGAACTCGTCGCTATCTCTATATAAAAGATAGGGAGTTCTGGTTTTTCGCCGGATTCAAAATACAAGAACACTTGAATGTGTTTTTAATTTGTTTCATTAAAAGATGAAACAAAAGATATTAAGAACTTTTAAATTTTGATTTAACTTAATTACAGCCTGAGCTGTTTTGTTTTACTTTTTCAAAAAGTAAAAATAAATTAAGCTAAATCAGTCAGCTTTCCAAATTGTTAAAGAGCGATTTCACGCTAATGCGTGTAACCATTTTTAAAGACTCTTAAAGGCATCGCCTAAAAGAACGTTTAAAGATGGTATCCCGTAGGGGAGTCGAACCCCTGTTACCGCCGTGAAAGGGCGGTGTCCTAGGCCTCTAGACGAACGGGACACTAAGATACTCTAAATTAAAACCTTATTAATCTGTGTGAACACTCATAAATCGTAATCTATCGTTTAAGGAGGTGATCCAGCCCCAGGTTCCCCTAGGGCTACCTTGTTACGACTTCACCCCAGTCATGAACCACAAAGTGGTGAGCGTCCTCCCGAAGGTTAAACTACCCACTTCTTTTGCAGCCCACTCCCATGGTGTGACGGGCGGTGTGTACAAGGCCCGGGAACGTATTCACCGTGACATTCTGATTCACGATTACTAGCGATTCCGACTTCACGGAGTCGAGTTGCAGACTCCGATCCGGACTACGACGCACTTTTTGGGATTCGCTCACTATCGCTAGCTTGCAGCCCTCTGTATGCGCCATTGTAGCACGTGTGTAGCCCTACTCGTAAGGGCCATGATGACTTGACGTCGTCCCCACCTTCCTCCGGTTTATCACCGGCAGTCTCCCTGGAGTTCCCACCATTACGTGCTGGCAAACAAGGATAAGGGTTGCGCTCGTTGCGGGACTTAACCCAACATTTCACAACACGAGCTGACGACAGCCATGCAGCACCTGTCTCAGAGCTCCCGAAGGCACTAAGCTATCTCTAGCGAATTCTCTGGATGTCAAGAGTAGGTAAGGTTCTTCGCGTTGCATCGAATTAAACCACATGCTCCACCGCTTGTGCGGGCCCCCGTCAATTCATTTGAGTTTTAATCTTGCGACCGTACTCCCCAGGCGGTCTACTTAACGCGTTAGCTCCGAAAGCCACGGCTCAAGGCCACAACCTCCAAGTAGACATCGTTTACGGCGTGGACTACCAGGGTATCTAATCCTGTTTGCTCCCCACGCTTTCGCATCTGAGTGTCAGTGTCTGTCCAGGGGGCCGCCTTCGCCACTGGTATTCCTTCAGATCTCTACGCATTTCACCGCTACACCTGAAATTCTACCCCCCTCTACAGCACTCTAGTTTGCCAGTTTCAAATGCGGTTCCGAGGTTGAGCCCCGGGCTTTCACATCTGACTTAACAAACCACCTGCATGCGCTTTACGCCCAGTAATTCCGATTAACGCTCGCACCCTCCGTATTACCGCGGCTGCTGGCACGGAGTTAGCCGGTGCTTCTTCTGTCGCTAACGTCAAGATATGCAGCTATTAACTACACACCCTTCCTCACGACTGAAAGTACTTTACAACCCGAAGGCCTTCTTCATACACGCGGCATGGCTGCATCAGGCTTTCGCCCATTGTGCAATATTCCCCACTGCTGCCTCCCGTAGGAGTCTGGACCGTGTCTCAGTTCCAGTGTGGCTGATCATCCTCTCAGACCAGCTAGAGATCGTCGCCTTGGTGAGCTCTTACCTCACCAACAAGCTAATCTCACCTGGGCTAATCTTAGCGCGAGAGGTCCGAAGATCCCCCTCTTTGGTTCCTGTTCGTAATGAACAAAAACATTATGCGGTATTAGCTATCGTTTCCAATAGTTATCCCCCACACTAAGGCATATTCCCAGGCATTACTCACCCGTCCGCCGCTCGTCAGCAAATTAGCAAGCTAATTTCTGTTACCGCTCGACTTGCATGTGTTAGGCCTGCCGCCAGCGTTCAATCTGAGCCATGATCAAACTCTTCAATTAAAGTTTTTTGATACCTTTCAGCAGAAAGGATATCGACTCAATGATTAATACTGATTTCTTACATAAAAGTAATTTTGTGTAGTCACTCAGTTCATTGATTATTTTTGTTTGAATTCACTTCGAAAAGTAAAAGCAAACTAGTGATTATCAACTCACAAGTGCCCACACAGATTAATAGGTTTCAAATTTTTAAAGAGCAAACTTCAAATTTAAAAGCCTCTCGGCTTTCTCTTGAAGCGGATGGTCATAATACTTACTTAATTATTAGTGTCAAGCACTTAATATACTAATATAAATAAAAAAACCTCACTGAATACTTGGCTCTGATTTAACTCATCAGCTCCGTGTCAGTGAGGCGGCATTATAGAGAGTCTTTTATTTCATGCAACTGGTTTTTTAGTAAAAACACCTAAAATCTGTTTGAGTGGTTAAAATTAACTCAAGTAGTGCTTTTTAACATCAAAAGTCATCATTTTGAGTGGTAATAAGCTGATTATCTTTTACCTTTAACTTAATCACTTCACCTGTTCTTAATTTACCACTTAAAATATCTTGAGCTAAAGGGTTCTCTATATAAGTCTGAATCGCTCGTTTTAATGGTCTTGCACCATAAACAGGATCAAACCCTGCTTCTGCAATTAAATCTAGAGCTTCATTAGATATTTCTAATTGATAGTCTTTTTCATTTAACCGTTTCTCTAAACGTTGTAACTGAATAGAAGCAATATTCTTAATGTTCTCTTGGCCTAACGGGTGGAAAACAACAGTTTCATCGACTCGGTTTAAAAACTCTGGTCTAAAATGTTGACCAACCACTTCCATTACTAATGCTTTAATACCTTCATAATCCAAATCACCAAAATGTTGCTGGATTTTGTCAGAGCCTAAATTCGACGTCATGATAATAACGGTATTTTTGAAATCAACGGTACGACCTTGTCCATCAGTTAATCGTCCGTCATCTAAAACCTGTAATAAAATATTAAATACATCTGGATGCGCTTTTTCTACTTCATCAAGTAATAAAACAGAATAAGGCTTACGTCTAACCGCTTCGGTTAAATAGCCTCCCTCTTCATAACCAACATAACCGGGAGGAGCACCAACTAATCTAGCGACTGAATGTTTCTCCATAAACTCAGACATATCAATTCGAACCATCGCATCTTCACTATCAAACATAAAGTTTGCTAAAGATTTGCATAATTCCGTTTTACCAACACCTGTTGGCCCCAAAAATAAAAAAGAACCAATTGGACGGTTAGGATCAGAAAGCCCAGCTCTACTACGTCGAATGGCATTCGATACAGCTTCAACCGCTTCTGCTTGTCCTATAACTCGGTGGTGAAGCTCTTCTTCCATCTTTAATAGCTTATCCCTTTCACCTTCTAGCATTTTATTGACAGGAATACCGGTTTGACGAGACAGTACTTCAGCGATTTCACTGTCGGTTACTTTATTCTTTAATAAACTCATCTCTTGCATTTCAGCTTGAGCTGCAAGATCCAATTGTTTTTCTAATTCTGGAATACGCCCATATTGCAATTCTGACATACGACTTAAATCACCAGCACGTCTAGCAATATCCATATTGCTTCTTGCTGTATCTAATTCTGTTTTTATATGTTGAGTTCCTGAAAGCGCTGCTTTTTCTGCCTTCCAAACTTCTTCCAGCTCAGAATAATCACGCTCTTTTTCTCTTAATTCAAGATTGAGAGAATCTAAACGCTTTAAGCTAGCATCATCACTCTCTTTAACTAAGGCTTGCTGCTCTATTTTTAATTGAATTATTTTACGCTCAAGCTTATCAAGTGATTCAGGCTTAGAATCGATTTCCATTCGAATACTCGATGCCGCTTCATCGATCAAATCAATAGCCTTATCTGGTAATTGCCTGTCAGATATATAACGATGAGACAACGTTGCTGCTGCTACAATTGCAGGATCAGTAATTTCAACATGATGGTGGATTTCGTAACGTTCTTTTAAACCACGTAATATTGCAATCGTATCTTCTACCGTTGGCTCATCAACAATGACTTTTTGAAAGCGTCTCTCTAATGCAGGATCTTTTTCTATGTATTGACGGTATTCATCCAGTGTCGTAGCACCAACACAATGCAAATCACCACGAGCTAATGCCGGTTTAAGCATATTTCCAGCATCCATTGATCCTTCACCTTTACCAGCGCCGACCATTGTATGAACTTCGTCAATAAAGAGAATGACGTTACCTTCTTCTTTTGCTAATTCATTTAAAACAGCTTTTAAACGCTCTTCAAACTCACCACGAAACTTAGCACCCGCAACCAATGAACCTATATCTAAAGACAGTACTCTTTTATGCTTTAAACCTTCAGGCACTTCACCGTTAATGATTCGTTGAGCTAGCCCTTCTACAATTGCCGTTTTACCGACACCTGGTTGACCAATAATAACAGGGTTATTTTTAGTTCGTCTTTGAAGAACTTGAATTGTTCTGCGAATTTCATCGTCACGTCCAATAACTGGATCCAACTTTCCTTGCTCTGCACGCTCGGTTAGATCTACAGTAAACTTCTCTAATGCTTGACGTTTTTCTTCTGCATTTTGATCATTAACTTTCTCGCCACCACGGATTTCATCAATGGATTTTGAAATTTTAGCTTCTGTCAGTCCAAACTCTCTGAATAAGTGCCCTAGTGGACCTTTATCTTCGATAGCTGCTAGCATGAATATTTCAGAAGATATGTAGGCATCTTTACGCTTTTGCGCAATTTTGTCACATAAATTAAAAATAACACCCATATTAGATGACAATTGTACGTCACCACCAATACCCATAACTTTAGGTGCTTTATCTAAAATCTCTGATAATTTAGAACGAAGTTGGGTTACGTCAATATTGAGTAATGTCAGTAATGGTCTGATAGTACTACCATCTTGATTCAATAAAGCTACCATAAGATGTGTTGGTTCTATGTATTGATGATCTTGACCTAATGCTAGCGATTGAGCATCTGAAATGGCAACTTGAAATTTACTGGTAAATCGGTCTAAACGCATAACCCTCTCCTACAGAAGAAAAGTAACTAATGTACTGTTACTCATTAAATGGGGTGTATTGCGGTAAAAATCAACTAATAGAAGGGAATATAAAGAAGATTATTCAAACCAAATTAAAGTTGCTTGCCGACCTGTTTTTCCTTCTTTTCTATATGAAAAAAATTGGTCTGTATTTGAATAAGTACAAAGATTGGAATAAAAAACATCATTAACCCCAACACAATTTAAACGTTGGGTTGCAAGTAAATCTAAATCAGCGAAGTATTTGCCAGAATGGCCTGTTGGAATAAACGCTTTTTCTGCTTGGGAGTCTTTCTCACAAAACTGTTGCTTAACGTCATCACCGACTTCAAATACCGTAGGACCAATAGCAGGTCCACACCATGCAATAAGATCACTGGAAGAAAAATGCTTAACTGTATTTTCTAAAATACCATCAAGAAGACCACGCCATCCAGCATGAACGGCAGCAACTTCGGTTCCTTCCCTATTACAAATAACAACAGGTAAACAATCAGCAGTCATTACACAACAAACCTGATTTGCTTTATTCGTATAAGCGGCATCGACAGAAGGCGGATTAATTGGATCTATGTAAGGAAGAGTGACTACTTTAGTTGAATGGATCTGATTTAACCACGTTGGTTCAGTGGGTAACTGCGCCAACGTAATCAATTTTTCACGATTGAGCACAACATCATTATGGTTGTCACCAACATGATCACCTAAATTTAAACTCGAAAATGGTGCTTTAGAAACACCACCTAAACGAGTCGTACTAACTACGTTAATATTTTTAGGCACAGACCATGTTGGTAACAGCTGTGACATTTAATACTCATCCTCATGCAACAGACGTTCATCGTCACGTAATGCTTGGGCTAGAGCAATAATATCATCAGGAATTGGCGCATGGAATTCCATTACTTCGCCAGTCACTGGATGATCAAAGCGTAGCATCGCAGCGTGCAGGGCTTGGCGGTCAAAACCACGTATCATATCGATCAACTCTTGTGACGCCCCTTTAGGGATACGGGCACGGCCACCATAAGCGGTATCACCCACTAATGGATGTTGAAGATAAGACATGTGCACACGAATTTGGTGAGTACGACCAGTTTCAAGACGTAAACGTAAACGAGTATGAATACGGAAATGCTCAGCTACACGGTAATGCGTTACAGCATCTTTACCTAATTCATGTACTGCCATTAGCGTACGTTTTTGTGGGTGACGTCCGATTGGTTTTTCAATCATTCCGCCAGCCGTCATACGCCCTAATACTATCGCTTCATATTCACGAGTGATCTTACGTTTTTGAAGCGCTCGAACTAAACGAGTTTGAGCCGGTACTGTTTTCGCAACGACCATTAGACCCGTAGTATCTTTATCCAAACGGTGGACAATACCTGCACGAGGTACTTCAGCAATGCTTGGGTAATGGAATAATAAGGCGTTTAATACTGTACCGTCCGGTGTTCCTGCACCAGGATGCACCACGAAGCCACGAGGTTTATTAATAACTAATAAATCATCATCTTCATAAACGATATCAAGAGGGATATCTTGGGCTAACCAACGCTCTTCATCTTCTAATTCCGCTTTAACGATAATCTCTTCACCACCCATCATTTTTAAACGAGCTTTGGTGATCACTTCACCATTAACGGTGATTTTACCCGCCAATAGCCATTCTTTAATGCGTGAACGAGAAAAATCCGAAAATAATTCAGCCGCTGCTTGATCCAAGCGTTGACCCAATTGGCTATCTTTTACTGTGCTTGTTAACTCTATTTGTTGTGCCATACCGAACTTTTTTAAATTTAGTGGTACTAATACCAAACAAATATATCATATTTGGTATCATCAACACTGTAAGTGAAATAAACTATCTACCATTGTATCTGTTAACGAGGCATTTCGTAATGGATAACTTCAGTTTTTTTAGTCAAGGATCATTTTCAAGCATGAAACGCTTAACTCTTTCTTCATTATTAGCCGTATCTTTGCTGGTTGGTTGCTCAAGCAGTGATGATGTTATCCCTGATATCCCACCATCAGAATTATATTCTCAAGCTCAAGTATCTTTACAGGCTGGTAATTGGACAAGTGCGATAGAACGTCTTGAAGCATTAGATTCTCGTTATCCTTTCGGAGCCTATTCCGAACAAGTCCAACTTGATCTTATCTATGTATATTACAAAAGTGATGACTTAGCTTTAGGTTTAGCAACCATTGAACGTTTTAACCGCCTAAACCCCGTACACCCAAAAGCTGACTGGGTACTGTATATGCGTGGATTAACGCATATGGCTCAAGACCGTAGCTTTATGCACGATTTATTTCGAGTAGATCGCTCGGATCGAGACCCAGAACCAGCACGTGCTGCATTTAAAGATTTTAAACGCTTACTCGATCGTTATCCTGATAGCCTTTATGCTGAAGATGCTCAAACTCGCCTATTTTCATTAAAAAATCGTTTAGCTGAATATGAATTAGCTACTGCGGATTTTTATCTACGTCGAGAAGCATGGATTTCCGCGATCAACCGTAGCCAAGATCTACAACGAACTTACCCTGATACAGAAGCTGCCAGAAAATCATTAACAATCATGCTAGCTGCATATAAAGAATTAAAATTAGAAGATGCTATCGCTCGAACAGAAGAGCTTATTGCATTGAATCCTCAATAGAATATATGCCAAAAAGCAAAAAGCCGTGCCTTATCATTAAGGCACGGCTTTTTTATATCTGAGATTTATATAAAGGATGTTCAAACTCACAAAACATGGGAGATTAAAAAATAGTCATTGAAAACAGCAAGTTGAACTTAGTCCCTAAAAACGAATGTTTTCAGTAATCAATCCTTCCAATCTACCTATTTTACCCAATTCATCAAGTTTTTTTTCAAAAAAAATTCTCAGGGTTTGTTTGAGATCACATCAACATATCTAATTACGAACACTATTAAGAATAGTGATGTAGATCACTTTATTTTACTGCTGAATCCGTAATCTGAATACATGCCAAACGGGGCAAGAGAGAGGAAAATCATATGAAAGTAGAAATCACTGGTAACAACATCGACATCACTCCAGGCATCCGTGAACGTATTGAAGGGAAATTTAAAAAACTAGAAGAAAAAAGAAATCTAGACATTATTGGACGTCACGCTAGCGTTACGAAACGCGCAAATGGTAAACACAAGGTAGAAGCACAGGCGACTATCGCTGGTGGTAAAGTTGCAGCATCAGCAGAACAAGAAGACCTATTTGGTGCAATTAGAGAAATGTATCAAAAACTAGAACGCCAACTAGATAAACTGCAACATAAAGGCGAAGCTCGTCGTGCAACACATGCCCAAGCACCTGTAATTGAAGAGCCAGAAGTTGATCTAGAAGAGGAATACGAACAGTAGTCAAATAGTCAACTCAACATTTTCTGAAACAGCGCTCATTTGAGCGCTGTTTTTTCTTGACGCAAACTTAGCTATTCCTTATTGTGAATTAACTCTTAATTTACTAGGTTTGCATATTCATGACTGATACCCGCTATTCTCTTGATGAAATTCGTTTACGCCTCAATGATCTTGATAATGAATTATTAACTCTTTTTTCTGAGCGCCGTAAACTCAGCCTTGAAGTTGCTAAGAGTAAAGTTCAAACCGCAAAACCTGTCCGAGACCCCAAACGTGAACAACAACTACTTGTTAAATTAATCAAGAATGGCAAAGCATTTGATCTTGATGCTTACTATATAACTCAACTATTCCACACAATTATTGAAGATTCGGTTTTATTACAACAAGAATACTTTCAGAACCTAACCAATCCAGAATTAAGCAGAAAACCAGTAGCAAGAGTTGCTTACCTAGGTTCAAAAGGATCGTATTCTAATTTAGCTAGCCGTCGTTACTTCAGTAAGAAAAATACAGAATTAGCAGAATTAGGCTGTGAAAACTTTAGAGAGGTCATAAAAACTGTTGAATCTGGTCATGCTGATTATGGTGTCTTACCAATTGAAAACACCAGTTCAGGTTCCATAAATGAAGTATACGATCTTCTGCAGCACACCAGTTTATACATTGTCGGTGAGCTCACTCAGCAAATTGATCACTGCTTATTAACCACCACAGATACGACTCTAGAATCAATTACGACACTTTATTCTCACCCACAACCTCATGAACAGTGCAGCGAGTTTTTACACCGTCTAGAGAATGTCGAATTAGTTTCATGCTCAAGTACTGCTGATGCCATGATTGCTGTAAAAGACATCAATTCACCACATGTTGCAGCTATCGGTAACTCTGACAGTGGTAAACTTTATGGTCTCCAATCCTTAATTACTAATATTTCAAATCAAACTGATAATCAAACTCGCTTTATTGTTGTCGCAAGAAAGCCCGTTGATGTTTCAGAACAAATTCCAGCGAAAACAACATTAATTATGTCAACATCCCAAGATGCAGGTTCTCTGGTTGAATCCCTATTAGTTCTACGTAAATACGGAATTAATATGAGTAAATTAGAATCTCGCCCTATTATGGGAAATCCTTGGGAAGAGATGTTTTATATTGATTTACAAGCCCATCTAAAATCAGAGGCAATGAGTGCTGCAATTGAAGAGCTAACATCTATAACTCAATATTTAAAAGTGTTAGGCTGCTATCCAATTGAAAATGTAACCCCTACAGATATCCCTCAATTAAACTAACGACACAACGGTTGTTATTAGTTACTCATTCTGTAAAATAGGCCTGCATTTACTTCTATGTAGGCCCTATATGATAAAAAATACGCTAATTAAACTACTCTACCTATTGACGTTATTTAGCTCTAATTGCTTTGCCCTGCCTACAGAAAAAACATTAACTATATTGAACTGGGAAGATTATTTATCACAACAAGTAATTGATAAATGGTACCTCGAAACTGGTGTAAAAATTGAACAGGTTCTCTTTGATAATGATGAGAAAAGAGATCATATCCTCAATACCGGCGCAGGTATTGATATTGTGATTATTGACGAAGTCAGTGGTCATCACTTCATGAAACAAAAAATGTTGGCTTCTTGGTCTCCTGGGACAATATCAAACAGTAAGTACATAGAAGAACTCTGGCTTAACCAATGTTCAGACAATAGCATTCCTTACTTCTGGGGAACATTAGGGCTAGCATACCGAAGTTCAAAAATAGCTCCCCCTACCTCTTGGAAAAATATTTTATATCCTAACGACGAATTATACAGCCGTATAATGATGATGGACGATACCTCTGATTTACTGCTTCCATCCCTGTTTATCCGTAATGCCTCCATTTCAACTGTAACGACACATACCCTCAAAGACATTTATAACGAATTAAAACAACAATCAAAATTTGTTCATTCTTACAATTATCCGATAAGCTATTTTATAGGGAATCCTAATGATAATAATATTTATATTACAATGGCTTATAGTGGAGATGAAGAAACGCTGAATAAGAAGTCTTCTTTTTCTGATTGGAAATTCATTACTCCAAAAGAAGGGAGCATTGTGTGGGTTGATTGTTTATCTGTGTTAGAAAGCTCAAAAAATAAAGAGCTGGCTTTTCGCTTTATTAATTTTTTACAACGCCCAGACATTGCCTTACTAAATACATTAGATCTAAAAAACAACCCAACAAACGCTAGCGTATCAAAACAATTACTTCTGCTTAACGATAACTGGGGAGCTTCCCTACCAACAAGTAAGGTCATGAATTTAAGCCAAGAATATACCTACGAAGACATAAATAACAAATACATCCGAAAGCGAATTACAGAGTCGATAATTAAATATCATGAAGAAAATAATTAAGATGCAACTTATAACTCTCAGTACTTTTGCCTTACTGTCTTTAAGCTTAGCATCTAGTGCTATAGCTTCCAGCAAGCAAAATTCATCGCTTACTCTTTTACTTTGGGAGGGCAGTATTGCACCTGAAGTAGAAGAAATTTGGGTAAATAAAACAGGCATTGAACTCGATAAAGTATTCATTGATAGTGATAATCAACGTGACAAAATCCTATATCAAAGAAAAACAAGTAATATTGATATTGTGGTGATTGACAGTGCTTCACAGCAGGAGCTAAAAGAAAACAATATAATTAGTGACCTATCAACATTGAATCACAGAAGTGATATGGATAAACGCTGGCTAAATGCTTGTGGTACTCATTCCATTCCCTATTTTTGGGGAACAGTAGGATTAGTCTATAGAAAAGATAAATTTCCAACGCCCCCGACATCATGGGCAAGTATTACTGAGCCTGCTGACAATATCCGTGGTCATATTGGTTTAACTAACTCATTAATTGAAACCTTCATGCCTTACTTATTGGCAAAAGGATACCCTATTGATGCAGATGAAAAAGAGGTATTAAAAACAACGTTCACATATATTATCTCGAATATTTCAGATATTTTAACCTTCGAATACCCTTTAACATTTATTGAATCTTCTGCGACGGATAATGAACTTTACATTGCATTATCCTACAGTGGTGATCAGTATTACTTATCTGAAAAGGGAGAGTATGAGTGGGGCTACACGATCCCAAAAGAAGGAACCCAGCTCTGGGTCGATTGCTTAACTGTCATGGAGCACTCTAAACATAAAAAAGAAGCAAGGCAGTTAATTGAGTTTTTAAGTCGTCCAGATATCGCAGCACTGAATACATTGTATGTGGAAGTTGCCACACCAAACTTAAGCGCAATAAAACAAATGCCAAAAGAGTTTACTAACGACAACACTCTTTTTCCACCTCAAGAGATCATTAACAACAGTACATTTAATATCTCATTAGATCATAAACAAAACCAAATTCGCAGTCGAATGTTGCGAACAATTTTAAAGCAGCATGAATCTAAATAAACGCGTCATTACACTTATAATTCCTGTCATCATTGCTATTTATGGCATTGGAACCTATCTGATCTATAAAGGTCAAGTTCAAGATTTAGTTCACTCTGAGCAGCAACAGTTAGAGCGAAACATGTCTGAATTGGCGATAGTCTACGCTAACCGTATTCGCTTTATTGATAGCTATCTATACGCATTAAGCCAAAGCAATTCAATACATAACTATTTTGAAGACCGTAGCGATCAATATAGAGAAGTTGCTCTCGCTGAGTCTTTAGAAGATGCGCTCGATCAGTTAAAGCCGACAGATGCTCAATTTGCCTCTTTCGCTCTGCTCTCTTCAAAGCTAGAGGTTCAGCTTTATTATGAAAACAGCTTAGATCCCTTTGCTGAAATTTCATTAAATCAAACTGATTTCGTTCGCTCTCAGATCCAAAGTGGACATATTCAAGCAACCCAATATATTGAAACTAAAGCCAATACATACAATGCATTACTGGTAAAATATAAGCTATTAGACACCAGAACGTTAACCATACCTTTGAAACACCATTTAAAAAATACTATCGCGATAGTCGTCTCTATTGATGCCAATATTTTTTATAGACAAAAAACATACATTGAACAGTATTTCAACGCTAAAATTACTCTTTCTACAAATCCCATAGAAAAGAGAACCCCTTTTTCTATGTCATCGAAATTAGCCCCACAATTATACGCTTCAATATCAGCTAATGGTGATTTCCTGGTTGATAAAAAAAATCAGTTATTGTTTTCCTTAGCCAGTACTTTTCTTGCGATGACGTTAGGATCAACTATCCTTCTTATCGTCCTAATTCAACGCTTTCTAATCTCACCAATAACACGACTCGATCGCGAATTAGAAAAGATTGATAGTACAGAAAATTCCAATATAACTTATTTATCAACTAACGATGAAATAGGTCGACTATCTCGAAAATTCCATCATTTATATAAAGAAATTAGTGATAACTATTTAATTACTAAAAAAGTATCTGAAGAAGATCAATTGACTAAATTACCAAATAGGTACAAATTTAATCAGCGGATAAACCATCTCTTATCTTCTCATCGACTTGATAGTCATGAGCTAGCTATCATTTATATTGATTTAGATAATTTTAAATACATTAATGATAAATTTGGTCACTCTACCGGAGATGCTATGCTATGTGCATTTTCTGACCAACTGTCATTACTAATTACTGAACATGATAGAACCCATGGAAGCTCGTCTCTATTCTCACGCTTATCAGGTGATGAATTTGCGATCGTATTGCTAAATGACCAAATTCATCATGACCATGCTCAAATAATCTCCATGCATGTCCTTAGTCTATTTAAGGATGGATTTACGTTTGAACAAGGTACTTTCCCTGTAAGTAGTAGTATTGGGATTGCCAAATACCCTCAAGATGGGCATTCCGTAGATGATCTAACAAGCCATGCAGATGCCGCCATGTATCAGTCAAAACAAAATGGAAAAAATCAATATTCTTATTATTCAAAAGAGCTGGATAAAAAAGTTCAACGCCACCGTTCCATAGAAAAAGAACTTCGTAACACTCATTTTTCTAATGAATTCTTTTTAGTATTTATGCCCATTATTTCAGCGAAGAGTCACTCTTTAGTTGGCGTGGAAGTGTTACTGAGATGGATCTCTCCAGAATTGGGATTTATTGGCCCCGATGAGTTTATTCCCATTGCGGAGCAAAATGGGTTATATGATAAAGTCGACCGCTGGGTCATTGAACAAACCTTCATACAATACGCAGAATTAACGGCACTAATAGGGAGTAATATCCAGGTGTCATTGAATCTATCTTCCGCTCAACTAGGATCTAATGAACTATCGGATTTCATTATTGAGCTTACTGATAAATATAAGATCCCCCCAGAGAAAATTGAATTTGAAATTACTGAGACTTTTGAAGGTAATCACACTCAAGATGCACTACTAACAACCTTAAATCAGCATGGATTTCAGCTAGCACTTGATGATTTTGGTTCTGGTTTTACCTCTATAACTCAATTGGTTCAACACCCCGTTCACAAAATAAAATTCGACCGCTGGTTCCTAAAAACCCTAGTCGATTCTAATAAACAGCAAGTGATAAAACCTTTAATTGAATTGTGTCATGCTCAAGATATGGCAGTTACAGCAGAAGGGATTGAAGATGAATCTATGGTAGCATGGCTTAATGAATACGGATGTGATTATTACCAAGGCTATCACTTTGGAAAACCAATGAATCAATCTGAATTAGTCAACTGGCATAAAGAGTTTCAATCCGAATATGAAAAATAAAGTTATTGTTTCCTCACTCAACCCAGCAAAAATAGAGGCGGTTAAGGCCGCATTTTCTCAAGCCTTTCCTAGTATTTATTATTGCTTTGAAGGAATATCTGTCGACAGTGGCGTGCCAGATCAACCAATGAGCTGTATCGAAACAAAACAAGGGGCGATCAACAGAGTAAATAACGCCAAAGCACAATCTCCAGATGCCAGCTTCTATGTTGGATTAGAAGCAGGGATCGAAAAGAATTCAACTTTTGCTTGGATGATTATTGATAACGGAGAAAAAGTGGGGGAATCACGATCATCAAGTTTACCCCTTCCTCCTGCGGTAATTACGGCTGTTAACCAAGGAAAAGAGCTTGGGGATGTGATGGATGAACAATTTAATACCGATAATATTAAACAAAAAGGTGGGGCTATTGGCTTATTAACCAATAACCTATTAACGAGAAGCTCTGTTTATCAACAAGCGTTAATTCTTGCTCTTATTCCTTTTCTTCATCCTGAACGCTTTTAGCACTTTGTTGTAGTAATTCCATAAGCCATTCTTTCTCATCGTGTGAATGGCTTTTCAATTCATTAGAGCCTCGAGTTATAGTGGCGATACCTACACCCAATAACTGACTAATCTGTCTTTGGCTTAGTTCACCTTGCAATAACTCATGACAAATATTTACTCGAGCAATTAATGCCTCACGCTCATCAGGGGTCATCAACATAGTCAATAAAGATTGATGCTTATCTTGCTCTGCTGCATTTGCTATCAATGCCATCACTTGCGACCAATCTGAATATTTTGCTGAACCTGACATAAAATCCTCATTACAATAATAAAAAAAGGGAGCACTAAGCCCCCTACTTTATAGTCAATCCCAAATAATTAATACTCTAAATTCAGCTCTTTCTCAGATAGAAAAGTTCCCTTCTCTCCAAGTAAGCTACGGTAATAAGTTTCAAACATCAGAATGTTTTGCACATAGCCTCGTGTTTCCTTAAAAGGAATAGCTTCAATAAAAGCATAAACATCTAATTTTTCGTCTGATACCGCTCTCCATCGTTTTACTCGATGTGGACCAGCATTGTATCCTGCTAAAGCAAAAATCCGATTTCCTTCATAATCATCTAACAAACCTTTAAGATAATTTGAGCCAATATGAATATTTACATCTACATCATTAAGGCTATCAACACCTTTGTATTTATTATAATCAATTTTCTTCGCAGTATATTTAGCTGTTGCTGGCATAATTTGCATTAGACCACGAGCACCAACTGGTGATTTAGCCTCTGCATATAGCCCACTTTCTTGTCGTGATAAAGACATCAAGGTTATTTTATCTATTCCCAGATTTTTACTGTAATGACTAAACCACCATTGATGTGCAATAGGAAAACGTAAACTTAAATGCCCCCACATTTTCCCTTTAATTGTTGCTAATACAGTAAAATGATGCCACCGATGCTTAGCCGCATAACTCGCTAACTCTTTGACTTCTTGTCTAGATGAACGATTCAGTAAATACGCCCATTCACTTTTTGCAGTAGATATTTCATCTATCACAATCAATTCTTTAATTCTTGCTAATTCCACTTTATATTTAGTCATCACCGCTTTTATATTTGTAGGGGCAGGACTCATTTTATAAGTAATAGGTTTACCTAAAATATTTGCTGCTGCCACACTATAAAAATTACGTTGTCCTAATAATTTATGTAATCTCTGCTCTGCTTTTTTATGCTCACCCTTTTTGCTCTCAATTCGAGCTTGCCAAAATTGCCAACGTAAAGACTGCTTACTTTCCAAACTTAATAAATTAATCCAGAGGCTAACGTCATCCCAATTAGCAGCACGGATCGCCACACGGATACGACGTTCAACAAAAGAATCTTTAGGATATTTAGACAATTCTGAATCACGCCATTTAGCTAAGGTTTCAGATTTTGTTGACATTATCGTACTGATAATTCGGTGCTTTATTTCTACCAGTTCATCTTGTGTATACTTCTGCTGTTTCGCAATACTTGGCAGTAATTTAATTGCTTTTGTTGGGTTTTTTCTCGCTTCTCTCTTCATGGAAAGAAAAGTGAGTGCTTTAGAGAAGTCTGATACTTTGTTCTTTTTAGCATAGGTGCCTAGTGAATCCGGATTGTTATAAAGTGTAATTAATTGCCTCGCTTTTTCTTTCGATTCATTCCCTTTTAGCATTTTTTCTAAATAAGAAAACAACTCACTATTACGAGCTTTATAAACTAAAAGCATACGCCTAAGGATTAAATCATCAGTGAGTTTTTCCGCATCAGACCAAGCAGTAAATAAGTCATCACACTCATAAGTAACAGAATTTCCTGTTAACCATAACTTTTCAGCTCCTTTCCATGCCGTAGTTTTATCACCAAGTTCATTTTTTGCTTGATAATAATAGCATTGTAAATTCTGACTACTTGGTTCTTGTGGAAAGTAATCTACAAATTCAGTCCAGCGCTCATTCAAACCCAACATCACTAAATATTGATAATCTAAAGAGTTACCAAAAGCTAATGTATTGTTCTCATGTCGAAACAAACGAATATCATCAGGCGTTTTTGCATTTAAATCCATCCGAAGTTGACGATAATCTAAATAAGGTACTAATGGATAATCAACTAAATTTGCTCTAACTTTTTCATATGCATCAAATTTTTTATCTTTAAGCAACTCCTTTGCTTCTTGATATTGAATTCGTGATTCATCTATCGACAATGCCTCAGCAGAATGTGCACTCATTCCAACGCACAACACCGCGATCATCCCTAATTTTTGTTGTGTGTATTTCATCGACTCTTTAACCACCTAACGTTCCAACCTTTTTATTAACACTCTGATATGAGACAGAGTTAAACAACTCTCTAAATTCTTCTTTTAGTTTGCCTATATTACCCTAGTAACTGCAAGAATGAGTGTTAAACTATGTATCATAAATAGTAAAATTATATTTCCGTTAACCTACCTTAATAATAAGTGATTATGGCTGAATACGTATATACAATGTCACGAGTGAGCAAAATTGTTCCTCCTAAAAGACAAATCCTGAAAGACATTTCTCTTAGTTTCTTCCCTGGCGCAAAAATTGGTGTTCTTGGCCTAAATGGTTCAGGTAAATCAACACTACTTCGCATTATGGCAGGTTTAGATACTGATATTGATGGCGAAGCTCGTCCACAAGCTGGATTAAAAGTTGGTTATCTACCACAAGAACCCGTTTTAGACGAATCAAAAACAGTTCGTGAAATCGTTGAAGAAGCTGTTTCTGATGTAGCTGGAGCACTAACTCGATTAGATGCAGTTTATGCCGCTTACGCTGAAGAAGGCGCTGATTTTGATGCACTTGCTAAAGAGCAAGGCGAACTTGAAGCCTTAATTCAAGCAAAAGATGGGCATAACCTTGATAATGCGCTTGAACGTGCTGCTGATGCATTACGTCTTCCTGAGTGGGATGCAAAAGTTGAATTTCTATCAGGTGGTGAACGTCGTCGTGTTGCTATCTGTCGTCTTCTACTTGAAAAACCAGATATGCTACTTCTTGATGAACCAACCAACCACCTTGATGCTGAATCAGTGGCTTGGCTTGAGCATTTCCTTGTTGATTATTCTGGTACTGTTGTGGCGATTACCCATGACCGTTATTTCCTAGATAATGCTGCAGGTTGGATCCTAGAGCTTGACCGTGGTGAAGGTATTCCATGGGAAGGTAACTATACTTCTTGGCTTGAACAGAAAGATGATCGTCTAAAACAAGAATCTTCGAAAGAAAATGCGCGTCAAAAAACGATAGAAAAAGAGCTTGAGTGGGTTCGTCAAAATCCTAAAGGTCGTCAAGCGAAATCAAAAGCTCGTATGGCTCGATTTGAAGAACTTCAAAACACCGACCACCAAAAACGTAATGAAACAAACGAATTGTTCATTCCACCAGGTGAGCGTTTAGGTGATAAAGTTCTTGAAGTAACAAACTTAACGAAATCATTTGGCGATCGTGTCCTGATTGACGACTTATCATTCAGTATGCCTAAAGGGGCTATTGTTGGTATTATCGGTGCCAATGGTGCGGGTAAATCAACACTATTCAAAATGCTAAGCGGTACTGAAACCCCTGACTCAGGTACAATTGATTTAGGTGACACCGTTAAGCTAGCCTCTGTTGACCAGTTTCGTGATTCTATGGATGACACAAAAACTGTTTTCCAAGAGATTTCTGAAGGCGCTGACATCATCAAAATCAATAATTTTGAGATCCCAGCTCGCGCTTACTGTTCTCGCTTTAACTTCCGCGGAAATGACCAACAAAAGATTATTGGTGATCTTTCTGGTGGTGAACGTAACCGTGTTCACTTAGCAAAACTGCTAAAAACAGGCGGCAATGTACTGTTACTCGATGAACCGACCAATGACTTAGATGTTGAAACATTACGAGCATTAGAAGAAGCCCTTCTAGAGTTCCCTGGTTGTGCCATGGTTATCTCGCATGACCGTTGGTTCTTAGACCGTATCGCTACTCATATTCTTGATTACCGTGACGAAGGCCAAGTGAACTTCTTTGAAGGTAACTACACTGAATACAGCGATTGGATTAAGAAGACATTAGGGGCTCAAGCTGCTGAACCTCACCGTATTAAATACAAACGTATAACTAAATAGTAATAACGATTATTTGATACTCATCATAAGGGCCGCATTAAAGCGGCCTTTTTATTAGACTTGCACCAAGCCACCGATCATACTTAATCTTTAAATCTAAAATACAGAAGGATATTGTTATGATTGAGCGCCGTAAATTCTCTCGAGTTGTATATCAAGCCAATGTTGCCTTATTGAAAGGTAATGAGCAATGGAATGGCTCTTTAATGGATTTATCATTACACGGGCTACTTGTTGGTATTGATGACGAATGTACACTCGAATCAAATGAACAATTGACCGTCGATTTTACTTTAAACGAAAGCGACATTCACATTACGACAGAATGCAGCATTGTTAAAAGGAAAAATAATACTCTAAGGCTCTGTATTCATCACATAGGTATTGATAGTATTAGCCATCTTAAACGCTTAATTGAGCTGAATGTTGGCAATAGTGATTTACTGTTACGTCAATTATCAGAGTTAACTGAGCCAACTTAACTAAACAATAATGACCTTTTATGCCTGATAACATTCGTATTTCCGTCTCCCAAAACAAGGGAACTCGTTTCTTCGCTATTTCTCCTAAACGGAAAAACTTTGCTATTTTATCCTTATTATTCGGGGTCGGCTTATTCACTCTAAGCGGCTTCGGATTACATTATTTTTATCAGAAACAGAAAGTATCTGAAGTAGAAATTGCAGAGTTACACTTACAAAATAGTAACCTTAATAAGCTTATTGTAGATAATAACAATAATAATCACGAGCTAAATCAACAACTTGAAAAGAAAGAAAATGAGTTACTTGTTATCAGCCAGAGAATTGAGGATGTCGAATCAGTACTTGGCCTGCAAGAAATATCTGAAGAGGAAAATACTTTAACTGAAAAAACATTAGACCAACGCTTAGATATAGCAGCTATTGATTCTGCTGTTAGAGCGACTATGTTTCGATTGATCCCAAATGACACACCTCTTGACTTTATTCGAAATTCTTCAAGTTTTGGAAAAAGAACCAATCCTATCTCAGGAAAAAGACAAAGACATTTAGGTTTAGATTTAACCTGTAAACGTGGAACGGAAATTTATGCACCAGCAGATGGTGTCGTAGAGTTAGCTCGACCAAGTAAAAAAGGCTATGGTAATTTATTAAAAGTTCAGCATTCCTTTGGCTTTATGACCATGTATGCTCATTTGCAGAAGTTTAAAGTACGTTCGGGACAATTTGTTAAAAAAGGGGAATTAATTGCAACCTGTGGTAATTCAGGAAATTCAACCGGTCCACACTTACATTATGAAGTACGATTTCTAGGTAGGGTTCTAAATCCACAATCCTTTATTGATTGGACACCTGAACATTTTGAAAGCTTATTTGAAAAAGAGCGTAGCGTAAAATGGACACCATTAGTCGACGTTATTAGCAATGTTGTAAAATTGCAATTAAAGCTAACTCAAAAGCCAACAGTAGAACAGATAGAAGCAATCAACACAGTAAAAACAAATCAAGTCTCAATAGAAGTCATTCAGTAAATTAATTTTACTCAAACATAAAAAGTGAGCATTCGCTCACTTTGTTATATTCTGTAAATTATGTTCTTTCTCTATGAATCGAATCATTAGCTTGTCTAAGTAATCCCTTACTCTCTATTAGAAATTGCTCTGCATAATCCCCAAACCAATGCTCTACTTCTTTAAAGTTATCAATAAACCCTGCACGGTTATGATTCTCTAATAGCTCAATCGCATCACCAAATCGTTGATGAAATCGCTTTATCATTTCAATATTTTCTTCTGATGAAAGAATAATATCAGCATATAAGTTAGGATCTTGTGCAAACAATCTACCCACCATTAATAACTCTAAGCGATAGATTGGCGAGCTTAAATTAAGTAACTGTTCAATATCTGGGTTTTCTTTAGCAAGATGTTGACCGTATGCAAAAGAAGTAAAGTGACGCAAAGCTTGGATTAAAGTCATACCATGATCATGCTCTGTCGCAGAGATATCACGAACAATCGCACCCCAAATTTCAAACTGATTTTTAAGCCAAGCGTAACTTTCTTTATTACGTCCATCACACATGACAATCACTTGTTTCGCTAAACTTGGGATATCGGGACCAAACATTGGGTGTAAACCAACAACAGGACCTTTATGAATCTCCATCATTGCTTGCAGTGGCTTTTTCTTTATCGACGTTAAATCACACAGAATACAATCTTCAGGTAGTCCTGAAAGTTTATTGATTACATCAACGGTTAAATTAATAGGAACAGTTACAACCACCATTCCAGCATCATCTAAAATTGTCTCTGCATTATTCCAATCTTGACTGCCTAGAATTCGTACTTCATAGCCAGATAATCGAAACATTTTGGCAAATAAACCACCAAGTTGTCCATTACCACCAACCACGACAATTGGCCGTAATTCAGGTTTTAAACATTTGAAGCCTGAGTCATTTTCACTGCTATAAGATTCTCGCATTGTTCGACGTAGAATATCTTCAATTAAGGATGGTGGTACTCCTTTCTTCTCAGCTTCTTGTCGTCTTGAAGCAAGCATCGCCGCTTCTCTACTTGGATCATAAATAGGTAATCCATGCGCACTTTTTACTTCACCAACTTGTTCAACTAAATGCAGACGTTGAGACAAAAGATCCAACATTTGTTTATCTACTGCATCAATTTGGTCGCGTAAATGACTCAGTTCTACCGCCATCTGGTTCTATCCTTTTAAACGCTCTTCCAAGACTGGAATTAATTCTTTATGAGTATGGCGTAATAGTGCCTCAGTTGAATCCCAATTGATACATGCGTCCGTGATAGACACCCCATATTTCATTTCTGATAATGGGATATCTGAAGGTTGGTTACCCTCATTTAAATGACTTTCAATCATCAAACCAATAATCGACTTATTCCCTTCACGAATTTGGTGAATAACATCTTCTGCAACCAATGGCTGACGACGGTAATCTTTACGAGAATTCGCATGGCTACAATCGATCATTAATGCCGCTTCAAGATTAGATTTAGCTAACTCTTCTTCACATTCAGTTACTGACACAGAATCGTAATTTGTCTGCTTACCACCACGTAAAATCACATGACCATTTGGGTTTCCTTGCGTCGTTAATAGAGCAACTTGACCTTCGTTGTTAATCCCCATAAAACGATGACTTGAAGCCGCCGCTTGCATTGCATTGATTGAAGTCGACAAACTACCATCGGTGCCATTCTTAAAACCAACAGGAACCGAAAGGCCACTTGCCATTTCACGGTGAGTTTGAGATTCAGTAGTACGAGCACCTATCGCAGCCCAGCTAAAGGTATCGCCAATGTATTGCGGGCTAATTGGATCTAGAGCTTCTGTTGCTAATGGAATTTCCATCTCAGCAAGGTCAACTAAAAGCTGTCGTGCGGCATGTAAACCATGGTCAATATCAAAAGAGCCATCAAGGTGTGGATCATTAATTAACCCTTTCCAGCCAACCGTTGTTCTTGGTTTTTCAAAATAAACACGCATCACAATGTAGAGTTGATCTTTAAGATCTTCAGAGATCACCTTAAGGCGTTTCGCGTATTCTTTGGCTGCGTCGATATCATGAATTGAGCATGGACCGCAAACAATCAATAAACGGTGATCTTTTTTATGAATAATATTTGAAATAGTTTGGCGAGATTGTTGAATAAACAGACGAGCATTATCGCTTAGTGGGATTTGATTTTTTAACTCTTGGGGCGTGATCAGAACTTGTTCATCACTAATGTTGATATTGCTTAATTCGCTTTTTTTCATCTTCTACACCTGTAAACTTTTATTTCCATTAATAGTCTTTTAAGACAAGTAGGAATAATTTAACATTTATATGGCGAAAATCAACAGATGTAATTAATTAAATACGAAAAAATCAATTCGTATGCATTTCTTTACATTATTTTATAGAGATAAAAAAAGGTGCGCTGATAACAGCACACCTTCATAGCACATTTGAGAAACGTTCTCGTGTGCGTTACTTTTTAGCCAGCTTCTCTTTGATACGAGCTGATTTACCAGAACGCTCACGAAGGTAGTACAACTTGGCACGACGTACTGCACCGCGACGTTTAACTTCGATGCTGTTAACGATTGGAGAGTGAGTTTGGAACGTACGCTCAACACCTTCACCGTTAGAAATTTTACGTACAGTAAACGCAGAGTGAAGACCACGGTTACGAATAGCGATTACAACGCCTTCGAATGCCTGTAGACGCTCACGCTCACCTTCTTTAACTTTAACTTGAACTATAACAGTATCACCTGGTGCAAACTTAGGTAGATCTTGCTTTAGTTGCGCATCTTCAATTGCTTTAATGATGTTGCTCATTTTTTGTATATCCTAGAATAAACTGATACTAAATTTCTTAATTACTTACTTTGCTGATGTTCTTCACGAACAAACTCAGCCAGCAATAATTCCTGTTCGTCAGTCAGAGCTAGATTTCCCAGGAGCTCTGGTCTTCTTAACCAAGTACGGCCTAACGATTGTTTCATTCGCCAACGAGCGATATCTTTATGATTTCCAGATTTAAGTACACTAGGTACTTCCTTTCCATCCAAAACCTCAGGTCTTGTATAGTGCGGACAATCTAACAAACCGTCTGCAAAAGAATCTTCTTCAGCGGACGCAAAATCTCCTAGCACACCCGGAACAAACCGAGAGACAGAATCAATTAACGTCATAGCAGGGAGTTCCCCACCTGTAAGCACAAAATCGCCAATTGACCATTCTTCGTCAACTTCTGATTGTATTATGCGCTCATCTACACCTTCGTATCGGCCACAAATAAGAATTAAATTCTCACTCGTTGCTAATTCCTCAACACCTGCTTGATTCAGCGTACGGCCTTGAGGTGAAAGGTAAATCACTTTCGTTTTGCCTGGTGCTGCTTCTCTGGCTGAAGTAATGGCGTCGCGCAAAGGCTGAACCATCATTAACATACCAGGACCACCACCATAAGGTCGGTCATCAACAGTGCGATGTTTATCTTGAGTGAAATCTCTAGGATTCCATGTCTCTATAGATAAAAGACCTTTTTTAATTGCTTGGCTAGTTACCCCAAAATCGGTAACCGAACGGAACATTTCAGGAAATAGGCTTATAACCCCAACCCACATGTGCCCTCGCTTTACCTAGGGTTTAGAACCCAGGATCCCAGTCAACTTCGATCCGTTGAGCTTCACGATCAATTAATTTGATCACTTGCTCATCAATAAAAGGAATCAAACGTTCCTTTTTACCAAAAGCATCTTTCAGGTTTGCTTTGACTACAAGAACATCGTTTGATCCGGTTTCAAAAATGTCGTCAACAATACCTAGGCCGTAACCTTGGCTTGTAACCACTTCCATACCAAACAATTCACGCCAGTAGAATTCATCTTCTGACAGCTCAGGTAATGCATCTGCTTTAACTGCAATTTCTAGGTTAGTATAAGTTTGAGCTTCTTCTCTAACTTCTAACCCTTCCAGTTTGCACACCAAACCTTTATGACGTTTCCAGCTTTCGACTGAAAACTCGACCCACTCACCTTTTACTTTTACAAGTAATGGTTTGTAATCGAAAATGCTTTCAGGTTGATCAGTAAAAGAAACTACTTTCAACCATCCACGAATACCATAGGAAGCACCGAACTTACCTACAACAATTACTTCGTCTTGCTTACTCATAAAATCTTTACCTTTAACCAACTAAATTAAGCCGCTTTGTTAGCGTCTTTAACTAGCTTAGCTACACGATCAGAAAGACCAGCGCCTAAACCAACCCAATGGTTAACGCGATCAAGATCTAAACGAAGACCTTCTTCTTGACCTTGTGCTGTAGGGTTAAAGAAACCTACTTTCTCAATGTAACGACCAGTTGATTTAAAACGGCTGTCCGCTACTACGATTTGATAAAATGGACGCTTCTTAGCGCCGTGACGTGCCAAACGAATGGTAACCATATCGTCCTCTATTTGCTTCGTACAAAAATTAAATTGGCTCAAAAAAATAATTTTATTGAGCCCTCGTGCCAAAATAAAGCCCCGGAATTTTACTCTTATGAGCTTTCAATGCAAGGGCTTTAGCTACTTTTTCACCAATTATTTATGTAATTGGTGAAAAAATCAGGTAAAAAAGGTGCGCTAGGTTAAATTTATCAATAAATTAGCTTGTCGCACCTTAATATCTTGTTAATACGTTTTGGGAGAGCGAACAACAGTTAGCGACCAAAGCCACCCATACCGCCCATGCCACCACCACCCATCATACCTTGCATATTACGCATCATGCCTTTCATTCCACCCTTTTGCATTTTTTTCATCATTTTCTGCATTTGAGTAAATTGTTTCAACATTCGGTTCACATCTTGTACCTGAGTACCAGAACCTGCTGCAATACGTTTTTTACGTGAGCCCTTGATTAATTCTGGACGTTCACGTTCTTTTAATGTCATTGAGTTAATAATAGCTTCCATTTGATGGAACATTTTATCATCAACTTTATCTTTAACATTATCAGGTAGCTGAGACATGCCTGGAAGTTTATCCATCATGCCCATCATTCCGCCCATGTTTTTCATTTGGCCTAGTTGTTCACGAAAATCTTCAAGATCAAAGCCTTTTTTCTCTTTGAATTTTTTCGCTAACTTTTCTGCCTTCTCTTTATCTACGTTCTTTTCAAGATCTTCGATTAAAGAGAGAACATCACCCATACCTAAAATACGTGAAGCGATACGTTCTGGGTGGAAAGGTTCTAAGGCATCTGTTTTCTCACCTACACCTAAAAATTTAACCGGTTTACCAGTAATATGACGCACAGATAGTGCAGCACCACCACGAGCATCACCATCCACTTTCGTTAGGATAACACCGGTTAATGGTAATGTATCACCAAATGCTTTTGCAGTATTCGCAGCATCTTGCCCCGTCATAGCGTCAACAACAAACAAAGTCTCAATCGGGTTTACATGAGCATGAAGTTGTTTGATTTCATCCATCATTTCGGTATCAACAGCCAAACGACCTGCTGTATCGACAATGACTACATCAAAAAACTTTAATTTTGCGTGGCTGATTGCACCATCAACAATATCAATTGGCTTTTGATCGGCACTTGAGGGGAAGAAATCTACATCAACTTCTGCTGCAAGTGTTTCTAGTTGTTTGATTGCAGCTGGACGATATACATCGGCAGACACTACAAGTACTTTCTTTTTATCTCTTTCTTTTAATAGCTTAGCTAGTTTACCTGTACTGGTTGTTTTACCAGCACCTTGCAAACCTGCCATTAAGATAACCGCTGGAGGCTGACACGCTAAATTAAGAGCCTCATTAGAGTCCCCCATTATCGCTTCTAATTCAGACTGAACAATTTTTATAAATTCTTGACCTGGCGTTAGGCTTTTTGATACCTCAACACCAACCGCTTTTTCTTTTACTCGCTTAACAAAATCACGAACAACAGGTAAAGCAACATCCGCCTCTAGTAGAGCCATACGTACTTCACGCAGTGTTTCTTTAATGTTGTCTTCTGTTAATCGACCTTTACCACTGATATTTTTCAGTGTCTTGGATAGTCTATCCGTTAAATTATCAAACATATTCTTGCGCCTACTTTGCGACCATTTCTCGATTATACCTAAATCTGAGACGTTATAATTAAAATTTTTTATACTAACTAAATCACACCTACCGAGATGGCCCTCTAAAGGGTATAATCAAATTGTTAATAAATTGGATGAACAGTGAACTATGGATACCATTACAGCAATCAGTGCTGCACTTTTTTACTTTCTTGCATTAGCTTTTATTGTCCCAGGCTTAGCAGGTCAAAATAAAATTCAAACAAATGTTGTATTTATATGCGCATCACTTGCGTTACTTTTGCATGCCTGGCAACTAAAAGGACTGATCTTAAATAGCTTTGGACAGAACCTAAGTATTTTAAATGTTGCGTCTCTGATTAGCTTTATTATCTCTTTGGTAATGAGCGCTGCCATGCTCAAATTTAGAGTCTGGTTTATTCTACCTGTTGTTTATAGTTTTTCTGCAATAAACTTACTAGCTGCAACTTTTTTACCTGGCGCTTTTATCACACACTTAGAAACGCACCCAAGTCTATTAATTCATATATCATTCGCATTATTCGCGTATTCAACTTTAATGATTGCTACGCTGTATGCCCTACAACTTGCTTGGCTTGATCATAAACTAAAAACTAAAAAATCTTTGACCATTAATCCAAACCTCCCACCATTAATGATGGTAGAGCGCCAACTTTTCAAGATCATTCTAGTAGGTTTAAGTCTATTAACCCTCACATTATTGACCGGCTTCACATTCATTCAGGATATGGTAGCTCAAGGAAAGACACATAAAGCGATTCTTTCTTTTATCGCATGGATAATTTACGCCGTATTAACTTGGGGACATTACCGTCAAGGTTGGCGTGGGCAAAAAGCATTGTGGTTTAGCCTTGCTGGGGCTTTTTTACTAACCCTTGCTTATTTTGGAAGTCGCTTTGTTCAAGAGATTATTTTAGCTTAATAACGATAACAAGCTCACTTTTTACGATCAAATTTGACTTCTTTACCGTTAATACTGATAAATACGCTATACCATTTTTTAAAATCGAGGATTAAGACACTTGGACGACATATCAACAGGCGCCCTATTTACTTTACTAGCTATACTCATTGTTATGTCAGGTTACTTCTCAAGCTCTGAAACGGGCATGATGTCGTTAAACCGCTATCGCCTAAAACATCTTTCTAATCAAGGTCACAAAGGGGCGAAACGCGTAGAAAAATTATTGAGCCGCCCCGATCGTCTTATCGGCCTTATTCTTATTGGTAATAACCTCGTAAATATCCTCGCCTCAGCTATTGCTACCATTCTCGGTATGCGCCTTTATGGGGATTATGGTGTAGCTATTGCTACAGGTGTTTTAACTCTTGTTATTCTTGTCTTTGCTGAAGTAACACCAAAAACCCTTGCGGCTATGTACCCTGAGCGTGTCTCCTATAGCAGCAGTATTGTACTCAATGTATTAATGAAGGCACTTTCACCACTGGTTATTTTGGTTAACTTTATTACCAATGGCTTTCTTAAGATACTTGGTCTTAACGCTAGTCATAGTGATAAAGATAACTTGAGTTCTGAAGAATTGCGTACTGTTGTACATGAAGCGGGTGGTTTGATCCCTCGTCGACATCAAGACATGCTAATCTCTATTCTCGATCTTGAACACGTTACCGTGAACGACATCATGGTTCCTCGAAGTGAGATTACGGGCATTGATATCAATGATGATTGGAAATCTATTTCACGCCAACTAACACACTCTCCTCATGGTCGTATTGTTCTGTATCGTGACCAAATTGATGAAGTCGTTGGTATGCTGCGCTTACGTGAATCCTATCGTTTAATGCTTGAGAAGAATGAATTTACTAAAGAAACGCTTTTAAGAGCGGCAGATGAGATTTACTTTATTCCTGAAGCAACGCCATTGAATAGCCAGTTACTTAAGTTCCAACGAAACAAAGAACGAATTGGATTGGTTGTTGATGAATATGGTGATATCCAAGGGTTAATTACACTTGAAGATATTTTAGAAGAGATTGTGGGTGAATTTACCACTTCCATGGCTCCTACATTAGCAGAAGAGATCACGCCCCAGCCTGACGGAAGCTTTATTATTGAAGGTAGTGCTAATATCCGAGACATTAATAAAGGTTTAAAATGGGAATTGCCTACCGATGGACCCAGAACATTAAATGGTTTAATCCTCGAACATTTAGAAGAGATCCCTGAGACTGAAATTAGCCTTGAGATCGAACAGCACAATATGAAAATTATTGCGGTTGAAGAGAATAAAATCAATTTAGTTAAAGTCTTTCCTAGTCCCGAGAAGACAGAATAACAGCGTAAAAAAAGCCCGTTTTTTATACGGGCTTTTTTATATCAATTAATTATAGAATTAATCAACAGAAAGCTCTTTTAGCATTGAATCAGGTAATGCAAGTTCATCGTTCTTATTTACTCGAATACCAGACGCTAGAATAGCCGTCGCGATTGCTTTTGCTTCTTCTAACGAATGCATTGCGTAAGTACCGCACTGATATTCATTAAGTTCAGGGATCTTGTTCTGAGCTTCTACTTTTAACACATCTTCCATTGAAGCAATCCAAGCGGCAGCAACAGTTTGCTCTACTGGCGTACCAATTAAGCTCATGTAAAAACCAGTCCGGCAGCCCATAGGTGAAATATCGATGATTTCAACAGAAGAACCATTAAGATGATTTCGCATAAAGCCAGCATATAAATGCTCTAACGTATGAATGCCTTTCTCAGATAAAATGTCTTTATTTGGTGCAGTAAAACGTAAATCAAATACCGTGATCGTATCACCCTTAGGGGTTTGCATTGTCTTTGCAACACGAACAGCAGGCGCTTCCATACGAGTATGATCTACAGTGAAGCTATCTAATAGTGGCATATTCTAATCCTTTAATTTATGAATGATGGCTTACCACCACCAACTACTTTGTCGTTCAAGTTCGGCTTTACATTGCTTTAATTGCCAGCCATATGTTTTAGCTTGAGATTCAACCTTACGAGCTATCTTAATCAATTGTGGCTTGCTTTGATAGCTTTTGCGCTTATAACCACCTCGACCTTCATGGTAGGCAAGATATTGATTATATGGATCCCACTTAGAGATCCCTAATTGCTTTTGAGTTCCATCAGTATACCAACCTATAAACATAATCGCATCATCAAAACTACTTCGAGAGCCACCACCTGTAGCATCTTCATATTCACCCCATACAGGATCTTGCGCTTGAGCATAACCATAAGCCGAACTCGGGCGACTCCATGGTATGAATCCTAATAACTTAGTTCTTGGTGGCCGTACATCAGCTCTAAAACTACTCTCTTGTTTCATTATCGCCATTGCTACATTTACTGGCGTACCGTACTCCTCCGTCATGTCTTTAGCATCATCATACCAACCACTTTTTTCACGGAAGATCTCACACAGGTTATCTTGCTTTGTTGGCGGGGCTGTTGCACACCCTGATAGTATTAACAAGAAAAATACTGACATTGGAAACTTATAGTTCATTATATTCACTCAATAAAAAAGCACTGCTACCTATAAAATAACAGTGCTTTATGATTCTTAACGTTCGTTACTTCAAATAACTAAAATAATCGTCTAAATAATCAGAAAATGATAGTATGTCATTTCCTTCAATCTCTTTCTGAGCAAGAATAGAGCGCTCAACTTCAGTATCTAACTCTTCTTTTGTATAGAAGCTATATTGGTGATTAAGATGAGTTTCACGATGTTGAACCGCTAAATTACAACCAACCGTGCCAATACCACCACTTTTTTTGTCTCCGCAAGTAAACGTCCTGATATTGTTAATTCTGGATCATTTATCATCGCAGTTAAACGTTGGTGTGTTTGCTGGTATTCATCATCACCATTTACCGCGTCCATCTTTTTAGCAATAACAAGTAAGTCATCAAAAACTCGCTCTGCCCATACTTTTTGAGTCAATCGCTCACCTTGACAGCCAATTTTCAGTTCTAAACCTGGCTTACGACCTTGCTCTATGATTTTATGCCAGTTGTCTTTCCAACAGGTCATTTCATCATCGTTCATTGGTGCTGAATCAGTTAATACTGTCCATGTTAAGAACATATCTAAGAAACGAACTTGATCTTTATCCACACCAACAGAGCTAAATGGGTTTACATCTAACGAGCGAACTTCAATGTACTCAACACCATCTCTTTCTAGCGCCTCTGAAGGTCTTTCACCGTTTTTAGCTACACGTTTAGGACGAATTGGTGCATAAAGTTCATTTTCAATTTGTAGTACATTCCCATTTAATTGAGTATGCTTGTTACCTTCTTTTAAGCCAATCTTTGCAAACTCTTCAGAAGGTGTGCGGATCGCTTTATTCAAGCCATCAACATATTCATTTACGCTGTTTAGACTGATTTTTAAGTCGCTTTGAGCATCATTAGTATATCCAAGATCACTTAAACGTAGCGACGTTGCATAAGGTAAATATAAAGTTTTACCTAGCGATTCAAACTCCATTGCCGTTTCTCGGCCTTGAATAAATGAACTACATAGCGCTGGGGATGCCCCAAAGAAATACGGAATTAACCAGCCAAAGCGGTAGTAATTTCGGATTAAACCAAAGTAAGCGTCAGAGACAGAGGCTTTTCTTTCCTCTTCTGATTGCTCACCAAATAACTCATCCCAAAACTCAGTCGAGAAAGAGAAATTAAAATGCACACCAGAGATAACTTGCATCACACTACCGTATCGACGCTTTAAGCCTTCACGATAGGTCGTTTTAAGTTTTCCTACGTTTGATGAACCATATTGTGCAAGTGTAATATCATCATCATGAGTTACAAAACATGGCATAGAAAGCGGCCATAGCTTCTCTTCACCCATATGTGAAACCGTATAGTGATGCACATCTTCAAGCTGTTGTATTACAGTATCGACATCATTGGATACTGGCGTAATAAACTCTAATAAAGACTCAGCAAAGTCTGTTGTTATATATTTATGTGTGAGAGCTGAACCTACGCCTTTTGGATGAGGCTTAGAAGAAAGCGAGCCACCCAGCGTAAATCTCAGTGTCTCTCGCTCAATCCCTCGGCCTGTTTTTGTAAATGCCTTAGGGTTGGAAGCGACTTTCTGTAATCGGTTGATAAATTCGGTCAAAATACAATCTCGCTATTAGGTTCGCTCAACATTGTGTTGATTTATATCATGAGATATTAACAAATTTTAATGACTATTGGATACGAAAAACGGCAATATCCACTTGATATTACCGTCTTTCTAACAATAGCTACTTCTTAGGTGCGACTAGTTCAATCGATAACCCTAGTGTCTTGAGTTTTGGCATTAATGATTTTTTATCTCCTACAACAATAATTTGATATTGTGTTGGATCAAACCATTTTGTTGCTAATGCATTTAGTTCATTACGATCTAATGTTGCAACTAACTCATTCTGCTCCTCAATAAAGTCTTCATTTAATGAATAAGTTAATATTTTTCCTAATAAACTTGCTTTCTGACTTGGCGTTTCATACTTTAAAGCATCCTTTTGGCCTACGGCTAAACGCATAAAATTCAACTCATCCATCGTCATACCATCATCTGAATATTTTTGCATCTCTGCAATAAATTCATTTATCGACTCTAACGTCACATCGGTACGGACTTGAGCATAAAAGATCGACATTCCGAACTCTTTATTGCCCATCAAATAACCACCTGCACCATAGGTATAGCCTTTATCTTCTCGCAAGTTTTGGTTAATTCGGCTGTTAAAATTACCACCTAAATTAAAATTAGCTAGCTGCGTTTGAAATAATTCACCAGTGGCATCAAAAGAAACACCTTGACGAACAAAACGAATAACACTTTGAGGCGCATTTGGTTTATCAACTAAATATACTTTCTGTTGATTTAATACCGGTAGCTTCTGCGGTGCAAGTAGTTGCGGAGCTTCACCTTGCCAATTAGCTAAGAAAGACAGTTTCGATACTAAATCAGATTTGCTCATATCCCCAACAGATATAACTTGAGTTCCTACTGGTGTGTAGTTTTCTTTATAGAATCGTTTAACGTCGTTGACAGTTAACCCCTCAATCGAAGCTAGAGTACCGTCTGATGAACGAGCAAAAACAGTCCCTTTAAATAGGACCTCACGAGTCGCTTGAGAAGCTAACCAAGATGGCTTCTGGTGAGCATAAACCAGCCCTTCTACCGCTTGTTTCTGTAATCTTTTAAAATCAACGTCTTTAAAAGCCGGTTCAAAAAGCATTTCATTCACTATCGCGAGCGTCTGATCAATATTTTTAGTTAACGACGCAATTGAAATCGTTGTTGTATAATTTCCAGTATTGAATGAGATTGAACTACCTAATTTATCAAGTTGCTTTTGAATCTCTTCTGCCGTTTGTTTTTGTGTTCCCTCTTCCATCATTGCGGCTGTCAGCTCTGCTAGCCCTTCTTTTCCACGAGGAATATAACGATTCCCGGCCGGAATAGATATTTGCAATTGAACTGTAGGTGTTTCAATTGCTTCAGTGCCTAGAACTTCAATACCATTATCCAGTTTAGTACGATAAATGTCTGGTATTTTTGCCGTTACCGCTTGCGATGGTTGAGGCATGATCGAACGATCAAAATCATCTATGGCTTTACGTATTTCTAAACTGTTTTCACTTAACTTTCCATAATCAGGAAGAGTACGCTTTGGCGTAGTAAAAGTCGGCAACTTAACTTGAAGCTGAGTTTTACCTTTAGGAATAACGCTTAGTGTTACTTTATTTTTATTTTCAATATAGGCATCAAATACTTGAGATACTTTTTCTGGTGTAACAGAGTTTAGAGCTGCTAACTGCTTTTCTAATTGATTTGGATTACCATAAAACGTTTGATTCGACGCTAACTGAGATACTTTTCCTGATACTGATTGCAAACCAAATATCGCTCCAGCCTCAGTACTACCTTGCACTTCTTCCAAATCTTCTTGAGAAACACCTTCTTTCCCAAACTTATCCAGAACATCCATCACTTCTGTATATACAGTAGCTAATCCATTATTATCACCAGAATCCGCCATAGCATAAACGTACATAGTACATGACAGTTCAGCACAATCATGAAATGCACCAGCATCGACTACTTTTCCTGTTTTTACCAACTCTTGATACAGTAAACTTGTTTTACCATCACCTAGTAGTGTCGCTAACATATCCAGACTTGCTTCTTTGTCGTTACCACGATAAGTGGTTGGCCAGCCAATCATCACCATTGGTTGCTGAATTCTATCTTCTAAGGTAATAAAACGATCTTCAGCCAAAGTAACAGGTTGCTTAGGTGCATTTTCAACTTCAGGACCACGAGGTATTGAACCGAAGTATTTATTCACCCACTCAAGTGTTTGTTTACTGTCGAGATCACCACCAATAGTAATAACGGCATTATTTGGTCCATACCAACGCAGAAAGAAGGCTTTTAAGTCATTAACATCAACTCGGTCTAGATCTTCAACATAGCCGATTGTTTGCCATGAATAAGGATGATCTTGTGGAAATAAAGCTTCGCCCATACGTTCATAAATTAATCCATAAGGGCGATTGTCATAATTTTGACCACGTTCGTTCTTAACTGTACTGCGCTGAATTTCAAATTTCTTTTGAGAGACAGCATCAATTAAAAAACCCATACGATCAGATTCTAACCAAAGCATTTTCTCTAATTGATTAGCCGGTACAGTTTCAAAGTAATTGGTTCTATCGCGATTAGTAGTACCATTTAATGTACCACCCGCTTCAGTGATAATTTTAAAGTGTTGCTGATCTCCTACATTTTCAGATCCTTGAAACATCATATGTTCAAAAAAATGTGCAAAACCTGATTTTCCAACTTCTTCACGAGCAGAGCCAACATGATAGGTCACATCTACATGAACTAGAGGATCTGAGCTATCAGGGCTCAAAATAACGGTTAAACCATTTTCTAATGTATATTTTTGGTATGGGATGACCACAGAGCCCTCTTGAGGTAGTACTTGCTCAATTAAAGTGACGCCTTGTGGTAAATCTGATAATTTTGGAGCCTCAAATTGGGACTTACTGCAACCAGTAAGAGCCAAAGCTATCGATAGGCTTAATATTTTTTTCATTGTAATCCCTATAAAATCCCATTTACTGCGAGTGACAATAAGAGGTAGCGTAACGCCTTACCTACTCCAATTAAAATAATACATGGCCAGAATTTCATTCTTAACCACCCTGCGGCTAAACACAGTGGATCACCAATCACTGGTAACCAACTAAATAATAATGTCCAGTAACCGTATTTTTTTATCCATAGAATGGCTCTATGACCATGTTTTTGTGAAGAAGTTTTATCAGGGAGTAACAAACCAAGCCAATAATTTGTTATGCCACCAAGTGTATTCCCCAATGTTGCTACAGCAATAACTGTCCACATTGAAAAACTGTCTAATTTTAACGTTGCAATTAAACTGGCTTCTGACGCTCCTGGTAATAAAGTAGCACTTAAAAAACCAGAACTAAATAATACCCACAATGCAGAATCAGCATTAAACCAATCAAACATAATTGCATTAATTCCATTAACTAAAATATATGCAATAAGCATAAAATAAAAAAGGGCGCATCTGCACCCTTTTATTGTTAAGTTTTATTTAGAATTATCCAACAAGAGCTAAAAGGATACCAGCAGCAACAGCTGAACCTAATACCCCCGCCACGTTTGGCCCCATTGCATGCATTAGTAAAAAGTTCTGAGGATTAGCTTCAAGCCCCACTTTATTAACCACTCGAGCGGCCATTGGTACCGCAGATACCCCAGCAGCACCTATAAGTGGGTTAATGTCTTCTTTTGAATACTTGTTTAAGATCTTCGCCATAATTAAGCCACCAGCAGTACCTACACTGAAAGCTACAGCACCTAATAATAAAATACCCAACGTCTCTACATTTAAAAATGTTTCTGCTTTTAGTTTTGACCCAACTCCTAGGCCTAAGAAGATAGTCACTACGTTAATCAATTCATTTTGTGCAGTATTAGATAATCGGTCAACCACCCCTGACTCTTTCATTAAATTACCTAAACAGAACATACCAACAAGTGGTGTCGCTGATGGTAAAAATAAAATGGTCATTAATAAGACAGCCAGAGGGAAAATAATCTTCTCTGCTTTACTTACATGACGTAATTGAGCCATTTTAATTTGGCGCTCTTCTGGTGTGGTTAATGCTTTCATTATTGGTGGCTGAATAATCGGAACCAATGCCATATAACTATAAGCAGCTACCGCAATCGCCCCTAGTAAATCAGGAGACAATTGACTAGCTAAGAAAATAGCGGTTGGTCCATCTGCACCACCAATAATCGCAATTGAAGATGCGTCAGCTAAGGTGAATTCCATTCCCGGAACATAGTTAAGTAAGATTGCACCAAACAACGTTGCAAAAATACCCACTTGAGCCGCGGCACCTAACCATAAGGTTTTTGGATTCGCAATAAGCGCACCAAAATCTGTCATCGCCCCTACGCCCATAAAGATCAGTAATGGAAATATTCCAGTTTCTATCCCTACGTAATAAACGTAATACAACAACCCACCAGGCTCTGTAAAGCCTGCATTTGGAATATTCGCCAATACTGCACCAAAACCAATTGGTAATAGTAGTAACGGCTCAAATCCTTTTTTAATTGCTAAGAACAAAAGACCACAACCCACTAAAATCATAATAAGTTGTTCAAACTTAAAATTAGCTATTGAAGTTTCATTCCATAATATTAATAAACCATCCATGTTTAACTTACCTTACGCTAGAGAAAGCAACGGTGTACCAACAGCTACCGCATCGCCTTCCTTAGTTAAAATATCCTGCACTGTACCGTTACGTGATGCTCTGATTTCAGTTTCCATCTTCATCGCTTCAAGAATAAGTAATACATCACCTTCTACCACTTCTGCACCTGGCTGAACCAATACTTTAAAAATATTACCGGCTAATGGTGCATCTACAGATTCAGCATCTACCGCTGACAATTGTGCTGATTGAACTGGTACTGCTTGAGTTGATATAGGAGAAACAGAAGAAATTACACCTTGAGGTCCAACTTCAACATTATAAACTTGGCCATCAACTTTCACGCTATAAGCCTCTACACTTCCTGTTGAAGGTACAGTTTTAGTGATAGTTTCTTTTGCTTCTTCTAAGCTTGGAGCAGGTTCAAATGCATCAGGATTATTACGATTACTTAAAAACTTCAGGCCAACCTGTGGAAATAATGCGTAAGTAAGAACATCATCAACTTGTTGTTCAGCTAATTCAATGTTGTCTTCTTTTGCTTTTTTAACCAATTCGTCTGTTAATGTATTTAATTCAGCTTTCAATAAATCAGCAGGACGGCATGTAATTGCTTCTGCACCATCAAGTACCCTTGCTTGTAGTTCTGCATTTACTTGAGCAGGAGCAGATCCATATTCACCTTTAAGCACACCGGCTGTTTCTTTGGTAATACTCTTATAACGCTCACCCGTTAATACATTAATAACCGCTTGAGTGCCTACTATTTGAGACGTAGGAGTCACCAGTGGAATATAACCAAGATCTTTACGAACTTTCGGTATCTCCAGTAATACCTCATCCATCTTATCTGCAGCGCCTTGCTCTTTAAGTTGGCTTTCCATATTCGTTAGCATTCCACCAGGAACTTGAGCGATAAGGATTCGTGAATCAACACCTTTCATTTTCCCTTCAAATTTCGCATATTTCTTACGAACTTCACGGAAGTAAGTTGCAATAGGCTCTAGTTGCTCAAGATTAAGGTTTGTATCACGACCAGTACCTTCTAACATAGCAACAACCGTTTCTGTTGGCGTATGCCCATAAGTTTGACTCATCGAAGAGATAGCAGTATCTAAAATATCAATACCAGCTTCTACTGCTTTTAAGGCTGTTGCTGTAGATAAACCTGTCGTAGCATGACTATGTAAAGCAAGAGGCACATCACATGACGCTTTAATTCGCGTGATTAACTCTTCAGCCTCGTAAGGCTTAAGTAGACCTGACATGTCTTTAATACATAGAGAGTGACATCCAAGATCTTCAAGACGTTTTGCAAGATCAACCCACGTATCTGAATTATGTACGGGACTAGTCGTATACGAAAGAGTTCCTTGAGCATGGGCACCAACATCAATTGTCGCTTTCACAGCTGTTTGAAAGTTTCTTACATCATTCATCGCATCAAAAATACGGAAAACATCCATACCATTTGCGTGTGATCGCTCTACAAATTTCTCGACAACATCATCAGCATAGTGACGATAACCCAATAGATTTTGACCACGTAATAGCATTTGCATTGGCGTGTTAGGCATCGCTTTTTTTAATAAACGTAAACGCTCCCACGGATCTTCACCTAAATAGCGAATGCATGAATCAAATGTAGCTCCACCCCAGGTCTCTAATGACCAATAACCGATTTTATCTAGCTGCTCTGCAATTGGCAGCATATCTTCAACACGCATACGTGTAGCGAATAATGATTGATGTGCGTCACGAAGTACCACATCAGTGATAGAAAGTGGTTTAGACATACTTACAAACTCCTTGTAATAAATTTCCTAAAACAGTTTATTTATGCTTTGCTCGATGTAATTTAACCGCAGCAGAAATCGCAGCAATAATTTGAGGTGGCACTGTTGTTTGATCGAGATCTTGATTTTTTTGAATAGCTAATGCCGGTTTAGGAGCAAGCTCCACAGGCAACAACTTAGACATGAATTGTACGAGGTAAACGAGGATGGTCAGGAATACAAATACAACACCCATGCCTGTTAGCATTAGTGTTGCTGCTTCTCCTAATAGACTTCCAATGTCTGTCATCTTAATATTCCTTTTCTGATGAGAGTGACAATGTAAATATAACTAATTATGTTCTTTTATTCTAAAAAGAAAGAGTGATTATCTCGACATCAAAAAATTTGTCAAATACGAAAAGAGCACTATTTATATAAAAAGTGTTTTATGGCGAGATATATCCATACACTGCCATTAATCACTTAAAAATAAACTGATTACAATCAAGTTACCTAATAATAACCTGCAATTCAATCTATTTAATAAAATTATCAATTAATTAACTAGGTTTTCTATAGGCATAAAAAAACCCGATCATAAAGATCGGGTTCTTTTAAAGAATGGTGCGCCAGGGAGGATTCGAACCTCCGACCGCCTGGTTCGTAGCCAGGTACTCTATCCAGCTGAGCTACTAGCGCACAGTAATTCTAATTGTTTTTGTAACTATCGTATTGTAACCAATAAACAGTTACAAAAAGAAAAAATGGTGCGCCAGGGAGGATTCGAACCTCCGACCGCCTGGTTCGTAGCCAGGTACTCTATCCAGCTGAGCTACTAGCGCACAGTTAATTCTGATTGTCTTTGCAACTATGTATCGTAACCGATAAACAGTTACAAAAAGAAATATGGTGCGCCAGGGAGGATTCGAACCTCCGACCGCCTGGTTCGTAGCCAGGTACTCTATCCAGCTGAGCTACTAGCGCACAGTTAATTCTGATTGTCTTTGCAACTATGTATCGTAATCGATAAACAGTTACAAAAAGAAATATGGTGCGCCAGGGAGGATTCGAACCTCCGACCGCCTGGTTCGTAGCCAGGTACTCTATCCAGCTGAGCTACTAGCGCACAGTATAATTCTAATTGTCTTTGCAACTCTATATTGTAATCAATAAACAGTTACAAAAAGAAAAAATGGTGCGCCAGGGAGGATTCGAACCTCCGACCGCCTGGTTCGTAGCCAGGTACTCTATCCAGCTGAGCTACTAGCGCACAATAATTCTTTTATGTTCTTGCTGACCGAAACCAACAGAAACAAATAATGGCGGTGAAGGAGGGATTCGAACCCTCGATGCGGGTATAAGCCGCATACTCCCTTAGCAGGGGAGCGCCTTCAGCCTCTCGGCCACCTCACCGTTTTGTATTTCGCTTATTCGTGATTATCTGCAAACAATCACTGTTATTGACAAATAAATTCATCAATAAAAAGAATGGTGCGCCAGGGAGGATTCGAACCTCCGACCGCCTGGTTCGTAGCCAGGTACTCTATCCAGCTGAGCTACTAGCGCACAATAATTCTTTTATGTTCTTGCTGACCGAAATCAACAGAAACAAATAATGGCGGTGAAGGAGGGATTCGAACCCTCGATGCGGGTATAAGCCGCATACTCCCTTAGCAGGGGAGCGCCTTCAGCCTCTCGGCCACCTCACCGTGTTGAGGAGGCACATATTACGGTTTACCAAAAATATGTCAATGACTTTTTAAGTAAAAAATAACGCTTTTTGTTCAACAGCCTATGAAACAACCAAAATGAGCAAAAATAGAACGTTATACGTGGTTTGTGCCTTTGTTTGTACCTTGTTTCTGTTTATTTTCACCTAATTAAATTAGACAAAAATAAACAAGGCTGACAATGTCAGCCTCATTCATACGAATTAAAAGTTACCTTGCGTAGCAGCAGGTGTGCCTTTTTCCGCTTGAATGCGCATATAAATCTCTTCACGGTGTACAGATACTTCTTTAGGTGCATTAACACCAATACGTACTTGGTTACCTTTAACGCCTAGTACAGTAACTGTTACTTCGTCACCAATCATTAGAGTTTCACCTACACGGCGAGTCAAAATTAGCATTCGAATGCTCCTTGAGTTATCTCAGTTTTATAATAAATGTATGTATTGTCCGTCATCGCTTATTTTCATAAACGTCTCTGCTCAAGAAACAGCGATCATAAGGTTATTATCTTGTGATTGCTCTGTAATAACAAACGTTTTATGTAAAATTTCGGCCGCTAGTTCTAAATCAGCCTGATTAACGATCACCGACACACTTTTAGGCTCTATATTGTGCTGATAAATATCAACATTATTCGCCATTAGTTGATTGCAAGCAGATTCTGCCATCCCTTCAACTTTATCTCCAACTAACGTCAGAATTGATAAGCTCCTAATATTGCGTATTTTTGTATTAAATGCCAGTTTCAATTGTAAAAAATCTGCTTTTGGCACAACAATTTGAAAACAATCACACCTTTCAGATAACACTCTATACCGTTTGACCAGTTCTACTCGTTCGCTATCTAACAAATTATCGCTTTCAACTAAAAGTAAATCCTGCTTTAAAGCTAACCCTGTCACCGCTTTACTTTTAACTGGTTGTGCACAAATTAAAGTGCCCTCTCCATCTTCAAAAGAAGATAACACTCGCAAAGTAACAGCTTCATCCCAAGCATGAGCAACGGAATGCTCTTGCAGTACTTTTGCTCCCGCTTTTGCCAATATATACATATCAGAAAAAGAGACTTCATTTAAACGCTGAGTAGCGGAAACGTATCGGGGATCTGAAGAATAAATACCATCAACATCAGTAAAGATCTGGCATTCATCTGCATTTAAAGCAGCAGATAACGCAACGGCTGTCGTGTCAGAGCCACCTCTACCTAATGTGGTGATATTACCGTGGACATCACGACCTTGAAAACCAGCAATAATTACCACATAGCCTTTATCAACCCATTGAGTAATTAAATCAGTTTCAATATGCTCAATAGTTGCGTCATTAAAGGTGCAGTTAGTATAAATACCCGCTTGGTCAGCCGTTAGAGAAATGGCTTTAACGCCTTTCTGATTTAAAGACATAGCTAGTAGCGCAATGGAAACCTGTTCACCTGCAGAAAGTAGCATATCTAGTTCACGAGGCTCAGGGGCCTCACTAATTTGATTTGCTAAACTCATTAAACGATTGGTTTCTCCGGCCATAGCAGAAACAGCAACAACGACATCATGCCCTTGTTGCTGCGCTGAAATGATACGTTCAGAAACAGATTGGATCCGTTCAACGGACCCAACTGATGTACCACCATACTTTTGTACGATTAATGCCACTGATACGACCTATTACAGACGCTCAGTTAGCCAAGCTTCAACAGAAGCTAATGCTGCTGGTAATGCATTTGCATCAGTACCGCCAGCTTGAGCCATATCTGGACGACCACCGCCTTTACCACCGACTTGCTGTGCAACCATATTCACTAATTCGCCCGCTTTCACTTGGCCAATAAGATCTTTAGTAACACCTGCAATTAAACCAACTTTACCATCATTCACATTACCTAGCATGATAACGCAGCTGCCGATTTGATTTTTAAGCTCATCAACCATGCCACGAAGTGCTTTACTTTCTGCGCCATCTAGCTGAGCAATAAGTACTTTTGTTCCTGCAATGTCTTGAACTTGATTGATCAGGCTTGCACCTTCTTGAGACGCTAGCTTATCTTTAAGCTGTTGGATCTCTTTCTCAAGTTGTTTTGCTTTTGATGCAGCTTCATTCAGCTTTTTATCTGCTGATTTTTGTTGTGCTTCAATCGCATCTAATGCTGCTTCACCAGTAACGGCTTCAATACGGCGGATACCAGCGGCAATGCCACTTTCTGACGTAATTTTAAATAAACCAATATCACCAGTGCTTGATGCGTGAATACCACCACATAACTCAGTAGAAAATTCACCCATAGAAAGTACACGAACTTCATCGTCGTATTTCTCACCAAATAGAGCCATTGCGCCTTTTTCTTTAGCAGCATCAATGCCCATTAGGTTTGTTTCAATCTCATGGTTTAAACGTACTTGTTGGTTAACAATACGCTCAACTTTACGTAATTCTTCAGCTTTAACGCCTTCAAGGTTAGAGAAGTCAAAACGTAAACCTTCCGCTTTAACTAACGAACCTTTTTGAGTTACGTGCTCACCTAGTACTTCACGAAGTGCTGCGTGTAATAAGTGAGTTGCTGAGTGATTTAACGTAATCGCAGTACGACGCTCTTCATCAACTTGAGCCATTGCACTATCAGCCGTTGATAATACACCTTCAACTAACTTACCGTGGTGACCAATCGCATTACCTACTTTTTGAGTATCAGTAACAACAAACTTACCCGCCTCTACGGTAATAATACCCGCATCACCAGATTGACCGCCTGACTCAGCATAGAATGGTGTTACATCTAAAATAAGAATCGCATCATCACCAGCAGAAAGAGCTTCAACCGCTTCGCCTTCACGGAAGATTTCTAATACTGTCGCTTTTGCTTCAGTAGAATCATAACCGTGGAATACTGTTTCAGATTCAACTTTAATAACGGCATTATAATCAGTACCAAACTGGCCAGCTTCACGAGCTCGTTGGCGTTGTTCTTCCATCGCCTTCTCAAAGCCACCTTCGTCGATAGTTAATTCACGCTCACGAGCAACATCGTTCGTTAAATCTGCTGGGAAACCGTAAGTATCGTAAAGCTTAAATACTGTTTCGCCATCAAGAACGGTACCTTCTAGGTTATCTAATGCTTCGTTTAGAATTACCATGCCACGCTCAAGCGTACGACCAAAGTTTTCTTCTTCAATCTTAAGTACTTTTTCTACTAGTGCTTGCTGTTTCTTAAGCTCTTCACCAGCCGTACCCATGATTTCTGCCAATGGGCCTACTAATTTATAGAAATAAGAACCTTTAGCGCCTAACTTGTTACCGTGACGTACTGCACGACGAATAATACGACGTAATACATAACCACGACCTTCGTTTGACGGCATAACACCATCAACGATTAAATAAGAACAAGAACGGATGTGATCGGCAACAACGCGTAGAGATTGGTTTGAAAGATCATCATAACCAACAACTTTTGCCGTTTCTTTAATTAATGTTTGGAAGATATCGATTTCATAGTTTGAGTGAACGCCTTGCATAATTGCTGCGATACGTTCAATACCCATACCTGTATCTACTGATGGTTTTGGAAGTGGTTCCATAGTTCCATCCGCTTGACGGTTGAACTGCATGAAAACGTTGTTCCAAATTTCGATAAAACGGTCGCCATCTTCTTCAGGAGTACCCGGACGGCCACCCCAAATATGCTCACCGTGATCGTAGAAAATTTCAGTACATGGACCACAAGGACCTGTATCACCCATCTGCCAGAAGTTATCTGATGCGTAAGGTGCACCTTTGTTATCACCGATACGAACGATACGATCTACTGGAATACCCATTTCTTTATTCCAGATTTCGAATGCTTCGTCATCTGTTTCATAGATAGTCACTAACAAACGATCAGCAGGAAGCTCTAAACGCTCAGTTAAGAATTCCCATGCATATTTAATTGCATCTTGCTTAAAATAGTCACCAAAACTGAAATTACCAAGCATTTCAAAAAAAGTATGATGACGAGCTGTAAAGCCTACGTTTTCTAAATCATTATGCTTACCACCAGCACGAACACAACGTTGTGCTGTCGTTGCACGAGTGTAGTTACGCTTCTCTGAACCTAGGAAACAATCCTTAAATTGGTTCATACCGGCATTGGTAAATAGAAGAGTTGGATCATTTGCTGGAACTAGAGAAGAACTCTCAACAATTTGGTGTCCTTTGCTTTCAAAAAAAGCAAGAAACGCACGGCGGATCTCGTCAGTGCTCATATACATGTGGATATTCCTGATTGAATCGTAGGTTAACTCACTCTTGTACTCAGTTAAGACAAGCAGTGTTTTTTAGACAGAATTTCGAACATTGTATACTCAAATGAGAGTGAAATATAGATTGAGAACAGCGATCAAGTAAGGAAAGAGAGATAATTCTATTAGTGATTAGGGCTGCCTCTTTTTGTAGGCATAAAAAAGCCAAACATAATAGTTTGGCTTTCTATCATTTCAATAAGAATCGGATTGATTAAAACTCTTCGTTTTCTTCTTCAATTTTCTTATCAGCTTCTTCAAGCAATTCTTCTGCTGGCGTTAATAACATTTCACGTAATCTGCTATCAAGCTCTGCACCAATGGCTGCATTCTCTCGCATAAATTTAGAGGCATTTGCTTTACCTTGGCCAATTTTATCGCCATTGTAGCTGTACCAAGCACCTGCTTTATCTACTAGCTTGTGCTTAACACCTAAATCAATTAACTCACCTTCACGGTTAAAACCTTTGCCATACAGGATTTGAGTTTCTGCTTGCTTAAACGGTGCTGCAATTTTGTTTTTAACTACTTTAATTCGAGTTTCATTACCAACCACTTCATCGCCTTCCTTAACTGCGCCAGTACGACGAATATCAAGACGAACAGAAGCATAAAACTTAAGTGCGTTACCACCAGTAGTCGTTTCAGGATTACCAAACATCACACCAATCTTCATACGAATTTGGTTGATAAAGATACACATACAATTCGATTGTTTTAGGTTACCCGTTAACTTACGCATCGCTTGAGATAGCATACGAGCCTGAAGACCCATGTGGCTGTCGCCCATTTCACCTTCAATCTCAGCTTTTGGTGTCAATGCTGCAACTGAATCGACAACAATCACGTCAACAGCACCAGAACGAGCTAGTGCATCAACAATTTCTAACGCTTGCTCACCAGTATCAGGTTGAGAACATAATAACTGGTCAATATCAACACCCAACTTTTGAGCGTAGATAGGATCTAGAGCATGCTCCGCATCGATAAATGCACAGGTTTTACCTGCTTTTTGTGCTTGAGCAATCGCTTCCAAAGTTAGTGTTGTTTTACCTGATGATTCTGGACCGTAGATTTCTACGATACGTCCCATTGGTAAACCGCCAGCACCTAGAGCAATATCAAGAGATAAAGAACCAGTAGACACAGTTTCAACATCCATTGTGCGGTTATCGCCCAACTTCATAATTGAACCTTTACCAAATTGTTTTTCAATTTGACCTAATGCTGCGGCCAGTGCTTTTTTCTTGTTATCGTCCATTTGATTCTCCAGATTTCTAGATCACTAAATCAGTTAATGATTAGTAGTATACTGTCTATTCATACAGTGTCTATAGGCTTGCTAGTTTTTTTATTAAATATTCTATTACGCCTTAAGAAAAGCGACCATAAGCATTTGAATTAATTAAGTTCTAACAACCTAGTCTTTATTGTGAGAAATGCATATTCGATCGCACTTTGCCTTACTTCACTACGATCACCAGTAAAATACACAGTAGTTTCTTGATGCCAATTAGTTTGATCTGCAAAACCAAAACACACAGTTCCAATAGGCTTATCTTCTGTTGCTCCTCCTGGGCCTGCAATGCCACTAATAGACACACTAATATCAGCATGACTGTTGCGTAACGTCCCTATTGCCATCTCTTTGACTACCGCTTCACTTACCGCACCAAAAGCACTTAACGTATCTAAACTAACACCTAATGACTCTTGCTTTGCTTCGTTACTGTAGGTCACAAAACCACGTTCAAACCAAGCTGAACTCCCTGCATTCTCCGTCGCACAAAAAGCAACACCACCACCAGTACAAGATTCTGCACAAGCCATCGTTTTGCCCTGCTGCATTAATAACTCTCCAACTTCTTGCGCGAGTTGAGCATTTTTTGTCATATCCATTAGATTCTTTCCATCTTGATTCGAATTTTATTGATTCTATCTTTGATTGCCGTCTTGATTCACGTATTCTTAACGGCAAATATTCTCTCCATCTATTAGGTCTCGTTGTGGCAATAAAATCAACTGAAAAACACACCCCAATGATGCAACAGTACTTGCGTTTAAAATCTGAAAATCCGGATATCTTGCTGTTCTATCGTATGGGCGATTTTTATGAGCTTTTCTATGATGATGCCAAACGAGCCTCTCAGCTTCTTGAAATATCGTTAACTAAACGAGGCTCTTCTGCTGGTGAACCAATCCCAATGGCAGGTCTTCCATATCATGCCGTTGAAGGTTATTTAGCAAAATTAGTTCAACAAGGAGAGTCTGTTGCTATCTGTGAGCAAATAGGCGATCCCGCAACCAGTAAAGGCCCAGTAGAACGTAAAGTGGTTCGCATTGTCACTCCAGGCACAGTGACGGATGAAGCTCTTCTTCCTGAGCGCTTTGATAACCTGATTGCCGCTATTTTTCATCATAAAGGTCGCTTCGGTTATGCCACATTAGACATTACTTCTGGCCGATTTAAAGTATCAGAACCAGGCACAGAAGAAGCAATGTTGGCTGAGTTGCAACGAACCTCCCCTACAGAGCTTTTGTTTAGTGAAGATTTCGAACCTGTTCATTTATTAGAGAAACGTAGCGGTAACCGTCGTCGTCCAGTATGGGAATTTGAATTAGAAACCGCTAAACAACAATTGAACCAACAATTTGGTACACGTGACCTAATTGGTTTTGGGGTAGAAAAAGCTGAATTTGGTTTATGCGCGGCTGGTTGTCTTATTCAGTATGTAAAAGATACACAACGTACAACCTTGCCTCACATTCGCTCCATTGTAATGGATCATCAAGATGACTCAGTGATCTTAGATGCCGCAACGCGTCGTAATTTAGAGATAACCCAAAATTTAGCGGGTGGCTTTAATCATACGTTATCAGAAGTTCTCGATCACACATCAACTGCGATGGGTAGCCGCCTTTTAAAGCGTTGGTTACATCAACCAATTCGAACTCATCAAGTACTAAACCAGCGTCTTGATGCGATTGGAGAATTAAAAAAAAGTGGGCTATTTACAGAGCTTGCTCCACAGTTAAAACAAATTGGTGATGTTGAGCGGATCCTTGCTCGCTTAGCATTGCGCTCGGCTCGCCCAAGAGACTTAGCTCGTTTACGTAACGCATTACAGCAATTGCCTGAATTGGCGCAAAGCACTAAAGAATTTGAACAAACTCATTTATTAGAGCTTGCTTCACTTGCACAGCCTATTGACTCTATTTGTGAATTATTAGAACGCGCAGTAAAAGAAAATCCTCCGGTTGTTATTCGTGACGGTGGCGTCTTAGCTGATGGTTATAATGAAGAATTAGATCAATGGCGAGATCTTGCTAATGGTGCCGCTCAATTCTTAGACAAACTAGAAAAAGAAGAACGTGAACGTCATGATATTGATACCCTAAAAGTTGGCTATAACAACGTTCATGGTTTTTATATCCAGATAAGTAAAGGGCAAAGCCACAAAGCGCCAGCTCACTATGTTCGTCGTCAAACATTAAAAAATGCAGAGCGTTACATTATTCCTGAGCTTAAAGAACACGAAGACAAAGTATTAAGCTCAAAATCAAAAGCACTAGCAATAGAAAAGAAACTGTGGGAAGAATTGTTTGATCAACTTCTTCCTCACTTAGAGCAACTTCAATTAATGGCCAATGCGATTTCTGAATTAGACGTACTAAGCAACCTTGCTGAACGTGCTGATACCTTAAATTATTGTCGCCCTACCTTACCATCAGAGATAGGGATGAAAATTGAAGGCGGTCGTCACCCTGTTGTTGAGCAGGTTATGAGCAACCCGTTTATTGCCAACCCAATCAATTTAAACGATAACCGAAAAATGTTAATCATTACTGGGCCAAACATGGGTGGTAAATCAACCTATATGCGCCAAACTGCGTTGATCGCTTTAATGGCTCATGTTGGTTGTTATGTTCCCGCTGATTCCGCAAAGATCGGCCTATTAGATCGTATTTTTACCCGTATTGGAGCATCCGATGATCTTGCATCTGGCCGCTCAACATTTATGGTTGAAATGACAGAAACAGCAAACATCCTTCATAATGCCACCAAACACAGCTTAGTTTTAATGGATGAAATTGGTCGCGGTACAAGTACTTATGATGGACTATCTCTTGCTTGGGCCAGTGCAGAGTGGTTAGCTACAAAGATTAATGCAATGACGCTATTTGCTACCCATTACTTTGAATTGACTGAATTACCAAACCTATTTAATGGTTTAGCCAATGTCCATCTAGATGCAGTTGAACATGGAGATGAAATTGCCTTTATGCACGCTGTCCAAGATGGTGCAGCCAATAAATCTTACGGTCTTGCTGTCGCTTCTCTTGCGGGCGTACCAAAGACGGTAATCAAAAAAGCAAAACAAAAACTTCAACAACTTGAAAATGGTCAAGCTAAAAGCCAACCATTAACGACAACTCAAGTAAAACAAGAGCATCAACTGTCTCTTATTCCTGAGCCAAGTGAAGTTGAAGAAGCATTGGCAAAAGTGAACCCTGATGATTTATCACCACGACAAGCATTAGAAGAGTTATATCGTCTAAAAGCGTTACTGTAATCATACAGAGTAAGGCAGTCACTCTACTGCCTTACTTTTTCTCCTCCTTGAATTCCCCTAAGCAACTAATGCTTAAACTCACGCTAGAAATAAAACAATAAACAAATCACCTCTCATTATTTCGAACCAAATTTGACTATTTACTCAAAAGGCATTTAACTTAACATAAAATTAACAATAATAATTACAACAACCTGCAGGATGCCGCCATGAGTCAGCCACTATTCGATCACAATACCAACCCTCAACTCCCTCATGAAGCGATGCTTGAATGGGCCGAGAAAAAACCAAATTCAATTTTCCTTCGTCAAATAAAGGAGAGGCACTTTGTTGACTATACCTTCTCTGAAGTGGTTGATAAGGCGCTACGCTTAGTTACCGCATTACAAAGTATGGGGATACAACCAAAAGATCGGGTTGCCTTAATTTCTAAAAATTGTGCAGAATGGTTTATTACTGATTTAGCTTTAATGCTTGGGGATTTTGTTAGTGTCCCTATTTTTCCAACCGCAGGGCTAGATACCATTGAACACTGTTTAACGCACAGTGAAAGTAAAGCTCTCATTGTAGGTAAACTCGATAATAATGAAGCGACTACTCAAGCAATAAAAAATCTTCCTCACCTTTCTACCATTGCTTTTGATTATGACTCAGCGGCTCAATCTCAGTATCAATTTGAAGACCTAATTAAAGAACATCAGCCTTCCGAATTCAGACCTGACCATAACGACAATACGTTAATGTCTATTGTATATACCTCAGGAACATCAGGGTTACCAAAAGGTGCCATGTTAACCTTTGGTGGCTTTAGCCAATCGTCCAAACATCTAGTTAACCATATTGGGATGCAACCAGATGATCGTTTATTTTCCTACTTACCCCTAGCTCATATAACAGAGCGTGTATACATCTTAGGCTCTGCATTTTTCGGAGGTATTCAAACCGCCTTTCCTGAATCCTTAGATACCTTCATAGATGATGTAAAAATGCACCGCCCTACCTTATTTATATCAGTTCCCCGATTATGGACGGTCTTCCAACAACGAATTCAAGATAAATTGCCTCAGAAAAAACTCAATATATTACTCAAAATCCCCTTTGTTAATGGCTTAATCAAACGTAAATTGGCTGATGGCTTAGGCTTAGATCAAGCTCGAGTTCTAGGTTGTGGTTCCGCCCCTGTCTCTGCCGGATTATTAAAATGGTATGAAAGCATTGGTTTAAATATTACTGAAGCGTGGGGAATGACAGAGACTTTTGCTTATAGCACCCTCAACCACCCTTACCGTTCAGATAAAGTGGGGACTGTTGGCTCAGCAGGTCCTGGCGTTGAATTGAAAATAGCAGCAGATGAAGAGATTTTAGTTCAAGGCGACGGACTCTTTGCTGGCTACTATAAAAATGATGAAGCAACAGCAGAAACCTTTAATCAAAAAGGGTGGTTACATACTGGAGATATTGGCTCTATTGATTCCGAAGGGTTCTTAACAATACAAGGTCGCAAAAAAGATACATTTAAAACAGCAAAAGGAAAGTTTGTCGCCCCTGTACCTATTGAAAAACGAATTTTTGATCTTAGTAATTTAGAGATGATGTGTCTTATTGGGTCAGGGCTTCCTGGTCCAATTCTATTAGCTATCCCTCACTCATATCCTAATTTTGACCAAGAACGTTACGAAAGAACAGCACTCAAAAACTTAGAGACGATTAATAGTGGTCTTGAATCTCATGAGAAGCTAAAAGGTATCTTAATGATCAAAGAACCGTGGAGTATAGAAAATGGTATTTTAACTCCAACATTAAAGATAAAACGTCATATTCTAGAGAAAAAATACCATGATTTTGCATCTACTTGGCCAAAAGATAAAAAAATTATTTGGGAATAACCTATAGCAGCTTAAAGTTAACAAGTATAAATAGACAACTGATCTAATTAATTGCCTTAAAACCCTATAAATGGGTCCTTAAGGCTTTTTTTTACTAAAAAATACAAGGTACCATTTCAATTAACAATACTAGACTATAAAAACACCACATCTAACTCTTTAGATTTCATTTAACACTAAGTAACAGGGTTAATATCTACTTAACCTTATAAGAACCCTCTTTTTTATAAAACAAAACAAGAGCAATCGTTTGCTTTTTAAATGAATAAAATAAAATAGATTTACTTAAATTGTTATTTATCAAATAGATAAAATAAAAACATGCAAAATAACACAATATCGTTATTGACATTATTGTTATTCCATTTAGACTTCCGTCCGTTTATCAAAATATTGATAAAAAAATTCAATACAGACGAGGGTTCCACATGTCTCATGACAATGATTATAGCTTAGGCGCAGTACCAAAAACCGCAAGGAAAGGAGCGGTATCACTAACATTAGTAATGTTAGGATTAACCTTCTTTTCAGCAAGTATGTGGACAGGAGGCTCTCTTGGTACTGGACTTTCATTTGACGACTTCTTCCTTGCTGTTCTTATTGGTAATTTAATCCTCGGTATTTATACTTCTTTTCTTGGTTACATCGGTGCCTCAACTGGTCTTTCTACTCACCTTCTCGCTCGTTACTCTTTTGGCTCTAAAGGCTCTTGGCTGCCATCACTTCTTCTTGGCGGTACTCAAATTGGTTGGTTTGGTGTTGGTGTTGCAATGTTTGCTATTCCTGTACAAAAGGCAACGGGTATTGATACTAATACATTAATCGTTATCTCAGGCTTGCTAATGACTGTGACCGTTTATTTTGGTATTTCGGCCTTAATGGTACTTTCTATGATTGCGGTTCCTGCTATTGCCATCCTTGGTGGTTACTCAGTGTTTACCGCTGTTGATAGTATTGGTGGTATTACAGAGCTTCAAAAAATCCAACCAACAGAACCAATGGACTTCTCTATTGCACTTGCAATGGTTGTAGGTTCATTCATAAGTGCTGGTACATTAACCGCAGATTTTGTGCGATTTGGTAAAAAACCATTAGGTGCCGTCGCTATCACAATGATTGCTTTCTTTATTGGTAACTCATTAATGTTTATCTTTGGTGCAGCAGGGGCTGCCGTAACAGGTCAGTCTGATATTTCTGAAGTTATGATTGCACAAGGTCTATTAATTCCTGCAATCATTGTTTTAGGCCTAAATATTTGGACAACCAACGACAATGCACTTTATGCTTCTGGGCTTGGCTTCTCAAACATTACAGGGCTACCAAGTAAGTATGTTTCAATGCTTAATGGTTTAATCGGTACTATTTGTGCTCTATGGTTATATAATAACTTTGTAGGTTGGTTAACCTTCCTATCATTAGCAATTCCACCAATCGGTGGCGTTATCATTGCCGATTTCTTCAGTAACCGTAAGCGTTACATGAACTTTGAGAATACAAAATTTCAAACGATTAATTGGGCAGGCATCATTGCTGTTGCCATTGGTGTTGCTGCGGGAAAATTCCTACCAGGTGTCGTTCCTATCAATGCTGTATTTGGTGGTGCTCTTAGCTACCTACTATTAAATCCAATGCTTAACAAAAAAACTCTTTCTGATACAAAAACAGCATAGAAGATATCATTATGACTAATTTATTAATTAAAAATGTAGCACTACGAGATCAAGAAGGTTTATTCCAAATCTTGATCCAAGATGGTCAATTCAAAACTATCGTATCAAATGAGCAAGATCTTGCTTTTTCAGGTGATACCTTAGATGCTGAGGGCGGCCTTGCCAATGCACCATTTTGTGAACCTCATGTTCACTTAGATACGACTCAAACTGCAGGTGAGCCAAGCTGGAATATCTCAGGAACTCTTTTTGAAGGGATTGAACGTTGGTCTGAGCGTAAAAAACTTCTAACCATTGAAGATGTTAAGAGCCGCGCTAAACAAACACTAAAATGGCAAATCGCGAATGGCATTCAACACGTTCGTACCCATGTAGATGTATCTGATCCAACATTAATCGCACTAAAAGCAATGCTTGAAGTAAAAGAAGAGATGAAAGAGTGGGTTGATATCCAAATCGTCGCTTTTCCTCAAGAAGGCATTCTTTCTTACCCAAATGGTAAAGAGTTATTAGAAGAAGCGGTTCAACTTGGTGCTGATGTTATTGGTGCAATTCCTCATTTTGAATTTACTCGTGAATACGGTATTGAATCTCTACATTACGTTTTTGAACTGGCACAAAAATACGATCGTTTGATCGATGTTCATTGTGATGAGATTGATGATGAACAATCACGTTTTGTTGAAACACTCGCTGCACTTGCTCATAAATTTAATATGGGTGAAAAAGTAACAGCAAGCCACACCACAGCAATGCACTCTTACAACGGTGCTTACGCTTCGCGCTTATTCCGTTTATTAAAAATGTCAGGCATCAACTTTGTTGCAAACCCATTAGTAAATATTCACTTACAAGGTCGCTTTGATGACTATCCGAAACGTCGTGGGATTACCCGCGTTAAAGAGATGCTTGCAAGCGATATCAACGTCTGCTTTGGTCATGATGATGTGTTTGACCCATGGTATCCACTAGGTACAGCAAATATGCTACAAGTACTGCATATGGGGCTGCATGTATGTCAAATCATGGGTTATGAACAAATTAACCAAGGCCTTGACCTAATTAGCTATAAATCAGCAAGAACGTTAAATATTCAAGATAACTATGGTATTGAAGAAGGTAAGCCAGGTAGCTTAATTATTTTACCTGCAGAAAATGGATTTGATGCACTGCGTCGTCAAGTGCCTGTTCGTTACTCTATTCGCCAAGGTAAAGTAATTTCAGAAACTCAACCAGCAACAACGACCATTACTTTAGATAAGCCAGAAGTGGTTTCATTTAAGCGTTAATTGGAAGTTCAATAATCAGATACCAATGGGAGCCTTTGTGCTCCCATTTTTTATGAATATTCTTTAAGGGTGAATGCTATACTTACTCTAATTCAAGATAAATGGCGATATTATGACACAGCAAAATAACCCGCTTCACGGTTTAACCCTGCAGGCAATCTTAACAGAATTAGTTGAACATTACGGTTGGGAGGAATTAAGCTACATGGTTAACATCAATTGTTTTAAATCTGACCCAACCATTAAATCAAGTTTGAAATTTTTACGAAAAACCGAGTGGGCGCGAGTGCGAGTAGAGAATATCTATTTGAAACTTCAACGTCATAAAGAAAAAGCAGAAAAATTAAATTAATCTGAATAATACCATTCTGGATAAGTAGTTGTTCAGATAATTGCGTAGGAAAAATCGATTAGAGCAAGACATAAATTACAGTAACTAGTGGATCTAATTACAAAATTTATAACGCAGATGTAATCGATTTTAACAAGCAAGAATGATCAAATACTTATGTAGATTGGTATAATACCAATTCCAATAATTATCTAATCGTTATTACTGGTTTAAACCGCAATCTAAATATTCAATCAATTAAAAACAAAAAGCCCCGTAAGTTTGCACTTACGGGGCTTTTTTAATTAAAGAGCGTTAGCCAGAATTACTTCTTAGCGTTAGCTTCTTTAACGTCAGCAATTACTTGCTCTGCTACGTTCATTGGACAAGGTGCGTAGTGAGAGAACTCCATAGAGAACTGACCACGACCAGAAGTCATTGTACGTAGTGAACCGATGTAACCAAACATTTCTGAAAGAGGGATGTCAGCTTTAACACGAACACCAGTTACGCCAGCCATTTGGTCTTTGATCATGCCACGACGACGGTTAAGGTCACCGATTACATCACCAACGTGATCATCTGGAGTAAATACGTCTACAGCCATGATTGGTTCTAGAAGTTGAGCACCAGCTTTTGGCATAGATTGACGGAATGCGCCTTTCGCTGCGATTTCAAATGCTACTGCAGATGAATCGACTGCGTGGAAACCACCATCAATTAGTTCGATTTCAACATCAAGAACAGGGAAACCAGCAAGAACACCAGTATCCATCATGCCTTTGAAGCCTTTCTCGATTGCAGGCCAGAATTCTTTAGGAACGTTACCGCCCACAACAGAAGACTTGAACGAGAAACCTGAACCAACTTCACCTGGCTTCATAACGTAGTCGATCTTACCGAACTGACCAGAACCACCAGATTGTTTCTTATGCGTGTAGCTATCTTCAACAGGTTGAGTAATAGTTTCACGGTAAGCAACTTGAGGTTGACCAACAGTAAGGTCTACACCGTATGTACGCTTAAGGATATCAACCTTAATGTCTAGGTGAAGTTCACCCATACCTTTAAGGATTGTTTCACCAGTTTCTTCGTCAGTTTCAACTTGGAAAGATGGATCTTCTGCAACCATTTTACCGATAGCAATACCCATTTTCTCAGAACCGCCTTTATCTTTAGGCGTTACTGCGATAGAGATTACAGGTACAGGGAATACCATTGGCTCAAGTGTTACTGAATGCTTAGGATCACATAGAGTGTGACCAGTTTGAACGTTTTTCATACCAACGATAGCGATGATATCACCAGCTTGTGCGCTAGTTAGTTCTTTACGTTCATCAGCTTGCATCTCAACCATACGGCCAACACGCTCAGTTTTACCAGTGAACGAGTTAAGGATAGTATCACCCTTGTTCAGTTTACCAGAGTAAATACGTACGAACGTTAGTGCACCAAAACGGTCATCCATGATTTTGAATGCTAGTGCTTTAAATGTTTCTTCTGTAGAAACGATAGCGTGTTCGCCAGTTTCTGCGCCTTCTTCATCCATTAGAGGTTGTGGATCAACTTCAGTTGGAGAAGGTAGGTAATCAACAACAGCATCAAGGATTAGTTGCATACCTTTGTTCTTAAACGCAGAACCACAGTAAGCTGGGAAGAAATCCATTGTGCGAGTACCCTTACGGATACATACTTTTAGTTGCTCAATAGTTGGCTCTTCGCCTTCCATGTAAGCTTCCATTAGGTCGTCGTCTTGCTCTACAGCAGTCTCAACTAGCATCTCACGGTATTCTTCTACTTGATCAACCATATCCGCAGGGATATCAGTGATTTCGTAGTTTTCTGGAAGACCAGTTTCGTCCCAAACATATGCTTTACGAGTTAGAAGGTCAACAACACCAACGAAATCGTCTTCGATACCGATAGGAAGAACCATAACTAGTGGGTTAGCACCTAGTACGTCTTGAGTTTGCTTAACAACACGGAAGAAGTCAGCGCCCATACGGTCTAGTTTGTTAACGAAGATAATACGTGCAACTTCTGATTCGTTCGCGTAACGCCAGTTAGTTTCTGATTGAGGTTCAACACCACCAGAACCACAGAATACACCGATACCACCGTCAAGTACTTTAAGAGAACGGTAAACTTCAACTGTGAAGTCAACGTGTCCAGGAGTATCGATAACGTTAAAACGGTGATCGTTCCAGAAACAACTTACAGCTGCTGACTGGATAGTAATTCCGCGCTCAGCTTCCTGTTCCATGAAGTCAGTCGTAGATTCGCCGTCATGAACTTCACCAGTTTTGTGGATAGTACCAGTAAGTTTTAGGATACGCTCAGTTGTGGTAGTTTTACCCGCATCAACGTGCGCGAAAATACCAATATTTCTGTATTTAGATAAATCAGTCATTGTTTTACTCTATTAATAGGATAGAAAATGCGCGCAGAGTATAACACAAACTGTCAATTGGTATATGCTTTGTTCTATTTTTGGATAGAATTTAGCCCAATTTGGCTCTGCTTACTTTCTGCTGTTGCAAATTATAGTCGAATTTACACAATTTCAAATACAAAGAATAGTGTAAATCCACAATTATTGTCGTTTATAGCTCATCAAAGGCATCAATTGCTTCTGATAATTTCTTTACACCATGTATTTGCATGCCTTCAATACCACCTTTAGGCATATTTGCCGCGGGTACAATTGCACGTTTAAATCCATGTTTATAGGCTTCCATCAATCGCTCTTGGCCGCTAGGTACAGGACGGATTTCGCCAGCTAAACCTACTTCACCAAATACCACCACATCTTTGGGTAATGGACGGTCTTTAAAACTAGACAGAAGCGCCATTATTAATGCTAAATCGGCACTGGTTTCAGCAACTTTGACACCACCAACGACGTTTACAAATACATCTTGGTCTGCCATTTGTAACCCACCATGCTTATGCAGCACTGCCAGTAACATAGATAATCTATTTTGATCCAAGCCAACCGACACTCGACGCGGATTTGATAATTGGGAGTAATCGACTAACGCTTGAATTTCTACTAATAAAGGTCGAGTCCCTTCCCATACCACCATAACAGAGCTACCAGAAGTTTCCTCCTCGCCACGAGACAAGAAAATAGCTGATGGGTTATTAACTTCTTTAAGCCCCTGCCCTGTCATCGCAAACACACCCAGTTCATTTACTGCACCAAATCGGTTTTTATTGCAGCGTAATGTTCTAAAGCGACTATCGGCACTGCCATCAAGTAGTACTGAACAGTCAATAATGTGTTCCAGTACTTTTGGCCCAGCAAGTGAACCATCTTTCGTCACATGCCCAACAAGAAATATAGACACATTATTCTGCTTTGCATAACGCGTTAATGTGGTTGCTGATTCTCTCACCTGAGAGACACTGCCAGGAGAAGACTGTACATCATCAACATGCATTACCTGAATTGAATCGATCACCATAATCTTAGGCTTTTCTTTTTCTGCAATTTGACAAATTCGGTCAATACTTGTTTCAGAAAGCATCTTTAAATTATCTTTTGGCAAACCAAGGCGTGATGCTCTCATCGCAACTTGTTGTAAAGATTCTTCTCCCGTAACGTATAACGTTGGCATTTCAGCAGCTAATCGACACATCGTTTGTAACAATAACGTTGATTTTCCTGCTCCGGGATTACCACCAATTAAAATAGCGGCTCCAGGTACAATACCACCACCCAAAACACGATCGAACTCTTTAAACGTAGTACTAAACCTAGGAACTTCTTGCAAATCAATACTTGATAAAGACTGTACTTCTGACTCAGTGGCTGAACCAGCATAACCACCGGTTAAACGTTCATTCCTAGCAACTTGAGGCGAAGCAGCTAATCGAACTTCTGTTATCGTGTTCCATGCCCCACAAGCACTACACTGCCCTTGCCAACGAGGGAAGTCTGCCCCACAATCATTACATACGTAGGCACGTTTTGCTTTTGCCATATATCACCGAGATAAAATGTTATTAAAGTGAAGGGGATTACTATTTAACGTATAGCGTTAAATATTTTAGCAAATCTGCCGATAAACCCATTAGATTGTCATTACTGTACCAGAAATCATGCAGCAAGAAGAATATCAAAGCTACGTAGAGCAACTCATCCCTGTTTTTGGCGAACCTGATTTTGAATTGGTTTGCGAACAAGTCATGGCTAATGAACACCCTTCTGTTCACTTGATTGTTAAAATTGAGCTGAAACGTATAATGACACCTTGCACCAAAGCCATTGATTTACGTGGCCGCGTGAAAGGTGAATGTCATCAATACGACTTAGATGGATACAATCATTGGCTAGATGATGTTGCCATCAATACCTATCATAAAAGTATCAAACGTTTTGGAAGCTATACCGAAGGTGTATGGGAAGCATTAACTAACACCCGAAATAATTTTCGTGTTCTACATAAAAATAAAAACATCATCATTGCATCAGGTGATACAAAAGAAAGCAGCCCATTTAATACTAAATTAATTCGATTTGGTCACTATCTCACACGTAGTGAAAACCGCTTACGAATGTCAACTCAGGTCGCTGTTCTATTACCTAATGGTAGCCTGATTCACGGTACAAGCAGTGATTTATCATCTTCTGGTGCTCGTATCAAAGTACCAACAGCTTTTGAATATGGCTTAGGGCAGATTATTCAAGTTAGCTTTCCAAGTCTTGCTAAAGATACTGGTATTAAGGAGCTTAATGGCGATTTCCCTTATCGTATACTTGGTGTTCACGACAGTGACGAAAATGACAGCTACCGTTGGCTTCGCCTTAAAATGGAAGCGAATCACGATATCATTGCTACCGCTATTGACGAAAAATTAAATAAAACTAAGCGCCGAACACTACATGATCAAAAGGACCAAATAGTTCGTTCGAGAACTCAAGGTTATGAGCACTGTTTTTTAAAACATACCACCAATATTCCTCTATTTTTCTCTAATGACACCCTAAAATATGCAGTCATTACTGATCATAATGAAGCATTATGGAAACATTGGCACGATGAAAAAAACCAACTGGTTATTAATCATCTATTTAAACCTGACCGTATGCAGTTTTTAATCAAACCTGGATTAAAAGCCAGTCGCACTCATTTTTATACATTTAAGCACGATCACGAAGACAAAGAGCTCTTCTATTCAATGATGTCATCAGAAGGAACTCAAGAAGAGAGACAACTATTTTGGCGTATTGGTGCGAAAAGAAAAAGTTGGAAAGTAATTCGACTGTCTTTATTTGAATTAAATAAAGACGATAAAGAACGACTTTTAACAGTTGCTCCTGAGATGGAAGGTGTACTTTCAACGATGACTCATATGGGGATCTTAACCGAGATCAGTTTACCTGAAACTCAAAAAGATTACTTATTAACAGATAAACCAAATCTTTCTGCAAAAGCATTAAACCCATACCGCCATCCACTAACATCAAATAACTCAGCTCACTCTCTTTATTTTGATTCTGCTCCTCGTCGAGCTGAACCAAGATTTAATTACGAAACATCGGTGACTTTATCCCATCCAGCCACTCAAGAAGGGATCATTGGAAAAACCATAGATATTTCAACTAACGGGCTATCTATTAGTCTAAGTAAACCAGTGCAGTTAACCAAAAAATCCGATGTGAGCATCACGTTTGATGATCTTCAAAATTTAGATAAAAATACACCACTAAGTCGTATTACTTATCATGTACTCAAGATAGATGCTAACGGGTTAAATGTTCAGTTACAGCTCCAAGATAGTTTACACAACCAAAAGAGTAAGGCTTTCTTAGGCCGTCTAATTGAGCACAACCGTGAAAAGCTTTCGATTGATTATGAACAATTACCATCAATGGATATGCTAAGGATAATGCATCAATTATTACTTAATAAATTAACAACAAGTCCATTTTTTATTGAAAAAGATAATCATAAAATTAGGCCTCGTTATATTGGTGTAAACTTTCCACTAAGTCGATTAAATAAAATTTGGCAGCATTTAGGGGATAATGACAGTTTAAATTTAGAGCCTATTTTTAAATCTCGAGTACAACAATTGCTCGTAGACCCAATACGCTCCTCAACAAAAAATAGCTCTCAGCATCATGAGATCTACATCGCAATAGTCATTAAAGAAGGGAAGATACGTTCAATTTTAACGCGAATGTTACAAGAGTTTTCCTCTTATAATGATCGTTTAACCTTTATTAGAAAAGCAAGGGAACATGGCGAATTCTTAGCTATTCGCGTAACAACGACAGCGGTGAAAAATGCTTTATCTACCACTTCTGAAATTGAATTAAGCCAACTTGCTCAATCAGCTATTCACTATGCTAGAGCGTTAGAAGATGAGCTATCAAGCATTGTAGGGTGTGGTGAAATAGCCGATATCACAGATGAAGTTCTTATTCGTTTAGAGCTTGGGTAAATTTAAACGTTCATATTTACTAAAGCTCATAAAACATGAGCTTTAGTTTCTTCATTACTACCAACTCAATTTTTTATTCAATAATAACGAGGCAGAAAGAATACAAACAACCCCACCTAAATCAGCATGACGAATAGCAGCTTGAGCTTGCTGTTGAACTTTAGGTTTAGCATGATAGGCAATACCAAGACCTGCAGCCTCCATCATTACCAGATCATTAGCACCATCACCAACGGCGACCGTATTGCTGATCTCAACGTCATACTTATCAGCTAATTCAACTAAGATCTCTGCTTTTGTTTCAGCACTAACAATGTCTCCAATAACTTTCCCTGTCAGCTTTCCATCAAGGATTTCAAGTTGATTGGATTGTGCGTGTACTAAATTTAATTCGTCTTTTAGATAATCGGAAAAATAAGTAAACCCGCCAGAAGCAATTGCGGCTTTCCAACCATACTTCTGCATCGTTGCGACCAGTTCTCTAATTTCAGGCATAAAAGGAAGTTCAGATTTAACTTTAGCAAGGATCGCTTCATCTGCACCAGCCAAGCTTCCTACACGTTGAAGTAAACTTTCTTTAAAATCGAGTTCACCCTGCATTGCTCGTTCTGTGACTTCTGATACTTGCTTGCCAACACCTGCTAATATAGCTATTTCATCGATACATTCGATTTCAATAGCCGTAGAATCCATATCAAATAAAATGACCCCAGGTTTCGATAAATCTGGAATATTCTTTATTTCAGCATAATCTAAGCCAAGTTCATCAATAATTATTTTATGTTCTGGTGTGAGTTCACCAGCAATTGCAGCAACTTCATACGATCCAACTTTCCAAGTACGAACTATTTCGGTATCAGTTCCAACAAAGAAATCTATATCTTTAAAATGAAGAGGAGAAAGATGTGAGCCGTAGATTATCCAACCTACTGATTTTATATCTAATTGAGAAGTCGTCACCGAAGTAATAAATCGGCTAACAAGTGTTATATGTTTCTTAATCGAGAGTGGGGTTATCGTATCCATGATATGTATCCTTACTAATCCTAATTTAAAAATACCGATTGCAGCTCAGATGAGCAAGGCTAAAACGACATAAACTGCTATTTTTATTTAAATTGAGTATAATTCCTTCATTCTAATTTCAGTGGTATTCGCGATGCTATCTCAAAATTTTGCTATCAAAGGTCTAATGCTACTTTCTCTTATGGCATTTAGTTACTTTATTCTAATCAATAGTACGGTGATCAGTGACAGCAACCAAGTGATTCAAAATAAACAATTACAAGACTTAAGTCGGATTATGGTACGCCAAGCTGCACTTTTTTCTATTGATAATATTAAGCAAGATAATCATGAAGGCTTACTGCAACTTACCAATAATTTAGCTAACGAATCATTAGTGTTTGATGCGACGATTTATGATGCAGAAGGCGGTATTTTAGCCAAAAGTGACAATGCGCTTACCGCCTCTCAGATTACAGGATTAAACACCCCGCTTTCTATCGATGGTATTGGCCGCCAACAATTAATAGAGCCAATCATAAAAAATAATCATTTAATGGGTTTTTTAAGAATTACCTTTGAGAAATCAACACTGACAGGATTTGCTAATCACCACTATCGTAAAAGTGACCGTTTGATGTTTGGTATGCTGGCAATCAGTCTTGTCTCTGGAATGCTAATTATGGCTTTACTACGTAAAAAGAAAAAATCAGCTAAACCACCAATTACTAACTTATTTGGTGGGAAATCATAAAAAAAGGCGATGAACTTATCCTCATCGCCTTTTTTATTTCTAACTATTGCTACTTAGATTCTATCTAAACATTACTTGTCGCCAAGTAAGACTGAATCAAGAGCAATTAACATCATTTCATCAAATGTTGTTGCACGCTCATCTGATGTTGTTTGCTCACCAGTTTTAATATGATCAGATACAGTACAGATTGCTAATGCTTTTGCACCGTATTCAGCAGCAACACCGTACATACCCGCAGCTTCCATCTCGACGCCTACAACACCGTATTTATCTAGTAAATCAAACATGCTTGGATCTGGCGTGTAGAACAACTCAGCAGAGAAAAGGTTACCCACTTTTACATCGATACCACGTGCTTGAGCTGCTAACTCTGCATTACGAACCATTTCATAATCAGCAATCGCAGCAAAATCATGGTCTTTAAAACGAATACGATTAACCTTTGAGTCAGTACATGCACCCATACCAATCACAACATCACGTAATTTGATTCCATCATTAACAGCACCACAACTACCAACACGGATCACTTTTTTAACGCCAAAATCTTTAATTAATTCAGTCATGTAAATAGAGCATGATGGAATACCCATACCATGGCCCATTACTGAGATTTTGCGTCCTTTATAAGTACCTGTAAAGCCGTACATATTACGAACGTCACACACTTGAACTACATCATCAAGAAAAGTCTCTGCAATGTATTTTGCACGAATAGGGTCTCCAGGCATCAGTACTACGTCTGCAAAATCACCCATCTCAGCATTAATATGTGGAGTAGCCATAATTTGTATCCTTTCTTTTAACTTTAAATAGAAAAAAAGCAGCAGAGCGAGCTCTACTGCTTATTATTTTTTATAGGAAAGATTTTCCATATTCCATATCAGAGGTTTCAAAGTACTCTGCTAAGGTTTGACCAATATCTGCAAATGTCTCACGACGCCCTAATGAGCCAGCAGGTACTTTATGACCATAAACAATAACAGGAATATGTTCACGTGTATGATCGGTTCCTGGCCATGTTGGATCACAACCGTGATCAGCCGTTAGGATCAGAATATCATCTTCTTTTAACATATCCATGATCTCAGGAAGACGACCATCAAAATATTCTAATGCTGCGGCATAACCTGCCACATCGCGACGATGACCATACGCTGAATCAAAATCGACAAAGTTAGTAAATACGATAGTGTTATCACCTGCCGTTTCAATCGCGTCTTTAGTCGCATCAAACAACGCAGGAATACCTGTCGCTTTGGTTTTTTGAGTAATACCGCAACCTGCGTAAATATCAGAGATCTTGCCAATTGAATGAACGTGGCCATTCTTCTCTTCAACTAATTTTTGCAGCACGGTAATTGCTGGTGGCTCTAGTGATAAATCACGACGATTACCTGTACGCTCAAATTTACCTTTGCCTTCACCTACAAATGGACGCGCAATTACACGGCCAATGTTGTAATCAGCAAGCTCTTCACGAGCAATCTGACAAAGCGTTAGCAAATTATCTAAACCAAATGTCTCTTCATGACAGGCAATTTGGAATACTGAATCAGCAGAGGTATAGAAAATAGGCATGCCTGTTTTCATGTGCTCTTCACCCAGATCATCAAGTACTTGAGTTCCTGATGCATGGCAGTTACCTAGGTAACCAGAAAGATTTGCACGAGCAAGAATGCGATCAGTCAGTTCTTTAGGGAAGCTGTTTGTTTTATCAGAAAAGTAACCCCAATCAAACAATACTGGAACACCGGCGATTTCCCAGTGACCTGAAGGCGTATCTTTACCTGAAGACAATTCAGCCGCATGACCGTAAGCACCAATGATCTCTGCGTTCGCATCTAAACCTGCTGCAAATTGACCTGTTGATTCTTTACCCGCCATCGCTAAACCAAGTTTAGAAAGGTTTGGAAGAGTTAAAGGTCCTTGACGATTACTGTTGTCAGCTAGGCCTTTATCACACTGCTCAGCAATATGACCCATAGTATCTGAACCTACATCGCCAAATTTTTCAGCGTCGCCTGCGGCACCGATACCAAATGAATCTAGTACTAAAATTATTGCACGTTTCATGTTTTCTTCCTTACACATCTTCAGGGCGAATTTTGCGATAAACTTCCGGAGTCATTTCTGGTTGTTCATCACTAATCACGATTGCTGCTTTTACAGCATCCGCGGCTTGTTGCCATTGTTCTTCACTGCGAGCATGGATCATCGCTAGTGGTTGTTCTGTATCTGCTGTTTGACCAAGGCGGATCATATCACTTAAACCAACCGCATAATCAATAGTATCGGTTGCAACACGACGGCCACCGCCCATACCTACAACTGCCATACCCAAATCACGAGTATCCATTGCATTAACAAAACCGGCTTTATCTGCAAATACAGGTTTAATAATTTGTGCGCTTTCTAAGTGGTTATCGTAATTTTCAATAATGTCACTTGGACCACCAAGACCAAATACCATTTTACCAAAGCATTCTGCTGCTTTGCCATTATCTAATACCGTCTGTAATTTAGCTCGAGCTTCTTTTTCATCTTTTGCTAAGTTAGCAATGACTAGCATCTCAGCACATAGTGCCATCGTTACTTCGTATAAACGAGGGTTACGATATTCGCCAGTTAAGAAACGAATCGCTTCACGTACTTCTAATGCATTACCGGCTGTAGAGGCCAATACTTGGTTCATATCAGTAAGTAGTGCTGTTGTCTTAGTTCCTGCACCGTTTGCTACTGCAACTATCGATTTTGCTAACTCTTCTGATGCTTCGTAAGTTGGCATAAATGCACCAGAGCCTACTTTAACATCCATTACTAACGAGTCTAAACCTGCTGCTAGTTTTTTAGACAGGATAGATGCGGTAATTAGTGAGATGTTATCAACCGTTGCCGTTACATCACGAGTCGCATACACACGTTTATCAGCCGGTGCTAAATCACCTGTTTGACCAATAATCGCCACACCAGCTTCTTTAGTTACTTTTCCAAAAATCTCATTGCTTGGCATAATGTTGTAACCAGCAATAGATTCAAGTTTATCCAGAGTACCGCCTGTATGTCCTAAGCCACGGCCAGAGATCATTGGAACATAACCACCACACGCAGCCACCATAGGACCAAGCATCAATGAGGTCACGTCACCAACGCCACCAGTTGAATGCTTATCAACAATTGGGCCATCAAAGTTCATGTGACTCCAATCAATTACCATTCCTGAATCACGCATTGCACATGTTAATGCTATACGCTCAGGCATTGTCATTTCATTAAAGTAAATCGCCATTGCAAATGCTGCAATTTGACCTTCAGATACGGTATTTTTTGCAACACCTTGAATAAAAAAGTTAATTTCTTCAGTTGTTAGTACTTTATTGTCGCGTTTTCTGCGAATAATCTCTTGTGGTAGATACATTAGTGCCTCCCCAATCTTGGTTGGGTAATTAAAATAGGTAGGGTTGAGGTAGATGAGGCGGTAATGCCTCATCTAAGTCGATTTATTTCTTACTTATAAACCGAGTAACAAGAAACTAGTATGCAGTTGGATCTGCAGTTTCTTCTGTTACTTCTAATGTATTTAAAAGATTAGTTAATAGGCTTGATGCACCAAAACGGTAGTGCATGTTATCAGCCCAATCGCCACCTAAAATATCATCAGCCATTGCTAGGTATGCTTGCGCATCTTCAGCAGTACGAACACCGCCAGCAGGCTTAAAGCCAACTGTTTTAGCTACGTCCATATCACGGATAACTTCTAGCATCATGCGTGCATATTCAGGTGTTGCATTAACAGGTACTTTACCTGTTGATGTTTTAATAAAGTTAGCGCCTGCTTCGATACAAATTTGAGATGCTTTCTTGATTAACGCTTCTTCTTTTAGTTCACCCGTTTCAATGATTACTTTAAGAAGAATATCACCACATGCTTCCTTACATTGCTTCACTAGTTCAAAACCTACAGTTTCGTCACCAGCCATCAATGCGCGGTATGGGAATACCACATCAACTTCATCAGCACCGTAAGCGACTGCTGCTTTAGTTTCAGCAACGGCGATAGCAATATCATCATTACCATGTGGGAAGTTAGTTACTGTTGCAATGCGTACTTCTGGTGTACCTTGTTCGCGCAGCGTTTTCTTAGCGATAGGAACGAAGCGTGGGTAAATACAAACTGCTGCTGTATTACCTACTGCTGATTTTGCATTCTTACATAATGCAATTACCGCTTCATCTGTGTCGTTATCATTAAGCGTCGTTAAATCCATTAATTTTAATGCACGTAGTGCCGCTGCTTTTAAATCGCTCATTGTTATCTCCAAAATAGAATAAATTTTTTGATAGTTTTGCTGTTCATATATTAAGTTCAACAGCAAATGAGCGGACTTGATTCCTTGAAGACTTGAGCGCATAACGCCCAATCAATATCCATTTTGCCGCCAGTACTTACTTCAATATAATGAATGAGTACCGCTCTAACGTCTCATCATGAGACACCGTTGAAACATGGTTCATCTTATCAATACTTCTTTAGAGGCACTAGTGAAACCATGTTTCCATATAAACACACTGATATTACGAAAAGAAACGCTCAATAATCCATTGATAGCCAACAGCACCAACGTAAACACCGACGATCCCCATTACGCCTGATAATACTGGTGGAGCTGGAATTGGTAATTTAATTGCTGAAAAAACAACGCCAACAATTAAACCTGCAAAGATAGACAATAGAACTTCATTCATAATTTACTCTCAACTTTTCTTTATGTGTATGCATTAACCATAGTTTATTTTCCAAACCTAGCTATTTGTTTTTTTATTATGGATTCATTATATCAATATAATAATTAGGTATTGTTTTTCTCTGGTAACGCAATCGGTTTGCATCTCAATCTTTTTACATAAAAAATGTGAAATTGATTCATTTTTTCATCACAAATTTAAATTTTCTAACAGGTACAAAAAAACCCGCAATAAATGCGGGTTTTTAATTGTCTATCTATATTATTCTATAAAATTACATAGATAAGAATAGGCCTGCAATTGTTGCAGACATTAGGTTAGACAGTGTACCAGCAGCAACGGCTTTCATACCCATCTTAGCGATGTCATGACGACGTTCTGGTGCAAGGCTACCAAGACCACCAAGAAGAATTGCTACAGAAGATAAGTTAGCAAAACCACATAGTGCGAATGAAATGATTGCTTTTGTTTTCTCAGAAAGAACAACTTCAGCGCCTTCAGCTAGGTATGGTGCAAAGTTTAAGTAAGCAACGAATTCGTTAACTACTAATTTTTGACCTAAGAAAGAACCTGCGATTGTTGCTTCTTCCCACGGTACACCGATAAGGAATGCAAGTGGAGCAAATACGTAACCAAGAATAAGCTCTAACGTAATTTCTGGCATACCGAACCAACCACCAATACCACCTAAGATACCGTTGATTAGAGCGATTAGACCGATGAAAGCAAGAAGCATTGCACCTACGTTTAACGCAAGTTGCATACCAGTTGCCGCACCAGCAGCTGCTGCATCGATAACGTTAGCTGGTTTATCGTCGCCAGTGTTCTCAAGTGCATCAAGTTGCTCAATTGGCTCTTCAGTCTCTGGTTTGATAATTTTAGCAAATAGAAGACCACCAGGTGCAGCCATGAATGATGCTGCAATTAGGTATTCTAGAGGCACGCCCATAGAAGCATAACCTGCAAGTACACCACCAGCCACAGAAGCTAGACCACCACACATTACTGCAAATAGCTCAGATTGAGTCATTTTTGGCACAAACGGACGCACAACTAGAGGTGCTTCAGTTTGACCAACAAAAATGTTTGCTGTTGCAGACAGTGATTCCGCACGAGATGTGCCAAGTCCTTTTTGTAGCGCGCCACCTAGGAAGTTAATAACTACTTGCATGATGCCTAAGTAGTAAAGAACCGCTGTTAGTGAAGCGAAGAATACGATTACAGGAAGTACACGTAGTGCGAATACGAAACCGCCGCCACCAAATACTTCAAACATTTTACCTGATACTAGGCCACCGAATAAGAATTCGATACCTTGGTTACCATAGTTGATTACATTCGCAACGGCTTCAGATGCACCGTAAAGTACATCACGACCCACAGGTACATAAAGTACAAATGCGCCAAGGAAGAATTGGATAGCAAATGCACCACCCACAGTACGTAAATTAATTGCTTTGCGGTTGTCAGAAAGAAGTACAGCTATACCTAGCAGTACTACGATCCCAACCAAACTCATTAGCAGGCTCATAGTTAAAGTTTTCCCTAAATTATTTGTTGGCGTGTTTCAAATTAGCGGGGGCGATTATACTCATTGAACCACCAAGAAAGTAATGCTGTTGTCACATATTCGTCGTACATACATCATGCATTCACTCATAATTGTGAGCTTTATCACTAGTTGAATTCTAAATATTCATCAATTGCACCTAAAGTAATGACTATTAACTCAAATTGAAAACAAAGAGGTGGTATTTTTATAAACAATATTTGCAATCGTTTGCTTAGGTTCTTTTCTAATCACAGATAAATATTCGAACAAATTTACGACATTATCTGGCGTATTTACCTCTCCTTGAAATCCATTTAATGGCATGTCAGGCGAGTCTGTTTCTAATAAAATTTTCTCAAGAGGGATCTTAGATATCGCATTTTTTGTCTTAATTGCTCTCTCATAACTGATCACACCACCAACACCAATGTAAAAACCCAAACGAATAAATTGCTCTGCTTGCTGAAGGCTGCCACTAAAACCATGGATAACACCGCCTTTCTCTGGCTTTATTTCTCGCAATATTTTTAATACATGATCATGACTTTTTCGACTGTGGATAATTAAGGGAAGTTGGTGGTTTTTGGCTAAAAAGCATTGCTCTCGAAATACATCAATTTGAACATCTCGATTGCTTTCTTTATCCCAAAAATCCAAGCCGCACTCCCCAATGGCAACACACTTACCTCTATGCTCGCTAACAAATTGCTTTAAAGAAGTCACTTCTGCTTGATGATCACTTGAAATAAAAAGAGGGTGAATGCCTAAAGCATAATAAATCGATTCATGTTGCTCCGATAAGGAGACAACTTTAGCCCAATTGAATTGATTAACACTAGGAACTATAAATTTACTGATGCCTTTCGCTTGAGCTTTTTGAAGGTAATACGCTTCATTTCCAGAAAAAGGAGAAAAATCCAAGTGACAATGAGAGTCAATAAATTCAAATGACATTATTCACCTTCTTTCTTATATGGAACACAACTGCGTTTATTTTCAGGCGTTAATCCAAGAGATGTGCACCATGCATCATATTTTTTAATCCATTGTTTAATTATTTTCCACATAAGTAACCTTCTAAATTCAAAAAACTAAAAACATCGACTAACTAAACTATAGATACAAAAACGGAGCCCGCTAAGACTCCGTTTCATTTATTTGATAAACACTCTATTAGTGTTCACGAGTTGCTCTGAATTGAACATCAGGGAAACGTTCTGATGCCAAATTCAAATTAACCATTGTTGGCGCAATATACGTTAAGTTATTACCACCATCTAAAGCGAGGTTAGTTTGGTTTTTACGTTGGAAGTCATCTAACATCTTACCGTCAGAGCACTCAACCCAACGTGCTGTTGCTACACTAATGCCTTCGTAAATAGCTTCAACGTTATATTCAGATTTCAAACGAGAAACAACCACGTCAAATTGAAGCACACCTACCGCACCAACAATAAGATCGTTGTTTTGTAGCGGACGGAATACTTGTACCGCGCCTTCTTCAGAAAGCTGAACAAGACCTTTAAGCAATTGTTTTTGCTTTAGTGGATCTTTTAGTCGGATACGACGGAATAATTCAGGGGCAAAGTTTGGAATACCTGAGAACTTCAAGTTTTCACCTTGCGTGAAGGTATCACCAATTTGAATCGTACCGTGGTTATGCAAACCAATGATATCACCCGCATAAGCCGTTTCAGCACGAGCACGATCACCCGCCATAAAGGTTACCGCATCAGAAATACTGACGTTTTTACCTGTACGTACGTGATTCATTTTCATGCTTTGCGTATAAGTACCTGATACGATACGCATGAAAGCAATACGGTCACGGTGTTTAGGATCCATGTTTGCTTGGATCTTAAATACAAAACCTGAAAACTTTTCTTCTGTTGCTTCAACTGAACGCTCTACAGCTTCACGAGTTTGCGGTGCTGGAGCCCACTCAGTTAAGCCTTCTAGCATATGGTCAACACCAAAGTTACCTAATGCGGTACCAAAATAAACTGGCGTTAGCTCACCCGCTAAGAATAATTCAAGATCAAACTCAGGGCATGCGCCAATAACAAGTTCTAACTCTTCACGTACACTTGCAGCCAGTTCAGTACCAACAGCACTATCTAGTTCTGGGTTATCTAAGCCTTTAATGGTGCGAACTTCTTGGATCTCATGGCCATGGCCTGATTCATATAAGATCGTTTCATCGCGGTGAATGTGATAAACACCTTTAAATTCTTTACCACAACCAATAGGCCATGAAATAGGAGCACAAGCCATACCTAGCTCGCTTTCTACTTCATCAAGTACTTCCATTGGGTCACGTACTTCACGGTCTAATTTATTCATAAACGTAACGATTGGCGTATCACGTAAGCGTGTTACTTCCATTAGTTTACGAGTACGGTCTTCGACACCTTTAGCTGCATCGATAACCATTAGACATGAATCTACCGCTGTTAATGTACGGTAAGTATCTTCCGAGAAATCTTCGTGTCCAGGAGTATCAAGAAGGTTAACAAGACAACCGTTAAATGGAAATTGCATTACCGACGTAGTTACCGAGATACCACGTTCTTTTTCCATTTCCATCCAGTCTGATTTTGCGTGCTGGTTTGAACCACGACCTTTTACCGTACCCGCTTTTTGAATAGCGTTTCCGAATAATAATACTTTTTCAGTAATGGTTGTTTTACCCGCATCCGGGTGAGAAATGATGGCAAACGTTCTGCGTTTACCCACTTCTTGTAAAAAAGACATAAGCGTTGATAATCCTGTAAGATTTCAGAAAGGATGTAATTAGGCGAGATTATACTCAAAGACGTTCATTATCTAAAGCGCCGAATTAAAAGAATATATAACTCATGATAATCGCGTCTTCTTTACCATTAGTCGTTGGGTAGTAATCGTGGCGTCGAGTCACTTCATTAAACCCTTCAGATTCATATAAAGAAATCGCTTTAACATTACTTTCACGTACTTCAAGCCAAGCTGACTCAGCACTTTGCTCCATACACATATCAATAAAAAACTCAGTCAATTTACGACCAAATCCTTTCCGTTGATATGCAGGATCAATAGCCACATTAAGCAAAGTCACTTCACCTACTACGTTTTGAGCGTAGAAGTAACCCACAACTTGATCATTATCTAGCATCACTCGATGTTGTGCACAGCGACTATTTAGGTCACGGATCATCGACTCTGCCCAAGGGTGAGAATGTGCGGCTCTCTCTATTCGCCAAATATCATCAAGATGTGTATCTGAAATAGGTTGAATATTAATGGTCATAAGAACAAATCTGTCGCCATAAATCACGTCGTGATTGAGTATTTGTATGCATTTCAGAAAGAAGCGGGGAGCTTAATGCTCTAACCCCTTCCAATTCAGTAGGTGCTACACCAGAAAACCAACACCATGTTAAATGATGCTCGCCTAAATACTCTAACGACTCAGAAGGAAGAAATAGCGCCTGCTCTGGAATCAACTTCATACTCGCAAGCACTTTTCCAAATAGAAAAGCATCACGATCTGTTGGAATGGCAGGAGCAATAAATAATAACTGACAAGTTTTAGGCACAGAGAGCGTATTTGCTTCTAATGTTGGAAAATATTGTGTTTGACGTACTTGCCAAACTGAAATATCCATTTCATTTAAAAACTGTAACGCTTGCTGTGGCATATTGATTCACCTGTCAATTTAAGGTAACGGATATTATCAATATTATAGAGTTGATGCTACTTGATGTGCTTTAAATATGCATATAGATAAATAAAATAAAGCCGTAATAATAAATGCTTATTAATGGTAATAAGCATTAATCTAATACATATGATTCAAAAATTACAACGAGTCAAACTCAAAGCAATACTCAATCAAGCCGTGTTTTCCTTCAAGAAACTCTGATGCACAAGCTTTTATCATAAACGCACTTTCAGTTTCTTCCCACTTGCACTTCATACCGTATTTATTCGCTGGCTCAAAACCAAAACGATGATAATAAGCAGGATCACCTAATACCACAGACACTGGATAACCAAGCTCTGCGAGAGTTTCTAATCCTTCAGTCACCAAAGATTGAGCAATACCTTGCTTTTCAAATTCCTTTTTTACGCATAAAGGAGCTAATCCCTGCCAATGAAGATCTTCACCATTTAAGGTAACAGGACTAAAAAGACAATGACCGACTACTTCACCTTCATCTGTACAGGCAACTAAAGAAAGTGTTAAATGACTATTTTCACGTAAAGACATCACTAATCGAGCTTCTGCTTCCGTTTCAAATGTCTCTCGAACCAATCTATCAATGGTTAAAATATCCGCTGGAGCTTCAGTTCTAATAAGCATTTATCGTCTCTTTTATTTCAGGCTTTTGCAAGCCTTGTTGGACAAAGTTGGCCAACGACATTAATGCTTGGTTTAAAGGTTTTGGTAATGAATCAAGATCAACACTATCCATTAAGTTTTTTACTTCAAGACCAAGCTCTGTATCACCTTCAATCTTAAGGCGACGTTGAAAAAACAGAGTATCAGGGTCTTCTTTACGGCCCGCAATTAAAATCAAATCATTAAGCGGTCCACTAAAGCTAACATCTTCGACTTCTGCTTTGTTCGAGACTATCAGTTTTTCATTTTGATAACTGATAAACCAGTGCAATTCGAGATCAATAATTGAAACTTTTAGCCACTTGTCTTCCAAAAACTCAAAATCTCCCTCATCAAGTGCTTCATGAAACACTTGTTTTAGCCCTTCTAATAGCACTTTCTGTTGTACTGATACAGGAACTAATTTAGTGGGTACTTTTAGAATTGATGCCGCATTTTCTACGAGTTTTGAACGAAATTGATTAATCACTCTTAAATTTCCATTACATTTGGCCGATAAGATAGATAAGTATAAATTGATTGAGTGATATCTAACCTGTTTCTTATCAAAAAAAAGACTTATTTTGATTTAGGGTAGAAAATAGGGATTAATTCAATGTATATTTTATTGTTCGACTTATAAATACTGATAGTTATTATTAATTCTGGAAGTTATTTGTCTTCTTTTACTAAAAAGCGGTAACACTATGTCACTTTCTCAAATACAACATTGGCTTCCTTTGCTTACAGACAACAGTCCATTTCTGTTTGCTATTTTGGACACAGAACATAACTACGTTAGCGTCAATAATCGCTACTGTGAAATCAGTGGGTTAACTCGTGAAGAGCTTTTTGGTCGTTGTGATTCTGATATTTTAGGTGCCCATTTTTACTCTTCATTAAAAGAGTATTATTGCCGAGCATTAAATGGAGAAAAGATTGAAGCGGAGATTACTTTAGATGATCATCGCTTTGAAACTAGTCTACATTTTAGTTTATTTCCGATAGAACAAGATGATAAAACCTTCATCGTCTTCCATGCTGTAGACACTTCGGAACGACAACAATTGCTAAATTCTTTAAAAGAAAGTGAGACTAAGTATCAAAAATTAACAGAATTACTGACTGATGCTGTCATTTTAATTGAAGGCGATACCATTGTTTCTGCCAATAGTGCATCAGCCAAGATACTTGGGTTTAATAAATCAACAGAATTTGTCGGTGAAAATATTGAGCAACTACTAGTGTCAACTAATGATACAGATTCTCTATCCGAGGTCATTACAGCACTCACATCAGATCAAGAAATCATAGTACAAACAACCGTCAATTGCGCAATAAAAAAAGAAGTCTCTCTCACCGTTGAAAAAACTCACGTGCTAGGTAGCCCTGCTCATTTAATTATCTTAAAAGAACATAAAAAACAAGAAGAGAGCACTCAAGTTTCAACTTTTTCTCAAGTTGATCTACTAACCGGTATTTATAATCGACACGGCTTTACCCATGTTATTGAAAAAATGATTAAAGAAGATATTCCTTTTTTCATGCTCTATTTAGATATCGATAATTTCAAAAATATTAATGACTCTTTAGGCCACCATATCGGTGATCGGGTTCTAAAAGAGATCTCAACTCGTTTGCAAAAGCTACTACCAAAACATGCGATTGTCGGACATTTAGGGGGAGATGAGTTTGGTATTCTTTTCCCTAAACCAGAGCATAACCAAATCCTTGATCAACTAGCTGAAAAAATCATTAAACTAATAAACCAGCCTTTTGATTTGGTTCATTTTTCAAAACGTCTTGCTTGCTCTATCGGTAGTGTTCAATACCCAACGGATGGCACAGATGCTCGCAGCTTACTGCAAAATGCAGATACAGCGATGTATGAAGCAAAAGATCGTGGTCGAAATCGTTTGATAAAATTCCATGACCAAATGAATAAAGAAGCGAGAATGCGCCTCTGGCTTGAAATTGAACTTCAAAAAGCCCTGCAAAATAATGGCTTAGAAGTTTGGTATCAGCCAAAAGTTAGTGCTCGTGACTTCAGAATTAATGGCGCAGAAGCTTTAGTCCGTTGGAAGCATCCTGTTGAAGGTTATATCAGTCCTGCCCGTTTCATTCCTGTTGCTGAGCGCTCAGGGTTAATTGAAACGCTAGGAAAAGTAGTCATGCGTGAAGTTTTCCAAACCGTTAAAGAATGGAAAAGCCAAGGGATTTTACCTGGTCGAATTGCCATCAACTTATCTCCAGAGCAGTTTGGTAACCCTCTACTCCTTGAGTATATGGAGAGATTACTAAAAACGACTCAAGTAGACCCAAACGATATCACTCTCGAGTTAACCGAAAGCGCAGTAATGAGCGATGGAGAGCATGCGATTCAAATGCTTGATGCAATCAAAAAACTTGGTTTTACTTTATCAATTGATGACTTTGGTACAGGTTACTCTTCCTTAGCTTACCTTGCACGCTTCCCACTTGATGAATTAAAAATTGACCGTGGGTTTATTAATGAGATTGATACATTGCCAAAACAGATCACGATTATTGAAAATGTGATTAATTTAGGAAAAAACCTTGATATGGATATTGTGGCAGAAGGAGTAGAAACACGACAACAAGCAATGCTTTTATCTAGCTTAAATTGTGATTCCATTCAAGGATTTCATTTCCACAAACCCCAACCAAAACATGAGATTGAAGCGTTATTAGTACAAAGTAAACGCTCTAGATAGTAATAAAAATTGATACTTAATACCTAGGAGGTACCCACCACTTTCTAGGTATTACAGTCTATTAGCGACTAATAAAGAATAAATATCTATATTTAATCTTATTTCATTCCAAGTCTTTACTTAGATAACAAAACAACTAAAAACCTGCCTTATATCAAGTTTACAAATCATCTTATCATTATCATAGAGCATCAGATTTTTGTAACTAGGTATTCTTATGGAACTCCTCTGCCCAGCTGGTAATTTACCTGCTCTAAAAACCGCGATTGATTGCGGTGCCGATGCCGTTTATATCGGTTTTAAAGACGATACAAATGCTCGCCATTTTGCAGGCTTGAACTTTACAGGTAAAAAGCTTGAGAAGGCCGTGCAATATGTTCATGATAATAGTAAACATATTCATGTTGCATTAAATACTTTTGCTCATCCTGATGGGTTCAATCGTTGGACAAAAGCGGTGGATAATGCCGCAGCGATGGGGATTGATGCATTAATCATTTCTGACATTGGCGTTCTAGAATACGCTGCGAATACTTACCCAGAGCTAGAGTTACATTTATCTGTTCAAGCCTCTGCTACTAACGTTGCTGCTATTGATTTCTATAAAAAGAGCTTCAATATTAAACGCGTTGTATTACCTCGTGTATTATCTGTTCATCAAGTTAAGCAACTATCACGCAATTTAACTTCTAATGTTGATCTTGAAGTTTTCGCTTTTGGTAGTTTATGCATTATGTCTGAAGGCCGCTGCTATTTATCTTCTTACATGACAGGCGAATCACCAAATACCGTCGGAGCTTGTTCTCCTGCTAAATACGTCCGCTGGCAAGAAACAGAAAATGGTCTAGAATCTCGTTTGAATGATATTCTTATTGATCGTTACGGTGAAGGAGAGAATGCCGGTTACCCTACTCTATGCAAAGGTCGCTTTGAGGTTCAAGGTAAAACTTTTCATGCACTAGAAGAGCCGACTAGTTTAAATACTCTGTCCCTGGTTCCTGAGCTATTTGCTGCTAATGTTGCTTCTGTAAAAATTGAAGGCCGTCAACGTAGCCCAGCTTATGTCGAACAAGTAACTCGAACTTGGCGAGCAGCCATTGATCGCTATAAAGCAGATCCTGACAGTTACTCTGTTGAACCGAAATGGGATGCAACTCTCGCAAATGTATCAGAAGGGACTCAAACAACCCTTGGTGCTTATCATAAGAAGTGGCAATAGGAGAACATTATGAAATATGCATTAGGTCCACTTTTGTATTTTTGGTCTAAAGAAAATATTGAATCGTTTTATCAAAAAGCGATCAATAGCGAAACTGATATTATTTACTTAGGTGAAAGTGTTTGTTCGAAACGCCGAGAAATGAGACCTAAAGATTGGTTCTCTATTGCAAAAGAGATCTCTGACTCAGGCAAACAGGTTGTTCTATCTACTATGGCACTACTAGAGGCACCGAGTGAAGTCAATGTAATGAAAAAATACATAGATAACGGTGACTTCATTATTGAAGCTAACGATGTATCAGCTATTCAACTTGCCTCTGAAAGTAAAATCCCTTTTGTGGTTGGTCCTGCCATTAATTGCTATAACGCTCAGACACTCAATCTGTTTTTAAAGCAAGGTATGACTCGTTGGTGCATGCCTGTAGAGCTTTCTCGTGAATGGCTACAAAACGTATTAATGCAATGCGATGATTTAGGAATTAAAGGGAAGTTTGAAACCGAAGTATTTAGTTATGGCTATCTTCCTTTAGCTTATTCTGCTCGTTGCTTTACCGCAAGAGCTGAAAATAAACCTAAAGATGAATGTGAAACCTGCTGCATTAAATACCCAAATGGCATCACAGTAAATAGCCAAGAAGGGCAAGAAGTGTTTACGCTAAATGGTATTCAAACCCAATCAGGTTATTGCTATAACTTAATTAATGATCTACCAAGCATGAATGAACTTGTTGACGTTGTTCGTTTAAGCCCATTAAGTGTTGAAACCTTTAGTGAAGTCTCTAAGTTTAAAGCTAATGAGACTGGTGCTGAAAAATTTGCGTTGAAAGATGCCCGTCACTGTAATGGCTATTGGCATAATATTGCAGGCCTTGATATTAAAATATAGCCTAACAAAAAAGCCCTTACTTCTGCAATAAGGGCTTTTATTTAGATTGTTCAATTATGCTAGGGGCTGAGCTTATTCAGACTTTAAAGCTGCTTGCTCTTTTATCTTCTGTTCTTGCTGCTCACGTAAAGCTTTATAGATATTACCTAACTCAACAAACGCATAACGATGTTCGACAAACTCATACACATTACCTGCCATCGCTAGTTTATATAAAGCAATAGCATCTGAATAATCACCTTCATATTGATAACGTTTTGCTAAATAAAAATACCCTTCCGTCAGTTTCTCCGCAAGAGCAAGGTTAGTTCGAGTTCCACTTATAATTTCTTTTAAAAATACATCATCTGGTGTTTCTTTCAGGATCACCCCTGCAAGCTCCCAACCAAAATCTTCACCAACTCTTTGCTGATATTGCGTTCTAAATTGTTCTGTTGCCTTAATCGGATCTATTTCAAGACCAATCCAGTAAAGCCAAACTGCACGATATGGATCCATTGGAGCATCATTATAGTGTTTTAGTGCGATCTCATACGCCTGATCATAACGCTGACCGTAATAGAGCGCGATAGCTAAATTACGCTCTGCAAATTGATTTGTTGGGTCAAGCTCTAATGCAGAGTCGAGCGCCTCATAAGCTCCATCAAAGTCGGTATTTTGAGTATAATAAACACCCAAAATATTAAAAACATTACTTTGATCTGGCTTTAAATTTAGTGACTGAGTAAAATCTACACGAGCAAGATCTCGCAATCCTAAACTATCGTTTATTAAGCCACGCTCATAAAACATCTTTGAGCGGGTTATGTCATCAATATCAGAACGTAATAAAAGCTGATCCAAGCGTGAAAGTTGAATCTCTTGCTGAATACTGGCTTGTAAAGGAACAGCCATTGGTGGATAAATCCAACTAGAAGAATTCTCCGTAGACGCACACCCTGATAATACTAATACTGCGCCCATACACGCAACTTGAATCCAATTCACTCATTCTCTCCTAATGATAAACCTAATCTTTAACTATAACGATACCTTTTTTAGAGTATCAATTAAAAGAAAAGGGAGCATTTCTGCTCCCTTTATAACACGCTTTAAATCAAAAGACTGTAATCAATCAGATTATTCTGCGTCTTTAACTTCAGCAGCAGCTACTGGGTTTAGCTCAGCATTTGCTTCTTTAATACTTAGACGGATACGACCTTGACGGTCTATTTCTAGTACTTTAGTTTGAACTTCTTGACCAACTTGTAGGTGATCTGCCACTTTCTCAATACGCTCTTCTGCAATTTGAGAAATGTGTACTAGACCTTCTTTAGGACCAAGAACCGTTACGAATGCACCGAAATCAACGATACGCATAACTTTACCTGGGTAGATTTTACCCACTTCAACTTCAGCCGTAATTTCTTCGATACGACGGATAGCTTCTTTAGCAGCAGTTCCTTCAGTCGCAGCGATTTTGATTGTACCATCGTCTTCGATTTCGATAGTTGTACCTGTTTCTTCACAAAGAGCACGAATAACTGCGCCGCCTTTACCGATAACATCTTTGATCTTATCAGAGCTGATTTTCATTGTGTGGATACGTGGAGCATATTGTGAGATATCTTCACGAGCGCCAGAGATTGCTTCATCCATAACAGTAAGGATGTGCTTACGCGCACCTTGTGCTTGGTTTAGAGCGATCTGCATGATCTCTTTAGTGATACCTTCAATTTTGATGTCCATTTGAAGTGCAGTAATACCTTCGTTAGTACCCGCTACTTTAAAGTCCATGTCACCTAGGTGATCTTCGTCGCCAAGGATGTCAGAAAGAACAACGAAATCGTCGCCTTCTTTAACAAGACCCATTGCGATACCAGCAACAGATGCTTTAATTGGAACACCAGCATCCATAAGCGCTAGAGATGTACCACATACAGAAGCCATTGAAGATGAACCGTTAGACTCAGTGATTTCCGATACAACACGTACTGTGTATGGGAATTCTTCAACAGAAGGCATAACTGCTGCGATACCGCGTTTAGCTAGTTTACCGTGGCCGATTTCACGACGCTTAGGAGAACCAACAAAGCCAGTTTCACCTACACAGTATGGAGGGAAGTTGTAATGTAGAAGGAAGTGATCTTTCTTCTCACCCATTAGGCTGTCGATGATTTGTGCATCACGTTGTGTACCAAGCGTTGCAGTAACAAGTGCTTGAGTTTCACCACGAGTGAATAGAGAAGAACCGTGTGTACGTGGAAGAACACCTGTACGTACATCTAGCGCACGAACCATGTCTTTTTCACGACCATCGATACGTGGGTGGCCAGCAATAATGCGGCTACGTACAACGTTTTTCTCTAGAGAACCAAGCATACCGCGGATTTCACGCTCGTCTAGTTCTTCGTTTTGAGCTAGAAGCGCTTCAACCGCTTCAGTTTTGATTGTACCAACTTGCTCGTAACGTGCCATTTTCTCAGTGATTTGGTACGCTTCAGAAAGACGAGTTTCTGCAAGTTCAGCAACTTGAGCTTTAAGCTCAGCGTTTACTACTGGTGCTTCCCAGTTCCAAGACGGAGTTGCAACTTCAGCAGCAAATTCGTTAATTGCTTTGATTACTACTTGTTGTTGGTCATGACCAAATACAACAGCAGAAAGCATTTCTTCTTCAGATAGGTTATCAGCTTCTGATTCAACCATTAATACTGCGCCTTCTGTACCAGACACAACTAGGTCTAGTTTAGAGTTTTCAAGCTCAGTGTTTGATGGGTTAAGAACTAGCTCACCATTGATGTGACCAACACGTGCAGCACCGATAGGACCATTGAATGGTACACCAGCGATAGAAAGTGCCGCAGACGTTGCGATCATAGTGATCATGTCTGGGTTTACGTCAGGGTTGATAGAAACAACCGTAGCGATAACTTGAACTTCGTTTTTAAACGCACTTGGGAAAAGTGGACGAATTGGACGGTCGATTAGACGAGCCGTTAAAGTTTCGCCTTCTGAAGGACGACCTTCACGCTTAAAGAAACCACCAGGGATTTTACCAGCAGCGTATGTACGCTCTTGGTAGTTTACTGTTAGTGGGAAGAAGTCTTGACCTGGTACTGCGTCTTTTTTAGCAACAACAGAAACGAATACTGAAGTATCGTCCATGCTTGCCATTACAGCAGCAGTTGCTTGACGAGCCATTACGCCCGTTTCTAGAGTTACGGTGTGGTTACCGTACTGGAATGATTTTACGACTGGATTCGCGAACATTATTTTTCCTTTATTCCTAATTATCTAACTATTTCTAGCTAAAATTAAGAAAATTTAAGTGATAATTCACCTATTACCAATCGCGACTAGTACAAACTTACTTAGCTAAAGATAACTTGTAATAGTCGCGACCTAGTGGCCGACTTCGGTGACTGTAATAGCTGAATGAAATTATAAAGTTAAAAACGCACACTGCGATTTCAACCGCCATAGTATACCCCAATCAGGGCAATATGCGAGGTTCAGAAATGAAAAAGGGGAATTGCAGGCACAAAAAAAGGAGCGATAAACGCTCCTTTTTGTCAAACTGTCTTTACAGACATCGCAAATTAGCGACGTAGGCCTAGACGTTTGATTAGATCTTGGTAACGAGTACTGTTTTTACCTTTAAGGTAATCAAGAAGCTTACGACGGCTTGAAACCATACGTAATAGACCACGACGGCTGTGGTGATCGTGCTTGTGATTAGCAAAGTGACCTTGAAGGTGGTTGATAGAAGCAGTAAGTAGTGCTACTTGTACTTCTGGTGAACCTGTATCGCCTTCAGATTGTGCGTATTCTGCAACGATTGCTGCTTTAGTTTCTGCATTCAGAGACATAAATCTCTCCTGAGTAAGAGTGTTTAATATTTGCAGCAGCCAATCTCTGATTCAGCCACTACGTGAAGGGCGAATTATACGGATGAACAATAATAAAGCAATAAAAAAAAGAGTAAAACCGCAAGGCTTTACTCTTTCTCAATCAGGACACTTCAAAGTGTTTATTTATCTTCTTCGACTTCGTCTCGAAAAACAACTAAACGCTTGGGTGCAACACGACCGTCATTATCAATATGTCCAATACCAATAAATAAACGTTCTTCACCCGAAGTCATTCGCACGATACCCTCTTGAGGAGCACCAAACACTTGAACTGGTTGTCCATGTAAAACATGATCAGCCAATTCTGGGATCATGTTTACTTCTGGTAAATCTTGAACTGCAGAATCCATAGGCATTAGTAACGGATCAAGTAACTCACGAGGTGCAATTTCTTCACGATGCGCTTGTTCCAATAAAGCTTCAAGGTACTCAATTGTTACCATATTCTCATATGGGTAATTTGATACACCAGTACGACGTAAGTACGTAACGTGAGCACCACAACCTAACATTTCACCAAGATCATCCGTAATTGTACGAATGTAAGTGCCTTTAGAGCAATGCACTTCCATCTCAACTTCATGGCCTTCAAAACGAATTAATTCAATTGAATAAACCGTGATTTTACGAGATTTACGAGGAACTTCAATGCCTTCTCGTGCGTATTCATACAAAGGGCGACCTTCATGTTTTAACGCAGAAAACATTGATGGGATTTGATCTGTTGTGCCACGAAATTTAGCAATGCAACGCTCAAGCTGACCACGGTCAACCTTCACTTCGCGAGTTTGAACAACTTCACCATCAGAATCTGATGTATTAGTACGTTCACCAAGCTTCGCAACCACACGATAGCGTTTATCAGAATCTAATAAAAACTGAGAGAACTTCGTCGCTTCACCAAAACAAAGAGGTAGCATACCTGTCGCAAGAGGATCAAGCGCACCAGTATGGCCTGCTTTCTCTGCAAAGTAGATGCGTTTTACTTTTTGCAATGTATCGTTCGACGTAATTCCTGCCGGTTTATCAATTAAGATAACACCATCAATAGGACGACCCTTACGACGACGAGCCATTACTCTTCTCCTTCGTCAGATTCAGTGCGACCTGATTCTGCCATTTTACGCTTATCGCTATTCATCACATCGGTTACTAAATTAGACATACGCATACCTTCGACAAGAGTATTGTCGTAAGTAAAACGAACTTCTGGAGTTAGACGGTGGCGAATACGCTTACCAAGCATCATTCGAACAGGTACTTCATGCTCTTTCAATGCAGCTAGGCATGTTTCAGGTGTTTGATCACCAACACAGAAGAAAGTAACGAATACTTTTGCATAAGCAAGGTCACGAGATACTTCAACATCTGAAATAGTAACCATTCCGATACGAGAATCACGAACTTCACGCTGTAGGATTACCGCTAATTCTTTTTGTAATTGTTGCGACACACGTTGTGCGCGGCTAAATTCTTTTGACATATCATTTCTCACTTAGAAAGATGGGGGGCGTGGTAATAACCAGCCCCCCATGGTGTATTTAACAACCGATTACCCTATTACTTCATTGAATAATAGGCGTAATTATAGTCAATTAATCAAGAGTACGTTGAATTTCAACAATTTCAAATACTTCGATTTGGTCACCAACGCGAACATCATTGTAGTTCTTAACGCCGATACCACATTCGTAGCCATTCTTAACTTCTGGCATGTCATCTTTAAAGCGACGTAGTGATTCTAGTTCACCTTCGTAAATTACGATATTGTCACGTAAAACACGAATTGGGTTGTTACGCTTAATAGTACCTTCAGTGACCATACAGCCAGCAACAGCACCTAGTTTCGGTGATTTAAATACTTCACGTACTTGTGCAAGACCAATAATTTCTTGACGGAACTCAGGAGCAAGCATGCCACCCATCGCTTGTTTAACTTCGTCAATCAATTGGTAAATGATTGAGTAGTAACGAAGGTCTAGGTTTTCATTTTCAATCATACGGCGAGCAGTTGCATCAGCACGTACGTTGAAGCCTAGAAGGATTGCATTAGACGCTGCTGCAAGTGATGCATCAGTTTCTGTAATACCACCAACACCAGAACCTATGATGTTCACTTTCACTTCGTCAGTAGACAGTTTAAGTAGTGAATCAGCAATCGCTTCTACAGAACCTTGAACGTCCGCTTTAAGTACAACGTTACATTCAGCAACTTCACCAGCTTCCATGTTTGCAAACATGTTTTCTAGTTTCGATTTCTGTTGACGTGCTAGTTTGATATCACGGAATTTACCTTGACGGTAGTTCGCTACTTCACGAGCTTTACGCTCATCACGAACAACAGTTGCTTCGTCACCAGATGCTGGAACACCAGAAAGACCAAGGATTTCTACCGGAATAGAAGGACCCGCAGTTTCAATGTCTTTACCGTTTTCATCGCGCATAGCACGAACACGGCCATACTCTTGACCACAAAGTACGATATCGCCTTTGTTAAGAGTACCTGATTGAACAAGAACAGTAGCAACTGGGCCACGGCCTTTATCTAGACGAGATTCAACAACAACACCTGACGCCATACCTTCTTTAACAGCTGTTAATTCAAGTACTTCAGATTGAAGAAGAATAGATTCTAGAAGCCCATCAATGTTAGTACCTTGCTTCGCAGAGATATGTACAAAGATGTTCTCACCGCCCCACTCCTCTGGAATAACGTCATATTGAGCAAGCTCATTTTTAACGTTATCAGGGTTAGCGCCTTCTTTATCGATCTTGTTTACTGCAACAATCAGAGGTACACCAGCCGCTTTTGCGTGTTGGATAGCTTCGATTGTTTGTGGCATAACACCATCATCTGCAGCAACTACAAGAACAACGATATCTGTCGCTTGAGCACCACGAGCACGCATAGCTGTAAACGCGGCGTGTCCTGGAGTATCAAGGAAAGTGATCATACCGTTGTCAGTTTCAACGTGGTATGCACCGATGTGTTGTGTAATACCACCAGCTTCTGCGTCAGCAACATGTGCACGACGAATATAATCTAGTGTAGAAGTTTTACCGTGGTCAACGTGACCCATGATAGTAACAACAGGTGCACGGCCTTCAACCGCAGCATTATTATCACGATCAGATAGAACAGCTTCTTCTAATTCATTTTCTTTACGAAGAACCACTTTATGACCCATTTCTTCAGCAACTAATGCCGCAGTTTCTTGGTCAATAACTTGGTTGATAGTCGCCATTGCGCCCATCTTCATCATTACTTTAATAACTTCAGTTGCTTTAACTGACATTTTGCTTGCCAGTTCAGAAACAACAATTGTTTCGCCGATTGCAACATCTTGTTTAGCAACAGTAGCTGATTTATCAAAACCATGCTGCATTGAACTTGGCTTATTAACTTGAGGTTTCTTGTTACGACCGCCACGTTGATTACGACCACCGCGAGATGTTTCTGCAGGTTTTGCTTTCTTTTTACGACGACGAGGCTGTTGCTCATCCTTGCGGTCAGCTGCATCTTCTGCTTCACGAGCATGAGATGAAGTTGTAATGTGGTAATCGGCAGTTTTTTCAGCTGCTGATTTCTTCTGCTCTTCTTCTTTCCAACGGCTTTCATTTTCTTCAGCCAATTTACGAGCATCTTCAACTAGTTTTGCAGCTTCTGCTTCTGCTTTACGAGTTGCTTCTTGTTCCTGACGAAGTTTAAGTTCGTCAGCTTCTTGTTTTACTTGATCATTTTTAGTAGTCATTTCTTTTTTAGCCTTTTCAGTCTTAGCACGCTTCGCTTTCTCTTCAGCTTCACGCTTCGCCTTAACCTCTGCTTCAGCATCGCGTTTAGCTTTCTCTTCCGCTTCACGTTGTGCTTTCTGTTCAACTTCGCGAACTGCAGCATCCTCTGCATCACGTTTTTCTTGCTCTTCAGCTTCTATTTTCAGCTGCTCAGTCTTTTTCTCTTCTTCAAGCGTGCTTGCTTTTACATAAGTACGTTTTTTACGCACTTCAACTTGCACATCTTTACTTTTTCCGCCAGTACTCGCAACACTTAATGTACTACGAGTCTTACGTTGAAGAGTTAGACGGGTTGGCGATGCGCTTTCATCAGCGCTACCATGCTCTTTCTTTAGGTGAACAAGCAATGATTGCTTTTCACCTTCAGAAACAGAATCTCCATCTTCTTTATTAATACCGGCATCTGAAAATTGCTGAAGTAAGCGGTCAACTGGAGTTCCAATTTCGTCACTAAGTGCTTTTACTGTAAGCTTTGTCATACCGCCTCTCCTTGCTGAAATAATTATGCTTCGTCGCTGAACCAACAAATATTACGCGCAGCCATGATTAATTCACCAGCACGCTCTTCTGTAAGGTCTTCAATATCAGATAGCTCATCAACACCTTGGTCTGCAAGATCTTCAAGAGTAACAACACCTTTAGCTGCAAGTTTAAATGCTAATTCGCGTTCTAAACCTTCAAGAGCAAGTAAGTCTTCTGCTGGTTCAATACCATCAAGAGATTCTTCTTGTGCTAGTGCAAGTGTTGTTAATGCTTCTTTCGCGCGAGTACGAAGAAGATCAACGCTCTCTTCGTCTAAAGCTTCTACTTCTAATAGTTCGTTTACAGGAACGTAAGCGATCTCTTCAAGCGTAGTAAAACCTTCTTCAACTAATAGTTGAGCAAAATCTTCATCGATATCTAAGTGTTTAACAAATGCATCAATAGAACCTTGTGCTTCTTCTTGGTGCTTTTTGTTAAGATCGGCAACTGTCATTACGTTCAACTCCCAACCTGTTAGTTGAGATGCCAGACGTACGTTTTGACCACTACGGCCAATCGCTTGTGCTAGGTTATCAGCTTCAACAGCAATATCCATAGTATTGTTGTCTTCATCAACAATAATAGAAGCTACTTCAGCAGGAGCCATTGCATTGATAACGAACTGCGCTGGGTTATCATCCCAAAGCACGATATCGATACGCTCGCCGCCAAGGTCATTTGATACAGCTTGAACACGTGCGCCACGCATACCAACACACGCACCAACTGGATCAATACGTTTGTCGTTAGTTTTCACTGCTATTTTAGCACGAGAACCAGGATCACGAGCAGCTGCTTTTAATTCAATTAGCTCTTCGCCAATTTCTGGCACTTCTACACGGAACAGTTCCGTTAACATTACGCCTTTTGAGCGAGTCATGAACAACTGGAAGCCACGAGCTTCTGGTTTAACTGCATATAACAGACCACGAACACGGTCACCTGGACGGAAGTTTTCACGTGGAAGTTGGTCTTCACGTAAAATCACCGCTTCAGCGTTACTACCAAGGTCAACGATAATTGCATCACGATTTACTTTTTTAACGATACCTGTGATTAACTCACCTTCGTTATCAATAAACTGTTCAACAATCATTGCACGCTCAGCTTCACGTACTTTTTGTACGATAACTTGCTTTGCTGTTTGTGTAGTAATACGGTCAAACGTTACTGACTCGATATCATCCTCGATAAAACCACCGATTTCGATAGTTTCATCTTCAAACTGTGCTGCTTCAATAGAAATTTCAAGCGTTGGATGTTCTACTGTTTCTACAGCTTCCCAACGACGGAATGTTTCAAAGTTACCTGTTTTGCGATCAATCGCAACACGCACTTCAATTTCTAGTTCAGATTTTTTCTTTGTTGCCGTTGCCAGCGCAATTTCTAATGCTTCAAAAATTCGCTCACGAGGAACAGCCTTTTCATTTGATACTGCTTCTACAACAGCTAAGATTTCTTTGTTCATTTTAGCCTCTATAAGCCTTAAAATTTAGGAACTAAGTTCGCCTTTGAAATGTTGCTTAACGCAAATTCTTCATTGTTACCATCAACTGTAACCGTAACAATTTCACCGTTAACTTCAAGGATATCCCCTTTCCATTTACGACGGTTATTCATCGGCATCTTTAATACAAGGCTGACCTCGTGACCAACAAATTGTTGATAATGTGCTGCTTTAAACAGTGGACGTTCAAGACCTGGAGACGAAACCTCTAGGTTATATGCAACTGTAATTGGATCTTCTACATCCATTACTGCACTGATTTGACGACTGGCTTCCGCACAGTCCTCCACAAAGATGCCATTTTCATGATCGATAAATACACGTAGCGTTGAATGCTCACCCGCACGAATAAACTCTAAACCGACCAATTCATAACCTAAAGCACCAACAGGAGCCTCAAGCATTTCTGTTAGTTGTCTCTCTAATCCTGTCATTGATATCCCCTGAAAACAAAAAAAGGGCACTAAAAGGCCCAATTCTTTAAAAACAGTCTGTTTCAGATAGCAAAAAACCCCGATAATTGCGGGGTTTAGTACTGCTGGACCCTGAATGCCACTTGCGTAGCTTATCTAATAATAGCAATTACTCTTATTAGATAATTGGTTGCGGGAGCCGGATTTGAACCGACGACCTTCGGGTTATGAGCCCGACGAGCTACCAAACTGCTCCATCCCGCGTCCGAAAAGAACAAAGAAAGTATAGTTTCTTTGCCCTTTTATTACAAGAACTAGGTTCTTGTCTGAATATGGTGCCGAGAGAGGGACTTGAACCCTCACACCCTAAGGCACTAGCACCTCATGCTAGCGTGTCTACCAATTTCACCATCTCGGCTAAAGTTGTTTAAAGAGGAACGTCGCTGTCTTCAGTAGCAGGAACATCACTCATTTCACCAGTTACTTGCTCTGCTGCTTGATCAAGTTGAAGATCAAAGCCTTCAGATTTATGCGTAGACATATTGCCTAGCGCTAAACTGATAATAAAAAATACTGTTGCACAAAGTGCAGTCATTCGGGTCAAAAAGTTTCCAGAGCCACCAGAGCCAAATACTGTATTTGATGCTCCAGCCCCAAATGAAGCTCCCATATCTGCGCCTTTACCGTGTTGTACCAATACTAGGCCAATTACACCGACTGCGGCAATCAGATAAATCACAAGTAGAATAGTATGCATTCCGTCACCCATGTATCTAATTAATGTACCGGTAGCCCATTGGCAACACCAGCGCCCTCTCAATTAAGAGGCCGAGGGATATTAACCAAACTAGGCTACTATGACAAGTTAAAATTAACAAAAAACGTTCAATTTCATTTAATTGCTCAAATTAACAGCTTTCCTTTACGGCATCTGCAATTTGAAGCGCGTATTGCTGAACAAGCTCTGCATCCTCTCCTTCAACCATAACGCGGATTAACGGTTCCGTACCTGATTTACGTAATAAAACTCGACCGTTATCACCTAATTTTGATTCAACATCAGCTTGAGCGGCTTTTACTGCATCAGATTCTAATGGGTTATTATCACCGACAAAACGAACATTTTCTAAAACTTGTGGGAACATGCTCATTCCATCACATAATTCTTTTAATGACATTTTACTACCAACAATCGAAGCTATAACCTGAAGAGCTGCAACAATTGCATCACCTGTAGTCACTTTATCTAAAAGGATAACATGCCCTGAGTTCTCAGCACCAATTAACCAATTATTTTTCAGCAGCCTCTCCATTACATAACGATCACCCACATCTGAGCGCTCGAATGGGATCCCAAGATTTCGTAATGCAACCTCCATTCCCATATTCGTCATTAGTGTTCCAACAACACCGCCTTTCAATTCACCTCGACGAAGGGAGTCACGAGCAATAATATATGCAATTTGATCACCATCCACTTTATTTCCCAATTCATCAACCATGATGATACGGTCACCGTCGCCATCAAAAGCGACACCAAAATCTGCTTTTTCTTCTAGTACTTTAGCCTGTAGGGCGCGTACGTCTGTTGCGCCCACTTCGTGGTTGATATTAGTCCCATTTGGTTCACAACCAATAGTAATAATTTCTGCACCAAGTTCTTTAAATACGTTAGGGGCAATATGATACGTTGCACCATGAGCACAATCGATGACCATTTTAACACCAGCCAAACTTAACTCTTTAGGAAAAGTACTTTTGCAAAATTCGATATATCGACCAGCGGCATCATTTAAACGCGATGCTTTACCTAATAGAGCTGACTCAACGCATGTCATTGGCTTATCGAGCTCTGCTTCAATTGCCATTTCAATATCATCAGGAAGTTTTGTACCCTCTGATGAGAAAAATTTAATGCCATTATCATAATAAGGATTATGAGAAGCTGAAATAACGATACCAGCTTCAGCACGAAATGTCTGAGTAAGGTAAGCCACAGCGGGAGTTGGCATTGGTCCCGTAAACTTCGCTTGTAATCCTGCAGCAGCTAAACCTGCTTCTAATGCAGATTCAAGCATATAGCCAGAAATACGCGTATCTTTACCGATAATAACTTTTTTGGTTCCTTGCTTAGCAAGTACCTTACCTGCAGCCCAACCCAGTTTCATTATAAAGTCAGGGGTAATAGGTGCTTGCCCAACGAGACCTCTAACACCATCGGTTCCAAAATATTTACGCTCAGCCATGTTGTACTCCATGTTTTAATTTTAATAATTTGTTTAAATGATTACTAACGAGCACTCTGTTCTAGAGTTGCCTGGCATATTTTTACTATATCCATCGTTTGTTCAAAATCATGGACTCGAATAATTTGTGTACCCTTCATTGCTGCAATAGTGGCACACGCCAAGCTACCAGACACCGCGTTTTGCGGTTCTGTATTTAGTAATTTAAAAATCATTGATTTACGAGACATTCCCGCCAAAATAGGAAAACCTAATTGATGAAAACGCTCTAATTCAGCAAGTAATTGGTAATTATGCGCTAAGGTTTTACCAAATCCAAATCCAGGGTCAAGAATTAACTTATCTTTTGCGATACCAACCGATTGGCATGCCGACACTCTTTCCTCTAGAAAGCGGGAGACATCAACTAATAGATCATCATAGGTCGGATTAGATTGCATGGTTCTAGGCTGACCTTGCATATGCATAAGGCACACTGGCACATTTGCTTTTGCTGCAATCTCTAATGCGTTTGGCTCTTGCAGTGCACGTACATCATTAATTAAATCAGCACCTGCCTTTACCGCTTCATCCATCACTATTGCTTTACTTGTATCAATTGAAACCCAAGTATCCAAACGTTGATTGATCGCTTCAATAATAGGAATAACACGATCCAATTCTTGCTGAATACTCACATCAGGAGCGCCAGGCCTTGTCGACTCTCCGCCAACATCAACAAAGCTAACACCGGCATTCACCATTTTCTCAGCTTGTTTTAAAGCCGTATCTAAATGTATAAATTTACCACCATCAGAAAAAGAATCAGGCGTAATATTAAGAATTGCCATCACATGAGAACGGTCCAATATTAACGTCTTATCTTTACTTATCAATTTCATGATCAGTTCCCTTTAAATACAAAAACCCCGAGCATAACTCGGGGTTTGTTTTTTACTTAATTGATCTTACTTTTCAGAGGAATCTGAATCAGTTTTAGTCTCTTCAGTTGCTTGAGGTTTTTCTTCCTCAGGCTTCTTTTCAACTTTTGATTCATCTTCAGTTGCTGGTTTTTCGCTTTTCTCTTCAGGTTTGGCTTGATTTTCATCACCCCACCCTTGAGGCTCGCGGATTTCAGCTTTACGCTCCATTAAGTCATCAATTTGACCGGCATCAATGGTTTCAAATGTCATCAAAGCATCTTTCATTGAATGCAGTACATCCATATTTTCTTCAAGGATCTGTCTAGCGCGAGCATAGTTACGATCAATGATGGTACGGATTTCAGCATCAATAAGCTGTAATGTTTCAGGTGACACGTGTTTAGATTGATGAGAGCCACCGTGACCTGAGAATGGGTCACCTTGATCTTCTGCATAAAGTAATGGGCCAAGTGCATCCGAGAAACCCCATTGGGTTACCATCTTACGTGCAATATCAGTTGCTCGTTCAATGTCATTTGATGCACCAGTTGATACTTTATCAACACCATAAATAAGCTCTTCAGCCAATCGACCACCGTATAAACTTGAAATCATAGATTCTAAGTGCTGACGGTTCATGCTTACTCGGTCTTGTTCAGGTAAGTACATCGTTACACCTAGCGCACGGCCACGTGGAATAATTGATACTTTATACACTGGATCGTGTTCAGGAACTAAACGACCAACAATAGCATGACCAGCTTCATGATAAGCAGTCGAGGCTTTCGTCTCTTCTGTCATTACCATTGACTTACGCTCTGCACCCATCATGATTTTGTCTTTCGCAAGCTCAAACTCAACCATTGATACAACACGTTTATTGGTTCGAGCAGCGAATAACGCAGCTTCGTTAACTAAGTTCGCTAAGTCAGCACCAGAGAAACCAGGAGTACCACGTGCTATTAATGACGGCTCAACACCACCAGCTAATGGCACTTTACGCATGTGGACTTGAAGAATTTGCTCACGACCACGAATGTCAGGTAAACCTACAACAACTTGGCGGTCAAAACGGCCAGGGCGCAATAACGCAGCATCCAGAACATCTGGACGGTTAGTTGCAGCAACAACGATGACACCTTCGTTACCTTCAAAACCATCCATTTCTACTAGCATTTGGTTCAATGTTTGTTCACGTTCATCATTACCGCCACCAACACCAGCGCCACGTTGGCGACCTACAGCATCAATTTCATCGATAAAGATAATACAAGGTGATGACTTTTTCGCTTGTTCAAACATGTCACGCACACGAGATGCACCAACACCAACAAACATTTCAACGAAATCAGAACCTGAAATTGAGAAAAAAGGTACTTTTGCTTCACCAGCAATTGCTTTTGCAATTAATGTTTTACCAGTACCAGGAGGACCAACCAATAAAACACCTGTTGGAATTTTACCACCCAATTTCTGGAAACGGCTTGGTTCACGTAAGTAATCAACCAATTCTTTAACGTCTTCTTTTGCTTCATCACAACCAGCAACATCATCGAATGTTGTGTTGATCTGCTCTTCCGTCATCATCTTAGCTTTGCTTTTACCAAAGGACATTGCCCCTTTGCCGCCGCCGCCTTGCATCTGACGCATGAAGAAGATCCAAACACCAATAAGAAGAATCATTGGGAACCACGAAATAAAGATAGACTCAAGTAAGCTCTGCTCTTCTGGTGGAGTTCCTTTAACAATTACGTTTTGGTTGATAAGATCATCAAGCAATTTAGGATCTTGAAATACAGGCATATATGTTACATAACGAGTTCCGTCACGCTTCATTACCTTGATTTCACGATTATTAAATGTTGCTTCTTGAACTTGGCTATTACCTACTTGTTTTACAAAAGTAGTATAGTCAATCGAACGACCAGAGCTATCGCTCGGCCCAAAGCTTTGGAATACCGACATTAAAACAACAGCGATAACCAGCCACAATATTAGATTTTTTGCCATGTCACTCAAGGTGTTAACCCCGCGTTAACTAAATAGATGAAAGATAGAGTACTACAGTTTATAACCTGTAGCTACTACGTACGACTTATCCTTTGTAACCAGTGGCTACAATATACACTTCACGAGAACGTGCACGTGATGAATCTGGTTTTCGAATCTTAACAACTTTGAATATATTACGTACTTCTTGCAAGTACTGATCAAACCCTTCTCCTTGGAATACTTTCACGGTAAAGCTGCCATTTTCAGCCAATACTTGACGACACATATCCAACGCCAGCTCAACAAGATACATAGCTCTTGGTTGATCTACCGCTTGATTGCCACTCATATTTGGCGCCATGTCTGACATCACTACATCTACCATATCTGGTTGTATGCGTTCAAGCAATGCGTCTAATACTGCTTCTTCCCTAAAGTCCCCCTGTAAAAAGCTTACACCTGCAATTGAGTCCATCGCTAAAATATCACAAGCAATAACTTGACCTGAATCACCGACTTGTTCAACTGCATATTGTGACCACCCACCAGGAGCAGCACCAAGGTCAACAACGGTCATTCCTGGTTTTAGTAACTTATCTTTATTTTGGATCTCTTCAATTTTGAAAATAGCACGAGAACGATAGCCTCTTTTCTGCGCTTCAAGAACGTATTTATCATCAAAGTGTTCTTTTAACCAGCGGCCAGAGCTTGCTGAAAGTTTATTTTTACTCATGCATTACCTAAAAATACTTAATTAAAATTAGAAGACTGAAACAAAAAATAGTCTTCCGGAATAGATGGCGTTAGAATAGGCTGTTTTCAACCCTTAATATAGAAAAAATCGGGTATATATGAACCTAAGCACAAAACAGAAGCAACACCTTAAAGGCCTTGCTCACAATTTAAAACCCGTTGTAATGATGGGCTCAAATGGTCTAACTGAAGCTGTAGTAGCTGAAATTGAGATTTCTCTTAACCACCACGAGCTTATCAAAGTTAAGATTGCTTCTGAAGACCGTGACACTAAGCAATTGATTGTTGACGCAATCATTCGCGAAACAGAAGCAGAAAAAGTACAAGTTATCGGTAAGACTCTTGTTCTATACCGCGCTAGCGAAGCTCGTAAAATTGAGATCCCTAGAAAATAATTTCTCTACTAATTTGTTAAGAAATTAAAAAGGCCGTTTTAGTTCTCTTTAAAGGATAACTACACGGCCTTTATATTTTATCTCAATAGTTACAATTAAATGTACTCTACTTCTTCAATTTCAAATTCTTTGGTTCCACCAGGTGTTTGAATATTCACTTCATCACCAGCTATCTTACCAATAAGGCCACGAGCAATCGGTGAATTTACTGAGATACGACCCTCTTTAATATTCGCTTCATCATCTGCAACGATTTGATATTTCACTTCATCATCAGTATTTACGTCAATCAAAGTTACCGTCGAACCAAAAATAACTTTTCCTGTATTAGTCATTTTTGTGACATCGATTACTTGAGCTACAGATAGCTTATATTCAATGTCGCGGATCTGAGCTTCGCAGATCCCTTGCTCTTCACGTGCAGCATGGTACTCTGCATTTTCTTTCAAATCGCCTAGCTCTCTCGCTTCACCAATTGCTTTTGAAATGACAGGGCGACGCTTCAATAGTACGTCTAATTCATCACGCAGTAGCTTCTCGCCACGTACCGTCATTGGTACCTTATCCATATTTTCCTACCTCTAAAGCCGAATTCACAAATTCAGCAAATAAAAAAACCACCAAAGTAAATTTAATAATAGTTATTATCAAATTAATGCCTCAGTGTTTTTGTTCAAGTTTCATTTACTCTAGTGTAAACAAAGAAATGCTTTTAATCACCTATCTATTGTTTGTTTCTACAAAGAAGTTTTAAAAATGACGCCACACAGAACGCGAAGCCTCTCTCAAAAATATGATTTCATAGTATTCAAACAGAACATAAAAGATAAAATTGCGATTGACGTCACAATTTTTTCAAAATCAAAATACAAAAAAATATAAAACAATATTTAATTAAAACTAGAGGAAAACTTTAACTAAATGATGTAAACAACTGATAGAAAAGGAAGTAAATCACAACTTAAAAATAAAAAACAGTGTTCAATTGTGATTTTTAGATTGTTTTACTAACCTTTCGTTGTCGTTATCCCTGAAAATAGCTTCATTGAAACGATGATAGTAACTACCAACTATTCTTAATAATAAGAAGTCACATACGGTTACTTTCATTTAAACTGGATGACTACCTCCTCCACCCTTATAGGAATTAGAAGCATGATGAATAAAAAAGTATTGGCTTTAGCAGTAGCAGCAATTACTTCAGCTAGCGCAGTAAATGCAGCAGAAATCTACAAAGGCGAAGACCAAACTCTAGAAATGGGTGGCCGTGCTGAAGCGCGCCTATTCATGCAAGACGGTGATGCAGTAGACAATAGCCGTGTACGTTTAAACTTTAAAGGTACAACTCAAATTTCTGATGGTCTATACGGTGTTGGTTTTTACGAAGGTGAATTCACTACAGCTGAAAACGGCGGTGTTGATAGCGATGCTACTTCAAGCGTAGTAAACCGTTACACATACGCAGGCCTTGGCGGTACATTTGGTGAAGTAACTTACGGTAAAAACGACGGTGCTTTAGGCGTAATTACTGATTTTACAGATATCATGGCTTATCACGGTAATTCAGCAGCAATGAAAATTGCAGTAGCTGATCGTACTGATAACAACCTAGGCTACAAAGGCACATTTGGTGATTTTTCAGCAAAAGCTAACTACCGCTTTGATGATTCTGCAACTGAAGATAACAGCGGTTACGCACTTTCTGGTATCTACGCATTTGGCGATACTGGCTTTAAAGTAGGTGCTGGTTACGCTGATCAAGACGAGCAAAACGAAGCAATGCTTGCTGGTTCTTACACTATGGGTAACTTATACTTCGCTGGTACATTCACTAATGGTGAAGTAGCGAAAAAAGATGGTGATTACACAGGCTACGAAGCTGCTGTAGCTTACACTATGGGTAAAACAGTATTCACATCTACATACAACAACGCTGAAACTAACAATGAAACATCAGCGGATAATTTTGCTGTAGATGCAACTTACTTCTTTAATTCTAATTTCCGCACTTATGTATCTTACAATTTCAACTTACTAGATAAGAATGATGTTGCAGTACAAAAAGATGCTGAAGATTCTCTAGCTCTAGGTATGCGTTACGACTTCTAATCAGTCTTAACTCTTACTTAAATAAAGCGCTCACCTCGGTGGGCGTTTTTTATTTGTGACATTCCATTAATTTTTTCCTATTCATTACACATCACTCGCTGCAAACGCTAAGATAGTCTCAATTACCTTTACATTGAGTTCATCATGTCTTTTTCTCGCTTTACGCTATTGGGCCTTGCCCTACTCTCATGCTCCAGCTTTGCCAGCATTCAACACGCACTTAATACACTCCCAGCAGGAAGTCGAACCGCTATTGTGGTTGAAAACCTCACTTCGCAGGATATTGAGTTTCAACAAAAACAAGATGAACTGCTTCCTCCTGCTAGCACATTAAAAATTGCGACTGCATTAGCCGCTCGATTAGCTCTTGGAAAAGAATTCACTTTCTCAACAAATCTAAATAAAATCGATAACGATGTTGTTCTGACTTTTTCTGGTGATCCTTCACTTTCACGTAACGATTTGTCCTTAATATTTGATGAAAGTGATCTAAAAACGATTCAAGGTGATTTATGGATTAATGATACTATTTTCACTGGATATGAAAGAGCTGTAGGTTGGCCATGGGACATTTTAGGAGTTTGTTATAGCGCGCCATCGAGCGCACTAAGTATTGATGGTAACTGTGTACAGGCCTCGATTACGACTCATACAGATGGTACCACTAAGGTATTTGTACCTATCCACCAACCGATTTTATTTTCAAGTACAGCTCTTAGCGTGACACGTGAAGAACAAAAAGTATCTTTCTGTGATTTAGAATTAACGACTCAAGGGAATTATTATCAATTAGATGGTTGCTTGGTTGAGCGCAGTAAACCATTACCACTTAAGTTTGCCATACAAGACACCCAAGATTTCACAAAAAAGACAGTACTAAAAATCTTAACCGAAAATAATATATCTTTAAAAGGCAAGGTTCGTTTTGGCAACCCAGTGATGCCCCTCGAAAGCTCTTTATTACTTGCTCAACATAAATCGAAACCATTAATGGAATTGATTTCTCATATGTTAAAAAAATCAGATAATCATTATGCTGATAATTTAATAAAAATGATGGGGCACTTAACTTACCAACAAGCAGGAAGCTTTGCTAATGGTACGGCTGCAATGAAAGATATATTATTAAACCAGGCAAATATCGATTTAAGTAATGCTGTCTTAGTCGACGGTTCAGGGCTTTCTCGTAATAACCGTATGACTGCGAATCAAATGAAATCTATTTTGCAGTTTATATACAAATACGATAATGAATTAGATTTAATTGCCTTGTTACCAATTTCAGGTATTGATGGCACCTTAAAATACCGTAATAGCATGAGAACAGAACCAATAAAAGGCAATATAACGGCAAAAAGTGGATCTCTATTCGGTAGCTATAATATGGCAGGTTTTGTTGGATTAAAAACCAATAAAGCACACTTATTTGTTCAGTTTGTAGCTGACTATCATCCAAAAAAAGTAAAGGAAGCGAGCATTCCTGTTGAGCGTCCTATCGATACTTTTGAGAAAGAATTTTATTTAGAGATAATTAAATTATCAACTAAATAAAATTAGCTAAAGTATGTTGATACTAATCACTTTTCTTTAGACAAAAAAAACCTAATCTTTCGATTAGGGATTTTTGGGTATAGTGGCTACGTTAGCGGAACTTTCTATCAACCTTGAAAGCGACACGTCCCCCGGCGTGACTGGTCGCTAAGCTCTCCAATAAAAAGTCTAACCAACTGAACTGCCACTTCGCAGTCTCTATTCTGCATCATTCAACTTTTATACAGACGTAAAAAAGCCCTAATCTTTCGATTAGGGCTTTTTAAAATAGTGGCGGAGTGGACGGGACTCGAACCCGCGACCCCCGGCGTGACAGGCCGGTATTCTAACCAACTGAACTACCACTCCGCAGTGTCTATTCAGCATAATGCTATTACTTAAATAAAACATATTATGTTTTATTTTGCTTTTATCTTTAAAAAGATAAAAACTAAATTCAAGCCTGGCGATGTCCTACTCTCACATGGGGAAACCCCACACTACCATCGGCGCTATTACGTTTCACTTCTGAGTTCGGCATGGGATCAGGTGGGTCCATAACGCTATGGTCGCCAAGCAAATTCTTTTTATCTACCTCACTAAGAGATAAATAATAATCTGGAAAGCCGTTTCTCTATATAAAGAGTTGTTCTTAATCACATTCAATCTGTTTCTTGTCACTTTAAATCCGTTCAAAACCCCTTGGGTGTTGTATGGTTAAGCCTCACGGGCAATTAGTACAGGTTAGCTCAATGCCTCGCAGCACTTACACACCCTGCCTATCTACGTCGTAGTCTCCAACAACCCTTTAGGATACGTATAGTATCAGGGATGACTCATCTCAAGGCTCGCTTCACGCTTAGATGCTTTCAGCGTTTATCGATCCCGAACTTAGCTACCGGGCAATGCTACTGGCGTAACAACCCGAACACCAGAGGTTCGTCCACTCCGGTCCTCTCGTACTAGGAGCAGCCCCTTTCAATCATCCAACGCCCACGGCAGATAGGGACCGAACTGTCTCACGACGTTCTAAACCCAGCTCGCGTACCACTTTAAATGGCGAACAGCCATACCCTTGGGACCGACTTCAGCCCCAGGATGTGATGAGCCGACATCGAGGTGCCAAACACCGCCGTCGATATGAACTCTTGGGCGGTATCAGCCTGTTATCCCCGGAGTACCTTTTATCCGTTGAGCGATGGCCCTTCCATTCAGAACCACCGGATCACTATGACCTACTTTCGTACCTGCTCGAATTGTCATTCTCGCAGTCAAGCGGGCTTATGCCATTGCACTAACCACACGATGTCCAACCGTGTTTAGCCCACCTTCGTGCTCCTCCGTTACTCTTTGGGAGGAGACCGCCCCAGTCAAACTACCCACCAGGCACTGTCCGCAATCCCGATAAGGGGCCAACGTTAGAACATCAAGCATACAAGGGTGGTATTTCAAGATTGCCTCCACCAATACTAGCGTACTGGTTTCAAAGGCTCCCACCTATCCTACACATGTAGGGTCAATGTTCAGTGCCAAGCTGTAGTAAAGGTTCACGGGGTCTTTCCGTCTAGCCGCGGGTACACTGCATCTTCACAGCGATTTCAATTTCACTGAGTCTCGGGTGGAGACAGCGTGGCCATCATTACGCCATTCGTGCAGGTCGGAACTTACCCGACAAGGAATTTCGCTACCTTAGGACCGTTATAGTTACGGCCGCCGTTTACTTGGGCTTCGATCAAGAGCTTCGACCGAAGTCTAACCCCATCAATTAACCTTCAAGCACCGGGCAGGCGTCACACCGTATACGTCATCTTACGATTTAGCACAGTGCTATGTTTTTAATAAACAGTTGCAGCCACCTGGTATCTGCGACTCCCGGCAGCTTAGAGAGCAAGTCTCATCACCGCTAGGAGCGTACCTTCTCCCGAAGTTACGGTACCATTTTGCCTAGTTCCTTCACCCGAGTTCTCTCAAGCGCCTTAGTATTCTCTACTCGACCACCTGTGTCGGTTTGGGGTACGATTTCTTATAATCTGAAGCTTAGAGGCTTTTCCTGGAAGCATGGCATCAATAGCTTCACATCCGTAGGTGCTCGACATCGTGTCTCAGCCTAACAAGAGTCCGGATTTACCTAAACTCTTAGCCTACGCACTTGAACTTGGACGACCGTCGCCAAGCCTACCTAGCCTTCTCCGTCCCCCCATCGCAATTATAAGAAGTACGGGAATATTAACCCGTTTCCCATCGACTACGCTTTTCAGCCTCGCCTTAGGGGTCGACTTACCCTGCCCCGATTAACGTTGGACAGGAACCCTTGGTCTTCCGGCGAGGGGGTTTTTCACCCCCTTTATCGTTACTCATGTCAGCATTCGCACTTCTGATACCTCCAGCATGCCTTACAGCACACCTTCGACGGCTTACAGAACGCTCCCCTACCCAGCACAATAAATTGCACTGCCGCAGCTTCGGTGTATAGCTTAGCCCCGTTACATCTTCCGCGCAGGCCGACTCGACCAGTGAGCTATTACGCTTTCTTTAAATGATGGCTGCTTCTAAGCCAACATCCTGGCTGTCTGAGCCTTCCCACATCGTTTCCCACTTAGCTATAACTTTGGGACCTTAGCTGGCGGTCTGGGTTGTTTCCCTCTCCACGACGGACGTTAGCACCCGCCGTGTGTCTCCCGGATAGTACTTACTGGTATTCGGAGTTTGCAAAGGGTTGGTAAGTCGGGATGACCCCCTAGCCTTAACAGTGCTCTACCCCCAGTAGTATTCGTCCGAGGCTCTACCTAAATAGATTTCGGGGAGAACCAGCTATCTCCAAGTTTGATTGGCCTTTCACCCCTAGCCACAAGTCATCCGCTAATTTTTCAACATTAGTCGGTTCGGTCCTCCAATTGATGTTACTCAATCTTCAACCTGCCCATGGCTAGATCACTTGGTTTCGGGTCTATATCCAGAGACTGAACGCCCAGTTAAGACTCGGTTTCCCTACGGCTCCCCTAAACGGTTAACCTTGCCACTGAATATAAGTCGCTGACCCATTATACAAAAGGTACGCAGTCACATAACAAGTATGCTCCTACTGCTTGTACGTACACGGTTTCAGGTTCTATTTCACTCCCCTCACAGGGGTTCTTTTCGCCTTTCCCTCACGGTACTGGTTCACTATCGGTCAGTCAGTAGTATTTAGCCTTGGAGGATGGTCCCCCCATATTCAGACAGGATATCACGTGTCCCGCCTTACTCGTTTTCACTGATGATGAGATGTCGGTTACAGGGCTATCACCTTGTATCGCGCCACTTTCCAGAGGCTTCACCTGTCTCATTAAAAGCTTAAGGGCTAACCCAATTTCGCTCGCCGCTACTTTCGGGATCTCGGTTGATTTCTCTTCCTCGGGGTACTTAGATGTTTCAGTTCTCCCGGTTTGCCTCGCTGCGCTATGTATTCACGCAGCGATACTAGCTTATGCTAGTGGGTTTCCCCATTCAGAAATCCCAGACTCAAAAGGTTTTTACTACCTAATCTGGGCTTATCGCAAGTTAATACGTCTTTCATCGCCTCTGACTGCCAAGGCATCCACCGTGTACGCTTAGTCACTTAACCATACAACCCCAAGAGGTTTCGTATGGTATAAACAACCAAGGTTGAACTCGTCATTGCGAGTTCTGGTTTTTCGCCGGATTCAAAATACAAGAACACTTGAATGTGTTTTTAATTTGTTTATCTAAGATAAACAAAAGATATTAAGAACTTTTAAATTTTGATTTAACTTAATTACAGCCTGAGCTGTTTTGTTTTACTTTTTCAAAAGTAAAAATAAATTAAGCTAAATCAGTCAGCTTTCCAAATTGTTAAAGAGCAATTGTTTTTCAACCTAATAAAAGGTTTCGAAACCATTTTTAAAGACTCTCAAAGAGAATACTTAAAAATGGTGGAGCTATGCGGGATCGAACCGCAGACCTCTTCGCTGCCAGCGAAGCGCTCTCCCAGCTGAGCTATAGCCCCAAAATATAATGTTATCACCAATACTTACTGGAAAAGTATTGGTGGGTCTGAGTGGATTTGAACCACCGACCTCACCCTTATCAGGGGTGCGCTCTAACCAACTGAGCTACAGACCCAACATTATGTCTCTTTTACTTTTTTAACCTAATCAATCTGTGTGAACACTCATAAATTGCGTAATCTATCGTTTAAGGAGGTGATCCAGCCCCAGGTTCCCCTAGGGCTACCTTGTTACGACTTCACCCCAGTCATGAACCACAAAGTGGTGAGCGTCCTCCCGAAGGTTAAACTACCCACTTCTTTTGCAGCCCACTCCCATGGTGTAACGGGCGGTGTGTACAAGGCCCGGGAACGTATTCTCCGTGACATTCTGATTCACGATTTCTAGAGATTCCGACTTCACGGAGTCGAGTTGCAGACTCCGATCCGGACTACGACGCACTTTTTGGGATTCGCTCACTATCGCTAGCTTGCAGCCCTCTGTATGCGCCATTGTAGCACGTGTGTAGCCCTACTCGTAAGGGCCATGATGACTTGACGTCGTCCCCACCTTCCTCCGGTTTATCACCGGCAGTCTCCCTGGAGTTCCCACCATTACGTGCTGGCAAACAAGGATAAGGGTTGCGCTCGTTGCGGGACTTAACCCAACATTTCACAACACGAGCTGACGACAGCCATGCAGCACCTGTCTCAGAGCTCCCGAAGGCACTAAGCTATCTCTAGCGAATTCTCTGGATGTCAAGAGTAGGTAAGGTTCTTCGCGTTGCATCGAATTAAACCACATGCTCCACCGCTTGTGCGGGCCCCCGTCAATTCATTTGAGTTTTAATCTTGCGACCGTACTCCCCAGGCGGTCTACTTAACGCGTTAGCTCCGAAAGCCACGGCTCAAGGCCACAACCTCCAAGTAGACATCGTTTACGGCGTGGACTACCAGGGTATCTAATCCTGTTTGCTCCCCACGCTTTCGCATCTGAGTGTCAGTGTCTGTCCAGGGGGCCGCCTTCGCCACTGGTATTCCTTCAGATCTCTACGCATTTCACCGCTACACCTGAAATTCTACCCCCCTCTACAGCACTCTAGTTTGCCAGTTTCAAATGCGGTTCCGAGGTTGAGCCCCGGGCTTTCACATCTGACTTAACAAACCACCTGCATGCGCTTTACGCCCAGTAATTCCGATTAACGCTCGCACCCTCCGTATTACCGCGGCTGCTGGCACGGAGTTAGCCGGTGCTTCTTCTGTCGCTAACGTCAAGATATGCAGCTATTAACTACACACCCTTCCTCACGACTGAAAGTACTTTACAACCCGAAGGCCTTCTTCATACACGCGGCATGGCTGCATCAGGCTTTCGCCCATTGTGCAATATTCCCCACTGCTGCCTCCCGTAGGAGTCTGGACCGTGTCTCAGTTCCAGTGTGGCTGATCATCCTCTCAGACCAGCTAGAGATCGTCGCCTTGGTGAGCTCTTACCTCACCAACAAGCTAATCTCACCTGGGCTAATCTTAGCGCGAGAGGTCCGAAGATCCCCCTCTTTGGTCCGAAGACATTATGCGGTATTAGCTATCGTTTCCAATAGTTATCCCCCACACTAAGGCATATTCCCAGGCATTACTCACCCGTCCGCCGCTCGTCAGCAAATTAGCAAGCTAATTTCTGTTACCGCTCGACTTGCATGTGTTAGGCCTGCCGCCAGCGTTCAATCTGAACCATGATCAAACTCTATTAAAGTTTTTTGATACCTTTCAGCAGAAAGGATATCGACTCAATGATTAATACTGATTTCTTACATAAAAGTAATTTTGTGTAGTCACTCAGTTCATTGATTATTTTTGTTTGAATTCACTTCGAAAAGTAAAAGCAAACTAGTGATTATCAACTCACAAGTGCCCACACAGATTAATAGGTTTCAAATTTTTAAAGAGCAAACTAACAAGGCATACTGTGATTTGAATCACTCGCTCCGTGTCAGTGGATGCGCAGTATAGGCAATTCAGATTTTCGTGCAAGGCTTTTTATGAAAAAAAATACCGTTCGAGCGAGAATTGAACAATACGGGCAAATATCCACCTAAAAATACCATTTTATACGTGATAAACCTCATTACTCTTAGCTCCTCACTCTTTAATAGCTATGTTACAATTATCATCTATTCAAACTTTATTGAGATATACACATGAAAATCGGCATTATTGGTGCAATGGAACAAGAAGTTGCCATTCTAAAAGAACAGATTGAAAGCTTAACAACAACAATAAAAGCAGGATGTACTTTCCATACAGGTACATTAGCTGGCGTAGACGTTGTATTGCTACAATCTGGTATTGGTAAAGTTGCTGCTGCAGTAGGTACAACATTACTTATTTCAGATCATAATGTAGATCTTATACTAAACACAGGTTCAGCTGGTGGGTTTGATTCATCACTAAACCTTGGTGATGTCGTTATTTCAACAGAAGTGCGCCACCATGATGCAGACGTAACTGCTTTTGGTTACGAAATGGGGCAAATGGCACAACAGCCAGCCGCTTTCAAAGCCGATGAGAAATTAATGTCAATTGCAGAACAAGCATTAACACAGATGGAAAATAAACACGCTGTACGTGGCTTAATCTGTACTGGTGATGCTTTTGTATGTACTCCAGAGCGCCAAGCATTTATCCGTACTCACTTCCCATCAGTTATCGCAGTTGAAATGGAAGCATCAGCAATTGCTCAAACTTGTCATCAGTTTGAAGTCCCATTTGTTGTTGTTCGTGCAATTTCAGATGTAGCTGATAAAGAATCACCAATGAGCTTTGAGGAGTTTTTACCTCTTGCAGCGCAAAGCTCATCAGAAATGGTGACTAAAATGGTTGCATTGCTAAAATAATTGCAACGTAATTGAGCTAACAAATTAGTTAGCTCAATTCTTTCCCTCTATATATAGTAAACATATATGTCTGAAAAATTATCTCTACTCATTGCTGATTACTCTCTATTGGTTTTATGGGGAGCATTATTATTTCATTTACTTCTACCTATTCCCGTACATGCCCACCCAATGACCATTTGGCGAAAATTTGCTGAATTGTTAGCCACAAAAGTAAATACCGCTCGATCTTACCAACAGCGGGGGCTTTCTGGCTTCTTAGCTTGGACTTTAATGGTCATTCCTGCATTTATTGTATGTATCGCTGCTCAACCAATCGCTTGGAATCTTCCTCTATTTAATTTAGGCCTATTACTTATCTCATTAGAGTGGCGAGGAGTTGAAAAACTCTGTAAAGCAACGATCCAGGCAATTAATCAGGATAATAAAAAAGATGCTAAAGAAGCGCTACAGCCATGGCTTAATAGAGAGGTTGAGCCTTTATCTTTATTAGGATTAGGTAAAGCCAGTGCAGAAACGATAATTTTAGGTTACGCGAGAACCGTTATCGGGGTTCTATTTTGGTACGGTATTGCAGGAGGGATTGGTGCATTTATCTATCGCTTATCATTAGAGTTAGCGAGAGCTTGGTCTCCTTCAAGAGATTCATTTAGACCTTTTGGTATTCCCGCATTAACTATACAAACTTTTCTTGATTTTATTCCTCTCAAACTTTTTAGTTTGCTGTGCCTTCTTGGAAAAAACTTTCAAATAACGCTTCAAGCACTAAGCCAACAACGTAAGAGTTGGGCAAATACAAATAATGCGTGGCTACTTATCATAATTGGGAAAAAATTTGAGCTTTCTCTAGGTGGACCTGTTATTTATCAGGGCAAGAAAATTAGCAGACCTAAATTGGGGGGACAAATTGCTCCTTCTGCAATTCATCTTGCTCAGGTACACCGCTTCTTAAGCTGGAGAATTGCTATCTGGATAATAATTCAAAGCATCCTTATGGTTATAATAAAGCAAGGGTTATAACTTTTTATTTCAACGACATCATGCAGTAAGTCATAGAGGACAAGATGTTAATCTATATAATTGATATGTTCGGCACCGCTATTTTTGCTATTTCAGGCGTATTATTAGCTGGACGACTAAAAATGGACCCTTTCGGGGTCACTGTACTAGCCAGTGTTACCGCAATTGGAGGAGGGACTATTCGTGATATGGCATTGGGAGCGACCCCTGTTTTCTGGATCAATGATACTAACTATTTATTAGTCATTTTTATTACCTGTATTTTAACTATGTTAATAATTAGAAGACCTAAACGACTCCCTTGGTACGTTCTTCCTGTTTCTGATGCAATTGGTTTAGCTGTTTTTGTTGGTATCGGGGTTGAAAAAACATTGAGTTATAATGCCGATCCAATGGTTGCCGTTATTATGGGAGTGATTACTGGTTGCGGTGGCGGCATTATTCGAGATGTTCTTGCTCGTGAAGTTCCTATGGTATTACGTAGTGAAGTGTATGCTACTGCTTGCATTTTAGGTGGCATAGTTCATACATCAGCTCTCGAATTCAACATTGAAAGCTCAACCGCGATGCTTATTGGGGTTGCAGCAACCTTAAGTATAAGATTAGCAGCAATTCGATGGCATTTATCTTTACCAACCTTCGCTCTTAATAAGTAATTTAACCAGTAATAATGCACAAATAATTGCTGGAATTATGATCATATATCTAAACCAAGCAATGGAATAACTTCTATTTCTTGGTTTTTTCATATAAAAAGATGACAAAACTATAACCTCATTACGTGGTAGTTAAGTCAAAAACAAGCTAAACTTCTACGTCGTAATTTTAATGAATTCTTACCAAACTTATTCGAATGATATTATCTAAATTAACTCGCATTCCTGTAATCCATCGCATTCTGATTGGTATTTGCAGTGCAGGAGTAGTCGCCACCATCGCAACTATTCCAAGCTCTGTTACTCCAGAATCTGGATTTTATAAACTATCCATTGGTCAAGCTTATCCTCTAGAACTTCACCAAGAATCTCTGATTTCTCACGAACCAACAGCAACTAATAAACAGTTATCTTGGGAAACATATACCGTAAAGTCTGGTGAAAGTGCTTCTGTTTTATTTAGCCGAGTCGGACTAACTGCTCGTCAGCTCTATAGCTTAACCAGCAGTGATAAGGAGATAGAAAGGCAATTAACTCGGCTTCGTCCCGGAGATAAACTCAAATTTGGGTTTAATCAAGAGCAAGAAATTGTTCAGCTTATTCGTCCTATCAGTAAATTTGAAACCTACCGTATCAGTAAGATAGGTGATAGTTATCTTGGGTTACTTGAAAAACAAGAAATCGACACTCAATTAAACTACACCAAAGCGACTATAACTTCTAATTTTTGGAATGCTTCTATTAGCGCGGGCTTAAATGCAAATCAAATTATGGAGCTTGCTGGTATCTTTGGTTGGGATATCGATTTTGCACTTGATATTAGAGAAGGTGATAGCTTTAAAGTTCTCTATGAAGATAAATATGTAGAGGGTGAATACGCAGGAAAAGGGAATATTATCGCAGCCTCATTTACAAACCGTGGAGACACCTTTACCGCTATTCGTAATGATAAAAATGGTAATTTCTACGAACCAAATGGCCGAGCAATGAAAAAAGCTTTTTTACGCTCTCCAATTAATTTCCGCTATGTCAGTTCTAACTTCAACCCTCGTCGACTACATCCAGTAACTGGCCAAAGAAAAGCACATCGAGGCACTGATTATGTAGCACCCGTAGGAACTCCTATTTGGGCTGCTGGTGACGGTGTTGTTGATAGAGCTGGTTATAATAAATTTAATGGTAACTATGTTTTTATTCGTCATAGTAATACCTATATTACTAAATACCTACATATGACCAAACGTTATGTAAAAACAGGACAAAGAGTGAAACAAGGTCAAACGGTTGGAACTCTTGGTAGTACAGGGCGAGTCACTGGCCCTCATTTACATTATGAATTTTTAGTAAATGGTGTACATAAAAATCCAAGAACTGTCTCTTTACCACAATCAAAATCTTTAACAGGTAGCGATAAAAAAGAGTTTGAACTGATTGCTAAAAAACGCCTGAAGCAATTAGAGCAATACAGTCAATTTATTGTTGGTAATCATCCTGTTATAACTCACTAACGATAAATAATACTATAATAAGCGCTCTAATAATTACTATTAGGGCGCTTATTGTCTTAACTCTATTCCTTTACTGGCTTGTCTCTACCTAACATCAATAAGCATGGGGTTAACACTAACGTTAATACCGTTGCAAATGCTAAACCCCCTGCGACTGCCGTGGCTAGTTGTGACCACCACTGAGTACTAGGCGCGCCAAACTCCACTTTTTGACTTACCAGATCGATATTCATTTCCAGTACCATTGGCATTAAACCTAAAATCGTTGTCACCGTAGTTAACAGCACTGGACGTAAACGTTGAACACCGGTTTGTAATATCGCATCTACTTTTTCAAGCCCTTCTTTACGTAACGTATTGTAGGTATCAATAAGTACAATATTATTGTTTACAACGATTCCCGCTAAAGAGATAACTCCTATCCCTGACATGATGATCCCAAACGGGCGCTGGAATATCAGTAAGCCAGCAAAGACACCAACAGTTGAAAATAAAACCGCACTCAGAATAAGAAAAGCCTGATAAAAACTATTAAATTGCGTTACCAAGATAATTGCCATTACAGCCAGAGCGACAATAAAGGCATTTTGAAGAAATTTAGCTGAATTATTTTGCTCTTCATTTTGCCCTCTTAATTTAAACTCAACGTCCTCAGGTAAATCTAAAGAATTTAATGCTGATTCAATCTTTGGTAACTCAATACTTAAGTTATAGCCATCACTCATATCAGCTTTAACAGTTAAGATCCGATGGCCATCAATTCGATGAATCGTATCTTGTTTATGAGTCGGAATGATCCTCGCAAAATTCGTAATTGGAACCAGTCCATTTGCCGTTTTTACTCTTAACTCATCAAAGCGCCCAATATCTCGATGCTCTTCAGGAAAACGCACAAGAATATCGACTTGTTCGTCATTATCATCTGGTAAGTAATCACCAATTTTGAGCCCATTCGTAACAAATTGCACCGTATTACCAACCAGTGTCGCATCTGCACCAAAGCGCGCAGCATCATCTCGACGAATGTCTATTTTCCAATCAATTCCTTGTTTATTCGAGGTATCACTCACATTGGTAAAGGCTGGGTTAGCATCAATCCACTCTCTAACTTTCGTTACTGATTGATTAAGCTGATCGCCATTTCTAGCACTGAGTTCGATAACTAAATCATGCTCACTCGGAGGCCCTGCATTTGGCGTACTGAACTCTAACTCAATACCTGCAATGTCTTGAGTTTGTACTCTTAAGTCACTAATAATATCTTTAACTGGTCGACGATATTGCCAATCCACTGGGGTAATTTGTATTTGTCCAATCTCATCATCCCCTCCAGTTCGGGTGTAAATACTGTCTAACTCTTTCATTCCTAAGATTTGATTTTGTACCTCAACCATTAATTTATCTTTTTCATTAATAGAGAGATCACCATGAGAGCGCACCTTAACCGTTAGGAATGGAGGGTCAACATCAGGGAAGAAGACGACACCTAAACCTGCTTTAGCGTAAGTAAAACCAATCCCAACCGCTAGCACAATTGCCAATAATAAAATTTTAAACGGATGTTTTAATGCCATCGATAACGTATGGTAATAAAGTTTTGTTATTCCTTCGGTTTGACGAAAATCGCCTTGACTCAGTGCATACAATTTATCTTTTTTCTGTGGCAAAACTTGCTGTGGTTTACCAAATAAACTACCCAAAACAGGGACAAATAACAGAGCCATAGCAAGAGATGCACTCAATGTCGCGATTAAAGTAAGAGGCAAATACTTCATAAACTCGCCAGTAACATCAGGCCAGAATAACAAAGGTGCAAAAGCGGCCAATGTGGTTGCTGTAGAAGCAGTGATCGGCCATGCCATTCGCTGCGCAGCTTCTCGATACGCATCAATACGATGGGAGCCTTCCTGCATTCGTCGATCAGCATATTCCGTAACAACAATTGCGCCATCAACAAGCATTCCTACCGCCATAATAAGCGAAAATAACACTACGATATTAATGGTTAACCCAGACAGAGCTAACAGTAATAATCCAGTTAAAAATGAACCAGGAATTGAGATCCCAACAAGAAGCGCAGTTCTTGCTCCTAAAATTGCAATAATGACAATCACAACTAATAAAATGGCTGATAAGATATTATTTTGCAGATCGTTAAGCATGATCTTAACGTCTTTTGACTCATCCCACGTGTATTTTACCAATAAATTATTTGGCCATGAATCAAGCTCTTGAGCACCCGCTAAGACCGCTTTTACTATCTCAACCGTTTCAATAATATTTTCGCCAGAGCGTTTTTTGATGTCTAAAACAATCGCTTTTTCACCATTTAGCCGAGCGTAACTGTTTGGATCTCTAAAGGCTTTTCGAACCGTTGCAATATCTCCAAAAGTCACAACTTGCTTACCATCCACTTTAATTGGTAGCTCAAGGACATCTTTAAGTGAATCAAAAACAGAAGGCACTTTAACTGAAAATCGCCCATAACCGGTATCAACAAACCCTGCGGCTACCACTCTATTATTCAGTGCTATAAGGTTATAAATAGCGGCTTGATCTAATCCGTAACTTTCCAATAAAAGAGGATCGACAATAATTTCGACCACATCTTCCCGATCACCAGCAATATCAACTTCTAGTATTTGCTTATAGCTTTCAAGCTTATCTTGTAATTTTCGGGCAATTTGTACTGCAGTTCGCTCAGGAACGGTTCCGTATAGCACCACAGATAATACAGCTTGCTCTGCTGCTAAAGTGACTTCATTAACTGTTGGTTCATCACTTTCTTCCGGTAAATCTGGTTTAACCAAATCAACCGCATCTCTTACATCAGTAAGTGATTTATCCAGATCCGTTCCAACATTAAATTCTAATGTTACTGAGCCATACCCTTCGCCAGCAACGGCTGTCATTTCTTTTATCCCCTCAATAGAGCGTAACCCTTGCTCCATTGGACGAACTAATAAACGCTCTGAATCTTCAGGCGAAATGCCTTGGTGACTCATTGATACATAAATAATAGGGATAGTGATATCAGGGTTCGATTCTTTTGGGATAAGAATATAAGTGTAAACACCGGCCACAAGCAGTAACACAAGTAGCATCAACATAGTTCGAGCACGACTTAATGCCGCATTAATAATAGCTAACATATGACGTCCCTATTTACGTTGAGCGTGAATAAAATCACCATCACGAACAAATCCTTGCCCAACGGTAATAATGTCGACTTCAGCACCAAGTCCTGTTAGCCAAATACCATCATCCTCTGCTTTTACTAATTGAATCGGCACAAACTTTACTTTCTGATCACTCTCGGGATGTCCCTCGCTTTGAATAACCGTTTTAACCCCTAAATCTCCAGCTTCATTTAATGCCAACATTGCTGGCGATACTTTTAATGCCGGTTGAAGATCAAGATTTATCTCAACTTCAGAACTCATGCCGGCATAGATCTCTGCTCCAACATTCGGTATTTCGACCTCAACAGAAAAAGTGTTGGTCGACAATGAAGAAACACTCGATATATAACGAACATAACCCTCAATTGAAGAACCATTAATAAAGAATACCTCTGCTTTTTGACCTTTATTAATCTGCTCAATATGCCTTTCACTGGCGTTAACTTCGATAACTAAAGGATCTAATACCACCACTTTAGCAACAGGATCACCACGACTGACAAAATCACCTACTTCAACAAAGAGGTGTTCAACAATGCCATCAAAGGGTGCTGTGATTGTGGTATTTTTTAAGATGAGTTCAGCATATCTTACGCTTGCTCTGGCTTCTGCCAAAGAGGCCTCTGCTTGACTAAAAGCGACTTCTCCTTGCAGACCTTTACGACGAAGCTCTTTTGCTGCTTTAAATTCTTTCAGACGAACTGAGTAGATGGCTTTAGCTTGGCTTAAACGTAAATCAAGATCTGCCATATCTAGATGAGCAATCGGCTGACCTTTTTTTACTCTAACCCCTTTTCTTACTAATAAATCTTCAACTTGAGCAGCAACTTGAGCCCCTAATATCGTTTTACGATCAGGCGCTGTTCTTCCATATAATGAAATCGTTTTATGGGTGGGGGTTGATTCGAAGCGCTCAACGATGACATTTGCTAGAGGAACTTTTAAGGCTGAATTATCTGACTTTACTTCTGTATTTTCGGCATGAGAAGGGCCGCTCATTATCCAGAGAAATAAGCTCAAAAATAAAAAAGAAGAAATAATCCAAGGGCGATGAATAAGATAGGAAAAAAAGGCAGATGTGTATTTACCCATAGCAACAATCCTTAGTGCTTAGAAGGTAGGTAAACAGTAATACATCCTGATTTACTGTAAGTTTGATTCTCTTTTATACCGTAAATTTATAAAAAAGGTAAGTAGAGAGTACTCAACTTACCTTTCTGTCTCAGTTGTTACACACTAAACGATGCGCCACAGCCACATGTTGTTGTCGCATTTGGGTTATTAATAAAGAAGCGAGAACCCTCTAGGCCTTCTGTATAATCAACAACACCGCCAATCAAGTACTGTAAACTCATTGGGTCGACAACTAAAGTTACGCCATCATTTACTAGCGTCATATCGCCTTCGTTTACGTCTTCATCAAAAGTAAATCCGTATTGGAAACCGCTACAGCCACCACCTGTAATATATACACGTAGTTTTAGATTTGGGTTTTCTTCTTCTGCTATTAACGTTTTTACTTTTGCTGCAGCAACATCAGAAAACGTTAACGGCACAGATACATCACTCATTTCAACCTCTCAGATTGGTTTCCAATTCTATTTTAATTCTGATTATCTAATACCTGACTGTTTCATTCAAGTATTCAATACATCCATCACGCGTAACAGAGCTAGTTAGCTCTCATTCAGCATAATTATTTACTTATTAAATGGGGATTAATACGATCAACTCAAGCATTCTGATTCAATTTAGGTACAATAACTGCCAACTGGTCCAATTGATTACTACGAGGATATAAGTAATGACCAAATCAGCAGAACTATTTGCAAAAGCGCAAGAGAAAATCCCTGGTGGCGTTAATTCACCTGTTCGTGCTTTTGCTGGTGTTGGTGGCTCACCAATTTTCATTGAGCGTGCCGATGGCCCATTAATTTTTGATGCCGATGGAAAAGCTTATATTGATTACGTTGGCTCTTGGGGTCCAATGATCCTTGGCCATAACCATGCTGCTATTCGTGAAGCCGTAATATCTGCTGCACAACGTGGTTTAAGTTTTGGAGCTCCTACTGAAACTGAAATCAATATGGCTGAGCTTGTCTCTGAACTAGTACCATCAATGGAACAAGTTCGTATGGTAAGTTCAGGTACGGAAGCAACAATGAGCGCAATTCGTCTTGCTCGTGGTTACACTAGCCGTGATAAGATCATGAAATTTGAAGGCTGTTACCACGGTCATGCCGATAGCTTACTTGTAAAAGCAGGTTCTGGTGCATTAACGTTGGGTCAACCTAGCTCTCCTGGCGTACCTGCTGATTTTGCTAAGTACACACTAACTGCAACGTTTAATGACTTAGCGTCTGTTCGTGAACTCTTTGCTGCAAATAAAGATGAGATCGCTTGTATTATTGTTGAGCCTGTTGCTGGCAACATGAACTGCATTCCACCAGTAGAAGGTTTCCATGAAGGTCTTCGTCAGATCTGTGATGAAGAAGGCGCGTTATTAATTTTTGATGAAGTAATGACGGGGTTCCGTGTTGCAGAAAACTGCGCACAAGGTTACTACAACATCAAACCGGATCTAACTTGTCTTGGTAAAGTTATTGGTGGCGGTATGCCTGTTGGCGCTTTTGGTGGCAGCAAAGAAGTAATGCAATACATTGCTCCGACGGGTCCTGTATATCAAGCGGGTACCCTTTCTGGTAACCCTGTTGCAATGGCTGCTGGTTTTGCTTGTTTGAAAGTACTAACAGAAGAAGGCAATGAAAAGCGCCTTGCTAGTACTACAAAACAATTAGCGCTAGGCTTAAAAGAGCTAGCAAATAAGCATGGTATCCCAATGGTTGTTAATTACGTTGGCGGTATGTTTGGTTTCTTCTTTACTGATCAAGAAACAGTAACAACCTACGAAGACGTAACTAAGTGCGACATCGAACAATTCAAACGTTTTTTCAATCTAATGCTAAAACACGGTGTTTACCTTGCTCCTTCAGCATTTGAAGCTGGATTTACTTCTTTAGCTCATGGTCCAAAAGAGATTGAAGCGACACTAGAAGCCGCTGATCGTTGTTTTGCTACAATGGCTTCAGAAGCAAAATAAATCTAAAACGATAAGAAATTAATCAATGGCCGACTCTGTATTGAAAAGGCCATTTTTATTGCCAGAAATACACCACCATCACTATTAGTCCAATAATAATTACAGGAACAACTGGTAATTTTCTTTTTTATTACTACTGCACGTCTCTTTATCACAACAGCCCATCGTTACTCTCCATTATTCTTGCTAAGCTAACCAAGTACCTATATAACTTAACTAACTGTCAGTATTTATAAATAGCTAACCGCATCATAAGGGAATAATGTGTCTCATTTCAATAAACTAAATTCTAGCCATTGGGTTTTAATTGCTGCTTTACTTGCCGCGGGTTATGCGTGTTTTCTATTAATTCAGCCGTATTTAAATCCTATTATTCTCGCCTTTATTATGTCTCTTTTATTTGCACCTCTGCATAATAAAATCAGCGAAAAGCTACCAAGTAGTCCAAACAGCGCTGCTATTTTGTCCTGTATGGCATTAACCTTTATCATTGCTATTCCTCTATTTTTTGTATTTGTGGCTATTATTCAACAGGGTGCTACTTTCTCAAAAGATGCTTATCATTGGGTTATTGATGGTGGTATTCAAACGTTATTCCAGCATCCTATTGTTGCCAAAGTGCTCTCTTTTATTAATGAATATTTACCTTTTGACGCAATTGACCCTAATGAAGTGACACAAAAAGTAGCTCAAGTCGCCTCTCAAGTAGGTACTCAAATTGTCGGAATGAGTGCTCAAATTGTTGGTGATGTTACTAACGTTTTAATGAATTTCTTTTTAATGCTATTTGTTCTTTTCTTCTTATTGCGAGATCAAGAAAAAATTATTACTGCATTTCGCCATGTACTTCCGCTTTCAAGAAGCCAAGAAGACCGCTTACTTGATGAAATTGAAGAAGTCTCAAAATCAGCAGTTCTTGGTTCGTTTTTAACCGCAATAGCTCAAGGCCTAGCGGGTGGCTTTGCAATGTGGCTGGCCGGTTTTCCTGGTTTATTCTGGGGTACAATGATGGGCTTTGCTTCATTTATCCCAGTAGTTGGTACTGCGTTAATTTGGGTTCCTGCGGCTATTTATTTACTACTAACGAATCAATGGGAATGGGCTCTTTTCTTAACTATTTGGGGAGTTATTATTGTTGGTTCGATTGATAACATCGTGCGACCATTATTGATGCAAGGCAATTCAGGGATGAATACATTACTTATTTTCTTCTCTCTTCTTGGTGGTATTCAGTTATTTGGTTTAATCGGCTTAATTTATGGCCCTATAATTTTCGCATTAACACTGGTGCTATTTAATATGTATGAGACTGAATTTAAAACGTTTTTAGACCAACAAGATAACAATTAATGCATTAACCCTTATCAGATAGAGGCTGTATTTTTTTACTCACATAAACAGCCTCTTACTTTTCTTTTCCTTCCCCTTCCTTTGTGGGACAATCTCGTCAGTTTTTGTATTCTTTCGAGGCCATTATGTCTTACTCAGCTCCAAGTCAAATCACTCAACGTCAACTTGCTTCTTTCGAAGGCAAACACGTTCTCATTGCTGGTGAACTTACTGATGATTTCCCACTTGAGTTAGTCAAACATTGTGCTTCAACGTCAATTTTTACTACTAACTACGGCTACTACAAGCAGTTTGAAAATAATGACAGCATTGACTGCTATTTTGGTTCAGAGTTAACTGAAGATACCAATGCCGATATGATCTTACTTTATTGGCCAAAAGCAAAAGCTGAGGCTGAGTATCTACTGACTATGCTTCTAGCCAAGCTAGGTAAAGATACTGAAATCGCTGTCGTTGGTGAAAACAGAAGTGGTGTAAAAAGCATTGAAAAAATGTTCGCCGATTTTGGACCTATCACTAAATTTGATTCAGCTCGTCGCTGCAGTTTTTACTGGGGTCAATGCACTGAATCAGTACCAAGCTTTAATCAACAAGATTGGTTTAAAGAGTATCAAGTTCAATTTGAAGAGCACACAATAGAAGTAAGAAGTCTGCCTGGTGTATTTAGCCATGGGGAATTTGATAAAGGATCTGAGTTACTACTACAAACACTGCCATCATTGCGTGGACATGTTCTTGATTTTGGTTGTGGCGCCGGTGTTTTAGGATCTGTAATGAAAACATTAAACCCTAAGATTCATTTAGATATGGTTGATATCAGTGCTCTAGCTATTGCCTCATCAATTGAGACTCTAAAAGCAAACGGTCTTGAAGGTAATGTCTTCGCCAGCGATGTTTATTCTGATACTAAAGAAAATTACCAATTTATTGTGAGTAACCCTCCGTTTCATGCGGGTTTGAAAACACACTATTCTTCAACAGAAGAGTTACTTGCAAAAGCACCACAAAATTTAACTCATAGAGGACAATTAATTTTAGTGGCAAATAGCTTCTTACAATATCCTCCAATTATTGAAAAAGCATTTGGTGAATGCGCAACATTAGCTAAAAATAATAAATTTAAGATCTACTCTGCACAAAAATAATCTAGCACCCCGCCGCAACTTACCATTCTGCTGCTTGATTTTTAACGTAACTTACGTATAAGAAGCAGCAGAGTTTCTCGTTAAAATTTCACTATCACATACTTACTGACACGTTAATTGTGTCAATTCCGCTGAATGGACAACAGTGTAAATCAGGCTTAACATGGATAAAAAACAACACTTTAAACGTCTTCAAAATACGTTAATGATTGCATTTCTTGCATTAAGTATCACCCCCCTATCAATTATCGCTATCTTCTTTCTTCAATCGCACAGCCAAGATCTAGCTACTCAAAGTACTGCTCATCTTGTGTCATTAAGAGATAATAAAGAACAACAAATTACCAATTACTTCAAAGCCAAAAAATCTGAAGTTTTAGGATTCGCTCGTTCAGAGCTTGCCAATGCCAGTGGTGGACGATTTTATGGTTTAATCAGTGCATTCCCACACTTAGGTACTTCTATTGAAGATGCTAGAAAAAATGCACAACTAAGATATATTAAAGGTTCAGGAAACAAGATACGAACTAGCATTCTTCCAGAATTTGATTCATATCTGGGTAGTGAGCGCTATCGCCTTCTTCATAAGCGTTATCATTGGGCATACCAAGAGTTACTCAAGCGATCTGACTTTACGGATATTCTCTTGGTTGATATTGAAGGTAATGTTGTTTATTCGACAAAAAAAGAAGATAACTACGGTACTAATTTATTAACTGGAAAATACAAAGGCACGACATTAGAAGAAACGTACAGCAAAGTACGTGACATAATGGATAAGCCAAATAATAAAGATAACATACCTGTTATATTTTCAGATTTTTCTAATATTAATAATGAAACTATTTCTTGGTTTGCTGCACCTATCGTTCAGCAAGGTTATTTGCATAGCTTTGTATTATTTAAACTACCAAATACAGGTTTAGCGGCTCTTTTAGATAATAAAAAAGAAAACAACTCAACCAAGACCTATTTTGTCGGGGAGGATTCCTACTCCAGAATTAATAATAGTGACACAGAAAAAAACCTATCGAGTAACATGATATCGGCTCTTTCTGGGGAGACAAGTGTCGGTAGCTTTACAAATAAACACGGGGAAAAAGTATTGGCTGCCTTTACGGCAATCATTATTGATAACCATATTTGGGGCCTATCTGTTGAACTGCCAGAAAAAGAAGCGTTTGCACGTATCCATCAATTAGAACACATCTTTATTATAGCAATGATCATCGCTATTGTGAGTGTAGTAATTGCTTCTCACTATTTATCTAACTCTATTACCGCTCCTTTATTAAGATTAACTTGGGCCGCTGAAAGAGTATCGGCAGGAGATCTCGAGCAAGATATGATCAGTACAGATCGTAAAGATGAGATTGGGCGCTTAGCGGTTAGTTTCGCTCGAATGCAACGCTCTATTCGAGATAAAATTCAACTAATTAAAGCTCAAAATGAAGAATTAGAAGCAAACATTACGCTAATTCAAAATAAAAATCATGAATTAGAAGCTGCAGATAAACTAAAAGATGAATTTCTAGCAACAACATCTCATGAACTGAGAACGCCATTACATGGCATGGTTGGAATTGCAGAAGCTCTTTATACGGGAGAAAATGGTCCAATTGCCGCTTCTCATCGACACCAATTAGAGATCATCATAAATAGTGGTCAACGTTTAACTAACTTGGTTAATGACCTGTTGGATTATCATAAAATGCGCCATGGTAACCTAGATATTAATCGTCATGTTGCTGATCTCTCATCTGCAACAAGTCTAGTTTTAGAGCTATCACAACATTTACTTGGGCATAAGTCGATCCGTATTATCAATCAAGTAGATAAATCCTTGCCATCAGTTTACGCCGATGAGCAACGTCTTGAACAAGTCCTATATAACTTAATTGGCAATGCTATTAAATATACCTCAGAAGGTAAGATTGTTATTTCAGCTAGCGTCGTTGACCAATTTCTACGAGTGCAAGTAGTTGATACTGGGCACGGTATTCCCGCCAACGAATTAGAACATATTTTTGAACCATTAATTCAAGCAGGACATGACTCGAATCGCTATCGTCAAGGCTCTGGGCTTGGTTTATCTATTAGCCGCCAACTGATTGAACTAATGGGTGGTTCTCTATATGTAAGCAGTCAACCAATGGTGGGAGCGACTTTCAGCTTTACTATTCCTCTGGCCACAAAAGAGCAGATCCAACAACACAAATTACTTTCTAAAGAAGATATTGCACATTACCAGACACCTGAAAACCTAGAATACAATCTTGAAGAACTAGCAGAAGAACTTCCAGAAAATCCAAATGGACCTCTTCTACTGGTCGCTGATGATGAACCAGTAAACTTACAGGTCTTAAGCAGCTTTTTGAAGCTAGAAGGCTATCGTGTAAAAACAGCCAATGATGGGCCAGAAACCTTACAAGTCTTAGAAGAAGAAAAACCAGAATTACTTCTTTTAGACGTAATGATGCCTGGTATGAGTGGCTATGAAGTTTGTCAGACTTTACGAAAAAAATACGACCATTCACAGCTTCCTATTATTATGTTAACAGCCTTAAATCAAACTCAAGATCGTATTAGAGGCTTTGAATCAGGCGCTAATGATTATTTAAGTAAGCCGTTTAATAAACAGGAATTAGCAGCTCGTATTAAAGCCCACCTTCAAGCAAGCCAAGCTGAGGTCTTCCTTAATGAAAATAGTCGATTACAACAAGAAATACGCCACAGAGAAAAGGTAGAAACTAGTTTACTAGAAACTCAATCTCATATACTTGAACAACTAAACCTTGCTCATGAAGCCATTATTTGTGCTAAGAATGATGGCAATATTCAGTATGTGAACCAATCTGCGGCTAAGTTATTCCAACGAACTGAAGAGCAGCTTTCTCGTTATTCTATTGACGAACTTATCGCCAAACGAAGTTTACTTGAAAGTAAGCAAAATTACCGCGGTAATATTGATGTCTATATTGATGGTGGTATAGAACAAATTAATGCTGACCTTTTGCATTTGCCAGCAGAGTCAGGGCTAGCATTAATGCTTATTGTTAGTCATAAACATGAAGCTAGTGAACAACGTATTCATGACCTAGAAAATGCAGTAGAAGCACTCTCTGCATTTGCCTTTGAAGGGGATAAACAAAAATTAAATTCTTTGTCTTTGGTTGATGGAGACATAGCTCAGCTTGTGACAAAAGCAAATGAGAATAAAGAAGATAAAGGTGTAATCATGCGAGAACTGATTGTTGATGGTATGACTTCAGGGCTAGTTTACTGGGAAGATTCAACCGGACACACTAAATATACGCTCGCAGAAGAGAGTGGATTATGGCGAGTCTATCTGGATAGAAGTACACTACAAACTCGTACGCTTGATAAGTATTTACGAGTAGAAACACTACCGAAGACACCAAGGTGGCGCACGGTAATAAGTACATTAGAATATATATTAGAGCATTGTGACAAACAAAACCCACAACGGGATAAACTAATTAGAATAAAAGATAAGCTGCAAATTCTTATTTTATCCAATTAGAATCTTATTCTTTAGTGAACAAAACCTGCACTTTTTAGTGCAGTTTTTTTTATTCCAAACTATCTTTACGACTAAAATTAAGATGGTTAACTCTCATCTAGCTTGCATAGAAAAACTCTTTATTCCTACATAAAATCACTTCATCCTACTTTTGTCGTAATAATGAGAAGCCACTCACAACAAATCTTCACCCATAATTTTAGCAATTAAATTAATGACAGAGATCACAAGTGACGTCTATCACTCAATCAAAAGATTGATCGACAAGCCATATAAAAAAACAACCGTAGGTAAGTAATCACTAACAAAACAACTTATGGTACGGTGTTTGTGCGGCTATTGTCACACTACAAATTTAGAGTAAAAAACGAGCTACAATAAAGAAAGTAACGTTTTTAACGTTAAAGTTGGGTGTTTTGCCGTTTTTAACGGTAATGGAAATTGACGTTTTAGTACGAAAACGGTTTCCTATACATGCCCAAGGCCTACAGGCCACTCAAAAAACATTTAAAGGTAATTTGAAAAATGGATTTGAGGTAGGTCTTAAATGTGTGTTTATCAAATTGATAAAGACGTACATATCGTGAAACTAAAGCAAAGAGTAAGGAACAGCTATGCTTGCCAATATTAAAAAAACTACACTAGCTGCTGCAGTGCTTGCAGCAACAACGGGTTTTGCAGCTACAGATGCTGCGGCACGAAGTGAGCTAACAGTAGTGCCAGATTTCTACCCTACAATGATCCAAAACTTTAACCCATACCTTGCAACTAATCTTCGTACAACAACAGATTTTGTTTACGAACCATTAGTCATCTTTAATGAGATGCATGGTAATAAACCAGTAATGCGTCTTGCAGAAGATTTCCGCATGTCTGATGACCTTATGAGTGTTACTTTTGACATTCGTAAAGGCGTAAAATGGTCTGATGGTGAAAAATTCACAGCTGACGATGTTATCTATTCTTACCAGCTACTAAAAGATAAGCCTGAGCTTGATCAACGTGGTATTAATAAGTGGGTTACAAAAGTTGAGCGCCTGAATGAATATCAAGTAAAATTCAGCCTAACAGAAGCTAACTCAAACGTACCTTATGAAATCTCTTTAGTACCTATTGTTGCTGAGCATGTATGGTCAAAGGTGAAGAATCCTACAACCTTCACCAATGAAAACCCAGTTGGTACTGGTCCATTTACAGAAATCGATACATTTACACCACAACTTTATATTCAATGTCGTAACCCTAATTACTGGGATAACGATAACCTAGATGTTGACTGTTTACGTGTTCCTCAAATCGCGAACAATGACCAACTATTAGGTAAAGTCGTTAACTCTGAGCTTGATTGGACTTCATCATTCATTCCTGACATTGATCGCACTTATGCTTCAGCAAGTCCTAATCACCAATACTGGTACCCACCATCAGGCACACAAGCATTCATGGTGAACTTCAAAAACCCTGATGCAGCAAAAAATGAAGCACTAACTAATGTTGAATTCCGTCGTGCTATGGGTATGGCACTTGACCGTCAAACAATTATTGATATCGCATTCTACGGCGGCGGTACTGTGAATGACTTCGCTTCAGGCCTAGGTTATGCCTTCGAAGCATGGTCAGATGAAACAACACATAACAAATATAAGAAATTCAATACTTACAACGTTGAAGCAGCTAAAAAGCAACTAGCTAAAGCTGGCTTTAAAGATGTGAATGGTGATGGATATGTTGATACCCCATCAGGTAAAACATTTGAACTTCTAATTCAATCTCCAAATGGTTGGACTGACTTCAACAACACAGTTCAACTTGCAGTAGAGCAACTTGATGAAGTTGGTATTAAAGCAAAAGCTCGTACTCCTGAATTTGCGGTTTATAACCAAGCAATGCTAGAAGGTACATATGACCTAGCTTACACCAACTACTTCCATGGTGCCGATCCTCATCTATACTGGAACAGTGCATACAACTCTGCACTACAAGACGGCGATGGTATGCCACGTTTCGCAATGCATTACTTCAAAGATGCGAAACTAGATGCTCTACTTGATAGCTTCTACAAAACAGCTGATAAAGATGAGCAAATCGAAATTGCTCATGGTATTCAGAAGATCATTGCTGAAAATCAAGTAACTATCCCAGTAATGTCTGGCGCTTACATGTACCAATACAATACAAAACGCTTCACTGGTTGGTGGAACGAGAAGAATCCTAAGGGTCGTCCAAACATCTGGGCTGGTATTCCTGAGCGTCTTCTACACGTTCTTGACCTAAAACCTGTTAAGTAATATGTAACAACTTTTGCGGTGCATCTCTTGTGCACCGCCTATTCCCCCTTCCCTACTAGCTAAAGGATTGGCGCTTGTCGTCAGGGGATTTTACGTCCTGATTTCCAGGTCAGGCAAATAATATCTGGATGAGTAAGGTGTGAGTTATGGGATTTTTTCTAAGACGTTTATCGTTCTATTTTATTGCGTTGGTCGTTGCTGCAACGATTAACTTTATTATTCCGCGAGCAATGCCAGGTGACCCAGTTACCATGATGTTCGCTAATGCAACAACTCAGGTTACTCCTGAGCGTATCGAAGCTATGAAACAATTACTTGGTTTTGTTGATGGCCCTCTTTATCAACAATATTTTATTTATATTAAAAACATACTAACTTGGGAACTAGGTACTTCAATCAAATTTTACCCACTAAGTGTAAATACACTATTAGGTGGCGCATTTGGCTGGTCTCTTTTCCTAGCTGGTACTGCAGTTATTTTATCTTTCTCTCTAGGTTCTATTCTAGGTATTTTCGCTGCATGGAAACGTGGTAGTGCTTATGACACCTTCATTTCTCCAGGGATGCTCGTTATTCAAGCTGTGCCGCAAGTAGTTATCGCGATGCTTGCTATGTTTACCTTTGCCGTCGGATTAAAATGGTTCCCAACGGGTTATGCTTATACCGCAGGAACAATTCCGGACTGGACAAACTGGGCATTTATTAAAGACGTTGCTTATCATGCAATCTTACCGCTGTTTTGTGCCGCTATTGTGCAAATAGGTGGTTTCTTAATTAACATGCGTAACAACATGATTAACCTACTTGGTGAAGACTATATCACCATGGCTAAAGGGAAGGGATTAAGCGAAAACCGAGTTGTATTCAACTACGCAGCACGTAACGCAATGCTTCCAAGTGTTACCGCTCTATCGATGTCTCTTGGTATGGCAATTGGTGGTCAGCTTATTGTTGAAATCATCTTTAACTACCCAGGTCTTGGTTCAGTATTATTCAATGCGATTACTTCTCGTGATTACCAAGTTCTTCAAGGTCAGCTACTTATCATGACTCTGTTCATGCTGTTCTTTAACCTTCTTGCTGACATGTTATATGTTGTTCTAGACCCTCGCCTACGCAAGGGAGGAAAATAATAATGAAAGGCTTAATTAAACTTCTTTCTGGTAACCCTAAATCACTTTTTGGCTTAGGTATCCTATTCATGTTCATCTTCATTGCTGTGTTCGCACCATTTCTTAGCGACCACGCTCCAGATAAACGTACCGGTAAACCACATGAATACCCAAGCTTCGTTGTAACGTCTGCACAAAACAACCCAGATGGTTGGGTTTCTGAAAACTTAGCAACCGATCGTCGTACATTACAGATGTCTAAAAAAGCAGATCACATAATGGGTACTACTCGTATGGGTCGTGACGTTTGGTCTCAACTTGCTCATGGTGCTCGTGTATCACTAGCGGTTGGTTTTGGTGCTGGCTTAGTTGTATGTTTTTTAGCAACTATTATCGGGATCTCTGCTGGTTATTTCGGTGGCAAGGTAGATGATATCTTAACTGCTGCGATGAATATCATGCTAGTAATTCCTCAATATCCATTACTGTTTGTATTAGCAGCCTTTATTGGTGAAGCTGGCCCAATGACCATAGCTCTCATAATTGGGTGTACATCCTGGGCTTGGGGCGCACGTGTTATTCGCTCTCAAACCTTAGCATTACGTGAAAAAGAATTTGTAAGAGCAGCAGAAGTACTAGGTGAATCATCATGGCGCATCATCTTCGTTGAGATTCTTCCAAACCTTATCTCAATCGTAGGTGCAAGTTTCATCGGTTCGGTAATGTACGCAATCATGATGGAAGCAACAATTTCATTCCTAGGTCTAGGTGACCCAAGTACGATCAGTTGGGGCATCATGTTGTACAACGTACAAACGTCTTCATCTATCTTAATTGGCGCATGGTGGGAACTCATTGCTCCTTGTATGGCATTAACACTTCTTGCTGTCGGTCTTGCAATGCTTAACTTCGCTGTTGATGAAATTGCTAACCCACAACTTCGTTCTCACAAAGGAATGAAGCGTTGGAAAAAATTAGCAGCTCAAGATACGACTGAACGTAAACCAGATTTAGCTAAACCAGAATTAAATTGGAACAGGGAAGATTGATATGACTGACCCACAAATTTCTATCCGCAATCTATGTGTGGATTACATTACAGAATCAGGTGATGTACGTGCTGTAAACAATGTGAGCTTTGACATTGGTAAAGGTGAAGTCTTTGGTCTAGCAGGTGAATCAGGTTGTGGTAAATCAACAATTGCATTCTCTTTAATGCGCCTGCATAAGCCGCCAGCATTCATCACAGGTGGTGAAGTTATATTTGATGGTCAAGACATCTTAAAATATAGCGATCCACAAATGCAGGCTTTCCGTTGGAGTGAAATGTCAATGGTATTCCAAAGTGCCATGAACGCATTAAACCCTGTACTTCCGATGGAAGAGCAGTTTTGTGATGTGATCATGCGCCATACCACAATGACTCGTGAACAAGCGATTACTCGTGCTCAAGGCCTATTAGAAATAGTAGATATTCACCCAAGTCGTTTAAGTGATTATCCTCACCAGTTCTCTGGCGGTATGCGTCAGCGTTTGGTTATTGCCATCGCATTAGCACTTAACCCTAAAATGATCATCATGGATGAACCAACAACGGCACTTGATGTTGTTGTTCAACGTGAAATTTTACAGAAAATTTATGCGCTTAAAGAAGAGTTTGGTTTCTCTATTCTATTCATTACGCATGATTTATCACTAATGGTTGAGTTCTCTGACCGCATTGGGATCATGTACTCAGGTGAATTGATCGAGGTGGCTTCTTCAAAAGAGATCCTTACCTCACCTTACCACCCATACACAAAAGGGCTGGGAAGTTCATTCCCACCATTAACGGGACCAAAAACCAAATTAACAGGTATCCCTGGAAACCCTCTTAATTTATTAGAGATTCCGCAAGGTTGTCGCTTCCAGTCTCGTTGTGATCGTGTACACGAAACATGTCGTACGATTCCTACACAGCTTCGTCAGATTGAGCCTGGTCACTTGTCAAATTGCCACCTTTACGGTGAGACAATTGCACAAGAAAAAGCATAAAACGGATTTTCTGGAGTAAATTATGAGCAAAGCATTTGGCGAACTACTGATTGAAGGTAAAAATCTAGTTAAAGATTTCCCTGTAAGTAGCAACGCACTTAAAAACCCAATGATGCGAGCAATCAACGACGTATCATTCAAAATGTATAAAAGTCGTGGCCTTGCTGTGGTTGGTGAATCAGGTTCTGGTAAATCCACCACCGCAAAAATGATCGCAAAAATGTACGCACCAACAGACGGCGTTATCCAATATAAAGGCCGTGATATTCAAGATATCGTTAAGAAAAATGATCTCATGAAATATCGTGAAGGCGTACAAATGGTATGGCAAGACCCGTTTGGATCTTTAAATCCAACCCATAATATTTTCCATCATATTGCCCGTCCTCTTCTTATCCATAAGAAAGTGACTCCTGGTAATAAAAAGGAACTTGAAGAACGTGTTTACGATCTTCTAGAACAAGTCGGTTTAATCCCACCAAAAGAGACGGCAGAAAAATATCCGCATCAGCTTTCAGGTGGTCAGCGCCAACGTGTAAACCTTGCTCGTAATATTGCAGTAGGTGCTGAAGTTGTTCTTGCTGATGAACCGACATCAATGCTTGATGTTTCTATCCGTGCAGGTGTTCTTAACCTAATGGAAGAGATGAAGTTTGAGAAAGAAATGTCTCTACTTTACATCACGCACGATATCGCAACCGCTCGTTATATCGCAGAAGATCTCGCGGTAATGTACGTGGGGCACATGGTTGAATGGGGCGACACTGATGAAATCATTCACGATCCTCAGCACCCATATACACAGCTATTAGTGTCAGCGGTACCCGATCCAAGCAAATCGATCCACACCAAGTTGAAAGGTAATAAAGGGGAAATCCCTCTTTGGACACCAGAATCAGCAGGTTGCCCATTTGCAGGTCGTTGTACTCATGTAACAGAAAAATGTAAAGAACGCATGCCTGGCGTAACAAAACTGTCAGACAACCATTTTGTTCGTTGTTATTTGTACGAAAATTAATTTTATACAAGTGAACCTCAAACAGCAGTAATTGGTATTTTGGAGAAATAGATGCAACTGTTAACAAACCACATTGGCTATGAATTTAATGGCCCTAAGTCAGCCGTCTTATTGACTGACACACCTCTTAATAAAGAGCTATTAGGGAAAATTGTTTGTACTCAAACACAACAGGTAAAACATCAGTTTTCTATTTCTTCATCGCTCCAAGTTGCACATTGGCACCAAGGATACTTTTCAGAAATCCATTTTTCTGATTTTACTGAGCATGGTGAATTTACTTTAGTGATTGATGAGATAACTTCCCATCCCTTCACTATCGGTACTGATTTATTAATGAAAAATACCTTTTCTGATGTTTTGCATTATTTTAAATCTCAACGCTGCAGCGGAATTTTTGATAATCAGGATAAAAAAGCCTCGGTGTTAAACAGTAATGAAACCGTCGATGTTCATGGTGGTTGGTACGACGCGTCTGGTGATGTAAGTAAATACTTCAGTCACCTTTCTTACGCTAATTACTTAAACCCTCAACAAATTCCAATGGTTGTTTGGAATATGCTGAAAGGGCTTGAATTAACTCAAAACCTATCGAGTTTTGCTGCATTCTCTCGCACCCGTCTCACGGAAGAGGCATTGTTTGGTGCTGACTTTTTAGTTCGAATGCAAAATCCGGCAGGTTTCTTTTACATGACCGTATTTGATAAGTGGAGTAAAGATATCAATCAACGTGATATCTGTGCTTACGCAACTCAAGAGGGTCTTAAATCTGATGATTACCAAGCAGGTTTCCGTCAAGGTGGAGGCATCGCAATTGCAGCTCTTGCTGCTGCTGCTCGCTTAGATATTGATGGTGAATTTACTAGTGAAAACTATTTAGACGCAGCGGTAAAAGGTTATTGGCACCTAAAAGAACATAACCTTAATTATTTAAATAATGGCGAAGAGAATATTATTGATGAATATTGTGCTCTTCTTGCTGTTATCGAGCTGTTCAAAACAACTCAAGATAATACCTTTTTACTAGAAGCTCGTTCATGGGCAGAAAGATTATCGGCTCGCCAACAAAGTGATGAGCAGCAAAGCAACTTTTGGTCTGCAACTCAAAATGGCGAACGTCCTTATTTCCATGCAGCAGAAGCGGGTCTTCCTGCGATTGCACTATCTCAATACTTAGAAATAGAAACTGACAATAGCCGTAAAGCTCATACTCAATTAATTATCAACCAAACTGTTGAATTTGAATTAACGATCTCCTCAGAAACATTCAATCCATTTGGTTACCCAAGACAATACGTTAAGCCCGTTAATGACGAAAAACGCAGTGCCTTTTTTGTTGCTCATGACAATGAGTCTGGCTACTGGTGGCAAGGAGAGAATGCTCGCCTAGGTTCTTTAGCTAGCATGAGCTATTTAGTCCTACCTCATATTACTTGTGCTGATATTAAACAGAAATTAGAGATCTTTGCTCAGAATAATTTGAACTGGGTATTAGGATTAAATCCTTATGATATGTGTATGTTAGATGGCCATGGTCATAACAACCCTGATTACCTTCCTCATCTTGGTTTTTTTAATGCTAAAGGTGGTGTTTGTAATGGCATTACTGGTGGTTTTGATGATGAAGAAGATATCGCTTTCAATCCTGCACCACACGGTGAAGATATGCTACAAAACTGGCGTTGGGGTGAACAATGGATCCCTCACGGCGCATGGTATTTATTAGCAATTATGACTCAATCATCTTACCAAGCGAAACTAGGAGAATAGTCATGAGCTATTTATATGTTGGAATTGATGGTGGTGGCACTTCTTGTCGCGCTCGTATTCGCAATGCACAAGGTGAATTATTAGGTGAAGCGAAAAGCGGCAGTGCCAATATCTTATTAGGTATTGAAGTTGCAATGGATTCAATCATTACTGCGATTACCCAAGCGGCAGCACAAAGTAAATTATCAGAAAATGATTTTGCCACAATGCACATTGGCCTTGCCCTTGCTGGTGCAGAGCAAAAATCAGCTTGGCATAAATTTATGCAATTGAAACACCCTTTTGCCTCAATAACATTAAACACAGATGCTTACGGCGCATGTTTAGGTGCCCATAAAGGTAAAAATGGAGCAATCATGATAGCTGGAACTGGCTCTTGTGGTATCTACATCCAAGATGGTCAACAGCATGTTGTTGGCGGTCGAGAGTTTCCAATATCAGACCAAGGTGGTGGCGCAATTATGGGCCTTCATTTAATTCAAAATACGCTTTTGGCTTCTGATGGTATAAAACCTATGACAGCTCTAACCGAGCATGTATTAGCGCATTTTAATCATGACATCGATAGTATTGTTGATTGGTCTAAAACGGCTCGCCCATGCGATTACGGACAGTTCTCTCCAACTATCTTCGCTCTTGCGTTAAAAGGGGATGATCTTGCTATTGAGTTGTTACAACAAACAGCCAGCGATATAGAAATGTTCTTAACGGCTTTAAATAAGAAAGGCGCAACACAAATTGCGTTAATGGGAAGTATTGGTGAGCGCATTGTTGAGTGGTTATCCCCTTCTATTCGCCAATATTTAGTACAACCACAGTGTGATGCGATTGAAGGTGGCATCATGATGGCAGGAAAAGCAGAACATAACCTGTTCTAGCATTTTATAAGGAAAAGATGATGGATTATCGTGTAGATCTTGTTGTTCTGTCAGAAAAAGACAATCTAAGCCGCTTTGGCTTAACGTTACACAATTTAAGCGATGTGGATCTTCATCATTGGCAATTTCATTTTACGATTGATCGCTTCATAGCTCCGCACAGTAATACACAAGGGACTTTAGAACAAATCGGTAGTTTCTGTAAGCTGATTCCAAATGCTAACCAAGTATTAAAAGCAAACAACCATTACTACGTAGAATTCAGCATTGGAACGGCCCCTTTTCGTTTTCTTTCTGATGGTCTTGATGATGCAGCGATATTTATTACCGATAGCGAAAAACCTCAATTTTTAGAGGTTTCAATCTCTCCAATAGTATTAGCATCACCACACACGGAACGCACTCAAATACCAAGAGTGGCTCCCGCTGAATTATCATTAATTCCAAAACCAGAATCAGTCCAACGTCTTGATGGTTTGTTTGATTTAAATGATATTTCACTCGAAATCCAAACTCATCTAGCAGATGGGGCTGCAACTTGGTTAAGTGAAGAGCTTCAATCAATCACATCAAAAAAACATCCTATTAATGCTGATGGCCAAATTATATTTATTGCCAACCCAACGTTAGATAAAGGGGCCTATCAACTTACCGTAGCTGAAAAAGTAATTAAAATTAAGGCAGGGTCAAATGAAGGTTTTACCCACGCTTGTGCCACATTATTGCAGCTAATAAATGAACATACTTTGCAAATCCCATGCACCAAGATTAAAGACCAACCTCGATTTCATTATCGCGGCATGATGCTTGATTGTGCTCGCCATTTTCACCCTCTTGAGCGAGTTAAAAGACTAATAAATCAATTAGCTCAATATAAATTTAATGTTTTCCATTGGCATCTAACTGATGACGAAGGCTGGCGTGTTGAAATTAAAGCGTTTCCAGAATTAACTGACATCGGAGCTTGGCGTGGGCCAGAGGAAATAATTGAACCTCAATATACTCACGTAGCAAAAAAACACGGTGGTTTTTATTCTCAGAAAGAAATAAAAGAAGTCATCGCTTATGCAGAAATGCGCGGTATTACTATTATTCCTGAAATCGATATCCCTGGACACTGCCGTGCAGCAATTAAAGCATTACCTCATTTATTAGTTGATAAAGACGATTACTCAAACTACCGCAGTATTCAACATTACACCGATAATGTTTTATCTCCGGCAATTGAAGGAACCTACACCTTTATTGACACCGTATTAGAAGAAATTGCTGAGCTATTTCCTGCTCCCTTTATTCATATTGGCGCAGATGAAGTACCAAAAGGCGTTTGGACAGACAGCCAAAAATGCCAAGAACTAATGGAACAACAAGGCTATAGCGATCCAGTAGAGCTTCAAGGCCACTTACTTCGTCATGCTGAAACAAAATTAAAGCAACTCGGCAAAAGAATGTTGGGATGGGAAGAAGCTCAACATGGTAATAAAGTCAGTAAAGATACCGTTATTTACTCTTGGTTAAGCGAAGAAGCCGCACTTAATTGTGCCAAACAGGGCTTTGATGTAGTACTTCAACCTGGTCAGACGACTTATCTAGATATGGCTCAAGATTATGCTCCTGAAGAACCTGGAGTGGATTGGGCTAATGTAGTTCCTCTTGAAGATGCATATAACTATGAACCATTAGCAGAACTTACTGATAACGACCCTATTCGTAAGCGAATTCTTGGCATTCAATGCGCGCTTTGGTGCGAAATCATCAATAACCAAGAGCGCATGGACTACATGATTTTCCCACGCCTTTTAGCAATGTCTGAAGATATGTGGACACAAAAACAACACAGAAACTGGACAGACTTTTTATCAAGGTTAAATGGACGATTACCAACCCTAACACGTCAGGGTATTAATTTCCGTCAACCATAAGTCACCCAATTATTAGTATTTTAGTTAAGGATAGAACAATGAAATACGGCTTTTTTGATAACGATAACCGTGAATATGTAATCACACGCCCTGACGTACCAGCTCCATGGACTAACTACTTAGGCACAGAAAAATTCTGTACTGTTATTTCTCACAATGCTGGCGGTTACTCTTTTTATAACTCTCCAGAGTATAATCGTGTTACTAAATTCCGTCCAAATGGCACATTTGATCGCCCTGGACACTATGTTTACCTTCGTGATGATGAAACTGGTGATTACTGGTCAATCTCATGGCAGCCTGTTGCAAAGAGTTTAGATGAAGCAAGCTACGAAGTTCGTCACGGCCTGTCTTACTCTAAATTTAAATGTGATTACAACGGCATTGAAGCAACTAAAACCTTATTTGTTCCAAAAGGTGAAGACGCTGAAGTATGGGATGTGGTTATTAAGAATACCAGCGATAAGCCTCGTGTTATCTCTGCATTCTCTTTTGTTGAATTCTCATTCAGCCATATCCAATCAGATAACCAAAACCACCAAATGTCATTGTACTCTGCTGGTACGTCTTACAATGAAGGCGTGATCGAATACGATCTTTACTACAACACCAATGATTTTGAAGGTTTCTACTACTTAGCGTCTACGTTTGATCCTGACTCATACGATGGTCAACGTGACAGCTTCTTAGGCGCATACCGTGACGAAGCAAACCCAATTGCGGTTGAAAAAGGTCAATGCTCTAACTCAGCACAAACCTGTTACAACCATTGTGGTTCCCTTCATAAGCAATTCACTATTCAACCGGGTGAAGAAGTTCGTTTCGCTTACGTACTTGGTCTAGGCAAAGGCAACGGTGAGCGTCTACGTCAAAAATACCAAGATGTAGCTAATGTTGATGCCGCTTTCCAAGAGATTAAAGATCACTGGAGTGAGCGTTGCGATAAATTCCAAGTTAAATCACCAAACGAAGGTTTGGATACAATGATCAACACTTGGACACTATATCAAGCAGAAACTTGTGTGGTTTGGTCTCGTTTTGCTTCATTCATCGAAGTGGGTGGACGTACTGGGCTTGGTTACCGCGATACCGCTCAAGATGCGATCTCTGTACCTCACGCTAATCCAAAAATGACTCGTAAACGTATCGTAGACTTATTACGTGGCCAAGTAAAAGCCGGTTACGGTCTACACTTATTTGATCCTGACTGGTTCGATCCTGAAAAAGCAGACGTTGTTCCATCAAAATCACCAACAGTGGTTCCTACTCCATCGGATGACGATAAGATCCATGGCATTGAAGATACCTGTTCTGATGACCATTTATGGATCGTTCCGACGATCATTAAATATGTAATGGAAACCGGTGAACACTCTTTCTTTGATGAAGTGATCCCATACGCTGATGGCGGTGACGCAACAGTTTATGAGCACATGAAAGCGGCGTTAGATTTCTCTGCAGAATACGTTGGTCGTACTGGTATTTGTAAAGGTTTACGTGCTGACTGGAATGACTGTTTGAACTTAGGTGGTGGCGAATCATCAATGGTTTCATTCTTACATTTCTGGGCATTAGAAGAATTCTTAGATTTAGCTAAATTCCGTAACAATGATGCTGATATCTCTAAATACTCAGAAATGGCAGCTAACGTACGCGAAGCGTGTGAAACTCACCTTTGGGATGAAGAAGGCGGCTGGTACATTCGTGGTCTAACCAAAGATGGCGACAAAATTGGTACAGCACAGCAAACTGAAGGCCGTGTTCATCTTGAATCAAACACATTAGCGGTTTTATCTGGTGCGGTATCTCAAGAGCGCGGTGAGAAAGCGATGGATGCGGTTGATGAGAACTTATTCTCTGAATACGGTTTACACCTAAATTCACCTTCATTCTCAACACCAAATGATGACATTGGCTTTGTTACTCGTGTTTACCAAGGCGTAAAAGAGAATGGCGCGATCTTCTCTCATCCAAACCCATGGGCTTGGGTAGCCGAAGCGAAACTGGGTCGCGGTGACCGTGCAATGAAATTCTATGATGCACTAAATCCATATAACCAAAATGACATGATTGAAAAACGTGTTGCAGAACCATACTCATACGTACAGTTTATCATGGGTAAAGATCATCAAGATCATGGCCGTGCTAACCACCCTTGGTTAACAGGTACTTCTGGTTGGGCTTACTTCGCGGTAACTAATTTTATTCTTGGTGTTCGTGCTGGCTTCGAAGGCTTAACGATTGATCCTTGTATTCCAACTAATTGGCCTGAGTTCTCAGTGACTCGTCAATGGCGTGGTGCTACATACAATATTCAAGTTAAGAACCCTAACTCAGTAAGTAAAGGCGTTCAATCAATCACGATTAATGGCGAAGAAGTTAATGGCGCAGTCCCTGTTCAAGCAGACGGCAGTGTGAATAACGTTATCGTAATCATGGGTTAAGTACGTTTAATTAACGCTTAATTTAAATGATAAAAGTAAGGAGCTTATAGCAAGCTCCTTACTCTAAAAGGAATTTACAATGATTCAATTTGGTACTGGCGGATGGCGTGCTTTCATTGGTGAAGAGTTCACTAAAGACAATGTACGTCTTGTCGCACAAGCGTTATCTAATATTATGATCAATGAACAAGCGCAAGAAAAAGGCTTTGTTATTGGCTATGACCGCCGCTTTCTTTCAGATAAAGCAGGTAAATGGTTTGCTGAAGTCGTCGCGGCAAACGGTATTAAAGTTAGCTTTATTGACCGATTCGTTCCAACCCCGATTGTTATGTTTCAAGCAAAAGAGATGGGATGTATTTACTCGGCTTGTATTACGGCCTCTCACAACCCTGCAGATTACAACGGCGTTAAAGTCTTCATTGAAGGCGGACGCGATGCTGATGAAATAATCACTCAAAAAATTGAACAACAAATTGCTCATTTAACGCAGCAAGATGTAAGCAGTGTTGATTTTGAAGAAGCGCTAAACGATGGTTGTATTGAGATAATTAATCCAATGAACGCATTCGTTGATTCCATCGTTAACTTTATCGATATGGAAGCCATTAAAAAAGCGAATTTACGCGTACTAATCGACCCTATGTTTGGCGTAGCAAAAAATGCCTTACAAACCGTATTAATCAGTGCTCGCTGTGATGTCGATGTTATCAATGATGGTGAAAACCCTTCGTTTGGTGGCTTAATGCCATCACCTAACGCAGCGACACTTTATCGTTTGAAACACTTGGTTGCTCATGATGGTTATGACATTGGTATTGGCACCGATGGTGATGCTGACCGTCTAGGTATCATTGATGAGAAAGGTCACTTTATTCATCCAAATGAAGTGCTATTGCTACTTTATTATTACCTACTTGAGTACAAAGGTTGGAAAGGTTCTGTTGTTCGTAATATTGCTACCACTCACCTACTAGATAAAGTCGCAGCCGATCATGGTGAAAAGAGCTTTGAGGTTCCTGTAGGCTTTAAGCATATCAGTTCACAAATGGAAGCGGATGATTCTTTACTTGGTGGTGAAAGCTCGGGTGGCTTAACTATTCGTGGCCACATTAAAGGTAAAGATGGCGTATTCGCTTCAAGTTTACTCGTTGAAATGATCAGTGTGACGGGTAAAAAACTCTCTGAAATGCTTGATGAAATTTATGCTAAATATGGTTATGCCTACACTGCCGAAGGCGACTGTACATTCAAAGCAAGTGAAAAAGAAGCGCTGTACAATAAAATTTATATTGAAAAACAACTGCCTGAATTTGAACATGAAATTGAAAAAGTGAGCTATGAAGATGGCGCTAAAGTTTATTTCAAAAATGGTGGCTGGGTAATTGCTCGATTCTCAGGAACAGAGCCGTTACTAAGAATTTTTGCTGAGATGGAAGACCAATTAACAGCAGAAAAAGTGTTGAATGAAATGAAAGCTTTCCTTTCTCTTTAGTTTCCAGTGTATTTAAAATAAAAATACACTTCTAAAGACTTAACCCAGCTAATTCTTGAGTCGATTAGCTGGGTTCTTTTTATCTAAAAACTTAATTATTTTCTTGAAGGAATACGATTGGACAATGAGGCTTAATCTCAACTCTTACCTTTTCACCATTAGATAAAGAGTCATTAGAAACACCAATCAATTGCGTCCCATCATCTTCAATCACATATCGGCACGTATCACCCATAAATTGTAATTCTTTAACAATAGCACTGCCAGACTCGTCTCTATATAACGTAATATTTTGTGGGCGAAGTAAAACATCGGCTTTCTTATTTGCATCTTCAGTACTACGACCACAAGAGATCAAACCAACCGCAGTTTCAATGTTTCCATCATTGCCAATCATACCTGAAACATAAGAACCACCACCTAAGAAATCAGCAACAAAGCGACTGTTTGGCGAATAATACAAATCATTAGCACTGCCAAATTGCTCAATCACACCATGGTTCATTACTGCCAATTTATCAGAGAAAGCGAATGCTTCTTCACGGCTATGAGTAACGAAAATAGCCGTCACACCTTGCGCTTTAAAGATACGGCGGATCTCTTTGATTAAATCGTGACGAACCTGTGTATCGATATTAGAGAATGGTTCATCTAATAACAGAAGATCAGGCTCACTGGCGAGTGCTCTTGCAATCGCGACACGCTGCTGCTGACCACCCGATAGTTGATGAGGATAACGATCCCCAAAACCACTTAAGTGCACAAGATGAAGCATAGATTCTACTTTATCTATTGCTCGCTGCTTTTCCCATTTTTTTAAGCCAAACCCGATATTTTCGCTTACCGTAAGATGTGGAAACAACGCATAATCTTGAAAGATCATGCCTATGTTTCGCTGCTCTGGTGGCAACCATGTATTACTGTCGGTAATCACTTTACCATTAAGATTCATCTCACCTTCAGACAGAGGCAAGAGACCTGCAATCGCTTTTAGAAGAGTGGTTTTTCCGCAACCACTCGCACCTAGCAAACAAACAATTTCACCCGATTCAACGTCTAAAGAGAGCTGAGATAAAATATCCTGATCATGATAGCGACAGGTTAAATTAGATATAGATAATGCAGAATTCATTAATGCTGTTGCTCCAAAGAACGGTTAACAATGATCAATGGGATCAATCCAACCAATACCAATAATACCGCAGGCATTGCTGCAATCTCTAATTGCTCATCAGAAGCAAAATTAAATACATAAGTGGCTAGTGTTTCAAAGTTAAATGGGCGTAATAATAAGGCCGCATTTAGCTCTTTCATGGTTTCAATAAAGACTAATAACCCAGCAATCAAGCAACCACGACGAATTAATGGAAAATGAACTCGACGTAACATCTCCCAAGTTCCACAACCTAATGTGCGAGATGCCATATCCAATGAAGGGGGGATTTTATTAAGGTTACTTTCAATCGACCCAATAGCCACTGCTGAGAAACGCGTTACAGAAGCAAAGATTAACGCAAAGATTGAACCAGAAAAAATTAATCCAACCATACCAAAGCCTAGTTGCTTTGAAATATCATTAACTAAATGATCCAAACCAATCATAGGTAACATTACACCAATCGCTAGCACTGTTCCGGGAACCGCATAACCAAGTGATGCTAAGCGCATCGGGAGCACGCTCCACTTACTACTAGGTTGTAGACGGTGTAAAAAATTAACCACGATGGCAATAATTACAGCAATGATCGCCGCAATAGATGAGACATATAAACTATTGACGGCATACTCTTGAAACTCTGCCGTCCAACTCTCTTCAAAGTAATGAAAAGAATAACTAATGAGCTGCAATAATGGAAAAATAAAAGCAATCGAGACTAATCCCCAGCACCAAGTGAATGCGCCCCACTTTTTCCAACCATGAAGTTCATATTGAAACTCTTCGTTGGTATTAAACTTCTCTTGGAACATTTTTTGTTTACGACGGCTATAACGCTCACCACTGATCAACAATAAAATACCCATCAACATAAACGCTGACACTTTAGCTGCGGCATTCAAATTCGAATAGCCTAACCACGTATCATAAACCGCCGTCGTTAATGTATTTACTGCAAAATAGCTAACCGTACCAAAATCCCCTAACGCTTCCATCGCAACTAAAGATAAAGCAACCGCAATAGAAGGTCTTGCTAGAGGTAGCGATATGCGTTTAAAGCTCTCCCAAGGAGTACATTTTAATAATCGCGCCGACTGTAGCAAACTGATGTTTTGCTCCATAAATGCAGCACGAGCAAGTAAATATACATAGGGGTATAGCACCAAAGACATTACAAGAATGGCACCAGTTAAGGTTCGAATATCAGGGAACCAATAATCACCGTAAGATTGCCATCCAGTAATATCGCGGAGTAATACTTGAATTGGGCCTGCAAAATCAAGCCAATCGGTATAGATATATCCCACAATATAAGCCGGCATAGCCAAAGGAAGAACTAAAGCCCATTGTAAAACTGATGAGGAAGGTACACGACACATGGCCATAAACCATGCAGAAGGGACACCTAAAATTAAGGAGAAGAACATCGCACCAAAGACTAATAACACCGTATTTAGCGTATAGGTTGGTAACACGGTATTAAACAGATGAGTAAAGATATCATCAGTATTACCTAGTGCGGTATATAGGATCGCTAAGATCGGCAAAACCAGTAGTAGAGATACACTCCAACTACTGGTTTTCCAGAATAATAATTTTTCTTTCATTGCCTAAACTGCAAGGCTCTTTTTAAAATGGTGAGGTATTGTTACCTCACCAATAGTAAATATCAAATTAAAGATCAAATTTAACTTCATCTAAAAGTTTAATCGCTTTAGTGTGGTTATCTGCAATCGCATCTAAAGATAGTGTATCTGCTTTGAAATCACCCCAAGATGCAACTAACTCAGAACGCTTAACACCCGGTTTTACTGGGTATTCGTAGTTCACTTCAGCGTACATACCTTGTGCAACATCACCCGTTAAAAACTCCATTAATTTCACAGCATTGTCTTTATTAGGTGCGTATTTAGCCATTGCCATACCACTGATATTTACGTGAGTACCATCAGTGTTTTGGTTAGGGAAGTTAATGTATACAGACTCAGCCCATGCAACTTGCTTAGGATCATTAACCATTTTACCTAGGTAGTAACTGTTACCTAAAGCAACATCACAAAGACCTTCTTTAATTGCTTTAACTTGTGCACGATCATTACCTTGTGGCTTGCGAGCAAGATTATCTTTTACGCCTTCTAACCATGTTTTTGTTTCTGCTTCACCATGATGAGCGATCATTGATGATACAAGAGAAACATTGTAAGGGTGCTTACCGCTACGAGTACAAATTTTACCTTTCCACTCTGGGTTTGCTAAGTCAGCGTAATCAAAATCAGCACCTAATTTACCAACACGGTCACGAGATGAATATACGTTACGAGCACGTAGAGTTAATGCGAACCACTCATCGTCTGAATCACGGTATTGAGCAGGAACGTTAGCATCAATCGTTTTGCTATCTACTGGTTGTACTAGATTTTTATTTGTTAGTTCAGCAAGACGGCTAATATCCGTTGTTAAGATAACATCAGCAGGACTTAATTCACCTTCTTGAGCTAGCTTTTCAGCCAAACCTTTTTTAGCAAATTTCACGTTAACTTTAATACCAGTCTCTTTGGTAAACTCTTTAAACATTGGCTCAACCAAGAAAGGTTGACGGTAAGAGTAAACATTAACTTCTTCAGCAGCCATAACACTTGGTGCAAACATACCTGCGATTAGTGCAGAAACTGATAATAACTTTTTCATGATATTCCTTTAAATCTTTTCTAGTTACAAATGGTAATAAGAATACTTATCAATATCGCTATTATACAAAGCAATTATTAAATGGCAATGATCTCACGCATTATTTACTAAAAAAGCCTCAACACAGGCGGTGTTGAGGCTTCATATTTTGTAAATAAATATTAACAGTGTTATTTATTTCACACTAACAAACTCTGGATAAGCATCTATTCCACAATCGTGAACATCCATCCCTTCAAGCTCTTCATCTTCTGTTACTCGGATCCCAATGGTTGCTTTTAATATTGCCCAAACCACAAGACTTGCACCAAATACCCAAGCAAAGATAACAACAGCTCCAAACAGTTGCGCGCCAAACGTTGCATCTGCATTATTTAGTGGAACTATCATCAAACCAAACAACCCACATACACCATGAACTGAAATAGCCCCCACTGGATCATCAATCTTAATTTTATCAAAAGCAACAATACTAAAGACAACCAATGCACCAGCCACAGCACCGACACTCACAGCGGCCAATGGAGACGGGGATAAAGGATCCGCGGTAATCGCTACAAGCCCTGCTAATGCACCATTTAATACCATGGTTAAATCCGCTTTGCCCCACGTAGTTTTACACACGAATAACGCTGTGATTGCACCTGCTGCTGCTGCTGCATTGGTATTTAAAAAGATTTGGCCAACTGCAGTTGCATTCTCAAAGTCTGAAATCATTAATTGAGAACCGCCGTTAAATCCGAACCAACCAAACCATAAAATAAAGGTACCTAATGTTGCCAGTGGCATATTAGAACCAGGAATTGGGTAAATTTGACCTTTCTTACCGTACTTACCTTTACGAGCACCAAGTAATAGTACGCCAGCTAATGCGGCTGAAGCACCAGCCATATGAACAATACCAGAACCGGCAAAGTCACTAAATCCTGCTTCAGATAAGAAGCCACCACCCCATGTCCAATACCCTTCCATTGGATAAATAAAGGCCGTTAAAATGGCAGAGAACACAAGAAAAGACCAAAGTTTCATACGCTCAGCCACGGCACCAGATACTACTGACATTGCGGTTGCAACAAAAACTACTTGGAAAAAGAAATCCGATTCTAATGAATGATCAGCCCCTTCTGATTGAGTACCAATTAAAGCACCAATAGAAGGCATGATCCCACCCGCTGCATTATCGACATACATGATGTTATAACCGACAACTAAATAAGTTGTACAAGCAATCGCATACAAACATAAGTTCTTAGTTAAAATTTCTGTGGTATTTTTTGAGCGAACTAAACCGGCCTCTAACATGGCAAAACCTGCTGCCATCCACATAACCAAAGCACCTGACATTAAGAAGAAAAAGGTATCTAGGGCATAACGAAGTTCTGATACTGTTGTTGAAAGTTCCATAATATTGTCCTCTATCCTTAAAGTGCTTCTGTATCAGTTTCACCAGTACGAATACGCACTGCTTGCTGAAGGTCATAAACAAAAATCTTTCCGTCACCAATTTTTCCGGTATGTGCAGCTTTTGTTATCGCCTCAATAATATTGTCTACATGCTCTGCTTGAACTGCTATTTCAAGTTTTACTTTAGGTAGAAAGTCGACTTGATACTCTGCACCTCGATACAATTCAGTATGTCCCTTCTGACGTCCGAACCCTTTCACTTCCGATACTGTCATTCCATCGACGCCTGCTTCTGCAAGAGCCTCACGAACATCGTCTAATTTAAATGGCTTTATAATGGCATTGATTATTTTCATGCTTCAGTCCTTGAATTATTTGTAACTTATAATTAACAATCCAATTCGTGTGCCAACTTTAAAAACATAAAAAATTCAATGCGTTAATTAATCCTCTTCAAAAAAACGAAAAAAGGCTGCACTAAATAAGTGCAGCCTTTCCCTAGTATTGAGCAATAAATGACTCAGATCAGAAGCGTCGAATAAACGCCTCCCAACTTTGGAGCATGGTTTCAAAATCTTCTAATCCGCATACAGAAATACATTCATCGTCATACATATGAATATCTTCTTCAAATTCTTCTTCTGAATTTTCAAATAAAGCATTTTCTTGGACGATAACTTCTTGATCGGTCAGAATTAGAGTCATTACCTGACCTGAGCGTTTCCATTCGTCTTGAGTATTTTTTACTGCTGCTATTTGCTGATACAGCTCCGCCAATAGTTCGGTATCTTTTGCGACATCTTCTACCAACCAACGTCCCATGGCTTCATGCCCCATAGAAAAGTTCGCATGATAAGTGCCATCGAGTGTATTTTTCTTAAATTCGTAATCCATCGGAAACCCTTACGATAATTGACGTTAGCTCACACGTTTTTAACCAAAGACAATGCTGAGCTATTTTCCTCCAGTATAATCCTATCCCTAGTATTTTTATAGTTAAGCCCTTATTCCATGATGAAAGAGATCCAACCATGCAACTAACCACCGTGATCGCAAAACAAATCGTTGAACGCTCAATGAAAATCATCAAGCATTCTGTCAATGTGATGGATGAATATGGCGTCATTATTGGCTCTGGCGATCCATCTCGCCTTAATTGCCGTCATGAAGGGGCTATTTTAGCCATTAATGAAAATCGTATTGTCGAGATTGATCACGCAACCGCCCAGCAATTACGAGGGGTAAAAGCTGGGATCAACCTACCTATTATCTTTCAAAATCACATTATTGGTGTGGTCGGTATTTCAGGTCAACCTGCTGAAATTCACCAATATGGAGAATTAGTTAAGATGACGGCAGAGTTGATCATTGAACAAGCCGCATTGATGACAGAGATACAGTGGTCAAAACGACACAGAGAGGAGTTGGTTTTACAGCTTATTCAACCTTCGGATCTCAACACTCAACAACTGTATTCGATTGCTGAACGCTTAGAGCTCGATCTTCATCAACCTCGGATCGCTACCATCATTAAGGTTGATTCATTTAACGGAGAGAACCTATCTCTTACTCACCTACAAAAGCTCGTTCATTTACTTGAATACCCTGAGCGCGATAATTTGGTGGCGATCAGTTCAGTGACATTAAATGAAGTTGTGGTGTTAAAACCAATTACACTGACGGATACAGGGTGGAATAGATCTCACGAAGAAAAACGTATTCGCCAACTTTTCCAACGAATATCCCATGATGAGAAATTCACGATAAAAATAGCACTTGGTGATTACTTTCCTGATTTAGAAGGTCTTGCACAATCTTATATGACGGCAAAGGCCACCATGAATACCGCAGACTCCAAAAGCCGTATTCTTTTTTACCAAGATAATATCTTGCCTGTTTTAATCGATGGCTTACGACCTGATGCATGGCGATCGGAACAATTAGCGCTTCCGATTCAAAAGCTGATGGCCAGTGATACAAAACATATTTTAATTAAAACACTACGTGCCTTTTTTAATCATAATTGTGATTCAGCTCAAACCTGTAATGCGCTTCATATACATCGTAATACTCTCCGCTATCGACTAGACAAGATACAACAAGAAACCAACTTAAATATCAATAAGATAAGCGATCGCACTTATTTATATTTAGCAATACTATCAAGCAACAAGTAAATGTGAATTTGTGCAGCTGCACAATCAAAGTTACACCCCGGCGATAAAATTTGTTCATTCGTCTAAAGCTTATTTCTACTCTTAAAGATAGATTACTGGCATCTTAATTATTAAATGGAACATTAATATGATCGAAGTATCGACTTTAGGTGCACTCGCCGCCTTGACCGTTGCAATTACACTCATTTTGAAAAAAGTACCACCGGCTTATGGCATGATCATTGGTGCTTTAATCGGTGGTATTGTTGGTGGCGTATCACTTACAGATACCGTGAACTTAATGATAGGTGGTGCACAAGGTATCGTTACTGCTGTGCTTCGTATTCTAGCCGCTGGTGTTCTTGCTGGTGTTCTAATCGAATCAGGCGCGGCAACCTCTATTGCAGAAACCATTGTAAAGAAAGTCGGAGAAACTCGTGCTTTATTTGCTTTAGCCGTCGCGACAATGATCTTAACCGCCGTTGGGGTTTTTGTGGATGTTGCTGTTATCACCGTAGCTCCTATTGCACTGGCCATTGCTCGTCGTGCTGACCTTTCAAAAATGGCGATTCTATTAGCTATGGTTGGTGGCGGTAAAGCGGGTAACGTTATGTCTCCGAACCCAAACGCCATTGCAGCTGCTGATGCCTTTAATGTTCCTTTAACTTCGGTAATGGCAGCAGGTGTGATCCCTGGCTTATTCGGCCTAGTCTTTGCCTATTTCATCGCTAAGAAATTAGTCAATAAAGGCAGTAAAGTTCAAGAGCACGAAGTCGTGGCAGTTGATCACTCTCGTTTACCAAGTTTCGTTACTTCAATCGTCGCTCCTCTTGTTGCTATTAGCCTTCTTGCGTTACGCCCTATCGCAGGGATTAACGTTGATCCACTCATCGCACTTCCACTTGGTGGTTTATTAGGTGCTGTTGCTATGGGACGTTTTAGAGACACCAATCACTTTGCAGTATCAGGCCTTTCTCGTATGGCTCCAGTGGCGGTAATGCTACTTGGTACAGGTACTCTTGCAGGAATTATTGCGAACTCGGGACTTAAATCAGGCTTAATTGAAGTATTAACCGCATCAGGTCTTCCTTCTTATTTATTAGCGCCTATTTCAGGTGCAATGATGTCACTCGCAACGGCATCAACGACCGCGGGTACAGCAGTTGCAGCCAGTGTCTTTAGTCATACTATTTTAGAGCTTGGTGTTCCTGCTCTTGCTGGTGCTGCAATGATCCACGCAGGTGCGACAGTATTAGATCACATGCCACACGGCAGCTTCTTTCATGCAACAGGTGGCGCAGTTCACATGGACATGAAAGAACGTTTAAAACTTATTCCATATGAATCAGCGGTTGGTCTTATGATCGCAACTGTTTCAACTCTCATCTTTGGTGTCTTCGGTTTATTTGTTTAATAAGGCTTTATTATGAAAATTGTTATTGCTCCTGATTCTTACAAAGAAAGTTTAACAGCGATGGAAGTCGCTACGGCAATTGAAGCTGGATTTAAACAGGTATTACCTAACGCTGAATATATTAAGTTACCGATGGCCGATGGCGGTGAAGGGACAGTTCAATCTCTAATTGACGCTACTGGTGGGTCTATAATTGAACATACGGTTACCGCTCCTCTTGGTGAGAAAGTAACTGGATTCTATGGATTACTTGGCGATGGCCAAACCGCAATTATAGAAATGGCTGCGGCATCAGGCTTACACCTTGTTGAACCCAATTTCCGCAACCCTTTACACACTACAACCTATGGTACTGGCGAGTTAATTAAAGCGGCTCTCGATAAAGGTGTAAAACATATTATTGTCGGAATTGGTGGCAGTGCGACTAATGATGGCGGCATTGGCATGGCTCAAGCACTTGGTATTAAGTTGCTGGATAAAGATGGTAATGATCTTGCTTTTGGTGGCGGTTCATTAGCACACCTTGCAACGATCGATACTTCAAATAAAGATCCTCGTCTTGATGATATTACGCTTGAAGTCGCGTGCGATGTTGATAATCCATTATGTGGCCCCAAAGGTGCATCTTTCGTGTTTGGCCCACAGAAAGGGGCAACACCTGAAATGGTCAAAACATTAGATTCAAACCTAAGCCATTACGCTGATGTGATGAAATCACAATTGAATAAAGACGTAAAAGACACAGAAGGCGCAGGTGCTGCAGGTGGTCTTGGTGCGGCGTTACTTGGTTTATTTGATGCGACGCTTCGACCTGGTATCGAAATTGTAATGGACGCGGTTAATTTAAGTAATGTGTTATCTAAGGCCGATTTAGTGATTACAGGTGAAGGCCGAATTGATAGTCAAACCATCCATGGTAAAACGCCTATTGGTGTAGCAAGAACTGCGAAAAAGTTTGATTTACCCGTTATTGGCATTGCTGGTTGTCTATCTGATGATTGCGCTGTTGTTCATGAATATGGCATTGATGCGGTATTTAGTGTCGTACCTCGATCTGTATCTTTAGAAATAGCGCTAAAAGAAGCTGCGATCAATGTTGAAAATACAGCAAGAAATGTCGCTGCAATTTATTCGATGCATATTAAAAAATAGCGTATTTCTTTTGTTGAGTACGTGATTAATATAAAGTTATACGCAATAAAAAAGCAGCCGATTTGGCTGCTTTTTTCATTTATAAACAAAGATTAAGCGGGTTCTTGGAAAATAACTGTATCTGCTTTATCTGTATACTGACCCATTTTATGGAAGTTCAGGTAACGGTATGTATCTGCAGCTGTTGCATTTATCTTCTCTGCGTACTCTAAGTACTCTTCTTTCGTTGGAATGCGGCCAAGAATCGCACCGACAGCAGAAAGTTCAGCAGAAGCCAGATAAACGTTCGCACCTGTACCCAAACGGTTCGGAAAGTTACGAGTAGAGGTAGACATTACTGTCGACTTGTCAGCAACACGGGCTTGGTTACCCATACATAGTGAACAGCCAGGAGTTTCGATACGTACCCCAGCGCGACCGAAGATGCCGTAGTAGCCTTCTTCTGTCAGTTGGTCTTTATCCATCTTCGTTGGCGGAGCAACCCATAGACGAGTATTTAGTGAGCCGTTAAACTCCTCTAACATCTTACCTGCAGCACGGAAGTGACCAATGTTCGTCATACATGAACCGATAAACACTTCTTGAATCTCAGTGCCTTGAACATCAGATAGAAGACGAGCATCATCTGGATCGTTTGGCGCACATAGGATTGGTTGATCGATATCAGCAAGATCAATCTCGATAATATGAGCATATTCAGCATCTGAATCAGCAGCTAACAACTCAGGGTTCGCTAACCACTCTTCCATTGCGATTATGCGACGTTCAATCGTGCGAACATCACCGTAACCTTCGGCAATCATCCACTTAAGCATGACGATATTCGAGTTTAAGTACTCAGAGATAGACTCTTGAGAAAGCTTCACTGTACAGCCAGCTGCCGAACGTTCAGCCGATGCATCTGAAAGCTCAAACGCTTGCTCTACTGATAGGTGGTCAACACCTTCAATTTCTAATACACGACCAGAGAATTCATTGATCTTACCGGCTTTTTCAACGGTCAGTAGACCTTGCTTGATACCGTAAAGAGGAATTGCATGTACCAGGTCACGTAGCGTGATACCCGGCTGCATTTCACCTTTAAAGCGAACCAAGATTGATTCTGGCATATCAAGAGGCATAACACCTGTTGCTGCAGCAAATGCTACTAAGCCAGAACCTGCAGGGAATGAAATACCTAGAGGGAAACGTGTATGTGAATCGCCACCAGTACCTACAGTATCTGGTAATAACATACGGTTTAGCCATGAGTGGATAACACCATCACCCGGACGCAGTGAAACACCTGCACGATTCATAATGAAATCAGGTAGCGTATGGTGAGTGTTTACATCAACTGGTTTTGGGTATGCCGATGTGTGACAGAAAGACTGCATTACAAGATCAGCAGAGAAACCAAGACATGCTAGATCTTTAAGCTCATCACGAGTCATAGGACCGGTCGTATCTTGAGAACCTACCGTTGTCATTTTAGGTTCGCAGTACTGACCAGCACGCACACCTTCAACGCCACACGCTTTACCAACCATCTTCTGAGCTAGCGTGTAGCCTTTATCAGATTCAGATGGATCGATTGGTTTAGCAAATAGATCCGTCTCAGCTAGGCCTAGAGCATCACGAGCACGACCAGTTAAGCCACGACCAATAATCAGTGGAATACGACCACCAGCACGAACTTCATCTAAAAGTACTTTGCCTAACTCAAAACTTGAGATCTCAGCCCCGTCTTTACGAACAACACCTTCATAAGGGTAGATATCAATCACATCCCCCATGTTCATATCTTGTACGTTCAGCTCAATTGGTAGCGCTCCTGAATCTTCCATTGTATTGTAGAAGATTGGCGCAATTTTACCACCCAGGCAAACACCGCCAGTACGCTTGTTTGGTACAAATGGGATATCTTCACCCATAAACCAAAGTACTGAGTTTGTTGCTGATTTACGCGAAGAACCAGTACCAACAACATCACCAACGTAAGCCAGTGGAATGCCGTCTTTTTGCATTTCTTCAATTTGAGTAATTGGACCAACGTTACCTTGCTCATCAGGAGTGATACCATCACGTTCCATCTTCAGCATCGCTTTTGCGTGTACTGGAATATCAGGTCGTGACCACGCATCTGGCGCAGGAGATAAGTCATCAGTGTTGGTTTCACCAGTCACTTTAAATACTTTAACAGTGATCTTTTCTGCTACTTTGTTTTTCGCTGTAAACCATTCAGCATCAGCCCAAGATTGCAGTACTTGCTGTGCTGATACGTTACCTGCTTTCGCTTTCTCTTCTACATCGTAGAACGCATCGAACATAAGTAGAGTATGAGACAGTGCTTTTACAGCGATAGGAGCAAGCTCAGCATCATCTAGTAGAGATACTAGAGATTCAATGTTGTAACCACCTTGCATAGTACCAAGCAGTTCAGTCGCTTTTGCTTTGCTAACTAATGGGGACTCTACTTCACCTTTTGTAATTGCTGTTAAAAAACCAGCTTTAACATAAGCGGCTTCATCAACACCAGGGGGAATGCGATTTTCTAGTAAATCAAGAATGACCTCTTCTTCACCTTGTGGCGGATTTTTTACTAGTTCAACTAATGCTGCTACTTGTTCAGCATTTAATGGTCTTGGGACCACACCTTCAGAAGCACGTTCTGCGACGTGTTTACGATAAGCTTCAAGCACGACTTAATTCCTCACTTTCTGGTCTACTCTTAATGAGTAAACATCCTTGGAAACGATTCAGTTTATATCCTTTGACTTTTTAATTCTGTTATAAATCTCAATAAAACAAGAGAATATATGTCGGTATAGACTAAAAATGTGGCGAAATGATACCAAATTTAACTTAAAATTAAAATCTCATCACATCAAACAACATACGACTTATGGCGCACTTTTACATATTATAGGATTGCTCCAATACTTAAATATATCGATTCATGCTGCTGCTCAGAACGCCCATAAGCAAAAACAACAGGGCCTACAGGGCTATCGACCCCTATAAATAATGATCCTGCCGTATAAATTGGCGCATTTTTAATTCCTTCTTCCTCCCAAAGGCCTCCATTTTCTAACGAAGCCCCTAAATAAATAGGTGATTGGAATAGTCCGAAGTCGTTATCCATTAATCTATAACGATAAACAAAGCTACCAAAAATTAAATTTTGTCCTGTTAAACTGTCTTTTGGGGTTCCTGATAAACGTAAAAAACCACCTAGAGATTTAGGTTCTAATTGTAAATCTCCATTTTTATTCTCTACAACACCATACTCAAAATTACCGACGAAAGTATGACGAGTATAAGTCCAAGCTGCTCTCGTATTTAGCGTTATCTCTATAACTGAATCCGTTATTGAGTCACTAACTGCACTGTTTTTGACATTATCATGCGAATATAAATATTCAGAATTAATATAAAAGCCTTTAGTTGGGAATGTATAGTCATCTAATGTATCTAATCGATATTGAGCAAACATTCCTTCTCTTGTGTAATCAGCATCAATTTTAAAAAAAGTTTTAGAGGTTATCTCTCCTTTGGTATACCTTCCACCAACTCTAAAATCACTCCATAAATGCCCCTGAAGACCAACGGCACCTTCAAATATAAAATTGCTATACTCTAGTGAAAAATCATTATCAATAGAACCTAACTCATTCCCTGATAATGAAAATTTCTTTTTCTCTACACTGTATATTGATTTTAAAGAAGTAAAAAGCAATTGGTTCACTAAAAATGGTGTATATAACTCTGCTGATATTAATTTATCGGTTCCTAGCTCAAAGTTAGTTCTCAATTCCGAACGATTATCTCTTAAACCTGTGAGCTCTATATCTGTAAAGTTAATCGACATCCCTAATGAATATTTACTCTGGTTATCAAAGTCATCTTCTAAAGCAAATCTAAAATCTAAATAATTAGGACCCCAACTTTTTTCTTTTACCTCAACAATAAGATCATGATTTCCTTTGCTGTTTTTTTCATAATAATAATCGACTCGCTCAAATCTATCGATAACGTATAAATTTCTTATATGCTCCTCTAATTCATTAGAGGTATAAGTACGATCTTCCTTTAAATTTAAACGGTCTAACAACATTTTTTCTGTATATAAACTATTATTTTTAATTTCTATGTTATCAACATGGAGCTCTTCACCACGCGAAAGTTGAATTGTTTTTTTATTTTTTTCATCTAAGTATTCTTGGTAATCATCAGCGGATAACACTAATTTATCGAGTATTTTATGTTTTTCATATGCGATGTCATATCCTTTTCCATAAGCAAAAGGCATCTTATTAAACTCCGCGGTTTCCATTTTACCCACATGAGGTGAAAGCAAAATATCTTGTGCCTCTAATAATTTTTCTTGCTGAAGAGTACTGTTTTTTACTATGTAATTAGTTAACTGCCCCATAACAGATAAATAACTAGAGATATCTTTCGCTTCTAAATAATCAGAACCAATATCAACGGCAATAATAATATCTGCACCCATTTCTCTTGCGATATCAACAGGCATGTTATTAACACTACCTCCATCTACTAATAAGCGCCCTTCGTACTCGACTGGTGGTAATGCGCCAGGTACAGACATACTAGCCATCATTGCTTTTGATAAATCACCTTTATCCAAAATGACAGGTTCAAGTTTTTCAATATCAGTTGCAACAGCTCTAAACGGAATAGGAAGATTGTCAAATGATTCTAAATAAGGAACATTACCCGACGTTGTTCGAAGAATTTTTGCCATATTTTGGCCTTGAACAAAGCCTTTAGGCGCTTTTAGTTCTGTAAATGAGAAACCAATATCGGTTCCTATTTGGTAACGGTCTTCATATTCTTTATCTCTAATTTGCCTTTCACTGCGCTCCACCTTATCAACAAAACCACTATTCCAATTAACGCTATCAATGAACACTTCTATTTGATCAGCACTCAGCCCTGAAGCATATAAACCACCAATATAAGCTCCCATACTGGTACCAGTAATATAATCCACGGGAATATTCATTTCTTCTAATGCTTTAAGTACACCAATATGAGCAGCACCTTTTGCTCCGCCCCCCGCCAATACAAGACCGATTTTTGGACGCGTTTCAGCAGCCAGCGATACTGACGAAAATAGATATAGAGCAATAGAAGAAAATAAGAGAGGTTTGAAGCGCATGATGTCATCCTTGAAATAGCAATATTAAAAGAATACAGGATGAACGGTGATAGAGAAAGATAAGTAGCTGAGTTTTGTTTTAATTGATTCTGTTAATGAATAATTTATACCAGTGTAAAAAAGTCTAACCAACTGAACTGCCACTTCGCAGTGTCTATTCTGCATCATTCAACTTTTATACAGACGTAAAAAAGCCCTAATCTTTCGATTAGGGCTTTTTAAAATAGTGGCGGAGTGGACGGGACTTTCTATTAACCTTGAGAGCGACACGTCCCCCGGCGTGACAGGCCGCTAAGCTCTCCAATAGAAAGTCTAACCAACTGAACTACCACTCCGCAGCGTCTAGTCTGCATCATTCAGCTTTTATACAGACGTAAAAAAGCCCTAATCTTTCGATTAGGGCTTTCTTGGTATAGTGGCGGAGTGGACGGGACTCGAACCCGCGACCCCCGGCGTGACAGGCCGGTATTCTAACCAACTGAACTACCACTCCGCAGTGTCTATTCAGGTGTATCTAACTTTTTGTCTTTATCTTTTTTATAAAAAGATGAAAACGAATTGGAAGCCTGGCGATGTCCTACTCTCACATGGGGAAACCCCACACTACCATCGGCGCTATTACGTTTCACTTCTGAGTTCGGCATGGGATCAGGTGGGTCCATAACGCTATGGTCGCCAAGCAAATTCTTTCTATCTACCTCACTAAGAGATAAATAATAATCTGGAAAGCCATTTCTCTATATAAAGAGTTATTCTTAATCACATTCAATCTGTTTCTTGTCACTTTAAATCCGTTCAAAACCCCTTGGGTGTTGTATGGTTAAGCCTCACGGGCAATTAGTACAGGTTAGCTCAATGCCTCGCAGCACTTACACACCCTGCCTATCTACGTCGTAGTCTCCAACAACCCTTTAGGATACGTATAGTATCAGGGATGACTCATCTCAAGGCTCGCTTCACGCTTAGATGCTTTCAGCGTTTATCGATCCCGAACTTAGCTACCGGGCAATGCTACTGGCGTAACAACCCGAACACCAGAGGTTCGTCCACTCCGGTCCTCTCGTACTAGGAGCAGCCCCTTTCAATCATCCAACGCCCACGGCAGATAGGGACCGAACTGTCTCACGACGTTCTAAACCCAGCTCGCGTACCACTTTAAATGGCGAACAGCCATACCCTTGGGACCGACTTCAGCCCCAGGATGTGATGAGCCGACATCGAGGTGCCAAACACCGCCGTCGATATGAACTCTTGGGCGGTATCAGCCTGTTATCCCCGGAGTACCTTTTATCCGTTGAGCGATGGCCCTTCCATTCAGAACCACCGGATCACTATGACCTACTTTCGTACCTGCTCGAATTGTCATTCTCGCAGTCAAGCGGGCTTATGCCATTGCACTAACCACACGATGTCCAACCGTGTTTAGCCCACCTTCGTGCTCCTCCGTTACTCTTTGGGAGGAGACCGCCCCAGTCAAACTACCCACCAGGCACTGTCCGCAACCCCGATAAGGGGCCAACGTTAGAACATCAAGCATACAAGGGTGGTATTTCAAGATTGCCTCCACCAATACTAGCGTACTGGTTTCAAAGGCTCCCACCTATCCTACACATGTAGGGTCAATGTTCAGTGCCAAGCTGTAGTAAAGGTTCACGGGGTCTTTCCGTCTAGCCGCGGGTACACTGCATCTTCACAGCGATTTCAATTTCACTGAGTCTCGGGTGGAGACAGCGTGGCCATCATTACGCCATTCGTGCAGGTCGGAACTTACCCGACAAGGAATTTCGCTACCTTAGGACCGTTATAGTTACGGCCGCCGTTTACTTGGGCTTCGATCAAGAGCTTCGACCGAAGTCTAACCCCATCAATTAACCTTCAAGCACCGGGCAGGCGTCACACCGTATACGTCATCTTACGATTTAGCACAGTGCTATGTTTTTAATAAACAGTTGCAGCCACCTGGTATCTGCGACTCCCGGCAGCTTAGAGAGCAAGTCTCATCACCGCTAGGAGCGTACCTTCTCCCGAAGTTACGGTACCATTTTGCCTAGTTCCTTCACCCGAGTTCTCTCAAGCGCCTTAGTATTCTCTACTCGACCACCTGTGTCGGTTTGGGGTACGATTTCTTATAATCTGAAGCTTAGAGGCTTTTCCTGGAAGCATGGCATCAATGGCTTCACATCCGTAGATGCTCGACATCGTGTCTCAGCCTAACAAGAGTCCGGATTTACCTAAACTCTTAGCCTACGCACTTGAACTTGGACGACCGTCGCCAAGCCCACCTAGCCTTCTCCGTCCCCCCATCGCAATTATAAGAAGTACGGGAATATTAACCCGTTTCCCATCGACTACGCTTTTCAGCCTCGCCTTAGGGGTCGACTTACCCTGCCCCGATTAACGTTGGACAGGAACCCTTGGTCTTCCGGCGAGGGGGTTTTTCACCCCCTTTATCGTTACTCATGTCAGCATTCGCACTTCTGATACCTCCAGCATGCCTTACAGCACACCTTCGACGGCTTACAGAACGCTCCCCTACCCAGCACAATAAATTGCACTGCCGCAGCTTCGGTGTATAGCTTAGCCCCGTTACATCTTCCGCGCAGGCCGACTCGACCAGTGAGCTATTACGCTTTCTTTAAATGATGGCTGCTTCTAAGCCAACATCCTGGCTGTCTGAGCCTTCCCACATCGTTTCCCACTTAGCTATAACTTTGGGACCTTAGCTGGCGGTCTGGGTTGTTTCCCTCTCCACGACGGACGTTAGCACCCGCCGTGTGTCTCCCGGATAGTACTTACTGGTATTCGGAGTTTGCAAAGGGTTGGTAAGTCGGGATGACCCCCTAGCCTTAACAGTGCTCTACCCCCAGTAGTATTCGTCCGAGGCTCTACCTAAATAGATTTCGGGGAGAACCAGCTATCTCCAAGTTTGATTGGCCTTTCACCCCTAGCCACAAGTCATCCGCTAATTTTTCAACATTAGTCGGTTCGGTCCTCCAATTGATGTTACTCAATCTTCAACCTGCCCATGGCTAGATCACTTGGTTTCGGGTCTATATCCAGAGACTGAACGCCCAGTTAAGACTCGGTTTCCCTACGGCTCCCCTAAACGGTTAACCTTGCCACTGAATATAAGTCGCTGACCCATTATACAAAAGGTACGCAGTCACATAACAAGTATGCTCCTACTGCTTGTACGTACACGGTTTCAGGTTCTATTTCACTCCCCTCACAGGGGTTCTTTTCGCCTTTCCCTCACGGTACTGGTTCACTATCGGTCAGTCAGTAGTATTTAGCCTTGGAGGATGGTCCCCCCATATTCAGACAGGATATCACGTGTCCCGCCTTACTCGTTTTCACTGATGATGAGATGTCGGTTACAGGGCTATCACCTTGTATCGCGCCACTTTCCAGAGGCTTCACCTGTCTCATTAAAAGCTTAAGGGCTAACCCAATTTCGCTCGCCGCTACTTTCGGGATCTCGGTTGATTTCTCTTCCTCGGGGTACTTAGATGTTTCAGTTCTCCCGGTTTGCCTCGCTGCGCTATGTATTCACGCAGCGATACTAGCTTATGCTAGTGGGTTTCCCCATTCAGAAATCCCAGACTCAAAAGGTTTTTACTACCTAATCTGGGCTTATCGCAAGTTAATACGTCTTTCATCGCCTCTGACTGCCAAGGCATCCACCGTGTACGCTTAGTCACTTAACCATACAACCCCAAGAGGTTTCGTATGGACCATTTGCTTTCACTTTTCAAAGTGAAGACAAAACAGCAACCAAGGTTGAACTCGTCGCTATCTCTATATAAAAGATAGGGAGTTCTGGTTTTTCGCCGGATTCAAAATACAAGAACACTTGAATGTGTTTTTAATTTGTTTATCTAAAAGATAAACAAAAGATATTAAGAACTTTTAAATTTTTGATTTAGATAACTCGTAAGTTATTTAAATCAGTCAGCTTTCCAAATTGTTAAAGAGCTTAAAGCAAAAAGCTTTAATCAATAATCGAAATCATTAATTAAAGCTCTGTCACTTCAACTTATTAAAACCTAATCAATCTGTGTGAACACTCATAAATTGCAATCTATCGTTTAAGGAGGTGATCCAGCCCCAGGTTCCCCTAGGGCTACCTTGTTACGACTTCACCCCAGTCATGAACCACAAAGTGGTGAGCGTCCTCCCGAAGGTTAAACTACCCACTTCTTTTGCAGCCCACTCCCATGGTGTGACGGGCGGTGTGTACAAGGCCCGGGAACGTATTCACCGTGACATTCTGATTCACGATTACTAGCGATTCCGACTTCACGGAGTCGAGTTGCAGACTCCGATCCGGACTACGACGCACTTTTTGGGATTCGCTCACTATCGCTAGCTTGCAGCCCTCTGTATGCGCCATTGTAGCACGTGTGTAGCCCTACTCGTAAGGGCCATGATGACTTGACGTCGTCCCCACCTTCCTCCGGTTTATCACCGGCAGTCTCCCTGGAGTTCCCACCATTACGTGCTGGCAAACAAGGATAAGGGTTGCGCTCGTTGCGGGACTTAACCCAACATTTCACAACACGAGCTGACGACAGCCATGCAGCACCTGTCTCAGAGCTCCCGAAGGCACTAAGCTATCTCTAGCGAATTCTCTGGATGTCAAGAGTAGGTAAGGTTCTTCGCGTTGCATCGAATTAAACCACATGCTCCACCGCTTGTGCGGGCCCCCGTCAATTCATTTGAGTTTTAATCTTGCGACCGTACTCCCCAGGCGGTCTACTTAACGCGTTAGCTCCGAAAGCCACGGCTCAAGGCCACAACCTCCAAGTAGACATCGTTTACGGCGTGGACTACCAGGGTATCTAATCCTGTTTGCTCCCCACGCTTTCGCATCTGAGTGTCAGTGTCTGTCCAGGGGGCCGCCTTCGCCACTGGTATTCCTTCAGATCTCTACGCATTTCACCGCTACACCTGAAATTCTACCCCCCTCTACAGCACTCTAGTTTTCCAGTTTCAAATGCGGTTCCGAGGTTGAGCCCCGGGCTTTCACATCTGACTTAACAAACCACCTGCATGCGCTTTACGCCCAGTAATTCCGATTAACGCTCGCACCCTCCGTATTACCGCGGCTGCTGGCACGGAGTTAGCCGGTGCTTCTTCTGTCGCTAACGTCAAGATATGCAGCTATTAACTACACACCCTTCCTCACGACTGAAAGTACTTTACAACCCGAAGGCCTTCTTCATACACGCGGCATGGCTGCATCAGGCTTTCGCCCATTGTGCAATATTCCCCACTGCTGCCTCCCGTAGGAGTCTGGACCGTGTCTCAGTTCCAGTGTGGCTGATCATCCTCTCAGACCAGCTAGAGATCGTCGCCTTGGTGAGCTCTTACCTCACCAACAAGCTAATCTCACCTGGGCTAATCTTAGCGCGAGAGGTCCGAAGATCCCCCTCTTTGGTCCGAAGACATTATGCGGTATTAGCTATCGTTTCCAATAGTTATCCCCCACACTAAGGCATATTCCCAGGCATTACTCACCCGTCCGCCGCTCGTCAGCAAATTAGCAAGCTAATTTCTGTTACCGCTCGACTTGCATGTGTTAGGCCTGCCGCCAGCGTTCAATCTGAGCCATGATCAAACTCTTCAATTAAAGTTTTTTGGTTTGTTTCAGCAGAAACAAAACCGGCTCAATGATTAATACTGATTGTTACATAAAAGTAATTTTGTGTAGTCACTCAGTTCATTGATTATTTTTGTTTGAATTCACTTCGAAAAGCAAAAGCAAACTAGTGATTATCAACTCACAAGTGCCCACACAGATTAATAGGTTTCAAATTGTTAAAGAGCTTTTCTTCTACTTTTAAAGCTTACTAGCCTTTCAGTGAAGAGGACGATCATTTTATCTATTTAAGTCTCAGTGTCAAGCACTTATTTAAAACTTAATTTCTAAACCATCTTAACTAACTCTGATTGCAATCCCTTATGGGATGGGCACTCCGTGTTAGTGAGGTCGCATTATAGAGAGTTCAACTACATTGGCAAGCTTTTTATATTTTAATTATGTAATAACTATAAATTCGTATATATAGCCATCAAAATGTATATTTTACCTACAAATTATTTGGAAAATGAAAGCTAGTGGCCTAAAATTACTTTAGTAGATAAATATAAGAGGCATAGCTACTTTTATATTACTCACAAATTAGTGATTTAGATCTATTCATTCAGAGAACAACTATTATATAAAACACGATATATTGACTATATCTTTATTTTCCACCGTTATCATTTTATCAGACGCGACATAATTCATATCAAAATAATTCTTCTTGAGGTAAATCAGCATGAAGTTAAAAACACAATCTTACGTTCTTGCCACTATTATTTTATGTTCGCTCATAATAATGACTGCAAGTGGTTTATGGACATTACGCATTGCAAGTACCATTGATAATAAAACACGAGTTACAGAGATCTTTCAAACAACATATAACTTAATTAACAACATGGAAGAAATGGTTCGACAGGGAAAAATTGAAGAGAGTAAGGCTAAAGAGCTCACAATTACAATACTGCGAAATAATGTATATAAAGATGATGAGTATGTTTATGTAGCTGATGAAAATTTAATGTTCTTAGCTGCTCCTCTTGACCCTCAACTTCATAATACTAGTTTCCATGAATTTCGAGATAGTGAAGGAAAAAGTGTCGGTCAAATCTTAGAAAATGCTATAAATAAAAATCCAAATGGTATTGCAGAATATACATGGTCTTTAAAAATGCCAGACGGCAGTATAGATGAGAAACTCTCTATTGCAGAAAAAACAAAAGACTGGAATTGGATCGTAGGTACTGGCATTGGACAAACTGAAGTTAATGCTCGTTTTTGGTCTACCGCTCAGTGGCAATTTGGTTTAGCTTTTCTTATTGCAAGTTTAATTTTTAGCATTTTAATGATTTCAATGAAACGTATGATTTCATTACTTGGTGGAGAGCCTCGTGATGTCCATGCAGCCATTCAAACAGTTGCTGCAGGTGAGATCGTAACTCAGTTTGAAAAAAAAGCACCAGAAGGCAGTATTTATCAAGCGGTTCAAACAATGAATATCTCATTAGCTGATCTAGTTCAACATCTAACTCAATCAATGTTAGCGTTAAAGTCAGAACTATCAGATGTACACTCGCGAGCAGGTACGGTTAGCCAATTAACAGAGAGCCAACACCAATCTACAGAGATGATTGCAACGGCAATCACTGAAATGTCTTCATCTGCAAATAATGTTGCAGCATCAGCACAAGAAACTGCAACCAATACAGACGAGGCAGACAAACAAAGCGTTCGAACTCAAGAGTTAATTAATGCGACGGTTTATAATATAGAGGGGCTAGCAGGCCAACTTAATACCGCTAGTACTGCCGTAGCTGAATTAGATAGTGAAGTAAATAGTATTGTTAAGGTTCTTGATGTCATTGGTGATATTGCTGAACAAACAAATCTACTTGCTTTAAACGCTGCAATTGAAGCAGCTCGTGCTGGAGAGCAAGGACGAGGTTTTGCGGTTGTTGCTGATGAAGTTCGCAATCTTGCTGGAAGAACTCAAGGTAGTACAAAAGAGATCCAACAAATGATCTCTAATCTACAAGAAGGTTCTCGCAATGCTATCTCAACGATGAAAATCTGTGCTGAAACAAGTAAGAGTACTGTATCAGAATCTCAACATGCTTCAGATGCTCTACAGCAAATAGTTACTGCACTTGAATCAATATCAAGTATGAGCCATCAAATCGCCACCGCTTCTGAAGAGCAGAAACACGTCAGTGAAGATATAACTCAACGTGTCAATATGATTGAAGAAAGTGGTCAGCAATTAGCGAGTGTTGTTGCAGAAAGTAAAAGCAGCACTCACACATTAACAGAGTTAGCTGATGACCTAGAGACTTGGTTAAACAAATTTCGAGTAAAAAGTTAATTAATCCAAAACTCAATAATAAATGGCACGCTACTTTAGTGTGCCTTTTTTATAACTGGACACATATTGATCACTAACTAGTAGATATGGAAACTGGTTCTTCTGGTAGTTTATATGATGAATATAAGTCGTCATTTTATAATCACCAAAACGAAAAAAGCCTCGTCATTTCTGACGAGGCTTTCGTATATGGCTCCCTTTGCTGGACTTGAACCAGCGACATACGGATTAACAGTCCGGCGTTCTACCAACTGAACTAAAAGGGAACAGATGTTGCGTCTCACTAGGAGAATTAATGGTGCCGACTACCGGAGTCGAACTGGTGACCTACTGATTACAAGTCAGTTGCTCTACCTACTGAGCTAAGTCGGCACACTAATTTATTATTGCTCGTGTTAACAATGTACTAGCACCAACAATCTAATATGGTGCCCGGAGGCGGAATCGAACCACCGACACGAGGATTTTCAATCCTCTGCTCTACCGACTGAGCTATCCGGGCAACGAGGTGTATTAAACGGGTTTTGGTCCCTTAGGTCAACCTCTAATTACAAATAAATGTTCGTTTGGTGAAAATATATGCTGAATGCTTGTTTTTATAACGTTTTGCTCGACAAAATACTGATAAAAAACATCAAACATCATAAAGACTCACAATTACATTCAAAAAAAACTCAAATTTAAAGACCAAAAATATCAGTTAACCATGCTGCTGGTGTATTTTTCCGCTCACAATCCGATTTATACTGCCCTCTCTCATCCCAAATAGGTAATTGAGCTTTACCTGAGCAATCCGGCTCTAATGTTTTATTGGTATTTATATTAAATTTAGCCGCTGTGATTTTATCAACCCATGGTAATTGCAATACTTCTGGTGTTCGCATACTTAAATACTCTGCGTATACCCTTAAAGCGCCGCTAGAACCTGTCAATTTCATTGGTTTGTTATCATCTCTACCTAGCCAAGTAATAACGACTTCACGACCATCAACCCCTGCATACCAACTGTCTCTTGAGTCATTACTGGTTCCCGTTTTTCCTGCTAATTTAGCCCAACTGTATTTACTATTTAAAAACCTCGCAGTTCCCTCACTAACCGTTTTCTTCATTCCATAAATGGTTAACCAAGTGGCTTGTTCGGATACGACCCTCGAAGACCTAGGAAAATTCTCATAAAGTAGAGTACCTTCATTATCAACAACTGCTTTTAATGCTGTTAACGTAGCTTTCTTGCCACCATTACCTAAGGTTTGATACATTTGAGCTACTTGATATGGTGATAAATTTATTGAGCCAAGTAACATCGAAGGCACTTGATTTATCTCTTGAGCATCAACACCTAGCTTAACTAAAGTATCGGTAACCTTTCCCAAGCCTACCATCAAACCTAAATTAACAGTGGGGACATTTAAAGAGCGAGAAAATGCGTAATAAAGAGGAACTTGCCCTCTGAATTTACGATCAAAATTTCGAGGAGTCCATGTTGTCCCTTTACTGCCTTTTAATGAAATAGCCTTATCATCGAGTGTGGTTGCTAATGAGAACTTATCTGGCTCTTCTAAGGCCGAAAGATAAATTGCCGGCTTCACCAAAGAACCAATTGGACGTTTAGCATTAATCGCTCGATTAAAACCATCAAATCCAGTTCGACTACCACCGATCATAGCTCGGATTTCACCACTCTGACGATCTACTATCACCATTGCAGCCTCTAGACCTTTACCTGCTCGCTTTTCTAATTGCGGCACTTTTCTTTCTATTGCTTGTTCTGCTTTTTGCTGAGAAAGAGGATCAAGGGTTGTAAATACACGTAAACCCTCACCTTTTTGATAAGCGTCTCCTGCTTTATCTTTTAATTCCCATTTTAACTGTTGAAAATACGCAGGCTGCCTCGTTGCAATCGATGCTCTCTTTTTTACATCTAGAGAGCGACTTGCTGCCATCTCATACTGACGAGGAGATAAAATATCCTCTTGCATCATCATACGTAACACTAAATCACGACGATCTTTTACTCGTTCAGGGAATCGCATTGGATTATAATAAGAGGGGCCTTTTACCATCCCCACTAACATAGCAAGCTGATCTATCCGTAACTCTTCAATTGGGCGTCCAAAATACACTTGGGCAGCCAATCCAAAACCGTGAATAGCTTCCCCACCAGTTTGCCCTAAATACACTTCATTTAGATAAGCTTCTAAAATACGATCTTTGCTATAACGATAATCTAAAATCAAAGCAATATAGGCTTCACGAACTTTACGCCATAGTGTTCTCTCACGAGATAGAAATAGGTTTTTCGCCAATTGCTGAGTCAATGTGCTCCCGCCTTGAACCGTTCTTCCTGCTTTTGCATTCACAACAATCGCACGAGCAATTGCTAAAGGTGATACACCATCATGCTGATAAAAATCTCTATCTTCTGTCGCTAATAGAGCATCAACCATCACTTCTGGGAATTGCTCTCTGCGTAAAAATAGACGTTGTTGATCGTCATCAGCATCCAGCATACCTAAAAATTGAGGTTCAATTTGTAAAAAGCCCATTTGCTTTTTCACTGTTCTGTTCTCAATCTTTTGTAAACCATCAGAGTTAAAGTACAACATCACATGACGATCTGGCTCAGGCCCTTGCTGAAACTCAAATGGGCGGCGGATTAATTCAATTTTTGTCGACGATGACGAATACTCTCCAGATCGCTGAGGTTGACGCACTTTCTGATATTTTAATAAATCTAACTCTCTCGTTACGGTTTGTAAGCTAATATTCTGCCCAGGCGATAGCGTCAATACTCGGCTATAGACAACCGTTGGCAAGCTAAACAGCTGACCATCAAAGCGCTTCTTAACCACCGTATCTAAATAGATGCCCGCAATAAGTAAGATAGCAAGCATAACAAGGCTTAATTTAAAACCTAGTATCATTAACCCTTTCCAAAAAGGACGTGACGTTGGTGCTTTTTTCTTACTCACTGGTTTTCTTTTTGTTGGCGCTTTCTTCTTTACAGTCGCCTTTTTAGGCGCAGCCTTTGCTGGTGCTTTTTTCTTTTCAGCCATGGGAGATCTTTTTTAGTTAGAGAATTAATTAAAGTGACGTTTTGTTTTTTTAGTCGCTTGATGAGTAGCAGGATCATCAGGCCAAATATGCTTTGGATAACGCCCTTTCATTTCTTTTTGTACTTCTTTATACGAACCTTGCCAAAAGCCCGCTAAATCACTGGTGGTTTGTAGTGGTCTTTGTGCTGGAGATAGCAACTCCATCACCAACTTCTTTTTTCCTTGAGCCAATAACGGAGTTTGAGCTTCGCCATACACCTCTTGCATTCTAATAGAAATCTTTGGTTCAGACTGTAACTCATAACGGATCTTTGCTTTTGTTCCTGTCGGTAATAAATAATGAGTAGGCAAATATTCATTAATACATTTCATTTTATCCCAACCAACATACGCCTCTAATGCATCAATAATATTGAGGTTCTTAAGTTGTTTATCATTTTTGATGCCGTTCATAAATGGCAATAACCACAGTTCTGCACACTCAAGTAATTGCACCTCCTGCATTGGAGGAAGATCAACATCTGGTAGCCACTCTTCACAACAAATAAGACGAGAATGCAAAGCTTGCACTTCTTTATTCCAATCTAAAACCATCATCCCTTTGCGCTTGAGCATACTAATCAATGCTAACGATATTTTGTCAGGATCAGGTGAACTCATCCGCTCTTTGTGAAGAATAATCTTTCCTAAATAGGTTCGTTTCTCGGCAAGCATTCTGCCCAATTTTTCATCCCAATCTACGTGCTCTTTTTCTGTTATCAAATGAGATGAAACATTCATTAAAGATGCTTTAGATAACGGTGCTGCAAGAAAAACGTAGCTGCGATTTTGACTGCCTTTTAATAAATCCACCACGACCAAACAATCACTTTGTGCTATCAATTCAACTTCATCAACTTGCACACCATGACCATTAGCTAATTGAAACTGACCTAATTCACCTTTTGCTATTGCTAACCTATCAGGAAAGCCTGCCGCTAATACCTCGCCAATAAGTTCAACAGATACCTTCTTCATATCTGGTTTAACTGAAAGAAAATGGGCTAAACGCTGAGCTCTTTGTTGGTAGTAACTCTGTTTTGGGTATCGACCATCAAGGAGTAATGAAAGGTGGTAACCAAGATCTTTCGATGAAATTGATTTTGCTGCTTCTTCTATTATCGGTAGTGCATATAACGCAGTCTGTAAGTGTGCCGCTGATTGAGTACTCGCTTGCAATAGCACCGTAGCAAGACGAGGCTCTATCGCCAATTGTTGTGATTTTTCACCAACAGCAGAAAGCTGAGCAGACTTATCAATAAGCCCTAGCTGTGATAATAATGTACGAGCTTGTTGAATATTGGCATTTGGCGGTGGTGTTAACCATTGAAGAGATTGAGGATCCGTCACTCCCCATTTAGCCAATTCTAAAACTAAGGAAGAAAGATCTGATGATTCTATTTCAGGGTTTTGAACAACGGCTTGTTGCTGATATTGAGACTCACTGTATAAACGAATACAGACTCCCGGTTCTAAACGCCCAGCACGCCCTTTTCGTTGTTCTGCAGAAGATTGCGCGATCCGCTTTTGTTCTAATTTCGTAATTCCCGTTTTGGCATCAAACGTAGCCTTTTTCTCATAACCACTATCAATGACAATTCGAATACCTTCAATCGTTAAACTGGTCTCAGCTACATTGGTCGCTAATACAATTTTTCGTGTTCCCTTCAATGCAGGCTGCAACGCGTGTTGCTGCTTTTTCGCATCAAGTTGTCCATATAAAGGGGCAACTATTACTTCTGATGATAAATCCTTTAATCGCTCTTCAAGTTGCTTTATTTCACCCACTCCCGATAAAAACACAAGCATCGAGCCAGTTTCATTTAATAGCACTCTACGAATTGCTTGTTCAGTCGCCTCAACGATTCGTTGGTTTGTTTTAAGAGGGCTATAAGACGTCGTCACCGGGAACATTCGTCCATCAGATTCAACATACGCGGCATTAGGAAGTAAATTTTGTAATGCCATCTGATCTAATGTAGCCGACATCACCAACAACTTAAGATCATCTCTTAGCGCTTCTTGTACTTCTAAAGCAAAAGCTAATGAGGTATCGGCATGAATACTTCGCTCATGATATTCATCAAAAATGAGTAATCCAACCCCTGTCAGCTCGGGATCAGATTGGATCATTCGAGTCATAACCCCTTCAGTGACAATTTCTAATCGTGTTTGAGCACTAACTTTTGTCTCACCTTTGATCCGAAAGCCAACTTGCTCCCCCACTTTTTCTCCCAATTGAGATGCTAGATAGCTCGCAATATTTCGTGCAGCCAATCGTCTTGGTTCTAGCATAATAATTTTGCCTTCAATCACCTTCTCTTTTAAGAGCATTAAAGGCAGGTGGGTTGACTTACCAGCCCCTGTCGATGCTTTTAAAATAAGCTGAGAATAGCGTTGTAATTTATCAATCAGTGATGGGATCACTCTTTCAATTGGTAACTGTGACAATGGGTTCGCCTTGTGGCATTATCTCGAATTAAACCATTGTACAAAAAAACAGTAGTTAAATGAAATTTGAACCTGAATTAGAATCTGGAATATTAATAAAACGCTATAAACGCTTTTTAACTGACATCAAATTACCAGATAACAGCGAACGAACTATCCATTGCGCAAATACCGGAGCAATGACTGGTTGCGCTGACACTGGCAACACGGTGTTTTTTTCAACATCCAGTAACCTAAAGCGTAAATACCCTAATAGTTGGGAGCTTAGCGTCACAGAAAATGCTCATACAATATGCGTTAATACCATTCGAGCAAATCAATTGGTCGTGGAAGCGATTAACAATAAGCAGATTGATGAGTTGAATGAGTACAACACACTCAAAACAGAAGTGAAATATGGTTCAGAAAACAGTCGTATTGATATTCTACTTAGTGAAGAATCTCTACCTGACTGCTATATTGAAGTAAAGAGCGTTACTTTATTAGGTAAGGAAGGTCAGGGTTATTTTCCTGACGCAGTGACCACTCGAGGACAAAAACATCTACGAGAACTGAGTGAAATGGCACTAAATGGAAAAAAATCCGTTTTATTTTTCGCTGTTTTACATTCAGGCATTGAAAAAGTATCAATCGCACACCATATAGACCAACAATATAATTCTTTATTAATAGATGCGATTGAAAGTGGGGTTACGGTTCTCTGTTACCAAGCAGAGATGTCACCAAAAGAGATGAAGATCGTACGAAAGCTACCTTTTAGTATTTAGTTGCTTTAATCAGCAATCATTACGTTCTTTTTAAGAAAAGTGCTACGTTCTTGCTACTAGATCTCAATTGGTGTATTCAATATTTGATCGCCCCTTTTCTTTCTGTTATAGATAGCGCCCTCATTGGCTAGTGAGAGTCAAAGACGTTTAGGAGAAGCTGTAATGCCAGAGAGCAATACAAAAAGAACGCTAGGTATTCTAGCTATCGCTGGTGTTGAACCTTACCAGGAAAAAACTGGTGAAGAGTACATGGGCCCAGCTCAAGTTGAACACTTTACTAAGATTCTAGAAGCTTGGCGTAATCAACTTAGGGAAGAAGTTGAACGCACAGTAAATCACATGAAAGATGAAGCTGCTAATTTCCCAGATCCTGTTGATCGTGCAGCTCAAGAAGAAGAATTTAGTTTAGAACTGCGTAATCGTGATCGTGAACGCCGTCTAATCAAAAAGATAGAAAAGACACTAACTAAAATCGAAGAAGAAGATTTCGGCTTCTGTGATTCTTGTGATGTTGAGATTGGTATTCGTCGCTTAGAAGCACGTCCAACTGCTGATCTTTGTATTGACTGTAAAACACTTGCAGAAATCAAAGAAAAGCAAATGGCTGGCTAAAACCAATTAAAAATAATGAAAAGGGAGCACAGGCTCCCTTTTTTACGTTTATACAGTGAAATTCTATGACTACCCAATACATAGGTCGCTTTGCACCATCACCATCAGGTCCATTGCATTTTGGTTCTCTTGTTGCTGCTTTAGGTAGCTATTTACAAGCTAAATCACAACAGGGAAAGTGGTTGGTTCGCATTGAAGATTTAGACCCTCCACGAGAAATAGCAGGAGCCTCTTCCTTAATCATCCAAACCTTAGAAGCTTATGGCTTTGAATGGGATGATGACATTATTTACCAAAGCCAACGTCATGATATTTATCAGTCTCAAATTAACCAATGGGTTGATAAGGGTGATGCGTATTTTTGTCAATGTACTCGTAAACAAATAAAAGAAGATGGTGGGTTTTACTTAGGTCATTGTAAACATAAACACCTTTCAGAAAAAAATGCTTCTGTACGTTTAGTTATGCAGCACCCTGTTGAATCATTTTATGATATAAAGCATGGGACGATTCACATACCAACGCAGCTTGCTCAAGAAGACTTTATTATAAAACGTCGAGATGGCTTATTTGCCTACAACCTTGCCGTTGTATTGGATGATATTGACCAAGGCATTACTGAGGTGGTCCGTGGCGCTGATTTAATAGAACCTACGGGGCGTCAAATATCACTTTATCGTCAACTTAATGCAAGAGAAGTCAGTTATCTTCATTTACCACTTGCTGTTGATGAGTTAGGAAACAAATTATCCAAACAAAACTATGCGCCAGCTATTGATAACTCAAACCCAATACCAACGCTGCTTGAAGCTTTGAAGTTTTTAGGTTTTGTTTTACCAAGGGACATAGAAACCGTCACATTGAATGAAATTCTTCAATGGGCAATCAAAAATTGGCAACTAAAACAGCTTCCAACTGGGCTCGAGATCACTACCCCATTCTCAAAACCCACAATTTAAGCTATGATGCACGCCTATTTTTGACTGCTCACTTGAATATCGAGGTCATTATCTTTAATCAAGTTGCCCGTTTTTGTCGTAATTTACTCAAAAACAACAGTGATATTTGCTCTACAGAGGATTTGAAACTGAACGTAATCACACGCCAAGAACATAATATTTCACGTAAAGACCTAAGCGATAATGCGCTAAAAGTTCTTTACCGTTTAAGTAATGCTGGATACGACGCCTATCTCGTAGGTGGAGGTGTGCGCGACATTCTTCTAGGTCAAGAACCTAAAGATTTCGATATCGCAACCAACGCAACACCAGAGCAGATCAAAAAACTATTTAGAAACTGTCGATTGATTGGCCGAAGATTCCGTCTTGCTCACATTTTATTTGGCAGAGATGTCATTGAAGTCGCTACTTTTCGTGGTCACCACAAAGAAGAAGATGATGAGAAATCTGAGAAGAAAAATATCTCAGCGCAATCAAAAGAAGGCATGCTGTTACGTGATAATGTCTACGGGACTGTTGAAGAAGATGCTCAACGCCGTGACTTTACGATTAATGCGATGTATTACAATATTGCCGATTATTCAATTCACGATTACGCCAACGGTATTGAAGACTTAAACAATAAGATTGTTCGTTTAATTGGTGATCCTGAAACTCGTTATCGCGAAGATCCTGTTCGTATGCTTCGAGCAGTTCGTTTCGCAGCCAAATTAGACATGACTATTTGTGATAAAACAGCAGAACCTATGGTTGAGTTGTCTTCTTTATTACAAGATATTCCTGCCGCTCGCTTATTTGAAGAATCATTAAAATTATTGCAAGCAGGCAAAGGACTAGATACTTATTACATGCTGCGTAAATTTAATTTATTTCAGCAACTGTTTCCTGCACTAACTCCTTACTTAACAGAAGAAGGGAATAGTTCAACAGAACAGATGATCGAATTAGTATTACGCTCAACAGATAAACGTATTAATAGTGGTAAACGAGTTAATCCAGCCTTCATGTTTGCTGCAATGCTTTGGTACCCATTAACGGTTAAAGCGCAAGAAATTCAAGATGAAAACCCAAAGTATGATCATTACGAATCCATCATGGAAGCGTCTAATATCATTCTTGATATCCAAGTGAAAAGTACTGCAATTCCACGCCGACTAACCGCGACAATTCGTGATGTGTGGCAGCTTCAATTGCGCTTACCTCGCCGTAATGGCAAAAGAGCATTTGTTCTTATTGACCAACAGAAATTCCGTGCAGCCTATGATTTCCTTGAAATGCGCGGAGCGGTAGAAGGTGGCGAAACAAAAGCACTTGCAGACTGGTGGACAGAATTTCAAGATGCACCGGCACCACATCGTAATAATATGATCCAAGCTCTACACGGTGGTCGCTCTACAGGGACACGCAAACGTCGTAGCCCATATCGTAAGAAAAAACGCACAAATAACGACTCATGATCAAAGTAATTATTGCGATTGGGAGTAATCTAGGCAACCCAGTGGAACAGGCTAATGTTGCTATTGAAGCACTCCATCACCTGCCTGACTGTAAAGTGACTGCAATTTCATCACTTTACAGTAGTTCTCCAATGGGCCCTCAAGATCAACCCGATTATATTAATGCGGTTGTTGAAATTGAAACTAACCTTGAACCATTAGACCTACTTGACCTCACTCAAAAAATTGAGCTTGAGCAAGGTCGTGTGCGTAAAGATGAACGTTGGGGACCAAGAACCCTAGACCTCGATATTATTTTATTTGGCGATCAAGTGATCGACAATGAGCGATTAACTGTGCCTCATTACGGCATGAAAGAACGTGAATTTGTTCTATATCCGCTCTCAGAAATTTATAACGATTTTACCTTTCCTGATGGCACAACACTTTCTCAACTACTCACAAAAGTAGATAGAAATGGCTTAACTATCTGGCAAGCGTAATCGCTTTTAGTAAGGATGTTTTATGAAAAAAATCTCTATTAATGACTTAATGAAATGGAAGCAAGAAGGTCGTAAGTTTGCAACAGTAACCGCTTATGATGCTAGCTTCTCTCAACTATTTGAACAGCAAGAAATGCCTGTTTTACTTGTTGGTGATTCGTTAGGTATGGTTTTACAAGGTAAAAATGACACTTTACCCGTAACAACCGAAGAGATCGCTTACCATACTCGCTGTGTTCGTGCAGGGAGCCCAAATAGTTTAGTGATGGCTGATATGCCATTTATGAGCTATGCAACCCCTCAACAAGCCTGTGAGAACGCTGCTAAATTAATGCAAGCTGGCGCTAACATGGTAAAAATTGAAGGCGGTGAATGGATAGCAGAAACAATTAGTATCCTTGCTGAACGCGCTGTACCTGTTTGTGCACATCTTGGTTTAACGCCTCAATCAGTAAATATTTTTGGTGGTTTTAAAATCCAGGGCCGTGATCAAGAAAAAGCAGACCAAATGGTAAAAGATGCCCTAACGCTTGAAAAAGCTGGCGCTCAAATTATTTTACTAGAATGTGTTCCAGCCTCTCTTGCTGAACGTATCACTAAAGCATGTACCGTTCCGGTAATTGGTATTGGTGCAGGTAATAGCACTGACGGTCAAATCTTAGTTATGCACGACATGTTCGGTATCTCTGCGAACTACATGCCTAAATTCTCTAAGAACTTCTTAGCTGAAACCGGCGACATGCGTACTGCTGTCACTAAATATATTCAAGATGTTGAGCAAGGGGTATTCCCAGCAGCTGAACATACATTTAATTAAGGGCCCGTAATGGACATTTTTGCTGATATTCTACCATTACGTGAACAAATTAAGACTTGGAAACGCGAAGGCAAACGTATTGCTTTTGTGCCTACCATGGGTAACTTACATGAAGGTCACCTTACGCTTGTTCGCACTGCACGTGAACACGCTGATATTGTTGTTGCTAGTATTTTTGTTAATCCTATGCAATTCAATAATAATGATGACCTAAACAACTACCCTCGCACTATTGATGAAGATATTGAAAAGCTAACTGCTGAAAAAGTAGATTTAGTTTTCACTCCAACACCTGAAATTATGTATCCAGAAGGATTAGATAAGCAGACTGTTGTCGATGTTCCTGTTATTTCAACTATCTTAGAAGGCGCATCACGCCCTGGACACTTTAAAGGTGTCTCTACGGTAGTCAACAAGCTGTTCAACATCGTTCAGCCTGATGTGGCTTGTTTTGGTGAGAAAGATTTTCAGCAGCTTGCTCTTATCCGCCAGATGGTGATTGATATGGCATTAGACATTGAGATTGTTGGCGTTGCGACAGTACGTGAAGCTGATAGCTTAGCAATGAGCTCACGTAATAATCTTCTGACATTAAATGAACGTCAGCGAGCTCCAGTTCTAGCGCGTACAATGCGCTGGATCAGCAGCCAAATGCGTGGCGGACGTACTGATTATGAATCGTTAATTGAAGATGCCAGTGACCAGTTGCGTGCGGCTGATTTGCAACCTGATGAAATCTTCATTCGTGATGCAAGAACGCTTCAAGAACCAACAGAAGAAACAACTCAAGCTGTCATCTTAATGGCGGCCTTTCTTGGTCAAGTACGATTAATTGATAACTTGGTTGTTGAACTTCATATTGCAGCAAGCGAAGAAGAGACAGAAGAATAATTCTGATTCTACTACCATATTAAAAAGGGCTGATGATTATGAATCATCAGCCCTTTTTTTAAGAGTTCTACTTTAGCTTCTTAAGCCGGTTCCCTTTGAGATTAAACGCAAAGCAATAGCATATAAAGCAAGAATGAAAATAGATAACACAGCAAAAGCGGTTCCAATTCCTACATCTGACACTCCTAAAAAGCCGTAACGGAATGCATTTACCATATAAACAATTGGGTTTAGTTTAGAAACCCCTTGCCAGAATTCAGGCAATAAATTAATCGAGTAAAACACACCACCCAAATACGTTAATGGCGTTAAAATAAAGGTAGGGATAATACTAATGTCATCAAATGTTCTCGCGAACACCGCGTTAATTAATCCACCTAAAGAGAACACAATCGATGTCATTAATACTGTTAGCATAATGACACCAAGATGGGCTATTTGAATATCAACAAAAAATAGAGATACACAAGTAACCAAAGCTCCCACTAATAAACCACGAACAACACCACCACCAACAAAACCAGCAATAATGATGTAGTTAGGCACAGGAGCAACTAATAGCTCTTCTATATTTTTTTGAAACTTGGCACTAAAGAATGAAGAAGCAACATTAGAATAAGAGTTAGTGATAACAGACATCATGATCAAGCCAGGAACAATATATTCCATATAGCTAAAGCCGCTCATTTCACCAATGCGAGAACCTATTAAGTTACCAAAAATAATAAAATAAAGAGTCATTGTAATCGCAGGTGGTACTAGAGTTTGTACCCAAATACGAGTAAATCGATTTATCTCTTTAGAAATAAGGCTTTTGAATGCAGTCCAATATAGATCCATCATTATTTAGCTTCTCCATTACGAACAATGCTCACAAATAACTCTTCTAACCGATTCGCTTTATTTCTCATAGAAAGTACGTTAACGCCTTGATGATTTAGTTGTTCAAAAAGATAATTTAATCCTTGGGATTTATCGATTTCAACCTCTATAGAGCCTTCTTTACTGCTGGTTACTTTCGCACCTTCCAGTTGAGGAACCGGGCTACCTTCAGCCAAATCTAAAATAAAAGTCTCTACTTGAAGTTTATTAAGCAGCAGTTTCATTGAGGTATTTTCAATGACTTCACCTTTATTAATAATACCGATATTCCGACATAGCATTTCTGCTTCTTCAAGATAATGCGTAGTGAGAATAATAGTCACACCTTGTTCGTTGATCTGCTTTAAAAACTCCCACATAGAGCGACGCAGCTCAATATCAACACCGGCGGTTGGTTCATCAAGAATTAATAGCTTTGGTTCATGCATTAATGCGCGAGCAATCATTAAGCGACGTTTCATGCCACCAGATAAATTACGTGCACGCTCATCTTTCTTATCCCAAAGATCAAGCTGCGATAAGTATTTTTTAGCTCGCTCTTTAGCAAGCGTTCGAGATACACCGTAATAACCAGCTTGTTGTATAACTATCTGCTGCACGGTTTCAAATGGATTAAAATTAAACTCTTGAGGTACTAATCCAATCTGTTGCTTTGCTTGAACCAAGTGAGTATCGATATCATAACCAAACACCTTAACTCGGCCTGAGGTTTTATTCACAAGTGAACTGATAACCCCAATAGTCGTTGATTTACCCGCTCCATTTGGTCCTAACAAGGCATAAAAATCACCTTGTTCAACCGTTAAATCTACGCCCTTTAGAGCTTCAAAGCCCCCAGCATAGGTTTTTCTTAATTGTTCTATTTCTAATGCGTACATATTTTTACCCAGCACCTAGATTAAGCATCTACTAATAACACAGTCAGCTTATCGTTGAATGACGATTAAAGCAAATTTGAAAACAACCAGATAATAAAAAACCGCGGAGTTTGTCACTCTGCGGCTTAACTTATACCTATTGAATTAATGAGTTACTCTTCACTAGGCGAAACGTATTTAATCGCAGACTTTAGTGCCTCATAACGAAATTTAAACGTATTCTCATCAGGAACTAAGTCCGTAACATGAAACTTCTCTAACTGCTCTCTTGTTTGCTTATTTGGGCACAGTAAATACACTTTACAATTGGCATCCAATGCATCATTAATCGCATTCTCTAACGCTAATCCTACCGTGACATCAATCATAGGAACGTCGGTTAAATCTAGAATCATCACTTCATAATCAGAAATACTTGTGTGCTGACGAGAGATCGCTTTTGAGACACTGAAGATCATTGGGCCTGATAAATAGAAGAATAGAACTTTTCCATTAGCCTTATCCAGCAAAGCTCTCTCGCTCTCAGTAAGAGGCACATCATCTTCATCGGCATCACTGATAGCTTTAACTTGGCGAGCTTGCTCACGACTTAAACGTTCAATAATAATGATATTTGAAATAAAGACACCAAGACCAACCGCGACAATTAGATCAACAAACACGGTCAATAACATTACGCCATACATAATGGCCATGCCCTGAACACTCACCTTATGTGCGCGTTGAATAAAACTCCAATCCAGAATATTGAAACCAACATAAACGGCAATACCAGCGAGTACAGCCATAGGGATCGGTTCTGTCAGCCCTCCAGCAACTAATACCACAAGAGCTAACACTGCCGCTCTAAATACACCAGACAATGGTGATCGCGCACCCACTTGAATATTCGTTACCGTCCCCATAGTGGCACCCGCACCAGGTAACGCGCCAAACAATCCTGAGATCATATTTGCTAAACCTTGACCTCGTAATTCTTTATCTGAGTCGTGTTCTTGGCGTGTTAAAGAGTCCCCGATAACAGCAGTTAATAAGGTATCAATACAACCCAATGTACCTAGTACCAGAGCATCGATGACCATGGTCATAAACATATCACTATTAATCGTAGGAATAACGATAGAAGGTAAACCTGCGGGGATTTCTCCAATACGGCGAATAGAATCCATATCAAAAATGATGACAGATATAAGTGTTACCGCAACTAAAGCAACGAGTTGCGCTGGCACATATTTACGATAATGTTGGGGAAAAAGAAACAGAACAACCAGAGTCAGTAAGCCCAGAAATAGTTCTTTAATATCTAGGTTACTCAACGTATCAGGTAAGGCGCTGAGCGTGCCTATTACGCCACCAGATGGTGCTGCATGGCCCAATAAAGGTGAAAGCTGCAAGATAATAAGAATAACGCCAATCCCAGACATGAAGCCTGAAATAACACTGTAAGGCATTAAGGTAATGTATTTACCGAGTTTTAATGTACCCAGTAGAATTTGAAAAGCTCCGGCCATCATCACAACGGTAAAGGTCATTGCAATTCCAGTCTCAGGGTATTTAGCAACCATACTCGTTAAGACCGCGGTCATAATAACCGTCATTGGCCCGGTAGGCTCAGAGATAAGTGTTGAAGAACCGCCAAATAGGGAAGCGAACAGCCCTACCATGATAGCTCCCCAAAGACCCGCTTCTGCCCCTGCTCCCGAAGCAACACCAAAGGCTAATGCTAAGGGGAGTGATATGATGGCTGTTGTTACCCCACCAAAAAGGTCACCTTTTAAATTTATGTTTTCAAATCGTTGCCCAAACACCGTTAGCTCCTTGCTATACACATTGACTTCATTAATTTAACAAATGTTATTCTTCTCTCATAACAGTTAATTAGAACTAATCACTTCTGCTTATGTCTTATCTATCTAGTTCATGTTTCAAATCCTACTTTTAAAAGCATCTACTCGTCAGATGAGTACTTTTAACGCTAATTTTTAGCAGATTGAAATTGTAACATTGTGTATAGTAAATAGACCTGTTGACGTTTTTAACAGAAAGAAGTTTAGGGAATACCCTACCTTCTTATGCATTTAAGGGATGAAAAATTTAAAATGCCAGAAATTAAAGAGCTTTTTGAAAACAATTCTAAATGGGCAAAATCAATTAAAGCGGGACGCCCTGAATACTTTTCTCAGCTTGAGGAAGGACAAAATCCTGGTTTTTTATGGATTGGTTGCTCTGACAGTCGAGTTCCTGCTGAACGCTTAACAGGGCTTCATTCAGGCGAATTATTTGTTCACCGTAATGTCGCCAATCAAGTTATTCATACAGACTTAAATTGCTTATCCGTATTACAATATGCCGTCGACGTATTAAAAATCAAACATATCATCGTTTGCGGCCATTACGGTTGTGGTGGTGTAAATGCTGCCATTGATAATCCCCCATTAGGGTTAATCAATAACTGGCTGCTGCACATTCGTGATTTATACCTAAAGCATCGTACTGTATTTGGTAGTTTACCTCGTGAGAAATGGGGCGATAAATTATGTGAAATCAATGTCGCAGAGCAAGTATATAACGTAGGTAATTCAACCGTAATGCAAACTGCGTGGGAGCGAGGACAAGACGTTCAAGTTCACGGCGTTGTTTATGGTATGGGTGATGGCGTTTTAAATAATCTTGGTGTTAACGGGCATAGCCGTGAATCTTTAGAGATCTCATATCAAGCCGCAATGTCTGTTATAACACAGACTAATGGTGAAAAATAAAAGGGCAATAACACACCCCTTTATTATAAAAATATAGCCAGAGAAAAATTCACCTCTACTTTCTCTGGCTTAATATTACGTTGCTATTCTCAAACGGACGAGTCGACGAAGATGACGAATTTGGCGTTCAGTCTTGATTGCCGGAACCTCAAGATCACTGATTGTTCGACCATCAATATGCAAACCAATATCTTTAAGTAAATATTCATTTCCCCATGGGATCTCATACTGAACTTTACGTACTTGTCGTTTCCATTCTCGCTCTTCTCGTGCAAGATCAGCTTGAATTAATACTGTAGCTAAACGTAGGTATAATGAATGACGCATAATATTTCTCCAAAATAAGGCTAGAAATAGTGCGACAAAATAATAAAGATAGGGAGTCCCCTTCTTAGGTAGCCGCAATATTCGCAGCCAAAGAAGGTTACGAATTAATTAATCGTTTCGATCGTTAATGGGTGTAAACGACATAGTGGTGGCGCAACACATTTTGTATGAATGAATAACTGTCATGTTGACCTCCTAAAACTTAAAATTAATTCTCTAAATGGGTAAGTTGTAAACTATATTTACGATTAAATTGTAACCACTGCAGGTTAATAATCAAGCACAAATTAACAACATTTTAAATACAAAATAAACATATAATGAAAGTGATATAGCCAAACATTCACAGAATAAATATCTGATTTTATAATACTCTTCCATATATTTAGCCACACCCCGCTATTAATACATATACCAATAGCAAAGAGTCAAAGTATATTGATACTTTGACTCTTTATTTTAATTATTAATACGGGTGAACCTTACGGCTTATTCTTGTGGTACCACCTTACCGATATAAGGTAGGTTACGATATTTTTGTGCGTAGTCGATACCAACACCAACAACAAACTCATCCGGAATAGAAAAACCAATCCAATCCACTTTAACATCAACTTCACGTCGAGAAGGTTTATCAAGCAGTGTACAAATCGTAATTGAGTTTGGCTCACGAATAGACAAGATCTCACACACTTTACTTAGTGTATTACCGGTATCTATAATGTCTTCTACTAATAGGATGTCTTTACCTTTTATATCATCATCAAGATCTTTCAAAATTCGTACGTCACGCGTACTTTCCATGCTATTTCCATAGCTTGATGCTGTCATAAAATCAACGGTCATTGGTGTATCAATCGCTCGTGCTAAATCAGCCATAAATACAAATGAGCCACGTAATAAACCAATCATCACTAAGCTATCAGACTCTTTATAATGTTCAGAAATCTGTTGACCTAATTCTTTAACACGTTGAGTAACCTCTTGTTCAGAGATCATCACTTCTACTGTATGTTTCATACTGTCTCACTTATTCGTTGAGCCTACCTGCGGCAGGATTTAGATCTATACAGTTTACAACAAAAGCGCACCTGAGATAGGGACAATTATAAAAGTTTTTCATACCTCTTTAGGATTAAAAGAAATTGTCTGATAAAATTAGTTAAAATAAAATGGTTTATACGGTAAACAACTGTAATTTTTTAAAATAACCTTTAACCACGTCATATTTTTAATTGATAACATGAATAGTTGTTGAATATATAAACAGCCTTATGTAAGGTTACTGAGTAGAATAATAATAAAACCCTATATAAAATAATAATTTGTTGGCAAGGATATAAATAAATATGGATACGATCCAAAAAAGACCGAGAACAAGGCTATCTCCAGAAAAGCGTAAAGAACAACTTCTTGATATTGCTATCGAGGTATTTTCACAACGTGGTATCGGCCGTGGCGGTCATGCTGATGTTGCTGAAATAGCACAAGTATCAGTAGCAACTGTGTTTAACTATTTCCCTACAAGAGAAGATCTTGTTGATGACGTATTAAACCGAGTAGAAGATGAGTTCCATTTATTTGTTAAGAATTCAATCTCTCTAGAGCTTGACGTTCGTACAAATCTTCACTCACTTTTAATGAATATTATTGATGCTGTTCATTCAGAAAATAAATGGATTAAAGTGTGGTTTGAATGGAGTACATCAACGCGCGAAGAAGTTTGGCCTTTATTCTTAAGCAGCCATGTGAATAATCAAAAGATCATTCGCACAATGTTTGCTGAAGGTATAGAGCGAAATGAAGTGTGCAATGACCATACTTCTGAAAATTTGGCAAAAATGCTACACGGGATTTGTTATTCTGTATTTATTCAAGCGAATCGTAGCTCTTCATCTGAAGAACTTGAAGAAACAGCTAATTGCTTCTTAAATATGTTATGTATTTATAAATAATATTCAGAACTCAGAAAGTAGATAATAAAAAACCGCTGACTAATCAGCGGTTTTTTTATATTTAAATTCTAATGGTTTAAGAGAAATTATTTCTTTCTCTTTACTGCTTTTGCATTTGGAAGGTCAGTAATAGAACCTTCATAAATTTCAGCAGCCATACCAATTGATTCATGCAATGTTGGGTGAGCATGGATAGTTAGTGCGATATCTTCTGCATCACAACCCATTTCGATTGCAAGGCCAATTTCACCAAGAAGCTCACCAGCATTAGTACCAACAATAGCACCACCGATAACACGGTTAGTGTCTTTATCAAAAAGAAGCTTAGTTAGACCATCAGCACAATCTGAAGCGATTGCACGGCCTGATGCAGCCCAAGGGAAGCTTGCTGCTTCGTAATTAATACCTTCAGCTTTTGCTTCTTTTTCTGTTTTACCAACCCAAGCGACTTCTGGCTCAGTATAAGCAATTGAAGGAATTACTTTAGGATCGAAGTAGTGCTTCTTACCAGAAATAACTTCAGCAGCTACGTGACCTTCATGCACACCTTTGTGAGCAAGCATAGGTTGACCTACGATATCACCGATAGCGTGAATGTGAGATACGTTAGTACGCATTTGCTTATCAACGTTAATGAAACCACGTTCATCAACAGCAACGCCCGCTTTCTCAGCGTCTAGTAAGCTACCGTTTGGAACACGACCGATTGCAACAAGAACAGCATCATAGCGCTCAGCTTCTGCTGGTGCTTTTTTGCCTTCCATTGAAACGTAGATACCATCTTCTTTCGCTTCAACCGCTGTCACTTTCGTTTCAAGCATTAGGTTAAACTTGTTTTTGATACGCTTAGTATAAACTTTAACGATATCTTTATCTGCTGCTGGGATAACTTGATCAAACATCTCAACAACATCAACTTGAGAACCTAGTGCATGATAAACCGTACCCATTTCTAGGCCGATAATACCACCGCCCATAATAAGCAGTTTCTTAGGTACTTCTTTAAGCTCAAGTGCATCCGTTGAATCCCAAATACGTGGGTCTTCATGCGGAATGAATGGCAGTTTAATTGGACGAGAACCCGCAGCAACAATCGCGTTATCAAAGTTGATTGTTGTATTACCATCTTCACCAGTTACTTCAATAGTGTTAGCGCCAGTAAATTTACCAAGACCATTTACTACTGTTACTTTACGCATCTTAGCCATACCGCCAAGACCGCCAGTCAGTTGAGTAACTACTTTTTCTTTCCATAAACGGATCTTATCGATGTCCGTTTGAGGCTCACCAAATACGATGCCGTGATCTGCCATCGCTTTTGCTTCTTCAATAACTTTAGCTACGTGAAGTAATGCTTTTGATGGGATACAACCAACGTTTAAACATACACCACCAAGTGTGTTGTAACGTTCAACGATAACTGTTTCTAAACCTAAATCTGCACAACGGAATGCGGCAGAGTAACCAGCAGGACCGGCACCAAGTACCACAACTTGTGCTTTAATTTCTTTGCTCATTTTGACCTCGTTATAGTCATTTCCCTAACAGGCTGACCGATGTTCTAGTATTGTTTTCAGACTGAGTTTATTTTACATAGATGTTAACAGTGTGAAAGCAAGATTAGGTTAGCCTGTGAGCTAGACAACAATTCACGTTACAACGGTTCTTCAAAAGAAGTCCCGAACTCGTAAATTGTATTTAATTTAATTCAAAAAAACTGAAGTTATCTCTTCAATTTATGAAGCAATAAGGCGGCTTATTTGCCACCTTATTGTTTATTTCAATTACCGCTAATTACAGTACTAGGCGACGAATGTCTGATAATGCACTGTTTAGGAAAGTAATGAAACGAGCACCTTCTGCGCCATCAATCACACGGTGATCGTAAGATAGAGACAGAGGAAGCTGTAGGCGTGGAGCGAACTCTTTGCCATTCCAAACTGGTTTAATTTCAGATTTAGATACACCTAAGATACCTACTTCTGGAGCATTTACGATTGGTGTAAATGCTGTGCCACCGATACCGCCAAGGCTTGAGATTGTGAAACAACCGCCTTGCATATCAGAAGCCATTAATTTACCAGCACGTGCTTTCTTAGAAATAGCCATTAGCTCTTCAGATAGCTCGTAAATGCCTTTTTTGTTCACGTCTTTAAATACAGGAACAACAAGACCATTTGGCGTATCAACAGCGATACCTACGTTTACATACTTCTTAAGGATGATGCTTTCGCCGTCATCAGATAAAGAAGAGTTAAACGATGGGAATGCTTCAAGTGCTTTCGCAACGGCTTTCATGATGAACACAAGTGGCGTGATCTTCATACCAGTATCATTTTTCGCTTCGATTGCATTCTGCTCTTTACGGAACGCTTCTAGCTCAGTGATATCAGCGTTGTCCCACTGTGTAACGTGCGGGATCATTACCCAGTTACGATGTAGGTTAGCACCAGAAATTTTCTTAATCTTAGAAAGTTTCTTAACTTCTGTTTCACCAAACTTACTGAAATCAATTTTTGGCCATGGAAGTAAACCAAGAGCTGAACCGTCACCGCCTTTACCTGATGCAGCAGCACCAGATTCAAGACGCTTAAGTGCATCTTTAACAAAGCTTTGAACATCTTCTTTTAAGATACGGTCTTTACGGCCAGTACCTTTAACTTTAGCAAGGTTTACACCAAACTCACGAGCTAGACGGCGAACAACTGGAGACGCGTGTGCGTATTCGTTATTTGCTTCAAATTCACCCGTAGCTGCTGGAGCAGAAGCCGCTGCAACTGGTGCAGGAGCTGCTTGTGCAACTGATGCTGCTGTCGCTTGTGCAGCAACTGGTGCAGCGCCTTCAACAACAAATATCATGATTAGAGAGCCAGTTGATACTTTATCGCCAGCTGCAATCTTAATCTCTTTGATAGTACCAGCAAAAGGAGCTGGTACTTCCATTGATGCTTTGTCGCCTTCAACAGTAATTAGAGATTGCTCTTCTTCTACTGTATCGCCAACAGCAACCATGATTTCAGTTACTTCAACTTCATCACCGCCGATATCTGGAACGTTTACTTCTTTCTCAGCAGATACTGCTGGAGCCGCTGCAACTGGTGCTGCCGCCGCTTGAGGAGCAGCTACTGGAGCAGAACCTGCAACTTCAAAGATCATCACTAAAGAGCCAGTTGACACTGAATCACCAGAAGCGATTTTGATTTCTTTAACTGTACCAGCGAATGGTGCAGGAACTTCCATTGAAGCTTTGTCGCCTTCAACAGTTAAAAGAGATTGCTCTTCTTCTACTGTATCGCCAACAGAAACCATGATTTCAGTTACTTCAACTTCATCACCGCCGATATCTGGAACATGAACTTCTTTAAGCTCAGCTACTGATGCCGCAGCAGGAGCAGCTACTGGAGCCGCTTCAACTACTGGAGCTGCAGGTGCAGCAGCACCTTCAGCTTCAAAGAGCATGATTAGAGAACCAGTTGTTACTGAATCGCCTTCAGAAATTTTAATTTCTTTAACGATACCCGCTTGAGACGCAGGAACTTCCATTGAAGCTTTATCGCCTTCAACAGTGATCAGTGACTGCTCTTCTTCAACTCGGTCACCGACCTTAACTAGAATCTCAGTTACTTCAACCTCATCCGCACCAATATCAGGTACATTAATTTCGATTGTCATTGTTTGTTTCCTTAATTAATGGAAGTCTTATGCGTATTGCGGGTTAATTTTGTCTGCGTCGATGCCGAATTTAGCAATTGCTTCTGCAACTACTGATTTCTCAACATCACCACGCTTCGCCAGTTCAGTAAGAGCAGCAACAACAACGTAGCCTGCGTTTACTTCGAAGTGGCGACGTAGGTTTTCACGGCTGTCTGAACGACCGAAACCATCAGTACCAAGTACTTTGTAAGACTCAGAAGGCATGAATGCACGTACTTGTTCAGCGTAGTTCTTCATGTAATCCGTTACTGCGATTGCAGGTTCGTTACCAAGAACAGTTGTGATGTACGGTACTTTCTCTTCTGCTTCTGGGTGAAGCATGTTGTCACGCTCTACCGCTTGACCATCACGAGTCAATTCATTGAATGAAGTAACCGCAAAAATGTCAGATGCTACGCCATACTCTTCGCTTAGGATCTTAGCAGCTTTACGCGCTTCATTCATGATAGTACCAGAGCTCATTAGCTGAACTTTAGACTTAGAACCTGCGTAAGACTCAAGCTTGTAGATGCCTTTACGGATGCCTTCTTCAGCGCCTTCTGGCATTGCTGGCATTGCGTAGTTTTCGTTCATTACTGTTAGATAGTAGTAAACGTTTTCTTGGTTCTCACCGTACATGCGACGAATACCGTCTTGCATGATTACCGCTAGCTCGTAAGCAAACGTTGGGTCATAAGAAATACAGTTAGGAACTGTGTTTGCCATGATGTGAGAGTGACCATCTTCGTGTTGTAGACCTTCACCGTTTAGCGTTGTACGACCAGCAGTAGCACCTAATAGGAAGCCACGTGCTTGTTGGTCACCCGCCAACCATGCCATGTCACCAATACGTTGGAAACCGAACATTGAGTAGTAGATGTAGAATGGGATCATTGGTAGATCGTTGGTGCTGTATGATGTTGCAGCAGCAACCCAAGACGCCATTGAGCCTAATTCGTTGATACCTTCTTGAAGAACTTGACCAGAAGTTGCTTCTTTGTAGTAAGAAACAATACCTTTATCTTCAGGAGTGTAATCTTGACCGTGTGGGTTGTAGATACCAACCTGACGGAATAGACCTTCCATACCGAATGTACGCGCTTCATCACAAATGATAGGAACGATGTTCTTACCAATGTTTTTATCTTTAAGTAAGATATTTAGCGTACGAACATAAGCCATTGTTGTTGAGATATCACGCTTCTGCTCACCTAGTAGAGGGGCAAATGCATCAAGCTCAGGTACTTTGAATTCTTGAGTAAACTTAGGCAGACGCTTAGGTGTGTAACCGTGTAGCGCATCACGACGAGCGTGTAAGTAGTTGTACTCAGCAGAGCCTTCTTCTAGTTTAAGGTAAGGAAGCTCTTTGATTTTTTCATCAGAAAGAATGTCTTCTAGACCTAAACGATCACGTAGGTGTTGAACATGAGTCATGTCCATTTTCTTAACACCGTGTGCAATGTTCTTACCTTCAGCAGCATCGCCCATGCCGTAACCTTTAACGGTTTTAGCTAGGATTACTGTTGGCTTACCGCCTGTTTCTTTTGCATTGTTGAATGCAGCAAACAGTTTAGATGAATCATGACCACCACGCTTAAGAGCGAAGATTTCGTCATCAGTCATATCAGCAACAAGCGCTGCAGTCTCAGGGTATTTACCAAAGAAGTTCTCGCGTACGTAAGCGCCATCTTTAGATTTAAATGTTTGGTAGTCACCGTCGATAGTTTCGTTCATTAACTGAAGAAGTTTACCTGTCGTGTCTTTAGCAAGTAGTGAATCCCAGTTGCTACCCCAAATAACTTTAACAACGTTCCAACCAGCACCTTTAAATAGGCCTTCTAGTTCTTGAATGATGCTACCGTTACCCATAACAGGGCCGTCTAGACGCTGTAGGTTACAGTTGATTAGGAAACATAAGTTGTCCAGTTTTTCACGAGCAGCGAAAGAGATCGCACCGCGTGATTCTGGCTCATCCATCTCACCATCACCTAGGAAAGCGTATACACGCTGAGCGCCAGTCTCTTTCATGCCACGGCCTTCAAGGTACTTAAGGAAGCGCGCTTGATAGATAGCAGAAATAGGACCAAGACCCATAGATACTGTCGGGAACTGCCAGAATTCAGGCATCAGTTTAGGGTGAGGGTAAGAAGGAATACCTTTACCATCAACTTCTTGACGGAAGTTATCTAGTTGCTCTTCAGTTAAACGACCTTCAACGAAAGCACGAGAGTAGATACCAGGAGAGATGTGACCTTGGTAATAAACTAAATCACCACCGTCCGTCTCATTCGGAGCACGGAAGAAATGGTTAAAACATACTTCGTAGAATGCAGCTGCAGATTGGTAAGACGCCATGTGGCCGCCAAGGTCCAAATCTTTCTTCGAAGCACGTAGAACGATCATGATTGCGTTCCAACGAATAATTGAACGGATACGACGCTCAAGAGTAACATCACCTGGGTACGCAGGTTCTTGCGTTACAGGGATGGTATTGATGTAGTTAGTATTGATGCCAGTTGGCATATCAACACCATCTAAACGAGCTTTATCAAGAACTTGCTCTAATAGATACTGGGCGCGTTCAACACCCTCTTCACGTACAACTGACTCAAGAGCTTCTAACCAATCTTGAGTTTCTAGTGCATCAACGTCATGCTTCATGTCAGACATGCGAGCTATCCTTTTATTTGTTGGTTCAAATAGGGTGACAATGAAATGAATCGAATTAATCCATATCATTACTTTGTTGAATTCGACGAAGCGAGCACTCTCGGCGGCTCTCTTCTTTTGTCAATTCCAACAATGTTTCTTCAATATAGGCGAAATGAGAATGAGAGGCCAAACGTGCCTTTTCAGGCTGCCCTGACACTATCGCTTCTACCATTTCAGCTCTATGTGCTCTCACCTTTTCCACCACCGCATCACGGCGATTTAATAAGGTAAAGTTTTGTAATACATTTTGTTCAAGCAAGGGCTCTAAACTGCGTACCATGTGAAGTAGTACCACATTGTGCGCCGATTCAGTCACCGTGATAAGACAGTTCATAACCGCAGACGCTTCTGCTTTTAAATCACCATCTTGTTGTGCTTGTTGGATTAACTGATGTGACTCTTTAATCCGTTTAAAATCTTCTTCATTACCACGCAAAGCAGCGTAATAAGCAGAAATGCCTTCTAACGCATGGCGTGATTCAAGTAAATCAAATTGAGTTTCAGGATGCGTTGCTAATAAATCTAGCAAGGGCTCTGAAAAACTTTGCCATAAACCTTTATTAACAAACGTTCCACCACCTTGGCGGCGAGTTAATAGGTGCTTTGCTTCTAAACGTTGTATCGCTTCTCGTACTGATGGACGGGAAACATCAAACTGTTTTGCTAACTCTCTTTCTGCTGGCAATTTTTGCCCAGGAGAAAGGGTTCCTTCTAAAATCAGCCGTTCAAGCTCTTGCTCGATTACATCGGACAACTTCGGCTGACGTATCCTTTGATATGTCATCGTAGCTCAACCCAATTTAAGTTGATTACTTCCCACATTACCGTGAGTCATTCGTCACTTTAAATAATTGGTATTACCAATTTTATTTGAGGTGCAATTTATCATTAAAAAAGGGAATTTGTCTAGGTAAAAGTTGATTTGAATCATAGAACAGAGTCTCTCTATATTATTAATTAACAATATGCACACATACCAAAAACAATTGGTCTGACCAATTGTGATTTAAATTAAATAATAATGTGCCAGATTTAAGAAATGCAGTTATATCACCTTTAAAGCTAACCTCTTAATTTATGGTATTTTTCCCAGTAAAATGATAAACCTGGATCTGTCTTTCTTAACGGCGCAATGTACTGATGACCAGTAATACGCTTATCAACAATCAATGGGTAAGCATCTTGTAGCACGTTTGTTACAACCGCCAAGCTATCATATTGCTCTTGAGTATAGGCAGTAAAATCAGTCCCTTCCAACTCAATACCAATACTGTAATCATTACATCGTGCGCGTCCTGCAAATGATGATACTCCAGCATGCCAAGCTCTTGCGCTAAAAGGAACAAATTGCACGACTGAGCCATCGCGTCGGATCAAGCAATGCGCCGATACTCGAAATTGGTGGATCACCTTAAAGAATGGATGTTCCGCTGGATTTAGTGTCCCCGTAAACAATTGTTCGATATAAGGCCCACCAAACTGCCCTGGTGGTAAACTGATATTATGAACAACAAGCAGAGAAATATCTTCATCATCCGGACGATCATCATAAAATGGTGATACCACATGTTTTGCTTCATTAAGCCAATGATCTGTTGATAAAGTAAATTTCATCATCTATTCCCGTTCAAATTAAACTAATCTTTGTATCTTATGATGAAATTCTGCTCTAGCGCGAGTATTATTGTCGCCATAAACTTATTTCAAAGAATTCAATGGACCTCACCATGATCAAAACCCATGATAGCGCCTCTCGTCTTGAATATTTAAAGCAACAACTTCCTACAGAAATTACTCGTGCCGTTTCAGATACACTACGTGAAGATTTAGGTGGAACATTAGATGTAAGTACTGATATTACAGCAAGCTTAATTGCTGAAGATACTCAATCTGTTGCAACAATCATCACGCGTGAACATGGTGTATTTTGTGGAAAGATGTGGGCCGATGAAGTCTTTAAACAACTGGGTGGAACCGTTGCTATCGAGTGGCATGTAGAAGATGGTGACAAAGTAGAACCAAACCAAACGCTTTGCACCTTAACAGGCCCATCACGCACACTATTAACCGGTGAGCGCAATGCGATGAACTTTATCCAAACCCTTTCTGGTTGTTCTACCATCACAGCAACCTACGCTGAAAAAATTGCACACACCGAATGTCGCCTGCTTGATACTCGCAAAACCATTCCGGGTTTACGCAGTGCATTAAAATATGCTGTAGCTTGTGGCGGTGGTTTCAATCACCGTATTGGTGTATTTGATGCTTATCTAATTAAAGAAAATCACATTATTGCCTGTGGCGGTATTGAAAAAGCGATATCAACAGCGAAAGAACTTAACCCAGGTAAACCTGTTGAAGTAGAAACGGAAAGCCTAGAAGAGTTACAACAAGCGATTGACGCTGGTGCTGACATTATTATGTTAGATAACTTCACTACCGATATGATGCGTGAAGCGGTGAAACTAAATGCTGGTCGCGCCGCATTAGAAAATTCAGGCAATGTCACTTTAGATACTATTGCAGAATTCGCTGAAACTGGCGTTGATTATATCTCTGTTGGTGCACTCACTAAGCACTTAACAGCAATGGACTTATCAATGCGTTTTAAATAAGCTTTGGTAACACATCATCTAATAAAAGAGCTGATATATTATTGGCTCTTTTAATTTAAACTGTACACAAACCTCTCATGATGTCTTTGATACTGTTCACATATTTCCAATATGATAAATATCACTAGACCAACTGTTTCTAAAGTAAGAATTGCGAGCCACGTTTAAGAAAAAAATACAATATTTGACGTACGTCGTATTTAATCTCGCAAGTTACATTTACCCACGAAATAAAATGCCAACCCGCTCGAGTCCTATATTTTTCATTCTACCTTCCTTCCTCTGTTAGTTTTATTATTTTGCACATCAAATAAAACATTAAATCATACGGATTTATACTGGAGATAAAAATGAAAAAACGTCAGGGACAAAAAGGCTTTACTTTAATTGAGTTAATGATTGTGGTTGCCGTAATTGGTGTTCTATCAGCAATAGCAATTCCTAAATATCAAGATTATGTACATAAAGGGGAGTTAGGTGCGGGCTTAGCTACTGCAAGTGCATTAAAAATAAATGTAGAGGATTATCTCGCAAGTAATGGGGCTTTCCCTACCGGCGGTGCAGGGCAGGCTCCAGCAGATTTAGGTGCTTCTATTTTTTCTAATGGTGGTATTACTTTTGCTAATGCAGCTAACACAGCAGGTTCAATCGTAGTTACTTTCACTAGTGGTATTGCAAATGGTGAGACAATTCAAGTAAATAGAGATGGTAATGGCACTTGGACTTGTGTTGCAAGCGCTGGTAGTGCCAATGTAAAGCCTAAAGGTTGTAACTAATATAAATGCACACCAACCTAGCTTCTATCTTGCGTCAAGCTGAACTCATCAGTTCGGCGCAAGAAAGCACCATAGTTAAACACGTTCAAACAGGGGCACACACTGTGCCTTCTGCGCTTTTGGCTGAGTCTATTTTCACACCAGATCAACTCATTAGTCACCTATCGCAAATTTTTGGTTTAGATAATATAAATATTGAGCAATTTGATTATACGGATTGTTGCCAAAAGCTAGGACTGCGCGATTTAATTACTCAGCATAATGCACTACCAATGACGAATGATGGCTTCACTATTCGTCTTGCGGTATCCGACCCTAGCATTGCTCAAGTCGAAGATGATTTTCGCTTCACCTCTGGAAAGCAGATCAGTCTTGTTTTAGCGGATCATGGCGAGCTTGAAGCTGCAATTAGAAGAATGTATGGTCGTGGTCTTTCATCTTCAGGCTCTTCACCTCGTAAAGACATTACTCAAGATGAACTTGCCTCTTTAGTTGATGTTTCACTCGACGAAATGGCATCAACAGAAGATCTCAGCCAAGATGACGCTCCTGTTACTCGCTTTATTAATCAAATTTTATTAGAAGCTGTACGTAAAGGTGTATCTGATATTCACTTTGAACCCTACGAAGAGACCTATCGTGTTCGCTTTCGTTGTGATGGTATTTTAGTTCAAAATAGCAGTCCTTCTTCTCACCTAAGTCGTCGCCTTTCAGCTCGTTTAAAAATCATGGCTAAGCTTGATATTTCTGAACGCCGGCTACCGCAAGATGGTCGTATTAAACTCAAACTCAATAGCGAAATCTCAATAGATATGCGAGTCTCTTCTCTTCCAACACTATGGGGAGAAAAAATTGTTTTACGTTTATTAGACAGCAGCGCTGCAAGCTTAGATATAGATAAATTAGGCTACAGTGACAAACAAAAAGAGCTTTACCTTAACGCATTAAAACGTCCTCAAGGGATGATATTAATGACCGGTCCAACCGGCAGTGGCAAAACCGTCTCTCTCTACTCTGGTTTGAACATTTTAAATACCACAGAAAAAAACATCTCTACCGCAGAAGATCCCGTTGAAATAAATCTTAATGGAGTAAATCAAGTACAAGTAAATTCAAAGATTGGGTTTACTTTTGCTCATGCTTTACGCTCTTTTTTACGTCAAGATCCCGACATCGTCATGGTTGGAGAAATCCGAGATCTTGAAACGGCAGAAATTGCAGTAAAAGCAGCACAAACAGGTCACTTAGTACTTTCAACGTTGCATACTAATTCTGCCGCTGAAACCGTCGTTCGTTTAGGAAATATGGGGGTTGAAAACTTTAATCTAGCCTCTTCTTTAAGCCTTATTATTGCTCAACGACTGGCACGACGATTGTGTAAGTACTGCAAACAGAGAGACAACATTACCCCTGAAATTCAAAATGAATACGGCATTAACCCTTTAGCCACTATTTTTAAAGCAAATGTAGCAGGGTGTAATGAATGTACTCATGGCTATACTGGCCGTATTGGGATTTACGAAGTAATGCCATTTACTCGAGAGCTTTCTGTTGCCGTTTTAAAAGGGGCAAGCGTAAGACAAATAGAACAACTTGCCATTCAACAAGGAATGGATAACTTAAATACTTCTGGTATTAAACGATTAGAAGACGGAACAACCAGTTTACAGGAATTAAATCGAGTCTTATTCCTTTAGCTTTAATCAATGAGTAGCATTATGTTTAAACTACAAAGCAAAGTTAAAAATTTTGGCTTAAAAAGCTTTCATTGGCGTGGTATTAATAACACGGGAAAAAGAGTATCAGGAAAATTATTTGCACTGAATGAAATTGAAGTAAGAAAAAAGTTAACCGACCAACACATTCACATAAAGAAAATTAAAAAGCGTGGTCTCTCTGGTTTTGAAAAAATGAGACATATAGTTAAACGTAAAGATATCACTCTTTTTACTCGTCAATTAGCCACAATGCTTTCCGCTGGTGTTCCTATCATTCAAGCACTTCGCTTGATTGCAGAAAACAATGTCAAAGCAGAAATGAAATCTATTCTTAACTACATTTGCTTGTCTATTGAAGCAGGCACACCTCTTTCTAAAGCACTTGCCACCAGCTGCTCTCATTTTGATTCATTTTATGTTGATTTAGTCGCCACTGGGGAAGAAACTGGGTATTTAGCACAAGCGCTTGCACGACTAGCTGAATATAGAGAAAAGAGTGATGCATTACGAGCTAAGGTAATTAAAGCTATGATTTACCCAATCATGGTTACCTTGGTTGCAATCACTGTCACCGTATTGATGCTAACTTTTGTAATACCTGAGTTTGAAAGTATCTTTAAAGGATTCGGGGCTGAATTGCCATGGTTTACTCAACAAGTTATCAATCTTTCTCATGCGCTACAAGCAAATGGACTTTATATACTTTTAATTATCACCTCATCCTCTTTTCTTTTTGGCGCACTCAGAAAAAAATCGTATAAGGTTCGGCTAACTATAAGTAAACACAGTCTTAATATTCCCATTATAGGTACCGTTTTATCTAAAGCTGCTATTGCTAAATTTAGCCGAACGTTAGCAACAAGCTTTAGCTCAGGGTTACCTATTTTACACAGTTTACAAACGACCAGTAAAACCGCAGGTAATTTATACTACCAAGAAGCCATTCTTTCAGTACAACAAAATACCGCTGCTGGCATGCCTCTTTATTTAGCAATGCGTCAAACTCAAACCTTTCCTGAAATGGTGTTGCAAATGATTATGATTGGTGAAGAATCTGGTAATCTTGATGATATGCTGAACAAAGTCGCTTATATCTATGAAGAAGAAGTTGATAATACCGTTGATAATTTAGGTAAAATCTTAGAACCATTTATCATTGTTTTTTTAGGGACTCTTATCGGCGGGTTAGTCGTATCTATGTATCTTCCTATATTTAATTTAATGAGTGTTATTGGATAAATTACGAATATAAAGAGTGATATATTTAGATTTCTGATACCATTTACTAATTATTCTGACATCAATACTGGACGTCTTCTACATGGCTGCTTTTGATTACTACCCTTGGCTTTTTCCCCTTTTTGCTACTTTGTTTGGTTTACTTATTGGCAGCTTTCTTAATGTCGTTATTTATCGACTGCCAATCATGATGGAAAAAGAGTGGAAAAAAGAGTGTATTGAATGCTTTCCAGATTTAAACCCAGAGTCAAAAGCATCAAAGAAATCAACAAATGAGGAAGTATTTAATTTAAGTGTTCCTCGGTCTCGTTGCCCAAAATGCAATACTCAAATCAAATTCTATGACAACATTCCTGTTATTAGTTGGCTACTATTAAAAGGAAAATGCCGCCAATGCAGTACCCCAATCAGCTTTAGATATCCTGCAATCGAACTGCTTTCTGGAGCTATGTGTTTTACTGTATCGTACTTGCTGCCATTTTCGTATTTTGCCATTGCCGCTGTCTTATTTACTTTAGTGCTTATTGCGCTAACTTTTATCGATATTGACACAATGCTTCTTCCCGACCAAATAACGCTTCCGCTATTATGGTCAGGATTATATTTAGCTTTAGTTGGCTGGAGCTCAGTGAGCTTAATTGATTCAGTTATTGGTGCAATGGCTGGTTATCTCATTTTATGGTCTATTTACTGGGGTTTTAAACTGCTGACAGGTAAAGAGGGTATGGGCTATGGTGACTTTAAACTATTAGCAGCTATTGGGGCTTGGCTTGGTTGGCAACAACTTCCTTTAGTCGTTCTTGTATCCTCTATTGTAGGCGCGATTATTGGTATCATTATGTTAAAATCGCAGAAAAAGGGACTTGATAAAGCAATTCCTTTTGGCCCTTACTTGGCCATCGCAGGTTGGATTTGTTTGCTATGGGGAGAGAAAATTGGTCAATGGTACTTCTCTGAAATTTTAGGCTTACCATTATGAGTTATGTTGTAGCTATCACAGGTGGAATTGGCAGCGGGAAAACAACGATCGCGGATACTTTTCAGAAAAATCATCGTATTGATATTGTTGATGCCGATATTGTTGCTCGTGAAGTCGTAGAGCCAAACAGCATTGGACTACAAAAAATAATTAATCATTTTGGCCCCTCAATTCTATTAGAAAATGGATATTTAAATAGAAGTGAACTGCGACAGCGTATTTTTTCTCAACCAAATGAGAAAGAGTGGCTTAATAATTTGCTTCATCCTTTAATAAGAGAGGAGATGCAGCATCAGCTTTCTTTAGCAACCTCTGAGTATGTATTGCTTGTTGTTCCTCTCTTAGTTGAAAATCAGTTACAATATTTAGCGAACCGTACGCTTGTTGTTGATGTTCTGGAGCAAACTCAAATTAATCGAACAGTTAATCGTGATAAAGTAACTATTAAACAAGTAAAAGCGATTCTTGCTTCACAAGCATCACGAGAACAACGATTAGCAATTGCTGATGATGTCATAAGAAATGACCAACAATTTTGTGACTTGAATAGTGAAATAGCTCTTCTACATGATAAATATCTGTTATTGTCTCAGCCTTCTATAAATAAAGAGAATTAAAAACGACTATGAATGGAGCAGGCCTGCAAAAATTTGAACACCCTTTAAATGAAAGGACTCGAATTTATTTACGAATAGAATCTCTATTTCGTAAGTTAGGACATTCTGCTGATTTAACAAGACCATTTGAGTACCAAGTATTCTTTAGCTCTCTTTTTAATATGCTAGACATCTTAGAACAGGTCCAAGTAAAAGCCGATTTAGGCAAGGATCTAGAAAAGCTTCGCTTACAATATCGAGCTTGGATGGATATTGAAGATGTTGATCAACAAGCATTACTTTCTATTTTAGAGCAAATTAGTCAAGTTCATCAGAACCTAATGAAAACCACTCGTCCAGGTCACTCTTTAAAAGAGGACCGTTTTCTTTCTGCTCTCAAGCAACGTTTTTTTATTCCAGGAGGCGATTGTTGTTTTGATCTTCCAGCATTGCATTACTGGTTACATCTTCCTTTGGAAGTTAGATGTAAAAATACACATAATTGGATGTCTCAACTACTTCCTCTTTCTGATGCCCTCTCGCTTTGGTTACGCTTAACAAGAGAAACTGCACGCCTTAAACCACAGATTGCCCGTAAGGGATTTATGCAAAGTGAGATGGAAAATTCTAATTTATTGCGCCTTGAAATTCCAATTGAATATGGAGTTTATCCAATGATCTCTGGGCATAAAAGTCGTTTTGCGTTACGCTTTATCTCCTTTGAAACAAATAAGAACTGCGAGAAAGATATTGAATTTTCACTCGCTGTCTGCTGAGGAATATATGCCAACACCAAGTACTATCGAGTCAACTACGGTAAAATGTCCAACTTGTAAAAATTCTGTTATTTGGAATCAAGAAAGCCAATTTCGACCATTTTGCAGTAAAAAATGCCAAATGATTGATTTTGGTGAATGGGCAGATGAAGAAAAATCAATTCCTGGAGCTCCTGATATGTCGGACTCTGATGGTTGGTCTGAAGATCAATATTAATACCATATTATCTATTCCAATAAAAAAGCGATCATTTATGATCGCTTTTTTATTGGAATAGGACATAGAATCAAACTAACTAAAGCATTCAAGTACTTTATTTAAAATAGGTACATTTGCTTCAGGGAACTCATAAGCAGAGAGTTCTAAAATAGGAACCCATAATCCTTGTTGCCCTTCCTTTCCATAAGGTTCGCCTGCAAACTGAGTCACAGTGAAAAAATCAAAATAGAGCGATTTATCAGGGTAGTCATAATTTAACGATTCAAAAATGGCTAACTCTGTAGATTCAATGCCAACCTCTTCATATAACTCTCTGATTAACGCCTGCTCTACACTTTCTCCCTCTTCAACTTTTCCTCCTGGAAACTCCCAGAAACCGCCTTTATGTGCTTTATCTGGGCGCTTAGTAATAAATATTTGGTCTTTATTTTCATTAAAAATAATAGCAGCAACTATATGTAATCTTTTCATTTATAGCCTTCATACGTATAAAAAAACCGCTAAATAATAGCGGTTTTATTTTCAATTCACAGTGATGAGCTTACTAGATCTTACCGTGACACTGCTTATATTTCTTACCTGAGCCACATGGACAAGGCTCATTACGACCTACTTTACGCTCATCACGCACCATTGGTGTATGACCTTCTTCAGATGTTTCACCATCATCCAACTGGTTTTCAGCATTTTGATGTTGTAGCTGCTGACGACGAGCGGCTTCTTCTGCTTGCTGGCGACGTTGTTCTTCCATACGTTCAACATCTTCTTGTTGCTGTACACGTACTTTACTTAGGATTGAAACTACATCAAACTTTAACGTATCAAGTAAACCTTCAAACAGCTCAAACGATTCACGCTTGTATTCCTGTTTCGGGTTCTTCTGCGCATAACCACGCAGATGGATACCCTGACGAAGATGATCCATCGCTGCTAGATGCTCTTTCCACAAACCATCAAGTGTCTGTAGCATAACTGCTTTTTCAAAGTTACGAAGAACTGACTCACCAACAGACTCTTCTTTGTCTTTGTAAACTTGAATTGCTGTTTCAATGATTTTTTCACGTAAGTTATCTTCATGAAGTTTATCATCACTGTCTAGCCATTCTTGAATAGGGATCTCTACATCAAAATCTGTACGTAAACGTGTTGTTAACCCTTCAACATCCCACATTTCTTCTAAAGACTGTGCTGGAATATATTGGCCAAATAATCCTTCAAGAACATCTTGACGGTTATGAGCAATCATATCGCTGATATCATCAACATTCATCAGTTCATCACGTAGTTCATAAACCACTTTACGTTGGTCATTCGCTACATCATCGTATTCAAGCAGTTGCTTACGAATATCAAAGTTACGCCCTTCAACTTTACGTTGAGCATTCTCAATCGCTTTCGTTACCCATGGATGTTCAATTGCTTCACCTTCTTCCATGCCTAGCTTTTTCATCATGTTAGATACACGATCTGAAGCAAAGATACGCATTAGGGCATCTTCCATTGATAAGTAGAAGCGAGAAGAACCAGCATCACCTTGACGACCAGCACGACCACGTAGTTGGTTATCAATACGGCGAGATTCATGACGCTCTGTACCAATGATATGTAGACCGCCAGAAGCTAGAATAGCATCATGAGCTTCTTTCCAATTTTCTTTAATCTCGTAGATCTGTGCATCAGTAGGCTCATTTAATTTAGCAACCTCTGCCTGCCAGCTACCGCCAAGTACGATATCCGTACCACGACCAGCCATGTTTGTAGCAATAGTTACCGCACTTGCTGTACCAGCATTAGCAACGATGTCTGCTTCTTTCTCATGGAATTTAGCATTAAGAACATTGTGCTTAATTTTTGCTTTTTTCAATGCATTTGAAAGCAGTTCTGATTTTTCAATCGAAACGGTACCAACCAATACTGGCTGGCCACGTTCAGAACAACCTTTAATGTCTTCAATGATAGCTGCAAATTTTTCTGCTTCTGTCATGTAGACTAAATCACCCATATCATTACGAGTCATTGGACGGTTAGTTGGAATTACTACCGTATCAAGACCATAAATAGATTGGAATTCAAATGCTTCTGTATCAGCAGTACCTGTCATGCCTGACAGTTTTTCGTATAGACGGAAGAAGTTTTGGAAAGTGATTGATGCTAATGTTTGGTTTTCATTCTGAATTTTAACACCTTCTTTTGCTTCAACAGCTTGGTGTAAACCTTCAGACCAACGACGACCAGGCATTGTACGACCTGTATGCTCATCAACAATGATAACTTCATCGTCTTTTACAATGTAGTCCACGTCTTTTTCAAATAACACATGCGCACGTAGTGCTGCATTAATATGATGAAGTAAACTAATATTAGCTGGTGAATACAAAGTATCATCCGCTTCCATTAAACCTTCATCTTTTAATAGCTGTTCAACAAACTCTTGACCGTTTTCAGTCAGGTGTGTTTGTTTTCCTTTTTCATCTAATGTGTAGTGACCTTCACCACGATACTCTTCGCTGTCTTCTTCATCTTGTTTCACAAGTTGAGGGATCAGTGTATTAATTCGCGTATAGAGCGCAGAGCTATCTTCCGCAGGACCAGAAATGATAAGAGGGGTACGAGCTTCATCGATTAAGATTGAATCCACTTCATCGATTACTGCGAAATAGCGCTCACGTTGAACACGATCTTCAGCACGGAAAGCCATGTTGTCACGTAGATAGTCAAAACCAAATTCGTTATTTGTGCCATATAAAATATCGCATAAATACGCTTGTTTTTTCTCTTGAGGTGGCATGTTTGGTACGTTGATACCAACAGTCATGCCTAAGAATTCAAATAACTCTCGGTTGGTTTCAGCATCACGCTTTGCAAGGTAGTCATTCACCGTTACGACGTGAACGCCTTTACCTGTTAATGCATTTAAATAACATGGTAGAGTTGCTGTTAATGTTTTACCTTCACCAGTACGCATCTCTGCGATTTGGCTGTCATTCAGAACCATACCACCAATCATTTGAACGTCAAAGTGGCGCATACCATACAAACGCTTCGACGCTTCACGTACCGTTGCAAATGCTTCTGGTAATAGATTATCTAAATCTTCACCTTGCTCTAAACGCGTACGGAACTCGATTGTTTTCGCTTTTAATTCTTCGTCTTGTAATGATTCGAATTGCGGTTCAAGTTTATTAATTTGATCTACGATTTTACGTAGCTTGCGTAATGTTCGATCATTACGACTACCGATAACTTTTGTTAGAATTTTAGAAAACATGATTCCGTTGCTTCTCTTATCTCTTGATCATTTCTGATCGTTAATTCTGAAATTTGAATCAATCACCTAGAGAATTGACTCTAAGAAAAATACTTCTTTATATACTTACCTTATGGGGATGCGACTTTGATTTTTCAAGGCCTACTCTGATTATTGTGTTGCTGGTCATCATAAGTAATAATGAAAAGTATAAGCGATTATGTAAATCAATCCTAAGCTAAATCCATAGAGTTTGATTTCAATTCTGAAAAATTCAGATCTAATTGGCATTTATCACTTTTTCTAACAAAAAAATCGATTAAATCGCCCTATTTTTGTGAGACTGACTAACTATGCGAGACCATAGACCACAACCTGCAAACGACTTTTTTAATAATACACGCTTTAAAGATCTTCAAGAAAAAGCGATTATTTTATCAAAGTTGTCACATGTACTAAAAGAAACGCTACCTGTTGGCTGTGAAGATCATTGCCGTGTGGCAAACTATCGCCAAGGATCTTTAGTGATCGAGGTATCAAGTAGCGTATGGGCAACACGAATTAATTATGAAAGGATTAGTATTTTATCAGCCTTTCGTCGTCATGGACTACCCGGCTTATCTAACTTGGAAATAAAGATAAACCCAGATCTTGCTCGATCTTTTGTAGGTGAGAAGCCTGAAGTATACAAAACAGAAAAACAAGCAAAGCGAGAGCTATCTGCTGCTGCTGCAAGTGCTTTAGAGATGGTTGCCGAAACAGCGTCACCAAAATTAAAAAAACGTTTAGAAAGCCTCGCTGCATTAGCAAATAAGAAGTAAGAAGTAAGAAGTAAGAAGTAAGAATATGATAGGCATAAAAAAGCCAAGCAAATAAGCTTGGCTTTTTAATTTGATGATGTATTACGCAAGTACCATTCCTGGTTGCATAAATGCAACAGGAGACTCTTGTTCATCCTCAATGGTTGTCCACTCCCATGCTTCTTGATCAGCAAGAACAGCACGCAGTAACTGATTATTTAATGCATGACCTGATTTATAAGCGCTTAACTCACCAAGAATACTATGACCACACATATAGAGGTCACCAACAGCATCAAGTACTTTATGCGTTACAAATTCATTATCAAAACGCAGACCGTCTTCATTTAGAATGCGGTAATCATCCAGTACGATTGCACAATCAAAGCTACCACCTAAACAAAGGTTTTGCGATTGTAAGTACTCAATATCACGCATGAACCCAAAAGTACGAGCACGTGAGATATCTTTGATAAACGACTGGCTTGAAAAATCAAACACTAATTTTTGATCATCTGAATCAATTGCAGGGTGATTAAAGTCAATAGTGAAATCTAAACGGAAACCGTTATGAGGACGAATTTCCGCCCATTTATCACCATCTTCAATGCGAACAGGTTTCTTAATACGAATGAATTTCTTCGCGGTATTAAGCTCTTCAATCCCAGCAGACTGTAACAGATAGATAAAAGGACTTGCACTGCCATCCATAATTGGAATTTCAGGTGCATCAACTTCAATAACAACGTTATCAATGCCCATGCCCGCTAATGCAGCATTCAAGTGTTCAACCGTTGAGATACGTACGCCTTCATCATTAACTAACGCTGTACATAACATTGTGTCGCGAACTGACTCTGGATCCGCAGGGAAATCTACTGGTGGATTAAGGTCTGTACGACGATAAATTACACCTGTATTTGACGCTGCTGGACGAAGAGTAAGTGTCACTTTACGACCGGAATGTAAACCCACCCCTGTCATTGTCACAATACTTTTCAGTGTACGTTGTCTGATCATATGCTCATCCCAACTTTAAATATGCTCAATATCAAACCAATCCGAAAATTGGTTTGGCATAGTAGCACATAATTTTCTATAAAACCAAATCGCTAAGTGGTTAATTAATCAGCTTGACGTCGTAAAAACGCAGGAATATCTAAATAATCTTCCTTCTGATCTGGTTTCGTTTGTGCTGTACCTGCATTCTGAACCCCCGCCGCTGGCGATGTAGATGGTGCAGGTTGTTGCGGTACAGGTTTAGTCACTTGCACATTTTGTGCCGATTTTTCTACCACAGGTTCTGCCGGCGTTTCAATCTTTGGCTTCACTTGAGGTGTCGGTTGTGCAATTGGCGCAGCCGTTTTATTTGTTACTAATGTGATTTCTGGTTTTTTCTCAGTTCCGATACCCGTAGCAACAACCGTTACACGAATTTCATCTGTCATATCTGGGTCAAGCGAAGTACCAATAACCACAGTTGCATTATCTGATGCAAATGCCTTCACGGTATTACCTACAGTTTCGAACTCATCAAGACGCATATCAAGACCAGCTGTAATGTTAACCAGAACACCACGAGCACCAGCAAGATCGATATCTTCAAGTAATGGACTTGAAATTGCTTCTTCGGCTGCTTGTTCTGCTCTTTCTTCACCTACTGCGATACCGCTACCCATCATTGCATGTCCCATTTCAGACATTACTGTACGAACATCGGCGAAATCGACGTTGATCATACCTGGGCGAGTAATCAACTCAGCAATACCTTGAACCGCATTACGAAGAACATCATTGGCTTTTGCAAATGCTTCTAATAACGTAATACCACGGCCAAGTACTTTTAAAAGTTTCTCGTTTGGAATCGTAATTAATGAGTCAACATGTTTAGATAACTCTTCAATACCTTGTTCTGCAAAAGCAAGACGTTTACGACCTTCAAAACTGAATGGCTTTGTTACTACTGCAACCGTTAGAATATTTAATTCTTTTGCTACTTCAGCAATAATTGGTGCAGCACCAGTTCCGGTACCACCACCCATACCAGCTGCTATAAATACCATATCGGCACCAGCTAATACTTCTTTAAGCGCTTCACGATCTTCTAGAGCTGCATCACGACCAACTTGTGGGTTTGCACCTGCTCCCAAGCCTTTTGTGATGTCTCCACCAATCTGAATAACTGTCTTTACATTGGTCTTACGAAGTGCTTGAGCATCAGTATTCACACTGATGAATTCAACACCTTCAATTGACTCACGTACCATGTGCTCGATAGCATTACCGCCACCGCCACCTACACCAACAACTTTAATTACTGCGTCGTCGGACATTTCCATCATCGGCTCAAACATCTGTTCTCTCCGTTTCTTCCTGTTCGCTTCAGGTTAAAACTCTTTTAGTATCCAATTTTTAAATTTCTTTACTACGGTTGTGAAAGATTGGCGCTTACTTGGCACATAATCTTCATCGTCATGTAATTGACTTTCTTTACCGTAATGCAAAAGGCCTACCGCTGTTGCTTGATAAGGCTCTTTTACGTAATCTGTTAAGCCTGTAACCTCTAAAGGTTGGCCTATTCTAACCTGAGTTTGGAAAACGTGCTCTGCGCAGTCTACCAAACCTTCAATTTGTGATCCGCCACCAGTTAAGACAATACCAGCAGCAAGATGGTGCTTTGTTCCTTCAGCGCGTAATTTATCTTGGATAGCAAGAATACGCTGGTTCACAAGACCTAGCAGCTCAGAATACCTTGGTTCGATAACTTCTGCTAGCATTCTTCGCTGTAAACTTCTTGATGGTCGACCACCAACACTTGGTACATTAACCGTTTCATCACGATTAATATGCTCACTGATAGCACAACCGTATTTTACTTTTAATTTCTCGGCATCGTTAAATGGCGTGCCAAAAGCGTAAGCAATATCACTTGTTACAGCATTACCAGCGTAAGGAAGTACCTCAGCATGACGTAATGAGCCATCAGTCCAAATTGCAATATCCATGGTACCAGCACCGATATCAACAACACAAACGCCTAGATCTCGCTCATCTTCAGTAATAACTGCATTACTTGATGCAAGACCAGAGAATATAACATGCTCAACTTTTAAACCACAACGCTCTACCGCTTTTACGATATTACGCGCCATATCATTATGACAAGTAATTAAATGAACACTTACTTCCATTCTCATTCCTGATAAGCCTATCGGGTTTCGAATGCCTTTTTGCACATCAATAGAGAACTCTTGAGGGATAACATGTAACGTACGCTGCTCATCACCAATTTTAACTGATTTTGCAGTGTGAATCACACTATCCATATCATCTTGAGTCACTTCTTCTTCCGAAATAGAGCCCATACCTTTCTCTATTTGGCTCGCTATATGTCGACCTGATAGAGAAATAAAGACGGAGGTTATTGTGCACTCAGCCATAAGCTCAGCTTGGTCAATCGCTCTTTGAACAGATTTAACCACTGATTCTAGATCGTTAACACCACCTTTATCCATACCACGAGAGGTGCACGAGCCAGAGCCAATTACACTTACTTGCCCATCAGGTAATATTTCTCCGACTAAGACGGATATTTTGTTTGTGCCAATATCTAAACCAACAATAATACTGCCTTCTGGCGTTTTGCTCATGTTAATTCTCTTCTTTATCTTCTGCTATGTCTTCAGACTTCCACCCAACAGCGGCACCTGTATCATAACGAAGATCTATATAATCTATCGAATTCATTTGTTTTTCTAACTGCTTATATAAAGCAATAAAACGCTCGACTCGCTCTTCTCGAGCATCACGGCCTAATTCTAACCGAATGCCGTTATCTAAAACAACTTGCCAAGATAAACGTTCTGTTAAAGCAACACTATGAACACCCATATTTAATGGTGAAAATTGTTTTTGTAATTGATGCCAAAAAGCCAACACATCTTTACTGTTAGACTCAGGTCCAAATAACGCTGGTTTAGGTTCTAGTAAATCACTCATTGGTGCATTAAAAACTACACCTTCTGGATTTACTATCACACGATTATTCCAAGTCGCTTCAGGTTGATGCTCTACCACAAAAACTTTAATTGTCTCAGGCCACTGCTTTCGAACTGAGACTTGAGCTATCCATGGTAATGACAATAATGCATTTTGCAGCTTATTTACGTCCTGAGTCATGAAGGTTCCAATGGAATCCATCGAATCTATCGCTTCACGAATATCATCGGCAGTAATGTGCTTTAACTGTCCTTGAATGATCATATGAGATAAAGGCAATCTTTCTTCATCTGTCATCCAACTTACTGTTGAAATAACTAGCCATAATGAAAACATTGCTACTAAAGAAAGAAAACAGATACCAGGTAAATGCTTCTTTATATTTTTATTATAAAATAAACCACTCATTTTGGTAGTCTCAATCATATTAGTCCTACCATAACATTTTCAAATAACGCTACAGTGACTTGAGATTATATAAAAACATCCATCGTATGACGTCAAAAATTAATTCATCGAATAATTAGAGAGGGAAACTCCCTCTATCTAACCTTTTAACAGAATATTATTAATAGAATAAAGATTCTATCTTATTATTCGCTTTTTTATTAGGCGTTCTAACTAAATTAAGCAAGAATTACGTAAACTCTTTCATTGTTTCAATATTTAATTTCATTGAAGCTAATTGTTTTGCTAGTTTTCCAATATCACCTGCACCTTGAGTAAGAACTAAATCACCTTCTTGAATGACATTAGCCAAAACTGGAGGTAGTGCCTCAATATTTGGTACAAAGATAGGATCTATTTTTCCACGACCACGAATAGTTCGGCATAATGCTCGTCCATCGGCACCTACAATTGGGGTTTCACCCGCAGAGTACACATCAAGCATGATAAGTACATCTACATTATCCAGTACATTCGCAAAGTCATCATATAAATCACGAGTTCTACTATAACGATGAGGTTGGAAAATCATAACTAAACGCTTATCGCTCCAACCTGCACGGGCTGCTTTTATTGTTACATCGACTTCTGTTGGATGATGTCCATAATCATCCACCAACATTGCAGAACCATTACCGGTTTCAAATTCACCTAATTGGTCAAAACGACGACCTGCGCCTTCAAAATTCAAAAGAGCGGATAGAATTGCTTTATCCTCAACATCCTCTTCTGTTGCTACTGCAATTGCAGCCGTTGCATTCAGAGCATTGTGTTTTCCGGGGATATTAAGAATAATATCTAAATCAGTACGATCTTTCCTCTGTACTGTAAAGAAGCTTTGTTGAGCAACTTGACGATAGTTAATTAAGCGAACATCTGCATCTTCTGCAAAACCATACGTAATAACCTGGCGGCTCACTCGAGGTAATAATTCTCTAACTACATCATCATCAATGCACATAACCGCTTGACCATAAAATGGTAAGTTATGAAGAAAATCAATAAACGTTTGCTTTAATACTTCAAAATCGCCGCCATAAGTATCCATATGATCAGCTTCAATATTAGTAACAATACTTACCATTGGCTGAAGGTGTAAAAATGACGCATCACTCTCATCGGCTTCAGCGATAAGAACACGACTTGAGCCTAAACGAGCATTAGTGCCTGCATTTTTAACCAGACCACCATTTACAAACGTTGGATCTAATCCTGCTTCTGAGTAAATTTGCGTAGTTAAAGCTGTTGTTGTTGTTTTACCATGTGTACCGGCAACCGCAATGCCATGACGGTAGCGCATCAATTCTGCTAACATTTCAGCACGACGAATCACAGGAATACGATTTTCTTTCGCTGCTACAATCTCCGGGTTTGTTGGGTCAATAGCAGTCGATACAACAACAACGCTTGCTTTTTCAACGTTACTTTCTTGATGGCCAAAAAAGATGTTAGCCCCTTTTTGAGCTAAACGAATCGTGACTGCATTTTCAGCTAAGTCAGATCCACTAATATGATAACCTTCGTTTAAGAGGACTTCAGCAATACCACTCATTCCTGCGCCGCCAATACCTACAAAATGAATACACTCTACACGACGCATTTCAGGGATCATGGTTCGAATTTGCGCTAATTGCAATTTTTGATCTTTTATCATTCTAAATCTCAATTCTTTTATTTTGCTAGGTCTTTAATCGCATTGGCAACTCGTACATCAGCGTCAGTAATTGCAGATTTACGTGCATTAGATGCCATTTCTAATAATTCTTTTCGTTCTAAGCCGTTCAATACATCAACCAAACCTTGAACTGTTAAGTCTTGTTGTTCAATCATTTTTGCTGCATCACACTGTACAAGGTGATCAGCATTTAATGCTTGCTGACGGTCTTTGTGCATAAAAGGAATAAATACAGAGCCAACACCAGCTGCTGAAACTTCAGATACCGTTAATGCGCCTGAACGACAAACCAATAAATCAGCCCATGCATAAGCTGCTGCAACATCATCAATAAACTCTGTTACGTTCGCGTCTGTAATGCCATTATCACAATATGCTTGATGAACCGTTTCTTGATTGCCTTTACCTGCTTGATGCCAAATTTCAACAGAGTGATTCAGTTTCGGTAATGCTTCTGGCAACGTCGTATTAAGAATACGGGCACCTTGACTGCCTCCCATGATTAATACACGAATAGGGCCGCTACGTTCAGCAAATCGTTCGCTAGGATGAGGCAATTGACATACATCTTCTCTTACTGGATTGCCAACAACGTCCGCATTTGGAAAAGCACCCGGAAATGCTTGAAATACACGTTTAGCAATTTTAGATAACCATTGATTAGTTAAACCTGCGACTGCATTTTGTTCATGTAATACAACAGGAATGCCAGATAACCAAGCCGCAATACCACCGGGACCACTTACGTATCCTCCCATACCTAATACGACATCAGGCTGCCAAGCTTGGATATGTTTCTTTGCTTGTGAAATCGCACCTAATATTTGAAATGGTGCCGCAAGTAGCTTTTTGAAGCCTTGGCCACGTAAACCTTTTACTTTGATAAAATCGATTTCAATACCATGCTTTGGTACTAAATCTGCTTCCATTCTATCTTCTGTACCTAACCAACGAATGTCCCATCCTTCACTTTGTAGCTGTTTTGCTACTGCTAATCCGGGAAATACATGACCGCCAGTACCACCAGCCATCACTAATAAACGTTTATTTTTGTTCTTCATTTTCGCTCCGTGGAGGCTCGTTTTCTAAAAAGACACGACATTCATGATCGATACGAATAAGCAGTGACACCGCAACTGACATAATAATTAAACTGGAGCCACCATAACTGATCAATGGTAACGTTAATCCTTTGGTTGGTACAATACCAGCTGCAGCACCGACATTAACTAATGTTTGAAACGCAAACCAAATACCAATACCAAACGCAAGAAAACCACCAAAACGTTGATCATGCTGCAGGCACGTGCGCCCAATAAAAAGTGCTTTTAATACTAAAGAAAAAATAAGAATTAGAATTAAAGAAACACCAACAAAACCTAACTCTTCTGCTACTACTGCAAATACAAAATCGGTATGAGCTTCTGGTAAATATTCTAATTTTTGAATCGAATTACCAAGCCCTTCCCCAAACCAACTACCTCGACCAAATGCCATTAGCGATTGAGTGAGCTGATAACCACTGCCAAACGGATCTTGCCATGGGTCTAAAAAGGAAGTGACACGACGCATACGATAAGGTTCTGCAATAATAAGAACAATAACTAAAGAAACACCACTAACTACTAACGCAATAAACTGCCATAACTTAGCACCTGCGATAAACAGCATACCAATAGTAGTAACAAACATTACGATGGTTGTTCCTAAATCAGGTTGCATCAATAGAAAAAACGCTAGAGTAATAAGAACAAAAAGAGGTTTAACAAAGCCTTTAAAGCTCTCTCGTACTTCACCATGACGACGAACGAGGTAACCAGAAATAAAAACAAATAAGGACAGCTTTGCAACTTCTGCTGGCTGCAAGTTAAAAATCCCTAATGGAAGCCAACGAGCAGCACCATTTACTGATTTCCCTACAACTAAAACAGCTGCTAATAATAAAATAGAAATAAGCAACAGATGGCTACTGTATTTTAACCAGTCATCCAATTTAATCCGTAGAACGACTGAAGATGCCCCTAAAGCTAAGCAAACAAACAACATATGACGAAGCATAAAGTGAAAAGGCTGGTCAGTTAATCGCGTACTAATAGGAAAGGAAGCTGAGCCAACCATGACTAAACCGGTTAGCATTAAACCAAGAGCGATCCAAATCAACTGACGATCAAACATCACTTTAGGTGACGGGGTTAAGCACCACTCTTGAACAGGGGACGTCCATTGTTTAATACGATCAATTATCAAAATTAACTCTCAGCTGAATACTGTTTTGCTAGTTGAGTGAAAGCATCACCTCTAGCCATGAAATTTGCGTACTGATCAAAACTCGCACATGCTGGAGATAACATCACCATGTCACCAGCGCTTAACGTAGGGAACAGAGTGTCAATTGCTTCATTCATTGTTTTACATAAACAAGAACGAGGATCTAACGGAATAAATTGATTTCCATCTTCACCAAAGCAATACATCATTACATTTAATGCTTTTAATGCTGGCGCTAGCTCTGAGAAATCAGCGCCTTTACCAACACCACCGACCAACAGATGTAATTTTCCATCAATTTTCAAACCAGACAATGCGGCCAATGTACTTGCCACATTGGTTGCTTTGGAGTCATTGACCCAACGAATGTCATGATTATCAGCGACAACTTGACACCTGTGTGTCAATCCATTGTAAGTTCTTAATGTTTCTAGGGTTAAATCAAGATTAATTCCAACCGCATCCAACAAAGCAATCGCAACTAAGCTATTGGCTATATTGTGTTTACCCACTAAACCCAATTCATTGGTTGCAAGAATTTTTGTTGAGCCTTTTGCTAAGTAATGAGTTTGATTTACTTCGATACAACCATAATCACCTTGATCAAAGCCAAAGCTCTTAACGGTTTTATCTTGTGTGTCTGGATAGGTAGCTCTGTCATCACGATTCACAATACACACTTCTGCGTGATCAAAAATACGTAACTTAGCTTGACGATAATCGGCCATGCCTTGATATCTATCCATATGATCTTCAGATAGATTTAAGAATGCTGCCGCTTTTAGTTTTAATGATGAGGTCGTTTCGAGTTGAAAACTAGATAACTCAAGCACATAAAGATCGGCGTCTTGCTCTAAAAGATCCAGTGCAGCAAAACCAATGTTGCCACCTACAGCAGTTTTAACACCGGCGGCATTCGCCATTTCACCAGTTAAGTCCGTTACTGTGCTCTTACCATTAGACCCAGTAATTGCTATTACAGGAGCAGTTACAGCCCAAGCGAAAAGTTCGATATCACCAACAACTGGCGTACCTTTTTTAATCGCTGGCTGCAATTGAGGAGAAGCAAGAGCAATACCTGGGTTGGTTACAATAAGGTCCGCTTCTAAAAGCCACGCTTGCTGCCAACCACCGGCATGTAGATCAACCTGTTCAGGCAATTTTTCTTGGCCTGGCGGTGTTTCACGAGTATCAATAACTTTTACTATTAACGCTTCTGGTTGTCTAAGTAAGTGCTTCACAACAGATAAACCTGTCATACCTAAGCCAACAACGACAACATTTTTAACACCACCAAAGCCAGTCATATTAACGTACCTTCAATGTCGCTAATGCAATCAAAACCAATAACATAGAGATAATCCAGAAACGTACAATAACACGCGGTTCTGGCCACCCTTTCAACTCATAATGGTGATGGATTGGTGCCATACGGAAAATACGTTGACCACGTAACTTGTACGAACCAACCTGTAAGATTACCGATAAGGTTTCAACAACGAATACCCCACCCATGATAACTAACAAGAACTCTTGACGAACAAGAACAGCTATTGTACCTAATGCACCACCTAGTGCTAATGAACCTACATCGCCCATAAATACTTGTGCTGGGTAAGTGTTAAACCATAGGAAACCAAAGCCAGCACCAACGATTGCGGCACAAACAACAACCAATTCACTTGCTTGTGGAATATGTGGAATATGTAAGTAATTTGCAAACTGTACATTACCCGTAGCCCATGCAATAAAAGCAAATCCGCCTGCCACAAATACTGTTGGCATAATAGCTAAACCATCTAAGCCATCTGTCAGGTTTACCGCATTACTTGTACCAACAATAACAAAGTAAGTTAAAAGGATATAAGTCAAACCAAGCTGAGGCATTACATCTTTGAAGAACGGAACTACAAGTTGGGTTGCCGCAGTATCTTTACCATAAGCATACAAAGCAAAAGCAACAACTAATGCAATAACTGACTGCCAAAAATATTTCCAACGGGCAATAAGTCCATCGCTATTTTTACGAACAACTTTTCGGTAATCATCAACAAAACCAACCGCACCATAGCCAAGTAAGACGAAGATAACCGCCCAGACATAAGGATTAGTTAAATCAGCCCATAAGAATACTGTCACCGTGATCGCGGTTAAGATCATGATACCGCCCATCGTTGGTGTACCACGTTTACTAAAATGAGACTCAGGGCCATCATCACGTACTACTTGACCTATTTGTAGGTTCTGTAACCATCGAATTAGCTTTGGTCCCATCCATAATGAAATTGATAGGGCTGTGATAATACTTAGAATAGCTCGAAAGCTAAGGTATTCAAATAAACGAAAAAACGGAAAATATTGCTCTAGAAAGTTTGATAACCAGATGATCATTACTGACACTCCTTAAGAGCAGAAACCACTTCGCTCATACGTGAACTATTGGCACCTTTTATTAACACGGTGACCTCATTATTTTTAATTAATTGTAATTCTTGCTGTAAATATTCATTTAGCGTATCCCGAGTAGAGAAATGATGACCATTACATAGCTCACTAATCACTCGCGTATCATCGCCAAAAGTAAGTACTTGCTCAAATTGATATGGGGCAGCATATTCACCAACTTCACGGTGAAGTGCAAGACTTTCTTCGCCAAGCTCTGCCATATTACCTAAAACAAGCCACCTCTGAGCAGAAAAAGCCCCTAACAAATCAATTGCCGCTTTTACTGCTGGAACACTGGCATTGTAAGTGTCATCGATCACTTTTAATCCCGAAGCTAATGTCTCAACCGCTACGCGACCTTTCACATTCCCTAATCGTTGGAGCCCTTGTTGAATGTCATCTAATGATATATTTGCTTGTAACGATAAAGCAGAAGCCGCTACTGCATTGGCTATATTATGCTTACCAATAATAGACAAAGAAACTAAAGTACTGCCGATAGGGGTATGCAATTGAAAGCTTGGCTCACCAATAGAATTAACCTCAATATTTGATGCATAAAAATCTGCACTGGTATCGGTCATCGAAAACGATAACACTTTTTTCCCATCAAATAATTCAGACCATTTAGGTAGACCATTACTATCTAAATTGTAAATAGCCGTACCGTTTTCTTGCAATCCTTCAAAGATTTCACCTTTGGCTTTAGCAACACCTTCTAGTGAACCAAAACCTTCCAAATGTGCTGCTGCAACATTATTCACTAGCGCTACATTTGGACGAGCTAAACGAGTGGTGTACGCAATTTCATGTTGATGATTCGCTCCCAATTCAATAACCGCAAAGTCATCACTTGGTTGAGAACGTAATAATGTCAATGGCACGCCAATTTCATTATTAAAGTTACCCGCGGTCGCTAAGACGTTACCAGAGGTTTGTAATATTGAAGCAAGCATCTCTTTTACTGTCGTTTTTCCGCAACTTCCCGTTAAGGCAAAAGTCAATGTATCGCACTGTTGATGGATATTTTGAGCAATTAACCCTAACGCCTTTTGAGTATCTTGAACAATTACCTGAGGAAGAGAGCATTCAACTTTACGAGAAACAAGTAAAGCAAGGGCTCCTTGTTCTTGAGCTGTCACAACAAAGTTATGAGCATCAAATCGCTCACCGATTAAGGCAACAAAAAGTCCTTCACTATCTATATTTCGGCTATCCGTAGAAACGGACGATATTTGGCAATCTGCACCAATAATTCGCCCATCACAAACGACGGCGATCTGGCTTAATGTCATAGCTATCATGATAATAATCCTAATAATTTTTGCGCACTTTCACGATCAGAGTAATGAATCGTTTTATTTGCAAGTACTTGATAGTCTTCATGCCCCTTACCTGCAAGCAAAATAATATCTTTCTTATCTGCTTGAGATAAAGCAAATTGACACGCTTCAAAACGATCATGAATCACATAAGCAGATTTAGGCTCTTTTAACCCAGATAGCATATCTTTGGTAATAATTGTTGGGTCTTCAGAGCGAGGATTATCATCACTTAAAATGATCACATCAGCTTGCTGTTCAGCAATGCTAGCCATCATTGGACGCTTACCTGTATCTCTATCTCCACCACAACCAAAAATACACCATAATTTTCCATCACAATGTACTCGCAATGCTTGAATTGCTTTCTCTAGAGCGTCGGGGGTATGAGCATAATCGACAACAACTTTTGCTTTACTTTCTGAACTAAAAAGCTCCATTCGACCAATAACTGCTGTTAACTTTGGTGCAGCTTCAGCTAACTTTTTAATATCGTAGCCAAGAGAAAGAAGTGTGGCGAAAGCGACAAGAATATTACTCGCATTGAATGCCCCAATCAAAGGTACTGACAATGCAGCATCTCCCCAATCAGAAGATAGTGACAATTGGATCCCTTCGGTAGAATAAGTAACTGATGTGGCAAATACTTTTTTACCTGCATGAAAAGATACGCTTTCTTGATTTAAAGAGACACTCACAGCATGAGGCATCTCTTTTAACCATGCACAACCAACGGCATCATCCGCATTAATAATTGAGTGCGTTGGTTGATGTGACGTAAATAACAATTTTTTCGCTTCAGCATAATTTTCCATATCACCGTGATAATCAAGGTGATCACGGCTTAAATTGGTAAATACTGCAGCATCAAACGATAAGGCATTTACTCTATTTTGAACAAGCCCATGAGATGAGATTTCCAGAGCGGTAAGTTTTGCACCGACACTTTCTAATTCACTAAGTGTTTGCTGGATCTCAATTGGACTACCTGTAGTATTTAATGCAGGTTTTAAATCTGTCAGTAAACCATTGCCCGTGGTTCCCATCACGCCTGCGGGAGTATCAAGTAACGTTGCCCACTGTGCAATAATCTGTGAAATGGTTGTTTTACCATTAGTACCTGTAATACCAACTAACTGCATTGTTCTTTGTTCTGCGCGGTAAAACCGTCCTGCTATTTCACTCAATTTTTCGGCTAATTGGTCGATATAAACAACGGGAACCAAATGAATAAGTTTAATACTACCTTGCTTATTGTTCTCATCACTTTGAGCTACAACTGCTGATGCCCCTTGCTCAATAGCAGTAGGGATAAATTGTCTGCCATCAACGGCATGACCTTTAATTGCTACAAATAAACAACCCGGTGAGACTTTGCGACTGTCCAATGTCATGGATGAAATTGCCACAGTTTGAGTTAACTCACTCCAAGGCAACAGTAATTCAGATAACTGCATCATCAATATCCTAATTCAATACATCAATATGTTTTACGGTACTTTCGTCCGGCGCTACGTTCAGTATTTGCAGCGCATCTTTCATTACCTGACCAAAAATAGGCGCAGCAACTTGTCCTGCGTAATATTCATCGCCTTGTGGTTGGTTGACGATAGTCACCAATGCTATTCGTGGATTACTTACTGGTGCGACTCCCGCGGTAACGGTCATGTATTCATCGCTGTAACCACCACGAACTGCTTTACGCGAAGTTCCCGTCTTTGCTGCAACTCGATATCCAGGAACTGCCGCTTTAGTGGCTGTACCACCAGGTTGAGTTACGGTTTCCATCATTTCTAATACAGCTTTAGCATATTGACGATTCACCACTTGCTTGCCTGGTGTTAAACCTGTTGTTTTCAAAATTGACAACGGACGATACTCACCATAAGCACCCAATGTTGCATAGGCGTGTGCTAATTGAATTGGGGTCACAGATAAGCCATAGCCAAAAGCCAGTGTAGCTATTTCAAAATCAGACCAGCGGCGGCGATCAGGGAAGATCCCTGTAGCTTCACCAATCAAGTTCAATCCAGAAGGATCAGCAAGACCAACTGCACTATATTCTCCCAATAATTCTTGAAGAGGCATCCCTAGTGCTAACGTTGCTACACCAATATTACTGGATTTCTTTAATATGGTGGTTAAATCCGCTTTACCTACTTTTGAACTATCGCGAACCCGACTGCCACCAATACGCATAATACCATTCCCAGTATCTACTACCGTATCTAGTGTTGCTGTTCCACCATCTAGAGCGGCAAGGACCACAAAAGGTTTTACGGTAGAACCAGGCTCTAATGTGTCAGTAATAACTCGGTTACGCATTCTAAAACTTTGCAATTGTTGACGATTGTTTGGGTTGTATGATGGTGCATTCACCATCGCAAGTACTTCACCGGTTTTGATATCAATCATCACAACCGACCCTGACATCGCACGATAATCAGCGACCGCTTGTTTGATTGCACGATAAGCAATGGCTTGTAAACGCTGATCAATACTTAAAACTAAAGGTTTACCTTCTTGCTTTTCTTTAAGTGAAATATTTTCTACTACTCGACCATAACGATCTTTTCGAACAGTTCGTCGACCTGGTTCGCCAGTTAGCCAACCATCATAACTGCTCTCTATGCCTTCTAAACCACGGCTGTCGATTCCTGTTACACCAATAACATGCGCACTGATTTCACCACTAGGGTAGTAGCGACGAGACTCAGCTTTTAGTCCAATACCAGCAAGTTTTAATTTTTTAATATAAGCGGCTACCGCAGGGGATATTTGGCGCTGAAGATAAATAAAACGACGTTTCTTATTTTTCTCAATTTTAGACAGCATTTCCTTTCGCTTTAAGCCTAAAACATCAGCCAAAGCATGCCAACGCTCAACCTCAACTAATCCCCCCTCTTTATAGATAGTGACAGGATCAGCCCAAACCGCATCAACAGGGACACTTACCGCTAATTGTTCATCATTACGATCAGAGATGATCCCACGAGCTGAAGGCAGAGCTTTAACTCGAATAGAACGCATATCACCTTGCTTAATAAGGTTGTCAGGTTCAATCACTTGAATATAAGCAGCTCGTGCAATTAAGATCGCTAACGCTAGAAAAATGAAGAAAACAATAACGCCAAAGCGCCACGGAATGAGAGTCGGCGGCGCTTTGGTAATTCGTTTATTATTTTTTTTCTATTTGGTAATTTCATTGTAGTTTTATTATAACTTCTTTATCTGGTGCGGGACGTTCCATATCGAGCTCTTGCACAGAGCGTAATTGAACTCGGCTATGCTCTGCTAACGCACTCTCTTCTAAAATTAAGTTACGCCATTCACCATCTAATATATCTTTTTCAAGCAATAGGTTTTCACGTTTAACCGTCATTTGGCGGGTATTATGTGTTGCCAATACGACACTTATTGCACTGACAAATATAATAAATAATAAAATAGCGTGAAGACGACCTACACCAAAAAGGTCTAGGCCAATCATTTTTGTTAAATTAGACGATGAAAGGGAATTTTGACTCATAAGCGCTCAGCGATACGTAAAACAGAACTACGTGAACGAACATTTACATCAACTTCATTAACGGTAGGCTTAATTGCTTTACCAATAGGCTTCATTTTTGCACTACCTAATGCTTTGATTTGGTCTTCCGTTAATGGCAAGCCATGAGGCACTTGTGGGCCTCTACTTTCTTTACGAATAAAGTGCTTAACCATGCGGTCTTCTAATGAATGAAAACTGATTACCGACAATCGACCTTCAGGTGCTAATACATCTAATGCCCCTTTTAGTGCTGTATCAATTTCATCTAATTCACTGTTGATATAAATTCGAAATGCTTGGAAAGTACGAGTCGCTGGGTGCTTCTTTTCTTTATAGTTCTTAGGAGCAACGTCCGAAATTAATTTAGCTAACTGGCTTGTACGTGTTAATGGCTCATTTTCTTCATTTTCACGATAAGCAACAATACCTTTTGCAATACGCCACGCGTGCTTGTCTTCGCCAAATTCACGAATAACCCAAGTAATATCTTCTACATCAGCATCTAATAACCACTGAGAAACAGGCATTCCAGAGGTTGGGTCCATACGCATATCTAAAGGACCATCTTTCATAAAACTAAAACCACGGTCTGCATCATCGAGCTGTGGGGATGACACACCTAAATCAAGTAATATTCCATCAATTTTACCGACTAAATCAAGCTCTTCAACATATTGTTTCAAGCCTGAAAATGGACCATGAATAATAGTAAAATTAGGATCTGTAATGGTTTTTGCTTCTGCAATTGCTTGAGGATCACGGTCTATACTATACAAACGTCCATGTTCACCTAATCGAGATAAAATTTGGCGACTGTGACCACCACGACCAAAAGTACCGTCAATATAGATACCATCAGGTTTAATCGCCAAGCCATCAATAGATTCATGAAGAAGGACAGATACGTGTTGAAATTGTTCAGACATAGTGAGTATTTACTACCGTAATTATAAGAATAAGCAACTGAGTTTTAGCTTCAAATTGTAAACTAAAAATACAGAGATGTGTGTCAATTTAGTGATAATTCTAAACCAATGTTGCAGAAAGCACAAAGCCCACCATAACACTACCGAAATAGTACTATGGTGGGCTAAGTTAGGAGCCGACATATAAGCCGGGTTCTGTCCCGCTTGCGCGGTGGTAACCATTCGTCTAGGCCTGCAATCGCTCACAGGCTCAAGCAATCTACCCGCCCCCAAACACGAGCAATGCTATGTGAGGGCCTATTTGATCTTGCTCCGGGTGGAGTTTACCTTGCAACGCACTATTACTAGACGCCCGGTGCGCTCTTACCGCACCCTTTCACCCTTACCTGTGCTTACTTCCCTACTCCGAAGAATAAAAGAAGATTAAGCCATCGGCGGTTTTCTCTCTGCTGCACTTGTCGTGGGCTTGCGCCCCCCAGGCGTTACCTGGCACCCTGCTCTATGGAGCCCGGACTTTCCTCCCCTCCATCAGTCTCCCGAAGGACATCAATGAAGCAGCGATTACCGAGTCAGCTCCTGAGGCGAATAATATAAGAGTCAGTAATAAGTTACCACCCCTTTTTCATTATTATTCTAATCTAAATGCTCTAAACCCCATTTATACAGGGCATTTTTCTTCACACCATGGATTTCAGCCGCCATCGCTGCTGCTTTTTTAAGCGGAAGCTCTTTTACAAGAATAGAGACAGAGCGTGTTGCTTCAAATGGAAGCTCGTCTTTTACTTCACTTCTAAAGCCATGAACCAATAGAACCATTTCACCACGCTTACGGTTATCGTCCTCTTTGACCCACTCGATCAATTCACCTAATGGTGCACCATGAATGGTTTCATATCTTTTTGTTAATTCACGAGCGAGAACGACCTGTCTTTCTGCACCCAGAACAGTCAACATATCGTCCAGAGAATCCATAATACGATGTGGTGATTCATAAAAGATACAAGTTCGCTCCGCCTGAGCTATCTCTTCAAATTTATCGCGACGCCCTTTACTTTTTGGTGGTAAAAAGCCTTCAAAGCTAAAACGATCCGATGGTAAACCCGCTGCTGAAAGTGCAGTGATCACAGCACAAGCACCAGGTAAAGGCACTACATTGACATTAGCTTGACGACAACGGTTAACCAAATGATAACCGGGATCACTGATTAACGGTGTTCCCGCATCTGAGACAAGCGCAATAGATTTGCCTTGTTGTAATTTACTGATCAACAGGTCTGCTTTATGCTGTTCATTATGATCATGCAATGCAAATGTTTGACTAGAAATACCAAAGTGAGACAATAACTTGCCTGTATGTCGAGTATCTTCAGCTGCGATTAAGTCAACGGATTTTAAAACCTCTAAAGCTCGCTGTGTTATATCTCCTAAATTACCGATTGGCGTAGGAACAATGTACAAAGTTGCAGTCTCTACCACAGATAAATTGTGATCTGTCATTTGTTTACTATCTCTTCTGCGATTAATATAGGGAATATGAGTAGACATCACTATAATCAAAATAATATTTTAGCTGTTCGGGTGATTAGCATCCATAGTAACAACAGCCCTTTTAATTAGGACCAGTATATTACCCATGGCAAATATGACCCTTAGAAAGAACAGTGTAACACGCCTTATTGCTCCTGTAGCCTTAGCACTCACATTGGCTGCTTGTTCAGGCTCACCAAAAGTACCGGAATATCTTGATATTACGCAGTTACCATCAGAAACCAGCAGTTCTTATATTTTAAAAGCTGATAAACAGCAAGGAGTTGTTCAAGCTGATCTTCTAATCATGGCGCTTAAAGCTTCTGTACAAGAACAAGATATAACATTAACAAAAAATCTTCTGATACGTTTATCTGGTATGCAATTGTCACCAGTACAAACTGCTGAAGTTCAATTGATTCATGCAGATATGCTTAAATCACAACACCTATATGAAAAAGCACTCCAAGAATTAAACTTTCAAGCATGGTGGAAAATAGAAAATACTCAGTGGATTAAATACCATGAAACTCGTCATGAGCTGTATTTATTCACGGCTGATAATCTTAGCGCTGCGCGCGAGCTGATAGCACTGAATGCTTTTATTTCTGATGCTCAAAAAGAACAGCTTTGGGCGCGAGTCTGGGGAAATATCTCATCATTGAGTAACACTAGCTTACAAGAAGTAAAGCTAGATGAACGCGAAACTGTATTACATGGCTGGGTGCAGCTTGCTGTCTATTTAGACACGTTAAAACACTCTCCATCACGATTACAAGAGGCGCTTAATGATTGGCTACAGGCGAACCCCACTCACCCTGCGGCAACCTATACACCTCAAGAAATTACAAATATCTTAGCTCTTGAAATAACTCGCCCAGATAACGTAGCTTTACTTCTCCCTTTAACTGGTCGTTTTGGTTCTCAAGGCATACGTGTTCGTGATGGTTTTATTAATGCCATGATGGAAGACAACGAACGTAGTGAAGCAACTATATTGAAGGTGATAGACACTCAAGCTACTCCAATGGAAGGCATCATTACAAGTTTAGAAAAAGAAGAAATTCAATTTGTTGTTGGTCCACTTGTCCGTAGCAAGATTGAGGAATTCCAATCCCTAAACAAGGCGAATACGGCTCAGATAGCACTCAATATACCCAATGAAATCAATAGTGAAAAAAATAGCTGCTATTTTACATTATCTCCAGAACAAGAAGCGGAACAAGCAGCGATTCACTTATTTAAACTTGGGCATAAACATCCTTTATTCCTAGCTCCACAAGGAAAAATGGGAGAGCGTTTAAGCCAAGCTTTTAGTGATAAATGGTTCCAATTAACGGCAAAAAAACCTTCAGTAAGTTACTTTGGAACTAAATCTCAGCTACAGAAAAAAGTTAATAGTGTATTTGGCATAGAAAGCAGCCAAGCTCGCATTTATCAAATGAACGCACTGACAAATATGGAATTAGAAGCACAACCTCGTAGTCGTCGTGATATTGATGCCGTTTATATGGTTGCAAAAAGTAGTGAGTTAGTACTACTAAAGCCTTTTATTGATGTTGCGATAAACCCTGGAATTACACCACCAAAACTGTATGCAAGTTCCCGCAGTAACAGTGGTCGCCAAACTCAATTAGCAGAAGTTCACGGTATTGAATTTAGCGATATTCCCCTGCTAATTAATGAAGACCATAGCTTCAAAACACAATACTCTGAACTTTGGCCAAAAAGCAGCAATGGTGAAACTCGACTTCATGCTTTAGGTATGGATGCTTATCAATTAATTACTGAATTACCACAAATGAAAGCCGTTGAAAATTACCATATGGATGGTAAAACTGGCATTTTAAGCATTAATCAACACTGTGTAATTCAACGACAAATGAGTTGGGCAACACATGGAGAAAAAACAGAATAAACGAGCTAAAGGTGAATATTATGAGTTGGTTGCACAGCGGTATTTAGAACAGCACCAACTCACATTCATTGCTCGTAACTTTCATTCAAAAACAGGTGAGATCGATCTCATTATGCAAGATCGAGATACTTTGGTATTTGTTGAAGTAAAATATAGAACCAGTGCAAATTACGGTTCTGCTCAAGAAATGGTAACATGGCAGAAACAGCGTAAATTACAGCGAACCGCTCTCTTTTGGCTCATGAAAAATGGGCTCTCTGTTGAACATACATCTTTTAGATTTGATGTAGTTGCTATCCACTCTCAAGGTAAGGAAATCAACTGGATCAAAAATGCGATTGTTGAAGGGTAAACAATGCTAGAACACATCAAAGAAAGTTTTACTGAAAGTATTCAAATTCAAATTGCTGCAGCCGAAGCGCTTCCAGATCATATTATGCATGCTTCTCAAGCTATGGTGGCGACATTATTAAATGGCAATAAGATTTTATGCTGTGGTAACGGCGGATCAGCTTCTAATGCACAGCAATTTGCATCCTGTTTATTAAACCGTTTTGAAACTGAACGCCCTAGCTTACCTGCGATGGCGCTAACAGCTGATACTGCAACTTTAACAGCTATCGCGAATGACTATAATTATAATGAGATTTTCTCTAAGCAAGTCCGTGCACTAGGCCAGCCGGGGGATATCCTACTCGCAATTTCCACTAGCGGGAATAGTCAAGATATCTTAAAAGCAATGGAAGCTGCTGTGAGTCGAGATATGACGATCATAGCCTTAACAGGTATGGATGGTGGCATAATTGCAGGTCTCTTAGGTGAATCAGATGTTGAGATTCGTATTCCTTCTCATCGTGTAGCCCGCATTCAAGAGGTTCATCTTTTAACTTTACACTGTATCTGCGATCTTGTTGATCAGGTTCTTTTTCCACAACATTCAGAGTAACTAAAAATGAGAACACTAAAGCTTAGTGCAATATTATTTTCTGTCTTATTACTTCAAGGTTGTGCCGGTTTATTCATTGCAGGAGCTGCAACTACAGCTTCTGTTGTTACAGATAACCGAACCATGAAAGAGCAACTAACAGATCAAAATTTATCACTAGAAGCTACTGGTTTAGCAAATAAAGCTCCCTTTCAATATAACATGCGAGTTAGTGCTGTCACTTATAATGGAAAAGTGTTGCTTATCGGGCAAGCTAAAGATGCTAATGTAAACCAACAATTTGAGAAAAAAATTAGAAATATGGACGGAGTGAATACCGTTTATAACCAAATTCGAATTCGTCCATTATTAACCTTTACTCAGATTAATAATGACAGCTGGATAACAACAAAAGTAAAGTCATCGCTATTGGCTAAATCAGAGTTGAACGGGATAAAAATCAGTGTATTCACCGAAGCTCAAGAAGTATTCTTAGTGGGTTTTGTTACTGAAGAACAAGGCAATATAGCAACAGAAGTCACTCGAAATATAAAAGGGGTTAAAGGAGTCATTAAAGCCTTTGAATATGGCCAAGGTGACAACCTTGGAGAATAACTTATTTTTGTGATCCCAATGTAGCTAGTTAGATGTGCTAATTATTATTGGAATTATACTAATCACAGTAAGTAAGTGATCAAAAATAGCGAAGGTAAAATGCTTGAGAACAAGGCGAAATTTTTCGATAAGTAGTTATTCTACAATCAAAAAATCCAACGCCGTTATCGAGTATTTTAACCAGTTAGGATGATCAATTATTTACTACGATTGGTATTAGTATTATAAAGATTGCACCCAGAAAAAAGCCTGCAAATAATGCAGGCTTTTTAGTAGGAACTATTTAAGTAAACTCAGTTATTTAACTACTCGTAAACTTGGACGACCTGTTGGTCGCTGTGGCTCTGGTCCATCATCAGATAAGCTAGCAGTTTCTGAAGTTAATTTATCTTCTTCAAAAATACCTTCTTCTCCAGTCAACTCATAAGCCTCTTCAGGTTCAAACATAGTACCAGCGCCATTTTCACGCGCGTATATAGCTTGAATTGCATATAGAGGTAAAATCAGCGAATGTGGACGACCGCCAAAACGGGCATTAAATGTCACCGCTTCATTACCCATTTCCAAGTTACCTACAGAGTGTGGTGCCACGTTTAAAACGATTTGACCATCTTGAATAAACTCTTCTGGTACTCTAACTCCATTCATTGTTGCATCAACAACAAGATGTGGAGTTAACTCGTTATCTACAATCCATTCATAGAATGCTCGTAACAAGTATGGGCGACGCGGCATCATTGAACTCATATCCATACTAGTTTGTTAGACGCAGTTCACGTTCAGCTTCAGTCAACGAAGCTAGGAACGAATCACGTTCAAAAACACGGTTCATGTAGATTTTTAGTTCTTTAGCGCCAGGGCCTGATAACTCGATACCCATTGACGGTAAACGCCATAATAACGGAGCTAAATAACAGTCAACTAAACTAAACTCATCACTCATGAAATAAGTATATTCAGCAAAGATTGGACCTAACATTAGTAAATCATTACGTAACTTAGCACGAGCAGCTTCTGATTCTTCAAAAGAACCTTTCACAACTTTCTCTGCTAATGAATACCAGTTAGTTTCAACACGGTGCATCATTAGACGACTGTTACCACGAGCTACAGGGTAAACAGGCATCAATGGCGGATGAGGAAAACGCTCATCTAAATATTCCATGATGATATTTGAATTGTATAGAGCAAGCTCACGATCAACTAGCGTTGGTACAGTTTTGTAAGGGTTTAATTCTACAAGTTCTGCAGGCAAGTTGGATGGTTCAACCAATTCAACTTCAACACTTACACCCTTCTCAGCAAGTACGATGCGTACTTGATGACTGTACATGTCAGAAGCGTCTGAAAAAAGCGTCATTACTGAGCGTTTGTTGGCAGCAACAGCCATTGAGCCCTCCGGTATTTATCTAGGAGCAAAAGCACCATATTGTTGGTGCTTGTCAGCTACCATTCAATCTGAATAGTAGTGACACAAAAACAATGGAGGCTAAGCCTCCATTGCGTACAATTAACGATCTAGAATATCACGATTAGTGGACATCGCGCCAATATTCTTTCTTAAGCAGATAGCAAACAAAGGCAAATATCACTAAAAAGCCCATCACCCACCAACCTAAACGATGACGCTCAAGCTGCACAGGATCACCTGAGTATTCTAAAAAGTTAACTAAATCACGAACGGCAACATCATATTCACCAGTACTAAGCTCACCAGTGCCATCAGATTCAACCCCTACTACCACTTTATGTTCAACACCATCAACTGTTGTTGTTTCATAAATAGGAGTAGTTACACCTTGTAGTTCTTGAAATACATGAGGCATACCAACACTAGGGAAAACCATATTGTTTACACCAAATGGACGCGTTGGATCAGCATAGAATGTACGTAGGTACGTATATAACCAATCCGTTCCTCGAACACGAGCTACAAGAGTTAGATCTGGTGGCGGAGCACCAAACCAGTTCGCCGCTTGCTTTTCAGGAATTGCGTTCTCCATCAAATCGCCAATTTTAGCGTTCGGATTAAAAACAAGATTATCCATCATTAGATCAACAGGAATACCTAAATCCTCTGCTACTCGACCGTAACGTTGATACTGAGTTGAGTGACAACCAGCACAATAGTTCATGAATAACTTCGCACCATTTTGAAGCGATGCTTGGTCACGTATATCATTGTTTGCTTTATCTAATGGAACGCCAGCCCCAGCAGCCATTGCCATTGACGGCAACAAAGCAAAAAGTACTAAAATCAACTTTCTCATTTGAATGTCACCCTCTCTGGTAATGGTTTTGTCACTTCATTTTTACTGTAAACAAACAGAAGAACAAAAAACATAAAGTAAGTTAAGCTGAATATTTGCGCTAGTAACGTATACAACGCCGTTGCTGGTAATGCACCTAAAATACCAAGCGCAATAAAGCTAATAGTGAATTGGGCAATATTCAATAAGTGTAACTTACTACGGTAGCGATATGAGCGTACTTTACAACGATCTAGCCATGGTAGAAGGAACAGAACAACAATCGACGCTCCCATTGCAGCAACACCAATTAACTTATCTGGTACCGCACGCAAAATTGCATAGAATGGTGTGAAATACCAAACAGGAGCAATGTGCTCTGGTGTTTTCAGCGGATTTGCCGCTTCAAAGTTAGGTCCTTCTAGGAAATACCCTCCCATCTCTGGGTTAAAGAACAGCACATAACAGAAGAAGAACAAGAAACCAGCAACACCGATCATATCTTTTACTGTGCCATAAGGATGGAACGGTACAGAATCAATGATGTTATATTTCGTCGTATAATATTCGTGAAATTTAAATTGAGTCTTATGGTCACCTTTATCATCTTTTGCTTTTGGTATTTTCAGCTCGATACCATCAGGGTTATTTGACCCAACTTCATGTAAAGCCAGTACATGTAGTACAACCAATAGCAGCAATACAATAGGTAAAGCAATAACATGCAGAGCAAAGAAACGGTTCAGTGTTGCACCGGAAATTACATAATCACCACGGATCCACAGTGTTAAGTCATCCCCAATAACAGGAATTGCACCAAACAGTGAAATGATTACTTGAGCACCCCAGTAAGACATTTGACCCCATGGTAATAAATACCCCATGAAAGCTTCAGCCATTAACACTAGGAAGATCAACATACCAAATAACCACAAGAGCTCACGAGGCTTCTGGTAAGAACCGTAAATCAAACCACGATACATATGAAGGTAGACGACAACAAAAAACGCTGACGCGCCTGTTGAGTGCATATAACGCAACAACCAACCGTAATCAACATCACGCATGATGTATTCAACAGAAGCAAATGCACCTTCACCAGAAGGAACATAGTTCATCGTTAGCCAAATACCAGTCACAAGTTGGTTAACAAGCACTAGCATCGCTAATGAACCAAAAAAGTACCAAAAGTTAAAGTTTTTCGGCATCGGATATTCAGATAAATGCTTTTTATAAGCATTCATCGCGGGTAGACGTTTTTCTACCCAATCAAGTAATGGCTGCATTACGCCTCCCCTCCGTCATCAACCCCAATTAGGATTCGAGTATCACTAAGGTACATATGTTTAGGAACCACAAGATTCAATGGCGCAGGTACACCTTGAAATACTCGACCAGCCATATCAAACTTAGAGCCATGACACGGACAAAAGAAGCCAGAATTAACCCCTTCGACTTGCTCACTAAAACTGTCTGGTAAATAGGTAGGTGAACAGCCAAGGTGAGTACAAATACCAACGGCTAAAAATATTTCAGGTTTAATTGAACGATATGAATTCTGTGCATATCCAGGTTGCTGTTCTTCTCCTGAAGATGGATCTCTAAGTTGTCCATCAATTTCTGTCAACGACTGTAGAAGTGCTTCTGAACGACGAACAACCCATACAGGCTTTCCTCGCCACTCAACACGAACCATCTGTCCATCTTCAAGCTTACTGATGTCTACTTCGACCGGTGCACCTGCAGCTTTCGCTCTTGCACTCGGATTCCAAGATTTAATAAAAGGTACGGCCACCGCTGCTGCTCCTAAACCACCAACAACAGCTGTTGTTGCAGTTAAGAAACGACGTCGACCATTACTCACTGGCGCATTGCTCATCCAACTTTCTCCCATGTGCTCTTATGTAGTTTTTATTATGTCCATACATTTTTGAGCTACGGCTAACTTTCAAGGTGTGATACAACAGAATTTTGATGTTCTAAACTCTAAAACAGATCAAGGAATTCGTTCATAATTATTATGCTGTTGTTTTAACCCATAAATGATAAAGAAAACCTTACTTTTTGACAAGGTAAAGCTACTTTTTTGCAACATTTGTGAACTAGGTAGACTTTTTTAAGCGAGACGGAAGAAAAGGGAAGAAAAGATAAGATAATTCAAGTGATGAAGAGTAGCTGAACTCACAAAAACAAAAAAAGCCCAGCATAAATGCTGAGCTTTTTCCACAATAACCAAAGTAGCTTTGAAACCAAAGCCACTTGGTAAGCGTAATATTAACGCTTAGAGAATTGTGGTTTCTTACGAGCTTTACGTAGACCAACTTTCTTACGTTCAACGCAACGAGCGTCACGCGTAACATAGCCAGCAGCACGTAGTGCAGGACGTAATGATTCATCGTATTGCATAAGAGCGCGTGTGATACCGTGACGGATCGCACCAGCTTGACCAGAAATACCACCACCAGAAACAGTGATGAATAGGTCTAGTTTATCAGTCATTTCAACTAGCTCTAGAGGTTGGTTAACAACCATACGTGCTGTTGGACGACCGAAGTAAACATCAAGGCTACGCTTGTTGATTACGATGTTGCCAGTACCCGGTTTAATAAAAACACGAGCTGCTGAGCTTTTACGGCGACCAGTGCCGTAGTATTGATTCTCTGCCATTGCCATAATCCCCGATTAAATGTCTAGTACTTGTGGTTGTTGAGCAGTGTGGTTATGCTCAGCGCCAGCGTAAACTTTAAGTTTACGGTACATAGCACGACCAAGAGGACCACGTGGTAGCATACCTTTAACAGCTAATTCAATAACCATTTCAGGTTTACGATCGATCAGTTTCTCGAAAGAAATAGATTTTAGACCGCCTGGGAACTCTGAGTGGCGGTAGTAGATCTTGCCAGCTGCTTTGTTACCAGTTACGCGTACTTTCTCTGCGTTGATAACGATGATGTAATCACCAGTATCTACGTGAGGAGTGTATTCTGCTTTATGCTTGCCACGTAGGCGAGATGCGATTTCAGTTGCGATACGACCAAGAGTTTTACCTTCAGCGTCTACAACATACCAGTCACGCTTTACAGCGGCTGGTTTAGCAACGAAAGTTTTCATGCTAATGATACCCGTTATTAAATAATTTCACTGATTAGGAGCTTTCGCTCCCACTGTATATTTTCGAGCCCAGTCATCACCCCTTCGAGTGGTTGGCACTCTTGGCAATTACGCCAGTACAGTAACGGTGGGTCGGAGGATTATAGGGAAGTGTGAAGAAAAAATCATCTTTTTTTTGAAGATATTTCACATATTATGCAAAAACAGTAAAAAAAATGAAATTTGACCCTCATCACATCAAATAAGACCTTTAAATTATCTAAATAAAATAAATAATGATTAAACTAAATGCTCTTTTGCTAGGTACTCATGGCTTTGCATTTCAATCAATCGAGACTGACAGCGTTTAAATTCAAACGTTAAACGCCCTTTTTCATAAATACGGGCTAAATCCACCTCTGCTGATATGATTAATTTAACGTTTCGCTCATAAAACTCATCAACCATAGCAATAAAACGTCTCGCGGCATCATCATTTAACTCTCCCATCACTTTGACATTAGAAAGTAGCACCGTATGGTACAAACGTGATAATTCAATATAGTCATGTTGACTGCGAGCACTTTCGCAAAGAGCCGAGAAATCAAAGTGAACTACCCCATCACCTTCAGCTTTGACTTCTAGTTGTCGATGATTAATTTCAATCATTGTTGGTTTATACTCACTTTCAGAAGTAAGCTTTTCAAAATAGGTTTTCATATTCTGTTCTGCTTTTTCATCTAGTGGAAAATGAAAAATCTCAGCCTGCTCTAAAGTTCTTAAGCGGTAATCAATGCCACTATCAACATTCACAATTTCACAATGCTCTTCTATTAATGTAATAGCAGGAAGAAAACGCGCTCGTTGTAAACCATTTCGATATAAATCCTGAGGCAATATATTTGATGTAGCAACCAAACTGATCCCTCTGTCAAATAAGGCCTCTAATAAAGTAGCTAGGATCATTGCGTCTGTAATATCCGACACAAAGAACTCATCAAAACAGATAATATCCGTTTCTTGTTTAAATTTATCCGCAACTAAAAGTAAAGGGTCAGCTTGATGGTTCAGATCCCTAAGCTCATCGTGCACACGTTGCATAAAGCGGTGGAAATGAACTCGCATTTTTCGTGCTGTCGGCAAAGAGTCATAAAAGGTATCAACTAAATAGGTTTTACCTCGGCCTACACCACCCCAGAAATAAAGTCCTTTTTCTGGGGTTAGTTTCTGCGGTTTCACTTTTTTAAAAAAGTGCCTCCACGATTTTTTAACCTCAGTTTGAGGAACTTTTGATGCCAATATGCGTCGATATAACTCATCTAAGTGTTCTACAGCATTTTGTTGAGCGCTGTCATGATGAAAACCGTCCTGCGTTAGGTCGCTATGATATTTTTCTAATGGGGTCATCAGTTTTAATCTTTTCTTTTGTTGATTGACTGTCTTCATAGTAGCATGATCTCAACACAGCAAATGAGTGGGCTAACTCACAGTTATACCTACTCATCCTATATAAACATGTTAAGGAGTACTTCATGGCTTGGATCTATGCCTTAGTTGGCTTAGCCGCTGGTATTATTATTGGTTTGTTAATTTCTCGAATTACTGTCCCTGGTATCAAACAGCAAAAATCATTAAAGCAAGATTTAGAAAAATCTAAGTATGAACTTGAGCAATACCGTCAAGAACTAGTAGACCACTTTGCTACTAGCGCAACAATGCTAGAGGCGTTAGCAAAAGATTTTAACAAGATGTATGACCACATGGCATCGACATCTAAAGAACTAATGCCAAATCAGCCAAAGCAAGATAATCCATTTTCTTCTCGTTTAGATGAAATGACCTTATCACCAGAGTTAAATAAAAAAGTTGCTCATATTAAAGCAGAAATAGACAAGCAACCTAAAGATTACGCTAATGACGCAACAGGCTTGCTAAATGACGACGTGCCAGATAAAGCTAACATAGATAAAAAAGAAGAAAAAATCGCCTAACCATAAAGTAATATAAAGCCTCAATAAGTACTCACTCGAGTGCTTATTGAGCATCTCTACTTTTTAATAACGTTCAGTGTTATCCTAGCCAATTATTGTTTTATTTTTCAAGGTTAGGAAGGCAATGCTTTCATTCTTATTGCGCTCAGCTATTATCGGTACCGCTACTGCAGCTATACTGTTACTCGCATTTCCTAATCTGCGATCTTCTGTTATTTCTGAATCAAACCAAATAGAACAAGTTCCTCAACATATTAATAATCAAATTTCATTTAATTACGCTGTTCGCCGTGCAGCTCCTGCAGTCGTAAATATCTATATAAGAAAATATAATAACGAAGACCGATTACGTCTAGATACTGAAGGGCTAGGCTCAGGGGTAATTGTTAGTGACAAAGGTTATATCATTACTAATTATCATGTAGTAGCTGATGCAGACCAAGTCATTGTCGCTCTACAAGATGGAAGGTTGTTTAACTCTCAGCTAATTGGTAAAGATAAACGTACAGATTTAGCTGTCTTGCAAATCCAAGATGCTAACCTTCCTGTTATTCCTCTAAATCCAAATTATCAAGCTGATATTGGTGATGTGGTATTAGCCATTGGCAACCCTTACAACCTAGGACAGACCACTACTTTCGGTATTATTTCAGCGACTGGACGAGCCGCATTAAGTTCTGATGGTAGGCAAGGCTTAATTCAAACAGATGCCGCTATCAATAGAGGGAACTCTGGTGGTGCATTAGTGAATACTCGAGGTGAGCTTGTGGGTATTAACACCGCTTCCTTTCAACAAGCAACAGAGTTAGAAACCTATGGAATATCTTTTGCTATTCCTTATGGTCTCGCTGATAAGATCATGCGTCGATTGATTGCTGATGGTCAAGTAATTCGTGGATATATAGGAATAGACGGTCGAGATATAAACCCAGCAATGGCTCGACTAATGAATGCCGATAACATTAAAGGTATTTTAGTATTAGGTGTTGCACCCAATAGTCCAGCAGAAAAGAGTGGGATTGTAGCGCAAGATATCATTACAAGTATTGATAGTAAAAGTGTGATTAATCGACAAAGTGTCATTGATATTGTGACTGAGCTTCGTCCGGGAACTGACGTAAATATTGATATTATCCGCAAAGGTATTGCTCAAACAATTAGCGTCACGATTGAAGCTGACCCTTCAAGTTAAGACTCTTGAACAAAAATAGCCTGAAAAAATAGCGCATTCTCATGCGCTATTTTGATATATAAATATCGAACTTAATCGTTACTCTTTATCTTCCACTTCGACCGAAGTACTTTCGCCATTAACATCAATACGAGTCACTCGTTGCAACCCTCTTGGCAACAAAGTACCACGACGACCACGTTCACCACGGAAGTTATCTAAATCACTTGGTTTCAAACCTAACTTACGCTTACCTGCATACAAGGTAATAGTTGCACCTTGTGGTAACGATAATAAATGAGATAAAAACTCTTCACGAGATTTAGAACGGGCCGCCGGAATATTAATGATTTTATTACCCTTACCTTTACTTAGTTGAGGTAAGTCTTTAATAGGGAATAAAAGCATTCGGCCTTCATTAGTAATAGCTAGAATCTCATCACGGTCTAAATCAGAAACAGTCTCAGGGTTCATAACTAAAGCACTTTCAGGAAGCGTAAGTAACGTTTTACCATTCTTATTCTTAGACAATAAATCACTGCCTTTACAAACAAAGCCATAACCTGCATCTGAACTGATTAACCACGACTGTTCTTCTTCACCCATAACAACATGAGTAATTTGGCTACCTGCCGTTATATTCAATCGGCCTGTAATTGGCTCACCTTGGCTTCTTGCTGAGGGCAAAGTATGCGATTCTAATGCGTAACTTCGACCGTTACTACCCATGAAAACGGCAGGAGCATTACTCTTACCTCTCGCATGAGCTAGGTATTTATCACCCGACTTATAGTTTAGCGTAGTTGGGTCAACTTCATGCCCTTTCGCATGACGGATCCAACCTTTATCAGAAAGAACAACAGTAATCGTTTCGCTTGGAATTAAATCACGCTCTGTTAATGCTTTCGCTTCTTCACGCTCAACTAATGGAGAGCGACGATCATCACCAAACTTCTCAGCATCCGCTAAAATTTCTTTTTTAATTAACGTACTTAAACGACGCTCTGAACCTAATAGTTTCTCAAGTTGATCTCGTTCTTTCGCTAACTCATCTTGCTCACCACGGATCTTAATCTCTTCCAGTTTGGCTAACTGACGAAGTTTAATCTCTAAAATGGCTTCCGCTTGAATTTCAGATAAATCAAAGCGCGTTATTAACTCGTGCTTTGGATTATCTTCAGTACGAATAATTTCGATAACTTCATCGATATTCAAATACGCAGCTAATAGACCATCTAAAATATGCAAACGAGCTAAGATTTTATCAAGACGGTGTTGTAAACGCTTACGAACTGTCGTGCGACGGAATTCAATCCACTCATTAAGAATGCTAACTAAGCCTTTAACTTGTGGACGTAAATCCAAACCAATCATATTTAGGTTCACACGGAAGCTTTTTTCAAGATCCGTAGAAGCAAATAGATGATTCATTAATGGCTCAGCTTCAATACGATTTGAGCGCGGAACAATCACGATACGAGTCGGGTTCTCATGATCTGACTCATCACGAAGGTCTTCTACCATAGGTAGTTTCTTCGCTCGCATTTGGCTTGCAATTTGTTCTAATAATTTACTGCCTGATACTTGATGTGGCAATGCAGTAATAACAATATCACTGCCTTCTTTATGCCATACCGCACGCATTTTAATGCTGCCGCGACCAGTGCGATAAATTTTCTTAATATCGGTATGAGATGAAATAATTTCCGCTTCAGTTGGGTAATCTGGCCCTTGGATAAAGTTCATCACTTCATCTAAGTCAGCTTTAGGATTATCCAATAAATGTACGGTTGCATTCGCCACTTCACGCACATTATGAGGTGGAATATCTGTCGCCATACCAACCGCGATACCCATGATGCCATTCAGCAATATATGAGGAAGACGTGCAGGCAAGATCTTTGGCTCTTTCATCGTGCCATCAAAGTTTGGCTGCCATTCAACCGTACCTTGGCTTATTTCACCAAGCAATACATCAGCAAACTTCGATAATTTTGATTCGGTATAACGCATTGCTGCGAACGATTTCGGATCATCCGGCGCACCCCAGTTACCCTGACCATCTACCAGTGGGTAGCGGTAAGAGAACGGTTGAGCCATTAGTACCATCGCTTCATAACAAGCAGAGTCACCATGTGGGTGGTACTTACCTAATACATCACCAACCGTACGTGCCGATTTTTTGTATTTTGCATTCGCAGATAAACCAAGCTCTGACATCGCATAAATAATACGACGTTGAACGGGTTTCAAGCCATCACCAATATAAGGTAATGCGCGATCCATGATTACGTACATGGAATAGTTTAGATAAGCGTCTTCTGTAAACTTGCGTAACGGAAGCTGTTCAACACCTTCTAAGGACATTTCTGCACTCATTTGTTATACCTCTGCCTGATCGCCGTTAGATTGTAGCCAAGCACGACGATCGTCTGCACGTTTCTTGCCTAAAAGCATGTCCATCATTTCATTGGTCTTTTCATCGTCATCAATGGTTAATTGAACCAGACGACGAGTATTTGGATCCATGGTCGTTTCACGAAGTTGAAGTGGGTTCATCTCACCCAATCCTTTAAATCGTTGTACGTTTATTTTTGCGCGTTTATTGCTTAAGCGATCTAGAACGCCTTCTTTCTCTGCTTCATCAAGGGCATAAAAGACTTCTTTACCACAGTCAATACGATACAAAGGTGGCATTGCCACATAAACGTGACCGGCACGAACTAAAGAAGAGAAGTGCTTCAGATATAACGCACATAGAAGAGTCGCAATGTGAAGACCATCTGAATCGGCATCGGCTAAGATACAAACTTTACCGTAACGTAAGCCTGATAAATCGTCTGAGTCAGGGTCAATACCTAGCGCGACTGAAATGTTATGAACTTCTTGGGAAGCTAATACTTGGTCTGCCGATACTTCCCACGTGTTTAGAATTTTACCACGCAGTGGCATTACCGCTTGGAATTCACGATCACGCGCTTGTTTTGCAGAACCACCCGCCGAGTCCCCTTCCACTAAGAAAAGTTCGGTACGAGCTAAATCTTGAATTGAACAGTCTGTCAATTTACCTGGCAATGTAGGGCCTGATGCAATCTTCTTACGAACAACTTTCTTAGCTGCTCGCATACGACGGTGTGCATTGGCAATACAAGCTTCAGCAATCAGTTCTGCAATTTGTGGTTTTTCATTCAACCATAAACTGAAAGCGTCTTTAACTACACCAGAAACAAATGCAGCACATTGGCGTGAAGATAAGCGCTCTTTAGTTTGACCCGCAAATTGAGGATCTTGCATTTTAACAGATAAAACGTAAGCACAACGATCCCAAATATCATCCGCAGTTAATTTTACACCACGCGGCAATAAATTTCGGAACTCACAGAATTCACGCATTGCATCTAAAAGGCCTTGGCGCATGCCATTTACGTGCGTACCGCCTTGTGCTGTAGGAATAAGGTTTACATAGCTTTCAGAAACCAGTTCTCCACCTTCAGGCAACCAAGTTACCGCCCAATCTGCGGCTTCGCCTTTCCCTAAAAATGCACCAGTAAAAGGTTCTTCTGGTAATAAAGTGTAACCAGTCACGCCTTCTAAAAGATAATCTTTAAGACCATCTTCATAGCACCATTGATGCTCTTTATCGTTTACTTTATCTTTAAAAACAATCTCTAACCCTGGGCATAATACCGCTTTAGCTTTTAGATTATTAATAAGACGAGTAACTGAGAACTTCGGCGAATCAAAATAGCTTGTATCAGGCCAGAAATGTACGCTAGTACCACGATTACGACGACCACAAGTGCCGACAACCGTTAAATCAGAAACTTTATCGCCATGTTCAAACGCAATTTCGTAGATCTCACCATCACGACGGACAGTGACTTCTACGCGCTTTGATAAGGCATTTACTACCGAGATACCAACCCCGTGCAAACCACCTGAGAATTCGTAGTTTTTACCTGAGAATTTACCACCAGCATGTAACTTACAAAGGATCAGTTCAACACCTGACACTTTCTCTACCGGGTGGATATCAACAGGCATACCACGCCCATCATCAATCACTTCAAGAGATTGATCGGCGTGTAAAATTACTTCAACTTTTTTCGCGTGTCCGGCTAAGGCTTCATCGACACTGTTATCTATAACTTCTTGCCCTAAATGGTTTGGGCGAGCGGTGTCGGTATACATACCAGGACGGCGACGAACGGGCTCAAGGCCATTTAGAACCTCTATGGCTCCTGCATTATATTGTTCAGTCATATCTCGGAAGGCTTCTTAAAATTTGTCACATAGTCTGAAAGGGAGAGAGGAAAGTCAAGCAAAGGGCTCCATTCCCCCTAAAATATGTGGCTTTGTATTAAAGATTGTATAGATACTGTATCTCTCGAGTAGAGAAACAGTAACTATAAATTTAGAAATTGAATAATTTGTTCAGGGTAACGCTCAAAATCAACAAAACTATGATCACCCGATTTTTCTATTGTCTGCTTACAACCAATGTATTTTTCTAACGCTTCACGGTAATCAAGAACTTCATCACCTTCTTGTTGCAATAGCCATAAACTATTTGGTGATTGGATCTGATCAACTCTCAATCCTAGCAGCTCTATCATGTGTTTTTCTTCTAACACATATTCTTCTTGGGAGTATGGGTTTACTTGCTTACCTAAATAATCAGCCAGTAGTTCATAAGGCTTCACCGCAGGATTAACCAAAACTGCTTTAAATCCATATTGCTCACTTAGCCAAGTAGATAAGTAGCCACCTAGTGAGCTACCAACTAAACCTATTTGATAATCTGATTTATATTGTTCAATTAACGCGGTTAGGTATTGTGCTGACTCGTGAGGATAAGGAGGCAGCTTAGGTACGACCACATGGATGTCTGAGCGATATTCTTTACAATAACTCACCATAACCTGTGCTTTATGGGATAATGGCGAGCTATTAAAGCCATGAAGATAAAGCAATAAACTAGGCTTTTTCATCTAATATCCTCCGGCATCACTATCAGCAGAAAAATCACTGTTATTTAAACGATGAACTTGAGTCTCAATAACACCATTAGGAAACAGTTCAAACGTTCTCCACCCTGGAGCTTGAGAATCTAATGCAAAATCATCAGAGTCAGGCAGGAATTGAACACAAGTTGAAGGGGTCGCAAGTAAACGAACGCCATTAACCTTACGATCAAGCTCTTGATGAATATGACCACAAACAATGCCATTAACATTACTGTGCTGATTAAGAACATCCCAAAAATCTTGGTTATCTTTTAGTTGGTGTTGATCTAACCACGCACTACCTGCTGGTAATGGATGATGATGCAGTAATACCAATGAATGGCGATCTGGATGTTGAGTAAGAGCATTATCGAGCAATATTAATTGTTTTGATGATAGTAAACCATGAGGAACACCTACAACCTGACTGTCTAAAATAATAATCTGCCAATGCAGACCTATAAGCACATGCTCACACGCTTGAATTTGGGAAGAAGGCAAAACATTACTCATGCTTGGCTTATAATCATGATTTCCTGGTAACCAATAGCATGGCTTTTCTAGCGGTTCAATACCATCAACAAAGTGCTGATATGACTGTACAGTATGATCTTGAGATATATCGCCCGTCGCTAAAATCGCATCAAAATCTGGCGTACGCTGTTGAACTTGATCAACAACAGCTCGAAAGCTTTTTAAGGTAGGCACGCCAAGAAGCGCACCATCTTCGGGCGCAAACAAATGAGTATCTGTTATTTGTAACAACCTAATCGGGCTGTCTTCATTATTAAGTAATGTTTCCGAGAGCAAAATAGCTACAACCTTTTAATTCTTTTCTAAAAAAATGGGCTCTTGGCTTATCCCATTTTTTAAACAAAACGTCAGCCAGTCACTTAGGAACTGGTTTAATTGGTGCTTCTCATCTTTTTGAAGCATTTTTTTATTTGGATAATCATATTTCGCTTTAATGTATGAAAACTGTTGGCTAGCACACACCTCAGCCACTCTAGCGTCATGATAAAGTCGTACGGTTAACCTTGGTAAAGGATAAATTGGTTGCTCATCTATCTGATAAACTTCAACTAATGTTGTATAAACCGTTACTTCTATTATTTTAATTTGGTATTGCTGTAAACACACTTGATAGCTTAAAACAGCCCCAATTTTTTCATTCTTTGGTAATAGGGCGACTAATTTAGCATAATTTGTTTCATAAACTCTCATTAAGCTTGCTAAATTAACATGGTATTTACGCATGTTATTTACTATTCCACTGTAATCTCAGGCGCGAAACATTCAATTCTAGCCACTGTAACGCAATAATTGAGGCAGCATTCTCAATTACACCACGAGTAACTAATGCATATGCCTCTTCTCGAGTTACAACATGCACTCGAATGTCTTCCCCTTCCTCTTTTAATCCATGGACACCTGTTGCTTTAGACGCATCAACTTGTCCAACAAAAACATCGAGCCTTTCTGTGCAACCACCAGAAGATGGGTAAAAATGAGTTATTTTCTCTAAATTAGAAACACTAATGCCAGCTTCTTCTTGTGTTTCTCGAATAGCAACTTGTTCTGCTGATTGACCTTTATCTATCATTCCTGCAACAATTTCATATTGCCAAGGGGAATCAGAACCTAAAACACCTACTCGAATTTGCTCAATTAACACAACACTATCGGTAATAGGATCATAAGGTAATAAAGCGACTGCGTGGCCGCGCTCAAACAACTCCCTTTCTATAACTTCACTCCAACCACCCTTAAATAATTGATGGCGAAAACTAACTTTTGTCATTTTAAAAAAGCCATCATAAAGTGATATTTTTGACAAAAGTTCAACATCATCAGAAGTAAATTGATTATTTAATTGTGTATTTGATGGTGCTGTCATGTAGCTCTCCTTCATTTGTCGCTCTGTTTTATCATTCATCGATAAGAGCAACAATTCATTAACTCAACTTTTATGATAATGCTTACATTTTTTTAGAAGCTTTCCACAATATTACTATAATATAAATCAACAGAACGTAAAAAAACGTAATCTTTACAGCCAGGGTATAGAGAGATAAGGTACACTCTATGAACTATATTATATAAAACAATTTTGCAGGACTGACCACAATGAGAAAACTGCTTCCACTTGTTATTGGTATCGCACTAGGTAGTTTCAGCTCTTTAGCTGCTGCTGATGACCTTGCACAAGTGTATAACCAAGCTAAAGAAAATGACCCTCAATTACTAAGAGCTGCTGCAAATAAAGACGCAGCTTTTGAAGCGGTCAACTCTTCACAAAGTTCGTTATTACCTCAGATTAATTTAACTGCGGGTTACAATATCCTACGAAGTGATATGGACTCTCGTGAAAATGATCGTTTGAATGCCGGCGTTTCTTTATCCCAAGAACTCTACCAACGTTCAAGCTGGGTAAGCTTAGATATTGCAGAAAAAAGTGCTCGTCAAGCCGATTCTGCTTATGCTGCTGAACAGCAAGGTGTAATTTTACGTGTGGCACAAGCTTACTTTGATGTTCTGCGTGCCAACGATAACCTAGAGTTTGTTCGTGCAGAAAAAGCAGCTGTTGCTCGTCAATTAGAGCAGACTAAACAACGTTTCGATGTTGGTTTATCTGCAATTACCGATGTTCATGATGCACAAGCACAATACGATAGCGTGTTGGCAAACGAAGTACTGACTGAAAACCAATTGGTAAACAGTTATGAAGAACTTCGTGTGATCACAGGCCAAGGCCACACAGAACTAAGTGTACTCGACACTGATCGCTTCTCTGCAAGCCCATCTGAACAATCATCAGATAGTTTAATTGATGAAGCACAACAAAAGAACTTAAGCTTATTAGCTGCTCGTATCAGTACTGATGTAGCTAAAGATAATATCTCTTTAGCAAGCTCTGGTCACATGCCATCACTAACGCTTGATGCTGGTTATAACTACACAGACCAAAGTAATAGTGCTCAAGATTACAATGCTAGTGACATCAATGCAGGCATCAACTTAGTTGTTCCACTGTATACTGGTGGCAACATTACTTCACAAACAAATCAAGCTCAGTTCAAATATGTTGCTGCTAGCCAAGATTTAGAAGCGACTTACCGCGATGTGACAAGAAATGTACGAGCTTACAACAACAACATCAATGCTTCTATTGGTGCTTTAAAAGCCTATGAACAAACGGTTATTTCTGCAAATTCTGCATTAGAAGCAACTGAAGCAGGTTTTGATGTTGGTACTCGTACTATTGTTGATGTACTAGATTCTACTCGCCGTCTATTCGATGCTAACCGTAACCTAGCAAATGCTCGTTACGATTACATCCTGAGTGTACTACAGCTAAAACAAGCAGTAGGTACATTAAGTGAGCAAGATGTTGTAGATATCAATATGGGCTTAAAAGCGAGTAAAACAACTCAAGCTAAATAAACTAAAATAAATAAAGCCACATTACTTTAATAATGTGGCTTTTTTATACTGATTCAAAGATAACTAGCTATTGGTGCCTAGTTTCAACTAGCCTCTACCACCTTTAATCGCTTCAATAATACCAGTGGTTGAACAGCCATCTTCAAAATTCAAGACTTTTACTTCACCACCAGCAGCAATCACCTCTGCTCCACCTGCAATATCTTCAATCGCGTAATCGCCACCTTTCACCAACATCGTTGGTAATACCGCTGAGATTAAGCGCTGTGGAGTATCTTCAGAGAAAGGTACAACCCAATCTACCGCACCTAAACCAGCCAATACCGCCATACGACGATCCGTTGGGTTAATAGGACGACCGGGGCCTTTCAAACGCTGTACTGATTCATTGGTGTTAACCGCAACAATTAAGCGATCACCTAATTCTGCTGCATGGTTCAAATAAGAAACATGACCAGCATGCAAGATATCAAAACAACCATTAGTCATTACCACTCGTTCACCACGAGCACGAGCTTGCTTCACTGCACTAATTAGTAACTCTTCATTGATGATACCAAAACCAGAATCTTGGCTTCCATGAATCGCTTCAGCGAGTTCAATCGTTGATAATGTAGATGTACCAAGTTTACCAACCACAACACCTGCAGCAGCATTAGCTAATGCACACGCTTCATCTAGTGGCTTACCTGTTGAGACTGATGCCGCCAATACAGAAATAACTGTATCACCAGCGCCAGTAACATCAAAGACTTCACGAGCTAGCGTTGGTAAATGCAATGGTTCCATATCACGACGAAGTAAAGTCATACCATGCTCGCTTCGTGTTACCAATAACGCTTCAAAATCAAAATCTTCAATGATTTTCTGGCCTTTAACCACCAAATCATCTTCATCTTTTACTTTTCCTACAACCGTTTCAAACTCAAGCATATTTGGCGTTAATAATGTCGCACCGCGGTAGCGTTCAAAATCTGCACCTTTCGGATCGATAAATACAGGAACATTAACTTTACGTGCTTCTTGAATCATTAGTTGCACATGCTCTAGTGCGCCTTTAGCATAATCAGACAATACAACTGCTTTTACTTTTGATAACGTCGCTTGCATACGACTAATAAGGGGTTCAGCAGGGACATCATGGAAACTCTCTTCAAAATCAAGACGAAGGAGCTGTTGACCACGACTCATTACTCGCAATTTTGTAATCGTAGGAAAGTCAGGAAGAGAAACAAAATCACAATGTACTTTCAGTGAGTTCAACGTCGCTGTTAACGCCTTTGCTGGTTCGTCATCACCAACTAAACCTACAAGGTGAGCATCGCCACCTAGCGCAGCAATATTCATCGCTACATTGGCAGCACCGCCTGGACGCTCCTCAATATTATCGACCTTTACAACTGGTACTGGTGCTTCTGGTGAAATACGATTTGTTGGACCACCCCAATAGCGGTCAAGCATTACGTCACCAATAATCAATACACCGGATTGATCATAATTAGGCAGTGTAGGTTTCATTTTCTTCTCCGGGTAATAAACAGTAAATTTCCACCACTATTGGTTCAGACTGTTTATAAAAATATTCTGTGTCAAATGGTAGCATTTACACAAGTTCTGCGCCAACTTAGTAATAGTAAACGAATAGTTAAGTAATACTTACTAACTAAACCAGTGATTCCAAGCAGTTACTACCGCTCTTCGTTCTTCATCAAAGCTAGTATCAGCAACATCTGCATCGAAGCCTAATAAATTACGATGATGGATCTCATTTCTCATTACACAATAAGCATGAATTAATGATTGAGATAACTCTTCACTCATTACATTCTGCTCAGCAAAGCTTTCAAAAATACGAACATTGTCAGACCAGCGAGTTAGCTTAGATGCTTGATGACTGTGATTCAAAACTAAATACTGTGCTAAAAACTCAATATCAGTAATACCACCTGCATCTTGTTTAAGCATAAAGCGTCCTGCTTTTTTTCCGCCTAAATGACCTCGCATTTTTTCTCGCATCTCAGCGACATCTTGCTGCAATTTTTTCTCATTTCTCGCTAAACAAAGAATATCATGGCGCGTTGTATTAAACGCCGATTGTAGCGCGCTATCACCATAGATCATACGAGCACGAACTAAGGCTTGATGCTCCCAAGTCCATGCATCTTCTCGTTGATATTCATCAAACGCTTCACTAGTACTAACTAATAACCCTGATGCGCCTGATGGACGCAAACGAGTATCCACTTCATACAAAATACCAGAAGAGGTACGTACAGAGAAAATATGAATAATTCGTTGTGCTAACCGTAGATAGAACTGACGACCATCAATTTCTTTTTTTCCGTTAGTGTAAGTATTCGTATCGCAATCATGCATAAAGACAATATCAAGATCCGAGTTATAACCTAATTCCCAGCCACCAACCTTGCCATACCCGATCACAGCAAAGCCTTTACTGTCTCGACCTTCAAGATGAGTTGGTTCACCAAACTTCTCAGTCACCTGTAACCACGCTTGATTTACTACCGACTCAACTATAGCTTCCGATAAATAGGTTAAGTGATCACTTACTTTCATTAAAGAGAGTCCACCAGCAATATCTGAAGCTGCTATTCTTAATAAACAGACTTGCTTAAATTGGCGTAAAGCCTCCATCTGCTGTTCCATATCATCTTCAGGGATACGAGCAAGAAATTCATGCAATTCAATTTTATATTGGCTCAACTCAATTGGGTTATAAAGTTGATTTATATCCAATAATTCATCCAATAATATTGGGTAACGAGTTAATTGCTCTGCCACCATTGGGCTTGCTGCACACAGGCGAACCAGATGTTGCAATGCTCCGCTGTGCTCATCAAGCAGCTCTAGATAAGTCGTTCTGGTGGCAATGGCTTGAATAAGCTTAGTTAAGCGCGGTAAGGTATCACTTGCATCTTCTCGGCTAATCACAATACTGAACAATTTAGGCATTAAGTGAGTGATCGCTTCACGCCCTCTAGGCCCTAATGTTTTTTTCTTCAAATCCCCTTTGAATTCAATAATATGACGGGTCAGTTGCTCCGCTTGTTCAGCGTTCAGTTCTTGTAAAATATTCTCAAGTACTTCAGGGTTATGCGCCATATCCCACAGCTCTACATACGACTTATCAATGCTGTTTTCAGACTCTTCCTCATCATCACCAATCAAGTTTTCAAATACAGCATGTATGGTATTCATTTGCGTTTGAATCGCATCATAGAGCTCATTCCAATCAGCCATTCCCATTGCAAAAGCAAGGCGAGATTGATCCCTCTCGTCCATTGGTAATGTCTGAGTTTGCTTATCTCCAATCGCTTGTAATAAGTTCTCTAAACGACGTAAGAAACGATAACCCGTTGTTAAGTCATCCACCTCTTGAGCGGTTAACTGCCCCAATTCTTTAATTGCGTCTAATGTCTCTAATAATCCGCGACCACGCAAAGAAGGCTCTCGACCACCACGGATAAGTTGAAATACTTGAGCTATAAATTCAACTTCTCGAATACCACCAGAGCCAAGTTTAATATTATCATTCAGCCCTCGACGACGAACTTCGGTTGTGATCATTGATTTCATACGGCGCAACGCTTGAATCGCACCAAAATCAATGTAACGACGGAAAACAAATGGGCGTAACATTTGACGCAGTTCTTGATAATGACTGTAGGTTTCCTTACCCATAACACGCGCTTTGATCATCGCGTAGCGTTCCCAGTCTCGACCTTGCTCTTGGTAATAATCCTCTAAAGCCGCATAGCTCATCACTAAAGGTCCACTCTCACCAAAAGGACGTAAACGTAGATCAACGCGATAACAAAACCCATCAAAGGTTGTTTGATCTAACGCTTTAATAATTTTTTGCCCTAAGCGAGTAAAGAACTGTGCATTAGCAATACTGCGGCGTGCACCTTCCGTCTCTCCATTTTCAGGATAAGTAAAAATCAAGTCGATATCTGAAGAGAAATTTAACTCACCACCACCCAATTTTCCCATCCCAATGATAAGCATAGGTTGCTCTTCACCTTGTGCGTTTTTCGGGGTTCCCCAATCAATACAGGCTTGTTTATACAGCCATTGATATGACTCAACGATTAGGGCTTCAGCTAATAAAGACAAATGAGATAAGCTTACTTCTAAAGACCAATCACAACGAGGGAAATACTCATGAGTAAAATCTCGCCATGCAATATAAGCCATTTCTCTGCGACGAAAATATCGAAGTTCTCGCATTAATCCATTTTCATCACTGCATTTTGATAAATTATCTTGTAATCGAGAACGGTAATCTTCGCTGCGATCACTCTCATCAAACATACTAGGAAAATACTGACACAAATATTCATCTTGCTGAAAAGCTTCATGTAAAAAATCACTACAGCCAAGTGCAATTAGCAGCGATTGCTGTAAAGACTCTGGCCAAGCTTGAATATGATTAAGGTGAGTTAACTCTTGATGACGACGCTCAGCTAACGAGCTTAATGATGATGGCAAAGACATGATATTCCTTATCAAAAATTCCATGATGTTCGTTACACTAAACAAACGAATCAAACTGCTTATACTGTGCCAAAATTTAGTTTTAGCCGCAAACAAAAACGCCTACAACAGAGTGCAGGCGTTAATAAGATCAAAGTAAGATGAATTAAATCTTAAATACTTTCATTTTGGCTTCTAATTCTTCTGCATTTTGCTGCATTTCTTCTGAAGTTTCAGTTAGCTCAGTCATTACCATAACCGACGCTTCCACCAACTCACGAACATTCGCTAAGTTTTGATCCATTTCAGTGGCAACACTGCTTTGTTGATCGGCGGCACTTGCTATCTGGAAATTCATTTCATTGATATTATTCACTTGGTTTACAATACTTTCTAACTCTGTTCCCGCATTTGTTACTAGCTCAACACCTTCAGCGGCTTCAACCACACTTTTTTCCATCAGATCGACAGCTTGATTAGCACTGTTTTGTAACTGAGTAATCATCTCTTGGATCTCAACCGTTGCACCTTGTGTACTCTGTGCTAGATTTCTTACTTCATCTGCAACCACAGCAAAACCACGACCAGCATCACCGGCACGAGCCGCTTCAATCGCCGCATTCAATGCCAGTAAGTTCGTTTGTTCTGAAATCCCACGAATAGTCTCAACCACTGAGCTAATCGAAACAACGCGTTCTTCAACTTGATTCACCACTTCAGCAGAAGCGGCAATATCACCAGATAAGGCTTGAATTTTAACAATCGTACCTTCAACAAACTCTTGGCCTACTTTAGCTTGCGCTTGTGCTTGCTCGGTTCCTGCAGATGCATTACGTGCATTATCCGCTACATTTTGCACTGTTGAGCTCATCTCGCTCATCGCTGTTGCCAGTTGGTCAATTTCAGCAAACTCTTCTTGAGCCGCTTCTTTTGTTCCTTCCATACTGATAGTCATCACTTCAGTCAAACCCGCTAACTCTTGCGATGCTGACAATTGTGCTTCTACTACTGATTTCAACTGCAAACGTGTTTTATTTAATTCTCTTGCTAAATCACCAAACTCATCTTTACAGTTCATTTCTACTGGTTCTGAAAGGTTTTGCCCTGCAATCTGTTTCATTGAAGTATTTAAATACTTCATTTGACGTAGCATGATACTTGATGCACTCAGTAAGATAACCATGAAAGCAGCAATCATTGCCAAGGTTTGCCAGATCACCTGAACCAAATAGTCTTGATAATATTGCTCTGCACTCTCTGCACTTTGAGAGGCGACAACTACCCAGTTATGGTTCGGTACTTTCTTAGCAAACTCATAACGAGTGTAATCATTAATTGAATAAGCTTCTTGAGACGATAGGCTTCCAAGCATTTGCTTTAATGAAGAGCCATTATCAATAGAATCCGATAAAGAAGAGATTGATTGTGCTCTGCTGTGTCCAAATACTTTGCCGCTTTCACGATCAATTACATAAATGTAATTACCTTCAGTCCAAGCTTTTGATTGAATAGAGATAGCTTCACCTGCCAATTCTTTACCGCCAGGTTTATGATTTAAAATACCATTGATAAGTTCTGCATTAGCAATCGCTGATTCTTGCGCTCGTTCTTTCTGAATCGTAATAACCGATTGGTAAAAAGTATTCGCATCCCATAGCTGCTTAGTAACTAAAAGCACAGTACTAAACACCATTAATAGGATTAGTTTAGGAACCAACTTTACATCAGTCACTAACCTTTCCCATGGCTTAAACGCTATTGTTGTCATACTTTCCCTCATTACTTTCAGAATTAATTTTTTTAGTGCATGATACAAAGTCATATCACCCAACTAGACATCATCTACATTACAACGGCAGAAGTACATAAATAATTAATATGAATAATAACAAAATTGACCTTTACCCTATGAGCTTAATGTCATTGGTATTATCGTTTTTATCATTAATTGTGATCTCAAGCTTGCTGTTCGCACCACTGGATCACAACAGTCGAGCCATGCTTATCACACTCGACACCATTATTTGTGCGCTCTTTCTCTTCCAGTTATCTATTGATCTCTTTCGTAGTAAGCAACGAGTTCAATATTTAAAAGAGCATTGGGTTGATTTTATTGCCAGCATTCCAATTATTGAACCAGTCCGGTATGCACGTGTATTCCATATTTTGCGAGTTTTCCGTCTGCTGCGATCTAGCCAGTCTCTTTTAAAGCAGCTGCAATCAAACAGAAAAGAAGCCACGATTGCATCGATTTTAGTTTTGATGGTTACCCTTATTTCACTAGGTTCTGTCTTTATGCTAATGTTTGAAGGTCCAGATCCAGAGGCTAACATTCAAACCGCAGGAGATGCGTTATGGTGGGCTTTTGTGACAATATCAACCGTTGGCTATGGTGACCACTATCCTGTGACAGTGGCAGGTAAAATGTTAGCCGTAATCATCATTATATCTGGTGTTGGTATTTTCGGTATGATCTCAGGCTTAATCACCTCCATCATTACCGAACCATCACAGATTGAACAAAAAAAACACGAACAAAAAGAACAGCATGATCGAGATGAGAAGCTCAATCAAATTTTACAGCAGCAAGCCGAAATCCTAAAAGGATTAGAACAAATAAAAAATAAAAAAGAGAAGTAATAACCTCTCTTCTTTTAAATCACTATCTATTAACTAACGAAAATTACTGCCAATAAGGAGGATACTCTAGCCCAGCTTTACGGGTTTGCTCCATAGCATGTAAAATTGAACGCTCTTGACGAAGAAGCCAACGTTCTAGTTGTTCACGTTCCTCTTCATTTTCCAATAGCTCAACTCGAGTTCTCAATGGCTCTAAACTCATCAAGTCATCAATGCCTTGCAATAAATCAAGCCAAGGTAAGCGGAAACCTTTTCTTCTCTCATCATCATAAATAAGAGCAAAACAAGTTCCTGTCATTAAGTTTCGACGTAAGCGCATTTTTTGCTTAAAGTAATCAACAGGCAGTAGCTGATTTGAAGAGGAAAATGCAGCGTCTAACGATTCCCATGTCCGATCGAGTAAAATACCTGAATGGCTATCTATCGACTCTTGGAGTACTTGACGTTTTTTATCATCTAAAAACGGTTGCCAATCTCGCGTTAAAATCCAACGACTTAAATCCAACAATAAACTGCAATAACGATCAGACATCAATAATGAAAGCATTTCATCTTCATTAGGTAATGCCGCAGCACTCTCTTTTAAACGAGCGACGAGAAATTTACGTGCATCTAACTTTCTAAGTACATTCCCTTTTTCTTCAATTAAATAATCTAGATGCTCTGACTTATCCAACCAATGAAGTTTCTCTTCAAGCCACTTTAATTCTTGACGCAACAACTCACTTGCGCGCTTTGGCACCATTTCACCAAATACTAAAAAGATCTGTCTTAAAAAGGCAATAGCAATACGGATTTCTTGAAGTGCAAACTTATCTTGAGTATCTATATAAATTTGCTCATGGTAATGCCAATGAGATAAAGCGTGTTCTAAGGAGTTAACAAAACACGTCTCAACACTGTCTGATGATTCTGTTCTAACTAAAGTTAGTGGTTTTACCTTATCAGCAGGAGCATCCATCGCCAGGCGATACCCTTTAGCCGCTTTACTTTGGTTTCCCAAACGCATACCACCAGAGCTACATAAATCGCGAGCTAGTGTAAATAGTGCATCTGTTTGACCAGACTTAAGCTCGAGCTCTACCTCACAGATAGGTGTCGTTTTCTCACCAACAACCACTTCTCCTTGATCAAAAGCCAGTTCAATTTCACTGCCATCAGGCATAGCGACAAGCCACTGCTGGCGAATAAAATTGGTTGAGAATAGAGGAAAAAGCTGCTCTTGAAGATCATCTAAAGCAATATCATCAGGCCAAGCATCTTTAGGGTGTAAATGAACATTTGGAACATCACTATCATGCTCTGCATTGTATTCTGGACGTTGGTGCAATCCTGCTACAACACGGCCCGCCGTTTTTAATGTTTGAATACGTTCATCATTAAACCGACGAATTCGTAGCCCTGTATCATGCTTTCGAAGATGCTGTTCAGGAGTATCAAAATAGATGTTACCTAGGTTCAAGCAACTCTGCTCTATGACTTTAGCATCTGATATTTTATCTATAATTGTGTCTACAAATTCAGGAAAAACAAAAAATTTCAGTTCTATTTCAGTTTCCATAATGACCTCATAACCGTTGTCTTTCCAAGGATATGGCTTAAACTGTTCGGTATCAAGCTAGAAATAATGCCCAAACCATGATCTAAAGTAGTTTTATTGATAGTGGGATTGGGTTAACATTCGCGCCTTTATGGCCATCGTCTAACAATTCACCATTAGGTACTTGTTTTATAGGTTAAGAAACCATGCCAGTAAATACTATTATGGGGTTATTCGCAAAGTCCCCAATGAAACCTTTGCAGCGTCACGTTGTTTGTGTCAATGAATGCTGCTCACTGCTTATTCCGTTTTTCGAAACGTGTGCAACTGGTGATTGGGAAAAAGCGAGTGAACTTCGTGCTCAAATTTCTCATTTAGAGAAAGAAGCGGATGTGTTAAAACGAGAAATTCGTTTGAAACTTCCTCGTGGGTTATTCATGCCTGTTGATCGTACTGATATGCTCGGTCTATTAACTCAGCAAGATAAACTCGCAAATTTGGCTAAAGACATCGCAGGTCGCGTTGTTGGTCGCCAACTTGAAATTCCAAGTTCTATGCAGGAAGCATTTTTAGCTTATGTTCAACGTTGTTTAGATGCGGCTAGTCAAGCGCAAGAAGTAATCAGCGAATTGGATGAGCTATTAGAAACTGGCTTTAAAGGACGCGAAGTCACCTTGGTAGCAGAGATGATCAATAAGCTAGATATCATTGAAGATGATACTGACGAATTGCAAATTCAACTGCGCCAGCAACTCATGAGCATCGAGCACAAATACAATCCGATCGATGTTATGTTCCTTTATAAAATTCTTGAGTGGGTTGGTGGCATTGCCGACCAAGCACAGCGTGTTGGTTCTCGTTTAGAACTGATGCTATCTCGCTCATAAGTTTGTGATTCAGTAACAGGTAATACAATGGATATTCTTGCTAACTACGGCACGACCCTTATTTTAGTTGCAGCCTTCTTCGGCTTCCTTATGGCTATTGGTATTGGTGCAAATGATGTCGCCAATGCAATGGGCACCTCTGTAGGGTCTAAAGCACTAACAGTAAAACAAGCGATCATCATTGCTATGATCTTCGAATTTGCAGGGGCATACCTTGCTGGTGGTGAAGTTACAGATACAATTAGGAAAGGGGTTATCGACACCTCTCTTTTCGCTCACCAACCTGAAGTTTTAGTTTATGGCATGATGTCAGCGCTTCTTGCTGCGGGTACGTGGTTACTACTTGCTTCTTACATGGGCTGGCCAGTATCAACAACCCACTCTATCATCGGTGCTATCATCGGTTTTGCGTGTGTTGCAGTAGGTACCGAAGCTGTTGATTGGGCTTCTGTTCAAGGTATCGTTGGTAGTTGGTTAATTACACCTCTTATCTCTGGTATTTTCGCCTATATGATCTTTATCAGTGCTCAACGACTGATATTTGATACTGATAAGCCATTAATGAATGCGAAACGTTTTGTTCCTGTGTACATGTTCATCACCACTATGGTTATTGCACTTGTTACTATCAAAAAAGGTCTAAAGCACGTTGGTCTTCATCTATCTAATGGCGAAGCATGGGTTGCTTCTGTTGCGTTCTCTGCATTAGTAATGGTAGGTGGCTATGTTTATATTTCTCGTAAATTTGCAAATACTGTAAATGATGAAAAAGACAGCCGTGGCTTTACTGGTGTAGAAAGCATCTTCAGTACATTAATGGTAATTACCGCGTGTGCAATGGCATTTGCTCATGGCTCTAATGATGTTGCTAATGCGATTGGTCCATTGTCAGCTGTTGTTTCAACTGTTGAAAATTTAGGTGAAATCGCTTCAAAAACATCTATCGCTTGGTGGATCCTTCCTCTAGGTGGTATTGGTATCGTGGTTGGTCTTGCAACATTAGGCCATAAAGTAATGGCAACAGTAGGTACTGGTATTACTGAACTAACACCTAGTCGTGGTTTTGCAGCTCAGTTAGCGACAGCTTCTACTGTAGTATTAGCATCAGGTACTGGTCTACCTATCTCAACGACACAAACTCTTGTTGGTGCTGTTTTAGGTGTAGGCTTTGCGCGTGGTATTGGAGCATTAAACTTAGGTGTGGTACGTAATATCGTGGCATCTTGGGTTGTTACTCTTCCTGCTGGTGCATTATTAGCGGTTATATTCTATTACATGATGCAAGCCATATTTGGTGTAGGCGTTAGCGCATAAGCTACTCAATTTTGAAACAATTGCACAAAGAGGAGAGTAAAATCTCCTCTTTTCTTGCATCTAAGCCCAAATATTTTTAGTATCTATAACTTAATTCGAATCGATGATAAAGCGCTCTCAATCAAATCGACGCTAGACGATTCAAGACCAATTTTCAAAGGAATAGTATTGTGAAGCATTTTATTAGTCTAATTCTACTGGCTTGGGCTATTGCTACACCAGCACAAGCTCAAACTCGTTATATATCAGATAACCTATTTACTTATATGCACTCAGGCCCTAGTAACCAATATAAAATTATTGGTAGTGTCAACGCGGGCGATCGCATTAGTCAACTATCAGTAAATAAAGGGTCTGGATTCACACAGATTATTGATTCTAAAGGCCGCAAAGGTTGGGTTGAAACTAAATTTGTTTCTCGTCAATCAGGTCTTGGTGAGCGCTTACCTAAAGTTGAAGCTGAACTTACGTCAGTAAAAACACAACTGGCTAATGCTCGTAAAGCAGCAAATGATGAGAAAGCAGGCTTAGCTGATAGTTTGACTCAACGTAATCAACAAATGCAAGATTTAGAACAGAGCTATAGCGATGTAAATAATCAACTAGTTAGCTCTCAATCTGAAGTTCGTGAGTTACGCGCAAAACTAGATACGCAAAAAGAAGATTTACTGCTTAAATACTTTATGTACGGTGGCGGTGTTGCAGGTATTGGTCTATTGTTCGGTTTATTACTGCCTCATATGATCCCTAGTCGCAAAAAGAAACCAAACGGTTGGTCTTAATCAATATATTGATGTTAAAAAAGCTCAGATTCGTTCTGAGCTTTTTTATATCTAACCTTCCGAAGTTACCCTCACCCCTTCCACTCATACAAAGCGGGAACTTCTATTTTTTTTCCTTGAAATTCAATCACTACATCTCTTGGGTTAATTTCTAATAATATAACTCCATTTGAAATACTCCCACCGATATTGACTTCTTTATCGTTTACTTTTACCCAACGACGACTTGGTTTTGAGGTGTAGTTATGAGTTTGAAAGTTCAATGGAGGTAAACGCCCTATAAGTTGAGAGCCCCTTTTATCTAACTCTAAATAAGATGCTTGATCTATATCTTTAGATACCACATGCGCTTCTTGCTCCTCTATTGGTTCATTCAAAACAAATTCAAAACGTGCGGCTAACTCTGGAGATAAGCCAGACAAGTCTAGATCAGCAATATCAAGTTCTGGGTTATTCTTTTTCTCCACTACTTTAGACGTGCCATGTAGTGTTGAATTAACTCCTGACGGAATATTCTCGTTATTTGATGATGTTAACGAAAAACCATTCACTCTCATCGGTAATTTTTCTGTTTCAAACTCAGGGTATTCCAAAACAGTATAAGTAGGAGCAAAGGACTCGCTATCTTGCTGCTCTACCTGATAATAAGGCAAAGCTATATAGAGAGATATGCTCAATGGTAGCAATATTGTCACTGCACACCAGCTCCATAATGGTAAACGTAAAAATAACACTTACTCTCCTCCTTGAAGCAATGGAGCTTTAATATTCACAACACTGTCTAACCACATTAATGTACTTGAACCGACAATCCCATCAGTAACTAAACCAAACACTCCTTGGAACTCCTTTACTTGTTGCTCTGTATTTTTACTAAAAGAATTCGAATTTGTTATCGGTTGCTCTAACGCTGAAGATAGTAAACGATTTAGCTCTATAATGGCTTCGCCTTTATCACCACGCTTCATTGCTCTCTCTGTGATAATCGGTTTTTGCCATAATTGAAGATAAGCACCATTCCAATGCTGCTCAAACCATGGATGAGAAACTTCAACTCGCTGAGAAGGCAAGAGCAGTTCAACTCCTTTCGAATCTACTCGATAAAGAACAGCTAATAACTCTCTTCCTGAATCAAGTTGAAGCCAAACGATAGCAGGGCGATTAATTGCTAATAAATCCTCTAAATCTCCATTATTATCTAAACAATACAGTTGTGCTTTCTGGCTATTGGTACAGTTAGCTTGAAACGACGTAGTCGAATATCCCCATATTGACAATAATTGCTGCAATGCCTGAGATTGAGAGTGAAAACCTTGAAGTGGTGCCTCAATAACAGGGAGTTCTGTAGGATATTTACTCTCTAAATAGTTAGGCAAAAAATGATAACTACCGATACTTAAGATAATAGAAAGGCTCACAGCAGTTATTACAGAAATGAACGAAAAAGAGAATTTCGGCTTTACATTAATATCTGCTATCAATTGCCAATCCAGCACAAGCTCACAGGCTCGATCTACCGCTTGAATATTAACCGTTTTATTACCATTCTGATAACTAACCCATAAGGCTTTATCACACAATAGATTAACTAAGCGTGGTATCCCATTAGAGTTACGTGCTATTTTCTTTATCACTGATGCAGGAAAGAGAGAGAGAGAGCCTCCTGCAATAGTTAAACGATGAGCAATGTAATGCTCAATCTCTTGAGGTGTTAATGGTAATAAATGATAGCGAGCGGTAATACGTTGAGCTAATTGACGTAAATTAGTTTGCTGTAACTTTTGCTGTAATTCTGGCTGCCCAATAAGAAGTACTTTAAGTAGTTTATCACTGTCTGTTTCAAAGTTGGTTAATAGGCGTAATTGTTCTAACACATCTGGAGACAAATGTTGGGCTTCATCAATAACAACGATTGTTTCAAATCCTTTTTCTCTTTCACTTTTAAGGAAATGAACAATAGCATCAGTTAACCCTTTTAAAGAGGAGTTATCAACATAAGGGATCTCTAACTCATCACAAATTGCTTCAAGTAGCTCTTGTGCACTAAACGTAGGATTTAATACTAAAGCCAGATGAATTTTCTTATCCAGTTTAGAGAATAAAACTCTTGATACAGTAGTTTTTCCTGTACCCACCTCGCCTGTCAACAACGCAAAACCACCACCTCGCCCTAGCCCAGACAATAAGTAGTTCATCGCTTCTTTATGACGTTCACTCAAATAGAGAAAACGTGCATTGGGCGTCATTGAGAACGGTAGTTCATTAAAGCCAAAAAAATCTTGGTACATAAGAGTGGGGTTTGCCTTATCAGAATAATTACAAAAATAAACATGGAATAAAAAGTCGAAAACCTATGATTGCACGGTATCATTGGAGCTAAGAAAGTAAAGAAAGTTCTCTTTATCTTGGCAACGAGTAGGGCAAAACGTGAATATTTATTTAGTTGGTGGTGCAGTTCGAGATTCGCTTCTCAATATTGATGTAAAAGACAAAGACTGGGTCGTCGTTGGCTCTACACCTAACGAGATGGGTTCACTTGGCTATCAAGCCGTTGGACAAGATTTTCCCGTATTTCTACACCCAAAAACTAAAGAAGAATATGCACTAGCAAGAACAGAGCGTAAAAGTGGTCAAGGTTATAAAGGGTTTACCTGTTATGCCGAGCCAGATGTAACTCTAGAAGAAGACTTGCTGCGCCGTGACCTTACCATTAATGCTATCGCCCAATCCGATAGTGGTGAATTAATTGACCCCTATAATGGGCAAGAAGATCTAACCAATCGTCTATTACGCCACGTTTCTGATGCCTTTGTGGAAGACCCATTACGCGTACTACGCGTCGCTCGATTTGCAGCTCGTTTTCATTATCTAGGGTTCACGATTGCACCAGAAACGATGCTCTTAATGAAAACCTTAGTAGACAGCGGAGAGTTGTCTCACTTAACGCCAGAGCGCGTATGGCAAGAATGGGAGAAGTCTCTATCGAGTCAGCACCCTGAGATTTTTCTTTCAGTATTAAAAGAGTGTGGCGCTCTCGCTGTTGTATTACCAGAGTTGGATGCATTATTTGGTGTACCTCAACCAGAAAAATGGCACCCTGAAATTGATACTGGAATTCACACTCTAATGGTTGCTCAACAGGCTGCATTATTAAGCCACGATTTACCGACTCGCTTTGCCGCTCAAGTCCATGACTTAGGAAAAGGCATCACGCCAGAATCAGAATGGCCAAGTCATAAAATGCATTGCCATACTGGTATTAAACTGATTAAAACGCTCTGTGCACGAGTTAAAGTCCCTAATGAGTACCGCGATCTAGCACTACTGGTTTGTGAACACCATACTAATATCCATAGAGCCTCAGAGCTTCGTGCTCAAACCTTCATTAAAATACTCGATAAAATGGATGTATGGCGTAAACCTGAACGCTTAGAGCCTATCTTACTCTGCTGCCAAGCCGATCATGCGGGTCGATTAGGATTAGAGTCTGAGCCATACCCACAAAAAGCACGTTTTGAAATGGCGTTTGATGCTGCAAAAAGTGTGGAAGTAAAAGAAGTGGTTGCTGCTGGATTTAAAGGCGCTGAGATTAGAGAAGAGTTGAGTAAAAGACGAATTGAAGCAGTGAAGAGTAAGTTAGATATCAAATAAGCTATACGCTACGCTAACTAGAACGCTTCGCTCTAGAAACTATAAAAGCAAAAGCCAAGGTTTCAGGTTTCAGGTTTCAGGTTTCAGGTTTCAGGTTTCAGGAAAATCAAAACCGAATATACCTGAAACCTGCAAATGAAGCGTATAGCCTCTAGTTTCTAAGCAAAGATTAACCAAGCAAACAAACCTGTACCTAACAACAAGCGATAGATAACAAACGGCGTCATTCCCATGCTTGAAATCAGCTTCAAGAAAAAGTGAATACAGATATAAGCACTAATAAAAGAAACCACCACACCAGTACTTAATAAACCAAAATTAATTGAAATATCACTGAGTGCTAATTTCAGACCAAGATAAGAACCCGCTAAGGTAATGATTGGGATAGACATTAAAAACGAAAAACGTGCAGCAGCTTCACGGGTAAAACCAAGGTAAAGTGCAGCGGTAATCGTAATACCAGAACGAGAAGTGCCTGGGATCATCGCCATTGCTTGAGCAATACCTAGAAATAATGCTTTTTTCCACGTCATTTCATATTCCTCTTTCACAAGTTCTGAGTTTTTATCCACCCACCAAAGTAAAAGACCAAATACAATTGTCGTTGTCGCGATCACCCATGCACTGCGTAAGTACACTTCAATAAAATCTTTAAATAACAAACCACATAAAGCCGCCGGAATAGTTGCTAATATAATCAACCAAGCCAGTTTAGATTCTTTATTATGTTCTTTTTTAGTAATCGAACCTATCCACGCCGTTAATAACGTCACGACTTCTTTTCTAAAATAGATAATAACCGCAGCTAATGTACCAACATGTACTGCGACATCAAAAGCTAGTCCTTGATCTGCCCAGCCAAGCACTGCAGAAGGAAGAATTAAATGAGCAGAACTTGAGATTGGTAAAAACTCAGTAAACCCTTGCAACAATGCGAGGAAAAACGCTTCAAAATAGGTCATGATTTTCCATTAAAAAGTTAAATTTAATAAAGCCGGTTTTAGTGACTGAGAATAAGGGAACTCAGCCCAGATTTCGCTGATCGTTTGTTGAGTACTTGGGATAATAATATCGGGATTCAACTCGACCATAGGCAAAATAGCAAAAGCAAATTTAAACAAGTCCTCTCTCGGTAACTTAGGATCTGATTCAGACACCAAATCACCATACAAAAGAATATCCAGATCTAATGTTCGGTCTTGATTCTTTTGAGCATTAGGCTCCCTACCCCATTTGATTTCGATTGCACGTAATAGTGAACCTAATTCAGTCAATGAATGAGTGACGTTTAATTCCACCACTAAATTAAAAAAATTATGACTTGAGAATCCAACAGGTTCAGCTTCATAAACTGTCGAAACCTTGCTAACGTCACCTAATGCTTTTAATTCATCAATCGCGGCTTTTACGTGTTTTTCAGGGGCAATATTGGAACCAACGCCAATATAGGTGGTGATCATTTTCTTCCTCGCTCAATCACAACCCCAACGCTATGTGCATTTACCACAGCACCTGGTTTAGATAAATGAATACGGATCCAAGGCACTGAAAAACGCGTCATTATAAGATCTGCGATCTCTTCTGCAACACGTTCAACCAATAAGAAGCGACCATTTTGAATATGAGCCGTCACCGCCTCACTTACTTCTGCGTAATTTAAACAATGTGCCACATCATCAGAGGCTGCTGCTGGCTTATTATCATGAGCCATATCAATATCTAATACGAGCTTCTGTTTAATGCCCTGTTCCCACTCATAAACACCAATGGTTGTAATAACTTCAAGCTGTTTTATAAATACTAAATCCATCTTTGATCACACTTTTATTAAGAGGTCGGATACCCATCAAAAGAAAAACAACGTAATATTGGTATTACCTTGCTCAGTAAGTTGAGCAATATACTATAAAAAACGTTACCGATCGCTCCTGATCACTTAAATAAAGGCTCATTCATGACCCCTCTTGCACTAATTATGATCATCATCGCCTATCTTCTAGGATCGATCTCTAGTGCGGTTTTAATTTGTCGATTAAAAGGCTTACCCGACCCAAGAAGCTCCGGCTCTCATAACCCAGGGGCAACGAATGTATTCCGGCTTGGTGGTAAAGGTGCCGCAGGATTAGTGCTACTTTGTGATATTTTAAAAGGGATGTTACCAGTATGGGGTGGCTACTTTCTTGAAATCAACCCTCTACTATTAGGCATCATTGCAATTTCAGCCTGCTTAGGTCATATGTATCCGCTATTTTTTCACTTTAAAGGGGGCAAAGGGGTCGCAACCGCTCTTGGTGCATTAGCTCCGATAGGATTGGATCTAACGGGAATGTTATTTGGCAGTTGGGTTATCACGGTATTAGTGACTGGCTACTCTTCTTTAGCGTCAATGATCACCGCTTTACTTGCGCCTTTATTTACTTGGTTAGTCAAACCTCAGTACACCCTTCCTGTTGCTATGCTTTCTTGTTTAATCGTTCTAAAACATCACGAGAATATTCGTCGATTTTTTGCAGGTGAAGAGAAGAAAATTTGGCAAAGAAAAAGGGACTAATTTAGTCCCTTCTATACAAACCAGAAATAAAGATCATTTACGATCTTGGCTGATCACTACTATTTTGCAATTGGTTTAAGCTGATCGATAGGCCAACGTGGCTTAGCTTGAACCGCTAAATCGGTTGTCTCACCATTCTTCAAACGCTGCATACCTGCATAAGCAATCATGGCACCGTTGTCGGTACAAAATTCAGTTCGAGGATAAAATACCTCACCACCAATTTTCTTCATCATCGCTTCTAGTTCTTGACGAAGGTAGGTATTCGCACTTACCCCACCCGCCATAACAAGACGCTTCATGCCTGTTTGTTTTAATGCTCGACGACATTTAATTGCTAAGGTATCCGCCACGGCTTCTTGGAATGCAAACGCAATATCTGCACGAGTCTGCAAATCATCATCGTTAGCACGAATGGTGTTTGCGGCAAATGTTTTTAGACCAGAGAAGCTAAAATCTAAACCAGGACGATCCGTCATTGGACGAGGGAATTTAAAACGACCTTTAGTGCCGCTCTCTGCTAATTTTGATAGCAAAGGACCACCAGGGTAATCTAGACCCATTAATTTAGCTGTTTTATCAAACGCTTCACCGGCGGCATCATCCACCGATTCACCAAGAATTTGATATTCGCCAATGCCTTTTACTTCAACCATCATGGTATGACCGCCAGAAACAAGCAGTGCGACAAATGGAAATTCAGGTGGCTCGTCTTCCAGCATTGGCGCAAGTAAGTGACCTTCCATGTGATGAACAGGAATAGCAGGAACATCCCACGCATACGCAATACTACGGCCAATCGTTGAACCAACTAATAATGCACCGACTAAACCAGGACCTGCCGTATAAGCAATACCATCGATATCGTCTTTGGTCATGCCCGCATCATTTAACGCTGCTTGGATTAATGGAATTGTCTTTTTAACATGGTCACGAGAGGCCAATTCAGGGACAACACCACCGTAATCTGCGTGCAGTTTTACTTGGCTATAAAGTTGATGAGCTAATAGCCCTTTTTCATCGTCATAAATCGCAACACCCGTTTCATCACACGAGGTTTCAATGCCTAAAATTCGCATATTTTTCTCAGTTACCTGTTAATTTAACGCCATATTACCTACATCACTAAGCTACCTCAAGCGACGTGATGGCTAGAGAAGGTAAAATAAACAAAGAAATTACTCAATTCTTAATCAAGAATGCTTTACAAAACGCCTCGATCGGATTAAAATTCGGCACCAATTTGAATAATAGCTGGTTAATTATAACTACCAGCGAATTGACTAACACCTGAGGTGAAAGGCATATGCCAGTAGTTAAAGTACGTGAAAACGAACCGTTCGACGTTGCACTACGTCGTTTCAAGCGCTCTTGCGAAAAAGCAGGTATTCTTTCTGAAGTTCGCCGTCGTGAGCATTACGAAAAACCTACTACAGTACGTAAACGCGCTAAAGCAGCAGCTCAAAAGCGTCACGCTAAGAAGTTGTCTCGCGAAAACGCACGTCGCGTTCGCCTGTACTAATAACTTACCTAATTTAGGACTAAGTTATGGCTCTAATTGAAAAACTCAAAGACGAGCAAAAGTTAGCGATGAAAGCCAAGGATAAATTACGCCTTGGCACAATTCGTTTAGCTTTATCTGAAATTAAACAACGTGAAATCGATGGTCATACTACTTTGTCTGACGACGATATTATTGCTGTTTTAACTAAGATGGTTAAACAACGTCGTGATTCAGTATCGCAGTTTACTGCCGCTGGTCGTGATGATCTTGCTGATAAAGAGAGCGCTGAGATTTTAGTGCTTGATGACTTTATGCCACAAGCACTGACTGATGAAGAAGTTGCTAAGTTATTAGACGAAGCAATTATCGAATCTGGTGCTGCTGGAATGCAAGATATGGGCAAGGTGATGGGCGTGTTAAAACCTCAAATCCAAGGCCGCGCTGACATGGGTAAAGTAAGTCAATTAGTTAAATCTAAACTGGCTTAATAATACTCTATTTATAAAGCAAGCCGTGCTATCTTTGATATGCACGGCTTGTTTGTATCTACAGGAAACGAAAAAATATGTCTGGACATATCCCTCGCAGTTTTATTGATGAGCTTTTAAATCGACACGATATTGTTGATATCATTGACGCAAGAGTAAAACTGAAGAAACAAGGGAAAAACTACGGCGCTTGCTGTCCATTTCATAATGAAAAATCCCCTTCTTTTTCTGTCAGCCAAGAAAAACAATTTTATCACTGCTTTGGCTGTGGCGTTCATGGTAATGCCATTGACTTCCTTATGGAATTCGACCGCCTAGAGTTTGTTGAGGCTATTGAAGAACTCGCTTCAATGCTTAGCCTTGAAGTACCACGTGAACAGCGCAGTGGTTTCAATGCTCCTTCAGGCCCAACAGCAAGCTCAGAACAAAAACGAAGCTTATATGATTTGATGGGGGGCATCAGTCAATTTTATTGCTCTCAATTAAAATCTGCCGTAAATATTCACGCAATCAACTACCTTAAAGATCGTGGACTCTCTGGTGAAATAGTTCAGAAGTTTGGTATCGGTTACATTGCAGATGAATGGGAGTTAGTAAAAAATAACTTCGGCCGAGACAAAACATCACAAGATGCTTTAGTCAGCGGTGGGATGTTAATTGAAAGCGATAATGGCCGTCGTTATGACCGTTTTCGTGGTCGAGTCATGTTCCCAATTAGAGATCGTCGAGGTCGTGTTATCGGCTTTGGTGGTCGTGTAATTGGTGAAGGCACTCCCAAATATTTAAATTCACCTGAAACACCTATTTTCCATAAAGGCAAAGAGCTTTATGGTTTATATGAAGCGCTGCAAGCTTATAAAGATTTACCCCAAGCTCTCGTTGTTGAAGGCTATATGGATGTCGTAGCTTTAGCGCAGTTTGGCGTAGATTACGCTGTCGCCTCTCTAGGTACAGCAACGACAGGCGATCATATGCAACTTCTCTTTCGCCAAACAAGCACTGTCGTGTGTTGTTATGATGGTGACCGAGCAGGTCGAGAGGCTGCATGGCGAGCAATGGAACAAGCACTGCCATACTTAAATGATGGCCGCCAATTAAAGTTCATGTTTTTACCTGACGGTGAAGACCCTGACACCTATATTCGCCAACACGGTAAAGTTGCCTTTGAACAAGCCGTAACTCAAGCTGAATCATTAATTGATTTTATGTTTAGAACGCTGGTCGATCAGATAGATACGAGCAGTCGAGAAGGGAAAGCGAAGTTAACAACACTTGCCGTTCCTTTAATCGATAAAGTGCCAGGTGGGACTCTGCGTCTTTATTTACGTGAGCAACTTGGCAAAACGCTCGGAATTATGGATGAAAGCCAATTACAGCAACTAATATCTAAGCAAGGTGCTCCAGAAACAAAGCGCCAAGCTCAACCAGAGATGAAACGCACAGCCATGCGTGAAGTAATCACATTGCTGTTACAAAATCCAAATTTGGCGCAATTAGTCCCCGATTTAGAGAGTATCAAAGACATTCCGCTTCCAGGATTAAGTTTATTTCTTCAATTACTTGAAAATTGTCGACATAATCCCCATATCACTACAGGCCAATTATTAGAATATTGGCGCGGTGATAAAAATGAAAAACTCTTATCACGCTTGGCAGCATGGGAACTCCCTATAGACCAAGACAATATAGAAGATGTATTTATGGATTCGCTGGACAACATTTTAGCCCAGTGCATCAATCAACAAATTGAAAATTTGCAGACGAAAGAAAGAACGCTTGGCTTATCAGTCGAAGAAAAGCGGGAGCTACTAGCCTTGATGCTAGAATTAAAAGCATAGAATCCCAGCATCGTCACCAATAAACAAATTTGTTATTATTAGTAGTCTGCATTTCGCATACTAATTCCTTCACACAGACCAGAAGTAGGATACCGTCTATGGATCAAAATCCGCAGTCACAGCTAAAATTACTTGTAATCAAAGGCAAGGAACAAGGCTATCTGACCTACGCAGAAGTTAACGATCACCTACCAGAAGAAATTGTAGATTCTGAGCAGGTTGAAGATATTATTCAAATGATCAATGACATGGGCATTAAAGTGGTTGAAACCGCACCAGATGCTGATGATATGTCATTGAATGATGATGATGCCGTAACTGATGAAGATGCTGCAGAAGCAGCAGCAGCTGCACTATCAAGTGTAGAAAGTGAAATTGGCCGTACAACGGATCCTGTTCGCATGTACATGCGTGAAATGGGTACTGTTGAACTTCTTACTCGTGAAGGCGAAATCGACATCGCTAAACGTATTGAAGAAGGCATCAATGAAGTTCAGTGTTCTGTCGCTGAATTCCCTGGCGCAATTTCATACTTACTAGAACAGTTTGATAGAGTTCAAGCTGAAGAGATCCGTCTTACTGATATTATTTCTGGTTTTGTTGATCCTAATGATGACGGTTCAGCAGCACCAACAGCAACGCATATCGGTTCTGAACTGAGTGAATCAGATCTTGCTGATGAAGATAAAGAAGAAGCAGAAGACGATGATGAGGACGAGGAAGAAGTAGGTATTGACCCAGAGCTTGCTTTGGAGAAATTCACAGAACTTCGCACGTCTTATCACAACATGCAGCTTGCTTTTGAAGAACATGGGCGTGATAACGCAAAAGCACGATCTGCCATCAGTGAATTAACGGATGTATTCCGTGAGTTTAAACTGATCCCTAAGCAGTTTGACTACCTTGTTCGTGAAATGCGCGGCAGCATGGATCGTGTTCGTACACAAGAACGTTTAATTATGCGTATGTGTGTTGAATATGGAAAAATGCCTAAGAAATCGTTCATTGCTCTATTTTCGGGCAATGAAGCTTCTGACGAATGGTTTAATGAAATTATTGCTTCAGATAAGCCATACGTAGAGCGCCTAAAGCGTTACGAAGAAGACATTCGCCGTTCAATTAAAAAAATTGACAGTATTGTTAAAGAAACAGGATTACCTGTTGTAAACATCAAAGACATCAGCCGTCGTATGTCTATCGGTGAAGCTAAAGCTCGCCGTGCGAAAAAAGAAATGGTTGAAGCGAACTTACGTCTTGTTATCTCAATTGCGAAAAAATACACCAACCGTGGCCTACAGTTCTTGGATCTAATTCAAGAAGGCAACATTGGCCTAATGAAAGCGGTTGATAAGTTTGAATACCGTCGTGGTTATAAGTTCTCAACTTATGCAACATGGTGGATCCGTCAAGCGATCACTCGTTCAATTGCCGACCAAGCACGTACAATCCGTATTCCAGTTCACATGATCGAAACGATCAACAAACTGAATCGTATTTCACGTCAAATGCTACAAGAAATGGGCCGTGAGCCATTACCTGAAGAACTTGCTGAACGCATGCAAATGCCAGAAGACAAGATCCGTAAGGTTCTGAAAATCGCTAAAGAGCCAATTTCAATGGAAACACCAATTGGTGATGATGAAGATTCACACCTAGGTGATTTCATCGAGGATAACACTCTTGAACTTCCTGTTGATTCTGCAACTTCAACAAGCTTGAAATTTGCAACCAACGATGTTCTTGCTGGTTTAACACCTCGTGAAGCAAAAGTACTTCGTATGCGTTTTGGTATCGATATGAATACCGACCATACTCTTGAAGAAGTAGGTAAGCAGTTTGATGTAACGCGTGAACGTATTCGTCAAATCGAAGCGAAAGCACTTCGTAAATTGCGTCACCCAAGTCGTTCAGAAGTATTACGTAGCTTCTTAGACGAGTAATAGCCTCGCTGTTATTCATCAATAGAATCAAAAAGGTGGGCTTAGGCTCACCTTTTTTCGATCTAAAGCCACTTTTTTAACTAACTGATTAAAAAGCAAACGCTTTCTCTCTAGACACCCTTTTCATCTTCCCCTATAATCGACACCTACAACGGCCCCTTAGCTCAGTGGTTAGAGCGCACGACTCATAATCGTTCGGTCCCCAGTTCAAATCTGGGAGGGGCCACCAAATTAGAAAAGGCTGATAAGTATTTTTACTTATCAGCCTTTTTGCTTTCTCATTCTTTCGTTTTTCTCTTCATTATCAGCACATAACCAACTAAGAGTAAAAAAATGGATAATTCAACCATTGCTCTTAACAAGCCAGAAGTAAATATTGCTACCGCGATAAGCGTAATGACAATACTTAATATTCCTTGCTTACTCATACTCTTCATCCTAGAAGCCAATAAAGCAATCAATTATCCTCTAGACTTTATATATTGAAAAATATCGAATTCCTCTATCAAAGAACCAATCGCACTATCTAAATCACAAACATAAACATAAAAAATTCATCGTATTTCATAAAGCTATCCTATAATGGAGGTTATATTACCTTTGATAATGGAACTATCATGAGAAACACACTGCTTCCCTTGTTTATTTTAAATTCCCTTGCTTTAAGTTCCTTTCCCTCTTTTGCTAATGAAGAACCTGAAGATAGTTCACCAAAAATAAATGGTATTTATATTGGCGTTGGTGTTGGTTCTTTTGGATACTCAGAAGAAAACTCTTGGACAAACGAGAGCGGCCTAACTGCAACAACTAATGGCAATACAACTAAAATTTATCTCGGTTATCAGTTTAATAAGATTGTCGGTATCGAAGGATCTTATACTGATTATGGTAAAACTAAGAGTAAGGTTGGTAATTACTCAATGGAACCAAGTTCTTTATCACTTGCGGCTAATCTAGGTTACACTTTTTCTAACGGTATCCGTCCCTTTGGTTTAGTTGGAATGTCGAGCTTAGACACTCATCAAAATAAAACTACATTAACCGACGACAGTGGAGCAGCTTTTAGATTTGGTGTTGGTGTCGACTATGCACCAGAAACATTGCATGGCGTTCAATTTAGAGCTGCTTATGAAATGGATATGTATACCGTGGAGTATGTATCAGATAATAGTTACTATTCCGATAACTATTTATTTGCCTTTGATGCTTTATATGTTGGGGCCTCTTATAAGTTTTAGAATTCTTTTTATATCCAGACTAAAAATTATTCCGTCACTCTATATTCATAACAAACACGGTGAAAACTCGCCTTGCCTCTATATTTTCCCCTCCCTTCATATACACTAGTTTCATCTAAAAATGCATTCACTATATAATGAATAATAAGGGTATCTATGTATAATTTGGCTACTAATCTTGAACGTAACGCTATATTTCGTCCTAATAATATTGCTCTCATTTTCCAAGATCAAAAAATCACTTACTTTGAATTAAACCAAAAAGTAAATGCCATTGCAGATCATCTTACCCAACTCAATATTAAACCTAATGACAAAATCGCACTTTCTTGTCCAAACACCCCAGAATTTATTATTTCTTACTACGCTATACAAAAAGTGGGCGCGATCGTTGTTCCTTTAAATATCATGCTTAAAGGTGATGAGGTGGCCTACCATTTGAAAGATTCAGATGCAGTAGCTCTTATCTCACATCAAGGCTCTGATGCTATGCCTATTGGACAGTTCAGCTACGATGGATTCCAAAAAGCCGATTTCTGTGAACATTTCATTTTAATTGAGACAACAAATGATGATCATATATCTAGCACCACTCACTCGTTCAATCGATGGCTAGAAACAGGGAGAAAAACCTTCGATGCGGTTTATCGCTCAGCAGATGATAGCTGCGTAATTTTATATACATCAGGTACAACTGGGGCTGCAAAAGGCGCAGAGCTAAGTCAAAGTAATATGCTTTGTAATGCTCAAGCTTGCCAGTCTTTAACCAATCAAAAAGGTACCGATGTTAGTATTGCTATACTTCCTCTTTTTCACTCATTTGGTCAATCATTGATCATGAACACCTCTATTCTTGCTGGTAGTGCTTTAGTTCTTATCCCTCGCTTTGTTCCTAAAACCGTTCTTCAACAAATTAATGAGCATAAAGTTACTCACCTTGCTGCTGTCCCTACCATGTTTATTGGTTTGATGACTTATGTAGAGAAACATCCAATCGATTATTTAGACGAAATAGCTAAAAATCTTCAAGTTGCTATCTCTGGCGGCGCATCCATGCCAATCCAAATATTAAAACAATTTGAAGAAAAGCTAAAAGTGCCAGTCATTGAAGGCTATGGGTTATCAGAATCCTCTCCTGTTGCTGCTTTTAATCATTTAGAGTTTGAGCGAAAACCTGGCAGTATTGGCCAGCCATTGCCAGGAATAACAATGAAAGTTGTTGATAAAAATGGCCATGAAGTTCCAACAGGGACCGAAGGTGAACTAATAATGCGCGGCCATAACGTAATGAAAGGCTATTATAAAAAGCCTCAAGAGACCGCAAAAACAATCATTGATGGCTGGTTATATACTGGTGATATTGTTCGTTTCGATGACGAAGGCTATATTTATGTAGTTGATCGATTAAAAGAGCTGATCATTAGCGGTGGCTACAATATTTATCCTCGTGAAGTAGAAGAGGTATATATGAAGCATCCATCCGTGCATTTAGTCGCCGTTATCGGTATCGACCACCCACGGTTTGGTGAAGAAGTAAAAGCCTTTATTATTCTTAAAGAAGGTCACTCTATTTCAGAAAAAGAACTAATCAAATGGAGTAGAGAGCATTTAGCCGATTATAAGTGCCCAAAACATCTTGATATTGTTGAAGCATTGCCAATGACGGCAACAGGTAAGATTTTAAAAAGAATGCTAAAAGCATAGAGCCCTTTCCTTGCGAGTATATTCCCTTATAAAAAATAGGTATATACTTGCATTATTAACCACTTTGACAGGACAGTACTCATGTCTAAAAAAATAGATAATGGTATTTGGTTTGCTTACATTGCAAGCTTATTAACACCATTAACACTTATGGCATCTGGGATCATTGCGATCATCTATGCTGGCTATCAAATGAATAAAGGAACAAATGATGAGGTTATTAATAGTCATTATTACGCCATCATTAAAACTTTTTTCCTTTTCCTTACTTTTTTCGTTGTTCTTGGAGTAACCGCAGCCACCATGAGTGGCATGGTCGCAGGGCTAGAATATTGGGTACATAGCTCTATTCTTGATAAACTTTACTCTGCTATTCCTATTGTTGGTGCAACTATTTCATTATTAGCTATTGGCACTTGGTTTATAAAACTAACCAAAGGAATGAAAAAACTTAAAGCATATCAACCAATTGAAAATCAATAATATAAAGGCACTTAATGTGCCTTTTTTATTTCGACTTATAAAATAAAAATTTAGCAAGGAACATCACAACAAGAAAGTGATCTTCATCAGCTTTGCTGTTAGAATTTGCACCAAAAGCGATAGAAACTTACAAGAAAGATCCGACTGAAACGATGTTGAGTAATGTAAATTTGTTTTTAATATTGTGATTAAAGTGCAAATTGTTTACCTGAATCAATAATCCATTACTCTTTTCAGTCTAAACTACAGGTAATTATTGAATTTATATGCTTAGCCATAAAGGTTTTGAAGAAAAAACTGTTGTTATATTTCAACACTTCATCCCATTTAGGCTGAGCATTACTACGTTTATCATTTTAAATATACTCATCTGGAGAGATTTCTCACATGAAAAAGACCAAAATCGTTTGTACGATTGGCCCAAAAACTGAGTCAGTAGAAAAACTAACTGAACTTGCAAATGCTGGCATGAACGTAATGCGCCTTAACTTCTCACACGGCGATTTCGCAGAGCACGGCAACCGTATCGATAACGTTCGTCAAGTAATGAAGAACACAGGTAAGCAACTTGCTATCCTTCTTGATACTAAGGGTCCTGAAATCCGTACTATCAAACTAGAAAACGGCGATGACGTTGCTCTAGTTGCTGGTCAAGACTTCACATTCACAACTGACATTTCAGTTGTTGGTAACAAAGACGTTGTTGCTGTTACTTACCCTGGTTTTGCTAAAGACCTTGAAGCTGGTAACACTATCCTTGTTGATGATGGCCTAATCGAAATGGAAGTTGTTGCGACAACTGAAACTGAAGTTAAGTGTAAAGTTCTTAACAACGGTGACCTAGGCGAAAACAAAGGTGTTAACCTTCCTGGCGTTTCAGTTAAGCTTCCAGCTCTTTCTGAAAAAGATAAAGCTGACCTTAAATTTGGTTGTGAGCAAGGCGTTGATTTCGTTGCTGCTTCTTTCATCCGTAAAGAAGAAGATGTTAAAGAAATCCGTGAACTACTTGTTGCTAATGGCGGCGAGAACATTCAAATCATCTCTAAGATTGAAAACCAAGAAGGTGTTGATAACTTCGATTCAATCCTAGAAGCTTCTGACGGTATCATGGTTGCTCGTGGCGATCTTGGTGTTGAAATCCCAGTTGAAGAAGTAATCTTCGCTCAGAAGATGATGATCGAGAAATGTAACCGTGCACGTAAAGTTGTAATCACTGCAACTCAAATGCTTGATTCTATGATCAAAAACCCACGTCCAACACGCGCAGAAGCGGGTGATGTTGCTAACGCAATCATGGATGGTACAGATGCAGTAATGCTTTCTGGTGAATCTGCTAAAGGTAAATACCCTGTTGAAGCAGTAACTATCATGGCTCAAATCTGTGCTCGTACAGATAGAGCTCTTAAAGCAGAACTAGGTTCTCGTCTAGACAGCCCACGTCTACGTATCACTGAAGCGGTATGTAAAGGCGCTGTTGATACAGCTGAGAAACTAAATGCACCTGTAATCGTTGTAGCAACTGAAGCAGGTAAATCTGCTCGTTCTATTCGTAAGTACTTCCCTACAGCTAAAATCATCGCTGTAACTACTAATACTAAGACTGCTGCACAGCTTTGTCTTTCTAAAGGTGTTACTCCAATGGTTGTTGATGCTATCGACAGCACTGACGCATTCTACCTACGCGGTAAAGAGCTAGCTCTTGAGTCTAGTATTGGTGCTAAAGGCGACATCGTTGTTATGGTTTCTGGTGCTCTAGTAGCTTCAGGCACAACAAACACAGCATCTGTACACGTATTATAATTCTTTTGAATTTATAATTTGTATACATTGTTCGATAAAAAGAGGGCTTCGGCTCTCTTTTTTTATGAATTTTTATTGCACAAAATAAACAATACGCTATACTTGCATCGTTGTTAACCATATTATGAATGGTATAAAGCGATCTCTGGCTCCCAATAAGACTTATACGCCTAAATCAAGATCACTTCATACTGTATTTCAATGACGATTTATATTAAGAGAGCCGCAAGTGTCTAGCCCAACCCTTACAGATAAAGTATCAAAAATGATCTACCAAGACATCCTAAATGGAAGTCTAAATCCTGGTCAAAAACTGGTTGTTGCCGAATTAAAAGAACGCTACAACGTTGGTGCTTCCCCTATTCGAGAAGCCCTTGTTCAATTGTCTTGGAATAAATACGTAAAATTAGAACCACAAAAGGGATGCTGGGTTTCTCCAATCTCTATTGATGAGTTACAAGAGCTTTTTGAAGGCTTGCGTGTTGTAGGTAGAGTTTTATTAGAAAAATCGATTGCTAATGGCGATGAAGCATGGGAGCTAAATGTATTAACAAGCTTCCATAAGTTAAGTAAAGTAAACCTTGAAAACGCTTCTCCTGAAATTATTCAAGAATGGGAACTGCGCCATGCTGCATTCCATTGCGCTCTACTTGAGGGTGCAAATGCACCAATCATGTATCAATTCTACCAAGAATTAACAAACCAGATTAAACGCTACCGTCATATTCAAAATGACACACAAGCGATGAATAAAGAGCACTCTCTATACCTAGAAGAACATGAAACTATCATGAAGTTGACTCTTTCACGTAATTCAGAGCAAGCAGCAGAATTACTAGAAAAACATTACATTAAAACTATGGACCTACTATCAGCTTACTTTGAAGCATAGAATTAGGTAACTAGCGGTAATAAAAAAACCAGACTATTATGTCTGGTTTTTTATTACTTTAATAATCAGTTAATCATATGAATTACATCAATAAAACTAGTATTACCAACCAAAAAACTCTTTATTATGAGTTCCTATCAATAACACCATTAATAGAAAATAAATTGCACTGAGCTTAAATCCCAGAATGGCTAGACTCCCTATTGTGAGCCTTACTACAAAATCGGTAAACATACAGACCTCGTCTTATTCCCCTACTTATTTATCCGTTACAGAAATCGCTCCTATTGCAGGATTATTGATAACAATAAAAATAAGTATAGACCACCTTAGACTTTAGTCTAATATCAATACCATTAATTAGGTAAACCACTTAACACCCTACTTACGACTTAAGCTAAATCATTAATACTGGTGCATATTGATAATTGATTACGACCATTAGCTTTTGATTCATACAGCGCCAAGTCTGCACATTTATAAGCAGTACTGCCAGAAAGACCAATATCCGTTAAACCACCACTGATCGTTAATTGATATTCTTTTAATTGAGATACAGATACTCTTAGACGATTAATAACCATTTCAGCATCAATAAGATCGGTATGAGGCATCAATATTGCAAACTCTTCTCCGCCAATACGAGCAACAAAGTCCGTATCTCTACTACCTTCTTTTAATAGATGAGAAACAAGGCGTATCACATCATCACCACCATCATGGCCTAAAGTATCATTAATACGTTTAAACCAATCAATATCAAGGATAGCCAAGCAACATTTATGTACAGGGCGATACCTATTCGTTAATAGGGTTTGATTTTCTAACTCAAATTCAAATTTACGACGGTTCCAACAATCTGAAAGACTGTCTTTTTCACTTAAATAACGTAACTCTTTTTCTAATAACTTACGTCGAGTAATATCAATGTAGGAAATAATATAATATTGTATTTCTTTTCTTTTATTTTTAACGACTTGAATACGAACTAATAAACTTAGTTCGTATTTATTTTTACTAAGAACATCAATTTCACCTTGCCAAGCACCTAACTCTTCAACTTGCTTCCAATTCCTCTGGCGTTCTTCTGATTGGACATCATTAGATGATAAAACTTCAAGAGTACTCTTTCCAATCACTTCAGCAGAACTAAATCCACTAATTGAAGAAAAGGCAGGGTTTACTTTAATTATCCGTTGGTGCTTATCTGTAATAACAACAGCAGACATACCCTCAAGAGCAGACTTAGCTAATTGGCTTTCTAAATTTGATTTATCCCACAAAGTAAGCAAAATTCCGCATGGAATGACAATTAAACCTAAGAGCAGAAAAACAATGGTAAGCTCTTCTAATAAATCAAACTTCACTTCATCAAAAGACTCTTCAAGCACCTCTTTAGGATAATTTATCAGGAAATATAGCGCTTTATTTGGTATTTTTTTATTCAAAGAAAAACGGTAATAAGAGTAGATTTCCTCATGAAGATATACACTTCCGACTTGATTATTTGACATTGAATGCCATAAATCTGGTTTTAGGGCTTTAAGTGTTTCATCTGCTCTACCATTTACTAAATGGCCAAATACCTGTTCAGGCTTATCTGTTAACAAATAGTAACCATCCTGATTAACTATCGATGGTGCAATGCTTAACGTAGGAGAAAACTGAATAACGTTAGTAATACTAGAGCTACTTAACTCAGCAAATACATAACCTTGCCTAGTACCAAAAACATCGATAGGAACAATAACTTGCATTACTGGTTTATAAATCCCTAAACTAGCTAATTGGTGATCTAAAGAAACACCTTCAGAATAAATTTGCCCTTCAGGTAACTTAGCTAGTTTCTTAATAAATACAGAATTAAATACTTTTACTGATTGATTCGATTGAACGATTTTTTTAGCCTCCGAGTCATAAGAGACACCAAATAATTTTTCTCCAGACTCATCAATAAGAATCAATTTAGAGAAAAATTTCTCAGCAGAAATCACTCGTTTCCAAGATGATTCAACAGCTCTTTTAACACGAGAGGAAGGGTAAAGAAAATAATCATATAACATTCGATTATTTGATAATAAATCCAATGTATTACTTATCCGAACAATTAGCTCATTAAATTCATGGTGAGTATAGGCAAGTTGCCGAGTTGACTCATCCTGAACTTGCTCAACGATCTGTATTCGTTGTTTCTGATAATCGTTATAAAAGTAAGCCGACGTAAGTAGTGCAAGCACCAAATAAACTAAGGTGGAGTAAGCTACAATTTTCAATTTTTTCTTATTCATCATATTTACTCATGCAGGATACTTGGCCACTTACAGTTTGACATTCTATAACTATTTTGGATAATAAACAATTAAGCCCTCTATATTGAGGGCTTAGATCTATAACGTAATATAATAAAGAGAAGCTTATATTCTTAAGGACTTATCCCCTCTAGCAATCCCAACGACTCCACTTCTTGCCACTTCTACAACTTCAGTTACTTCAGAAACAGCGGTAATAAATGCATCCAATTTTTCAGAGGTACCAGCCAATTGAATTGTATATAGAGAGCTAGTTACATCGACTATTTGTCCGCGAAAAATATCCGCAGTACGTTTAACTTCAGCTCTTGCAAAACCTGAGGCTTTTACTTTAACTAATAGTAATTCACGCTCAACATGCTCAGTTTCTGTCACTTCTTGAACCTTAATTACATCAATCAATTTATGTAATTGTTTCTGTATTTGCTCAAGCTCCATCGCATCACTAGCTGTGGTAATATTAAGGCGTGATAGTGTCAGATCTTCAGTTGGTGATACCGTTAATGACTCAATATTATAGCCACGTTGAGAAAATAGACCAACAACACGTGATAAAGAACCCGATTCATTCTCAATTAATAGTGAAATAATATGTCTCATTAGGTTCTCTCCGTTTTGCTTAACCACATTTTATCCATCGCTTCACCCTTGATCTGCATTGGATAAACGTGTTCCGTTTCATCAACATTAATATCAACAAATACCAATCTATCTTTCATTGATAATGCTTTTTCTAGCCCTGATTCCAACTCATCTGGATGATTAATTCGAATACCTACATGACCATATGCTTCAGCAATCGCAGCAAAATCAGGGACCGAGCTCATGTAAGAGTTAGAGTGACGACCTTGATAGATAATATCTTGCCATTGTTTTACCATACCTAAGAAACGATTGTTCAAGTTGATGATTTTTACAGGGATATCGTATTGCAGCGCTGTAGATAATTCTTGAATGTTCATCTGAATACTGCCGTCACCTGTTACACACACAACGACTTCATCAGGGTGTGTATATTTAACACCTAGAGCGGCAGGTAAACCAAAGCCCATCGTTCCTAAACCACCAGAGTTAATCCAACGGCGTGGTTTATTAAATGGATAATAAAGAGCAGCAAACATTTGATGCTGACCAACATCTGACGCTACGTAGGCATCTCCATTAGTTAAACGATGTAATGTTTCAATTACTTGCTGAGGTTTAATCTTATCTGGAGAAGTTTCATACGATAAACACTTACGGTCTTGCCATACTGAAATATCTTTCCACCACAGCTCTAATGCTGCTTCATCATTACTACCACCTTGCTCTGTAAGCAATTTAAGCATTGATTCCAGCACGACTTCAGCAGAGCCAACAATCGGTACGTCAACACGTACGTTTTTAGAAATAGAAGAAGGGTCAATATCAATATGCATAATGGTAGCATTAGGACAATACTTATCTAAATTATTGGTCGTACGATCATCAAAACGAACACCAACACCAAAGATGAGATCTGCATTATGCATTGCCATATTAGCTTCATAAGTACCATGCATGCCTAGCATTCCTAACGCATTCTTATGCATCCCCGGAAATGCACCTAGCCCCATAAGAGTACTAACTACGGGAAGGTTCAAACATTCAGCCAGTTTAATGACTTGCTTTTCAGCAGATGAAATAACTGCACCACCACCGATATATAAAACCGGTTTTTTTGCTGCAAGAAGTGTTTTGAGTCCTTTTTTAATTTGACCTTTATGCCCAGTAGTTGTCGGGTTATACGAGCGCAAATGAACCGACTCAGGATATTGATAAGGAAACTTAATCGCTGGATTCATCACGTCTTTTGGAAGATCGACGACCACAGGACCTGGGCGTCCTGTTGAGGCAATATAGAATGCTTTTTTGATGGTTTCAGGTATGTCTTCTGCTTTTTTTACCAAGAAACTGTGTTTTACAACAGGTCGAGATACTCCGACCATATCACACTCTTGAAAGGCATCATTACCAATCATGTTATTTGGCACATTACCAGATAAGACAACCATTGGAATCGAATCCATATAAGCCGTTGCAATACCGGTAATCGTATTCGTTGCTCCTGGGCCAGAGCAAACCAAAACCACCCCAGGCTTACCAGTCGCTCTTGCATAGCCATCAGCCATGTGAGTTGCTGCTTGCTCATGTCTTACTAACACATGTTGAATATCATCACTCTTCATATGCAGAGCGTCATAAATATCCAACACGGAACCACCAGGGTATCCGAATATGTTTTCAACACCTTCATCAATCAGAGACTGTACGATCATCTCTGCGCCAGATAACATTTCCATATTTTTCTCCAGACATTAAAACCAAAAAATAGCGACATGAATTATCGATAGATTAGTGGTTTTACATAGTTAGGGCTTATTTTTAGCCTAAACCGAAATTAATCAGATTAAAATCCTATGTAAATGGTGATTTTGATAACAAAAACCAACATTACGAAACAACTTTAACCTTTCTGTATCACTTTGGTCTAGAGGCGATTTATCAATATCGACGATGAATTCAATTAAACCTAAATTAATAGTGATTTATATCTATATAACTCATAAAAATTAGCATTAAAAACCACATATAGAAAAACAAAGAAAGATAATAAATTAGATTACATATTAATTAAGAACGATAGAGATCTCATTTCTATCGATACAAAAAAAACCAGCTTAGTTAAGCTGGTTTGATTGTTTTAATATCTAAAGAAGAACGTTATTTTTCTTTCTTTTCATCGTACATCTCTTCTATTTCGTCTTGATAACGCTCATTAATCACTTTACGACGTAATTTTTGAGTTGGAGTCAGTTCACCTTTATCCATCGAAAATTCTTTGGAAAGTAAGGTGAATTTTTTCACTTGCTCAAAACGAGCTAACTCTTTTTGCAAATTAGCAACACGCTTTTCAAGCATTTCGACAATCTCACTGTTCTTAACTAGCTCCATGCGATCATGATAAGCAATGTTAAGCTCTTTAGCGTATTCTTCTAATGCATCATAACAAGGTACAATCAGTGCTGATACGAACTTGCGAGTGTCTGCAATCACTGCGATTTGCTCAATAAAGTGGTCCTTACCAATCGCGCCTTCAATAACTTGTGGGGCAATATATTTACCACCAGATGTTTTCATTAACTCTTTGATTCGGTCAGTAATGTATAAATTACCTTCTTCATCAAACTCTCCTGCATCGCCTGTTTTTAAAAAGCCATCTTCGGTAAACGTTTTTTCTGTCTCTTCTGGTTTATTGTAATAGCCTTTCATCACCATTGCGCCACGCACAAGGATCTCATTACTCTCACCAATTTTAACTTCAGCACCAGGCATCAATGTACCAATAGAGTCAGGATGGAACTTTCCGTCCTCCCAACATGAAATAGTTGCTGTCGTTTCTGTCATTCCGTAGCCTAGTTTTACATTTACCCCTAACGCATGAAAGAAGCGACCTATTGTGGCATCAAGCTTAGCACCACCACATGGCATAAAGTTAATATTGCCACCAAGGATCATTCTAAGCTTAGACAGAACCAATTTATCTGCTACTTTATGTGCTTGTTTAAGCCCCCAAGAAGGTGCTTGACCAGCTTGCTGACAAGCCGACATTTTAGCGCCCATATTGACAGCCCAAGTAAACATAACCTTACGATGAATTGGCGCTCTAGCTACTTTTTCATGAACAGTTGAGAAAATCTTTTCATAAAAGCGCGGAACAGCACACATGACAGTCGGTTTCACTTCTGTTAGCGCTTCTTTAATTAAATTAGTATTTGGCAAATAACAGTTCGTTGCACCTTTATAAAGCACATAGAAAGTCCAAGCTCGCTCAAATACATGAGATAAAGGCAGAAATGCAAGAGATACGTCTTTTTCTGTTAATGCTAAATTTGTATTATGTCCCTCTAATTGAGATCCAATATTGCTGTAATCTAGCATTACACCCTTTGGCTCACCTGTTGTGCCTGATGTATAAATTAACGTAAGTAAATCATCCATCTTTGCATTATCAAGACGAGCTTGTAACTCATCCTTATGCATTTCGTCAGCTTTCGCTATGAATGCCTTCCATGATAAGCCTGCTTCATGATCATTAAGATCAATATCATCACTTAATGCAACAATATGTTTTAGCGTTGGGCATTGATCAAAAATAACAACAGCCGCATTATATTGAGCCTGTTCGCCTACAAATAGAATGCGCATTTCTGCATCATTAATAATGTAAGCTGCTTGTTTTGGCGTATTCGTAGGATAAATAGGAACAGGGACAGAACGTAATTGCATGGTAGCAAAATCTGCAATAGTCCAACGAGGCATATTATTTGAGAATATCCCTACCTTTTCTTGTACATTCAATCCATAAGCTAATAAAGCAAATGACAATGCATCCATCTGCTCGCCAAACTCACCCCAAGTGATATCACTCCAAGCTTCACACTCTGTATCAATTAAAATACTGCATTTACGTTCACGTAATGCGGTGTCATTGGGCTTATTTTCAATATGTTTGCGGATCTCTTTTACAATATGTAGGTTTTGAATAGTCATCTCGAATCACCTTTTGGCTTACACTTGTAAGCTATAATCTGCACAAAGTGTACAAGTGGTGACAAAAAAGGCAATAGTTTCTCAATATAAAATGTAAGGATTGTTGTGTAATTCCCATTTCTACTATGGTCTATTAACAAGTTTATTATTTAAATTCTACATTTTGTTTATATCGTATAGTTGTCGACAAAAAAGCAGTACCTTTATAGTACTGCCTTTGTTTGTTCAGTTTAATGTTGTATTTACTTAAAACATCATGCCTTTACTTGACTCAACCACTTGCTCACCACATATCTGCATCAATTGATCACGCATCCAAATATGGCCTTTATCTTTTTGGTATGAATCATGCCAACTCAGATAGCCACTAATTCCGGTTGATTCTATTGGTAATGGTAATACGGCTAACTGATCTCGATTTGGCATTAAACTCACTAGCCACTTTGGCGCTACCGCAATCAACTCTGACTGAGAAACAACGTATAATACGTTACTAATGCTCGCCCCTTTGTAAGCCTTTTCATACTGTGAATCCATATACAAATGGTCTACAAATCCTTTGGTATTTTCAATACGGGCAGCAACGGCATGCTTCTCACTAAGTAGCTGCCCTTTCGTTATTTGGCCTCTTATTCTTGGGTGATTTGCAGAAGCAACAACAACTAATTCATCAGTAAACAGTTCTGTACTCATAAAACCAGGTTCATCGAAACGAACATAATCAATAATAAAATCAACTTCTTGATAACGTAGTTTTTGTGCAATATTTGGCTCATATTCTCCAGATAATTGCAAAGTAATATTAGGAGCCTTTTGCTGTATACCTTTCATTATTCCCGGTGCAAAGCGAATATCTGAAGGACTACAAATTGATAGTTTGAATTGACGCATAGACGTTTCTGGTGAAAAGGTAGAACTTGGTAATTCATTTTTAACCAATTGTAATGCTTGTCGCATTGGTGCAAATAATTGACGAGCTCGTTGGGTTGGTTGAATACCTCTACCGTGACGAATAAATAATTCATCATTAAACATTACTTTTAAACGAGATACTGCATTACTTACTGCTGGTTGAGACATACCTAAATTTTGGGCAGCTCGAGTAATATTTTGTTCTTGCATCACAGCATCAAACACAGTTAGTAAATTTAAATCAACACTACGCAATACTTGTTCTGCACGATCCATTTCAGGCGTTACAGAAGATTCCGACATACTCATAATTAGGTTCTCTCTCAGCTATTTACTTTTAAAGGCTGCTAACCGATATATTTAGAACCAATATATTTAAGTTTATTATTATAATATTGATTACATCGATAGTAGCCTGTTCGCAATTATCATCACTGAATAGATTTACAAAATCTATAGTATGCAGAGTATTTTAATTTTAATTTATGGTTAATTTAATCAGTAATTAATTAAATTAATACAAATCAAAAGATTAACTAAAAATATAAAATAACCTAAACATAGACTAATTAGAGTTTTTATAGATATATTACTAAAAAAGCCATGCTGATTAGCATGGCTTGATAAAGGTTGTTAATAATGAGCAAATTAAAACAGGACAGCTAATCTATTTAAATCTGATTGTATTGCACCCGCGGTAACCTCTCGCCCAGCTCCTGGACCTCTAATAACAAGAGGATTATCTCGATACCACTGACTTTCGATAGCAAAAATATTATCACACGGTAGTAAATTTGCTAATGCGTGATACTCTGAAAGCGCTTCAATTCCTACAGTAGCACTGCCATCCTTATTTAAACGAGCGACATAACGTAGTACTTTTTGTTCTCGTTGCGCTTTTTCTAAACGTTCAAATAGTTCATTATTTATTAGCTCTCCTTTAGACAAGAAATCATCTAAGCTGACATCTTTTAATTCAGCAGGAACTAAGGATTCTACTTTAATCTGTGTTGGTTCAATCGTTAGACCTGCTTCACGAGCAAGAATAACTAATTTTCTCATTACATCAGATCCGTCTAAATCACTTCTAGGATCAGGCTCTGTTAATCCTTGCTGCCATGCTAAATCAACTAATTCAGTAAATGGAATATCACCATTATATTGTTGAAATAACCAAGACAGAGTACCGGAAAATATACCAGATAGAGCAACGATCTGATCGCCACTTTCACACAAATCTCTCACAGTATGATTAATAGGAAGGCCAGCTCCCACCGTTGCATTATATAACCAATGACGCCCCGTCTTTTCAAACGCATCAATCACAGCTTGGTATTCATTGCTTGGCGCTGAACCTGCAACTTTATTCGCTGATATAAGGTGCATACCTTGTTCTGCAATCTTAGTATATTGTTGTGATAATTCTGCACTAGCTGTTACATCTAGGACCACGACATCATCATAGCCTTGAATCGCACCAACCTGTTCTATCCAATCAAAATTCTCATACGTTGTTGCTTCATTATCAAAACTCTCAACAACTGAGCCGCTATCTATCCCTTCAAAATCTAGCCAGTGACGATAGCGATCAATCACACCAATCAGTGAAAACTGCATACCATGACGTTTTTCAAGACGACGCTTTTGTTGAGTAAATAATGACAGCCACTGCGAACCAATATTTCCATGACCGCACAAGACTAAAGCTACTCGTTTCTGAGCTTGAAATAGACTGGTATGAATTCCATTGATGATCGGCGTTGTATCCACTTTACGTAATATCGCAACTAAGCTAAGGCCTGATTCCGATTCACACACAAATTCCAATGGGCAATTTTTTAATTGGTGATAAAAACCATGACTATGAATCGCATTGCTGGTAACTCCTGCTCCTACAGCAGCAACCATTGAGTACCCTTCTTTCAATTTAATCTCTGCATGTACCGCTGCATTTTGCAGAACATCTAATGCTTCACCAACCACTTCTGATGTATACGCTAATAAAAGCGCAAATTGATCATCTTGAGCTTCTAGTGCTAATGGTTGTAACTGAGAGCGAGTTAGTAAAGAAAGAACTTCCTGCTTTGTTCGTTCAAAATCTTGCCCACGGCCAAATCTTAGCTGAATTAAATAGACATCTTCTAAAGAGGTAACAATCTTCGCACCACGGCCAGATGCCAACACTCGTTCAATTCGAGTTGAGCCTGATTCAGGTTGATAACTGCAACGTAAACTTAAATCAAGCGCACTCTGAGCAACAGGTTGCAAGGTTCGGCTATGCAATACTGGGGCGGCTAATCGAGCTAATTCACTTGCTTCATCCAAACGAAGTAAAGGTAATAAACAAGCGTCTTCTACTTTACGAGGATCAGCACTGAATACCCCTGCGACATCACTCCAAATCGTAACTCGGGAAGCATCAGCTAACGCTCCAATCATTGTTGCTGAATAATCAGAACCATTACGACCAAGTAAAACTGTATTCCCTTTTTGATTACGCGCCATAAAGCCAGTAATCACAATACGACCATGAGGGTGTTGGGCAATTTGCTCTTTAAATAACGACCAAGATAATGAACGATCAACTTCAGGTTGAGCTGCACGCTCTGCACGTAAAAAAGTACGAGAGTCTAACGGAGCAGCTTGTAAATCAATTTGGTTTAGATAAGCAGACAATAATCGAGAAGACCATACTTCACCATGACCAAGAATATCTGCCTGTTGAATTTCAGTTAAAGGTGCGTGGCATTGACCAATTGCAACTAATTCAAGATGAAGTAGCTCAAGCAATGGTTCTGCATTTTCAGGAGTTAATAACTCAGAAATTAAGCCTTGTTGATATTGGCGTAATGACTCTAAAGTTTCATGAGCTAAGCGACCATCTTTAGATAATTCTTCAAACCATTCTAAAATTCGATTCGTAGTATTACCTGCAGCAGACACCACGACTAAGTCATTCTCGTTAGAATACTCTTTCAAAATAGTGGCTACACGACGATAACACTCAGGATTTGCAAGACTGCTGCCACCAAATTTATGCAACTGGCGTTGTACTAAAACTGTCATTACTTCACCTCAGCAGCGATAAGAAAGGCTTGCTTAAGATCTGAAATCAAATCTCTGCTGTCTTCTAAACCTACAGAAATACGTAACAACGTTGGTACTAACCCTGCCTCTGCTTGAGCTTCATCCGACATAGCTCGGTGAGTCATCGTTCCTGGATGAGCTATAAGGCTTTCTACGCCACCTAAAGATTCAGCCAAAGAGAAATATTTAAGCTCTTTTACAAAAACTTTAAGTTGCTCTAATGACCCATTTAATTCAAAACTTAACATTGCCCCAAAACCTGCTTGTTGGCGCTTTGCTATCTCATGACCAGGATGTTCAGGTAAACTTGGGTGATAAATAGTTCCCACAAGCTCTTCCTCTTGAAGACATTTTAACACCTCCATCGCATTCTCTTCATGCACTCGCATACGGGCACCAAGAGTTCGAATACCACGCAATGTTAAATAACTATCAAACGCTGTCCCTGTTGCGCCAATACAATTACCCCACCAAGCAAAATCATCTGCGTGCTCTTGTGTTTTTGCAATTAGCACACCGCCAACAACATCTGAATGACCATTAATGTATTTAGTCGTTGAATGCAGGACAAAATCAGCCCCAAGAGTTAGAGGTTGCTGTAAAACAGGCGAAAGGAAGGTGTTATCAACAGCGACTAAAGCACCAACTTTAGCCGCTTTTTTACAAATTTCAGCAATATCAACCACACGAACTAGCGGATTGGATGGTGTCTCTAATAAGATAAGCTTTGGTTTTTTAGCAAGAGCAGCATCTAGTGCTTCAGTATTTGATTGGTCGACAAATAAGGTTTGGAAGTCACCTTTATTAGCGCGAGTATTAAACAGACGGTAAGTACCACCATAACAATCATGAGGCGCAACAATAAGATCATTAGGACCAAGTAAAGCAGAAACCATTAGGTTTAATGCAGAGGTTCCACAGTTAGTAACCACAGCACCAGAGCCACATTCTAAATCCGATAAGGTCTTTTCCAATTGAGTTCGAGTTGGGTTACCCGAACGAGCATAATCATATTTTGGTACATCACCAAATTCAGGGAAACTATAATTGGTAGATAAGTAGATAGGAGGTACAACAGCATTATGTTGTGAATCAGTCTCAATGCCGGTACGAACAGCAATAGTTGCAGGTTTTCTCTCGCTCATAATTTCCCTTCCAAACTGCTAGGCAGTGGTATAATCTAATCCATAAGTTATATTCTTCTACTTTACCATCACAAAATGAGACGTCAATACTTCTAGACGTCTATATATCTTTGCTTATAGCCGTAAATATCGCTAGAATTAGCCCATCATATTTAAACAACAATAATTCAGAACGAAGGTGAGCAATGGCTGATTGGAATGGTGACTATTTAAGTCCTTATGCCGAACATGGTAAAAAAAGTGAACAGGTAAAAAAAATTACCGTGTCAATTCCAACGAAGGTATTACAAATTCTTACCGATGAGCGAACTCGTCGACAAGTGAGTAACCTACGTCACGCAACAAACAGTGAATTATTGTGTGAAGCTTTTCTTCATGCTTATACAGGCCAACCTTTACCAACAGATGAAGATTTACGTAAAGATCGTCCTGATGATATTCCTGCGGAAGCAAAGGCATTAATGACCGCAATGGGTATTGAATTTGAAGCGTTTGACGACGAATAATTAATTCTTCATCTCCTCCTCCTGTCTCCTCCTTATTTTAAATAAATAAGGAGGATTACATTTCTATTTGCTTAATAAATAATCACAGTGCCCTACTATAAATATAAAGGACTAACTGTGAAAAATAACATGGCAAAAACAGCGATAGCCATCGCGATAACTTCTCTTTTGAGCGCATGTAGCTCAACCTCAGAAACAACATCAACAACTCCTGCTTATCAATGCGACCCTCAAATGATGGAAGAAAGTAACCATTTACGCATCTATCAAATCATGGTGGAAAGTTTTGTTGATGGTGATAACTCCATAGGCCACGGTACAGGTTATGGTACTAGTCACCATAATGGTGATCTACAAGGAATAATTGATTCATTAGATTATATTCAATCACTTGGAATGAATACTATTTGGATGACCCCTATCTTTGAATCGGCCCCAATTGATGGTCAAGATCACTGGGCAGATAAGCTCGATGCTACAGGCTATTTTGCTACTGATTTCTTCAAGATTGATCCTCGTTTTGGCACAATGGATAAAGCCAAAGAATTAGTTAAAGAAGCACATAGCCGCGGGATGTATGTGTTATTTGATGGCGTTTTTGGCCATCATAAAAAAGGATTAATTAAACCATCACCGACAGGAAAGCTTCCAAGCGGCCAGAACAACCCAGTTGATTATCCTGAAAGTGAAGAATTTTACTCAGAAGTAGCTGCATATTGGATCACTGAATTAAATATTGATGGTTGGCGATTAGACCAAGCGTATCAAGTACCTACAGAGTCTTGGAAAAATATTCGTAAAGCCGTTGATACCGCCTCTCAAAACACCACTTATACCAACAATAAAGGTGAAAAAGTACATCCACTTGGCTATATGGTGGCTGAAATTTGGAACAACGAAAACTACATAACACAAACTGGCTATGGTGCAGATAATAACCCTGCACTATGCTCTGCATTTGATTTCCCTGTTCGCTACAGAGTTGTTGAGACCTTTGCGGCCAATGAAAACAGTGTCAGTAATAAAGGGGGTGATTGGTTGAATGAAGGTATGAGTATGCATAGCCTCTACCCCAAACACGCTAAACCTAACCTCATGCTAGGCAATCATGATCTCGTTCGTTTTGGTGACCTATTACAACGTGGCAATATTGCCGAGCCTACTGACAATGAATATTGGTTAAGGCATAAAGCAGCGTTTTCTTTTCAAGCGGCCTATAGTGGGCCAATTACCCTATATTACGGTGATGAAATTGGTGATCAAGTCGATGGTTTCTCGAGTAAATCAGACAAAAATACATGTGCAGTCAAAGGCTTATGTGACGATCACGTGGCCCGTTCTTCAGCTAAAATTGAAGGTATAACCGCTACATTAACACCGCAAGAAGCCGATCTAAAAAACTATGTATCTAGCTTAATGGCAATACGAGAGGCTCACCCTGCGCTATATGAGGGAAAACGATCTCACCTTATTTCCAACCAAAAAGTTTATGTTGACCATAAACAATCGAAAGACGATGCCATTATTTATATGGTAAGTACTCAAAAAACAGGGCAAACCTTAGAGCTTCAAGCAAATAAAATAGGTTCTAAAGGTAAGCTTATTGATCTTATAACAGGCCAGTCATTCTCTCCAATGGGAGGAACTTATTATCTTCCTTTATCAGGTTTTGAAAGTCGCTTTCTGAAAATAGATGAACAAAATGATATTGGGCCTGTGGTACCAAAAACAGACATTGACCTTTATGGTGATGGCTTCATGGCGCAATGTGATAATCCAGATATTAAAGACGGAAGTGAACCACTTCAAAGTACCTTATATGTCGTGGGTGACTTTGCCGACTCAGGCTGGGATCATAAATCACAACGTGCATATCACTACAAAGGTAACAACGTTTATCAAGCTGTCATAAAAGAGAAACGTGGTGCCTATAAAATGCAATATGCCACCAAAGGATGGTCAGCACAGTACACAGCCAAAGGACTAACGCTAAAAGTAGGTCAAGATGCGCCATTAATTAAAGGCGGGTACGGAAAAGATACAGCAGTATCTATACCTGAAAATGGTGAATATGTCTGGAGTTTAGAGTTCACCCCACAAGGTGAGCCAAAATCAATTATGGTTTCTAAATGCCAATAAATCTTATGGTTTATATTTTAGAACTACCTCGTAAAACTTAAACAAAATATGAACTATTTCTAGCCAGCAAAGTCTATTGTTGGCTAGATCACAATTTTGTATATTTCATCTTTTTACCCACCTTATTATTTTCACCTTATTTCACCTTTTAAAAAATGATCTTACGTGATTATTATCTCATTAAATAAATCAAAACTACCTACTAAATGTGATGACAGTCAACAGAAGACCTACCCCTAACTTTTCTCCTCCTCCCATCTAAGCCCTGTACTCCCCAAAAGAAGGAGGAGTTACAAAAACTGATTTATTTTTAATCTATATCCCGTCAATTACTTTTACTGAATTTAATGTTTGCTTGACCTACCTACACTGCCTTGGTCAAGCAAACATTTTTCAAATCAAAATATCCTCTAAAAGGGAAATAGGATTTAAGATGAAAATGAATAAGTACACATTGCTTGCTGCAGCTGTTTCTACAGCCTTATTTTCTGGTGCATCTTTTGCTGAAACAGATGTTGCTTTAGACGCGGTTTCTGGAAGTGACACTACACCGAAAGTAGAAAAGGTTAATGCTACAGACGTTATTACTGATGGTTGGGAAGTTCATGGTTACATGTCTTCTAACTACCGCTTAATTGATGGTGAAACCAATGCAACAACATTTAGCAAAGGTGATTATCATGTTGCAGGTTCATCTGCGACAAGTGAAAGTACTAACCAAGCAGAGTTTGTTCTTAAAAAACACTCTGAATACGGCAATGGGGTCTGGGCTAACTACAACCTACGCTCGGAATACGGCAATGGTAACTCTTACGCTTATTCATCTTCAGGTAATCAAAAAAATAACACAGACTCACAATTTGAAATAAAAGAAGTGTTCATTGAACTTGGAGCACTACCTTACCTAGGTGAAGACTCTGTTGTATGGGCAGGTCAACGCTTCTTAAACCGTTCTGCTGGTATTCTTTCTGGTGAATTCTGGAAACAATCTTCAGGTGTTGGTGCAGGTTTTGAAACTAAGCTAGCTGGTCACAAAGCAGGTATCGCAATGGTTTCTGCGGACCCTAAGAATACGGTAGACGATACAACGCTAGAGCGTAAAACTCGCACATCTATTGACCTTTACTACTACGGCGTAGATGCAGGTATCGGTAGCTTAGATTTTGATGCTAAATTCATGAATCAGAGCAAAAATAATACAAGTGCAGCAGATGAAGCTGAATCAGGTATTGGGCTATCTGTTACATTAAACTCTAGCTACTATGGCTTAGATGGCTGGGCACAAACAGGCCTTGCATACGGTACTGGTATGGCGACTAACCGTGGTGTTAACTTCGGTGAATGGAATGATACATTCTTAGAAGACGATAACTCTCTATTCTTCACAACCTATGGTGTATGGAATATTTCAGATAAAGTACAACTTGGTACTGAATTTACTCATTGGGAAATGATGGAAATTGGTGCTTGGGGTCTTGATGAAGGCGGTTCACGTACTATGTTTGCTGCTCGTCCATCTTACAAAGTTAATGATAATTTCCGTTTAGAGTTAACAACTTCTTATTCTGTAGAAAAAGCTGAACAATGGCATGCGAAAGATGGCGCTTGGGCTCTTGTAGAAGCAGCACCAATCTTCACAGTTAACGCTGACTACTTTGGTCGTCCACAGATCAAGCCTTACATTGCATACATGACAGCTCTAGAAGACGGCGTTGGTAATAAAGGAATTAACGGCGAAAAAGATGAAACTGTTGTGGGTGTTCACGCAGAAATCTGGTTCTAATTGCGATAAAATTAAAAGGCAGCCAAATCGGCTGCCTTTTTACGTCTGTTTATTAAAAATGGAGAATGACGGTGAATACTAAAAAATTATTAATCAGCCTATTCATAGGCCTTTCTTTAACCGCCTGCTCTTCAACAGAGACCATTCAAAAACCAATCGAACCAATTCCTTCTTCAGAAATATGTTGCAATGATTTCGCTCAGTTTCCATGGATACCATTAGAAACTAATGAAGATATTAATATTAATTTAAATACAGACTCCCCTATTGGAAAATTCTCTGATGGTAATAGTTATTTTAATGCATTTAAATTATCCGAACGCTCAGAAAAAGTTCAAATAAACCTTTCAAGCTTAATGATCAATGATTCCGTCGTCGCTCCAAAATTAATAACACTTGATGAAAAGTTTAATATTATAAGCACAACAACGTTAGACCAATTTAATATTAAAGCATCTGATGCATTCACTCGAACTCAATTTAAATTAGAATTTAATATTAATGCATCTAAGACACCTTATTTTGTCATCTACTCTTCTGACGCTTATTTAGGCCAATCAATAAAAGTAAAGCATCCCGCAAGAGTAAGAGCTGAAGAATTAGGTGAGATAATGCCAATGGTCACAGACCCAACGTATACTTACGAACGTTTTGGAAAGCTTAATTTATCAATTAAAACAATATCATTAAGAGCTTACAAGGCACAAATTGAAAAAGAAACTGTTGCCATAAAAAAAGCACAACCAGAAACTAAGAATTTTTATAATAATGCCATAATAGAAGCAGTAAATAATAATGATATTCCAAAAGCACTGTCATTATTAGAAGAGGCAAAAAAACTAAATATTAAGGATGCTGAATCTGTATTTATCAAAGCATTAGAAGAAAATAAAAAATAAAAAATAAAAATATACTAAAAACAAAATAGTCTTTAATATTTATATTAAGGACCATTTTTGTTTTATTTATTTATTATATAAAAAGTTTATTAAATTTAATTAATTCTAGTTAACTAGATCACAACATGTGCGATATAAATAATATTATTATAAATACAGAAAAATAACCCTACAATTTTATATATGGAAATATATCGTGAATAATACTAATATTTTATTTAAACGTTCTTATCTCACTAAATCTATTTTAACTATAATGGCTTCATCAATGCTATTTGGTTGTAATTCATCATCTGATGATAAAGATACACCTATTGCTCCAAATAATACCGTTAAAGTATATTTTAAATCTGCCTCAAACACTTACGATAATGCAAGTTTATACGTTTGGAATGATGATGCTTGTGGTGCTTATGCCGGCGATACTTCTGATGCTAGTGATTGGAATAAAGGGTTAACTCCTGATGGTGAAGATCCAGAGCTTGGTGTGTACTGGTCATTAAAGGCCGATAAAGAAAACGCATCTCAATGTATTAATTTTATTCCACGAGTTGGCGAAAATAATGATAAGCCATTAGCTGACTTTAACGGTAAAGTCGATTTATCTCAAACCAATGCTGATGGTGAAGTATTCACTCAAGAAGGCGTTGCAGCGGTTTACCCTGAACTGATCCCAACAGGTGATATTCCAGCAAACCATGCTCGTGTATATATGAATACACCAGATGGTGATACGAACGCGTTCCGCCTTCATGTATGGAATGAAGGAAGCTGTACTAACCTTGAAGGTGATAATTCAGCATGGCCAGGCATTGAATCTTCAGGCGTCAGTGATACCTATGGCGTGTACTGGGATATTCCAGTTAATGGTACAGACAATTGCTTAAATATCATTCCAAATAATAAAAGCGATGGTGATTATCAAACAGCTAATCTAAAAATTGAATTTGATAAAACAACCGCCATTGGTAGCGCTGCATTTATCTTCAAAGGGACCGATAAAGTCTACTATGAGCCTCTAGCTAATAAGCCAGCAAATGCGGTTGAATTATTGGGTGCAAGTGCCATCTTTGCAAGTGATGAAGTTCTTTTAATTAATAGCAAAGACGCCACTAAAATCGAATTATATTATGCTAAAAATGCAGGCATGACTTTCGATAGTAAAAGCAAAAAAATACTTGGTTCTGATAACGTTATTAGCAGCGATATATTAAGCAGCTCCGAAGAATGGAAAGGTTCAGAAGAAAAACCACATCTAGCGTCTGATTTTATCGCGTTTGACATCGATTTCTCTCAATCAGATATAACGTTAAAAGAAGCACTAAAAGGCCAATTAATACTAGTAGCATCAGATGCTACTGGTGTAATTAAAGCGACCGAAGTTCAAACAGCAAGTGCATTAGATTCACTGTACGCTAGCCAAGCTGTGAATGAAAAATTTGGTGCTCTTATTAATTCTGATGGCAGCACAACTTTCCGCTTATGGGCACCAACCTCTCAATCTGTTGTTTTAGTCTCTTATGACAACGACAAGCAAGAAAGCAAAAAGATCCCAATGATCTTTAATCAAGAAACAGGTAGCTGGGTTGCTGAAAACACAGAACTTGCACATGGTAGTTTCTATAAGTATGAAGTGACAGTCTATCACCCTGCTACAGATAAAATTGAAACTTATCAGGTGACTGACCCTTATTCATTAAGTCTTTCAACTAACTCTGAACTAAGCCAAGTTATTGATTTAAACAATGCAGAAGTCGTGCCTGCTGGTTGGAATAGTCTAACTCCCCCTCACGCACAAGATAACCCTGCTGAATTTATTTTATATGAAGCTCAGATCCGTGATTTCTCAGCCCTAGATCAATCAACGCCAGCAGATAGCAGAGGTAAATATTCAGCCTTTAATCAAGCAGATTCAGCGCCAGTAAAACATCTAAAATCACTCTCTGACTCTGGTGTCTCACACCTGCACTTATTACCAACGTTTGATATTGCGACCATTAATGAAGACGTAACTCAAATAGCAAATATTGATGAACCATTCACAAAATTATGTGGTTTGAAACCAACTATCAAAGACGATAAAGATTTTGGCAGTTACTGCAGCAGTAGCGACAGTATCGCTTCAGTGTTTGATGAGATGCTAGAAAAAGACTCTCCAGAAAATGCCGTAGTACAACGCTTAAATGGTTATGTACGAGATGTTGATGGCTTTAACTGGGGTTATGACCCATTCCATTACACTGTGCCAGAAGGATCTTACTCGAGTAATCCAGACGGCATGACACGAATTAAAGAGTTCCGTGAAATGGTTATGGCCGTGAAAAATGACATCGGCATGAACGTGGTAATGGATATTGTTTATAACCACACCAATGAATCGGGTGTTAGCAATAAATCTGTTCTTGATCGTATTGTCCCATGGTATTACCAACGCTTAAATGAATTTTCAGGAAACGTAGAAAATTCAACATGTTGCTCAAACACAGCACCCGAAAATACCATGATGGGCAAATTGATCTCAGACTCACTGGTTGTTTGGGCTCAAGATTACAAAATTGATGCCTTCCGTTGGGATTTAATGGGCCATCACCCTAAAACTCAAATCTTAGAAACGCTAGCTGCAGTTAAAGCAGTTGACCCTGAAACTTACTTCTATGGTGAAGGTTGGAACTTTGGTGAAGTTGGTAATGATCGCCAATTTACTCAAGCAACTCAACCAAACATGTACGGCACAGGCATAGGTACTTTCTCAGATCGCTTACGTGATTCAGTTCGTGGTGGTGGTCCATTTGATTCTGAAATGGGGTTACGTGAAAACCAAGGTTTTGGTAATGGCGCGTTTGTATTACCTAACGAACAAAATAAAACAAGCAAAGAAACAGCACTACATCTAGCTGATTTAACTCGTCTAGGTATGGCTGGTAACTTATCTGATTACCCTTTTGTTGATAGTAAAAATAACAGCATTAAAGGATCGGAGTTAGATTACAACGGCCAACCAGCAGGTTACGCAAAAGATGCTTGGGAAATTCAAAACTACGTATCAAAACACGATAACCAAACCTTATGGGATAACAACCAATATAAGATCGGTTACGACGTATCAGCAGAAATCCGAACTCGTATGCAAGCCGTTTCATTAGCAACCGCAATGCTAGGTCAAGGGGTTCCATTTACACATATGGGTAGCGAGTTATTGCGTTCTAAATCAATGCAACGTGACTCTTATGACTCTGGTGATTGGTACAACCGTGTTGATTTCACAGCACAAGACAATAACTGGGATGTAGGCTTACCTCGTGAAGACAAAGATGGAAGCAATTGGACTGTTATTCAAGATGTTGTAGATAACTCAGCTGAAAATGCTATGCCTACGACAGATAACATTCAAGCAATGAAAGCTTTCTATGAAGAGTTTGCTTCATTACGTGCATCTTCTGGCCTACTAACTCTAGGTCATGGTGAAGAGATCATTAAACGTGTGAAATTCCATAACACAGGCAGTGATCAAAACGTTGGCGTGATTGTAATGAGTATGGATAACAGCGGAAGCAACTACGATGCTTCAATTGACCAAGATCGTGATGGTCTAGTGGTTGTAGTAAATGCGACCCCAACAGCTCTCAGCGAATTTGCTAACTTTGATGCAACCGGTTATACGCTTCATTCAATCCAAGCAACAAATGGTGCTAAATCAATTGCACGTAACGGTTCAGAGAACTCAAGTGTGACGAACAATAAGTTAAATACTCCAGCATGGTCTGTGGCGGTTTTTGAAAAGGCACATAATTAACTTTATACCGATCACTTATCTATAATAATCAGAGCCTCATTTATGGGGCTCTCTCACCACTAAAAAGAATTTCTATGTTTAAAGAATCCATAATCAAACGAATTTACGCTGCCTTCATTCTCATTGTGGGTCTATTCATTGTCACTATTATGATAAATAAAGAAGGCACTAAAGATATTTACTTAAAACTTGAAGGTGTAGCAAATAACTCCATTCCCTATGTATTGTCTTCTAATCAATTTAGTATTGATTTATTGCATTTAGATAAATCATTTAAAGACTTTTTATCCTCCAATGGGCGAAATGAATATGAAGCGATTTTTAATGACAATTTAAATAAAACAGAAGCGACGATCACTAAGTTATCTCAACAGAATACCGCATCTTCCTCGCTTGTCCTCTCTCAACTGCAAGATTATAAAGCACTCGCTTTACAGCTCATCCCAACCTACAAACATCTACAGTTAGAAAGAGAGAAAATTCAAAAATTTAATTATCAATATCAGAATCTCACTTCTAATCTCATCTTTAATCTCAAAGATCGCGTGAAAGAAGAGGGCTCTATTTCGCTCAAATTTACCGCAAAAAGTTTCTTTATTAAATTTGAGAATATGAAAAAGAATACGGAAGAAGCACTTTTAAGTAATGAGATTGGTTTCATTGAAAAAAAACTAGCCTACAATGAAAAAAACTCAGCAAGCTTAAAAAAACAATATCAAACATTAAAGAAAAAAATTCCTGAATTGAATAACACTTACTTTACTCAATTCAAAAAAGTAATGACAGATAACACTGCTATAGATGGCCTGCTTAATCAATACCTCTATTTTTTAACTACCCAATCTGAATTTCAGAGTAATGTAATGAAACTAACTAAATTAGTTGAAGGGACATTAAATACTTTAGAAGACGAAAGAGAAGCAGCATTGACCCACTTAGATGTCGACTTTAAAGAAGCAGAATCGACACATAGCAGCATTAATTTACGCTCTTACCTTTTAGGTACTTTAGCCATTTTATTATCGAGTCTGATTGGTTGGAATATCACATCCAATGTAAAAGTCCCTCTGAGAAAAATTAGTTCTGCACTAGAAGCGTTAACCAAAGGCGACATGACCGCTCGTATTGAAGTAACTAAAAACAATGAGTTTAGTCAGGTCAGTAAGCACATCAATTCATTATCTGAAAGCTTGCATGGCGTCTTAGGTAATATAAATCAAGCTTCCTCTCAATTAAGAAAATCCACTAACCTTAACCACGATCATGTTAATCAATCTCATAAAGACATTGAACTCCAACATGAAAAAGCAATACAAGTTGCTGCTGCAATGACAGAGATGGATCACTCTGTATCAGAAGTAGCAGAAAGTGCACAATCATCATTGACTAAAGTAATGGAAGTCGAAGCAATTGTGAGTGAAAGCAAAGTGATCACCAATAACAATATCAATACGATCTCTGCGCTAGAACTGCAACTCAATGATTCGATCTCTGCAGTTAATACTATGCAAAATGTTAGCGACAATATCGGTAGTATTATTGATGTTATCCGCAACATTGCCGATCAAACCAATCTTTTGGCTCTAAATGCTGCAATTGAAGCCGCAAGGGCGGGAGATCAAGGTAGAGGATTTGCAGTAGTCGCTGATGAAGTCCGAGTGTTAGCTCAAAAAACGGCAAATTCAACCTCTGAAATAGAGGCAATGATTAATTCATTACAATCGAATGCAAAACAAAGCAGCGCTGTTATTCAAACTTGTGCTAGCAATATGAGCTCTAGTGTTGAGCTAGCAGAGAAAACGCAGGCAGCCATTACAACTATTGAGAGCATGATGTATGAAATTAGCCAAATGAGCAGCCATATTGCTCAAGCAGCTTCTGAACAAAGTAACGCAGCCTCTAGCATTTCAGAAAACATCGAAGAAATTAGTCATCTAGCAAAAAATAACAGTAATAACTTAACTCAGATCACTGATGTAGGTACTCAGTTGGAAGAATTGGCGGCGGAACAATATCAACTAGTAAAACGCTTTAATCTTTAATCTCACAAGCATAAAAAATGCTTCCTCATCATATGATGTAGGAAGCATTTTTTTATACCTTTAAAGAGAATAAAAGCGAATTACGCTTCCATATACCCTTCTGGCATTTCAATACGTGCAACGCCTGAATCAATCGCAGCTTGTGCTACCGCTTTCGCAACACGAGGAAGTAAACGAGGATCCATTGGTTTAGGAATAATGTAGCCTTTACCAAATTCTAATGAATCAACACCAGCAGCTTTTAATACTTCAGCAGGTACTGGTTCTTTTGTTAACTGACGAATCGCTTCAACGGCTGCTAGCTTCATCTCATCATTAATCACGCTTGCACGAACATCTAGTGCGCCACGGAAAATGAATGGGAAACAAAGCACGTTGTTTACTTGGTTCGGGTAATCAGAACGACCCGTACCCATGATTAAATCATCACGGACTTCATGAGCAAGCTCTGGTTTGATTTCTGGATCTGGGTTTGAACAAGCAAATACAACTGGCTTATTAGCCATTAATTTTAGTGCTTCAGGTGGTAATAAGTTTGGACCAGATACCCCTAAGAATAAATCAGCACCTTCAATTACATCTTCAAGCGTGCGCTTATCCGTGTTATTAGCAAAACGTTGCTTATATTCGTTGATATCATCACGACGAGTATGGATAACACCTTTGCGATCTAACATGTAGATCTTCTCACGCATAGCGCCACATTTAATCAGCATTTCCATACATGCCACAGCCGCAGCACCTGCACCTAAGCAAACGATAATCGCATCTTCTAGCTTCTTGCCTTGCAGCTCAATCGCGTTCAACATGCCAGCAGCAGTTACAATTGCTGTGCCGTGTTGATCATCATGAAATACCGGAATATCACAACGCTCAATTAGGCGACGTTCAATCTCAAAACAATCAGGGGCTTTAATATCTTCTAAGTTAATGCCACCAAACGTATCAGCAATGTTCGCAACCGTATCGACAAACTCATCGATTGTGCGATGTTTCACTTCGATATCAATAGAGTCTAGACCTGCAAAACGCTTGAAAAGTAATGACTTACCTTCCATTACAGGTTTTGAAGCTAGAGGGCCTAAATTACCTAAGCCAAGAATAGCGGTACCATTAGAGATAACTGCAACCATGTTACCTTTAGAGGTGTATTTATAAACATCATCTGGATTTTTTGCGATTTCACGTACAGGCTCAGCAACACCAGGGCTGTAAGCCAGTGCTAGATCTTCTGCAGTATCTGCTGGCTTAGTCAATGCTATTTCAATTTTACCCGGAGTTGGGTAAGCGTGATAATGGAGAGCTTGTTCGCGAAAGTCTTCTGACATGATGGTTTCCTGAATGCTGATAATTATAAAAGGCTTGTTTCAAAACAATGAATTGTATAATAGTAGATCTAGTTCAAACTTCATAGCTTTCACTTACACATCGTACCAACAATTATGATGAGTAAAATTGACATTTTATATTTTTCAGGCATAAAAAAAGGAGCCCTATTGGGCTCCTCTTTTATCGGAAATTGGTAATTATTTCTTAGAACCAATTGCACCGAAACGTTTGTTGAAGCGATCAACACGGCCGCCAGTATCAACGATACGTTGCTTACCAGTGTAGAACGGGTGACATTCGCCACATACGTCTAGGTGGATTGTGTCTTTGCCTAGTGCAGAGTTGAATTCGAACTCGTTGCCGCAAGAACAAGTAGCTTTAACAGCTTTGTATTCTGGGTGGATACCTACTTTCATGGGAAAACCTTATAATTTAGGCCGTGTCGCTATCCGAATCTAAGCCGAACACCACACGTAGTTTAACAAAAATAATAAGCGTAAACAGATTACACTTACTTAAGGTCGCGTATAATAATGAATCCGGAGCGATCAATCAACTAATCTGTTACTTTTTTCACCGATTTTTTTACTCCTTTGCGATATTTTTATCTAAGGGTAGACTATTCTCATTCTAATTCCTTATTGATGTTAGCCATGTCGTATTCAATCGCCCATATTGCACTGCCAGTTCCTCTTGAACGCACCTTTGATTACTTAATCAAACCGGGGCAAACTCCTACTATAGGCGGTCGTGTAAAAGTGCCTTTTGGTCGTCAACGCTTGATTGGCATCGTAGTAAAGCTCAGTAATAAATCTGAATTTTCTCGTGAAAAATTGAAAGGCATTGATGCTGTACTTGATAATAGCTCGTTGTGGCCACCTCATCTTTATAAGCTACTTAATTGGAGTAGCACCTATTATCAGTACCCTTTGGGTGAAACCTTAGCTAACGCAATGCCTGCATGGTTACGCAAAGGCCGAGATGCCAGTTTTACAGCATTAAAAGCATGGCAGATCACTGAATTAGGTAAAAACCAAGATCTCAATAAGATCACCCGTGCCCCTAAACAAGCTAAAGCTCTCAATCTAGTACGTCATCAACAATGTAGCCATGAACAAATGCTTGAAGAAGAGATAACTGTCGCCACGTTAAAAGCAGTAGCTGATAAAGGGTGGATAGAAGAAATTTCTCTTGCGCCAAAGCCAAGTAATTGGCAACGCAATGTTGAAGTAACCCAAGAGAAGCCTCAACTCAATGAAGAACAAGCCATTGCGATTGCAACCGTCAATGCAAGTCCTGAGTTCGGCTGCTACTTACTAGATGGCGTAACAGGATCAGGAAAAACCGAAGTTTATTTGCAATTATTAGAGCCGATTTTAAAAGCAGGTCGCCAAGCTCTGGTTTTAGTTCCTGAAATTGGTCTAACCCCACAAACGATTAATCGCTTTAAACGTCGCTTCAATGTTCCTGTCGATGTAATTCATTCAGGCCTTAATGACACTGAACGTTTAAATTCATGGTTGGCAGCACGAGACAATCACGCAGGCATTATCATAGGTACTCGCTCAGCCCTTTTTACTCCATTTAATGATCTTGGCATCATCATTGTCGATGAAGAGCACGATGCTTCTTATAAGCAACAAGACAGCATGAGATATCACGCTCGTGACTTAGCCGTAATGCGTGCCAATTTAGATAATATCCCTATTATTTTAGGCTCAGCAACACCAGCCCTAGAAACGTTACACAATGCTAAAATTGGGAAATATCACCACCTAACGCTAACGAAACGAGCAGGTACCGCAATTCCAGCTCGCCATGGAGTGTTAGACGTAAAAGGCCTGTATTTAAATAGCGGATTATCTGCGCCTTTGATCGCTCAAATGAGAAAGCATCTATCTGAAGGCAATCAGGTTATGTTGTTTTTAAACCGCCGAGGCTTCTCTCCTGCCTTAATGTGTCACGAATGTGGTTGGATGGCTGAATGTAAACGTTGCGATGCTTTCTATACGTTCCACCAGCACAGTAGCGAGATCCGTTGTCACCATTGTGGTTCACAACAGCCAATTATGCATCAATGTGGCGGGTGTGGCTCCACTCAGCTGATCTCGGTTGGTGTCGGCACAGAGCAACTTGAAACTCAGTTAATGAACTTATTTCCTGAATACAAGACCGTACGTATTGATAGAGACAGTACTCGCAGAAAAGGCAGCCTCGAAAATTATTTAGAAGCGATCAAAAATAATGAATATCAAATTCTGATTGGTACTCAAATGTTAGCTAAAGGCCACCACTTTCCTAACGTTACTTTGGTAGGGTTAATTGATGTCGATAGCTCGTTATTTAGTAGTGATTTTCGCGCGCCAGAGCGCCTAGCTCAGCTATTTATTCAAGTGGCTGGACGTGCAGGACGTGCGAGTAAACCGGGGGAAGTGATTTTACAGACCCATCACCCTGAACATTCTCTATTACAGAGCTTATTACATCAAGGCTATGGGCACTTTGCTGAATATGCTTTACAAGAGCGTAAATTTGCACAATTGCCACCTTACACCCATTTATCTCTGTTTAGAGCAGAATCAAATAACAATGAAAATGTTGAGCAGTTTCTACGCCAAGTGCGTGATATTTTAGAAAGTCACCCACAGTTTCATGATGCTACTCCTGTACTCGGCCCGATACCAGCTCCTTTGGCTAGGAGAGCTGGAAAGTACCGTTGGCAATTGCTTTTTCAAGCGCCTAATAGAACCGTAATGCAGTCCATGTTACGAGGTGCTAAAGCTGCGATTGAACTTCTCCCCTTGGCTAAAAAGGTTCGTTGGACTTTAGACATAGAGCCACAAGATCTTAGTTAATAATTCTAATAATTTGGATTCATTCACATTTAATTTACCGACTTAAAGAAAACAATCGGCCTTCATGTGAGTCAAATCACAATACAGATGTAATTTTTGTTAAACGTGCCGTATTTAATTCTTTATTTTGCACATAAAATATCTCCTCAAATAAACAAAGCAAACGTTTACTTAGATATGAATAATTGGAGATAGTTATTATGGCGACAATGAAGGATGTTGCTTTATCGGCGGGAGTATCAACTGCTACGGTATCGCGAGCATTAATGGCACCAGAAAAAGTGTCATTATCAACCCGTCAACGTGTAGAAAATGCGGTATTAGAAACAGGGTATTCTCCAAGCACATTAACCCGAACTCTACGTCGCAACGAATCCAAAACAATAGTGACGATTGTTCCTGATATTTGCGATCCTTACTTTAGTGATATTTTACGCGGTATCGAAGACACCGCCGTAGAGAATGGCTATATCGTTTTAGTCGGTGACAGTAGTCAACAAAAGAAACGTGAGCAATCTTTTGCAAACCTCATTTATACCAAGCAAGTAGACGGGATGGTACTACTGGGCTCTGACCTTCCTTTTAATGTTAGCCGCCAAGAACAAAAAAACTTACCGCCTCTAGTTATGGCTTGTGAATATGCCCCTGAGCTAGAGCTCCCAACCGTTCATATTGATAACCTAACTGCCGCTTATGAAGCCGTTAATTACTTAACTAAATTAGGCCATAAACAAATTGCTGAACTTTCAGGCCCTGAAGAGTCAGTACTTTGCAAATTTAGACATCAAGGTTATCAGCAAGCACTACGTCGTGCTGGCACTACAATGAATCCATCATATGTCAAATACGGTAACTTTACCTTTGAAGCAGGCGCTAAAGCCATTAGTGAATTACTCTCACTCTCTTCTCCCCCTACCGCTGTTTTTTGTCATAATGACGTAATGGCGATTGGCGCAATTCAAAAAGCAAAACAGATGGGATTTAGAGTCCCTCAAGATATTTCAATTATGGGATTCGATGATATCGATTTCTCAAGCTACAGTGATCCTGGATTAACGACAATCTCACAACCTCGTTATGAAATAGGTCGTCAATCTATGTTGATGTTGCTCGAATTATTAAAAGGCCATGATGTTCGATCTGGCTCTCGTTTATTGGAATCATCACTAATAATCAGAGAAAGTACGGCACCGCCTAAAAATAAATAAAAGCACGATTTTTATAAAATAAAGAAATGGATAGTCTGCTGCCATTGATTGATTCAATGTTTTTATCTAAATAGTGACTTTTTGCGTACTTTTTTACATAAATACTGGTATGAGCTCACACAACTGATTACCATGATCAGTACTCTGTAATCCTGTATTTAAGTAAAGACTGTGGCCAATAAAGATTATGTAAAACGCGGACGTTCTCCTAAGAAACCAACAAAAAGCACCGCTAAGAAAAAGAGCATTAAGCAGCCTTCTTCCAGCGCTTCAACGCCTTGGAAGGCTGTCGCTGTCGCTGGTTTATTAGTTTCGGTGTTTGGTTATGCTCTCTACTTCTTAAATGATGCTCCCGTTCAAAAAGCGGATACAAACTCTGAACCTGCCGTAGACATTACGCCAGTTAAAGCAAAACAAAAAACGCCAGCAAAAGAGATCCCACCATTGCCAGAAGAGCAATGGACATACATGGATGATTTACCAAATAAAGAAATTGCTGTCGAACAAAAAGAGCTTAAAGTATCAAAGATACCTTACATTATGCAATGTGGTGCTTATAAAACACGCTCCCAAGCTGAAGAAAGAAAAATGAATATTGCCTTTCAAGGGATAACTTCTACCGTTCGACATGCTCAAGGCAGCAGTTGGTATAAAGTGGTTCTTGGGCCATATAAATTTAAACGTGATGCAGAAAAAGATCGCCATAAATTACAGCGTGCTAAAATTGAACCTTGCGCTATTTGGAAAGACCAATAAATAAAAATCAATACTAGCCCACAGATTTCTAAAGGAGCACATCACGTGCTCCTTTTTTCTACCTAGGTGTCTTGAAAATCAAGAACCCTCCCCCCATTACAGTAGTAATAATCATGAAAGATGAAAGTAATCGTTTCTACGTTATCTCATCGAATAAGAGGTTTTACTCGTGACTACAATTGTTTCTGTACGCCGTGAAGGCAAAGTAGTGGTGGCTGGCGATGGCCAAGCATCTCAAGGCGATATGATCGCAAAGGGCAACGTAAAGAAAGTACGTCGATTATATAATGATTCAGTTCTTGTTGGTTTCGCTGGCAGCACAGCCGATGCCTTTATTCTGTTCGACCTATGTGAACGTAAACTGGAAATGCATCAAGGCAATTTAACTAAAGCTGCAGTTGAATTAGCAAAAGAGTGGCGTAGTGATCGTGCTCTTCGTCGTCTTGAAGCAATGCTTATTGTGGCAGACAAAACGACATCTCTAATCATTAGTGGTACTGGTGATTTAATTAATGCCGATAATGATCTATTAACTATCGGTTCTGGTGGTTACTTTGCTCGCTCTGCAGCGACAGCATTACTAGAAAATACCGATTTAGATGCACGTGATATTGCTACAAAAGCTCTTACTATTGCTGGCGATATTGACGTCTACACTAACCATAACCATACCGTTGAAGAACTGAACGTTTAACGACAAATAATAAGGAATACCCATGTCTGAGATGACTCCTCGTGAAATTGTACACGAACTAGATAGCCATATTATTGGTCAAGATAAAGCAAAACGCTCAGTGGCAATCGCACTACGTAACCGCTGGCGTCGTATGCAGCTCGATGCTGAGTTGCGCGCAGAAGTTACCCCAAAAAATATTTTAATGATCGGTCCAACGGGTGTTGGTAAAACAGAAATCGCTCGCCGTTTAGCAAAACTGGCTAACGCACCTTTCATTAAAGTAGAGGCAACTAAGTTCACAGAAGTGGGCTATGTTGGTAAAGAAGTTGAAAGCATAATTCGTGATTTGACTGATGTTGCGATCAAAATGACGCACCAACAAGCGGTAGAAAAAGTAAAATACCGCGCTGAAGAACAAGCTGAAGACCGTGTTTTAGATATTTTATTACCTCCAGCTCGTGATGCATGGGGTAAGAATGAAGAAAGTGATAATGATTCTGGTACTCGCCAATCTTTCCGTAAAAAATTACGTGAAGGTAAACTAGATGATAAAGAAATTGAAGTAGATGTAGCAGCACCTCAAGTTGGTGTTGAGATCATGGCTCCTCCTGGCATGGAAGAGATGACAAACCAACTTCAAGGCATGTTCCAAAATCTATCTGGTGGTGAAACGACTAAAAAGCGTAAAATGAAAATTAAAGATGCGCTTAAAGCTCTAACTGAAGAAGAAGGCGCTAAACTAGTCAACCCAGAAGAACTTAAAGAGCAAGCTATCTTTAATGTTGAAAACCACGGCATTGTTTTCATTGATGAAATTGATAAGATCTGTAAAGGTTCAAATTCACAATCAGGTGATGTTTCTCGTGAGGGCGTACAGCGTGACCTACTTCCATTAGTGGAAGGCAGTACAGTGAGTACTAAACACGGAATGGTTAAAACAGACCATATGCTATTTATCACATCAGGCGCTTTCCAAATGGCAAAACCATCTGATTTGATCCCTGAGCTACAAGGTCGTTTACCGATCCGAGTTGAACTTGAGGCCCTAACTGCCAATGACTTCAAACGTATCTTAACTGAACCAAATGCATCATTAACTGAACAATACATTGCCTTACTCGCAACAGAAAATGTAAATATTGAATTTACTGTTGATGGGATTGATAGCATTGCTGAATCAGCATTTAAAGTAAATGAAAGCACAGAAAACATTGGTGCTCGTCGTCTGCATACTGTGATGGAGCGTCTAATGGAAGAGATTTCTTATGATGCATCAGAAAAGAATGGCGAAAGCTTAATCGTTGATGCTGCTTATGTAACATCTCGCTTAGGTGAATTAATTACAAATGAAGATCTAAGCCGCTTTATTCTGTAATTTTTGCTAAACAAACAGTAAAAATAAAATAAGCCTCACTCATAATAAATGTGTGAGGCTTTTTGATATTAGCGAAGCTAACAACTAAACAATATCCCAAGAATGGGTCATTTCAATGCCTTCACCTAGCATCAAACATACTGAACAATATTTCTGTAATGAATCTGCTGTTACTTGCTCTACAATCTTAGGGTCAAGACTCTCACCACTTACTTCAAAATGAATATTAATATAAGTAAACAGCTTTGGGGCAACCTCACGGCGCTCGCTTGACAGTTTTGCTACACAGCCAGTGACAGCTTGATTTTCTGATTTTAACCCTGCAACAACATCAACCGAACTGCAACCTCCAGCAGCCATTAAAAGCATTTCCATTGGGCTTGGTGCTTTTTCTCCGCCATTTCCATCCATAACAACAGAATGGCCCGATTGAGATTGACCTAAGAAAGTAAATCCCTCAATCCATTTAACTTCAGCGTTCATAAAAGCCTCTTTACTACATAAAAGGAAAACTCGTGATCCATTTCACGAAAGTGTGCCCTTTGTCGCACATTTCATACGATCAAAGTCAAGAAATCGATTGCGAAACAAGGTATGATTTTATCAATTATCTCAACGAACATGCAGCCTTGTTCCGATAACCATATTGTATAGGCCAAACTGATATTTGGCTCAGTTATTTTAAAATGGATATCGCCTACTTGGCAAACGCAGAGGAAGTATAAAGTATGGTTCTAGGTAAACCTCAGACAGATCCAACATTAGAATGGTTTTTGTCTCACTGTCATATCCATAAATATCCTTCAAAAAGCACACTTATCCACGCTGGTGAAAAAGCAGAAACGCTTTACTACATCGTAAAAGGTTCTGTTGCTGTACTGATTAAAGATGAAGAAGGAAAGGAGATGATCCTTTCTTACCTTAACCAAGGTGACTTCATTGGTGAGCTTGGCTTGTTTGAAGAAGGTCAAGAACGTTCAGCATGGGTTCGTGCAAAAAGCCCTTGTGAAGTAGCTGAAATTTCATTCAAGAAATTCCGTCAACTTATCCAGGTTAATCCAGATATCTTGATGCGTCTTTCAGCGCAAATGGCAACTCGTCTACAAATCACTAGCCAAAAGGTAGGTGATTTAGCATTCTTAGACGTTACTGGCCGTATCGCACAAACGCTACTAAACCTTGCTAAACAACCTGATGCGATGACTCACCCAGATGGCATGCAAATTAAGATCACTCGTCAAGAGATCGGTCAAATTGTAGGTTGTTCACGTGAAACTGTTGGCCGTATCTTGAAAATGCTTGAAGAGCAAAACTTGATTTCTGCACACGGTAAAACAATTGTAGTTTACGGTACTCGTTAATTTAACGCTTACCTTAAACAAATAAAAACGCAGCCAATAAATTAGCTGCGTTTTTTTATGCTCAAATATTTAAAATCTACCTATCTGTACTTTCAAAAATCTTGTCAGCAGAGGCAGCAACAAATCCCGTATATATTTTTCCACTTGGTAACGTATATCGCTTAGCAAATTCATAAAATCCACCAGGGATTTCAAACTCACCCTCAGTAAAATTCACTTTCACTTTATCCGCCATTGTTGATGACTGTTCTAAGTAAACCTCAGGAGATCCTTTCACTTCACCACCCACTTCGTTCATTGCAAAACCTGCATCACGTAAGTGTTGGTTCACATCAACCACTTCAGCAAACGCTTCAAGCTGATTGACGTAAACCGTAAAGTGATTAGCGCCATAACCATGAGCCGCTAACCAAGAAGCGTACTCACTTTCCTTCGCTAATACTTGATAGTCTTCGAAACTTAATGTCCAAGGCCTACCGGAAGAAAGAAAATCACTGGTGGCAAAATAGTGGGCTGGTACTTGTTCAACCAAGCCATGAATAATGTCCTGTATTTCAGGTGATAGCTCTTCTACTAATAATTCACTAATAAAAACGAGTGGCGCATTAGGATCTGGGTGCTCAAAATGCTGCGCTTTCAGTTTTTTAGCTTCAAAGTCATAAGTCTCACACGCTTTATAGCCTATTGCTAAAAATGGTGCAGCAAGAGTCTGTAGTCCAACTTTAGGTAAATTAAACGTACGTAGAGCAATATGATCGTTAATCAGTTCATCATTATTAGACAATAATTGATGCACCTTCCCGGCAGATGGGGATAAGCGCGCAATATAATCTTGCCACAATGACGAAAATAAAGAGTTTACATTATTCATGTTTATCGCCTCTTATAGAGTTAAACCCGGAGAGAGTTGAGCTGGAATTTCACACGCATCGCCTTCCATTGATGCCATTGGGTATGCACAATAATCCGCCGCGTAATACGCACTTGGTTTCATGTTTCCTGATGCACCCGGACCACCAAATGGCGCGTCACCACTTGCTCCAGTCAATTGACGGTTACGATTTACAATACCAGCACGAATATGCTCTACAAAATATTCCCACTCACTGTCATCCGTTGAAACAAGGCCTGCCGATAATCCATAACGAGTGTCATTAGCAAGCTCTACGGCTTCTTCTAATGTCTCGTAACGCACCACTTGCAGTAATGGTCCAAAGTATTCTTCATCTGGTAATTCAGCAACTTTAGTCGCGTCAATAATACCGGGTGAAACGAAGGCATGACCTAAGCTTTTGGCTTCGAGTAAAGACTCGCCACCCAAGTCTTGTAAATTCTTTTGAGCGTTTAGAATAAATTCTGCCGCTGCGACTGATATTTGCGAGCCCATAAACGGAGCGTTATCAGCAAACGGTTGGTCAACAACGATACTTTTTGCCACTTCAACAAGGCGAACTAACAATTCATCGCCTGCTTTTCCAATAGGAACATATAAGCGACGAGCACATGTACAACGTTGACCCGCACTAATGAATGCCGATTGAATAATGGTGTAAACTGCCGCTTCTAAATCACCAAAATCTTTAGAAATCACCATCGGATTATTACCGCCCATTTCTAGAGCGAGCATTTTCCCTGTATCCCCAGAGAATTGGCGATGTAATATATGCCCAGTATTCGCACTACCGGTAAATAACAGGCCATCAATACCTTTAGCTCCCGCTAGCGCTTCACCTGTTGCACGAGCACCTTGTACTAGATTAATCACACCATTTGGCAAACCTGCTTGTTGCCATAGTTTCATAATCACTTCACTGGTCCATGGCGTCTGCTCTGATGGTTTTAGTACTACAGTGTTACCGGCAAGCAGTGCTGGAACAATATGACCATTAGGAAGGTGCCCAGGGAAGTTGTACGGGCCAAAAACAGCCATTACACCTAATGGACGATGTCTTAGTACTATTTTATTTCCCGCCGCTTCACGCTCTTTATAAGGCGTTCTTTCATGATAAGCACGAATAGAAATTGCGATCTTACCTACCATCGCACCTGCTTCAGTTTTGGTTTCCCAAAATGGCTTACCGGTTTCTTTCGCAATCACTTCAGCTATCTGAACTGCATTCTCTTTTACTAATTCGGCAAAACGCTCAATAATCACTTGGCGCGCTTCAAAAGGCTGTTTTTTCCACTCAATAAAGGCATGACGTGCCGCACTAACGGCTGACTCAACCTGCTCTTTGGTTGCGCTATCACCTTCCCACACCACTTCACTGTTGTACGGGCTTACTGATTGTATCGTTTCACCATTACCTGAAACCCAATCCCCTGCAATCCAATGTGTCATATCCTTTGTCCTCTATTGAGCTAATAATCGTACGTAATCATCTACATTAACTTGTAAAGCCGTTGCTGCTTCTTGAGTTAAATGAACGGTATCAGTCGCCTTGTCATAAGCGGCAGTAGTTGCTGTTGCTCTGAAATTCTCAAACGATGTATTTGAGATTAAATACTGTTGCGAGCTGTTATGTTCCGTAATAATTACTTTTGCTTTAAATGAATTTCGCACCGATTCAATGCTACGTAAATCACACTCGACAGTTGGGCCAGCATCAAAAATATCAACGTAACCACGGCAACGAAAGCCTTCCGTTTCTAATAGTCTTAGCGCAGGTTTGGTCTTATCATGTACCTTACCGATAACTGCTTGCGCTTCCTTACTTAGTAAGCTGACATAAATTGGTAGTTTCGGCATTAAGTCGGCAATAAAGCCTTTGTAACCAATACCTGTTAAATAATCTGCTTCGGTAAAATCGATAGAGAAAAAGTGTTTCTGTAGCCATTTCCAAAATGGGGATTCACCTTCTTCATCCGAGACACCGCGCATTTCAGCAAAAATTGTGTCAGAGAATCGATGTGGGTGTTCTGCCATCATTAAAAATCGAGCTTTCGACATCAAGCGACCATTAAGGCCTTCTCTAAATTCAGGGCGTAAGAAAAGCGTACAGATCTCAGTACTGCCAGTGTAATTACTCCCAAACGTAAGAACTTTAACTACATTATGTACATCCAATTTACGAGAAAAATGCACAACTTTACTGATGTGATAATTATAGAAAGGAGAATCTAAGCCAACCGCCGCTTCTATCCCTGTTGTACCTGTTACTTCACCCGTTACAGAGTCTTCTCCCACCATAAGGTAGCCTTCTGTACCTGGCGATTGAACTTCTTTTTCAAAGCTATCTATGGAGTGGTCAATTCTATTTCGTAATTGCTCTTCGTTAACTGGTAATGAAGTAAAACCATGACCTGATTCTACGGCACATTGATGAAGCGCAGGATAATCTTCCTGAGTGATAGGACGAATAACAAGCATCAATATTCCCTCCGATGCGATGTTTCATTGGCTGTGCTAAGTCCAATAGATATAACTTCAAGGCTATCTATTGGAGTGAACACTTTAGAATGTAAATTTATTTATATAAATAAAAAGAAGGCAACTCAAACCCCTGAGCTGCCAAAGTTCCTATATAAATCTATTTTTTTAAAGAAGAGAGAGCCTTGTCTAAACGCTCAAAACCTAACTCAACTTCTTCTTTTGTAATAACTAATGATGGAGTAAAGCGAACCACATTTACACCTGCGACCAAGACCATTAATCCTTGTTCTCCAGCGGCAACAAGTACATCACGTGCACGTCCTTGCCATTCCTCATTTAATGCAGCACCCAGTAATAACCCTTTACCACGGATTTCAGCAAACATATCGTATTTTGCATTAAGTGCTTCGAGTCCATCACGGAACCATTGCTCGCGCTCTTTTACGCCAGCCAACGTTTCTGGTTTTGATACTTCTTCAATCACAGCTTCAGCTACTGCACACGCTAATGGATTTCCACCATAAGTAGAGCCATGAGTACCCACTTTTAAGTGCTGAGCAAGCTCTGTCGTGGTTAGCATGGCACCAATTGGGAAACCGCCACCTAATGATTTTGCTGTACTTAAAATATCAGGTGTAACACCTAAACCTTGATAAGCATAAAAGTCACCAGTACGGCCATTACCTGTTTGTACTTCATCAAAAATAAGTAGCGCGTTGTATTTATCACACAGCGCTCTTACACCTTCTACAAATTCTGATGTAGGTGAAATCAGTCCACCTTCACCTTGCAATGGCTCCATCATGATCGCACAGGTTTTTTCTGACATGTGTGCTTCAAGCTCTGCAAGATTGTTATATTCAAGATGAGTAATATCACCCGGCTTAGGACCAAAACCATCAGAATAAGCCGCTTGACCACCAACCGTTACCGTAAAGAAAGTTCGACCGTGAAAGCCTTGTTTAAAGGCAATGATTTCACTTTTCTCTGCACCATGAACATCAACTGCCCAGCGTCGAGCTAACTTCAATGCTGCTTCATTCGCTTCTGCGCCTGAGTTAGCAAAAAATACTTTCTCTGCAAATGACACTTCAGTTAATTTTCTCGCTAAACGAATAGCTGGTTCATTGGTCATCACATTACTAAGATGCCACAGCTTCTGTGACTGCTCTTGCAACGCGTTAACCATCACAGGGTGACAATGACCCAAACAACTTACGGCAATGCCGCCAGCAAAATCAATGTACTCTTTTCCTGCTTGATCCCATATACGAGCACCTTCACCTTTGACTGGAATAATTTCCATCGGGTTATAACAAGGTACCATTACATCATTAAAATCTTTACGTTCGACTTGTGAATTGGTCGTCATCACACTTTCCTTCTGCGTATGCCGTTTTTCAGCATAATATTTACAAACCATTAACCTTTTCAATAGCACAAAATTCTTTTTTTGAACTAAAAAAGTTCATTTTTATAGCCAAACATGACTTGTCAGTCAGTTTTTTAGAATAGTTATAATTCCACGCTATAGCAGGTAGGTAGATAAGTAAACGAATTTATAAGAATAGAAGGCATTACTCTTATGCATAAATCATCAAATAAATAAGAGTTAAAAAAGGAAAAAGAAAAAGTGAGAAGAGTGAACTGGATCGCTCTGGATGTAGTCGAGGTTATTAATTATTTATTAATAAAGTTAGCCAAAATATCATGACCTTGCTCAGTCATTATTGACTCAGGGTGAAATTGAACAGCTTCGATTGGTAAGGTTTTATGACAGAACCCCATAATCTCACTCATGGTTCCCGCTTCAGTTTCTGTCCATGCAGTCACTTCAAAGCAACTAGGCAGAGTTTCAGCTTTAACAATAAGGGAATGGTATCGAGTGACAGTAAGGGGGTTATTCAAGTCTTTAAATACACTCTGATTGGTATGAATAATTGGTGAGGTTTTACCATGCATTACTTTTTTAGCACGCACGACATCACCACCAAATACTTGAGCAATAGCTTGATGACCTAAACACACACCCAGGATTGGTAATTTCCCTGCGAAATATTCAATGGCTTGTAAAGAAATACCTGCTTCATTTGGCGTACAAGGACCCGGAGAAATCACTAAATGGGATGGATTAAGAGCCTCAATGCCTGCAATATCGATTTCATCATTACGTACGACTTTTACCTCAGCACCTAACTCACAGAAATACTGATATAAGTTATAGGTAAACGAATCATAATTATCGATCATTAACAGCATAAAAACTACTTAGGAAGATGAATAAGAAATAAAAATTGCCCGTAAGGAAACCCTACGAGCAATCTATTTTATCAGAGCTAAAGACTATGGGCGAGTAACAAAACCAACGGCTTCAAACGCTTTTTTCAACGTTACTGCAGCGCGCTCTGATGCTTTTTCAGCACCAGCTTTCATTACCGAATCCATATAAGCACGATCTTCACGAATGCGCTTGTACTCAGATTGAATCGGCTCAAGCATGCTAACAATCGCTTCACCTACGTCTTTCTTGAATGGACCGTACATTTCAACACCTTGGTATTGAGCTTCGATCTCTTCAAACGTTTTACCTGATGCCGCAGAGTACAGACCCATAAGGTTTGAAATTCCCGCTTTATTTTCCCAATCATGAGCAATACGCGGTGGCATTTCTGCATCTGTTTGTGCTTTATTAATCTTCTTAAGAATCGACTTAGGATCTTCTAGCAGCGTAATAACGTTCTTACGGTTATCATCTGATTTAGACATTTTCTTCGTCGCATCTTGCAGGCTCATTACACGCGCATTCACTTGTGGAATGTACGGTTCTGGCACGGTAAATAATGGCACTTCAGGGCTGTAGATATTGTTAAAACGGTTGGCAATATCACGCGCTAATTCTAAATGTTGCTTTTGATCACTACCTACAGGCACTTGATGTGCGCCATAAAGTAGAATATCTGCCGCCATTAATACTGGGTAATCAAACAAACCTACGTTAATGTCATTTGCATAACGTTTTGATTTATCTTTGAATTGAGTCATACGATTCAATTCACCCATTTGAGTGTAACAGTTAAGAAGCCAACCAAGTTGAGCATGCTCTGGTACGTGCGACTGAACAAATAACGTGCTCTTCTTTGGATCAACACCAACCGCTAGACAAATTGCCAGTGCATCAAGTGTTGCTTCATGCAGCGCTTTAGGATCTTGGCGAACCGTAATTGCGTGAAGGTCTACTACACAGTACTGACAATCATAATCGTCTTGCATCTGTTGCCATTGACGTAGAGCACCCAAGTAGTTACCGATACTTAGTTCACCTGATGGTTGAACACCACTTAATACGATGGGCTTGCTCATGGTTATGATTCCTTGTTTAACTGTAAAAATTAAATGATCCACGATGGGATCATTTAATGGTTATTCTATTGTATTGATAGTCTTTATTTGTACTTATCAATGAATACTATCTTGCCACACTCATCACGGCTAATAAATGATTAAATTCATCACTTACTACATCTGGCTTGCTGTCTGCTATTGGCTCGCCATGGTTATAGCCATAAGTCAGGCCAAAGCTATAACAACCCGCCGCTTGTGCCGCTTGAATATCATTTTTTGAGTCACCTACCATCAACATCTCAGAAGCGGTTAATTGATGCTTATCGAGTAACCAATTCAGTGCAAATGGGTTCGGCTTTTTCTCAACAAACGTATCACCACCAATAACATCAACAAAAAGGTGAGCCAATTGATGTTGTTCAAGCAATTCTGGAACAAATTGCGCAGGTTTATTAGTCACTAAAGCTAAGGTGTATCCTTGCTGATGAAGTGCTTCTAGTGTCTCTTTTACCTTTGGATACAAGTGACTTAACTCATGTCCACCATCATGGTAGTGATGATCTAAACGAGCACGAGCTTGCTTAATCAATTCAGGGTCTAGTCCTTCTTGAACGGTAACACTTTGGCTTAGTGCACGAGAAACAAGAACATCAGCACCGTTACCAATCCAATGAGACGCTTGTTCTAGCGTTACTCTTGGGTAACCTACATCTTGCATAGCAAGGTCAACTGCGCGAGCTAAATCTGGAACACTATCAAGCAGCGTTCCATCTAAATCGAAAGCGATCAGTTTGATGTTTTCAAACATGAATTCTAGTTACCTTTCACTTTTGCTAATTCAGCACGCATTTCATCAATCACTTCTTTGTAGTTTAGTTGATTGAAAATAGCAGAGCCTGCAACGAACATGTCTGCACCGGCTTCAGCGATTTCACGAATGTTATCAACCTTCACACCACCATCGATTTCAAGACGAATATTACGGCCTGATTCATCGATAAGTTTACGAACTGCACGCAGTTTATCTAGAGTATGAGGAATGAATGATTGACCACCAAAACCTGGGTTTACAGACATAAGTAAGATCATATCTACTTTATCCATAATGTAATCAAGGCAAGATAATGGTGTTGCTGGGTTTAATACCACACCAGCCTGACAGCCGTTTTCTTTAATTAATTGAAGAGTGCGATCAACATGTTCTGATGCTTCTACATGGAAAGTGATCATTGTTGCGCCTGCTTTAGCGAACTCAGGAACAATGCTATCTACTGGCTTAACCATTAAATGAACATCGATAGGAGCAGTAATGCCGTAATCACGCAGTGCTTTACAGATTGGCGCGCCAAACGTTAGATTTGGTACATAGTGGTTATCCATTACGTCGAAGTGAACGACATCGGCACCTGACGCTAATACTTTTTCAACGTCTTCACCAAGACGTGCGAAATCAGCAGAGAGAATAGATGGTGCAATCAAAAAGTCTTTCATGTTGAGCCTCAGGTTAATAATTTTTAAATACCGCTATAACGATATAGCGCAATCGATTAAATCGACGGCGCAATTCTACCTGATAATTACAAACCTGTCTTAGGGTCTGTTAACCTTTTGAACGGAATTTTGAAGGGTAACATTTAAATTATTCCGTGCACTCTGGCGCATGAAACAAAGCCATAAGCTCATCTACTTTATTACGACCGGCTCCATTTCTGCTTATTGTACGTTTTACTTTAATCGTATTAAGCGTAGCGCCATGGTAAAGACGACGAGTTAATGTGGTGTCATGATTCGAGATAAGCACTGGAATATCACGCTCAAATGCGGCTTTTTCAGCAATATCCGCTAAAGCAGCTTGATCATCTAAAGAGAAACCATTACCTGCATAGGAAGTAAAATTAGCAGTTGTCGATAAAGGAGCATAAGGTGGATCACAATAAACAACAGCCCCTTTTCGAGCTCGTTTAAACGTATCTACATACCCTTCACATACAAATGTCGCTTTCTTCGCTTTTTCGGCAAAAAAGTACATCTCTTTTTCTGGGAAGTATGGTTTTTTATATGAACCAAAAGGAACATTAAAACCGCCTTTTTTGTTATAACGGCATAATCCATTAAAACCATGACGATTCATGTATAAGAAAAGTAAAGAACGGCGATAAGTATCTGTGCATTGATTAAATTCAATACGTAGATCCAAATAGACTTCTTTTTGATTATATTCAGGCTGAAATAATACACGTACATCTTCAACAAAACGCTCTGGATCATCTTTAAGGTGATTATAAAGATTAATCAAATCAGGGTTGATGTCGGCAAGAAGGTAATGATCATAGTCGGTATTTAAAAATACTGAGCCTGCACCTACAAAAGGTTCAATCAGTTTTCTAGCATCGGGAAGATGGCGTTGAATTTCTTCTACTAGGCTATATTTACCGCCAGCCCACTTGAGAAATGCACGATGCTTTTTCATACGTCTTTTACGCCTTTTACCTTAATCCAGAAAGCGGGGGATTGTACCCTATTTTTTTACTAGGGTCTGTTTATCTTAGCGCTTATTTTACAGAATCAATCTCTCGATGCACCTGTACTAAAGATTTCGCCCAAGGACCTAAACTTTGAACTGAGGTTGGTAAAATTTTCACAGCTCCACGCGCTGATGAAATTGAAGCATAATCCCCAAAAGTAACGATATACCAAATAGAGCCATTACGTAGTGTTTGATAAATACGAGCCGAATTTTCAATATCATGCTCCTTTAAAAACTCTTGTGCTGCTTTGCTATTTGTTAATGCTGCTAATTGGAGAATATAGCGTTTTTCAGAAATCGCTTTTAACTCTTTATCTGCCAATTGAAGTGTTTCTTTTGGCGGTTCATCCTGAATACTTGAAAGTGCTTTATTTTTTGATGGTTCTTTTTTTCTTAATGCATCCTTGCTTTCTGATACTGTTTTCGTCTCAGGTTTAACTTTAACCTCTGGCACAACATTAATTGTTTTGGCAATGGCTTTTATGGTTTTATCTGAGTCACTCACTAGGCTTTCTTTCTTTTCTATAATTGTGTCCGTTATAGATTCAGAAACTAACTTAGATTCATGAATTAAAGAATCTACAAGCTCAGAAGGCACGACCACTCGCAGCCCCTCTTCAAGAGGTGTTTCAGCAATCACTGGAAGCTCTATAATTTCTGGAGGTATCGCGCTACTGTCATCTTCTACGCTCTGATTATCTGAATTGTTAATTACAAGACCATTAGTTTCAGGGTCCGGTATCACAAGTTGAGTATCACCCTCTAAAGCAAGATCAACAACAGATGGCTCTGATACAACAGAAGATGAGTTAAACCAAAAATAACTTCCAACCGCTCCTAGCAATAAAACAGAAGCTAATCCTAAGATACCAACAGGAGAATGAGTTACTGAGCGAATAATAATACGTCGCTCTGTTTTCTTTTCACCTAAAGCAATTAACTCAGCAGGAAGTCGGTTACTTTTATCAACTAAGTTTCGAATTCGATTTTTATCTTCTCGACTCTCAGCAAAACGTACAACTAAAAGCTCTGCAAACGTTGCTGCTTCTTCTTCACTCAACGCATCAATATCAACATCTACAGGCTTATGATCTTGCCCATAAGACATTTGAGAAAGCGGTAAGGTAAGTTTTTCCTTTTCAGCAAACAACAATACATTGATCTGCCAATTAGGAGCTGATTGTGCTTTTTGAACTAGTAACCAAAGTTCACTCAATAATTCAGAAGAAAGCAAGTGTGCATCATCAATCACTAAGACTAAGTTACATTTTTCACCCGCAAGCATCCGACCAACACTATCAACAACGGTATCAAACTCATTAAACAGAGGATCTCGCACCATCTGTTTTAAAATAATGCCTCGTTGTTGCTGAGTAGTTTGACTAGAGTGGCACATGAGCAGAACTTGATCTGCTTCATCGCACCACTTTTCAAGATAGCGCTGAGCCAACCATGATTTACCAGAACCTTTAACGCCTTCAATATGCATTAAGTTAGAACCAAAACGCGATACAAATTGAATGCGTGATAACACATCAATTTGGCTTTCTAGTTCCAATACCGTTAAATCATGACCAATACTCATATCTTATGCCTTACACTGCTCAATTACTTCAGCAAGCACATCTTCAGAAACACCCGTTACAACTTCAGAGCTACCAATTGATGTCGGTAGTACCAAGCGTAATTTACCTGACAATACTTTCTTGTCACGCATCATGTGTTTCATAAATGCCTCAACTGTCATTTCTTTCGGGGCTTTTAGAGGTAATTTCGCTTTTTCTAGTAGGGCACAAATACGCTCTACATCATCTTGCGAAATTAAACCTATTTTTTGAGCTGTCACTGCTGCCATTACAGTGCCTGCAGAAACAGCCTCACCATGAAGCCAGTTACCGTAACCCATTTCAGCTTCAATCGCATGGCCAAAAGTATGACCTAGGTTCAAGAGTGCACGCATCCCTGATTCTTTTTCATCTTTTGCTACAACATCAGCCTTAATTTGACAACAACGTGAAATAGCATAAACCAACGCATCGTGATCCAATGCATACAGTTTATCCATGTTTCCATCAAGCCAATCAAAGAATTCACGGTCAATAATAATACCGTACTTAATCACCTCAGCCATCCCTGCTGCGAATTCACGCTCAGGTAAGGTTTTTAGGCAATTGATATCAATAATAACGGCTTTGGGTTGATAGAATGCACCCACCATATTTTTTCCAAGCGGATGATTAATTGCTGTCTTGCCACCAACCGAAGAATCAACTTGCGAAAGTAGAGTGGTTGGAATTTGAATAAAATCAACACCACGTTGGTAACACGCAGAAGCAAAACCGACAACATCACCAACGACACCACCACCTAAAGCAACAATGGTTACATCGCGGCTGTGGTTTTCTTCAAGTAAGAAAGTCAAAATATTATTGAAGGTATCTAAGTTTTTGTATTGCTCACCATCGTCTAATTCTAGCAGTGATACTTGGCATTCAAACGTATTTAGTGTATCGATAATTTGTTGAGCATATAACGGAGCAACCGTTACATTACTAATAACGACAACACGTTTTTTGGCAGGTATTACAGATGAAAAATGCGCCGGGTTGCAAAACAACTCGGCGCCGATAGAGATGGGATAGCTACGTTCTGCTAAATCTACATGAATCGTTTCCATGATTCGGTCCCAGTATCTGTCTTAGTAAATAACTTGAATTAACGCTCTTCAAGCATTTGGATGATTTGATTTGCCACTACTTTTGCACTTTGATCATCAGTACGAACAACATAATCAGACACTTCTTCATAAAGTGCATTACGCTCTTTCGCTAGTGCTTCTAACACTTCTCGAGGCTCATCAGTTTGAAGCAACGGACGTTTTTTATCTCGTTGTGTACGAGCTAATTGCTTCTCAATTGTAGTTTCAAGATATACAACGACACCGCGAGCAGATAAACGATTGCGACTCTCTTTACTAATTACAGAGCCACCACCCGTCGCAAGTACAATGCCTTGCTCTTGAGTTAAATCGTTAATTACACCTTCTTCACGTACACGGAATCCTTCTTCACCTTCTACGTCGAATACCCAAGCGATATCAGCGCCTGTGCGTTCTTCAATTACCGTATCAGAATCAAGAAACTCCATATGAAGTTGCTGTGCTAAGTGTCTACCAATTGTACTTTTGCCGGCGCCCATTGGGCCAACAAGGAAAATATTTCGTTTTTCAGCCATTTTTTAGAAATTATGCAAAGTTCATTAACGACATTGCCAACAGTTGTCTCTTCAATAGACATTCTTCTGTGGCACCATATTCCTCACAGATATTTCGTGATAAGACCAAAAATTATCTCAGTTAATAGCTAGTGATTGCAATAGCTAGATGAAAAGTTCAGCATAATAATTTTTTTAAGAGCTCTTTTCACCTAAAAATAACCCAATCTTAGCCGCTATGTTATTACTGTATAACAACTTTTGGGGTAACGAAGATTAATAATTCTTTTTTACCTATATTTTCAGAGGTGCGACTAAATAAGGCACCAAGCAGAGGTAAATCACCAAGTAGTGGCACTTTCTCTACACTATTTGATATAGAATGTTGATAAATACCACCTAAAACTACGGTTTCACCATTATCAACAAGTACTTGAGTTCCAATACGTTGAGTATCAATAGCTACCGCCTCACCAGTACCTGTTTTTACTATCTCACCGGGCCTATCTTGAGTAACAATTAAATCCAACACGAGTTGATTATCTGGTGTTATTTGCGGCGTTACCATCAAGCTTAACACTGCTTTTTTAAAAGATACCGACGTCGCTCCACTAGAAGATGCTTCCAAATATGGAATCTCGGTTCCTTGTTCAATATAAGCTGGTTTCTTATTAGTTGTAATCAAACGAGGACTAGAAATAATCTCTGCTTTTGATTCAGCCTGTAAAGCCGAAAGTTCCAAATCTAAAAGTAAATTAGACCCTAAATTAGCAACTTGGAAAGCAATACTTGATGCTGCTGGGTTGGTTACCCCTAAATTTACATTTAAAAAGTCATCAACAGGTAAACCATCACCGCCACCGTCATAAATACCAATGGCTGCTAAATTACTCTCAATAGAACCACCAACCGTTGTACTACCATTCGTATTTGATACTCCCCAGCGAACGCCTAACTCATCTAAATTACCTTCATTGACGGTTACAATTCTAGCTTCAATTTGAACTTGTTTGATCGGTACATCAAGCGTATCTATAATGTCTTTAATCACGATGATATTTTCTGGTAAATCTCGCAATAATAGTGAGTTAGTTCTTTCATCAACCGTAATACTTCCTCGGCTTGAAAGCATAGTTATCTCTCCATCACCTACTAATAACTCTGCAATATCAGAGGCTTTTGCATACTTGACTGATAATATTTCTGATGAAAGAGTGGCAAGTTCCGATGTCATTTGAGCTTGTTCTAACACTTGTTGCTCTTGTGCATCTAACTCTGATTTAGGTGCAATAAGTACTACATTTCCTTCAACTCGTTTGTCTAAACCTTTTACTTGTAAAATAATATCCAATACTTGCTGCCAAGGAACACCATCCAAACGTAAAGTTAAGTTACCTTCAACTGAATCAGCAACTACCAAGTTAAAATCGTTATAATCTGCAATTAACTGCAGTACATTCCGTACTGGAATATCCTGAAAGTTGATAGATATAGGTTTACTTTCCCCTTCACCCGCCTTAATCACTTGAGATTCTGATTTTATGGTTTGCTGAAATACCACTACCTGTAACGACCTATCTTTTAAGAAATAGTCGTATTGGTAATCTCCTTTAATATCCACAGATAAAATCGTACTGTTAGGCTCTCTAAACGTTTCAATACGAGATACTAAGGTTGCAAAATCTTCAACATCTAAAATAACTAACTTATCATCACTGACTTTCGTGTCATGTAATTCAATGATTAATTTATCATTCTCTTTTCTTAAATCAACCGCTGCAGTGGCAGAGGCTAGATCGACTGTGATGACACCTTCTTTTTTCTTACTTAATTGGAAATTAATATCCATAACCCGGTTCATCACAACCTCTTCAGCATACGCTGTAAAGCTCACCAAGCTGAATATGAAAAGGGCACATAATCGAACACCCAGTAAATTGATAATTTTCTTGCGTCCTAGCAACATGATATTTTTCCTAACCTTTTATAAATCAATCTTTTTATAAATTATAAGTATTTTTTAAATTAACGTTTTCTTTAAAAAAAATTAATGCTTTAACGCTAATTTAATATATCGTTTCTGCCAACAACCGAGCCCATCTGGTAACGTTTCTTTTAACGTTACTTGCCTTGATTTAATCTCAATTACTTGACCATTATTAAGCCCCATGAATTGCCCTTTTTGTACCTTTACAACACTACCTCTGGGGGTCTGCATTAATGCGGTTATATCAGAATCAGAACCCATCACTCCCTTGAATCGTAATTTATGCAGTGAATATCTCTCTAAACTCCCTGTTTTCTTACGATATTTCGGCTGCCAACACGCTTTTTTCTTGACTGGCTGTGTTGCTCTTTCGGGTTGTTTAGGCAATACAAAAGGAGAGCGTTCAGATGATTTAGAGTAAACTTCTACTTCAAAAGGAACGACATCGGATAGTCTTGCAACTTCAGCTTTCCCTTGTTGCTTGGCATCAGCATAAAATACTTCAAGTGATTCTTTGTTGGCTTTGCATCCTGATAGGATTAATCCACTGATTAGCAATAGGTATACTCTACTCTTCTTCATCCTTCCCCCTAAATTGATAGGTATAAGCCATTACACGAAAGTGCAGCGTGCTACTTTCTGTACTCACTCGTTGGATATCAACATTTTCCAAGCTAACAATTCGAGGAAGGTCAGCAATCGCCTCAGAAAATGAGCCTATATCATGGTACTGACCAGTCAGTTCAATATTTAAAGGTAACTTGTAAAGGAAGTCTTTTTTCTGCTTCTCCCCCCAATCAATACGTGTAAAAGTTAGTTTATTTTGTAGGCCAACTTGGTTAATACCAGAGAGCATGCTTGCCAATTCTTTTTGAGCAGGTAACTGCTGAGCTAAAAACTCATAACGCTGATTCAATACATTTAATTGCTCTTTCATTTTTGGCATCGCAGCAACTTGGTTATATTTATATTTCACCGTACTTTTTAGTGTTATTTCAGATTGCTTTAATTGTTCAATATTCTCTCCCATTGGTTTTAACCAAAACCAATAACCGGCAGCGTAAACACATAAACACAATAAAAAAATCACGATCAATTGAGGGACTAATGGCCATTCTGTAACTTCATCAAGATCTAACTCTCTCCAATCAGCCATTATCTTTTTCCTCTTCATTTTCTTTTCTTAAAGAAAGTAATCGAAATGACACTTCAAATCGGCTCATATCATGACCAAATATCTTTTCGCCTGACACTATTGAATGCATTTCTACCGACGAGATATGAGGAGAACGCTCTAACTTATCAAGCATACTAGCCAAGCGAGCATTGCTGTCACTGAAGCCTTTTATCTCCACTTGTCTCTCATGCATTCGTACTTTATTAAGATAGATACCTTCATCAATCATTACGGGTAAAACGTTTAATAATTGAGTCGTCTGGTTTCGATTATGTTGAAGCAGTTCTACTGCCTCTAAACGAGTGAGGATCTCTTCATGCTGCTTACCAATTTCATTTAACCCTTTTAATTCTTCATTTAAAAAAGCGACTCGATTTTTTAAAGAACGGTTTCTTTCTTCTTGCTGAATCGTTTGTTGTTCTAAAAATTGAGCAACTCCCCACTGAGAGAACACAGACAACATAACTCCTAATATCAGCATCAATATAAATCGCTGCTTATACTTCGTTCTTTGTTCCTCTCTCCAAGGTAATAAATTTATCTGGTAAGCCATTTGACCCCTCTTAATGCCAAGCCTAAGGCAGACGCATATTGGTTAGCTTGTTTATTTGGTTGCATGATTTTTTTGTGAGATACATTAATTAAGGAGGGAAGTACTAATTCAATAACAGGAAGTGATAACTCATAGCTCAACAAGTCAGATAACCCAGGGATCATGGAGCCTCCCCCCGTAAGCCAAATACCTTCTACCTTGTGATGATGTGTAGATGAATACAGCGTACTTTGTCGCTGTATATGAGCAAACAGTTGAGCAAAGAACTTAGTTTCAGTCGATAGGTTAATGGGAACATCTTCCATTTTTTCTGTTTCATTTACAGATAATGAAGCACCAAATGCCACGCTTTTACTGAAAAAATTGCCTGTTGGAGGGGCTATACAGAAAGTGGTTTGAAAGTGACCAATATCAACTAACATCCAATTACTATTCGTTGGATAGACAAGTACAGCTTGCTGCCATAGGGCTAATAAACCATGAGAATGAGCATCAGCTAAAACAGGAGAGAACCCTGCCGATTTAAAGCTATTTTGGCGAGATTGAACAACATCTTTGCGGGTCGCAAAAATTTGATACGTGACCATTTGTGTGCTTAGCACATCACGCTGCTTTATCTCGACATAATCAATACTTAATTCTTCTTGAGAAAAAGAGGACTGTTGCTCAAAAGTATGAGCGATAGCAAATTCAGTTTCCTTCTCATCAAGTTGGCTGTCAATTTGAATGACTTTACTTATAATGCTGCTATCTGGAATTGAGAATGCAATACGCTTTTGATTCAATTTCAATTTCTTTTTCAATTGGGATAAATACGGTTTTATCTCTTCAATATGTAATGTATTTGCATCAATAAATGCGGATTCAGGTAATAATAATTCAAAACAAGCGACAAGCTCTAATTGACCTTTTTTTAACCTCACCGATACCGCTTTAATGCTATGATGCCCAATATCCAATCCTGTGATCGTGGGATATATCATACTGACTTAGCTCCAATTAAATAAATATCTCAAAATTAAACGTTTATTTGCGTTATTTTTTGTAGTGTTATATTTATACTACTAAGTTATGGGTTAAAAACGACAATACAGATTAAAGTAAACGGGAAATATCAGGTGAAGTTCATAAAGGCACTGCTTATAGTTACATTGGTTTGCATTTTTTTTGGGGCCACTACAATTTTTGGCTTTTACCAATATGTAAAACCAGAATTACCAGATGTAGCAACATTAAAAGATGTTCAACTACAAACACCAATGCAGGTATATAGCCGCGATGGGAAATTGATCGCACAATTTGGTGAAAAGCGCCGTATTCCATTAAAACTGGAAGAAATGCCACCTCACTTGTTGGAAGCAATTATTGCGACCGAAGACAGTCGCTTTTATGGCCACTATGGTTTTGATCCTATTGGTATTACCCGTGCTGCATTTGCCGTAATTGCATCTGGTTCAGCAAAGCAAGGGGCAAGCACTATAACTCAACAACTTGCACGTAACTTCTTCTTATCTAATGAAAAGAAAATAATGCGTAAGATTAAAGAGATTTTTATTGCCGTCCACATCGAACAACTTTTAACCAAGCAAGAAATCCTTGAACTCTACTTGAATAAAATCTATTTAGGTTATCGCTCATATGGTGTCGGTGCTGCTGCACACGTTTACTTTGGTAAAGAAGTCAGCCAGCTAACCCTCGGTGAAGTGGCTATTATTGCTGGTTTACCAAAAGCACCATCAACAATGAACCCAATTTATTCAGTTGATCGTGCAACAACACGTCGAAATGTAGTGTTAGCTCGTATGCTAGATGAAGGTTATATCACTAAACAAGAGTTTAATGATGCTAGAGAAGAAACCATTCTATCTAAATACCATGGCGCAGAAATTGAACTTCAAGCTCCTTATATTGCAGAAATTGCACGAGCATGGATGGTTAATAAGTATGGTGAAGAAGCCGCTTATACTTCAGGTATGAACATCTACACAACTGTCGATTCAAAAATGCAAGCGGCAGCCAATATTTCAACATTAAATAACCTATTAGCCTACGATGAACGCCATGGTTTTCGTGGTGCTGTAAAAACAGTATGGGAACCAAAAGCAACACCTTTTGATAATAGTGCGATTATAAAACACCTGAAAAAAGAGCCTTCATATGGTGAGTTAATGCCTGCGATAGTAATTAATATTGAAGGTAAAACTGCAACTGTTGATATAAAAAACAACGGAATAGCAACTATTCCATGGGATGGTCTAAAATGGGCTCGTCGCTTTAAAACAGATAAACGCCAAGGCCCAGCACCTAAACGTGCTTCAGATATTTTAACGATTGGTGAACAAGTATATGTTCGTCCACTAAGCCAAGAAATTAAAGATGAAGTAACAACAACTGTATGGAAGTTAAGCCAAGTACCCGCGGCTAATACAGCCTTTGTTGCCATGGACCCAAGAGATGGAGCAATCACATCCCTCGTCGGTGGGTTTAACTTTGTTCATAATAAATTTAATCGTGCAACACAATCAGTTCGACAGGTTGGTTCTAGTATTAAACCATTCATCTATTCAGCTGCGCTACACCACGGGAAAACTCTTGCTAGCTTAATTAATGACGCACCAATTAATACTTGGGATCAAAGCCAAGGCACGGCATGGCGACCAAAAAATTCGCCACCAACCTATATTGGCCCAACCCGTTTACGTATTGGCTTAGCGCAATCTAAAAACGTTATGGCAGTTCGAGTCTTGCGTGAAGTAGGATTAGATGAAACGATTGATTACCTCACTCGTTTTGGCTTTAAAAAAGAAGAAATACCTCGTTCAGAAACCATTGCACTTGGTGCTGGCAGTTTAACTCCTGTCCAAATGGCACAAGGATTTGCTGTATTTGCTAATAATGGTTACTACGTTGAACCTTACTATATTGACCATATTACAGAACCATTTGGTGAGGAAGTCTATCGAGCAACACCAAAAACCATCTGTCAAAATGATTGCTCACATCAAAATGATGAAGAATCACCTTACGCTAAACAAGTAATTTCAGCTCAAAATGCCTTCTTAACTAAACAGATGATGTATAGCAATATCTGGGGTGGTGGTGTTTGGCGTAATGGAACCGGTTGGAATGGTACTGGCTGGCGTGCACAAACCCTAAAGCGTCGAGATACTGGTGGTAAAACGGGCACAACTAATGACTCTGTTGATGCTTGGTACAACGGTTATGGACCAAATATCGTAGCAACTGCTTGGGTTGGCTTTGATAATCCATCACGTCGCTTAGGCTATACCACTAAAAATAGTAATATGAAAAAATCAGAAATGGCCTCTGGCGGAGAAGCCGGTGGTAAAACAGCTATTTATGCATGGATTGATTTTATGAGAGTTGCTCTGGAAGGTGTTCCTGAACAAAGAGAGCGCACACCTGCGAATATCATAAAAGTTAAGATCGATCGAGAAACGGGTTTACTTAGCAACAAAAATGACGCTACTAGTATGTGGGAGTATTTTGCAGAGGGTACAGAACCAACAGAATACGTAGAACAAGACTTCCAAGATACTATTTATTCATCAAGCGATGGTGATGGTAAAGAAGACGAAAGTTTATTTTAGTTATTCACTAACTACAATAATTTGAGTAATTCAATTAAAGAGGGCGCTAATCATTGTGCCCTCTTTTTTATTATACTCATGCCAATTATTAGAATATCTAGTTTAATTACATTGATATAAATCGAATGAAGAAAAGATCAAAAACGTATGTAAAATTTTCTTAAATTACCATCAACATTTTCTGCTCAATTTCTTTTGCAAGACCTTCATAACGAGACCTTAACGGTGAGCCTGGTCGATAAGCGAGTACTATCTGGCGATGCGGTACCGGATCACTTGCGGGTAAGTAACAAACACCATCTCGTATTTTCTCTTTTGGCACTGATAAATAAGGCATCAAAGTAATACCACCGCCTGCAGCGACCATATTGCGTAATGTTTCTAAACTGGTTGCTTTAAAGTGATCATCATCTTTTGCTCCTGCGGCAAAACAAAAGCCTAATGCCTGATCTCTTAAACAGTGACCATCTCCTAACATTAGAACAGACTCACCATTCAACCGAGACATATCAATTGAGCTTTCATTTGCCCATTTATGATCGATAGGAACAGCAAGGACCATAGGCTCATCGTAAACAGGAACCTCAATAAATGCACTGGTCTCATTTACTGACGCGAGGATCATGCAATCAATTTTCCCTTCTTCTAACATTTGAACTAACTGATGTGTTTGAGCTTCATGTAGATATAAGTTTAAATCAGGGAACTTTTCTTTCAGAGTTGGAATTATCCAAGGAAGAACATAAGGCCCAACAGTAGGAATAAAACCCAAATGTAGTGGGCCTGCCATACCCTTTCCTTGCTGATTCGCTAGCTCTGAAAATCGCTTTACTTCAAGTAATATACATTTCGCTTGCTCTACTAACTGTAAACCTGCTTCAGTAAATAACACCTTACGACTGGTTCTTTCTAATAAGGTTAACCCAACCTCTTCTTCTAGCTTCTTGATTTGTCCACTTAACGTCGGCTGACTAACAAAACAAGATTCTGCCGCCTTACGAAAATGTTTATGCTCAGCAAGTGCGACCAAGTACTCAAAATCACGGATATTCATGTATTACACTCCTGACAGCTTTGATTCATAATATGACAACATAGTTGATAGATTTTAACGATTGAAACGATAACACCAAACGATTAGAACTATCAAGTAAGCTTTTGCATAATAGCTACATCAACCGGGCAGACCCCGAATAAGAAATTCAAAATTAATTAAAATTTAAAGGACATCATTATGTTTACATCTAAAGAAGGTCAATCAGTTCCTCAAGTTACTTTTCCAACACGTAAAGGCGATGCTTGGGTTAACGTAACAACAGAAGAACTATTTAAAGACAAAACCGTTATCGTATTTAGCCTTCCAGGTGCATTTACTCCAACGTGTTCTTCAAGCCACCTACCTCGTTACAACGAGCTGCATTCTGTATTTAAAGAGAATGGTGTAGATGACATCTTATGTGTTTCTGTAAACGATACGTTTGTAATGAACGCATGGAAAGCAGACCAAGAAGCAGAAAACATTACGTTTATTCCAGATGGTAACGGTGAGTTCACAGATGGCATGGGTATGCTAGTTGAGAAAAATGACATCGGTTTTGGCAAGCGTTCATGGCGCTACAGCATGCTAGTTAAAAACGGCGTAGTTGAAAAAATGTTTATCGAAGAAGATGTTGCAGGCGACCCGTTCAACGTATCTGATGCTGATACTATGCTGAACTACCTAGCTCCTGAACACAAAGAGCAAGAGTCAATCACAGTATTTACAAAACCAGGTTGTCCTTTCTGTGTGAAAGCAAAACAAAACCTAATCGACAAAGGTCTTAACTACGAAGAAGTTGTATTAGGTAAAGATGCAACAACAGTAAGCCTACGTGCAATTACTGGTCGCACTACAGTTCCTCAAGTATTCATCGGTGGCAAACACATTGGTGGCAGCGAAGAGCTAGAAACGTTCCTAGGTTAATCTATTAAGATAGACCATTAACTAGCCCACCACTTTGTGGGCTAGTTAATCACTTCAAAGATTAGAAAACACAGCAACGCCAAACACTCAAACTAACCTATTATCTGACTGACTTAAAAATAATAATAAAAGTCGGAGGGGTTCGTTCACTCAAAATAAAGCGATTACGAGAGAATTATTATGAAACAAGTCAATGTAGATGTAGCTGTTATCGGTGGTGGTACAGCAGGTTTAGGCTCTTACCGTGCAGCAAAAGCACATACTGACAGTGTTGTCATGATTGAAGGCGGACCTTATGGTACCACTTGTGCTCGTGTTGGTTGCATGCCATCAAAGCTATTAATTGCAGCAGCAGAAAGCGTTCATCAAATTGAAAAAGCACCTCAATTTGGTATTCACCCTCAAGGTGAGATCGTGATTAACGGCCGTGAAGTCATGGACCGAGTAAAATTTGAACGTGACCGTTTTGTTGGCTTTGTTTTAGAAGGCGTTGATGAAATACCAGCAGAAGATAAAATCTCTGGTTACGCTAAATTTTTAGATGACAACACGTTACAAGTTGACGACCACACTATCGTCACTGCAAAACGTATTGTTATCGCAACAGGCTCTCGTCCCGCTTACCCTGCGGTATGGAATGAGTTAGGTGATCGTTTGATCATCAATGATGATGTATTTAATTGGGACGATTTACCAAAATCAGTCGCGGTATTTGGCCCTGGCGTTATTGGCCTTGAGCTTGGTCAATCGCTTCACCGTTTAGGTGTTGAAACCAAGCTGTTTGGTTTAGGTGGTCAAGTTGGTCCGGTAACAGACCCTGAAGTGATGGCGTATGCAAACAAAGCCTTCAATGATGAATTTTATCTTGATGCTGATGTAAAAGTAGAAAGCATGAAGCGTATCACCACTGAATCTGGTGAAGATCGTGTTGAAATTAAATTCATCAACAAACAAGGTGAACTAGAAACTAATCTTGTTGAATATGTATTAGCCGCAACAGGTCGCCGCCCAAATACCGATAAATTAGGTCTAGAGAATACTTCTCTTGAACTAGATGCTCGTGGCGTACCAACCGCTGATCACTACACATTACAAACATCACAACCAACCATTTTCATTGCGGGTGATGCAAGTAACCAACTGCCACTATTACACGAAGCAGCAGACCAAGCTCGTATTGCGGGTGATAACGCAGGTCGTTTCCCTGAGATCCGTGCTGGCCTTCGCCGTTCGAAAATCTCAGCGGTTTTCTCTGACCCACAAATTGCGATGGTTGGTGAAACGTATAAAGAAATTACAACACGTTTAGGCACTTGTGGTTGTTTCGCAACAGGCGAAGTCTCTTTTGAAAACCAAGGTCGCTCACGAGTGATGCTACGTAATAAAGGGATTCTTCATGTATACGGAGAACAAGGAACAGGTCGCTTCCTAGGTGCTGAAATGATGGGCCCAAATGCGGAGCACTTAGCACACCTATTAGCTTGGGCACATCAAAATAAGATGACGATATCAGACATGCTCGATATGCCTTTCTATCACCCAGTGATTGAAGAAGGTGTTCGTACTGCTCTTCGTGATTTAAATGCTAAATTACACTTAGGCCCAGAGACGATCAAACATTGTATGGATTGTGGCCCAGGTTGTTAATCTGATTAAATAATGCCTAAAAAATAAAAGACCAATGTTTGCGCATTGGTCTTTTTGCATTTAAAGTTCAGAGCATTGCGTATTAGTCTAAGAATCTATCACTATGTCATGTAAAACTTGTCGTTCAGACATCTTTAAACAAAAACTCGGTCGTTGCTCTCGCTGCATAAAACAGCTGACTTTTCTCTCTATTGGTGGCTGGTTAACTTGGTTAGAGTTCTTTCAATCAACCCCCTATCAAATAGAAGCGATTGCTACTTTTATGATAAGTAGTGCTTTTGCTGGGTTACTTAGTCTGCATCTATTAATGATGATCTACTATCGATTAACATCAAAAAACACTATGACGTACAAAAAATAAAGCCCCGATATCAAAATAGATATCAGGGCCTCTTAGAATCTTTCTAAGAAAAAGCAGTATTAATAAGATTAGTACTTAATTAAAAAGTTCACCACTTTTTCCTTTTTTCTTCTGCTTAATTAGTTAAGTGTATCGCATAACTATTTTTAGTTAACGTTATGCTACATTCGTTCTAATAATTACTTGCTCTTGAAGATTTACCTCTAAAGCAACTTCATCACATGCATGCTGACGAGGGCACTGATCACAATCTTTTAGCACTTTTTCAGGCAGCAATGAACGAGAAGTTGGAATAAAGTCTTGCTTCATAAAGAACTCAGGAACGCGAGTTAATACAAAGACCTTCTTAATCGCCATCTCACGTGCTTTTTCAACCAAATGCTGAACAATGGCTTTACCTTGACCTTGACTCTGCCAACCCGCTTCAACGCCTAGCGAACGAATCTCTGCTAAGCCAGAATCGTATACATATAAAGAGGCACACCCTGTAACCTCGCCATGATGCTCTGATACAGCAAACGAACCGATATCACGCACCAATTCATTACGATTACGAGGTAAGTTCTCACCAAGGCCTGCCCAATACGCGACCATTCCTTCTAACGCATCTAAATCAGTTAAACGAGCTGGACGTACTTTCACACCAGTTGAATCGCGCTCTTCTAAACGTTTACCTGCTTGCTCTACAGCATAAGCGACCTGCTCTGGCGCAACTCCACCAAGAGCACAACGTTTAGCTAAACAAGATTCAATGGTTAAGATCTCATATACATCGTCTTCAATTACATCAGAGAATGCTTTTAATTCTGCGATAGACAGCTCTTCTAGTGCACAGCCTTTCTCAATCGCTCCGACAACAGCAACACCGACAATATGGTGCGCTTCACGGAATGGGATGCCTTTTGCTACTAAGTAATCCGCTAACTCTGTTGAGTTTGCATAACCTTGTTTTGCCGCTTCAAGTGTACGCTCACCATTGATTTTGATGCCTTCAAAACATAAAGCGGCCATTTCGATACAATCAGACCAGCTGTCTAGGGCATCAAATAAGCCTTCTTTGTCTTCTTGCATATCCTTGTTGTAAGCCAGAGGTAGCGCTTTTACTGTCATCATCATGCCAGCCAATGCTCCGTAGACACGGCCACATTTACCACGAATAAGCTCTAATGCATCTGGATTTTTCTTTTGTGGCATTAACGATGAACCTGACGTTACCGTATCAGCCAACTCAATGAAGTTTGATTCACCTGAGTTATAAAAAATCATATCTTCTGCAAGACGCGATAAATGAACCATTGAGATTGAAGCAATCGACATTAACTCCATCACATGATCACGATCCGATACGGAATCTAAACTGTTACGCGTTGCACGTTGGAAACCAAGGTTACGAGCCAGTTTCTCACGATCCATTGGATAAGCAGTACCTGCTAGCGCGCCTGATCCTAATGGACAAGTATCTAAACGATTAATCGCATCTTCAAGGCGAGAGTGATCACGCTCAATCATTTCAACGTAAGCTAAACACCAATGAGCAAAAGTCACCGGTTGCGCACGTTGTAAGTGTGTATAGCCCGGAAGTACCGTTGCTTGATGCTCAGATGCAACATTAACTAACTGATTAAGAAGTAGATCAAGAGTACGAAGTAATTGGTGGCCTTGTTGACGACACCATAGTTTTAAATCCGTCGCAACTTGGTCGTTACGCGAACGACCTGTATGTAATTTCTTACCTAGATCACCAACTTTACCAATCAGTTGTGTTTCTACCCAGCTATGAATATCTTCAGCATCAGACAATAAAATCTGCTCTGGATCTTCCATCACCTCTAATTTTAATTCATTCAGTGCTAATTCAAGCTTTTGCTGCTCAAGATCATTAATAACATTGACAGAAAGTAGTGCTTTAGACCATGCAATAGAGCCAACAATATCTTGTTCTGCAAGGCGATAATCGATACGAAGTGAATCGTTAAACTGTTTAAATCTTGTGTCTGCTGCTTGACTAAAACGTCCGCCCCATAATGCCATGGTGTTTCTCCTAAATGCACAGTGCTCACTGCTTTTTGCAAATATTAATTCTGATTCAATTCAGTATTTTTCTTGATGGTTCAAACTTACGGCAATTCACGACAAAAATAAAGGTTTAATTCACTTTATTTACATATTTATTCATTAAACCGTAAGGTATCTTTATTGTAATCGTTTAGACAAAAAAAATCGAAGCGCATTTAGTAACTAAATGCGCTTCGACTAGTGTAAATCAAATTGTTTAACAGTTGTTATTAATTATATTTTAGCCACTGACGTCTGTTAATGGGAACCTTAGCCTATTTACTATTTAGTGCACGAATACGGCTTGATAGTGAGTAAAGACGAATAAAGCCTTCAGCATGGCTTTGGTCATACACTTCATCTGCACCAAACGTTGCAAACTCTTCAGAGTATAAACTGTTATCAGAACGCTTCTGAGTTACTGTCGCTTGACCTTTATATAGCTTAATCACAACATCACCATTCACATCTTGTGCTAGCTCTTCAGTCGCCGCTAAGATTGATTTACATAGTGGAGTGAACCAACGGCCATCATAAACAAGATGAGACGCTTTAATGCCTAGCTCTTCACGGAACTCAAACGATGCTTTATCTAGAACCAATTGCTCAACAGCACGCAACGCTTCATTAATAATCGTACCGCCCGGAGTTTCATAACAGCCACGAGATTTCATGCCTACTAAACGGTTTTCTACGATATCAATACGACCAACACCGTGCTTGATGCCTTTCTCGTTTAGGTAAACAACCACTTCATAAGGGGTCATCGCTTTACCATCAACAGCAACAACCGCGCCTTTTTCTACTTTAATTGACACTGTTTCTGATTCATTTGGCGCTTGTTCTGGATCAACCGTCCATGCCCAACAATCATCATTTGGCGCATTCCATGTATCTTCAAGCACACCACCTTCTGTAGAGATATGCCATGCATTCGCATCACGAGAATAAATCTTAGTTAATGATGCTGAACAAGGGATATTACGCTCAGCTAGGTAATCAAGACACTCTTCACGACTCACTAAATCCCACTCACGCCATGGCGCAATTACGTGTAGATCAGGTGCTAATGCAGCAAAGGCACCTTCAAAACGAATTTGGTCGTTACCTTTACCTGTACAGCCGTGACAAAGTGCATCAGCACCCACTTGGCGCGCTACTTCTACTTGTGCTTTTGCGATAATAGGACGAGCCATTGAAGTACCTAGTAGGTACTTACCTTCATAAAGCGCACCCGTTTTTAATGTTGGGAAGATATATTCTGATACCATTTCTTCTTTTAGATCAGCGATATAACATTCAGAAGCACCCGATGCGATGGCTTTTTCTTCAATGCCCTCAAGCTCTTCTTCACCTTGACCAACATCGGCAACAAAAGCGATAACTTCACAGCCGTAGTTTTCTTTTAACCATGGAATAATTACTGACGTATCTAGACCACCAGAGTATGCAACAACAACCTTGTTTACTTCTACTTTCTTGCTCATTCTATTCTCCTTGATCCGCATACTCGCGGTGACTGTACTCTTAAAAATTTAAACTTAAAAAATGGGACTTATTGCCTATTAAGGCTGAAACTGGGTACCAATGCTGTTTCCAATAAACAACTCAGCTAATTTTTCTGGAGAGCGCCATGACGCCACTTCTATCGCTCTTCCTAATTCTTGTGCCGCTTCTAGTGCCGCACGAACTTTCACAATCATGCCATCGGTAATGACATCTTGTTGGATCAATAACTCAGCTTGCTCTGAATCCAAATGGGTGATCAGTTGTTTTTCACTATCCAAAACACCAGCCACATCCGAAAGTAAGACTAAGTCAGCATCTAATGCCGCCGCAACAGCGACTGCGGCTTGATCGGCATTAACATTCATTAACTCACCTTGAGCTGTAATACCAATCGAACTAATTATAGGAGTCACTTGCGTCGCTAAAATAGCATTCAATACCGTAGCATCACCTGCGGTCGCTAAACCTACATTACCTAACTCAGGGTTCAGTTGAGTGATATGACATAAACCGCCATCAGCCAGACTAAGTCCAATTGCCTTTACACCATTCTTCATCGCTTGGCCTTGCAGCATTTTATTTGCCGTACCAGCCAGAGCACCAGTGATATAACCAATTTGATCTTTTGGTGTAACGCGTAAACCTTCTTTTTTAATGGTTTCAAGTTGAAGTTTGTCCATCAACTCGTCCACTAAATAGCCACCACCATGAACAATCACTAATGCTCGGTTTGCTTGCTGTTGGTAGTTTGAAACCGTTTTAAACAATTGTGTTAACGTTTCTGTTGATGACAATACCGCGCCACCTAACTTAATCACTAAAGGACGTTGCTTCATACTAAATACCATACTTTATATTAAAGACGTTAACATTGGAAAGCCAAAACGAATATTAATGCATTGCATTGCTTGGCTTGATGCACCTTTTAATAAATTATCAATCGCAGAGACAACAATTAGATGCTCACCTTGCACTTTCCAGCCAATATCACAGAAAGGCGTTTTTTCTACAGATTGAATTTTTGGCATCTCATTACCAAGTAAACGAACCACAGGTGTTTCTGCATAGGCATTATTAAATGCCTTTTGAATGTCCGCTTCTGTTACGCCTTTCTCTAACTTGGTTGTAATCGTCGCTAAAATGCCACGTTTGAAATTACCAAGATGAGGGGTAAAAATAACATCACAACCTAAATGCGCTGCAATTTCAGGCTGATGACGGTGATTAAAAACACCATAAGGCTGAAGGCTAACCTCACAAAAGCTGCTGACTAAATTCGCTTTACGACCCGCCCCAGTAACGCCACTGGTTGCATTAATAACAGGCCATTGATTTTTATCTAATAAGTTAGATTCTACTAATGGTTTTAGTGCTAATTGTGACGCCGTTGGATAACAACCCGGAACGGCAACCAATTGAGCTTGAGCAATCGCTTCAGCATTCCACTCAGCCAACCCATAAACGGCTTTATCTAACCACTCTTCATATTGATGCTCAAAACCATAATACTCAGAATAGAAACCTTCTTTTTTTACACGGAACGCACCAGATAAATCAAAAACGACGCAATCATGCTCTAAAAATGTCGCCGCTAAGTCGTGGCTAACTTCATGAGCAGTCGCAAGTAACACAACATCAGATTCTTTAGCAACTTGAGTAATATCCAACAACGGTTGTAATGCGTCATCGACAATACCCTTTAGTGAACCATAAAGATCACTGATCGCTTTTCCTTTATCCAAGCTATTTTCTGATACGTACAAACCCGCTAAAGAAAGGTGTGGGTGCTTAAATATCATCAGTGCTAATTCTGCACCTGTGTATCCGCTTGCTCCGATGATGGTTGTTTTCAACATAATACGTCCGTTTATCTCTTCATCTATTGAAGGAAAATGCCATTCAGGGTAACTTGAGCGTTACACATATTCGATACTGACTTTCCTTTTTATAATTTAGTTTATTCATTAAAATTAAACTAAACTGTATTTCTATTCACTTTATGTGATTTAATATGTGTTTTACAGGGTTCTATCTTTTGTGTCAACAGTGGATGTATGAATAAATGAAATTTCCAGAATTTAAAGAGTATTATCAGCAACTCATTTCGACCTCATCGATCAGCTCAACTGACTCAAGTTGGGATGAAGGCAATGCCGAAGTCATCCATAAATTAGCGCAATGGTGTGAAGATTTAGGGTGTGAAGTCGAAATTGAAGAGATTGAAAAAGGCAAACTCAATCTATTGGCTAAATTAGGTTCAGGCGAAGGTGGGTTATTACTCGCAGGACATACAGATACCGTGCCTTATGACCAAGGACGTTGGAACTATGAGCCTCATGCCTTAACCGAAGCCAATGACCGATTTTATGGTTTAGGTACTGCCGATATGAAGGGCTTTTTTGCTTTCATCTTAGAGGCGATTAAAAATATCAATTGGAAAGAGCAATCTAAGCCACTTTATATTCTAGCAACCTGCGATGAAGAAACGACCATGCTAGGGGCTCGTCACTTTGCCTCAAACACTCAAATCAAACCGGATTACTGCATCATTGGTGAACCGACGAGTTTAAAACCTATTCGTGGGCATAAAGGGCATGTTGCTAATGCCGTTCGAGTTACAGGAAAATCGGGACACTCTTCTGATCCTGCTCATGGTGTGAATGCATTAGAGATCATGAATGAGATCATGTTTGCCTTAATGCATTTAAAAAACAAACTGGTTAAGGAATACCATAACCCTGGATTCTCGATTCCATACCCAACATTAAACCTCGGTCATATCCATGGCGGCGATAGCCCTAACCGTATCTGTGGCTGTTGTGAGTTGCACTATGATGTGCGTCCATTACCAGGGATCAGCCTTGATGGGTTAGACAATATGCTGCGTGATGCATTAAAAGAGGTTGAAGCTAAGTGGCCTGGTCGTATTGATATCACCCCTCTTCATGAGCCTATTCCAGGTTACGAATGTAGCGCAGACAGCCCAATTGTGACCAGTACTGCTGAGATTTGTGGACAAGAAGTCGAGACAGTGAACTATTGTACCGAAGCGCCTTTCTTACAAGATCTTTGCCCAACGCTCGTTTTAGGTCCTGGTTCAATTGAACAAGCGCACCAACCTGATGAATTTTTAGCGTTTTCTTTTATTGACCCAACGATCAATGTATTGAGCAAGTTAATGTACAAGCACTGTTTCTAGGTGAAATAAATTTACAAAAACCGTCAATATCAAAATGAATATTCGATGATCTACGGCAAGATATTGTTTAAAAAGTCATCGTTTATTCTTCAATATTTGACGAAGCGCCGTAAATTCGGATAGATTGGTGGTAGAAAAAACTTAGGATGTAACAAAATTACAGTATAGGAAGTATGTATGAATGAAAAGTACGCTGCTTTGAAAAGCAATGTCAGCATGTTGGGTCACTTACTTGGAAACACGATTCGAGACGCACATGGTGAAGAGCTATTAGCAAAAGTTGAAACCATTCGTAAGCTGTCTAAAACAGCACGCGCAGGAAGCGACGATGACCGTAATGCACTGATTGAAGAAATTAAAAGTCTTCCAGATGATCAACTAACTCCAGTTGCTCGTGCATTCAGTCAGTTCCTAAATTTAACCAATATGGCAGAGCAGTACCATACGATTTCACGTCATTGTGAAGCACACGTATGTGAACCTGATGCTATTAGCACCCTATTCTCTAAACTAAGCCAAAATAACGTTAGTAAGTTGGATACAGCACAAGCGGTTCGTGAATTAAACATTGAGCTTGTTTTAACGGCACATCCAACCGAAATTGCACGTCGCACTATGATCAACAAGTTGGTGAAAATCAACGAATGTTTATCAAAGCTTGAGCTTGGTGATATCTCTTTCTCTGAACGTGATAAAACGGAACGTCGACTTGAACAACTGATTGCTCAAGCGTGGCACTCTGATGTTATCCGTCAAGAACGCCCAACCCCATTAGACGAAGCAAAATGGGGCTTTGCCGTTGTTGAGAACTCGTTATGGCAAGGTATTCCGGATTTCTTACGTGAATTCGACCAACGTTTAGAAGGTCACCTTGGTGAAGGTCTTCCAATTGATGCTCGTCCTGTGCATATGTCCTCTTGGATGGGCGGTGACCGTGATGGTAACCCGTTTGTAACACACACTATCACTCGTGAAGTAATGCTTCTTTCTCGCTGGAAAGCCGCTGATCTGTACTTGAAAGACATTAACGAATTGATCAGTGAACTTTCGATGGTGAAATGTTCTGATGAAGTTCGTGAGCTAGCAGGTGATCAACACGAACCTTACCGTGCGATCCTAAAACAGCTTCGTGTATTACTAGGCGACACACTTGAAAGCCTAGATGCACAAATGAAAGGTGAACGAGCGCCGAATAAAACGATTCTTACCGATGCTGACCAACTATGGGCACCACTGTATGCGTGTTATCAATCACTGCATGCTTGCGGTATGGGTATCATTGCAGAAGGTTCACTATTAGATACATTACGTCGTGTGAAAGCGTTTGGGGCTCATCTTGTTCGTCTTGATATTCGCCAAGAAAGTACTCGTCACTCAGATGTTCTATCAGAGCTGACTCGTTACTTAGGCATTGGTGATTACGATCAGTGGAGCGAGCAAGACAAAATCTCTTTCCTTGTGAACGAGCTAAGCTCTAAGCGCCCTCTTTTACCTCGTAATTGGGAGCCATCTCCTGAAGTTCAAGAAGTTATCGACACCTGTAAAGTCGTTGCTGAGCAATCTAAAGAAGCGTTAGGCTCTTATGTTATTTCAATGGCTCGTACTGCATCTGATGTACTGGCTGTTCACTTATTACTTCAAGAAGCTGGTTGTCCATTCCGTATGGATGTTTGTCCACTGTTTGAAACGCTAGACGATTTAAACCGCTCAAAAGAAGTGATGGAACAGTTATTCTCCATTGATTGGTATCGTGGATTTATCCAGAACCATCAAATGGTAATGATCGGTTATTCAGACTCAGCAAAAGATGCTGGTGTAATGTCAGCAGGTTGGGCGCAATACAGCGCGATGGAAGCACTGGTTGAAGTGTGTGAGAAAGAGAGCATTGAGCTTACTTTATTCCACGGCCGTGGCGGTACTATTGGTCGTGGCGGCGCTCCAGCGCATGCAGCTCTTCTGTCTCAGCCACCGAAAAGTTTAAAAGGCGGTTTACGCGTAACAGAACAAGGTGAAATGATCCGCTTTAAATTGGGTCTACCTGAAGTTGCTGTAAACAGCTTTAACCTATACGCAAGTGCGATCCTTGAAGCTAACCTTCTGCCACCACCAGAGCCAAAACAAGATTGGCGTGATCTGATGGAAGTCCTGTCTGAAGTGTCATGTGAAGCCTACCGTAATGTGGTTCGTGGCGAAAAAGACTTTGTTCCTTACTTCCGTGCAGCAACACCGGAGTTAGAATTAGGTAAACTTCCGCTAGGATCTCGCCCTGCTAAGCGTAACCCAAATGGTGGCGTTGAAAGCTTACGTGCTATTCCATGGATCTTCTCATGGAGTCAAAACCGTTTGGTTCTTCCTGCGTGGCTAGGTGCTGGTGAAGCAATTCAATATTCAATTGATAAGGGTCATCAAGAGCTATTAGAAGAGATGTGTCGTGAATGGCCTTTCTTCTCTACTCGTCTTGGTATGCTTGAGATGGTTTACACCAAGTGTAATCCACAAATGTCTGAATACTACGATCAACGTTTAACAGACAAATCTCTATGGCCACTAGGTGAGCGTCTACGTAATCAATTACAAGCGGATATTAAAGCGGTATTGAACGTAGAGAACAGCGATCACTTAATGGAAAGTGACCCATGGGGTTCAGAGTCAATCAAGCTACGTAATATCTATGTTGATCCACTAAACATGCTGCAAGCTGAACTGCTGTTCCGTACTCGTCAACAAGAAGATACATCACCAGAGCTTGAAGAGGCTCTAATGGTTACGATTGCAGGTATTTCTGCAGGTATGCGTAACACTGGTTAAGCCTAATCATTAAAACAACCTTCCTATTATTCAAAGGTCACTTCGGTGGCCTTTTCTTTTATCTTTTATCTTTTAGACAAATACCGACGACACAAAAAAACCGCTACAGTGAGCGGTTCTTCATAAATGATTCTTAGAAGGAGCTTAACCTTTAGGGCGAACACCTAATGTATGACAAAGCGCATAAGTATGTTCTGCACGGTTTAGCGTATAGAAATGGAAGTCTTTCACACCCTCACGACTTAAGATACGCGTCATATCAATCGCATGGCTCGCACCTACCATTTGACGAGTCACTGGATCATCATCCAAGCCTTCAAACTGCTGTGCCATCCAACCTGGAATCTTCACGTTATTCATTTTGGCAAAACGAGAGGCTTGCTTGAAGTTTGAAACGGGTAAAATACCTGGAATGATCTCAACATCAATACCAGCAGAGACACAGCGGTCACGAAAACGAAGGTAACTTTCTACATCAAAGAAGAATTGAGTAATAGCACGATTCGCACCCGCATCCACTTTACGTTTTAGGTTTAACAAATCAGCTTGTGCACTTTTTGCTTCAGGGTGAACTTCAGGAAATGCCGCTACTGAAATATCAAAGTCATGTTGAGATTTCAACAACTCAACCAAATCTGATGCATACATTTCTGGAGCACCGCCACCTGCTGGAATATCACCACGCAGTGCAACAATATCTTTAATGCCATTTGCCCAATAATCATTAGCAATATCTACAAGCTCTGAGCGGCTTGCATCAATACAAGTTAGGTGAGGGGCTGCAACCAGACCTGTTTGTTCTTTAATTTCTTTAATGATTGAGTGAGTGCGGTCACGCTCGCCAGAGTTAGCACCGTAAGTTACCGATACAAATTTTGGTTTCAGTGTTTTTAAGCGGTGAATAGAGTTCCACAGTGTTTCTTCCATTTTTTCTGAACTTGGTGGAAAAAATTCAAAAGAAACATTAATACTGCCATCTAGTTCAGCAATATTTTGATTTAGTGACTCTAAGTGGCTTGCGTGTGAATAGGCCATATCTTGCTCTCCCTGTTGTAATGCAAAAATGTGGCATTACAAAATATATCATCCGTGGCGACATCATTTAGACGTCTATATGTCTACAGAATGTATGTTATGGAGTTCAAAGTCAAGAGGCTGATTATGAATTTTTCTCAAGTAGCTATTGAGTTATTTTCAAGATGAAATAAAGAATATGAAAAAGAAGGGAGTTAAGCAAGATAATTGATAGATAAAAAAAACGCCAGCACTAGGCTGACGTTTAAATTATTAGTTGGCTATTGATTACTCAGCAGCAACAACTTCTAATTTCAATGTAGCAAATACTTCAGAGTGAAGTTGGATGCTAACTTCGAAAGAACCAGTAGTACGTAGAGCGCCTTCAGGAAGACGAACTTCGCTTTTCGCGATTGCAACGCCAGCAGCTGTAGCAGCGTCAGCGATGTCACGATTACCGATTGAACCGAATAGTTTACCTTCGTCACCAGATTTTGATGCGATAGTAACTTCTAGAGCGTTAACAGACTCAGCGCGAGCTTCTGCAGCAGCTAGTTGCTTAGCAACGTTAGCTTCTAGTTCAGCACGACGAGTTTCAAACATCTCTACGTTAGCTTTAGTTGCCATAACAACCTTACCTTGTGGGATAAGGAAGTTACGTGCGTAACCAGCTTTAACGTTAACTTGGTCGCCAAGGCTACCTAGGTTACCGATTTTATCAAGTAGAATAACTTGCATTATCTTAGTCCTCTATAAACTTATTAAACCGCTATCGACTTACAGATGCTTATCTGTGTACGGTAGAAGTGCAAGGTAACGAGAACGCTTGATAGCGCGAGCTAGCTGACGTTGGTATTTAGCACGAGTACCAGTGATACGGCTAGGTACGATTTTACCAGCTTCAGTGATGTAGTTTTTTAGAGTTGCTACGTCTTTGTAGTCAATCTCTTGTACGCCTTCTGCTGTAAAACGGCAGAATTTACGACGACGGAAGAAACGAGCCATGGGCTATCTCCAGATCTAAATTAATTTAATATGCTCAGCATGTAACACTACTCTCGCCACGCCATTTCGGCCTGTCTGATAAGTGATAAAACCACCTACCGTAACGTTACTGCTTTGAGCCAAGTTTGCAGTTAAAGCTTGAGACCCTTGTCCACTAACTACCACGTTCATTCTGCAATAGACTTCACGTGATAAGCCAGCTTCCTGTTTAATCGAACGATGCTCAATGACAAAATGACAATGAGGTATGCCCGCAGGACTTAGACTTCGAACCGGAGCCTTAGCGATAATACCGCTCAACTCCAATCGATTGGTCATCAAATCAATTACTCAGCAGCAGCTTCTTCAGCGCGTGGTGCAGCGTCTTCACGCTTAGCAGAACGCTCTTCTTTAGCTTTCATCATTACTGATGGCTCAGTGATCGCAGCTTTAGTACGCATGATCATGTTACGTAGAACAGCATCGTTGTAACGGAATGCAGTTTCTAGTTCATCAATTACAGACTGCTCAGACTCAACGTTCATAAGAACGTAGTGTGCTTTATGCAGTTTGTTGATTGGGTAAGCCATTTGACGACGACCCCAATCTTCTAGACGGTGGATAGTACCACCAGCTTCTGTGATTGAACCAGTGTAACGCTCGATCATGCCAGCAACTTGCTCGCTTTGATCAGGATGCACCATGAATACGATTTCATAATGACGCATTGGTTGCTCCTTACGGATTATTCAGCTTCCACGATTGGCTCAGTCATCCAAGGGAAGCAAGGAACTAAAAATAAGACTGAGAATTAAGAACGGCGGATAGTATAGAAAAACAGCGTTATTGGCAAGAAAAAGATACCTAAATCACAAAAATATTTTCTTTGATTCAGTAAAAAAAAAGAAGGCAATGAAATACTCACTACCTTCACTCTTAGCCACTTGTTTTATAGACTATTTAAGCTTTATAACGAACGTTGACGTACCGCTTCAAATAAACAGACACCTGAGGCTACAGAAACATTTAAGCTGCTTACAGAACCTGCCATAGGGATTTTAATCAAGTCATCACAAGTCTCGCGAGTTAAGCGACGCATACCGTCACCTTCCGCACCCATAACAATCGCTAACGGGCCTGTTAATTTAGCTTGATAAACATCATGCGTCGCTTCACCAGCAGTACCGACAAACCATACGCCTTTTTCTTGCAGAGCACGCATAGTACGAGCCAAGTTAGTTACACGAACCAAAGGAACCACTTCCGCAGCGCCACAAGCGACTTTACTTACCGTTGCTGTCATTGATGCCGATTTATCTTTAGGTACGATAACCGCCGCTACACCTGCACCATCAGCATTACGCAGACAAGCACCTAAGTTATGAGGATCTGTAACACCATCAAGAACTAAGAACAGTGGGTTCTCAGTCTTGTTGATGATGTCATCTAAGTCATGTTCATTAAGCTGCTTAGCAGGAGTAACACGAGCAATAATACCTTGGTGATTCGCACCATTTGCTTTGTCATCCAACGTTTTACGTGGAAGCTCTTGGATTTTAAACCCAAGATCAGTCAGTTCCTTGATAATAGGTAGCAAACGATCGTCTTCACGACCTTTTAATACAAATATTTCAATAAAACGGGCCGGGTCACGCTCTAATACTGCTTTGGTTGCGTGGATACCAAAAAGAAATTCATTACTCATGTTATCGCTTCTTTCTATTACAAATTAGTGGTTCTAATGAGGCACGTTTGCCTCATTATCGAAGGGTTGCTTATTCCGCTTTTGGCTTAGGCTTTCTTGCGCGCACTTTTTTCTTGTGCTTAGGTTTTGGCTTTCTTTTTGCCTTAACCTCTTCAGCAGAACCATCTGGGCGTTTCGTTGGTTCAACCATGGCTTGAGCTTTTGATTTCACTTTGCCCTTACCTTTGGACTTACGATCACCTAATTGACCACGACCTTTTGGCTCAGATTTATCACCTTTTGCCTTTGGTTTAAAATTTGGGTCACGACGAGGCGCTTTTTTATCATCACGCTTTTTAGCATTGTCTTTGGCTGTTTTACCCTGCCCACGCGCTTTACGCATTGAACTTGTGCATTCAAAATCAATATTGCGATCATCAAGATTTACCGCAACCACTTTAACCGTGACTTGATCACCAAGACGGAAAACTTGACCCGAGCTTTCACCCGTTAAGCGTTGACCAGCAGCATCAAACTGATAGTAATCATTTGCTAACGATGAAATATGAACTAAGCCATCGATATGCAAATCATTTAATCGAACAAAGAAACCGAAGCCGGTGACATTGGCAATCACACCTTCTAGCTCTTCACCGATATGATCTTGCATGTATTCACATTTAAGCCAATCAGCAACATCACGTGTAGCATCATCTGCACGACGCTCTGTCATTGAACATTGCTCACCAAATACATCCATATCATCGAATGAATAATGGTAACCACCTGTTGGTGTCCAACGATCGTTGTTTTGGCCTTTCTCTTTGGCAATTAAATATTTAATTGCACGGTGTAACAGTAGATCTGGATAACGACGAATTGGCGACGTAAAGTGCGCATAACGCTTCAATGCTAGACCAAAGTGGCCTTGATTATCTGCGTTGTATACTGCTTGCTTCATTGAACGCAGCAGCATCGTTTGAATTAATTCTTTGTCAGGGCGATCGGCAATCAAATGCACCAATTGACCATAATCTGTTGGTGATGGTGTTAATCCACCAGATAAGCTTAAACCAAGCTCACCTAAGAAATCACGGAAACCTTGCAGACGTTCTTCACCTGGAGACTCATGCACACGGTACAGCGCAGGCTCTTTGGCTTTTTCTACAAAAGAAGCAGAAGCGATGTTCGCCAGAATCATACACTCTTCGATGATTTTATGTGCGTCATTACGAATAACAGGTTCAATACGATCAATTTTACGATCAGCATTAAAAATGAACTTGGTTTCTATGGTTTCAAATTCAATCGCACCACGTGCTTCACGCGCTGTTTTCAGCACCTGATACATGTTGTGTAATTCTTTAAGATGCGGAACTAATGGCTCATAACGTTGAGTTAGCTCTTCATTTCCATCAAGAATATCACTTACTTTATTGTACGTAAGTCGTGCGTGTGAGTTCATCACCGCTTCATAATGTTTAAAGCCTGACAGTTTACCTGACGCAGAGATAGTCATCTCACACACCATACATAAACGATCGACTTGTGGGTTCAATGAGCACAAACCATTCGATAATACTTCTGGCAACATTGGAACGACTTGCGCAGGGAAATAAACCGAGTTACCACGTTGAATCGCTTCTTTATCTAATGCGTTATCTGGGCGAACGTAATAACTTACATCGGCAATCGCTACCCATAGACGCCAGCCACCAGAAGCTTTCGCTTGGCAGAATACCGCATCATCGAAATCTCGAGCATCTTCACCATCAATGGTTACTAATGGTAATTCACGAAGATCAACACGGCCTTCTTTTGCTTCTTCTGGTACTTCTTCTGCTAAGCCTTCAACTTGTTTTTCAACCGCTGCAGGCCATACATGAGGAATATTGTGAGTACGCAGTGCAATATCGATCTCCATTCCTGGTGCCATATTCTCACCAAGAACTTCAATAACCTGACCTGACATACCACGAGCACGACCACCACGGTCAGTGATATTAATCACAACGACATTGCCCATGCGAGCACCCATTTTGTGCTCATTAGGAATGAAGATATCTTGATTAATACGTGAATCATCTGGTACAACAAAACCTAGGCCATCTTCAATAAAGAATCGACCAACGATGCCGTCATTGTGAGGTTCTAATACACGTACTACGCGACCCTCTTTACGGCCTCGTTTATCAGTCCCTGTTGGCTGAGCTAATATCACGTCACCATGAATGAGTTTTTTCATTTGGTGGAAAGGTAAAAGCACATCGTTGTCTTTACCAACACTACCTTCAGGACGGATCCAACCGAATCCATCACGGTGTCCAAGTACAACACCTTTTAATACTTCAATTCGCTCTGGTAATGCGTAACACTGGCGACGTGTAAAGACTAATTGTCCGTCACGCTCCATCGCTCTTAAACGACGACGTAAGCCTTCATAGTTATCTTCACCAGATAAACCTAGGGCTTCGAATAAGTCATTACGATTTAAAGGCGCTTCTGCTTTTTGGAAAAATTCAAGAATGCACTCACGGCTTGGAATTGGATTCTCGTATTTTTCTGCTTCTCGATCTTTGAAAGGATCGTTTTGAATAATCTTAGACATAGGCTGACCTGCTTAGTCGGAGGAGATAATAAGGTAATTGTACCTGAGTATAGAAACAACAGATAGGAAAGGATCTGGAATTACAAGCTTAAACTCGCTTTAACAAAATCAGTAATTCGCTGTTATCTGTAAGCATATCTTGAATCGTATAGTTATCTAACTCATCCAAAAACGCTTGCTTGGCTTTAGCAAGGGCACTCTTCAATCGACATGCTGATGTAATATGACAAAAATCAGGTGCACAATTAACCACTTGTAATGGCTCAATAGAACGAATGACATCACCGATAATAATCTGCTGAGCAGGCCTACCTAAGCAAATCCCCCCATTCTTTCCTCGAACGGTTTTTACGTATCCTTCTTGCCCCAATTTATTTATTATTTTCACCATGTGATTGCGCGAAACATCAAATGTTTCAGTCACTATTGTAATGCTAGTCAATTCATCTTTCGGTAATGATGCTAGGTATATCAAGGCTCTCAAGCCAAAATCAGTAAAATTTGTAAGTTGCATATCCTCTCCCTATCTCTTTTTTATTGTAATTCTTCTCTTGACTAAAAGATATATTTTAGATACAACTTATAACATATATAATAAATACACCTTTAAAGGTAACTACTATGCTCAACAAAAATACTATCGACATTATCAAATCAACTATTCCATTACTTGCACAAACTGGTCCTGCATTAACCGCTCATTTCTATGATCGTATGTTTACTCATAACCCTGAGTTAAAAGATATTTTCAATATGAGCAATCAGCGCAATGGCGATCAACGAGAAGCGCTATTCAATGCGATCTGTGCTTATGCGGGTAATATTGAAAACCTAGCCGTTTTACTGCCTGCGGTTGAAAAAATAGCACACAAGCACACGAGCTTTATGATCACAGCCGAGCAATACAATATTGTTGGTGGCCACTTAATTGCGACGCTTGATGAGATGTTTTCTCCAGGCCAAGAAGTATTAGATGCATGGGGCGAGGCTTATGGCGTACTTGCTAATGTATTCATTCAACGTGAAGAGCAGATCTATCAAGATAACAACGCTCTTGATGGCGGTTGGCGTGGATTGCGCGAGTTTGAATTAGTCGCCAAAGAAAAAGAGAGTGAACACATCACTAGTTTCACTTTTATGCCGACAGATGATCAATCTGTTTCACATTTTAAACCAGGTCAATACATAGGTATTTACTTAAATCCTGAAGAGTTTGAAAACCAAGAAGTTCGCCAATACAGTTTATCTTCTGCGCCTCAAGAAAAAACATATCGCATTTCAGTAAAACGAGAAGAAGGCGGTAAAGCATCAAATTATCTACACGCCTCACTCAGTGTTGGCGATAAGGTAAACCTAACAGCACCTGCTGGAGATTTCTTCTTAGAAGTTGAAGCATCAACACCTGTTACGCTTATTTCTGCTGGTGTTGGCTTAACTCCGACTCTTTCTATGCTAGAAACACTTACCCAACATGAAGAAAAAGTAACGTGGTTACACGCAACGGAAAATGGCTCTCAACATGCATTTAAACAACACATTTCTGCTTTAGCTGAAAAGCATGAGCATATCTCTGCGTATACTTGGTATAACCAAGCACAGGAAACAAATACGCTAAATCAAGACTTCCAGTTTAACGGTTTAATTAATTTAACTGAGGTTAAAGAAGAGATCGTCTCTGATAATGGCCACTACTACTTCTGTGGTCCTGTTGGCTTCATGCAACATGTCGCGAAGCAATTGATTGAACTGGGTGTCACTGAGGATCGTATTCATTATGAGTGTTTTGGCCCTCATAAAGTTCTATAGATTTATATAAACTAAAATACAAAAACGGCCAGTGATAATTTATCACTGGCCGTTTTTTAGAGCTGATGAAATTACATATCTAACAAAAAATAGTTAAATACTAAAACTTAGTTTTACCAGAAGGTATCTCTTCTTTTTGCTCTCGCAATCACATTGCCAGGCATACGCATTTCTAATCCATTCCGAAGATTAGCAATACGTTTATGTTTTCGTCCATCTGCTGTAACTGTGTTATATAGCCATCGATAGGCATCTTCATAGTCTAACGGGCTACCGTAATCACTTAAGAGCAGTTCAGCTAAATGGATCCGAGCGTTTACGTTCCCCATCGCGGCGGCTTCACGCAAGTATGGGATCGCTCGCTCTCTATCTTGCTGCACTAATGTACCCTTGGCATAATATCGACCAATTTGCTCTAATGCGGCAGGTAAGCCTTGCCTCGCGGCATTTTCCATATAATACAAACCAAGATCTACATCACGATCAACACACACACCCCACGCTAACATATCTCCATAAAGAAATTCATACGCAGGTGAATCAATCTTGGTTGCACGGGCAACAATATCTTCAACTAACTGACAATTATCCACTTTCTTCACACGAGTTAAGTGTGAATTAGTCTCAAACAGCCGAAATAGTTGGTTTTCGGTATAAATAGGGATCGGCTCCCCGATCTCTTCACTAGAGGCATGCATAGGCACTAATGCTACCATGCAAGCCGCTACGAGATTTCGTAGTTTCATAATTCATCAACTCTTTATAACTGTAATCATTATATCGACGTAAGCGGCAATATCTTTAGACAAAATTTGCCCTAAGTGGCAATTTTTTGCCCATACTTTATAAGCCATTGATTAATCGTTGATCAAATAATTGATGGAAATATGAATTGGAAGCTCAAAGCCTCAAAATTTAGGTACAAAAAAACCAGCTACATGAGCTGGTTTTTCTTCATTCTCTAAGCGATTAAGCTTGGAATGGGTGTACTTTGATGATTGTCTCGTTACGGTCAGGACCAGTAGAGATAATATCAATAGGCACGCCTGTTAATTCTTCGATACGCTTAACGTAATCTAGAGCTGCTTGTGGAAGCTCTTCAATTGTTTTCGCACCAAATGTATTTTCAGACCAACCAGGCATAGTTTCGTATACTGGCGTTGCTTCTTCAAATGCCTCAGCAGCCATTGGAGAAACTTCTAGTACAGAACCGTTATTCATCTTGTAACCAGTACAGATTTTTAGTTCTTTTAGGCCATCTAATACGTCTAGTTTAGTTAGACACATACCAGATAGTGAGTTGATTTGAATTGCACGGCGCATAGCAACGGCATCGAACCAACCAGTACGGCGTAAACGGCCTGTTGTTGCACCAAATTCATGACCAACATCGCCTAAGTGCTTACCAACTGGATCTTGTTTTTCTAGACCGTCATATAGCTCTGTAGGGAATGGACCTGAACCAACACGAGTACAGTATGCTTTAGTAATACCTAGAATGTAACCTAAGTGACGTGGACCAAAACCAGAACCAGCAGCAACACCACCAGCAGTAGTGTTAGAAGACGTTACATAAGGGTAAGTACCGTGGTCAATGTCTAGAAGCGTACCTTGAGCACCTTCAAACATGATCTTGTCGCCACGCTTACGTGCAGCATCAAGAGTATCAGTAACGTCAATAACCATTGAAGTAAGTAGGTCAGCATAGCTCATTGCTTGCTCAAGAACTTCTTCATAGCTTACAGCGTCTACTTTGTAGTAGTTAACTAATGCGAAGTTATGGTATTCCATTACTTCTTTTAGTTTCTCTGCAAAAGCAACTTTATCAAACAGATCGCCAACACGTAGGCCACGACGAGATACTTTATCTTCGTACGCAGGACCGATACCGCGACCAGTTGTACCAATTGCTTTATTACCACGTGCGATTTCACGCGCTTGGTCTAGCGCTACGTGATAAGGAAGAATTAGAGGACAAGCTTCAGAAATGAATAGGCGTTCACGAACTGGAATACCACGCGCTTCAAGTGGCGCCATTTCTTTTAGTAAAGCATCAGGTGAAAGCACTACGCCATTACCGATAATGCATTCAACATTATCACGTAAAATACCTGATGGAATTAAGTGTAGAACGGTTTTTTCACCGTCAATAACTAGAGTGTGGCCTGCATTGTGACCGCCTTGATAGCGAACTACATACTTTGCATCTTCAGTTAAAAGATCTACGATTTTACCTTTACCTTCGTCACCCCATTGGGTGCCCAGAACGACAACGTTATTTCCCATCTTTCCAAGTCTGCTTGTTAGTTAAAAATGGATTCTAGCACTGATAGAAAAATCTTTCAGGTATTTTTAATCGAAATCTCATTTTCACTATAAAGCGCTATCAATATATCGTAACTTACTATTTCTTTTTCTAATTAGATAAAAAGCAAGTTTACCATTATCCATTTGGCTCAAAATTCAAAGCATCACACTACAAATAACGACACCGGCAACAACCAAACATCCACCAATACGACGCAAGGTATTATCCGGTTGTTCACTCAATTGAGCGACCATGTTACGCCAGCCATTTGGAGCAATTAAAGGGCCTAGACCTTCAACGATAAGTACACCACCAATCGCTAACCATACTGCATTGCTCATCACTTACCCTTTTAATAGTTATCTAGCAGAAACAAAACAAGGCCCCGAAGGACCTTGTTTAAATTAGAGTGAACTAAAGTCTAAAACTAGACTTACTTCCCACCCATTGGATCATTCATGTATTTAAAGAAGTCAGTCTTAGGATCAAGTACTAAGATGTCATTCTTACTATTAAATGATTTCTCATATGCACGTAAAGAACGAATAAACCCAAAGAACTCAGGTTCTTTATTAAACGTATCAGCATACAGTTTTGCTACTTTTGCATCCGCATCACCACGAGTAATCTGTGCTGTTTTATCTGCTTCTGCAATGATTGTTGCTACTTCAAGTTCTGATTGAGCACGAATAACTTCTGCTTTTTCACGACCTTGAGAACGTAGTTTACGAGCAACTGCTTCACGCTCTGCACGCATACGACGGTAAATCGATTCAGAAATCTCTTCTGGCAGGTTGATTTTCTTGATTCGTAAATCAATTACTTCAATACCTAAATCACCCGTACCTTCTTGAGAATCAAGAAGTACAGTTGCCATGACTTGTTCACGTTTCTCAGAAACGATCTCTTTCACCGTTTTATTACCAATCTCAGCACGCAGGCCATCAGATACACGACGTTGTAATAGTGACTCTGCCGTTAAGATGTTACCACCACCAGTCGCTAAGTAGAATTGACCAAAGTCTTTGATTTTCCATTTAACGTATGAATCGATGATAACGTCTTTTTTCTCTGATGTTACAAAACGGTCTGATTGATCATCCATAGTTTGAATACGAGCATCTAACGTATTAACACGATCGAACATTGGCATTTTAAAGTGCAAACCAGGTTCATAAATACGTGTAATTTCGTTATTGTCTTTAATCAAACGACCAAATCGAGTAACAATACCGCGCTCGCCTTCTGGGATCACAAACAGTGACATTAAGAAAATAGCGATAACAACGATAAGCGTTGGGATCATTAACTTACGCATGATTAATATCTCCCTTCACGAGTTGAGTTACGACCAGTTGTATTAGTCGATGATTCTGGTTGTCCATTCTTCTCTAACTCAAAATCATAATTTTTAGATGATGATGTTGATGTTTGAGGAGCTGACTGCACTGAACCTTGTTGATTACCTGTGATTTTATCTAATGGAAGATATAACAAGTTACCATTTGATTCAGAATCAATCAGGACCTTACTTGTATTACTGTACACACGTTCCATTGTATCTAAGTACAGACGAGTACGAGTAACTTCAGGCGCTCTATTATATTCAGGCAATAGCTTTTCAAACTGTGCAATCTGACCTATCGCTTCGTTTACTGTACGCTCTGTATAACCTTGAGCTTCTTTCTTCAAACGCTCAGCACGACCTGTTGCTTTTGGTAGAATATCATTGCTGTAGGCTTCAGCTTCACGAATGAAACGCTCTTCATCTTCTCGAGCAGCAATCGCATCATCAAATGACGCTTTCACTTGTTCTGGTGGACGAGCTAGTTGGAAGTTGACATCAACAACAATTAACCCCATATCATACTTATCAGTAATACGATTCAGCGTTTCTTGAGTACGTTGACGGATCACTTGACGACCACTGGTCAAGATATCATCCATTTTCGCATCACCAATTACAGCACGAAGTGCAGAATCCGTCGCTTGACGTAAACTGTCATCAGCATTGACTACGGTGTATAAGTATTTATGAGCATCAGCAACACGGTACTGAACACCCATCTCAACAGTAACTACGTTTTCATCTTTCGTTAGCATTAAGCCTTTTGAGTTTAATGAACGAATTGCTTGAATGTTAACTGGTGTCACTTGATCAATAAAGGTTGGCTTCCAGTTTAGACCTGGGTCAACCATACGATCGTATTGACCAAAGCGTAATACTACACCTCGGTCACTTTCACCAATAGTATAGAAGCCAGAGAATACCCAAATACCAATAGCCACTACAGCAATAAGACCTAAGCCAATTGCGCCGCCATTACCAAATGAAGGTAAACCACTACCACCTTTATTATTTCCGCCTTTGTTGCCACCACCAAACTTACCGCTCAGTTTTTGACTTAGCTTATTAAATACTTCATCAAGATCTGGTGGACCTTGATCACGACCGCCACGATTTTTATTACCCCAAGGGTCTTTATTATCGCCACCGCCACTCTTATTGTTGTCGTTATTGTTGTTATTTCCAGGCTCATTCCACGCCATTAGAAAACTCCAAAGTAATTATGAAGATAAAGAATTCTGTGAACTCTCATTAGTAATAATAAAATTACTTAATGGAGTCTCTTCACGTTTTTCTAACTTAGACCAATCAACTTGCTGCATACGTATATCAATCAACAAGCTGCCATCATCCTGATATTCTTCTTTTATAATGCTATGCATTTGAAAGAATTTACTTCTAAAACGCCCAACCGACTCAGGTGGTAGTAACAATGTATGCTCTACCATTTGCCCTGCTAATCGTTCCGTTAATGCTTGAAAAAGTAAATCAATGCCTTGGCCTTCCATTGCTGAAACCCAAACACACTGAGGAACCCCTTCCTCATCACGTTCAATTCGTGGTTGTTGATCTTCTAAGTTATCAATCTTATTCATTACGAGAAGATAAGGCACCTCATGGGCATCAATCTCTTCAAGAACAATATCTACTGCTTCAATATTCTCACGAAAACGCTCATCACTGGCATCAACAACATGTAACAAGATATTAGCTTCTTGCGTTTCTTGTAATGTCGCTTTAAAGGCAGCAACAAGATCATGAGGTAAATGACGGATAAAACCGACGGTATCAGCAAGTATTGAAGTACCAACATCTGCAACTTCAATCTTACGGAGCGTTGGATCAAGCGTGGCAAACAATTGATCAGCGGCATAAACCCCTGCTTCAGTAATTCGGTTAAATAACGTAGATTTCCCTGCGTTGGTGTATCCGACTAACGAAACGGTTGGGATTTCAGCTCTGATCCTGGCTCGACGGCCTTGTTCACGCTGTTTTGCAACTTTACCCAATCGACGCAAAATTGCTTTGATACGATCTCGCAATAATCGTCTATCAGTTTCCAATTGAGTTTCACCGGGGCCACGTAAACCTATTCCACCTTTTTGGCGTTCAAGATGTGTCCAACCTCGGATCAATCGAGTAGATATATGACGTAATTGTGCTAACTCAACTTGCAATTTACCTTCATAGGTTCGTGCGCGTTGAGCAAATATATCCAGTATTAACCCAGTACGGTCTATTACTCGACATTGACATAATTGTTCTAAATTTCGTTCTTGAGCAGGAGAAAGCGCATGATTAAAAATCACTATATCGGCATTCTTAGCTCGAACTGCTTCGGCAATTTCTAGTGCCTTACCCTCACCTACATAATATTTAGGGAGCGGAGATTGACGGGTACCCGTCACAACACCTAATGTGTTTACCCCCGCAGAAGATACCAACATTTTACATTCGTCGAGATCTTCAACATCCCCTTCATAAGTAAAACTAATATGCACAAGAATCGCCTGTTCACCGGATTCATAACGGTCAAACAAGCATTAACTCCTTAGTCGATTGTCTATTCAGATAGAATAGAACTAATCTTCTGTTTTTTCTTGTGGACGCTCGCCTTGTGGTCGATCACTTGCAGTGTGATGGCTTACAGCACGAGCAGGAACTACAGTAGAGATCGCATGTTTATATACCATCTGGTTTACTGTGTTCTTCAATAGGATAACAAATTGATCAAATGATTCGATTTGTCCCTGTAATTTAATCCCATTCACTAAATAGATAGACACTGGAATCCGTTCACGACGCAGCGCATTCAAAAATGGGTCTTGCAACGATTGCCCTTTAGCCATTTTTTGTTCCTTTTTGGTTTGTAATTGTAATTTTATTTAGCTATTAGTCTTTAGCTTATGACTAAATGCTCTGAAGTTAAACAACATTGATACGTTTTTGTGCTTATTTTCTCTCTAAACGATCTGAGATCGTTAGTAGGGCACCATCAATGTCATCACTATCCAGCCAAGTTAGTTCTTTCCAGCTACGTAGCCAGGTAATTTGTCGCTTGGCCAATTGACGAGTCGCACACACTCCACGGAAAACCGCATCATCTAACGTGCCCTCCCCATCAAAATAGTCCCACATTTGTCGATAACCTACGCAACGAATAGAAGGAAGGTCAGCATGAAGATCATCACGCTCATACAATGCACGAGCTTCTGCTTCAAAACCATCCTTCATCATATATTCAAAACGCAGTTCAATACGACGGTGAATTTCCGCTCTCTCTTTCGGTGCTATTGCAAATTGATGCACTTCATAAGGTAGAGGCTCACCTTTAATCTGGGTTAATTCTGTTAATGTTTTACCCGAAATTCGAAATACTTCCAACGCTCGGGAAAGTCGTTGTGGATCATTTGGATGAATTCTCTCAGCTGATACAGGGTCAATCGTTTTTAATTGATCATGCATAGCCTCCCATCCAAGATTCTCCGCTTCTTGCTCAATTTGAGCTCTAATGTCAGCATCCGCTGCTGGTAATGGCGAAAGGCCTTCAAGTAGTGCTTTGTAGTACAACATTGTACCACCGACTAATAAAGGTATCTTTCCTTGAGCAACAATGTCTTCCATTTCTTTCAGTGCATCACGGCGAAATTCAGCCACTGAATAGCTTTCCGCCGGATCTAGAATATTAATAAGACGATGAGGAGCCTGTAAAAGTTCATCTTCGTTTGGTTTTGCTGTACCAATATCCATTCCCTTATAGATAAGGGCTGAGTCTACGCTTATCAACTCTACAGGAAAACGTTTTCGTAATTCAATGGCTAAATTTGTCTTTCCTGACGCTGTTGGTCCCATCAAAAAGATGGCTGTTGGTAATGCTTTATTCATGACTAAATGCTTGTATCACTTGAGTAAGATCGATGTTTTTAAGCAATTTATTATTAAATTGGGATAAGTTTGAACCCCATAATTGCTCTAATTCCATCACTAACTGTATCGCTTGAGCGGTACTATAACTGGCTTCTTCATGCTGAATTTGATGAGAAAGCCAAATTATCACCTGTTCAAGAGATGGATTAATGCTATCCAGATACCTTAACAGATTCGGTATCAATTGTTGTAAATTCTGCTGCCTGATTGGCTGACAAACCGCCATAATGATCACGTTAGTATTATTTTTTACTTTTAAATCAATTCCAAGAGGTTTTAATACTGAAGTATAACTCAATACTTTATTACAAATAGTTTCTTCAATACCAACAGAAAGAGGGATCAATAATGGTTGTGCTCTCAGTGGCTCAATATGCACACTATTAAGTTGACCATAACTTTTTACAAACTCAGCATAACGTAAATCCAACAGTTGTAATTGTTCTTTATGCTGCAATAAAGAAAAAACCTTTTCGACAATACCTAACACCTTCCCTAAAGGTTGAGGTTGATTATTCCTCACAATCGGTGTTGGAATAGATTTACATTTTTCTATCAAAGTAGATTGAACAGGACTGCTAACATGCATTTCATTAATTTGATGATTTACAGAAACCCTCTCTTCATCAGAGGTTTTTAGCAATGCTTGATAGTTATTCAGCTCTTTTGAGGAAGGCTTTTCACTGTTAAACGTGTGAGCCCTATTAGCAATTCGCGCTGAAGAACCAGATGCTCCTCTCGAGGATAACGAGCTTGAAGGCCAAGAATCAGAAGCTGCTTTATTTGGATAATCAGGAGTCGAATCTACCGCATTTTTTAGCTGTTCTGCTTTAGAGTCTGCACCTATTAAAGAATGCTCTTGTTGATATTCTTGCTGTTGATAATCATTTTGATTCGGTTGGCGAACATATTCTTTCATAGGAGGAAAATACGCTTCTTTATCTTCAATAAACTCCCCTGTTTGTCCATCAACCTGAGCTTTTGATAATAGTGCACTTTGCTGTAGCGCACCATAAATGGCTTGATAAATAAAATCATGCACTAAACGAGCTTGATGAAAACGCACTTCATGTTTTGCAGGGTGCACGTTTACATCAACATCGTGCGGATTTATTTCAATAAATAAGATATACGCCGCATATTGATTCGCTAACAAAGAAGTTTCATAGCCTTGTCTAATCGCATGATTAATTAACTTATCTTTCATCATACGACCATTCACATAGCAATATTGAATATCACCTTGCGCACGGGCTCCTTCTGGTGCAGAAATCCAACCGTGAAATTTAAGATCACCATGCTCTAGTTCAACCTCTAATGCATGCTGTAGAAAATTAGAACCACAGACAGCAGCAAGACGCTTTTCAACTTGAATTTTAGTTTGAGCAGCACGATATTGACGAATTGATTTGCCGTTATGACGCAGATTGATCGTAATATCCAATCGACTCAAGGCTATTCGCTTTAATAACTCATCAATATGGGTGAATTCTGTTTTATCAGTACGAAGAAACTTTCGACGAGCAGGTGTATTAAAGAAGAGATCAACCACATCTATTGTTGTACCAACAGGATGCGCTGCAGGTTTTAGCTTTACATCCATATCTCGACCTTCAGCATAGGCTGACCACGCTTCTTCTTGAGCTACCGTTCGAGAGGTTAATGTCAAGCGTGAAACCGAACTGATCGAGGCAAGCGCTTCACCACGAAAGCCAAGACTAACAATAGCTTCTAGATCATCAAGAGTGGTTATTTTAGAGGTGGCATGACGGCTTAAGGCGAGAGTTAATTCATCTTTTGCAATACCAAAACCGTTATCACGGATACGAATTAACTTACTACCACCTTTTTCTATATCAATATCGATGCGAGTCGCCCCCGCATCGATACTATTTTCAACTAACTCTTTTACAACAGAAGCTGGGCGTTCTACAACCTCACCCGCCGCAATTTGGTTGGCTAATCGAGCTGGTAAGATTTGAATAGGCATGCCTTTTCCTTATTATTTATTTGGAATAATAAGCACCTGTCCTACAGCTAATTTATCAGAACGCAGCTTATTAACAGCTCTGATACTAGATACAGATACTCCGTATTTAGTTGCAATTTTACCTAAGAACTCACCACGTTTCACCGTATGTTTCTTTACTGGAGCGACAATACTTACTTTCAATTTTTGGCCAACGAATAAAGTATCCGATTTCAATTTATTTAACGAACGAATACTACTGGTTGATACTTTATATTTAGCCGCTATTTTACCTAAATATTCACCAGAGCGAACCTTATGGGTAATCGTAACTCGTGTCGATTGAGAGCTAGATGTCTTTTTATCGCTAGGTTTCGTCTTTGGTGCAACATAAGCTGGGCGATTTCCAGGAATAAGTAAAATCTGACCAATAGCTAAACTCGTACTTTTCAGTTTATTTTCACTCTTAATTTTTGCAGCAGTAGTACCGTACTTTTTGGCAATTAAAGAAAGTGATTCACCAGGGTTTACTTTATGTTTTCTCTGTTGCTGCTTTGCTGCTAATAGCGTTCCTTGTGGTGGATTATCATTAAGATAACGAATAACTGCTTTTGAGATAGCACGAGAAATTTTATCCTGATGGCCACGTTGGAACAGTTGCTTCTCTTCTATTGGATTAGAAATAAAACCAGTTTCAATTAATATTGATGGAATATCTGGTGATTTCAATACCGCTAAGCTCGCATTTACAGGTTCTTTCTTATGTAGCTTAATCACTTTACCCATTTCAGATAAAACGTTTGTTGCTAATTTATAGCCCTCTTTCTGAGAATGACTAAACTGTAAATCCAACAAAGTTTGGCTAACATTTCTATCGTTACTATTCTTAGCTAATACATCACCAGCACCACCTAACAGTTCAGATTGTTTCTCATGTTTTTCTACCCAACGACCAATTTCAGTATTTGCTCGACGCGTATTAAGCACAAAAACAGAACCACCTCTTGGTTTAGGAGAGCGGAAACTATCAGCGTGAATAGACACCAATAGGTGAGATTTATTTTTTCTCGCAATATCAGTTCGTTTATTCAAGTTAACAAAGTAATCACCACTACGAGTCATTACTGCTCTCATACCTGGCTGAGCATTGATTAATGCGACTACTTTTTTAGAAATAGCGAGAGTAGCGTGCTTCTCATATTTTCTTGTTGGACCAATTGAACCAGGATCTTCACCACCATGACCAGCATCAATAGCAATAATTATTTCACCGTTACCTATAATATGATTCGAATTAGAGTTAATTACAGGTGTGGTTGCTCTACTCTCGGTCGGTGTAGACTTCGAAGTTGAAGAGTGAGGTAAATCCATCACTAAACGGTGCCCATATTGACCACCGGGGGTCGGTGATAATTTAAATACCTCAGCCGTAACCGAATGCTTCAATTCAAAAACAAGTCGAGTCGTTCCTTTTGATGGTGCAGAGCTTTTGCGTATTTTTGACAAAACCTTACTGTCACTGACCGTTAACGGCAGCTTTGCTTTCACATTGGTATTTTTAAGATCAACCACTAAACGATAAGGACTACTAAGCGTAAAATAGCTATAGTTTGCTTCAGAATTTAGATCTATAACAATACGAGTTTCATCTGGCGATGGCCAAACTCGGATCCCCTCTAGGGTATTAGCAGATACAAAAAAGCTACTTGCTGATAAAACAACAAATAGCGTATACCAAATAACTCGAAAATATTTACCGATTAACACAAATCCAACCGCTGCACTAAACTACATCCATATTCATTATTGCCAGTAATCACAACATGACGAGCTTCACCATCATAACGAAGTTCAATATCAATATCGGGACTAGGTAATAACCCTTCCCCTCTCTCTGGCCACTCAACTAAACAAATTGCATCATCAGTAAAATAATCACGGATCCCCATAAACTCTAGCTCTTCAGGATCAGCCAAACGATACAGGTCAAAATGATACACTTGCCACTTATCCAATTCATAAGGTTCAACTAAGGTATATGTTGGGCTTTTTACATTACCAACATGACCTAATGAACGAATAAAGCCTCGGCTAAAGGTTGTTTTACCCGCACCAAGATCACCATGTAAATAGATGGTGGTTTGTTGACTACAAGCTTGAGAGAGCTGTCTACCAAATTCAACCGTATCGTCTTCAGTAGCTAAATTAAATTCAAAGCGTTCCATTATTCACTAATTTCACTATTTTAATTGTCTAAATTGGTGGACTTGGTATCAAATTCACAATTTATATGTGAAATAGTTAGACACAAGTAACCATGAGTTGCGTTAATTCAATGCCTTTTCATTGCATCGAAGTACGTCTTATCAATCCTATATGATAAACTTTTACTTATCATACTGTAATAAAAAAATGTAATCTCTCTGTGAAAATTGACTATCAAGCACTCGCTACTAACATCAAACTTTGGGCACAAGAACTCGGCTTTCAGAAGGTCGGAATTTGTGATGTCGATTTATCTCAGCATGAAGCGGCTTTAGAGCAATGGATTGATGCTGGTTACCATGGTTCGATGGACTGGATGGCTCGTCATGGCGTCATGAGAGCAAGACCTAATGAGCTTCACCCTGGCACAATTAGAGTCATCAGTGCCCGTATGGATTATTTACCTCCTCAAGCTGGTTTTGCAAGTAATTTAAGCGACCCTACACAAGCTTATATCAGTCGATATGCGCTCGGCCGTGATTACCACAAACTCATTCGAAACCAACTCAAAAAACTAGGTCAAAGAATCGAAGCCGAGGTAGAACAACTTGGTTATCGCCCTTTTGTAGATTCAGCCCCGATATTAGAGCGGCCTTTAGCAGAAAAAGCAGGGCTTGGTTGGACAGGTAAACACTCACTGCTACTTGATAAAGATGCGGGGTCTTGGTTTTTCTTAGGTGAACTTTTAGTTGATATCCCATTACCGGTTGATTCCCCTGTTGAGAACCAATGTGGTAAATGTACCGCCTGTGTCACGTCATGCCCAACAAATGCAATATTAGAAAATGGAGTCATTGACGCCCGTCGTTGTATTTCTTACTTAACCATCGAAAACAGCGACGTTATTCCTGAAGAGTTTCGTTCATTAATGGGAAATCGAATTTATGGTTGTGATGATTGCCAACTCGTTTGCCCTTGGAACCGTGAGGCAGATATAACACAACAAAGCGACTTTCATCGTAGAGAGTCTCTAGACAACGCTAACTTACTCTCTCTTTTTGCATGGGATGAAACTACCTTTTTAAAAAATATGGAAGGCTCAGCAATTCGTCGCATTGGTCATCTTCAATGGTTGCGCAATATCGCAATCGCTATGGGAAACGCCCCACACTCTAAGGATATTGTTTTATCCTTACGTGATCGACTTGGATTAGATAATAACTTAGATATTCATATTCTTTGGGCTATAGAGCAACAAAACTCTAGGCCTATAAATAAAAACAGAAAAGAGCAACGTTTGATTCGAATTATAGAAAAAGGGCTACCACGAGATGCTTAATCTGTGTGTATCTAATTAGCGGCACTACGATTAGAAATAGTCAGATAAATTAACCACAGGCATATTTAGCTATTAAGAATGTGGAAAACATTATTTTGAAGGGTAAACAAGACAAAAAATAGAAAAGTTAAACACAAGACGGGAATATGACCAGGATCAAAGAAGTCAAGCAAAAAGATCTTTTAAATCATTAAAAAAAATGCATAGGCTAATAAAAGAACATAAATATCAACAAGATATAGCTAATGTGTTTTTTTTCGATCTATAAATACCAATAAGATCTTTATTACTTACTTTTTTTATTCTGTCAATATTAAATAACTAACAGAGTTATCCACAATTACATCGGTGTGGATAAGTGTGTTAGTTATATGGTAATTAATAGATATAACTAACCCTCTGCTGTTATATTTCGTTAAAAAATACAATAAATACAGATATATAATAGACTGTTTGATTCGTTGATTAGGTATGAATCAGAATATTCTAAAGAACAGGATTTTTACGTGGGGTTAATGCTTCACAGCATTAATTTAAAGAAAATAAAAGCGCTGAATATAATTCAGCGCTTTTATTTTATTTGGAGCGACACACGAGGCTCGAACTCGTGACCTCAACCTTGGCAAGGTTGCGCTCTACCAGCTGAGCTAGTGTCGCATGATCAACGCTTATTAAAGCATTCAATCTAAATGTGGTTGCGGGAGCAGGATTTGAACCTACGACCTTCGGGTTATGAGCCCGACGAGCTACCAAACTGCTCCATCCCGCGTCCGGATGCATTGTTAAGTACAATGAAACTTTATCCTATCATTCAATTACATTGAACAATACGTTTTAATTTTTTGGAGCGACACACGAGGCTCGAACTCGTGACCTCAACCTTGGCAAGGTTGCGCTCTACCAGCTGAGCTAGTGTCGCATTCTGATCAAGGAGTAGCTCCTCGTTCAGAGGCTGCGAATTATACGAGTAAAACGTGATGATGCAAGCGGATTTTGAAAAAAAAACGAAAATTCTTTAAAATCCGCAGCTTTCGCTCAACAAATAATCAAATTTATTAAATTGTGAATATGTTTTTACGGTAATACTGTAATTCAGCAATGGATTCTCTAATATCATCTAATGCTAAATGTGTTCCTGTTTTTTCAAAACCATCAAGTACTTCCGGTTTCCAACGACGAGTCAGCTCTTTAATTGTACTCACATCAACACAACGATAGTGAAAATACTCTTCTAATGTCGGCATATGCTTATATAAGAAGCGACGATCTTGACCAATGCTATTACCACAAATTGGGGAAATACCTTTTGGTACCCACTTTTCAAGAAAAGCGATTGTCTCTTCTATCGCGGTCGTTTCAGTATGTTCACTCACTTGTACACGAGCGACCAGTCCACTATTGGTATGTGTATTTGTACACCAATCATCCATCTTAGCCAACTCTTCTTCTGACTGATGAATAGCAATAACAGGCCCTTCTGCTAAAATATTTAGCTGAGCATCAGTTACAATGGATGCGATTTCGATGATTTTATGAGTTTCAGGATCCAATCCTGTCATCTCCAAATCAACCCAAATCAGGTTTTGATCATTAATTGCCATAGAGAGTTGCCTATTTTGTAACTAAAAAGGGTATGATACTCGGGCCGATTTATCTTTCAACATAAAACTGAAAGCCAACCTACAAGTGAAATCATTTCGTGGCAAAAAAGACAAAGTTAACTAAAGGCCAAGTTCGCCGAGTACGTTCTAATCAAAATAAACGTATAGAAAAAATAAAGACCACCGTTGAGTGGGATGAATCCTCATTAGAAGCAGCTAAAGAAGGGTTAGTAATTACTCGCTTTGGTCAACATGCGGATATCGAAGATCCAGAGAGCAAAGAAATACATCGCTGTAACTTACGTCGAGGTATTGAAAGCTTAGTATCTGGTGATCGTGTTATTTGGCGTCCAGGTACAGAAGTACTTGCAGGTATATCTGGTGTTGTGGAAGCAGTTCAACCACGAACATCAATGTTAACTCGACCTGATTATTACGATGGCATTAAACCGGTTGCAGCCAACGTTGATCAAATGGTCATCGTCTCATCTATCCTTCCAGAACTGTCATTGAACATTATTGACCGCTATCTTATTGCCTCAGAGACTTTACAGATAAAACCATTAATCGTATTAAACAAAGTCGATTTGTTATCTGACAAAGAATTTATCGATGTTAGACAAATTTTAAGTCTATATGAAGATATTGGCTATAAGGTAAAATTTGTCAGTAAAGAATCAGGTTATGGCATCGAAGAATTAGAAGCTGAGTTAAAAGATCATATCAATATCTTTGTTGGTCAATCTGGCGTAGGTAAATCAAGCTTAGTAAATGCATTGATGCCTGAGCTTGAAATTATGGAAGGTGCAGTATCTGAAAACTCAGGTCTTGGTCAGCACACCACAACTGCCGCCCGTTTATACCACTTCCCTCACGGTGGCGATCTTATTGATTCTCCAGGTGTTCGTGAGTTTGGTCTATGGCATTTAGAAAAAGAAGAAGTTACTGAGTCATTTGTCGAGTTTAAAGACTTCATCGGCGGCTGTAAATTTAGAGATTGTACACATAAAGATGATCCTGGTTGTATCCTTCAAGAAGCCGTATCTAATGGTAAAATTGCCAAACTTCGTTTTGATAGCTACCATCGAATCATTGAAAGCATGTCAGAGAATAAGGCCAATCGCCAATTTTCTCGCAGCAGAAAAGCCGATTAATAACAAAGTAAAGATGTGGTAATATCCACTATTATTGATAACTAGTAGGCAAAGAACGTGTCAGATAATTTAAAAATTGGGTTACAATATTTAACCCCAAAACATGCACTTACTCGTTTGGCTGGCAAATTAGCATCAGCAAAAATGGGTTGGTTAACAACAGCGGTAATAAAGTGGTTCATCAAACAATATAAAGTTGAAATGAGCGAAGCTAAAAACCCAGATCCTGCAGCATATTCTACATTCAACAACTTCTTTGTTCGTGAATTAGAAGATGGCGCACGCCCAATTGATGACAATGATAATGTGATCTCCCATCCCGCGGATGCTTGCGTAAGTCAATTTGGTCCAATTACTGATGGTCAACTAGTTCAAGCTAAAGGTCATGTATATTCTGCTCAAGAGTTACTTGGTGGCGATGCTGAATTAGCTGATGAATTCATGGGCGGCGAATTTGCTACTCTGTATTTATCACCACGTGATTATCATCGAGTTCACATGCCATGCGATGCGACATTACGTAAAATGATTTACGTTCCTGGCGACCTCTTCTCTGTAAATCCATTAACTGCAGAAAACGTACCAAATCTATTCGCTCGTAATGAACGTGTTGTCTGTATTTTTGATACTGAATTTGGCCCAATGGCTCAAGTTCTTGTTGGTGCAACTATCGTTGGTAGTATTGAAACTACCTGGGCTGATACGGTGACTCCACCTACTGGCCCTGCGGTTAAAACGTGGCATTACCCACTTTCTGGCGATGATATGATTTGCTTTAAGAAAGGCGAAGAAATGGGTCGTTTTAAATTGGGCTCAACCGTTATTAACCTATTTGCACCAAACTCAGTGAAGTTTGATGCCTCAATGGAAAACGGAGCTCCAACTCGAATGGGTACTCCATTTGCTCATATCGCAAAATAATTAATTCCATTAAGAAATCATTAAATAGCGAACCTTGTGTTCGCTATTTTTTTAGTTATAGCTAAGCTCTATCAAACGGAAAAGCCATAACTTGATCGATGTGCTTTTCTCCCATTGCCAACATGATCAAACGGTCAATACCGAGAGCAACGCCCGCACAATCAGGAAAACCAGCTTCTAATGCCGCAATCAAATGATAATCGATAGGCTGTTCAATTAAGCCCATTGACTTACGTTTCGCATTGTCTTCTTCAAAACGGGCAAGTTGTTCCTTGGCATTATCTAACTCATGAAAGCCGTTCGCTAGCTCAATACCTTTAAAGTACACCTCAAAACGCTCAGCTACTCGCGAGTCCGTCGGATTAATCTTAGCAAGAGCTGCTTGAGACGCTGGAAAATCATAAACAAAAGCAGGAACGTCTAAACCAATCTTCTCTTCTACACCCATACTGAATAACAATTGCAGTAATGTATCTCTATCTTCTTCAATGTCCGCTATATCTGATAGCCCCAACGGAGCTGCAACCGCTCTTAATTCATCCATAGAAGCCTCTAATGGACAAATACCAAGCACCTTAATAAACGCGTCTTGATATGTCATTCTCTCGGAATCACCACACTGTAGCACTAGCATCAGCAGTTCATTCATTTCATCCATCAATTGATGATGATCGAAGCTTGGTCGATACCATTCCAACATCGTAAATTCAGGGTTATGAAAACGCCCTGCTTCTTCATTACGAAATGCCTTATTAATTTGGTAAATCGCACCACTTCCAGCCGCCAATAATCGCTTCATATGAAACTCGGGACTGGTCATAAAATACAAATGAGCACCATCAGCATAACCCGGTCCAACAAAATCCGTTTGGAAAGTATGAAGATGCACGTCCGTCACAGTCGCATGACTCATCGCTGGTGTATCTACTTCCATCACTTTTCGCTCAGAAAAAAACAAACGAATCGAAGCAAGAATATCAGCGCGTTGCTGTAATTGTTCAATTGATGCGCTAGGCATCCAATATTGACTAGTCATAATTTTACACATTAGAAAAACTTATCCAAAATAATACCTGATAACCCATTTTAAGGTTACCTATTTTTTAACTTCAAAAATACCCTTAACCATCAAAGGGATACAAGTCCGATAAGAATCATTATCATATATAAAGCAACAACTTACATACAAATAGTGGAGAATATTAACAGCTTTAACTAGTTGATAGAGATCACACTATCCGCAATAAACTGCCCCATTAGTGGTACTTGCTCTACAAAACTTTATCCATATCAATTTTTATTACAAAAGCTCACATAGAATAGGTAACAGAATTTTTCAGTTACTATTTGCTCTTTTTTGTCATATGAGCAGGCTAGATTCTCATAATTAGTCACAATTAAGTGATTAGTTTAATTTTTTATCTTTTATCCCGGAGGATAACTGTGAAAACTATAACCACAGATATCGCAGTAATCGGCGCGGGCGGTGCAGGCCTACGTACAGCCATTGCAGCTGCAGAAGCTAACCCAGAGCTAGAAATTGCTCTAATCTCAAAAGTTTACCCAATGCGTTCACATACAGTGGCTGCAGAAGGTGGTTCCGCTGCCGTGACCAAGGAAGAAGATACACTAGACAATCACTTCAACGATACTGTTGGCGGTGGTGATTGGCTGTGTGAACAGGATGTTGTTGAATACTTTGTAAAAAATGCATACCGCGAGATGACCCAACTAGAACAGTGGGGTTGTCCTTGGAGCCGTAAAGAAAATGGCGAAGTGAATGTTCGCCGTTTTGGTGGTATGAAAGTTGAACGTACGTGGTTTGCTGCCGATAAAACGGGCTTCCACATGCTTCATACTCTATTCCAAACTTCAATGAAGTACCCTCAAATCAATCGTTACGACGAGTATTTTGTTGTTGATATTTTAGTTGAAGATGGTCAAGTTCAAGGTCTGATTGCTATTCATATGGCTGAAGGCGAACTTATCTGTATTAAAGCAAAATCAGTTGTACTTGCAACGGGTGGCGCAGGTCGTGTTTACCACTGTAATACCAATGGCGGTATCGTTACTGGTGATGGTATGGCAATGGCATTCCGTCACGGTGTACCTCTGCGTGATATGGAATTCGTACAATATCACCCAACAGGTTTACCAGGTACTGGCATCTTGATGACTGAAGGTTGTCGTGGTGAAGGCGGTATCATGGTAAATAAAAATGGTTACCGTTACCTACAAGATTACGGTATGGGTCCAGAAACTCCTATCGGTGAGCCAAAGAACAAATACATGGAACTAGGTCCTCGTGACAAAGTTTCTCAAGCGTTCTGGCATGAGCAGCAAAAAGGCAACACTATCAAGCACCCTCTTGGTGATGTAGTGCATTTGGATCTTCGTCACCTAGGTGAAGAGTACCTAAATGAACGTCTACCGTTTATCTGTGAGCTATCAAAAGCCTACGTTAACGTTGACCCTGCAAAAGAGCCAATTCCAATTCGTCCAACGGTTCACTACACCATGGGTGGTATTGAAACAGACAAGAACAACGAAACAAACATCAAAGGTCTATTTGCTGTTGGTGAATGTTCTTCTGTTGGTCTTCACGGTGCAAATCGTCTAGGTTCAAACTCACTTGCTGAGTTAGTTGTATTTGGTCGCCTTGCAGGTGAAAAAGCCGCTGAACGTGCCGCTGAATTCACAGTTTGGAATGACAACGCTATCCAAACACAGATTGAAGAAGTTCAAGGTCGTATTGATGCACTACTAGCTCAAGAAGGCGATGAAAACTGGGCTGACATCCGTACTGAAATGGGTCACTCAATGGAAGCTGGCTGTGGTATTTACCGTAAAGAGCACGAGATGCAAGATACGGTTGATAAACTGGCTGAGCTGAAAAAACGCTACAAAAACATCAGCATCAAAGACAAAGGTAAAGTGTTCAACACAGACCTATTGTACGCTATCGAAATTGGTTACGGTCTTGAAGTCGCTGAAACAATGGCTCATTCTGCAATTCTGCGTAAAGAGTCTCGTGGTGCACACCAACGTCTAGATGAAGGTTGTACTGAACGTGATGATGTGAACTTCCTAAAACACTCATTAGCGTACTACAACAAAGATGCAGCACCGACGATTAAATACAGCGATGTAACCATCACTAAATCTCAACCAAAAGCTCGCCTATATGGTGAAGCGGCAGAAAAAGCAGCAGCGGCAGAAGCTGAAGCGGCGAAAAACGCAGAGGAGAAAGCATAATGACAGCTGGCAATAGAGTCCAAAAAGTAAACATTATGCGTTACGACCCAATGGTAGATGAGAAACCTTATCTACAAGCATTTGACGTACCTTGTGATGATACAACCTCTGTACTTGATGCAATTGGTTACATTAAAGATAACCTAGACAAAAACCTATCTTACCGTTGGTCTTGTCGTATGGCGATCTGTGGTTCTTGTGGCATGATGGTAAACAACGTACCAAAGCTTGCATGTAAAGCATTCTTACGTGATTACCCAAATGGCTTAACACTGGAACCATTAGCGAACTTCCCTATCGAGAAAGATTTAATTGTTGATATGACGCCATTCATCGAGCGTTTAGAAGCAATCAAACCTTACATTCTTGGTAACGATCGCACTCCAGAGCAAGGCCCTAACACCCAAACTCCAGAGCAAATGGCTAAATACAAACAGTTCGCTGGTTGTATCAACTGTGGTCTATGTTACGCAGCCTGTCCTCAATTCGGCCTAAACCCTGAATTTATCGGTCCTGCAGCACTAACTCTTGCACACCGTTACAACCTTGATAGTCGTGATAATGGTTCTGCTGAACGTATGAAGCTTATCAATGGCGACAATGGCGCATGGGGCTGTACGTTTGTTGGTTACTGTTCTGAAGTATGTCCAAAACACGTTGACCCTGCAGCAGCAGTTAACCAAGGTAAGATCGCATCGTCTCAAGACTTTGTTATCGCAATGCTTAAACCACAGGAGGCATAAGGATGAGCAACCGTAAACCTTACGTTCGTGAAATGACACGTACTTGGTGGAAAGATCACCCTTTCTACCGTTTTTACATGGTTCGTGAAGCAACCATTCTACCGTTAATTTTCTTTACTATTTGTCTGCTTGTTGGTCTAGGTAGTTTAGTGAAAGGTCCACTAGCTTGGGCTTCTTGGTTAGATTTCATGGCAAACCCTATTGTGGTTGCTTTGAACATTGTTGCTTTAGCGGGTAGCTTATTCCATGCTCAAACTTTCTTTAGCATGATGCCGCAAGTAATGCCTATTCGTATCAGTGGTAAAACACTAGATAAGAAAGTCGTTGTTCTTGCACAGTGGGCAGCTGTTGCTGCAATCACATTACTTGTACTGGTTATCGTTTAAGGAGAATAATTGTGGTAAATCTTAATCCAAAGCGTTCTGACGAACCAGTATGGTGGGGCTTATTCGGTGCCGGTGGTACTTGGTTTGCAATGCTAACACCTGTAACTATCTTAGTTCTTGGTATTTTAGTTCCACTAGGTGTGATTGGTCCTGAATCAATGAACTACCTACGTGTTGCTGGTTTTGTGACTAGCATCATTGGGGCATTATTTGTAATTGGTTCAATCTCAATGCCAATGTGGCATGCAATGCACCGCCTACATCACGGCATGCACGACCTAAAATTCCACATCGGAACAGCTGGTAAAATTGCTTGTTACACAACAGCTGCAATCTTTACTGCTCTTTCTGTTGTATTCATTTTTATGATCTAATCTAAAGCTGAAGCAATAAAAAAGGTTGGCTATGATGCCAACCTTTTTTGTATCTACAATATAAATAACCTAATAAAAAAGGCCACCGAAGTGACCTTTTCTTTGACGTGTAAATATCAATAATAATTGATATTACTTAACACGACCTACGTATTCACCCGTACGAGTGTCTACTTTCACTACTTCACCGATAGCGATGAATAGTGGAACACGAACAACAGCGCCTGTTGCTAATGTTGCTGGTTTACCACCAGTACCTTGAGTATCACCTTTCAGACCTGGGTCTGTTTCAGTCACTTCAATCTCAACAAAGTTTGGCGGTGTCACTGTAATTGGATTATCATTCCAAAGAGTAACTGTACAAGTGTTGTTTTCTATTAACCATTTAGCCGTGTCACCAACCGATTTAACATCAGCAGCGATTTGCTCAAAGCTTACGCTGTTCATGAAATGGAAGAATTCGCCATCATTGTACAAGTAGTCAAGTTCTACATCGACAACATCAGCAAGCTCAAAGCTTTCACCTGATTTAAATGTTTTTTCTAGTGTTTTACCAGAAAGCAATTTGCGAAGTTTTACACGGTTGAATGCTTGGCCTTTACCAGGTTTAACATATTCATTGTCGATAATTGAGCATGGCTCGTTATCAAACATAAATTTCAAACCGCCTTTGAATTCATTGGTACTTACTGACGCCATGATTTCCTCTTAACATCGTTGAGTTATAAATAATGTCACACATAATAACCCGAAATGACGCTCCTGTTGAGCAAAACTGGCTCAAAGAGATCTCAAATGCGATCTCAGATCCTCATCAACTGCTTTCAACTCTAGGGATTGATAGCTCTCCGTGGGAGAAAGGATTAGAAGCGAAAAAGTTATTTGCGTTACGTGTGCCGACAAGTTTTGTCGATCGAATGGAGTTTGGCAACCCTTTTGATCCTTTATTACGTCAAGTATTGCCTTTAGATCAAGAATTCGAAGTACATGACGGATATTCGAACGATCCTCTCGATGAGCAAGACAACGAACAGCCTGGATTACTGCATAAATACAAAAACCGTGTTTTGCTAATATTGAAAGGAGGCTGCGCTGTAAATTGTCGTTATTGTTTCCGTCGTCACTTCCCCTATCAAGACAACAAAGGCAGTAAATCGGTTTGGCAAAAATCCATTGATTATATTGCTGAGCATCCAGAACTGAATGAAGTAATTCTTTCTGGGGGTGATCCATTAATGGCAAAAGATCACGAAATTGAATGGTTAATAGAACAAATTGAAGCCATTTCACATATTAAACGGCTACGTATTCATTCTCGTCTACCTGTCGTAATACCCAAGCGTATTACTAATACATTATGCAATTTATTTGCAAAGACAAGACTTCAGGTAATTTTGGTTACTCATATTAACCATGCAAATGAAATTAATTCTGAGGTAACAAATAAAATGACCCTGTTAAAACAGTCAAACGTCACTCTATTAAATCAAAGTGTCTTACTTAAAGACGTTAATGATACAACAGAGGCTCTGACTGATTTAAGTGAGGCATTGTTCGATGCAGGTATCTTACCTTATTACCTTCATGTATTAGATAAAGTTCAAGGGGCTGCTCATTTCTTTGTATCTGATACAGAAGCGAAACAATTGATCGGAGAGTTGATAGAAAACGTTTCAGGCTATCTCGTACCTACTTTAGCGCGAGAAGTGGGAGGAAGAAAAAGCAAAACCCCACTCGACTTATATTTAGAATAAAGCAGGCACTTAGAATAATACGTTAAAATAGATCCTGTATTTCAGGCATAAAAAACCGAAGCCTAAACTTCGGTTTTTCTTTTATAGCATTGGTCTATTCTAAATTAGAATAACTCTTCTGCTACTTTATAAAGTTCTAGCTTCTCAGGACGACGCATGTTTTCGATTGCATCGATGATATCGTGGTGAACAAGCTGTTCATTTTGAATACCAACACAACGACCACCATGACCTTCAACAAGCAGTTTAACGCCGTAGTTACCCATACGAGAGGCTAAGATACGGTCAAATGCACCAGGTTGACCGCCACGCTGAATGTGACCAAGAACCGTAGCACGAGTCTCACGACCTGTTTCAGCTTCGATCTCTTTTGCTAATGCGTTTGTATCTGTCATTAACTCAGTAATCGCGATAATTGCGTGTTTCTTACCTTTCGCAATACCATCTTGAATATTCTGAATCAGTGCTTCTTTGTTTAAGCCAGTCTCTGGAGTAATTACGTACTCACAGCCACCTGCAATTGCAGCCATTAATGTTAGATCACCACAGTGACGGCCCATAACTTCTACAATCGAGATTCGTTGGTGAGAAGACGATGTATCACGTAAACGGTCAATTGCATCAATAACTGTGTTTAATGCCGTTAAGTAACCGATAGTGTAATCAGTACCTGCGATATCATTATCGATCGTACCTGGAAGACCGATACATGGGTAACCCATTTCAGTTAGCTTCTTAGCGCCCATGTAAGAACCATCACCACCGATAACGATTAACGCATCAATGTCGTGTTTCTTAAGGTTTTCAATCGCTTTGTCACGAACAGCGACTTCTTTAAATTCAGGAAAACGAGCTGAACCTAAGAATGTGCCACCGCGGTTGATCATATCAGATACGCTATGGCGCTCTAACTTCTCGATACGATCTTCAACAAGACCTAAGTAGCCATCATGAATACCAAATACTTCTAGGCCTTCGGTTAATGCTGTACGAACAACACCACGAACTGCCGCATTCATACCTGGCGCATCGCCACCACTTGTTAAAACACCAATCTTCTTGACCATGGTTACCCTCTAATATGGTTGGGAATTTCAATTTCAATTTCTAATACAGCAAGCAGACTCCCTAATCTTCTCACCATTAATAATCTGTAATTTTTTTTCTTATGTAAGAGTATTACCATTTTACTGAAAAAGTTCGTTGATTCACATCAGAATCAATCACGACTATTTCATTTTTCTGTTACGAAAAAACAATAATTGCTAATAATACTACTAATTCTTACTGGAACTGAGTTTGCTCTCTGTCTGAGTCTAGCACAACTGAAAGCGGGTCTTGATGAATAATAATATCAGAATGTGGGAAAACTGTTAAAAGCTCATCTTCTACTTTGTCAGCAATTCGATGCGCTTCAACCAATGGCATTTGATCTGGCAGCTCTAAATGCAACTGAATAAATCGCGTAGGTCCAGCAAGACGAGTTCGTAAATCATGGATCCCTTGCACTCCATCTACTCGACAACAGGCTTCTCTAATCTGCTCTAACTCTTCTTTTGGTAGCTGCCTATCTAATAGTAATTGAATTGCTTCGTAGGCCATCTTAAAGGCACTAATTAAAATATAAACGCCAATGACTAAAGCAAAAATAGCATCTGCTTGATGCCATCCATACCAGCTTAACGCAAGTGCTAACATAATAGCGGCATTCATAAATAAATCGGTTTTATAATGTAATGAGTCTGCGGCAATCGCTTGGCTTCCGGTTTGTTTAACCACCCATTGCTGAAACATAACAAGGCCAAAGGTGAGAACAATTGCAAACCCACTGACGTAAACGCCCAGTTCAGGTGCAACTACATCTTGAGGACGAAAGAAACGTTCAACACCATTCAATAATAAGAAACAAGCCGATCCCGAAATAAACATCGCCTGAGCTAAAGCAGCTAAAGATTCAGCTTTACCATGCCCAAAACTGTGTTCTTCATCAGCCGGTTGCAAAGCATAACGAACAACCAATAAATTAGTAATCGATGCGCCCATATCAAGTAAAGAATCAACCAATGAAGCCAGTAAGCTTACCGAGCCAGTTACCCACCATGTTCCTAATTTGAATAACATTAAAATTGTCGCAACAATGGTTGCAAGCCATGCAGCAGTGGTAACTAAAGAGGCATATCTCTGAGTCATTTCTTTTCCATTCACCTAAAAATCAACTCTTAGTATAAAGCCTTAATCCAATGATCGTTATTCCATTTGTTAATATATTTACAACAAAAAAAGTATAAACGAAAAAACGGGCCTTTATTTTTCATAAAGACCCGCTTTAATTTATTAAACTTTTTGAAGATTATTTAGCGCAATCTGCAATGTATTTATCTTGATTCGCTTTAAACTCTACTTTTTGCTCAGGCGTTAGGATATTCATCATTTCATGACGTTTTTTCATCATCTCAACACGACGATCAATTTGACGCTCTGACATTTTTTCAGCTAAATCGCGCACTGCTTGCTCATCAAAGTTGTCAGCTAACATTAAGTTTTGCATTGCTTCATGATCCGCTTTCATTTCAGCAGTTGGTTGACGTTTTTGGCCTTTTTTAGCTTTATGCTCCGCTTTACGAGCATCACGCATTTCATCAAACTTATCTTCTTGAGCATCCGTTAAATCAAGAGCTTTGAATGCTTTTTTATTAGCCTTCATCATACACTTGCCGCCTTCCATGCCTTCACCACGCATGCCACCATGATGATCCTTACCACCCGCAGCAAATACCGATGCTGACGCTAAAGAAAGAGGAAGGATTACTGCGCCTAAAACCATTTTTTTCATCATGTTCATTGTGTTATCTCCGTTACAGAAAATTCATTTTTCATCAAGAGCAGCTCGTTGCTGCTTGGTATGCCATAAGAATAGCCCAACCAAAGTAAATGAGTGTATTTTGAGCGTAAAGCAACGTAAAGGTCATTTTCAAGGTTGGTATTCACCGAGGTATTTGGCGATACTGTAGTTATAGAATATTACGTAGGTAAAAAATAATGGCAAAGATTTTATTAGTTGATGATGATGTTGAACTAACGTCATTACTCAAAGATATCCTAAGCTTAGAAGGATATAATGTTGTAGAAGCGAACAATGGTCTTGAGGGGTTAGCTGCAGTAACCGATGATCTAGATCTTATCCTTCTTGATATCATGATGCCGAAAATGAATGGCATGGACATGCTACGAAAACTGCGTGAAACCAATGAAATCCCAGTTTTAATGCTGACAGCAAAAGGCGAAGAGATTGATCGAGTGATTGGTTTAGAACTTGGCGCAGATGATTATTTACCAAAACCATTCAGTGATAGAGAATTGCTAGCTCGTATTCGTGCCATCTTACGCCGAACACAAACTAAAGCTAAAGAAAGTAATAGTAGCAATAGCATTAAATATCAGGGAATTGAAATATTTATCGGTAAACAAGAAGCCTATAGCCATGGTGAATTATTAGATTTAACTGGTACAGAATTTGGCCTACTGTCGCAATTTATTCAAAAACCAGGAGAGATCATTTCAAAAGAAGAGCTAAGTCTAGAAGTATTAGGTAAACGTCTTGCTCCTTTTGATCGTGCGATTGATATGCACGTATCTAACCTGCGTAAAAAATTACCTCCATTATCAGAAGGGAAACCACGTATCAAAACCTTACGTGGCCGCGGCTATTTATTTGTAGAGGAATAAACCTTGTTTACCAAGAAAATAAAATTCCCTCTGGTTTCAAGCCTGTATGGTCGTATCTTTGCTATCTTTTGGTTCACCCTTTTATTGGTGCTTATTGGGGTCGTTATTGGCCCCAATTTTGATCCACGATCGCGTCATAACATTGCGACAGAACATCTAAATAAAATGACGGAAGTTGCCGCTTACATCACAGGAAAATACTCAGAGCGAGAAGGGTTAAAAACAACACTAAAAGAGATCAGCCATAAAGCTCATGATCATGATGAAAATCTAGCTCTCTTTTTTACAACCCCTACCGGTGAGATCCTAGATAAGCCTAGAGAATTGCGAGGACGAAAAAAAGCACTACTCAATTTTTTAACTCTGTCAGATGACCCAGAGCTGCCACAACAAAAACTTTATGGACGAACCATGATGGCTGGCCCTTTCGATATCATCATCGCTCAAGAAAAAGTCTATATGTATGTCGGAAGATACTGGAAAAAACCACCACCATTTATTCTTCGGATTTTAGATAAACCAATACAACTTCTCTTAGTCACCATGTTGGTTAGTACCCCATTTTTACTTTGGCTTGCTTGGGCATTAAGTCAGCCAGCTAGACGATTACAAAAAGCAGCTGAACGGGTTGCTAGAGGGCAATTTGAAAAAGATGAAGCACTAGAGAAAGGACCAAGGGAGTTCAGAAAGACAGGTCAAAGCTTTAATCAAATGGTGGGGTCATTAAATACCATGATCTCTGGCCAGCAGCGCTTGTTATCTGATATCTCTCATGAACTCAGATCTCCCTTAACTCGTTTAAGAATGGCCACCGCACTGGCGACTCGTAAGCAAGGAGAAAGTACCGAATTATCTCGTATTGATATGGAAGCAGAACGCCTTGAACAGATGATATCTGAGTTATTAGAACTATCACGGATCCAAGTGAACAGCCATCAAGAGCGAGAGAAAACTGACGCCTATTCACTATGGTTTGATATTTTAGAAGACGCCAAATTTGAGGCTGAACACATGAATAAAGAACTTACCTATTCAGGCTTAATTGAAACCCCTATCTTTGGTAATCCTAATCTACTAATGAGCGCCGTAGAAAATGTGATTCGAAATGCCATTAAATACGGTAATGATGTGATTACTGTAAATCTAGAGCAGACAGCAGCACATTTTATTATTCATGTCGATGACAACGGCGAAGGTGTTCCTGAAGATGAATTAAAAGATATTTTCAAACCTTTCTATCGCGTTTCTACCGCTCGAGACAGAAGCAGTGGCGGAACGGGGTTGGGGCTTGCGATTACAGAAAGTGCGATACAGCAACACAGCGGAACCATCATTGCGAGCAAAAGTCCTCTTGGTGGATTACGTATGACAATTACTTTACCTATCGAAAAATAATAGCCTCTGACAACATGGCTTACCTCTATCTAAGCCATGTTGTTGTGAGTACGCCCTACCCCGATACCAATCAATTAGATATACTGCGTTTAATTTCCTTTTATTCAAGAGTTCATTATGTTTGAGATTGCGCTGTACGAGCCTGAAATTGCCCCAAACACAGGTAACATTATTCGACTGTCTGCTAATTGCGGTGCTAACCTGCATTTAATTGAACCATTAGGCTTTGATTTAGAAGAGAAAAAACTACGTCGTGCGGGTTTAGACTATCATGATCTAACTCATGTAAAGCGCCACAAGAACTATGCAGCTTTTCTTGAATATTTAGAGAATAACAGTGATTTAGAGCACCGTATTTTTGCTTGTACCACTAAAACCACAGGCCATCACACCACCCCAAGCTATCAAAAAGGGGATGTATTATTATTTGGTCCAGAAACTCGTGGGTTACCTGCTGATTTGATTGATGGCTTACCAATGGAGCAACGTGTTCGCATTCCTATGATGCCAGACAGCCGCAGTTTAAACCTGTCTAACTCCGTTGCTATTATTGTATTTGAAGCATGGCGTCAGATGGGGTTTGAAGGCGGGTTATAACTTCTCGTTTTTCATCGTCCAAATACAAAAATAGCCACTATTAAGTGGCTATTTTTATTAATAAAAAACAAGTAATAAAATGGATTAACTGGATCTAATATTAAATACCATCACCAGAGATAAACGTCTGGGATTTTCCATTGAATTGCTGGTCCATATCGAAAGACGGTTTTTCTGTACTTGGTCTGCCTACAATCTTAGCCGGAACACCTGCAACGGTTGTATGAGGAGGAACGGCTTGAAGCACAACAGAACAAGAGCCAATTTTCGCTCCCTCTCCCACTTCAATGTTACCTAAAATTTTTGCCCCTGCACCAATCATAACCCCTTCACGGATCTTAGGATGACGATCGCCACATTCTTTACCAGTACCACCAAGGGTCACATCTTGCAAAATAGAAACATCATTTTCAACAACCGCAGTCTCACCAATGACAATGCCCGTAGCATGGTCAAACATGATCCCTTTACCAATTGTCGCAGCAGGGTGAACATCTACCTGACAAGCCACTGAAATCTCATTTTGCAAATAAGTAGCAAGCGCAACACGACCCTGTTTCCACAGCCAATTAGACACTCGGTAACCTTGCAGAGCATGGTAGCCTTTCAGGTACAATAATGGCATTGAATACATAGCCACCGCAGGATCTCGTGTTACCGTCGCACAAATATCACATGCCGCAGCATCGGTAATACTTGGATCTGAAGCAAATGCTTCTTCAACCACTTCACGCACAGCCATAGCAGGCATTGAAGCTGTTGCTAACTTGTTTGCTAGAATATAACTTAACGCTGCCGCTAAATTTTCATGTTTAATAATGGTGGCATGATAAAAGCTTGCAAGCATGGGTTCTTGCTCTGATTGCTCACGCGCTTCCTGAACAATTTTTTCCCAGACTTTATGTTTCTTACACTCATTCATTTTCATACCATCCTTGAATTACGATTCTGACTTTTTATCTCGCGCTAATAAATCTTGCGCTGCCATTCTTGCATCTTTTCCTTGATACAATACTTGATAAATTTGTTCAACTATAGGCATTTCTACACCCATACGCTCTGCAAGTAAAAAGACTTCTTTAGTATTTCTATAGCCTTCAACCACTTGGCCAATTTCTTCTTGTGCACTATTAACATCGCCGCCCTGACCTAACGCCAAACCAAAACGACGGTTACGTGATTGGTTATCGGTACAAGTTAATACTAAATCACCTAAACCAGCCATTCCCATAAAGGTTTCAGCTTCTGCACCTAATGCAACACCTAGACGTGTCATTTCAGCCAAACCGCGTGTAATTAACGCCGTACGAGCATTAGCACCAAAGCCAATACCATCAGACATACCCGCGCCAATAGCGATAACGTTTTTCACCGCACCACCAAGTTGCATGCCAGTAAAATCATTATTTGCATATACTCGGAACGTCTTTGAACAGTGAATCTTCTCTTGAAGATCTTTTACAAATTGCTGATCAGGTGACGCGACAGCAATTGCTGTTGGCATACCTGAAGCAAGTTCTTTAGCAAAAGTAGGTCCAGAAAGTACAGCCAATGAATGAGATTCACCCAAAGCTTCAACTGCCACTTCTTTTAATAAACGACCTGTTTCAGGCTCTAACCCTTTTGTCGCCCAACACACACGAGAATTTTCACGTAAAAATGCTTTTACATTACTTAGAACTAAACCAAATACATGGCTTGGAACTACTACCAACAAATCACGGCTTGCTTGTACTGCTTTTTCAAGATCAGTCGCCATGATCAGTGACGGTGGAAAAGGCACACCAGGTAAAAACTCTTCATTCGCACGATCGGCCTCTAAGCGAGCCATGTGTTTTTCTTCATGTCCCCATAAAATCACTTTTGCGCCATTACGAGCAAGAGATATTGCCAGAGAAGTTCCATATGAACCCGCGCCAAGTACGGTCATTGATACATCAGAATAATCTGTTTGTGTTGTCATTATGGTCATCCAAATAAGTATTGAGAATACAAGGAGTGATAAAAGAAAAATGCACCTATTATCACGATATAAAATTCATATAAATATAGAACGTATATCAGATAAAAAGTGCATTTATTCTCTACAAGTTAATCAATAGCGCTAAGTTAATTAAAACTTAAGCTATCAATTATTAAGCTTCAGCTGGTGCTTCTGCGTTTTCTTGAGCTTGGTTTTGTAGGTAGTTCATAAACAATGCATCAAAGTTAACTGGTGCAAGGTTCAATTGTGGGAACGTACCTTTAACCACTAGGCTAGAGATTGTTTCACGAGCGTATGGGAAAAGAATGTTCGGGCAGAATGCGCCTAGGCAATGTGCCAGTTGAGCTTCTTCCATTTTACCAGCAGTAAAGATACCGCCTTGCTGAACTTCACAAAGGAAAGCGGTTTCTTCTTCGTTTTTAACAGTAACTGTTAAACGTAGAATAACTTCGTAAACGCCTTCACCTAATTCACGGCTTTGAGTATCAAGGTCCAGCTTAACATCTGGGTTCCACTCTTTTTGAAACATAGTTGGAGAGTTAGGCGCTTCAAAAGAAACATCTTTTAGAAAGATACGTTGAATTGCGAAGTTTTGTTGTTCTTGTTGTGCTGCTTCAGCCATGAGAAAGTCCTTTAATATATAAAAAATATAGAAGCAGAATAACGATGTCTTATTACTCTGCATGTGTGATATCTAAAAAATGAGCCAGATATCACATCAAAATGAATCAGTTGCTTAGGAAATGGGCAATTACTTTTTGTTTTTTGCCGACTTCGCTTTTACTAACGGTAAGTTAGCTTCATTCCAAGAGATCAAACCGTTCTTAAGAAGTTTAACTTGCTCAAAACCAGCGCTATTCAAATCATTTGCTGCCGCTTGAGCCGTTTGACCTGTTTTACATACAACAATAATTGGGGTAGTTTTTGAGTTTTCAAGACCAGATAAGTTACCTGCTTTGATGTCACTTGGTAAAATGTGACGAGCATCCGTAATATGGCCTGATTTAAACTCATCTTTAGAGCGGACATCTAGCACAATCGCATCTTCACGGTTCATCAACGTTGTTGCTTGTGAAGGATCTACTTCTTGGTAACCTGCTGTTTTTTGCTTAACTACGTTTTGAATTAACGCAACAACAATACCAACCCAAACAACGGCTAAAATCATATTATTGGTTACAAAATCGATGATTGACGTTTCCATATTCTTTATCTCTAATGTGTAGATAAGCTGATGCATTATAGCGATTCAGTTACCATTGGCTCTAAAATTAAGGCGAAAGTATACCCTAGGGTTTGTTTCGAGACTAGCAAGGATAAAAAAACTAACCAATCCAGCGAAAATGCTGTGATATTGGTTTTACAATTGAGAGCAAACACAAACTCTGCCTAGTCAGAAGGGACTCTATCTGAAATAATGCTGCGATGAACATATCTCGATTACATCTCTCTTTTTCTTATCGTCAACTCAGCCTGACAGCGGCAGTATGCTTGACGCTTTTTCTTCCTACACAAAGTCATGCTAATGACGCAGAACTTAAGGGAATGAAACAAGAAATATCTCGTCAAAGCTCAGTTTTAACAAAACAAAAAAAAGCGCTTTCTAATCTGCAAACTGATCTAAGGCAACATGAAACGTCTATTGCTAATGCTTCAAAAAAAGCACGTACGGCAGAAAAAGAGCTTACAACATTAAAAAAATCGATTACCGCTTTAAAGCAACAACAATCAGAGCTTAATCAACAAAAGATTGGGCAGACTGAAGTATTAAAAGAGCTATTAGTTAACTATTATCTGATCCATCACAATAGTCCGTTATCTAATGTCCTTAGTGGCGAAGAAGCTACTCAAATAGATCGCATGACACAATATGCACAACGCCTTTCAGAGACTCGTGTTGCTGCAATATCTCAATTAGAATTTACGAACATGCAGCTGAAAGAGAAAGAAGCCGCTCTTCTTAAGCAACAACAGCGTCAAAGCCAGGTGATTAGTCAATACAAGAAAGATAAACGTCACTTACAAACAGCGCAAAATAAACGTAAGAAAACAGTTTCAAGCATTAAAAAACGTATTTCAAATGAAAACAGCTATTTAAGTGAACTGCAACAAAACGAAAAACGTTTAAAAACAGCCATTTCAAAAGCTAAGATAAAAAATAATGTACCTATGGATGGGCTTAAACGTCAAAAAGGCCGCTTACCTTGGCCTGTGAATAATGCCAAAACCCTACACAGCTTTGGCACTAAACAAACAGGACAATTAACTTGGAAAGGCATGGTACTTGCCAGTGACTATGGAACCCCAGTTAAAGCTGTTTATTCAGGTAAAATAGTATTTGCTGATTGGTTACGTGGCTATGGATTAATGGTCTTAATTGATCATGGTAAAGGTGATATGACCTTATATGGCTACAATCAAAGCTTAATGAAAAAAGAAGGCGACAAAGTACGCGCAGGTGAAACAATTGCAGTGGTTGGTGACAGTGGTGGTCAAGACAGATCTTCGCTGTATTTCGAAATACGCCGTAACAGTAAAGCGCAAAATCCTCGTTCTTGGTTAAAGCGTTAATGGCTTAGTGGCTTAGTGGCTTAGTGATTTACTAAAATAACAATTATGAATAAAGTTCAGATCGCTTCGCTCGCAGAATTCAGAGGTGATCGCAGTAATAACTACGATCAATCTGAATTCTTATCTTTCTAAACGTTAAAATATAACGTTGGACTATTTTAAGGTTTTATTCGGATCATCTTCTTTACGTTGAAATTCACCTTCATACACATCTCCTTGCTGATCATTCTGATTTGCTTGATCAAATGGATTACCTTGATTAAAAGGGCTGTTCTGATCAAACCCACCACCAAAGCCCGCATGGAAGCCACCTTGTGATGCTCCCATGCCATTAACTTTTACACGACTCATTAATTGTTTTGCTAAATAGGCTCTTGGTGCCGGTAATAATACAAGCATACCCAAAGCATCTGTCATAAAGCCTGGCGTTAATAATAGTACGCCAGAAACGGCTAACATTACGCCTTCTACGATTTGCTGTGCTGGTAATTCACCCTGTTGCAATTTTGATTGAACAGACATTAACGTTTGAATACCTTGGCTACGCACCAATGATGCACCAACAAATGCAGTGACCAATACCAATGCTATGGTAGGCCACATTCCTAACATTCCACCGACTTGCACAAACAGCGCAATTTCAATGATAGGAACAAAAATAAACATCACTAATAAAATAGGAAACACAACACACCTCAATTGGATTTAATTCGATCTTTCGCTTTCTTGCTTCGTGTCAGTGTAGCAGGCATTAATCACAAGCCACATTTTCTCTCTCTATTATGTTAGATGCGGCACATCCGTCCATTTTTCAAGAAAGAACTCTGTAAAAGAGTGTAAACAGACACCCAAATTATTAACGCCATACGCAAGTTATATAACGTATAAAGTCAAGATATTAACAACTGGTGAGAGCGCTATCTCAATTTGATATAATTTGCAAAAATGAGCACCAAAAGGTGATCAAGTTAACATTTTTACCACTAAAGAGGTGTATGATGACCTCAAAACAAGGCATCAGGTACGATATTGATCACCTTCTGACGAACGGACTCTACTCGCAGATATGGTCACTTGGACAAAATCCAATAATTAAAATATAGAACCTTAAAGGCTTACTATGACTCAGATGCTTGATTTAGAAAAAACAAATACCGCTACTCGTATTGAAGAAGATTTGCTAGGTGAACGTCACGTTCCTTCTGAAGCTTACTACGGTATTCACACCCTTCGCGCTATGGAAAACTTCAACATTTCAAATGTAACTATTTCAGATGTTCCTGAGTTTGTTCGTGGCATGATCTACACTAAAAAAGCAGCCGCTTTAGCTAACAAAGAATTAGGTGCTATTCCTTCACAAGTTGGTGAGTACATCATCAAAGCATGTGATTTAATTCTTGAAACTGGCAAGTGTATGGATCAATTCCCATCAGACGTTTTCCAAGGCGGCGCTGGTACTTCAGTTAACATGAATGCTAACGAAGTAATTGCTAACGTTGCTCTTGAACTAATGGGTAAAGAAAAAGGTGAATACGACATCGTTAACCCTAACGATCACGTAAACCGCTCTCAATCAACTAACTGTGCTTACCCAACGGGCTTCCGTATTGCGGTATACAACAGCATCACTAAACTGATTGAAGCGATTGAATACCTGAAAGGTGCTTTCGATCTTAAAGATCAAGAATTCCGTAATGTTCTGAAGATGGGTCGTACTCAACTTCAAGATGCAGTTCCTATGACTGTTGGTCAAGAATTCCACGCGTGGGGTGTTTTACTTCAGGAAGAAGTGAAAAACCTTAACTACACAGCGCAACTTCTTTTAGAAGTAAACATTGGTGCTACTGCAATCGGTACAGGCTTAAACGCTGCAACTGGTTACCAAGAAGCAGCCGTTCGCCACCTAGCAGCAGTAACTGGCCTAGAGTGTGTAGCAGCTGAAGATTTAATCGAAGCAACCTCTGACTGTGGCGCTTACGTAATGATCCACAGCTCACTAAAACGTACAGCAGTTAAACTGTCTAAGATCTGTAATGATTTACGTCTTCTTTCTTCTGGTCCTCGCGCCGGTCTAAATGAATTGAACCTTCCTGAGCTTCAAGCAGGTTCTTCAATCATGCCAGCAAAAGTAAACCCAGTAATCCCAGAAGTTGTAAACCAAGTATGTTTCAAAGTAATTGGTAACGACACAACAGTAACTTTCGCTGCTGAAGCGGGTCAACTGCAATTAAACGTAATGGAACCTGTAATTGGTCAAGCTCTATTCGAATCTATCGAAATCTTGAAAAATGCATGTGTGAACCTACGTGACAAATGTATCGACGGTATCACGGTAAACAAAGAAGTATGTGAAGCTCACGTATTTAACTCTATCGGCATCGTTACTTACCTAAATCCATTCATTGGCCACCACGAAGGTGACATTGTAGGTAAGATTTGTGCTGAAACAGGTAAAAACGTTCGTGAAGTTGTTCTAGAGCGCGGCCTTCTAACTGAAGAACAACTAGATGATATTTTCTCTGTTGAAAACCTAATGCACCCAGAATACAAAGCAAAGCGTTACGATTAATCGATAACATCTAAGAATGGCGAGCTCACTGAAGCTCGCTTTTTTTACCTCTTAATTACCTTACTGACAAAACACACAAAGTTATCATTCACCTTTTCATTTGGTTATCTTTGCCCTATTAGTAATGAAAAATGTAGTAGTGAAAATTTGAATAATTATTTTAAAAAATCATACCAATAAAATTAATTAACTGGTCTATTTATTACGCAGAAAACCACTTACAGCCAAAGTAAGAATTATTATAAATAATTGTTCTACAATGCTAATTTTTCAATTTGGCTATTAAGTGATTTCACCAGTAATAAGGAACAGGTAATGATTAGAATTGGTATTAAACTGGAGTAAACTTTATGATTGCTGTACAGCTTCTTGTCGTCTTACTGTTCATCTATTTAGGTGCACGTATTGGCGGTATTGGTATCGGATTTGCGGGTGGTGCGGGCGTACTTGTCCTTACCATGATTTTAGGTCTTGATGCGGGTTCTATCCCTATCGATGTTATTTTGATCATCATGTCTGTGATCACGGCTATTGCAGCAATGCAAGTGGCTGGTGGTATGGATTGGTTGGTTGATTTAGCAGAAAAATTCTTACGTAAAAATCCAAAACACATTACTTTCTACGCACCTATCGTGACTTATTTCATGACAATGCTAGCAGGTACTGGTCACACTGCATTTTCTACACTTCCTGTTATTGCAGAAGTTGCTAAAGAACAAGGTGTTCGTCCATCTCGCCCACTTTCTATTGCCGTTGTTGCTTCTCAAATTGCAATCACAGCATCTCCTATTTCAGCGGCGGTTGTATTCTTCTCAGGTATTCTTGAGCCACTTGGTGTCGATTATTTAACACTGTTAGCAGTATGTATCCCATCAACATTCCTAGCATGTATGGTTGGTGCATTCGTTGCTAACTTCCTAGGCTGTGAATTGAAAGATGACGTCGTTTATCAAGAGCGCCTTGAGAAAGGCCTAATTAAAATGAACGGCGCAGGTAAGCGTGAAATTTTACCTACAGCAAAAGCATCTGTTTATATCTTCTGTGTTGCTATCGTCGCTGTTGTCGCTTATGCAACGATGATCAGTGGCAGTGTTGGCCTTATTGAAAACCCAACCATTGGTCGTAACGAAGCTATCATGGCATTAATGCTAACAGCCGCGGCTGCTATTGTTACTTTCACTAAGATTGATGCCTCTAAGATTGCTAATGCAGCAACCTTCAAATCAGGCATGAGTGCATGTGTATGTGTTCTTGGTGTAGCATGGCTTGGTGATACGTTTGTCTCTTCTCACATTGGTGAAATCAAAGAGTTTTCTGCAGAGATCCTTGCACAATACCCGTGGATGCTAGCTGTTGTTTTATTCTTTGCATCAATGCTGCTTTATTCTCAAGGTGCAACAACAACAGCACTAATGCCAGCAGCCCTTGCTATTGGTGTTGCTCCAATCACTGCTGTTGCTTCGTTTGCCGCAGTAAGTGCGCTGTTTGTTCTTCCTACTTACCCTACGCTTCTTGCGGCGGTAGAAATGGATGACACAGGCTCAACACGTATTGGTAATTTAGTATTTAACCACCCATTCTTTATTCCTGGTGTTGCAACAATTTCAACTTCTGTTGCTCTAGGTTTTGTATTTGGCGGTATTATTCTTTAATTACGAAAATACATGAATACCCTTCAATGGCAGCTAATTTAGCTGCCATTTTTTATATCATGCTTTTTATGATGTAAGAGGAACTACCAAAATATCAATCGGAGAATGATGAATTAACGGACGAGAATAAGAAATAATATTACTTAAAAAATCATGATGATGACCGCATACAATTAACTCAATTCCATTTTCTGCAACGACCATACTAACCTTGTTACTCAAATCGCCAGTCCCTACCCAAAAACTCTCAATAGGGAAGTCAGTGTACTGCTGAAATTCAGCCAACCATGTGTTTGACGGCTCATTTAATGGTTTTCGTTCAGGCTCTGATTTTATGTCGACTAGTTCAGGATAAATTTCACCATGCGTTCCATCTACATGAATAAAAGAGACTTTTGCATTAGTTAATTCAGCAATAGAGACAGCTCTATCAATCAATATATAGCTCTCTTTTGAAAGATCCAATGCGACAAGAATATGTTTGTACTTCATCACTATGTCCTTTTTATTTATAAATGAAATAAGCATAGTTTTAGTCATGAAAAAATAGTGTCGTAGAGATCTCGAAATGGTCATGAATCAAAAAAACTTCCTAATTGAATGAAAGAGAAATGAGCAGATCATTAAGGCAATTGATACTATACTTGCCGAACTCTTGACCATTTCGATAGTCATACTCGTATCTATTTTTATAAAGACTTTCACATGACGAATTTACTCCGATTTCGAACAGCCCTTTTATCACTCTTTATTCTGTTCACCACTTTTGCACCACAAGCATTGGCGGCATTTGATTTAACTAAATTACAGAACCCACAAAGCTCTTCCTTTGTCACCGTGAATGAAGCGTTTCCCTTTAATTTTATGCAACAGGGGGATCGTGTTTATTTAGATTGGCAAGTAAAGCCTGATTACTATTTATATCAACAGCGTATTTCTGTCTCTGCTAATGGGGCTGAAATTGCTGATTTAGTCATGGAGCAAGGCACACCTCATAACGATGAGTTTTTTGGTGACGTGAATATCTACACAAAACCATTAACCATTACGGTTCCATTAATATCTGTTAATGATAATTCAGAATTAACGGTTCGTTACCAAGGCTGTGCCAAAGCCGGATTCTGTTATCCACCAGAGATCCGTAAAGTTCCTTTATCAGCACTCACTGCTCCAAGTTCATATCAAGATGAAGCAACCAACACCCATGTTGTGGCAAAAAGTGATAGCGCGCCAGTTAGCGTAGAAAAAAATACAGCATCAGCACCAGAGCAAAAAGTAGTATCTCAAACTCAACAGCAAGAACTGGCTGACAACTTGGGTGATGCTTGGTGGACTCCATTTTTATTCTTAGCGCTTGGTATTGGACTTGCATTCACACCTTGTGTACTGCCTATGTACCCTATCTTAACGGGTATTGTTTTAGGTGGCGGTAAACTGTCTCATGGCAAAGCTTTCAAGCTCTCTTTTGTTTACGTGCAAGGTATGGCATTAACTTACACCTTACTTGGGTTAGTGGTTGCTTCGGCGGGTATGCAATTTCAAGCGGCACTACAGCATCCTTATGTATTGATTGGTTTGAGCATCATGTTTGTTCTGCTCGCACTGTCTATGTTTGGTGCGTACACCATCCAGCTACCAAGCAGTTTACAAACTAAATTAAATGACATCAGTAACCAACAAAAAGGCGGAAACCTAGGTGGTGTTTTTGCTATGGGAGCTATCTCAGGTTTAGTGTGCTCACCATGTACTACAGCACCATTATCAGGCGCGCTGCTTTATGTCGCAAAAAGTGGTGACTTGCTAACAGGTGCTATTGCTTTATATGCCTTAGCGATTGGTATGGGGATCCCATTAATTTTAGCGGCAGTATTTGGTAATAAATTACTACCAAAAGCAGGCGTATGGATGACTCATGTAAAAACGCTATTTGGTTTCATTCTGCTCGCAGTTCCAGTGTTCTTATTAGAACGTATTCTCCCTCATAGCATCACACCATTTATTTGGTCTGCTCTTGGGGTTGCTGCATTTGGTTGGCTCTATCATGTCAAAGCAACCATGCCTCAATCATGGAAAACCAGTGTTGCAGGGATCATCGCGATCTTAGGTATTGTTGGCTCAGCAATTCCGGTGATTGATGCTATTTCAGGGAAAACCAATACAGAAGTAAGCACCATTACTCAAGCTGTGACGTTTAAAAAGATAAGTACGATTGAAGACTTAAACCGAGAGTTGGAAGCAGCAAAAGCCCAAGGAAAACCAGTCATGCTCGACTTTTATGCAGACTGGTGTGTCGCGTGTAAAGAATTTGAAAAGTACACCTTTCATAATGAAAAAGTAGAACCACTTTTAGGTGAGTTTATTTTACTGCAGGCTGACGTAACCAAGAATAGTCCGGAAGATATTGCCTTATTACAGCAATTAAAAGTTCTTGGTTTACCAACCATCGATTTTTGGAATGAAAATGGGAATTATTTATCTGACGCTCGATTAACAGGATTTATGAAAGCAGAGCCATTTATACAGCATTTGCAGCAAAGTGTGAGCTCGGTTAAATAATTTAGGTCCTTTATTGACCAAAATCATTAGCATTACGAAGATACTTATTTTACAATGCGAATTAACGCAATTAAGCAAACTATTACATTAATTTTTTGAGGTATATGATGAGACTTATTCCATTAAACCAAGCAGAACAAGTAGGCGCATGGTCAGCACAGCACATTGTTAACCGCATCAATGAGTTTAACCCAACAGCAGATCGTCCATTCGTTCTTGGTCTTCCAACTGGTGGTACTCCTCTTAATACTTACAAAAAGCTAATCGAACTGCATAAAGCGGGTAAAGTAAGCTTTAAGAACGTAGTAACATTCAACATGGATGAGTACATCGGTCTTGATTCTAACCACCCTGAATCTTACCGTACTTTCATGTTTGAAAACTTCTTCAACCATGTAGATATCCAAGAAGAAAACATTAACCTTCTAAACGGTAACACTGATAACCACGAAGAAGAATGCCAACGTTACGAAGACAAAATTAAGTCTTACGGTCGTATTAACTTATTCATGGGTGGCGTGGGTAACGACGGTCACATTGCATTCAACGAGCCTGCTTCTTCTCTAGCATCTCGTACTCGTATCAAAACACTGACTGAAGATACACGTATTGCTAACTCTCGTTTCTTCGATGGTGATATCAGCCAAGTACCTAAGTACGCGTTAACAATCGGTGTAGGTACATTACTTGATTCTGCTGAGATCATGATCCTAATTACTGGCCACAATAAAGCTCTTGCACTGCAAGCTGCTGTTGAAGGTTCAGTAAATCACCTATGGACAGTTTCTGCGCTTCAACTTCACCCTAAATCAGTAATCGTTTGTGATGATGCATCACAACAAGAACTGAAAGTGAAAACAGTTAAGTACTTTAAAGAATTAGAAGCTGAAAACATCACTCACGTGTAATTTTTGACTTCAATTAAATAAAAAAAGGAGAACATAATGTTCTCCTTTTTTTTAAATTTGATTAACCACATCGTCTCATATCCCCTAGTTAGTAAATTCATCCGCTTTTATTTTCCTACCTCCTTCTTTTATTCAGAACATTCACCGTCTTTTTAAAACCTAATTCTTTGCTTTTAGTAAACGACACCCATGATTAACCAAGATAGACCTTAATACCCCCACCCCTTAAGGGGTAATTGTATTTGTAATAAAATTTCACTTTAAGGTATTAACAATAAAGTCATTTAATTCGAATCGTGAAAGAAATATCAAAGTGAGATCTAGATCTTGCTGGGGTTTTATTATTTAAATATAAATTCACAAAAGGTGACGTGTGTCACCTTTTGCCTTCTGAGTAGATATTGATAAATGTGACGTTGCGCGATTTGTTATTGTTGACAATATTGATCTTAACTATTTGTTATAAAGTTTCATATCAATAACGTTATGGGGATCTACTTTATTTGGATTAGTTGCTGAGGTTTTGTGGAGAGAGTCACGAATTTCCCGTTATCGGTTCTATTAAAAAATCTATGGTAAATTATGTCTGTACTTAGAAATTAACCAATGGCTTTGGCGAGCCATTTTAGAATATTTAATAAAACCTCAAACGGGGAATCACTTATGATATCACCAGATGCAAAGATCAAGATACAAAATTTTGGTCGTTTTTTATCAAATATGGTAATGCCTAATATCGGTGCGTTTATCGCATGGGGCTTTATCACTGCTTTATTTATCCCAACAGGTTGGATCCCTAACGAAGCATTAGCGAAACTTGTTGGCCCGATGATTACATATCTACTTCCACTACTAATCGGTTATACCGGTGGTAAATTGGTTGGCGGCGAACGTGGTGCTATCGTTGGTGCTATTACAACAATGGGTGTCATTGCCGGTACTGATATTCCAATGTTCATGGGCGCAATGATGGTTGGTCCTATGGGTGGCCTAGCGATTAAACTGTTCGATCAAAAAGTCGATGGTAAAATCAAAAGCGGCTTTGAAATGCTAGTAAACAACTTCTCAGCCGGCATTATTGGTATGCTATGTGCGATTGTTGCTTTCTACTTTATTGGTCCTTTTGTTAAAGTATTATCAGCCGGCCTTGCAGGGGGCGTAAATTTCCTAGTAGAAGCAGGTCTTCTTCCGCTGACTTCTATTTTTGTTGAACCCGCAAAAATTCTATTTCTAAATAACGCGATTAACCACGGTATTTTCTCACCTCTTGGTATTCAACAAGCAAACGATGTTGGTCAATCTATTTTCTTCTTAATTGAGGCGAATCCAGGTCCAGGCTTAGGTATTCTTCTTGCTTACATGTTCTTTGGTAAAGGCTCTGCAAAACAAACAGCTGGTGGTGCTTCAATAATCCATTTCTTTGGTGGCATCCATGAAATTTACTTCCCATACATTTTAATGAATCCACGTCTAATCCTTGCTGCTATTGCAGGTGGCATGACAGGAGTGTTTGTTTTAACTCTATTTAATGCAGGTATGGTTGCTCCAGCGTCTCCAGGTTCTATCTTTGCTATTTTATTACTAACACCAAAAGCATCAGCTATCGGGGTTATCTGTTCAATTTTATCAGCAACAGCGGTTTCATTTACTGTAGCTGCACTACTAATGAAAATGCAGACAACATCAGATGAAGATGACGGTACGTCATTAGATGATGCCACTGCAGCAATGCGTGATATGAAATCAGGCTCAAAAGGCAAGGCTTCTGGCATTACTGCTGAGAAAAGTAATTCACCTAAATTAAACAATATCCAAAAAATCATCGTAGCGTGTGACGCCGGCATGGGTTCAAGTGCCATGGGTGCCGGACTTCTTCGTAAAAAAGTCCAAGCAGCAGGCCTAAACATTAGCGTAACAAACTGTGCTATTAATAACTTACCTACGGATGTCGATATTGTGATTACTCATAAAGATTTAACGGACCGTGCACGTAAGCACGCAGAAAATGCAGAGCATATTTCACTTACTAACTTCTTAGATAGCCATATCTACAACGATTTAGTTGCACGTATCATGGCATCAACTTACCCAGAAGCCGCGAACGATGATGAAATACCACAAGTCTCTCCAGTAGCAGCGAATGATGAGTTTTTTGAACCACAAAAAGCACAACCATTTCAAATTGAAGAAAAAAATATTCACCTTGGACTAACCTTCAAAACAAAAGAAGAAGCTATTCAATACGCCGGAGAACAACTTGTATCTCTTGGCTACGCAGAACCAGAATATGTAGCAGCGATGTTTGATCGTGAAAAACTAGTACCAACCTATCTTGGTGAATCTATTGCCGTACCACATGGAACAATAGAAGCCAAAGACCGTGTAATCAAAACAGGCATCGTCATCTGTCAGTATCCATCAGGTGTTCAATTCACTGAAGACGAAGATGATGTAGCTAAATTGGTTATCGGTATCGCAGCTAAAAATGACGAGCACATACAAGTAATTACCTCAATTACCAATGCGCTTGATGAACCTGGTGCCATTGAAAAACTAACATCCACTAACAGCGTTAGTGAGATTTTAGAAATTCTTTCAGGCGAACAAGCAGCATAACAATCATATAGAAATATAGATCAGCTCTCCCCCTATAGGGTTGATCTATCTCCTAATATCAAATTGAAGGTAATTATTATGAAAGCAGTACATTTTGGCGCAGGCAATATCGGTCGTGGTTTTATTGGTAAAGTTCTTTCTGATTCAAACGTCGCTGTTACATTTGCAGACGTTGATGCTCCATTAGTTGATCAACTATCTCATGACCAATCATATAAAGTGAAAGTCGTTGGTTCTGAGTGCCAAATAGACACAGTTACACACGTAACTGCTGTAAATTCGGCAAGTAGCGATGTAATTGACCGCATTGTACATACCGATTTACTAACAACTGCGGTAGGTCCTAACGTATTAAATATCATTGCGAAAACCATCGCAAAAGGCTTAACCAAGCGTTTTGAAGCAAACAATAGCTCGCCACTGAATATCATTGCTTGTGAAAATATGGTTCGAGGTACTACTCACCTTAAAAACGAAGTCTACTCTCATCTTGATGAGTCTTTTCATGCCCGTTGTGATGAGCTAGTTGGTTTTGTTGATTCTGCGGTTGACCGTATTGTTCCACCGTCAGAAGCGGCGAATGACGACTTACTTGAAGTGACTGTAGAAAGCTTCAGTGAATGGATTGTTGATGAACAACAATTCAAAGGTGGCGTACCTAATATTGCAGGAATGGAAAAAACAGACAACTTAATGGCGTTTGTTGAGCGTAAGCTTTTCACCTTAAATACAGGTCACTGTATCACCGCTTATCTTGGTGCGTTAAAGGGCCATGAAACTGTACGTGATGCTATTCAAGATCCTGAAATTAGAGCTGAAGTAAAAACAGCGATGGAAGAAAGTGGCGAAGTACTTATTCGTCGCTACGGTTTTGATAAAGAATTACACGCTGCTTATATTGAAAAAATTCTAGGCCGCTTTGCGAATCCATACTTACGAGATGAGATTGATCGTGTTGCACGCCAGCCAATTCGTAAATTAGGTGAAAATGATCGCTTAATCAAACCCTTATTAGGTACAATAGAATATGGCACCAAGAACAAAACATTACTAAAAGGTATTGCCGCTGCATTTAAATATGTCAATGAAACAGACCCTCAAGCAGTTGAACTACAAGATTATCTAAAAGTGTCAGGGTTAAAAGCAACATTAGCTCATTACACAGGGCTAGATGAAAACGGTATCGAAGCGATGGAAATTGAAAAAATATTCAACGCACTAAACTAATAATAAAAATAAGAGAGGCTACGGCCTCTCTTCTTATGGCTATTTTATGACAGAAGTAATTAATGAATCTTACATTATTGAGCGATTAGACAACGCCCCATCAATGCGTGGTTTTTTTATTATTGCCGTCGATATTCTAAATGAATCTATTGACGGTTTAATTCAGCGCATTTTCCAAAAAGATAACTTTGCGGTTCAATCTGTAATTGGCCCTTTACTACAAGATTCTGGCCCACTGGGTGATTTAAGTGTGCGTTTAAAGCTACTCTTTGGCTTAGGTGTTCTACCGAATAAAACCTATCATGACATTGAAGGGATCATTCAAATACGCAATGCCCTTAATTCAGCAATGGAAGATGTACAGTTCACAGATCCTCAAATAATCACTCCAATAAACAAGCTTAATTTAATTACAAGAATGGGAATGATGCAGTTAGAAATACTACCGCTAAATGATGATACTGATTTGATTTTTTATCAGATGCAAGTCGATAGACAAAAGCAAATGATCCGTTCAGGACTCTCACTTGCTATTGTAGATATTTGTTCTGAATTACAAAAAGAAAGTCCATTTTAACGGCTTTCTTTTTGCAAAAATTTATCTCTTAGGCAACTTAATCGATATCACAGTAGCCAATAGCAAGAACCCAAACGACACCCATAAACAGGCAGCCAGCCCTGCTATCTGAAATACCAATCCCGATAAAATGGTTCCGATTAAACGTCCCATTGCATTAGCCATATAATAAAAGCCAACATCCATCGATACCCCATCACCTTTAGCATAGCTGACAATTAAATAAGAGTGCAGCGATGAGTTAATCGCAAACACGGCACCAAAAATCAATAAGCCAATGACGATAACATATTGAGCTTGCCACCCTATTTGCACACCATAGGCAATAAACCCAGTAACCAGAGTTAATAAGCCAGCCCACCACATTGCAGCGCGACCATCGGGTACTTTACCTTCTGCTTTTCCTGTGATTTTTGGCGCAAAGCCTTGTACAAATCCATAACCAATCACCCACAGAGCGAGAAACCCGCCAACCCACGAATGATCCCAGCCAAAGGTTGTGCCTAAGTAAATCGGTAATGCGATCACAAACCAAACATCTCTCGCACCAAATAAAAATAAGCGCGCAGCGGAAAGAATGTTGATCTCACTCGATTTAGAAAACAGCTGTGTAAATTTAGGCTTAGATTTGGCTTTACCCATATCCCCATCAAGAAAAGCTAAACTACCAATCAATACCACAAAAAGAACCACCGCCATGGCGATAACTGCCGCTTTAAATCCTATGGTAGAAAGTAGAACCCCTCCTAAGAAGAAACCCGCTCCTTTTAGTGCATTTTTAGATCCCGTTAAGATAGCAATCCACTTGTAGAGAGCTCCTTCTTGATCGCTTGGCACTAATGTTTTTATCGCACTTTTAGCACTCATTTTATTGAGATCTTTTGCGATACCAGAAAGCGCTTGAGCCGCCATTACCCAAGGGATAGTGAGCCACACAGTAGGCACAGCAAGCATCAATAATGCAAATACCTGCATCCCTAAACCGACGTTCATGGTTTTATTTAACCCCAAACGTGCACCAAGCCAACCACCAATTAAGTTAGTAACCACACCAAAGAATTCATAAAACAAAAAGAGGGAGGCAATGGCTAAGGTGCTGTAACCTAAATCATGAAAATAGAGCACCACTAACATGCGTAATGCGCCATCGGTAATAGTGAAGTTCCAGTAATTGAACGTCACTATCATGTACTGTCGTACACTATGACTTAATTGAGAAAACATAAAATTCATCCGTTCAAATAAAAAAGCCCCAGAAGATAATCACTTTCTGAGGCCTTATCTACAATTGATTATTTGCTAGCAAGCGCATCAATGTATTCAATTTGTACTGGCTTTGTGAAGGCACCCGGACGTAATGCTTGAACCTGTTGCTTAATCACATCCAGATCCCAACCTAAGTCCAACAATAAATGCCCAGCGAGCAAACCTGTGCGACCAGACCCGCCCATACAATGCATTGCTACCTTGCCATTATTTTCTAATACTTGTTGCAGCTCAGGAGTCGCTGATTTCCATTGTGCTGCAAACTCATCACCCGGTGCACAATCGTCTTCAATTGGTAAATAAAACCATTTCATGCCTAGACGTTGCACTTCTTCACCAAGAGAGCCTACGCCTTTTTCTGTTAACTCATCTTGGTTTAATGCCGTTGCTACCGCTTCAACACCTTGTGCTTTTAATTGCTCTAATGAGGCTGTTAACTCAACCCCTTTTGTTCCCGGACACGGAGTCAAAATTAATACGCCATTAGTGCCAGTAACCGGTAGTTCCCAAATAGGATGTGTCATTTCAAATTCCTTAAATCAACGCCAATAATATTAAGCTAGACCAACATTTCTAACTAATTCAGCAGTACGGGTTGCGTAACCCATTTCGTTATCATACCAAGCATAAATTTTTACCATTCGCTTACCAACAAGCATAGTAGATAAGGCATCAACAATGGTTGAACGTTGGTCACCTTTATAATCAATCGAGACTAATGGACGCTCTTCGTAACCTAAAATACCTTTTAGATCACCATAAGCCGCATCCTTTAATAACTGATTTACTTCTTCAACCGTGGTGTCTCTTTTTACTTCAAAGATAATGTCAGTCAGTGATGCATTCGCTAAAGGAACGCGTACCGCATGACCATCAATTTTATTTTTAAGCTCAGGGAAGATTTCTACAATCGCTTTAGCAGAGCCCGTTGTTGTTGGGATCAAGCTCATACCACACGCACGAGCACGGCGAAGGTCTTTATGGGGAGCATCTAAAATGGTTTGTGTATTGGTCAAATCATGAATGGTGGTAAATGCTGCATTTCCGATACCTAACTCTTTATTGATGACTTTAACAATTGGAGCAAGGCAGTTGGTGGTACAAGATGCGGCAGTCACAATTTGGTGAACCGCTGGGTCAAAAACATCGTCGTTCACACCAACTACAATGTTCGCAACGCCCTCTTCTTTAACCGGAGCAGAAACAACGACTCGCTTAACACCTTGTGCTAAGTATTTATCTAAAAATACGCGCTTACGGTGCACGCCCGTCGCTTCAATTACGACATCACAACCAGACCAATCAACCGCGTCGATGTCTTTTTCTTGCGTGGTTTTAAGCTTTTGGTCACCGATGATCATTTCGCTTCCATCACTAGTTACTTCATGGTGCCAACGACCTTGAATAGAATCAAACTCCAATAAATGTGCCAATGTATGGGTATCACCTGCCACATCATTAATTTGCACAAATTCCAGTTCAGGCCAATCGAATGCCGCTCTTAATGCCAAACGTCCAATACGGCCAAAACCGTTAATTCCTACTTTAATTGTCATCGTCTTCTTTTCCCTAAATGAAGTTAGCAACACGCTTTCATTGCGTTTAATTTATCGGTGTCTTTTTTGTATTGAGTTTGCAAACAATTCGATTGCTTCAAACCCTCTATAATTTTGTTTAACCAGCCTGGTAATTCGGTACTGATTTGGTAATACACCCACTGACCTTCACGCGTATCAACCAATACACCTGATTGACGTAGCAAAGCTAAATGACGTGAGATCTTCGGTTGGCTTTCATCTAATGCTTCTGTCAGTTGATTTACACATAAACGGCTTTCACGAGCGATAAGCAACAAACAGCGCATGCGCGTTTCATCTGAAAGCAGTTTAAAAAATTGATGAGGTAACATAAAAAGCCTTAAGTATGGATATGCGCATTTCCATATATATTAAACTGAGAGATAGAAAGATCAAGACTAAAAGACAACCTGTCACAAAAGATTCATACTGAGTGATCCTTCTTATTTCACAAAACTAAATTCAAATAAAAACACTAATTTAATTTATACTCATAAGATAGTGAGATAAATAGTATGGAGAACGAAATGATGGAATTAAACAAATTTTGCTTATCACAATTTAATGAGGCTCTTATTGACCTTAATAAATGGCAAGAATTGGTTGATCTCATTACTGACATTTTTGACGCTGATAGCAGCACTATCGTTAAATTTAATGATCAAACTTTCAGTGTTTTCGTCACCAGTTGCAATGAAAATAACTTCCTCTCATTAAATGATGAATGGTCTTACGAAAGCCAAAGTTTTTGCCGTGCTATTGTCGACAATAAACAGCAGTTATATATCCCAAACGCACTGGAGAGCGAACAATGGAAAAACTCGCCTCCTGTTGTAAAAGGTCCTGTTCGCTCTTACTGTGGTGTTCCTATTTTCTGGCCAGGCAATGACCTTGTATTTGGCACCATCTGTGCTATCGACACTGCCCCAACCAATTATAAATCCAGCCTCACCAAGCTTTTAACCCAGCTATCTAGGTTAATCACTGCTGATCTTCAAATGGCTTATGACATGGAAATACACCGACAAATGTCGATAACTAATTCAATGACTGGATTATTAAACCGACGAGGACTAGAGGTATTAGCCGAGCAGAAACTTCAAGAAGCGAAAAGAAAGCAGTGCTCAATTGGTATTTTTTATATAGATATTGATAATTTAAAAATAGTTAATGATACTTTTAGCCATGCAGCGGGAGATGAATGCATTCTTAGCCTAGTAAAAGCATTAAAACTGTCATTAAAAGAGTCCGACTTAATCGCGCGCATTGGAGGGGATGAATTTGTAGCCTTTTCTCTTTTGGATCACGATAGGAAAAAAGAGTTCTTCGCGCTTTCGAATAATATTCAAGAAAACTACAAAACAATCATCAAAGATAATAATGAGCTCTCTTTGACCTCTCTAAGTATTGGCCAACTCATTCAACCTCATAGCGCCACGATTTGTCTTGAAGATCTTTTATCTCAAGCAGATGAATTGATGTACGAAGAAAAAACTAAAAAAAGAAACTCCTAAAGACCAATAATTAAATAAAAATGGCGATACCCATAATGAATATCGCCATTCTAATTCTGTTTATACCAATGCAATCAATTCAACTAAATAAACTCTACTCAACCGTTACCGCTTTTGCCAAGTTACGCGGCTGATCGACATCTGTCCCTTTAATTAAAGCAACATGGTAGGCCAATAACTGCATTGGGATGGTGTAATAAATTGGGGCGGTAATATCACTCACATGCGGCATGGTGATAATCTTCATGCTTTCATCTGCTTCAAAACCTGCTTGTTCATCAGCAAACACATACAGTAAGCCACCACGAGCACGCACTTCTTCTACATTTGATTTTAGTTTTTCTAATAAATCATTGGTTGGTGCAACCACAACCACTGGCATATCGGCATCAATTAACGCTAATGGCCCATGTTTTAGTTCACCTGCCGCATACGCTTCAGCATGAATATAAGAAATTTCTTTCAGCTTTAAAGAGGCCTCAACCGCGATTGGATAAAACTCACCACGACCTAAAAACAGCGTGTGTTGCTTGTCTGCAAAGTCAGGTGCTAAGGCTTCAATTTCTTTATCAAACGATAATGCTTTTTCAATTTCATTTGGCAGTGCATGCAAGGCTTCAACAATCTCTTTTTCTTTCTCTTTTGAGATGCGATTTTGTTGCTTACCAAGTGCCGTCACTAACATCAGTAACGCAGCCAGTTGAGTGGTAAAGGCTTTGGTTGATGCCACACCAATCTCTGTTCCTGCACGCGTCATAAAGGCAAAATCAGATTCACGAACCAATGATGATCCTGCCACGTTACATACCGTCATTGCACCCATGTAACCACTTTCTTTCGCTAAACGAAGTGCTGCTAACGTATCAGCCGTTTCACCTGATTGCGATAAGGTAATCAACAAACTGTTTGGACGAGTCACAAACTTACGGTAACGGAATTCAGAGGCAATTTCGACATCACAACTCACGCCTGCTAATGATTCAAACCAATAACGAGCCGTCATGCCTGCATTATAAGAAGTACCACACGCAATGATTTGCACGTGTTCTACTTTGTTTAGGATCTCAACCGCATTAACACCAATACTTTCAGTGACAACAGAGTCGTTGGTAATACGGCCTTCCATTGTGTTGATTAGTGCTGTTGGCTGCTCAAATACTTCTTTTTGCATAAAGTGACGGTATTGCCCTTTGTCACCGGCATCATGTTCTGCGTTTGATTCTGTTACTTCACGCTCAACTTGCTCGCCACACGCATCAAATACACGAACATCACGACGAGTAATTTCAGCCACATCCCCTTCTTCAAGGTACATAAAGCGACGAGTTACATTTAATAACGCCAGTTGATCTGATGCTAAAAAGTTTTCACCGACACCACGACCAATCACAATTGGGCTACCAGAACGAGCAACAACTAAACGCTCAGGATCACGACGATCCATTGCTACTGTGCCATACGCGCCATCAAGTTGAGTCGCTGTTTTTTGTACCGCTTCAATTAATGAATTAGAAGTACGTAATTCCCACTCAACTAAGTGTGCGATAACCTCAGTATCCGTTTGAGATTCAAATACATAGCCACGTTCTTTTAATAGCGCACGTAGTGATTCGTGGTTTTCAATAATGCCATTGTGAACAATAGTAATATCGCCAGAGACATGAGGATGCGCATTAATTTCAGAAGGTTCACCATGGGTTGCCCAACGAGTATGGGCAATACCAGTACCACCGACTACGTGTGACTCTTCCACCGCATTCGCTAGTTCTTTTACTTTACCCAAACGACGTAAGCGTGTGTAGTTACCATCAGCATCAACCACGGCAACCCCCGCTGAGTCGTAGCCGCGATATTCTAAACGGCGTAACCCTTCCACTAAAATTTCAGCAACGTCTCTTTGTGCAACAGCACCTACGATTCCACACATGGCAGTACTCCATTATTATATTTTTAAATTCAGTTATACCAATCATTCTAATGCGATTGGTCTAGATAATGAGCTGGCAACAAAAAGCCCATTATTAATATTCTTTATTGAGGAATTAAATCACTGAGCTCTAATGACTCGTACGTTATGTGACTCAATTTTTTTCTGATGCTCTTCGCTTAAATCATTATTGGTGATCAGTACATCAATGCTATCCCATGGCAATTCAACGTTAGGGATTTTTCGGCCAATTTTTTCTGACTCCACCATTAAAATCACTTCACGAGCCACTTCAGACATCACGCGACTTAAACCCACTAATTCATTAAATGTGGTTGTTCCGCGTTCCAAATCAATCCCATCAGCACCAATGAACAGCTGATCAAAATCATAGGATCGTAATACGGATTCTGCCACTTGGCCTTGAAATGAGTCAGAATGACTGTCCCATGTTCCACCTGTCATTAATAACGTTGGCTCATTTTCAATCTCTTGCAATGCGTTGGCGACTGGCAATGAATTTGTCATCACTACTAAGCCATTTCGTTTCGATAATTGATTAATTAATGCCGCTGTTGTGCTGCCACTATCAATAATGATCCGGTTATGATCTTTAATCAGTTCAACCGCTGAAATGGCCAGAGGTAACTTTCGATTCGAAACTTCTTCACTGGTATCTTCTTGAATAATATTCGAAGGCATTAATACCGCCCCACCATATTTACGCATTAGTAAGCCATTCTTCTCTAACTCTGTTAGATCCTTACGAATAGTCACTTCTGAGATATCAAAGAGTTCGGAAAGCTCTTCAACAGTAATTTCACCCTTCTCTATTAATAAAGATAGGATCATATGACGGCGTTGTTTGGTGTTTCTCTTCGACATAAAAAACTCAATAAGTTTCGATTTGAAAGAAGTTTAGTTTCGTTTCGTTTAATTGTCTAGAGCTGGAAATTAATTCGTTTTAAATAATAAGATCTCGGGATCAGTTCTGTTTTATCGAAAACAAGAAGTGAGTTAGAGAGGCAGCGCAGACTTTAGCGTCTAAAAATTGCTCAGGAGGACGTAAGGTGTTAATTTTATTTTATAACTTATGAGGAATATTGTAGCCATGGACGACAACTACACCATTATTATCGCGGATGATCATCCTTTATTTCGCAATGCACTTTTTCAATCCATTCATATGGCACTTAGTGGCGCAAACCTACTCGAAGCCGACTCTCTTGATGCATTACTTACTGTATTAGAAAAAGAGCCCGATCCAGATTTACTGCTATTGGATTTAAAAATGCCCGGCAGTAACGGCATGTCAGGATTAATTCATTTACGATCCCAATATCCTGATTTACCGATTGTGGTGGTCTCAGCCAGTGAAGAAGCTAGCATTGTCTCTCAAGTAAAAAGTCATGGTGCATTCGGTTTTATTCCTAAATCAAGCGATATGAAATCTCTTATTTCTGCCCTCAATCAAATTTTGGATGGTGACTCTTACTTCCCAGAAGGCTCAATTAAGAACTCAGCCGCGTGCGATGATCTCGCGACTAAAATAACGAGCCTTACTCCTCAGCAATATAAAGTGCTTGGTATGCTGTCTGATGGCTTGCTCAATAAACAAATCGCTTATGATTTAGAAGTATCAGAAGCCACTATAAAAGCACATATGACTGCAATATTTAGGAAACTAGGTGTTAAAAATCGTACTCAAGCGGTTATTTTGCTACAACAAACAGAAAGTTAACCTTGATATAACACTCTAGCCGTTAAAATAAGTTAGGTTACCTACTCATATTTTAATCCCTCTGCGTAACCTAACCTCTGGGAGAGCCCATGATAAGTATCCTCATTACTCAATTCGTTGTTCTTTGGGCAGTTATCGATCCTATCGGATCTGTGCCTGTCTATCTTTCACAAACCCAACATCTAACCGCTAAGCAACGTAAAGTAGTGGCTCTTAAAGCTGTTGCAATTGCGACTTCTGTACTGCTATTTTTTCTTATTATTGGCCAACTTCTCTTAGAAGCAATGCAAATTCCTCTACCTGCCTTTCAAGTTGCCGGTGGATTAGTACTATTAATTTTTGCACTAACAATGATTTTTGGTGAAAGCAAGCCAGATCAAGAGCAGAAAATGAGTGAAGATATTAGCCACTCTGATCTGGCTGATTTAGCCGTTTATCCTTTAGCTATTCCATCAATAGCTTCGCCTGGCGCAATGATGGCCATCGTTATGCTAACGGATAACTCTCGCTATTCTTTTATAGATCAATCAATTACTGCCGCGGTAATGATTGTAGTTTTGGTCATTACCTTATGTTTATTACTTGGTGCGACCTTTATTCATAAAATTATTGGCAACGTTGGTGCTGCAATAATTAGTCGCGTAATGGGATTGATTTTAGCAGCGGTGGCAGTAAATAATCTTCTTATGGGTATTAAAGATTTCTACTTTTAATGATTTATAACGCCTTAGACCTTGGTATTAATTAACATAAACTCAACATAATAAATTTCCTACATACCTCACATAAAACGCTCATATTTTGGGCGTTTTTCTTTATCTGCTCGACTAAAGTTGCACTGTTTTCTTATTCACTCACTGCTAATCTCTTTTTGGTTACATTCTATTAACATCAAAAAGGAGCCGGCTATGGCGTTCGAAACAAAAGAACAAGCACAAGCCTATTGGAAGGAAAATCTAGGAATAATGGGAGGGCTACTCTTCGTCTGGTTCGCCGTCTCATTTGGCGCAGGCATTTTATTTGTAGATGCTCTGGATACGATTCAAATTGGTGGCTTTAAATTAGGCTTCTGGTTTGCACAACAAGGTTCAATTTATACCTTTGTTGCCCTGATCTTTATCTATGTGGCTCGCATGAACGCACTAGATAAAAAATACAACGTACAAGAAGACTAGAGGAATTAGCATGGATATCCAAACTTGGACGTTTATATTAGTAGGTATCACTTTCAGCCTTTATATCGGTATTGCGATATGGGCTCGCGCTGGATCAACCAGTGAATTCTATGTTGCAGGTGGTGGGGTTCACCCAATAGCCAACGGCATGGCAACCGCCGCTGACTGGATGTCGGCAGCGTCATTTATTTCAATGGCGGGTATCATTTCCTTTGTTGGTTATGATGGCGCTGTATATCTAATGGGTTGGACTGGCGGCTATGTATTATTAGCACTTTGTCTTGCCCCTTACCTGCGTAAATTTGGTAAGTTCACTGTGCCCGACTTTATCGGTGAGCGTTACTACTCACGCACCGCTCGTATGGTTGCTGTGTTCTGTGCCATCTTTGTCTCTTTCACTTATGTGGCAGGGCAAATGCGTGGGGTTGGTGTTGTGTTCTCTCGATTCCTAGAAGTTGACATTAACATCGGCATCATCATTGGTATGGGGATCGTATTTTTCTATGCGGTATTAGGCGGCATGAAAGGCATCACTTATACGCAGGTTGCTCAATTCTGTGTTCTCATTTTCGCCTTCCTTGTTCCTGCTGTTTTCACCTCAATCATGATGACGGGTAATGTATTCCCTCAAGTTGGTATGGGCTCTACAGTTACCGGTTCAGAGGTATACCTACTGGATAAACTCGATGGCTTGACTACTGAGCTAGGGTTTACACCTTATACCGACGGCTCTAAGAGCATGGTTGACGTATTCTTTATCTGTGCTGCACTAATGGTAGGTACTGCGGGTCTTCCTCATGTAATTATTCGTTTTTTCACTGTACCTCGTGTTAAAGATGCACGCATCTCTGCGGGTTGGGCATTACTGTTTATTTCATTCCTATACACCACAGCACCTGCGGTTGCCGCGTTTGCTCGTGTAAATATGATTGAAACCATTAATGGAACCGATAACCAAGGTGTTGCCGCTGCGGATGCTCCGAGTTGGTATAAAAACTGGGAAGACACGGGTCTAGTTGGTTGGGAAGATAAAAATGGCGATGGTAAAATGTTCTACTCTGGTGATGAGCGTAATGAAATGGACATCAACCGAGATATTATCGTTCTAGCATCACCTGAACTAGCAAACTTACCAAACTGGGTTGTTGCCTTGTTGGCTGCCGGTGGCTTAGCTGCTGCATTATCAACGGCTGCAGGCTTATTACTGGTAATCTCGACTTCTATCTCTCATGATTTATTGAAAAAAGGCTTTAAGCCAAACATGACCGATAAACAAGAGTTACTCGCTGCCCGCCTTGCCGCCATCGTTGCCATCGTTGGTGCTGGCTACTTAGGAATAAATCCACCAGGCTTTGTTGCAGAGGTGGTCGCCTTCTCGTTCGGCTTGGCTGCGGCCTCTTTCTTCCCTGCTATTATCTTAGGTATTTTCTATAAGAAGATGAATAAGGAAGGCGCGATTGCAGGTATGGTCGCCGGTGTTACCTTTACTACGGCTTACATCGTTTACTTTAAGTTCATTAATCCTGCTGCAAGCACACCTGACAACTGGTGGTTTGGTATCAGCCCAGAAGGGATCGGTACGCTAGGTATGTGTGTGAACTTCATAGTGTCGATTGTAGTAAATAAAGTAACCGCAGAAGTACCAAAAGATGTTCAAGATCTGGTTGAGTCTATTCGTTACCCTAAAGGAGCAGGTGAAGCTCACGACCATTAATACTTAAAGCACCATCAAGTTAAATAATAAAAGCTAAAATTCAGTGAGGAATACCGTAGGTACTGTATTCCTCACCTGAATCTATAAGTAAAGCAGTCTTAATTCCGCTTTTAATCACTACCGAACAGATCTCGGGTATACACTTTACCCTCGACGTCAGCTAACTCTTCCATCATACGGTTCGAGACAATCACATCTGAAAGTTGTTTAAATTCATTCAAATCAGTCATCACACGAGAGTTAAAGAAGTCAGCTTCTTTTAACACTGGCTCATAGACCACCACTTCAATCCCTTTGGCTTTTAAACGCTTCATAATGCCTTGAATTGAAGAGGCACGGAAATTATCCGACCCTGCTTTCATAATTAAACGATAAATGCCTACTACTTTAGGCTCACGCTTCATAATCGCTTCAGCAACAAAATCTTTACGAGTCCGGTTAGCATCTACAATCGCACCAATAATATTATTTGGCACTTCTTGATAATTAGCTAATAGCTGCTTAGTGTCTTTTGGTAAACAATAACCGCCATAACCAAACGATGGATTATTATAGTGATTGCCAATACGAGGGTCTAAACCAACACCTTCAATTATTTGACGAGCATCTAAGCCATGCGCTTCAGCATAAGAGTCCAGTTCATTAAAATAGGCAACACGCATTGCAAGATAAGTATTAGAAAATAACTTAACCGCTTCAGCTTCCGTTGAATTTGTTAGTAAAACATCAATATCTTCTTTGATAGCACCCTGTACTAACAAGTTAGCAAACACCTCTGCACGCTCAGATTGCTCACCCACAATAATTCGAGAAGGATGTAAATTATCAAATAGTGCACGGCCTTCACGTAAAAACTCAGGTGAAAACAGAATATTGTCACAGCCTAATTCTTGCTTAATACGTTCAGTATACCCAACAGGAACGGTTGATTTAATTACCATGATTGCGTCAGGGTTAATTGCCATAACGTCTTTTATTACCGCTTCAACCGAACCAGTATTAAAGTAATTAGTTACTGGGTCGTAATCGGTCGGGGTGGCGATAACTACATATTCAGCATTTTTATACGCTGACTCTTTATCCAACGTTGCAGTAAGGTTTAATTCTTTATTGGCAAGAAAATCTTCAATTTCAACGTCTGAGATCGGTGACTGTTTCTTATTAATTAAAGCCACCTTTTCAGCCATGATATCAACGGCTATCACTTCATTATGCTGTGCAAGTAATACCGCATTTGATAAGCCAACATAACCAGTTCCAGCAATGGCAATTTTCATTTTTATTATCCTGTAGGGAAATTTATCTAATTCGATTATAAAGTAAATGAAGGTTAGAGACTATACGCTGCGCTAACTAGAAACTAGACCGCTTCGCTGCTATAAGAGCAAAAATAAAAGCATAGGGTTCAGGGTTCAGGACTCAGGTTTCAGGAAGAGCATAAATCAAGTTAACTATTCACTCGATTCAACCATCATCAAAATAACCCCTCCTGAAACCTGTATTTCAAGCTCTTACCCCTCCAACAACCCTAACAGCTGCTGTGGGTCTAACGTCTTACTGCTCGAACTCGCCGACAGCACTTGATCAGCCAGATCACGCTTATCATGATGTAAAGCGATGATCTTCTCTTCAATGGTATTATTTGTCACTAAACGATAAACCGTTACAGGCTTTTGTTGTCCCATTCTATAGGCACGGTCACTGGCTTGATCTTCAACCGCAGGGTTCCACCAAGGATCAATGTGAATCACCGTGTCCGCTTCTGTTAAATTTAGTCCTGTACCGCCGGCTTTTAAACTGATCAAAAACACTGAATTAGTGCCATCTTTAAACGCATCAATTGCCGCCTGACGCTTCTTGGTACTCAATTTCCCATCAAGATAACTGAACGAAATATTCGACTCTGTTAACTGCGCTGAAAAGCGTTGCAAAACTCCAACAAATTGACTGAACACCAATACCTTATGATCACCATCTAATGCTTCCTCTATCAAACTCTGTGCTTCAGCTAACTTTGTGCTTGTTTCCTCTTTCATCGAATCAAAAACCAAACTCGGATCACAACAGATCTGACGCAATTTGGTTAGCGCCGCAAACACCTCAACCACACCACGGCTTGATTCACTCTTTAAGTTTGCTAGAGACTCTTTTCTTACCGCTTCATAAGCCGTACGCTCTTTATTTGATAATTCAACATGATGAACCACTTCTGTTTTTGCAGGTAACTCAGTTAATACTTCCGCTTTGGTACGACGCATAATAAATGGACTCACCAAGGCTTTTAATCGCAACATATCTTGCTGTTGCTTCGCAGCTTGTGAGTATTTAGAACGGAACGATTTAAGATCACCCAGTAAACCAGGGTTTAAGAAAGAAAACAGGCTCCACAACTCAACTAAATGGTTTTCAACAGGCGTCCCCGATAAAGCAAAACGATGCGCTGCTTGTAATCCAAACACCACTTTTGAACGTTTCGCTTGAGGGTTTTTAATCTGCTGAGCTTCATCAAGCACCGCACAATTCCACTCAATATCATTTAATGCTTCAGCTAAACGCGTCACCAAACCATAACTGAGAACCACCACATCACTTGGGCCAGCCGCTTTAATTGCCGCTAAACGATCATCACACGCTTCTAAATCAATCATCACTAAATTAGGAGTAAAACGCTCTGCTTCTTGTTGCCAATTGGTCAGTACTGATTTCGGGCACACCACCAAACTTGGGCCTTGCTCGCGATAATGACTCAACAAGGTTAACCCTTGTAGCGTTTTACCTAAACCCATGTCATCAGCAAGGCAAGCACCAAAACCATGCTGTGATAAATGCGCCGCCCATAACACACTCTCTGTTTGATAATCTCGTAATGGCAATAACAAATCAGCATCTAATTCTGGTTTTACGCGCCATTCATCAACTAATTTATCCCACGCATCATCACTGTTGGCCGACATCGACTCGACCAGCTTTTGCAACGGATACGCCATGCGTTGATCAACCAAATGATCGTCATTAACCAAACTATCCAATAAACTCAATTGGCGACGTAATTGCTCAGAAATTAATACCGTTAACGACGAATTATCAGAACTCACGAAACCAGTACGGTGATGCGCTAATAATTGACGAAGATCCATCTCTAAATCGCCATCAATATTGACTCGACCATCAACCTCAAACCAATTCTGCTTTTGATTAATAGACATTGAAAAATTATCAACCCCAATCACTTTTACTTGCTGACTGTCCGCTTTCCAATGCAAAGCCACACTCAACTCACCATCAATTTGAGTAATAAACTCTAATGCTGATTCACCTTTAATTTGCCAAGTAAACTCTTTACTTTTTTCTAAACCGAGCTCTTTAACTAGCAAGTTAGCTTGACGTTTTTCATTGGCAAGATCACGTTGATACCAAATGCCATTAAAGCCACTTTCCCACTCAGCTCCTTTACCAGGAGGCCAACTCACGCTGTTATCTTGTGAACCATATTCAATGGCGACATCCAACGACATACCATTCCAAGCTAGCCACAGTTGAGGCTCAGTAACACACTCACCTCGTTTGACCGTCCCTTGCTGCTCATCAATATCAAACCAATGCACGTTATCACCCAAAACAGAAATTAACTCTGCCGTTTGAGTAGCAGGAAAATGCGGATCACGAGCTCTTAACTCTTCCAAAAACTCAGTTAACTGCTCAGGCGCATCAATAAAGCGAAACACACTGCCATCCGATTTATACAACCAAGGCTGAGCACAAGTACGCTCCGAATAATAAGGGTATACCTCAAATGCCAACTCTTCACCAACTGAGTGCCACACTAATAGAGGCGTATCTCGATAAAAAGAGACTTGTTCACCATTATGATCATAAAGATTATCAGCATCACACAAGGCATGGGCAACAGGCTTAGTCACTTTTGAGCCACCACCCCAGATCATACCGTCATAAGAGGCAGCAGAAAGAATTGCCGTATCACTTGGGCTCAACAGCTCTTTATGTTTATAACCAAACTTATCTAAAGCGACTTTTCGTCCCTGACTCCAACCACGCTTATTCTTAACCTGTATTTTGGCATCAACCTTCATTGCTAACGGCTCAAGTTGCCAAATTAACCGTTCTTTACTTGCAACTTGAGTATTTAATACACCGTCGATACGTGTTAACCACTGCTGCCAAGGAGAAGCGACATGAATTAATGGGGTTTCTTGATCAACCAATCTTGCTAACGCATTCTTGGCTACCTGCGCCAACGCAAAGTTATCAGTAGATTCAAGTAATGTAGTCACCACTTGATTTTTAGCCAATGTCATTAAGCCAATCCATACATCGGTATTATCACGTAAACGATAAGCCATAATCGATTCAATCAACATTCGCCCCCACGCGATTTGGCCTTGTTTACCTCTTAATGTTTGCTTATTTACTAAAGAAGCCAACCAACGATCTGGGTTTTCAAAATGTTGGATTAATACCTCATCACTCGCGGTAATAAAGTCGATTGACTGCTGCCAATAGGTCGCAGACAAGGGCGACATATGATGAAACGCCATCGTTAAATTCTCTTTTACTTTAGGTAACAAAGAAGGGTCGAGAACACTGACTAAAGCCAAATCACATAAATGAGTAAAAGAGATCTTTGATGATTCTAAAGGGCGAAATTGGTTTCGATGACTAAGGTAAGCACTATCAAAGTGAGGTGAATCAAATAGGTGATTACTTTTTATCTTGTTAGCAAAGCACCATTTATCAAATGAAAAATTCACATCAAATTGATTAAGATGCCAATCACCGAGTACCTCTAAAGCCACTTCAAACTCATCTTTATTGGGGCGTTCCATCATCAAGCAATACCAGTTACTCATCATGATTTGAGCAAACATAGTTTCCCACATATAGCCATTTAAATGCCAGCTACTTGAGTCTGAACACAAACTCAAGGATTGTTCGGTTAATTCTGAAAATAAAGTCAGTAACTTGCTTGAAGTAACAAACCAATCATGCCCTAGTAAGAAAGCAAATAGACCAGCATAAGGGGCCTTATCGGTGCCTGCATTAGCCCTCATCAAACGGTCTATACTCTCACTATCAACATGAGCGACAGCAATCAACCCTTTAGCAAACCCTTGAGGTGTGAAGACTATTTTACTCCCCTCTTTCTGCAATAATTTCTGTTCAATTAACTCATTTAAAGCCTGAACAACTTCATTTTCATCCAATGGAGATAGCTGCACGGCGGTTTTCTTTACGTTAGCTAGTGTATTTGATTCACAGCTCAAAACAGAAAAGATCACCATGTGTTCAAATGATGTTTGTTGTGCAAAAAGTAGTGGAGGAAGCGACATGGGTAAACTCACAAAATAGCCTAAGACCTTGGGAGAATAGCAGAAGGAGTGGCGTAAAAGAAAAGTAATTGCCTATTTGTTCACATAATGAAATGGATTTACGCTCCTTCTAATAAACAATTAATGATATAATTATCCGCTTGCTTGAAGGATCTTAACTGATGTCTTTCTCCTTTTATTTAACGCTAACGCTGTAATTTATTATGCTATTAGATTTAACCTTTGTATTCATGTCCTCTTTAGCGTATCTCTTTATCTTACGCAAAGCCGCTCGTAAAATTGGCTTAGTTGATAAGCCTAATGAACGAAAATTTCATACAGGTCAAGTTCCCCTTATTGGCGGGATCTCTATCTGTTTAATCATTGTTCAGTATTTATTTAATAACCCTACTTTATTACCACACTCCGAGCTTTATGCATTCTGTATTTTGGTGCTGACGTCGATTGGTGCAATTGATGATAAATACGACATCAGTTTTAAAATTCGGTTTATTGTTCAAGCTATTTTATCCATTTTAATGATGTATTTCGCTGATATCAGCTTAGCTTCCTTAGGTAATATGTTTGGCTTTGGTGAAGTTTCATTAGGGGCAAGTGGCTATATTATTACTATTTTTGCCGTTATAGGTGCTATTAATGCCTTTAATATGGTGGATGGGATTGACGGATTATTAGGAGGTTTATCTTGTGTTACCTTTGGCAGCTTAGGCTTTTTACTGGCGTTTAGTGGTAATCAATCTCTGGCCTATTTTTGCCTTGTTCTTTGTATTGCGACTTTGCCTTATATCTTATTTAACCTTGGTGCTTTTGGTAAAACCAGAAAAGTATTCATGGGGGATGCGGGCAGCATGTTAATCGGCTTTACCGTGATCTGGTTACTGCTATTATCAAGCCAAGAGGGAACTGAAGCGCCTTTACGCCCAGTGACTGCACTGTGGCTAATTGCCATTCCATTAATGGACATGACTACCGTTATGATCCGTCGTATAAAGCGAGGAAAATCACCATTTAAGCCAGACAGAGAACACTTACACCATATATGTCAACGTTTAGGATTAAGCCCTACCGCTTCTCTATTGCTTATTTGTAGTGGTGCATCAACCTGTGCAGCTATTGGTATCTGGGCTGAATATATTGGCATTTCAGAAAGCATTATGTTTTATGCCTTCTTAGCTATGTTTGGTGTTTATCACCTTTGTTTAGCTTATGTATGGCGAATTACTTCTTTTATTAAAAAATCACAACAGTCACTTCCTAGCAAGAAGCTTCAATAAGTACTCTTTAGTACATATTTCTAATAAATAATAGTTAAAAAAAAGCTCGCTGATATAGCGAGCTTTTTTTGATTTATAGTAATCTAAGTAGTGGCTTATTTAGATCTCACCACAACCCCATTCTGGGAAATGTTTACGAACATATGCATTCAATTCTTTTTCAGCAGAAGAATAAGTTCGAGAGACTAGATCCGAAGACGCTTCGCTTCGAAGAGCAGAGACCATACCAGCACCAACAGTAACATTCGTGTGACGATCAATAACAACAAACGCTCCAGTTTGAGGAAGGTTTTGATATTCATCAATCGCTACTTTATCAGTTAAGCTAATTGAAGCTAATGCGATTTCATTTAGCTCTAAAGAATCATACTTCTCTATATGCTGCTTAAGTGTATTCACATCAATTTTATGTTCAAGTTGTGAAATTTTACCTGCACAAGATTTAGTTGCAAACTTAAAGGTATATTCTTTCTGTGTACGTAATGGGTTCTCATCCATCCACACAATATGAGCATCAAACTCACTTGTTGTTGATGGTTCATGACCTTTATGCACCAACATATCACCACGAGAAACATCAATTTCATCTTCAAGGGTAATCGTAATAGCTTGACCTGGCTGAGCTGAATCCAGTTCACCATCAAACGTATAGATAGATTTTATTGTTGATGATTTACCAGAAGGAATGGCAGTCACTTCATCACCAACTTGAACAATACCAGATGCTAATGTACCGCAGAAGCCACGAAAATCTAGATTTGGACGATTCACATATTGAACAGGGAAACGCATGTGCTCAAGGTTTTTGTCTTGATCCACTTTTACCGTTTCAAGCAACTTCATTAGTGTTGCACCTGGATACCAATCCATCGCTTCACTTGGGTTCACTACGTTATCACCATTCAAGGCTGAAATAGGTACAAAACGAATATCATCAATATTAAAGCTTTTCGCCATCTCGCGGTAATCGGCTTTAATCTGCTGATATACTTCTTGGCTATACTCCATTAAGTCCATCTTATTGATAGCTACAATAATGTGCTTAATGCCCAGCAAAGAACAAATGTAACTATGACGACGAGTCTGCGTTTGAATACCACGACGAGCATCAACCATTACAATCGCTAAATCACACGTTGATGCACCAGTAACCATGTTACGAGTGTATTGCTCGTGCCCTGGAGTATCTGCAATAATAAACTTACGCTTATCAGTTGAGAAATAACGGTAAGCCACATCAATGGTAATGCCTTGCTCACGTTCAGATTGCAAACCATCTACTAAAAGAGCTAAATCAAAATCACCATCTGTTGTATTAAACTTTTGAGAATCTTTCTCGATAGCCGCCATTTGATCTTCATAAATTAATTTTGAATCAAATAACAGACGACCAATTAGTGTTGATTTACCATCATCCACGTTACCGCACGTTAAGAAACGCAGTAGATCTTTATTTTCATGTACTTTTAAATACGCTTCGATGTCTGTAGCTATTAGTTCTGAAGAGTGGGACATAATTTCCTCGGTCATAAAGGAGGTGAGGAGCGAGGGCGCTTCGCTTCGAGGAGCGAAAAGCCAAGCTTTCACCTGCTTAAATGTTTAATTAATTCTATTTTTATTGTGAGAGATAAGAGAACCCAACATTCTGGATAATGTCTCACACTCACTCTTTAATTGTTCAACACGATCTAATGGGATATACCCTATTCGACCGCCTATAATTATTTGTGTTTTTAACTCTCCAAGAGAGCCTTTAGCAATAGACAGAAAGTTAATCTTTTCTTTTAAATGAATTCGTTCACAACCTTCTGCAATATTACTTGGGACAGAGACGCTACTTCGGCAAATTTGATCTTTAAAACCAAAATCACGGCTATGTTTCATCAACTCGTAAATAGAAACTGATAAATCAACACTACGCTGCCAAACTTCCAATGTTTCGTAATTCATACAGCCTCCTGCTTTTTCTTTTACTCGCTTCTCGCCCCCTGCTCTTAAATATATTCTTTTGTTATTAATGCGCTAACAATTTGCTCTGCACACTCTTCAATTGATTTGTTCGCTGTTTTCACATGGATTTCAGCGTTAATTGGCGCTTGGTACTCTGAATCAATACCGGTGAAATGCTTGATCTCACCTGCGCGAGCTTTCTTGTATAAGCCTTTTGGATCACGTTGCTCACACACTTCTAAAGGCGTATCAATAAACACCTCTAAAAATTGGTCTTCACTGAGTAATTCACGTACCTGAGTTCGATCAGCAATAAACGGAGAAATAAACGCCGTTAACACAATCGCACCAGAATCAACAAACAGCTTAGCTACTTCACCAATACGGCGAATGTTTTCAACACGATCTTGATCACTAAAGCCCAAGTCTTTATTCAGACCATGACGAACGTTATCACCATCTAGTAAATAACTGTGCTTACCAAGACTTAACAGTTTACTTTCAACCGCATTCGCCACTGTTGATTTACCTGAACCACTAAGCCCGGTGAACCAAAGTACCACTGGCTTTTGGTTTTTCTGTTTAGCGCGATCTTCATGAGTAACCGTAGAGTTATGCCACACCACATCATCGCTAACTGAATCGTTTTGTTTTATTTCATATGGAGTCATATTGAGAACCGAGATTTGAGATCGCTTCGCTGCGAGAAGCGAGTGCCAAACCTCATTAATCCTTAATTAATTGATATCATTCAAAGAACGAATCTCTTCGCTTTTGCCTTTGCTTTCCCTCGCCTCTCGCAGGACGAAGTCCGTCCCCGCTTCTCGCTTCTCGCCTTCTGCTCTTCGCCTAAAAATACCCTTCGCGCTTTTTCTTCTCCATCGAGCCAGAAGAATCATGATCGATTGCTCGGCCTTGGCGCTCAGATGTCGTAGTAAGTAGCATTTCTTGAATAATTTCTGGAAGCGTTGTCGCTTCAGATTCAACCGCACCCGTTAATGGGTAACAGCCAAGAGTACGGAAACGTACCATCTTCTCTTCAGCAACTTCGCCTTCTTTCAGCTCCATACGCTCATCATCAACCATGATTAACATACCGTCACGCTCAACAACTGGACGAGGTTTTGATAGGTATAACTCAGGGATTTCGATGCTTTCTAGGTAGATATACTGCCAAATATCAAGCTCAGTCCAGTTAGAAAGAGGGAATACACGAATACTCTCGCCCTTATTCACTTTGCCGTTATAGATGTTCCATAACTCAGGACGTTGGTTTTTCGGGTCCCAACGATGGTGTTCATCACGGAAAGAGTAAACACGCTCTTTAGCACGAGATTTCTCTTCATCACGACGTGCGCCACCAAAAGCCGCATCAAATCCATTCATGTCTAACGCTTGTTTTAAGCCTTGAGTTTTCATGATATCTGTATGCTTAGATGAACCGTGAACAAACGGGTTAATGCCCATTTCAACACCTTCAGGGTTTTGATGAACAATCAGCTTCATACCCACTTTTTCCGCCATGTAATCACGGAACTGGATCATCTCTTTAAACTTCCACGTAGTATCAACATGCATAAGAGGAAATGGAGGAATGCCAGGGGCAAACGCTTTTTTTGCTAAGTGCAGCATAACCGAAGAATCTTTACCAACAGAGTAAAGCATTACCGGGTTATCAAACTCAGCCGCCACTTCACGTATAATGTGAATCGACTCCGCCTCTAGCTGCTTTAAATGTGTCATACGTGATGGTGAAATGTTCATTCACTGTCCCTAATCATTAAAAATTGAATTGAAAAAATTATAACCCAAATACCCATAAAATAGCACTGATCGCAGTAACTCCATAAACCAAACTTAGAGGAAACCCTATTTTCATAAAGTCTTTAATACTATATTGCCCCGAATTAAAGACCATCAGGTTTGTCTGGTAACCATAAGGGCTAACAAAACTGGCACTAGCGCCAAAGGCTACCGCCATAATAAATGCCATTGGATTTGCATCTAAACTTAGCGATACTCCATATGCGATTGGAAACAGTAACGCAGCTGCCGCATTATTAGTGACTAGCTCTGTTAATATCCAAGTTAGAAGATACACTACAATTAAAGCGCCTAATGGCGAGAGTGAGGATGAAGAATTACGAATAAGATCATCAAGCATCAGTAGTAAACCACTATTTGTTAACGCTTGAGAAAGAGATAAAGCAGAAGCAATGATCAACCAGATATTGATAGGTAATCGTCGTAAAATCTCAGAAGAGCTTAAACAATTAGTCGCTAATAAAAGACCAAGTAATAAAAACATACCTTTAAATAGTGAAATAATGCCAAATGCGGCTAATGCAATAGCACTAAAAAAGCCCCCAATAGCCAACCACTCTCTTCCACCACTAAGCATGCTGTCTGGTTCAACACCACTGATAACAATAAAGTTTTTCCCTACATTCTTCCTAGATTTAAAATCTTTACCAACCGCTAAAACTAAGTAATCACCTGCTTGAATAGTTACGTCACCTAGCTTACCTGAAATCGGGTTTCCATCTCGCTTAATCGCAACTGCTGCCGCATCAAATAAAGCTCGAAAACCACTCATTTTTAACGTTTTACCTAATAACACACTCTCAGGTCTAACAACCACCTCTGTAAGATTTGCTAGTGGTAACCCGTTTTCATTAGCAAATAAAGACAACCCATCAAATTGACTTAGTTGCATGACCTTAGTGATATCACCACTAAATATAAGTCTGTCGTTAGCTTGGATCACTTCCGTTGGCACAACAGGGCTTAATAATGCCCCTTTTCTCATTATTTCTACTAAAAATAAGGATTCTAAATGGCGTAATCCATTATTCTCAATACTTTTACCAATCAAGGTTGAATTTTCTTTTACTTTAGAATCAATTAAATAACTCTGAACATCTTCCGTTTTCATGTGATGTTCAGGTAAAAATCGACTTAAAAGAAATAGTGCTACACCACACACAATAACAACACATGCACCCACTTTAGTAAAATCGAAAAACTCAAGAGATGGTAAACCCGCCTCAAGAACCAAACTATTCACAATTAAATTAGTAGAGGTTCCTACCAGAGTTAATGTACCACCCAAAATAGCAGCATAAGAAAGAGGAAGTAATAATTTACTTGCGGCGTGATAAGGATTATTTCGAATTGGCGCTAACATGGTGGATACCACTGCGGTATTATTTAAAAACGCCGAGGCAATCGTAGTTAATCCAAATAAGCGAAGCCAAGTAATATCATAACTAGGCTTTAAGACCGCCTTGGCAATTAAACGCAATAAACGTGTTTTTTCTAATACTAAAGAACACACCATCAACAGAATTAGCGTTAACAATCCCTGATTTGAAAAACTATTAACGAGTTCTTCTGTCGAGATAATCGATGAGGTATAAAGAATGATCAGCACGGTTCCAAAAACGGAACCGGCATTATTTTGAAATTTAATTAAACCAAAAATAGTGGCTATAAATAATAGTAAGACAAATAAAGACATAAGCTAGCATCCTTGAGTTTTTGGTAAGACTAACTCCCATTTTATTTGCGACTCTAAATTACAAATATAGGTATCCCTTGGCGCTAATTGACGTGCTTTTTCAATGTACAGTTTCGCTAAATCTAGCTCTCTTCTTTTATATAAAGATATCGCCATATCCCGATAAAAAACCGCATTTTTCTTCACACTACTTTTAGTTAACGCAAAATCAATATCCGTGATTACAGAATTGCTCTCAACAGAAACGCTTGTAGGGTCCAATAAAGAATGTTCAAGCATGTATCTCGCAGCTTGATCGTGCTTACCAACAAGGATCAAAAGCTTACACTTAACTAACCCTATAACTTTTCGGAAGGAGATCTCTTTCTGAAAACGTTCCATTGTATAACTAAGTTTTAAACTTTCTTTCACTTCATGAATCGTCTGCTGTACTTGATCTAATGAAATGCCACGAAATAATTTCAAATACAGTGCTTTTTCATCTTGAGGTGCAGATTTAGCATTTAATAACACAGAGTCAAAACGTGCAGTAATAAACTCTTGTGCTACTCTAATTTCTTTCTCTAACGCTAAATCTTCAACAAATTGAATCCATTTTTTTTGATACGCAGCATAAGGGGCTTTTGCTACCTCAACAACTTCCATTTTATCTGTCGATTTATAGTACCCAGAACGATTATTTTTCACTTTTTTGCTACTTGGTCTACCTCTACCAAGCAAAGAAATATATTCAAGCTCACTGCGGTACATGCGATGGATAACAAAAAAATCTTTTACTGGTGATAACTGATGCTCTTGAGCCAAAACAGCACAATGAATATCATCACCAAAATCATATGATTGGCCATCAGCAAGTGAATAAGAAAGTTCAGAGCCAATAATATTATGTGCCCCAATTTTTTCAAAAGGCGCATCTAACTGAAATAAAGATTTAACGTGATTACTGCGTTTTACTTTTAACTCATCTTCAAAGCAAGACATGAATAAAAATTCATTACAATGCAGAAGCCACTCAAAACACGTCACTTGAGGCGTATTTAATTTCTCAAGTGCTTTATGAATTGAGGTTTCAAAATCTAAAGGAGTCCAAAATTCATCAATATCTAAAAAGAGTAAATGAGTAAACCCTTCTTCTTTCGATTTTTTTGCTAACTCTCTATAAGCTTTAAATTGAAAATCACCATTCGATTTCTCAAATAGGTCATCCGCATTAGTAATGACTACGGGATGCTTTTGAGCAATGTTCTCAAGTAAAGGAATTGAGTTATCAACGGTATTATTGACATATACTTCTATTTCATCAAACCCAAACCAAAGGTGATGAAAAATCCACTCAGGCAAATAGGCAGCTTCATCACGGGCAATTGCTGCTAATTTAATTTTCATTACACATCACCTATCGAAAAATCTTCTTTTATTTGAGTAAGCCACGGATTATACGCAGGGTCAGTTATCTCGTCTAATTTCCAAGTATTTCGCATATAAGCTATCTCTTTTTGTTCTCTGGCTTTTTTCTCTGGTGTGTCTTCTGGCCCACGACTGATTGACTCATAATGATAAAGTTCTGCGTATGGAGTCCACAGATTTCGGTAGCCTAGTTTTTCAACTTTCAGACATAAATCAACATCATTAAAGGCAACTGCTAAATCTTCAGCATTAAAGCCACCCACTGCCCAAAAGGTTTCTTTTCTAATCGCTAAACACGCTGCGGTTACAGCAGAATAGTTCTGTACTAGTTTTAAACGACCACAATAGCCATCGTCTTGCATCGATGCCAATTTATGGCTATGGCCAGCACACCCCCACAATCCAATAATTACACCAGCATGCTGAATTAAATCATTAGGATAAAAAAGCTTTGCACCAACACAACCAATATTAGGACGTAATGCTTGAGCGACCATTTCATCAAGCCAATGTTCAGATATCACTTCAATATCATTATTCATAAATACAAGAACATCACCTTTCGCCTGTTTAACCGCAAAATTATTAATAGCAGAATAGTTAAAGGGTGCATCATAAGACAGCAAATTCACTTTGCCTTGCTCAGCAAGATCCGAAAAGTACTGAATAGCCTCCGCATCATCTGACCCATTATCAACCAAAATCACTTCAAAATTAGTGTATTGTGTTTTCTCATATAAAGAAGATAAACAGGTTTTTACAAGATCAAAACCATTCTTAGTTGGGATAATAATCGATACTAAAGGTAATTCTTTAGGTAAAGGCCACTTAATATGAAAACTGCCTTCAATTAAGCCAGGTTCTACCTGCTCAGATAATTCCTGTAATAAAGATGTTTTATACTCTCTTTCTTGACTTGTTTCAGTAATCACTAATCGCTGATGAAAAAGTACATATGGAATATGAAAGACAGATTCACTGCTTATTTGGCTTACTAGCAAACGGTATAATTCACCATCAAAAGAAAATACGTTTTTTTGCTCTTGAGTTAATAAATACTCTCTATCTATTACTAATGATTGAGAAACATTATCTTTAGATAAAAACAGATCTGGATTCCAATCAGGTTTTAACTCAGGGTCTACCCTGTCACTCGACTCACTTAAGTGGTCATGATCAAAATAATAAAAATCGGTTTTAAATTGTTGGTGGTAATGCTGTAAGGTAGATACAAAATGACAATGAACTTTAGGTGCATGATGAAGAAAACACACCAATTTCCCCTCTGTTGCCTTCACTGCTTGATAAAAAGCTGATGATTTATCTTCACAACCTACTCTTTTAAAGCGAGCATCACTTTCCAAAAGTTCTAATCTTGTCTGGAGAGCTAATAACTCAGCATTATTACCAATAATAATTAATTGCCAATGATTGCTTGATTGCTGTGTTAAATCTCGAATTACAGAGTCAAGATGCCCTCTGTTTTCTTCATTTAACAGATAAATAAAAGAGATCACATGAGTAGAGTTTAAAGATAACCTTGAAAGCTCATCATGCTGAATTCGACAAACATCAGCATAGCAACTTGTCATTGGAAGGCGACGCACATATTTTCGATACAACAAAGCAAGCCAATGGACTTTAGCCAATCGCTGTCTGATTTTGGCAAGCATAAAAAACCTATTTACGAGCTGTAGTGCTAATAACTTCAATTAATTCAGTCGTTGAAACTGATGGTGTGCGAGGTAAATAAACAACTTCGCAGTATTCTTTTAGGTGGTCAAATCGACCTTCCCAATCATCGCCCATAACAAGAACATCTGCTTTGTAATATTGAATATACTCTGCTTTTTTCTCTAGTGACTCTTCAGGGAAGCATAAATTCACATAACGTAAGCTATTAATGATCTTCATTCGATCATCTTCAGAGTAAATCGGGTAACGGCCTTTCTTATCGAAGTTCAGCTTATCAGTTGATACACCAACAATTAATCGATCACCGAATTGAGCCGCTCGTTGTATCAAATTAATATGCCCAACATGGAAGACATCATAAGTGCCAAAAGTAATAACGGTTTTCATTTACTCACCTACAAATATAAAAACTGAAAATCTTGCTTTGCCTTACCCCAATTGAACGTCCATAGTGGATCTGGCGTTTTCCAATTAGGGCCATAGTTCAAGACTAATAATGGCTCTGGGTTACGAGGTAAATACAACTCAACCCCATTCGATTGGATTTTTTGTAATGGTAAAACATCTTCTGCTTTTACTTCTCTACGCCCAATCGGATTCATACTACAGAAACCTTCTTCGGTAAAACCAGTAAAAATATCTAAATTTATACCTTTAGGTGTGTGGCACCAATAATGAGCAATACCAGAAAAAGCAGTATTAAAGCCTTTGGTTTTCAAAAACTCCATTAAACGAATACGTTCACTTAATACTTCTTCTTCGGTTTCAACCTGACTGATATAACAAATATCAACATCATCGTCATGACCAATAAATTGACCATCACGAACAATACCAAGTAATGTGCCAGACGAAATAAATGCAGGTGCACCAAAGTCTTCGTTAATCACTTTTAGGATCAGCGCAAGCTCACTGAACACCAGTTTTTTTCGCTCAGGACTGCTCAACTCGAATGTTTGAGTAAAACCATGTGGCCCCAACGCTAAACCATGCTTTCTCACTAAACCATTAACTAAATTATGTATCTTTAATGCACTTTCATTATCATTGTCACTGCGATATTTATTAATTAGTGTTTTAGCAACAGTTCCTTCAAGTACTGCTGCATATAACAGCGCATTTTCTAATGGTGAAATATCACCTTCATTTTGATAATTTTTTAGCACCGACCAATTATCAAAAATAGGTTGCCATGATACAAGATCCCAACTGCTTTCAATCTTTAAACTTAACGCTCGGGTATAAAATTGCCCACTACGGTTATACACAACAATTTCATCTAAGTTTCTTACTGTACCTAGATCAACAATAAGCCAAGGATTTTTTTCTCGTTGAGTATGGAAGTTACAGCCACCATTCTTTTTACCAACTAAAGCACCCTCTCCTGAATATTTAAGATCGTTATCATAAGAAGAACTAATAATCGTATTTTTTCCAGGCGCAATATTTCGGCCATCTTTGTTATAAATTTCAATCGTATCTAAATGAAATGACACATCTGTTTGTAAACTAAAACGAACAAAGCGACCTTTATTATTAGTATTAACCCTTAATGGTCCACCTTCGCTCTCACTACGAAAATGAGTCATCGGATGAGCATTAATGTGTGCGATTACTTTTTCAACAATCGCATCGATAGATTGAGTTTCATCTGCTTGTTCATTAATTATTTCATTATTCAATGGTTCATTAACTGCCTGCTCATTAATTACAGGCTTCTTTTTAAAGAAAGAAAACATACTGTCCTCACAGCCTTGATGTATTAACAATCAGGGCAAATAGGTAAAAAACGCTCAATCGTCTGAGCAATAACAATATCTGGCTGAACCTTTTTTACTAACTCAAGATCAACGTCAGGTGTCCAAACAAACTGAAATTCAGAAAAATAGTGGGCAAACCACCATGACATATGCTCTTGCTGCGAACCAAAATCAAAAAAAGAATTGCCAAATACTAGCACCTTCTTCTTAAACTGCGCTTGAGGGTTTATCCAAGTAATTGTTCGTCCAATATGACCTCCACCTTCAGGCACCGACTGCTGAACAACTGTTGGCTTAGATTCAGGAAGGTTTGATATATGACATTTATACTCAAATAAATTACTTGGTATCTGGCTCACATTATCTAGCAATGCGCTTACCCCAGGATATAATTTATTCGCTAAATCACCCGCGATAGGATTTGCTTTGTGTAACTTCACATTCTCAAGAGGCTCTAAATTTAATGCTTTTAAACACGCATTAAACACACACCATGCCCCTTGAGTATTAATATGCGAATCTACTTTATAAAACGATTTATCCGCATAGCCTTTTAATTCGTTAAGTGTATCAACGACTACAGGATGCGACGATACCTTATTGTATAAATCAGAAGGAACCTTGATATCACGAGTATAATATTGAGGTAATAGGGTTTGCTTTTCTGGAATGAGGAGTTGTAGGTAATTAACCCCTAGCAACTCTAATGCTTGGCGTCGAGAATCAATAACCTTATGCCATTGCTCAACCACTTGAGATGATGCCTCTGTACTGTACATCTCATCCACATTATTTGAACCACCACTTAAGAATAAATAGTTTTGATGGCCAACAACCGCAACCTTATCCTCAGACAGAGTTCCTACAGGGATAGGATCACTTCTAAACAATTCATCATTAATCTCAGCAATAATTTCTTCGCTACGAGGTATATCCGCACGATAAAATTCAAACTCCAAAGAAAGACGATTTTGTATTTTACTGACTTTATCCACTTTGGCTTCAAATAAAGACACATGCAGTGTTATTTCAATAAATTGCTGAGCAAAATAATAAAATACACTCATATGCTGAAGATCATCTAGTGTGATCTCAGTATCAAACTTCAGCATACAACCAAACTGGTTGTCATCTTTAAATTTATTTAAATCAACTCTTTCATGGCAAGTAAGTTTAACTTTATTTTCTTTCCCTCGAATAAAAACACGGATATTCTTCTTAATTATTGGCGTTAAATCATAAGGCATGAGCCAGCCCGATAACGTCTTATCACTGACTCTATCGATGATACCTAAAGCTTGAGGTCGCTTAACGATATTAGTCCCCATCACTTAGCACCCATAATATGGTAAATGCAGGTCAACACATTCCGTAATTGATAACGGTGGTGTGATCGCTTTACTCATTTTATCGCGAATCGATTTATCTTTAATAACAGAAACCATCACCTCTGAAAGCTCAACTGATTTACCTGCTCTGAAATGAATACCAGTAACACCATCTTCAACCTTTTCTTTCATGCCACCAATATCACTGACAATCAGAGGAACTTGATAATTTAACGCTTCTTGAATCACGATAGGAGAGTTCTCCCACCACTTTGACGGTACAATAACCCAATCTGTTTTATTTAATAACCCAGGCATTTCATGAGGTTCGTATCCGCCAACAAAGCGAACTTGACTGCCTGCCATTTCTAAAAGGTTTTTAACATGCTGCTGGTACTCACCTTCTTGATGCTCAAAATTAGCACCATGAATATCTACGCACACATTACGTCTTACCGAGCGAGGTAGCATCAAATAAGCCTCAATAAGAATATCGATGCCTTTAAATGGGTTCACTTGACCAAAAAAGGCAAAACGCGTTAGTTCACTTTGCTTTGTTTCAGGTAACTCTTGTCGAGGTGCTTGTCCGTTTTCAATAACAGAAATACGAGACTCTTCAACACCCCAATCAGCATAACGTTGCTTTAAAAAATGTGATGGGGAAATAAAGTGATCAACCACGTCAAACATACGCTTAATGTACTGTTCACGAAGGAAAAATTCGCCAGGTCCTTTTTCAGGAAAACAGCCAGAACAATCACGAGAGCTCGCTTTATAGCATAACTTTCCTGAGGTTTTTACCATCTGTCCTTTGTTATGACATATCGCTAAATATTCATGTAAAGTTACTATTATCTTACACTTAGGTAAGGTATTACGTATCTCTTGTAGAACTTCGATACCTAATAAAAAATAATGATGCAGATGAATTACATCAGGCTTTAGCAGTAACAGCATATCTCTGAATTCTTGCCATAAATGGCGTGTTTTTAAATTTGAAAATAAAAACCAGTCATCATTTGTGGTGTGAAACAACATTTCTCTTGGGCTATTTCTACTTGAAAATGCGGCCCCACCATGAGGATCTAATCCTGTTCGAGCAAGAAAAAACACATCTTCACCACGGCTTTCTAGCTCTTTAAACATGCTATAAGCCGCCATTTCAGCCCCACCTTTATTAAGGTCAGGATGGCCATGAGACATCAATAGAATACGTTGCTTACTTACTTGACTCATGCGGTTAGTTCCTCGATAACAGATTGCCATTGGTGTACTTGATAGCTGCCATTGACCATGGTTAATTTAAACTTCCAATCACCTGCATCCACCAAATTTTGAGACAAGCGTTCTAAATGGTACAACACTACGTCACCAGACAAATAGATAGATAAACCTTTATCAATACATTTAAGGCAAAGATCAGAATCTTCAAAATCACCTAAAACATACAATGGGTTAAAGCCGCCAACCTCGTTAAAAAGTGCTTTAGACATCAACATACAAGCGCCTGTTGTTGATTGTACTTTTTGCACGCTTGGTAAATTGGCAAACGCCAAAGGCACCCCTTTTAATGGGTGATGATTCATCCAAATGCCGGGATAACTGCTATCTGCTCTAAATTCCATTCCTGCATGCTGAATCGTATCGTCTTCGTAAATTAACGTTGCTCCAAGAATGCCAACGTTATCTAGCTGACGATATTGAGCAATATAATGCGCTAACCATTGTGGCTTAGAGGGAATGATATCGGAGTTTAATAATAAAATAAGATCGCTTGATGCGTAACTAACACCTAAATTATTAGCACCAGAAAAGCCTAAATTACGCTCAGACAACACCACTTTAAATGGCATTTTAAAGATTTGATGAACACCATAAGCTGTCACTTTTACTTCATGGATAAGGCGCGGATCATCCAATACATAAATTAACTCAACCTGCTTAAACTCAGGATCTTGGCTAAAATGTGCAATTTGGTGCTGCATAAAATCGTATCGCCCATAAAGCGGTACAATTATCGAAACGATAGGATCTACCACCCCATCACCAAAAGAGAGCAGTTCAGCGTCATTAGCTAATGCTTGGCGCTTTTGCCAGACCTTGTGGATTTCAGGAAGGTACTCTTGCGCGCAATCATCCAAAAAATTAGCATCATGGATATTCACACTCGATAACGTCTCTTTCAAAAATTCAATATCTTTATCTACTACTGGAGAGCCATGATTTGCATCAAGCGTTGGCCAAGAAATAGTGATGTGAGATTCAACAAATGCCTTCACTTTTTCAAGTGACTTACCTGCATGAATAATTAATTTCTCAGGATGAGAGACCGTTTGGAAAGTAGGATTAGCAAAAGAAAAAACACCACTTTCAACACAAAGTGAAGCTAATGCGAAGTCTTTAATCGCTTTTTCATCAAACACGCCAACAAAACCAAAAGCATATTCATTAGATGGTAGCTTTAGCTCTTTCACTACATCTGAGCGAGAATAAGTACAAAGATCAACAGGAAAAATACCATCAACGCCTTTAATCTGCATTTCTGTTTTGATTGGTGCTGCTGTATTCGCAGCCCAACCACAGACAAAATAATGATCCTTATACTGACAGACAATATCCACATTCACATGAACAGGGCTTTGATTCGTTTTGCTTAATAATCGCTTAATTCGACCTTTCATATCTCTACTTTCCAAAGAAAATTAGGGGCGTAATATTACCATGATAATGAATAATAGTGCGCCCCCTTTTTATTTAGCCTTATTGTAATGCTTCGAAAATCAACGCTTCATACTCATTAACCATATCTTGATAATCAGGCAAGCGCTGTAAATGCAATTTTGCGTTTTTTCCCAATCGTTGACGTTCACTCGGATCAGCAATGAGTGTTGATAAACGATGCGACAACTCTAGATGATCTTTTGGCTTATAAAAATAGGCACTCACCCCATCTTTCACTTGCTCTTTAATACCAAAAACAGGGGTAGTCACAATAGCCAGTTCACAATACATGGCTTCTTGAATGACCCTTGGGAAGCTTTCAAGATAAGAAGTACAGACAAAAATATCAGCAGCAGAAAAATAAAGCCCTACATCACGTGTTTCTTCAATAATATCGATTCGCTCTTGTAAACCAATAGGTAGTGAATCATACAGTTGATGTAATTTGTCACTGTATGGTGATGCTCTATCGCCAACAATGGCAAATCGACCAATATCCATATTTTCTGAAAATTGATATAAATGATGAAGTGCTTTAACAAAGTCAAGCTGCCCTTTTCGCTCACACACAGTACCAATAAGCACTGTATAGGTTTCATCTACTTTCACATCTAATTCTTTGCGAGCATCTTCTTTAGATAAAACAAAACGACTTTTCAGAATGGACTGATCTAATCCATTATAAACCACTGATAAGTTTTGCTTAGGCGCAATAGATTGATAAAGCCCCTTCGTCGCTTCAGAGACAAAAATAACCTGATAGGCTTTATCTAATGCTTTAAATGCCGCTAATTTTGCAGACTCACACCAAAAGCTGATATGAGAAAATGGAGGTTCACTTTCATGGATAATCCACAATGACGGAATTCCAGCACGCTCTGCTGCATCTACCCCCCAAAAATTTAGTACTGTATTTGCAACTAAAAGATCGATATTTTGCTTTTGTAACCATGCTTTAATTTCATGAATCGCATTAGTATAATCACCGACTAAATTGCCCACCAAGCCGTCAGGTATAATTAATACCTCAAAACCTAAGTCTATAATGTGTTGTTCAAGCACCCCTTCTTTTTCAGAAATGAAAATAGGGGATAGCTCTGCATGCTCAGAAAAGCCAGCTGCTATATCTAGTAATTGCAGCGGGGCACCTTCTAGATTTAGATTATGTGTTAAGAAAGCAACTCTCGATTTTTGCTTAACCAACTCTCCCATATAACGGCCTGACGCTTGATGAGAAGGCATGGTATTTTTTAAATTACAATTATAATATTTCTCATCAAAATCAGAATATTTAGCTAAAAAATTAAGCTCTTCTTGTGGGTTATCTCTATTACCACGAGACTTACTCTCATGATGGAATAGCTCTGCCGTTGGCGCATAAGCTATACGGTGTCCTTCGTTAATTACTCGATAACATAAATCAGCATCATTATACGCGACAGCAAAATTGGTATCATCAAAGCCACCTAAAGCGATAAATAAATCATGCTTAAACAGCATGCAAGCTGCGGTAACAGCAGAGAAATTACCTAGCACTTTTGCTCTACTTAAATAACCACCGTTCCATTGCGGCAAGGCTTTTAAGCAATGAGAAGGTAAACCATGATTCAAATTATGCATTACGCCTGCATGTTGAGTTGTGCAGTCCTCAGGATATAGCAGACGAGCACCAACCACTTTTACGCCTTCAATTTGAGCATAACCTACCATTTGGCTAAGCCACTGAGCATTAATTACTTCGGTATCATTATTTAAAAACAATAGATAATCTTCATGTAGCCCTTCTACCGCTTTATTATTAATATAAGCGTAGTTAAAAGAGCCATTAGGATTAGGTACATCAATCACTTTGTGGTGAGTATTGGCGAGAAGATCGAGTGCATCTTGCTCATCACTTTCATTATTAATGATATAAACTGAATAATGCTGATACGTGGTTTTTTCTAAAGACACCAACAGACGCTGTAAGATCTCAGCTTGGTTCTTGGTTGGAATAATAATCGCAACGCTTGGACCTGTATCACCAAATGCATGACTATAAATGCCCGCACCGGCCTGCTCTGCCCACTCAGGATGATACGCTTTTGCAGTAATAGAGCGGCGATCTAACGCCTCTTGTACTGCTTTTACGCCATTATTAAAGCTGTAGTGTTTTTCATCACCACTGGCAGCGGTTGAGCCGGGTAATACACGCCAGTGATAAAGCACTTTCGGGATATGACCAATATGAGACGCCGCTTCTGTCGTTCTTAATGCTAAATCATAATCTTGTGAGCCTTCAAACCCTTCACGAGTGCCACCCACTTGCCAATATAAGTCACGCTGAACAGAGAATATATGGCCTAGATACATATAAGACAGCAGTAATTCTGGAGACCAATCCGGCTTAAATTGCGGTGCAAAACGCTGACCATTGGTGTCTATTTTGTCATCATCACTGTAAATCACCTCAGCTTGTGGATGCTTATCCATATATAAGGCAATTTCACCAAGAGCATCTGGTGTTATTTCATCGTCTTGATCCATAAAGATCAGAAAATCACCTGAAGCTAACTCAGCTGCGCTGTTAGTTGCCGCACTAATATGACCGTTTTTTTCACGATAAGTGACTTTTATACGAGAATCCATTAGTGCAAACTGATCTAATACTTTTTTTACTTCTGGATCAGTACTAGCATCATCGGCAATACACAGTTCCCACTTAGAGTAAACTTGATTAATAACCGATTGAATGGCCACTTTTAAAAACTGAATTGGTGGGTTATAAACAGGCATTACCACACTTAATAATGCAGAATTTGTTAGGGTAATCAATTTTTCACGCAATAAAAATGCTTGTGAATCTCGCCATTTGTTTGCTTCTAGCCAAGAGTCATAATCGTTTTTAGGCTCTTGGCCTGCCAAAAATTTATTAGTGTGTAGCTCACCATTCACGCTTAAACCTCTAGCATAGCCTGAGTGTAAATAGTGATAGAGCGGATCAACCCCTAGTTTTTTCAGCTCTTCACCTGCTTGGTGCATATAAAACTGAGGATCAAATTCTCGGCACGGGCGTCTATATTCAGCCGCACCGTGATGAATATAATGCAGTAAGGGGTGCATACCTGATGCTTTCACATCCTCGTATTCATTCTCATAAAAATAAGGATCAAAATACGGGTTTGGACGACGATATTCAAAAAAACCGTGCTCAAAGAAATGGGTTGCATAGTACGAAGAGGTTGGCTGATTACCTGAATCCCATAAATCAGAGCAACTTAATGCATAAAAATTAGGATCAAAAAGCCCCGATTGGATAATTAAATCAATCGTTTCATTGTTCAATTTTGTCATGTTGTGCCTGAAATAAAGGTCAAAGGTCAAAGGTCAAAGGTCAAAGGTCAAAGGTCAAAGAGTAATACTTATTTGATCACCTCATCACAAATAATTTTAATAAAATATGCGTTAACCTTTAATTTATTGAGTATATTGTTCTAATTTATCATGAATAAATGGACCATCAGGACGAAAACTGCCCGCTAACGCCATCATAAGCTTTGCATACTGGTGCATGTTTTCTTTCTCAAACACCAGAGCTAACTCTCTAGTTAAATCCGCTTTATCCTTGATGTTATCATTAGTTATTACAGAGTAAAATCCCTTAGCTAAGCGAGAAATTGCAGCATCTACATGAGACAAATCAATATCAAACAGAGCGTATAAATTACCGCCACACAAGATGTTTTTATTTCATTAAATAGCCTAAGGGAAGCATTGGGAAAGCGTACTTAAATTCATTCCATATTCTTTAATATGAGCAAGTAAAGATGAAGAATTGATAGTATCTATATTAATAAGATCAAAATAATAAGGTAGTGTGGACTCCTCATTAAGTAAATAAGATAACTCATTAATAATAGCGTAGCTTACCGCAGAACCTGAGATAGCAAGATCAACATCGGATCCTACTTTATGTGTCCCTTTTGCCCTAGAACCAAACAGTATTACTTTGTCTATTGCTGTAAAACGCTGGGTGAACAGTACTATCTCAATAATATTAGCCTTCGATAGTCCGGTTTTTTCTATACTCATGTTTTACTCAATTTTTTGTTAAAATCGATATACAAAGATTTTAATATCGGATAATAGCGGTGTTTAATGTTGCTCTCTACTTTCTCTGCGGTTTCTTCATCATAAGTATGAGTTGTCAAATTACGATCTTTAAGTGCCTCTAACCAAATATCTGCATTTTCAATAAAACCATACTGAAAAGCTGTTTTTATCGCATCTCGAGGGCTCTTTACAGTAAAACCTTCTTCTTCTAAAAAGTCTTTTAATACCTTCCAAGATTGCTCAAACGCCACCTCAAAAAACTGAATCATACCAGCCCGTTCAATCACACTTGGATGATCAAGTTCAGTCCCCTTTTCTAGCAATAAAAAAGAACGACTAAAATTTTGAAAGCGTTGCTCCCAACGTAATTCATAATACGTCATAAATACCTACCAATTAAAATTAGGGTTAAAGGTTTTAGCTTTTCTGAAACTATTTTAATTTTTCCCAATGAGATAAACAACGAATCATAAAATCCTCCTCAGCCTGAGCTGAATCGAAAACTTTACATGAACTCGCTAACCACCCCAAGGTATCTTTACCTGCTAATCGCTCTTTTACAGCATTAGAATAGTGTGCTTTCCCTTGCTCTACGTCTCTTTTTAGCATTAGACGAGATAATAAATTATTTATAGCAGGGTGGCTTAATTCATCTAAAAAGCCATTAGCTATATCAATAGCTTTTTGTATTTTATCAACTTTATTTAAATACTCACAATAAGGGATAATACAAGCAGGTTGCTTTCTGCCCTTTTGATAACCTAATTCAAACTGTTTTTCAGCTTCATCATCTCGATTTAATACTAATAACAATTTAGCGTAGTTGGTATAAAAAATAGGGTTGTTAGGGTTAGCTACCATTGCTTTTTTAAAGAAAAACTCAGATTTCTTACTATCATCTAAAGCTTGCCAACATTGCCCAATCATCATATCGATATACGGGAAGTAAACACCCAATGATACGGATACCTGAAAACAGTTAATCGCCAATTGATACTCTTTTAAGCGTTGAAGTAACTTAGCAGCAGCAAGAATTACATGAGCATTTAACTCAAAGCGCTCTTGGATTTCAGGCAACCATTCTGCAACCTCAATACCAGACAAGCGAGCTACTGGTGATGCATCTAAAAATTGAGAAATTGCGGCAGGCTCAGTAATTGCTAAACACTCTTTCAACCAAGTAGAATTAAGATTAACCATATCTAACTGGGGTGAGGCAATCACTTTTTGTGATGATATTAATGCTGTAACTTGAGCTAACTCATTTTGCTTTACTTCATCATTAACAATGTGTGGGTCTTCATCTTCTGAGCGGAATGTAGCTAACTCAAGAAGCTCATTCCAGACAGCATTAAGCTGAGCTTGTAGTGAATGAGATAACTGCGAGAAAATACGTTGCTTGGCTTTATCTCTAAATAGAGAAAGATCAAATGGTGAATCCACCTTTTCATTCAAGTCAAAACCAAATTTAGTATTTAGCTCTTGTATCACTGGAGCGCCTTCAAACAAAGCGCGTTGCGTTGCTATCATGGTGATTTGAGGGTTTGCTTTCGCGAACTCTACCAAACGCTTATTATAACTTAACCACATTTTTGCAGCTAACTCTGGCTGAATCCAAAACTTCGCACCTACCATGTCACGATTAACTTTTGGTAATCCATAAGCTAAGTCACGACTATGACGATGTAGTAATGATTCAATACAGCTACTCCAATGGCGAGCAACAAATAAGTAATGACCTGCATCCCCCAGAGCTTGTTTCCACTCATTTAAGAACAGGCAAGCACGAGGGTCTTTTACTCCCCAATAAGAGGAAATATTAGAACGCTTTTGAATATATGAATCTAAAAAGTCATTTGCAGGCTCTAGCGATACATCATCATGAAACTGCCAATTGGTTTCATTTTTAACGAGTTGTTCATCATGTAACTGCACCGCATCCCAATCTTCATAGTGGCCTTTAGCATTACTGATATTGCCTGCCATGAGATTAGCGCCCATATTAAGGCCTGCATCGAATAGATAATTGGCCGTTGCTGAAGTCGCGCTACGGTGAAAGCCTGAAATAATAAGCGATTTCATCTTTTGTGGTAAATTCAGTGATGGCTTTAATTCATAAGGTTGAATACTATTTATGAATTCACTACCCCGAAGAACTGCTCCAGATAAAAACGTTAATTGTTTTTCTGTTGGTAACTGAGATTCATCTTTACTTAAAAGAAACCATGTTTGTCGCGGATGGTACCAAGGTAATTCTTTCGAATATAGACCCGATTTTAAAGCTGATTCTTTAATGGTTTTAGGTGAAAATGAGACGCATCCGGGGTAAATCCAACCCTCACCTTTAAAATCTTCAGTACCCTTAATAAAAGTAACTAATGCAAGACCATCTTCATTTAATGATGCCTGTATATTAGCTAACGCATTAGACAATAAATCCAAACCAGTATGAGAGAAAATCGACTGAGCAATAATGAAATCAAATGATGTATCAAAAGCTGCTGTATTAAATGAAGAATTATGATCAAATTTAGGTCGTTTAATATCCACCATTCCATCACCAATCTGATTCTTTATTGCTTCTTTGATTAACCATTCATTGGGCTCTATACCATGATAGTTATCCGGCTCAAGATAACTAATTAAAAAGCGCCCAGCCCTTAAAGAGCCACATCCAAGATCAAGTACTTTATGCTCAGAACGCAAACCTAACGTACATAAGAGACGAAATTGCGTTGCTCCCATAAAGTCATATTGCATAGGTGGTCCAATATAAGCACGATAGTTATCATCACCAGGTTTTAATTTTGAATAATCCATATAGTTCCGTTCTAAAAAAATATTATTAGTTAAATATTAATACTGATTAATTAAACAGGGGTAGTATAAGTAAAGTACTAATACACACAATAAACAGATGCAAAAAATAAAAAGTCAATTTCGAACCACTTCAAAATCAATTGAAAACATCCCAAAAACAACTCAACTTTATTTACTCTGCCCCTATTTATTCTACTCTAGGCCTACCACGAACTTTTGGCCGATAACTTTCACCTGTGAGCTTCTCTATCTGCTCAATAAAACGTTCACTACCCAGAGCTAAACCTGCATTAGTCACATCACGTAACTTAGTTATTAATACATAAGGTAAAACTTCTTGAAATAAACCTTGATACGCATCTAACGTTTGTTCTTTGCATAAACCTAATGATAAGTACACGGGATGAGGTGTAAGCAAGGTGCTAATTTTCCCTAACCCGTTACACTGATAGCTCGACCAAGAATAGTCAGCAGGGTCATTCACCATATTGGCACGAACAGGATTTAATTCAATATAGCGATATACTTGTAATAAATAGGTATCACTTTGAATAAGTGCTGATTTAAATCGTCCCTCCCATAAAGTGCCAGTACGCTTATACCTATGATTAAAGTACCTAACGTACATGCGCCCAAGAGACTGCATCATTAACGATACGCCATTAGCACTTTGCGGTGTACACAACAAGTGCACATGATTGGTCATAAGTACCCAAGCATGAATATGAACGTTAAATTTGACAGAATATTGCTTCAACCATTCAACGTAGACCGCCATATCCTCATCATTACAAAAACAAACTTGGCGATTATTGCCACGCTGTATAACATGCTGAGCAACACCAATAGGTGCAATCCGTAGCTTCCTTGGCATAACCCTCCTATAATTGACCAATTATAGAAAGCGTAAACCAACCACGAATCTAAGAGTAAAATTAAAAGACAACTTCGAGCCACTTCAAACCAAATTGAAAACACATCCAAAACCACCCAACTTTATTTTACTCTGACCCTATTTATTGTATTTATTGTATTTATTGTATTTATTGTATTTATTGTATTTATTGTATATTGGACCCTATTTATTGTATTGTATTCACCTTTCGCCCACTCCGATACCGGTTTTTTAATATATTGTTTATTGTTGATAAGAAAAAAAATCAGCACATGTTTTGAAGTAATATAAGCCTGTACTGCACAAATCAGACACTGGATCCTTTTCTGTGGTTAGCACGACCTTAGCGCTATTTTCTGATTCGAGTTTAGCAAATGACCAGTTATCTCCAGTCCCACAAAATACTTCTAGATACGTAAGCGCTTAACTAACCACACATATCAATATTAAGCATGCTTTGCCATAGTATCTTTTTAATCGGAGGTATTATGAATCAACAAAGTAAGCGCGACCATTGGGCTAATATTTTAGATCAACAGAAAGAGAGTAACCTATCTATCAAGCAATTTTGTATTGATAATGAAATAAGCTACCAAACCCTTTATTACTGGTCAAAGAAGCTCAGCGAGTTAGAAGTCACAACAAAAATTCACCCCATTATCGTGACAGAGCCAACACAAGAGCCGTCAAATATTGTGGTGCTGACATGTAATAATGGCCTTCGTGCCGAGTTACCAGCAAACCTTAATTCCAAACAAATAAAACATTGGGTTGATGCATTGCAATGATACAGTCAGGAAAGGTTTACCTCGTCGTTGGCGTCACCGACATGAGAAAATCCATTGATGGCTTATCACTCATTGTCGCCGAAACGCTGGAAATGGACCCATTCAGTGAAGCCTGGTTTATTTTTTGTAACCGCAATCGAGATAAACTCAAGATCTTGTTTTGGGATACCAATGGTTTTTGGCTTTATTATCGTCGCTTAGAAAAAGGGACGTTCAAATGGCCAACTCCCAATATTGATGGTGCGCTCCACATTAGCAGACAACAACTCAACTGGCTTTTATCTGGACTGACTTTAGATCATGCTAAAGCTCATAAGCCGTTATTTAACCTAGAAGTGTGATCGCTGATAATGATCATCAAATTGGACTTGAACGATCCTTTTTCGATGTCACACTTAGGGTAATTAAACAACCTTGAGCTAAAGCATGACCGATCTTCCTAATGATATTGAGCAACTAAAAGCGATGCTACTTGAGCTTCATAATCAAAATGAAGCCAAAGAGAAGCTGCTTGTTGCCAAGCAAGAAGAAGTCGCTGAATTAAAAACTCAAGTTGCACTCTTGGTTGAGCAATTAAACCTAAATAAATCCAAGCGCTTCTCATCGCAAAGTGAAAAAGTACCAAAAGGTACTTTCAATGAAGCTGAGCAGCAAAACTCGCTCCCTAAATCGAATGATGAGAAGAAAAAAACAGGTCGCAAGCCTCTACCAAAAGAGCTTGAGCGTGAGATACACAAGCATGAACTCAATGCACCTTATTGTGAATGTTGTGATGAACCATTGCATGAATGTGGCGTTGAAACCTCAGAAGAGCTTAAAATTATTCCTCAAAAGGTCACTGTCATTCGCCACGAACGCACTAAATACGCTTGTCGCCAATGTGAAAAAACGCAAACCCAATCCAAAATTATCACCGCACCAAAGCCCGCTAGTATGATCCCCAAAAGCATGGGAAGCGCAGGAGCTTTCGCGGCGGTAGTCACAGCAAAATACGTAGATGCACTGCCACTGTATCGCCAAGTAGATATCCTAAATCGGTCTGATATTGATATAAGCCGAGCGACGCTTGCTAATTGGTGTGTTCAGTTGGGTAATAAAGTGAAACCAGTCATTGATGAGATGAAATCAAGGCTGCTTAATGAAAAGCTTATCTGCGCAGATGAAACCACAGTACAAGTGCTACGCGAAGAAGATAGAAAAGCGCAAACCAAATCTTATATGTGGGTTTACCGTAGTGGTGAGTTCATTAAAACCCCTGTTGTTATCTATGATTATCACCCAAGCCGTGCAGCAACGTGTGCAAAAGACTTTTTAGGTGATTACTCAGGGTACTTACTCTCTGATGGCTACAGCGTATACGACACATTAGATGCAGTGACACAAGCAGCATGTATGGCGCATGCTCGTAGAAAGTTCACCGATGCACAAAAAGCGTCACCCTCTAAAAAAGCGGGAAAACCTGAAAAAGCCCTCAACTTCATCGCCAAACTTTACGGCGTAGAAAGAAAGGCAAAGGGATTATCCGCAAATGAACGGCAGAAGATAAGAAAACAGGAAGCTGAGCCAATATTGAGTGAATTTAAAGCGTGGCTTGATGTTCAAAATGTCTTACCCAAAGGGGCATTAGGTAAAGCTATCGCCTACACTCAAAAGCAATGGCCTAAATTACTCACCTATCTTGAGGATGGTGATATCAGCATCGATAATAATGTCACAGAAAGAGACATTAGGCCGTTTACCACAGGTAGAAAAAACTGGATGTTCTCAACGTCTGTTGATGGAGCGAAGGCCAGTGCTAACTTGTATAGCTTGGTAATGACGTGCCGCGCCAATGACATTAACCCGTATTATTACTTCCAGTATCTATTTACGGAATTACCTAAACGTGATCCAGTTGATGATATGTCGGATCTTATGCCGTGGCTCGTTGAAATGAGTGATGCAGAGTAAAGCATCACTAGTTCATTGAGCGCTTACCTAGATACCCACAACCTAACTCATCAAGTTGAAGAAAAGTAAACCAGGTCGAAAAGTATCAATATTAAAAATGGTTCATGGATCTTCTAGGTTCAACTTAGCGCCTTCCAAACCCAATGCAACGGTCTCTGCTTGACCTCTCGTTTCTTTAGTTAACGTAATAACTTGATAATAATTTTATTTTACTCTGACCCTATTTATGCTCTATGCTCTATTTATGCTCTATTTATGCTCTATAAACCTATAAAGTGTTCACGACACAGTATTAGTCACATCACGTAACTTTATTATTAATAATAAGGTAAAACGGCTTGAAATAAGGCTTGATATGTACAAATATTTGTTCTTTGTAAAGCCTAATGATAAATAAGTAAGGTATGCTTAATTTTTGAAAAAGTTAGATTCGAGAGTGGAGAAAAGCATCTTACTCTTACTCACTTCTTGAAGGACGAAATCCGCTCTCGAATCTCATACCTATGCTAAAGGTGCAATTCGTAACGTCCTTGGCATAGACCTCCTACAATTTATCAATTATAGAAAGCGTAAACCAAGCACAAATTTAACCGTAAGATAAAAAACAACTTCGAGTTACTTCAAACCAAAATCAAACCACCCAAAACAACCTAATTTTATTATGACCCTATTTATTAATCAATTTTTCATATTCATTAAGTTTTTCTTTAATAAAGGGCCCTGTCGGCCTAAGATTATTAGCAATCTTCATTAATCCGTATGCAATGCTAATGTCAAACTCTTTAACTAACACGGCAGCATCTCTAAATAAGTTGATTTCCTTGTCTCCTACCTTCAAAAACAGCTCGTTGGTAAAGTTAGTATCAGAATTAGCATCAAAATACGAAAATAAATAAGGCATTAAAAACTTACTAAGTAGCATCATGTATTTATGCTTATCATAGTGATGGTCACTCTTTTTCTTATTTATTAATGAAGCATGAACCAAACCGTCCTTACCCATTGAAAAGCTATCGAGGTCGATAAAAGTAATATCATTTTCGAGGCAAAATTTATTGATTTCTTTATTAAAATACTGAGTTAATTCTGTTCTCTGCTTTTGTGTTGCCGAAATACTAGAACGTTTTTGCGCAACTACCCCATGTTTGTCATTATCTCCGATTGTCGGTAACGGTGCACTAATAACAAATACAGGAGCTATATTTTTTGCCTTTAATAATAGTTGCTTATAATTTTTTATCGCTTTTGTTGCAGCAGTGTGCACATCAATATTATCACGTTCAGCGTAATACCAGATAACAAAACCACAATCAACCTCCCCAAGTAAAGTTACAATTGCATCACACGAAATATCTGTTAATGCCTTTGAATAAATATCACTAGACATAGTATTGGAGTTAGGATTACTAAGCCCACTTAACGTTGCTCCATAAACTATAGTTGTTTCCCAAGTGAATTCTCTGTGTTTATTTTTCCAAAAAGGGCTTAATAAGCATTCAGCATGTGAGTCACCTAATACCAGTATTTTTGTCATAGAAATGTCTCTAATTATTGATATAAGAAAATAATTTTAATTCATCGTTACATATTGATTCAAAAACGGCTCTATCATTAGCATTTAGCAATTTATATTTATAAGCCTCTTCAGGAAGTAAAGGTTTTGAATTTTTTTCTTTCCACTCTAAGAACTCTTTAGGTTCAAGCCCTTCGCTTTCAGTAGTTAAGTAGTAATCTAACATTTCACTATCGTATTCAATACCTAGAAAATCTACGACCTTCTCTAAAGTAGTTTCAGTTTCCAGTATCAAATCTTCAAATCGAATACATAGTACTCTATCTTTATCTATTGCTTTAAAGGAGGTTTCAATTTTAGCAATGTCTGTTTTCCACACTTTAGCTATATCATGAATGCAATTACTTAATTGTGGTGCATTCTTTGAGTTTAATTTTTTATTCGCAAGTCCCTGATACGATACAGCAACACTTCGCCCATCCCTGACAATGTGGATAAATTTACAATCTGGGTAAATCTCATCTATTTTTTCTATTTCATTTAGAAAAAAATTATTCTTATCACCCATTATGGTAAAGTTCTTAATAAGAACACTTTTAGCATAAAATCTGTATACTAAATCAATAAGTTCTTTATAATTTTCCGGCGTTGATTTCTTTATATATATTTTCAGGGATTGTGTATCTATATTCCAACTATCAAACTTCTTCGTTTCCGATAGTTCATCAATAAAACATTCTAACATATCGCTATTATAGTTTTTGTAGCTATCATACAACCATGTTAAAAAACCAGCTTCAGGAGGAACTATAAGTTGCTTATGCTTATTTAACATCAATCGAAACAATGTTGTTCCAGAACGAGGGCTCCCAATAATAAAAAATCGATTCATGATAATTCCAACCTAATTATACTAATAATTTCTTGTACAGACTCGTCTGGTAACCCATGATATATAGGTAAGCATAATATTCTTTTACTTATACTTCGAGATATAGAACATACTTGTCGAGGTTCAATATAATAAAGAGTATCTAATGATGGGTAAAAATATCTTCGTGGGAAGATATCTCTTTCATTCAGTATAGCTTCTACTCTAAGTAACTGTTCTTCAGTATCAAAAATAACAGGAAAATAGCTATAATTCACATCTGAATCTACGTTAATCTCTTGTAAATTCAGCAAACCACTTAAACCACTACAATACTGCTTATAAACTCTTTTTCTATAAGATTTAATATCCTCGATATCATCTAAAACACATAAACCCATAGCTGCTTCAAATTCATTCATTTTCGCATTCGTGCCTAACTCAGGAATACTTTCTTTATCTTTAATTCCAAAATTAATTAAATATCTTATTTTCTCAGCTAACTTATCATCATCGAAAACTAAAGCCCCACCCTCTATTGAGTGAAACAATTTAGTTGCATGAAAGCTAAGGGTAGATATATCACCATATTCTAAAATGCTTCGTTCTTTGAATTTAACATCAAAAGCATGTGCAGCATCATATATAACTTTCAAATTATGTTTTTTAGCAATATCATCTATCTTTTCTACATCACAAGAATTACCAAACACATGTACTGGAACAATTGCAGAGGTATTAGGGGTAATACACCCCTCAATTTTATTAACATCCATATTAAGCGAACATTCATCTATATCACAAAATATAGGGCTAATTCCATTAGTAACTAGAGAACTAGTTGTTGCAACAAAACTAAAAGGGGTAGTAATTGCATAACCTGTAATATTTAATGCTCTATAAGCTATTTCTAAAGCCACAGTTCCATTCGATACTAAAACTATGTTTCTAACACCGAGATATTCTTTTAAACGTTTCTCTAATTCATTAACTAAAGGACCATTGTTGGTCATCCATCCACTATCATAGATTCTATCCACATATTGTTTATATTTTTCTTTCGATGGCAAGTAAGTTTTCGTTACATTAATCATTTTAAACCCTTAATATTAAGCTCAAGATCTTAACTGATATTTATTTTTTGCCATCTCAATAACCTCTGGTAGATTACTATCATGCTTATCTAATATTGTTTTTTTATTGATAAAAACTGTCTGTCGACTAACATACCTGGTTCTTAGAGTTGAATCATCATCCCAAGATATTAAAGTATCAACTTTCTCTTTTATTGATTTAAATAATTGTTCATTAGGAAGAAACAAATTAACATCAGAGGATTTACTATCTTTTTGAGCTATAATTGGAACTTGATAAGAGGCTGCAAGCTTGGCTGTCCCTCCGCCTCCATAAATAAAAGGAGAGAATATCATTGCATAGATATCCGGTAACAATAAGTCTAGATCCAAATATTCATAAAAAACAACATTCTCTTTATACTTTTTAAGTATACGTTTAGGAATAAAAGAGTGCAGTTCTTTAGTATTATTAAATCCGACTAAAAGCCATTTATATCCACGTTTAAAAATCTTTTCCATTTGATTCCAAAACTCATCATCTAATGACATTAACATTAATTTCACTCTTTCCCCCCCATATGCAGTCAGGATATTTTTAGAAAGGTGATTAGTTAAGGGTTTTATAGGGTAAAATGATGGCTGTATATATAGTTTCCTACATTCACTAGTATCTGAATTATTTCGAACAAGTAGATAATCACAATTGTCATCATTTAAATACTCACTATTATAAGCTCCAAAAAGTACTGGGTAATTATCATATATAATTTTATCATATATATAGGAACTATGATGCTCTGCGGTAGACTTTAATTTAATAACAACACCAGAAACAACACTTGGTAGATGGTCTGCACTAGATAAAATTGTAAACTTTATTTTCCTCTTAATCTCGTTAGGTATATTTAAAATATTGACCGCAGAAGCGCACCTAGATTCAAAAAGTGATATCGAAAGCAATGGGGAACCTTGCCATTCTCTAGTAAATACAACCTGAACATGTTTTATTTTTTCAGATGCCGCTGCTGATACAGCATAACCTAATAAGCATTGAAAATGAGCAGAAATCTTACCTAACGAACTATAAGGATTTTCTGCAACAGCAGAAATAATTGTAACCATATTTTGCTGCAATTCATCATATGAGGCTATTTGACAACTACAATTTGCATTTTTTTCTGCAATAACTCTACTTAATTGCTTCGCTGATTTTGAATTTACACTTTGAAAAAGAGATGCCCGGCTAATTATATGATGCATATTCGATTTTACTTCATCATTATATTTAACTAACTTCTTACAAATAACAGGGCCTGTAGGCCTAAGCTTATAAGCTTCAAACATTAATTTTAGACTTATATTTTTATCATATAATTCAAAAAATATAGCTAAATCTCTAAGTAACTCAACATATTCAGGTGTTCTATCATCCATTTCTTCCCACAATTCGAACATGACCATAATTGTCATTTTCAAATAGTCTTCATTATCAGAAGAAACTTCTATTGCTCTAATAATAAATTCTAATTCAAACTGACGTTTAGACAAAAACACGCTACTTTTAATAATATTTTTTAGTTTCTCTATCATGTCCGATTTCCGATTAAAATAGAATACAATTTAATATCATATTTTATTAATGATAATAAAGATTCTCTAATCTCTTCATTGTTAACATCAATACCAAATTTATTATTAAGTACATTTTCTCGCCTGTCTTCTTTTACATATTCGAAATCATACTCAGTGGCTATTTTAGCCAGAAATCCACTTATATCGTTATCAACACCAACAAAATCAAAGCTATTCAAATTATTAACTGCGCTCATAAAGTCAGCCTCATCAACAGTAGATTTAGCGGTTTCTGATCTTATATATCTTGTTTGTGTATTATCTAACAATCTATGCTCAAGCGAATTAAAACTATTAATAACCTCAGTTAACTGCTCTGGATTAGATAAATCATAATTTGCCAACTTATCACTCAGCACCTGAATATACTCTGGATGCGCTTCATAACGAGTTTTATTTTCATGAAGGGAGAGTGCTCTAATCCAGGATAAATGAGATACTATATGTGAATAAGGCTCTCTAAACGTAATCGCTTTTTTATAACTATTCAGCTCTTTTGTTTTGACAAACTCTTGATAAGGAATATGACCTGATAAAAACTGGATTTCTCTATTTCTAACCCTATCTTTCCAATTAGTTTTTGATTCTGCATGAATTAATGAATTGTTGCTTCCAAACCATTCATTTAAGACTTTATTAACTGTAGAACCAGCTGTTTTAGCTATATGTACATAAAGAAGAGGTGTTTTTCCAACAAATGACAGTACTTCAAATAATGCTGTATTCCCTTTGAAAATAGCAATAGTATACTCATCACCCAAGGATAATATATCTGTATTAACTACGAATCCAGAGTTAACAACGTCCTTAATATTTGGATAAATATCAGCAAGCCTTGGCCTAGGTTTTGAGCATTCTATTACCTCAACTAACGACCCAGATTTATCAACAACACGTAATGTGTATATATCACTACTAAGATTAACAAACCAACCATTTATTTTTGAAGAATTATTACCATCTTGGTTAAGATCAAAATGAAGATGGTAATGTTGGTTCTTCCAATTATTTTCATTCAATATTAATTTATACATTATATGAAAAATCTTCTCTATCTAAACTTAAATTAGGACTATAACAAGGATCAGCTTTCTTATCTGTTTTCCATGTATCTTTCATATAGTCCGCTTCTTTATTAAATCTTGCTACTTTCTCTGGATTATCCTCAGCACCACGGCTTATCGACTCATAGTGATATAGCTCTGCATACGGAGTCCATAGGTTACGATAACCTGCGGCTTGTACCTTCAAGCAAAAATCTACATCATTAAAAGCTACGGTTAAATCTTTTTCATTAAGTCCAGTCACCTCATCAAATACCGATTTACGAACTAATAGACACGCCGCTGTTACTGCTGATAGGTTCTGTATCAATTTCAATCGATAAAAGTAACCCGGATGATCTTTAGGGAAATGTTTATGTGAGTGTCCTGCAACCCCACCCAAACCACAAATAACACCGGCATGCTGAATGGTGTCATTGTGGAAGTACAGCATCGCACCAACACAACCTACATCGTCACGTTGTGCGTGAGAAACCATCTCTGTTAGCCACTCAGGATTAATGACTTCCACATCGTTATTAACTAAACCAATGATCTCGCCTTTGGCTTGCTTAGCGGCAAAGTTATTGATTGCTGAATAGTTAAATGGGTATGGGTAACGTAATACGCGAATCTTTTCGTGTTGATCTATCTCTTCAAAATATTCTAAAGCGGTTTCATCATTCGAGTTATTATCAACCAACAATATTTCAAAGTTTTGATAGGTTGATTTATCTAAAATGGAATCAATGGCCTGCTTAGTGATCTCATAACCATTATAAGTCGGAATAATCAATGACACTAAAGGTTCATTTATTATATTCCAGTTTACTTTATACATATTTGGACCTGCGCCTTCCTCAACAAACACCTTCTTTTTTAAAGCAATAAAGTGATCTTCAAGAGCTTTAATCCCTGCATCCGTTGTATATGATTTTTCACCTGACGCTAATGCAGTTGAACCTTCAACCATACGCCAGTGATATAACACTTTAGGAATATGCACTATGTTAGCGTGGTCTATTTCACGTGAGTAACGCAGCAATAAATCGTAATCTTGACTACCTTCATAACCTAAACGGAAACCACCAATTTTTTTGATGATTTCTGCTTTATACACCCCTAAATGAGATACATAATTTTGGCTGTATAAAAGGTCTAAATTCCAGTCTGATTTAAAATGAGGATCAATACGATTACCAGATTGATCTATTTTATCTTCATCACTGTAAACTAATTCTGTTTCTGGTTTATCATTAAGCGACTTAACCACATGATATAGAGCATGCTCATGAAGTTCATCATCATGATCAAGCAGGGCAATCCATTCACCCGTTGTAACCTCTAGTGCACTATTACTAGCTGCTGAAATATGACCATTTTTCTTACGAAATACAGGTTTTATACGCTTATCTTTAGCTGCATATTCTTCTAATACTTCACGCACATGAGCTTTTGGTGATTTATCATCAGCTAAGCACAGTTCCCAATTAGAGTATGATTGATTAATGACTGATTCAATACACTCTATGAGTAACTCTTTCTCTGGATTATAAACTGGAACGACAATTGAGATCCTTGGAAGTTCAGAGAAAGATTCTAAACCACGACGAATTTCAGAAAATGTTTCGTTTTCATGATTTTTAATCCATACTTCATAAGGTTTAACTATATTTTTATCACCATTTTGGATTGGATTTAGCTCACTATACCTTCGTCCTTCATGCTGTCCTCGCATAATAAAGTGAGATAATAGCGATGCATTCCATCTTTCTAAATCAGGGTTACTTTCCGCATAATACTTGGAAGAAAACCAAACGTTTGGTTTTCGACCTTCTTTTTCGCCATATTTTAAATAATGATATAATGGATTTAAATTATTGCTTCTAACATCAAAATTTGTTGAGAAATAATAATTACTATAAAAATATTCTGATGGATCTAAACCCATTTTAGAACCAATTAACACATAATCTAAAATATTATCTTTATGATAAACCCTTGATAAGTTTATTCTTTGAGATAAATAATAATTGTCACTCCATAAAATATCGCTAGAAAATACATCTATATAGCTTTTAATATTATAGCCATTAATTAAGGTAATCATATTAACTATAGATTCATTATCAATCATCGAATCTATTTTATGTATTATTGTTCCTAATTTTAAATAATTAACTGAGATTTGTAATTGTGATTTAAAGGCCCAATCAAGTTGATAACATTCACCATCTAATAATTTAGAAAATCCATAAGCATTATCTAAATCTTCTCTATGTAGATCTAATGAAGCTGTTCCTATTGATTCACCCTCAATAAAAATCTCTACTTCATCAGCTTTTGAAGACCAACCAAAAAACGCGCCATGCTCTATTCCATCAAAATAATAATCTAAATTTAGAACATCTTGATTTTTTTTATCCGACATTACTGTTAATAACTCTTTCGTCGGGTACTCTAAACTATTACTACCTTGAGATTCACCATTTTTAATAAAAATAGCATCAATATTCAGCACATCTGTAGTTACATTAGCTATATCATCTTTTACAAAAGTATATGTAAAGCTACTATTAGGGCTATCTAAAAATCCCTTTAAATCACGTCTGTATTGATCACATGGTACCTGAGATATTAATTTATTATTAATATAGATCTCGACAACATCTATATTATTTCCCCAACCTTGTATACTTCCATGTATGATACCATCAAGGTAAAACTTTAGTTCTTGGTTCATTTTAATCCCCTAGGCCAACAACTCTTTCCACCAATCTTCATTACCCAAGTACCATTCCACGGTTTTCTTGATGCCCGTTTCAAATGACTCTACTGGCTTATAGCCTAGCTCGTTATTCGTCTTAGTCGCATCAATCGCATAGCGGCGGTCATGGCCTGCACGGTCGGTAACATAGGTGATTAATGATTCTGAATTCCCATTAGCGGCAGCGGTTGCCATTGGGAATTTTTCTTTTAGTTCTGAGGAAGACAGATTAAAGGTTAAAGGTAAAAGAGAAGAACTAGAGCCAGTAAAGTACTCGTTCATTAGTTTACATACTACGTTTACGATATCGATATTTGCCCACTCGTTATGGCCACCAATATTGTAGTTTTCACCAATACGGCCTTTATTTAATACTAACTCGATACCACGCGCATGGTCAGTTACGTATAACCAATCACGGATTTGTTGGCCATCACCATAAATTGGTAAGGCTTTATCAAATAAGATATTAGTAATAATTAATGGGATTAGCTTCTCAGGGAAGTGGTATGGCCCATAGTTATTTGAGCAGTTAGAGGTGGTTACTTCTAAACCGTAAGTATGGTGATAAGCACGAACTAAGTGATCAGATGCCGCTTTAGAGGCTGAATAAGGGGAGTTAGGTGCGTAGGCAGTCTCTTCAGTAAAAGCAGGATCAGTTGCTGATAAGGTTCCGTACACTTCATCGGTAGATACATGATGGAAGCGATGCTCTAAAGGTGCTTTACCTTCTGCTTTTGGTTCATCAATCCATACTTTCTTAGATGCTTTTAGTAAGCTGTATGTACCTAAAATGTTGGTTTCAATAAAGGCGTCAGGGCCTGTGATTGAACGGTCAACGTGAGATTCAGCAGCGAAGTGAACAATGGTGTCTAGCTTATGTTCTTTTAGTAGTTTCTCGATTAATGCGGTATCACAAATATCGCCATGCACGAAAGTAAAGTTAGGGTTCTGAGCCACAGAGTCTAAGTTTGCTTTGTTGCCTGCGTAGGTTAATGCGTCTAGCACTACTACGTTATCTTGTGGGTTTGCTTCTAGCCAATAAAGTACGTAGTTTGCACCGATGAAGCCTGCGCCTCCGGTTACTAGGATATTTCTGTTTGTCATTTTAGGTCTCTATTATTAAATATTAAAATGTATTTTATTATAATTAGATCGCTTCGCTGCGAGAGTCGAGAGCACTTCGTTGCGAGAAACGAGGAAAAACTAAGAGCAAGAACGAAGCTCGTCTAGCATGTTTGATAGTTGTTTGCGCCAGTGCTTTGTCTCAACACCGCTTGCTTGCTCTGCTGTGGTTTTGTCTATTACGCTAAAGCTTGGGCGTGCAGCTGGTGTTGGGTAAGCGCTTGCAGGAATTGGGCGTACAGGAATGGCTTTATCTAGCATGCCTTTTTCGACTGCTAGCTCTTGAATGGCTACAGCAAAGTCATACCAAGAGGCCACGCCTGCGTCTGTCCAGTGTAAAATCTGAGCTTCGTTAGGAGAAAGGAGCAAGGACGCTTCGCTTAAAGGTTCATGGTTTTCTTTTTTACCTTGTACCTTATTACTTTTATCTACCAGTCCCCATATCATTTCTGCTAGGCCTTTTGCCCATGTAGGGGTGCCTACTTGATCGTACACTATGCCAAGTTGTTCTTTCTCTGCCATTAGGCGTAGCATGGTTTTTACGAAGTTATTTCCGTTAGCAGAATAGACCCAAGCGGTACGAATGATGGTGGCTTGATTACCTAAAATCTCGCTTACTTTGATATCGCCTTGCAGCTTTGAATCACCGTATACGTTTATTGGATTTGGTGTATCATCAGTTTGGTATGGTGTTGTTTTGGCTCCATCGAAAACGAAATCGGTTGAGACGTGAATTAACTTAGCATTAATTTCTTTACAGATTAATGCTAAATACTCACTGCCTTTTTCATTGACGGCATAAGCGGTTTCTTTATCTGTTTCTGCTTTGTCGACTGCGGTATAAGCCGCGGCGTTAATGATGATATCTGGTGAATATGCGATGACGACTTCATTCACTTGCGCTTGATTAGTAATGTCTAGCTCATTGGCACTTAAGCTAATTATTTCATAGCTAGTAGGAACGGTTTGTTCTAGTTCCCAGGCCAGTTGGCCGCCTTTACCTGTTACTAATATTTTCATGGTTTTCTCTTTTAATTTATTAGACCCAAATGACAAGAAGAGGCTTATTTATCTTTAAGTTGTTCTCTTACTTTAACCTTTAACCTTTTATCTTTAACCTTTAGCCTTTAACCTTTCCCCACTCTCTTCATCAGCAACAAGCTCAACACTAGGGCTATTTTCCCTGCGCGATTACTTCGAGTTATTAGCCCTTGCTTGTATGCAATAAGGCGCTCTAGGCGAGTCATTGTTGGTAAATTCGATAGAGCTGATATCGTGTCGTTTGACATTAGCCTATGCTGCTTTTCAAATTGTTGAAAAGCTTGTGCTTGCACGATAACTTGGCTAAGTGAGTGCTGAAATGCTTTCAGTTGAGACGGAAACTGAAGTACTAGATCCATCTTGCTTCTTTGTTTAGCACCAATGGTATTGTTTTGATGTTGGCGATATTGAATAAGTGGTTTATCTATCAAGCTAATCACACCGCAACGAGAGGCGATTAATGCTAACCACCAATCATGCATATACGCGGTGTTTGGTATTGGAATTGCTCGCTTAAGTAAAGCGCGGTTAAACAGCATGGTGCAACCCGAAGCAACATTTTGCTGACTAAGCTGTTCAAAGCGCTTATGCCACTGTTTGCTTATCTGTTTAAGAACGAAATAGCTGTCACAAATCAGGTTGAGTTGCTCATCGACAATCTGTTTATCACTAAATACTAAAACCGGTGTCGTAGTATTACTGTGCTTTTCTTCCTGTTTCGCTTTATGTAATGAACTTTCTAATTTCTCTGGCAACCAAACATCATCTTGATCACATAACATTATATAGGGAGCTGAAGTAAGGGTTAATCCAAACTGAAAGTTCTGGCTCGCCCCTTTATTTGCGATGACACTGGGATCTAAACTTGGTGCGTGTAATTCTATTTTTGAATCTTGTGCTGCTAGGTGCTTCAAGGTTGCTATCGTGTTATCTGTTGAACCATCATCAACAACAATAATCTTTCGTACCAGAGCTTGATAACCAAAACACGCTTGAATCGATTCAATTTGTTCAGTGATGAACTTGTCACCATTATAGCTAGCTAAAACAATATCAATGTCGTACACACCCACCACCTAAGTTATACTTTCGCTCTTATCTTTAACTTTTATCTTTAGCTCTTACCTTTAACCTTTCATCTTTAGCTCTTATCTCTCACCTTTAACCTTTAACCTTTCATCTTTAGCTCTTATCTCTCACCTTTAACCCTTAACCTTTTACCTCTTACCTTCAACCTTCAAGCATGACTTCATTTTTCGCCAACCTTTGGCTGATAACATATAAAGAAACACACTCTGCACATGCCAAAAGAAATACTTGGTTAAAAAACGTTTGCTGTCTCGACGACGAAAATGTACTGCTCGTAAGTTAGGTAAGTATGTTGGGGTTATCCCTTTTTGAGCTGCTCGATAACAAAAATCAATGTCTTCACAGTACATATGGTAGCGCTCATCAAAACCATTAAGCTCTTGATAAAGGCTACTTTTAATGCATAAAAACGACCCGCTACCCCAATAACCAGCGTCTTCTGGCAAGGCTTTATTGCGCTTAATCACGGTAGAGCGATCATTAAATAAGTAGTTTTTAAGAAAGTTACTTAGCTTCGGGTAGTAGCGAATATTGTCATCTTGAGCAATTTCTTGCCTATCTAAAAATAAGTTCGCGACACATAACTCATCACTACAGTTGAATATCTCATGCATAAAGACTGGGATATTTTCTTCAGTAATTAAGATATCCGGATTCATTAAAATAAAATAATCCGTTGGCTTCATACCTAGTTCTTCAACACAATATAGGTAGTTAAGATTATTATTTTCTGAAAAGCCTGCTTCATACTTATTGGGTAGGTAGTGCAAATTATGCTTAGCACAAAAAACCTTCAATTTAGAAACAGGAAGGTTGTCTCTTAACACCACTTCTATATTACCAATATTAGCAATACGATTAATGGAGTTAAGATTAATGATCACATCATGATGATGATGCGAAATAACAGAAATAAAAATCTTCAAAAAATACTACTTAAATTTTACTGCGTCTTTAAAACAAATACCGGCTTCATCTTTTGCTGAAAGTAAAGGTGCGGCACCATTAACCAAAGGCCATTCAACATTAACGGTAGGGTCATTCCATTTTAATGATGCTTCTGCTGCAGGGTTATAATAATCAGTACACTTATATACGAACTCTGCTTCTTCTGACATAACATAAAAGCCGTGTGCAAAACCTTCTGGAACCCAAAGTTGACGTTTGTTTTCTTCAGATAAAACGACACCAACCCATTGACCAAAAGTCTCTGAGCTTTCTCGCATATCAACAGCTACGTCAAAGACCTCCCCCTTAGTCACTCTTACTAATTTGCCTTGTGTATTTTCAGTTTGATAATGCAAACCTCGTAAAATACCATGTCCTGATTTACTGTGATTTTCTTGAACAAATTCACGCTCACCGCAATGCTCGTTAAATAAAGTAGTACGGAACGTTTCCATAAAGAAGCCACGTTCGTCGCCAAACACTTGTGGTTCGATAATTTTTACATCAGGGATGTTGGTTTCAATAAATTTCATACAATGCTCGAAGTCGAAGATAAAGGTTAAAAGGTTAAAAGGTTAAAAAGTTAAAAAGTTAAAAAGTTAAAAAGTAAAAGGTAAAAGGTAAAAGGTAAAAGGTAAAAGGTAGGGTATGTATCTAAAGTTGAATACATCAAGCTTTTTCTTTTACTTTCAGGAGCGCAGCGACGCCCTTTCTACTTTTCACTTTCTACTTTCTACTTTCTACTTTTAGACTATTTTTTTAAAATACTTTGCTATTTAACAAACCTAATAAATATTTACCATAGCCGGATTTAACCAATGGCTCAGCTAGAGTTTTTAGTTGCTCGGCATCAATGTAACCCATACGATAAGCGATCTCTTCTGGGCAACTGATCTTTAAGCCTTGACGCTTTTCTATTGCTCGAATAAAGATAGCTGCATCTAATAAATCATCTAATGTGCCAGTGTCTAACCACGCGGTGCCACGTCCCATGATCTCTACTTTAAGCGTTTGAGTTGCTAAGTACTGCTCAATTACATCGGTAATTTCTAACTCACCACGTGGTGAAGGCTGGACGTTTTTAGCAAATTCAACCACTTTATTATCAAAGAAGTACAAACCTGGTACGGCATAATTTGATTTTGGTTGCTCTGGTTTCTCTTCAATCGAAATTGCTGTTCCACTCTCATCAAATTCAACCACACCGTAAGATTGTGGGTTTGAAACATGATAGCCAAATACTGTTGCGCCATTTTCTTGTTGATTAGCATTTTTTAATGATGCTGCAAAATCATGACCGTAGAATAAATTATCACCCAAAACTAATGCCGCAGGTGAGCCAGCTAAAAACTCTTCAGCTAAAATAAAGGCTTGTGCTAGGCCATCTGGTGAAGGTTGAACTACATATTCAAAGTTTACACCCCATGATGAACCATCACCTAAAAGGCGTTCAAAACGGTGGATCTCTTCAGGAGTAGAAATGATAAGAATATCTGTAATTCCTGCCATCATTAAATTAGATATAGGATAAAAGATCATTGGTTTATCATAAACGGGCATTAACTGCTTACTCACCACTTTAGTTAATGGATGTAAACGTGTACCTGAGCCACCCGCTAAAATAATGCCTTTTCGATTTAATGGATTCATGATTAGTTTGTCCCTACCTAGTATAAATGATTAACGCAACTCTTGAATTGTCATTGTGATGATTCGACCAATCGCAAAGATGATCAAACTGAGTGCAAAAAATAAAGTGATGTTATAAAACGTATCTGGATATTTATGTGATTCAGGTACTGTTGCCTTCTCTACCACTATTAAGTATTTAATTTGTCGATAAGCTTCAATACGTGATTTTTCAAGTGAGACTTGAGAAGAGGTATACCCTTGCAGTGCCAACTCTACTTTGATTTTTAGATCTGTGTATTTTGACAAAATCTCACTAACCGATAAGGTTGCTTTTCCTGATTCTGTTAATTTACTTCGTTCAATTTTCAGTTGATTTTTTAGCGCTTTAATCTCATTTTTAATCGCCACCACTTGTGGTGCTTTAAGGCTCATGATGCTAGTTAGAGCCTTTAGCTCTGTCTCTTTCGTCGCAAGCTCACCTTCAATACTATACGTAATTTGCTGCATTGAAGCCCCTTCTGCTGTTGGGTCTAATAAGCTATGTTTACGCTGAAAGTTAAGTAATTGAGATTGGGCTTCTTGTAAGCGTAGTTCGACTAACTCATGCTCTTTTTTAATAAAAGTTAACTGCTCACTCGCTAAATGGTGCCCTATCGAGTTAATGTACCACTCTGCTCGCGCTACTATTTTCTTAGTTATTTGATTGGCTTTTTCTGGAGTAAAAGCTTGGCTTAATACGGTAATTACTCCTGATTTTTCATCAATGGCTACTGTAATATGCTTTTTATAATACTCAAGAAAAGCCTCTTTACTCTCATCGCTATGAAAACGACTAAAATAATCAGATCCTGACTCGCTATAGTGTTCTCGCAAATTAAGCTCTTGATTTAAAAAGGCGACCATATCTGATGAGTAAATATACGCCTTAACAAGCTCTGTATCTGTGCTGCTAGCTCCGCCACCTAATCCACTTAAGATCGCCATTGAAGCATCCATCGTCGCCATACTATCTGGCTGTTGTACTATTAGCTGTGATTGACTTTCGTAACGAGGGGAAGCAATAAGCAGTTGATAAATAGAAAAGATAAATGTTGGCAAAAAGATAAAGATAAATAAGCCACTTCTCATCATTCCTTGTGCTTTCTCTTTTATCGTTTTCTCTTTTCTCTTCAATGATTTGCTTGGTGAAACCATTGATGGAATTTCTATTTTTGGTTCAGGCATTGAGACAACAACAGGTTTTTTATCCGCATCAATTTTGTTCGCCTCTATTTGATTTTCTTTTTTTTCTTGCTCAATTTTCAGCTGCAGTGCTTGGTATTTTTTTTGATTTTCTTTTAATGCATCTGCTCTTGCTTGAATTTTCTTTGCAAGTTCTGGATCACTGGTTAAATATTTTTTTGCTTCTGCTTCTAACAAGGTCGCATCTGCAAACTGCTCTTGAGTAAATTGCGTAGCAAACTGTTTAAATCGTTGTTCTGGCATGATTAACCTAATTTATAATTCTTGATATATTGCAAGGGCTGCATCTAAATCATCATAAAAGGTAAGTGTTCCTTTATCTAATATGATGGCACTGTCACAAAACTCTTTAAGCTCTTTTGGATCATGACTAACCATGATAACACTCGCCTTTTTACTTTTATCTAAGAGTGTTTGTTTGGCTTTTTTTCTGAACTTTTGATCCCCAACCGATGTTGCTTCATCAATCAAATAAACATCAAAATCAATCGCAGTACAGCAACCAAAAGCTAAACGTGAGCGCATACCACTAGAGTAAGTCCCTACAGGAAGATCGTATTTAATACCTAACTCAGCAAAAACTTGAACTTTATGCTCGTACTCTTCGAGATCTGCCACTCCATTCACTCGACCAATAAAACGGGTATTTTCACGTCCGGTCATTTTGGTATGAATGCCAGTAGCAAGCGCGACAGGCCAAGATAGGCTTTTATCTGTAATTACTCGCCCTTTGTTTGGGTATTCACTGCCTGCAAGGATCCGAAATAGAGTAGATTTACCAGCACCATTTGAACCTAAAATCGCAATATTACGATCGGTTGGGATGGTAAAGTTAACGTCTTTAAAGATGTACTGATGCCCTAGCTCTGATGGGTAGTATTTTGTTAATTGATGTAATTTAATCATTAGCGGCTAATCGCCTGTTTCCAACTGATGTGATAACACGCCAACGCAAAAAATACGCATACAAGAGTACTTGCATCTAAATAAAAATCAGACACCCCTACCGCGCCAAAAGTTGGGTAAGCCGCTTGTCGTGATAACTCAATCGCATGTAAAATAGGGTTCCAGTCTAAATAAGGCCAAACGCTTGGATGAAAATCTTGAAGACTAAAGAAAGTACCCGATACAAAAAATAATGGCCTAATCAGTAAGCTTTGAACTTTTGTTACTTCTGCAACATAACATGAAGCTAACGAAAACAAAGTACCTATGCTCATCCCAATCAACCACACTTTTGTTAGATTTAGCATGACTTCTAATGGGTCCGCTATTTGGATTTCAATTCTTAAAAATGCAGCAAATAAGAAAATAGGAATAATTACAAATATCTTAATCAGCAGCTCTAAACCACAACAAGCAATAATAGAACTGATAGGTTGTACCTGACGAAACGCAAACAGTGATTTATTTTTCTTAATCGCACCACCAGCAGCACTAATTGTCGATATTAATAATTGAATGTAAACCATTCCATAGGCCATAAAGAAAAAATTAGGCATCGAGTGCGTTGTTCCGCCATCTAGCAACCCTCGCATTGATGACATCATCAAAATAAAAGAGAGAGGGGAAATCACAGCCCAGATAATACCGAGCTTATCACTAAACTTACTCTTTATCTCACGCAGAAATATGGCAAAAATCACATCTCCCCATATTTTTATGGTCGAGCGTTTTTTAACTACAGCCATGATATATCCCGTATCTCTTTCTTATGTAGCACTTCAATCACTCTAGTTAACAACAACATTGGCAGCGACAGCAATTTGATAAATAATTTGGGTTATATCTTTAACCGCTTGCATCGTTTTAGTGTCAACTTTAGGTAAAACTAGTATCTGATCACCTTTATTTAATGAACTGCTGCCATTAAAATCAACCAAACCATTGGCGCGAACAATTGCGATTCGCTCATCATCTGCACGATCAGAGAATCCACCAGCCCAAGCAATATAGTCATCTAACGTGGCATTAGGGTTATACACCACCGCTTGAGGCATCAGTACTTCACCACCAATTTCGATTAAATCACTCTTTGGTGGGATAACAATAATATCGCCTTGCTCTAGAAGAATATTGGCTATTTGTCCGTTATCAGCCACAACGACCTTGCCTAGTGGCTGAACTCTTCTGGCTTTCTCTGCAAATTGCATCACCATTTGTGCTTCTTTTGCTCTAATAGCCGCTTCGCCATCAGAAGAGGCAGGTGCTGTAAATACACTTCGTTCTAATCGGTTTAGTGATTCTTCAATCATCTGTTTTTGACGTTGAGCAACACTTTTTCTTAGAATATAAATCGATTCATAGTTAGCCAATTCATTTTCAACTTCAACATGCTGTAATAGTTCATGCAGACGAGACTTCTTCTGCACTGCATAGTATGACGGACCTAAATAGCTGCCTGATAATTGAATATCAAGAACTTGAGCGTGAAGATCAGCATTGAAGATGACTTTATCACCATCTTGTAATTGATAATCAGCAAACTCTGAATAAGGAATATAGATAGAGAAAGGACCATCACTGCGCGTACCCACAACACCAACATGACTCACCTTGGCTAATGGTGAAGCAAGGTAAGTTAATCTTTCCCCATTTTTTTCATCGCTATTGAGCTCAAATTTAAAAGGATTTTTCACATCGCCCATCACACTGATCGTGGATTTTTGCTTGTGAATAAAGATGGTATCTTCATCTTGAAAATTAACAGACTCTAAAAGCCCTTTTGTCATAAAGTCATATAAATCTATTGTAGCGACCTCTTCTCCATTACGTAAAATAGAGATATCACGATAACTACCGCGATCAGAGTCGATGCCTCCAGCTCGCTTTAAGAAATACAATAACGAATCTGAAGCCATACCTGCATATTGCCCAGGTCGAATAGCTGACCCTGCAATATAAACACTGATAGGAGTTGCTGTCAGTAAGTTAACGTAAACACTAACATTTTTGGTATAAACTGAACGAATTTTAGATTTAACGACATCATTTACTTTGTTTGCTTTTACACCACCAACTGAGATAGGGCCAATATTAGGAATAAAAATATTACCTTGGTTATCTACTGTTGCTAGGTCGGTATACTCTACTGCACCCCATAACCAAATATTAATTTTATCACCTGGGGCAATGGCATAATTATCATTTAAGCCATCTACTCTTTCTGTCTCATATCCCCCAGCAAATACGTTTGCTCCATAGGGTGGTTGAGCATCACTCTCAACTTGAGGTAAAAGCTCTTTAATATCCACTTCACCTGGTAATAGCACGCCATTACGATGTGTTTTAGCATATGAATCATTTACAGCTGTGCTATTAGGTTTAACTTTTGAGGTTTCAGATAATTTAGCTAGATCAACACTGCTAGCAAAAGCAGTATTTAACAGTAAAAACGGAATAATTGACGTCGCAATTGCGGTGATTTTTTTCATTTTAATAACCATTAGAAGCTAACGTTAAGCGTTGGTTTAATAATGCTTGGGATCAAATACCAACGTTGAATTTCTTTTTCTGTTTTCTCTTCTTTTTCAACATAAAGGCAGGCTGAACGCGTTTGCATTTTATCGTTTTTAATTACCTGAATTGTGCGGCATTGATTACCTAAAGCAGAGAAATAAAACGCTTTTGTCTGTATGGCCATATCTTCAATAAAGACAGATTGTGAAGTACTATCATTTAACAGCGAATCATATTTTTCAGGGATAACATCACCAACAGGATCTTGTTGTGAAACCAGGAAGAGAGAGGCATTAACTTCTTTTGGTTTACTTGCGCACCCCATAAGAACCAAGGATAGTCCTGCGATTAGGAATATTTTCTGCATGTTTTTACCCGAAATGGTGAAATTTAGATACGCTACCGCCCATTGGTGTATCACATTCCCAGTCAGCGATTCGATTATAATGTTTGAATTTTTTTTGTTTAACTTGTCTATATAATAACATATTGCATAAATATATAAACATTCATGTCTGCTGCTATAGGCAGATTTATTACGATATAAAAGGTACTTCCTAGATCCCAAGAATAACCGACACACTTTGGTATAGATTAGAGAGTCAGTTGCCTATAAGCTTCAAGCTCTCACACAATCAACTAAGGTAACCACATGGGACACCAATATAAGCAACTGACACTAAGTGAAAGATACCAGATTGAAGCTTGGAATACACATAGTATTTCTGCTCGGGAAATAGGACAAAAATTAAAACGGAGCAATGGCTCCATTTCAAGGGAATTACGACGCTGTCCTGTTGGAAGTTATTCTGCCGAGCAAGCGCATAAACATGCTTTTCAAAAAAGAACACTTTCAATTAAGCACACAAAGTGTGGCCAAAAGAATAAGAAAATAATTCAAATATACCTACAACTTGGTTGGAGCCCAGAGCAAATATCTGGACGAATGCATAAAGAAAAAATAGAAAATACAATATGTTGCAGTACTATTTACAATGTAGTTAAAAGAGAGCATTGGCAAAGAATGCTTGCTCGAAAAGGTAAAAAATACAAACAGCGTAAAGGTGTAGAAGCTGGAGCAAGACTAATTCCCAACCGCGCTGATATCTCTCTCCGGCCTGCTATTGTTGACGATAACTCAGAAATTGGCCACTGGGAAGGTGATACTGTTTATGGTCAAGATGGGTATTTAGTCACTATGGTAGAGCGAGTATCTAAGCTATTAGTTACTTGCAAAGTACGTAGCAAGTCTAAAAAAGCAGTCACTCGTGGGATAAATCGCATGATGAAGCCCTTTAAAGAACTTTGCAAAACAATCACATTTGATAATGGCGGAGAGTTTGCGGGTCATGCTAAGATAGCTAAGCATCTGAACTGTGACATTTATTTTGCTAAACCTTACCATTCCTGGCAACGAGGTTTGAATGAAAATACCAATGGTTTACTAAGGCGTTTTTTCCCAAAGGGAATGGCCATTGGAGAACTTGCTGCAAAAGAGGTTAAACAGGCAGAGTTTTTGATTAATTCGAGACCTAGAAAGGCATTAAATTTTCTGAGTCCGAGTGAGTTTTTAAGCGGTAAGCGTGTGTCGGTTATTGTTACGATCTAGCCTTCTTGTGAAAAAAATCGCCCTATCTGCATTAGCTCTTTTAGTTCTTTCTGGTTGTTCATCTACTAATGAACAGCAGCAAATCAAAGAGTTAACGCAACGTATCACGAACCTTGAAACTAACCAACGTTTACTAGCAAGTAGTGTGAAGCAATCGAATTTAGTCTCAATGCCTGAGACTATTGCCTTCTCTGATGGTATTGCCCTTGGTGATCCTAAAGCACCTTTAGCATTAGTTGAATTTACTGATATTCAGTGTCCTTACTGCGCAAAATTCCAAACAAACACTTTTCCTGATTTCAAGAAGAAGTACATTGATACAGGAATGGTTTATTACGTAGCTCGCGAACTTCCTCTTATTTCTATTCACCCACAAGCGGTTCCTGCTGCCGTAGCTTTACGCTGTACAGCTGAGCAAAACATCGATACTTATGAGCCGATGAAAGAAGCATTATTTGCAATTGGTTCAAAATTAACACCTGACTCTTATGCTCAAGAGGCTGAAAAGTTAATGTTAGATGGTGATAAATTTGCCACTTGTATGTCTGATAATAAACAGTTGAAGTCGGTTAATGCATCTTACAAATACGCTGCAAGTGTTGGATTAAATAGCACCCCAGCGTTTGTTATTGGTAAAAATACAGGACTTGAGATCCGTGACTTTAAAGTTATGAAGGGTGCATTAACTCTTGAAAACTTAGACGAAGCTGTTGCTCTATTCTCTGAAAAATAAACTAATATTTACTTTATTAGAGTAAAAAAATAGCGACCATATTAGGTCGCTATTTTTATATCTATTAAAAACTAACTAGTTATAGTTTATTTTTCATCTTGAGTTTCTTTGTTCATTTCAGATTCTTGAGGCGATTCTTTTTCACTTATCTCGTTTAAGTTTTTACCAACAGGTATAGTAAATACTTCTTTAACTGAGTTCGTAAAATCATCTAGATCTGTTGTATTTTTCAAGATCTTCGGTGTGATCATAATAACTAATTCTGAGCGACTAAATGTATCGGCTTTCGTTTTAAACAAGTCACCGATTAGAGGGAGGTCACTAAAGAATGGAACGCTATTCCCTCTTGTTCCTTCATTATTTTGAATTAAGCCACCAAGAATTGCGGTTTGCCCATTTCCGACCAATACTGCTGTATTTAAACTACGATCAGTAATTATTGGGTTTAAATCTGCAGGCCCTGGTTCAGAGCTACTTACCGATTGAGAAACAATCAACGAGACTAAACCATCGGCATTAATCGTTGGCGTTACGTTTAAGCTCACACCTGTACTACGGTATTGAATTTCTACCGTTGTATTTCCACCATCACTGGTGTTTGAACCCGTCTGTACCGGAACTTGTTTACCTGCAGTTATCGACGCGCTTTCTCCATCTTGCACTACAAGGTATGGACGAGATAAAACTCGAGCTTTGGCTTTTTCAGCAATCAAACTGAAATCCAGTTCACCAACTCCCCAAAGCCCAGATAAACTAAAGCTACCATTAAAAGGTTCAAATGAGGCAACTGCTTTTTTATCATTAGATTTAGAGCTATCAATCAATAACTTCGAAATACCCGCTGTAAAGTTATCACTAATATCAAACTCAGCAATAGCGACATCTAATGCGACTTGAGGTGGCAACTGATCTAACTGTTCAAGTAACGTTAACAACTCATGATATTGCTGCGGAGTTGCTTGTATTAATAAAGAGTTTTGAACACTATCAACTGCAATTTTAAAGTCATCATTTTGCGCGATTGAATTATTTGATTTCCCACTCGCTTCTTTTTCAGCCCCATTTGTTGGTGCATTCCCACCTAAGCCACCACCTGTTCCACCAGAAATAAACTGAGATAAGGCTTCATGGATATTTTCTGCTTTCGAAAATTTAGGACGATAAATATAGAATCGAGATTTAGCTCCCTCTTCTGGTTTATCTAAGGTTTTAGCCCACTCAACCACGCGACGACCAAGCTTATTACTCGATGCATAAACAATCATTGCATTTTGACGAGTGACGGGAACAATTGCGATATCGCCGTTGCCACCAACTGTCACACCTTCATTTTTTAGCACTTCTGTAAGTAAATTAATCATTTCATCAGGAGAGGTATAAACCATTGTCAAATAACGAATGTCTCTACCTTTAGCTGATGGAACGTCAAGCATATTAACAATTTGCATTGCTCGCATGATTTCTTCACGCGTACCTTCAATGATCAATAGCTTTTGTTCATCTAATGAAGATACTTTTACATTGGTTAGCTGGCCGATAATTCGACGAATTGTCCCACTAGAATTATAAATATACGGAACTAGCTGAACTAACACCCCTGGAGCATTAGGAATATCTGCCGCTTCACGACCAATACCAACCGCTTTATTGGCTTTGTCTCTTTTATTTTCTTTCTGAAAATATAAGATATTATCTTTACTCGCAATCGCAATACCATTTTCTTTCAATAAATTACCTGAAAGTTGGTACAGTTCATTTGAGGTTACTGTATTTTGTAAACGTAAGACTACCTTCTCACGCATTTGCTCTACTTTTGGTGAAATTGCATAATCCAATTCCAATAAATCACCATAAATATGATGAATAAACTCAGTTACTGACATTTCATTTACAGACACACTGAGCTGTTTATCATCATCAGCGAATTTAGGTGTGGCTTGTAAAAGTGCAATACCCTCACCAGAGACTTGAGGTAACGGCGCAAGTTGCTGTGCAGAAAATGACTTACTCTGTTTATTTATTTCTGTATCTGTTGAGGTCGTGCTGCTTGTCGTATTTTCATTATGAGCAACATTATGATCTTCTAAAGAAGAAGGTCCTAGGTTGAAGTCTTTATAATCAACGGCATTTACATCTTCATTACCTGTAGTGACACACCCTGATAATGTTATCGTCAGCACAACTGATACTATGCTTTTGGTAAACTGACTTGTCATGTTACCTGTTCCCTTCTGTCTTTTTCTTAGCTTTAAAAATAGTGTAATTGATTATTTGTTCATCACGCTCAAAGGTAAGCAATCCTCTGCTCACGTTTATTAAGGTGTAACCAAATAATTGATCGTTAATGGCAATTTTTTCTCGCTGCAGTTTACCGTCTTGTTCATAAGAAACGTAAATAATTGCTCTGCCGTTTACTTGTGATATTGCTCGAATAAAAACGTCAATATCATTCAGTAATATCTGCGATTGAACTTCTTCAACTCCTGCTTGCTCATTATCATTTTTGCCTACAATCTCTTTATAATTAATCGCAAACAAATCACTCAACTCTTTCGCCGTAAATGCCGATCTATTAAATGGTTTTTCAACCAATGTTGAACGAGTAACATGTTCATTTTCATCTTGTTCAGATGATGAGTAAATCACCCCAAAAAAATGAAATAACATGATTAATAGAATAAAACCTAGCATTAAAAGGTGATGTTTAACCTTATTCATCATGACTCCTTTGTTGCTAGATACAGTGTAAGATTCAGAGATAATCGACTCTCTATTCTTGTATTTTTAGTAATAGAAGCTTGAGCAACCACCATAATGTATTTGCCTGTTTCTAATTCAGTAATAAATTGAGCTATTCCAATCGGGTCACCTTCTACCATTAGGTTCAATGGAACATAATTAAGTTGCCCTTCTTGAATCTCTCCTAATCGCTGGTTTCGGACTGTCACATCAAATTTTTTGCCTAAATCACTCATATAATCCAGAGTCATAGTCGTGATTTTTGCACGAGAATTGGGTAGTTTCTTCTTTTCTAGTGGTGCTAATTGCTGCTCTAAACGCTTAATTTCTGCTTGTGCTTTTTCTTGCTGATCACTTAAACGGCTTAATTTGGCATATGATCTTTCTTTTTGTTCAATATCTGCTGTAGTTTCGCTAACCCAATCAAACCAAGGCACGATTATAAATTTCAAACCAACTAAAACAGCGATAAACAACAAAGCCAATTTATTATTCATTATCACTGCCTCTGACGTAGTTAAATTGAAGAGTGTACACATCTAAATCTGTACCACGATGCTTCTGTATCGCACCATCAAAATCAAGATTACTCACTAATTTACTCTCAGCTAATGTAGAAAAAACATCGGTTCCAGATGGACTAACCACTCGTAATTTCACTTCAGATCCTGTTAAGCGGATATTCTGAATAACCAATCCTTTTTCTTTTAATGGCACAAGCATGGCGAATAAATTCGACAAACTTGGAAACTCATGGCTAATAAATTGATAGGCATCTTGAGTCGCTTGCAAAGATCGAAGTTGGCTTTCTGTTTTTAATAGCACTGACATTTCTTTGCGCTTTTCACCTAACAAAGAATCTAAATTAGCTTGGTGATTATTCAAATAAGACGTGACAGCGATACCATAAGCAAATAAACCACACAAACCGAATAACGCTGGTTTTTTCCATTTTTCAATATCGTAAGAAGCTTTCTCTTTTACATTAGATAGGTGTAAACCAATAAAATAATAAGGAGGTAACTTTTTAACTCTCTGAGCTAAAATACTCTGATATTGTTCGTCACTGATACTCTGTATATTTGATGCTAATTCTGGCTTGTTTAATAACGCACAAAACCGATCTGCACTATCAATCAATGCATCTTTGATCATACAAACAAAGCTATTTTCTTGTTTGTATAAAAATAGCCCTCGATCTTTACCAATGGTAAAAACACCATCTTCAGATAAGGCTTGTACTAATAGGAAAGACTCGGGAACTATAAACTTAAATTGTGATCTCAAACTCTCAATGATGTGAGATTGCACAGACCAATACGTCACTTGAAATTGGCCAGGTGTAAACTTAGTAATTGCCCAAAATGTTTCACCATCAAACGGGGCTATATTCTGTTTTTCTGCCTGAATAATTTTTAATAAATGGTAAATATTACTGATTGGATAATCACGTTGCTCTTCTATGTAGTGCTCACGAGCCACAATACAAACGGTTGATTTCCAATTTTTTAAAGTGAACGATTCACTTTCACTTGCTTCCCAACCAGTGTCTTGCAATTGGTACAGGCCATTTGTATATAAATACGTATTAAATGGCCACTGCACTGATAATGATGATTTAATTCTCATACGTTCCAACGATATTATCTGCGATGACATAGGGGAAATTCATCCCTCTTGTTCTTACTATTACAAACGACTCTGTATGTTGATTACTTCGGTGAGGCATAGATATCGTAATCATTAAGCGACGACCTGGATATGCTAACTCACCACCATACGTTATCGCTGTAGGATCTTCTCCGTTTTCTCTTAGTGATTTTCTTTTTTCTAAAATATTTTTTTGGTCAAAATCACTGCCAAAAATATCAAGACGTTCGTCTGGAATATAACGAGTACTCATTGCCCCTCGTCCAAACAACACAATATAAGGGGATATTTTATCCCATATTTCTGGTGTCATTCCTTTAATTAAAAGGATTTCATCAATAACTTGCAAAGCACCATTACGCGGTAAGCTTTTATCAAGATAATCAAATTTTTCTGCACCATTTAAGCGCTTTAAATCGTCATTATCTTGCCAGTCTTTCATTGAATCAAACAAGATATTGCGCTCTTTTGACTTAATGCCCATACTTTTTAATAAGAGCAAAAAGCCATCTTCATCAAAAGGATAAAGAGAGACTAATCCTGAGAGGTCTTGGATTTTTACATTTAATCCATGATATTTAAAAGGAGTTCCATAAAAGTTCATGTCTTTTGGTAACTCATACTCCTCTTTAGCTTTCTTTGTTGGACCTAAAAGCCACGTTGGTGTCGTTGTTAGCAACTGGATAAGTTCTGCTTTTACCGTTTTTATGGCAAAACGTCCTTGAGTATAACTTTTTTGTAACTCTGCTTCTTTGATCAACAATCTATTTTTATATACTGTAGAGGTGACAACGACCGTCATGATGGCGACAATCATTAACACCATTATAAGGGCTGCACCTTTCTCTTTAGAGCCTGAGATCCGCATGGTTCATCCTTCCGCCTGATTATAAAGCAAAGTTAATCTTTCGGAATCATGGTATTTAACTGGTAATAACCATGTGTTTTTTTGCTCATTTTTTTCAGTTAATGTTAACTCTATCCACTCTGGTGCTAGTTCTGTTTTCTCTCCGTGATATTGAGTAAACCACTGCTGTTTGGATCTGACCCCAGTTAAAAACTCAGAGCTTTGTGCTTGCAACATCTCTGTGCTATTTGGCCAGCCATAATAACGAATAGATAATTTATCAATATCTGAAGCTATCACTCTCGAATATTGGCATATATCAGAAGGTATTTCTCCGGCCTCGGCTATCCAACTGTCCATGACTTTCTCACAATAAATAAGCTCATTATCAATGACACTTAGCATATATACCGCTGAACGTTTTGGATTTTGCAGACTCATACGAGTGACAGCAACAAGTTGTTTGCTATCTCCAATCCAATAAACTACATTTTTATCTATTCCAAAAACATTGTTTTTCTTTGTTACATATAATACCGACTGCTCTATGCGTTCAAAAAGCAGTTCTCTAAACTGTGTTGTAACTAATGTCTTTTGATATTTATCTGAAAACTGCTCTGAATTGACAATAAATTGTTTATGGGCTTGTGTCGCTATCACTATCACGCTCGATAAGATAACCATAGACACCAACATTTCAACTAAGGTAAATCCGTTATTTTTCTTTATGGTGTCCATATTGACTCTTTGTATTCTACACTCCAATCAGGCCAATGCTCGGAGGTTAGAGTAATGATATAAACCGTAACATGCCCTAAATCTGCCGAGTATTTTTCTGTATCAAAGCTATAGCTATCAATAAATGCTGCTTTCTTCTCAACATCTGCTTTCCAGTTAATTTCAACTAAATTTACAACTTCTTTTCCTGACAATTTTTTTTGCTCTAATTGAAAAAGTACATTTCTAGTTACTACTTGTTGTAATTGTGTTTGTTCTAGCTGATTTAATACTTTTCTTTGCAGTAGCAAATTTTGCTGAAACACACTTGCAGCTAAACCGATTGCCATAAAAAGGATCATAGAAGCGATCAACACTTCAATCAGTGTCAGCCCTTTCTGCTGGTAAAATGCTTGGTGTCTGTATTTCATATTTCTTTTCATTAATCACCACCGTTAGCTTATCTATATCTGGCGTACCATCTCGATTAAACACTAGCTCACTCGGTTCAAAAAAAAGAGATTCATACACTTTATCTTGCTGTTCATCTGAGGAGTTATAACGGATTGAGACTGTTTTCCCATCAAGTGATAATTGTATTGATGAGCGATAGTAAAAGGCTTGCTGCCCAATAAAACGCAACTGCTGCTTAAAACCAACCAGTTCTTGCTGCTGTTGCATCTTGGTATATTGCTGAAATAAGGAAGGCCCAACCAAGGCTGAGCTTATTCCTAATATCACCATCACAATTAAGAGTTCAATTAAAGTAAATCCTTTATGAACCGCTTTATTATGATGGCGATGCGGTGAGAGCTTGCGATTAAAAACTGACATCATTAACCGAAACAATACTAAGCAGCATTACGACAACCACAGAGCCGACAATGCCACCCATGATCACAATCATTAATGGCTCTAACATGGCGGTTAATTTCATCATCCAAGATTCAAAATGGCTGCGTGAACGGCGGTTAATTTCACCAAATACCAAGTCGACCTGTCCGGTTTCTTCACCGACTTTCAGTAGCGATAACGAGATATTATCAAACATAGGTAAGCCTGTAAGAGAATCGACTAAAGCATGACCTTGACTCACTTCTTGCTGCGCTTGTGTTAGTTGGCTTTTTAACGCTGGTGTATTCACCGTAGACGCTGCCATTGACATTGCTTTGGCTAAATCAACACCACTAGAGAGCATTAACTCCATAGAGGCACTATAACGAACGCGTTCAACGACTAAAGTGGCACCTTTAGTTAACCAAAATGAAGCCAAAAAGCGATCGATGGCCATTTTAACTTTAGGGTTAGACTTAGATTGTGAGATAACAGCCACACCAGCAACAACCAAAAATACGACATAAAATTGATAGTTTTGAACCCATTTACTGGTGTCTATCAAGAATTGTGTATAACTTGGGATCTCAGCTAGAGACTCGAAGAGGCCAGACATGCTCGGCACAACAAAGTTAAAAATAGCGGCAAGAGAGACCAAACACACCAACATGATAAATATTGGATATACCATTGCCTGAGTGATTTTTTTATTTAGTTCTCTCTGAAACTTTAAGCTTTCTGCTAATTTATCAAATACCTGAGGAAGTCGACCACTGTTTTCACCAATACGTACCATTTCGATATAAAGTGTATCAAACACATCCGTATGCTCTGATAAAGCGCGCCATAGCTCTCGACCTTGCTTTACCTCTTGGCACACCGCAGACATAACGACTTGCAACTTGGCATTCGCCGCATTATCGGCCAATACCTGCAATGCTTTGTCTATTTTCAGCCCACTTTTTAATAGTAACGCGAGTTGAGATGTGACTTCTTCAATATGTGCTGAGCCTAATCTACCACTGCCCTTTTTAACGTTTATCTTACTGACGCTAACAGGCGTCAATTGCTGCTTACGAAGCTTTTCAATAATGACTTGTTCGTTAAGCCCTCGCTCCATCCCTTGAACTAGGTTCCCTTTACTGTCGTATGCTTTGTATTGATAGGACTCTACAGCAGCTTCTGTATTCATTAGCCTGCAACCCTTAATACTTCATCTAACGAGGTATGCCCTTTTAGCACTTTTAATAGTCCATCTTGTTTTAAGTTTCTAAAATTACGTTGGAACATTAATTTACGCGCGTTATTCAAGAAATGTGCATCTTTAGCAATTAACTGTATGTCTTCATCACACGGTAAATACTCCAAAATAGACATTCGTCCTGCATAGCCTGATTGATTGCATTTTTCACAACCTGTGGCTTTTTTCGGTGTAGCAGTGACAGGCAACCATTTCTCTACAACTTCTTGAATATCTGTTCGAGCTAATATCTGCTCACTCTCTTCTTTTGACATTTCTATCGCACAGTGTGGGCATAATGTTCTCACTAAACGCTGAGCCATTATAGAAACTAGTGAAGCATTCAATAAGTAATCTTCAATACCAAGATCAAGCAAACGAGTATAGCTACTTGGTGCGTCATTGGTGTGCACGGTACTAAATACTAAGTGGCCTGTTAATGCTGATTGCATTGCGATACGAGCTGTTTCTTGATCTCGAATTTCACCCACCATGATGATATCTGGATCTTGACGAACGATGCTTCGTAAACCTGCACTAAAATCAAAACCAATATCCGTTCTTACTTGAACTTGGTTTACCCCTTCAAGTTGGTACTCGATAGGATCTTCTAGGGTGATAATTTTTACATCAGGTTGATTCAATTGGTTTAAAAATGAATACAAGCTTGTGGTTTTACCTGAACCTGTTGGGCCCGTCATTAAAATTACACCTGACGTTCGCTTCAGATCTTGCTCAATCGCTTCAATTAGATCCGGTTCATAGCCAAGATGCTCTAAGTCAAACTTGGTTGCCCCTTTCAATAAGAAACGCATAACCATGCTTTCACCACTGCCTAATGGAAGTGATGAACAACGAATATCCAGCTCTTTACCTGCAACTCGGGTTTCTATTTTTCCATCTTGAGGGCGACGTTTTTCAGCAATATCCATCCCTGATAAGATCTTAATTCGAGACAATACCGCTTGTTGCAGTTGAGGTGGAATCGACTCCGCTTCATGCAAAATACCATCAACACGAAAGCGAGCACGTTGGCGATTACCGTTTGGTTCGATATGTAGATCCGAAGCCCCTAATTTAATGCCTTTTACAATTAAATTATTCACTAAGTTAACGGTTGGCGCACCAAAAGCGAGTTCTCTTAATCGTGCAAGCTCGTCACCGCCTTGTTCAAACAGTTGAGATTGTTGCTCGGCTTCAATTTGCGCTTTTAAATCTTCTAAACTACGTGGTGAGGTAATGTATAAAGCTATCGCTTGGGTATGTGTCTGCCAATATTGCAGCATTTTCATCGACATTGGATCAGAACAGGCTACCGATAGTTGACCATCAATATTTTGAAAAGGTAAGCAGCCTAACTCAAACAATTTATCAATATTGAAGCCTTGTACTTGTTCTAGGCTTAATGAGTAATCGTGCTGTAGCGGATCATACACAGGCATTGATAAATACTGCTGATAAAACTCGACCAACTGCTCTTGCTCTAGTACTCCCATGTTTACCATGATCTTTTCTAATCGATCAGGTAAATCTTGTTGGTAGTTCAGTGCTTGCTCTAATTGATAGTCAGAAACCCCAAGGTTAAGTAATGGCGTCGCTATTTTTGGATCTATTTGGTTAAAAATAGCTGACATCAGCTGCTTCTCCCTCACCACCAACACTGCCATCTAAACCGTAGCTCATTAGGTCATATTCATTTTCAGAACTTGGGTATTTATAGATGTATGGGTTACCCCATGGGTCCATAGGTACGTCTTTTGGTAAATATGGGCCATCCCAACGAGGCTTGTCTGAACGACGTAACTCTTCTAGTGAACTTGGGTACATGCCAATGTCTAAGCGATAAGCATCTAATGAGGTCGCTAACATCTGCATTTGAGTTTCTGCCGTCTTAATTTTTGATGAGGCAACTTTGCTGAACATGGATGGGGCAACTAAAGAGGCTAATAACCCTAAAATAACCATAACAATCAGGAGCTCGATCAGTGTAAAGCCTTTATTTATATTTTTTTTCATTTTTTACTCACAAAATACCAATATTGTTGCCTTCGACTCGTATAAATCGAAAAAGTGCCGTATTTTCCCCCAAACTGAGTTGTAATGTCAAAAAAATAGACAGTTATTATTAATATCAATAAATTAGAGGAAATAATTCACAATTATAATAGTAATGACATTGCTCTGACATAGCCAAATTATACCACACAACGTAAACCACCCACCCACTAATGACAAAGCTGTCAACTACACGATAAATCGGCATTTTTTTGTGACACAGACTGTTTTTTTTAAAATAAAAGCACTGATGTTTAATTGACTTTTACCTGACAATGGTGTGAAATTAACGATGCTATCACCTGCCGTAATAACATTACCCTGACATATTGTCTATTCCATGGGATGTTGGGGTGATGCTTTTTGTTTTTCCTATTTTGCTATTTTGAGCAAAAGCAGGGAGCGGAGGTTGGCTGCAAGTCGACTTGTAAAAAAATTTTATAAATATATATATTTGGAGATAAAAATAATGAGTAAGCAAATGAAGTTTGGACTTCTTCCAGCAGCTATCGCTGGTGCATTACTGAGCGGCAACGCATTCGCTGGTACAGAAGCATGTATCGAAATTTCTAAAACAACTGCTAGCTATACTGAACTAGCAGCTGCTGACCTTTATGAAGGTTCTGCATGTAGCTATACAGGCACATCAACTGATAAAGATCTACTTCCAAACAATTCAGCAAAAATCGCTTATGAATTAACTAAAGTTGCTGATTACGATTTAGAAGATATCACTAAAACTGCATACACTGGCAAAGCTTCAGATGACCTAAGCATCGTTTATGTACCAACAACTGATGTACCACCTGCGGCACGTCTAACTTTTAAACTGAATAACGCAACATTTGCTGTTGACGAAAACATTATTCACCTAGTTAAAGTTGAAGAAGATTCACAAAACCCAGGTAGCTACATTTACACTGCAGTAGCATCAAGTGATGGTCAAGTAGATGGCGAATCAACTGCGTTATTCATGGTTAAGTCTGGTGTAACTGTTGGTGCTGGTACTCGTTTATTCCTAAGTACTTCAAACCAACCAACTGCTCTAACTGGTATCACAACACCTGGTATCCATCTAGAATTTACTGAAGAGTGTACTGTTGATCAAAAAGTAACACTTGAAGTTATTGATGCTAAAACTGACTTCGGTTTCGTTATTGCAGGTGCTAAAACACAAGCCGCTTCTGATCTAGTTGTTGCAGAGCGTCAATACCAACTTGCAGTTGAGAAAAACCTTCCTGTAGGTCAGTTAACTCTAACTGTTGAAGCTGATGTAAATGCAGAAGATCCTTCACAACGTAAATTCTTCCTAACAAACACTGGTGCAGGTGAACTTGCTCCACCAGCAGGCGGTTGGGACAACCAAACAACAGCAAAATCTGTTGTATGGGAAGCGTACTTCCAAAACAACTTTAACTCTTTAGACCTTGCTCACGTATTAAGACCTGAAGATAAAGTATTACTAGATACTAATTCTCCTAAGTACACTGGTACAGCAATAACTCTAGGTGCACTAACTCAAATGACTAATGCTACAACTGCATTAGATAAAATGACTAACAGTCACTTAGCTGCTAATACTAATCATGTTGATTTCAATGAAACAACAGAATGGGCAACATTAAACTCATCTCTAACATCTTACCACTTTGATGCTGAAGAAGTGTTTGGCCCAACAGACCTAACAGGTGCTGATACAGACCGTGCTTTAGCTTTAGTTCTTGCAACTAACGGCACTACACCAATGAACTTTGGTTACTCTGTTGATGCTAAATTTGGTATGGACTTAGCTGATGTAACTGGTGGACTATTTACTTACCACGATACGGCTACTTCTTGTAACCCTACAACACCGTTTGCAATTGACGTAAATGGTGCTGTTCTTAAAGTTCCTTACGCATACAACACAGATAAAAACTGGGTTCGTATCACTAACGAACATGACACAGAAGCAGAAGTTACTGTTGAAGTATTTGATGAGAACGATGCTGCTGGTGACAAGCGTATCCTAACTCTAGCTAAGATTGGCGCTGACGATTCAACTGTATATAAAGCTGATGCTATCATCGCTCTATACGAAGCTGAAATCGGCCGTGCTTCTTCAAACCGTGTTTCTATGACATTCACAGTTACTGCACCTAAAGACACTGTTCACGGTGTATCTGTTCAGGCTATCCCTGGTGGCGTTGACCGTGTACTTCCTGTTCTTGACCAAAACAACTGGAACCAATAATCACTTTTGATTATTGTTTAAAGAACAATAGATAGTAAAAAGCCCTTCTTATGAAGGGCTTTTTTTATAGCTAAAGAAAAAGTGAAAAGTGAAAAGTGAAAAGTGAAAAGTGAAAAGTGAAAAGTGAAAATAAATTAAGGTTTTCGGTAGTACACGTAATGTTTCTGAATACCTTTAAGTATATAAAAAGTGACTGAAATTACTGATTTAACTACTGATAATTTTGCGACCTTTCTTAATACGTTATACTGCTTTTTTATCTCTTTCTTTTTGTTTGCAGATAAGCTTAATTGAGATAAGCGATATAACGCTAAGATACCTGGATATTTTTCAGCTATAAGATCACTGTTTTTAAGTATTCTTACCCAGGTAGCGTAGTCTTCCTTTTCGATATATTCCATCATCACATCATCAATTTGATGCCTATCAAGCATAACGGTTAAGCAGCCAATATCACAAGTTTTACAAAGCCTTGGGAAATCAATGCTATTAGGCGTAATAAACTCACCAGAAGGAAGCTCAGTATTTTTATCAAAGATCAGGTAATCCCCATACGAAAAAGCACAATTACTCTTTTTCATAAAGCTTACCTGTTTTAATAACTTATCAGATAGCCACAAATCATCTGCATCTAAAAAAGCAATATATTGCCCTTTTGCAGCTTCTATTGCCGAATTTCTAGCCCCTGTAGCTCCCTTAGGGTTATGATTATCAATAAGTCGAACTCTAGGATCATTAAGCTCTTGAAGGTAACGATACACTTGATGCTTAGTATCATCTTGGCTTGCATCATCACAAATAACCAACTCCCACTCTTGATAAGATTGGGCCAGCACACTGCTGATGCTCTCTAGAATAGTTTGTTGTGAATTATAGGCTGGCATAATGATAGAGACCAAACCTGTTTTATATGCCACACTCATTGGTGCTTTCCTATCGGTTTTAGATAATTCCAATATAAGTGTCTTAGTATATTTCCAATAAAAGAGCTTTTAAGCGCCTTGATAAGGTTACATTTTATCGGCTGATCTTGATAAAAAGATGGTAAAGGTAATGGATAACCTTGCACTAATTGGTGATAAAAACAGTCATTTTTATTGCTATCACTGTTCCAAGGTTTTGCCAATGCATAATGAATTATCGCAGCATCATCAGTCTTATTGAGAGCCATATAATTAAATTCAGAAGGTAATTTTTGCCAGTTATTTCTAAATATGACATTCAATGCATCTTGGTCTGGGTAAAGTAGATTTTCATTTTCATGTACATAGTCTAAAACTTGGGTAAATTTCTTACCTTCTCGTAAACGAACAAGATCGAGAAGTAGAACCCCAGAGTTAAAGTAATCGTGCAATGTAAAGCTCTTAAGTAAATAAGACTTAATTGGAGATGATAGCTCAGGTGTTGCTGCAATCATATTTCCATCTAATGAAGTACACCAAAGATCAGACAAATCACGATTAACTAAGACATCGCAATCCAAGTAAATCACTTTTTCAATATCTGAATTAAGTAAAGATGGGATAAACAAGCGCCCATACATAGCTTTAGAGAAGCGTCCTTTGGCATACAGATCAGTTGAGAATGGATAGAAGGTAATTCTAGCATCATACTTTTGTGCTAACGCGGATAAGTTATCAGTAGAAAACTCATCTAACATTAAAATATGCACTGAAACAGACTGTTTTTGGGTACGTAATAATGAGAAGACGGCTAGCTCTAAGGGCTTTAAAAAATTGCCATCTGCACAAAAAGTAATATGCATTAATATCGCCCTGTTGTTAGTAGTTCAAACCATGCTTGATCAACGATCTGTTTATCTGTAGTGGAAGCACTTTTTATTGCAGATCCTGATACCTGTTGATACTTCTCATCATCCTCGCATAATAACATTATTCGTTGTGAAAATGTGTTGATATCTCCCTCAGGGATCAAATAGCCATTAACGCCATCTTCAACAATCCAACTTGCTGCATCAAAGGTATTAAACAGTACAACGGGTAAGCCTTGGCTACGTGCTTCTATTAAAGTTTGACCGAACCCTTCATAACGTGAAGTCATTATAAATAGACTATATTGCTGTAATACCGATTCTACGTCTTGAGTAACACCACAGTATTGAATTCGAGGCTCATCTTTAATCTTAGTTAACAGTTCTGTTATTTCTTCTTTTGAGCCATCGCCATAAATATCCAATGTATATTCTGGTGGTAATGCTTTCATAATACTGACCATAGCAGCAAAGTTTTTTTGCTTTTCTTCTATTCGAGCAATGGTAAGTAATTTTTTTGATGACGATATTCTAGCTTGAGCGGTAGCAAGTTTACATCCTCTTGGAATTACCACGCATTTACCTGTTAATTCGAAGCAAAGTTTTTCTATTTCAACTTTATCTTGCTCTGTATAAACAGTGACATGATTGATGTCTTGATGATACTTTTTTACCGCTTTTAAGTTTGAATGAGATAAATATACATCAGCACGATTAATCTGGACTAAGATGATAGTTAATTTATCTTTTACCCATTGAGGAATAAAATTCAAATTCATTGGGTGTGATAAAATCAAAACATCACCTGATTCAAAAGGGTGAGTCAAAAAGAAATGAAACAAAGAGCACTTACGCCAAATTGACCCTAATAAGTTATACCCTTTATCGTAACCTGATAACTGGATATCTGTGGCTAGTTTAGAGTCACTGTATTGCTCGCTACCCATAACACCATGGTAAACTTCGATGATCTCTTGAGATTCAGATATGCACTTTTTTTTCAAATGACGAAGTAGTGTTTCTACACCGCCCACACCTGATGAATGATATGTATGGTATGTATAGATTTTCATATCACTTAATTCCAATAAAAATAGTAAAAAGGTTGAACATCAAAAAATGGATATTCAAAACTATATTGAGGGGATAAGAATCGTAAGCTTCCCATCGCAACAATATACGAGAAAAAGAGTATAAATAATAACTTATCCTTTACTGTCATCATAATCACTGCCGTATATACTGAGACCAATACACAAGAAAATGGAAATATAAATCTAAACGCATGAGGTACTAATGAAAAACCCATAATAAAGCACACTGTCAATAATATAAACAAATATTCCCTTCTGTTCTCAAGAGTATACTGTTGATTAAATCCAAATAAATTACAAATGAAAATATAGAATATAAATGGAATGAATATAATTATAGTTTTTATGGCATCTAAAATATAATCAGTTCTAAATCCGCCTAAACTAAACTCTAGCTTTGCTTTTAATATTGGAGGAAATACATTTGATATGACATTGCCTAACCCTACTGACCATAAAAAACCAAAACATGACAATACACAAAGATAGTATATATTTTTCTCTTTAAATCGATAAACGCTGTAACATAATATTCCTACAACTATAGATGAAAAGTGAAACAAACAAGAGAGAATAAGAAAAAATGCAGCCCATCTTTTTTTCTCACATGAAAACATCAATAGCATGAATATTAAACTGAATGCTTGTCGCCATAAAAGTGCAAAACTACCTAGCTTAGAGCAATATACCGCAATAATAATCACAAAAAAGATATTAAGTTGGCTATATTTTTTCTTTATTAGAATCGAGGTTGAAAGTGCAATGCCAAAAATAACAGTCGTATCCATGACAATTGAGAATATAACCTCTTTCTCAACACCAAAAAGTGAGATTATATAATTAACAAAGTAATACCCAGGCTCAAAGCTAAGAATGCTAAATTCATATTCATGGCCATTAACAATCGACATGTAGTATTCATAGTAGATACCAAAATCAGTCGCTAAAAACTTTGGTTGTGCCGAATAGATAACCGATATACAAAAAGACAGTATAAACAAAACATAACCAAGAAATAAATTATTTGTTGATTTTGAATATCTAATACTGAAAAACAATATAACTACAATTGTAAGCGCAGGAAAAAAAGCAGATAGTACTAAGATAAAAAGGGAGAAGAAAATCTTCTCGCTTAAATCATTTACATCTACTTTCTGTTGCAAAAAAGCACTAGTCATTAATCAAATTACCGATTGATTTAATAATATTTTTATTATTAAACTGACTTTCTACTTTATCTCTTGCATTCAAGAGAGTTAAGTTTAGTAACTCTAATGGCATATCTTTCATCGTTAAAAAAGCATTGATAATCTCTTGTTCATTTCGTTCTTCACATAAGAAACCGCTCTTTTTATCTGTAATCAGCTCAGGAATACCGCTGTGATAGGTAGATACGACTAACTTTCCTTTTGCCATCGCTTCCATTAACGCAACCGGTATTCCTTCCATATCACCATCTTCTGCTGTTACTGAAGGCAGTAAAAAGACATCCGATTGTTCTAGGTGCTTTAACACCTCTTCATGGGGTAAAGAACCAAGGCATTTAATGTTAGTACAACCACTGGCTTCAATTTCAGCCTGAAGGTCTACTAGACCCTCACCATCACCGATGATCTGATATTCAACAAAATCTAATTGGCTCAAGGCTTTCACTGCATACAGTAAGCCTTTTTTTTCTGTTGCTCGTCCAACAGAAAGTACTTTAATTGGTAATTCAATAGCTGACTTCCTAGCTGTAAACATCAACTGCTGGCTATTGATACCCATTCTTACTACTTGAATCGACTCTTCTTTTGCACCCCATTCTAATAAGCGCAATTTCCAAAAGTCACTGATCGGCCATAAGTAATCAGTTCGTTGAAGTGTGCGCTTATAATAAGGTAACCAAGAGGCAAGAAGCGACTTATGAGACATATCATTACCATGACAGATTGTGGCCAGTTTTCTCGTTTCTAGACGACCAGATAAACGTAAAAACTCGGCATAACAGCCATTAGGGAAAAAGTGAGCGATAGAAAAATCAGCCTTTATTGTATTACCCATAGACAACACTAGTAACCAATTGTTTAAAATGGCGGAGTAGTTTTTATCTTTTAGCAGTAAATAGGTTTCTTTTACTAATTCATATTTATTTTTCAATCTAACAAATTTATACGAGTTCTTAATTATTTGTATAAGCTTATCTTTTGCTGTACATGTCTTTGGATCTAATCGAGTAATGAAATGTGTTTTTTCAATAAACTTGTCTAGATCTGTTCCTGTTAAACATTTGGTTCCAAACAACGATATCACGTCTACCTGATGCCCTTGCCTATCTAATTCTTTGATTTGATTTACAACAAATGTTTCTGAAAGAACAGGAAATTGAGAGGTTATGATTGTAATTTTCTTATTTTCATTCATTACATTTTTGCTCTTAGTTCACTTAATGCTGGGAAGTATGAGTGTTTGTTCGTTATTTTTTTTAATAACAAATAATGACATGGCAAGGCAAATAAGGTTACCAGCGATAGGTTTAAAAATAAAAACTCACTTTTAATAAAAAAGTTCCACGTATAATTCATAGGAATAACAATGAGGGAAATAGAAAACATAGTCACCAGTATTGGAGAGAAATAACTATCTCTTGGCATATCAAATAATGGCTTAAATATATAATAATGAATAATTGGTAATGATAATATTTGCATTATAACTAATGACCACGCCAATATAACACTACCAAATTGGACAGCAATACTCGTTACTGTGACATTTAAAATAAAGCTAATCACGTTCCAGTTAAACTCTCGTTTAGTTTGTCCTAATGCCTGACAGGCAGCACCAACAAATACACCACCAACAGAACGTAAGAACCAAAACAACGATAACGGGACAAAAACAGCATACATATCTTCATATCCTGCTCCATAAAACCAATCTATAAACGGTTCTGCTAGAAAAATTAATACGCCATAAATTAAGCTTAATGTAGCTGCAATCCAATAGTGAACTTTACTAAGCTCTCCAATTAAATCTGTCGGTTTATTTTGATGTTTCGCTATATATGGAAGCATTAACTTATAAACTGCTGGTAACAATACTTGTGAAGGCTTTATCGTAATAGATTTAGCTAGGCTATATATACCTAAGCTAGCAGGAGAAAGAAATGAAGCCAGTAATAAGGTATCAAGATTACCTCTTAGCTGATTCAAAATTTGTCCACCCATTTGATATGAACCATATTGGATCCCTTTTTTGGCTTCTTGCTTTGAAAAAGAGAAACGAGGATACCAATCTGATTGGGCGCATATCCATAGCAAGATCATTTTTGTAGCCGTCGTTACCACTAAACCGACAACAATAACCCAAGCCTCTGGATAATAAACTGCACAGATAATAGAACAACTGATCCCAACTATCTTACTGGCGATCTCAATTTTAGCTAAAAGCACATGCTTAAAATCAAGTAAATAACGAGCCTGAAGCTGGCTACTTAACCCTGTAAATATAAAATGAAAGCTGGTTAATTTAATAAGAAAATCAAGATCTGGTTGCTGATACCACAATGCTATATAGGGAGAAACAGCACCAACAACAACAGCGACGATCCCGCCAAGACATAGGGAAACCCAAAATATTGTTGAGTTCGTCAATTTTGATATAGTTTGCTTATGAATTAAATAGTTAGACATTCCCGCATCAGATATTGCTTGTGATATGTAGATAACTACCCAAACAATTGCAATGACACCAAATGCACTAACATCAAGTAGGCGAGCTAAAATAGCCAGCTGCCCCATTCCGAGCAGCAAGGCTATAATATTGGCGCTGAATTGCCAAATTGTTGCGTTTTTCATGACTACTTATCCAGTAGAGGCTGTAGCATTTCGACAATAGCTTGTGTTGTGCTATCCCCTTGCTGCTGTACTTTTTCTTTTAATTCTTTTCTGATAATTGATTGGTTTGCAAGAATATCATCAATGACTCTTGTTGTTTCTATTCCATCCAAATCTTTAATTCCAATACTACGCTCAGGGTAACCTAACGCATTCATTATGCCTTTTGATTTATGCTCGTAATAGACAGCAATGGCAGGTGTTTCAAAGCGCATTGAAATAATGGCACTGTGTAAGCGAGTTCCTATGGTTAAATCACATTCCCCTAAGATCGCACCAATTTCTACATCATTTAGCTCATCCATTACAACGGTCATCTTTTCTGGCTGTTGTAATTTTTTCTGTATATTAAGCGCTATCATACGATCATCTTTATGATAACCATCTAAACCTGTACACATTGACACTGCAATAATGTCATAACCTCTAGAGATTAATCGATTACATAGCTCAATATATAGCTCTTCATACTCATTTTGAGTTACTCCTAACCGTTTATCAAAGGGAGCAAGATCTCTTACTGTTATCGCTATTTTTTTATTTTTACTCGAGCAATAACGCTCAACAGCTAGTGATTGGATATCGTTATTTAGCTTAGTGTTAACTAACCAAGCAGTATCAGAAGCTAAGCGTAACTTAGGTGAATCATGAATACCTAATTGATGTAGTTCATTCAATGAGATAGATTCACGAACCAATGTTCCTGCGACTTGGCTAAATATTGTTTGGCCTATATTGGTAAAGCTTTTTCGGCTAAATGGCCCAACACTGTGCCCTAATAATACAGTAGGTTTATTTGCTAATAACGCTAATAACGGATGCTCAAATTGCTTATCACCATATAAATCAACAAAGAAAGATCCTCCAACTTGAATCACAAGATCATACTCTTCTATCAACTCTAAATATGCTTGGTAATGCTTAGGTAGTGATATATGTTTTAGTATTGAATGCTGTTTTAATTGTGCATTTAATACGCTAGGCATAAAACGATCACCAATAAATTGCTTTATTGATTGGATTTTAGCTTTTGAAGAAGCATAAGGTTTAACGACTAGAGGATCCTGAATCACCGTTCGACCTAGAAGGTAACTTGAAGCACCAGGAAAGCGACTGACTGTTGTTAATTCAACATCAGGAAAAGCGTGCTCCAATACACATAATAAGCCTCTTAAAATAGCACCGTCACCCCGGTTGGCGCAGGTATGATTACCTACAAGTAAGATTTTTTTTGATTTCATGTTATTTCTCAACCGAGTTTAGTTTCTGTTTTTCTGACGATTTACGTATCGGATTAATACAATCAGCGTTGATAAGATTGCACCTAGCATAAAACTAATTGCAACAATAATACTGCGCTTAGGTTGATCTTTTTCTTCAGGAACAACTGCTGGGTCTATCACTTTAAATGCAAATTCTTCGTTAACTGAAGCAAGCATTAAATCTTTAGTCTGCTCTTCTATTAGCTGATAAAAAATCTTTTGCATTTCTGCAATTGATGTTCTTTCTAATTGGTCTTCCATGTATTTAATATTATTTTGGGCTTCGATGATTTTTTTATTTTTCATCCAAACATTCAATTCAGCAACAAGTAATGTTGTCCACTCTTGTGCCATTTTTGGATCAAAATAATTAACAGATAAGGTAATTAACCCTGTCTTTTTATCGTTATCAATAGTAATTAGTTTCGTAAAAGCTTTATAAAGCTCCCAATCTGTTGGTATCCCTTTTGTTTCTGGTCGACGTTCTGGATTCCAACGCTGTTCTTGAGTGAGGTATACTTCTGGATCAATAACTAAAGAGTCATTTTCTTGATCCCATTTCTCGACGGCAAGTAAAGGAACTTCTAATTGATGCTTACGAATAAATGACGTTAATAATTGTCTTGATCTTAATGTTGCTAAAGCTATATTGGTATTACTGCTGTCATTGCCACCAAGGGATATACCTGCAATAGAAGCAAGACCACCTAATTGTGATGCCATTCCGGCTAATCCACCAGAGCCATCAGCCGCTGTTGGCGAGACTATAATTTCAGCACGATATACATTAGGTAACTGCAAAGCGATAACAATACTGAGTGCTGTTATCATTCCTGTAAATACCACTACTAGCCATTTTCCATTCCAAATCGCTTGAAATAAATCGGATAACTCAATTTCTCGTGTCTCTTGCAAAATTTGATCTCTTTAAGTTAACTTGAAATCATTGCGGTGAGGTTTCACCGCAATGTATACCTTCATTAATTTTGAATTGCGTTCCAAGCAACACCTACTTGATACAAGATTTGGGTCGCCGATGTCCAAGCACTTAAGGTATCTAGATAATCACTGTCAATAGGTACCACAATAGTATCCCCCGGTTCTAAATCTTCCGCTGAACTACTAAACCAGAATGAATTATTTGGTAGCATTACAGAACCATTAGCACGAATAACATACATACGATCGACATCTGCTTGGCGCTTCGGTCCACCAGATCGATTTAAGTAATCTTCAAGAGTAAGTTGACCATTAAATTGATGACTTGATGTATATTGCACCTCACCAATGACGGAGATAACTTTACGCAATGGTGGCACATAAATTTTATCTTTATTCTCAAGTAAAACATCCGCTTGCTCTTGGCCTTCTAATATTTCATTAAGGCTAATTACCATTCGACCAACAGGCTCTGCATTACCAAGTTGATCCGCAATCGCCATTGCTTCTGATGGACTAGAAGTATAACGAGCACTGCTTGACTGACGACGTAAAGTTAAACTCGCAATCTCTTGACGAAGCTGGCGATTAAGTAGCTTCATTCGCTCACCTTCTTGAATTCGTAAACTCTCACGACTAAAAATAGCCCCTTGAGGATAAGCGTATTCTGTAATACCACCCGCTCGTTGAATTATATCTGCAATGGTTTCACCACGCTTGAAGGTGTAAGTACCTGGGAATGTCACTTCTCCTAACAATTCTACAGAGTAATCTTCGCGCCACTCGGGCTTTGTAAATACGTTTAATCGATCTTTAGAAACTAGAGCTACATTTTGTGCGGTGTCGTCTTGTAAGATTGCATCAACATTAATACGTTTGTGTTTAATATTAAATTGACCTTGCGAGTTCTCTACACGACTTAATTCACCAGTAAACTCATACGCTGATTCGCGTAAGCCTCCGCCTGCTGTAATAAGATCTGACAGTAGTGTATTTTCAGCTAATGGGTAGATCCCTGGAAACTTAACCGCTCCCCTAACTTCAACAATTTGTACATTACTACCAAGGCTCGCTTGTTGTACTAATCGCTTAATTACTGGCTCTAGTAAATTTTCACGAGAATCAAAATCTATTTCTTGTTGCTCTTCTTTTTTCTCTAAATCTTTTAGCTTTAAGTTTGAACCGTTATCACGAGTAGTGGTTTGGTTGTTTCCGGCCTCTGCAATTTCATTACCATCTTGTTGGCCTATAACACCAAGTTGAGAGGAGTTTTCCTGAAAATTGGCGCTATTTTGCTTATTATTAGAGAGCTGCTGATTTTGCTGACCATTTTGATTTATAGCCAATTGCTGCAACATTAATTCTCGTTGCTGCTCTGCTAAATTTTTCGCTAGTTGTTCATTCTGCCAATCTTCACGGGTTTTATTTTGCCCTTCACCATACCAAAACTCACCATCAAGCTCTCCGCTAAACACTAAGACTTGATCTCGTGCTTGCAGTAATAAGTTTTCTTTTGAACTAGGGTTAGTAATAGCTTCACCCAGTTTAAATTGCAGTACCTTAATATCACGGTGTTGATTAATTTCTCTCACAACAATGGCATAAGTCAGATCTGCATTCGCATTCAGTGAGCCATCAATGGTTTTAAGCACATCTGAAATACGGTTGCCTTTACTATATTCATACACCCCAGGGCGGATCACGGCACCGCGAATTGCGATGTCATTGGTAAAGTAATTAGCTTTGGTGCGAGCTACTATCTCATCACCGTCTTTTACTTTGAATTTTTGACCTTTTGAACTGCTTATATCGAGGTTAAATACTTTAATACCATTTGATGTCTTACGACGCACACTGATACTTTCTTGATAAGCATCTGCCGTTAATCCACCTGCATTCTTTAGTACTGTTGTTAAAGTCTCTCCTTTAATTGTTTCATAAATAGCAGGACGAACAACCTCACCTCTTATATAAATACTACTTCCACGAGCAGGAATAAAAATCGCATCACCTGACTCTAAACGAATATCCCCTGATGTATCACCAGAAACTAAGAAATTATAAAGGTCTAGCTTTTGAATAACTTTATTGTCTCGACGAATTTCAATCTTTCGCAGCGAACCAACGGTATCGATACCACCCGCCGCTTTTAATACTTGAGTCGCTGTTGAAAATGCATTGACATTATAACTACCCGGTTGAAAAGCATCACCAAATACAGAGACTTGACTTGTACGTAATGCTCCCATGCTAACGGAAACGTCAACACCAAGAATTTGTTTTTTAACACTACTTTCAATGGCTTCTTTTGCTTGTTCAAACGTTTGTCCTGCAACATAAATTGGCCCTAAGCTAGGGAAGTTAATGCTACCATTGCGACTAATCGTCAAACTCTGCTGTTGATTTAATTTACCATAGGTTTGTATATAGATTTGGTCACCAACACCTAACAAGTAATTATTAGGGACTGGTAAGTCATCAACTGGTGTGAAAGTAGTTGGCTTACCTGCAAATACATTGTAACCAAACGGCTTTAAATTATCGTCATTGCTGTATCTTGGGTCATTTAATCCACGCTGAGACGATTTAGAGTAATCCACCTTTCGAGTTTGAATAGTTTGACTCTGTAAAGCTGAACCTGGAAGTTGACTTGAGCTCATCTGCTCAAGTTGGCTAATATCCACACCATATTGTTTAGCTAAAGCTTCTTGCTGTGATTTTGGTAACTTTTTAAACTGCTCAATTTGCTCAGCGCTTGGTGTTAACGCATAAGCATGAAATGAACATAAGATTGCCAAAAGCATCACAATTTTATTGAATGCCTTATAAAATGGCTGGTTACTACCCATTTATCCTATTTCCTATTGTGTGTTGTACATTTTAATAACAAAAGCGTTAATACTAATTTAGTCTTTTAAGCTAAAAGCGATAATCCCAATTTACCCAACCAATTAAATCATTCTTCTCGGGTTCAACATTATTACTGACCCCTAATATTGCCATGCCTGATAACACGGGCAAAGCATAAGTAACTTGCTGTGTGCTTTCGAGCCCAGAATCAGCAAGCTCTGTGAGTTCTTGTATTTGCAGAGAGATCTGATGATCATTACTTAATAAAACATGAGCACCTAGAGTTAAATTTTCTTCTTGATGATAAAATCTCGTATCATCTTGACCTATTGCAACTGCTTCTTCATTATTTGAGAGTTGTTCGATATAAAAACGAAGTAATTGACCATTAAGTAGAGTTTGAGCATCCCACCCGATTAAAGTTCGCCCAATATCTGTTTGATTGTCTAAACTAATACTGCCATAAAAGCTTGAGTAGACATTTTCTAATTCTGGCAGTGCTATTTTTGCATCTACTGTCGTTTGATATTGATTCGACTTATTTAATAGTTGATAGCTTGCCCCAAGCTCAACGATACTAACCTTGCCTGAAACTCGATTTGACCAAATATAATCATCCTCAAAACTTGCATTATGTTTTGAGGAATCTAATCGCCCAATAAAGCTCTCTATCCATAGATTATCAGGCAATATCTCACCGTCACTGAGATAGGCAATACCTACTGTTTCCAGAGGGGCTTCTTTTTGTGACAAGCTAAGACTATTGGCCCAACCATGTCCCCACCAACGTTCAATATTAGACACTGAAAACTGCCAATTGCTGTCTCCGAGTGCAAAATAGCTGTTCGCAAAATTATATTCGTTTTCATCTTGTTGATTCTTGTGATAACCGACCGAGATACGCATAGAAAATTGCTTATCGGTGATCTCTTTTAGTGCAGATGCATTCCACTGGCCTCTTAAGCCATCACCAAAACCAGAAGATGACTTATTCTCTGAGCTAATAAAGCTAGTGAATTGATTTCTATTTCCACTCGTTCTTGCTGCATCATAGCTATGCTTCACATAACGATACGCTAAAGATTGTTCAACGGTTAAGCCTGTTCTATCTATAGCTAAAAGATCATCACTTATTTGAACCCAACGAAATGGATAAGTGTTAGTTGCGGAGGAGAGTAAACCCGAATCAGAAAGTAATTGAATGTTAGATCGTAATATAGGATCTTGGGCTTCTACCCACGGGCTTGCATGACTAATTGAGCTATATAAAGCGACACTTAATATAGACGAAAGCACTGTTTTTTTTATCTTCAATGTCTGCTTCACTGCGAGGATAACCTTTCCTTTACAAATGCTTTATTTGAATATTCGGGAGTATAAAGTAATTTTTAAATTGTATAAATAAATATCACCATGTAATATTTGCGTATGTGCCAAATTTATATGGCATATACATCGATGTGTAATATTTTACGTTAAGGAAATTTCCATGAAAAAGACTGCTATCGCACTTATGCTAGCTATGACTGCTGGTTCTGCATTTGCAGCTGCTGAAGCAACTACTACTGCTGCTTCAACTGCAGGCACAACTACAGCTTCTACTGCTGCTGTTGGCGCTGCTTCAACTACAGCTATCGCTGTAGGTGCTGTTGCTGCTGTTGCTGTTGTTGCTGTTGCTGACTCAGGTTCAGACACTGCTACTTCAAACTCTACATCTGTTACTACTAAATAAGTTGTAACTATATGTACATAAAGCCATCAACCTATGTTGATGGCTTTTTTTATACCCATAAATAAATATTAAAAGGGTACTCATGAAAACCATTACGTTATATATACTCGCGCTCAGCAGCCTTTTACTAAGTGGCTGTTCGCAAAAAATTCAAGATGTCAGTGCAACATTTAATGAAACAGCCTTTGGCATTGACGATGTTGAATTAAGCGCTGACCACATTAACTCACTTCCCTACGCCAGTGCCTTTGTTAAAATAAATGATGGCGCGACTATTTTTATGGTATTAGCCTTAGCTGAGCCTAATCCAGTCACAGGTGTTATCCAACTAAAGTGGATGTCTTCAGATAATGCCATGATAGTGACTGAAAATGGACGTATCGTAAAAACATTAGCTTTACCTCATCACAATTTAGCTCAGTTACAAAACACCACTCAATTAACGCCATCAGTTCAACCTGATTTTGCAACCTTATTAGCGAAACAAGCTTCTTGGCAAGCGACCTATGATTGGATGCCAAATTATCATTATGGCTATCAGGCAACAGTTACCCCTCTTATTGGACAAAAGAGTGTATTAACCTCGCCTATTTGGGAAAAAGAAGTGACATCACTTAATGAATACATCTCTTTTCCTGCATTAGATGCTCAATTTACCAATCAATACTGGATTGATGATAAGGGTCGAGTTGCTAAAAGCATTCAATTTTTAGGCCCTGAAATGGGTACGATTGAAATGCTTATTCTTAAACCATTTCAATCTTAACTGGAGGCTCTGATGCGTATTTTTATTTTTCTCTGCTTTTCTCTTTTTTCATTAAGCTCTTTGGCAAATAGTTCTTTGGTTGTAAATAGTTCTTTAGAAAACAACAGTAATGAACTTTCTGTTACTCTTACTCAAGAAAAACTATTGTTAACCTTTGAGCAACCTGCTCGCTTGGAAGCGGTATTACAACAAACACAATTACACACAAAAATAGGACTGTACTCTGTAGGTTCTATTTTAAGTAGTGATGACCATCAAGATGACATAAATAAAGTTAAGCAAGCAACGCTAGAACAGCTTAATCAATTTTCATTGTCGTCTCCTCTGTTTTCTAAGCAAGAAACACCCTATAAAAAAGAGGCTGATACTCTTTCTCATCAATTAAATAGCTTTTCTTTTGTTTCAAGATTATTTATTCCTTTAGATTATGATTTGATCCGAATAAAAAAAGAAAGCAATCCAAAATTAACAGGTAATTACTCTCTTTTCATCGCCCAACGTCCAAAGACTATTACCGTGTTAGGTGCCATTGATAGCTCATTGCCAGTAACTCTTGATTACCAACAACGTGCGAAAGTAGAGGATTATTTAACACAAATAAATACCACATCTAACGCTAATACATCTCAGATTTATGTAATTCAACCTGATGGCGAAGTTAAGATCGCGACTAATAATTATTGGCAACATAACACAACGTCAATTGCACCAGGTGCTACGGTATTCATCGGATTTGCTGATCTTCCTACTCAATTTTCAACTCTAAACGATGATATTGTTGAATTACTTCGTAACAAGGTAAATTAATCATGCTTTCTTCTAAATTTACTTTATCACTTGTCGCTACCGCAATTGCCTCTAGCTTTTCTACGCCATTACTTGCTAGTGACAGCTCTGTTTTTGAGAGTTCTACTTTTGGAAATGCGGTCTTCACCCCTTCTCAAACAGATTTTGGTGGCGTTGGCCTAATGCAAATGCCCTCTGGTCGTATGGCTGAGGAAGGTGCTTTCAATTTAGGTGGCACACTTAATAATGAATACCATCACTACATGGTCTCTTTACAGGTGATGCCATGGCTAGAAACGACGATTCGATATACCTTGGTACAAGATCTTCTTTATAGTGATGATCCAAGTTTCAGTGGCTCAACCAAATACACAGATAAAGGCATTGATTTTAAATTACGCTTATTAGAAGAGAGTGATTGGTTACCAGAGACTTCTGTTGGTGTGCGTGACTTTGGTGGCACTGGCTTATTTGATGGAGAATTTGTCGCAGCAACAAAACGCTTTGGTAATCTCGATGTGACGTTAGGGATGGGCTGGGGATACATTGGTCAAAGTGGCAACTCAACCAACCCGTTTTGTAAAGTGTCTGACAAATTCTGTGACCGTCAAGGTGATTTCAAAGGCAAAGGAGGCAGCGTTGACTTTGAACGTTGGTTTAAAGGCCCTGCTTCTATCTATGGTGGTTTCGAGTACCAAACACCTTACCAACCACTTCGCCTAAAAGTAGAGTATGACGCAAACGATTATAGCCAAGATTACCCTGTGACCGATGGTGACGTTGATATGACTCAACACTCTCCGTGGAATTTCGGAGTGTTATATGGCTTAGGTGATTGGGGTGATATTAGATTGAGCTATGAGCGAGGAGATACCTTAACACTTGGTTTCACCTGGATGACTAACTTCAATACTATGAAAGCGGTCTGGCGCGATACTCCAGAGACGCCTTATCAACCAACCTCAGTAGAAAACGTAGATAAGGTTAACTGGGATCAAGTAGAACAAGATCTCGCTAATAATGCAGGTTATTCTGACAGTAAGATTTATGCCACAGAGAGTGAAGTAACGGTTATTGGCTCTCAGAAAAAATATCGAGACCGTGATGTTGCCCATAAAGAAGCAGCAACGATTTTAGCCAACCATACGCCTGAATACATACAAACTTACCGTATTGTTGAAGAAAATAACTCACTCACTGCAACTGAAACTGTTATTGATGCAGAGCAGTTTAAAGAAGTGGTGCAATACAATTATGTTAACGCTCATATCAGTGATGCGGCAGTAACTCAAGAGGTATCAAAACTAGACTCAATCAGCGATGAAAATCTTAAGAAAAATGGGTTTGAACGATGGGATGTTAATATATCGCCTTCGCTTAGCCAATCCATTGGTGGGGCTGAAGATTTCTATTTGTATGCTATTGGTGTCAATACCGGTGCATCATATTGGTTGACTGATAATTTAAAAGCGTCAGGTTCGCTCTATTTTAATATTGCTGATAACTACGATAAATTTAACTATATTGCTCCGCCAGATGGCACTTCTGTTCCTAGAGTTCGTACCATGTTCCGTGCTTATGTCGATGATAACCCTGTAAGGATGAATCGCTTACAACTGACTTGGTTTAATGAATATTCAGAAGGGCTTTATGGCCAAGTTTATGGTGGTTATTTAGAGAGCATGTTTGGTGGTATTGGTAGTGAGATATTGTACCGACCAATGAATAGTCGTTGGGCTGTTGGTTTAGATTATAGTTTTATTAAACAGCGCTCAGCCGATGACTGGTTTGGGTTTTATGAAGATGAACTACAGTACAGCGCGGCTGATGACCGTTATTATAATGTACTACCAGAGGGAACGACTGGGCACTTAACTGGTTATTACCAACCTGAATGGTCTTTCTTAAAAAATACCTTACTTAAAGCCAGCGTTGGTGAATTTTTAGCTGGTGATAAGGGTTACCGTTTAGATTTTTCTAAGCAGTTTGATTCAGGTGTTGTTGTCGGGGCTTATGCGAGTTTCTCTGATTTATCAGCTGAAGAGTTTGGTGAAGGTAGCTATACCAAGGGATTTTATATCTCGATCCCTTACGACATCATGACGGTGAAACCAAGTACAAGCAGAGCTTTCTTTGGTTGGCAGCCACTAACTCGTGATGGTGGTCAAATGTTATCGAAGGAACATAGTTTGTTTGATTTAACTGATGCAAGACAGCCTTGGTATACGAAGAAAGGACTTTAAGACTATACGCTTCGCTAACTAGAAACTAGACCGCTTCGCTCCTATAAAACCAAAAGCAAGCGCAGTACCCGCTTTTGCTCTTATAGTCTCTAGTCAGCGCAGCGTATAGTTTCTAGTCTCGCAGCGAAGCGGTCTAGTCTCTTTGCGCTTTCCAAACCAAATCACCAATTCCATCTACAGGGGTAAACCCTGTAGGTGCATCAAGAAGTAACTGGCGAACGAGTTGATGATCTAATTGATGACAAGCATGATCTAGCTTACGTAATAACTCACTGTAATCATCAAACGATAAAAAATTCTCATTAGCTGTCATGATGCGCTCATGAGCAGTTTGCGTAACATTATCGCCAATCAATAGTTCTTCATACAGTTTTTCACCAGGTCGCAGGCCTATACATTGTATTTCTATATCCCCTTCTAAGTTATCTACACTTTTCACTTCTAATCCAGATAAATGAATTAAATTACGTGCAAGATCGGCAATTTTTACTGACTCCCCCATATCCAATACAAAAACATCTCCACCTTTACCCATAGCACCAGCCTGAATAACTAGCTGAGCAGCTTCGGGAATCGTCATAAAATAACGAGTAATATCTTGATGGGTTAGAGTTATTGGGCCCCCTTGAGCTATTTGCTTTTTAAACAGTGGGATCACTGAACCAGATGAGCCTAAGACATTACCAAAACGTACCATGCAGAAACGAGTCCCGTTCGGTTTTTCATTTTCTTGCTCAGCTAAGGCTTGTAAACCTAATTCAGCCATTCGCTTAGTTGTGCCCATTACATTGGTTGGGCGCACCGCTTTATCGGTTGAAATCAAAACAAAAGATTCGACTTTCGCTTCAATGGCAGCACGAGCTGTATAATTAGTGCCAAAGACATTATTTCTAATCCCTTCAATCACATTATATTCCACTAAAGGCACATGCTTATAAGCTGCGGCATGATAAACCGTTTGAACCTTAAAGGTTGTCATGGCTGTAGTTAAGTTATGTAAACGCTGAACTGAACCTAGTAAAGGCACTAACTCTAACGTTAGGTTTTCTTCTTTTATCTGTTGAGTTAACTCTCGTTCTATTTGATACAGAGCAAATTCAGAGATCTCAAACAACACTAAGGTTTTGGGTTTATTTTGAATAATCTGACGACACAATTCTGAGCCGATTGAGCCACCACTTCCTGTCACCATAACCACTTTATTTTTAATGTTGGCTTCCATTAAAGACGCTTGGGGTGCAACAGCATCTCGGCCAAGTAAGTCGTCGATTGAGACTTCTTTAAGTTGCCCAATAGATAATTTCCCATTCACTAAATTATCTAGATTAGGAATAGTTAACACTTCAATTTTATACGAAGCAAGACGTTCGATAATTTGTTTTTTTGCTGTTGAGTCGCTGATGGTACGGCAAGTAATACTGTGTTTATGTTTTGTTTTTTTATTAGCGATTCAAGATGTTTTGAATGCGTAATTGTAATACCTTGCATGCTACTTCTATGTTTAGTTTTATCATCATCAATAAAACCAACGGGATGATACTCTTTACCCTGACGTAGCATATTTGCCAGTTGCAGCCCTGCTGAGCCTGCACCATAAATTAATACTTTTGCTTTTTGTATTCCTAAAACATCAGATAGAAGTACTCGTATTATCAACCGAGATGCACCACAGAAAAAGATTAAATAGGTCGCATAAATTATCGGCACTGAGCGAGGCATATATAGATAATTAAAGTAGGCGAAGAACACGATAAAAGATGAAGACGCAATCGCAGATAAACAAATACTTAAAACGGCATGTAAACTTAAATAACGAAGAATGGCACGATACAAGCCACTCCTCATAAAGATGAGTAAAGTACACGGAACTAAAAATGCTATCAACTTCCAGTAGTTACTGTCATAAATAAACTCATCTACCTCACCTAAACGTGTAATGAGAGCAGCCCAAAAAGACAAAATAATAAATAACGCATCAATAAAAACACTAAAAAGGCGTTTCATTGGCCTTGGCATTGACCAAATAGGTTGTAAGAATTGCATGCGAGATCTCTTTGTTATTATTTTACTGCATCGCCAGAGCCACTGCCTGTTGCTGTCATTAAGATATATTTAAAATAGTCAGCAATAGTAAGGGTATCAATCATCTGCTTGTCTGTTTTTGCTAGCAGCTTTGGCGTAGACATATCTATGTTTTGTACTTGCGCTAAACCAGTAACTCCCGGCAATACACTGTATACCCCGAGAGTATCACGCTCTTTAATTAACTCTTCTTGATTAAACAAGTTTGGGCGAGGGCCAACTAAACTCATCTCCCCTTTTAGTACATTAATTAGTTGTGGTAGCTCATCTATTTTCGTTTTACGTAAAAAAGCACCGAGCTTAGTGATAGAAGCGTTACTGGCTAAATGACTCGCAACCGATTCTGTTTCAATTGACATGGTACGAAACTTTATCAACTTAAATGGTTTTTGATTACGCCCAACACGCTCTTGAATAAAGATGGGAGACCCTGTATCAAATACCCCAATAACAAAGACAATCAAGAAAAATGGGAATAAAAACAATAACCCTAATAAAGCCACAGAAAAGTCTAAAAGGCGGATCATTGTTTATTCTCAGAAAGAGATCTCATAGCTTGCTCCATTGTGTATATTGGCTTCCATCCAAGTACCTCCTGAATATGAGAAGAATTAACTTCAAGATCACCAACTAATTGCTCTATCATTACTGATTTTCCACATATTCTAGCAACTAATCGCATTAAGTTTACAGGAATAGGTAATTGAATAATGCTTGTTCCTACCCCCTTAGCGATGGCATTAGTAAACGCCTTTATCGACACCGCCTCTCCATCTGAGACTAGAAAAGTATGTCCCGCAGCATCAGGATGTTTAGCACACTTTATCAATAGATCTGCTAAATTCTGCACCGCAATAACATCACGTTTATTATTAGACAGTCCAAATGGTAGGCATGGTGCATAACTCACCAAGCGAGTTAATAACCCAAAATTACCTGGTGCGTTCGGTCCATAAACTAGCGGAGGACGTACAATAACGACTTCTAATCCTGTCTCTTGTGCTATTTTTTGTAACCCAGCCTCTGTACTATACTTAGATTCTGCATATCGGTTTTGTGGATTCGGCTCTGATCCAATAGAGAATGGGACACCAAGCGTTGAGACTCCATTGACACCAATAGAGCTAACAAATACAAATCGTTTTACTCCTGATTTTGCTGCCTCATGAGCAAGGTGCAACGTACCCTCAAGATTAACAGATTGGTACTCCTGCTCTGTAAATGAATGGGAATGAGCAAGGCCTGCAAGATGAATAACTGCATTTATATCGGTGAATGCCCCCTCCCAATTGGTGGTTGCATCTAAAGAATCAATACAAAAAGTGTTTTTCTTATTTCTATTACGAGAGACACTTTTTGAATTCGGGCTGATTTGTAATAAATGACGACCTATAAACCCTGTTGCCCCTGTAAACAAGATCACTCTTATTCTTCCTTATAAAGATCTAGCAATTTATAGTACATTTTCTCAAAGCTATATGTAGAATCAAAATGCAGTTTCGAATTAGCCCCATATTGCTCAATAATTTCAGGTGAATTGATGATTGCCGTAATACACATTGATAAGTAATTACTATCATCTCTGGGAATTAGAAAGCCATTCCATTCAGGAATTATGAGTTCATCAATACCACCGACATCTGATGCTATCAATAATTTAGAGCAAGACATCCCTTCTAATAGCGACATAGGTAAGCCTTCTGAATGTGAAATAAGAACAACAGCATCTGCGTTTTGATAGTACTCATCAACGCTTTCTTTAAAGCCTAATAATCTCACTTTATTTGCTAATCCCAAGTGACTGATCTTCTGACGCACTTTAGCGATATCAGTACCATCACCTAATATATCTAACTCCCAGGCCTTATCCTTGATTTGATATAAAGAATCCAACAAAGTATCGAAATCTTTTGGTGCCTGAAATCGCACAATGGATACTAATTTAACCGTGCCTGGCGCTCGTTTTTTATTTTTTATTTCTTTGACGCCATTTTGTATCAAACATAAGCGATCTTTTTTTATCCCAATAACTTGTTCAGCAAAAGCCATATCATTTTTAGATACACAAATAACTTTGCGGCACAATTTACTTAAATATCGTTCTATTTGCAGATACAGCTTTCTTTTGTACCCTTTACTTTGACGAATATGCGACCATCCATGAGCGGTAAAATAGACAGTTGAGGGAGTTAAACTACAAGCGAGCCTGCCAAGTAAACCCGCTTTTATCGAGTGTAGAGAAACAATATCAGGTCTTTTTTTAAGTAGGAATCCAAATAAAATCATCAAGGTTTTCAAATCATCAAAAAAAGAGAGCTCTCTCTTTAAGGAATCAATACCATAAAAATCAATACCTTCATTGCAGGCTTTTTCTTTAAAAACACCGTTGCTACCTGAAATTATTGTAATATTATGCGAGTCTTTTTTTAATTCTTTAGAGACGTCCAATACATATTTTTGAGCGCCCCCAATCGTATCTGATCGTGTAATGACTTGAACTATCTTCACAGGCTATATTATTTCCCTATACACTGACGTATTATTTTTTCAAATTGGCAATGTTCCAAAATAGCATCCCATGTCAATGCTCTCGCACTATTCAAGGAAATACGGTATTTAGGCTGAAAACTATTTTTTGGTAAAGAAATCGAGTTACTCTGGGGTAATTCTATGTAGCTATACCCTAACTGTTGTGAGTGCTGAGTTATCCAAGGATATGTATTTGATAATATCGGCAAACCTGCGACAAGGTACTCAATCACTTTAGTTGATGTTTGTTGAGTTAATGGGTATTCATTTGGCATATAGTTTAAACCAAATCGTGATTGAGAGAGGTAATAATAAACCTTTTCACGATCACACTCTCCAAGAAAAGTAATTCGTTCATTTTGTTGAAGCCGTAATTTATCAGATCTGGTTGCAACGCCGCCAACAACCAGAGAGAAGCCTTGCTCAGCAAGAGATAAGAGAGTATCTACAAGCTTATTCCGTGTTGAGAGTGAACCAAAATAACAAATATCAAACTGTTTATCTTGCTGTAATTCGCGTTGTTCTAATAGCTGACTAGTCGCTCCCATATCTCGATAGAAGCGCGGAATATGACGACTAAAACTGTATTTACTTTCAACAAAAGGAGTGAGAAACGAGAGATAATCCGGTTTAACACACAATACTGATTTCATTAAGTTCTTCATCATACTAAAACGCCCAATACTGACAGTATGATACTCGTGGATCTCTGGTTTATTTTTCCTGATTTTCTTAGTTAAGAGCCCCCCGACTCTGTAATAGAGACTAGCATTTATTTTTTTAGCTTCGGCCTCGCTTTCTACGATAACTGTAGAGAGCCCTTTACGAGAAAGGTAATCACTATAAGCATATATTTCTGGTAGATACGCTTTTCCAGTCTTAATGAAGCACACGTCCATCGCTAACACTCATTAGGTTTAATAACATTTTTATCTCGTTGCAAACCACATTCTTTGCATGCCTTTTAATTATACCAATCACAAATTTCAACGCTGTTATCGAGTATTTTAACCCGCTAGGATGACCCGTTATTTACTACGATTGGTCTTACATTATCCACGTTTTAATTTTTGTTGTTTTCCACACATCAATTGCCATCAGAACCTTACTAACAATCATACCTAAAGAAACAGATATTGCTGCACCTAGACTACCAAATTGGGGAATAAGTAAAAATAGGAACAGAACATTAATTGAGAAAGTTATAAGTAAAACTTTCAATGATTTACTCTCATTCCCTGTCATATTAAGTACTAAATCTACCGAGCCCATGATGACATTAACAAGTTGACCGATACAAAGAACAATTAATATTGAATATGACTCTAAATACTCATCACCAAATAAAAATGATATTAAATCGTCACCGAAGAACATTAATACTAATATAATAGGCAATGATATTAACGTACTCAATCGAACACTTTTTGTGAGTAACTCTTGTGTTTTATGTAAATTTCCAACTTTATAAAAACGAACAATGTTGGGCATAATAACAACATTTATCGACGATAAGCCTAGTGAAATCAAAATAACGCTATGCATCGCAATTCTAAAATATGCTACCGATTCTGTACTGTCTAGCCAGCCTAAAAGGATAAACGCTAATTCTACATTCAACGTACTAATAAATGTAATAAGAGAGAAAGGAATTAACGATCGACTCCAGTATTTAACTTGATAAGTTGGTTTTGTTTTTTTTAAAAATTTATTAATTACTTTGTTTAATAAATATAAGCTTAATAGAAATGAAAAAAATGATGAGAATACAGAGATAAAAGCTAATTGTGTAGCATTTATCGTTAAATCTAAAACAAAATAAAAACACAATACAATTAAAGTAATAACGGGTATTACTATTCTTTCTGGTAACTGAGAGGATATATAATATCTAAATCCATTTAATATAGCTCCTTGGTGCATTAAAAGAGCACGAAGTGGTATTAACCAAAAAAATATAATTAATAAGTTCGTTACATCAGATTGAAAAAAATCAGCGTCTAAAAAAAACATAGCCCTAATATGACTATAAATGAGGATATTAATATATACCAACGTGACCAACTAATCACACCGAGCAGTGAATCCCACTTACTCCCAAGGTGATACTTAGCCACCTCTCGCACTAATAAGTCAGGGAATCCAGCCATTACAGGTAGCGATACTAAGGCTATAATAGATAAGGTATAACTATAGACCCCATATTGCTCCGCCCCTAAATATCGAGCAAATATAACCCCTGAAATAACAGCTAAGCCTTTACTTGTGAATTGTAGTCCTGCTGAGCCAATAAATTTTTTAAGCAATGAACTCACTAACTCGCCCTCCTACATTCGTATTACTTAGAATATGAAACATACAAAATTATATGAAGCAAAAAAAAGGTGACATAACATTACGCTATATCACCCTTTTATTGTTGTTTATCTTAACGACTAATGTAAGTGTACTGATTGGTTGTTAAGGTTTCATTATGCTTAATATCTAGTGCTGGCGGAAGGATCATCTCAACGTATTCTGCTGATGGCTGATAGTTCTTGGTATTATCTAATACATAAAACGCTTGAGTTAGCTCTGTATTATTTTCACTTGCCAATAAAAATGAGGTTTTCAACGAAGTGCTTTGAGTTGGATAATCAACACCACTGATCTTAGGGATCGTGATGTCTGAACCAGAAGCAAATACCGTGTATCTTGCATTACCTTGGCTAAAGTTTACTTCCGATACAGAAACAGATTGTGCAGTAACATCTGACATATCTAATGAACAAATTGAACCAGAGCAATCAAGCGCTAGTGCTGTTGTGTTCATATCTAGTGTTGATAGATCAATGCTTGTATAGCCTTCAGAGATTGGTTGGTTAATAACAACATCCCAACCATTAAATTCACCTTGATAAAAGGCAGAATAGCTATAAGCAGGATCTAACGGTGCCCACGCATCAAATGAAGCTGAATACTGTGACCATGTAAACCATTCAAAGATATTACCTTTATAGATAGAGTTGATGCTTAGTTCATCAAAATCACCAGATACACTACCAACAAGGTCAATGTTGGCCTTATCAAAAATAGGCTCTACGCTTATTGTATTTGGCGTAACTGTTGCCATGTTTGAAAGTTGGTTTTTATCGACATATGCAAATGCGTTAATGTCACCATCAGCATCATAACCTGACAATAAAACAGATTCAGACGTACTTAAGACCGTTAGATCTTCTTTAAGCGTACCGTTGTCTTTTGGCAATTTACCATCAAAATAGGTTTCAACATTGGTTGTTGCTACACCCGAGAAGGTCGCTATATTGATTTTTTTCTTATTTAGATCTGCTTTTAATGCATTACTGCTATAGCACTGTTGCTGACCTTGGTTATAGTTAACTTTGATCATGCCATCAACAAGCGCTTCTTTTTGTACAACTAAAACATTATCAATACCATTTTCAGTATCTACAACAGTGATATAACCACCATCTGGGATGTCATCCTCGGTAAACTCTAATGTCCCTTCTGTTTGGTGAACATTATGCTTTGTTAGGCTACCTTCGGTGTAAAGAGTGCCGTTTGAGTTATAAACCAAAATATCACTGATCGTTGGTGCTTTAACTGCAAACGTATATAACCAGTTTGCACTATCTGCATCAGTCTCGTCGACACTAAATGTTGTTGCCGTTGAGTTACCACAAAACTGTGTCATTCCTGTTTTGGTCAATTCTTTCATCTGAACAAATTGCCATTTGTACTTTTGAGGAGCCGGCGCTGAACCGCCACCACCGCTATCAGATCCACCACAGCCGGTTAATAACATAGAGGTGATAACACCTAACGGGAGCAACTTGTTCATAGGATACCTTTAAGAGTCAAAAATGGTTTATAGGGTTTTACATGCAATATATGAGCCAGAGATGTGTAAAAAACACACAAGAGCAGATGAAATAATAAAGGAAGAGGAGCTCAGAGCATCACCCCTGAACTCAGTAAGAAAACTTACCATCATTCTGAATTCTATAACAATTTATTCTGATAGTGCTCTTCTAACGCTAATATCTGCACTCGACCTTGTTCTGTCGCCATTGGTCTTACAACATTGAGCATTTGTAGCATGCCTTGATAAATAATATTTTCTGTAATTTCTTTATCTGATAGCAACGCGGTTTGATAATTTATCCAGCAAGAAGCGACTAAATGCAGTGTTTTAGTTAAGGCTTGTAGCTCATCATCTTCAAGCGCAATAATGCCTATCTCTCGGAAGCTTTGCATAATAGATAATAAATTATCGTTCAATGAGTTTTGTGCTTTGGTGTACTTCTGTTTTAACTTTGCATCTCGGTTTAAAATGTCTGGCAAGTTGGCGTAAAAAAAACGGTAGTTCCACATTAGTACAAAGATGGAGTCCAGGTAAGTAAGCATAATCTGCACACCTGGTATACTTGACTGTTCTTCTTCTGCCATTGGTTGAAATCGTATTTTTAGCTCTTGAGCATAATTATCAAAAATACCATTGATGATCTCTTCTTTATTACGAAAATGGTAATAAAGGTTGCCAGGGCTAATCTCAAGATGAGCGGCGATGTGGTTAGTGGTTATACTGCGTTCACCGTTTTGGTTGAAGAGTTCTAAGGCACCGAGGATTATTCTGTCTTTTGTTTTCATGCTCTTTCCGCGCCAAATAAATTCAAATATTGCTAAATTGTAACCGAAAAAAGTATGTGAAACTAGAAACTATACGCTGCGCTAACTAGAGACTATAAGATCAAAAGCCCACGCTTCACTTTTTTCTCTTATCTTTTTCAATGATTGTTGCGATAACTTTTGCGATTTCTCGTGTTTCTTTAACTAAAAGGAGCGCAGATTCTTTTGGCACACTTGAGGTTTCAATTGCTATTAATAACTGCGTAAGTAATTCGCCACATGAACCTTTAGCATAATAGTAAAATCGAATTTTCTCCTTAATCGTTTCTCTTTCTTCACCTTCTGATATGTTTGAAGGCACAGATAATGATGAACGTAATATTTGATCTTTTAGTGCAAAGTTTCTATTCCCTTCAAATAACTCAATAACATCACAAGCCAATCGAGCAGAACGCTGCCATACTTTTAACTTTTCAAATAACACTTCTTATCCTTATTTTGTATAAATGATTAAATAACTCTCGCCGATAGACATACTCGCACTTATAGCCTCTAGTCAGCGCAGCGTATAGTCTCTAGTTGCTCTAAATATCATTTCTTTAATTTGATACTTGGGAAATATAGAACCCCCTCACCAATACACACCCGCACTTATAATCTCTAGTTAGCGCAGCGTATAGTTTCTAGTCTCCAGCACCCTCTCAAACTCCTCGCGCACGCAGTCCTCCCCATGTACCACTACCACCTCCTTCCTTCCCTCCTCTATCCCTTCAACAAACTTAATTAAATCAGCTTTATCCGCATGAGCTGAGTAGCCCGACATGGTATGGATTTGTGCTTTAACTTCTACTGACTGACTATCAATCCATACGGTTGATTTTTGGTTTTGCAGATCTCGCCCTAAAGTGCCATGAGCTTGATATCCTGCAAGAATAATGTCGGTGCGCTTGTCAGGAAGTAACGCTTCTAAATAATTCATCACTCGGCCTCCGGCGCACATTCCACTCGCGGCAACAATGATGCAAGGCTCAGCGGTGGTTTTTAATCGGTTAACTAAGCTCATGTGCTCTTTGTGGCTTTCAATGGTGACGCATTGCTCAAAGTTAAGTGGGTGACGTTGATTGTTGATTTTAGTTTTGGCTTCTTTGCTCCACAGTTTTTTAAATCGGCGGTATTGTTTGGTGACTTTATTGGCTAATGGGGAATCTAAGATGATTGGGATTTTTGAATCAATTTTATGATGATGAATTAGGTGCTCTATATCAAACAGCAGCTCTTGGGTTCGACCTACTGAAAATGCGGGAATGATGATTGCTCCACCATCTTTTAGTGAACGTTCTATTATTTCTTGCAGTCGTTTTGCTCTGGTTTCTACGCTGTCGTGTATTTTGTTGCCGTAGGTGCTTTCTATTACTAGCAAATCGGCACGTTTCGGTGGGATAGGATCAGGTAATAATGGCGTATTTGATGGGCCGAGATCACCTGAGAATACGACGATTTCATTGTTTGGGAGTTTAATTTCGACATACGCAGAGCCAAGGATGTGGCCTGCGGGTTGGAATCGGAAAAGCAGGTTTAAGGATTCAGGACGCTTCGCTTTCAGGGAAGAGCAAGAACTTTTAGAACGAGAAGGTTTAGCTTTAGAGGTGAGCTTAATTTGATGCCATTGGTTGTAGGGTATGGGTTTTATTTGTTTTCTTATTAACGCTAATACTCTTGCTCTTTGGCCTTTGTTTAATCCGAGTTGTAGCTTTAAGCCATCATCTAGCATTAATGGAACTAGCTCGGCGGTGGCGGGTGTGCAGTATATGGGGTGCTTAAAGCCTTTTGCTAATAACCAAGGTAAGCGGCCGATATGATCGATGTGGGTATGGGTGAGGATTAGTGCTTTTAGGTGTGAGATGGGAAATTCGATGTCGAGTTTTTTGTCATTGCCATTGTTGTCTTTAGCATCTTTTCCTTGGAATAAACCGCAGTCGATTAATATGCCCTGCTTGTTGCCGTTGCTATTAATGCTGAGTTCGTGGCAAGAGCCGGTGACGCCGAGTTTTCCGCCGTGATGTTTGAGGCTTGTGGTTAGGTTGGAGGCTTGGGTTGAATTTTTTGGGGGTGTTGGCATGATTACTCCTTTTTTAGAATTCAGGGTTCAGATCGGTCGCAGGCTCCCTTTCAGGGTTCAGGGGTGATCGTTGTTATTTCAGCGTTCACAATACTGTTCCTCCCCTTGTTCACAAATGTGACTTGGTAGAAACTGCCGATACAAGGGGAGGCTAGGAGGGGTTGTAAATGATGAAGTTTAGTTTATCTGAATAACCTAAAGACAGCACAACCAACCCCCTCTAACTCCCCCTTATATTCACTATATCGATCTCATAACTATTGCGATAAAGGGGGAGAACCATTCTTTGTCACTGTGATTTCAGCACCCACCTCTGAACTCTGCAAGCGAAGCGATCTGAATTCTGCTCTTTCGCCCTTCCTGAAACCTGAGTCCTGAAACCTCGATTTTTGCCTTTCCTCGATTCTCGACCCTGCTTTTCAAGCGTAGCGCCTGCTTTTCTTCTCTGCTACAATCGAATCAATTATTTTAATAAATCGTGGTATCAAAATGATCATTGTAACTGGCGGCGCTGGCATGATTGGCAGCAACATTGTTAAGTCTTTAAACGACAACGGCTTTAACGATATCTTAGTGGTTGATAACCTAAAAGATGGCAAGAAATTCAAGAACCTAGTTGATCTTGATATCACTGATTACATGGATAAAGAAGACTTCATTACGCAAATTATGGCGGGCGATGATTTCGGTACAATTGATGCTATTTTCCACGAAGGTGCGTGCTCTGCTACCACTGAGTGGGACGGTAAATACATGATGATGAACAACTATGAATACTCAAAAGAAGTGCTTCATTTTTGTATCGAACGTGAGATCCCATTCTTATACGCATCATCTGCTGCTACCTATGGCGATACAGATACCTTCATTGAAGAACGTGAATACGAAGGCGCATTAAACGTCTACGGTTATTCTAAACAGCAGTTTGATAACTACGTTCGTCGCCTATGGGCTGATGCTGAAGCTCACGGTGAAACGGTTTCTCAAATTACCGGTTTCCGTTACTTCAATGTATATGGTCCTCGTGAACAACATAAAGGCTCGATGGCTTCGGTTGCGTTCCATTTAAACAACCAAATGAATGCGGGTGAAGATCCTAAGTTATTTGAAGGCAGTGACCAGTTTAAGCGTGATTTCGTTTACGTGGGTGATGTAGCTGCGGTTAATCTTTGGTTCTTAGAAAATGGCGTATCTGGTATCTATAACTGTGGTACTGGCCGTGCTGAACCGTTCCGCGCTGTTGCTGATGCAGTAATTAAGCACCACGGTAAAGGCGAAGTTCAAAGCATTCCGTTCCCTGAGCATTTAAAAGACGCTTACCAAGAATTTACCCAAGCGGATTTAACTAAGCTTCGTGCTGCGGGTTGTGATGTTGAGTTTAAGTCGGTAGCTGATGGTGTTGCTGAGTATATGGCGATTATGAATAAGTAAAGCTCTAAGAAATAAAAGCTATACGCTTCGCTAACTAGAGACTAGACCGCTTTGCTTCTATAAGAGCAGAAGCACTGGTGTGAGAGACTTTGCTACCACATCAGTTATACACGCTCTTATAGTCTCTAGTCTCTAGTCTCTAGCAAGATCTTCGCTGATGGATATTATTGGTATTACATGAAAATTTTAATTATTGGCCCATCATGGGTTGGCGACATGGTGATGTCTCAATCACTGTATATCACGCTTAAACAACAACACCCTGATGCTATTATTGATGTGATGGCTCCTGCGTGGTGTAAACCTATTCTGGATCGTATGCCAGAGGTGAACCAAGCAATTGAAATGCCGCTTGGCCACGGTGATATTGACCTATTGGGTCGCCGCCGTTTAGGTAAGCAACTTAAAGCCAATAATTATACACATGCTTATATCTGCCCGAACTCGGCTAAATCTGCTTTGATCCCTTGGTTTGCTGATATTCCAAAACGTATCGGTTGGAAAGGCGAAATGCGCTATGGCCTGCTAAACGATTTACGTCCAAATAAGAAATCATTTCAATACATGGTCGAACGCTATGTGGCATTGGCTCATCCAAAATCAGAAATGATTGATTCAAGCTCATTAGGTGGACTAGATACTTTACCACGCCCAAAACTTGCTATTGATAGTGATGTTCAACAAACAACCCTAACTAAGTTTTCGCTATCTACTGAAAAACCGGTACTTGGCTTATGCCCTGGTGCGGAATTTGGCCCGGCAAAACAATGGCCTGTTGAGCACTATTCAGCAGTAGCTAATGAGATGATTAACCAAGGTCACCAAGTCTGGTTGTTTGGCTCAGCTAAAGATAAAGAAACCACTGAAGCTATTAAATCCTTGGTTGATACTGATAATCAAAAATCCGTATTTAACCTTGCAGGCGATACCAGTTTAATTGAAGCCGTTGATTTACTAGCAGCTTGTAAAACAGTGGTAAGTAATGACTCTGGCTTAATGCACGTAGCTGCTGCTGTTGGTTGTCATGTAGTTGGTGTTTATGGCTCAACCTCTCCAAAATATACGCCACCATTGGCTGAAAAGGTCGATATTGTAAGTACTGATATTAAATGTCGCCCTTGCTTTAAGCGCGAGTGTGAATTTAAGCATTTGAAGTGTTTAACCGAACTTAACCCACAGTTAGTACTTGACAAAATTAGTCCTAAAAATATTTCGAATGAATCTGCAATTCAGGTTACTTCATGTTAATCCGACTAGTTTACACTCTACTGTTAACGCTTATTTCCCCTGTTCTATTGTTTGGTTTATATAAAAAAAACCAAACAAACCTCAGTTTGGCGATCGCTGGAAAGAGCATTTTGGCTTTACACCTGCATTAAAAAAAATGAGCAGCCACTTTGGATCCATGCGGTTTCAGTTGGGGAAGCCATTGCTGCAACACCATTAATCAAAGCATTAAAACAGCAGAATCCAGAGCAGCCGATCCTAGTAACCACCACCACAAGCACAGGTGCTGAGCAGATTGCTAAACTGGGTGATTTAGTTGAACACCGTTATATGCCAATTGATTTCTCATTTGCTGTAAACGGTTTCTTAAAAGCGGTTAAACCAACTAAGTTACTCATCATTGAAACAGAGCTATGGCCAAATACCTTACATGCTGTAGGTAAAACTAATATTCCTATTTATGTGGTTAACGCACGTTTATCTGAGAAGTCTTGCCAAGGCTACACCAAAATTCAACCTGTTTTTACCGAGCTAAGTAAGCACTTAACAAAAGTACTGTGCCAAACCCAAGCGGATGCAGATCGCTTTGCGCGTTTAGGTATCAATAAAGAAAGATTATGTGTGACTGGCTCTATAAAGTTTGATATTCAGATCTCGGATGAGATAAAACAGCAAGGCCAAGAGTTACGTCAGCTATTAGACAATGACCGCCCTATTTGGATTGCAGCCAGTACTCATAAAGGTGAAGATGAACAAGTTCTTGATGCTCATAAAGAAGTATTGAAAGAGCACCCTAACACACTGTTAATTTTAGTGCCTCGCCATCCTGAGCGTTTTGATACTGTATTTGAATTAAGTAAAAACTCTGGATTTAAGAGTGTAAGACGCACTTCTAATGAAAGTGTCACAGCTGAAACTCAAGTCTACCTTGGTGATACCATGGGTGAAATGCTTGTGCTGATGGGCGCTGCTGATGTCTGCTTTATGGGCGGAAGTCTATTAGGTGATAAGGTTGGTGGGCATAATGTGTTAGAGCCTGCTGCGCTTGGTGTTCCTGTGATTACAGGGCCGAGCTATTTTAATTTTAAAGAGATTGTGGAATATTTAAAAAATAATCACGCCATCATTATAAGCAGTAATCTGCACCCTCTATCGCAAACGCTTAATGACCTATTATCAACACCTGAAAGAAAAGCATCACTATCTTTAAATGCAAAACAATACCTGAAACATAATTTAGGAAGTTTGCTCAAAGTGATTAACTCAATTTAAGGCTCTAATATTTATGAATATCTTTGTAGCTACCTCACCCTTTCAGTATATCTGTGCTAATGAAGCTCGCGTCGCTTACAAGACACAAAACAATATACTTTTCCTGGTAAAACAAAATCGTGAACCTGGTATTAGCCAATTAAATCACGTTTTTTGCGAGCAAGACTGGGATCATGTTATTTGGGTAGAAAGGCATCAGAGAACACTTAATGTCCCTAAAGCAATAAAAAAAGCGATCAGTATTAATCATGGAAACGCATCATTCGACCGCTTTTTTTATGCAGAATACAACGCATGGAGAACAAAGCTAATAAGGCGAAATCTTAACTTTAATCAAGAAATATATTTTGATGATGGTACAACGACCGTTTTTGAATATGAACTCTATATTAGAGAAGAAAAAACTTTCTATCGTCCTCGATTTGTTCAAGACCTACTATTGATGTTGCAAGGACTAAAGCCTATTGGGAAATTAGAGCATTTTCGTAACTTTGAAATATTCTCTATTTTTAAGCTATTAGACCCAATACATAAAAGTCGTACCAATCATTTCTCAGCCTTAAAAGATAAGTATGGTAATCGAAAAATTTATGATAAAGAATCTCCTATTGGCTTTTTGGGGCACGGTGCTGTTGGTGGAAAGAATGGAAAATGCATACAAACTTACTTAGATGAAGTCAGTCAATTTATGCAATATGTTGAGCATGATGTCCTCTACTTCCCTCATCGTACCGAGCTATCTGAAGTAGCAGAACAATTAAAACAACTACCAAGACTCAAATATCACGCATCAACACTACCTTTGGAAGTTGAATTGCTAGATAAAGAGATCACTCTTTCAGGATTATATGGCACTTACTCTAATGCTCAATACAGTATTTCAGTACTTTATCCAGATGTTCCGGTATACAACCTTATCCCTTCAGGTAAAGGAATTAATACAACACGCCAAGATAGCTATACTGTCATTCATCGCTTATTTGAAAAAATTGCGATTCCTAATATCCAAATCTAAAAAGACCCTACTATGTAGGGCCTTTAACCTTATTTATACCCAGCCATTTTTTCATAGGTTGGGAATAATAAAGCTTGCTCCTCAAGGCTGCACAATAATTTATCGTCACCTGATAAGAACGCTTCAACTTGCTTGTAAAGACCTGGTTTAAATTCTTGATCTAAAGAGTTATCAACATCAACACTAATACAAGGAATAGTTCCTCGTTTTTGTACTTGAAGTGCTTCCATTGGACGGAAAACATAACGATTTTCTTTAGTCAGAACTTCAACAGACCAGCGCCCTGCTGATTCCCAATTTGCAGCATAATTAAACAATGCACCAGATTCACTGACACCAGCACCTGAAAAGACAGATGCTGCGGGGTGCCATTTCAATTCACCTTGAACAAAACTAGCCAGTTCTTTTGGTTTTCCACCCAAATAAAACGCCAAATCTGCTACATGAGTTGAATTAGCTAAAAACCATTTTTTTAATACATCTTCTGGTTTATCAATTTTTTCAATAACATGCGCCCATTCTGTTAATTCAAAATTAAACGATGTAACGCCACCTTCTTCTGCAATCTTATCTTTTGCTGCTAAGACTGAAGAAAAGAATCTTCTATTGTAAGCAATATATACTTTACAAGCGTTAGCCTGACTACGTTGATGCAGAGTATCTACTTCAACCTGAGTCATTCCACCTGGTTTTTCAACCAAAATGTTTTTAACACCTGATTCAATAAGAGTCAGGGTTGTTTCATACAATTGAGCTACACCTACACTAACAATGGCAGCTTCAGCTAACTCAGGCGTTGATACTAGAAATTTATCAAGTCCACCTTGAATTACTTCTTTACCTGTTTTTACCGTAAATTCTTCAGCTGAAGATTGTCCTCTACCGATTACTAAGTAATCGTGTTTTTGTGCCTCTAGAACTTTTGCATAATCTACAGACATAAGGCCGGAGCCAACTAACCAAATCATTATTTCTCCTAAAATTTAGGTAATAGGACAAGCGTCCAATTCTTTATTAAGAACCGCTGACATATGCGTCAGCTGAGCTTTAATAAAAGGGATATGTAAATCACATGACTGTGCAAATGGTGTTAATCCACAAGTATTTGATAACAACAATTCATCAATATTCCCACCGGTTAGCTGGCTTTGAAATAAGGGTGTATGTGTATGTTCTATCTCATTTTCACCAACGTTCTGGATCCAAGTGCCAGCAACTTCATTAACAGAATATTTAGTATTAGCGTTTTCAATTGATACCACTAAATCTGGAATATCACTTTGCCCACTTTCCACTACTAATGAATGATTTCCTGCAACAAAACTAAGTTTTCCTGTTGTTTCATAAAAACCAGCACGCTTACTTTCTATCAATTCAGGATCTAATTCTGACCCTGTTAATTCTAATGATGCATTATCAACTAAATAAGCAAAAACATCTAAAAAATGAACACTGTTACATGCCATCCCCCAAGCATTACCTTGAACTACCATCTTAATAGGTTGCTCTACATCTAAGCATTGTTTTAATGTTGTATAAGTTGGAAATAGTCGACGAGGGCAGTTAACCCACCCAACAGTATTAGCATCATTTAAAAGTTGAGTAACTTCAGTATATTCTGCTAGCTTTTGAAATAAGACTTTTTCAAAAATAATATGCGTTACTTTATTGAAAGCCAAAAGCTGCCTTGTTACAACAGCACGAACTTGCGCAGCTGTAGCTATAATACAAACATCTATTGATTTATTTTGAGGAATAGCCGTAACATAAGTAACTGTAGATTTAGTATTACCAAACTCAACTTGACCTGCTCTTTCTTGAGAAATGTCTAATGATGCCTGAGAAGGGTCAACAACTGTGATATTTAATTGATTTTCACTTAGTAGCGCACCCTGTAAATGTCGGCTTCCTAATTGACCAGCCCCAATAATTAAAACGTTATGCATTTTGTCCCTTATATTTCAAAATTGTTTCCGCTAATAGAAAATCTAGCTCATGATCAATGTCTACAGAACTTTCATTATCCATTTTATAGGCATAAATATTTGATGATAAAAACAGACTGCCTTCTTTATAAAATCGTTCAACATGTGCTAAATAAATAGCTCCATTTAATCGATAAAAAGATGGAAGATCCTGACTACGAGTATTTTTTATCTCATCTCTTATAAATAAGTCCATCGATAAGTCATCAGGTAATGTATTTGCCCATAATGGAGAATGCTCACTTTCACACACGGATACGATCGCATCGGCTTGCTTAAATTTTAGTAACTCTATGGCTTCCACATTATGCTTAGCGTTGCGAATTGGTGATGTTGGCTGAAGGAGTAAAATAAAATCAAAGATTTCACCTTGATCTCTATAATAATCAAGCGCATGTTTTATCACATCTGAACTTGAGCTTGTATCTGTTGCCAATGCTTCTGGTCTAAGAAATGGGACTTCTGCTCCAGACTCTAATGCTATATCAGCTATCTCCTGACAATCAGTGCTGACCATTACTTTGCAAATATTATCAACGCCTAAAGCTGACTCAATAGACCACTGAATCAATGGTTTACCATTTAAAACCTTAATGTTTTTTCCAGGAAGTCTTTTGCTTCCACCGCGTGCAGGTATAATTGCTAATATTTTCATAGTTACAAACCTAACGTTAGAATATCAACTTGAGCTCTCTTAAAATCATCCATCCGTCCAATATCTAACCAATATTCATGAAATGGATAAACGTGAGCTTCCTTCCCAATTATAGATTCAAATAATGTCGGCATATCAAGATATTCATTTTTTCTAACATCTCGAATAACTGACTTATTAATTACGTAAATCCCAGCATTAACATGAAAACGGTAAGTTGGTTTCTCTACTAACCCTGTTATTTGCAATCCCTCAGCTTCAACAACCCCAAAAGGTACTTGATATTCAAACTCCCTAACACACATTGTCGCTCGTGACTTCTGCTTATTATGAAAGGAAAGAAGCTCTTCAAAGTTGATTTTTGTCAAGACATCACCATTCATCACAATAACAGGTAAATCAGGTAAATCATCAGGTAATAACCCTAAAGCTCCCCCAGTACCTAATGGTGTATCTTCATGAATATACTGAATCTTCACTCCCCATCGTTCTCCATCACCTAGTGCGGCATGGATCATTTCAGGCAAGTAATGAGTTGATATATAAAAGTTAGTAAAACCAGAGCGAATAAAACTTAATATAACCGTCTCAAGAATTGGCCTTTCTCCAACTTTCAACAATGGTTTTGGGCACGTATCTGTTAATGGTTTCAGACGTGTACCAAACCCTCCTGCCATTAAGAAAACAGGATTATCATATTGTGTTTTATGAAGTAAACCATGGAGTGTCTCTAGCCCAACAACTTGACCATGATTCAAAATAGGAATTGCATGTAATTCCTTTTTCTCCATTAACCCTAATAAATTTTCTCTCGTCATCCCAACATCTGCAGTTGTTGGGTGGCAATACATTACTGTTGAAATAGGGTCTTCCAACGAAGAATCATTTAAAATAGCTCGGCGTATATCCCCATCACTAACCGTTCCAAGTAGATGGTTATTTTCACCAACAACAATCGCTAATTTCAAAGCTTGCTGATCAATGATCCTTAAAACAGTACGAACTGTCTCACTTGGTGACACTAGAATTTTTTTCCAGTCATGACTCATAAACCAATCCTTTAATCAGTTTTTGTTGTTTCGGGTAAATTTTGTGAATTTTACTTTACTGGTAAATTGGGCAAGATCTCTATACTCAACATCCGCTGTATTGTTGAAACCTAAAGCTTCAATCGTTTTTATCGACGGTATGTTACTTTCTGCAATCCACGCAATTTGTATGTCAATATCACTAGGAATCTTTTCAAGAGCAAAACCTATCATTAGCTTCGCTAGCCCTCGACCTGCTTGAAGCTCCGATATACCGTAAGCTAATTCAGCAGTATTCCCTTCAAGTAAGTAATCAATATATAAATAACCAATAACTTTTTCAGATTCTTTTAATAAATATACGTCTCTTGTTTTATTATTTAAGGCAGCTAAGAAATGTTGTTTAAGTTTTTCACGTTCTGGTGCAGAGCTAAACCCAGACCAATAAATATTACTCGGTTCAGATTTAAGGCATAAATAATCATCGAAATCAGAACTCATCGCTAACTCTAGAGTACACATATTATTCATTTGTTATCTCTCTAATTAAATGACAAATACGTTCAATATCTCTATCGTTATATCTAGAATCAAGAGGTATAGAAAGTAGCTGTTCCGTTAAAACATTATCCGTTTTATCTGTTGCAGGCCAATGTACAGCAAGAAAAACATTCTTACTCATCAATGCCTTTCTAACAATATCACGGTGCTTTAGCTTTAACGGTAAGAAGCTTGGGAATTGAGAGGTTATATCTATATATTGTTTTGATTTTAATAATTTTTTTGCTAATGATAAATTACGCTGTCGAATATCAGTTTCACTTTTAAGGGACTGACAAAAGCGAGTCGCCTGGTAAATACTGCTATCACTGGCTTGGTATATATTTTTACTTTCATTAAGAATTGATTCACCTAAATTAAACTGGTGTAAATATTCCTCTTCTGAACCCTGGCCAGTATTAAGATAAGAAAACTTCTGTTCTTTGGCTAAATACTTAACTTGTGAAAAAACATCCAACCTTTTTTTCTCTATTGATTTCAATGGTTTATTTGATACCACTTGGCTAAAGTCAGCAACAAAAGAAATTTTTCTTAAACTATTAAAATAACACCAATGCTGTGTACCATTTATCGTTGGAGGCTCCACACCAAAGACATCATCGATTATGGTCGCGGTATGAAGCTTTGACAGTGTTTGTTCTAATGCTCCTGAATCATAACCAAAATATCGAATGACATATAACGCATCAAACTCAGTCTCTTTACCATTCAACTGATATGATAGTTCTTCATCGACGCTATAAAATGTAATCTCTATTTCATACTCTCTAAGAACATCAATCACTATCTGGCATAAAAAATCAGGGACCAGTATACGTTTTCCTCTTAAATTCATAGACTCAAGAATCCAACGCAAAGATGAACGACCGCTGTTAGTTACTCCATAAAAAAGATCAGAAGAAGAGAGCTCTTGCTCTCCTCCCATTTGCTTATTATTCGTAATCGATATCATAAAATAACTTCGATTTTAAATTTTTAAGTTCAACTGTTTTTAATACTTCGACCACTTTTTTTGAACTATTCCCTTGGCCATAAGGATTCACAATCGTATTTAGTAATTCTTTAAATTCTTTTGAATAAGATGTTCGTAATGCTTGCTCTATTTCATTCTTACATACATTTACATCTAATGTACTTTGAGCTCGCACTCTGCCTTTTTGCCTATCACCAATATTAATCGTCGCAACTTTAAATGATGGAGCTTCAACAATACCACTTGAAGAGTTACCTACAACGGCATCAACATATTGTAATGCGGATAAATAACGAAGCTGGCCTAGAGAAGTAAATGCGATGGCTTTATCTGTATTCACAGTAACATAATCATCAATCATTTTATTGATCAAACGGCCACCAACATCAGCATTCGCTTTAGTAAATATCAATAACGTATCTTCTATCGTATTCAACGCATCGAGGATTTCTTCGAAATCAGTTTTAATTTCTTCTATATTTTGAGTTGTTTCTGGGTGATAGGTAATGAGTAAGTTTTTAGATTTCAATGATTTATCTATAGATAATTCAAATTCTTTTTGAGATAAAAGCGTCATCCGCTGTAAATTATCCAAACCTACTTCACCAACATTAAATACTCTTTCTGGCTGTTCACCCATTTGAATTACTCTTTTTGAGTATTCATCCATAGCTGTAAAATGAAGGTGTGATAACTTAGTCAATGCATGACGAATTAATTCATCAATAGCGCCTTCAGTTAACTCTCCCCCACTTAAGTGAGCAACAGGGATTCGAGCAATATTTGCCGCTGTTACGATAGGAATTAGCTCATATCTATCACCTAGAACAAGTACAATATCTGGTTTTAGCTCATCAAAAGCTTCTGCAAAGCTAATCTGAGCTAACCCCATACTTTTACTTACGCCAACAGCAGTATCTGAGGAAAGTAATATTTCAATTTTTTTATCAACGTGGAATCCATCAGCTTCGATTTGCTGATTAGTTAAACCAAACTCTGGAGATAAATGTGTTCCTGTCGAAATAATTTGAAGCTGAAGTGCGCCCTCAAGATTAATATCTTCTAACAAACATTTAAGTAAGCCATATTCTGCTCTGGTTGCTGTTACTACACATATCTTACGCACTAAATAAGCTCCCCATCACGATAGTCTTTTTTAGCTATAGAACCAATGACCTCATCCCAACGTGTTGGAGAGATACCATCTCCTGGTCGCTTTATTGATAACATATCTTTAGTAAATACAGTACCTTCTGGTATAGCCTGGGCTGCAACAATACTTTTTCGAACTATATTTCGGTTTTGTTTTTCTGTTGCTGTTGGGACTTTCCAACCTGAACCTAATGCTAATTCAATATTACGAATAGCTTGAACCATGGCGGTTAGCTCTTCTGGTTCTAAGCTGGCTTTATGATCAGGACCTTCCATTGTATTATCCAATGTAAAATGCTTCTCAATCACTTTAGCTCCCATAGCAACAGCAGCTACCGGAATCTCAATGCCTAATGTATGGTCAGAGTACCCAATAGTAATCCCTGGAAATGAATAACCTATCGTTAACATCGCCTGTAAATTAACATCTTCCGGTGATGTTGGATAATCCGTTGTTGCATGAAGCACTGTGATTAATTCCGTAGGTATCCCAGCTTCTTTTAGAGTAAAAAGTGCATGCTCTACTTCTGATAAGTATCCCATTCCTGTTGAAAGAATAATCGGCTTACCGAAGCTTGCAATATGACGAAGAAAAGGCGTGTTGGTCAACTCCCCTGAACCTATTTTGAATGTCTCCTGAAGCGCGTTCAAAAATGTTGCACTCTGCTCTTCATCCGGTGTAGACATAAATAATATATTCTTTGAATCACAGTATTCTTTTAATTCCAGAAAATCATCATAACTAAGCTCCAATCTTTTCAACATTTGAAACTGTGATTCTTCTCTTTGAGTATTATCTATTTGATACTCAGCCATTTTTGCATCTTCAGTAACGAGTAGTTCTGTTTTCCAGGTCTGAAATTTAACCGCATCAACACCTGAATTTGCAGCTGCATCAATAAGTTTTTTTGCTAAAACGATATCACCATTATGGTTAACTCCAGCCTCAGCAATAATAAAAGTTTGGTTGTTCATAAAATCCTCTTAAGCACGATATAGCTGAAATAATTTCGGAGCAGGTTTATCTTGGTTTTGTTCTACCCAAAGAGAATTTAATTCTGCACGCTTTTCTGGTAAAAAATCTAATCCTGAAATATAAAATGGCATCGTTATTGATGAAAACTTAGATTTAAATTTAAACAAGCTATCATCAGGTGAAGATGTACGGCCTCCTCCTAACATCATATAATTACAGCCTTTCTCTTTTGCTAGGTCAAAAGCTGCATCCAATAATAGATAGTTACCATTTTCTTTAGACATGTTTTGATTATTTGCAGATAAGTGGTAATGAGCAAGTTCACCCCAACACATAAAATAACCAATAGCGGCCAATTCATCATCCAATTTAGCACTGATAAGATGAACACCATTTAATGCCATTAACGCAGAGAAGTACTCTTTTTGGAAAAAAAAGAATTCATCAGCTCCATTTTTCGTCATTGTTTGATAATAAACTGACATAAAGTCATCAACATTAGATGTATCTACTTCAACAGAAAGACGCTTAATTGCTTTTTTCACAATATTTCGAGTTGTTTTTGAATACTGCTTACGTCGTTCTTCATCAGATACTTGTAAATCAACAATGACAACTTGCCTTTCAGGAAAGTGCATGTCGAATAAATAACTACAATTTGCCAGAGAGTTAAACGGATGAAAACGAATAAACTCACACACAATATTTTGTTCTTTGCAGTGGTGTTTATAGCTTGTAAACGCTCTTTTTAAAAAATCTTTATCAAAAGAGTTAGAAACTGGCCCACCATAACCATAAGGCGTTTCTAAGTCATATAGCGTTTCTTGAATCGACGTTCCAGATACCTTTGAAATCAATCTCTTAATTGATCTAAACTGAACATAAGAATCATCTTCTTTGTAAAGGTATTCAAAAAGCTCTTCATCACTATTTTGTAAATATAAGTTTGAGTACTCTTTCTGATAATAAATATCCGATTCAATATTACAAATTGCCGGTGTATTCATCATTTCTCCAATAAAACAGGCGTGCTAGGTAAATTAATCAAATGTGCTTCAATATGCTCAGACTGAGTTAAATCACCACGAGGTGCATCTTTAAACATAGGTAAGCGGTGCATTAATTGCCAAATAGGACGAGTCATCACACCTGATTCATTCGTTTGTTTTAAAAGATCATCACGAGCTGCTACTGATGGACAAATCACAGCATTTAACCAGTAGTTAGACTGTGCATATTCAGGCTCAACCACAAATTGGAAATCACTTTCAGCAAAGAATGCTTGATAGCGATCTGCCAATACTCGCTTCTGAGCTAAGTATGGTTCTAATACTTCCATCTGAGCACAACCTAATGCCGCGTTTAGATTTGGCATTCGATAATTAAAACCGGCTTCATCATGATAAAATTCATAAGGGTGTGGCACTTTTGCGGTAGTCGTCACATGCTTTGTTCGAGCACCAAGCTCTGCTGTTTTACATAGCACCATGCCGCCGCCGCCAGTCGTAATGATCTTATTTCCATTAAAACTAACCGCACCAAAATCGCCTAAAGTACCCGTGTGCTTACCTTTGTAGAAAGACCCTAAACTTTCAGCTGCATCTTCAACTAAAGTAATATTCCATTTATGACAAACGGCAATCAACTCATCTAATTCAACAGGATGACCAAAGGTATGCATTGGCACAACCGCACGAATTGGACGTTTGGTTTGCTTATGAATACAACCATTATCCGTTACTTGCGCGTGTTGAGTTAAATACTCATCCATCGCTTTAGGACAAAGCCCTAAACTCACAGGAGAGACATCGACAAAGACTGGTTCAGCACCCATATGATGCAAAGCATTACAGGTTGCTACAAAAGTAAGCGCTTGAGTAATGACAAAATCACCATGTTGAACGCCTGCCATATACAAGGCAGCATGAAGCGCGGCAGTTCCATTAACCGTCGCAACTGCTTTTGCTGTGCCTGTATACGCTTCTATTTTCTGTTCAAATTCATCAACAAATTTACCGACACTAGATACGAAGGTGCTTTGAATAGTCTCTAGAACATACTTTTGCTCGTTGCCATCAAACGTTGGGGCATGCAATGGAATAAAGTCATTGGTTTGATAAATATCTCGCACAAACTCGACTAGTGGTGTTTTGTTCATTACTTTTGTCTCCACTTTCTTAATTACATTTTGCTATCGAGGTACTTGCCTGTTTCTTTATGCCCAAAATCAGGGATCATGGTAAAGAATAACTGTACAATTTCTTCTTTAGTCCACTGACGATCAGACTTCATTTGACCTATTTTTTGTTCAAATAGTTCAAGTAACTCTTGTTGATAAAGTGGGTCATTTTTAATAATGCCTAAATTATCAAAGCGCGCCATATCTAATGTTTCTTTATCAGTAAAAAACTCTTCAAAGTCTTTTTCGCCTGTTGTATCACTAGAGGTAAATAAACATGGCCATTTACCTTGAGCGGGTAATGTTTTAGCTAATTCGCGAGCTTCATCTTCGCTTTCACATAAATGAGGTTCATAACCAATTTGCTTCAGGTATTTTACTGCAATATCTGCGAACGAAATTAGATGCAGTGCTTCACTAAGTTTAGGGAAGAAAATATCTCGGTTTTCACCAAAAATACACGACATTAAACACAGCTCACCAGACTCTTGTGGAGTAACAAAATAACGTTTGATGTCATTTGGTGCCACGATCGGTTGATTCTTTTGAATTCGCTGATTAAAGCCATGAAGCAAAGAGCCGTCAGAAAAAGCAACGTTAGCAAAACGAGCGGTAGAGATAGCTATTTCTTCACTCTTACGCATTAAGAACATTTCCATAATACGTTTTGAAGCACCCATCATATTGACAGGGTTTGCCGCTTTATCGGTAGATACGCAGAAGTATTTTTTAGCGCCAGCATCAATCGATTGTTGAATGGTTTTATCTGTATTAAACACGTTCACGTCGATCATACGCATCAAGGTGAATGGGTCTTTTTCACTGCGTACATGCTTAAGTGCTGATAGGTTCAATACATAATCATACTGGCCATCCGCTTTAATAAACGCATCATATTCAATAGAACCAATATCTAAGGCGAAAGTTTGGAAGTCACCGTTGATGTAACCAAATGAGCTACGAATATCACGAACTAGCTCAACCATGTTGTTTTCACTGATATCAACAACATGCAGTTTTTGAGGGTTACGTTTAAAAATCTCTTTTGTTACGGCCTGACCAATAGAACCAGCACCACCAAGAACAAGGAAGCGAGATTGAGAGACAACATGAGATAATTTTTGTTCATGGTGTTGGATATCACCACTAAAAAGAGCTTGAGTTCGACCAATAAGAGGTAAAATTGTATTCATAGATAGCGCTTTCCCTTGTTTTTAATAGTCAAATTATACTATAAAGATAAGACTAAATGCAGCTCCAGATTAAATTTTTGCACACTTTAACATTGCGCATATAAATTTAGACTAATACTTGTTGAATACAATATTATTCATCACCTTAATCAAACTTACAGAGTTCATATTATGAATATTTTTTTAACGACTTCGCCGCTACAGCTAATATGTGCAATTGAAGCCAAGTCAACCTACAATACAATAAATAACATTCTTATTATTAGAGATGAAAAAAGTAACTCTGGTAAAAAACAAATTCATGAGTTACTAGATAAAAATGAATGGGACCATGTAATTCATTTAAAAAGAAGCAATAAAATCTGGAATACATCTAAAATAATATGGGCTTTAAAAAAAATAAATCCTTCTCTTAATTTTGAAAACTTCTTCCTCGCAGATTATTTTGCTTGGCGAAGCAATGTAATATTAAATAATATAAGTATTACTAATGAAATTATAATTGATGATGGTATTAACACGATTCAAACTTATAATTATTTACTTTCTAAGAATAATGAAACCCATAGAAATAAATTCCTCAGAGATTTATTAATGTCTCTTATTGGAATAAAAAAACCAAGACTTATTTATCCAAGAGATAATTTATCTTTATTTACTATTTTCGAACTTGAAAAAAGCCATATAAAAGTTATCAACAATAATTTTCTACAATTGAAAAACAAGCTAGATAGCCATAATACTTATAAAGAAAATGAAAAAGTTGGTTTTATTGGTCAAGGGTTAGTTAACTCAAGAGGAATGAATATTGATGATTATTTGTCATTAATTAAATGTGTAATAAAAAAACACCCCAATGGAATAATATACTTTCCTCATAGAAGCGAACCATTAGAGGTTCAATGTAAAATAAAAGAAATAGATAATGTTATTTATCATCAATCAAAAAGACCATTAGAATTTGAAATAGCTAAAGAAAATATAAAATTATCTGCTATTTATGGTATTACTTCAGCGGCATCGTTCACTATTAATAAAATCTATAAAGATTTACCAGTTTTTGATATTGTTGTTCCTGTTAGCATGTATGGAATGTCACAACTTGGTACTTCATTACAATCTCTTCAGCAATATATAGCCTTACCAATCGCCGACCTACCTGATTGGGATAGTTATAATCAAAATAATACACTTCATTTTTCTTAATCACATATTCTATGAATAAAATGGTCAGTGAAAAGAAACACTGACCAATAAAAAATTGAATACCCTAAGATTTATATCTACTTACTAAATCGACTAATCTGCTCTAACGCTTCTTGAAGATGTTGAAAATTCAATTCTGCATCTTTCATTGGTCGGTTAGTCTTATCTAATAATTGATATTGACCTGTTGCGCCGATTTCTAAAATTGATTCTTTATCAATAATTGCATAACCACTGTAGTTTGAAGTCATGATCCAATTACGATCAACATGCTTTCCTAATAGATCTTCACCTACTGAGTAATCTTTAATGTTGTTTGTTACGCCTAAGTAATTTTTCATCAAGGTTGGCACGACATCTTGGTGACTGGTTAAATCATCCGTAGTCCAATCTAACGTTTTACCATTCACCTTTGGTCCAAACACGGCAAATGGAACCTTCACTTGAGCGTCAGTAAAGTTACTATTATGGCCCCAGAAATTCATGCGGTTATCATTCATTTCTTGACCGTGATCACCAGTAATAATCACTAGAGTATTTTCTAAGTCACCGGTTTCTTTTAGTTTATCTAATACTTGTTTAGCGACACTATCAACAAAGTGTACACTCGTTTTATAGCGATTAAAGAAAGGGGCTGGGTCACTCTCATTGTTCAATTCTAAATAATTAATATTATCTAGCATTGGCTCATAACGATGTGGGTAATCTTTCGGGAAATCATAACCATGTGGCGCATCATAAAATAAGAATGAAAACGCAGGTTTAGAAGTATCACGCTTGCTGTACCACTCTAGCCAATCTTTAGTTAGATCTTTATCTAACTCTGATGGCGAGCCGCCTTCAGATTTAATACGTAAATTTGGAATATTTTTAAAGACAGTCTGGTTAAATTCAGGTTTTTCTAGCTGTGCTGCTGTGAATATTCCCATGTCATAACCAAGTTCTTGCAGACGATCAACTAACACTGGGGATTTTTGATTAGCTAAAAAGCCATGCCAGTACGTACCTGGAATACCATAAAATAAACCAAAGATACCCGTACGAGTCGCATTACCTGTTGCGATGTGGTTATTAAAGATCGCACCTGATTGAGCGTATTCCCACATGTTTGGCGTATTTTCTGCATTAAAAGTATCTGCACGCCATGAATCAACAGCCAAAATCATAATGTTAATTGGCTTTTCAACCGCTTCTTTTTGTAATGGTGCAAGCGGATAATTTAAATCACTTTTACGATTTAGCTTCATCGCTTTCTGTTGAGCAATGGCTTCTTCATTTACCCAGCCATATTTTTTCATCATGCTTGTTGATGTTGCAGGGTAAAAAGCAGGTAAATAACGTTTTACTGTTGTCACGGGTTGGTAGGCGTTCGCTGCAGCCCAAATATGAATACCGTGTGTAGCCAATAACGCAAAGAAAGTGATTACGGCAAATTTACGACCTAATTTGTGCTGAGTTATTGCGGCTGGTTTTTCTAACCAAGAGATCAAAAGGTATTGACCAACAACCAGAGCTATCACTCCACCAATCACGGTTATCCAAGTAATTAATGGAAAACTAACCACTTGGCCAGATAATACTAACTCTAATACAACGGCATTAATATGGAATCGATACTGAGCAAATACCAAGGTATCTATAAACAGAGTTGCAATACCCAATGACGCAACTAAGGCTTGCAGCCCATTACGTAATTTTGCAGGACGAAGCACAGTAGCAGGTAAAGCAACCAGACCAATTAGTCCTGCCAGCAATACCATTTGGCTAAAGGTGCCTGAAGTAATAAAACTAAAGCCAAGTATGTCCGTTGGGATTTCTGGTAAAAAAGCAAAATAACGTGTTGCAATGGCCATAGCGATAAGGCTATTGATTAAAATAAACCAACCGTGGCTGTGAAGTTTCTGTTTAAATGTCAATGTATTCAAAATCATGAATCCAGCTGTAATGGGTGAATAATACCAATCGTAGTAAATAACTGATCATCCTAGCTGGTTAAAATGCTCGATAACTGCGTTGAAATTTTTGATTGTAGAATAACTACTTATCGAAAAATTTCTCCTTGCTCTCAAGCATTTTTCCTGCGCTATTTCTGATCACTTACTTACTGTGATTGGTATAAAAATGGGTTAAATGGTGTTGTAGCCTTCGAGTAAATAGTGCCACTCATCTTCTGACCAATGAATGTGCCTTTTATTTACTTCTTTATGAAAAGAGCGAGTTAAACGTGAAAGATTATTTTCTTTCCACTCGTCTCCTTTTTGTTGATAGCATTTATCAAAATCAATAATCCAAACATTCTCTATATCATCAATTAAAATATTATGAATGTTTAAATCAGTATGATTCACTTGTGCGGTATGCATCTTACCAATCTCAGCTCCTATTTTTTGATATATTTCTTTAGAGAGTGATTCTTCTTGTAAAATAGCCACTAAATCTCGTGCATGAGGGATCTTCTCACTTAGTAAATCGGCTTGGTAGCAAAAAGTACGTTTAACCGAACGAGCTGCAATGGGCTTTGGAACATTAACACCCGCCTCTATTAGAGTATTGAGCAATTGAAACTCTTGGTAACTACGTGTTTTTTCCCAACCTGTGAATATGTAATGATCTTTAACTAGTTTTCCAAACAAGCCACCACGGCGATAATGACGTAATGCCGCATCCATAGTATCTAATGCCACAAACCAAGTTGTTCCTCGCCCTTGAGCTGAACCAATCACTTTATCTTGTTGTTGCCAATAGTCGGGATCACAGCATTGCTCTGGTGAGTCGATTAAGATTGAGTCGTCATACCAAATGGTTTGCTTTTTGTTTTTTATTATTTTCACACAAAGACTCCAATATTAAATAATTAGAGACTAACTATACGCTACGCTAACTAGACCGCTTCGCTTCTAGAAACTATAAGAGCAAGAGCTAAATACCTCTGAAACCTTCAAACACAGCGATCTTAATTCTGCTCTTATAGTCTCTAGTTAGCGCGGCGTATAGTTTCTAGCTAGCAACCCCTCCCAGCCTCCCCTTATACCAACATTTATAGCCAAGTAGCTATATCGATAAAGGGGAGGAGCTAAAAGCAAGCTCCTCTGAACTCTGCAAGCGTAGCGTTCTGAATCCTGCTCTTATAGTCTCTAGTTAGCGCGGTGTATAGTTTCTAGTCTCTTTCTTGCTCTGCCATTTTACATTTATGAACGTTAATAGCATAATTCTAACTCATTCTTTCTGGGTAAACATCTCTATGGCTTTATTCACTTCTGCCCCTAATTCTTTATGTATTCTGCGCTTATCTGCTATTGGTGATGTTTGTCATGCTGTTGCGGCAGTTCAAGCGATTCAAAAAGAGTGGCCAACGACCAAGATCACTTGGATTGTGGGAAAAATAGAAGCGCAATTAATTCATGATTTACCCAATATAACCGTAATCCCATTTGATAAAAAATTGGGGTTAAAAGGCATGAAAGCAATTTGGGCACAGCTGAGCAATCAACGTTTTGATGCACTGGTTCATATGCAATTAGCTTTACGTGCTAGCGTATTAACTGTTGGAATTAAAGCTAAATATAAAGTGGGTTTTAACCGTAAACGAGCGAAAGAAGGCCAATGGCTTTTTACTAATCGTAAAATTGAAGATACTGCCTCAGCACATGTTCTCGACAGCTTTTATTCTTTTATCGAGTATTTAGGTGTACCAAAAAATAAACCAACTTGGAATATTCCACTATCTGAGGCTGATTCATCTTTTGTTGATTCCAATATTTCAAACGATAAGCCCTATGTGGTTATTTCCCCAGCTGCAAGTAAAGATGAGCGTAATTGGCTCACCGAGCGATACGCTCAATTAGCAGATTGGTTAAATGAACACAATTACCAAGTGGTACTGTGTGGTTCGCCAAGTGAAAGAGAAAAAAAATTGGGCTCGAATATTGAATCACTTGCCCAATCTCCGCTTATCAACTTAATCGGAAAGACTTCGTTAAAACAATTAACTGCAACATTAAACCAAGCACTGGTTGTGATTGCTCCTGATTCTGGTCCTGCACATATTGCTACAACACAAGGCACACCAGTTATTGGCTTATATGGCCACAGTAACCCAAAACGAACAGGGCCTTATAACAGCTTATCTTATGTCGTCAGTGTCTATGAACAGCATGTGACTCAGCAACAAAACAAGTCCATTGATGAACTAAAATGGAGTACTCGTGTGAAAGGCGATCATATAATGCAGGATATAACTCTTGATATGGTTACCCACTCATTTCAGCAACTGGAAATCATCCTAAACAGCACCGAAGAAGGGAAAAAATAATGACAACATCATCTCCAACCTTAGCGGTTGCGCTTATTGTTAAGAATGAATCAAAAAATTTAGATGCTTGCTTAAAGACTGTCGCTCAATGGGTTGATGAGATTGTAATCCTTGATTCGGGCAGTACTGATGAAACAAAAGAAGTTGCTTTAAAATATACCGACAAGTTTTTTGTTAATGCGGATTGGCCAGGGTTTGGGCCTCAACGTCGTCTGGCTCAAGAGTATGTTGATTCTGATTTTGTTCTTTGGCTTGATGCTGATGAACGTATTACTCCTGAACTGCAAAAAAGCATTGAGCAGGCAGTCAAAGAGAATAAGCCTAATACGCTATATAAGATCTGTCGTTTAAGCTGGGTATTTGGTCGTTATATTCGTCATTGTGGTTGGTATCCTGATCGTGTTGTTCGCTTATACCCAACAAAATTAACCCAGTATGATGATTCTCTCGTGCATGAGAAAGTCATCACCACAAAAGAGATGCAGATAGAAAACCTGCAAGGTGATGCTATTCATTACACCTACAATGATTTACAGCATTATCTTGTAAAATCAGCAGGATATGCGGCGGCTTGGGCAGAACAAAGAGAGAAGCGTGGAAAAACAAGTAGCATTAGCCAAGGTATTATTCATGCCTTTGCTTGTTTCCTTAAAATGTACGTAATTAAAGCGGGATTTTTAGATGGCAAGCAAGGCTTTCTACTATCGTTATTATCAGCGCATTCTACTTTCGTAAAATACGCTGACCTATGGATTAAGACAAGTACTGAGCAACCCAAGGATTAAGGCTTTCTAGAGTCTGATTAACATTAATCAGGCTCATATCCGACTCTTTCTCTGCATTGCCACATTTTGGTGGAGAGAAAGCAAGGTGACGTGATTCACTGTTAATTGGCAACCAACGTAATGGTGTTGATGAACGCTTGCTTGGGAAGAAACCAACTGTCGGAACATCAAGTGTCGCTGCAATATGCAATGGACCGGTAGAGCCCGCAATAAAGACATCAGCACAAGCAATTGAGCGCGTAAAATCAATCAAACCATCATTTTTCTCATAAAGCACTGCGTCTTTATCTTTCGCCTTAAGTAAGCTTTGTAATTGCTGAGCTTTCTCTTCTTCCCCTGGGCCAGCAGTTAATACAACCTCATAATCACCCGCGATGCCAACAATAAGATCACAATATTGTTCTAGCGATAAATTATTGGCTGAGCCACCAGTTCCTGCATGAATATAGACCCATTTCCTCGAACTATTCAGCCCCAATTGTTGAGATAATTTTTCTTTTTGTTGTGTAATATCAGCAGAAGAAAATGATAAATAAGGTGCTGTTGATTCAACAGGTGTTACCCCTTGTCGAAATAAGAATTCACGGATCAAATCTAGGTTATATTGATATTCAGGCTTTAATGATTGTGATCGTTTCTGTTTTACTCTATGTGTATAGAAGATCTGAGCAAGCTTAGTTGCAGGGGCTAATCGATAAGGGATATTGGCTTTGAAAACCAACAAGGCATTATACGTGGTTGAAAATAAATTAATCGAAGCATCAAATTGATGACTCTTAATTGTCTTTATTAATGCTTTATTATCTACTTTCGATGCTTTCTTTCCACAATCAACAATTACCTCATCTATCCATGGACAAAGCTTTGCTAGCTCAACCGTATAAGATGGCACTAATGCAGTAATATGGCATTCAGGTAACGAGTTTTTCAACATAGCAAAACTTGGCCACGCTAACATGAAATCGCCGATTTTATCATTACGAATAACTAGTATTTTTTTCATTTTCTTCCCCACCAATAGACAAATCATAATAGCTGAAATCGACTTAATAGTTAAATCAAGTTCAATTTGATAAACTGAATCCATCTCTCTTAAATGCACATTGGCGATAAAAAATGGAATCTATTGTTATCTATCCTGGCACGTTTGATCCAATTACTAATGGACACTTGGACTTAATTAAACGTACTTCAACTATGTTTAATCACATCATTGTCGCTGTGGCTGCAAGTCCAAGTAAGAAAACATTGTTTACTCTTGAAGAGCGCGTTGAATTAGTTAAGCAATCAGTCTCCTCACTGGATAATGTCTCTGTCGAAGGTTTCTCTGGCTTGATGGTTGATTTTGCTAAACAAAAAAAAGCAAATCTATTAGTTCGAGGATTAAGAACAACGATGGATTTTGAGTATGAATTTGGCTTAACTAGCATGTATCGAAAATTGATGCCTGAACTAGAAAGTGTTTTCCTTACCCCCTCAGAAGAGTACGCTTTTTTATCTTCAACAATAGTAAGAGAAGTTGCCCTACATGGTGGTAGTGTAAAAGAGTTTGTACCGACTGTTGTTCATGATGCATTAAAAAATAAATTACACGCTTAAGCTCTCATAAAAAAGGCCATTCTGATATGAATGGCCTTAGATAGTAAAAAAAGTATTAATGTGTGCCTTGAACTTGACCATTAATATACAGAGTCTGTAGCTTTTTATAGTCAGCCCCTAAGAGCTCCCCATCATTTTTAATTGGTTGATGATTAATCTCTAATTCTTCAGCCCATTCATATAGTTTTTCTGGCTTGGCATTTAGATAGATACCTTTTTCAGTCAGTGTCATTTCAGGGTTATAGCCAAATCTTGTTACCTGGTCGGTTCCCAATAAATTATGTCCACCTAAGCTGTAATAGTTAGCTTCTGAAAGACTAAACGCATACAAGGTTGGGAAGATATCTTTATGTGAGCCAACTCGACTCTTGTCATACTCATTTGGTACTTGCTGTTGAATTTTTGTCGGTACATATAAATAAAATGGCACCGCATGAATAATAGGAAGATCATTAGGATAAGCCATAGTAAACCCTCTTAATCGATGATCACCTGTTGCCGCTATTAAGGTTAAATCACCCAGTGAAGATTGCTTAATATCTGACACAAACTCACCTAACGCATTGTTGGCATATTGATAGGTTTCAGATAAGCGAGTTGCTTCTTCTTCACCTGCTCTCATTCTCTCTAACAAACGCGCACTTACCTTAATTGGTTTTACATCGTAATTTTTTGGCACTTCGTAAGGCGTATGGTTAGTGATAGTTAAGATGTAGATCATTAGGGGCTGAGTTGCTTCTTTTAGCTCTTTTTCTGCTAATTTAAAAGCGTATTCGTCCGATAACCCCCACTCTCCACGAAACGCTTCAGCCTCTGGAAATACTTTTACAATCGCATTTTCATCTAAGATTTTATCAAAACCTTGTGACGGTAAGTAATTCGCAACATTGCGCCACATCCCATTGGTTGCAGTAATAAATATGGTTTTATAACCCGCTTCTTTATATGGACGCGCTGCCGCGGCTGCTACTTCAATTTTCTGAGCAGAAGAATGGCTAATAGTCGGAACATTACTTTGCCCTAACATATTTACCAGTGAGTTAATCGTTGCAGAGGTTTCAGCTAAGAATCGATTAAATACAAAATCCGACTCAAAAGCTGGGCGTAATGCACCTAATAAATCATTTTCAGGATAATTATCTTCAACTAGAACATTGGTACCCATACCTTCCATCAGTGCCATCACGACATGAGGTTTGTTCTCGGCTAAATAAGCATTGTAAGGGGTTTTGAACTCTCCAGTTGAATTACCCATAACCTTAGTAAACTGAGCTGCTAAATCCACTTTGCTTACTGAGTGAAATTTATTTTGCTTTTTGTAATCACTTTTTGCCCACTCAAGCGCGATAAGTCCATTAGGTGTGATGCTATTTAAAACTTTATAATCAGATACTTGAGCGTGATAACGTTTTAATGGGTGAGATCCTAGTGTGCCTCGTGCAAAAAAAGCGAATATTACAATCATAACTACAGTTGATAACGTCGTAATCCCTTTATGCTGTGGCTTCCATTCCCATTGCTGCATTTTCTTTACTGCAACTCGTACAATCATGGCTGAGCAAAAAGCGACTATCACACTGCTAATAAACGATAAGAAAATAGGATAATCAGCCCAGGCATTAGCTAATACTGCTTTGGTGTCGTCGTCGGCTAAACCAAAGATAAAAACATCAATATGATTACCATAGGTTAGGTAGTAGTAGTAATTACCTATAGAGAAACCAGTAACAAGGAAGAAGATAAGCCCTGCATACCAAGGAATAACTTTTGAAAAGAGACGATAAGCTTTTGGGAAAACAGCAAGAACGAGACCAATGAGCAGTAATGGTGCAAAACCAATAACCACTATTTTTAAATCAAAGCGTAGGCCCGTAAATAGAGCACGCCATAAATCACTTCCTCGATGTGTAAGCTCTGCCATGTCGCCAATATTGGCAAGAAAAACTAATCGACCTACAGACATTATGACTGCGGCAATAAAAACAGATAACCAAATGGTTCTACTGAGTTGTTTATAATTTTGTTGAAAATTCATGTGGTTCTCTAATTCTATTGTAATGATAGTGACGATTATAAGTGTTTATTTATAGGGTTGGCAGGTTTCACACCAAAAGGTATTTCTTTGCCCTATTTTCTCTTCTTGGATCAGTGACTGACAAATTAAACACGCTTTTCCGGCTCGTCCGTAAACATGCAATTCTTGTGCAAAATAACCAGGCTTTCCATCTACTTGATTAAAATCTTTTAACGTCGTTCCACCTTGCTTAATCGCCGTTGCTAACACGCTTTTTATTTCGCTCACTAATCGTAATATTTGTGGTTGCGTTAACTCGCCAACTGGAGTTTTAGGATGTATTTTAGCCATAAATAAAGATTCACTAGCATAGATATTCCCAACGCCTACCACTACAGCATTATTCATAACAAACTGCTTTACGACGGTTTTCTTATTTTTGGTTTTTTCTGAAAAATATTCGGCATTAAAAGTATCAGTTAGGGGTTCTGGTCCTAGCTTTGCTAATACATCATGATCAACCCCGACTGCTGCATATAACCAAGATCCAAACTTACGAGGATCGTTATAACGTAAAACTTTACCATTATCTAAAATCAGATCGACGTGATCATGTTTAGCGACAGAAATACTTTCATCCAGTACGCGTAGGCTTCCCGACATACCAAGATGAATAATAGCGCTACCTGTTGGGGTATCAATCAGTAAATATTTAGCACGACGACGAATAGATTGGATTCTTTGTCCAACTAATAATTGCAGCTCTTGAGGGATGGGCCAGCGCAACTTCTCAACTCTTACGATAATGGCTTTGATAGTTTGCCCTTGTAGGTGCGGTGTTATTCCTAGGCGACTAGTTTCGACTTCTGGTAGTTCTGGCATTTTTGATCCTTTTTAAAATAATTTCTAGAAACTATACGCAGCACTAACTAGACCGCTTCGCTCCTATAAAAGAAAAAGCGAAGGTTTCAGGTTTCAGGTTTCAGGAGGATCAAAGTAAATACCCCTGAAATATAAAGCATTAATACACCAGTCATACATGCTCTTATAGTTTCTAGTTAGCGCAGCGTATAGTCTCTAGTTATTTACTAGCAACCCCTCCCTACCTCCCCTTATATTTACTTTATCAACCAAGTAACTATACCGATAAAGGGGAGGAGCTAAAAGCAAGTGCCTCTGAAATCTGCAAGCGTAGCGATCTGAATTCTAGCTCTTACCTAAACAAATACCCTTCTTCCGCACTCACTGCTATCCATTCACCTTGCCAATTCTGCATCATCCAAAAGTTCGGCGCTCGATAAATAGTCACACGCTGAGGCTCTTCTTGGTTTTCTAACCATACTTCTACTGTGCTTGGTGCCGGTAACTTAGTTTTAAGGACTTTCACTGACCCTTCATTAAGTACTGTACCCTCAAGAGTAAACCAACGATCAATAAGTTTGGTGTCTTGCTCTGATGTATTGGAAGTAACATCATGATCAACAAAGTGCATTTTTTGGATAGGGTTCGTGCCCTCAAACAGGGACTGTATACCTGTTACCATTTCTACGCTTTGTTTTGGTTCGAGTAGGTAGGTTTTGATCAACTGCGGGGCTTGTAGTACGCCAATGAAGAGTAATACAAAGATGATCAGCATATTGTTGTATTTGCGGCGTGATGGTTTTTTCATTTTAAATCCTTTAAAGCAGAGTTCAGATCGGTCGCAAGCTTCCTTGCAGGGTTCAGAGGTGAACGTTGCGATTTCAGCATATGATATTTGAAACTAGAGACTATACACTTCGCTAACTAGAAACTATAAGAGAAAAAGCAAGTGCCTCTCAACTCTGCAAGCGAAGCGATCTAAATTCTAGCTCTACCGCTTTTGATCTTATAGGAGCGAAGCGGTCTAGTTAGCATCACGTATAGTTTCTAGTTTCTTTCACGTAAAAAAAACCCAGCAACAAGGCTGGGTTTTAATATTATTAAGTTAGAACCAGTAATCGAATTACTTGATTTTAGCTTCTTTGTAAAGAACGTGCTGACGTACAACAGGATCAAACTTTTTGATCTCCATTTTACCAGGCATGTTACGTTTGTTCTTATCAGTTGTGTAGAAGTGACCAGTGTTAGCAGTTGATACTAACTTGATTTTCTCACGTGCGCCTTTAGCCATTTTCTAGATCCTCTTAAACGTTCTCGCCACGAGCACGCATATCAGAAAGAACGGCATCGATGCCTTTCTTATCAATGATACGCATACCTTTAGCGGTAAGACGAAGTTTAACGAAGCGTTTTTCGCTTTCTACCCAGAAACGATGAGTTTGTAGGTTCGGCAGAAAACGACGCTTGGTGGCATTTTTTGCGTGTGAGCGGTTGTTACCAACTGCAGGACGCTTACCAGTTACTTGGCATACTCGGGACATTGCTGTCTTCTCCAAATCGTTTCAGCTCGATATCACCTTGGTGGCAAAAAACCACTAGATATTTCTTAATGAAAAATCTAATTCAAGGCTATCAAAGGTCGCGCATTATACTAACTGAATGCGCATTGCTCAAGACCCAAAGGGATCCTTTTTGCTATTTTTTGTGTTTTTTTATTCAATCGGTCAAAAAAACACTCAAATCCAACCCCTTTCGGCAAAAGAGACTATTTCTCCATCACCAATCACAAAGTGATCAAGGACTCGGATATCTACCAATTCCACTGCATCTGAGATACGTTTTGTTATCCTTCTGTCAGCTTGACTTGGTTCGGCAACGCCGGAAGGGTGATTATGCGCTAAAATGATGGCCGCTGCATTATAATCTATCGATCTTTTTACAACTTCTCTTGGATAGACTGCAGCAGCGTCGATCGTTCCTTCGAACAATACCTCCCCTTTTAACACTCTATGCTGGTTATCAAGAAAGAGAACATAGAAAGCTTCACGGTGACGATCTCTCAACATTCGAGTTAAATAACGTTTTGTATGTTCAGGGCTAGTCAGTGCATCTTCTTTTTCAATCTTTTCCAATAAATAACGCTCAGTCATCTCAACCACAGCTTGTAACTGAGCAAACTTTGCTGTTCCTAATCCTTTATGGCTGCAAAACTCATTCTCATTCGAACCCAATAAGCTTCTTAACGATCCGAACTCTTTTAATAACTTATCCGCTAACTCAATAGCATTCATTCCCTTAATACCTGTGCGAAGAAAAATAGCCAGTAACTCTGCATCGGTTAAGGATTTTGGCCCTAGGGCGAGTAATTTTTCTCTTGGACGTGATTCTTCTGGTAAATTCATTAAAGACATAAAACGTGCCATCTAGTGTTTATTATTTATACAGGCTACGATCAATTTTATTCTCACGCCTTTTTTATTCATTAGCCTTCGGCTAGGTTCAAAGCTTGATTGCAATTATGTTTTTGCTTATTTACTTACCCTAAGAGATTGAAGTACATCACTCTGAAAAAAAATTATGATATGGTTAGCGCACTTTACGATGAATCACTTAAAGGTAATTAGTGTCATGACATCTCTTGCAGGGAAACATATTCTTCTTGGCATCAGCGGCGGTATTGCTGCATATAAATGCGCTGAACTGACTCGTAGGCTTAGTGAACGAGGCGCTGAAGTTCGTGTTGTCATGACAACCGCAGCAAAAGAATTTATTACGCCATTAACTATGCAAGCCGTTTCAGGTCATCCTGTTGCTGACAGTTTATTAGATCCTGCTGCAGAAGCTTCAATGGGACATATTGAGCTCGCTAAATGGGCTGATATTGTTTTATTAGCTCCTGCAACGGCAGACTTAATTGCACGAATAGCAGCTGGCATGGGTAATGATTTACTAAGCACCCTAGTTCTTGCAACCGATTCTCCTATTGCTGTTTCTCCTGCGATGAATCAACAAATGTATATGAATCAAGCTACTCAAGAGAACATTGCGACTCTTAAGCGTCGTGGCCTGCATATTTGGGGACCAGCAGCAGGTCAACAAGCTTGTGGCGATGTTGGTATGGGTAGAATGCTTGAGCCAATGGATCTCGTTCATTTATGTGAACGCTTTTTTCAAGCAGACCTTCATGAACAAAAACCGTTGGAAGGTACATCATTATTAATTACCGCAGGTCCAACGCGTGAAGCCATTGACCCAGTTCGTTATATCTCGAACCATAGTTCAGGAAAAATGGGATTCTCGATTGCAGAAGCAGCGGCACAACTAGGAGCAAAAGTAACCTTAGTCAGTGGCCCTGTTAGTCTAGCTACTCCTGAAAATGTTGAGCGCATTAATGTAGAGAGCGCAGAACAAATGCATAGTGCAGTAATGAAGCATGCACCGTCTCACGCGATCTTCATTGCATGCGCAGCAGTCGCTGATTTTAAACCAAATCAAATATCAGAGCAGAAGTTGAAGAAAACCGCTGATGAAGATGGCATGACAATCCAAATGATAAAAAACCCTGATATTGTTGCTTCTGTTGCTGCAATGACAGAGCAACGTCCATTCACTATTGGGTTTGCCGCTGAAACTCAAGAAGTTGAAAAATACGCTCGTGACAAATTAGAACGAAAGAACTTGGATATGATCTGTGCGAACGATGTCTCAGTTCAAGGACAAGGCTTTAATAGCGATAATAATGCCCTTCATTTATATTGGAAAAATGGAGATAAAGCATTACCGTTGGCCGCTAAATCTGAGTTGGGTAAGGCGATTATGTTGGAAGTAGTTGCGAGACTAGAGACTATACGCTGCGCTAACTAGAGACTATAAAAGCAAGAGCAAGTACCCCTGAAAACTGAAACCTGCTTTGCTCTTATAGGAGCGAAGCGGTCTAGTTTCTAGTTTCTAGTTTCTAGTTTCTAGTTTCTAGTTTCTAGTTTCTAGTTTCTAGTAAAAATAATCTAGAACCATTAAATAAAAAAGACAAAGGAACCACAATGACGACAACAAAAAAAACAAATCGTCGTGATGAGATACTACAAGCACTTGCCGAAATGCTGGAATCTAATGAAGGCGCTTCTCGTATAACCACTGCGAAATTAGCGAAACAAGTCGGAGTCTCTGAAGCCGCGTTATATCGCCACTTTCCAAGCAAAGCAAAAATGTTTGAAGGCTTAATTGAATTTATTGAAGAATCTCTCTTTTCTCGTATCAATCGTATTATTGAAGATGAGAAAGACACGTTAAAGCGAATAGAGCTACTCTTAAAACTATTGTTAGCTTTTGCTGAACGTAACCCAGGGCTAACTCGTATTATGACAGGCCATGCTTTGATGTTTGAAAATGAGCGTCTGCGTGGACGTATGAATCAATTATTTGAGCGTATAGAGCTGCAATTTAAACAGATACTACGTGAACGTATGCTGCGTGAAGGTAAAGCTTTCCCCGTTGATGAAGCGATTCTTGCTGCACAACTCATTGGTCAAATAGAAGGTAGCTTCTGCCGCTTTGTTCGTTCTGATTTTAAATATCAACCAACAGAAAATTTTAATGAGTATTGGGCGCTATTGAATGCCCAAATTCAATAATCGCTAAAAATAAAACAGGTTTATAATGTCAAATTATCAAGCACCTCAATTTTCGACTGCACTTCTTCATCCTAAATATTGGGGTGTATGGCTTGGCTTTGGTCTTATTTTTACTCTCGTAACGCTTTTACCTTATAAAGCCAGTTACAAATTAGGACGAAGCCTAGGTAAATTAGGCTTAAAGTTGGGTAGTTCACGCGCTCATGTTGCACGCCGTAATTTAGAATTAGCTTTTCCTGAAATGGACTCAGTAGAACGTGAAACTATCATTGTCGAAAACTTCAAGAACTCTGGATTAGCGATTCTTGAAACAGCAATGGCATGGGTTTGGCCTAATTGGCGTATTGAAAAACATTTTAGCTTTGAGAACAAACAACAGCTGTTGGATTTAGAAGCTCAAGGTCGTGGTGTATTGGTGGTGTGTGTTCATTCATTAAATCTCGAATTAACCGCTCGTGCGTTCTCTCTATTTGCTCCTGGTTATGGGGTTTATCGTCCACACACAAACCCTGCTTATGATTTTATTCAATATTGGGGACGAACTCGTTTCGGTCATCAAATGGTGGATAGAAAAGACGTAAAAGGCATGCTAAAAATACTGCGTAAAGGTGGTCGCTTATGGTATTTACCAGATCACGATTACAATCGTAAACATTCTGTTTTTGTTCCTTTCTTTGCCGTAAAAGACGCCTGTACTACCGCAGGAACTGGGGTTTTAGTTGATGCGAGTAAATGTGCTGTAATTACGGCTTCAAGCTTTAGAACCTATAATAATTATCATCTTCAAATTGATAATGATATTAGTGCTGACTTCCCAAGAAAAGATGCTATCGGTGCTGCTACGGTGATGAATAAAGCGATTGAAAAAGTCATTTTACGAGGTCTTCCTCAATGGATGTGGCTACATAAACGTTTTAAAACCATGGAAGATCCAAATATCAGAAAAAGCAGTCGCTACGACTAGGTTTATCAGGGTAGATAATGAAAACCAATTTAATTACACGTGAGGGATTCAATAAATTACAAGATGAACTCACTTTTCTATGGAAGGAAGAGCGCCCCGAAGTCACCAAAAAAGTGACTTGGGCGGCGAGTTTAGGTGATCGTAGCGAAAATGCCGATTACCAATACAATAAGAAACGCCTACGTGAAATTGACCGTCGTGTACGCTATTTGCGTAAGCGCTTGGATCAAGTCAAAGTCGTTGATTACTCCCCTCAGCAAGATGGCAAAATCTTTTTCGGTGCGTTCGTTGAGATTGAAAACGAACAAGGTGATACCCTCTCTTTTCGCATTGTAGGCCCAGATGAAATTTTTGGCCGTCATGATTACATTTCTATTGATTCCCCTATGGCGCGAGCTCTCATCAAGAAAGAAATCGATGAAGAAGCGGTAGTGAAAACGCCTGAGGGGGATAAAGAATGGTTTGTAAATTCGATAAAATACTGAGAGCAGGGACGAGGAAGAGCAGGACGGCTTCGCCTAAAGGTTTCAGGAAGAGCTTAGCAGAGATCGCTGTAGTTTCAGCACCAAAGAAGGTTCTCCCCCTTTATCACTGAGGTTATGAAAGTGACATTGTTAATATAAGGGGGAGTTAGAGGGGGTTGGTTACACAATAATTCAGTGATTCAGATAAACTAAACATTATCACTAGCAACCCCTCCTAGCCTCCCCTTATATAAAAATTTGCTACCAAATAGCATTGGTGAACAAGGGGAGGAACTGTATTGTGATCGCTTGAACTACCACGATCTCCTCTGAACCCTGCAAGGGAGCTTGCGACCGATCTGAACTCTGCTCTTTGCTTCTATCCAATAATTTTTAATTAAAAAAAGAATCAAAATGATAATAAATATAATTGCCCAAGAACTTAACGTTCGCCCTCAACAAGTTGCCGCTGCTGTTCAATTGATTGACGAAGGCAGCACTATTCCATTTATTGCGCGTTACCGTAAAGAAGTAACGGAAGGTTTGGACGATACTCAACTTCGTACGCTAGACACTCGTTTAACCTATTTACGTGAGCTAGATGACCGTCGTAAAACTATTCTTAAGTCGATCAATGAACAAGAAAAACTGACGCCTGAATTAGAGCGTGAGATTTTAGGTGCCGACAGCAAAACTCGTCTTGAAGATTTGTATTTACCCTTCAAACGTAAGCGTCGCACTAAAGGTCAAATTGCAATTGAAGCCGGTATTGAACCGCTGGCTGATTTATTGTGGACCCAACCAGAAAATAACCCTGAAGATGCCGCTCAATCACATGTGAATGCGGATAATGGCTTTGCTGATACCAAAGCTGTGCTTGATGGGGCTCGCGCTATCCTGATGGAGCGCATGGCTGAAGACGCTAACTTATTAGAGAAAGTGCGTAACTACTTAACCAGTAACGCTGAACTGTCCTCTAAAATGGTCGATGGCCAAGAACACGCAGGCGAGAAGTTTAAAGATTATTTTGAACATAATGAAAAGCTAACCCGTGTTCCTTCTCACCGTGCGCTTGCGATGCTTCGTGGTCGTAATGAAGGTTTTTTACAGCTTTCAATTAATGCCGATCCAAATCAAGAAGAAGGCGTTCGTGGCTCTTACTGTGAAATCATCATTGCCACTCATTATGGTATTACTCTAGGTTCTCAACCTGCTGATTTATGGCGTAAGCAAGTGATCAGCTGGGCATGGCGCATCAAGATTTTAATGCACATGGAAACTGAATTAATGGGCGGCTTAAAAGAGCGCTCTGAAGACGAAGCGATTGATGTATTTGCCACTAACCTTAAAGACTTATTAATGGCGGCACCTGCGGGTCTGAAAACGACACTAGGTTTAGATCCTGGTTTACGTACCGGTACTAAAGTTGCGGTGGTTGATGCGACAGGTAAAGTATTAGCGACTGATACTATTTATCAAAACCAACCTCACAATAAAACAGCGCAATCTGCACAGATTATCGAAACCTTAATCAAACGTCACAATGTCGATTTGATTGCAATTGGTAATGGTACGGCTTCACGCGAGACCGATGCGTTTGTTGGTGATTTACTGAAAAAATCTGGCTTGTCTGCAACCAAAATTATCGTGAGTGAAGCCGGTGCATCGGTGTACTCGGCCTCTGAACTCGCAGCAAAAGAATTCCCAGATTTAGATGTATCAATCCGTGGTGCGGTTTCTATCGCTCGTCGCTTGCAAGATCCACTGGCTGAGTTAGTTAAAATTGACCCTAAAGCGATCGGTGTCGGTCAATATCAACACGATGTTAGCCAAAGCCAATTAGCGAAGAAGCTAGATGCGGTAATTGAAGACTGTGTAAATGCCGTCGGTGTTGATGTAAATACAGCATCTTCTGCACTATTAACACGAGTTGCTGGCTTATCAATGACGATCGCGCAAAATATCGTGGATTACCGTGACGAAAATGGTCGCTTTGAAAATCGTATCACCTTGAAAAAAGTCGCTCGTTTAGGGCCAAAAGCGTTTGAACAATGTGCTGGTTTCTTACGTGTGATGAATGGTAAAAACCCATTAGATGCCTCTGCTGTTCACCCTGAAGCTTACCCTGTGGTTAAAGCGATGGCAGAGAAAAACAATAAAGCGATTGATGCGATTATTGGTAATACTGAATTCTTACGCTCGGTAGCAGCTAACGATTACATCAGTGCTGATTTTGGTCTACCAACCGTCACTGACATTATTTCAGAACTTGATAAACCGGGTCGAGATCCTCGTCCTGAGTTTAAAACAGCGACCTTTGCTGATGGCGTAAACACCGTATCTGATCTTGAATTAGGCATGATCTTGGAAGGTGTGGTATCTAACGTGGCTAACTTTGGTGCGTTTGTTGATATCGGTGTTCACCAAGATGGTCTGGTTCATATCTCTGCACTGAGCGATACGTTTGTCTCGGACCCACGTGAAGTGGTTAAAGCGGGCGATATCGTGAAAGTGAAAGTAATGGAGATTGACGCTCAACGTAAGCGTATCGCGCTGACTATGCGTTTGAATGATACACCGGGGGAAGATAACCGTCCTCAACGTCAGTCAAACAAACCACAGCAGCGTAATGAGCGAGCTCAAACGCCAAGACCTTCCTCTTCTGCAAGACAACAGCGTTCGAATAATGATGTTGGTAATGCGGCGATGGGTGGGGCATTTGCTGCGGCGTTTGCGAAGGCGAAGAAGTAGAAATATGGAAAGCGAAGCTAGAAACTATAAGATCGTGTATACCTGGCGTGCTGATAACTTAGGTTTCAGGACGCTACGCTTGCAGAGTTCAGAGGCGCTTGCTTTTAGCTCCTCCCCTTTATTGATATAGCTACTTGGCTGTAAATGTTGATATAAGGGGAGGCAGGGAGGGGTTGGTAATATATAGCTCAGAGTTCACAACCCCCTCTAACTCCCCCTTCTATAAACTATATCACTCTCAATAACTTATCGATAAAGGGGGAGAACCTTCTTTGTCGCTATAATCACAGCGATCACCTCTGAAATCTGCAAGGGAGCTTGCGACCGATCTGAACTCTGCTCTTAAAGCACCGCCAATATATCTGACGGATTATTCGGCACTACCGCTTTATCATAATGAAAACTGATCACACTTCTACGACGAACCATTCTTCCCATTTCAGCTAATCTTTCTAATAGCTCTTTCGGAAGATTAAAGCGCATCGTATAACCTGTCTCTTGACCTTGCGAATACGTATCAATCGATAATAAACGAGCTAACTTCGCCAAATCATCATCAATGTCATATAACGTACCAATGTGAGGCTTCGTATCTTCTTTTTCTTCTGCTACATCATAGCCAGGATGGTCTGAGGGCTCCCATGAATCTCGTTTATGCTGTTTATCATCCTCTTTAATTGCTTTTTCTGAGGTCGCTTTACTCATCTTTGTCGTCGGCACAACAGGCTTTTTAACACGATTTTCTCGTGCTACTTGTTCTGTCGGCAAATTAACAGAAGGTGCAATCAGAGGCACACTAATACTGTTAGTTGAAAAGTTCATAAAACGTTTCCTTATCTTTGTAAATCAACACTATTTATTATGCAGATTTAAAAAAGAGCGTAATTCAGCAATAAACTCAGTGCTGTGTGAAATAAATGGAGCATGAGATGCACTATCAAAAATAATTTTAGTTGAGTTTGGTATGACATCATCCATATCATGAGCGACTTTAATCGGAACTAACCCATCCAACCGACCGTACATTCGACATACCGGCATCGATAACTGAGAAATAGTATCCCTTAGATCTATATCGGCAAGTATAGACAAACCTGTAGCTAATGCTTCTTGATTTGGTACCGGTCTTGAAAACACAGCATTTTTTACTTGTTTAATATCTTGTTTTGCATTCGGACTACCCATCGCTTGCAGTGCCATGAAGCGCTCAACGGTCAGCGTAAAGTCTTGTTTTAATTGCTCTGTAAATTGAGACAATACAATAGATTTAATGCCTCGCCACCCTTTATCAGCGGAAAACCTAGGGGAACTAGCTACCGTTATCAATTGAGTAATACGATCAGGTGCAACTAATGCCGCTTGCGTTGCAATCAATCCACCAAGTGACCAACCTAACCAAGCCGCTTTTTCAGGAGCTTGCGCTAAAACTTGTGTCACCATCTGATCAAAATCAGCACTCCCGAGTTCTGCACTATGCCCGTATCCTGATAAATCAACCGTATGAACTTTATAATCGGCACTGAGTTGTTCAACAATCGGTTGCCACACTGCACCGTTCATTCCCCATCCATGAATGAGAACCAGATCGGAACCTTCGCCTTCCGTTTGCCAATAAAGAGGGGCTGTCATTTACACTACCTATTCATATTTAAATTGATTAATGAGGTTTAAGTGTTCATCAGGTTACTGCGAAGGTCAATGCAAAAATTTGCTAATTGCTATTGTGATTACTGCCGTCTTAGCATGCCTCCTTCTGATACTATCTGGTGCTCAAAATGCCTTAATTTAATGCCTAAGAAACCACGCTGTCAGCAATGTGGCCTACACACTGAGCATGCAACTGATTGCTGTGGAGAGTGTTTAACCCATCCACCACAATGGGATCGTTTATTTTGTATCAGTGATTATTCTGAACCATTAAGTGAATACGTACATAGACTCAAGTATTCACAACATTTCTGGCTAGCCTATGATATCGGAATATTACTCAGTCAACGTATCTCCGATCCTGCCCCTTTAATTATTCCTATTCCTTTGCACTGGAAACGATTTTGGTGGCGTTCTTATAATCAAAGCGATCTCTTAGCTTGGGCGATAGAGAAGCAATTAAATCATAAAAATAATATCACTCGCTGCGATACCAAAATAATCAAGCGTATTAAAGCAACTCGTCCTCAGAAAGGTTTGTCCCGAGCCTTCCGCCAAACCAATTTGCTTGGAGCATTTAAGGTGATAAAGCCGATTAAAGAAAAACACGTAGCGATAGTAGATGATGTGGTGACTACTGGGGCGACGATTAATCTGTTGTGTACGGAGTTGAGAAAGGCGGGGGTTGAGCGAATTGATGTGTATACGGTTTGTCGGACGGGGCGAAGCTAGGGACTATACGCTGCGCTCACTAGATACTAGAACGCTTCGCTTCTATAAGAGCGCTAAGATCTAAAGAACTAGAATTCAGATCGCTTCGCTTGCAGAGTTCAGAGGTACTCGCTTTTGATCTTCCTGAAGCCAGAGACCTGAAACCTCGCTTTGCTCTTATAGAAGCGAAGCGGTCTAGTTAGCTCAGCGTATAGCCTCTAGTTTCCTCATACTCTGCAATCACAACGACCTCCTCTGAACTCTGCAAGGGAGCTTGCGACCGATCTGAACTCTGATCTCCCTTCTGCTCTTAAAAAACCACAAGCAAACGATTGCTTTCTGTTTTTTTATCCGTAGAATACCGTCCCAATTGATTAATCTCTCACTTTAATCAATCAACCCCAATCGAGACAGGTTCTGATTAACAGCAATCACAGATTGACGCCTTCTCACTTCATGCTCCCATTCAGCGAACCATGAAGACAACGTTAAACAATTAGGAATATCGGCCATGACCGTTAAAAACAGCACTACAAAACCATCTGAACTTATTTATCAGTTAGATGAGCGTCCACCGCTACCGCAAACTTTATTTGCTGCCCTTCAGCATTTATTGGCGATGTTTGTCGCTATTATTACGCCCTCTCTGATCATTTGTCAGACGCTTGGTGTTCCTGCTGCTGAAACTAATACCATCATTAGTATGTCTTTATTCGCTTCTGGTATTTCTTCTTTTATCCAAATCAGAACCTTTGGCCCTATTGGTTCAGGTCTTCTTTCTGTTCAAGGCACAAGTTTCAATTTCTTAGGCCCAATCATTGGTGCTGGTCTGGCGCTTAAAGCGGGCGGTGCTGATGTTCCAACCATGATGGCGGCGATTTTCGGTACTATCTTAGTGGCTTCAACGGCTGAAATCTTCTTATCTCGTGTTCTTGAATACGCTCAAAAAATCATTACTCCACTGGTTTCTGGTATTGTTGTTACGCTAATTGGTTTAACGCTTATCCAAGTTGGCCTAGTGTCAATAGGTGGTGGTTATGCTGCGATGGGTGATGGCACATTTGGTAGTCTAGATAAACTGGCGCTAGCTGGTACGGTATTACTTATCATAGTAGTTCTTAACCGCTCTACTAACCCTTATCTGCGTATGGCATCAATCGTTATCGCGATGGGTGTGGGAACACTTGCAGCATGGGCAATGGGTATGCTTAATACCAATATGGCTCATGAAGCTGATTTAATCGCTCTGCCTATTCCAATGCAATATGGCTTAAGCTTTGATTGGTCTCTGTTTATTCCTCTGGTTCTAATCTTCTTAATCACCGCGCTAGAAGCAATTGGTGATATTACCGCAACTTCAGAAGTATCAGGCCAACCTGTAAAAGGACCTGTGTATATCAAACGTATTAAAGGTGGTGTATTAGCCGATGGCCTTAATTCTGCTATCGCAGCCGCGTTCAACAGCTTCCCTAACTCTACTTTCAGCCAAAACAACGGCGTGATCTTGCTAACGGGTGTAGCAAGCCGCTATGTGGGTTACTTCATCGCAGGTATGTTGGTTATTCTTGGTTTATTTCCAGGTGTTGCAAGCATGGTTCAAGTGATTCCTGAGCCTGTTCTTGGTGGAGCAACGATTGTGATGTTCGGTACGATTGCGGCCGCGGGTGTGCGTATTATCTCTCGTGTTGAGCTAGATCGCCGTGCAATCCTTATCATGGCAATGTCTTTCTCTATGGGTCTTGGCTTAGCACAGAAACCTGAAATCCTTCAGTTCATGCCTGAAATGATTAAAAACATTTTCTCATCAGGTGTAACGGCAGGTGGTGTGACGGCGATTCTTCTTAATATTATTCTTCCAAGCAGTGAAACGTTTGAAGAAGAGAAAGAAGAGCAGGACGCAACAAGTTGCTAAAGGACGCTTCGCTTAAGGGCGGACTTCGTCCTTAAGGAAAAACAGAAAGACCGCAGATGATTATCGTCTGCGGTCTTTTTTATGTTTGGGAGGAAAGAACTAGAGGCTATACGCTGCGCTAACTAGAGACTATAAAAGCATGTATGACTGATGTGGTGATATTTTAGGTTTCAGGGCGCTGCGCTTGCAGGTTTCAGGTGTACTCGCTTTTGATTTTCCTGAAACCTGAATCCTCGCTTTTTCTCTTATAGGAGCGAAGCGGTCTAGTTAGCGTATAGTTTCTAGTTTACAACCCCTCCTAGCCTCCCCTTATATCGACATTTACTACCAAGTAACATTAGTAAACAAGGGGAGGAACTGTATTGTGCACGCTGTAATCAAAGCGAACTAAATTCTAGCTCTTTTGCTCTTCCTCGCCCCTCGAGCGAAGCGTCCTCGTATCTCGCCCCTGCTCTTCCCCTTTATCTCCCCAACGGCAACTCTACCTGAACTTTCAATCCACCTTCTCGACGGTTCGACAAACTCACTTCACCTTGATGCTGGCCGACAATACGTTTTACTATCGCCAAGCCTAAGCCAGTACCTTCACTTCCACGAGCAGTATCACCACGAGTAAAGGGTTCAAATACCGATTCTAATTGCGCTTCATCAATACCTGGGCCATTATCTTCAATAATCACCCATGCCGTTTTATGATCAGCGGACACACGAGTAGATACTGAAATCCAATCACCACCATAACGAATGGCATTAACGACCAAATTGGTGATCACACGCTTAATTCCTACGCCATTACCATGAATAGATTTAGGTATATCAACCAAGTTAGTTTTGATTTCACGCTCATAACCACCTTCAGCCAAAATCACTTCATTAACGATAGTATTTAAATCAACATCAATGAAATCTTGTTTGGCTACAGGTTTAAGGTAATCCATAAACTGACCGATAATCTCATTACACTCTTCAGTGTCTTTAATCATACTTTCGGCTAAATAATCATCTGCTGGTGACATCATTTCCGTCGCTAAACGAATACGAGTTAATGGCGTTCGTATATCATGGCTGACACCTGCCATTAATAATGCTCTGTCTTGCTCTAATTGCTGGATCCCTTTCGACATCTGATTAAAAGCACGAGTTACTGCTTGAATTTCTGAGGCTCCCTTTTCAGGTAGCGGCTCTGGGATCTCTCCTTTCCCCACTTTCCGAGCAGCGGTCTGCAGAGCCATCAATGGCCGGTTTTGAATCCGTATAAATGCCCAGCCACCAAGGATCACCAACAAGGCGATAAATAGGCTGTTCCTAAATAATGGGGCAAAATCTTCTTCTTGTAGCTCAGAGAGTGGGATCCGCATATAAAATTCAGGCATAGCCTCACTCTTCATCCATAATACGTAGCTATCAGAACCAAGTATCAAGCGCACTTCTGTTGGTGAGTTAAGCTCTTGCGACATCTCTTCACTTAAAAATTCAACCGGACTTGCTTGGTAATACTCTTTCATTTCAGGATCATGTTCATCATGAAGACTGACCCCAAGTTGCTCTAATAATTGACGGCGTAATGGTTGGCCTAAATGCACATTTTTGCCATCTTCAAGCGTGACATCTTCTGCTAGCATTAAGCGTACTTCATAAGCGAGAATGCGATTGAACTGCTGCAAGCTTGGTAATAAAGCGTAATTGAATACAGCAAGATAAGAGAATATTTGGCTAGCGATAAGAAGCGATGCGAGGAGTAAAAGAGTTCTGGCGAAGGTACTTTTCATGGGTGTTCTCTGTTTGATGATGAATTTGAAGAGAGCTAGAGACTATACGCTACGCTAGCTAGAAACTATAAGAGCGAGTATGGTTGGTGTAGTAAATTCTAGGTTTCAGGGCGCTTCGCTTGCAGGCTTCAGGAAGAGCGAGAGCTGAGTTCGGTTTCTTTTTGCTCTTCCTGAAACCTGAACCCTGAGTCCTCGCTTTTTGCTCTTATAGGAGCGAAGCGGTCTAGTTAGCGCTAGCGTATAGTATCTAGTTTCGAACACTGTTGTTACAGCGACAAAGAATGGTTCTCCCCCTTTATCATTATTATCCTGAGATCGACATAGTCAATACAAGGGGGAGTTAGAGGGGTTGGTTATACTATTTACAACCCCTCCTAGCCTCCCCTTATCTCTACTCTTACTATCAAGTAACATTAGTGAACAAGGGGAGGAACTGTATTTTTGACGCTTCAATTACAACGATCACCCCTGAAACCTGCAAAGGAGCTTGCGACCGATCTGAATCCTGCTTTTAAGCTCTTCGAGCGCAGCGTCCTCGACTCTCGCTTCTGCTCTTGCTCTACGCCTCTGCACCATCTGGCACAAACACATAACCCAATCCCCAAACCGTTTGAATATAACGAGGGCGACTTGGATCAACTTCAATCATACGACGAAGACGAGAAATTTGAACATCAATAGAACGTTCCATTGCTGAATATTCACGGCCACGTGCCATGTTCATCAACTTATCACGCGACATTGGTTCACGCATATTAGTCACAAGTGATTTAAGTACCGCAAATTCACCAGAGGTTAATGGCATTGGTTCTTCATTGCGGAACATTTCACGTGTTCCTAAATTCAAGCGAAATTCACCAAATTCAACCATTTTATCTTCAGCACTTGGAGCGCCTGGTGCTTCAATCACTTGGCGGCGTAAAACTGCACGGATACGAGCCAGTAATTCACGAGGATTAAATGGTTTCGGTAGGTAATCGTCTGCACCAACCTCTAAACCAACAATACGGTCAATCTCATCACCTTTCGCAGTTAACATTAAAATCGGTAACATGTTATTACTACTACGCAAGCGACGGCAAATAGATAGACCATCCTCACCCGGCAACATTAAGTCCAATACCATTAAATGAAAGGTTTCTCGGGCTAATAGGCGATCCATTTGTTCGCTATTTGCAACGCTACGAACTTGAAAGCCTTGCTCTGATAAATAACGCTCTAATAGAGAACGAAGGCGTGCATCATCATCAACAACTAAAATCTTATGGTTTTCTTGCATGGGCTTAACCTCAATATATAACTTATTTCAGTTTACTCGTAACTTTGAACAAAAGAAGCGCTATTTAATAAAAAATGGTAGATGAAATTGTTACTTTTTATGTAATAGTTCATACTTTAAAAAATAAAATATTTTATCAACCACATTGCATGGCATATTGGTTGCTTAATAATCCGTATTAATTGAATACAAAGAGTCTGTGGCCATGCTAGTCGGATATAAACGAGCACAATGTAAAAAGGTTCTTGTCATTAATCGTAAAGGTGGGGCAGGAAAATCAACCTTTGCTATCGCAATTGCCTCTTTTTATGCTCATCAAAACGTAAAAACAGAGATTATCGATCTCGACCCTCAAGGTACCAGTTACTTCTGGGGCAGCAAAAATGAGAACGTAAGAACAACCAAATTTTTACCCTCTTCTAATGTGCCTTTCTCATTAGCACTGCGCTTAGAAGCTGATACTAAAATTACAGTTATCGATTCTCCTTCTAATTTCAGTCAATTTGAAATGGAAAAGTATGTTTCTATGGTTGATAAGATCGTATTTCCCGTTCAACCATCACCTATAGATGTGCATTCGATGTTGGGCTTTATTAAGGATTTAATTAAATCCCCTGCTTTTAAGAAAAATAAAGTTGAACTGGCTTTTGTTATCACTCGCTGTAAGAAGAATAAGCAAGGCACGGAGTTTGTTCATAAGGTATTGCAGCACATGAAATACCCTCTATTAGGAAGCATGTCTGAGGATAAGGCATATCAGGATATGTTCTCTGAAAGAAACAGTTTCTTAATCAGTAATCCAGAATTAGATACTGTTTTATGGCAAAAGATGAAAGACTGGTTAGATGTAGATATGACGCCACCAAATATAGGTCCAGATCCTAAAAAAGCGGCTGAACCAAAGCCAACCGCTTACCGATCATTACTTAAAAGGTGTTATTAAATACCAAATTCAGCACGGTACGCTTTTACTGATTCAAGTTGCTCAGTATTGCCACCTTTCTCTTCTAAGAAAGAGATAAGGTCAGTTAAGCTTACGATTGAGATAATTGAACAACCAAAATCACGTTCTACTTCTTGAATCGCAGATAATTCGCCTTTGCCTTTCTCTTGACGGTCAATCGCAACAAGAACACCAGCAAGATCAGCACCGTTTGCCTGAATAATTTCCATTGATTCACGGATTGCAGTACCTGCTGTGATCACGTCATCCACTAACATGATACGACCTTCAAGTGCGCTACCGACGAGGTTACCACCTTCACCGTGATTCTTTGCTTCTTTACGATTAAAACAATATGGTTTGTCTGTATCGTGATGATCTGCCAATGCAACAGCTGTCGTTGTTGCGATTGGAATGCCTTTATATGCAGGGCCAAATAGCACATCGTAATCAATACCTGATTCAACTAATGCCGCGGCATAGAAACGACCTAAACGCGCTAGGTCACGACCGGTATTGAATAGACCAGCGTTAAAAAAATATGGGCTTGTACGGCCAGACTTTAAAGTAAACTCACCAAACTTTAGTACTTCTTTCTCAAGGGCAAATTCAATAAACTCACGCTGGTATGCTTTCATTTTCATTCTCTCTTTTTGGTTAAAAATTTATAACTTTCAAATTGGTAAGAGCAGGTTTCAGGTCGCTACGCTTACAGGGTTCAGAGGTGAATGTTGTTATCATAGCGACAAAGAATAGTTCTCCCCCTTTTATTACTATTACTATGAGATCAACATAGTTAATACAAGGGGGAGTTAGAGGGGGTTGGTTATGCTGTTTTTACGTTATTCAGATAAACCGAACTTCATCATTTACAACCCCTCCTAGCCTCCCCTTATATTGGCATTGAAAACCAAGTCACATTTGTGAACAAGGGGAGGAACAGTATTGTGAACACTGGAATAACAACGATCGCCCCTGAACTCTGCAAGGGAGCTTGCGACCGATCTGAACTCTGCTCTTAAAACACATAAAAAAATAGCCCCTGAATCAGGAGCTATCAAAATCAATTATTCGGCCAACGCCGCTTTCTGCTTCTCAATGATATCATTGATGCCCTGTTGCGCCAGAGCCAGCATGTCTAACAATTCTTGATGAGAGAACGGCGCTTCTTCTGCCGTGCCCTGCACTTCAATCATCTTGCCGTCTTCCATCATTACAACGTTCATGTCGGTATCAGCGGCTGAATCTTCTAAGTACTCAAGGTCACAAATCGCTTCGCCTTTATAGATACCTACAGAAACAGCAGCAACGTGCCCTTTCATTGGGTTTGTTTTTAACTTACCCGATGCAATCATGTGATTGATAGCGTCTGCTAATGCAACACTTGCGCCTGTGATAGAAGCAGTACGTGTACCGCCATCCGCTTGGATAACATCACAATCGACAGTGATCATTTGCTCACCTAATGCTTCTAGGTCAACCGCAGCACGTAGGCTACGAGCGATCAGACGTTGGATTTCCATCGTACGACCACCTTGCTTACCACTTGCCGCTTCACGACGGTTACGTGTGTGAGTAGCTCGAGGTAACATGCCGTATTCAGCCGTTACCCAACCTTTACCTTTGCCTTTTAACCAGCGAGGAACATTTTCTTCAACACTTGCAGTACAAATTACTTTTGTATTACCAAATTCAACTAATACAGACCCTTCTGCATGTGCAGTAAAGTTACGAGTAAGAGTAATTGGACGGACTTGCTGAGCTGTTCTTCCGCTAGGACGCATGGCAGATACCTTGATTATGACAAATTGTCGGCGATTATACCCAAGTACAAGAATAAAGCATAGCGTCTGTCTGTTTCTTTCTATGTGCTGAGGCGACTCAGATTGCTATTACTTCCTAAAGCGCTTATCTGCTATAGTATGCCCAATATTTTTATTCATCATCCTTCCTATTGATGATTTGAGGACGCTTACATGATCTACAGTATGACAGCTTACGCACGCCGCGAAGTAAAAGGCGATTGGGGAACTGCTGTGTGGGAAATCCGCTCAGTAAACCAACGTTATTTAGAAACCTATTTCCGCATGCCGGAACAATTCCGTGGTTTAGAACCTGTATTACGTGAGCGTTTTCGTAAGCGTCTTGCTCGCGGTAAAGTGGAATGTCACCTGCGTTTTGAAGCTAATAATGCAGCAAGCAGTGAACTAAGAATCAATGAAGACCTAGCTCGTCAAGTAATTAAAGCAGCGCAATGGGTAAAAACAGAATCTGGAGAAGGCAATATTAACCCTTTCCAAGTTCTGCAATGGCAAGGTGTGATGGAAGCGCCTGAGCAAGATTTTGATTCTATCAATAAAGAACTATTGGCTGAATTTGAACTGGCTGTTAATGATTTTGTTGAAGCGCGTGCAAGCGAAGGCGAAAACATGAAGGCACTGATCGTTCAGCGTTTAGATGCGATCACTACAGAAGCCGCAAAAGTTCGCGCACGTATGCCTGAAATTTTAGAATGGCAACGTAACCGTCTGCTAACTAAATTTGAAGATGCGAAAATTGAATTAGATTCTTCTCGTGTTGAACAAGAGCTTATTCTTCTTGCTCAAAAATCTGACGTAGCTGAAGAGCTTGATCGTTTAGATTCACACGTAAAAGAAACCACTAATGTTATGAAGAAAGGCGGCGCTTGTGGCCGTAAACTTGATTTCATGATGCAAGAGTTTAACCGTGAAGCGAATACGCTAGCGTCTAAATCTATCAGCACCGATGTAACCGCATCTGGCGTTGAGCTTAAAGTGCTTATCGAACAAATGCGTGAGCAGATCCAAAATATTGAGTAATTATTACTAATACCTTAAAACAGCAAAGTCCTTATTATTAAGAACTTTGCTGTATGAGGCTGGTTGCAGCCACTCAAAAACTACAATTTAAAACTCCCAACCAAAGACGTCATTTGTTCACCTGATTCTGATAACGTTGAGCTGATCACTTCAGATTGCTGTAAATTACCACTTAATTCATTCACAATATGCTGAATAGCCACTAAGTTTTGATTGATATCTTCTGCTACTACACTTTGCTGCTCTGCCGCTGAAGCCGTTTGTATCCCCATATCTTGGATCGTACTCACCGCTTGTTGAATACCAAGCAAACTTTCTCGAATTTGTACTGACTCAGCAACCGTTTGATTTCCTCGCTCTTGGCTAGTGTTCATAGTACTAACCGCTAAGCCAACTCCTGCATGTAATGACTGTAACATATCACCAATTTCTTGAGTGCTATTTTGGGTTCTACTTGCTAGTGAACGGACCTCATCAGCCACAACGGCAAAACCACGGCCCTGCTCTCCAGCTCTCGCCGCTTCAATCGCTGCATTAAGAGCCAATAAATTTGTTTGGCTTGCAATTTCACCGATCACTTGTAGCACATTAGTAATCTTCTCTGTTTGCTGACTGAGTTCTTGAATCGCCTCTGAAGTTGTATTCACTTCGCTCACTAAAGTTTCAATGCCATTAATCGCTAGATCTACTTCCTCTTGAGCTTCTGAGATTTGAACATTTGCGGATTCGATCGCATGAGATGTCGCATTGGTATTATTAGCAACTTCTCTAGAGGTTGCGCTCATTTCAGTAACGGCAGTAACGACTTTATCGGTCTCTAAACAATGCGTTTGCATCTTAATATTTGCACCACATGTTTGATTATCTAGATCATTTGCTGCTTGCTTAACGGCTTCTGCTGACGAGCGTATCTCTTTAATTAAAGGATGGAGTTTATCCATAAATTCATTGAATGCTTGTGCAACCTCTCCGATTTCATCTTGGCTTTCTATTTTTAATCTCGCGGTTAAATCACCGTCACCCGCAGCAACATCCTTTAATGAATCGGCTATATGCTGCAGTGGTGCAATGCCCTTTGCGACAATAAAACTCACCATAACAATAGTTAATATCAACCCGATAGATGATAATCCAATAGCCGAAAGCGTATGATCTCTAAGTTGATTCTCTCTATCTGTTCGGTACATAGATACTTGTTGGTCAATATCATCAATATAAATACCAGTTCCTAACACCCAATCCCATTTTGGCATATATTCCGCATAACCTAGCTTCGGAGCTTGTTTATCAATAGAAGGTTTATGCCAAGAGAAATAGAGAAAACCATCTCCGCTTTTAGAGGCATCAATCAAACCCGCAATCACGGGAACACCATTTTCATCTTTTAAACTATAAAGATTTTTCCCTTCTAATTGCGGTTTAATTGCATGGAGAGTGTTCACTCCTTGAGAGTCATAAGCAAAGAAATAACCATCACTTTCAAAACGCATAGCTTTTAATATCGCTTTCGCTTGAGCCTTATTCTCACCATTAATATCAGACTCATAGAGTTCACTAACAGCAGTAACCCCCATCATTAAATATGCTTGTAATTCACTTTTTTTTGTTTCGACTAACTCTGAACGATACTCTTCGGCTTCTATGTCGACACTCTTTATTCCACTCCAGTAATAGACCAAAGTAACTAAAGCCGTGATCGTGATAAGAGGTATCACTGTTAGAAGCTGTAATTTGGTTCTACTTTTAAATGCGATTGACATTAATGTACCTACTTATGATTACTTTTTGTAAATAACATCATGCCTTGAGAGTAGGGAATATCTGTGAGTAAGCCGACTTTTCTATAAGTTTGAACGCATCATCTCTAATAATTTTGATTTAGCGCTCTGTTTTATTCATCGTATTGCTTGCTTTTCTGGTGTGCTTCATACGGCCAATAGTGATGACCGACTCGGATCAATAGTGTCGCCGCGGCTAAAATAAAGGCAGCTAATGCTAACCATACGACCAATACCGCGTCTAATTCCTTCATACCTAAAGTGATGTAGCGAGCGATTGCCATCATTGCGATATAGATAGGATAACGAACTGGGATTTTACCGTTCATCACAAATTGCTGCACCATTGCCAAGACTTCAAGATAGATAAACATCAATAAGATATCGGTCAATTGGATCTGCCTTACTGAAAATACATGGATAAATTCATTTACCATGGCAAAGAGAGTCGCTAAGGTAATTGCGACTAACAGTATCGCTTCCAATATATGGAAAACTTTCAGAAATGGTTTACTAAACGATTTAGGTAAATGAGAAGGCATAAAGGGCTATCCACTATAATAAAAAGATGGGAATTGATTTGGTAAGCTCTAATGATAGTGCCAAGCTGAATTAACACAAAATTATTATTTCAATTAGCGTATTTATTTCATTCAAATTAATTGTTGATTGTGCTATTCTTCGCCACCCAATTTTCTATGCTTCGCATTCATCTTTATTTTGTCTTTTAAGAGTAATTTAAAGAGCAATGCCATAACTCCCAAGAGAATCTATCATGAGTAAAGGTACACTTTATATTGTGTCAGCGCCAAGTGGTGCTGGTAAGTCGAGTTTGATCTCGGCACTGTTAGAAAGCAACCCAACTTATGCTATGAAGGTCTCGGTGTCTCATACTACTCGCGGTATGCGCCCAGGAGAATCTGATGGGGTGCATTATCACTTTATTCAGAAAGAGCATTTTGAAGAGCTAATTGAAAAAAATGAATTTTTAGAATACGCAGAAGTATTTGGTAATTATTACGGAACTTCTCGTATTTGGATCGAAGAAACTCTTGATAAAGGCATTGATGTGTTCTTAGATATTGATTGGCAAGGTGCCCGTCAAATTCGTGAACAAATGCCTTTAGCAAAAAGCGTATTTATTCTTCCTCCATCAAATGGGGAATTAGAACGACGCTTAAATGCACGTGGTCAAGACAGCGATGCTGTTATTGCTAAGCGCATGAGTGAAGCAAAATCAGAAATATCTCACTATAGTGAATACGACTATGTGATCATTAATGATGATTTTGATACTGCACAAATGGACTTTCGTTCAATTATTCGTGCAGAGCGCTTAAAGCAAGATAAACAAACTATGAAATACAAAGGCATGTTAGAAGCTCTATTAGCTGACTAATTTCTTTTATTTCTATGAGTATCTTATAACCCTATCTAGAAACTTATACGGGTTACTTGTATACTTTCTCATCATATAACTATTTTTGTTAATAAATTGGAGTCCTCATGGCACGTGTAACCGTTCAAGACGCAGTTGAGAAAATCGGCAACCGTTTCGACCTTGTTTTAGTATCATCTCGTCGCGCACGTCAAATGCAAACTGGTGGTAAAGATGCGCTAGTGCCTGAAGAGAACGATAAAACAACTGTTATCGCTCTTCGTGAAATTGAAGAAGGCCTGATCACAAAAGATCTACTTGATGCTCGTGAACGTCAAGAACAACAAGAGCAAGATGCCGCAGAATTAGCAGCAGTTAGCTCAATCACACACAATCGTTAATCTTTATAATCCATTATAGATTGTAAATTACAGCATACCTGACGGGGCGAAGTTTGGATTTATTCGATAGCCTGAAAGATGTTGCCAAAGATTACCTGCCAGAGCCTCACATTGAGGCTCTTCGTCGATCTTATCTGGTAGCAAAAGAAGCCCATGAAGGGCAAACTCGCTCAAGTGGCGAACCTTATATCATTCATCCAGTAGCGGTGGCTCGAATTCTTGCAGAAATGCGACTCGACCATAAAACGCTAATGGCTGCACTGCTTCACGATGTTATTGAAGACACTGAAGTTAGCAAGGAAGAGCTAGCAGAGCAATTTGGCGAAACTGTTGCCGAATTAGTGGATGGTGTTTCTAAGCTGGACAAACTTAAGTTCCGCGATAAAAAAGAAGCACAGGCTGAAAACTTCCGAAAAATGGTCATGGCGATGGTGCAAGACATCCGCGTTATTTTGATCAAACTTGCTGACCGTACTCATAATATGCGTACATTGGGTGCTCTACGCCCCGATAAACGCCGCCGTATTGCCCGTGAAACCTTAGAAATTTTCTCTCCTTTGGCTCATCGCCTTGGTATCCACAATATTAAAACTGAACTTGAAGAGTTAGGTTTTGAAGCCCTTTACCCAAATCGCTATCGCGTATTGAAGAAAGTAGTAAAGTCGGCTCGTGGTAACCGTAAAGAGATGATCCAAAAAATCCATTCCGAAATTGAAGGCCGCCTTGCAGAAGCTGGTATTAAAGGACGAGTATTGGGCCGAGAGAAAAACCTGTTCTCTATTTATCATAAAATGAAAAACAAAGAACAGCGCTTTCATACCATTATGGATATCTATGCGTTCCGAGTCGTTACGGACAATGTCGATACTTGTTATCGTGCATTAGGTCAGGTTCATAGTATCTATAAACCTCGCCCTGGTCGTATTAAAGATTACATTGCTGTACCAAAAGCCAATGGTTACCAATCGCTTCACACCTCAATGGTTGGCCCTCACGGTGTCCCTGTTGAAGTGCAGATCCGTACTGAAGACATGGAACAAATGGCGAATAAAGGTGTGGCAGCACACTGGTCGTACAAAGAGGGTGATAACTCTAGTACTACGGCACAGATCCGCGCTCAGCGTTGGATGCAAAGCTTACTTGAACTGCAACAGAGTGCAGGTAGCTCATTTGAATTTATTGAAAACGTAAAATCGGATTTATTCCCGAATGAAATTTACGTATTCACACCAAAAGGCCGTATTTTTGAATTGCCTGTTGGTGCAACAGCGGTTGATTTCGCGTACGCGGTTCACTCTGATGTGGGCAATAGTTGTGTTGGCTCTCGTGTTAACCGTCAGCCTTACCCTCTAAGTAAACCACTGAAGAGCGGTCAAACGGTTGAGATCATCAGTGCTCCGGGGGCGCGTCCAAACGCGGCTTGGCTAAACTATGTTGTGACCTCAAAAGCACGAACTAAGATCCGCCAAGTACTAAAAACCATGCGTAAAGAAGATTCTGTGATTTTAGGTCGCCGTCTACTTAATCACGCATTAGGTCATAATGTCTCTTTAGATGATATTACTGAAGAAAACATAACTCACGTCTTATCAGATCTAAAATTAGCGACACAAGACGATTTGTTAGCGGCTATTGGTTTAGGTGAGTTAATGAGTATTGTCGTTGCACGCCGATTACTTGGTGATGCCGATGAACTGACAGAACAAAACTCATCGAACATTGAGACATCTACGGGTAAGAAGTTACCTATCCGTGGCGCTGATGGCATCTTACTGACATTTGCAAACTGTTGTCGCCCTATTCCTGGTGATCACATTATTGCTCACGTAAGTCCTGGACGTGGTCTTGTGGTTCATATGGAAGACTGTGCGAACGTTCGTGGTTATCAGAAAGAATTAGATAAGTACATGGGCGTTGAATGGGCTGATGAATTCGATCAAGAATTTGCAACAGCTCTGGATATTGACATCCAAAATCACCAAGGTGCATTAGCAGATTTAGCCAATGTCATTGCTGGTACTGGGTCTAATATCCGTGGTATCACAACCGAAGAAAAAGACGGTCGCTTATATACGGTGACGGTTGAATTAACGACAAAAGATCGTACGCACTTAGCGGAAATCATGCGTCGTATTCGTGTTATGCCACACGCGCTGAAAGTTCGTAGACATAAGAACTAGAAACTATACGCTACGCTAACTAGAGGCTATAAGTGCCGTATGGTTAGCGTGGTAAGTTCTTAGGTTTCAGGACGCTACGCTTGCAGGTTTCAGGTGTACTCGTTTTTGAACCTCCTGAAACCTGAGACCTGAACCCTTTGCTTTTGTTCTTATAGGAGCGAAGTGGTCTAGTCTCTAGCTAGCGCAGCGTATAGTTTCTAGTTCCATTTTTACTGCTTTACTCGTCCCTAGAACCTAGTCCCTCTCACCTATTTCAAGAAATAAAAATCATGAACTTAGAACGCTATCAACGAATTACTTCTGTATTAAAATCTCGTCAAACTGACCTTACACTTTGCTTAGAAGAAGTGCATAAACCCAATAACGTCTCAGCGATCATCCGTACTGCTGACGCGACTGGTGTACACAAAGTTCACGCGGTTTGGCCAACAGAGCAAATGAAAACCTTGTCTCATACCTCTGCGGGCGCTCGTAATTGGGTGGAAGTAGAAACACATAAAAACATTGATGATGCTTTTGCGGTTTTAAAGGGCCAAGGCATGCAGATCCTTGCGACGAACTTGTCTGATACTGCCGTTGATTTTCGTGAAATCGATTACACCAAACCAACGGCTATTATCTTAGGTAGTGAGAAAACAGGCATTAGCAAGAAAGCATTAGCAATGGCTGATCATGACATTATCATTCCTATGGTTGGTATGGTGCAGTCTTTAAATGTATCTGTTGCCAGTGCCTTGATTTTATATGAAGCACAGCGTCAGCGTGATTTAGCTGGGATGTATGACCGTGAAGAGAGTGCGTTGCCAGCAGAGTATATTAATAATGTCTTGTTTGAACGTGGCCACCCTGTACTTGCTAAAGTAGCGAAGCGTAAAGGTTTACCACTTCCAGAGTTAGATGAAACTGGGCAGATCGTGGCGGATGAGGCGTGGTGGGCAAGAATGCAGGCGGCGGATTAGGGTGAGATCTTAGTAAAGCTAGAGACTATACACTACGCTAACTAGAAACTATAAGAGCAAAAGCGAGGGTTCAGGTTTCAGGCTTCAGGAAGAGCAAAAGCAATCACTCTGCAAGCGTAGCGATCTGAATTCTGCTCTTGCTGTTGCTCTTATAGAAGCGAAGCGGTCTAGTTAGTAAAACGTATAGTTTCTAGTTCTTCTCCTGAAACCTAGCAATCACAACCAACCCCCTCTAACTCCCCCTTGTATCAACTATATCGATCTCATAGCAATAGCGATAAAAGGGGAGAACCATTCTTTGTTACTGTGATAACAGCAGATTGCCTCTGAATTCTGCAAGCGTAGCGATCTGAACTCTGTTTTTTTAGCTCTTCCTGAAACCTGAATCCTTTAGGACTAAGTCCGCCCTCCGTCCTTAAGCGAAACGTCCTGCTCTTACTCCCTGATCAACATAAACGTTCCTGAAAACTCAGCCGCAGGCGTGTCACCATTACACAAGGCAACCGTCACTTTTACTCTCGCTCGTTTACCTGATTTCAAGCGATCAAAATCCCCTTGCAAGCAATGCAATGAAGTAATACCTTTCGGGGTTTCAGTAATCGGTTGACGATAACGGATATGACTATCAACCAACATAATACTGGTTGTATCTAAGCCACGCTCTTTTAGGAGCAACCACACCATCCCCCATGCGGTGAGAGTTCCCATCGTAAAAATGCTGCCCGCAAACATGGTGTTGTGTGGATTCAAGTTGGCATTTAATACCGCTCCAACTTCAAATCGATAACCTGTGTATTGGGTGATTTTAATCCCCATTTTATCGCTGATCGGGATCTCTTTCTCCCAACGGTCTTGTAATTCTGCACACCAATCTGGGCGACGTAATACATCTGCAAGAGGATCGAGTTGCTTAAGCATTTGCTGGTGACGGATCGGGCCACGCTCATCACTTAGCTCTCCTTGGTTTTCAAATCCATTACGAACATAAAAGGGAATTGCCTCTTCTCGTGCATTACAAACTAAACGCTTTGCACCCTCTTGACGCGCGTAAGACTCTAAGGCGACCATTATAAGTGCACCTATACCTTTCCCTCGATAATTAGAGGAAACCGCCATATAGCGTATTTGACCATCATTATCGGGGGTTAAATACAAACGTCCTATCGCTATCGGCTGACCTCGACCATCTAGAATCATTCTATGCTGACTTGTATCATCATAGGCATCACGCTCTGAACCTTCAGGCTGACGCCAAGGTTCACGTAATACTTGCCAACGGAAATGGTAGTAGGCTTTTAGTTCAGCCTCTGTGGTTGGGGTGATCAGTCGAAACATATAAATCCTTTTATTATGATTAGGGACGAGGGTGCTACGCTTCGAGAAACGAGTACGGACTTCGTCCTCGAGGAAGAGCTGAGAGAGCAAGGGTGATCGTTGTGAGACTAGAGACTATACGCTGCGCTAACTAGAAACTATAAGAGCAAAATCGAGGTTTCAGGCTTCAGGTTTCAGGAAGAGCAAAGCAAACCGAGTTAAGTTACTGATCTTCATAAAACCTATGCGATAAAGGGGGAGAACCATTCTTTGTCGCTGTGATTTCAGCAAGCACCTCTGAATTCTGCAAGTGTAGCGATCTGAACTCAGCTCTTGCTCTTCCTGAAACCTGCAAGCGCAGCGTCCTGAAACCTAAAAAACTCACCACATCAACACACTCGCTCTTATAGTCTCTAGTTTCTAGTCAGCGAAGCGTATAGCCTCGCTTTCCTCGCCCCTCGAGCGAAGCGTCCTCGACTCTCGTCCCTGCTCTATACTCTATACCTGCAACCAAAACGTCACTGGTCCATCATTCACTAGCGACACCTTCATGTCTGCCGCAAAACGGCCTCTTTGTGTATTTATTTGCCCTTCACATAAATCTGAAAAGTAATCATACAAGCGCTCAGCTTCTGCTGGATGCGCGCCTTTAGAGAAGCCTGGGCGAGTGCCCTTCTTTGTATCTGCTGGTAAAGTAAATTGCGAAACGACTAACACACTACCGCCAATTTGTTGCACATTTAAGTTCATCTTACCGTCTTGATCTTCAAAAATTCGATAAGTCAGTACTCGTTCCATTAAGCGTTTTGCTTTGGCTTCATCATCTTCTCTTTCTACGCCAAGTAAGATCAATAACCCTTGATTAATCTCACCCGTGATCTCACCGTCAACTTTTACTGCGGCTTCACTTACTCTCTGGATCAGTGCTATCACTTTTAATAAATCCTTGCTGTTCTGTTAATACGTCAATGTCTGATTCAAGTATATCTATATTCATATCTCCTGCTAACCATCCATCAAACTCGCCTAAGCTGGCGGTAATCTCTGCACCTAGAAGCACAATAATCCAGCATAAATAAACCCACACGAATAAGATAGGTACCGCGGCAAGCGCTCCATAAATGACTTGGTAAGACGGGAATTGCGTAATGTAGTGAGCAAAACCGACTTTACTCACTTCAAATAAACAGCCCGCTGACATCGCCCCAATCAAGGCATGACTCACGCGTACTTTTTTATTGGGGACTAATAAATACAATCCAACAAATGCAGATAATGACAATATGATAGGCAACCAACCTAATAAAGTCCGATAAAAACTAGAGACAATTTCATCGTCCATGATTTTTAAAGACGTTAGGTAAGATGTAGTTGCAATACTCGCCCCTACTAGCAAAGGCCCTAACGTAATTATCATCCAATAGAGAGAAAAAGAATATATGGTGCGACGCCCTTGCTTTACTCGCCAAATATAATTGAGGTTCTTATCTATGGTAGATATCAACATGACTGCTGCCACAAATAAAAATCCAGAACCAACCGCTGTCATCTTACCCGTGTTTGCTATGAATTCATTTAAGCTGGATTCAACGGCATCACTAGCAGCAGGAACAAAGTTTTGAATCACAAATGCTTGGACTGTCTCTCCTGCTCCTGAAAAAATAGGAAATTGAGAAAGCACTGAAAGTAATACGGTAATCAAAGGCACTAATGATAGCAACGTAATGTAAGCCATATAACCAGCACTAACAGTCAGCCTGTCATGAATAATCCGTTGCTTTAAAAATAAAAAATATGACCAGCTAATCCTTAGCTTGTGTTTTATTTTTTCTTCCATTTATCCACTCTTTAAAAATATCTATCTGCTGTTAATCATAACAGATAAAAAAATCCCTTTGTAGTTGCCTACAAAGGGATTTAAATTTTTTATCTGATTTGCGATTTAACTGCGTTAAATCAACACTTCATCTAATTACTTAGGAGCACGACCTGCACGCTTACGATCGTTCTCTGTAAGGTGACGCTTACGGATACGGATGCTTGCTGGTGTTACTTCTACTAGCTCATCATCATCGATGAATTCTAGAGCTTGCTCAAGTGTGTACTTGATAGCAGGAGAAAGCGTTTGAGCTTCATCAGTACCAGAAGCACGTACGTTAGTCAGTTGCTTACCACGTAGACAGTTGATAGTTAGATCGTTTGCACGGTTATGAATACCGATGATTTGACCTTCATATACTTCGTCACCGTGTTCAGCAAATAAACGACCACGATCTTGAAGGTTAAATAGAGAGTAAGTTACTGCTTTACCCATACCGTTCGAGATTAATACGCCGTTAGCACGTTGGCCGATTTCGCCGCCTTTGTGTGGACCGTAGTGATCAAATGAGTGGTAGATTAGACCAGAACCAGAAGTCATTGTTAGGAATTCAGTTTGGAAACCGATAAGACCACGAGAAGGCATCATGAAGTCCATGCGAACACGGCCTTTACCATCTGGAGCCATATCTGTTAACTCACCCTTACGGATGCCGATGCTTTCCATGATTGCACCTTGGTGCTCTTCAACAACATCGATAGTTACTGTTTCAAACGGTTCTGTTAAGTTACCGTTCTCATCATTCTTGATGATAACTTCAGGACGAGATACTGCTAGCTCGAAACCTTCACGACGCATGTTTTCGATCAGGATAGATAGGTGAAGTTCACCACGGCCTGATACACGGAATTTATCTGGATCTGAAGCTTGCTCAACACGTAGTGCTACGTTGTGAACTAGTTCTTTTTCTAGACGCTCAAGGATGTTACGTGAAGTAACGAACTTACCTTCTTTACCAGCGAAAGGTGAGTTGTTTACTTGGAAAGTCATTGTTACTGTTGGTTCATCAACAGACAGTGGTTTCATCACTTCAACAGCATTTACGTCACAGATTGTGTCTGAAATTTTCAGCTCACCAAGACCTGTGATTGCAATGATATCGCCAGCATTTGCTGTTTCAACTTCGTGACGGTCTAGACCTAGGTAACCAAGAACTGTACCTACTTTACCGTTACGTTGTTTGCCATCAGCACCAACGATAGTTACTTGTTGGTTTGGTTTAACTGAACCACGAGTAACACGACAAACACCAATTACACCAACATAAGAGTTGTAATCAAGTTGAGAAACTTGCATTTGTAGAGCACCTTCGATGTCTACGTTTGGCGCTTCTACTGTATCAACTACAGCTTGGAACAATGGTTCCATGTTTTCGCCAACTTCGCCTTCTTCCATTGTAGCCCAGCCGTTAAGTGCTGATGCGTAAACAGTTGTGAAGTCTAGTTGCTCATCAGTTGCACCTAGGTTGTCGAATAAATCAAAGATTTGATCCATAACCCAATCAGGACGAGCACCAGGACGGTCAATCTTGTTGATAACAACGATTGGCTTAAGGCCGTGTGCGAAAGCTTTTTGTGTAACGAAGCGCGTTTGAGGCATTGGGCCGTCAACTGCATCTACGATAAGAAGAACAGAATCAACCATAGACATAATACGCTCAACTTCACCACCGAAATCGGCGTGTCCAGGAGTATCTACGATGTTGATGCGGTAATCGTTCCAGTTAATTGCTGTGTTCTTAGCAAGGATCGTAATACCACGCTCTTTCTCGATATCGTTCGAGTCCATTACGCGTTCTTCAGTCTCACCACGAGATGATTCTAGTGTGCCTGATTGTTGTAATAGCTTATCAACCAGTGTTGTTTTACCGTGGTCAACGTGCGCAATAATTGCGATATTTCTTAGTTTATCAATCTGTGGAGTAGACATGGATTCAAATTCACTCAGAGCGGGTAGAGCCACCATTGGCGCTACTTTGGTTTAAAAACGGTCAATAATTTAACAGATTTTAGAGCAAAACCCACGAAATATGTGATTGAAGACACAATTATTTTTGATTTTTTTTAATTTAGCCCACAAAAGCGACGTAAAAACGACCAAATCAGTAAAAAATTGAACCATTATTCTTTCTACTTTATTTTTTTGACTAAAAAACAAAAGAATAAATTTATCAATACCTTATAAGTTATGTCTTTATTATTAAATGAATTTCATGTTGAAATTTTATTGACAAACTTTCCATTTCACTGCTGAATAGCAGTTAGAAGTAATTAATAGCGATTTATTTTTTATCTGCTCTCCTTGCCTTTATGCACCAAAACAGTGCGAAGAGAGATCAAGTTGGTGCAGAATCACTAGCCACAGATAAAAATAAAGAAGTAAGTTATTAATATTAAAGGATTATTACTTTTGGCACAGTTCTAGCTATATAGTAAATAACAGCTTAGCTGGCCAATATTAAATTATAACACCGGAGGTTATCCTACATGTCAGTAGAAAACGTATTAGCTCTAATCCAAGAGAACGAAGTAAAATTTATTGATTTACGCTTTACCGATACAAAAGGTAAAGAACAACATATCTCAATTCCTTCTCACCAAGTTGACGCAGACTTTTTTGAAGAAGGTAAAATGTTTGATGGTTCTTCAGTCGCTGGCTGGAAAGGCATTAACGAATCTGACATGGTAATGATGCCAGATGCAGCAAGTGCTGTACTTGACCCATTCACAGCTGATCCAACGCTAAACATTCGTTGTGACATTCTTGAGCCTGCAACATTGCAAGGTTACGATCGTGACCCACGCTCAATCGCAAAACGTTCTGAAGAGTACCTACGTGCAACGGGTATTGCTGATACTGTTTTGATCGGTCCTGAACCAGAGTTCTTCCTATTTGATGATGTTCGCTTTAACACTGATATGTCAGGTTCTTTCTTTAAGATTGATGATATCGAAGCTGCATGGAACTCAGGCACTGAATACGAAGGCGGCAACAAAGGTCACCGTCCTGGCGTTAAAGGCGGTTACTTCCCAGTAGCTCCTGTTGATTCATCTCAAGATATCCGCTCTGCTATGTGTTTAATCATGGAAGAGATGGGCCTTGTTGTTGAAGCACACCACCACGAAGTAGCAACTGCGGGTCAAAATGAGATCGCAACTCGCTTCAATACGCTAACAACGAAAGCGGATGAAACTCAAATCTATAAGTATGTTGTTCATAACGTAGCTCACGCTTACGGTAAAACAGCGACTTTCATGCCAAAACCATTGGTTGGCGATAACGGTTCAGGCATGCACGTTCACATGTCACTGAATAAAGATGGGCAGAATTTATTCGCTGGTGATAAGTACGGCGGCCTATCTGAAATGGCTATCTACTACATCGGTGGCATCATCAAACACGCTCGTGCAATCAACGCATTTGCTAACCCATCAACTAACTCATACAAACGTCTTGTTCCTGGTTTTGAAGCTCCTGTTATGTTGGCATACTCTGCTCGTAACCGTTCAGCTTCTATCCGTATCCCTGTGGTACCAAGCCCGAAAGCACGTCGTATTGAAGTTCGTTTTGGTGACCCAGCGGCTAATCCATACTTATGTTACTCAGCAATGCTGATGGCTGGCCTTGACGGTATTAAGAACAAGATTCACCCAGGTGAAGCAATGGATAAAGATCTGTATGACCTTCCAGCGGAAGAAGCAGCAGAAATCCCAACAGTTGCAGAATCTTTAGATATCGCCCTAAAAGCACTTGATGAAGATCGCGAGTTCTTAACCGCTGGTGGTGTATTCTCTAGTGACTTTATTGATTCTTATATCGCTCTTAAAGCTCAAGATGTTGAAGCTATCAACACAGCAGTTCACCCACTTGAGTTTGAAATGTACTACTCAGTATAATTTCATATCTCCCTACTAGTACTCATTATTAGCTAAGTGCTAGTAAGATATTATTTTTTAGGCTCGCTTCACAGGCGAGCCTTTTTTATATTGGCAAAAAGTCATTTACAAGCAACACTCTCTTCTGTTTTCTTTCCTTTATGTTTTCAATTAGATTTCATTTCTGCGGTATCGTTATGAGATCATAAAATCAAATCTATGGTAGCGCTATGCCTTATAAATTATTGATACCTCTTATTTTACTTTCAGCATCAAGCCTTGCAAATACCGTTTACACTTGGGAAGACAGCGATGGGACAAGGCACTTCAGTGATTCAGCACCTCCAAGTCATATTTCATCAAAAGCTCTTTCATTAGAATCTGAATCGATAGAAGAGATCCCTGTAAATAAACCAAGCAGCGCGAAAAAATCAAATACCAAGAAGAAGGCAAAGGCATCAAGTGAAGCAAAAAAAACCAAGCTAGAGGTTACAATAAGTAATTTAGTGCAAGAGGAAACAATCCGTAGTTCTCGTGGCCACATAATGGTTCTGACTGAGTTAACTCGAAAACTTGCTGTAGATGAAAAATTGCAACTTATGCTCGACGGATCTCCTTATGGTTTACCTCAAACAACGACAGAATGGAAACTTACAAATATAGATAGAGGTACTCACCTTATTACCGTTGTCGCGCAAAAAGACGGCAAGAGAATTGCATCATCACCTATTATTACCATATATCTACATCGACCTTCTTCGAATTAAAGGAATTATCATAGTTCCCATCTAAAAAGCAGGGTATGATGCACCACTATGGTGCAGTAGGTATTTTGCTATAAGGATGATGGCATTGACGATGGATTTTTCAACACAGTTACTTGAACACCAAGTGACTGCGATACTATTACTGGATGATTTGCGTCAGATTCATTACGCAAATCCTGCTGCTGAGCAACTATTTTCTCAAAGTGCTCAACGCATGGCTCAACACTCCTTTGATACTCTATTCCACTACTCACACTTTGACCTCTCTACGCTAATGCTGCCACTCAATACAGGACAAAGTGTCACTGATAGTGATGTTCGTATTGTGGTAGAGAATCGCTCTCTCTATGTAGAAGTAACCTCTAGCCCTATTGTCATCGACAAGACACTCTATTTACTAATAGAAATTCGTCAAATAGAGCAGCAGCGTCGCTTATCACAAGAAATCAATCAACATGCTCAACAACAAGCAGCAAAAGTATTGGTTCGTAGTCTCGCTCATGAAATTAAAAATCCTCTTGGGGGCTTACGCGGTGCAGCGCAACTACTAGAGCGTATGCTGTCAAACCCTGATCTTCATGAATATACTCAGATTATTATTGAGCAAGCGGATCGATTACGTAACCTAGTAGACCGCCTACTCGGCCCACAAAAGTTGGGGCAAAAAAAGCCTGAAAATTTGCACGCGATAATTGAAAAAGTTCGTCAATTAATTGAGTTAAATCCTAGCTATCACATAAAGATACAACGTGATTACGACCCTAGTTTGCCTGATTTTAATATGGACGCAGAACAGATAGAGCAATCGATTTTGAATATCGTAAGTAATGCAGCTGAAGTTTTAAAAGATCAACCTGACGGAATTATAACTCTACGAACTCGTACTGATTACCAAACCAATATCTATGGTCAACGCCATCGACTCGCCGCTAAAATAGAAATTATTGATAATGGGCCTGGTATTCCAAGTCATATCCAAGATACTTTATTTTACCCCATGGTCAGTGCACGCGAGGGAGGTACTGGTCTGGGGCTCTCAATTTCACAAAACTTGATAGACCAACACAACGGTAAGATTGATGTCACCAGCTGGCCAGGAAAAACAGTATTTACGGTTTACCTTCCACTTAAATAATAAAAATAATCACCACAATAAATACGCTTTATAAGTGGATTACGGAGTAATATTTTATGAGTAAAGGATTTATTTGGGTTGTTGATGATGACAGCTCTATTCGCTGGGTATTAGAAAAAACACTAACCAGTACCAATATGATGTGTGAAAGCTTTGGTGATGCTGAAAGTGTGATTCAAGCATTAGAGCGTAATGTACCAGATGTAATTATATCGGACATCCGTATGCCAGGGATGGATGGTTTATCACTATTGAATCATGTCCAAGAAAACTACCCAGAATTACCCGTGATCATCATGACGGCACATTCCGACTTAGACGCTGCGGTCAGTGCGTATCAAAAAGGGGCATTTGAATATTTACCAAAACCATTTGATATTGATGAAGCTCTCACATTAGTTGAACGCGCTCTCGCTCATAGCCAAGAGCAAAAAAAACAAAGTAATGCCAAACCAAAAAAAGAGCATCATGTTCCCGAAATTATTGGTGAAGCACCTGCTATGCAAGAGGTATTTCGCGCCATTGGTCGCTTGTCTCGTTCATCGATCTCAGTACTTATTAATGGTGAATCAGGAACCGGTAAAGAATTGGTTGCTCACGCACTGCATCGCCACAGTCCACGAGCAAACAATGAGTTCATAGCCCTGAATATGGCAGCGATCCCTAAAGATTTAATTGAATCCGAGCTGTTTGGTCATGAAAAAGGGGCATTTACGGGAGCAAACTCCGTCCGTAAAGGTCGATTTGAACAAGCCAACGGCGGAACCTTATTTCTAGATGAAATCGGTGATATGCCATTAGATATTCAAACCCGCTTGCTTCGTGTTTTAGCTGATGGGCAATTTTATCGCGTTGGGGGCCACTCTCCGGTTCAAGTTGATGTACGAATTATTGCGGCAACTCATCAAAACCTCGAACAACTGGTGAATGGTGGTGGGTTTCGTGAAGATTTATTTCACCGTCTCAATGTCATTCGTGTTCATATTCCAGCACTTAGAGAACGCCGAGAAGACATTACCAAACTAGCCGACCATTTCTTACATTTGGCGTCAAAAGAGCTAGGGGTTGAATGTAAAGCACTCAGTAAAGAAGCGAGTAAAACACTAAGCCAGTGTCAGTGGCCTGGTAATGTAAGGCAACTCGAAAATACCTGCCGCTGGCTAACGGTAATGGCCAGTAGTCAAGAAGTCCTGCCTGCTGATCTTCCTCAAGAACTGTTTACCTCGCCTAGTGCATCAACTCAACGTAATGATGAAGATTGGCAAGCCCAATTCAGTCACTGGGTTGAAGCACAACTGAGCCAAGGAGAAGCCAATATATTGAATAAAGTAATTCCAAATGTAGAACGCATTTTATTAGAAAAAGCACTGCATCATACCCACGGTCATAAACAGGATGCTGCTAAATTACTAGGCTGGGGCCGTAATACACTCACTCGTAAGTTAAAGGAATTAGAGTAGACTATTTACTACACCAACGTTTACTTAAAGCTTTTAACTTGATTGCCGATAAGTATTGGAAGATATAAATACATAAAATGGAAATAATTACAGCTAAGCACTGATAATCATCTATACTAGCCGGCAGCATGACATACTATAAATAGAGCTTTATGAATAATACGCCCACTAAAACACAGTTTTCTTTAAGAACCGCAGTGATATTGCCTTTTATTACTGTTTTGCTGTTAACACTAAGCGTAGTTTTCTACACCCAAAATAATAGCTATGAGAAACTGGTTGATGATGTCAGCGGTAAAATATTAACGTCATATACTCAAAACACTCACGCTGATCTTAATTTTTTCCTAGAAGAGCCCTTGGTTGCCGTAAAAAATATGGTTGACCAAATTCAGCGTTACCAAATGTATCAACCTAATAATACAAAAGAAATACAAGCCTATCTAGAGCATAGCTTTTCTGGTTTATACCAAAATTTAAAACAGATGGATGTTCTCTCATTTGGTGGGGAGCAAAAAGAGTACATTGGCTTTCGTCGAGAGAGTAATAGTGGGCTCTCTCTTATGGTGCAAGATAAAAGAACTGGCGATGATTTAATTATTTATCGCGGTAATAAAATATCAGATGACATACGTTCTATCATAAGAAATTATGACCCTCGCCAACGCCCTTGGTACACTCCTGCGGCAGATACCCTTCAACCTTCTTGGTCTAAAATTTACACTAATGCAGATGAACGTAAAGATATTACCATGTCTACAATACATCCTGTTTTTTATGATACTGATTTTATCGGTGTGTTTGCTGCTGATATTAAATTAGATTCTTTCAATAAATTTTTACATCAAGAAACAAAACACACTAAAGGCTCTATTTATCTAATAGACAATCAAGAACGTTTGATAGCTCACTCAAATATTGGAAGCATTATTTCCCTCGGAACCCCAAGAACCGCTGTCGGGTCTCGCTTATTCGCAACAGAAAGCTCAGATATTGCGATTCAAAAAAGCGCTGAATACATCAATAAAAACCAGCTGAGTAAAACAAATAGAATCGAAACCTTTTGCTTTTCATACAATGAGGAACGTTATTTTAGTCAAGTTACCCCTTATCGCGGTAGCAATGGTTTAGATTGGTATATTGTCATCACAATTCCTGAAAGTGATTTACTAGGACAACTTAAACAAGAGCAGCGTAAAGGACTATTTTTTGGTGTATTACTTTCCCTTTCAGGATTAGTAGTAGGGATTTACTTTATTACACAAGTGACAAAACCTATTTTTACGACAGCAAATGCAGCTCGAAATATTGCAAGTGGTAACTGGGGAAGTAACGTTGAAGACAATGGCAGTATTTACGAAACTACATTGTTGATTAACGCGTTTAATGATATGACCAAAAAGCTACAATCAACTTTTGATATCATGCGAAAACAAATTACCCTAGACCCTCTGACCCAAGCATTAAGTCGACAAGGCCTCATTGAAGAAAGCCGCATCATGGTTAAAGACCAAGCAGATAAAGAGCAAGGAATATTATTGGTTGGTATTAATAATTTCCGAGACATTAATGATAGCCAAGGGATCTTAAAAGGCGATCAATTACTTCAGCGAATTACAGAACGATTACAATCTAGCTTTAGCCATTCCAATATTGCCATTGCACGCGTTGGTGGCGATGAGTTTACGATTTTCTTCTCTGAATTAAACGAGATTAAGCAACTAAAACAACACGCTGTTGATGTCCAAGCCTGCTTTATGACCCCTTTCCACATCACGTCGAACCCGACCTTTATTTCAATATCTATCGGTTTGGTTTACGGTGATTTAAGCTGTGATTCAATGACCATGTGGTTAAGAAATGCAAGTATTGCTCTTGGCCAAGCGAAAAAGAATAGCTTACAACACTCTCTGTATACTCCAGAAATGGCCGAGGCTTCACGACATAAAGCTCATATTACGGCAGAGCTTTCATCGGCTATTAAGAACAAGGAAATGGTGCCATTTTATCAACCGATTATTGATGTAAAAACTGGCAATATTATTGGTGCAGAAGCTCTTGTTCGCTGGCTAAATCCACAGCGTGGGATGGTCTCACCTTTAGATTTTATTCCTCTTGCTGAAGAAAATGGCATGATCATCCCTATTGGGGCACAAATCCTTACTCAAGCATGTGTAGATACCGTTAGTCGCATTAATAGCGGCCTATGGTCTAAAGATTTTCACATGCATGTGAATCTATCTGTTTGCCAATTAACACAAGATAACTTTTTACAAGAATTAGAATCGATTCTTGAAGAAACACACATGCCCGCAAATAATTTAACGTTAGAGCTAACAGAATCACGCTTAGTAAATCACGATAACTGCACACTTAACACGATGCAAAAAATTCGAGATTTAGGCATCCAAATAGCAATTGATGATTTTGGCACAGGCTACTCTTCATTAGCTTATATTCATAAATTACCTTTTGATGTACTTAAAGTAGATCGATCTTTCATTAAAGATCTCACTGCTGATAACATCAATTCTTCTATTGCTGCTGCGGTTTATAATATGACAAGAGGTTTTGACATCACTCTTGTCGCTGAAGGGATTGAAACTCAAGAACAAGCCGAACTCTTAGCTGGATTAAAGTATGATCACGCTCAAGGATTTCTTTACAGTAGGCCTCTTCCACTAAGTGAATGGCCAACAGAATAAGTAAACATTGTAACGCAATCGCTAAAATTGCGCGGTTTTCACCTGTTTTATTACTGACATAACTACTACTACTCTCTATACTCATTTGTAATATTTATGCGCATTCAGTCTTCTTTGTAGGAATCGTTCACTATGATAACTAAAACACTCCCTCTTACGGATCTTCACCGTCACCTTGATGGCAATATTCGTATTGAAACTATTCTAGACTTAGGCCAAAAGTTTGGCCTTGAGTTACCTGCTTACGATCTTGAGGCTCTACGCCCACATGTTCAAATCGTTGAAGCAGAACCGAGTCTAGTTGCCTTCCTATCAAAATTAGATTGGGGTGTTGCGGTTCTTGGTGATCTTGATGCGTGTCGTCGTGTTGCCTATGAAAATGTACAAGATGCAATGAATGCACAAATTGACTATGCAGAATTACGTTTCTCTCCATACTACATGGCGATGAAACACAACTTACCTATTGCAGGCGTTGTTGAGGCAATCGTTGATGGTGTTGAGGCTGGTAGTAAAGACTTCGGTGTAAAAACTAATCTTATCGGTATTATGAGCCGTACTTTTGGTCAAGATGCTTGTCAGCAAGAACTTGATGGCCTTCTAACCCAAAAGAATAAATTGGTTGCAATCGATTTAGCCGGTGATGAACTGGGTCAGCCAGGTGATCGCTTTGTTACTCACTTCAAACAAGTTCGTGACGCTGGCCTTCGTGTAACGGTACACGCAGGGGAAGCTGCTGGTGCAGAAAGTATGTGGCAAGCAATCAATGAGCTTGGTGCAGTACGTATCGGTCACGGTGTTAAAGCCATTGAAGACCCTAAATTGATGGAGTTCTTAGCGAAGAACAATATCGGCATTGAGTCTTGCTTAACATCAAATATCCAAACAAGTACGGTTGCTTCGTTTGAATCTCACCCTATCAAAACCTTCCTTGCTCACGGTGTTAAGGTTTGTCTGAATACGGATGACCCTGCTGTTGAAGGGATTGAACTTCCTTATGAATATGAAGTGGCGGCACCGAAGGTTGGTCTAACTCAAGAGCAGCTTCGCCAAATTCAAATTAATGGTTTGGATCTGGCTTTCTTGTCTGATGCAGAGAAGCAAGCATTGCGTGATATAGCAGCTAAGCGCTAAAACTAGAAACTAGAAACTAGAAACTAGAACGCTTCGCTTCTATAAGGGCAAAAGCAATATTCTTTTGCTCTTATAGTATCTAGTTAGCGAAGCGTATAGCTTCTAGTCTCTCAATTCTTACTTAATCAACTCAACCGCTTCTTTCGCAAGTCTTGTCACTTCAGCCCAATCTTTCGCGACAATCGCCTCTTTAGGTAACATCCAAGAACCACCTACCGTAGCAACACACTCTAACGCCGTATAGTCATTAACATTCTGTGGATTAATGCCACCTGTTGGGCAAAACTGAACTTGTGGCAATGGTGCAGCCATCGCTTTCAATACTGATGGACCACCAAAAGCACTGGCAGGAAAAAACTTAAGATGAGTATAACCTAGCTCAATCGCACGGATTACTTCTGATGGCGTAGCAACACCTGGAATCAGTGGAATATCTGCTGTTTTTGCATGCGCCAATAAACTTGGTGTAAATCCTGGAGAGATAACAAATTTAGCACCAGCTTCTACTGCCTGATCATATTGTTGAGCACTGATCACTGTTCCTGCTCCAACAAGGGCCAGTGGCATCGCTTTACGAATAGCTGTAATCGCTTCTAAAGCCACAGCGGTTCGTAGTGTCACTTCAAATACATGAATGCCACCAGCAGCTAAAGCTTGAGCCATTGGTACTGCATCTTCTAATTGTTCAATAACCATAACAGGAACAACGGGTGATGCGCTAAATACGTCTGAAGGCGAAAGGTTCCAACTCATATTCTTCTTAGCTCTCTTTGCTTATTAAAATAACCCTATTATTTTACGCTAATTTATTGCCAATAGCTCTGATAAAGGTGAATTCCAATGTATTTTTACTGTCCTATGGCATACTTACTTTTACGTAAATAATGCAGGAAAATAGAATGAAAAGGTCATTACTGGCAGTAACTACATTGTTATTTTTTTCGGGATGTAGTCAACAATCATCAAATACAGCAAGCGATAATTCATCTGAAGATAACCAGAATCAATCAACAACGCCTCATACTTTTATACTGCGTGGTACCGTTGTTATAGGTCATGAATCTCAAAGTATTCAACCTTGTAACAGTGAACAACAATATTGGATAAACTTAAAACCTGAACAATGGAAAGTCAGTAATGAGATTCAGTCATCTCCTTACCAACCGATGTATGGGGAGTTAATTGGTCATTTTGAAGCACCACCAAAAGGCGGTTTCGCTAATGATTACCCTGCACGCTTTATTGTCTCTCAAATCAATACATTAGTAGCAGGTGAAGGCCCTTCTTGTCGATCACCGATTAAGCCAACTAAAGCGTTTGGCAATGAACCATTTTGGACGATAGAAGTAATTAATAATAAACTCGTTTTCTCTGAAATGGGAAAATCAAAACAAGCTCAATCAATTGTAGATCGTTCTTTTAAAGTAGATAAACGTCATTATCAAACTGATGATTTTTCACTAACCATGACAAAATCCATCTGCAAAGACAGCATGGTTGAATCTATCTATGGCTGGCGTTCAGAAGTCGATATTAAAGGAAAAAAATATCAAGGCTGTGCGACATTATCAGCTCAAGACTCTACATTAAATTGGGCTAATTACTACCAAGGCACGAGTACTGTGGGAGATTCAGGGCTTCGTATTGGCTTAACCTTAAATCCAGATCACTCAGCAATAACGACATATGATTATAATACCAATGAACCTCAATTAGTTGAAACAGGGGTCTGGCAAGCAACAAATACTAATGGTGTACATGTCTTAATGAGTCGTCATCAGCGTCAATATATGATCTCAGAACGTACTTTTTCAAAACAAGGTAACCAAATCACCACTGAAAAAGAAATTGTCAATGGTGTTACGTTTCCGATCCAAGCAGGGCTAACACTGTATTCAACAACAGAGTCGAGTAAACAATAATGAAAACAGTGGACTCTTGCTTCACCTGTGGGTTTACCCATAACTGTATCTGTGACCACCAACCCACCTTACATTCACAGGTTGAATTTGCACTGCTATATCATGAAAATGAACTCAATAAACTGACCAATACAGGTAAACTCTTATTAAATAGTTTACCTAACTCTCAACATTATGTATGGCAGCGAAAAGAACAGCCAGAGGCATTAATAAATAAAATTATCCAAGAAGATACAGAGACTTGGTTATTGTTTCCAAGTAACTCTCCGACCTTGAGTTCGGAATATGAAATACATAGAGATTCAAGTAAAAAGCAGCTATTTATTCTGTTAGATTCTACTTGGCAAGAAGCAAAGAAGATGGTGAATAAAAGCCCTTGGCTAAAAGCGCTTCCTTGTTTAGAAATTCAAGCTTCCACCGACTCTTGCTACCATTTACGACGTAATCAAAGTCAAGGAAACCTATGTACTTGTGAAGCAGGAATTGAAGTATTAGAAATGGTTAAAGAACCTGAAAATGCTCAGGCTCTTTCTTATTATTATGACCACTTTTTAACTGTTTTTCAGGCTGAGCGCAGCGGGCACTCTTATGTAAAAAATAAATATGTGAAAAAATAACGAGATCGATTCATTAAGGCAATAATGATTTTGGAGCACCTAAAAAGTAGCCTTGCAGATAATCTACACCCATATCTTCGACAATGTCACATACCTCTTTGTTATGCACAAATTCAGCGACAACCTTAGCGTCTAGTGCATGACAAAGCTGCACCATTTGTTGAGAGATAAGACGTTGGCGTCGATCTTGATGAACATTCTTAATAATAGAACCATCAAGCTTAATCACTTGAGGCTCAAGTTTCATTATTTCATCAATATTTGAATAACCAGATCCAAAGTCATCAATAATAATACGCGCACCAAGACGTTTAAAATGGTTACATATTTCTATCATGCGGCCATAGTCTTTAATCTGCTCTGTTTCTAGCACTTCAAAACCAACGCGTAGTGGGTTATCTAAACGAATAATTGAAGATTCTAATAACTCTAAAGTTCTCTCACTCATTAAATCTTGAGGCGATAGATTTATCGAGAAATTTAAATCATTGGTTTGCATTATCTCAAATGAACGAGCAATCATAGCTCGACTCAATCGAGTGTAAAGGTGCGTACCTTCAACTGCAGGTAGAAATAGACCAGGAGCAAAGACTTGGTCATCTTCACAAATACGCATAAGACATTCTGTTGATGCTATATTATATGTTTTGGCCTCAAAAATAGGCTGTCCATACACCAACACCCCTTTCTGAGAAATAGCACGGTTCACACACGTTAACCAATCTAACTGATTTTGGCGTGAACGATCTTCATCCAATAAGTCGCGGGCATTACATAGATGACGATTTCGACGCATCGCAATCCGACGAGCTTCAACCGTTTTTAAAATTAAATCTTCAACGGCAATATTAGTAAAATCACGACGACTGATTAACCCACCAGACATTGCAACGCTAAGGTAATCGACATCACCTAGTCCGTAAGGCTCAAAATTTTCATGCTCTAAATCTTCAATAAAATCGATAATATATTTACGTAAGACATTGCTTTTTTTGTCACTATTGAAAACTACACCCCACTCTGCAATTCCAATACTATAAAGCTCAATATCAGTACAAAGCGCGCTACCTAAATACTCATGTAAATAAAGACTAAGGTCTTGCAATAATTTATCGCCGACTTGATAACCATATTTATCATTAACCTGACTTAAGTTAGTTAACTTAAATGAAAGGAGGTGATCCATTTGTGATATATGATTCAGACGCTCTTTAAGTACCGTTCGGTTCAATAAACCCGTTCTTCGATCAGTGCGATAAGTTTGAATTAAACGCATTGATTGCTCACTAATCTTCTGCTCCATTTCTAACGTCATGGTATCCAAGTCATGGATAGAGTTTTTAATTAATGAAAACAACGGTGTCAAATTGTGTGAACGAGGTGTATGGGAAAAATGATTATCAATAATGACATCTTGAGACTCGCTCAACGCTAAATAGGTCAAACTATGGTGTAGAATTTGTTGATTGTGAGCTCGATGGAATTCACCCATTCCATACATGCCTTGGCAGACCCCAATATCTGAAAATGTTTTCAGTTCTGTAGATTCTAAACTGCTTTCAATTCTCGATTCACAGTTATAAATAAAAATAGATTCAGGCTGCTTTTTAGCTAATTTCATTGCTCCTTGATTCACCTGCTCTTGAGTTAACGAAGGATGACAATAAGATAGCCTAACTTCATCTCCCATAGGTATATCACTAGCAAAGCATAAATAGCCTTCGGCCGTTATCAATTCAACCGTATTAATAATACGAGCTGTATTTTCTTGCAACATTAATGGAAACGCTTGAATTTGCTGTAAAGAAAGAGGGTTACTATCTGCAAGATACTTACAATAAAACTCATACGCTGGAATATGATCAATACTTTTTATTATGTTACCTTCAGAAGAAGTGACTCGAAACCGCTTCCCTATTGGATTCCATTCAATAAAAGCATCATTCCAAACTTGCAAATATTCACTGTGAAGAGCAACAGCGACAAAATGCTCTTGGTAAAATTGACCATTTAAAAAGACCCAAGTACCTTCTCCAGCATTTGCGGATACTCCACCAGAAACAGGGATTACATAAGGGTTTTCCGAAAAAGCATCAAACAATTGATAATTACTAGCAGAGCCAGAACAACTAAAAGCGATACAGCTTTTTGTTATTTGATTAATAGATAGCTTTCTTAATAATTGATGCCCAACATCTTGCTCTTTTTCTGAATGAAAAACGACGGCTGAAGTTAGTTTAGTATCATCAAAAAATGAAATTGAGACAACGGTAGATTGACTGATAATAAAAGCATTAATACTTGCATGAATAGTACAAAGTCCAATTACTTCGACATTCGGTAATAAGCCTTTTAAGATAGAATAATACGCCGCAACCTCTTCCTTTGTTTGCGACGAAAACAACTGGACTAAACATGAAGATCCCGGAATTATCGATAGTGAATCGCATTCTTCTTGTAATTGAGCAATATCTTGAACACTAAACGAAATGGTTTTCATGGTTTATCTAGTCCTTAGTATTAATCTACATTTACAGTATACCATGCACAGAAAAAGAACTATAGGTACGCTTCACTTTATAGAATGAAATAACCATAGATTATAGTTTAAACAATAAACTAACTATGCATTTATTCCTGCAACGTACCCACTTGACCATGCCCATTGGAAGTTATAGCCACCTAACCAACCACTCACATCTATTACTTCACCAATAAAATACAGACCCGATATTTTTTTGACTCCATCGTTTTCGATGACAGCTCATCGGTATCTACCCCACCGAGTGTCACCTCAGCCGTACGATAGCCTTCTGTGCCGTTTGGTAATATGCTCCACTGATGAATCAAAGCGCAAAGTTGCTCTTTCTCTTTATGATTGACTTGCTTTAAAGATCGCTCTTGAAAAACGGTATTATTTAACAAGGTTTCAACCACTCGTTTTGGTAATAGCGTCGCTAAGGCGTTCTTAACACTTTGATTTGGATGCGCTTCATTCATTTTATCGAATTCTTCAGACAAAGTGGCATTAGGTAACAGATCTATCATTACTTTTTGACCTGCGTTCCAATAAGATGAAATTTGTAGAATAGAGGGCCCGGATAAACCGCGATGTGTAAACAGTAAATTCTCTTTAAAGCTTTCACCACTTTCTGAGATAACTACGACAGGAATAGCAATACCTGATAGATCAGAGAACGCTTCTTTATCTTCTTTATGAAGTGTAAATGGCACTAAACCCGCAGAAGTTGGAACTACAGATAAACCAAATTGTTCAGCCAATTGGTAACCAAATGGGGTTGCTCCTAATTTAGGCATCGACAAACCACCAGTTGCTACAACCAAAGACTCACATTCAATAATATCGCTATCTAGCTTCAATCTAAAACCAGAATTCAGTTTTTCAATATCACTAATTTCACAGCGATATCGGTAATTAACACCCGCTAATTCACACTCTTTTAATAGCATATCGACAATTTCTTTCGCTGAATCAATACAAAATAACTGCCCGTGATCGCGCTCTTCAAACTCAATCTCATACTTATAAATTAGTGAGATAAAGTCCCAGTTGGTATATTGCGATAACGCTGATTTAACAAAATGTGAATTTTTGCAAACATAGTTATTAGCAGTGACATCGTAGTTAGTAAAGTTACAACGACCACCACCTGAAATGAGGATTTTTCTGCCTGGCTTTTTGGCATGATCGACAACCAATACACTACGCCCTCGCTTACCGGCTTCTGCTGCACACATCAATCCTGCAGCACCTGCACCAATAACCACTACGTCTACTTTTTTCATGTCACTCTCACCCCAAATTCAATTGGCAAGGAGTGTACTATTATCAGCGCTAGATGCCCAAATTAATTACCAAGAAAAACACAGCAACACTTACAAGCAATAATGCACTAGAGAGCATAAATAGATAACGGGCTTTTTCACATTTAAACACAAAAAGGGTGTCATGATGATCAAGGTATTCTTCTTGCCATAAGTATTGAAATAACTTGGTTTGTTTACCAATATTGCCGTGAGTGGTAAAGAAGCCTCGTCCATCAATTTGCTGATACAACAGAGGGTGTGCTTCTCGCATCACAAAAAGAAGAGTTTTTAAGGTACTTAAATAACGAATAATGTTAATACCCGTTACGGTAAATAATGCTAATAATATAAGGTCGCCACTTATCATAATCACCTCTGACATACTTGTCTGTGTGCTTAATAAGTAACGACCCTTACGTATTACATTAAATGTATACCGCTACATTGCAAAGATTGATACTTATCCAGCAGTGCTATCCATAATAGATGTAGAGCCTGATGTTGCTAAAACAGCTAAATCTTTATCAATAAAGAATAGTGCTTTACCGTCTTCACCTACTAAATCAATTTTATCTAAAATACCTTTGAATAATTTCTCTTCTTCATGTTGCTCAGCCACATACCACTGAAGGAAATTAAAGGTTGAGTAATCTTGTGAAGTAAACGCCACATGTGCAAGTTTATTGATCTCTTGTGTGATCATTTGTTCATGTTCCAACGTGGTACGAAATACATCACCCAAACCAGAAAACTCTGATTGTGGCGCTTCGATTGCACCTAAGATTGGAACTGAACCTGTCTCACTTACATAAGTAAATAAACGCTGCATGTGCTCCATCTCTTCGGTTGCATGAGCACGGAAAAATGATGCAGCACCATCAAAACCTTTATCTTCACACCAAGCACTCATCTGTAAGTATAGATTAGATGAGAAAAATTCTAGGTTAATTTGTGCATTTAGATGATCGACCATCGTTTTAGCTAACATATATATGTTCCTTTATGAGCAATAATTATTATAAATTACAACAACTCTATCATATATCGTCCTTTAATTACTTATTCAATCCTATGAATAAGAACGAGATCTAAGCAACAAAAAAGTGGTAGTTCTAGTGCTAATCTATAAGAAGTTAAAAAATTCAATATTGAGTTTATAGGAGAAATATCATGAGCTATCAACATATTCTTGTCGCTGTCGATTTAACAGAAGAGAGTAAAGCATTAGTTTCTAAAGCGGCGGGTCTAGCTAAAGCATTAGAAGCAAAAGTTTCTTTTATTCACATCGATGTAAGCTATGCAGAGCTTTATACTGGTTTAATTGATATCAACCTTGCAGAGACTCAACATCAAGCGATGGAAGCATCTAAAGAAGCCATGCAGCACTTAGTTGAATTTGCCAATTATCCAATTCACAAAACCTTAGTAAGTAGTGGTGATTTAAGTAATGAATTATGCGAGGCTATTGATGATCTTGATGTTGACCTTGTTGTTTGTGGCCATCACCAAGATTTCTGGAGTAAATTGCTGTCATCAACAAGACAAGTGATCAACACCTGTCCAATCGATGTATTAGTGGTCCCGTTTAAGGACGAGTAATCCTTAACTATGAGAGTTACATCGCGGCGTTAACATAGACATCAAAACGATTCTTTTTAGTTTCTATCGCCATTGATGGTTTTTGGTTATCAAGCCATTCTGCGTAATCTGGACGTTTTACCACAACACGCTTCTTTGCCATGATTAATGCCGGTGCTAGCAATGCATCGGCATCGTTATCTGCGCCAACTAAAGATTGAAACACTCGCATCTCTTTTTTTACTAATGCACTTTTCTTTTTATTTTCTGGATGTGGGTACATTGGATCAAGATAAACCACATCAGGCTGTTGAAAGCTTTCTTGCGCCATTAATTGCTCTAACGCATCATGGCTTGAAGCGTGAAGCAGAGACATACGATCTGATACCCAAGAGCCAATTTCTGTATCTTGCTTTGCGCGCGCTAACCCATCATCAAGTAAAGCCGCAACCACCGGGTGACGCTCTACCATTTGAACTTTACATCCTAATGATGCCAATACAAAGGCATCACGTCCTAGTCCGGCTGTACCATCAAGAACGACGGGTATTGCTCCTTTGTTTAGCCCCACCGCTTTAGCGATAGATTGCCCTTTACCACCACCAAATTTACGGCGATGAGCAACAGCACCTGAAACCAAATCAACAAAGATTGCGCCTAGTTTAGGCTCATCACGCTTATGAAGTTCCAATTGCTCTGTGGTTAATACCAAAGCAAAAACATTATCTTGGTCATGCGTTAATCCCCAGCGAGTGGCAATAGCCTCTAACTCAGGTTGACGATTTGGGTCTTCACACAATAACGCTATTTGCACAGGACACTCCAACGGCTTAATCAATTAGGAACAGCAAGCGCCTATGGTAATGGATATTAATAAAAACGACTAGATAAAGTGCTCGCTGTCTTGAGTATCTTAAGGTAATTTACTGCTTGGATTATATAAATACCCTATGCTAAGGATGCATCATGAATCAATCTAATAAACTCGACGATCTCGACCGTGATATTTTACAAGCCCTCATGAATGATGCTCGCACTCCTTACGCTGAGTTAGCAAAACGCTTCAATGTCAGTCCTGCAACCATTCATGTTCGTATCGAAAAAATGAAAGCTGCCGACATTATTGAAGGTACTGAGGTGATAGTGAATCCTAAAACCTTGGGCTATGACGTCTGCTGTTTTATTGGAATTAACCTATACGCAGCCCGTGATTATCATTCAGCATTGGCTAAATTAGATGCGTTAGAGGAAGTGGTTGAGGCGTATTACACCACAGGCGCTTATAATATCTTCGTTAAGTTAATGTGTAAGAGTATTCAAGAGCTACAGCATGTATTGATTGATAAGTTGCAAGCAATCGAGGAAGTGCAGTCGACTGAGACGCTGATTTCGTTGCAGAACCCGATCAGTCGTAATGTGAAGCCGTAAAGACTATACGCTGCGCTGACTAGAACGCTTCGCTCTAGAAACTATAAGAACAAAAGCCCTAACGATGTAATAAATACGATTCACATCAACCGTACTAGCTCTTATAGTCTCTAGTTAGCGCAGCGTATAGTTTCTAGTTTCCAAAAAAAACCGCAGGTGCATCAACACCTACGGTTTCAAATTTTTAGACAAACAACAACGCTTTTACTCGCCCCTCGAAGGACGAAGTCCGTTCTCGCATCTCGTCCCTAGTTATTCCTTAGCCCCCCCCCCCCTAACCTCCCCTTATATCAACATTACTAATCTCATTAGCTCCTCGCTCAAGGGGAGGAACTGTATTGTGATCGTTGTAATTACAGCACCAAAGATGGTTCTCCCCCTTTATCGCTGAATCATTGAAGTTTACGAAACCAACACAAGGGGGAGTTAGAGGGGGTTGCTAGTACCAAAGCTAAAAATAACAAATCCTGAAACCTTGCTCTAAAAACAAAAAAACCGCAGGTGCATCAACACCTACGGCTTCAAATTTTTAGACAAACAACAACGCTTTTACTCGCCCCTCGAAGGACGAAGTCCGTTCTCGCATCTCGTCCCTAGATCACTCTAGAAAACTGCTGCTGACGCGCACGATCTCGTAAGTACTTATCAAAACACATACAGATATTACGGATCAATAAACGACCACGCAGTTCAACATCAATACGCCCTTCGTGCATAGTCACTAATTCATCATTAATAAACGTTTGTAGAAGCTTAATGTCTTCAGCGAAGTACTTATCAAAGTCTAAATTAAACTCCGCTTCAATCGCTTTAGTATCCAGTGTGAAATTACAGATAAGTTGTTTAATCACTTCACGACGAATTAAATCATCTTGGTCTAGCGCAACACCACGCCACAGAGCGTGACGTTTTTCATCAACCTGAGCGTAATATTCTTTTAAGTCTTTTTTGTTCTGTGCGTAGCTGTCACCAATCATTGAAATTGCTGACACACCCATACCCAATAAATCACACTCACCTTGAGTGGTGTAGCCTTGGAAATTACGGTGAAGAATGCCTTCACGCTGTGCTACTGCTAGCTCATCATCAGGCAGTGCAAAGTGATCCATACCGATAAACTGGTAGCCTGCACCTGTTAGGTTTTCGATGGTTTCTTGCAGCATCACTAATTTTTCAGCGGGTGCAGGTAAATCAGCATCTTTGATTTTACGTTGTGCAGCAAACAGCGTTGGCATGTGTGCATAGTTAAATACAGACAAACGACCCGGTTCCATTTCTAGTACACGCTTGATCGTTAATGCTAAAGATTCTGCTGATTGCTTTGGTAGGCCGTAAATCAAATCAAGATTAGTTGAGCGGAAACCTAGCTCTTTTGCTCTTTGTACCATAGAGATAATAAAGTCTTCATCTTGATCGCGGTTAACCAAGTGCTGAACTTCTTTATTGAAATCTTGTACACCAATGCTTAGACGGTTGAAGCCTTCATCACGTAGGTGATCAAGCATATCCAGTTCAATTTCTCGTGGATCAACTTCAATACTGATCTCTGCGCCTTCTTCAAAGTTAAACTCACCACGTAACAAATTCATTAAACGAGTGAATTGGACTTTAGTCAGGAAGGTTGGAGTACCGCCACCAAAATGCAATTGTGTTACCTTACGTTCAGTAAACAGTGCTGCACGCTGACGGATTTCTAGTTCTAGTGAATCTAGATAAATATCCGCTTTATGGTGATGGCGAGTGATAACTTTATTACAGCCACAGAAGTAACATAGCTTGTGACAAAATGGGATATGAATATAAAGAGACAGTGGACGCTCAGGATACTGAGTACACGCCATATCGAATTCAGCAGGAGTATAAGCTTCGTGGAACTCTAAAGCAGTTGGGTAAGAGGTGTAACGTGGGCCTGAGTAGTTATACTTCTCAATGATCTCTTGATCCCATACGATTTGTTGATTTGACATGACTTACTTCCATCTCTTTATATCTAAATTGACACGACTCTCTGCATCATAAAGCATCTGCCTTATAAAGCCGATGACTTCAATGCTGCGATAATAAGAAGTGTCGATCAGATCATTTTAATATCAATACTTTGATTCAGTGGTTTGATGCGAACTTGCAATTGTTGGATCTCTTCTTTAATTGCATCTTGTAGACGAGCTTCTGCTTTAGTGCGAGCTAAATTGTCTTTCATTCGGTCTTGCTTCGCGAGTTCTTGTCTTGCATCACCGCGCGGCATGTCTTTGACTACATGATATAGCTCAGATAGCGCAGGGTAATCTTGCTCAACATCAATACGGTCATCTTCTTGTAGATAATCCATGATGCAATATAAACGAATCGCTAACTCAGAGTGATCACAACGCTCTTGCATTCCTGCTTGGCAAAGCAGTACCACATTCTCAAAAATATTGGCGTTACGTTTTTGTATCGCCAATTTTCTGTGTTGTTCTTGCAGTTCCTTCTGCTTTTTTAACTTCATCAGTAAGCTGCCAGCATAACTAGCTAGCGCAAGAATAATTGCACCGCCAAGCAGTGCCAACAGGGTTACTGTAGACATAATTATTTAAAATCATCCATGTTAAAGTCGTCAAATTCCGCTAGCAGATCATCATCGCTTTTTGCTTTACGCTCTGCAAATTCAGGGAATTCAGCAATCTCTTCTTCTGATTCAACTTCTTCGTCATCTAATAAGCCTAAACGACCCATTAAGTGTTCGATACGTGCCAATTTCTCATCCACGTATTTCTGAAGACCAGTACCTAGGTTTTCACCATTATCGATACGATCTAGAAGAACCATTAGCTGTGCATCATTTTCTAACATCGCAAGCTCTTGCTCGTTAGTTAGGCGACGCTCTTGCTTGCTTGATTTTACTTTCGCTTCAACAACAAGTTGAATTGGTTTTTTACTGCCAATACGAGGATCTTTTTTCTGTGCGAAACGACGATTTTGTTCTGCGTTACTTTCAGCATTACGAGCGCCGGCTTTTAGACCTTTACGCTTTCTTTTACGCTTAATTTCACGGCTATCTACGTCACGATCAGTACGGTTACGTGTAACAACAACTGGCTCACTCGCCATTCCTGGTGTACGGGCTTTTTTAGTACGGCTCATTACTGGGTTTTCCTCAGTAAGATGACATCATTTCCAACAAACTGTAGCTCAAGTTGATAGCGCGTTGCTATAAACTCAAATGTTTCTTTGCTGAAAAAGATGACATGGGTTAAATCATTCTTGTAATGCCAAGTGGCAAACGCGCTTTCGTCCCTGGCTAGTTTCGTCATGATACCTAACCAACCACCAGGTTTCACCAAGCCCAATAACAATTCCAATTCGTTTTGAGGTTGATAAAAATGCTCAATCGCTTCTGTACAACTGACGAAGTCATACTGCGTATTCAACACGCTCTTATCTGGGGCGTAATAGATATCATAGAGTTCGATATGGTGACCTGCATCTCTCATCATATGAGCAAGCAGTGGTCCAGGGCCACATCCAAAGTCTAGTCCTTGTTGAGGAGTCTCTCCAACACGCAGCAACAGCGGCTCAGAAAATCGAGATAAGAAGGTTCGGTATCCTTCATCTTCAAGATTATTTTTATGGCAATCATAGTGCGCTTTTTCTGCTTTTGCATCGAAACGATCTGCCTCATCCACATAAATAAGATAGCAGTGCTGACAGCGATAATAGCGTCTATGCTTATCTTGGTGGAATTTATCAGCATGTAAATACTGACACAAAGGGCAAGGCTGCATCATAAGCTCACTACTGCTCCCTGAAAATTCTAGGGGCGGAAGTATACCCGATACTGGTGCAAAGATAATCGTTTTAACGCCTTTTTCATAAAAAAAGCAGCTACGAGAGCTGCTTCTTCAAATTTGGTCTTAATTATCGAGGTTACACTAACAATTAATGCAGGCCACCAACGTATTTAGACAAGGTTGCAATATCTTCATCTGTCAGCTTCTTCGCAATATCACGCATCATGGCATTCATGTCATTTGAACGATCGCCAGAACGAAATTTTTCTAACTGCGCTTTTACGTAATCAGAATGCTGACCAGATATTTTAGGGAAGCCTGACAGTGATGTACCATTACCTCGAGGGCCATGACACGCAACACACGCCGTAATTCCACGCTCCATATCACCCGCTAAGTATAATGCTTTGCCTGCAGGAATCGATTCCTCTGGAGTGGTATTGTCCGCCATTGGTAAAGAGGCATAATAAGCCGCTATATCTTTAGCTCCTTGTTCATCAACACCCATTGCCATTGCACCCATAACAGGATCCATACGGCCTTGCTTTCCTTGAGTTAGCATGCCCAATTTAAATTCATTGATTTGCTTTTCAAGATAACCTGCGTGTTGACCTGCTAGGTTTGGGTATTGGGTCAAGGTACTGTTACCTTCTTGACCATGACACGCCGTACATGTTACAGATTTTTGCTTTCCAGCTTCGATATCTCCTTGAGCCCATGTTGAGCAACTAGCTAGGAGAGTTAATATCAGCGCTAATTTTTTCATGACATTCCATTTATTATTATCGTTCCCTCACAATGAGTTACCCTTTTTACCAAGGTTTATTTACACTGTGTTGGATATTAAGCTTCCAGTACCGCTCTAAATTGGCTACAGCATGGTACAATGAGCGACCTTTACCGTTTTTAAGTTTACCAACTAAAAAATAAGTTGTGACATCCTTAATGCGGTTATTTTACACATTTTCACAAAAAAGTAATCAGCTGACTACAATAATCCTACTTGGATCATTATCTACAGCTTGGTTTCAGTCGAGACGGAGTTAACAGTGAGCAAAATCATTCACTACCAAAAGACGCACTTCATTACCAGTGCACCAGATATTCGCCATCTACCTGAGGATGAAGGTATTGAAGTTGCCTTCGCTGGCCGTTCAAATGCCGGTAAGTCGAGCGCATTAAACCGCTTAACAAACCAAAAAGGCTTAGCAAAAACCTCTAAAACTCCGGGTCGTACTCAGCTTATTAACTTATTTAAAGTTGATGAGAACTGTCACATTGTGGATTTACCAGGATATGGCTTTGCTCAAGTTCCTATTGAGATGAAAAAGAAATGGCAGAAGTCTTTAGGTGAGTACCTACAGAAACGTCAAAGCTTAAAAGGCTTAGTGGTATTGATGGATATTCGTCATCCACTTAAAGATATTGACCAACAGCTTGTGTTCTGGGCAGTTGACCAAAATATCCCAGTACAAATCTTATTAACTAAAGCAGATAAACTGAAAAGTGGTGCTCGTAAAGCACAAGTACTTAAAGTACGTGAAGCTGCGGTAGATTTTGGTGGTGAAGTTGTTGTTGATGCGTTCTCTTCATCAAAAGGATTCGGTGTTGATATACTTCGTGCCAAGCTAGACACATGGTTTGCACCGGCTTTTGAAATCGATGATGAATTCATTGAAGGTCTAGATGCTGAATAAACAGCATATATAGATACAGCCTGTGACAAAAAATAACCCCACCTTAACTGGTGGGGAAATGGGAGAGATAAAGAGGTGTTATTGTTTTTCTGCCGCGCATAATGCAACAATCTTTCCTTTGAAACAAATCCCAATAAAGTTCAAATCATCTTTTAAATTAACAACGTCCTTCAAAGCTACAAACTCACCTTAAAATAGCCCAAGAAAACAAATCTAATCATTTAAAAACAGTCAGTTAAGATAATTATGTAAATTAATTATCAATAAAACAACTTGTTGTAAAATTACAGGTAGTGAAAAATAAGAAGAAATAAAAAATGCGGAAAAAATCGGAGAATTAAGTTTTTAAAAGGCCAGAAAGAAAAAACGCCCCAGTCAAAAAGGTTGACTGAGGCGGCTGAATTTAGCCAAATCCAATAACGTGAAACAAAAGGTCTGAAAGATAGAACATCTTTACCTCTGTACCCTACGCAGATAAATGTACAACAAACGAACAGTTTTGAAAACCTTTTTTTGTAATTTTTTTTCAGTTTCGTTCATAAAAGCACAACAAACATCTGACATAGCTCACTTTATTTTAGATAAAAAAAAGCCAACGCGTGCGCTGGCTCATAGTTTTAATGAAGCGTGTAACTAAATTACAATTTAATCAGTTACATCAACACGACAATATTCATCTTCGTGTATTTAATGAGCTTCATCCCAGTTATTACCAAAATCACTATCTGCAATAAGTGGTACATCGAGCTCTACCGCTCCTTCCATTAGTGCTGTAATTTGTTTGGTCACTTCTTCTAATACATCTTCTTTAACTTCAAATACCAATTCATCGTGTACTTGCATAAGTAGATTAACTTGAGCATTACCTTCCGCTTCTATCCAGTCATCGACTAAGATCATCGCTTTCTTGATAATGTCTGCGGCTGTGCCTTGCATTGGCGCATTAATAGCCGCACGTTCTGCTGCTTTACGACGTATAGCATTACGAGCATTGATTTCAGGTAAATGCAGACGACGCCCGTATAGAGTTTCCACATAACCTTGCTCAGTTGCTAATAGTCGAGTTTCTTCCATGTATTGCATTACACCAGGGTAACGCTCAAAATACACATTCATGTAATCTTGTGCTTCACCACGAGAGATACCAATTTGCTTCGCAAGACCAAATGCACTCATGCCATAGATCAAACCAAAGTTGATGGCCTTAGCACGGCGACGATCTTCAGAGGTCACCTCTTCTATCGATACGCCCTTCACTTCTGCAGCGGTTGCTGAGTGAATGTCTTTACCTGCCGAGAACGCTTCTAATAACGCTTTATCTTGAGATAAGTGCGCCATGATACGCAATTCAATTTGAGAATAATCGACTGCTAGGATTTTCCAACCATGGGGAGCAACAAACGCTTGGCGAATACGACGACCTTCTTCATTACGAATTGGAATATTTTGTAAATTTGGATCGGTCGATGATAAACGTCCTGTCGCTGTCACCGCTTGATGGTAAGAGGTATGCACACGACCCGTTGATGGATTAATCATCTTTGGAAGTTTATCGGTATAAGTGGATTTTAGCTTAGCTAAGCCACGGTACTCTAAAATCAGCTTAGGAAGTTCATACTCTAACGCCAACTCTTGCAGCACTTCTTCATTAGTTGATGCTGCTCCTGACGGTGTCTTTTTAATAACTGGCAGTTCCATTTTTTCAAATAGAATAACTTGAAGCTGCTTTGGTGAATTCATATTGAATTCTTGTCCTGCTACTTCATACGCTGCTTTTTCTAATTCATCTAAACGCTGGCCAATTTCAAGTGATTGCGCAGAAAGCAGCATGTCATCAATATACACACCCTTTCTTTCCATACGAGAAAGTACTGAAACAAGTGGTAATTCAATATCAGTAAATACCGATTTTAATTTCTCATCCGCTTCTAGCTTAGCGTTCAATACATGGTGTAGTCGTAATGTGATGTCTGCATCTTCAGCGGCGTAAGGTGCAGCTTGCTCTAAAGCGATTTGGTTAAACGTAAGTTGTTTTTTACCTTTACCCGCAATCTCTTCAAATGAAATCGTATTATGCTGTAAGTAACGCAGTGCTAAGCTATCCATATTGTGTTTACCAGCAACGCTGTTATACACATAAGATTCAAGCATGGTATCAAACTTAATACCTTTCATCTCGATATCGTAACGCGCTAATACACTTGCATCGTATTTTAAGTTTTGGCCCACTTTTGCTTTGTTGTCGTCTTCTAAATACGGTTTTAATTGCTCAAGAACCCAATCACGATCAAGTTGCTCAGGGGCATCAAGATAGTCATGAGCAACAGGAACATACGCAGCTTCGCCTTCTTCGATTGCAAACGATAAGCCAATCAAATTAGCAACCATGTAATCTAAACTGTCAGTTTCAGTATCAAAAGCAGCAACTTCTACGCTGTTTAACTTTTCTAACCATGATAAGAAAGCTTCTTTGGTTAAAATAGTCTCGTACTTTGAGCGATCAACTTGAGCAGCAACAATGACTTCTTCTTCAGTCTCATCATTACTATTTGATGATGCACCTGCTATTCGATTTGCTGATGTTTCATGTGAAACGATCTTACCGTCACTGCCATCTAGCATTTCAGTTAGCCAACGTTTAAAATTCATTTGACCAAACATTTGAACTAACTCATCAACATTTGGTTCTTGTTTTACAAGCTCTTCAGGTCGCTGTTCTAATTCAACATCAAGCTTAATGGTCGCAAGTTCATAAGAAAGGTAAGCGCCTTCTCTATTCTCTTCTAGTTTTTTCGCCATGCCTTTTGAGCCACGGAAACCTAATGGCGCAATATCATCAAGGTTGGCATAAAGCGCATCTAAACCACCAACACCTTGTAATAGTGCTCTTGCTGTTTTGTCACCAATACCTGGGACACCTGGAATGTTATCTGAGGTATCACCCATCAGTGCAAGATAATCAATAATCAGCTCTGGTGGAACGCCGAATTTCTCTTCAACACCTTCAGGTCCCATGATCACATTTGTCATGGTATTTATTAGAGTCACGTTCTCATCAACAAGCTGCGCCATATCTTTATCACCGGTACTAATCAGTACAGGAATGCCTGCTTTTGAGGCTTGCGATGCTAATGTACCAATCACATCATCGGCTTCTACCCCTGAAATAGAGATCAATGGTAAGCCCATCGCTTTGATCAGTTTGTGTAGAGGTTCAATCTGGCAACGTAAATCATCCGGCATTGGTGGACGATTCGCTTTGTACTCTGGGTACATGTCATTACGAAAGGTTTTTCCTTTTGCATCAAAGATCACTGCTATACGATCTGTTTCAAATTGTTTTAAAAGACTACGCAGCATATTAATTACGCCATACACTGCACCTGTTGGTTGGCCATCGCCATTAGTAAAATTAGGAGCGGCGTGGTATGCACGGAAAAGATACGAAGAGCCATCCACTAGAATGAATGGATTATCAGGAATTCTTGCCATAGTCTGTCTTACCCAGAGGTTATGTAATCAATAACTTTCATTTTATACCCAAGCCACATAAAAATGCTGCTCTTAATTCTTTTTTCTTCTTTTATTGATGAATAATAACCTCATCCACAACCACTCCCATCTGTGGATAACTCTGTTTGTAATTATTTTCCGCTTAATTAATAACTATTTTATCAATGCGAAAAATGCCTATTTAAAACTAAAAAATCAAAAGCTTAGGTTAAATAAAACGATCAACAAAGAGATCCTTGTTTGATCATGCTTTGTGGACAATAATATTAACTCCCCCTTTTTCTGTCCAAAAGTACGCCATTTAAACAAGTGTAATTTATAAAAACATTTACTTTTATCTTAAAAAAAAAGCAAAAAAAAGCGGCGTCTTCTAAAAGAAGCGCCGCTCAGCAAAAAGAGAGCAATGATACCGTTAACTTAGAAACGTTCATCACTGCTCATGTAGCTGATGTACACTGGAAGCAATGTGAGCAATGTCGTGCCTTCCTGGAATAGTGCGGGGTAAACCGTTTGTGCGTTATTCCCTGAAGACAAGTTAATAATAACCATTCTCATTTGAAATGCAACAATTAAATGAGAATAACTCTCACTTAATTAATAAATCATAAATATTTCAATACGATAACAATAAAAAAGGCCAGCACATGGCTGACCTTAGTCTAGTATTTTTCTTTAACACTACAGCTAAGAAGTCGATGTCGCCAATTGATGCCCTTCTGAAGTTAACTTACGAATTAAGTAATTCAGTAGTACACCATATATAGGAACAAACAAACCTAGACTAATAACCAGCTTAACGCCGTAATCCACAAGAGCAATCTCTGTCCAATGCTCTGCCATAAACGCATCAGGGCTTTGGTAAAAGGCAATGGCAAAGAACGCTAAGGTGTCTATTGCATTACCAAATAAGGTTGAGCATGTTGGCGCTATCCACCACTGTTTTAGCTGACGAAGACGATTAAACACATGAACATCTAATATCTGTCCAAGTAAATAAGCCATAAAGCTTGCGATCGCAATGCGTGCAACAAATAAGTTAAACTCACCAAGTTGTGAGAATCCTTGGTACTGCCCTTCAAAAAAGACAACTGATAAAAAGTAAGAAACAGCTAATGCCGGTAGCATAACAAAGAAGATGATGCTTCTTGCCATCTTGGCACCAAAGATCCGAACGGTTAAATCTGTTGCTAAGAAAATGAATGGGAAGGTAAATGCACCCCACGTGGTATGTAGCCCAAACAAAGTGAATGGGATCTGAACCAAATAGTTACTTGATGCAATAATTACAAGGTGGAACACTACAAGGAAGGATAAAGCGTTGCGCTTTTGCGCGGGCGTAAATGTACTCATATAAGTACCTTTTTGTCATTGGGGGCGAGGGAACCCAAATTAAACACAAAGCTAAAATCATCGTTTATTTACGTAATGACTCTAGCCAATTTTCAGGGCGGTGATTATACATTAACCGCTTTTGATCACAAGAGCTGCTTAAAACAAACCTGCAATAAACGCCAACTCTTCTTGATGCTCGGTACGAGCCAATGCTTCAAGCCATACCGAATTCGAATAATGCTCAGCACGTAACATAAATTGCGCGCCTTCAAAATCAACTAACCAAGAATGCAGATCGGCATCCATCTGTTGTTCTACTATCGTGGCATCCATGGCAGTAACTAATTGCTTACCAATCACTTCAAATGAATCAAAATGAAACTCAGGCACCGCAAAAATAATCCGACCTGCTTCTTTATCAAACTCAACCACTGAAAATAAACTCATGACTTATCCTTGTCCGGTAATGTGCATTTCAATTAAATCCAAGAATGGATCGGCGTATTTTTCTAGTTTCTTTTGCCCGACTCCATTAACAGCAAGCATTTCACCATAAGAAGTTGGAGTAATGTCAGCCATATCCATTAATGTTGCATCACTGAAGACGACATAAGGCGGTAGGTCATCACGGTCAGCTATCGATTTACGCAATTTTCGTAACTTGGCAAATAACTGCTTATCATAATGACGATTATTCAACTTTTCAGACTTCGCTGTTTTCGCTGCGGTATCAAGTCGTGGAACCGCAAGCTCTAATGCTTCTTGCCCTTTTAAGATCGGGCGAGCTTCTTCAGTTAATTGCAACGTCGAGTTTCGAGTGATGTTTTGCGCCAACAATCCTTTGTGGATCAGTTGTCGAATAATACTGACCCAGTACTCATGGCTGTGCTCTTTACCAATGCCATAAGTCGATAATTTGTCATGGCCATGTTCTCGAATTCGTGCAATTTTCAAGCCTCGTAGGACTTCGACGACATAACCGACACCGAAACCTTGATTTACTCGATAAACACATGACAAGGCTTTTTGTGCAGCTTCTGTGCCATCAAATTGCTTTGGAGGATCTAAACAAACATCACAGTTACCACACGGTTTAGGACTGTATTCACCAAAGTAATTTAATAGGACTTGGCGGCGACACGTTTGTGCTTCTGCAAAGGCAGTCATGGCATTGAGCTTGTGGCTTTCAACTAATTTTTGTGGCCCTTCTGGCTTCTCTTCTACCAGTTTTCTTAACCATACAATATCAGCAGGATCGTATAACATCACCGCTTCAGCAGGTAGGCCATCACGCCCTGCTCGACCAGTCTCTTGATAATAAGATTCTATATTCTTGGGAATATCAAAGTGCGCTACAAAACGAACGTTTGATTTATTGATCCCCATACCAAACGCCACCGTAGCGACAACGATCTGAATATCATCACGTTGAAACGCTTCTTGGACATAGTTGCGCTCATCCAAATCCAAACCAGCATGATAAGCCGCTGCTCGAATATGGTTATTGCAGAGCTTTTCCGTCAGCATTTCTACTTTCTTACGACTACCACAATAGATCACACCACACTGGTTTTTCTGCGTGGCAAGATAACGCACAATTTGGCTTACAGGTTTATGCTTCTCTAACACGGTATAGCGGATATTAGGGCGATCAAAACTGCCCAAATATTCATGAGGATTTGGTAATGAGAGACGACTTAAAATGTCTTTACGTGTTGCTTCATCCGCCGTCGCAGTTAGAGCCATGATCGGAACGGCTGGAAAGCGTTGTTTAATCTGTCCAAGTGATGCGTATTCTGGACGGAAATCGTGACCCCACTGTGAAATACAGTGCGCTTCATCTACCGCTATCATGCACAAATTTAAGGAGGCTAAACGATCCATAAAATCACGCATCATCACGCGTTCAGGTGAAACATACAGCATTTTTACCTGACCAGAGTTAACACGATTCCAAATCGAAATTTGCTCTTCACGATCAATGGTTGAGTTTAAGCATTCCGCCTTTACGCCATTAGCTTTAAGTTGATCAACCTGGTCCTTCATTAATGAAATTAAAGGAGAAATAACCAAGGTTAACCCGTCAAAAACCAGTGCGGGTATCTGATAACAGAGAGATTTACCACCACCGGTTGGCATGATAACAAGGCTGTCTTTACCATCAAGGACGGCATTGATGACTTCTTCTTGTCCAACACGAAATTCTTGGTAGCCAAACACGTCTTTTAAAACAGTGTAGCTTTGTGATACCTGTTCCATTGGCTGCTCTGCGATAATGCTGGACATAAAAAACTCATCAATACTATGGGAGGCTCATTCTACCTATGGTTATTGGTGAGGAAAAGAGCAATAGGAAAATACTAGGCACATTCGACACTCCCCTCTATACTTCGTCGCATAACAACTCATACAAGGTGTGATCATAAAAACACCTTATCTATTACATTACTTCGTTAAGAATCGACTTATGCCAACCACTGAACTCGAACAACAGCGCACTCGTCAGGGGGTCTTTTTTGCTCTTGGTGCTTACACCATGTGGGGCATTGCACCTATTTATTTTAAAACCATCAGTGAAGTTTCTCCTTTTGAGATTTTAAGTCACCGTGTTATTTGGTCTTTCTTTTTTCTAGCAGGATTGCTGTTTCTATCTAAAGGATGGAAAACCGTTGCCAATACATTAAAAGATAAACGAAAAATGGGTTATCTAATGACAAGCAGTGTGTTGATAGGCGCTAATTGGTTAATCTTCATTTGGGCAGTCACTGCTGATCACATGTTGGATGCCAGTCTCGGTTATTTCATCAACCCCATTTTTAATGTCATGCTCGGTATGATCTTTTTAGGGGAACGATTACGAAAATTACAGTGGCTTGCGGTTGTTTTTGCGGCTATCGGCGTTCTTATCCAATTAATCACTTTTGGTTCGATTCCTCTTGTTGCATTGGCCTTAGCCTGTAGTTTTGGCTTTTATGGATTATTACGCAAGAAAGTAGCCATGGATGCACAGTCAGGCTTATTTATTGAGACCTTGGTTTTATTGCCAATAGCAGCGACGTACTTATTATTTATTGCTGATTCTCCAACCTCTAATTTTGCAGAAAACCCAATGAATCTAAATTTACTATTGGTTGCTGCGGGTATTATCACTACCGTTCCTCTGCTTTGCTTTACTGGCGCAGCAACACGATTAAAGCTATCTACATTAGGTTTCTTTCAATACATTGGACCAAGCTTAATGTTTGTTCTTGCTGTAGGGCTATACGATGAAGTGTTTAGTGCAGATAAAGCGATTACTTTTGCCTTTATTTGGGGGGCGCTAATTGTATTTACTATGGATGCTTGGCTATTTAGCAAAAAGAAAAAAATGACGATTTAAAACAAAAAGAGAGCGAATCCGCTCTCTTTTTTTATACTCTAAATAATTTTATATTACATCGACTCTAACTTGGCATATTGAGTCACAAGCCACTTAATCCCTTCGCCATTAAAGGCAACTTGTACTCGCCCTTGTGCGCCAGCGCCTTCAAAATTAATGATCGTTCCTTCACCAAATTTAGGGTGCTTAACTCGTTGCCCTAAAGCATAACCAGTTTCATTAAAGTTATTATTCACAGCTTTTTGACCAAATCGACTGTCAGATGAGCCCTCTTGAGAACCATAGCTACCATAAGATCCAGTTCGACTTACTTTGGCTTTCATACGAACTTCTTCAACACAGTTAGTTGGCAGCTCTTTAATAAAGCGCGACGGTTTGTGGTATTTCTCTTGGCCATACACTCGACGAGTTTCTGCGTAAATAATATACAGCTTTTCCATCGCACGCGTCATACCAACATAACAAAGACGGCGTTCTTCTTCTAAACGCCCAGCTTCTTCTGCTGACATTTGGCTTGGGAACATGCCCTCTTCAACGCCCACCATAAATACTAATGGGAATTCCAACCCTTTAGCACTGTGCAATGTCATCAATTGAACCGCATCTTCAAACTCATCAGCTTGGCCTTCACCTGCCTCTAATGCGGCATGAGTTAAGAAAGCCGTTAAGTCTGTCATCTCTTCCGCTTCTTCTGGCTTATCAAACTGACGAGTCGCTGTTACCAGTTCTTCCAAGTTCTCAATACGCGCTTTTGATTTTTCGCCTTTCTCTTGCTCATACATCGTAAACAGACCTGAGTTTTTAATCACTTGATCCGTTTGTTCATGTAAACGACAGTCACGAGTATCGTCCTCTAATGCATTAATTAGCTCGATAAAACGGCTTAATGCACCAGCAGCACGACCCGGTAATACTTGCTCTTCAATCAACGCAAGACTGGCTTGCCACATGGTCGCTCCGCGTTCACGTGCAGCAAAACGTACGGTTTCTAGTGTTTTATCACCCAAACCACGCGTTGGTGTATTTACTACACGCTCAAAAGCCGCATCATCATGACGGTTATTCATTAAGCGTAAGTAAGACAAGGCATCTTTGATCTCTTGTCGTTCGAAGAACCGCATGCCACCATAGATACGATATGGTAATCCTGCTTGAATTAAGGCTTCTTCTAATACACGAGATTGGGCGTTATTACGGTATAAGAATGCAGAGTCTTGCAGAGCCCCACCGTTATCGCGCCACTCTTTAATTTTACCGACCGCAAAGCGAGCTTCATCCATTTCGTTATAAGCAGAATAAATAGAGATCAGATCGCCATCCGCATCTTCAGTCCATAACTTCTTACCCATACGTTCTGTATTGTTACTGATCAGTTCATTGGCAGCGTTTAGGATATTAGCGGTTGAACGGTAGTTTTGCTCTAAGCGAATGGTTTTCGCACCCACAAACTCATCTAAGAATTTCTGAATATTTTCAATCTGCGCACCACGCCAGCCATAGATAGATTGATCATCATCACCAACTATCATCACTTTACAATCAGGACCCGCCATCATGCGTAACCATGCGTACTGGATGTTATTGGTATCTTGGAATTCGTCGACCAAAATGTGCTTAAAACGTGCTTGGTAATGTTCACGTACGTGTTTGTGATCACGCAGTAGTTCATGAGCACGAAGTAAGATTTCAGCAAAATCAACTAAACCAGAGCGATCACACGCTTCTTGATAAGCGGTATAGACTTTGAGCCACGTTTGAGCGATAGGATCGTTAAAGGTATTGATCTGATGAGGGCGTAAACCTTCATCTTTCTTACCATTAATAAACCAAGCGGCTTGACGTGCTGGCCAGTTTTTATCATCCAAATTCTGAGCTTTGATCAAACGTTTTAATAAACGCTGCTGATCATCTGAATCGATAATTTGGAAACCTTCTGGTAATTTGGCATCAAGATAATGAGCACGAAGAATGCGATGGCAGATACCATGGAAAGTACCATTCCACATTCCGCCAGCACTGCCATGCATTAACTCTTCAATACGACCGCGCATTTCTGCCGCCGCTTTGTTAGTAAATGTCACTGACATAATAGAGAAAGGAGACGCTTGTTCGATTTGCATTAACCATGCGATACGATGAACAAGTACTCGAGTTTTACCACTACCGGCACCCGCAAGTACAAGCATGTTTTCTAACGGAGCGGCTACGGCTTCGCGCTGTTTGTCATTAAGACCATCAAGAAGAAAAGAAACGTCCATCACATCACACTGGTTATTTATACATGTGAGTGAAGTATATACTGAAATGAGGTGAGACCCAACCTAGAGGCTGGATTTGCTTTTGAATTGAACGAAGCTAGACAGAGTAACCGTTTAGCTTTGCTATTTTAAAATATATTAGAGTTTATTACGCCTGCTTTGATTTACACTGCTGTTGACCACTGCGATAAGAAAGTACTGATGCTTCTTTAGCTTCGCTGTAAACCACCTCATAAAACTGAGGTAAGTTGAAGTTCACTTTATCAGGAACATCTAAATCAATATTATTGCGACTTGAAGTGTAATAATGATTAATGCTGTTTACCATGTCATCTTTGCTGCCATAACACTCATGATAAATCTCAACCTTATTCTCTTCATCTAATACGTAAATATTAAAACCATCTTCATGATTATCCGCATCATCAAAGAAGAATTGAATCAAGCCTTCACTTGCAAACGAATCCACCACATCAGGGATCACAATACCAGAACTCTCACCTAAAGGAATTGTCGTTGAACCAATCGCTTTATTAGTTGAGATACTTGAATAAAATTGTACTGAATCTTCTAATTTCTGAATCGATACACCACGACGCTCAAAGAATAGACCGTACATAGTTGAACCTATTTTAATGCCTTTAAAACGACGACGTTTTTCGTTATTTTCAACAGGCTTTAGACGAAGTTCAATACACTCAGCCAATAGCTGGTAAATGTTATTACGAATGATGCCACGCATTTGTTTACTGTAGCAAAACACGTCGACAGATTCAGGGCGAGCTGCATCTTGGTGCATTTTACATAGTACTGTTTTTAGCGCATCTAAAATGGCCGTTTCACCACTGAAGTTAAGCGTTCTCACTTCATGCCATGAATTTCGGTAAACCAAATCAACGCTACCGATCAAATTATTTTGATTGCTACCACAACTGAAAATATCAGCATCCACCTGGTTCATACGTTCTGGTTTCATCTTCAATGTTTCTGTCGGATCACTTTCTAAATTTATGAAAATAGATAATTGGCGTACTTCACAAGGGCTACCTAACTCTTCTTTTGTCGGCTGTGGCATGTTAACTGAGAAGGTATTTCTTAGGTCGCTCACCATTTGATAGAACTTATCAATGTTTAAATCAGCCTGACGAACAACCGCATCTAACCGCGTAGATTCTGTTAGCAAGCCATTAAAGAATGCCCATGCCACTAGCTTACTTAAATATCGGTTATGCTCTAAAAACTTAGCACCCATTAATTCTTTGGCAATTAATGGTTGCTTATAGACATACCAACCTGCTTTGTTAATACCGCTTTCTTGCACTTCAATAAAGCTTAAATCCGCTTCATGCAAGTCTGGAGAAATTTGTGGGTTTAGTAACGTCACCTTACCTGGAAGTTCTTCAAACGCAGCGTAAAGCTTACGAGCAAGAATACTAATATCTTCAGGGCTAATCGACGACGTTATGTCATTATTACGCGCAAAACGGATCAAGTTACGATAACTTTGCATTAATGCTTCTAGCAGATCGTTATGCGATTTTTTAACTTGTTCCACTTTCCAGGTACGACGAGAATCAAGCTCGACGATCGTTGCTTGAGACCATCCCCACTGAGACGTCAGTTCGGTTAACGCTTTGCGACGCCATTCAACAGAGCCTTGCCCTTGTCGACGTGACAGTTTTTCATGTGTTTTAAGGTAAAAACTGCGACGGACCAACTCTAGACGAGAAGCGTCATTAGTTCGCTCAAGATAACGCGTCACTTTTGCAAGCATCAGATAATACGCATCCATCCCATAGAGATCAGGCTCATCGGCAAAGAAACGACGTTTACTATCAATACTTAATAATTGTGTGTGTGGATATTCCCAAGAGTAGGCTTCCAGCAAGATCGCTTTTAATACCGACTTAAATGGTGAGTCGATACTCTTATAGAGTTGCCATAGGCTAGAACCAAAGTACTCTTCTGCTGGGATATGATTAAGGCGTCCAAAATCAATCCACTGATCTCTTTGTATGACTCCCTGGGCACATAATTGCTCAACATATTCATCATAGCTCTCTTCCATTTCTGGAGGAATAATTTGCCATAATAGTTGCTGTCCACCAAGACATACAGCTGTACGGTAGAACTCATCTAATAATAATAAATGCTGCGAAGAACCACAATTATCACCTGTCATCTCTTCAGAATAGGCCTCACGAAAACGATTCTGTTCCATTAAGAAAAAATTCGCTTCAATGTAAAACTGTTCTGCCCACTCGGTCAAAGCATCGCACTTCTTCTGCAATAATGCTTTTTTATCTGCGGGAAGGTTTTCTGGAATACAGACCCAAATATCAAGGTCACTGCCAATAGTCTGGCCAATAGAAGAGGTACTACCCATAGAATATAAACCAAGAATGTTGCCTTGGTTAGAGGTAGATAAAGGATAACGAAGTGTCAGTTGAGCCATCCACTCACGCTGCTTTTTATTTGCCTGAAACTGTTTAATACCACTAGGTGCACCTTCAACAAAACCCGGAAGCTCCGAATGATTGAAATGCAATAGCAACGGCAATTGATGGAAGATCTCTTGCCCAAGTGGTTTCATTAATGCTAATGCACGATCTATACGCTGTTCAGTAAGACGTTGTTGTCGAGCGATTAATGTTTCAATATAGGTTTGCAAATAGAAAGCCTAGTTTATCTTTGTCATCAATGATGATGGTTAATATTGGATAGCATTCGTCCAATACCGACTATAAAACGTGATCAAGATAACACTTTTCATTACTGGCGTAAAGTTCACTCATAGCTGTAGTTATTTGGTGTCATCGGCGTTTGCGGTGTCGTTTTTAACCTATAATCACACTGTTGTCATCCTGTATTTTCACCTCACCCTCAAGTAGTGGTAGGATAAGGGAATTATTTTGATCGGATACTACTATGTCACAGCAATTACCAGTTCGAATTGCCACTCGTAAAAGCCCTCTGGCTCTATGGCAAGCCCACTTTGTTAAAGATGCACTGCAAACGCTTCACCCAGGTTTGGAAGTAGAATTAGTTACTATGGTAACTAAAGGTGACATCATTCTTGATACACCATTAGCAAAAGTTGGCGGAAAAGGATTATTCGTTAAAGAACTTGAAGTTGCGATGCTAGAAGGTCGTGCAGATCTTGCGGTTCACTCAATGAAAGATGTTCCTGTTGAGTTCCCAGAAGGCTTAGGCTTAGTGACAATTTGTGAGCGTGAAGATCCACGCGATGCATTCGTATCTAATACTTACACTTGTATTGAAGACTTGCCTGCGGGATCTGTGGTTGGTACATGTAGCTTACGTCGTCAATGTCAGTTACAAGAAGCTCGTCCAGATTTAATCATTAAAGAGCTTCGCGGCAATGTAGGTACTCGTCTAAAGAAATTAGATGATGGTAATTATGACGCAATCATTCTTGCCTGTGCAGGTCTTATTCGTCTTGGTCTAGAAGATCGAATCAAAAGCTCAATTGAGCCAGAACAATCTTTACCTGCCGTTGGCCAAGGTGCTGTTGGTATTGAAACTCGTCTAGATGACACTCGTATTCGTGCTCTACTTGAACCACTTAATCACCCAGAAACGGCACAGCGCGTTTTATGTGAGCGTGCAATGAATAACCGTCTTGAAGGCGGCTGTCAGGTGCCTATCGGTAGTTATTCATTAATTGATGGTGACCAAATTTGGTTACGCGCTTTAGTCGGTGAACCAGACGGTACTATTATGGTACGTGGCGAAATCACCGGCCCAGTTTCTGATGCTGAAGCATTAGGCACCCAATTGGCTGAGCAACTACTTAACGATGGCGCAAAAGATATTTTAGATCGCCTATACGCAGACGCTTAACGATGACGATTTTGGTGACTCGCCCAGAGCAAGAGAGCCAAGCACTATGTGATGCCCTGAATCAATTAGGGCATCCTGCTATTTCTCATCCTCTGTTAACGGTTCACCCAGGTAGAGAACTCTCTTTGCTTCCAGCTCTTTTTTCATCACTTTCTGCTGATGACTTTATTATTACAGTAAGTCAACATGCAGTTCAACATACGCAACATTACCTACAACAGCAGCAAAAAGAGTGGAAAAAAGGGGTTAATTACCTTGCGGTGGGTCAAAAGAGCGCTCAATACCTCAGAACCTATATTTCAGATCCAGTACACTTCCCGACACCAAGCGATAGTGAACATTTATTAGCCCTTCCTGTCTTACAGACGGTAGCAGGGAAAAAAGTCATTATCTTGCGCGGAAATGGCGGACGAGACCTCATTTTTGAAGCCCTTGAATCCTTAGGTGCTAAAGTCTCTTATTGTGAAACTTACCAACGCCAATCCACCCCATTTAATGGTTCAATAAAGACCAAAGAATGGAAAAGTAAAAACGTAAATACATTGGTAATCACTAGCGGGGAGCAACTCTCTTTTTTCACCTCGCAATTTACCAATACTGATTTAAACTGGGTATTGAAGTGTCGATTATTAGTACCTAGTGAACGAATTAACCAGCTTGGACAACAACTTGGTTATCAACATATTGAAACGGTTGGCGGAGCCTCTAATTCCGACTTGCTGCACTATCTCAGTGAGCATCATCAAGATGGGACTTTCAAATGACAAAAAATACTAAACCACAGTCTGCAAAAGAAAACGCAGCACCGGTTACTGCGACAGATAAGCCGCAAGAAACACCAAAACAAGAAAAAGCAGTGACGCAACCTGAAGCGCCTAAAAAAAATGATGAATTAGTCGATAAAAAAAGCCGTCGCTTAGGTACTGTCGCAATCATTATTTCTATTGTGCTAAGTGGTGGAGCTTTCTTTACTTCACAACAACAAATGACACAACAGCAAGTTAAGATTGCTCAACTAGAACAGCAATTAAAAAGTGCCGACAGTACTTTTGATGCAAAACTAGTCACAGCGGAGCAACGTATTACTAACCGTGCTGATGAAATCGTTCGCAAAGCAACGGTCTTAATGCAGCAACAAGATAAGAGCATTGCTAGCCTTCAATTGGCTATTGCCGATGTTAAAGGCCGTCGTCCGAATGATTGGTTACTTGCTGAAGCTGACTACTTAGTAAAAATGGCTGGACGTAAATTATGGTTAGAACATGATGTAGTAAGTGCTACTCGTCTAATGGAAAGTGCAGACCAACGCATCTCTGCTTTAAATGATCCAAGCCTAACACCACTTCGCCGTGCTATGGCGAGTGACATATCTACATTAAAAGCGATTCCTCTTATTGATCGTGATGGCTTAGTTCTAAAGCTCAATACTCTTGAGCAACAAGTGAATACTCTACCATTAGCTAATGCGATCCTCCCTGATGCAGAGGCTATCGAGAAAAAAGAAGTATCAACAGACATCAATGATTGGCAATCAAACCTGATGCAATCTTTGAATGATTTTGCAGGTCATTTTATTACTTATCGTGTTCGTGAAGGTAATGTTATTCCTCTACTAAGCCCTGAACAGCACTTCTATTTAAAAGAGAACATCAAGGGGAAATTATTATTAGCTTCTAAAGCCTTGTATCGCGAGCAAAGTGAGGTCTATACAACATCATTAGAAAACGCAAAACTATGGGCTTCCCAGTATTTCCAACAGGATGATCCTTCGGTTCAGAGCTTTATGACTCAAATTGATTCTCTATCAAAATACAAAGTAGATGTTCGTTACCCACAGAAAATGAAGACTCAAGCACTACTGTCTGACTTTATTTCTGAGCGTCTGCGCCGTAATGTTCAAGCAATTGGCGAATCACCAGCGCAAGATAAAAAAGCAGAAGTGGTAGAAGGAGATAAATCATGATCCGACTCCTTCTTCTAGCCATCGTCTTAGTCGGTGGATTAATTGTAGGTACTACATTTGCTGATCAGCAAGGTTATGTCCTTATTTCTATCGCTGAAACTACCATTGAGATGAGTTTAACGACCTTAGTTATCTTTATCGGCGCCTTGATAGCTGGCCTATTTGTACTTGAAATGATAGTGAAGCGAATTCTATCTGTAGGCAGTTTCACTCGCGGTTGGTTTAGTGCGCGTCACTTACGTAAAGCTCGCTATAACACGTTCAAAGGTATGATAAAGCTTCATGAAGGTGAGTGGAAAGATGCAGAGCGCCTTATCACTAAAGGCGGACGCCATAATGACTTCCCATTATTGAACTATCTTGCCGCAGCAGAAGCGGCTCAAGGTCGTCAGCAAATTGAACAGCGAGACCATTACTTAAAGCTAGCTTCAGAGCAGTCAGACAGCAGACTAGCGGTTGCATTAACGAGCGCGAAATTACAAATGCGTGAGCAGCAGTATGAACTTGCTCTTGCTACGCTACAGTCTGTAAAAGTGGATTATCCACGTAACCCTGTGCTGCTAGAGCTACTTAAAGAGTGTTATTTGGCACTAAATGAATGGCAACCATTAAAGAATATTATTCACCCTCTCACCAAAGCGAATTTGATCACAGAGCAACAGGCATTAGAGTTAGAAGAGAAAGCTGAATGTGGATTGATGGAATTCATTGCAACCAATCAAGGCACTGTTGGGTTATTAGATCATTGGAATTCTTTACCTAAAAAACTAAAGAAACACGTTCCTGTATTAGTTTGTTTAATTAAACAATTACATGCACGTAAAGCGGATTCTGAAGCCTATATTATCTTACGTGATAATTTGAAAAAGCGTAGTGATGATCGCTTAGTTGAACTACTTCCAACCTTAAACTTAGCAGACTATCACCCAGTAACAGTTTTGCTTGAAGAGATGGTTAACCACGACGCTCGTAATCCTGTGGTTCAAAGTACATTAGCTCAACTTTATATGCGTATTGAAAAATGGCAGCCGGCAAGAGAGCACTTTGAAGCAGCATTAGCTATCCGTGAAGATATGTCTGATTATGCGTATTTAGCACGTGTTTTAGATAAACAAAATCACAAGCAAGATGCAGCAAATCTATCCCGTAAAGCCTTAATAATGGTTGGTGATAACGACTAATCTTTGTTAAATAAGACTCATAAAAAATGCCACTCTTTTATTGAGTGGCATTTTTATTTGTATTACCTTTAGCTAAAAATCAAAGCCATACCAAGATAATAAATTAGATAAATGCGAATGCATCACCAAATAACTGCTCTTTCTTTGCTTGTTTTTCAGTGATGAATTGCTCACGAGCCGCGCCTGCCATTTCAAAGCGACCCGCAATGTAAATATCCACTTCTGCTAATGAGTTAAAGTCGGCTTTTACCGCTTCAAGTACATTACCCGTTTTACCTGTCCAACCTTCAGTTTGCTCGACTACTGGTACAAAGGTAATGTGTTCATGTGCTGCTGCAATCGCTTCTATCTCTGCTTTTGCATACAGTTGACACTCATCACGGCCACCCCAGTATAAGAAGATTGGCTTTTGAATTTTTTGACTAATCGTATGGTCTAAAATTGAACGTACGTAGCTAAAACCAGTACCACCAGCGATCAATAGCATTGAGCGATCGCTGTCTTCACGGATCCACGCTTCACCATGAGGGGCATCAATTTGAATATCTCCACCATTTTCTAGTGCCGCTTTCATTGACTCAACCACCTCACCCGCATAAGCATTGTGCTCAGCAGCACCAATATGGAGTTCAATCTCACCTTCGTGGCGACACGGGCTACTTGCAATTGAGAATGGACGTTTGTCTTTCTCTCCCATCACTACCATTAGGTATTGGCCTGCTTTGAATTCAACAGGTTGTTCTGGGTGAAGTAAGATTTGAAAAGTATTACAAGCCAATGGCTCGATAGACTTTACTTTGCAATTGATTGGCATGACTTTCCTTTTTCAGCTGATACCTATTTAAAATGGTATTTATACGCTGTAATTATTATGTGTATTGAGCATTAAGCTCTAATTATACGGGGAGGATTTATTCTAACAACAGCACTAAATCACTTTTTGCTGTTGCCTGACACGCAAATACCCACCCTTCTTGTTGTTCTTTGTCGGTTAGAAGTGGTTCTAAATCGTACTCTATTTCCCCTTCTAACTTTTTACATAAGCACATGGCACATGCACCAACTTGGCATCGGTTTGGGTAGTTTATCCCTGCCTCTAATGCCGCATCTAAGATGGTTTGTCCTTCTTCGATGCTGAATTCTTTTTGCTGTGGGAGTAAGATTATTTTTTTCACAAAACCCCTAATTCATCCCAGATACTATCAATTTTAGCGACGATTTCTGGGTCTTTCTTGATTGGAGTTCCCCACTCACGAAGGCATTCGTCTTCCCATTTATTGGTCGCATCTAGACCCACTTTTGAATGACTCGTTTCGCTTTTCAGAAATAATGTGTCTCTTGCTGGATCCATTCGTGTCGTCACAGCCCAAATAATGTCATTCCAATCACTCACATTGACATCACCGTCACACACGATAGCAAACTTGTTCTCATCAAACTGAGACCAAACCGCCTCCATGATTTTCTTTCCATTACCAGAGACTTGTTTATTAATAGACACGACAACCATATTGGCATTGTCATTCTGTAAATGAATATCAATAATTTCAGGGAATTCTTTAGTTAACTCAGCTAAGCAGCCTTCAATATGCTCACTACCTGTACTTATCGCTGACGATTCAACATCTGGTGACAGTGCTAATTCTGCGTCCCACTTCTTAGTAAGATCTAAGCCCATCTTTGAGCCTAACCCAACCACTGGTGAAGCAAAATCTAATGAATCGATTGGCGTGTTTTCTATCATCAAGCTATCTCGAAACGGGTCCATATGCAGAGACATTGCTGCTGTCACTTGTGACCAATCTCGTGCATTCACCTCTTCATCACACACTAATACAAATTTGGTGTACATGAACTGACGCAAGAACGACCACACACCCATCATCACGCGTTTTGCATGGCCTGGATATTGTTTCTTCATCGTCACTACCGCCATGCGATACGAACACCCTTCTGGTGGTAAATAGAAATCAATAATTTCAGGAAACTGCTTTTGTAAGATAGGTACAAATACTTCGTTTAATGCCACACCAAGCACAGCAGGCTCATCTGGCGGACGGCCAGTATAAGTACTGTGATAGATAGGCTCTTTACGCATGGTGATATGCGTTACGGTAAATACGTGATGCTTTTCAACTTCATTGTAGTAGCCAGTGTGATCACCATAAGGGCCTTCATCGGCAAATTCTGTTGGGTCGATATAGCCTTCAAGTACAATTTCAGCACTGGCAGGGACTTCTAAATCGTTACTAATCGACTTAGTAATTTCAGTTCGACTACCTCGTAGAAGGCCGGCAAACGCGTATTCAGATAAGGTGTCAGGAACTGGCGTTACAGCACCAAGAATAGTCGCGGGATCGGCACCAAACGCCACAGAAACAGGGAAAGGTTCACCTGGATTCGTTTCCATCCAGTCACGTAAATCAAGCGCACCACCACGGTGAGCAAGCCAACGCATGATGACTTTATTTTTGCTGAGCTTTTGTTGGCGATAAATACCCAAATTCTGACGTTTTTTGTTTGGGCCTTTCGTGATGGTTAAACCCCAAGTTAATAGCGGTGCGACATCATCAGCCCAACAACTCATTACTGGAATTTTATCTAAATCAACCTCATCACCTTGCCAAACAATCTGTTGGCAATTTGCTTTCCGAATATTCTTGGTTGGCATATTCAATACTTGTTTGAATACTGGCAGTTTATCTAAAGCATCTTTAAAGCCCTTTGGTGGCTCTGGCTCTTTTAGATACGCTAATAATTTGCCCACTTCACGAAGTTCAAGGACATCTTTACGTCCCATACCAATCGCAACACGTTCAGCAGTGCCAAATAAATTGGTTAGGACTGGTATATCGTAACCGATAGGATTTTCGAATAACAATGCAGGACCACCCGCTCGTAAAGTACGATCGCTGATCTCTGTCATTTCATAATGCGGGTCAATGGGGTGTGAAATGCGTTTTAACTGTCCGATCTGTTCCAAGTGATCGAGAAAATCACGTAAATCCTTATATTTCATCGCTATCTACTGTCGTGAAGTTTGAATCAATTATACCCAACCCAATTCAAACTCACACTCTCTATTTATTTAATGCTAGATAGATCAATATTAGCGCTGTGATAACGCAACACTTACATGCTGTCTGCGTATTTTATTACGTGTTGTTGATAAGTTTTCCAACCAAGACGCATGTCCATAATTAGCTAAATGCATGGCCACCGCACCACCATCTTGAATATGGTCAATCTTTGCAAGTAAAAAGGTTTGAACCTCTTTAGGAAGTGGATGAAGTTGTGCCAATGAAGCAAAGGCACTCTGTTTTAAAGAAGGATTATTCGTCGCTGCAATAATTTGTTGAGTTGCAAATGGCTCTGGTGCAACAGCTGCTAAACGATCGAGCTCAGCAATACTGTGTTGATCAGTACGCATTTTCCATAAAATCTTATACACATCAGCACTTTGAGATAACTGTGCCAAACGTACCATTACTTCGGTTGTTGGCAACCAAACAGATAAGGGATCGTCAGTTATCTGAGCAACAAGATACCCTAGGGCTTCCGGGGTTAAACTGTCTAATTCAGCGAGAACAATTGACTGGCGAACTCGTACTTCATGCGGTTCACCTACTAGCCATTCAGATAGAACTAAGCGATGCTCTTCAGCTGCAAGAATAAAATCTAATACTTTTTGATCTTTTGACATCTGATTTAAGACACGAGAGGCAATACTAGAATAGTCAAAAGCAAGTTTAGTTACCACATAACCATTACCTTGCTCTTTAATAGTATAAGCTGGATGAATAACTAATTGTTCTTTAAGCCAAATAGTTCCTTTAGGGCTTAAGATCTGATTTTTCTGCTCTATTTTCTGTACCAACATGAAACGTACCGCTTCTTGTTGTGGCATAGAGAGACGATTGAGGGAAAAATTAAGTGTAATGATGTCACCATCAACTAAATATTGATGTAATTCATCGACCTTCTTATTGAGTTGCTGATCAACCAGTAAACGATTAACAAAACTAGGTTGAACTTCAGATGCTGATACTTGACCAGGCAGCAAACTTGCTGAGAGGAGGATCGATGCTAACAGTCCTTGTCGCATATGTTACTCCTTTAATGAACTAAGTAGATATTTCTTATATCAGCTTAGTACAAATGATGATGCCGTCAAATTAACAAATAATCAACAAAAAACGCCACCTAGATAGGCAGCGTTTCATTATTTATTGATCTCAGTACCAATAATTGAGTTAAATATCAATAAGTGAGTTAATTATCAGTTACTGGCGACGCATCGCATCAAAAAACTCATTATTAGTCTTAGTCATTGATAGCTTATCAATTAAGAATTCCATTGCGTCAGTTTCGCCCATTGGGTGAACAATCTTACGCAAGATCCACATTTTCTGTAGCTCATCCGACTTAGTTAGAAGCTCTTCACGACGAGTACCAGAACGATTAAAGTCGATAGCAGGGAATACACGTTTTTCCGCAATTTTACGGTTTAGGTGTAATTCCATGTTACCTGTACCTTTAAACTCTTCGTAGATAACTTCATCCATTTTAGAGCCAGTATCAACAAGTGCCGTTGCAATGATAGTTAAACTACCACCTTCTTCAACGTTACGTGCTGCACCAAAGAAGCGCTTAGGACGGTGTAATGCGTTTGCATCAACACCACCAGTAAGAACTTTACCAGACGATGGGATCACGGTGTTGTATGCACGAGCAAGACGAGTAATTGAATCCAACAGGATAACTACGTCTTTTTTGTGTTCAACAAGACGTTTTGCTTTCTCGATAACCATCTCTGCAACTTGTACGTGACGAGACGCAGGCTCATCAAACGTAGACGCAATTACTTCACCTTTAACAAGACGTTGCATCTCAGTTACTTCTTCTGGACGTTCATCAATAAGTAGAACCATTAACTCACACTCAGGGTGGTTATAAGCAATACTTTGAGCAATGTTTTGAAGTAGCATTGTTTTACCCGCTTTTGGCGGAGCAACAATCAGACCACGTTGACCACGGCCAATCGGTGATGCTAAATCAAGAACACGTGCTGTAATGTCTTCTGTTGAGCCATTACCACGTTCCATGCGTAAACGATCGTTCGCATGTAAAGGAGTAAGGTTTTCGAAAAGAATTTTGTTACGAGCATTATCAGGACGGTCATGGTTTACTGCGTTTACTTTAAGAAGAGCAAAGTAACGTTCGCCATCTTTTGGTGGACGAATCTTTCCAGCAATCGTATCACCTGTACGTAAGTTAAAGCGACGAATTTGGCTTGGAGAGACATAGATGTCATCTGGGCCAGCCAAATAAGAACAATCTGCTGAACGAAGGAAACCAAAGCCATCTTGAAGAATCTCAAGAACCCCATCTCCAAAGATGTCTTCACCGCTTTTTGCATGCTGCTTAAGGATGGAGAAGATGATGTCTTGTTTTCTTAGACGCGCTAAGTTTTCTAGGCCTAATGATTCGCCAAGAGCAACAAGATCCGATACAGATCGGTTTTTAAGTTCAGTAAGATTCATAGTGGTAGGTAGTTGTTTAGTCAAAATCAGATTCTATCTTTAGTTGATTTAAGAATGGATGACCTTCGAGCTCGGTCAGAAATGAAATCGTATGAATTACGCGCGATAAATTATCACTTATTCGCATTTTAGTCTAGGGCTTGGCCCTGATTTCTAAGCTTAGCTTAGCTCAGATAAAACAAAACCGCACATAATTTCTCATTACATGCGGTCCTATCTGACTTAATTGCACCCTATATTATAGGTTTGCATCAAGAAACTCTTTAAGTTGAGTTTTAGAAAGTGCACCCACTTTCGTTGCAGCTACGCCACCATCTTTAAAAAGAAGTAGCGTTGGAATGCCACGGATACCAAACTTTGGTGGTGTTCCTGCATTCTGATCGATATTTAATTTACCAATCGTTAGTTTGCCTTCGTACTCGTCAGCAATTTCGTCCAGGATAGGAGCGATCATTTTACAAGGACCACACCATTCCGCCCAGAAATCTACTAGTACTGGGCCTGCAGCATTGATCACACTGTCTTCAAAACCGCCATCTGTAAGCTGCAAAATTTTGTCGCTCATCGTCAACTCCAACGTTAAATTTAAAGGCTGATTTGATGATAACCAGCAAATTGATGCCCTATTTGAATGGAATACGTTTCGTATTGCAAGCTTTAACTGATATTCTATAGCAATGAAAAAGACGCACATCACAGAGCAAAAGTTTGCCGACCTAGGTTTACAGCCTCAGGTCCTTGATGGTTTGAATGCACAGGGGTTCATTAAATGTACTCCTATTCAAGCTAAGGCATTGCCGGTACTGCTCGCCGGCCAAGACATTGCAGGCCAAGCCCAAACGGGCACAGGTAAGACGCTAGCGTTCCTTACTGCTACTTTTAATCACCTACTAACGACACCAGCTCCTGAAGGCCGTAAAATTACGCAACCGCGTGCCATTATCATGGCACCAACGCGTGAATTAGCGATTCAGATTCATAAAGATGCTGAGTCACTAATCGCAAGCACTGGTATCAAAGCCGCGCTAGCTTACGGTGGCGAACGTTATGAAAAACAACAACAAGTGATTGAGCAAGGCGTTGATATTTTGATCGGTACTACCGGTCGTATCATCGACTTCTACAAGCAAGGTCACATCGACTTTAAGATGATTCAAGTTGTTGTACTTGATGAAGCCGATCGCATGTTCGATTTAGGTTTTATTAAAGACATTCGCTTTATCTTCCGTCGTATGCCTGCGCCAACAGAACGCTTAAACATGCTGTTCTCTGCAACGCTATCTTACCGTGTACAAGAGCTTGCTTTTGAACACATGCAAGAGCCAGAACACGTTGTTGTAGAACCGGACCAAAAAACAGGTCATCGTATTAAGGAAGAATTATTCTATCCTTCAAACGATCATAAAATGGCGCTTCTTCAAACACTTATCGAAGAAGAATGGCCAGATCGTGCGATTATCTTTGCTAATACGAAACACAAATGTGAATCTGTTTGGGGCCACCTAGCAGCAGATAAACACCGTGTTGGTCTTCTTACTGGTGACGTGCCACAGAAAAAACGTGAGCGCATCCTAGAAGAATTTACTAAAGGTGACGTTGATATCCTAGTTGCGACTGATGTTGCCGCTCGTGGTCTACACATCCCACAAGTAACTCACGTATTTAACTTCGATTTACCAAACGAAGCAGAAGATTACGTTCACCGTATCGGTCGTACTGGTCGTGCTGGTGAAAGTGGTAATTCAATCAGCTTTGCTTGTGAAGAATACGCAATCAATCTTCCAGCAATCGAAGAATACATTGAGCATTCAATTCCACAATCTGATTACGACTCTTCTGCATTATTAGAAGATTTACCTGCGCCGATACGTCTACAGCGTCGTCCGCCACAAAATCGTCGTAACGGAAGCAACAATGGTCAACGTCAAGGCGGAAATCGTAAGTTCTCTCGTCCACGTCAACCTCGTAGCCCTCAAGCTTAATTTGAGTTCTATGATAAGAAAATAAAAGGATGTTATGAAAAGTTCAACAATATCACCTATGTATGCCGCCATTGATTTAGGCTCCAATAGCTTCCATATGCTTGTTGTGCGTCATATAAATGGTAGTGTGCAAACCATGGCTAAAATCAAACGTAAAGTACGTTTAGCTGCTGGATTAGATAAAAACAACACACTCAGCCATGAAGCTATGCAGCGTGGGTGGGATTGTTTGAGCTTATTTGCAGAACGTCTGCAAGACATCCCTGTAGAAAACATTCGCATTGTCGGCACCGCAGCATTGCGTGTAGCAACCAATGTGGATGTCTTCTTAGAAAAAGCCAATCAAATCTTAGGTCATGATATTAATGTGATCGAAGGCGAAGAAGAAGCTCGTATGATTTACCAAGGAGTTGCGCACACTTCTGGTGGTAATGGCCGTCGACTGGTTGTTGATATTGGCGGTGCAAGTACTGAACTGATTATTGGCGATGGTTTTGAAGCACAAGCACTCACAAGCCTAAAAATGGGTTGTGTCACTTGGCTTGAAGGCTACTTTAAAGACCGTGCATTAACTAAGAATAACTTCGATGCGGCCATTACTGGCGCAAAAGAGACACTGGCTCCTATTTTACAGCAATATACCGGTCTTGGTTGGCAAACCTGTGTAGGTGCAAGTGGTACGGTTCAAGCATTGCAAGAAATTATGTTGGCGCAAGGCATGGACGAGGTTATCACCTTAGCCAAGCTTAAGCGCCTTCAAAAACAAGCCATGCTGTATGAACATTTAGAAGAATTAGATATTGATGGATTAACTCTGGAGCGCGCTTTAGTGTTCCCAAGTGGTTTATCCATTCTTATCGCTATATTTGAATTATTAAATATCGATTCAATGACACTCGCAGGCGGTGCTCTGCGTGAAGGGTTATGCTATGGCATGATCGAAGCGCTTCAATACGATGAAGTGTGTAAAAGAACCATCTCAAGCATTCAGCAACGATACCAACTTGATACCGACTACGCTCAACAAGTGACTAATTTAGTTGAACAACTTGTCGCACAATGTGGTGATGATTGGTTAATTGAACCTCAAGCGTTACCGCTATTAAAAGCCGCGTCTCAACTTCATGAGATTGGCATGTGCATTGATTATAAAAAAGGGGGCGAACACTCAGCCTACTTAATCAATGCCTTAGATTTACCGGGTTATACTCGCGCTCAAAAGCACCTATTAGGTGAATTACTGCGTCGTTATCGCGAGCAGTTCTCTGCAATGCCTAATCAACATGCGGTGTCTGATTTATCAGCTCAACGTATGTTACGCATCCTACGTTTAGCGCTTATTTTAACCCATCGTCGTGATGTATCTTTAGCTCCAGTTGTGACTCTATCTGAAAAAGATGATGTTTTATCGTTGGCGATTGATAAGCAATGGCTAGCAGAAAACCCGCTGACAAGAGCCGAGCTGGAAATTGAAGCAGATAAGCAGACGAATATTGGTTTGGATTTGGTTATCGATGTATTTAGGGACGAGTAAGAGCCTATACGCTGCGCTAACTAGAGGCTAGAACGCTTCGCTTCTATAAGAGCAAAAGCAAGAGCCTTATTGGTGCTAGTTTTAGGTTTTAGGTTTCAGGTTTCAGGTTTCAGGAAAAATAAAAGCATGATGATTAACTAAAATCATCATGCTTTTTTTATTTCTTAGAAAAGAGCTAACAGCACTTAATTCTGCTCTTATAGTTTCTAGTCAGCGCAGCGTATAGTCTCTAGTTAATACCAAAGCTCACCACACCCACCTCTGAAGCCTTTAAGCGAAGCGATCTGAACCCTGCTCTTACTTCTTCTCTTCCGCCAACCACTCTGCTACATCTTTCGCAAAGTAAGTTAGGATGCCATCAGCGCCTGCACGCTTAAAGCATAATAGCGATTCCATCACCGTATCACGCTCACTCAACCAACCATTCATAATAGCGGCCTTGTGCATCGCGTATTCACCCGATACTTGGTAAGCAAACGTAGGAACTTGAAGTTCAGTTTTAACACGACGAACGATGTCTAGGTACGGCATGCCTGGTTTAACCATAACCATGTCTGCACCTTCATTGATGTCCATTGCAACTTCATGAATTGCTTCATCACTGTTGGCAGGATCCATCTGGTAGTTCTTTTTATTACCACCTTTCAGGTTCGATGAAGAACCAACAGCATCACGGAACGGGCCATAGTAGCAAGACGCATATTTTGCAGAGTACGCCATAATTTGCGTATGAACGTAACCCGCTTTTTCTAGCGCTTTTCGGATCTCACCAATACGACCATCCATCATATCTGACGGAGCCACCACATCTGCACCCGCTTCAGCATGCGATAATGCCTGCTTAATCAGAACTTCTGTCGTTACGTCATTCATCACGTAACCATCTTCATCAATAATGCCATCTTGACCGTGAGTCGTGAACGGGTCTAATGCGACATCAGTGATAACACCTAGCTCAGGAACGTGTGCTTTTAACTCTTTCACAGCACGCTGAACTAAGCCTTCTGGATTGTGAGCCTCTGCTGCACATAAGCTTTTCGCATCTTGAGAAACAACTGGGAATAAAGCAATCGCAGGGATGCCTAAATCATATAAACGTTGTGCTTCTTCAAGTAATAAATCAATCGATAAACGCTCAACACCTGGCATTGAATCTACCGTTTCACGACGGTCTTTACCCATAAGTACAAACATTGGGTAGATTAAATCATTAACGGTTAGTTGGTTCTCAGCCATTAGACGACGGCTAAATTCATGCTTACGCATACGACGCATACGACGGTTTGGAAACGCACCTTGAATGGATACAGACACACTGAGCTCCTTTTGTATTTATGATGCGATCAATATATACCCATCGCCTTTTGAATCCAAATTTTCTTAGAGATCTGATTTTTACGAGTAACTTGGTATGATAGAAAATATAATTTTAATAAAAGAGCCTTAATGATGATTGATACCCACGCTCATATATACGCAAAAGAATTTGATGAAGACCGAGATTTAGTCGTTCAACGTGCCTTAGCACAAGGTATTGACCAAATTTTATTACCAAATATCGATTTAGAATCTATCGAACCAATGTTAAAAACCGAAGCTGCCTACCCTGATGTTTGTCGCTCGATGATGGGATTACACCCTTGCTATGTAAATGCTGATGTTAAACAAACCCTAGCGACAATCCACTCTTGGTTTGAAAAACACAACTTCATCGCAGTAGGTGAAATAGGTATTGACCTATACTGGGACAAAACCTTTAAAGCCGAACAAGAGATGGCTTTTATCACTCAGTTAAACTGGGCAAAAGAGATGAAACTGCCGGTAGTGATTCATACTCGTGACTCTATTGAAGAGACATTAACCCTGCTAAAACAAGAGCAAGACGGCTCGTTATCCGGCACTTTCCACTGCTTTGGTGGCTCTGTTGACGAAGCTAAAGCGATCAATGATTTAGGCTTTCACTTAGGTCTTGGTGGGGTTTCTACCTTTAAAAATGGCGGTATGGATAAAATCATTCCACACCTTAATATGGACTATTTAATCTTAGAGACCGATTGCCCATATTTAGCACCAGTACCTCACCGTGGTAAGCGTAATGAGCCTGCATATACGCAGTTGGTTGCTCTGCGCGTCGCTGATTTACGTGAGATGAGTCTGGCGGATGTTGATGCGATTACGACGGCTAATGCGAAAAAACTTTTTGGGATTTAAGAGAAAACAATAGAGTTCAGATCGCTTTGCTTGAAGGTTTCAGGGGTGATTGTGGTAAGTGATTAATACGACTAGAAACGATACGCTTCGCTAACTAGAAACTATAAGATCAAAAAATACTGAATAATTAAACCCTGCATTCACAACCCCTCCTAGCCTCCCCTTATATCAACAGTAGTGATTACATAAGATAATTACTCAAGGGGAGGAACGGTCTTGTGATCGCTAGAATAACAACACCAAAGAAGGTTCTCCCCCTTTATCTATGAATTACTGGGATCCATAATATCAATATAAGGGGGAGTTAGAGGGGGTTGCTGATACCATAATCTATTTAATTCAGAATCAGCTCTCGCTCTTATAGAAGCGAAGCGTTCTAGCCTCTAGTTAGCGCAGCGTATAGGTTTTCACTTTGCTCCAAACAAGAAAAACCCCGCTAGACTCTCGTCCAACGGGGTTATAACTTTACTCGCAGCAATCCGGCTACTAATGGTGCTCCATGCATCAAATCCTTGATAGTATACTGAATCCTTCAGTGTATTCCTTTCTCGCTATCCTAGCGGTGTCCTTGATCTTATCCTGATCCGTTAACAATCCGTAGTTAACTCTCTTCGCTTGTTCCTTGAGCGGTGTCCGTTACATCATCCTGATGTGCAGTCCTTTTACCTCAATCCTAGAGGTGTCCATTGTCTTTCCTTAGTAGCAACCATCCTAGTTACTATTGCGTCCATTCAATGTCCATTTCGCTATCCGTGCCGATTACTAATCCTAAGTAACCGAGTGCCTCATCCTGAAGCGTACCAAATCCTTGGCTAGTTCCTGTTCCGTGTCAGCATCCTTCCGACACCAATAAGACTACGCTTTTGGATTTTTTCAGCAATAGACTATTTCACTCTTTTTGCAAAAAAAATACTTATGATTTAGGGTACAAACTCAAATGCATTAAAATCAACAACTTAAGAAGCTAAAGGTGAGATGTAACTATAGATTAAACGTAAAGTCGCACTCTCTTGTGAGAGATCTCGCACACGAGATTTCCACTTTATCTCTACTTACTCTTACTTTGCTAAAACAATAACGTGATCATGGTCACCCTATTTCTAATGAAAGCTAAAACAACAACCTGAACAAAGCACCATCTCTGTTCAACGGGTTTAATACTAAGCAATTTATAAAACATATAGTATTAGGTTAATTATCCATTATGTAAATAAACCACCAAGAAGGCATTATGAACTTATCCCGCTTTATTAGTATCCGTCAGCAATTCCTTCTCTTAATGGTTATTCTAACTATTGGAATTATTACTATAATCTCAATTAATACCCAAGTTCATAATACCAATAACCAACATCTCTCTTCTTTAGAAGAGCAATACTATCCCGCATTGGAGATCATCGTTCAGCTCAATGGGACCTTGCCCCAACTGACCCAGCAGTTTGAAACCGCAATCTTAACGGGAGAAGAAGATGCTCTAGAGCAAGCAAGGGTATTATCCGACAGTATGAATACTGACATTCGAGAAGCAAAAAACCTCTTACCCCATCAAACTCAAGAATTACGTAGCATTGAAAACCTTATCCATTCTTATTTTCTTAAAGGTAATGAGTTAGCACTTGATTTTATTACCCCCTCTAAAAGTATGTCTGAGTTATCTACGCAAGCAGATAATAATTTAAAACTACAAAAAGAACTCTCTGAGAAACTTCAACGATTCCAACAAACATTACAAGATCAAGTATTCTCAATGATAAGTAATGCTCAAATAGGAGCAAAAAATGCGGCAACTAATTCCATTATATCTGGAGTGTTCGTTGTCCTGTTCTCCATTGGTTTTAGCTTCATGATTTTACGATCAATCAGTCAATCTATCGGTATCGTCACGCAAAGAATGGCTGAAATCTCAAGTGGCGAAGGAGATTTAACGGGTCGTATTCATTACGAAGGAAAAGATGAGGTCGTGGCATTAGTCGACCAAGTAAACTCTTTTATTAGTAAACTACACTCAACGATCTCAAGTACGGTACATAGCATTCATCAACTTGGTGACATTACTAAACAACTTTCTATTAATAGCCAAGATACAAGTAGAAACACAGCAACCCAACAGACGACGATCCAACAAGTCACCTCTTCTATCAATGAGATGCTACAAACAGTTAATCATGTCGCGGATTTTGCAGAACAAGCCTCTCAAGAAGCCAATGATGCTAACAATAAAGCAACCAATGGATTCAGCATTGTACAAGAAACAGCAAGTATCATTAATTTACTCGCGACCGACGTTAAAAATACGACTGTTGTTATTGATAAACTAGAGCAAGACACCAATAACGTAGCCTCGATACTAGACACGATTAAAGGCATTGCAGATCAGACCAACCTTCTTGCCCTCAATGCAGCGATTGAAGCTGCTCGCGCAGGAGAGCAAGGGCGCGGATTTGCTGTAGTTGCAGATGAAGTAAGGACTCTCGCAGCACGAACACAGCAATCAACACAAGAGATCCAAGTCGTCTTAGAAGAGCTTCAAATCGCTTCGAAGTCTGCTGTTGAAGCGATGCATATTGGCTTACATCGAACAGAGGAAGGGGTAACAAGCTCAACATTGGCAGGTAATAGCTTAAAAACGATAACAGATAGAGTCGCTAGTATTACTGTTGTTAATAACCAAATAGCCTCAGCGACCGAAGAACAACGACAAACCTCTCTTATTATTCAAGATTTACTGAATGACTGTACCGATAGTGCAACACAGATGGCCTCGTCTACTGTTTATCTCGATCAAACCAGTGAACAGTTACTGAGTGTGGTTGAGCAGTTAAGTCACTCAACATCACAATTCAAAGTGTAACAATACAAACATAATAAAAATGGAGAACCATTATGACAATTAAGGCTTTTCGCCTATTGCCGATTGCGAGCCTATGCGCGCTTTCTTTTCAAGCTTTAGCAGTAGAATCAACAGATGCTCGCATTTCTGAACTAGAGCAACAAGTATCTGTTCTTACCGAGCAGCAGCAATCAAGTCTGTCTGATCGCTTTCAGTTTAATGGTTTTGCTTCATTAAACCTGCAAACAGCTAATAACAGCGCAGGTTATGCAGGAACAACTAATACACTTAACCTAGATGAAGGTTCTCTGTTTGGGTTACAAACTGTATTCACTGTTAATGACTCAACCTCTGCAACAATTCAATTGGTTAGCCGTGGTACAGAACTTGAAAATTGGACGCCACAGGTTGAATGGGCATTTATTAGCCATCAGTTCAACACTAACTTTACTGGCCGTGCAGGTAAATTACGTCTTCCCTTATTCATGCTGTCTGATTATCTAGAAGTTGGCTATGCTCAACTTGGTGCTCGAGTCCCTCAAGAAGTTTACGGCACTGTTGTAGCAACATCATTTACAGGTGCTGATGCTATTTATGACATTGAGCTTGAAGACAGTAATATTCAACTTCAAGGCTTTGCTGGCTCTCATCACTTAAGCTCAGATAAAACTAAGTTTGAGGTAGAGACTAAATTTGATCAGATTTATGGTGGTGTAATTACTTGGACAAATGATACGGTTACTTTACGTTCAAGTTACGCACAAGCAAAAGTAAGCTCTTCTGACAATTGGAAATCTGGTAATGCAATGATGCCAACCATTGCTAACTCTACATTCGAAGATGATAAAGCTAAATTCTACGGCTTAGGTGCTCGTTATGACGGTGAACAACTGTTTGCGATGTCTGAGTTGACTCGTACTGAAACTAATGGCTTCTATCCTGATGTTGATGCCGCTTATCTAACGCTTGGCTACCGTATTGAATCAGTTACGCCTTACATCACGGTTTCTCGTATGGAAACACAAGATAACCAAATACGTTCAAATGCAAAAAACAGTGCATCAAATCCAATTGATTATGCTGGCGCTGCAATGCAACAGGCACTATTAGATATTGAACGCACAAGCTATAGCATTGGTTCTCGTTGGGATGTATATACCAACATGGCGCTAAAAGCCGACATCACATACATCACAGGCTTTGGCGATACTAACGGTGGTTTATCTGGTGTAGCACAAAACCAAACTATTGATAGCTCGACAATCTACACCATCAAACTTGACGTTGTATTCTAAGGAAAGAGTCATGCTTAAAAAAACTATTTTATTGCTTAGCCTTGTTGTGACGGGAGCTGCACAAGCTGGTGTTGTTGTTGTGGGTAATCCAGCAAGTCCTGAACTTGACGCCTCAACTATCAAGAAAATTTACTTAGGAAAAGCAAAGTCTCTTAATATTGAAGCAATTGATTTAGAAGATGGACACGCGCTAAAAAGTGAATTTCACTCTGCTGTAACAGGAAAGACAGAAGCGCAATTACAAGCATTCTGGGCTAAAAAAGTATTTACCGGTAAAGGACAGCCACCAAAAACCCAACCATCTACAGCACTCGTAAAAAGTGCTGTAGCAGGGTCAACAAACAGCATTGGTTATATTGACGAATCTGACGTAGACAGTAGTGTTAAAGTACTTCTTCGCCCATAAAATATGACATGAGAAGGTGATACATTAGTATTACCTTCTCAACACGTTAGCGCATTGTGATAGGCATCTTTTAATGCATCAATATTACAAAGTACGGCTGATGGTTGAGAATAGCCTTGAATAAAAGGATGAATAGAAAGGGACATGACTAAGGTAGAATAATGCTCTTGTTGCTCTAACGTACATAAATTTAAATTTAGTAAAGTCACTTGTAGTAGCTCAGAATGTTTTCTAATAAAACGAAACTCTAAACGTTTTTTAACTTTACTCTCTCCTACTGCAAGTAGCTCTCTATGCATTAAGATCAGTAACGATTTATTGTTATGCCATAGATCAAGGTAACAACTCACCACATCCATAAGAGTAGCCTCTAACCTTAATTTCAATTGCTCTAATCTACCTTCTAAAAACAATAAAAACTCTTCAAATATCTGACAATAGAGATCTTCTTTAGATAAGAAATAATAAAGAACTAGCCCTGGGCTCACATCTGCACGTTGAGCAACATTTCTTATCGTTACCTTGCTATAAGATCCTTGAGAAAATAAATCTGTGGCGACAGTTAAGATTTTCTTTCTTGTTTTCAGCTCTTCTTGCATACAAACTCTCTTTATAAAATCACCTTCATCTCCATTGAAAGTATAAAAAAGAGAATGCTACCACTGATATTACAATCACATACTTTTTACTTACTTAGCCTTACAAAAAAAGCACCGATATAATATCAGTGCTTATTAGCTATTAGTTCTTAATCAAGCATTATGCTTCATCTTGTTCCAAATCATCTCTATTTTCATCTCTTACATAAAAGCGCGAGAAGAACAAACCAAACTCAAATAAAATACACATAGGTATAGCAAGTAAGGTCTGAGAAATAATGTCTGGTGGTGTCAGCATCATACCAACAACAAATGCACCCACAACAATGTATGGACGCTTTTGTTTTAATATTTCAGGCGTAGTCGCACCTGTCCAGCACAATAAAATAATGGCGACAGGTATTTCAAATGCAATACCAAAAGCCATAAATAAGGCTAAGACAAAATCAAGATAACTAGCAATATCAGTTGCTACTTGAACTCCTTCTGGCGCAATGGTTGTAAAGAAACCAAATACCAAAGGAAATACAACAAAGTAAGCGAACGATACACCGGCATAGAACAATAGTGAGCTAGAAAATAATAATGGCATGATGAGTTTCTTTTCATGCTTATACAATCCAGGAGCCACAAATGCCCATACCTGGTAAAGAATCATAGGAACAGCAACAAATACCGATGCCACCAAAGTCAGCTTTATGGGCGTGAAAAAAGGTGACGCGACATCAGTTGCTATCATCGTTGCACCTGCGGGTAACCTTTCTACCAAAGGTGCAGATAAGAACTCATATATGTCGTTAGCAAACCAAACTAGACCTAAAAACACCACGATTATGGCAATTAATGCCTTTAATAGACGATTTCTTAGCTCTAGTAGATGAGTTAACAACGGCTGAGAGTGTTCAACTGATGACATAATTACTCTGCTTTTGTTTTAGAAGTTGAATCAGATGCCACCGAAGTTTCTGCATCCACTTTTACTGTGTCTGCTTTTTCTTCAGGTTTTGCATATGGACGAGTGACATCAGCTGCCGCTTGTTTTAACTCTTCAACTGATTTTTTAAGATCAGGCGCCAAGTCTTCCATATTCATCTGTTCTGCTTTACGCAAATTATCTTGTAACTCTTGTATTTTCAACTCTTGAGACAGCTCATCTTTGACGTTATTCGCCATACTTTTTGCCGCACTCACAAATTGAACAACAGAGCGGATCGCTTTTGGTAAACGCTCCGGCCCTAATACAACGAGCCCAACAACAGAGATTAGTATCAGTTCCCAAAAACCGATATCAAACACGTGTTATGCCTGCTCTTTGTCGTTTTGCTTTTGTTTTTCTACTGTTTCTGCTTCTTTTTTCTCTAAGTTTTGAGGAGTAAAATCAGCGTCATCTTTCTTCGCATCTTTTGCTGTATCTTCATCACTTATTGCTTTTTTAAAGCCTTTAACTGCAGAACCCAAATCACTGCCTACACCGCGTAATTTCTTCGTACCAAATAGTAGAATAATAATTACTGCAATAATAAGAAGTTGCCAAATACTAATACCACCCATGCTTGTTTCCTCAGCGTGTTAGGGTTAAAAAATTGCTAATCAGAGTAACGCTTATTGACGATATGCTCGCCAGCTTAATAGCCAAAACGTGACTCCTGTAGCAGCACTAATTGATGCTAACGCAGTAATGTTACTGGTTAATAACACCGCAGAACAAATCAACAGAGTTGCGCCAACATTAAATAGGAATTGTCCTTTCGCTTGTTGTCGCTTACTTTGACGATAACCTGCGTAGAGTTTATCCATTCGTTGATTGAGAACTTTGCCCTGGCGCAAACTGTCATAAACTAAATCAGGTAGCTCAGGTAGTTTTTCTGCCCAGAATGGCGCTTTCTCAGTCAAAGCAGTCATAAAGGCTGCCGGTCCAATCTGTTTTGCCATCCACGTTTCTAAAAACGGTTTAGCCGTTGCCCATAGATCCAGTTGAGGGTAAAGCTGTCGTCCCAACCCTTCTACGTACAATAATGTTTTTTGCAATAATACCAGTTGTGGTTGTACTTCCATATTAAAGCGACGTGCAGTATTAAAAAGATTTAATAACACATGACCAAAGGAGATCTCTCCTAATGGTTTAGCAAAAATAGGTTCGCATACCATACGAATAGCAAATTCAAATTCTTCAACGTTAGTGTCTTCCGGAACCCAACCTGAATCAACATGTAATTGTGCAACTTTACGGTAATCGCTATTAAAGAAACCTAATAAGTTTTCAGCTAAATAACGTTTATCTTCTTTATTGAGAGTTCCAACAATACCACAATCTAATCCTATCCATTGTGGATTATCTGGATTATCTGGATTGACGAAAACATTACCTGGGTGCATGTCTGCATGAAAGAAACTGTCACGGAACACTTGAGTAAAGAATACCGACACACCACGCTCAGCTAATAGCTTCATATTAGTGTTGTTTCTTTCTAGCTGCTCAATATCTGATACTTGAATACCATAAATACGCTCAGACACCATTAAGTGCTCAGAGCTTAAATCTAAAATCACCTCTGGTACATATAACTCTTCACTGCCTTCAAAATTACGACGCAGTTGCATTGCATTACTAGCTTCTCGTCTTAAATCTAGTTCATCCAGTAACGTCTTTTCATATTCATCAATAACTTCAACAGGCTTTAGACGACGAGCTTCAGGAACATTCCGATCAACCAATCGTGCCATGCGATGCATCAAACGAATATCCGCTTCAATCACTGGACGGATATCAGGACGAATAACTTTTAAGACAATCTCACGGCCCGACTCTTTAAGCTTCGCGGTATGCACTTGAGCAATAGACGCAGACGCTAATGGGATTATATCGAAATCAGTAAACCAGTTTTCTAATGGGCCACCTAGTGAGAGTTCCATTTGATCTTTAGCTAATTGACCATCAAACGGAGCAACTTGATCCTGCAATAACGCCAATTGGTCTGCTAAATGAGGAGGAAAGAGATCACGACGAGTCGACATCATCTGACCAAACTTAATCCATACAGGCCCTAGATCTTGCAATGCTAAACGCAGACGCTCACCCAATGGCTTTTCTGGATGCTTGTTTTTAACCCAAAAAAGACCTTTACGTAAACGTTTTGGTAATTGGGTCAATGAATGATCAGGCAATAGCTCATCTAATCCATATTCAAGTTGTACCTTGGTAATATGATAAAGACGTTTCAGCTCTGATGGCGTCATGCGCGCTCCATTGGATTATTGGTTAATAATCGTGTTAAACGTGCATCTAACTCAGATAGTTGGGTTTCAACATCAGACACTTGATCACAGAAATGTGCGATTTCTAACGGTGCTGGTGCGATTTTCCACTCCTCAGTTAATACTTCTGCCGCATGACGAGTTTGACGAGTGATTTGCTTTTTCACCCAACACGCACTGCCTTTCACACCACTGACTAACGTATGAGCAACAATATCACCTGTGTATTGGGACAGTTTCTCTTCTATGTCTGGTTTCAACTCAGTGAGTAATGCAGAGAATTTTTGAGCTAGGTTAAGGTCACCTTCAAGCACCAATTTGTCTTGTTTTATTAACTGAGTAATATTATTTTGCTCACGTAATTGCGGCAACACCGCTAAATTTAACGCAAGGTAACAATCTACCTCACCTTCAAATTTAGACAGAATATCAACTTGCTGCTGACTAAAGACAAAAAACAAATCTTTGTTCACTTCGTTTAAATGAACATGAATAATTTTGCCTTTTAAGCGCAGTAAAGCAACTTTACTATCCGGTGATTCTTTCAACAGAGTGTTTAATCCTGTTTCCATCACACCAGTTACAAACGGTTCTAATGGCATCATTTTATCCTTTAAAACTTGTAACCACGGTGCAGGGCAACAATACCACCGGTTAGGTTGTAGTAATTTGCTTGTTCAAAACCAGCTTCTTCCATCATGCTTTTTAAGGTCTCTTGATCTGGGTGCATACGAATAGATTCCGCTAAGTAACGGTAGCTTTCAGCATCATTCGCGATCAGTTCACCCATTTTAGGAAGCAGGTGGAAAGAGTACGCATCATAGATTTTAGATAATGGCTCAAGAATTGGTTTTGAGAATTCCAAAACTAATAGACGACCGCCCGGCTTTAATACACGGAACATCGAACGTAAGGCTTTATCTTTATCCGTTACGTTTCGTAGGCCAAAGCTAATCGTAATACAATCAAAGAAGTCATCAGGGAATGGTAATTCCTCAGCATTCGCCTGTACGTAATTTACGTTACCAACAATGCCCATATCACGTAATTTATCACGACCAACATTCAACATTGAGTTGTTAATATCAGCTAAAATCACTTGGCCCGTTTCACCAACGATACGTGAGAATTTAGCCGTAAGGTCACCTGTACCACCTGCTAAATCAAGAACTTTATGACCAGGACGTACGCCGCTGCAGTCAATCGTGAATCGTTTCCATACGCGATGCACACCACCAGACATAAGGTCATTCATGATGTCGTATTTTGCTGCTACAGAGTGAAATACTTCCGCAACTTTCGCAACTTTCTCGTCTTTCGCGACTGTGGTAAAACCGAAGTGTGTTGTTTCTTCAGGCGCTTGCATCTTGTCCGTCATTTTAAGTCCTCTAGAGATTGTTCGCTGAATCCCAATACTCTGAATTCAACAGCGCTCTAGTCTACTTTATACAAGCTATTATCTCCAAGCGTTTGCATCGTACCTGCATCAAAAGATTGCTCAATAAATTTACGATTTATATCACGTTTTACTTCGACACCTAGCTCCTTAAAGCTTTCAGCCTGACGAATAAGATTGCCACGTCCACTTGCCAATTTATTCATCGCGCCTTGGTAGCTTTGATTGGCTTTATCTAACGAGCCTCCTACCGCTTCCATATCATCGACAAATAAACGCATTTTGTCGTATAACTTACTGGCCCGATCGGCGATTATTTTTGCGTTCTGATTTTGTCTTTCGTTACGCCATAAATTACTGATGGTTCTTAATGCCACCAGCAAGGTTGTTGGACTAACGATAATAATATTCTGCTCCATTGCATCTGATATCAAAGAGGGATCAGCTTCAATAGCGACTTGAAACGCTGGCTCTACGGGGATAAACATCAAGACATAATCAAGGCTGCGTAAACCATTCAACTTATGATAATCCTTTTTACTTAATCCGCGTAAATGGGCACGAATAGCCATTAAGTGTTCATCAAGTGCATGTTCTTTTTCATTAAAGTCATCACTATTAAAAAATCGCTCATACGCCACTAAAGTCATTTTTGAATCAACTACAACATCTTTCTCATCCGGTAAATGAACGATCACATCAGGGTAAAAACGCTTACCATCTTCATTATCCATACTTACTTGAGTATCGTATTCATGGCCTTCACGCAATCCTGATTCTTGCAACACGCGCGCTAACACAACTTCGCCCCAATTTCCTTGCTGTTTATTATCACCTTTCAAGGCATTGGTCAGGTTTACTGCCTCCTGTGTCATTTTTTCATTCAGCTGTTGTAAGCTACGAATTTCATGCACCAAGGTGTGACGTTCTTTCGCTTCAAACCCAAAGCTGTCATTGACCTGTCTTTTAAATCCTTCTAACTGCTCTTTTAATGGTGACAACAAGCCCTCTAAACTGACTTTATTTTGCTCATCAACGGTTTTGGTTTTTTGTTCAAATAACTGATTAGCTAAGTTTTCAAATTGCTGCTTTAAGCGCAACTCTGCACGCTCTAACATCTCAAGTTTTTCTTGGCTCGATTTACGCTCTTCTTCATGACGCGCTTCTTGCTCTCGTAACTCTGCTTCTACATTCGAATTGGCTTGGCGTGAGAATTCAAGTTGCTGAGTTAAGAATTCTTTCTCTTTTTGGATGGCTTCAAAATAACGTAGCTTTTCCATTGCTGCCATTAAACGACCATGAGATTGTTTTTGTTCTTGGGCAAGCTTATCTCTTTCGAGATCCAGTTCATCCAACTCACTTTGTTGTTTCTCTAACTGCACATTGAGTTGATTTAATTGAGTTGATGAAAGTTTTTTTTCTGATTCTAATTCATGCTCTAATAAGGCTAATTCTTGTTGATTACGACTTTTTGTTAGTACATGTGCAACAGCATAAGCAATGCTTGCTCCCACAAAACCAAATAATAAGTGTCCACCAAATTGATTAAAAAATTCCATAACTCACTCAATACAAAAACTAATTCTTATAGAATATTTTGATACTGGATAAATGTCCAGTTAACACTATTCGGTAAGCGCAGGTACACTCCAGATCTAAATGGATTTCTAACAGAGAATAATAATGAACGAACGTCGTGCTTTAGGATTTGGGATCGCTGCTGTTTTACTCTGGTCAACGGTTGCTACCGCTTTTAAAATCACTCTAGAACACTTTACTCCTATTCAGATGCTAACGGTTGCCAGTGCAGTGTCTATTTTTGCTTTAGTTGGTGTTGCTGTTTATCAAAACACTTTATCTAAATTAGTCGATACCTTTGTTGCTAACCCTTGGTACTACATTTTATTAGGCGCAATTAATCCACTAGCATATTACTTAGTGTTATTTAAAGCTTATGACTTATTACCCGCCTCACAAGCTCAACCCTTAAACTACAGCTGGGCGATCACCCTCACGTTAATGGCAGCTGTTTTTCTTGGCCAGAAGATAAGAAAGCAAGATTGGGTGGCCTGTGTTTTAGGCTATCTCGGTGTAATTGTTATTGCTACCAAAGGTGATGTTCTGGCACTAGAATTTGATAGCCCTCTAGGCGTTGGGCTCGCATTGTTCTCAACACTGCTTTGGGCTGGTTATTGGATTTTAAATGCTAAAAATAAAGCCGATCCTATTCTAGGGTTATTGCTTGGATTCTTAGTCGCTTTACCTGTAGCGATTGGCTTAAGTATTTATGAAGGTGCATCTTGGGGGGATATCCCAATAAGTGGATGGCTTGCTGTCAGTTATGTGGGGTTATTTGAAATGGGGATCACTTTTGTATTGTGGTTATCAGCACTGCGTTTAACTCAAAATACAGCACGTATAAGTAACCTAATTTTTGCGTCTCCATTTATCTCTTTACTACTTCTAGCAAATATCATTGGTGAAGAGATCCACCCATCAACTCTTATTGGTTTAGTGATGATTGTATGTGGATTATTGATACAGCAATTCTATGGTAAGAAAAAAGAACAAACCAAGATGGCTGAAAGTTAAATCAAACATTTATTTAGGCTTCTGGTATAAAAAAAGCAGCGAATATTCGCTGCTTTTTTTCATTACTTCAATGGCTTATTTACTTGTTAAATAAGCTTGAAAGTCCTCTAAAGAAACCCCTTCTTTAGCCATTTCTTCAGCTAATTTTTTAGTGGTCTCACCCTTACGCTCTTCGATTACCACTTGGAATTGGTAAATAAGATCACGCAAAGTTGGTACAGACACTTGTCGTGCAGCGCTTCGTACTCGTTCTTGGCTTTGATTGCCTAACTCAGACAGAAGCTTACCAAACATTAGTTTTTCTGGTGACTCTTCCATTTGCTCTAGAACACGAGCCATTTCAATAACGGACATCGACATTATGTGCTTGCCTTTAGTATTCAATTAATCATCATCTAAGTATTAAATATACACTGAAAATTACACTAACTGAATATATTAAAAACAAAAGCACTCTTTTTCTATTCAATTTAGATAGTTCATTCACTAATCACACCAGAATGCCAGCGCTGTCCTGTTTTAGTTAATAAAATCAGCAAGCCTGGGATGAGGAGCCACATCATAAGAGTTAAAAGCTGTGCAGAAGGGAGTGCTAATCTTTGCATTGTGCCAACAATGATGCCTGCACCACTCATTTGAAACAACCCTAATAATGCAGCTGCAGTACCCGCTCTATCACCAAAAGGTGCTAATGCCTTACCTGCCGCCGAACCCAGTACCCATGCGAAGCCTACTGACGAGAAGAAAATCGGGATCATAAACGCCCAAGCTTGCTGAATATGTTGGAAACCAAGCATTAATCCGCCAGCGACAATAAGTACGCTCAGGCCAAAAAGTAGTGCTTTTCGGGTTCCGAATCTGATCATGAATTTAGGTGCAGCAAAACACGCCATAATATTAAGCACTGCGTTCACTGCAAACCAGTTAGTAAATTCCTGCATTGTTAGTCCTAACTTATCGATAAGAAAAACCGGAGCAGAAGTAACATAAGCCAAGATAACGCCCATCGCTAACATACATAAGGTTGCGTGAAATAAAAACGTGGGATGCTGCAGTACAGACCAATAGCGAGATGGACTAATTAATCGTCCTGCTTGTACTGTATCTTGGGGTTTTGTTTCTTTGTAATTAATCGCTATTAACGCTAAAGCTACTAGTGCGAAGCCTGCCATAAAACTAAAGTTTGAACGCCATCCAAAGTGAAGAGTTAAATAGCTACCTAAAATAGGTGCTAATGCTGGAATAAAGCAAATTGCCCCATTTAAATAACTGATCATTCGACCACTTTTTTCTGCTCCAAACGAATCGCGAACTGAAGCAAATGCAGCGACCGACGTTGCACAAGCACCAAAGCCTTGCAGTAGTCGAGCAATTAATAGCATTTCCATCTCTTGTGCAGAATAAGCAAGCGCAGCACTCAAACCGTAAATCACAATACCTGTTAATGCGATCGGACGACGGCCATATCGATCCGCTAATGGACCTGCAAATAATTGACCAAGTCCCATACTAAACATAAACCAAGTAATCGTATCTTGACCTAACGTTGAAGCAACTTGAAATTCACTAACCATCATAGGTAGTGCGGGAAGGTATATATCAATTGCTAATGGGCTAAATAAAACCAAAATAACCATCAGAGTGATAATCTTTCTATCTGATGGTTTAACTAGCGGTGTTGTAGGTTGAGCTGAAACTGGCGTGTGCATGGGTAACTCCTAAAATAGTCAGTAGAGTGTACTCAATTAGAGATATGAACAGAAATGGTTTATATTCAGATCTAACATTCTAGTTTGGAATATCTCTATGTTTTTCGAAAAGCTAACTAAAATCGATTTAAATTTACTTCTTACTCTTCACTTATTACTAGAAGAAAAAAGCGTAACTCGTGCTGCTCAGCGCCTCTGCTTAAGTCAATCAGCCGTTAGTAAAAATCTAGCAAAATTACGAAGCCAATTTGATGACCCTCTCTTTACACGTAGTGCATATGGATTACAACCAACCGTAAAAGCAATTAGTCTCCAAGGGCGTTTACATACTTTATTAAGTCATTTAGAAACAATTACCGAAGAAGCAGAATTTGATCCTCAACGCAGTCATTATCGTTTTCGAGTTGGTTTAGTAGAGAGTACTTATCCATTATTATTGCCACACTTTATGTCTTATATTTTAAATAAAGCCCCTAACGTGATGCTAGATACTCATGCTTGGGATACTGAAACTATTAAAAAACTGCAATCAGGAGAAATGGACATTGGTATTACAGGGAAAGATTTAGACCCTAAATACGCCAACATTACTATGCAAACACCTGCTGATATTCGCGGGCAAGAGATCTACAGAGATAGCCAAATGTGTTTGGTTCGCCCAAACCACCCGGTGCTAGTTCAAGAATGGACATTAAACACTTACTTGCAGCAACGTCATGTTCAAGTACGCTGTGATGGTAAAGATCAGTGGTTGTTGGATTATAAATTGGCAGAAAAAGGGCTAGAGCGAAGCATTGGAATTATCGTACCTGATTTTAATAGCGCAGCGAGTTTATGTACTCATACTGACTTAGTATTTACTGCTCCTAGTCACTTCATTAAGCTGATTGCAAAACAACTTAATTTGATTGTTTTACCTTTACCAACAGAGTTACCTCAGATGGCCTATACGCTTTTCTGGCATCAACAAAAAGAGAATGATGCTGCTAATTGTTGGCTTCGCAATACTATAATCAGCCACTGCCAAGATTTATCAGCATCAACAATTGCAGATAACGCATAAAAGCGATAGGTTATAGCCAAAGAATCAACCCTACTTTCTGCCTCGAAATATACGGACAGAACAATAAAAGGACACTTCAAATGCACCCACAAACGTCTCAACGTATTGAGCAACTTCGCTTATGGCTTGCTCAACAAAATTTCGATGCGCTTATTATTCCACATGAAGATGAGTTTTTAGGCGAGTACATTCCAGAGCATAATGAACGTCTACTATGGGCAACAGGGTTTACTGGCTCTGCCGGTGCTGCTGTTATTACTCAAGATAAAGCAGCTATTTTTGTTGATGGTCGCTATACCGTTCAAGTTCGTAAACAAGTCCCTGCTGATGTATTTGAATATCGCCATCTTCATGAAGAACCATTATTAGAATGGATTAAAGACACATTAGAAACTAATGCAAAAGTCGCTATCGATGCTCGTATGCACACTGCGCAATGGCTAAAAAATGCAACAGCAATCGTTGATGATTATGTAACGCTTGAAGTAATAAACAGCAATCCAATTGATCTTATTTGGGCCGATCGTCCAAATGTAAAAGTGTCTGACGTTCGCTTAATGGAGCTAGAGCTTGTTGGCCAATCAAGCGCAGATAAACGTAGAGAGATCGCTCAAGAAGTCACAAAGAAAAATGCCGATGCTGCACTATTAACGCAACTAGACTCTATCTGTTGGTTATTGAATATACGTGGCTTAGACGTATCTCGTTTACCCGTTCTTCTTTCTCATGCAATCATTCATGCCGATGAAAGTGTTGATTTCTTCTTAGACCCGACTCGCCTCCCAACCAACTTTATTGAACACGTTGGTCAGGGTGTTCGAGTTCATAAACCAGAAGCGCTTGAATCTACCCTTCAGTCACTTTCTGGCCAAAAAGTACTTGTTGATTCAGCAACATCAAATGCGTGGATGTCATTAGTACTTGCCGATGCAGGCGCAGAACTTATCGAAGCGGCTGATCCATGTTTACAGCCAAAAGCAGCAAAGAATGAAACAGAAAAAGCAGGAATGAAAGCGTGTCATATTCGTGATGGTGCGGCGATGGTTAAATTCCTAACTTGGTTTGACGCTGAAGTTGAATCAGGCACCCTGCATAACGAAGCGGTATTAGCCGACAAACTACAAGCCTTCCGTGAAGAAGATGAAACACTGGCCGATTTAAGCTTTGATACAATCTCAGCGGCTGCCGGCAATGCGGCAATGTGTCATTACAACCATGAGAACCAACCAGAGCCAGGTCAGCTACAAATGAACAGCTTGTATCTTGTTGATTCAGGCGGTCAGTACCCAGATGGCACAACCGACATTACTCGTACACTGCCAGTTGGTACACCAAGAGATGAAATCAAACAGCAATTCACCTTGGTACTAAAAGGTCATATTGGTTTGGCTTCAGCTCGATTCCCTAAAGGCACCTGCGGTCATCAATTAGATATCCTTGCTCGTCAACATTTGTGGGCTCAAGGCTACGATTACGATCACGGTACTGGTCACGGTGTTGGTCATTTCCTAAGTGTTCACGAAGGCCCTCAAGGGATTTCTAAGAAAGTAAATACCGTCGCTCTACTTCCAGGTATGGTGCTATCTAACGAACCAGGTTATTACCGTGCTGATGAATTTGGTATTCGAATTGAAAACTTAGAGCTTGTAGTTGAGATTGAAACTAAAGGAGATTTCTCTGTACTTGGTTTTGAATCATTAACACGCTGCCCTATAGATAAGCGTCTAATTAATGTTGATATGCTAAATCGTCCAGAACTAACATGGTTAAATGAATACCATCAGAAAGTATGGAGTGAAGTCAGCCCATTAGTCGACGGTGAAGTAAAAGAGTGGCTTAGACAGGCCACTGCTAAGTTAAGTTACAGCAATTAATTACGCACAAAAAAATAATTTAAAGCCACGCTAATAGCGTGGCATTTTTTTTGACGAAAATAAAGGTTCCACGTGAAACATGCTACAGTTCAAATTTATTATGTAATCTGATGTATCAAAAAAACACCTTGCCGCACAGTATCTCATTAATGACAAGACACTAAATATCATTGATACAGAACGATAAACGGATCACATACAGATAACCTATTATAAGTAATCCTTCTCTCGAACTTAAAGGATTATAGGATTACACATAATGAAAAAAACACTTTTAACTATTACCGTTTCAAGCCTTCTTTTTAGTGCATCATCAATCGCCTCTGCACCAAATACCGACTTAAATTTGATGCCATATCCACAATCTGTAGAGTTAAAATCAGGTCAAGTAGCTATTAATAGTGATTTCAGTATTTATCTTGATGGTTACAAATCTGAACGTATTCAACAACTAGCGCAACGTATCATTCAGCGTGTAGAAGCTCAAACAGGATTACCATTACTAACACCATTTGCAACCTCAAAAAAAGAAGCCACATTAGTTATTGATGTTAGCAAGGCAGCAAAAAACAAAATCCAAGATAACGATATTGATGAATCGTATGAGTTAACCATTAATAAAAACCAAATCGTCTTAGAATCAGATCGCCCTTACGGTGCAATTCGTGGCGCAGAAACATTTCTTCAATTAATTAACACAACCAAAGATGGTTACTTCGTTCCTCAAATTAATATTGAAGATGAACCTCGCTTCCCATGGCGTGGGGCTTCATTTGACTCTTCTCGTCACTTTGTCACCATCGATACAATTAAACGTCAAATCGACGGCTTTGCTTCAGCAAAAATGAATGTCTTCCATTGGCACTTATGGGATGACCAAGCTATCCGAATTCAAATCGAAAGCTACCCTAAATTATGGGAAAAAACAGCGGACGGTGATTTCTATACCAAAGATGAAATAAAAGACGTTGTTGAATATGCACGCCTACGCGGTATTCGAGTGATCCCAGAAATCTCACTACCAGGTCACGCCTCAGCAGTTGCACACGCTTACCCTGAATTAATGTCTGGTGAAGGAAAGCAATCGTATGACCAACAACGCGCTTGGGGTGTATTTGTTCCTCTAATGAATCCAATTAATCCTGAACTCTATGTCTTCTTCGACAAAGTATTCAGTGAAGTGACTGAACTATTCCCTGATGAGTATATTCATATTGGTGGTGATGAACCAAACTACCAACAATGGAGTGACAATAAAGAAATCCAAGCATTCATCAAAGAGAACAATATTGATGGCAACCGTGGCCTACAGTCATACCTAAATGCACGTATTGAAAAAATGCTAAACGGCAAAGGTAAGAAGATCATGGGGTGGGATGAGATTTGGCATAAAGACCTACCAACCTCAATTGTGATTCAAAGCTGGCGTGGTCATGACAGTATTGGTCGAGCAGCAAAAGAAGGTTATGCCGGATTACTATCAACTGGCTTCTATTTAGATCAACCACAACCAACAAGTTATCATTATCGTAACGACCCTATGCCAAAGGGCCCGCAAGTCGATGACCAACTGAACACTGGTGAAACATTCGAAACCTACACTTGGCAGAAACCAAGAGGTAAAGGTGGCCCGCGTAAAGGGACTCTTACCATAATTACTGATAAGAATGGTGCTGCTCGTGCCTTTACCGATTACAACGGCAAGTCACGTGCAAAAGTCGATATCATTGAATACACCAAAGGTGAATCATTCCGTGGTCACTTTGATAACTTCATGTCTTACACTGAATTTAACCTAATCTTTGATAACGGCAGTATTGAAAAAGAGAGCTACCAACTTGTTGGTAATGTTCGTTGGCCAACCACAGGTGAAATAACAGCAAGCTCATCAATCAAAAACTCAGAGATCCCAGTACCGAATGGTGGTTATCCTGTTGCTTTAGATAAGAATGAACAGAAACTGATTCTTGGTGGCGAAGCCGCTATCTGGGCTGAGAACTACGATGACCTAACTGTTGAAGGTCGAATTTGGCCTCGTACTTATGCGGTTGCGGAACGTTTATGGTCTGCTGAAGAGTTAACAAATGAAGACAGCATGTATCAACGTCTTCAAGCAATGGACAACTGGGCAACTATTTCTGTTGGTCTACAGCATCAAACTAACAGTTATAAACAATATCTACGAATAGCCAATGGTGGTGATGTCTCTGCATTAATGAGCTTTGCAAATTACGCAGAACCCGCGCAGTACTACGCACGTAATTGGGCGAAGTTTAATTCAACCGAGCCTAAGGGTGAGCTATACAATCAATATGAAAGATTGAATCGTTTTGCTGACGCCGTTCCTGTAGAAAGCTTTGCGGTATTAGAGATGATGAAACTTGCAGAAACAGCAGTAAACAATAAGGCTGATTTAAAAGCGTTGAAGCAGCACTATCAAACCGTTCTAGAAAGTTCACAAACATCAGAAGTGATCTTTAGCAATAATATCGCCTCTATTGATACTGTACCATTGGCTGCAAAACATATTGAAGTCGCTACAGTAACATTAGCCGTTATTCAAGAGCTTGAAAAAGGTAAGAAGCCGACATCAAAGCAGCTGGATAACCTATTAACCATCACTACCAATGCATCAGGAATGTACGATGAGATGATTGTCGCTATTGTTCGTCCGACAGAAGAGTTAGTTCGCCAATTACGTAAATAGCATTTTAACTAGCCTGTAATCAAACGACATAAGTACCACTCACATTGAGTGGTACTTTTATTTACTGAGTAGCCAAAGACATTCGATTACCGTTTCACTCTGGAAGCGACATTTTTTAAACTCAATCACCTCATCTGCGTAAATAAACACATACATAGGTACCATGATTAAAACAATAAAAAAATCGATATAATGAAATTACCAGGTGATATTATCATTTGATGCCCTAACGAGTACTTAAACTTAGCATAGGATAATGAATACGAAAGGCAACAATAATAAGTACACTCAATTCACAGTTTATTATTTTTCATACTGAGCCGCTTCTATACTTTGAAATTCTCGCTCCCAATCTTTCCATACTGGCTCAAACCCCCTAGCCTGAACCGCACTAGCAACAGACAAAGCAGACCTTTCATCATTAATAGAGAACTGTTCAAGCTCTTGCTCATCATTAGCGTACCCACCAGGTTGTGTTTTTGACGCAGCTGAAATTGAAGTGATACCTAGTGGCAATACATTATCCCTAAAATGTGCAGATTCTCGAGTAGATAGCGACAATTCCACTTCAGAATTTAATAATCGGTGAGCGCAAATTAACTGCACTAATTGCCTATCACTCATGATTGACTTAGGTTGCAATGCCCCTTCACATGGGCGTAGTCTCGGAAACGAAATTGAATAACGGGTCTGCCAATATCGACGCTCCAAATAATCCAAATGCGCAGCAACAAAAAAACAATCCGTTCGCCACTCTTCTAACCCAATCAACGCACCAATACCAATTTTGTCTATCCCAGCTTTTGCTAATCTATCTGGTGTTTCTAAGCGATATTCAAAGTCCATTTTATTACCACGAAGATGATGTTCAGCGTACGTCGATGGGTGGTAAGTTTCTTGATAAACCATCACCGCATCTAAGCCTAAGGTTTTTAATTCTGCGTACTCGTCTTGCTCAAGCGGCTGAACTTCCATTGCCAAGTAATTAAACGACTGCTTTATTTGTGGCAATGTTTGACGAAAGTAATTCATCCCGACTTTGGTTTCATGTTCACCCGTTACCAAAAGAACACTATCAAAGTTCATCGTTTTAATTGCTGAAATTTCTTGTGCTATTTCGTCTTGATTAAGGGTCTTTCTCTTAATTCGATTCTCCATTGAAAAACCACAATAAGTACATGCATTGGCACATAGATTAGAAAGATAGAGAGGAATATAAAACCCAATAGTATGCCCAAAGCGTTGGCGAGTTAAGCGCGCAGATTCTTGAGCCATAAGTTCAAGATAACTTTCCGCTGCAGGAGAAATCAACGCTTTAAAATCCTCAAGATCACGTTTAGGTTTATTCAGAGCTCGCTCTACATCATCAGCCGTTTTACTGTAAATTGAGAGTTTCACCTCATCCCAATTCAACTTTTTCCACTCATCGGTAAATGTCATTTTCACTCACCTTATCAATCTAAAAATGCAGTCAATGGACTGGAAGCAACTGCTTGGGTATTTACTGGCGCTAAACCATTCTCGTAAGCGAGTCGTCCTGACTGAACCGCCAACTTAAAAGCCGTCGCCATTGCTATGGGATTTCTTGCTGCTGCAATCGCCGTATTCACCAGCACTGCATCTGCTCCCATTTCCATCGCAAACGCAGCATGAGATGGCGCACCGATACCGGCATCAACCACAACAGGTACGCGAGCTTGATCAATAATAATTTCTAAAAAGTCACGACTGGCAATGCCTTTATTCGAACCAATGGGAGCCCCTAGAGGCATCACTGCAGCACAACCCACCTCTTCTAACCGCTTGCACAAAACAGGATCAGCATGGCAATACGGTAAGACGATAAAACCTTGACGAACTAATTCTTCTGCTGCTTTTAATGTCTCAATTGGATCGGGCATTAAATACTTAGGGTCTGGATGAATCTCTAATTTTAACCAATTGGTTTGCAGGGCTTCTCTGGCAAGTTGAGCAGCAAAGATGGCTTCTCTAGCGTTCTTCGCTCCTGATGTATTCGGCAATAGATTAATACCAGCATCAACAATTGGTTTTAATATATTGTCTTCTGGGTTATTCACCTCCACACGTTTCAGCGCCATGGTCGCCAATTCAGAGCCCGACTCTATTAATGATTTTTGCATTATGTCTGAGTTGGGAAACTTTCCGGTTCCAGTAAACAAACGTGATGAAAAGGATTTACCGGCAATGATTAATGATCCACTCATGTTAGCCTCCTGCTATCGCTTGAAATAATGAAATGCTTTCGCCATCAGAAAGATCACGGGTTTGCCACTCTGATCTTGGGATTATTTGATTGCTCATCGCTAATGCGCACCCTTGAGTATCAACCTTATGCAGGGAAAGAAAAGAGTGAATGGAGTGTGTTTTCTCTATTCGATAAACCACATTATTCAGCTCTATTGTTATTAGATTACTCACAGATAAACTCTCCATTAATACATTCTTGGCTTTTCACTGTTTCACGTGAAACATGATGGCGTTGTTGGGATGGACAACAAACAGAACAAGTGTTGTCTTTAGGGATATCAATACAAGACCATTGAAGTGTTCTGCCATCAAATTGATGAATAGAACTCCACTTAACCCAACTTGGCTGAGTGAGATACTTGATGGTTTCTAACGCCTGTAAGTTGCCAATCATTCCAACAACAGGACCGATAATGCCAAATGACTGACAGTTCTGTGTTTGCTGACTTTCTGTAAATGGAAACAAGCAATGGTAGCAAGCAGATGCTTTTTGATTATCCCGCAGCTGATTAGAGAACATCATCAACTGCCCTTGCCATCCAATTGCAGCCCCAGAAATAAGAGGAACCTTATTCTTCACACAGGCTGCATTAATTTCATGACGAGTAAATAAGTTATCACTACAATCGAGAACGACATCAACTTGGTTAATGAAACGAGACAATTCAGGTTCGTTTAAACGATGACTGATAACCTCAACCGTAACAGCACTGTTTAGTTCTTTTAATTGTTGCGCCATCGCAATGGCTTTGTTTTGACCAAGGTTAGATTTACGGTAAACCACTTGACGTTGTAAGTTGCTCATTTCAAGTTTATCGCCATCCGCAATAATTAAGGTTCCAATGCCAGCAGCCGCCAGATACATACTAACGGCAGAGCCAAGCCCTCCACAACCAATCATCAATACTGTGCTATTTCTTAATGATAACTGCCCTTTTTCACCAATATCAGGCAACATGACTTGACGGCTATAACGGAGGAAGTCTTGATCATTGAGCCCCTCCATTAGTAAATTACTCATAAGTAGCCTCGACATTTTTCTTCTCTCTTGGCTTAGCAAGAATAGCGGTAAACTGAGTTATAACTTCTTCGACATTGCTAGCCTGAGTAATCGCGCGAACTACCGCAATACTGTCTACACCGGTTTGCCACACTTGCTCTGCGACCGTAAGATCAATGCCACCAATTGCAACGGTTGGAGTATCACCTGCGAGCTGCTGGTTTTTCGCTAAATTAACTAGGCCTTGTGGTTGTGATGGCATATCTTTAGTGGGTGTCGGAAATATATGTCCAAGCGCTAAGTAACTAGGATTGAGAGCTTTCACTTTCAATAGCTCACTGTCATCATGAGTAGATAACCCCAAGCAAATGCCAGCATCTGATATTGCCTGCAAATCTGCTATTTCTATATCTTCTTGTCCAAGGTGAATTCCAAATGCCTTGTGTTTAATAGCTAGCTGCCAATAGTCATTAATAAACACTTGAGCATCATATTGACGGCCAAGTTCGATTGCTTTGATTACCTGCTCTTCTATATCTGCTTGTTCTGGATTCTTAATTCGTAATTGAACCGTTTTCACCCCAAGGCTAAGCACGGTTTTAATCCATGACACATCATCAACTACAGGGTAAAGACCAAATTTATTTCTATCAATCTTAGGAAAAGTAAACATACTCATCTCTCCTCATTTCGTCGATAAACAAGTGATGTTTCACGTGAAACACCACTGACTATTATTGATACAACTTCAATATTGATTTCAAAGAAAGATGATGAGCTATTCAGTTTCTACCGCTGGATGATAAAGCTCAGAACCTGAGGCTTTAAACTCTTTGGATTTCTGACGCATACCTTCAAGTGGATCATCTATCATTTTAATCTCAATGGCTTGGTCTAATGCCACTTGCTCAGTATCTTTAGCGTATTCACGAACTTCTTGTGAGATTTTCATTGAACAGAACTTAGGTCCACACATGGAACAGAAGTGAGCAACCTTGCCAGACTCTTGCGGCAGTGTTTCATCATGAAACTCACGTGCTGTGATTGGATCAAGTGATAGATTAAACTGGTCTTCCCAGCGGAATTCAAAACGTGCTTTTGATAAGGCGTTATCTCGGATTTGAGCTCCCGGATGCCCTTTAGCTAAATCTCCTGCGTGTGCTGCTAACTTATAAGTAATCAAGCCTGTCTTCACATCGTCTTTATTAGGTAAGCCTAAATGCTCTTTTGGCGTTACATAACAGAGCATTGCACAGCCATACCATCCAATCATGGCGGCACCAATACCTGATGTAATATGATCATACCCCGGAGCAATATCTGTGGTTAATGGGCCTAAGGTATAAAATGGCGCTTCATGGCAATGCTTAAGCTGCTCGTCCATGTTCTCTTTAATCATATGCATAGGAACATGGCCAGGGCCCTCGATGATAACTTGCACATCGTAATCCCACGCAACTTTGGTTAGCTCACCTAACGTTCTTAATTCAGCAAATTGTGCTTCATCGTTAGCGTCGGCAATTGAACCCGGACGTAAGCCATCGCCCAAAGATAAGGCAACATCGTACTTAGCACAGATTTCACAGATCTCGCGAAAGTGCGTATATAAGAAACTTTCTTGGTGATGAGCCAAACACCATTTTGCAATGATTGAACCGCCACGAGAAACAATGCCAGTCACTCGTTTTGCTGTCATTGGTACATAACGAAGTAATAAGCCTGCGTGAATCGTAAAGTAATCAACGCCCTGTTCAGCTTGCTCGATTAAGGTATCTCGCATCACTTCCCAATTTAGGTTTTCAGCCACACCGTTCACTTTTTCAAGTGCTTGGTACATAGGAACAGTACCAATTGGCACAGGACTATTACGTAAAATCCACTCACGCGTTTCGTGAATATTTCGCCCAGTAGATAAATCCATTACGGTATCGCCGCCCCAACGTGTTGACCAAACTAGCTTTTCAACTTCTTCTTCAATTGATGAACTGACTGACGAGTTACCAATATTGGCGTTAACTTTAATTAAGAAGTTACGACCGATGATCATTGGTTCTGCTTCTGGATGATTAATATTTGATGGGATAATAGCGCGGCCTTCTGCCACTTCTTTACGAACAAATTCAGGGGTGATTTCTTTAGGTAAGTTAGCCCCAAAACTGTGTCCGGGGTGTTGATGATTTAACTGTTCATCTGCAAACTTTTGACGCCCCATATTTTCACGAATCGCAATATATTCCATTTCTGGGGTGATGATTCCCTGACGAGCGTAATGCAGTTGAGTTACACACAGCCCTTGCTTAGCTCGTCGGATCGTTGGTAGGTTTCCATAACGAAGCTCGTCTAAGGTATCATCTGCCAATCGTTCTTGAGAATAAACCGAACTAACGCCATTCAGCATTTCGGTATCTCTACGTTCTTCAATCCAACGCTCACGCAGTTTCGGTAAACCTTGATAAACATCGATATCGTAATTTGGATCAGTATAAACACCAGAGGTGTCATAGACTTGAATAGGTTCATTTGCCGTTAGTGTTGGATTCTCTTTTGTCCCACCAACTAAACTGTCAGCCAAAGAGATTTCACGCATAGGGACGCGAATATCAGGACGAGATCCTTCGATATAGACTTTACTTGAGTTTGGGTATGGTTGAACCGACAGCGATTCAATATTGGTTTTAGCATCTAAACGTGCTTGTTTACGACTTGACGACATAGCAAAATTCCTTGGTAAAAATAGAATAATTGCTTGTCGGATTTGAGTTGTAGCAAGAGGTTCTTAGTTTGAGATACAACAGAGGGTAAACCTGCGCATCTATATGCTATGAATTAAACAAATAAATTAACGCTAAAATTTAGCTACAATTTATCATTAAATAATTCGGTTAGTGACTAACAAACTAAGATAAAAATTATCTCTTGTTCCCTTCGCAGGTATTAGCCTGATCAGGTTCTACGGATCCCGCAATGCGGTCTCAGCTCGTACTATAAAAGTACTAAGCACTCCGACAAGTTTCTTTCAGATCTTAGAATCAAAATCTGAACGTGTTCGGAGTATAAAGAAAGTATGGAAGAAATGAAATGTTCTTTTTGTCGAGAAGCACATTAGGTTCTAATCTATAGAATACGTTCCATGTGAAACTATTTCTCTTTCTTCGTTAGCTTTTTTGCTAAGTGTTTTAACCATGAAGAATTATAATCACGGTATGATCCAATTTTATTAGAACCATCATGATCGCGACCATGCTCTAATGTCTTAGATACAGCAACACGCTGAGAAGAATAGATACCAGTATGACCACTAAAGTAATACGCGGTATAACACGCTAATGCAAAGTAAGGTAAGTAATCAGCACCAAACAACTCAACCCCCATAATAGTGCAAGCTAAAGGTGTATTAGTAGCAGCTGCAAATACCGCTAAGAACCCTAACGCAGCAAACAGATCAACGGGAGCACCCATCACCCACGCTAAGAAATTACCTAAGGTTGCCCCAACAAAAAATAACGGGGTTACTTCACCGCCTTTATAGCCAGCCGCCAACGTAATTGCTGTTAATAACAGTTTTAGAATCCAGCTATACCACTCAGCACCACCCGCAGTAAACGCCGAGGTTATACTCACACCGCCATCACGGCTTGGATATACGCCGATACCAATGTAATCGTAATTACCAATAAGTTGAGTAATTACAATAACCATTAAGCCACCAACCACTACGATTAAATATGGATTTTTAAGCGTGGCATTGAATAAATCTTTAAAGCCGTGAGTTAATTCACCAAACAAGTAACCAGCCAAGCCAAACGCAATCGCAGCAACAATCACCTTCGCCATTAATACCAGATCGATATCAACCGCATGACCAAATAAAGTACTGACTTGATCAAAACTAATTAAGTAATGAGTATGATGAGCCCCCCATGCAGAGGCCACGACATTTGCTAAAATTGCCGCCAACAAAGCAGGAATGATGGCATTGAATTTAATACGACCAATAAATAACACTTCAAGCGCAAAGATAGCGCCAGTAAATGGGGTGCCAAAGATAGACGCAAAACCCGCTGCAACACCAGCCGTCAGCATCATTCTTCGATCATCTTCAGATAACTTAAACACTCTAGACAACAAATCTGTCGTTGCCCCCCCAATCTGAACCGCCGTACCTTCTCGACCTGCCGAGCCACCAAATAGATGCGTAATAACCGTCGTAATTAATACCAAGGGACCCATTCGAACAGGAACACCCTCTCCCGCTTCATTTATTTCATCCATGATCAAGTTATTACCACCTGCTGAGTTTTTCCCCCAGTTGCGGTAACTGTATACGATCACTAAACCTGCCAACGGCAGAAGATAAATTAGCCAAGGATTGGCAACACGAGCTTGAGTTGCTTCACTTAACAGCCATAAAAAAAAGGCATTAAATGAGCCGACTAGCAAAGCGACAGGAATGACAAGTAATGACCAACGAATCACTTGAAATAGATTTTGAAAATTACGATTAAGAGGATGTGCCATGAGTTCTATCTTTTAATAGTGATGAATCAAAAGGATAGACTATCTTAGGAGAGAAGAGAAATAACAAACGGCTCTACTATAGACGGATCTAGCCCATAATGATCAGAGTCATCCGATCGGGTACGCTACAGTAGGAATCATTATCTCTAAAATTAGAGCGGTTAAAGGTGGAAATCCATCACCCGTATTTGGTATCACAGCCAAATAACAAGTTAAATGCTACTCCTATCCTTTAATGATGGCAAACAAAAAGGCGCTAAATTTAAGCACCTTTTGTATTATTCAGTAAATCATTTACCAAGTTAATACCGGAGTATAGCCACTCACCATGTTTGCCATTTTAGTATTAACGCTTTCGAATCCTTTCCAAAGTTTTTTTGTTACGTCTGTTTTTTATTTCTTGGTTGTTGCGAACCGAACATTACTTCATTCAGCATTTTTTTTGCCGCGATTTCACCAAGATAAACAGAACCTAAATCGTAACCCATTTTATAAAACCCTAGAAGATTAATTAAGCTACGAATTCTACTACCTACGCCCCAAAAAACAAGACATAGATCACATTAAATAATTAGATTAATGAATTTCCATTAGTTTTAATTACATTCTGATACCAGTAAAAGCTCTTTTTAGGGAGCCGTTGTAAGTTTCCCTCACCGTTATCATTACGATTGACATAAATATAACCATAGCGCTTATCAAGTTGAGCCTCTGAATTACTGACTAAATCAATCGGTCCCCACGAGGTAAACCCCATCAATTCGACCCCATCAAGTACCGCTTCATGAGCCTGAACTAGGTGATCATTCAAGTAGGCGATTCGATAATCATCTTCAATGGTATTTTCTTCTGTTACTGTATCTTTCGCACCTAAACCGTTTTCAACAATGAACAGTGGTTTTTGATAACGATCGTGTAAGAAGTTTAATAAGATGCGTAAGCCTTTCGGATCAATCAACCATCCCCACTCACTTGCTTGTAAATGTGGGTTAGGAACACTCGCGATAATATTACCAACCTCTTTTTTCTTTGGATCGGCACTTGCACATCCGCTGGCGTAATAACTAAATGAAATAAAATCAACGCTTGCTTTGGCTAACTCTTCTAAATCGCCATCTTCCATATCAATTGTGATCTCGTTTTCACGGAAGTAGCGCAGCATATAACCTGGGTATTTCCCACGAACTTGTACATCACCAAAGAATAGCCATTGGTTATTCTCATGCATTGCAGCCAACACATCATCAGGGTGACAAGTGTATGGGTAGTTAATTGCACCAAGTAACATATTGCCAATTTTAGACTCTGGCAGCATTTGATGACATAAGTTAACCACACGAGCACTCGCCACTAATTGATGATGTATCGCTTGATAGATACTTTGCTCATCAGCCTCATCAGGTAGCCCTACACCGGTAAATGGTGCATGTAATGACATATTGATCTCATTGAATGTCAGCCATAATTTAACTTTGCTTTGGTAACGTTCAAACACTACCTTGGCGTATCGTTCAAAAAAATCAATAACCTTTCTATTGCTCCATCCGCCATAATTTTCAACTAAAGCGTAAGGCATTTCATAATGTGAAAGAGTCACAAACGGCTGAATGTCGTACTTAGCTAATTCATCAAAAATAGCATCATAGTAAGCAAGCCCTGCTTCATTTGGTTCTGCATCATCTCCATTTGGAAAGATACGTGTCCACGCGATAGACAGACGTAGACAGTTAAACCCCATTTCATCAAACAATTGAATGTCTTCTGGATAACGATGATAGAAATCAATAGCGAGATCTTTTATGCCATCAGTTCTATTTTCTCTTGTTTGTGACGGGCTAAGAATACCATTAGGGAGCATATCTGATGTTGATAAGCCTTTACCATCCGTTTGAAATGCGCCTTCAATTTGGTTCGCAGCAATTGCCCCGCCCCATAAGAAGTCTTTTTGAAATGTTGTCATGAGTTGTCTCTGCTTATTACTCAATAAATTAATTCTATTATGAATATAGTCAATAAGTAAGAATAAGTCTGAGAGCCCACTCTCATCACATGTTCTTTTCTCAAACTACAAATAGCAAAAAGGCTCATACCTTTCGATACAAGCCTTCTCTAAATATGACAAAGCTAGAGTAATTCAAACTCCCAACACGCGCGTTCTTATGGTGGGGGAATCCGCGGCTCTTTTCTCAAACTACAAATAGCAAAAAGGCTCATACCTTTCGATATGAGCCTTCTCTAAATATGACAAAGCTAGAGTAATTCAAACTCCCAACACGCGCGTTCTTATGGTGGGGGAATCCGCGGCTCTTTTCTCAAACTACAAATAGCAAAAAGGCTCATACCTTTCGATATGAGCCTTCTCTAAATATGACAAAGCTAGAGTAATTCAAACTCCCAACACGCGCGTTCTTATGGTGGGGGAATCCGCGGCTCTTTTCTCAAACTACAAATAGCAAAAAGGCTCATACCTTTCGATATGAGCCTTCTCTAAATATGGCAGGGGTGGAGAGATTCGAACTCCCAACACGCGGATTTGGAATCCGCTGCTCTGCCAGTTGGAGCTACACCCCTGTTGTGCGTGCTATTGTAATGACTTTCACAAGAAAATCCATAGCTAACATGCTAAAAAACAGCATCTAAACTAAAATTTCTATCTCTATCGCACAATTCTTTTCAAAACGAGTGAAAATTAACCTTTTTTAATCTTTTCAACAAATTGATCGACACGCAACCAGTTTGTATATTCAACTTCTTTGGTTGGATCCGTCTCCCCACCCGTCATTCTCATGATGAGTTGAATCATAAAGCGATCAAAGAAATTATAACGAGGATAAAATAACGCACCAGCAAACGTATCTTGCAAAGCGGGAACCCAAGAAGACTTCAATAAGAACTTCTTAAAATATACACTGGTTTCTGGGGTATCTTTACCCTCTTTACGAGCAGTCAGATTCACAATAAAAAATGCAGCTTGAGCTTGTTCCAAAGCCACTTGATGCTGAGTGATAAACTGATACAACTTCTTATTCAAGTGACCGTAACGGATAGAAGCACCGATCACTACACGATCATAATCTGAAAATGAAACCGTTAACGGCTGATGTAAATCTACTAATTCACATTGGACACCACTTTCTAACTTAGTCGCAATGTAATCCAATATCTTAATGGTTTGACCTTCACGGCTTGAGTGAAGAAGCAATACTCTTTCCACAGTAACCTCTTAAAACTTTTTAATACTAAAAACTAACTACGCCAAAACGTCGGCGTGAACAAAATAAGTAAGGTAAATACTTCCAAACGACCAAATAGCATTGAGATAATTAAAATCCATTTTGCAGAATCATTTACTTCACCAAAATGCACCGCAACCTCACCCAAACCTGGGCCTAAGTTATTTAATGTCGCCGCAACCGCAGAGAAAGCGGTTAACTCATCAAGACCTGTTGCAATTAATGCCAGCATACAGATAACAAACACCAAAGCATAAGCAGAAAAGAACCCCCATACCGCATCAACCACTCGTTGAGGTAACGCTTTACTACCAACTTTAATGGTAAAAATAGCTCTTGGATGAATAAGACGTTTTAATTCACGCATCCCTTGCAGTGATAACAGTAAAATACGAATCACCTTCATGCCGCCGCCTGTTGAGCCTGCACAACCACCAATGAAAGATGAAAATAACAGTAATACAGGTAAAAACAGTGGCCACTCAGAAAAGCTGGTTGTTGTGAAACCTGCGGTTGTTGAAATTGATACGGTCTGAAATAGAGCCTGATCAACCGCTGTCCCTATCGAATCATAAGTACTGTGTTTGAGTAACAATAAAAAAGTGATAAGAAACAATAATACCTGAATAAAGATGAACGCTCTAAATTCTGGGTCTTTCCAATAATATTTAGGATGTATGCCACCAGAAGCAAATGCGGCAAAATGCAATGAGAAGTTACAAGCAGAGATAAGCAAAAATACCACTGTAATTCCATTAATCACTGGGCTATTGAAATACCCCATACTCGCATCATGAGTAGAAAATCCACCAATAGCAATGGTTGAGAAACTGTGAGAAATCGCATCAAACCAATCCATGCCTGCAGCCCAAAACGCTAAAGTACAAGCAATCGTTAAGGTTAGGTAGATATACCAAAGTACTTTTGCAGTTTCTGCAATTCGAGGGGTCATTTTAGAATCTTTCACAGGGCCTGGAATTTCGGCACGATATAACTGCATACCACCGATACCCAACACAGGAAGAATCGCAACAGCCAAAACGATGATACCCATACCACCAAACCATTGAAGAAGTTGACGATAAAATAGAATCGCTTTTGGCAAATGGTCTAACCCCGTAAGAACGGTCGCCCCTGTTGTCGTTAACCCAGAAAATGATTCAAAAAAGGCATTGGTTATCGAAATATCAGGAGAGCCAGAAAGCAAAAATGGCAACGCACCCGCACTGCCGATTACCATCCAAAAAAGTACAACGATGAGAAAGCCATCGCGAGATTTTAATTCGCGTTTATGCTGTCGGTTTGGAAACCAAAGCGCACCGCCTCCAGCCAATAATAAGAAAAAGGTAATAACAAACGGAACACCTGCACCATCACGATAAATAAACGCAACAAGAGCTGGAGCCAGCATAAAAAAACTAAAAACCGCGAGTAAAATACCCACGATTCGAATAATTGAACGAAACTGCATGATTTATTGAACGCTTCGCGTCACTCACATCCTAATGGTTTATATGAATTGAATTACTGGGTTGGAAATTCAATTTTGGCACCGCTTTTGTTAATTAGCGCGGTTTTAAATTCACTAATAACGCGTTTTTCTAACTCGACAGTCATGATCACTCTATCACTATAATCCGCAGCCACTTGTTGTCCTTCAAATTGATGCAACAAGGTTTCGACTAAACTCACTAAATTATAATCACAATGTAAAATCACAGTATCGGTAATCCGTTTTTCTTCCGTTTCAATTAGCTTTAATGCTTGTTGTACACCGCCGCCATAAGCTCTTACTAGCCCACCAGTACCAAGCTTGATCCCACCAGAGTAACGAGTCACCACCGCTGTAATTTCACCAATTCCACTGCCACTTAGTTGAGCAAGGATAGGTTTCCCTGCTGTGCCTGAAGGTTCGCCATCATCACTAAAGCCCCATTTCATGGAATCTTCAGGTCTTCCAGCCACAAAACCCCAACAGTTATGCCTAGCATCAGAATGTTTCGTTTTTATTTCTGCCACAAACGCTTTGGCTTCATCAATAGATGATGTTCTAGCGAGATAGGTAATAAAGACACTTTTTTTTATCTCTTCTTCAAATACTGCCATCGCTTTTGGTACTTGATATGGCTGATCATTCATAGACTACACTGATACTAGAAATGGAACCTTAAAGTGTATCACTTATAACGACATTTACGCTTTCTATGCTGATATTTATTCGCTAATCGAAGAAAGTAAATTTGTGATCAACCAAGACAAACGTAAACAAAATGTTAAATTTAGTTTGATATCTGTGCATTTTAACACCACTATTAACTGGTCAAACCAGATTATTATAATAACGAATACTCGGATCTGGTTCTTATTTCATGGAGATAGAAAATGATTTATCAAGGTGAAAACCTCTCTGTAGACTACATCGAATCAGGCATTGCTCACTTAGTGTTTAATGCGACAGGCAGTGTAAATAAGCTCAACCTTGCCACTATACATTCACTTGGTGAAGCTATTGATGCGCTTTACGAACAAAAAGAATTAAAAGCACTCTTACTTTCATCAGGTAAAAACGCCTTTATTGTGGGAGCAGATATTACTGAGTTTCTTGGATTATTTGATACCCCACCAGAAGAACTGAGTGAGTGGCTTCACCAAGCCAATGTCATCTTTAATAAACTAGAAGACCTTCCTGTTCCTACATTAACCGCGATTACTGGGTTTGCTCTGGGTGGCGGTTGTGAATGTGTACTTGCTACTGATTTTCGTTTAGCGGATGAAACCGCATCGATTGGTTTACCTGAAACGCAACTTGGCATAATGCCGGGTTGGGGCGGCTCTGTTCGTCTACCTCGTTTAATTGGTGCCGACCCTGCAATGGAAGTAATTACGACAGGCAAACCGAAACGAGCAAAAGATGCTTTAAAACTAGGTATGATTGATGGCATTGTTTCACGTGAAACCTTAATAGATTCCTCTATCTCTATGCTAAAACAAGCGATTGATGGGCAATTAAATTGGCAACAACGTCGCGAACAGAAAAAAGCTCCACTGCAACTATCGCCATTAGAAGCAGCGATGTCATTTAATGTCGCTAAAGGTATGATCATGAAAATGGCAGGGAAACATTACCCTGCACCAATTACCGCAGTTAAATCCATTGAACAAAGTGCTGGCATGAGCCGTGATGAAGCACTTGCCATTGAGAACAAACACTTTGTTGCCCTCACTCGAACCGAAGTGGCTAAATCATTGGTCGGTATTTTCTTAAACGACCAATTTGTTAAGAGTAAAGCAAAACAAGCGGTTAAAAACAGTGAACCCGTCACAAGTGCAGCCGTACTCGGCGCTGGGATCATGGGCGGTGGTATCGCTTATCAATCAGCCTCAAAAGGCGTTCCTGTTTTAATGAAAGACATTGCTCAACCTTCGTTAGATTTAGGCATGAACGAAGCCTCTAAACTCTTGAATAAGCAATTAGAACGCGGACGTTTATCTGGTTTGAAAATGGCACAAACACTTTCTTCCATTACTCCATCTTTAAACTATGGTGGAATCGAAACTAAAGACATCATTGTTGAAGCAGTCGTTGAAAATCCAAAAATCAAAGCGGCTGTTTTAGCTGAAGTAGAAGGTGAAGTTAATGAGGGAACCATTTTAGCCTCGAATACCTCGACCATTCCGATTTCATTGCTAGCTAAATCATTAAAACGTCCAGAAGACTTCTGTGGTATGCATTTCTTCAACCCTGTACATCGCATGCCTCTGGTTGAAGTTATTCGTGGTGAAAAAACCTCACAACAAACGATTGATCGCGTCGTTGCGTACGCTTCACAAATGGGAAAAACCCCGATTGTTGTTAATGATTGCCCTGGCTTCTTTGTGAACCGCGTCCTTTTCCCATATTTTGCAGGCTTTAGTTTATTGCTGCGTGATGGTGGTAACTACCAACAAATCGATAAAGTGATGGAAAAAGAGTTTGGCTGGCCAATGGGACCTGCTTACTTACTTGATGTTGTTGGTATTGATACAGCTCATCACGCCCAAGCGGTGATGGCACAAGGTTTCCCTGATCGAATGGCAAAAGACGGACGCGATGTGATTGATGCGATGTTTGAAGAGAGCCGTTACGGTCAGAAAAATGGCACTGGATTCTATGCTTATACCGTCGATAGAAAAGGAAAACCAAAGAAAAACGTAGATGAAGGCACCAGTGCAATCATCGCAACAGTAACAGACACTACTCAACCTTATACCTCAGAGCAGATCAGCGCTCGTATGATGATCCCAATGATTAATGAAGTGATCCGTTGTTTGGATGAAGGCATTATTGCTTCACCAGCAGAAGCTGACATGGCATTAGTGTATGGATTAGGTTTCCCTCCATTCAAAGGTGGCGTTTTCCGCTATCTTGATGCGATTGGATTATCAACCTATGTAGAGATGGCGAAAGAGTTTGAACAACTCGGTGCGGTTTACCAAGTACCAGAAAGTATCAAACAAAAAGCAGCGGCTGGAGAATGTTATTACCCTGCCCCTAAATCACCATCACCTGCATCAGTTTAAGGAAGAATTTATCATGAAAAATGTCGTTATTGTTGATTGTATCCGAACACCGATGGGGCGTTCTAAAAATGGGGTATTCCGTCATACTCGCGCCGAAGACCTATCTGCACATTTAATGAAAGGTCTAATAGAACGAAATCCAAAGGTCGATCCAAATCAAATCGAAGATATCTATTGGGGCTGTGTTCAACAGACCTTAGAGCAAGGCTTTAATATTGCTCGTAATGCGTCGTTATTAGCAGGCTTACCCAAGTCTATCGCTGCAACCACGGTTAACCGTTTGTGCGGTTCATCGATGCAAGCTCTACATGATGCCTCTCGTGCCATTATGGTGGGTGATGCTGACATCTGTATTATTGGCGGTGTTGAGCACATGGGTCATGTACCTATGAATCACGGCGTTGATTTCCATTCTGGATTATCAAAAAGTGTTGCTAAAGCGTCTGGCATGATGGGGTTAACCGCTGAAATGCTAGGTAAGATGCACGGTATTACTCGTGAGCAGCAAGATGCGTTTGCCGTTGCTTCACACCAAAAAGCACACAAAGCAACGATTGAAGGTCACTTTGATTCTGAAATTTTACCGATTGAAGGTCATGATGAACATGGTGCTCTAACATTAGTAAAGCACGATGAAGTTATTCGTCCGGAAACAACACTCGAAGGTTTAGCTGCCCTACGACCTGCATTTGATCCTGCTAACGGAACGGTTACCGCAGGCAGTTCATCCGCTCTTTCTGATGGTGCATCGGCAATGCTCGTTATGAGCGAAGAAAAAGCCAATGAATTAGGCTTAACCATTCGAGCGAAAGTTCGCTCAATGGCAGTCTCTGGCTGCGATCCATCCATAATGGGTTATGGACCGGTTCCAGCCACTCAAAAAGCACTGAAACGAGCAGGTTTATCGATTGATGAGATTGATTTGTTCGAATTGAATGAAGCGTTTGCAGCTCAATCCCTACCATGCATTAAAGATTTAGGTTTAATGGATGTCATGGAAGAGAAGATTAACTTAAATGGAGGGGCTATTGCGCTAGGACACCCATTAGGTTGTTCTGGATCTCGAATTGCCACCACGTTAATCAATAACATGGAACGTACTGGGGCTAAACTTGGTGTCGCGACTATGTGTATTGGTCTTGGTCAAGGTATTGCTACCGTGTTTGAACGACCTTAGAAATACACGTTCTAAACCGTAAAAACTAAAAAAGTCGCCTTCTTGGGCGACTTTTTTCGAGTTGATACCTAATTTGGTATCGTATTTATCATCTTATTTTTTAGAGATGATTTTTGTATCACGCGCTTGGTGGAACCAAAAACGCTTTCTGCCTGTTGATTTAGACATGAGATATCCTTCTTAACTTTAGTATAAACATGCATCAATACGATGCGCTTGTTTAGCCTGAGAAGAGATATTTATCTTATGTAATTTATACATAGAGAAGTTGTACGTTCTTTACCTCATCAATCTACTTATCTTTAAAATAACGGTTTAAAAAAGTAGATAGCCCAATAACGATATTAGGTATAAAGCCAACGCATTTTCACAACTTCGATAGCACACGGTCATATTACATTATAAATAGATCCAGTTAGGCTTATTCGCTGCTAACGATCTGCTGAAATGTTCAATTATTAATAATTGGAAAAGTGAAATGAAACACGGAGATAATAGCTTTTTCGAAGATATTTTTCTGAGGGTTTTACTTGTACTTATTGCTTGTATTAATAACTCTGTACATCAGAGCAAGGGAGCAAAATAGCACGATCCAATAAAAAGTAAAGATCTTATTTGCTTTTTATTGTGAAATAATTTCGTTAAGGATCTATGCAAAAAACGCATATTAGTCATGTTTAAGTATCATTTTTTTTATTTGACTAACTCACCTACACTTATCTCATTGGTCAAACGCACTGTTTGATAATCGTTATTTATCCTTACTGGAGTTCGTTATGTTTAAAGCACTAGTTCTGAATCAAGAAGAGAGAAATACCATTGCTGCCGTTACTGAGATCGACGAGTCTCAACTGCCTGAAGGTAACGTAAAAATCGATGTAAACTACTCTTCTCTAAACTATAAAGATGGCTTAGCGATTACTGGTAAAGGACGTATTGTTCGTAACTTCCCTATGGTTCCAGGTATTGATTTAGCAGGTGTGGTATCACACTCTGATGATGCTCGTTACCAAGCTGGCGATGAAGTAGTTCTAACTGGTTGGGGTGTAGGCGAAGGTCACTGGGGCGGCATGGCTGAAAAAGCGAGCCTAAATGGTGATTGGTTAGTACCAATGCCAAAAGGTTTAGATGCTAAAAAAGTAATGGCGATCGGTACGGCTGGTTTTACAGCAATGCTATGTGTACAAGCGATTGTTGATGCGGGTATTAAACCAGAAGATGGTGAGATCTTAGTAACAGGTGCAAGTGGCGGTGTAGGTAGTGTATCTATCACTCTTCTTAACCAATTAGGTTACAAGGTTGCAGCAGTAACGGGTCGAGCTTCTTCAAATGGTGAGCTGCTTAAATCATTAGGCGCATCACGCATTGTTGAGCGTAGCGAACTAGAAGAGCCTGCAAAACCATTAGAAAAACAACTATGGGCTGGCGCAATTGATACTGTGGGTAGCAAGGTACTGGCTAAAGTCTTAGCACAAATTGATTATAACGGTGCAGTAGCAATATGTGGTCTTGCGGGTGGCTTTGATTTACCAACAACGGTAATGCCATTCATTCTACGTAATGTACGCCTACAAGGTGTTGACTCTGTAATGTGTCCTCGTGAAAAACGCATCAAAGCATGGGAACAACTGTCAACTCTTCTACCTGACTCGTTCTATGCTCAAGCAACTAAAGAAGTCTCTCTTGATGAGGCAATTCAAGCAGCAGAAGACATCACTAACGGTCAGATCACTGGTCGTGTAGTAATCAAAATTTAGTCTATCAACTAAAAAAGAATTTAACGCTGAGCCCTACCTAGCTGAGCGTTAATGTGAAAACATCAGTAAACCAAGGCAGCCTAATCGCTGCCTTTTTTATTTCGATTTCAAATTAGGTGATACCTAGATAAGAGCTTGAGTAGTTCTAGTATTACTCTATGATCTCTTCGGGGATTTCTGTTATTTCATCACCGCTTGCTGCAATGTCTCGTACATTTTTTTGCACTGTCACAACGGAGAATAAAGAGAGTGTATAGGCCATTGTAAAGAATCCCTTTTCACTTAACAGTAGTTCTGCATTTCTTAATCCAACGGCAAGTAAGGCTATCGCAGCAATTAGAGCAACTCGACAGCACATGGTGTACATGACTGTAATATTCATGCCTTCTTGCTTATCTCTTATAGTTTTTTGTAGAGAAATCGCAGCAAATAAGCCTAATAGCAGTAAAGAGAGATAATACCCTTTTTCATTTAACTCCATATTTGAGTACCACAATCCGAATAAATACGCTGTAGTACCAATAATAAAAGCCCCCCACGAAGCCATAACAAATGAATTGGTTGGTTTCTGGTATATCTGTTCCATCACTCTCTCCCTCAAAATCACTACGTTAGGACAGAGCCAACCCAAAATCGAATTAAGTTCATAACTCTGGGAAGCATTATTCAATATGAATATTATCAATTACATTTAAATACGGGATCAATGCTGCTATACCGCCCCACTATAATACCAATCGGGATACGCAGTAATCGTCTTAAACAAAGCCAATATCTTCAATGCGCTTTTCAATTAACTTTCCACACTCTTCTTTTACTACGCGTCTAAGCCATGTTTGTGCTGATGAAGAGTCACAACGAGAATGCCAGATCAAAGAGTAATCAAATGGAATGAACTCAAACGGTAAAGGTTTAATGACTAGCTCATAACGATCTGCCACTAAATAAGCGAGATCAGCCGGAACCGTAATTACTAACGGCATTTTATCTACAATCGCGAGGGCCGCTTCTAAATGATAAGCTCTCAGCACAAGTCTTCTCTCCCTTTGTCCCAATAGTGCATTGTCCAATAATGCTTTTACACCATCACTAATAGCTATCATTGCATGAGGTAATGATAAGTAATCATCAAGAGTTAAACGAGTTCCAGCAAGCGGGTGGTTTTTAGAAAGCAAACATAGCACCCCTACTTGCCCTAATACTTCTTGTTTCAATGGTAATACGGAACCAATCGGACGGCAGATCGCCATATCCACTTTTTCAGTACTCAGCTGTTTAAACAAGTTCTCATGATTAAGAGAAGTAAATTCCAATGATATGTTCGGCGCTTGTTCGTAAATCTTAGGAAGAGCGTAAGGCAGGATCGTTTGCATCGCATAATCTGTGGTCGCAATTAAAAAATGCTGATCACAATGCATTGGGGTAAAGTCACTAGGGGTTAGTAACTGACGTAAAGATTCTAAAGGTTGATTTATCTGTGCATTAATCTCTAGTGCTTTTTGGGTAGGAACTAGGTGTTGCCCTTGACGGGTAAATAACGGGTCACCAAGCAAATCTCTTAATCGACCTAAAACACGACTCATTGCTGATTGGCTTAAACTCAATCTTATGGCCGCTTGGCTAACACTGTTCTCTTCTAATAAAACTCTGAGTGCAATAAGTAAATTCAAATCTCGACGATAAACTTCTTCTAATTCCATTATCTAACCTAATCAGCATAACTGTTCAGTGAGTGTAACTGTTTTTTGAACAAAAAAAATCCCGCAATTTATACACTTCTTATTTAGAACTAAGAGTGATAAAAAACGGGAAAGCTGGAGAGTAAATATATATATTGGTTTATCTGTTGGGTATTGTTACGTTGTAAGGCGTAATTCTAATAATCTTGCTCTTCTGCTGCTTCACTTTCTGTCCATGTCTTTAGCTCTACGGTTAAGGCAATCATTACCGAGGCAAGACTTACTAATGGGAACAGACTCATGTTCTCAGGTGTACGTAGAACTAAAGAGCAAATAGTTACAAAGCACAATACACAATAAATAGTTAGGCGATCAATTTGAGTAAGCATAATGGCGATCCTTCTGTTGCTTTTTCTATCCATAACTAGAATGGCTAAGACAACAAACTAATCGTCCAATGTTAATTTGTTGTTAACAAAATAATTTACTCTCTTTTCAGTTCTTTGCCAACGTGTATTGATTATTTTTTTTACAGCAGTATGATCTTAGTCGCCTTTAATTGTAATGAGATACAGTAATGACCATCAACTTTGATACAGCAACCAAAACACTAGAAGCAGAAGGACTACGCTGTCCTGAACCTGTAATGATGGTTAGGAAAACAATTCGACAGATGCAGGATGGGGAAACGTTACTAATTAAAGCGGATGACCCATCTACCACTCGTGATATTCCAAGTTTTTGTCGCTTTATGGATCATGAACTTATAACAGAAGATACCAGTACTCTCCCTTATCGGTTTTTAATCCGCAAAGGACTTCCAGTTTAGAAATGATAAAGGCGACTGCACTTGTCGCCTTTATTTAGACTACATCATAAGTAGTCGATTTATTGATTTTGTGTACTGATGTCTCGTACTTGCTTTTGAATACTTTCTATTTCATGCTGCAAGTTACGCATCTCTTTTTTCATTGGTAAAACATAGTGAACCCGAACCCAAGCATCAACAGATAATGCTGTTGTTACAATAGCTCCGACCACCATAGGTACCCACATATCCGTTAATACCATTCCTAATAAATTGAGCGCTAACGCTACTGTAAATAAGTAACATTGGCTTTGCGGTGATATAGCTAAAAAGCGAGTCATGATAAGCTCCTTTCCTTAAGAAACATCGACCAATACAACCTGTCCTAAAGATAGATTATCACCTCTAGAATAAAAGCAATATGGCAAACATCACACTCTGATTTTTAATTATTCCCCGGTGTATACCACCATCACTTTATCTGTCGAATTCTCACGAGTAAAAGCATAGTATGGGCTGTTTTTTACCATTTTCTGCTCACCATTTGATAATGAAGAGTGATTTGATCTAAACGCTAATAGCTTTTTCCAGTGAGATTGTAATGATAAACGTAGACCTGTCATTTCATCCCAATTCATTTCACTATAAATATCACCAGATTTTGCACTTTCATCGCCATACCAGATTAAAGCACTGCCTTCTGATAACAGTAATGCTGAGGCACTGTCACGATATTTTGCATAATTACCACGACTTAACTCTGGCTTATTCTCTTGGTCAAACCACGTTAATGTCGTCAAGCTTGGTACGCTTTGTTCCATCTCTTGATAATTAGAAATAGTTAAGCAACCTTGTTGGTATTGTTCAATAGGAAAACGTTTAACAACAAAATGATTAGGTTTATCTAAATCAATAACTTGAAAAGAAGATAACTCTACCGCCTTGTATGGATTGCTCTCTTTCCACTGTTTAAACGCATCATTACCTGCGTGTTCTATTTTGGATGTTAATTCAGGGGTAGATTGAGCTAAGACTATGCCATCAATACCAAATTCAGTAACCCAAGAGGTTATCCATTTAGTAAGAAGTTCATCTTTAGTTTGGTGACTTAATGTCACCTTCGTTGTTGGTTTATTAAAGAAAAATTCAGGCACAACACTATCGTTGACCTTTGCATTTGCAGAAGCTATTTTTTTTGATTGAGAATGAGTAAACCATACCTCTGGCCACCACTCAGAGATTTGACCATTTTCGCCCTTAAATTCATCAAGGTAATGAGTTAGATTTTCACCTTCTTTAGGTTGCCATTCATTCCAGTAACTTGGCAGGTCAGCCTCTTGATTTGGCTGAATACCAAATTGTTGTAAATCAGCCAATGTAGGTTTAGACGGCTCAGTGTCCATGCTCCATATAACTTTCATTCCTAACTGGTGTGCTAAATCAACAAAGGCTCGCATCTCTTGTTCGCTGCCCATATTTGTATCTAATTCAGTCCAATCTAACGTTGAACCTCCTACATACGGATACACGGGATTATTGCCATATTCACTTGGTAACCATCCATGTACTTGTTCTAAAGGGGTTGATATCCATAATACATCAACACCTAACTCTGCTAGATAATCTAGCTTTTGAGTCAACCCAGCGATATCGCCACCTTTAAAACCGTACTTCGATTCCTGACGTCCGTAGCTATGATCATTCCAACTGTTACCATTATGAAAACGATCAGTTGCGACATAATAAAAAGTTGCACTATGCCAATCAAAAGAAGGTTTTTTAGCTTGAGACTCTAATAAGAGCACTCCTCCACTATGACGACTAGGGGTTAATGTCACTGTTCCATTTTTAACTGGTGCGATATTGCCGGAATACGCATCAGTAATTACCTCACCTTCGGACCAAAAATCTGATACCGAAACTGTAACGGGTTGGATCCCTAACGTTGGGCAAATCTGCTCATAGGATTCAGAAACTTGAACTGGCGTTTGGACTGCTGAAATCGGTTCAGGAATTGAGATCGATGTTGAGCTATCTGTTGATGGTAATGACGTGCTTTGACATCCAACCATTAAAGACAGAGAAATAAGGGTTGCACATACAGATAATTTCATCGAAATCAGCAGCCTAAATAAAAGAGAAGAAGCTCAATTGTAGTCACTGTTATCTCGATTATTAACCTCTAATTCTCGAAAATATGATATTTGAGCAAAATTGAGCAAAAAAATACCCCGCAAAGCGAGGCATTTCATTAAATAAAGCTATTTATTACTTCTGAAGCAATGAAATATCTGCAATATCTAAGAACAAGTTACGTAGCTTATTAAGCAGCGTTAAGCGGTTAATCTTAAGCGCTTCATCATCAGCCATAACCATAACACCATCAAAGAAGGCATCAACAGGTTCACGTAGCTCAGCTAGGCGGCTTAATGCTTCTTGATAATTACCTGCAATAAATACGGGTTCTAGTGCTTCAGCTAAGATCTCAACTTTCTCTGCCAATACTTTCTCTGCATCTTCTTGTAGAAGAGCCAGATCGATTTCTTGAGCCAGTTCACCATCGAATTTCGCAAGGATATTACCTACACGCTTATTCGCAGCCGCTAGAGATTCAGCAGCGTCTAGTTCACGGAAGTGAGATACCGCTTTCACACGCTTATCAAAATCAGCAGGCTTAGTCGGACGACGAGCAAGTACCGCTTGGATGATGTCTACGCTGAAACCTTCATCTTGGTACCATGCACGGAAACGACCTAGCATGAAATCAATCACGTCAGTGTCTACGTTTGCGTTCGTTAGCTTAGTTGACCCATCTTCTAGAGCAAATAGAGACTGCGCTTTAGCCACTAGATCAACTAGGTCTAAGTTGTAATCTTTTTCAACGATGATGCGTAGGATACCCAGTGCAGCACGACGAAGTGCAAATGGATCAGAGCCTTTTGGTGCTTGGCCAATACCGAATATACCCACAAGTGTATCTAGTTTATCTGCCATTGCGACTGATGCAGATACATCAGTACTTGGTAGATCATCACCAGCGAAACGAGGCATGTATTGCTCGTAAAGCGCTAATGCGACTTGTGCATCTTCACCATCGTGAGTTGCATAGTGCATACCCATAACACCTTGAGTATCTGTAAATTCAAATACCATTGATGTCATCAAGTCACACTTAGCTAAAAGACCTGCACGTTGAGATTTCTCAACATCTGCACCGATTTGCTCAGCGATGTAGCCAGCAAGCTCAGTAATACGGTCTGTTTTGTCTTTGATTGTGCCCAATTGCTTTTGGAAGATAGCTTGCTCTAGTTCAGGCAGACGGTCGATAAGCGGACGCTTACGGTCTGTATTGAAAAAGAACTCAGCATCAGCAAGACGCGGACGAACCACTTTCTCATTACCTTCGATAATGTGACGAGGCTCTTTAGATTCGATGTTAGTAACAAAGATGAAGTTAGGAAGTAGGTTCTTCTCTTGGTCGTACACAGGGAAGTACTTTTGATCACCCTTCATTGTGTAAACTAGTGCTTCAGAAGGAACGTTTAAGAACTCTTGCTCGAACTTAGCGGTTAATACCACAGGCCATTCAACCAGAGACGTTACTTCTTCAACTAACTCGTCTTCTAGATCCGCAATACCGCCAACCGCTTCTGCTGCTTTTTTAGCACCAGCAAGGATGATCGCTTTACGCGCATCGTAGTCAGCCATTACTTTACCGCGCTCTTCTAAGATCGCAGGGTATTGGTCAGCAGAATCAATCGTAAACTCGCTTTCACCCATGAAACGGTGACCACGAATAGTACGAGCAGAAGCAACACCTAGGATAGAGCCTTCAACTAATTCATCACCTAATAGGATAGTCAGCGTTTTCACTGGACGAATAAATTGAATGTCTGAGTTACCCCAACGCATTGCTTTAGGAATTGGTAAGCCAGCAAGTGCTTTTGCTGCTAACTCAACAACAAGCTCTTGTACCGGTTGGCCTTTCACTGATTGTTTATGAAGTAGCCATTCGCCTTTGTCTGTTTTTAGACGTTCAGCTTGTTCAACCGTAATACCATTACCACGAGCCCAGCCTTGAGCTGCTTTAGTTGGATTACCGTCAGCATCAAATGCAGATGCGATAGCTGGACCACGTTTTTCAACGATTTTATCCGCTTGGCCTTCATCTAATTCAGCCACTTTAAGCGCTAAACGACGAGGTGTTGCGTACCATTTAACACCTTGGTGTGCTAAATCAGCCGCTTTAAGGCCTGCTTCAAAGTTAGCAGCAAACGCTTCAGCTAATGAACGAAGTGCTTTTGGTGGAAGCTCTTCTGTCCCTAATTCGATTAGAAAATTCTTCGCCATGATTACTTCTCCTCAGTTGCTGTCGGTTTATTAGAACGACACATAGGGAAGCCTAATGCTTCACGTGATGCATAGTATGCTTCTGCAACCGATTTAGTTAGGTTACGAATACGAAGAATGTAACGTTGACGCTCAGTTACTGAGATCGCTTTACGAGCATCTAACAGGTTGAATGCATGACCTGCTTTTAGAATGCGCTCGTACGCTGGAAGCGGTAATGGCTTTTCAAGCTCAAGCAATTCTTTACACTCTTTCTCACACTGGTCGAAGAAACCAAGTAGGAAATCAACATCTGCGTGTTCAAAGTTGTACGTCGATTGCTCAACTTCGTTTTGGTGGAAGATGTCACCGTAAGTAACTACACCTTGAGGACCATGGTTCCATACAAGATCGTAAACCGAATCTACTTCTTGAATGTACATAGCAAGACGTTCGATACCGTAAGTGATTTCACCAGTAACAGGTTTACACTCAAGACCACCAACTTGTTGGAAGTAAGTAAATTGCGTTACTTCCATGCCGTTTAGCCAGATTTCCCAGCCTAGACCCCAAGCGCCCAATGTTGGGTTTTCCCAGTTGTCTTCTACGAAACGAATATCATGAACAAGAGGATCGATACCAAGCACTTCTAAAGAACCTAAGTACAGCTCTTGAATGTTATCTGGAGAAGGCTTTAACGCTACCTGAAATTGATAGTAGTGCTGCAGACGGTTAGGGTTCTCACCATAACGGCCATCCGTAGGACGACGAGATGGTTGAACATAAGCGGTAGCCATTGGCTCTGGGCCAAGTGCACGCAGACATGTCATTGGATGAGATGTACCTGCACCCACTTCCATATCTAGTGGCTGTACAATCGTACAACCTTGTTGTGCCCAATAATCCTGCAGCGCGAGGATCATTCCCTGGAAGGTTTTGATATCGTATTTTTGCATAATTTAATTCGCGCGATGGTTGATAAATATAACCAAGAAGTATACCTCGCAGACCCCTTTGGGAGTAGCAAAAATAAGCACTTTATGAAAAATCACGTTGAGTTTACAGCCTAATGAGTGAAATAAGGGCTCATCTTGGCTCTTTATCTCTGTTTGGCGTTGAGGTATGTTGTTAAAACAATCAATACATCCACTCTCTAATTATCACGGTAGTCGTAATGAAGTTTACTCAATTTGGCGAAAAATTTACTCGTTACAGCGGGATCACCCAACTAATGGATGACCTAAATGATGGCCTACGCACTCCTGGAGCAATCATGCTCGGTGGCGGTAACCCTGCAGGCATTCCCGCCATGCTCGACTACTTTAAAGACGCCTCACAAAAAATGCTCGATTCTGGTGAATTGGTTGCAGCGATGGCTAACTATGATGGCCCGCAAGGTAAAGACAGCTTTGTGAAAGCACTAGCTAAACTACTTAAAGAGACCTACGGTTGGGATATCAGCTCTAAAAACATCAGCCTAACCAATGGTTCTCAAAGTGCATTTTTTAGCTTATTCAATTTATTAGCAGGTACTTATGCTGATGGCTCTAAAAAGAAAATTTTATTACCTTTAGCACCTGAATATATTGGTTATGCGGATTCTGAATTAGAAATTGATAGCTTCATTTCTTATCGTCCAGAGATTGAATTGCTCGATAACGGTTTGTTTAAATACCATGTCGATTTTAGCCAACTAAAAGTTGATGATTCTGTTGGCGCTATCTGTATTTCTCGTCCTACAAACCCTACAGGTAATGTAATCACTGATGATGAAGTGATTAAGCTGGATAAACTAGCACGTGACAATAATATTCCATTAATTCTCGATAATGCTTATGGCACCCCTTTCCCTAATATTATCTTTGAAGACGTCACGCCATTTTGGAATGAAAACACCATTCTATGCATGAGTCTGTCTAAGTTAGGTTTACCAGGCTTACGCTGCGGCATTGTTATTGCTAATGAGAAAATGACAGAAGCGATGACCAATCTAAACGGCATTATCAGTTTAGCGCCGGGAAGTATGGGACCAGCGTTGGGTCTGCACATGATTGAGTCTGGTGATTTATTGCGTTTAAGTGAAGACGTAATACAGCCGTTCTACCGTCACAAATCTCAAGCTGCCGTTAAGATGCTACAAACGGCGATTACCGATCCTCGCTTTCGTATTCACAAGCCAGAAGGCGCTATTTTCTTGTGGCTATGGTTTGATGAACTGCCAATCACCACAATGGAACTGTACAAACGCTTGAAATCACGCGGTGTCTTAATTGTCCCTGGGGAATACTTCTTTATTGGCCAAGATGACAGCTGGGATCATGCTCACCAATGCTTACGTATGAACTACGTACAAGATGAAGCCATGATGCAAAAAGGCATCGATATCATTGCTGAAGAAGTGTTGAAGGCGTATTCAGAGTAAATAAAAAGCGGTGAGTTATGTGCTTATGATCTAATCAACTTAGGTAATGAGTTGTCGCTTTGGAGTCAACAATTCTGTTTGTCATCGCTAAATTAACCACTCCTACCGATGCCATTTATTGGTGATGGAAAAGCGATGAGTCATTAATTAATTATTCAGCAAATAGCAAACAAAAAAAAGGCGCTATCACAGCGCCTCCATTTCAAATTCTTACCAAGCTACGATTAGCTTTCCAGTAAATTACTGCCGTTAATAGCAATCTTACGTGGTTGCATCGCTTCTGGAATTTCACGTTCTAAATCAACATGCAGTAAACCATTCTCCATGGTTGCGCCCACCACTTTCACGTAATCCGCTAACTGGAATTTACGCTCAAAGTTACGTTCTGCAATACCTTGGTATAAATAGGTTTTAGTTTCATCAGCATCAGGACGTTCACCACGTACAATCAGCATATTTTCGTGTTGAGTTAAATCGATTTGTTCTTCAGCAAAACCCGCCACCGCCATGGTTATACGGTAGTTATGTTCAGATTTTTGCTCGATGTTGTACGGAGGGTAACCGCCATTTGTTTTTGCCGTGTTATTTTCCATTAGATTGAAAAGACGATCAAAACCAATTGCTGAACGGTACAGTGGTGTGAAATCTACATTACGCATAATACTATCCTTTACTTTAAGCAATAGTGAGCACAACTACCCCAAACTTGGGTCCCTAGTTGACTCTATCAAATTATAAGACTTTCCATTTTGGACAAGTCATTTTCAAAAGACCCTTTCGGCATCCTCTTCATAACTAGATATGTGGCCCAGTGATTTTACTTTCAAGAGATGCTGGCTATTTATTTTTCGATTTAAACCAAAAAAACCGCTAACCCTCTGAACAATAAATAAAAATAAACCCCAAATTCCAGACAAAAAAAAGCACCGCCAACAGCAGTGCTTCTTAATATTCAACTTAAGCATTTATGATTCTAGATGAAGTCAGTTCGTTCTAATTCAAGAAGAAGGCGCGGAGCTTATGAACATAAGTGAGCACCTTCGACGCAGAAGTAGGACTAACTGGCAAAATATAGAATTAAAAATTTATACGTCTAAGTTAGCTACACGTAGTGCGTTCTCTTCAATGAAGTTACGACGCGGCTCAACATGATCACCCATTAACGTAGTAAACAACTCATCAGCACTTACTGCATCGTTGATAGTTACTTGCATCATACGGCGAGAATCAGGATCCATCGTTGTTTCCCAAAGCTGCTCTGGGTTCATTTCACCTAGACCTTTGTAACGCTGTAAGTAAACACCACGACGAGAGTCTTTAATTAACCATGCAATCGCTTCATCCAGTGTTTCTACTGGTTGCTTACGCTCGCCACGTTGTGCATAAGCACCTTCTTCAATCAGACCACTAAGCGCTTCTGATAAATCAGCAATACGACCGTACTCTTTCGAGTTCAGTAGATCTGCACTTAATACGTATTCATGCTGAACACCGTGAGTACGCACAACAAGCTTAGGCTGATGAATATTTAATTCTTCATTAAAATCTAGATCCGGATTATATTGGCTTGCACCTGTTTCATGCTCATTAAGATCAGCAACTAATGCCTCAGTCCACGCTCGAACTGTCGCTTCGTTTTCACACTCGTCTTGAGTTAAACGAGGCGTGTAAACTAAACGATTTAATAGCGGTAATGGGTAACGACGACTCATACGCTCAAGTAACTTAACTACACCATTAAAGGTACGAATTAAATTTTCAAGCTCTTGGCCGAAGATTGACTCATTTGGGTTAACAAATAACGCCGCATTGTCTAACGCTTGCGTGATTTGGTATTCACCCATCGCTTCTTCATCTTTAATATATTGCTCTTGTTTACCTTTTTTCACTTTGTAAAGTGGTGGTTGAGCAATGTAGATGTAGCCACGTTCAATCAGCTCAGGCATTTGACGATAGAAGAAAGTCAAAAGTAGAGTACGGATGTGAGAACCATCGACATCGGCATCGGTCATGATGATGATGTTGTGGTAACGTAGTTTATCCGGATTGTATTCGTCACGACCAATACCACAACCTAATGCAGTAATTAATGTTCCAACCTCTTGAGAAGAGATCATTTTATCAAAACGTGCTTTTTCTACGTTTAGAATTTTACCTTTCAGCGGAAGGATCGCTTGGTTTTTACGGTTACGTCCCTGCTTGGCTGAACCGCCAGCAGAGTCCCCTTCCACTATATATAGTTCAGATTGTGCAGGATCTTTTTCCTGACAATCAGCAAGCTTACCAGGAAGACCTGCAATATCTAACGCGCCTTTACGACGAGTCATTTCACGAGCTTTACGAGCCGCTTCACGTGCACGAGCTGCATCAATGATTTTAGAACAAACCATTTTTGCTTCGCCTGGGTTTTCCGCTAAGAATTCAGCTAATTTTTCATTCATTGCCGATTCAACCGCAGACTTCACTTCTGAAGAAACCAGTTTATCTTTAGTTTGGCTTGAGAATTTAGGATCAGGAACTTTAACAGAAACAACCGCCGTTAGACCTTCACGCGCATCATCACCTGATGCAGATGATTTCGCTTTCTTAGAAAAGCCTTCTTTGTCCATGAAGGTATTTAATGTACGCGTTAACGCTGAACGGAAGCCAGATAAGTGAGCACCACCATCGCGTTGAGGGATATTATTGGTGTAACAGAAGATGTTCTCTTGGTAAGAATCATTCCACTGCATAGCAACTTCAACAACAATACCGTCTTCTTTGCGCTCAGCATCAAAGTAGAATATTTTTTGGTGAACAGGCGTTTTATTACGGTTTAAATGAGTAACGAACGCTTGAATACCACCTTCGAACATGAAGTGATCAGATTTATCTTCTTCACGCATGTCTTGTAGAATAATAGACACACCAGAGTTCAAGAATGAAAGTTCACGTAGACGTTTAGCTAAGATGTCATACACAAACTCAACGTTTGTAAATGTTTGCTCACTAGGCCAAAAACGAATTTTAGTACCTGTTGTGTCTGTTGTGCCCACAACCGCTAATGGCGCTTGAGGTTCACCGTGACAATACGTTTGTTGAAAGATTTCACCTTTACGATTAATCGTTAGTTCAACTTTTTCAGACAATGCGTTTACAACCGAAACACCTACGCCGTGAAGACCGCCAGATACTTTATAAGAGTTATCATCGAACTTACCACCCGCGTGAAGTACCGTCATGATAACTTCTGCTGCTGATACGCCTTCTTCTTCGTGAATTTCAGTTGGAATACCACGGCCATCATCAGTAACAGAAACAGAGTTATCTTCGTGAATCGTTACAATAATATCATTACAGTGACCAGCAAGAGCTTCATCGATTGAGTTATCGACAACCTCAAACACCATGTGGTGAAGACCAGTACCGTCGTCGGTGTCGCCGATATACATACCCGGACGTTTACGTACCGCATCCAGACCTTTTAGTACTTTAATACTCGATGAATCATAATTTTCTGACATGAGTTACTCTCGCGTTTTTATCCTTGGGCTATTTTGCCATGTTCTATCTTGAACATCTTGCTTTCTTCATCATGCATATCTGCAATCTGATCAGCAGTTATTGAACTAATAAACACCTGTGCCTTCGTCTGTTTCAAATATTGAGCCAGCAATTGGCGACGGTGGCTATCTAGTTCAGAAGCAAAATCGTCTATTAAATAGATGCACTGCTTTCCTGTTGCCTCAGTTAAATGTTGTCCTTGCGCTAATCGTAGCGCACATACCATCAACTTAAGTTGACCACGAGACAACACATCCTCAACAGGAGTGCCTGCAACTTTAATTCGTAAGTCGGCTTTATTTGGGCCGCCGACGGTATAGCCCAGCTGTTTATCTCGCTCAAAGTTTTTCTTGAGCAAATCTGCGTATGGGGTTTCTCTGTCCCAACCGCGATAGTATGACAGCTTTATGTCATATTCTGGTAAGAATGCCTGACATATTTGTTGAGTCGCTTCAGATATGTGATTGATGTAGTCTACACGCCATTGATCTATTTTTTCAGCCAATTGCGCAAGTTCTAAATCCCAATAGCTTAACTCTCGATAACTGTGTGCCGTTTTTAACAATGCATTACGCTGTTTAGTAAGTCGCTTCACTCGGCTCCATGCATCATAAAATGCAGGTTCCACGTGAAACACTCCCCAATCAATAAATGCTCGGCGAAATTTAGGGCCATCAGTAACTAACTCAAATCCTTCAGGATGGATCAGTTGAAGTGGTAAAACCTTAGCTAATTGTGCCAGTTTTTGACCACTTTCTCCGCCTATTTTAACTTCTGTTGTTCCATCTCGCTGTTTATTTATGCCGATAGGTAATTCAAACTGCTCTGGTGTGATAAAACGCCCATGTATAAAAAGCTCGTTACAGTCATTTCGAATAATTCGACCAGTTAACGAGCTTTTAAATGAACGACCGTGCCCTAGTAAATATATCGCTTCTAGAACACTGGTTTTTCCACTGCCATTCGCACCAGTAACGAAGTTAAATCCTGATGATAATTGAATGTCGCACGTCTTTATATTGCGAAAATCATTAATAATTAAGCGTGATAATGGCATTGATAATTAATATCTTATAGACGGATTGGCATAACAACGTATTGTGCTTCATCATTAGCGCAATCTTCAACTAACGCACTTGCATTCGCTGTTGTCATTGAAATTCGCACACGCTCACATTTTAATGTATTCAATACATCTAATACGTAACTTACATTAAACCCAATTTCAATCTCGTCGCCTTGGAAATCTACATCTAAGATCTCTTCTGCTTCTTCTTGCTCTGGGTTGTTTGCTGTTATACGCATTTGGTTATTTGCTAAATTAACGCGAACACCACGGAATTTTTCATTAGATAAGATCGCAGCACGAGAAAACGCTTGGCGTAATTCGTCACAATCGGCTTCCAATGTTTTATTACTACTTTGCGGCATTACACGTCGGTAATCAGGAAAACGTCCATCAACAAGCTTAGAAGTAAACACAAAATTATTCACTTCGGCACGCACATTTGAATTACCAAATTGTAAGGTAACACTCTGATCTGGCGAGTCAAGAAGGCGAACCAGTTCTTGAATTCCTTTGCGCGGCATGATCACTTGCTGTTCAGGTAATTCAGGTCCAATAGGCATATTACATACGGCCATTCGATGACCATCCGTCGCAACTGAACGAAAGATATTACCTTGCGTTTCAAACATCATACCATTGAGGTAGTAACGAACATCTTGGTTCGCCATAGAAAACTGTGTGCTTTCTATTAGCTTACGAAGCTGAGCTTGAGATAAAGTGATCTCAACGTCACTCTGCCAACCTTCAATGTTTGGGAAATCATTTGCTGGTAATGTTGCCAATGTAAATCGACTGCGGCCAGAACGAACCAAAATACGATCGCCTTCTAATACGATCGTAATGGCTGCACTATCAGGTAAACCACGACAAATATCTAAAAACTTACGTGAAGGTACAGTTACAGCACCTGCTTCAAAATCACCTTCTAGCGTTATTTTACTGATCAGTTCTACTTCTAAATCGGTTGCTGTCATCGACAGTTGACCATTTTCTACCTGAAGTAAGATATTACCTAAGATCGGTAATGATGGACGGCCACCAAGGGCACCAGATACTTGTTGCAGTGGTTTTAATAACAGACTGCGTTCAATAGAAAATTTCATAATACTCGTTTATGTAAAAGTAGATAATGACTTACGATGATAATGTACGAATTAGGTTAGAATAGTCTTCTTTAATATCATGACTCTCTTCACGCAATTGCGCTATTTTACGACAAGCATGAAGTACCGTCGTATGATCACGACCACCAAACGCATCACCGATCTCAGGCAAGCTGTGATTGGTTAATTCTTTTGATAATGCCATTGCTAATTGACGTGGGCGAGCCACAGAGCGAGAACGGCGTTTAGACAATAAATCCGCCATTTTAATCTTGTAGTACTCAGCAACGGTTTTTTGAATATTATCGATCGTGACTAACTTTTCTTGAAGCGCTAATAAATCTCGAAGAGCTTCACGTACAAAATCAATCGTAATTGCGCGACCAGTAAAGTTAGCATTAGCAACAACGCGATTCAATGCACCTTCTAATTCACGCACATTTGAGCGTAAACGCTTCGCAATAAAAAAAGCAACTTCATCGGCTAAATGAATCTGATGATCTTCTGCTTTCTTCATTAAAATAGCAACGCGAGTTTCTAATTCTGGCGGTTCAATCGCAACCGTAAGACCCCATCCAAAACGTGATTTTAAACGATCTTCTACGCCGTTAATCTCTTTAGGGTATCTATCTGATGTCAAAATAATTTGCTGATTACCCTCTAATAATGCATTAAAGGTATGAAAGAACTCTTCTTGAGAACGCTCTTTATTAGCAAAAAATTGAATGTCATCGATAAGTAAAGCATCAACACTGCGATAATAACGCTTGAACTCTTCAATAGCGTTATTCTGCAATGCTTTCACCATATCCTGAACAAAGCGCTCCGAATGCATATACACAACTTTAGCATTTGGTTTACGAGCAATAATAGCATTACCCACAGCCTGTAACAGATGGGTTTTACCCAGACCTGTACCGCCATATAGAAACAATGGATTGTAAGCTGTGCCTGGATTATCTGATACTTGCCGTGCGGCTGCTAATCCAAGTTGGTTTGATTTACCTTCAACAAAGTTCGTAAACTTATGCTTAGGATTGACGTTTGAACGATGATTTAAATCTGCTGCAATAGGCTCTGAGCCTGCTGATTCCCAGGGTTTATGTACCGATTGACGCGCTTGAAGTTGCGCTGGTGCCGATGTAGCTGCTGCCACATCCGCAGCACTTTGTTTAGGTACTGGAGGCGCAGAGACAGGTTTGCTACCTACCTCAAAACGTAAAGTAGGGATATCACTACCACAGAACTCATTTAATAATGAGTTAATACTATTTAAATACTTATCACGCACCCAATCGAGAACAAATCGATTTGGCGCAAATAGCGTAAGGGTATTGTCATTTAATTCAGCTTGTAGGGGTCTAACCCACATACTGAATTCTGCGGAAGGTAATTCTTCTTGAAGGCGCTGTAAACACTGCAGCCAAAGCGATGAAGACACGGACAACCCCACTCATAATTAATTTTAAAAAGGTCATCGATTTTATACTGTGGATAACTATTGTGCCAGTATTAGATCGATGATCCAGTGAATAAGATCGGAGTTATTCACACCGATCACGCTTTTTTACCTAGATCGACACACTTTTTACCTAAGTTATACCCAAATCCATCAACAATGGATGAAAAATAGACGCTACTGATCGTTTAGTTATTACAAATAACCATAGGGTATTTAGAGGTCACTCGCAAAAAAAGTACTATGCTTATCACTGATGAATAATGGGAGTATCAATCATGAAATGGACAAAGAACATTCTTACAGGATTAGCGTTAACCTTAGCCGCAACACAGTTTGCACAAGCGGCAACCGAAGTAAAAGTAGGGATGTCTGGTCGTTATTTCCCATTCACCTTTGTTAAGCAAGATAAACTACAAGGTTTTGAAGTCGATTTATGGGACGAAATTGGTCGCCGTAATGACTACCAAGTTGAATACGTAACGGCGAGTTTTTCGGGCTTATTTGGCCTATTAGAAACCGGTCGTATTGATACTATTTCAAACCAAATTACCAAAACAGAAGCACGTGAAGCAAAATACCTTTTTGCAGACCCTTATGTTGTCGATGGTGCTCAAATTACCGTTCGTAAAGGTAACGACAGCATCAAGGGTATTGATGACTTAGCTGGAAAAACAGTGGCGGTAAATTTAGGCTCTAATTTTGAGAAATTATTGCGTGATAACGACAAATCAGGTCAAATAAACATCAAAACATACGACACAGGTATTGAGCATGATGTAGCACTAGGCCGTTCTGATGCGTTTGTTATGGATCGTCTATCTGCTGCTCAATTGATTAAGAAATCAGGATTACCTCTACAATTAGCAGGCGAACCTTTTGAAACCATCGAAAATGCTTGGCCGTTCGTAAAAAATGAAAAAGGCCAAAAGCTTCAACAAGAGGTGAATAAAGCCTTAGATGCAATGCGTACAGATGGAACTCTAGCTCAAATATCTAAAAAATGGTTTGACGCAGATGTAACTAAGTAAGCCATACTAATCACTAAGTAAGCATTCATTGAAATGAAGAATAAACCCACTATATAGCGATAGCGTAGTGGGTTTTGTGTTTATTGCTTATCGAATATATAGTCAATACTGTTTACTCATCACTTTTCTTTATACCAATAACAGAGAGACATCATGGGATTTGATTTTGCATATATGATTGAACTCCTACCGATACTATTTAAGTATCTAGGTACGACACTAGAAATGGCGATATGGGGCCTATTCTTTGCACTAGCTCTAGCGTTAATTCTTGCTAACTTACGAGTCTTTAAAGTGCCGGTATTGGATCAGCTTAGCCAGCTTTACATCAGCTTCTTCCGCGGAACACCACTACTTGTTCAATTGTTCCTACTTTATTATGGTTTACCGCAAGTATTTCCAATTTTTGTTGGATTAGATGCTTTTAGTGCTGCTGTTATTGGTTTAACGCTCCATTTTGCAGCTTATATGGCCGAAAGTATTCGTGCCGCTATTATTGGTGTTGATCGCAGCCAAATGGAAGCAAGCTTATCTATCGGCATGACAACACCTCAAGCGATGCGTCGTATCATCCTTCCTCAAGCAACTCGAGTTGCTTTACCTTCATTAATGAATTATTTCATCGATATGATCAAATCTACCTCTTTGGCCTTTACTCTTGGTGTTTCAGAGATCATGGCAAAAGCACAAATGGAAGCTTCTTCTAGTTTTAAGTTCTTTGAAGCCTTTTTAGCAGTCGCTCTTATTTATTGGGGTGTTGTCGTTATTCTAACCCGAGTACAAACTTGGGCTGAAACTAAACTAAATAAGGCCTATGTGCGATGATAAAAATAACCAACCTACATAAAAGCTTTGGTGATACAGAAGTTCTCTCTGGTATTGATTTAACGATTAATAAAGGTGAGATAATTGCCATCATAGGCTCTAGTGGTACAGGCAAGTCCACCTTACTAAGATGTGTGAATTTTCTTGAAACAGCCGATAAGGGGATCATCAGTATTGATGATGTCAGCGTTGATGCTGAAAAAAATACCAAGACAGAAGTATTAGCGTTACGACGAAAAACAGGCTTTATATTCCAAAACTACGCCTTATTCTCTCATTTGACCGCACGACAAAATATTGCTGAAGGCTTAATAACTGTCCACAAGTGGAACAAAGCTGACGCACTTAAAAAGTCTCAACAAATATTAGATGATATAGGCCTTGGAGATAAGGGAGATAGCTACCCTGCCGCTCTTTCTGGGGGTCAACAGCAGCGCGTAGGTATTGGCAGAGCAATGGCATTAGAAGCTGAGCTGCTATTGTTTGATGAACCCACGTCAGCACTCGATCCTGAATGGGTAAATGAAGTGCTAGCATTAATGAAAAAATTAGCAACTCAACATCAAACCATGTTGGTCGTTACTCATGAAATGCAATTTGCTAAAGAAGTGGCCGATAAAGTTATCTATATGGCCGACGGAAAGATCGTCGAACAAGGAACGCCTGAGCAAATTTTTGGTTATCCACAGGATCCTAAATTACAAAAGTTCTTGAATCAAGTCGGGATCGCATAAAGATCCTTGCGCTCTCGCTCACAAAACGTATAATTCATCGTCCGGAAAATACGTGGAACCTCTTATTGACTATTTTTCTGTCAATGATTACAATTCCGCCTCTTTGTTGAGAGGCGTCGGAATGTACGTCCCACGCCGGGTTTAAATCAAACCTATAACTACTGATCAGTAATAAGGTAATACCATGAAACGCACTTTCCAACCTTCAGTTCTTAAGCGTAAACGTTCTCACGGCTTCCGTGCTCGTATGGCAACTAAGAACGGTCGTAACACAATCAACGCTCGTCGTGCTAAAGGCCGTAAGCGTCTATCTAAGTAATCAATAGATTATTTTGATGAATTACGACTTCTCTCGGGAGTTACGCTTGTTAACTCCCGAAGATTACAAATTTGTTTTCAAGCAAGCTCACCGAGCCGGCTCACCTCACTTCACCATTCTTGCCAGAGAAAATTCACTATCACACCCTCGTTTAGGTCTTGCTGTTCCTAAAAAGCAAATTAAAACTGCTGTTGGTCGCAATAAGTTTAAACGTATTACTCGTGAAAGTTTCCGCAATAAGCAACATACCTTACCTGCGAAAGACTTTGTGGTTATCGCTAAAAAGAGTGCTCAAGAACTGAGTAACGAAGACTTCAACAAGCTATTAGACAAATTATGGCAGCGCCTGTCTCGCCCTTCTCGTGGATAGCAATCGGTCTAATCCGTGTTTATCAACTCGTCATCAGTCCAATGATTGGACCTCGCTGTCGATTTACTCCAACGTGTTCACATTATGCAATTAGCGCACTAAAGTCACACGGTTTAGTAAAAGGGTGTTGGCTATCTGGCAAACGTCTATTAAAATGTCATCCTTTGAATGATGGGGGCTATGACCCCGTCCCACCCAAGCAGCATAAAGACAGAGAACAATAACGATGGATACCCAACGTAATATTCTGTTGCTAGCACTGGCTTTAGTTTCTTTTTTACTTTTCCAACAATGGCAAGTAGAAACTAATCCGCAGCAACCAGCTACAGTTAGTACCGTTCAACAAACACAGACGGATGGTGATGTTCCAACTTCTTCGACAGCAAGCAGTGATACTCCAGCAGATTCAGCACAGTCTGATAAGCTGATTACAATCACAACTGATGTGCTTACTTTAAAAGTAGATACATTGGGTGGTGACATCATTGAATCTGTTCTTAATCAATACGACGCTGAATTAGACTCTGAAGCAAAATTCATTCTTCTTAAAAATGATGCGACTCACAGCTATATTGCTCAAAGTGGCTTAATAGGCCCTCAAGGTATTGACTCAAATGCTGGCCGTGCACAATTTACTACACAAAAAGCAGATTACGTTTTAGCTGATGGCCAAAACGAATTACGTATTCCTTTAACGCTAGAGAAAGATGGTATTTCTTATACTAAAACTCTTATCGTTAAGCGTGATAGCTATGCTGTTGATGTTGAATATACGGTGAATAACCAATCTTCAGCACCAGCAACAGTAGAGATGTATGCAAACTTAAAGCAAAACTTAATGGATGATGGTGGCAGCTTAACAATGCCAACATACCGTGGTGGTGCTTACTCAACAGCAGATACGCGCTACAAAAAATACAGCTTTGACGACATGGAAGATAAAAACTTATCTATCGACATGACAAACGGTCAAGGTTGGGCAGGCATGCTACAGCACTACTTTGCTTCAGCTTGGATCCCACGTAACGTAAATAGCGCAACGCTAACTTCTCGTGTTGCTGGTGATTACGGTTACATCGGCGTTCGTATGCCTTCGGTAACTATTCCTGCAGGCCAAGAAGAAACGCTTTCAGCAACACTTTGGACTGGTCCTAAGCTACAAAAAGAAATGGCAGAAACTCAAGAATACCTAGATTTAACTGTTGATTACGGTTGGTTATGGTTCATTGCTTCACCACTTCACAAGCTGCTGTCTTTCATTCAAGGTATCGTTGTGAACTGGGGTCTAGCAATTATTGTTCTGACTTTCATCGTTCGTGGTGCAATGTACCCACTAACGAAAGCACAATACACTTCAATGGCTAAAATGCGTATGCTTCAACCTAAGTTGACAGCAATGCGTGAGCGTATTGGCGACGACCGTCAACGCATGAGCCAAGAAATGATGGAGCTTTACAAGAAAGAAAAAGTAAACCCATTAGGTGGTTGTTTACCAATTGTTCTTCAAATGCCTATCTTCATTTCTCTGTACTGGGCACTAATGGAGTCAGTTGAACTTCGTCATACTCCATTCTTTGGTTGGATCACGGATTTATCAGCACAAGACCCATACTACATCCTGCCATTACTAATGGGTGCAAGTATGTTCTTAATCCAGAAGATGAGCCCAACGACAGTAACGGACCCAATGCAACAGAAGATCATGACATTCATGCCTGTTATGTTCACCGTGTTCTTCTTATGGTTCCCATCTGGCTTAGTTCTTTACTGGTTAGTATCAAACATCGTAACGCTAATTCAGCAGACTCTGATTTATCGTGCACTTGAGAAAAAGGGCTTACACTCTAAGTAAGTTCACTTTCTAAAGAGATAAACAAAAGGCGGCCATTGGTCGCCTTTTTTGTTTTATCCGCTTACAATATGCTCAAGCAATAGACATTAAGAATAATCATGACATTACATACAGACACTATCGTTGCACAAGCAACAGCCCCTGGCCGAGGCGGCGTAGGCATCATTCGAGTCTCAGGCCCTAAAGCTCAACAAGTCGCTCTAGAAGTAGTAGGAAAGGCTCTTAAGCCTCGTTACGCTGAATACACCCCGTTTAAAGATAAAAACGGTGTAGAACTTGATCAAGGTATTGCACTTTACTTTCCAAATCCTCATTCATTCACTGGTGAAGACGTTCTAGAACTACAAGGTCATGGTGGCCCTGTCGTTATGGACATGCTAATCAAACGTATTTTAAAAATCGATGGCATACGCACAGCTCGTCCTGGAGAGTTCTCAGAAAGAGCCTTCTTAAATGACAAAATGGACTTAGCGCAAGCTGAAGCGATTGCTGATTTAATTGATGCCAGCTCTGAAGAAGCAGCAAAATCTGCCTTAAATTCACTTCAAGGGGTATTCTCAGACAAAATTAACACCTTAGTAGAATCACTTATTTACCTACGAATTTATGTTGAAGCCGCCATTGATTTCCCAGAAGAAGAGATCGATTTTCTTGCTGATGGCAAAGTTAGCGGTGATCTACAAGGGATCATTGATAACTTAAATGCTGTTCGTAAAGAAGCTAATCAAGGGGCGATCATGCGTGAAGGGATGAAAGTAGTTATTGCTGGACGCCCTAATGCGGGTAAATCTAGCCTACTAAATGCCTTATCTGGTAAAGACAGCGCTATCGTTACTGATATAGCAGGAACCACGCGTGACGTACTAAGAGAGCACATTCACATTGATGGTATGCCTTTGCATATCATTGATACTGCTGGCCTTCGTGAAGCCTCTGATGAAGTAGAGCGTATTGGTATTGAACGAGCATGGGATGAAATTGCTCAAGCCGATCGCGTTTTATTTATGGTTGATGGCACAACCACTGACGCTACCGATCCTAAAGTAATTTGGCCAGAGTTTCTTGACCGACTACCAGAAAAAATGGGCATGACAGTGATCCGTAATAAAGCAGATCAAACAGGCGAAGATCTTGGTATCTGTCATGTTAACGATCCAACACTTATTCGTTTATCTGCAAAAACTGGCGAAGGTGTTGATGCTCTACGTGAACATTTAAAAGAGTGTATGGGTTTTTCTGGTAATCAAGAAGGTGGTTTTATGGCTCGTAGACGCCATCTAGAAGCACTAGAAAAAGCGGCTCAGCATCTTGATATAGGACAACAACAGCTTGAAGGCTATATGGCAGGTGAAATCTTAGCAGAAGAGCTTAGAATCGCTCAACAACACTTAAGTGAAATCACTGGTGAATTTACTTCAGATGATTTATTAGGCCGCATATTTACTTCATTCTGTATTGGTAAATAATACTACATTAATACTTACCTAGATCATCACACACAAATGGGCTGTAATAGCCCATTTTTTATAGGAAAAATTCATGAAAAACGTATCTATTATTACGGGGAGTACTCTTGGTGGCGCTGAGTACGTAGGCGATCACATTGCTGATTTATTAGAAGAAATGGATATTATGACAGATATCCATAATCAACCAAATCTTACTGAAATTGAAGTGAATAGCTTCTGGATATTAGTTGTATCAACCCATGGAGCTGGTGATTACCCAGATAATATCAAACCTTTTATTCAACAGTTATCCGATAACGCTAGTAATATTTCAGAAGTAGAGTTTGGCATTATTGCAATCGGTGATTCGAACTATGATACCTACTGTGCAGCAGGTAAATCTCTACAAAACACCCTTCTTAAGCTCGGTGCAATAGAAAAATACCCACTTTTAGAAATTGATATAACCCAAAGCAGCATTCCTGAAGAACCTGCTGAGTTGTGGCTAAAACAGAACATTTGTTAATAATTCGATCTATAAACGTAACAAAAGTTATTAAATAGAAAATAGCTACTATGTGGATAACTATACAAAGATCCAGTGATCAACTTATAGTTATCCATTGAATAAGATCTAAGGCTCAACATGCGTGTGGATAAGTAAGCTATTTGTCCTCAAGTAATCCGATCGAAGATCAAAGAAAAGTAACAACTTTAGATCGATCCAAAGTATATGATCCTATTGATCATTTATCACTTATCCACAGAGATCGGCGATCTATATAATAGATCTAATAAAGGATCTCTTTAAAAGATCTTATATATATTAAGCGATCTT